>NZ_CP040640.1:0-2347500 GCF_006970545.1 Agrobacterium sp. T29
ATGACGCACGATGCGCTGTTTGAACGTTTTAGCGCGCGGCTCAAGGCACAGGTTGGTCCGGAGGTCTATGCAAGCTGGTTTGCACGGCTCAAACTCCATTCCGTTTCGAAAAGCGTCGTCCGTTTTACCGTTCCGACGACCTTTCTGAAGTCCTGGATCAACAACCGTTATATGGATCTGATCACGAACCTCGTCCAGAGCGAGGATCCGGATGTGCTGAAGGTGGAGATTCTGGTCCGCTCGGCCAGCCGCCCGGTCCGTCCGGCTCAGGCCGAGGAAAGGGCGCAGCCCGTTCCGGAAGTCGGCGCCGTTCAGCGTAACAAGTCCTTCATTCCGTCGCAGCCCGCGACGCCTGCCGCACAGCCCGCAGCTTCGCAGGCGACCCTGCGTCAGGGCGGTTCCGGACCGTTGTTCGGTTCGCCGCTCGACACACGTTTCACCTTCGATACCTTTGTCGAAGGTTCGTCCAACCGCGTCGCGCTTGCGGCGGCAAAGACGATCGCCGAAGCCGGTGCCGGCGCCGTGCGCTTCAACCCGCTCTTCATCCATGCGGGTGTCGGCCTCGGCAAGACACATCTTCTGCAGGCAATCGCCAATGCCGCCATCGACAGCCCGCGCAATCCGCGCGTGGTCTATCTGACGGCCGAATATTTCATGTGGCGTTTCGCCACTGCGATCCGCGACAATGACGCGCTGACGTTGAAGGATACGCTGCGCAATATCGACCTGCTCGTCATCGATGACATGCAGTTCCTGCAGGGCAAGATGATCCAGCACGAATTCTGCCATCTGCTCAACATGCTGCTCGACAGCGCCAAGCAGGTCGTGGTCGCGGCTGACCGTGCGCCATGGGAGCTGGAATCGCTCGATCCGCGTGTCCGTTCCCGTCTTCAGGGCGGCATGGCCATCGAGATCGAAGGTCCCGACTATGACATGCGCTACGAAATGCTCAACCGCCGCCTCGGCTCGGCACGTCAGGACGATCCGTCCTTCGAGATTTCGGATGAAATCCTGACCCATGTGGCCAAGAGCGTGACGGCAAGCGGACGCGAACTGGAAGGCGCCTTCAACCAGCTGATGTTCCGTCGCTCCTTCGAGCCGAACCTCTCGGTTGATCGTGTCGATGAGCTGCTGTCGCATCTCGTCGGGACGGGTGAGGCCAAGCGTGTACGCATCGAGGATATTCAGCGCATCGTCGCCAAGCACTATAATGTGTCGCGACAGGAGCTGGTGTCCAACCGCCGCACCCGCGTCATCGTCAAGCCGCGCCAGATCGCCATGTATCTGGCAAAGATGCTGACGCCGCGTTCCTTCCCCGAGATCGGTCGCCGTTTCGGCGGTCGCGATCACACCACGGTTCTGCATGCCGTGCGCAAGATCGAGGAACTGATTTCCGGCGACACCAAGCTCGGCCATGAGGTTGAGCTGTTGAAACGCCTGATCAACGAAAACAACGCATGAAAAAAGCGGCCTTCGGGCCGCTTTTTTTGTCGTCTTGTTTATTGGGCTAAAGCTGGGGTGGAGGCCGGCGTCAGCAGGCGAGATCGGCCACCACCGCATCCAGAATGAGCATGCCGGACGGCGTGCAGCGCAGGCGGGAATTGCCGAGCCTCTCCACGAAACCGTGCTGAAGGAGAAATTCCTCCTTCTCCGGATCGAGATCGCGGCCGGAAAGGTCGCTCCAGCGGGCGAGATCGATGCCTTCGCGCAGGCGAAGTCCCATCAGCAGCAATTCATCGGCCTGCTCGTCGACGCCGAGCAGCTCCTGATCGACCATGCCGTGGCCTTCCCGCTCGACGGTTTCGAGCCAGTTTTCCGGGTGGCGCTCGGTGGCGGTTGCGAGCTTGGAAGCGCCTCGCGTCAGGCGTCCATGCGCGCCGGGGCCGATGCCGGCATAATCGCCATAACGCCAGTAGGTCAGGTTGTGGCGGCTTTCAGCGCCCGGCCGTGCATGGTTGGAAACCTCATAGGCCGGCATGCCGTAACGCTCGGTGATTTCCTGCGTCGCCTCATAAAGCACGGCCGAATGTTCGCCATCCGGCACGATGAGCTTGCCGGCCTTGTGCAGCCCGTAGAAGGGCGTGCCTTCCTCGATGGTCAGCTGATAGAGCGACAGATGGTCGACAGCGTAGGAGACAGCCTCTTTCAGCTCAGCGTCCCATTCGGCCACCGTCTGGTTCGGGCGGGCATAGATGAGATCGAAGGACATGCGCGGAAAAATCTCCCGCGCCAGCCGGATGGCTTTCAAGGCATCGGCAACATCATGCAGGCGGCCGAGGAACTTCAGGTCGCGGTCGTTCAGCGCCTGCACGCCGAGCGAGACGCGGTTGACGCCCGCAGCCCGGTAACCGCGAAAACGCTCTGCCTCGACGCTGGAAGGATTGGCTTCCATGGTGATCTCGATACCATCCGGCACATGCCAGAAGCGCGAGACGCCATCGAGAAGTGCCGCGACCGTCTGCGGGTCCATTAGCGATGGCGTGCCGCCGCCCATGAAGATGCTGGTTACGACACGCGGGCCGCTCAGCGTCCGCATATGCTCCATTTCACGGAGAAAGGCCGCCGTAAACCGTTCCTGATCCACCGGCCGGTGGCGGACATGGCTATTGAAATCGCAATAGGGACATTTGGCCGCACAGAAGGGCCAATGCAGATAGATCCCGAAACCGGGATCGCCCGTATCCGGCAGAAGCGACGCGCCGGGGGCAGAAAGTTGATGCTCCCCGACCATCGGGTTCATGCCTCCAGGCAGGTTTCTACGAATTTTTTAAACGCCCGGGCACGGTGCGAAAGCGCGAAGGCATCGCCATGTTTCCAGCCGTGTTTTTCATCCGCGCTCATCTCGCCGAATGTGGTGTCGTATCCTTCCGGTTTGAAGACCGGATCGTAACCGAAACCGCTCGTTCCGCGCGGCGGCCACACCACCGTGCCTTCCACCTCGCCGCGGAAATATTCGAGATGCCCATCCGGCCAGGCCAGGCACAGCACGCTGACGAAGCGGCCGGTGCGGTCTTCCGGCTTCGATGCGCCTCGCTCGGCCAGCGCATCCTCGACCTTCTGCATCGCCATGGCGAAGTCGCGCGTGCCATCGGCCGTTTCCGCCCAATTGGCGGTATAGACACCCGGCGCACCATCCAGCGCATCGATGACCAGACCGGAATCGTCGGACAAAGCCGGAAGACCCGATGCCTTAGCGGAGGCAAGCGCCTTGATGGCGGCATTTTCCTCGAAGGTCGTACCCGTCTCATCCGGCTCTTCGAAATTCAGCTCCGCCGCCGATTTGGCGGAGAAGCCGAAAGGCCCGATCAGATCGGCGATTTCGGCGATCTTGCCCTTGTTATGGCTGGCGACGACGATCGTTCTGGTATCGAGCTTGCGCATGGTGCTTTCCTGTCGGCTCAGGCGATCGCCTGTTTCTGAAGGGCGACCAGTTCGCTGCAACCGGCCTTGGCAAGACCGAGCAGCGTCAGGAATTCTTCCTCGGAGAAGGGCGCGCCTTCCGCCGTGCCCTGAACCTCGACGATGCCGCCGGAGCCGGTGATGACGAAATTTGCATCGGTCTCGGCGGAGGAATCCTCGAGATAATCGAGATCGATCACCGGCTGGTTGGCGAAGATGCCGCAGGAGATCGCGGCGATATGGTCCTTCAGAACCTTCTCGACCTTGATCATGTTGCGGGTTTCCATCCATTTCAGGCAATCGTGGAGCGCAATCCATGCGCCGGTAATGGAGGCGGTGCGAGTGCCGCCATCGGCCTGGATCACGTCGCAGTCGATGCTGATCTGGCGCTCGCCGAGCGCCTGCAGATCGACGACGGCGCGCAGCGAACGGCCGATGAGGCGCTGGATTTCCTGCGTGCGACCGCCCTGCTTGCCGGAAGCGGCTTCGCGCTTCATGCGCTCATGGGTGGAGCGCGGCAGCATGCCATATTCGGCGGTGACCCAGCCCTTACCGCTGTTGCGCAGCCACGGCGGCGTCTTTTCTTCAAGGCTTGCGGTGACGAGCACATGCGTGTCGCCGAATTTCACGAGACAGGAACCTTCGGCATGTTTCGAGAAATTGCGCTCGAAGGAAACCTTGCGCATCTGGTCGGTTTTTCTGCCTGAAGGCCGCATATGATCCACTCTCCATGTTGGTCCCTGCCTTCTAAGGCGAGGTCCGGGCTTTTGCAAAGCCAATTTCCATTTTGCCGCGGCGTTGCAACGCATTATATTGATGCGAGCTGGTTTGAACGACAAAGAACGGACGAAATGGGTTTTTCCGCACCGCTATCAAAAGATCAGGCATCGCTGCTGGATGAACGGTCTCGGGAAATTTTCCGGCGCATCGTCGAAGGTTATCTCGATACGGGTGAGCCGCTCGGATCGCGCAGCCTGTCGCGGCTGTTGCCGATGTCGCTTTCACCTGCCTCCGTCCGCAATGTCATGAGCGATCTCGAAGAGCTCGGCCTCATCTATTCGCCGCATATCAGCGCCGGTCGCCTGCCGACCCAGACGGGGCTGCGCTTCTTTGTTGACGCCTTCATGCAGGTGGGTGATCTGCCCGCCGAGGAAAGGGCGACTATCGACCGTCAGATCGGGCCGGTCGCCGGTCACGAACAGTCGCTTGAAGGGCTTTTGACGGAGGCGAGCCGCATGCTGTCCGGCATGTCGCGCGGTGCGGGCCTCGTATTGACGGCGAAGAACGACGTCATCCTCAAGCATGTCGAATTCATAAGGCTGGAACCCACCAAGGCGCTCGCCGTGCTGGTGGGCGACCACAATCAGGTCGAAAACCGCATCATCGAATTGCCGGCCGGCATCTCTTCGTCGCAATTGACCGAAGCGGCGAATTTCATCAATGCCCATCTCTCCGGTCAGACGCTGCATGAGTTGCGCGGTCAGTTTCAGACGCAGCGGGCGGAGCTGCAATCGGAACTCGGCATATTGGCGCAGGACCTCGTGGAGCGCGGTCTGGCGGTATGGGCGGGAGATAATGAGGAGGGCAAGCTCGGCCGTCTCATCGTTCGCGGTCGCTCTAACCTGCTCGAAGGTCTCGCCGGTGAGGAAGATATCGATCGGGTGCGCCTGCTGTTCGACGACCTGGAGCGCAAGGAAAATCTCATCGAAATCCTCAATCTCGCGGAAAGCGGCTCGGGGGTGAGGATTTTCATCGGCTCGGAAAACAAGCTTTTTTCGCTGTCCGGTTCGTCGCTGATCGTCGCGCCCTATCGCGATGAGGACAATCGTGTCGTGGGTGCGGTCGGCGTCATTGGCCCGACCCGGCTGAATTACGCCCGTATCGTACCGATGGTGGACTATACGGCGCAGATCATGGCCCGGCTTTCCCGTAAACAGAGATAGGACAGACCCGCAAGGTCAGGGAATGCGGCAAGCTTTTCGCCGCAAGCCTTGATTTTTGCCCATCAAAGCTCGATATCGGGCGCAACCAACATATTCAAATCTGGAGAACGTCATGACCGACGATACAAAAAAGCCCGGACCTGACGCGGACGTCGCCGAAGAGTTTGTCGAACCCGCGCTCGCCGGGGAAGAGCCGATTGACGCTGCCGAACCCGATCCGGTCGAGCTGCTGAAGGCTGAAAATGCCGACCTGCGTGACAAGTTCCTGCGCCTTGCGGCCGAAATGGACAATCTTCGCCGTCGCACGGAACGCGATGTCAAGGATGCGAAAGCCTATTCGCTCGCTGGTTTCGCGCGCGATATGCTCGCCGTTTCCGATAATCTTCGCCGCGCGCTTGAAGCCATTCCCGATGAACTCAAGACCAATGGCGAAGCCGGTCTCAATGGTTTGATCGAAGGCGTCGAGATGACGGAACGTTCGATGCTGTCCACGCTGGAACGCCACGGCGTGAAGAAGATCGATGCCGAAGGCCAGAAGTTCGACCCGAATTTCCATCAGGCCATGTTCGAAATTCCGAATCCGGCGGTTCCGAACAATACCGTGCTTCAGGTCGTTCAGGCCGGTTTCACCATTGGCGACCGCGTCCTGCGCCCGGCAATGGTCGGCGTCGCCAAGGGCGGCCCGAAGGCGGAAGTTGCGGCATCGGCCGAGCCGGGCACCTCGTCTCTCAATGAAAAAGACGCGTAAGGCATCTGTTCTTACGTCATAAAAAACGCGCCTTCAGGGCGCGTTTTTTATTGCCGTTAAACTGAGGGAGTTAGCCCGCGATCAGGCCGCGGTCGCCTGCTCCTGATTGAGGAAAGCGTAGATTGCGGTGTCGGAATCGGTGGCGCGCAGCTTGGCGACCAGTTCAGGGTCGCGCAGGGCGCGTGCAATTCTGGACAACGCCTTCAGGTGATCCGCGCCGGCGCCCTCGGGCGCGAGCAGCAGGAAAACCAGATCGACCGGCTGGTCGTCCAACGCTTCGAAATCGACCGGTGTTTCAAGACGTGCGAAGACGCCGGTGATCTGATGGATGCTGTTGAGCTTGCCATGCGGAATGGCGATGCCGTGGCCCACACCGGTGGAGCCGAGTTTCTCACGCTGGAGGATGACGTCGAAAACTTCCCGTTCCGAGACTCCGGTAATTCTGGCTGCCTTTGCGGCCAGCTCCTGAAGCAACTGCTTTTTGGAATTCACCTTGAGGGCGGGAATAATCGCATCTTGTTGCAGCAAATCTGCCAACGCCATTCTCTTTTTCCTTCATGCCATCGAGACGATGCAGGAGGCAGCTACGCTTTCGCGCTCTGCCTCCCACGTCTTGTCAGACTGTTCAGCTCTTGATCGTTTCCGCGTCGATCCAGCCAATATTGCCGTCATGACGTCGGTAAACGATGTTGAGATATTCCTTGCCCGGGCTGCGGAACAGCAGAACCGGTTCGTCCGTCATGTCGAGCGCCATCACGGCGCTGGCGACGGACATTGTCTTAATCTGTTTCGAACTCTCCGCTACGATGGTGGGTGCGTAATCTTCCGGAACCTCGTGGTCCTCATCGGGAATAGCATCCATCACCGTATAGGCGATTTCCTGCGACACGCCATTCGCACCATTGTGGTGGTCCTTAAGCTTGCGCTTGTAGCGGCGCAGGCGCTTCTCGATCCGCTCTGCGGCGGCATCGAAGCTGGCCTGCGGATCATTTGCCTGACCCGCCGCATGCAATACAACGCCCGTATCGAGATGCAGCTTGCAGTCCGCGGCAAAACGCGATCCGGACTTCTCCACGGTCACCTGGCCTGAATACCCCCCATCGAAGTATTTGGTAACCGCCAGACCTATATTGTCCTCGATCCGCTGACGGAAAGATTCACCGATCTCCATATGTTTACCAGATACACGCACACTCATGGAAATTTTCCTTTTTGTAGTGATTTGCGAGTACCAGCTTACGTCAAGCCGCGCGCGCATCCAAGCGTTTCGAAGACCTTAAAAAGCCCTCATTCGAATTTTACGCCCATGGACGGTGGAGATGAATCCGTTACAAATGACCTTGCTGACGTGTGCGGCGGGCTTCTAGCCCTTGCCGTGGCAAGAGTCAATGGTGCGGCAAAAAACCGCCATAAACGTGATCGCGGCCGCCCCTCAGAAGGCGGACAGCTTGGCCATCGCCTTCTTTTCCCGACGTCTCTGCACGGAGGAGGGGATGTTCATCGCCTCGCGATATTTGGCGACGGTGCGGCGGGCGATATCGATGCCGCTCTTTTTCAGATTGTCGACGATATCATCGTCTGAAAGAACCGCCTCGGCGGCCTCCTGCGCGATCATGGCCTTGATGCGGTGGCGCACCGCTTCTGCCGAATGGCTGTCTCCGCCTTCCACTGCGCTGATCGACACACTGAAGAAATATTTCAGCTCGAACAGACCGCGCGGCGTCAGCATGTATTTTTTCGACGTCACCCGGCTGACGGTGGATTCGTGCATCTTGATGGCGTCGGCCACCGTCTTGAGGTTCAGCGGGCGCAGATGATCCACGCCATTGACGAGAAAGGCGTCCTGCTGGCGTACGATTTCCGTCGCCACCTTCATGATCGTCCGGGCGCGCTGATCGAGGCTACGGGTCAGCCAGTGCGCCGTCTGCATGCACTCAGTCAGGAAATCCTGATCCTCGCCTGCACGCGCCTTATGTTTCGACACCTCGGCGAAATAACTCTGGTTGATGAGTACGCGCGGCAGCGTCTCGGGATTGATTTCCACCAGCCAGCCGCCGGTGGAGGAGGGACGAACGATAATGTCGGGAACGATGGTCTCCGAAACCATCGAATCGTAACCCGCGCCGGGGCGGGGATTGAGCGTGCGGATTTCCGCCAGCATGTCGAGGAGGTCTTCCTCATCGACGCCGCAGATTTTTTTCAAGGAGGCGAAGTCGCGTTTCGCCAGAAGTTCCAGATTGTCGACGAAAGCCCGCATGGCCGGGTCGAGCCGGTCCTTCTGGGCAAGCTGGATCGACAGACATTCGCTTAGGGAACGGGAAAATACACCCGGTGGGTCGAAACCCTGAAGCGTCTTTAGAACGTGCTCGACCGCTGACGGGGCCGCGCCCAGCCGTTCGGCGACGTCGTCGACGGCATCCGCCGCAATATAGCCGGTCTCGTCAAGCTGGCCGATCAGCGCATCGGCGATCATCCGGTCTTCGGCGGCGGATATGGCGAGCGGCAGTTGCTGATTGAGATGGTCGCTGAGGCTCTGTCTGGCCGCGACGAAATCGTCGAGATCGTAACTTTCCCCCGACTCCTGGCCGGGCATGGATTTCCATTGGCCGGCCAGTTCGGGCGCATCGGCCTTTCTGGGCTCGGCATCGTCGGGAAAGACGTTTTCGAAGCTGGTGTCCAGTTGCTCGCCGAGATTTGCGGCGCGGTCGCCATACCAGTCGTCGCTGTCGGACGTCACCGTCGCGGATCTCTCCGGGCCTTCGCCGTCCACGTCACCGAAACTCTCAGTCTCTGCCGGGGCATCGCTGCTCAAATCGCCATCGTTTGCCGCAATTTCCAGCAGTGGATTGCGCTCCACCTCCTGCGCAATGAACTGCGTCAGCTCGAAATGCGTCATCTGAAGCAGCTGGATGGACTGCATCAGTTGCGGTGTCATCACGAGAGACTGGTTTTGACGCAGCAAAAGGCTGGCAGACAATGCCATGGCGGACGCGAAACTCCCCTTACAGCTTCTCCGTCGCCTGATTTTCCAGAAATTTTTCTGAGACGACGGAACTTGGCCCAAAAATTGCTTTTTTATCTTGTTTGGTCAAGCGTCAGGGCGGGGCGCGATGAAGAATCTTTCGCGCGCCGATCATGATGATTTTAGGCCGAAACGACCTGAAATCTTAAATCACGATCTAGATCATATAATTAGAGCGGGATTTCAAGCGAAAACCGCACACACTTTTCGCTATCCCGCTCCAGGCGTTTAAAGGCTAAAATTATTGCCGAGATAGAGACGGCGTACATCCGGATTGTTGACGATATCGTCCGGACGTCCATGCGTCAGAACCTCGCCGGCATGGATGATGTATGCGCGGTCGATAAGACCGAGCGTTTCACGGACATTGTGGTCGGTCACGAGAACGCCGATGCCGCGCGCTGTCAGGTGCCTCACCAGATTCTGAATATCGCTGACCGAAATCGGATCGACGCCCGCGAAAGGTTCGTCGAGCAGCATGAAGGTCGGATCGGTCGCGAGTGCGCGCGCGATTTCCAGACGCCGCCGCTCGCCACCTGAAAGCGCCACGGCAGGCGATTTTCGCAGTTGCGCGATATGAAACTCTTCCAACAGCTCATCGAGCTTGCGGTTGCGCTTGGCAGCGTCCGGCTCATGCACTTCCAGCACGGCGCGGATGTTTTCCTCGACCGTCAAGCCCCGGAAGATCGATGCTTCCTGCGGCAGATAACCGACGCCGAGACGCGCGCGCCGGTACATCGGCATGGTGGTGACATCATTGCCGTTGATGGCGATCTTGCCGGTATCCACGGGTACCAGGCCCGTGATCATGTAAAAACAGGTGGTTTTGCCCGCACCGTTCGGGCCGAGCAGTCCCACGGCCTCGCCTCGGCGCACGACCAGCGAAACCCCGTTGACGACACGGCGCGTATTATAGGTCTTCGTCAGGCCATGCGCGATCAGCGTGCCCTGATAGGGGGTCTTGTCCGCCGGCGAGGCCGCGTCCGCGGATCGGCTGCGCCCGCCGCCGAATATCTTTGAGATCGAGGGTATCTTCACGAGGAAAGACTACTGTTTTTTCTGCGATTTCGGATCGAGCATGATCCGGACAGGGCCGCCGCAGCTTTCCAGCTTGGCCTGTCCCGTATTCATCAGAACGGTGAGCTTGCAGCCGGTGAAGACATTCGTGCCTTCGGACAGCACGACCTGCTTGCCGGTCAGAATGAAGGTCTGCGCCGCCATGTCGAATTCGCCGTGATCGGCCGTCGCCTTCTGGGTCTCGGACGTCAGATAGACATTATTGTCGACGAAGATTTTTTCGATATTGGCGTCGCCGCTGGTGAGCGAAGAACCCTCGCCCTTGTAATTCACAGTCATCTTGCCGGCCTGAAGGGTGGTCGTTCCCTGCACCACTTTCACATTGCCGGTGAAATAGGCCTTGCGCTCCTGATCGCGAATCTCGAGCTGATCGCTTTCAATCGCGATAGGCTGGTCGCCGGAGAGCTTGACGCCCTGCATGTTGCTGGTGGTGTTCTGGGCGAAAGCCACAGTTGCAAGACACGAAAAGACAAGGCCTGCGGCTGCAAGGCCGGCGGATTTGCCAAGGGAAACGGGACGGGAAATTTGCATCATCTGGACCGGGCTCTCACTTGCCTTCATTCTTGATATTGGATGCAGCGATACGTGCCCGTACCTGCCCCGAAAATGTAATTGTCTTGCCATTATCGGCGATGTCAATCGATTGCGCAACAATCGAGCCGTCGTTTGTTTTGATCGAAACCGGCTCCTGGCTGCTCATTTTTCCGGCCTTCAGATCGACATCCGCAGACTGGAACTTCGCTTGTATGCCATTGCTGAGATTGATGTCAAAAGGGGCGGTCATCTTCAGCTTGTTGGTGGCCCGGTCGAAAATGCCTTCCTGGGCGATCACCTGCGCGACACTGTCGTTCACCGGCACTGCCGCCAGAACCTTCTCAAGCGTCATGAGATTGGGGTTGGCGATGTCCTGCAACGCACGGTCGGCGTTCATGGAATAATCGATCCCCTTCTCGTTGCGGCCGGCAACAGCGGGTTTTTCCATCACGATCTTGCCGTCTTCAATTCGGGCGCTCTCCAGAGAGACCTCATCGGGCGCCCAGGTTCGGATAACCGAAACGGCGATGAAAGCTAACGAAATGATTGCCGCGCCGAGCGGCAGAATGATTTTCAGCCGCTTTACGCGCGCAGAATGCCGCAGCGCGGTGTCATAGGCGCCGTTCTGGTCATTGGGCAGCGAAAATGCTGGCGCGGGTTCGCGGAGTCTTTCGAGCATAAGAGTGGGTCCGGAATGCTTCTTGGGCGCCATTGTGGCGCACAATCGAAGCTTGTGTCTCTATCTAAATGTCTTTGGCATGAGTGCTTTGTCCTGCCAATATGGTTTTTGTCTGGAGAGGTGCAAGGGAAATGCGAATTTTATCGTAATTCTGGTTTCCTTATTGTTTCCTTGCGGCTTCGCGTTAGAAGAACCATATGGCCTGAAGCGCAAAAGCGGATGACAGAGGTTTTTATGGACAATATGGCGATAGCGGATCGCAGGCGGTTGCGCCGCAAGCTGACTTTCTGGCGGATTGCCGCCGTTCTCCTGCTTGTCGCCGGTGCTTTCGGTCTTTACCGGTTTTTATGGGATGGACCGCAGCAAAGTGCGAAGCCCCATATTGCCCGCGTCGAGGTCTCCGGCCTGATCACCGACAATACCGAACTTCTCGAGCGGCTCGACAAGATCGCCAAGAGCGAGAATGTCAAAGGGCTGATCGTGTCAATTTCCTCGCCGGGCGGCACCACCTATGGCGGTGAGCGCATCTTCAAGGCCATTCGAGGCGTCGCGGAAAAGAAGCCGGTTGTCTCGGATGTGCGCACGCTCGCCGCTTCCGCAGGTTATATGATCGCATCGGCAGGCGATGTCATTGTCGCTGGCGAGACCTCGATCACCGGCTCGATCGGCGTGATCTTCCAGTACCCCCAGCTTGGCCAGTTGATGGAAAAGCTCGGCGTTTCGTTGCAGGAAATCAAGTCGTCGCCGATGAAGGCGGAGCCTTCGCCGTTCCACGAGGCGCCGGAGGAAGCGAAGACGATGATCCGCGCCATGGTGATGGACAGCTACGGCTGGTTCGTCGACCTTGTGGCCGATCGCCGCAAGTTGCCGCGCGAAGACGTGCTGAAACTGGCGGATGGATCGATTTTCACCGGCAGGCAGGCGCTCGCCAACAAGCTGGTCGATACGCTGGGCGGCGAAAAGGAAATTCGCAGCTATTTCGAAACACGCGGTGTTGCCAAGGATTTGCCGATCGTCGAATGGCGCGCGCCGTCATCCCGTTCGCCTTTTGCGCTTTTCAGTGTTGCGCAAATAGCGAAGTTTCTTGGATATGACGATTTAATTCCCTTCGCAGGCCCCGGCCAGCTCGGTACGGACAAGTTGTTTCTTGACGGTCTTGTTTCCGTTTGGCAGGTTGAGCCGCGTTAAAAATCCAATTCTTTCAGGGGGCAACCGTGATCAAGTCTGAACTGGTGCAGATCGTTGCTGCGCGTAACCCGCACCTTTATCACCGTGACGTGGAAAACATCGTCAATGCGGTGCTGGATGAAATCACCGACGCCCTGGCGGCAGGAAATCGTGTCGAGCTTCGTGGTTTCGGCGCATTTTCGGTGAAAAATCGTCCGTCGCGTTCCGGTAGGAACCCGCGCACGGGTGAATCGGTTTTCGTCGAGGAAAAATGGGTGCCTTTCTTCAAGACGGGCAA
The DNA here is from genome assembly GCF_006970545.1 of Agrobacterium sp. T29. Lineage (NCBI taxonomy): Bacteria > Pseudomonadati > Pseudomonadota > Alphaproteobacteria > Hyphomicrobiales > Rhizobiaceae > Agrobacterium > Agrobacterium sp. T29. The sequence continues at coordinate 12,868 of NZ_CP040640.1, forward strand.
GGAACTGCGCGAGCGCCTGAACCCCGGCATGGGTGACGAAGAGGACGATTGATCGTCCTCACTGCCCGCGCCGGAAACGGAGCCGGCGAAATGCCGGCCGCGATGGAGTATTGTCGGATGTCGAAAAAAATCATCAACCTCATCATCCTGCTTCCGCTAGCGATCATCCTCGTCATCCTGTGCGTGGCCAACCGCCAGTCCGTGACGCTGGCGCTCAATCCGTTTCGACCGGAAGATGGCGTTCTGTCCTTCACCGCGCCGTTTTTCGTATTCCTGTTTCTGGCAGTCATTTTCGGTGTGCTGCTGGGATCGGCGGCTACATGGTTCGCCCAGGGCAAACATCGCAAACGCGCCCGTATCGAGGCGAAGGAAGCCGTTCGCTGGCATGATGAGGCGAACCGGCAGAAAGCCGCTGCGACAGGTCACCTTCCAAATGCCGGACAACTCCCGGCAAAGTGATGTAGCCGACATTCGTTCCGGCTCCCGGTCGTGATGACTTTAGGCCGGAATGGCCTAAAGTCATCACGACCTAAATCAAAGAACTAGGGCGGGATTTCAGACGAAAACCGCTTACACTTTTCGCCATCCCGCCCTAGGCGAGCGGCGCATGGAATGCTATTTGCTGCGCGATAAGACGCGGGCAAAAGCGGAAAGATTTCCATTGAAGAAAAAAGACAGCCGGCCGGGCAATCGCGCGCGAGCCGGGAACGAGAAAAAACAGGTTCATGCTGCAAAGCCGGTGCGCCGCGCGGATGCCCCGCCGAAAAAGCGCGAGCCGGATGCCGTGCGCAGCGTGCAGAAAGCGGCACCGAAGGAAAAGCCCGTCGTAACAGCCGCCGCAGAACAGGTCCCCGCGCGCGCCCTGATGCAGCGCACCGGTGCGCTGCCTGCGGAACAGGTTCCCGTCATTCTGGAATCGAGCGGCGCCGGTGATTTTCACCTTATCGATAGCGGCAACGGCCTGAAGCTCGAACAATATGGCGATTACCGCATCGTTCGCCCCGAGGCGCAGGCTCTCTGGAAGCCTTCGATCCCGGACCGCGTATGGCAGAATGCCGACGCCGTCTTTACCGGCGATACGGATGAGGATGGCATGGGCCGCTGGCGCTTTCCAAAGGTGGCGCTTGGCGAAACCTGGCCTCTGTCCCTGCTCGGCATCGAATTTCTTGGCCGCTTCACGGCCTTTCGGCATGTCGGCGTCTTTCCGGAACAGATAGTGCATTGGGAATGGCTGAAACATGCCATCGAAACGGCCGACCGTCCGCTGAAAGTGCTGAACCTCTTCGGTTACACCGGCGTCGCGTCGCTGGTTGCGGCGGCCGCAGGCGCTGAAGTCACCCATGTGGATGCCTCCAAGAAGGCGATTGGCTGGGCCAAGGAAAATCAGGCGCTCGCCGGGCTCGAGCAGGCGCCCATCCGCTGGATTTGCGAAGACGCGATGAAGTTCATCCAGCGTGAGGAGCGCCGCGGCAACAGCTACGATATCATCCTCACCGACCCGCCGAAATTCGGCCGCGGCACGCATGGCGAGGTCTGGCAATTGTTCGACCATCTGCCGCTGATGCTGGATATCTGCCGGGAAATCCTGTCGCCCAAGGCGCTCGGCCTTGTGCTGACGGCCTATTCGATCAGGGCCAGCTTCTATTCGATGCATGAGCTGATGCGTGAAACCATGCGCGGCGCCGGTGGCGTCGTCGCATCCGGCGAACTCGTCATTCGCGAAGCCGGGCTTGACGGCAAGACGCCGGGCCGTGTGCTTTCCACATCGCTGTTCAGCCGCTGGGAGCCGAAATGATGAAAGATATGCGCGAAAACCCCACGCGCCGGGTTGGCCAGGTCAAGGAAGTGACCAGCCTTGCCAATCCCATCATCAAGGATATCAAGGCGCTCACCCAGAAAAAGGGCAGGGAAGAGACCGGCACCTTCATGGCGGAAGGCCTGAAGCTGGTGATCGACGCGCTCGAACTGGGCTGGACGATCAAGACACTGGTTTATGCCAAGGCCGCCAAGGGCAAGCCGCTGGTGGAGCAGGCGGCGGTGAAGACGGTCGCATCGGGCGGTCTGGTGCTCGAAGTCAGCGAAAAGGTTATCGCCTCTATCACCCGCCGCGACAATCCGCAGATGGTCGTCGGCATTTTCGAACAGAAATGGAAGCCGCTGAAGGATATCCGCCCGGAAAAGGGCGAGACCTATATCGCGCTCGACCGGGTTCGCGATCCCGGCAATCTCGGCACCATCATCCGCACCGCGGATGCGGCGGGTGCTTCGGGTGTCATTCTTGTCGGCGACTGCACCGATCCGTTTTCGCTGGAAACGGTGCGCGCCACCATGGGTTCGGTCTTCGCCACGCCCGTCGCCCGCGCTTCGGTCGAGGAATTCCTGTCCTGGAAAAAATCGGCGCAGGTCAGCGTCGTCGCCACCCATCTGGCCGGCTCAGTGGATTATCGAAAGATCGACTATGCCGGAAAGCCGGTCGTGCTCCTGATGGGCAATGAACAATCCGGCCTGCCGCCGGAACTCGCCGGCAAGGCCGACCAGCTCGCGCGCATTCCCCAGCAGGGCCGCGCCGACAGCCTCAATCTCGCCATCGCAACTGCCGTCATGCTGTTTGAAGCACGGCGACATCTCCTCGAACTCGCACCGGTGACGTAATGGCCAAAGCGGCTTTGTTCTCGAAATTCGTCCCGGCTTTCGCTCTGATCGTCGCTGCACTGGTGCTGGACCAGATCGTCAAGCAGCTGGTCGAAGCCTATCTGCCGTTGCAGGAGATGGTTCCCGTTGCCCCGTTCCTGGCGCTTTATCGCACCTACAATCTCGGCGTGGCCTTTTCGATGCTGGAGGACATGCACGGCTGGTTCATCGTCAGCATGCGGCTCGTCATCGTGGTCTTCGTCTTATGGCTGTGGCGCAAGACGGCGGCGGACCGCACCTTTGCCCATCTCGGTTTTGCCTTCATCATCGCGGGTGCAGCCGGCAATCTACTCGACCGTTTTTTTTATGGACATGTCATCGACTATATCCTGTTTCATACGCAGACATGGTCTTTCGCGGTCTTCAATCTGGCTGACAGTTTCATAACCATCGGCGCAGCCTGCGTCATTCTTGACGAGTTTTTGCACGCCCGGACGGCTAAAAAGTAAAATTTTAGGGTTTCAGCCAAACATATCAAAACCGCTGCCGTGGTAGCGGTTGCCCATGAGTGAACTGGCAAGACTTCGGCAAAAAGTTTCAGATGAGCTGGGCCTGGCCGCGACGGCGGCGCAGTCGGCGGATCGTGTCGAGGCAACAACGCGCCATGCGGATGAAGAACATGCGACCGATACCAGGTCGATTGCGCTCTATGTCGCCGTGTCGTTATCGGTCGGGGCTTTTTCCGCAGCCCTGATCGCGCTTGCTGTGCCTTATGCGGTTACAGTTGCGCTGGCGACCTTTTTTGGCGCCGTGCTCGTCGGTGTCCTGCTCTATGCGCTCTTTGATGAATCTTTCCATCAGCCCACCGTGCGGGCTGCGGATTCCGATCTTCGGCTGCGGCAAACGCAAAACCGCTCACTGATTGCCGAGATGCAGGAATTCATGGGCGATATCGTCGTGATCCGCGACATGAACCGGCGCATTGTCGAAGCGAACCGGGTCTTTCGCGAAATGACCGGCTGTGCGGCGCCCGAGGGGCTGAGCTGCGAGGAAATCGGCATCGCTTTCCGTCCGGGCGACAAGGTCCATGCCTATGATGTGGAGATCGCGACCCCGTTCGGTCAGCGCATCTTTTCCTGGCATGATGTCGTGACCCGCGATCTGGCAAGCAGCCGTCTTCTCATCAGCAGCATCGCCAGAGACGTGACCGAAGAGCGGCTTGCGCTCGGCGAGCGCGAAGACGCCCGCCTGCGCGCCGAAAAGGCCGATGCCGAAAAGGCGCGGCTGCTTGCCACGGTAAGTCATGAAATCCGCCTGCCGCTTTCCGGTATGCTGGGCATGAACCATCTTCTGTCGCAGACGAGGCTCAACGAGGAGCAGCGAAATTATCTCGATGGCATGCGGCAATCCGGCCAGTCGCTGGTGCAGCTTGTCGAGGATCTGCTGGATTATTCGACCATGGAGGCCGGCCGCTTCAGGCTCAACCCGCGCGCGGAAAACCTGCGCCGGCTGATCGAGAGCATCGTCGAGATGCTGGCCCATCGCGCCCATGAAAAAGGCATAGAAATAACCTCCTTCGTTGCGCCGAATGTGCCCGATCATCTCGATTTCGACCCGGCGAGGCTACGTCAGGTCCTCTTCAATCTCCTCGGCAATGCCGTGAAATTCACGCAGGAAGGCGGCGTCGTCATCCGGGCGCGCATGGCCGACGACGAATTGCACATTGCCGTCGAGGATACCGGCCCGGGCATGAGCCGGGCGGAACAGGCCCGTATTTTCGGGGAATTCGAGCAGGCGGGCCCGTTGTCGCAGCGAAGTGCCGGCACTGGCCTTGGACTTGCGATTTCCGCCCGTATCGTGCGGGAATTCGGCGGCCGCCTCACGGTTTCCAGCCGCAAGGGCAAGGGCAGCACTTTCAAACTGGCGTTTCGCCCGGCGGGCGCTCCTGCCGAAATGGCGGATCCGGCAAGGCGTCATTGCCTGCGGCATACAAATGTCCTGCTCATCGCCCCGAAGGGCGTGGCGGCGGCGGTGACGATGGAGGCGATCGAGGCTTTCGGCGGTCAATGCACTCTCATCCATCAGCCTGAAGATCTCGAAAAGCTGAGAAAGAGTTCTGCCGCACGGGCGGCCGACCTTACCGATATCATCGTCGACCGGCGCATTTCGCCGCTGTTCAGGGACGCCCTGAAGGATTGGCCGCAACAGAATGTCCGCCGCACGCTGCTGGTCAGCCCCGAAGAGCGGCCGTCGACCATGCATGTGGCCTTCGACGCCTGGTTGATCCGGCCGCTGCGGGAAAAATCCCTGATCGACGTCCTGTGCGGCCGTCTGCGCGGCATTGAGAGGCGCGACGCCATCAACGACAACCACCCGGATGTGGGGTTTTCCTCGCGGGTGGCGGAAGGGGCGAGCGGTATCGAGATACTCGTGGCCGAAGACGATGCCGTCAATCAGCGCATCATCCGCGCCGTTCTGGAAAAAAGCGGCTATATCGTCCGCGCTGTCGAGGATTTTGAGGCGTTGCGGCAATCTGTGGAGCCGGGCGCATCCCGCTTGCCTGACCTCATCGTCTCCGATCTCAACATGCCGGGCGGCGAGGGGCTCAATGTGCTTCCCGACCTTCTCCATATGCTGAAGGGCGAAAGAAATATTCCCGTCATCGTGCTCAGCGCAGATGCGAGTGACGCGACTGCCGAAATCCTGCTTGGGGCCGGTGTCGGTGCGGTTTTGACCAAGCCTGCCGACCCGCGACGGCTGGTTGAGGAAATTCGCCGTCTGCTGGAGGCGAAACGCCTGTCGCTATCATAACTTGACAGACTCGCGCTGGCGGCATTTTGTCACTATTCTGTCGTCAATTAGTGATTTATGACAGGAAAATTCTTTGGTGGCGGAGCGATTCCCCATGGTTGCCGAAATCCTCAATCACGACATTTGTGAAAACAATGTTGTCATTAATCCTCGTCCCGAGGCAGCTCAGGACAATGAGGGTCTTTTCGGCCGTATCGGCACGCTGGAAACACGGCTCGCCAGAAATGAACGCGAGATCGATGCCGCGCAATCCGTGCGTTACCGGGTTTTCGTCGAGGAAATGAAGGCGCGGCTTCCCGCAGAAGCCATGCGCCGCAAGCGCGACATCGATGCCTGGGACAGCGTCTGCGACCATCTCCTCGTGCTCGACAAGGCGATCGAAGGCGACAGCGAAGACCAGATCGTCGGCACCTATCGCCTGCTGCGGCAGGAAATCGCGCTTGCCAATAACGGTTTTTATTCCGCCAGCGAATTCGACATCGCCGGTCTCGTTGCGCGCCATCCGGGCAAGCGCTTCATGGAGCTTGGCCGTTCCTGCGTGCTGCCCGAATATCGCACCAAGCGCACCGTCGAGCTTCTGTGGCAGGGCAACTGGGCCTATGCCGTGAAACACCGCATGGATGCCATGATCGGCTGCGCCTCCTTCCCCGGCGTGCAGCCGGAAGCCCACGCGCTTGCCCTGTCTTTCCTGCATCATAATTGCGTGGCCAAGGGCGAGTGGGAAGCCTCCGCCCTTCCCGAGCTTTACCATGAGATGGATCTCGTGCCCGCCGAAGCGCTCAACGCCCGCAAGGCGCTGAACGCCATGCCGCCGCTGATCAAGGGCTATATGCGCCTCGGCGCCATGTTCGGCTCCGGCGCGGTTGTGGACCATGCCTTCAACACGACGGATGTTCTCGTGGTCCTGCCGGTTTCGTCCATCGCCGGCCGTTACATCAGCTATTATGGCGGCGAGGCCGAGCGCATCAACGGCTGACTGGGTTTTGGCGCAGCCGGGCGGGATGTTCCTGTGGGCAGCGTCCCCGCGCGTGTTGTCTTAAGGTGGAGATTGCCGCTAGTGTCGGCGCTCCTTTTCCGCAACACGATATGACATCGGCAGGCCATTGACGGACGTTCTGACAACCGCTTCCCTGATCTCGGAAGAGAGCCGCGCGACGGCCACTCCGATGATGGAGCAATATATCGAGATCAAGGCGAACAATCCCGGTTCGCTGCTGTTCTACCGCATGGGCGATTTTTACGAATTGTTCTTCGACGATGCTGTTGAGGCTTCCCGTGCTCTCGGCATCACGCTGACGAAACGCGGCCAGCATATGGGTCATGATATTCCCATGTGCGGCGTCCCCGTCCATGCGGCGGATGATTATCTGCAGAAACTCATCCTGCGCGGTTATCGCGTCGCTGTCTGCGAGCAGGTGGAAGATCCGGCGGAAGCCAAGAAGCGCGGATCGAAATCCGTGGTCAAGCGTGATGTGGTGCGGCTTGTCACGCCCGGCACGCTGACCGAAGAAAAACTGCTGTCGCCGACGGAATCCAACTATCTGATGGCGCTCGCCCGCATTCGCGGCAGTGCCGAGGCGCAATTTGCGCTCGCCTGGATCGATATTTCCACCGGCGTTTTCCGTCTGGCGGAGACAACGCTGACACGGCTTCTCGCCGATATCTGGCGTATCGATCCGCGCGAGCTGATCGTCGCCGATAGCCTGTTCCATGACGAGGAACTGCGGCCGGTCTTCGATGTGCTTGGCCGCGTGGCAGTGCCGCAGCCGGCGATCCTCTTCGACAGCGCCACGGCGGAAGGGCGCATCGCCCGTTACTTCAACGTTTCGACACTGGATGGTTTCGGCACCTTTTCGCGGGTGGAAATGGCCGCCGCCGCCGCTGCCGTCGCCTATGTCGAAAAGACCCAGATCGCCGAGCGCCCGCCGCTCGGCGCACCGGAGCGCGAAAGTGCCGCCTCCACGCTTTTCATCGATCCCGCCACCCGCGCCAATCTGGAGCTTGTGAAGACGCTGTCCGGCGAGAGAGATGGATCGCTGCTGCATGCCCTGAACCGCACGGTAACAGGCGGTGGCGCGCGGCTTCTGGCCGAGCGGCTGATGTCGCCCTTGACCGACCCGGAAAGGATCAATGCCCGCCTCGATGCCGTCGCTTATCTCATCGATGACGTTTCGCTGTGCGACGGCCTGCGTGATGCGCTGAAACAGGTTGCTGATATGCCGCGTGCGCTTTCGCGTCTGGCGTTGGAGCGCGGTGGGCCACGCGATCTCGGCGCCATCCGGCTGGGGCTGGTTTCCGCCGAAAAAATAGCGGCCATTCTCGATGACGGCTTGTTACCGGATGAGCTGGCAACGGCTCTGAAGGATTTGAAAGCCTTGCCCGGTGGTCTGGAAGCCATGCTCGGCTCGATGCTTGCCGACGATCTGCCGCTTCTGAAACGTGATGGCGGTTTCCTGCGTGAAGGCGCCAATCCCGAACTCGATGAGGTGCGGGCGCTTCGCGACCAGTCGCGTCGGGTGATTGCGGGTCTGCAACTGAAATATGCCGATGAGACCGGCATCAAGTCGCTCAAGATCAAGCACAATAACGTTCTGGGTTATTTCATCGAGGTGACGGCCGGCAATGCTGATGTGATGATGGCGACGGACGAGGCCAAGGCGCGCTTTATCCACCGCCAGACCATGGCAGGCGCCATGCGCTTCACCACCACTGAGCTTGCCGATCTCGAAAGCCGCATCGCCAATGCCGCTGCGCAGGCTTTAACCATGGAACTGGAAGCCTTCGAACGCATGGTCAAGGCCGTGGTGCAGCAGGCGGAAGCGATCAAGGCCGGCGCGCTGGCGCTGGCGGTGATCGATGTTGCCTCGAGCCTTGCTTATCTCGCCACCGAACAGGCCTATTGCCGACCGATCGTTGATGCTTCCATGACCTTTGCGATCAAGGGCGGGCGGCATCCGGTGGTGGAGCAGGCGTTGCGGCGGCAGTCTGCCGGGCCCTTCATCGCCAATAATTGCGATCTGTCGGCCGTCAACGACGGCAAGAACGGCGCGATATGGCTGCTCACCGGCCCGAATATGGGCGGTAAATCGACCTTCCTGCGTCAGAATGCGCTGATCGCCATCCTCGCGCAGATCGGCTCCTTCGTTCCGGCGGAGGCCGCCCATATCGGCGTCGTCGACCGGCTGTTTTCCCGCGTTGGTGCCTCCGACGATCTGGCGCGCGGCCGCTCGACCTTCATGGTGGAAATGGTGGAAACCGCCGCCATTCTCAATCAGGCGACGGATCGCTCGCTGGTCATTCTGGACGAGATTGGCCGTGGCACGGCGACCTTTGACGGTCTTTCCATCGCCTGGGCGGCGGTGGAGCATCTGCACGAGGTCAATCGCTGCCGTGGTCTCTTCGCCACCCATTTCCACGAATTGACCGTGCTGTCGGAAAAACTCGGCCGCCTTTCCAATGCCACGATGCGGGTGAAGGAGTGGGAAGGTGACGTCATCTTCCTGCACGAGGTCGGACCGGGCGCTGCGGATCGTTCCTATGGCATTCAGGTGGCGCGGCTTGCGGGCTTGCCGGCATCGGTGGTGGAACGCGCCCGCGAGGTGCTGACGAAGCTCGAAGATGCCGACCGCAAGAACCCGGCAAGCCAGCTCATCGACGATCTGCCGCTGTTCCAGATCGCGGTTCGCCGCGAGGAAACCCGCAAGGCCGGACCATCGAAGCTGGAGGAAGCTCTGAAAGGCTTCAACCCCGACGAAATGACGCCGCGTGAGGCATTGGACGCGCTCTATGCGTTGAAGAAAGAACTTGGCAAGGCTTGAAGGGATAGATTGCCTGTCCATCGCCTTTAAAACTCGCTATAGGACACTCCCATCGCAAGTGGTGGGATTTCCCACAGGACATGGATACCGGCATAGATGGCCATCAAGGACCTGGATTTTTCCGACATTCTCGATGTATCGGCGCTGAAGCGCGAATGCGACATCATCTTCAAGGAAGACGGCAAACGCATTGCCGATATTCGCTCCGATCTGCTGCCGATCTTTCGAAAGGCCAGCACGGAAGGCCGGGAAAAGGCCAGAGAACTGCTGAAAGCCGATGGCAGCGGCATTGACTGCGCCCGGCGCATCTCCTGGCTCCAGGATCGGCTGATCGAAACGCTCTATGATCTCGCCTGCCAATACGTCTATCCGAAAGATGCGCCGCAGATAGCGGTCGCCGCGGTTGGCGGTTATGGACGCGGCACGCTGGCGCCGGGATCGGATATCGACCTCCTGTTCCTGCTTCCCACCAAGAACACACCTGACATGCACAAGGCCGTGGAGTTCGTGCTCTATCTCCTCTGGGATCTCGGCTTCAAGGTCGGCCACGCCACCCGCACGGTAGATGAATGCATCCGCCTCTCCAAATCCGATATGACGATCCGCACCGCTATTTTGGAAGTGCGGGCGATCTGCGGCAAGAAATCCCTGACCGACGATCTCGAAAAACGCTTCGAGTCGGAAGTTGTCACCGGCACCGGCCCGGAATTCATCGCCGCAAAGCTCGCCGAGCGCGACCAGCGCCACCGCAAGGCGGGCGATACGCGCTATCTGGTGGAGCCGAACGTCAAGGAAGGCAAGGGCGGGTTGCGCGACCTGCACACGCTGTTCTGGATCGCCAAATATTATTATCACGTCCGCGATACGGCCGATCTGGTGAAGCTCGGCGTCCTGTCGCGGCGCGAACTCAGGCTGTTCGAAAAGGCCGATGATTTTCTCTGGGCCGTGCGTTGCCAGATGCATTTCATCACCAACAAGGCCGAAGAGCGTCTTTCCTTCGACATTCAGCGCGAAATCGCCGATGCGCTCGGTTATCAGCCGCGCCCCGGCCTTTCCGCCGTCGAGCGTTTCATGAAGCATTATTTCCTCGTGGCGAAGGATGTTGGCGATCTGACCCGCATCGTCTGCGCGGCACTTGAAGATCGGCAGGCGAAGGACGTGCCGGGTCTTTCCGGCGTCCTCAGCCGCTTCGCCCATCGTGTACGCAAGATTCCCGGCTCGGTGGAATTCGTCGAGGATCGCGGCCGCATCGCGCTCGCCAAGCCGGATGTCTTCAAGAACGACCCGGTCAATCTGATCCGGCTGTTCCACATTGCCGATATCAACAATCTGGAACTGCATCCCGATGCGCTGCGTGTCGTCACGCGTTCGCTGTCGCTCATCAATGACGATCTGCGGGAAAACGAAGAGGCAAACCGGCTTTTCCTGTCGATCCTGACGTCGCGGCGCGATCCGGCGCTGACGCTGCGCCGCATGAACGAGGCCGGCGTGCTCGGCAAGTTCATCCCCGAATTCGGCAAGATCGTCGCGATGATGCAGTTCAACATGTATCACCACTATACGGTGGATGAGCATCTGATCCGCTCCGTCGGCGTTCTGTCGGAAGTGGACAAGGGAACGGCCGTCGATGCCCACCCGCTCGCCAACCAGCTGATGCCGAGCGTCGAGGAACGTGAGGCGCTTTATGTCGCCGTGCTGTTGCACGATGTGGCGAAGGGCCGGCAGGAAGACCACTCGATTGCCGGCGCGCGCGTGGCCCGCAAGCTCTGCCAGCGTTTTCGCCTCACCGGCAAACAGACCGAAACGGTGGTCTGGCTGATCGAGCAGCATCTGCTGATGTCCATGGTCGCCCAGACGCGCGATTTGCATGACCGCAAGACCATCACCGATTTCGCCGACAAGGTGCAGTCCATGGAGCGGTTGAAGATGCTGCTCATCCTGACGGTCTGCGATATCCGCGCCGTTGGTCCGGGTGTCTGGAACGGCTGGAAGGGGCAGCTGCTGCGTTCGCTTTATTACGAAACGGAACTGCTGCTCTCGGGCGGCTTCTCGGAGGTCTCCCGCAAGGAGCGCGCGCAGATCGCCCGGCAGGCGCTCTACGACGCCCTCGAGGACTGGGGCCAGAAGGCGCGGCGCAAATATACCAAGCTGCACTACGAGCCCTATCTGCTGACGGTGGCGCTCGAAGACCAGGTGCGCCACACCCGCTTCATCCGTGAGGCCGACAAGCAGGAAAAAGCGCTGTCGACCATGGTGCGCACCCATTCCTTCCATGCCATCACCGAAATCACCGTGTTGGCGCCGGACCATCCGCGCCTGCTGTCCATCATCACCGGCGCCTGTGCAGCGGCCGGCGCCAATATCGCCGATGCGCAGATATTCACGACGTCCGACGGGCGGGCGCTGGATACGATCCTCATCAACCGCGAATTTCCGATCGATGAGGACGAGACGCGGCGCGGCAACAATGTCGGCAAGCTCATCGAGGAGGTTCTGTCCGGCAAGCAGCGCCTGCCGGAAATGATCGCCACGCGCACCAAGAGCCGCAAGAAGAAGAGCGCCTTCACCATTCCGCCCTCGGTCATCATCTCAAACGGGCTTTCGAACAAGTTCACCGTTATCGAAGTGGAATGCCTCGACCGGCCGGGGCTTCTGGCGGATATGACGGCCGTTATCGCGGATCTGTCGCTCGATATTCACTCCGCCCGCATCACCACCTTCGGCGAAAAGGTCATCGATACATTCTATGTGACGGACCTCTTCGGCCAGAAGGTGACGAATGACAACCGGCAGGCCAGCATCGCCACGCGCCTGAAGGCGGTGATGAGCGAGCAGGAAGACGAATTGCGAGACCGTATGCCGAACGGCATCATCGCCCATCCAGACGTGGCGGCCCTGCCGGCCGCGCGAACGGCAAAGGCTTGAGATTATGAGCCTGATCGGCAAGTTCGCCACAGTCGGCACAGCCACGCTCGGCAGCCGCATCTTCGGCTTCCTGCGCGAAACCCTGATGGCCGCCGCCGTCGGCACCGGCCCGGTGGCGGATGCCTTCAATGCTGCTTTCCGTTTCCCCAATACCTTCCGGCGGCTGTTTGCCGAAGGCGCTTTCAACTCGGCCTTCGTGCCGCTATTCGCCAAGGAAATCGAGGCGAACGGCATGGAAGGCGCGAGGCGCTTTTCCGAGGAAGTCTTCGGCGTCCTGTTCACCGTGCTTCTGGCCCTGACGATCCTGATGGAACTGTCGATGCCGTTCATCGTGCGCACGGTGATCGCGCCGGGCTTTCTGGAAGACCCGGTGAAATTCGACAACACCGTCCATCTCGCCACCATCATGTTCCCCTATCTCGCCTGCATGTCTCTGGCGGCAATGATGGGCGGCATGTTGAACTCGCTGCATCGTTATTTCGCAGCCGCAATTGCTCCTGTTTTTCTCAACATCATCCTCATCGGCGTGCTCGCTTTGGCATGGTGGAAGAACTACGATCCGCTTCAGGTAGGCTATGCGCTCTCCTGGGGCGTGATGGCGGCGGGCGTGGTGCAGCTTGCCATTGTCTGGATCGCCGTGCGCAATGCCGGCATGCGCATCGGTTTCCGCAGGCCCCGGCTGACGAAGAATGTGCAGCGCCTTCTGGTTCTTGCCCTGCCGGCAGCGATTACCGGCGGCATCACCCAGATCAATCTGCTGATCAACACCAATATCGCCTCTGCCGGCGAAGGCGTGATCTCGTCGCTTGCCTATGCGGACCGGATTTACCAGCTGCCGCTCGGCGTGGTCGGCATCGCGGTGGCCACCGTGCTTCTGCCGGAATTGGCGCGGGCTTTGCGCGGCGGGCATATGGTGGAGGCGGGAAGCCTGCAGAACCGCTCGGTCGAATTCGTACTGTTCCTGACATTGCCCGCTGCCGCAGCACTTCTCGTCATGGCGGAGCCCATCGTGCGCTTTCTTTACGAGCGCGGCAACTTCTCGCCTTCGGCCACCGTCACCGTCGCGCAAATCCTTGGCATTTACGGTCTAGGCCTGCCCGCTTTCGTGCTGATAAAGGCCTTCATTCCCGGCTTTTTCGCCCGCGAGGATACCCGCACGCCAATGATCTTCGCAGCGATTTCCGTCGTAGTGAACGTCTCCCTGGCACTGACACTGTTCCCGCGTCTTGGGGGCCCGGGCATCGCCATTGCCGAAATCACCGCCGGCTGGGTCAATGCTGCCCTGTTGTTCGGCATGCTTTTGTGGCGCGGTCACTGGCAGGTGGATATTCCGCTGCTCACCCGCATTCCGCGTTTGCTGCTGGCTGCGGCCTTGATGGCAGGTTTCGTGCACTATGCGCTGACCTGGCTGACTTTCGAACTGTCTTCCGCCTCGTCCATTTTCGTTAGGGCGGGCACCATCATGGCTCTCGTTTTCGCGGCCATGCTGGTCTATTTCGTGCTGGCCTTTGTTTCGGGTGGGGCCGATATCGGCATGGTCAAACGAGCCATCCGCAAGCGCGGCAAAAAGAACGTCGAAACGGAGGCGGGCTGATGTCCTTTGCCGAAAACCGCCGCATCGCGCTCGTCACGCTTGTCGTGGACGATTACGATCGGGCGAAGGCGTTTTATTGCGACATTCTCGGGTTCGAATGCCTGTCCGATCAGCCACTTGGCGACGGCAAAAGATGGCTGGTGGTCAAGCCGCAAGGCACCGAGGGCGGCGGCCTGCTGCTTGCCGAGGCGGATGGTGAAGCGCAGAGGCTTGCCATCGGCAACCAGACGGGCGGGCGTGTCGGATTTTTCCTGCACACCGATAATTTCCAACGCGATTATGAGACGATGTTGGCCCGTGGTGTGCGCTTTCTGGAAGAACCGCGCCACGAGGCTTACGGCTCCGTTGTGGTCTTTGCCGATCCTTATGGAAATCGCTGGGATCTTCTGGAACCGCGCGGCTGACATGCCCTGAAACCGCTTGATTGCTGGGGGCTGCGGGTGCATAAGCGCGCGTGCAATTCCAACCATGGGGCGGGGCCCTCCACAAGCCTTTTCGAGGACGACAATGAACGCATTCAAGCCGCTGGTTTTCTCGGGCGTCCAGCCGACCGGCAATCTGCATCTCGGTAATTATCTCGGCGCCATCCGCAAATTCGTGGCTTTGCAGGAAGATAACGACTGCATCTATTGCGTCGTCGACATGCATGCCATCACCGCCCAGCTCGTTCATACGGACCTGAAGGCGCAGACCCGCTCGATTGCGGCCGCCTTCATTGCCGCGGGCATCGATCCCGTGAAACATATCGTCTTCAACCAGTCGGCCGTGCCGCAGCATGCGGAACTCGCATGGGTGTTCAACTGCGTGGCGCGCATCGGCTGGATGGAACGCATGACGCAGTTCAAGGACAAGTCCGGCAAGAATGCCGAGCAGGTGTCGCTCGGCCTGCTCGCCTATCCGAGCCTGATGGCTGCCGACATTCTCGTCTATCGCGCCACCCACGTTCCCGTCGGTGACGACCAGAAGCAGCATCTGGAACTTGCCCGCGACATCGCCCAGAAATTCAACATCGATTTCGGCGATCATATCCGCAAGGCCGGTCTCGGCCTCGATATCACAGTCGGCGATGAGCCGGTGCACGCCTATTTCCCGATGGTGGAGCCGCTGATCGGCGGTCCGGCGCCGCGCGTGATGTCGTTGAAGGACGGCACCAAGAAAATGTCGAAGTCCGACCCTTCCGATCTGTCGCGCATCAACCTGATGGATGATGTCGACGCGATCTCGAAGAAGATCAAGAAGGCGAAGACGGATCCGGACGCGCTGCCGAGCGAAGTGGAAGGTCTTAAGGGCCGCCCCGAGGCCGAAAACCTCGTCGGCATCTATGCCGCGCTGTCCGACAGGACCAAGGCGGATGTTCTTTCCGAATTCGGCGGACAGCAGTTCTCGGCCTTCAAGCCGGCCCTCGTCGAGCTTGCGGTCAATGTTCTGGCCCCCGTCAACAACGAGATGCGCCGCCTTCTCGATGATCCGACCCATATCGACGCCATCCTCAAACAGGGCGGCGAGCGGGCACGCACCATTGCCGAAAAGACGATGAACGAGGTGCGCGACATCATCGGCTTCCTGCGCTGACAGGTCGCTGCTGCGCGAATGCGGCGGGCGGTTTGCGCCTGCCGTGATTTGATATAATCTCCGCCCGAACCGTCGGGCGGTTTCTCGGATCACGGCGGACCTAAGGGAGTGCGGAATGGTTTCAAAACGGCTGTCGCGTCTGGAAGGGCATCGTCGCAAATTTCTCGCTGTTATCGATGACACACCGGAATGCGAAAGGGCCGTGCACTATGCCGGTCGTCGCGCCAAGAACTCCAATGGCGGACTGGTGCTGCTTTACATGATCCCGGAAGGCGATTTCCAGCAATGGTTGGGTGTCGAACAGATCATGCGGGCCGAGGCGCGTGAGGAGGCGGAAGCTACGCTTGCCAAGATCGCCCAGAAGGTGCGCGAGACCATCGGCATCGAGCCGGAAGCGGTGATCCGCGAAGGCAGCGCCACCGAGCAGATCCACGGGCTGATCGAGGAAGACCGCGATATCGCGATTCTCGTTCTGGCGGCAGGCTCGACGAAGGAAGGGCCGGGACCGCTTGTTTCTTCCATCGCCGGACGCGGGGCAGCCTTTCCCATTCCCGTCACCGTACTGCCGGATACGCTGTCGGACGAGGAAATCGACGCGCTCTGCTGATCCGGGTCCCGGACAAGATTTAGGGGCTGACGATTTCTTGAATGTAATTATCATGTCAGGGCTTGAAGTGAAGCTTCGCCGGGCGTATTTTTTGGAAAAGTTCTAAATTGCGGGGCGTGAACGGCGACCTCGAAGGAGACAGACGATGTTCATTCAGACGGAAGCCACGCCGAACCCGACGACGCTGAAGTTCCTGCCGGGCAAGGTGGTGCTGGAAAGCGGTACGGCTGAGTTTCTCAACCCGTCGCAGGCGCAGGCTTCGCCACTGGCGGAACGCCTCTTCACCATTCCGGGCGTGACCGGCGTTTATTTCGGGTTCGATTTCATCACCGTCACCAAGGACGGCGCGGAATGGCAGCATCTGAAGCCTGCCATTCTCGGCTCCATCATGGAACATTTCATGTCCGGCCGCCCGATCATGGGCACCGCGATTGCGGCCGAAGTGTCGGATGAGGAAGGCGAGTTCTTCGAAGAGGGTGACGAAACCATCGTCGCCACCATCAAGGAACTGCTGGAAACCCGTGTCCGCCCCGCCGTGGCGCAGGATGGCGGCGACATCACCTTCCGCGGTTTCCGCGACGGCACGGTGTTCCTGAACATGAAGGGCGCCTGCTCGGGCTGCCCGTCCTCCACCGCCACGCTGAAGCATGGCGTTCAGAATCTGCTTCGCCATTTCGTGCCGGAAGTGCGCGAAGTCGAAGCGGTATAAAAGCGCAAGCCAGGCCATCATGATTGTTCTCGCACTCGACACCTCAGGTGTGGATTGTTCCGCCTGCGTTTATGACAGCGCCTTCGACAGGGTGCTCGGCGAGGTATGCGAAACGATCGGTAAGGGCCATGCCGAAAGGTTGATGGCGGTGATCGGCGGTGCTCTGGAGCAGGCGCAATTGTCGCTCCAGAATGTCGGGCGCATCGCCGTGACCATCGGGCCGGGGTCTTTCACCGGTATCCGCGTCGGGGTCGCCGCCGCGCGCGGCTTTGCCCTGTCGCTCGGCGTCGAGGCCGTGGGCGTCACCACGCTTGAAACGCTGGCGCTTCATCATCTGCTTGCAAATCCCGGCCGGCCCGTGGCCGTCGGGCTGGATGCCAAACGCGGCGAAGCCTATCTCCAGACATTCGGTGCGGATGGATCGCCGCTGCGCGAAGCTGCACTTCTGTCCCTGGACGACGCCAAAACGGTCACTACCGGTTTCGATGGCGCCGTCATCGGTTCAGCCGCGCCGCTTTTGGCGGGGCTGGAGGCGGGTTCGGGACCGGATCACTTCCCGATTGCCTCGGTCGCGCGTGCTGCTGCGCGCAAGCCGGCTGGCCAGCCGAAACCCGCGCCGCTTTATCTGCGCGGGCCGGATGCCCGGCCGCAGACCGGTTTTGCGCTGGCACGTCAGGGCGTTGCCTGATAGGGCATTCGTCAGCCTGTGCGAATGATTCCTGTGATGCCCGATTCTTGCTATGCCCGATTCTTGCTATGTTTGACGAATACCTGAGCTGGAAGCCCTATTTCGAGATCGTGCCGATGCAGCATGAGGATTGCGCCGCGGTGGCGGAACTGCATGCGCTGCGCTTTCCGCGCCCTTGGAACGACGGGGAGTTTTCCGGGCTGCTGACGCAAGGGGCTGTTTTCGGTGCTGTCGCACGCCAGACCAACGCCTTTTTCAGCAAGCCGCTCGGTGGTTTCGTGCTGGCGCGGGAAGTGGCGGGCGAGGCGGAAATCCTGACCGTTGCCGTGGCCGACAAGTTCGCACGCGCCGGTCTCGGCTGGCGTCTGATGCAGTCGGCCATCCGCGAGGCGATGATGCGCGGCGCCGAAACCATGTTTCTTGAGGTGGATAATAATAATGCCTCCGCGCTGGGGCTTTACAGGAAGCTCGGCTTCAAAACCGTCGCGGAACGCAAGGCCTATTACACCGCAAAGGATGGAACGAAGTCGACGGCGCTTGTCATGCGCCGCGATCTTCGCTAGTTCCCTGCGACAGGCATTTTTTCGGCGAAAGCCGCAAACCGGAATTCTCAAAAGGCCAGAAGACGTGACAGACCTTTCGAAAACGCTGGAGGAGCTTTGTGCCGAACGCGGCATGCGGATGACGGATCAACGCCGTGTCATCGCCCGCGTCCTTCAGGAGTCAGCCGACCATCCCGATGTCGAGGAGCTTTACCGCCGTTCCTCCGCCGTGGATCCGCGCATCTCGATTTCCACCGTCTACAGAACGGTGAAGCTGTTCGAGGATGCCGGCATCATCGAGCGTCACGATTTTCGCGACGGCCGTTCGCGCTACGAGACCGTGCCCGAGGAACATCACGATCACCTGATCGACCTGAAGAACGGCGTGGTCATCGAATTTCATTCGGCCGAGATCGAGGCCCTTCAGGAAAAGATCGCCCGGGAACACGGCTTCAAGCTCGTGGATCACCGGCTGGAACTTTACGGCGTGCCGTTGAAGCCCGGCGAACACTGAGACGCCGGTGAACAAGCGGGCGTTTTTCTCATGATGTGGCTGCGGACAGCCTATATTGCGGTCGTTCTGCTGATCGTCACGCTCGTCTTGCTGCCGCTTCAACTGCTGGGCCTTGCCTTCGACTGGCGGCTTCGCCGTCGCATTCCCCGCCTCTGGCACCGTATCGCCTGCCATGTTCTCGGCATCCGCGTGCATGTGCACGGCGATGTGGAGCGGGCGAAACCGCTGATGCTGGCGGTCAATCACGCCTCGTGGAAGGACATTCTCGTTTTGGGCAGCATTGCCGACGTGGTGTTCATCGCCAAGACGGAGGTGCGGGACTGGCCGGTATTCGGCTGGCTCGCCCGCTTGCAGAAAAGCATCTTCGTTCAGCGTGAGCAGAAACGCAGCACCGGCGCGCAGGTGAGCGAGATCGCCAGCCGCATGGCCGATGGCGAGATCGTCGTTCTGTTTCCTGAAGGCACCACCTCGGACGGCAACCGCATGCTTGCCGTCAAATCCTCGCTGTTCGGCGCGGCCTCCACCGCCGCTGAACAGGTGCCGGGCAAGCTGGTCTATGTGCAGCCGGTCGCCATCGCCTATACTAGGGTGCAGGGCATGGCCATGGGGCGTTACCATCGTGTCATCGCCGCCTGGCCGGGCAGCATCACGCTCGTGCCGCATCTGCTCGGCATCATCAGGGCCGGCGCCATCGATGTCGACGTGACATTCGGTGACAGCGTTCCGTTTCACAGCACGGATAATCGCAAGCGCCTGGCGACCGATATCGCCGCCTCCATCCGCTCCATGCTGGCCTTCAGCCTGCGCGGCGGCTGGCGGAATTAGCGAGATCGTAGCTTTTCCGGCATTTTTCTGTTTAATCTGGCCGTGAAAAACACTAGATAGCCGCCATGACCCAGGAAACGCTTGGCCTTGACGCCCCACCCATGATCGCCCGCGAGGGTTCGAACAGCCGGAAGGTCTTCATCAAGACCTATGGCTGTCAGATGAACGTCTACGATTCCGTCCGTATGAGCGATGCGCTGGCGAAGGACGGTTACGTTCAGACGGAGGATATGGGCGAGGCGGATCTGGTTCTGCTGAACACCTGTCATATCCGCGAAAAGGCGGCTGAAAAGGTCTATTCGGCGCTCGGCCGTCTGCGCGACATGAAAAAATCGCGCGAAGAGCAGGGCCGCGAATTCATGATCGGCGTTGCCGGATGCGTTGCGCAGGCGGAAGGCGAGGAAATCCTTCGTCGTGCGCCCGCCGTCGATGTCGTCATCGGCCCGCAGACCTATCATCGCCTGCCGGATGCCCTGAAGCGGGTGCGCGGCGGCGAGCGTGTCATCGAAACCGAATATGCGGTTGAGGACAAGTTCGAGCATCTGCCGGTGGCCGAAAAGGCGACGCTGCGCACGCGCGGCGTAACAGCGTTTCTGACTGTGCAGGAAGGTTGCGACAAGTTCTGTACCTTCTGTGTCGTGCCCTATACGCGCGGTTCGGAAGTCTCCCGCCCCGTGCGCCAGATCGTCGATGAGGCGATGAAGCTCGTCGATGCAGGCGTGCGCGAAATCACACTGCTCGGCCAGAATGTGAATGCCTGGCAGGGCGAAGGCCCGGGGGGCGAGAAGTGGGGCCTTGCCGAACTGCTTTACCGGCTGGCGGAAATTCCCGGCCTCGCACGACTTCGTTACACCACCAGCCATCCGCGCGACATGGACGAGCGCCTGATCGGCGCGCATCGCGATCTGCGCATCCTGATGCCCTATCTGCATCTGCCGGTGCAGTCCGGTTCGGACCGCATTCTGAAAGCGATGAACCGTCGCCATACGGGTGAGGAATATATCCAGCTTATCGAAAAAATCCGCGCCGCCCGCCCTGATATTGCCATGTCGGGAGACTTTATTGTCGGTTTCCCCGGTGAGACGGATCGCGATTTCGAAGATACGATGGCGATGGTCGAGACGGTGAAATATGCGCAGGCCTTCTCGTTCAAATATTCCACCCGTCCCGGTACGCCGGGAGCCGATCTCACCGATCAGGTTGCGGAAGAGGTGAAGGCTGAGCGATTGGAAAGATTGCAGGCCCTGTTGCTGCGGCAGCAGAAGGAATTTGCGGAATCGCTGGTCGGAAAAACCATGGATGTGCTGCTGGAAAAGCCCGGCCGCATGCCTGAGCAGTTGATAGGTCGCTCTCCATGGCTGCAATCCGTGAATCTTGATGCAAAGACTTTGAAAATCGGTGACATTGTTAATGTACGAATCACCGCAACGGGTCCAAACAGCTTGTTTGCCGAGGTGGCAGGGAGTTAGAGTGAGGAGCCGACACTGATTGGGACAGGAGCCTGACCGCTTGAACGCACACGAATTGGTATCAAATTCATCGCGCCAGCCACGCCAAGCCGCGACCGACGCCAATCACTTCGTCCTCACGTTCGAGAATAACAGGATAGCGGGCGAGCTATTCGGTCAGTTCGATCAGAACCTGAAGCTTCTGGAACAGCGCCTCAATATCGACGCTCGCCCGCGCGGCAATTCCGTCGCCATCACCGGCGATGTCGTTGCCACCAATCAGGCCCGTCGGGCGCTGGATTTCCTTTATGAACGGCTGCTCAAGGGCGGAACCGCCGAGGTCTCCGATGTCGAAGGCGCGATCCGCATGGCCATGGCCGCAGACGACCAGCTGACCTTGCCGACGATGGAACGCAAGGCGAAGATTTCCATGGCGCAGATTTCCACCCGCAAGAAGACCATCGCTGCCCGCACGCCGACACAGGACGTCTACATGCGGGCACTGGAGCAATCCGAACTGGTTTTCGGTGTCGGCCCCGCCGGTACCGGCAAGACCTATCTTGCCGTCGCTCATGCGGCGCAGCTTCTGGAACGTGGAGCGGTTGACCGCATCATCCTGTCGCGTCCCGCCGTCGAAGCGGGTGAGCGTCTGGGCTTCCTGCCGGGCGACATGAAGGAAAAGGTCGATCCTTATCTGCGCCCGCTTTATGACGCGCTTTATGACATGATGCCGGGCGACAAGGTGGAGCGCGCCATTCAGGCGGGCGTCATCGAAATCGCGCCTCTGGCCTTCATGCGCGGACGCACGCTGGCCAATGCCGCCGTCATTCTGGACGAGGCCCAGAATACCACGACCATGCAGATGAAGATGTTCCTGACCCGCCTTGGCGAGAACGGCCGCATGATCGTGACCGGCGACCCGAGCCAGGTGGATTTGCCGCGCGGTGTGAAATCCGGTCTTGTCGAGGCACTGCAAATCCTCACCGATGTCGAAGGCGTGTCCGTTGTCCGCTTCAAGGATGTCGATGTCGTTCGTCATCCGATGGTGGCGCGTATCGTCCGGGCTTACGAATCCCACACGGCCGTGCCGGATGAAAGCCTCGTGAAGGGCAGCTGACGTAAAGCAATGACAGCTCTGGATATTCAAATCAGCGTCGAGGCCGAAGGCTGGTCCTCGGAGGAGGACTTGGCTGCTTTTGTCACCAGGGTGCTGGATGCAGCGGTCGATTTCCTGAAGCGGGAAGAGGACCAACCCTTCCCGAAAATGCCGGTGGAACTGTCGCTGGTCTTCACCGACGACGAAAATATTCGCGAAATCAACGCTGAGTGGCGTGACAAGGACAAGGCAACCAATGTCCTGTCTTTCCCGGCTTTTCCGCTGGAGCCGGGCGGAATGCCAGGCCCCATGCTGGGCGATATCGTCATCGCGCGCGAGACGGTTGAACGCGAGGCCCTTGAACTTGAGAAGAGTTTCGGGGATCATCTGACCCATCTGCTCGTTCATGGGTTCCTGCATTTGTTCGGTTATGACCACATGGACGAGGAAGAAGCGGAAGAAATGGAGTCGCTTGAGACTCGCATTTTGGCGGTGCTTGGCCTATCTGATCCTTACGCGGGTCAGGAACCGCTTTAAATATTGTCTGGAGCCATGAACGAACATTCTGCACGACCTGCCAATGAGGGCAGAGAAAACGGCGAGCAGTCCTCTTCGGAGGAGGGCAGTAGTCACTTACGTCAAGACTTCACTGCAAAGCCGAGATCGACGATCTGGTCGCGCATCGCGCGGTTGCTGAAACCGTCACAGGGCGAACGCCTGCGCGAGGATTTGACCGACGCGCTGATGGACGACACCGAAATCGGTGCGGCCTTTTCGCCCGAAGAACGGGCGATGCTCAACAATATCTTGCGTTTCCGCGAGATTCGGGTCGAAGATATCATGATCCCGCGTGTGGACATCGACGGTCTCGATGAGAATATGACGATCGGCGATGCGCTGATCCTCTTTGAGGAAACCGGGCGTTCGCGCATGCCGGTCTATGACGAGACGCTGGATAATCCGAAGGGCATGATCCACATTCGCGATCTGCTGGCCTATGTCGCCAAGCAAGCCCGCAACAAACGCCGGGCCGGTTCGCGAAGCGTCGCTTACGGTGAGGTCAAGGCGCCGCGTTCACCGCGGCCGAATTTCGACCTGGCACGTGTCGATCTCGAGCAGACGGTCGCCGCTGCCGGGTTGGTGCGCAAAATTCTTTTCGCACCGCCCTCCATGCTGGCCTCCGACCTTTTGAAGACGATGCAGGCCCAGAGAACCCAGCTTGCGCTGGTGATCGATGAATATGGCGGCACCGACGGTCTCGTCAGCCACGAGGATATCGTCGAGATGGTCGTGGGTGACATCGATGACGAGCACGACAAGGACGAGGCGATGTTTTCGCGTCTTTCAGCCGATGTGCTTGTCGCGGATGCGCGTGCAGAACTCACCGAACTCGCCGAGGCGATCGGGCCGGAATTCGATGTGCGTGAACATCTGGAGGAAATCGATACGCTCGGCGGTCTCATCTTCTTCGCGCTCGGCCGCATTCCGGCCAAGGGCGAGGTGGTCAGGGCCGTGCCAGGTTTCGAGTTCCAGATCCTCGATGCGGATAGCAGGCGCATCAAGGGCGTTCGTATCGTCCGCGATCGCGGCTCCGAAGGTGAGGACGATCGCGCTCCGGGCGAAGCGGGCGCCAATGAGGTGATTGCGCTGCCTGCTCCGGATGTTCGCCTTATCACGCACCAGCAGAACGCCGATTAAGGAAGGTCGACGGGTTTTTCCCCGTCGCTTCCACCTTTCGACATATCAATGCGACAGGTATGAATGCCCGTGTTCGGCGTCGAAAAGAACAAGTGGCGCTTCGGTCGCCACGCCTCCTGTGGACTGCGAATCTTTTTTCCTTTACGTCGGGTCTGAGGGGAAATTCCGTGGCGCGGCCTTGTCGGCGGCGGGCTTTTCCGGACGCGCATAAACGGAGATGGCATGGAGCGTCTTGCAGGCAGGGTAATGCTGGCCGGCGGCATGAGCCGCGCAGTTATGGCGATTGCCGCAGGTGCGGTCGGGGCGCTCGCTTTGCCTCCATTCGGCTTTTTCGCGGCGCTGTTTTTCTCTTTCACTCTGCTTGTCTGGCTCGTGGATGGCTGCACCGGAAAACCGGGCGGCGGCCTCTTCAGCCGCATCCTGCCGGCCTTCGGCATCGGCTGGTGTTTCGGGCTCGGTTACTTCGTAGCGGGCCTGTGGTGGCTCGGCAATGCTCTCCTGCTGGAGGCTGATGAATTCGCTTGGGCGCTGCCGCTCGCCATTCTTGGTCTTCCCGCTTTTCTGGCGTTGTTTTACGGTTTTGCGGTTGCCGCAGCCAATCTCCTCTGGTCGGAGGGCCTCGGCCGTATCGCTGCACTTGCTGCCGCATTCGGCTTTTCGGAATGGCTGCGCAGCTTCCTGGCCACCGGCTTTCCCTGGAACGCCATCGGCTACGGCATCATGCCCATCCCGATCATGATGCAGTCGGCACATCTGCTTGGCCTTTTCAGTATAACGACGCTTGCGGTTTTCATCTTCGCCTCGCCCGCGCTGATAGGCACGAAAAAAGGCATGTGGCCGGGTCTCGTTGTGGCGGGCCTGCTGCTGGCCGGCCATTTCGGTTATGGCTTCTACCGTCTCCAGACGCCGGCGGAGGTGCCTGCAGACGCGCTGACCGTTCGGATCGTGCAGCCCTCCATCGATCAGTCACGCAAGATGTTGAACGCAGATAGGGCGGAGATTTTTGGTGAGCATCTGCGGCTCTCTGCTCTGCCGCCCGGTGACGGGAAAAAGCGCCCTGATATCATCGTCTGGCCGGAAACCTCCGTGCCGTTCATTCTGACGCAAAACCCGGATGCTCTGGCGGAAATCGCCAAAACGCTGGATGATGGGCAGGTGCTGTTCACCGGCGCCGTCAGGATGGAAGATCAGGGGGCGGGCCGCCCGCCGCGTTATTACAATTCGGTCTATGCGATCGACAGCCAAGGCGAGATCATCGGCGCGACCGACAAGGTGCATCTCACTCCATTTGGCGAATATGTCCCCTTTGAAGGCATCCTGCGGGAATTCGGCATCGACAATGTCATCGCCCTGCCGGGGGGCTTTTCCGCCGCTTCCTCGCGCACGCCGCTCACGCTTCCTTCGGGCAAGACCTTCTATCCTCTCATCTGTTACGAGATCATTTTCCCGGGTGAGATGACGCCGGGGCTGGCCGGCTCGGTCGCCATCCTGAATGTGACCAATGATGGCTGGTTCGGCGATACGCCCGGCCCCTATCAGCATTTTCTGCAGGCGAGAGTCCGGGCCGTTGAGACGGGCGTGCCGGTGATTCGCGGTGCCAATACCGGAATTTCCGCCGTCATAGACCCCTATGGCCGCATTATTGCGGGGCTCGATTACGGTCGGGTGGGAATTGTTGACGCCACTTTGAGTGGTGGCTCAAACGACGCATTTACTTACGACACACATCGGACGTATTTCTGGTTGATTTTTTCTATCTTGATGATCGTTGCGGTATTTCCCGCCTTGAGTTTCGCTCGGCGCCAGAATTGACCGGGAACCCCTGTAATTGCATAGTGAATACGTCAGTCGTAAAACAAGTTTAGACGCTGTCGAATTGCCGACTCATTTCTTCGAATAGTAATGAAGCGAGATATCAACCCTTTCCGAGTGTCAGGACCGCATGATGACCGAGAATAAGAAAAAGCCTAACCCCATCGACATTCATGTCGGAAGCCGAATTCGCCTTCGCAGAACCATGCTCGGAATGAGCCAGGAGAAGCTGGGTGAAAGTCTCGGAATTACCTTTCAGCAAATCCAGAAATATGAAAAAGGCACGAACCGCGTTGGCGCCAGTCGCCTCCAGAATATTTCCGCGATCCTCAATGTGCCCGTTTCCTTTTTTTTCGAAGATGCACCCGGCGATCAGGCTGGCGGCACACCTGGCATGGCGGAGGCGTCGAGCTCCAATTACGTGGTCGACTTTCTGTCCTCGGCTGAAGGTCTGCAGCTGAACCGCGCCTTCGTGAAGATCGCCGACCCGAAGGTTCGCCGCCGTCTCGTCGATCTCGTCAAGGCGCTCGCCGCCGAAGGTGACGCCGAGTAAGCGCAGCCCGCGCGACGCAGAAAATTTCCGGCACGGGATGCCGGGCACTCAACGGTCCGCAAGGACCGTTTTTTTGTGCCCGATTAGAAAGGAATTCTCACATAAAGATATATTTATGTGGTTGTGTCCTTGTTTTTCACGGCCGAAATGACTAACAAACTCCAAGACCGTTCTTTGAGGGGAATCCCGCATGCGTGCCAATTATCTGTTCACCAGCGAGTCCGTGGCCGAGGGTCATCCGGACAAGGTTTGTGATCGTATTTCCGATGAAATTGTGGATCTCATCTATCGTGAAGCGTCCAAGACGGGCGTTGACCCGTGGACCGTGCGCATTGCCTGCGAAACGCTTGCGACGACCAACCGCGTCGTTATCGCCGGTGAGGTTCGGGTTCCCGATACGCTTCTGAAGAAGGACAAGGACGGCAAGGTCCTCAAGGACGCCGCTGGCCATCCGGTCATCAACCCCTCGAAGTTCAAGTCCGCCGCTCGCAAGGCAATCCGCGACATCGGCTACGAGCAGGATGGTTTCCACTGGAAGACCGCCAAGATCGACGTTCTCCTGCATCCGCAGTCGGCTGACATCGCGCAGGGCGTGGACAACGCCTCCGACAAGCAGGGCGACGAGGGCGCCGGCGACCAGGGCATCATGTTCGGTTACGCCTGCAAGGAAACGCCGGACCTCATGCCGGCTCCGATCTATTATTCCCACCGTATCCTGCAGCTGCTTGCCACCGCCCGTAAAAGCGGCGAAGGCGAAGCGGCAAAGCTCGGCCCCGACGCCAAGAGCCAGGTCACGGTTCGTTACGTCGACGGCAAGGCAGCGGAAGCTGTGTCCATCGTTCTGTCCACGCAGCATCTCGATGCAAGCTGGGATTCGAAGAAGGTTCGCGCCGTTGTCGAGCCCTATATCCGCGAAGCTCTGGGCGACCTGAAGATCGCTGACGATTGCCAGTGGTACATCAACCCGACCGGCAAGTTCGTCATCGGCGGTCCCGATGGTGACGCCGGCCTGACGGGCCGCAAGATCATCGTCGACACCTATGGCGGTGCTGCGCCCCATGGCGGCGGTGCATTCTCCGGCAAGGATACGACCAAGGTCGACCGTTCCGCCGCCTATGCCGCCCGTTATCTCGCCAAGAACGTCGTGGCCGCCGGTCTTGCCGAGCGCTGCACGATCCAGATTTCCTACGCAATCGGCATCGCCCAGCCGCTGTCGATCTATGTCGATCTGCACGGCACCGGCAAGGTCAGCGAAGATCAGGTCGAGGCCGCGATCCGCAAGGTCATGGATCTTTCGCCGTCGGGCATTCGCCGTCATCTCGATCTCAACAAGCCGATCTACGCCAAGACGTCTTCCTACGGTCATTTCGGCCGCAAGGCCGGCCGTGACGGCTCCTTCTCCTGGGAGAAGCTCGACCTGGTGAAGCCGCTCAAGGAAGCTTTGAGCGCTTGAAGCATTTCTAGTAAAATTGCGTAGCGGTTTTACGTCCGGAAAATGCGTCAACCAGATATCGCGCTTGTTATTTGACGGCGATTGATAGATACCGTCACCAACTTTTGTAACCCGCACAGTGCCTCATGTGGCGCTGTGCGGGTTAAGTCTATTTGTTCTTGAGAGTATGAGATGACGGAAGAACGGCGTTCGCGCGCGACGGAAGCTTTTTTTGGCAGACGCAAGGGCAAGCCCCTGCGCAATCAGCAGGTCGATACAATCGAGAACCTGCTGCCTTTGCTGAAAATCGATCTGGAAAGCGCCCCGCCGCAAAATCTCGCCGCTCTTTTTCCCGCGGATGTTCGTTCGATCCGTCTGGAGATAGGCTTTGGCGGCGGGGAGCATCTCGCCCACCGCGCGGTTGAAAACCCGGAGACGGGTTTCATCGGCGTGGAACCCTTCGTCAATTCCATGGCCAAGCTGCTCGCCGCCGTGCGCGAACGCGAGTTGATGAATATCCGCCTTTACGACGATGATGCGACGCAATTGCTGGACTGGCTGCCTGAGGGATCGATCGATCATATCGATCTTCTCTATCCTGACCCGTGGCCGAAGAAGAAGCACTGGAAGCGTCGTTTCGTTTCAGACGTCAACCTTGCCCGCTTCCATCGTGTGCTGAAACCCGGCGGAAAGTTCTGCTTCGCTTCCGATATCGATACTTACGTCAACTGGACGCTGCAGCATTGCGCTCGCCATGGCGGTTTCGAATGGACGGCGGCGAGTGCTGATGACTGGCGCACGCCCTACGTCAATTGGCCGGGCACGCGTTATGAGAACAAGGCGAAAAGAGAAGGCCGCAGCTCGGCCTATCTCACCTTCATTCGTCGTTGAGCGACTGATCCCTTAGAGCGCCGCATCCACTTCCGCGGCAAGCGGAATGGAAGGCTGCGCGCCGGCGCGGGTGCAGGCGAGCGAACCCGCGACAGCGGCGCGCTTCAGCGCCCTTTCGAAATCCATACCCTGATCGAGGCTGGCGGCGAGATAACCGCAGAAGGTGTCGCCCGCGCCGACCGTATCGACCGGTTCGATCTTGAGGCCGGAAGCCCGGAAAACCTTGCCGTTGCGCATGGCGATCACACCATCGGCACCAAGCGTCACGATCAATGTCTGGCCGGTCCTGTCATGCAGGGCTTTCAGTTCGTTTTCCCGCTCAGAACCGGAAAGTCCGTTCTTTCCGATCAGCAATTCGAACTCGGTTTCGTTGGCGATGACGATATCGGCAAGGCTCGCAAGGCGCGGCCCATCGGCAGTCAGTGGCGCAGTATTGATGACGGTGGTGACGCGCTTTGCCTTCGCAGCCGTCAGCGCCGCTTCGATAGCGGGCGCGGGTATCTCGAACTGCAGCATCAAAATATCGCCCGCCGACATTTCCGCCAGGGCTTTCTCGGCGTCGGATGCGGAGACTTCACCATTGGCGGCGGGAATGACCGAGATCATGTTTTCCCCGCCTTCGCCGATAAGGATCACTGCGGTTCCGGTAGGGCCGGGCGTGGTCTTCACCAGTGAGAGGTCGGTGCCGGCGTCGCGCAGCAATGTCAGCGCCGGCGCGGCAAAGGTGTCATCGCCCGCAGCCCCTGCCATCTTGACCGTGGCGCCCGCACGCCGTGCGGCCAGCGCCTGGTTGGCTCCCTTGCCGCCGGCGGCCGTGGAGAAGGTCTCGCCCGTCACGGTTTCACCGGGCTTTGGCAGGCGTTTGGCGGTGGCGACGAGGTCCATGTTGATGGAGCCGAAAACAGTAATCATGGAGGGCGTATCCGTATAGAATTCAAGCAAGGCGGCGACTTTGCCCGAGCGGATCACTCGTCGTCAACCACCCGCAACTTTGCCGTTCCCGCCCTGTTCTCGGCAAAGCGTCGGGCCTGCTCGATTTCCCCATGCGAAGTCTCTTTTTCCGTCGGTGAAAAATCGAGACCTTCGATTTTCTGGCCGCGCGCCAGCACCTTGTCGGAGGAGATCAGCATCATGTCGATATCTTTTTGGGCCAGTCCAAAATGGGCCTGCAGCTTGCGCGTCCGGTCGTCCAGCCGCCGCACATCGTCCATGAGCAATGCCACTTCACCCTGAATGAGATGCGCCTGCTCGCGCATGCGCTGATCCTTGAGCACGGACTGGATGACCTGTACCGACAGCATCAAGAGCGACGGCGAAACGATGACGACACGGGCGCGGTGAGCGCGTTGCACCAGATATTCGAAATGCTGGTGAATATCGGCGAAGATCGATTCGGACGGCACGAAGATGAAGGCCGTATCCTGCGTCTCGCCGCGGATGAGATATTTCTCGGCCACGTCGCGAATATGCACTTCCATATCGCGGCGGAACTGCTGCACGGCGGCGCGTTTGGTTTCTGGCGTTTCGTCCGCCTTGATGGCGTTCCACGCCTCCAGCGGAAACTTGGCGTCGATGACGAGCGGCGGGGCATTGTTGGGCATCTTGATGGTGCAGTCAGGCCGGTATCCGTTCGAAAGCGTTGGCTGCAACTGGAAGGCCCCGGCCGGAAGCGCATCGGCAATCAGCGTCTCCATGCGGGCCTGTCCAAAGGCGCCGCGCGTCTGCTTGTTGGAAAGGATGGCCTGCAGCCCGACCACATCCTTGGCCAGATCCTGAATATTGCCCTGCGCGGCGTCGATGACCGCGAGGCGCTCCTGCAGGCGGCTCAGATTCTCATGCGTCGACCGGGTCTGCTCCGTCAGTGTTTCGCCAAGGCGCTGCGACATGCCGTCGAGGCGCTGGTTCAGCGTCTGGCTCATCTCGGTCTGGCGGGTGCCGAGCGTTTCCGCCATGGCGGCGATGCGGCCATGCAGTTCGGACTGTGTTTTGAGGAGGTCGGAGATTTCGCCATCGGCTCCCGCTTTTTTCCCACGGCTCGCCGTCACCAGCCAGGTGGTGACCAGACCGAAAACCAGAGCCGCGAGCAGCGCGCCGAAGCTGATGTCGACGGAGCCGGCCCGTAACGCGGGATCGAGGAGAACGGAGAAATCTATGCTCATGATTAAATCTAGCAGGTTTCTTGTGATTCGGAAGATCAAAACAAGAACATTCCTGCGGCGGAAATGAGTCGGGCGGGGCGGATGCCGGAGGCGGTTTGAACCTCGTGTTTTTTATTTCCTCCGCGCAAGAGATACGTTATGGGAAGCCATGACCATCAAACCGCTTATCATTTTGCCCGATCCCGTGCTGCGCCAGCAATCGAAGCCCATCGAAAAGGTGGATGCCGAGGTGCTGCGTCTTGCCGACGACATGCTGGAAACCATGTACGATGCGCCGGGTATCGGCCTCGCCGCCATTCAGATCGGCGTGGCGCGCCGCATGCTGGTGATCGATGTTGCGCGTGAAGGCGAGGAAAAGACCCCCATCGTCTTCATCAATCCGGAAATCCTCAAGGTGTCGGACGATGTCTCGACCTATGAGGAAGGCTGCCTCTCCATCCCCGATTATTACGCCGAGGTCGAGCGTCCCGCGTCGCTCACGGTGCAATATGTCGGCCGTGACGGCAAGCAGCAGACGGTCGAGGCGGATGGCCTGCTCGCCACCTGCCTGCAGCATGAGATCGATCACCTGAACGGCGTTCTCTTCATCGACCATATTTCGCGGCTGAAGCGCGACATGGTCATCAAGAAATTCACGAAAGCGGCCCGCGCAAAGATCTGATCCGTCCTCTCTGGACCGGAATGGACGACAGGGCAGGGGGCGACGATGGCTCTTCGCATCATTTTTATGGGTACGCCGGATTTTTCCGTTCCCACCCTGCGTGCACTGGTGGAGGCCGGCCACGACATCGTTGCCGTCTACACCCAGCCGCCGCGTCCCGGCGGCCGTCGTGGCCTAGATCTGCAGAAGTCCCCGGTGCATCAGGCCGCCGAACTGCTCGGCCTGCCCGTGCTGACGCCGGTGAATTTCAAGGCAGAGGAAGATCGCCAGCAGTTCCGGGATTTCAATGCCGATGTAGCGGTTGTCGTGGCTTACGGGCTGCTGCTGCCGGAAGCGATCCTCAGCGGCACGCGCCTTGGCTGTTATAACGGCCACGCCTCGCTGCTACCGCGCTGGCGCGGCGCTGCCCCCATCCAGCGGGCGATCATGGCCGGCGATGCCGAAACGGGCATGATGGTCATGAAAATGGAAAAGGGGCTCGATACCGGCCCCGTCGCGCTGACCGCCAAGGTCGCGATCGATGAGAACATGACCGCCGGAGAATTGCACGATAGCCTGATGCTGGCTGGCGCGCGGCTGATGCGGCAGGCTATGGACCAGCTGGAATCCGGCGACCTGCCGCTCGTTACGCAGGCGGAAGAAGGCGTGCTCTATGCCGCGAAGATCGACAAGGGCGAGACCCGCATCGATTTTTCGAGGCCGGCGCAGGACGTGCATAATCACATTCGCGGCCTTTCGCCGTTTCCCGGCGCATGGCTGGAAATGGACATAGGCGGCAAGGCGGAACGCGTGAAGGTTCTGGCCTCCGAACTGGCAAGCGGCATGGGAGAAGCGGGCGCGGCGCTCGATGACGCCCTTACCATTGCCTGCGGCAGCGGCGCCGTGCGGCTCACCCGTCTGCAGAAGGCGGGCGGCAAGCCGATGTCGGCGGCCGATTTCGTGCGCGGCACACCGGTTCCGACCACAACGAGGCTCGGCTGATGCCACGTTTCCGCATGACCGTCGAATATGACGGCACGCCTTATTATGGCTGGCAGAGACAGGATAACGGCCCCTCGGTTCAGGGTGCGCTGGAGGCTGCGGTTCGCTCGTTGACGGGAGAGAGCGTCTCCATTCGCGGCGCCGGCCGCACCGATTCCGGCGTGCATGCCGTCGGGCAGGTCGTCCACGTCGATCTTTCCCGAGACTGGGAGCCCTACAAGCTTCGCAACGCTCTCAATGCGCATCTCGCCATGGCGGGCGAAGCTGTGGCCGTCCTCGACGCCGCTTCCGTGACCGAGGATTTCGACGCCCGGTTTTCCGCCCTTCGTCGGCACTACCTTTACCGCATCATCTGCCGCAAGGCCCGGCTGGCGCTGGAGCACAAGCGGGCATGGTGGGTGTCGAAGGACATGGACCATGAGCGCATGCATGAAGCCGCCCAGATGCTTGTCGGCCGGCATGATTTCACGACCTTCCGCTCCGTGCATTGTCAGGCGAACAGCCCGGTGCGCACGCTCGACCGGCTGGATGTGACGCGCACCGGCGATCTCATCGAAATCCGTGCGACCGCGCAGAGCTTCCTGCATAACCAGATCCGCTCTTTCGCTGGTACGCTGAAACTGGCGGGCGAAGGCACGATGACACCGGAGGATGTGCGTGCCGCACTGGAGGCGCGCGATCGCAAGGCCTGCGGTCCGGTTGCACCGCCGGACGGTCTCTATTTCATGCAGGTCGATTATCCCGACGTCATTCTGCCGCGTCGCAGGTACCCTGAAGCCGATATGGCTGAGGACGCAGACTGACCGCTAAAACCGAGGCAGGTTCTCAGGCCGGATAAACGCCGAGAAAGCGCTGCAGCGCTTCCGACAGAAGCATGCCGGGCACCAGCAGCGTCATGACGATGGCCGAGACGAGCAGCGACTGGTCGCGGATGAAGAACCGCACGATCCGCGAGAAGGCGAAGACCAGCGACAGAAGCAGCGCCAGCCAGAGAATGGCGATCAGCCCCTGCAAGGGCGGCAGGAAGAATGCGATCAAGATCAGAACCGCATAGGCGTAGGAAAACGGCAGGGACAGCCAGTTCATGGTGGTGACGAGCGGCGCGAATTTTTCCCGTGCGCCGAAGGCAAAGAGCAGCATGCCGATCAACAGCAGCGGCACGATCCAGCAGATGGCCTCAACCATTGCCAGACGGAAGAAGAAGATGAAGCCCGTTCCGGTGCCGGGCGGATAGCTGGCGAGGAAGGCGGCGCGCAGCCACAGCCAGGAAACCAGCATGGCGGGCAGGCACCAGAGGGCGGAATAGAAGGATCGCCACATGCCGCGCTCTGAAAGGTCCAGATAACGCGCACCATTATGGTCACCCAGCAGCAGAAGCCAAAGGCCCGTCAGATAGAGCCTTATTTCACTTGCCGTCGGCATGGGCGAACCAGCGTTCGATAAAGGTCTCGTAAATGCGCGTCAGCGTCTCGAGATCGGCAACCGCCACACGCTCATCGACCATATGCATGGTCTGTCCGACGAGGCCGAATTCCACCACCGGGCAATAATCCTTGATGAAACGCGCATCCGAGGTGCCGCCGGTGGTCGAAAGCTTGGGTTCCTTGCCCGTCACGGCTTCCACCGCGCCGGAAAGCGACGAGATGAGGGCATTGTTCCGGGTAAGAAAGACATGGGCCGGGCGGTCAGCCCAGACGATATCGTATTTCACCGGTGCACGGTCGGGGCGAAGCTCGCCTTCTGCGGCGGCGGTATCGAGGCGGCGGATGATTTCCGCGCGCAGGCTCTCTGCAGTCCACGTATCGTTGAAACGGATGTTGAAGGAGGCCGTCGCCCGCGCCGGGATTACATTGGTGGCGGCATTGCCGGTATCGACTGTCGTTACTTCCAGATTGGAGGGCTGGAAATTGTCGGTGCCATGATCGAAGGGCGGATGCATCAGCGCATGGGTCAGTTGCAGCAGACCGCGAATGGGATTGTCGGCGAGATGCGGATAGGCGGCATGTCCCTGCACGCCATGAACCGTGATGCGGCCGGAGAGCGATCCCCGGCGGCCGATCTTGATCATGTCGCCAAGTTGGTCGGGATTGGTCGGTTCGCCCACCACGCAGGCATCCCATGTCTCGCCCTTGGCGGCCGCCCATTCCAGCAGCTTGGAGGTGCCGTTGATCGACGGGCCTTCCTCATCGCCTGTAATCAGGAAAGAAACGGACCCCCGCGGCTTGCCGTGTTTTTCGATATGGCGGGCAATGGCGGCAACGAAACAGGCGATGCCGCCCTTCATGTCCACGGCACCTCGACCGAACATTTCGCCGCCGGCGATTTCGGCCGCAAAGGGCGGATGGCTCCATGCGGCCTCATCGCCCACCGGAACGACATCCGTATGGCCCGCAAACATCAGATGCGGGCCCTCGGTGCCGAGCCGGGCGTAAAGGTTCTCCACGTCAGGCGTTCCCGCCTCGCTCGCCACCATCCTGTCCACCTGGAAACCAAGCGGCGAAAGCAGGGTATCGAGCAGGGAAAGCGCGCCGCCTTCCGCAGGCGTCACCGAAGGGCAACGGATGAGGGCGGCGAGATTGGCAACGGGATCGGTCGTGGTCATGGCAGTCGCTTTATATCAGTCGCGCAGAAGCTCGTTGATGCCGGTCTTGGAGCGGGTCTTTTCATCGACGCGCTTGACGATGACGGCGCAATAGAGGCTCGGGCCCGGCTCGCCGTTCGGGAAAGGCTTGCCCGGCATGGTGCCGGCAACGACGACGGAATAGGGCGGCACTTCGCCATAGGTGATCTCGCCGGTGGCGCGGTCGACGATCTTGGTGGACTTGCCGATGAAAACGCCCATGCCGAGAACGGCGCCTTCACGCACGATGCAGCCTTCGACGACTTCCGAACGGGCGCCGATGAAGCAATTGTCCTCGATGATCGTCGGGCCCGCCTGCAAGGGCTCCAGAACGCCGCCGATGCCGACGCCGCCGGAGAGGTGCACATTCTTGCCGATCTGCGCGCAGGAGCCGACGGTTGCCCAGGTGTCGACCATCGTGCCTTCATCGACATAGGCGCCGAGATTGACGAAGGAGGGCATCAGCACCACGTTCTTGGCAACATAGGCGGAGCGGCGCACGACGGCGTTAGGCACGGCACGGAAACCGGCGGCGCGGAACTGGTTTTCGCCCCAGTTTTCGAATTTCGACGGCACCTTGTCCCACCAGGTGGATTCGCCCGGTCCGCCGGTCACGATTTCCATGTCGTTCAGGCGGAAGGAGAGAAGCACGGCCTTTTTCAGCCACTGGTTCACCTTCCAGCTTCCGTCAGCCTGCTTTTCGGCCACGCGTGCCTTGCCGCTATCGAGAAGTTGAAGAGATGTGTCCACGGCGTCGCGAACCTCGCCCTTCGTCGATACGTTCACACCATCGCGGTTGTCGAAGGCGGTTTCGATGATGGTTTCGAGGGAGGTGAGATCCGTAAGGCTCATGGAAAATTCCTTAAAGTCGCGTGGTGTTCGTGGTCACGGATGGTCCCGCGCCGCTGGAAGGCTTTGGTCATTTGATCTAAGGGAGTGTTGGAAAGGCGTCAATGTGATTTGGGTGATTTGGCGCGTCAGACGAAAGGCATGGAAATGACACGACTGAAAAACGGCAAGTTGCGGCGCAAGGACGGGGTATGGGACCCGTTGAAGCGTAGTGCCGTGGACAAGCAGCAGGCCGAGGTCGTTCAAAAAACACCGCAGTCGGATTCCCCGTCCTATCGCCTCGCCTATGTGGACATGGATTTCCTCTGCCGCGAGGAATTGCGCCCCGTCAGGCTTCAATTGGAACTGCTGAAGACGGAAATGGCGCTGACCGAGCGCGGTATCAAATCCACCGTCGTCATGTTCGGCGGCGCCCGCATTCCCGAACCCGGCGGCGAGGCCTGGGCGGCGCGCAACGAGACGCAGAAACGCAATCTGGAGCAATCCTCGGTCTATTACGAGGAGGCGCGTAAATTCGCCCGCCTCTGCACCGACTATGCCGCGAAATCCGATCACCTCGAATATGTCGTGGTCACTGGCGGCGGTCCCGGTGTCATGGAAGCGGGCAATCGCGGCGCTGCCGATGCCGGCGGCCCGTCTATCGGCCTTAACATCGTCCTGCCGCACGAGCAGGCGCCGAACCCCTATGTGACGCCGGAACTGAGCTTCAACTTCCACTATTTCGCCATTCGCAAGATGCATTTCCTGATGCGGGCGAAGGCGGTGGTGATCTTTCCCGGCGGTTTCGGCACGCTGGACGAATTGTTCGAGGCCTTGACGCTCATCCAGACGAAGCGCATGGAGCCCATTCCGCTCATCCTGTTCGGCGAGAAATTCTGGCGATCGGTGATCAATTTCGAATTCCTGGCGGATTTCGGCACCATCGCGCCTGAAGATATGAATCTTCTGCATTTTGCCGAAACAGCCGACGATGCATGGAAAATCATCTCGGCCCACTACGAACACTGATTATGCTTGGCGCGACGAAGTAATTTTAGGGCTTAATTAGCAATCTTCTTCTAATTTTGCCCCGTCGCGCTGCAGCGCACTGTCCCCTGCGGACGGGCCTCCATGACGGAGATTTATCATCCGTTGACGTCAGCCTTTTCGGGCGGGCGATTTGATCGAGGCCAAAATGTTCAATTTCCAAGTGAAGTCGCTTGCGACCAAGCTGATCCTCGTAACCGGCTGCGCTATCACCACGGTTCTCGTTGCATCGAATTCCTTCCTCATTTCCCAGACGAGTGAGCGCGTGCATGCGCTGACCATGGATCAGGCCAATACCGAAGCGCGCGCCATCGCCAACGTCATCGCCGCCGATGTCGGTGAACTCGGCAGCGCCGCGCGCTCCATGGCCGGCGTCATCGGTCGTGCGCATCAGGCGAAATCGATGGATCGCCCCGGCATCGTCAACATCCTCAAGGCCAATGTCGAGCAGAATGCCTTTGCTTTCGGAAGCTGGTTCTGCGAGCAGCTCGGCCTCTTTGACGGACAGAGCAAGGAGATTGCGGGCAGGCTCGATCTCGGCACCAATGAAAACGGCGCGTTTGCGCCCTATTGGTCGAAGACCCAGAAGGGCGACATCCAGTTCTCGACCTTCAAGAATGATTATGCGGCGGAATGGTATGCGCTCGCCTCCAAATCCGGCAAGGGCGCTATCACTCAGCCCTATCTCGCGGAAGGCACGGAAGTACCCACAACCATGACCTCGCTTGCCTATCCGGTCATGTCGGACGGCAAGATGATCGGCGTGGCGGGTGTGGATATCTCGCTGGCCTCGCTGTCGCAGAAGCTACAGGCGCTGCACCCTTTCGAGACCGGCCGCGTGACGCTCGTTTCGCAGGGCGGCCAGTGGCTCGTGCCGCCGACGCCCGCGCAGAACATGAAAGCCTATGACGGAGACGGTGCGAGCACCGTTCAGGCGGCGATCACGTCAGGCAAGCAGGGCCTCATCGAAAATCTCGGCCTCGATACGGACGCGCCCTATAACCGTCTCGTCTATCCCTTCGCCGTTCCGGGCCTCAACGCGACCTGGGTGGTGCTGGTGGATATTCCCCATCAGGCCCTGAACGCACCGGTTCAGGAACAGACCTACATGATGATCATCGGCGCGATCGTCATTCTCGCCGCCGTCATCACCGCGCTTTATTTCGCCGTGCGCCATTTCGTCCGCAATCCGCTTGCCTCGCTGGTTTCCGACGTCAGGACGCTGAGCGACGGCCGCTACGATGTGCCGGTTTCCGGACAGGAGCGCCGGGATGAGACGGGTGCGGTGGCTACCGCGCTTGAAGGTTTCCGCGCGAAGCTTGCCGGCATCCGCGAGATGGAGGCCGAAGCCGAGGCCCAGCGTGGTCACGCGGAAACGGCGCGCCAGCGCTCGGAATCCGAGCGTACTGAAAACAGCCGCATGCAGCAGCACATTGTCGGCGTGCTGGGTGCTGGCCTCAATGCGCTTTCGCAAGGCAATCTCACCTACCGTATCGAGGACGAGTTCCCCGGCGAATATGCGAAGCTGCGCGAGGACTTCAACTCGGCGCTTGCGAGCCTTGAGGAAACCGTTTCCACCGTCAACGCAACCGTCGTCAGCATCGGCAACGGCACGGGCGAGATCACCCGCGCCGCCAGCGATCTTTCGCACCGCACGGAACAGCAGGCCGCAAGCCTGGAAGAAACCGCCGCCGCCCTCAATGAGCTGACCGCGCAGGTCAATTCCAGCGCGGAAAACGCCGCAGAGGCGGCCGGAGCCGTCAGCCATGCCTGCGACGATGCGGGCAAGTCGGGTGAGGTCGTGCAGCAGGCCGTAAACTCCATGGAAGGCATCGCGCAATCCTCGGCCGAAATCTCCCGCATCATCGGGGTTATCGACGAGATCGCCTTCCAGACCAACCTTCTGGCGCTGAATGCTGGCGTGGAAGCCGCCCGCGCCGGTGATGCCGGCAAGGGCTTTGCCGTCGTCGCACAGGAAGTCCGCGAACTGGCGCAGCGGTCCGCCACCGCCGCCAAGGAGATCAAGGGTCTCATCAACACCTCGGCCACGCAGGTGGGCGAGGGCGTCCAGCTGGTCGGCAAGGCCGGTGAGACGATGAAAAAGATTGCCGATCAGGTTCTGCAGATCAACCAGCTGATACGGCAGATTTCCGCTTCCGCCAGCGAACAGGCCGTCGGCCTCAAGGAGATCAACTCCGCCGTCACCCAGATGGATCAGGTCACCCAGCAGAATGCGGCGATGGTGGAAGAAACCACGGCGGCCAGCGTGACGCTGAACAGCGAGGCCGAAACGCTGAAGTCGCTCGTTGCGGGTTTCTCCGTTTCCGGCGGCCATTCCAGCCAGCAACTGCGCGCCACGGCGGCGGCAATGCGCGCACCCGCCGCTCCGGCGCAGGCATCGGGCCGCCCGGCCACGCCTCGCGCCCGCCCGAGAACCAACGGTGCAAACGCTTTGGCGCAGGATGACTGGACGGAGTTCTGACAAGCCTTTCCGGCTTCAAATAAAAAGGGCCGCTGGTGATACCAGCGGCCCTTTTTCGTGTTCGTACTCCGTCACAGACGGGCGAAACGTTCCGTTAGCAATTCGAAGAAACCGTCGGCATCCACATTGCGCATCACGCGGGCATTGGCGGGCCGTTCGGTAACATTCCACCAGTCCACCACGGTCATGCCCATGGTGAGTTCCGAATGGACCTCGATTTCGACGTTGCACTCGCGACCCTGAAACAGTTCGGGTTTGACGAGATAGGCGATGACGGTCGGATCATGCAGCGGGCCGCCATCCGAACCGTATTTCTCGATGTCGAAACGTTCGAAGAATTCCAGCATTTCGGCCATCGCGATGGCCGGCCGCGTGCCAATGTCGCGAATGCGGCTGACCCGAGCCTTGGTCGTCAGCAACTGATGGGTGACGTCGAGCGGCATCATGACGATCGGCATACCGGAGCGGAAGACGATATCGGCGGCCTGCGGGTCGACATAGATGTTGAATTCCGCCGCCGGGGTGATGTTGCCACCCTCGAAGAAGCCGCCGCCCATCATCACCAGTTCCTTGACGCGGTCGGCGATCTCAGGCGCCTTCAGGAGCGCCAGCGCCACATTGGTCAGCGCGCCGAGCGTGCAGAGCGTTACGGTGCCGGCGGGTTCCCGCATCAGCGTTTCGATGATGAAATCGACCGCATGCTGCTTTTGCGCTTCCATTGTCGGCTCATCGAGAACCGGGCCGTCGAGGCCGGTGCTGCCGTGAACGTGCTCGGCGGTGATGGGCTTGCGCACCAGCGGCTTCTCGGCGCCCTCATAGACGGGAATATCGGTGCGGCCGCACAATTCGCTGATGATGCGGATGTTGCGGCTGGTCAGCTTCAGCGGAACGTTGCCGGCGACGGCGCACAATCCGAGAATGTCTATTTCCTCCGGGCTTGCGAAGGCGAGCATGATTGCCGCCGCGTCGTCCTGCCCCGGATCCGTGTCGATAATGATTTTTCTGCGTTCTGCCATGTCTTGCCCGCCGTTGAGATGAGCGCTTTTTTCGAGCGACGGGTGCTCACTTGTCAAGCCTCATTCCCCGGTGTCCCCTTTGCTCGTCGCCGCGTCTTGCGTATTGCGGTTGTGCTTCCCATATTGCAGGGGCCGGTGCGATTGACCGGCGAGGTTGCCGGAAGCGGGACCGCGAAACGTCGCTTGGTTGCAAGGACAAAAGAGACATGAGCCGCATGACGCCATTCACCCACCCGCTTTTGCTGGGTTTTGATGCCATGGAAAAAACGCTGGAGCGCATGGCGAAGGCCAATGACGGCTATCCTCCCTATAATATCGAGCGCCTGCCGGGCAGTGACGATGTGCCGGAACGCCTGCGCATCACCATCGCGGTTGCCGGTTTTTCGCAGGACGATCTGGATGTAACGACGGCCGATAACCAGCTCGTCAT
Source organism: Agrobacterium sp. T29 (assembly GCF_006970545.1). Lineage (NCBI taxonomy): Bacteria > Pseudomonadati > Pseudomonadota > Alphaproteobacteria > Hyphomicrobiales > Rhizobiaceae > Agrobacterium > Agrobacterium sp. T29. The sequence goes on from NZ_CP040640.1 coordinate 53,258, forward strand.
TCGCGGACGCCAGCAGGAACAGGAGAAACGCGATTTTCTCTATCGCGGCATCGCGGCGCGCCAGTTCCAGCGGGTTTTCGTGCTTGCCGATGGCATGCAGGTCAGGGAAGCGCGCCTGCGCAACGGCCTTCTTTCCATCGATCTGGTCCGGCCGGAAATTTCAAACGTGGTGAAGAAAATTAATATTTCCGTCTCAGAGTAGAACGTGAACGCCGGAATCCGACACGAATCGCTCGGCGTGAAGAAGGAGGCTGAAATATGCTGTTGAAAGAAGCGCATGCGCGTCTCACCCAATCCCAGCTCGCCCATATCGGCGAAGGAGAAGTGGGATATATCCGCAAGATCCGCGCGGAAGACGTCAGCCGCTGTTTCCCGGAAGCGCCCGATCTTGATCCGCAATTGGACCTTTGGGCGCTGTTCGGTGCAGATGGTACACCGATCCTCCTGACGGACAACCGGTCCAGTACGTTTTTCAAGGCTGCCGAAGACGATCTCCAGACCGTCAGCCTACATTGAAGAAAAAAGCCCGCTTTTGAGCGGGCTTTTTCTTTAGCGGGTTAAAGGAACGGGCGGTCCGGCATGTCGTCGATGGAGATGACGCCGTCCTTGTTCTTGTCCAGCCGTTCGAACATCTTTTCGCCGGCAGCGGTGAATTCGGCCTTGCTGACCTGACCGTTCTCGTCGGTATCGGCCCAGCGGATCAGCGCGAAACCTGCGCCTTTGCCGCCATGCTTGCCCCAGCCCTGATGGCCGAAACGGCCGCCATGTTCGCGCTCGGCATGTCTTTCGGCGCGCTTGCCCTCGGGGCCCTTGCCGTCTTCGGCTTTGGCGTCCTCACGCTCGGGGCGCGGATTGGCGGCGCGGAAAGCTTCCATCTTCGCCTGGCGATACTCACGCATTTCCTTCGGCGTGATCGAGCCGTCCTTGTCCTTGTCGATCTCGGTGAAGAGCGCGTCCTGACGGGCGGCGAATTCCTCCTTGGAAATCTTGCCGTCCTTGTTGCTGTCAGCCACCTTCAGCAGGTGAACGAAGGCCGCTTCCTGGCGGATCGGCATGCGCTCGCCATGGCCTTTGCCCGGAGCGGGCGGGGCGGCAAAGCTTGCCGTCGCGGCCGTGCCGATCAAAAGGGCTGCGCCAAGAGCAGACAGGGCGATTTTTCGTGTGGTCATCGTCATTACCTTTCTTTGGTGTCCCTGAAGAGAAGATAGTGACGTCCAATGCGCCTCACCACTTAAACATCCGTAAGGTGGATGAAGCTTCGGTAATGTTCGCTGCTCAGCCTGCGATGGTTTTCGTCAGGAAACCGGTCAGGTCGTCGGTGATGTAGTCGATATGCGCATCCGTGACGGCGGGGATTTCCCAGCGTTCCATGATGATGCCCTCGAGATTGGCGGGGACGAGCAGAACGGTCTTCATGCCGAGCGCTTTGGGCGCCGCGAGATTGCGGGGTAAATCCTCGAACATGGCGGCTTTTTGCGTGTCGAGTTTCGCAAGCGCCGCGAACTTCTCATAGGTCGCGCTGGCCGGTTTCGGCAGATAGCCCGCAGCGACGATATCGAAAATATCCTCGAAATGATCGAGAATGCCGAGCGCACCGGCGGCGGCCTGCGCATGTTTGACGCTGCCATTGGTAAGAATGAATTTGCGGCCCGGCAAAGCCTTGATTGCCTCGCCGAGTTCCGGATGCGGCTTCAGCGCCGAATAATCGATGGCATGGGCGCGTTCCAGAAACTCGTCCGGGCTGATGCCGTAATGGATCATCAGCCCCTGAAGCGTCGTGCCGTGGTCATGATAATAACGCTTCTGCAGCGCCCGGGCCTCGTCGGGATCGAGCTTCAGAAGCTCCGCCACATAGGCCGTCATGTTACGGTCGATCTGCGAAAACAGATTGATGTGATGCGGATAGAGCGTGTTGTCGAGATCGAAGACCCATTCGCTCACATGGTCAAAATCGGCGGCTTCGGGCAGGTTTTTCGGCTTTGTGTCCATGGCCTGCTTTATGCCCGTTTCGAAGGCCGAAGAAAATCGAAAAGACGACGATTGATCAGAAAATCGGACTTGGCTGCGGCCTCCGGTGCATGATACCGCCAAGGCCATGGAACTCTGGATAGGCATCACTTTCGCAAGCGCGTTCTTGCAGAACCTGCGCTCGACCCTGCAGAAGCACCTCAAGGGCATGATGGGCACCACGGGCGCGACCTTCGTGCGCTTCGTGTTCGGCATGCCTTTCGCTCTCGCTTATCTTGCTTTCCTGCATTTCGGGCTCGGCCGCCCTCTGCCGGTGCCCAACACGTCCTTTGCCGTATGGGCGACGGTCGGCGCCATGGCGCAGATCGCCGCCACCTTCCTGCTGGTGCACCTGTTCTCCTTCCGCAACTTCGCGGTTGGAACGGCCTATTCCCGCACAGAACCGGCCCAGGCAGCGCTGTTCGCGCTTATTTTCATCGGGGAAAGCGTCAATGGCGGCACATTGGCGGCCATCGCCATCTCGGTCGCCGGCGTCATGCTGATTTCGGTGGCGCGCACGGAAGTCACGCCCGCTTCCTTCTTCACCTCGATCTTCAGCCGGACAGCGGGTATCGGCCTTGCCTCGGGCGCTTTCTTCGGCCTGTCATCGGTCGCCTATCGATCGGCGTCGCTTGCGCTTGCGCCAAGCCTTCCCGCTCCGGACGCGATGATGCAGGCGGGCTTTACCCTCGTTGTCGTCATCGTCATGCAGACGGTTTCGATGTTCCTGTGGATCGTCTGGCGCGAGCGGGAAGAGTTGCGGCGCATCGCCAGGGTGTGGAAACCGTCGCTTGCGGTCGGTTTCGTGGGCGCTACGGCCTCGTTCGGCTGGTTCACGGCGATGACCCTGCAGCAGGCCGCCGTGGTGAAGGCATTGGCGCAGGTGGAGATGCTCTTCGCCTTCGCTTCAACCGTGCTTTTCTTCAAGGAGAAAATCAACCGGCTCGAACTCTCCGGCTGCCTGCTGATTGTCGTGGGCGTGCTGTCGCTGCTGGCATTCGGCTGAATGCCAGTTGTTGTGGCGGACAGGCTTGCCGTCCGCCACCTGAAGCCTATCAGGGCACGATGAGCGTGCCGGCGCCTTCCGTGAAGATTTCCAGAAGCACGGAATGCGGCGTCTTGCCGTTGAGGATCACCACGCCCTGAACACCGGCCTTGATGGCGTCGATGCAGGTCTCGACCTTCGGGATCATACCGCCGGAAATCGTGCCGTCCTTGATGAGCGCACGCGCCTGCGAGACGGTGAGTTCCTTGATGAGTTCCTTGTTCTTGTCGAGAACGCCGGGAACGTCGGTGAGAAACAGCAGACGCGAGGCGTGAAGCGCACCCGCAATCGCGCCGGCGAAGGTATCGGCGTTGATATTGTAGGTGGCACCATCGCGGCCAGGCGCGACCGGGGCGATGACCGGGATCATTTCCGACTTGGCGAGCAGGTCGAGCAGGGTGCGGTCGACTTCGGTGACTTCGCCGACGAAGCCGAGATCGAGCACACGTTCGATATTGCTGTCGGGATCGATGACGGTCTTTTTCGCCTTTTCGGCGAAGACCATGTTGCCGTCCTTGCCGCACAGGCCGATCGCCCATTCGCCCGTCTGGTTGATGAGGGCGACGATTTCCTTGTTGATCGAACCGGCCAGAACCATTTCGACGATCTCGACCGTCTTGGCGTCGGTGACGCGCAGGCCACCCTCGAATTTCGATTCGATGCCCATCTTGGTCAGCATCGCGCCGATCTGCGGGCCGCCGCCATGTACGACGATGGGGTTAATGCCCGATTGCTTCAAAAGGGCGATGTCTTCCGCGAAAGCCTTGCCGAGCGTGGAATCCCCCATGGCGTGACCGCCATATTTCACCACGATGGTCTTGTTCTCGTATTTCTGCATGAAAGGCAGAGCCTGTGCGAGCAGCCGCGCCTGAGTTTCGCTTTCGGAAGACGTCATCTAAAAACCTCGGTCTGTGGTTGCGGCCGTTGAAAGCCTGTCACCGCTCTAAAGCAAGTCTTTGACGGATGAAATAACCTCCTGGCCTTATTGTGTCGGCAGCGGTCAAATTTCTTTTTTTTGGCTGTCCCGGCCCCGTAATGAGATTGACATAAAGGCCCAATGGGACCAGCCTTGCAGGGGAAAGGGGAGGGGTTAATTCAGGGCGATATGGGATATCGCGCGCCGCGGGAGCGATGCTGACCTGAACGACCGAGGAGCGAGAGACCACATGACGGCACCCGATCGAGACAAGCAAAGCGGTTTGCGGGATGAAGTCCTTGCGGGCGAATATGTGCTGGGTGCCCTGCCGCCGGAAAGCATGGCGGAACTTGCCAAGCGCGTCAAACGCGACCGCCAGTTCGCGGCCATGGTCAGGCGCTGGCGGGACAATCTGGCGGAAACCGAATATCGCGAAAACGCGACCGTCGCCGCGCTGCTGGAACGCGATCCAAGCCGCTCCGGCCTGCCATTCAGGGGCCAGCCGCTACGGGGTGGCAGCATGTTCGCAGCCATGCTTTCGGAGGTCTGGCATTCCGTGCGCTTCTGGCGCCTTCTGGCGTTGACGGCGACGCTCTGGACCGCCGTTCTGCTTTTCACCATCGCCTGAGAGGCGTGCCTCTCAAAGAGAGATCGTTCTGACGATCTCGGCCCGCAGGCTATCCAGCCCGAATGATTTTTCCGAGGATGTGGCGAGAACTTCCGGATAGGCGGCGGGACGCTTGCGGATTTTCTCCAGCGTTTCGCCGATCAGCCGCGGAACGCCGGCATCCTTGATCTTGTCCGTCTTCGTCAGCACGATCTGGTAGGAAACGGCCGCCTTGTCGAGCAGAGTCAGAACCTCCTCGTCGTTCTTTTTCACGCCGTGGCGAGAATCGATCAGCACGTAAACGCGCTTCAGCGTCGCACGGCCGCGCAGATAATCGAAGACGAGCTTCGTCCAGGCATCGACCTGATCCTTCGGGGCCTGCGCATAACCGTAACCGGGCATGTCGACCAGCGCCATCGGCGGCAGATCGCCCGCTTCGCCGGAATAGCCATCCGGAACGAAATAATTCAGTTCCTGCGTGCGTCCGGGCGTATTGGACGTGCGGGCAAGCCCCTTGTGACCCACCAGCGCATTGATGAGCGAGGACTTGCCGACATTCGAACGACCGGCGAAGGCAATCTCCGGCGGGCCTTCGGGCGGCAGGAATTTCATTGCGGGAACGCCGCGAATGAAAATCCAGGGTCGCCCGAACAGGGGCTTTTCGGTTGCCGTGCCGGTCTCACTCATTTCGATTGCACCGGCTTTCGCTTGAACAGTCCCTTGATGTTATCGAACAGCTCGATCTTGGCACCCTGGCGCTTCATGATGACGGCCTGCTGGGTGATGGAGAGCGTATTGTTCCATGCCCAGTAGATGACCAGACCTGCCGGGAAGGAGGCCAGCATGAAGGTGAAGATCAGCGGCATCCAGTTGAAGATCATCGCCTGCGTCGGATCGGGCGGCGTCGGGTTCATGCGCATCTGCAGGAACATGGTGATGCCCATGACCAGCGGCCAGACACCGATCATCAGGAAGTGCGGAACATCATAGGGCAGAAGGCCGAAGAGGTTGAACAGCGATGTCGGATCCGGCGCGGAAAGGTCGTGAATCCAGCCGAAGAACGGCGCATGCCGCATTTCGATGGTGACGTAGATGACCTTGTAGAGCGCAAAGAAGACCGGGATCTGCAACAGCATCGGCCAGCAGCCGGCAACAGGATTGATCTTCTCTTCCTTGTAGAGCTGCATCATCGCCTGCTGCATGGCCATGCGGTCATCGCCATGCTTGGCCTTCAACTCTTCCATCTTCGGCTGCACGCGCTTCATGTTCGCCATGGAAGCATATTGCTTGCTGGCGAGCGGGAAGAAGAGAGCCTTGACGACGATGGTGGTGAGCAGGATCGCCACACCGAAATTGCCAAAATAACGGAAGAAGAAATCCATCAGTTTGAACATCGGCTTGGTGATGAAGTAGAACCAGCCCCAGTCGATCAGAAGGTCGAACTTCGGAATGGCGTAGGTCGTCTCGTAACGGTCGACCAGCGGCACTTCCTTGGCGCCGGCGAAAACGAGGCTCTTCAGCTCGATCGACTGGCCGGGCTCGACCGTCAGCGGGTCGCTCTTGAAATCGGCCTGATAGCTCGGCTGATTGCCGGTAATGTGCGAATAACGGGTTTCGAACGGCGTCGTCTGGGGGGGGACGATGGCCGCGGCCCAATATTTGTCGGTGATGCCGAGCCAGCCGCCGGTCGCCTTGGCAACCGTTACCGGTGCTTCTTCGACGTCCTTGTACTTTTCTTCCGTCAGGCTGCCGTCTTTGCCCGAAACGCCGAGAAAGCCTTCATGGATGACGAAGACCGGAGGAACTGCGGGCTTGTTGTTGCGCGTCACGCGGCCATAGGTGGCGAAGGAGATCGCCGCCTGTCCGGGGTTCTCCACCTTGTCGGCGACCGAGATCATGTAATGCTCGTCGATCGAAACCGTGCGGGAGAAAATCACGCCCTTGGAATTGGTGTAGGTGAGGGTGACCGGGGTGGTTTCCGTCAGCTTGTCGCCGCTTGCCAGCGTCCAAACGGTGGTCGGGCCGGGAACGCCGCCGACTTCCTGTGCCGCAACGTAACCGAGTTCGGTGAAGTAGCCGTCCTTGGTGTCGGAGGGCGAGAACAGCGTGATGATCGGGCTCGAGTCATCGACGGTCTCATGGTAGTCCTTGAGCCGGATGTCATCGAAGCGGGCGCCGGTAAGGTTGATCGAGCCGGCGATGGCGTTGGTCTCGATGGCGACGCGCTGGGTTCTCGCAATCGACTCTTCGCGGGTCGCCGTGGCGGCAGTCTGCGGTGAGGAAGCGGGCGGTGCGCCTTCAACGGCAGCACCTGGTGCGGCGCCCGGCGCCGGCTGCTGTTGTTGCGTCGTCTGCTGCTGCGCCTGGCGGGCCTCTTCGGCGCGGCGCTGCTGCTCGATACGCGGATTCATGTAAAGGAATTGCCAGGCGAGGACGATGACAACCGAAAGGGCTATCGCGATGAAGTAATTACGGTTCTTTTCCATCATTCTTTCCTGGAGCGGGTCTCCTGGGACCGTTTCGGTTTCGCCGTTCCTTCAATTCGCTCGTTAAGGAGAGACTGAAGTTTCGGGAAGGCCGTATCGAGCACGTCCCTGCGGGCGACAATCACATAGTCATGACCGGGCTTCATTGCGAATCCGGCAGAAAGCCTGACGGCTTCCTTGAGACGGCGGCGCATGCGATTTCGCTCTACCGCGTTGCCTTGTCTTTTCGTTACGGTAAAACCGACGCGAGGCTCGGTTTCCGGGGCTTTCCGGTCAAGCACTTCCAGAAGAAAGGTGCCTCCCCGCCGTTTTTCCCCCGCCTGAACGGCAAGGAACTCCGACCGGTTTTTAAGCCGGCCGGGCAGTTTTCCTGTCTTACTCATGTGCCCGCGACTTTCACCGGGTCACAGAGGCGGCAATTAAGCCGAAAGACGAGCGCGGCCGCGCGCACGGCGGGCTGCGAGAACCTTGCGGCCGCCGGCGGTAGCCATACGGGCGCGGAAGCCATGGCGACGCTTGCGGACAAGCTTGGACGGTTGGTAAGTACGCTTCGACATTTATTTAATACCGCGGTGTGCGGCCCTTCTTGAATTTGCAATAATTTGCAAGAGCGTTTCGTTTTTTGCACGGCTAACCCCGCCTGGGCGAGCTTTCAATGGCCGAGCGTGCGCGGCTTATAAGGGCATAGGCCGAGCAAAGTCAATTGCCGAAGGGGTTTTCGCGCTTCACCTTTTGCGGAAAACGCACCGCCATCTCCTTCGCCGACTGCCGATAGAGGCCGATTCCGGCGCGCAATCGATAAAATCTGAAATTCTTTCTTAACGCAGCATTGATAAATCTTGTGACGCGAAAAGTTATGCCAGCTTCCCATTTTCATCGCGCGGCTGGTTTTTGTTGGGGGGAACGAAGTTGAGAATTCGCGGTCGTATCAATCTACTTGTCGGGCTGATGAGCCTTGTGGCCTGTACTATTGGCGGGCTGTCCATCTATGCGATCAACGAATTCCGGGTTCGGTCGCATCATTTCGAGGAAACCGCCGAGAGGGCCTACAAGGGCGAGGCGCTCAACCGTCTGGTAACGGCGGTCGTCATGGAGGCACGCGGTGTCTACGCGGCAGCCGATGTGGCGGCAGCCACCCCCTTTGCCGACGGCATGGTCAAAAACCTCGACGCCATGGAAAAGCTCATTGCCAGCTGGGCGCCGCTCGTGCCGGCGGAACAGCAGGCGAGTTTCGACAAGCTTGTCGGTCGGTCCAAGGAATTCCGTACCTTCCGTCTGGAGACCGTGCGACTGGCGAAGGAAAACGGACCGCAGGCGGCCAGCCAGCAGGGCAATAACGAGGCGAACCGCGCCAATCGCAAGGCCTATCAGGCGGAGATCGATGGTGTCGTGAAAAACGACCTTGCCGAACTTGAAGTCGTGAAGGCAGGAGTCGATTCTTTCAGCACTGCCATATTCTGGGTGATCGTCGCGGTGACGGTTGCCGGTGTCGGCGCGGGAGCCGCCTTCGGCCTTTACATCGGAACACGGCAGCTCAGCGCGCCGATCCGCAGGGTTTCGCAGGTGATGAATGCCGTGGCCGATGGAAATCTCGACGCGGACGTCCCCTATCTCGGCCGCAACGACGAAATCGGCGAAATGGCTGCGGCCGTCGAGGTCTTCAAGAAAAACGGCAGCGAAGTGCGCCGCATGAATGCGCAGGAAGCCGCCATGCGCGCCAAGAGCGACGATCTGCAGGCCGGCATGGCCATCGTCGTCGACGCTGCGGCCCAGGGCGATTTCAGTCGCCGCATCAACAAGGACTATGGCGACGACAACCTCAATCGTTTCGCCGCGACGATCAATTCGCTCCTCACCGGCGTCCATAATGGCGTATCCGAGACCAGCCGCGTCATCGAAGGCCTTGCGCGGGGCGATCTGACGGAGAGAATGGATGGCGAGTTCCGCGGCGTCTTTGCCGAACTCCAGGGGAACGTCAACCAGACGCTGACCAAGCTGCGCGAGACGATGCGCGAAGTGCGTGGCAGCACGGAAGGCATCAGCGGCAACGCGAACGAATTGCGCTCGGCGGCCGATGACCTGTCGAAGCGGACGGAACAGCAGGCGGCGGCGCTGGAGGAAACCTCCGCCGCTCTGGATGAGATTACCGCCGTTGTTCGCAACTCGACCGACCGTGCGCAGGAAGCCAGCGCCATGGTCGCCGAAACGAAGCAGAAGACGGAAGAGTCCGCCAATGTCGTGCGCGATGCCGTGTCCGCCATGGATCGCATCGAGCACGCCTCGCGCGAAATCAGCCAGATCATCAACGTCATCGACGAAATCGCCTTCCAGACGAACCTGCTGGCGCTGAATGCCGGCGTGGAAGCCGCCCGTGCGGGTGAAGCGGGCAAGGGCTTTGCCGTCGTCGCGCAGGAAGTGCGGGAGCTTGCGCAACGATCCGCGACGGCCGCGAAGGACATCAAGGCGCTGATTACCAAATCCGGCGAAGAGGTCGGGCGTGGCGTATCGCTGGTGCAGAGAACCGGCGGCGCACTGAGCGAGATCGAGACACGCGTTCTGGCAATCAACGAGCACATCCATTCGATCGCCACGGCCGCCAGGGAACAGTCCACCGGCCTGCATGAGGTGAATACCGCCATCAACCAGATGGACCAGGTAACGCAGCGCAACGCCGCCATGGTGGAGGAGACCTCGGCCGCAACCCACAAGCTGAGCAGCGAGGCCGACCATCTCGTGACGCTCGTGGCGCGCTTCAACGTCGGCGCGGAGAATGTGCAGCGCAGCCCCCGCATCGAGCAGCCCGCGAGGCCGATGACGGTCTCCGCCGGACCGGTGGCAGTCTCCGGCAGGACGCCGGCGGTGGCGTCTCCGGCCCGCAAATTGATGAACAGCGTTAGCCGCGCGCTTAACGCCCAGCCTGCGGCAGCACCCGCGCATGGCGACTGGCAGGAATTCTAGGCGACCAGCGGTCCGCTTCAAACCGAATCATCTTCGAACGCCGCCCCTGCCGGGCGGCGTTTGTTTTTCCGGCGATGAAAACCTTTATTTTGCAGCGCATTGGAAAAATATCCATTAGGTCCTATTATCATCGCTGCATATAAACCGAGCCGTTTCACGCAAGCAGCGGCGCGCATACAGGATCATGGCCCGGTGTTTTCTAAAGGCGTAGACAGCTTGGACCGCACGCAAGACGATCCGGTGCATTGCATGCCGGGATTGACCGCCGGTCTTTCGGGACGGCTGCTGCTGCTCACGGTCATCTTCGTGATGATCGCCGAAGTGCTGATCTTCGTGCCTTCCGTCGCCAATATGCGTCTTTCATGGTTGCGCGACCGTCTGAACACGGCTGCGGCCGCCGGCGCTGTTATCGACGGCCTGCAGGCCGAACTGCCGCGAAGCGTGCAGAACGACACGCTGATGGCAACCGGGGCGAAGCTTATCGCGCTGCGCAAGGACGGCACCTCACGCCTGCTCGCCGTGGCGGAAACGCCGCCTGGCGTCGATGAGCAATATGACCTTTCCGACGTTTCGCAGGTGGCGGCGGTGCGGGACGCCTTTTCCACCCTGCTGTTCGGCGGCAACCGCGTCATCCGCGTTTTCGATGTCGTCGGCGACAGCGACACGATCATCGAACTGGTGCTCGGCGAAAACAAGCTGCGGGCGGCAATGCTTGCCTATGCCCGCAACGTTTTCCTGATTTCCATCGTCCTGTCGCTGATCACCGCAGGCCTGATCTTCATTTCCATCAACCGCATCATGATCCGGCCCATACGCCGGCTGACGCTCGGCATGCAGAACTTCTCGGAGGATCCGGGTAATCCCGAGCGGATTTTCGTGCCCGAGCAGGGGGCAGACGAATTGGCGGTTGCGGGCCGCCACCTCGCCGACATGCAGACCGAATTGCAGAAAACCCTGCGCCAGCAGAAGAACCTCGTAGATCTCGGCCTCGCGGTCTCGAAGATCAATCACGACATGCGCAACATCCTGTCTTCCGCGCAGCTCATGTCGGACCGTCTGGTGGATGCAAAGGATCCGATGGTCAGGAGCTTCGCGCCGAAACTGCTGCGCACCATCGACCGCGCCGTGGCCTATACCGGTGAGGTTCTGGCCTATGGCCAGGCGACCGAAGGCGCACCGAAACGCAAGATGGTGCAGTTGAGCCTTCTGGTGCGGGATGTGCGCGATATTCTGGCGCTCGATCCGGACAGCGGCATCGAGTTTCAGGACAGCGTCCCATCCGATCTCACGGTCGATGCGGATTCAGAGCAGCTTTTCCGGGTCATCCACAATCTCTGTCGCAATGCCGTTCAGGCCCTGCAATCGGATACCGCGAATGCCGGGCTTCGGCATCTCTCCATCTCGGCCCAGAGGGCCGGCAGCGTCGTCAGCATCGTCATCGACGACAATGGGCCGGGCATGCCGCGCAAGGCCAAGGAGAACCTGTTTTCCGCTTTCAGGGGTTCGGCTCGCTCCGGCGGCACGGGCCTCGGGCTGGTCATTGCCCGCGAACTCGTGCTTGCCCATGGCGGCACGATCGCGCTCGTCGAAAAGCCCGGTCCCGGCACGCAGTTCCGCATCGAGATCGCCGACCGCGCCGCGTCCGTACAGGCGGCCAGAACCGCCTGAAAAACCTGCTTTGCAGCCGGTTCGCGCAATCATTCTTCCCGCCCAAACGGACAGGGTATCTGGCCCGTGGAAAATGACCCTCATGGAATTTCCAATAAAATCAATGTGATACATGAATTGCTGCGGAAAAATGACAATTTCGAAGCGAAATCGCTTGCATTCGGAATGAGGACGTTTTAGAGGATCGCCACGCCACCGGAAACGACCGGAACGGCACGCACCCGTAGCTCAGCTGGATAGAGCACCAGACTACGAATCTGGGGGTCAGGAGTTCGAATCTCTTCGGGTGCGCCATTTCTCTTCCCATAAAATTAAGTCCCGAGACAATCGCCGTCACGCGCGATATCGCTGATATCGGCAAGTCCTCAGGCGGATGCTTCGACGCTCCCCAGGACCGCGTGAATTCCGAACATCCCGAATATGTGCTAAAGTCACCCCGTCATCAGATGTCCCCGGGGTGAAAGCCATGTTGGAAGCGGACAAGGTATTTGCGGGTTCGATTCCGGAAAATTACGACCGCTATATGGTGCCGCTGATTTTTGCGCCATTCGCCGCCGATCTGGCGCGTCGGGCGGCGGCCTTGATGCCGATTGATATTCTCGAAATCGCCGCAGGCACCGGCGCCGTCACGCGCGAATTGGCTTCCCGATTATTGCCCGCGGCAAACTATGTGGTAACCGACCTCAACCAGCCGATGCTCGATTTTGCAGCGTCGCAACAGGCGCCGGATCGCCGCATAAAATGGCAGCAGGTGGATGCCCAGACACTGCCTTTTGAAAACGCTGTGTTCGATCTCGTTTTCTGCCAGTTCGGCGCGATGTTCTTTAATGACCGCTTGTCGGCCTATCGCGAGGCAAAGCGGGTATTGAAGCCCGGCGGACATTATTTATTCAATGTATGGGATCGCATCGAGGAAAATCACTTCGCGGATGACGTGACGAACGCCCTGGCGCGCCTGTTCCCCGACGATCCGCCGCGCTTCATGGCCCGTACTCCGCACGGTTATCATGACACGGCACTCATTCGCCGCGAGCTGGAGGCGGCCGGTTTTTCCCGCGTGACGATTGAGACGGTGACCGCGCAGAGCCGAGCCTCTTCACCGCGCATTCCGGCCGTGGCTTATTGTCAGGGAACCGTGCTTCGGACGGAAATTGAGGCGAGAGCACCGGGAGGGCTCGACACCGCGACAGATTGCGCCGCCGCGGCCATTGAAGCACGGCATGGCGGTGGCGCGGTTGCCGCGAAAATTCAGGCGCATGTGATTCTCGCCGCCGTTTAAACCGGCGCTGCCGGCCCGGTTCTCAGTCTATAAATGCGAACGGGGAATATTTGAGCAATACCCCTAAATATTAGTGGTTTTGGGTGGAGGCCTGTACCAAAGGGTTTTCCGATAGTCCGAGATTATCGGGCTTTCGAGTGTCATCGAACTTTCCGCAAACCTTCGTCATATTGTCATACAATATAAGCATATGCGCTCCAGAAAAGGAGCGCAGAATGACGCCACAATCACTTGAACTTTCGGGCATCGGCAAAGGCTTCGGGGCTGACGATGTTCTGAAAGAGATCGATCTCTCCATCCGTCCCGGAGAGTTTTTGTCTCTCGTCGGCATGTCGGGCTGCGGCAAGTCCACGCTTCTGCGTATCATTGCGGGGCTGGAAACACCGGATCGCGGTTCGGTCTCCATCGGCGATCAGGATGTGACAGAGGTTGATCCGAGCGATCGCAATCTGGCGATGGTTTTCCAGTCCTATGCCCTTTATCCGCATATGAGCGTGCGCCAGAACATTGCCACACCGCTCAGGATGCGGCGTCTGCCCTTCGCCGCGCGCCTGCCGCTGGTCGGACGGTTTGTGGCCCCGGCAGAAACGCTGAGCCAGATCGATGCCGCCGTCGAACAGGCGGCCGAGACGCTACAGATCGCGCATCTGCTGGATCGCAAGCCGGCGCAGCTTTCCGGCGGCCAGCGCCAGCGTGTGGCGCTTGCCCGGGCGCTGGTGCGTTCGCCCGCCGCCTTCCTGATGGACGAGCCGCTCTCCAACCTCGATGCGAAGCTTCGCGCCCATATGCGTGAGGAACTGGCCGGACTGCACCGTCGGCTGGGGGCGACCTTCATCTATGTCACCCATGACCAGATCGAAGCCATGACCATGTCCGACCGCATCGCGTTGATGTCGGAAGGCCGCATCGAACAGCTGGGCACGCCGGACGAGCTTTATCGCAAGCCCGCGACGCTGACAGTCGCGCGTTTCATCGGCACGCCATCGATCAACCTGCTGCCGGTCGAAATCGACACGCAGGGTAAAGTCACGGCCTTTGGACGCGATCTTGGCATCGAGGGTGTGGGCCGCGATGCCGGCCCGGCGACGCTCGGCCTTCGTGCCGAAGATTTGCGCCCGGGCGAAGAAGGTTTTGCCGTGCGCGTGGTGCGCAGCGAAACCCACGGGGCCGACCGCTTTGTGAGTTGCCGCCTGCTGAGCGACGAGACGGTCGCCATCACCCTGCGTCAGGGCGCCGGCGATGCCGTGGGCGCGGATATGAATGGCGTGATGAATCTCGGCTTTGCGCCGGAACGCGCGCATCTTTTCGCGGCCGATGGCCTGCGCCGCAAGGTGACGGTGCGCGAACGGGTGCCGGCATGACGGCGGTCGATTTTTCCAAGGCCGCGCGCGCGAAGGCTCGCCCGCGGCTGTCAAAGGCGGACCGGCGGATGATCTGGCGCGGCCTGATGTTCGCAGCGCCCGCAAGCCTGCTGCTTCTGGCGATCTATATCGTTCCGATGCTCGTTCTGGCCGGTTTTTCCGTCACCGATTACCAGCTCGGTTCGCTCTCCACCCGCTTTGTCGGCCTTGGAAACTTCGTTAAGGCATTTCAGGATCCGGTCTTCCTGCGCTCTCTGGCCAATACCGCCATCTATGCGCTCATCGTCATTCCCTTCGGTGTGTTTCTGGCGCTCGGCGTGGCTTTGCTCGTTTATAACCGCAAGCGCAGCCGGGCTTTCTGGGAGGTGGCTTATTTCCTCCCGGTCACCGCAACCCTCGTCGCCATGGCGACCGTGTGGCAGTTCCTGCTGCATCCTTCGCTCGGTCCGGTGAATGCGGCGATCAAATGGCTGGGCTTCGAGCCGGTCGCCTTCCTCTCCAATCCCGTCCTCCTCATTCCCACCATGGCGCTGATGGGCGTCTGGCAGATCCTGGGTTTCAACATGGTGCTGTTCCTCGCGGGCCTCACCGCCATTTCGAAGGATCTGCACGAGGCGGCGCGGCTGGATGGCGCCAAAAACCCGATCGACCGCTTCCTGACCGTAACTTGGCCGATGCTTGGGCCGACGACCATGTTCGTGGTGGTCACCACCTCCATCTCGGCCTTCAAGGTATTCGAGACGGTGGCTGTCCTGACGAAGGGCCGCTTCGGATCGGAAACCCTGCTGTTCGATCTCTATCTCGAAGGTTTCGAATATTCGAACACCGGTTATGCCGCCGCGCTGACGATTATCTTCCTTGCGATCGTGCTGGTCCTGTCTATCGGCCAGACGCTGCACATGGACCGGAAGGTGCACTACTGATGGCCGCACTCCGCAAATATCTCCCACATCTCGTGCTTGCCCTTGGCGCTTTCGTGATGCTCCTGCCGTTCTACTGGATGGTATTGACCTCGATCCGCTCACCAGCAGAGATTTTCGATGTCTCGCTTTGGCCGATCCCGCAAAAATTCGACGCTGTGGATAATTATGCCCGGGCGGCGGGTCAGGTGCCGATGGCGCGTTTCATGCTCAACGGCGTCATCGTCTGCGTCGGCATTCTCGTCGTGCAGATCCTGACGTCGGTTCCGGCTGCCTATGCGCTGGCAAAGCTCCGGTTCCCGGGCCGCAAGCTGCTGCTGGGCCTCGTCATTGCGGCGCTCTGCGTTCCCATTCAGGCGCTCGCTCTCCCGCTTTTTGTCGGTCTCGCCAAGACGGAGCTTCTGAATACCTATTTCGCGATGATGATGCCGTTCTTCCTTTCGGTCTTCGCCATCTTCCTGTTCAATCAGTCCTTCCGCAGCTATCCGAATGAAATCATCGAGGCTGCCCGCATGGATGGGTTCTCGGAAATGGAGATTTGCTGGGGGCTGGTCCTTCGCGGATCGCTGCCTTCGCTCGCGGCTTTCTCGATCTTTTCGCTCGTTGCCCACTGGAACGACCTTTATTGGCCGATGATCGTGGTCTCCGACACCAATCTCGCCCCGCCGCCGCTTGGAATGATGCTCTTCGCCGATGTCGAATCCGGCGCGAATTACGGTGCGCTGATGGCGGGCGCCACACTGATTACCGCGCCGATGGTGCTGTGCTTCCTCCTCGCACGACGGCACTTCATCGCCGGTATTACCATGACCGGCGTCAAGTGACGCCGTTCAGATTTCCTCCTCCCAACCTCTCTGGAGACTGACATGAAACTCAACCGACGCGCTGTGATGGGCGGTCTGGCTCTCGGCATGGCTTTTGCGGGCCTCGCTCAGCCGGTTCTGGCCAATGAAATCACGCTCAACGTTCTTTACAACCTGCCGGGCTTCACCAAGTTTCATCAGCCGCTGGCCGATGAATTCATGAAGAAGAACCCGGACGTGAAGATCAACTTCCTCGCTCCGGCCGCCGGTTATAATGAAGGCCAGCAGCAGGTTCTGCGCTCCGCCGTAACGGGCAATCTGCCGGATGTTTATTTCTCGGGTTACAACCTGACGGCGGAACTCGTTCACACGCTCGCACCGCGCAACCAGATCACCGATCTCGGCCCGTTCATTCAGGCTGAAGGCGGCCAGGCCTTCCTCGACAAGAATTACAGCCCGAAGATGGCTGCCCTCGGCCAGATCGACGGCAAGCAGTATGGTCTGCCGGTCAACGCCTCCTCGCCGATCATCTACATCAACTCCGACCTCGTCACCAAGGCTGGCGGCGATCCGGACAAAATGCCGACGACCTTTGCGGAACTCATTGCTCTCGCAAAGAAGATCAAGGCTCTCGACCCGAAGTTCGCCGGCATGAGCTACGACATCAACGGCTGGCCGGATGACTGGTTGTGGCAGGCGCTCATCGTCGAACAGGGCGGCAAGCTCGTTGACGAGAAGGCCAAGACCGTTGGCTTCGACAACGAGATCGGCCTCAACGCCCTGAAGATGACCCGTCAGTTCGTCACCGAAGGCGGCCAGAACCTGCTCGACTGGGATCAGTCGCGCCAGCAGTTCGGTGCAGGCCTCACCGGTTTCATCTTCTCGACGCCTGCCCATGTTCAGACGATCCAGGGTCTGGTCGGCGACCGCTTCAAGCTGAAGACCGCGACCTTCCCGCTCGACAACAAGGAAAAGGGCGGCGTTCCGACCGGCGGCAACTCGGCTGTTATCCTGACCCAGGAAAAGGCCAAGCAGGACGCCGCCTGGAAGTACCTGAAGTGGATCACCGGTCCGGAAGCGCAGAACACCATTGTTCGCATCACCGGTTACCTGCCGACCAACAAGCTGGCCACCGGCCCGGACTTCCTTGCTCCTTATTATGTCGAGAACCCGAATGTGAAGACCGCTTCGCTTCAGGCTGACCGTTCTCTGCCCTGGGCCGGTTATCCGGGTGGCGATTCCGTCCGCATCTGGCGCACCCAGCGCGACATCATCGGCACCGTCATGCGCGGTGAGGTGACGCCGGAAGCCGGTCTCAAGCAGATCGTCGAGCAGACCAACGCCCTGCTGAAATAAGCAAAACCATCGAAAAGGCTGCGGGGAAATCCGTTCCCGCAGCCATTTTGCGCAGAAAGACCTGTTATGAAGATCATCCAGATCACCGACACCCATCTCGTACCCCCCGGCATTGCTGTAAACGGCGTCGACCCGGAAAAGCAGCTGCGCGCGGCGGTGGCCGATATTGTCGAAAAACATGCCGACGCCGATCTTCTTGTGATGACGGGTGATCTTTGCAATTACGGCGAGCCGGAAGCCTATGAGCTGCTTCGCGATATTCTCGCGCCCGTCTCGATCCCCGTGCAGTTGATGCTCGGCAATCACGACCGCCGCCCGGAATTCGTGGCCGCCTTTCCGGAACAGCCGCGTGACGATAACGGCTACATCCAGTCATTCATCGATACCGAATTCGGTCGGCTGCTGTTTCTCGACAGCCACGAGGCCGATGTGATCGGCGGCATGTATGGTGCGGATCGTCTGGCATGGCTGGAGAGTGCGCTGGAAAGCGCGGGCGACCTGCCGGTGACGGTGTTCATTCATCACCCGCCGATGGATTGCGGCATCCGCCATTTCGAACATATCGGCATGCATGATGACGGTGCTGTCATGCGCCGTCTCGCCGCTCATCCGGCCGGTATACGTCATATCATTTTTGGCCATATCCATGTGCCGATGGCAGGTACGACCGCCGAAGGCATCGCCTACAGTTCCGGTCAGGCCTGCGCGCACCGTTTCATCACCGATATCGATGTTGTCGATCCGCTGTGGACGGGCGGCAATCCCTGTTACCGGGTCATAAGCCTCGGCGCATTTGGTCTGCGTGCCTATGATGCGGAAGCGGGGCAGGTCGTACTCGGTCAGGCGCCTGTCTGCGAAGGCCCCTGACACCGGACGTTTCCGTATTGCACGGAGATGACCTTCGCCTCGTCGCCTGTTGCCGGTGGTGAGGGAGAGATTTTTGACGATTGCAAGGCTGCGGTGGCGAGAAGACCCCCGTGGCCTGTCGCGCCGATGCGCCACTTCTGGTTTGTTGAACGGGATGTGATGCATCGGAACCATGGTTCCGTGCGCACCCTTGATCTATGTCAGTTTCATCGATGAAACTGCACGCCATAGTCGCCGAAAGGTGGCCAGCCGAATGCCGTGCCATCGTGATGACAGATCATGGAGAATTGCATGCTTGAAAAGCGTATCCGCAACGCGTCCCTCTTGAACAGGATCGTCAGCGCCGAAGAGGCCGCCAGTCTCATTCAGGACGGCATGACGGTGGGCATGAGCGGCTTTACGCGCGCCGGCGAAGCGAAGGCGGTGCCGCTGGCGCTGGCCGAGCGCGCCAAAACGAACCCCATGAAAATCACCCTGATGACCGGCGCCTCGCTCGGCAACGATCTCGACAAGACCATGGTGGAGGCGGGCATGCTGGCGCGTCGCATGCCGTTCCAGTCCGATCCGGCTTTGCGCAGGGCGATCAATGACGGCAAGGTGATGTTCATCGACCAGCATCTTTCCGAAACGGTGGAGCAATTGCGCGGCGGCCAGATTCACGGGGTCGATATCGCCATTGTCGAGGCTGTGGCGATCACGGCGGAAGGCGGCATCGTGCCCACCACCTCCGTCGGCAATTCCGCAAGCTTCGCTATTCTGGCCGATAAGGTGATCGTCGAAATCAACCTGTCGCAGCCCGAGGTGCTGGAGGGGTTGCACGACATCTTCATTCCCGCCAGGCGCCCGACCCGCATGCCCATTCCGGTTGTGGCGACGGATAGCCGTGTCGGCCTGCCGTTCATTCCGGTGCCGCCGGAAAAGATCGCCGCCATCGTGCTGAGTGACAAGAGCGACAGTTTTTCAACCGTGCTGCCGCCGGATGACGAGACGAAGGCCATTGCCGGCCATCTCACCGAATTTCTGTTGAACGAGGTGCGTCATGGCCGCATGACCCATGAACTCCAGCCGCTCCAGGCTGGCATCGGCACCATTGCCAATGCCGTGATGCACGGTTTCATCGGTACGCCGTTTCACGATCTCAAAATGTATTCGGAGGTCCTACAGGATTCGACTTTCGAACTGTTTGATGCGGGCAAGCTGACTTTCGCCTCCGGCTCGTCGATCACGCTGTCTTCCGCCATGAACGAGCGGGTGATGCCGCGACTGGCGGAATATAAGAGCAGGCTTATCCTGCGGCCGCAGGAGGTCAGCAACCACCCGGAAGTCATCCGCCGCCTTGGCATTATCGGCATCAACACGGCGCTGGAATTCGATATTTATGGAAACGTCAATTCCACCCATGTCGGCGGAACGCACATGATGAACGGCATCGGCGGCTCGGGGGATTTCGCCCGCAACGCCTATATGTCCATCTTCGTCACCAAATCGATCGCCAAGGGCGGGGCCATTTCAAGCGTCGTGCCGATGGTCAGCCATGTCGATCATACCGAACATGATGTCGATATTCTCGTCACCGAAATCGGGCTTGCCGATCTGCGTGGGCTGGCGCCTCGCGAGCGCGCGGCGGTCATCATCGCGAACTGCGTGCATCCTGATTATCGCGATGCGCTGATGGATTATTACCAGCGGGCGGCAGCGCGGGGTGGGCATACGCCGCATCTCATCGAAGAAGCGCTCTCCTGGCATGCGGCTCTGCGCGAAAGGGGCACGATGCTGCCGCAGAAATAGGCCTGCATTTTACGAGGCACCCCGTTGCCGGTGTGACAGCCGTGCAATTGGGTCCGTTTGGACACACCGGGGCGGAAATTGTCCGCTCCCGTGCTGTGGTTGCTGGCGCGTCTGTTCCGCCTCCGGTAGAAAATCCTCTCCCCCGGCTGCTGTCCGGCTGCCTCTGGGTTGTAGGAGAGTAAAGTGATGCCCATTCGCTTCGTGGCCATGATCGCCATTGTCGCCCTGCTCGCCGGCTGCGGGGGGCGTCCGATTGGGGTCATGACGCCCACGGGGCAGACCGTGGCGGGAACCACACCGGTCAATCTTCTGGTTGCCACCACCCGCGCGCCATCGGAAAACGCCGCCGTGCTTTTTGGCGGCGAGCGTGGAACGGGTCTGAAGGTGGATGCGGTGACGGTTTCCATTCCGCCCAATGCCAACCGCAAGGTGGGGCAGGTGCAATGGCCGAAGAAACTGCCGCCGAACCCGCTGAAGGATTTCACCACGGTTGCGGTGGAGCCCATTCGCTCCGAAGCCGAGACACGAAGCTGGATCAGCAAACATATCCAGAAGGACCGCCGCGTGCTGGTCTTCGTGCATGGTTTCAATAACCGTTACGAAGAATCCGTCTATCGCTTCGCCCAGATCGTCCATGATTCCGGCACGGATGTCGTGCCGGTGGTCTTCACCTGGCCGTCGCGGGCGAGCATTTTCGACTATAATTACGACAAGGAAAGCACCAACTACTCGCGCGATGCGCTGGAGGAGATGCTGACGCGACTCGCCAAGGACAAGTCCATCGGCGAGGTCACGGTCATGGCCCATTCCATGGGCACCTGGCTTGCGGTGGAGGCGCTGCGCCAGATGGCCATCCGCAATGGCCGCGTCGATCCGAAGATCGGCAATGTCATTCTCGCCGCGCCGGATCTGGATGTGGACGTGTTCAGCCGGCAATTCGCAAGCCTCGGCAAAACCCCGCCGAAATTCACTCTGTTCGTTTCACAGGATGATAGGGCTCTCAGCCTGTCACGCCGCATTTCCGGCAATGTCGATCGTCTCGGCCAGATCGACCCATCGGTCGAACCCTATCGCAGCGAGCTTGAAAAGGCCGGCATCACCGTTCTGGATTTGACCAAGCTGCAATCCGGCGACCGCCTGAACCATGGAAAATTCGCCGAAAGCCCCGAAGTTGTGCGGCTTATCGGCGACCGCCTTATCGCCGGCCAGACGGTGACGGATTCCGATGTCGGTCTGGGTGAGGCGCTGGGTGCCGTCAGCATCGGGGCGGCGCAAACCGTCGGAACGGCGGCCAGCGTCGTGGTCAGCGCGCCGATTGCGGTCTTCGATCCGCGCACGCGTGAAAATTACGGCAGGCAGGTGGAACGGCTCGGCCGATCCGTGGAAAATACCGTCGGATCGGTGGGCGATACCGCCGGTTCCGTGGTGGACGATCAGGCTGTTCAGTCATCGAGAGTGAATTGCGAGGCGGTCGCCAACCGAAATCGGGCGGAATGCCGTAGCCGCTAAATCGTGATTAAAGGGGCGACTTCGAACTTTCCGCGTTTTCGAGGCCGCACCCTTGTAGATTTGTATACAGCTTGTATTTTTATCTGTATGGTCGGGTCAACAACCCAACTTCCGGAGTAGACCCCCATGCGTTGGAAACGCACCCTCCAGCTTCTCGATGTTCATTGCGAAGGCGAAATCGGCCGTGTCGTCACCGGCGGCGCGCCGAAAATTCCCGGCAACACGGTGGCCGAACAGCTTCACTGGATGAATACCGATCCGCAGGGTGAGGCGCTTCGTCGCTTTCTGACACTGGAGCCGCGCGGCACGCCGATGGGGTCGGTCAATCTTCTCCTGCCGCCGAAGCACCCGGATGCGCACGCCGCTTTCGTCATTCTCCAGCCGGATCAGGCGCATGCCAGCTCCGGTTCCAATTCCATCTGCGCGACGACGGCGCTTCTGGAAAGCGGCATGGTGGAAATGCAGGAGCCGGAAACCGTTGTCATCCTCGAAACGGCCGCCGGTCTGGTCAAGGCCACGGCCACCTGCCGCGACGGTCGTTGCGAAAAGGTCAAGCTGACCATGGTGCCGTCTTTCGTGCATGCGCTGGATGTCGGCATCGACACGCCCGAATGGGGCAGGGTGACGATGGATATTTCCTATGGCGGCATTTTTTATGCGCTGGTCGATGTCCGCCAGATCGGCCTGACGATCGAAAAGGCCAATGCGGCAAAGCTGGTCTCGGCGGGCATGATCCTGAAGGATCTGGTCAACCGTGAAATGACCGTCGTTCATCCGGAAATCCCGGCCATTTCCGGTGTCGCCTATGTCATGTTCCGCGATGTGGATGCGGATGGCTCCATCCGCACCTGCACCACCATGTGGCCGGGCCGGGCGGATCGCTCGCCCTGCGGAACCGGCAATTCCGCCAATCTCGCCACGCTATATGCGCGCGGCAAGGTGAAGGTGGGAGACGAGTATAAATCCCGCTCGATCATCGGTTCGGAATTCGATGTCGGCCTTTCCGCCGTCACCGAGGTGGCAGGCCGCCCGGCTGTCATCCCCACCATTGCCGGGCGCGGCTTCACCTTCGGGCTGCATCAGGTGGGTCTCGATCCGTTTGATCCGCTGGCCGATGGTTTCGCCATGACCGATGTCTGGGGCCCGGAAGCGGGCAACATCTAAGGCACGCTTTAAAAAAATGACATTTACAGCCGCCGGATGGACTTTGGCGGCTGTTTTCCCGCGGCAAAAGATGCTAAGCGGGCGCCAATTCCGTCATGCTCCGAGGTATCCCGATGAAGTCGCTCACCCTGCGCCGCCCTGATGACTGGCACCTGCATCTGCGTGATGGGGCAATGCTGGAAGGGGTGATCGGGGATACGAGCCGCCACTTCGCCCGCGCCATCATCATGCCGAACCTGGTGCCGCCGGTCGTCACCACGGCCGATGCCCGCGCCTATCGCGAACGCATCGTCAAGGCAATTCCCGCGGGTGACCGTTTCGAGCCGCTGATGACCCTCTATCTGACCGAGGACACGCAGGCCGACGATGTGGAAGAGGGCAAAAAAAGCGGCCTCATCACTGCCGTAAAGCTCTACCCGGCCGGTGCGACCACCAATTCCCATGGTGGTGTGCGCGATTTCAACAAGGCCATGCCGGTTCTGGAGCGCATGGCGAAGATCGGCCTGCCGCTTTGCGTGCATGGTGAGGTAACGACGCCGGAAGTCGATATTTTCGACCGCGAGAAGGTGTTCATCGATACGGTTCTGGAGCCTCTGCGCCAGCGCCTGCCGGAACTCAAGGTGACGATGGAGCACATCACCACCCGTGACGGCGTCGACTATATCAAGTCTTCCAAGGCCAATCTGGCCGGCTCAATCACCACGCATCATCTCATCATCAACCGCAACGCCATTCTGGTTGGAGGCATCAAGCCACATTATTACTGCCTGCCCGTCGCCAAGCGCGAGGAGCACAGGCTGGCGCTGCGGGCTGCCGCGATCTCGGGCGATGCACGCTTCTTCCTCGGCACGGATTCCGCCCCGCATGTGGACCCGCTGAAGGAATGCGCCTGCGGCTGCGCCGGCATCTATACCTCGATCAACACCATGAGCTGTCTTGCCCATGTCTTCGAGGATGAAAATGCCCTCGATAAGCTGGAAGCCTTCGCTTCGCTCAGTGGCCCGGCCTGGTACGGTCTTGCGCCGAACGAGGAAACGATCACGCTGGTCAAGCGCGAGGAAGTGGTGGCCTTTCCCGAAAAAATCGAAACGGGCGCTGGGCCGGTCACAGTGTTTGACCCGATGTTCCCGCTCCATTGGGATGTGAGCTGATTTTTTGATGACCGCCGGCACTGCCGGCGGTTTTGTTATGGTCCCCAGGCATTCGCCCTTCGGCGCCGCCTGCGGATGCCTGCGATACTGAACCGAGATGTTGTGCTTTCCGAAAACCGATCCGGGTTTTCGGAGCGATAAACCAAGGCCGAAAAAGGAGAACGCCTATGAACCATTTCACATTCACTGACCGCGCCGTCGTTGCGGAACTGGTTGCGAAGATGTTGTGGGAAATCAAGGCGGTCCACTTCAATTCCGAAAGCCCCTACACCTTCGCTTCGGGCATGAAGAGTCCGGTTTACATCGACATGCGCAAGCTCATCTCCTTCCCGCGCATCCGCTCGGCGGCGATGGATTTTGCGGCGGCGGCGGTGATGCGCGAGGCCGGTTTCGAGAAGTTCGACTGTGTGGCAGGCGGCGAGACGGCGGGCATTCCCTTTGCCGCTTTCCTTGCCGAGCGCCTCGGCCTGCCGATGATCTATTGCCGCAAGAAGCCGAAAGGCCATGGCCGCAATGCCCAGATCGAAGGCCATATGCCGGAGGGAGCCCGCGTTCTCGTCATCGAGGATCTGACGACGGCCGGCGGCTCGATGTTCACCTTCATCGACGCCATCCGTGCGGCGGGCGGCATTGTCGATCACGGCATCGCGCTGTTTTATTACGGCATCTTCGAAGAAGCTGAAGCGCGCTTCGCCAATGGCAATGTCAAGCTGCATTACCTTACCACCTGGCGCGATGTTCTGGCGGTTGCCCGGGCTGAAAAACTGTTCGACGAAAAGACCCTCTCCGAGGTCGAAGCCTTCCTCGATAACCCGCTGCCATGGTCGGCAAAACGCGGCGGTGTCAGCGAATTGCCGCAATCTTAATTTCGGATGCGGCCAGCCCGGTTTTGCGGCTGGCCTTCCGATCGATCTTCGTCTAAATCGATTTAAGTCCATTTGATTTGCTGTTTTGAGGAGGACCGTAATGATCCTGTGTTGTGGTGAAGCCCTGATCGACATGCTGCCCCGGCAGACGACGCTGGGTGAGGCGGGTTTTGCCCCCTATGCAGGCGGAGCGGTCTTCAACACGGCGATTGCGCTGGGGCGTCTCGGTGTCCCTTCCGCCTTCTTCACGGGTCTTTCCGATGACATGATGGGCGATATCCTGCGGGAAACACTGCGCGCCAGCAATGTCGACTTCAGCTATTGCGCCACCCTTTCGCGGCCGACCACCATCGCCTTCGTGAAGCTGGTGGATGGCCATGCGACCTATGCCTTCTATGACGAAAACACCGCCGGCCGGATGATCACCGAGGCAGAGCTTCCGGCGCTGGGCGCCGATTGCGAGGCGCTGCATTTCGGCGCGATCAGCCTTATCCCCGAACCCTGCGGCAGCACCTATGAGGCGCTGATGACGCGCGAGCATGAAAGCCGTGTCATCTCGCTCGATCCGAATATCCGCCCGGGCTTCATCAAGGACAAGCAGTCCCACATGGCCCGCATCCGTCGCATGGCGGCCATGTCGGATATCGTGAAATTCTCGGATGAAGACCTCGCCTGGTTCGGGCTGGAAGGCGATGAGGACACGCTTGCCCGCCACTGGCTGCACCATGGTGCGAAACTCGTCGTTGTCACCCGTGGCGCCAAGGGCGCGGTGGGGTATAGCGCCAATCTTAAGGTTGAAGTGGCCTCCGAGCGGGTGGAAGTGGTCGACACTGTCGGCGCAGGCGATACCTTCGATGCCGGCATTCTCGCCTCGCTGAAAATGCAGGGCCTTCTGACCAAGGCGCAGGTTGCCTCGCTGACGGAAGACCAGATCAGGAAGGCTTTGGCGCTGGGCGCGAAAGCGGCCGCTGTCACCGTTTCGCGGGCGGGCGCGAATCCGCCCTTTGCGCACGAAATCGGCTTGTGATGAGCGCGGTTGAACCATTTTGAAAAGGTGGTTCAACACTCTTCCCGGCTTTAGAACCGTAAAAAACCGTTATTTCGATATTATGAAGCTTGTGTCCGCTGTTTTTTCACGAAACAAGCATCGCATGAGCGTTCCCAAGTCCCATCCTTTCGATTTCGACCCGACCTATGGCATGCAGCGCGAGCAGCTGCTGGCCATCACCCCGCCCGAAGCGCCGCCGGGCTTCGATGATTTCTGGAAAAAGCGCTATCGCCGCGCGCTCGCCACGGATCCCCGGCCGGTGCTGCGCAAAAGCATGCTCAGCGACCCCCGCTGGCATGTCCTCGATATGACCTACACCTCCACCGGCGGTTTTCGCATCGGCGGGTGGCTGCTTTTGCCGCGCGAAGGGCAGGTGCGTCGCGGTCTCGTAGTCGGCCATGGTTATGGTGGACGAGGGGAACCCGATTTCGACGTGCCGGTGGAAGAAACGGCCGTGCTGTTTCCCTGTTTTCGCGGGCTTTCGCTGAGCGCCTGTCCGCCGATCTCGTCCGATCCCGCCCTTCATGTTCTCTATAATATCGACAGGAAAGACGACTACATCATCGGCGGCTGCGTCGACGATCTGTGGGTTGCGGTTTCCACGCTCATCAGCCTCTATCCGTGGCTGGAAGGGCAGGTGGGTTACAGCGGCATCAGTTTCGGCGGCGGCATTGGTGCCCTGGCCACCCCTTTCGACGAGCGCATAGACCGCGGCCATCTTGTCGTGCCGACATTCGGACACCGGCCGTTCTGGCTGACGCTGCCCACCGTCGGCAGCGCGGATTCGGTTCAGACCTACCAGAAGACCCACGCCAACCTGCTTGAGACGCTGCGCCTGTTCGATGCCGCCTGTGCCGCTACCCGCATAAAAGTGCCGATGCTGGTTGCGCCCGCGCTTTTCGACCCGGCGGTCGCGCCGCCCTGCCAGTTCGCGGTGGCCAATGCGCTGCCAAAATCAAAATTTAATGAAATATTCATCCTCGACGCCGGGCATTTCGATTACCCTGACAGCGCATCGCAAGATGCGGTCCATAAGGACAAGGTCAGACGGTTTTTCAAGGTGCCATGAAACGCGAATATCTCCGTTGGTATAGTCAAAGGCTCCATCGCGACATGGAGCTGCTAATATTCGGACATTCCGGCGCCAAGGTGCTGATGTTTCCTACCCGCGACGGGCGTTTCTTCGAATATGAGGAACTTGGTCTTGTCGGCAGTCTGGCCGACAAGCTGGAGGCGGGCCACCTTCAGCTCTATTGCATAGAGGGGTTGGCGAGAGAGACCTTCTACGCGGCCTGGCATCATCCCGCCGATCGCATTCGCCGTCATGCCGCCTTCGAAGACTATATTCTGAACGAAGTGCTGCCGTTGATGGCCGAGAAAAACCCAAATAGCGATACGATCGTGCAGGGTTGCAGCCTGGGTGCGTTTCAGGCCGCCAGCCTCGTTTTTCGCCACCCGCATCTTTTTCGCAAGCTCGTCGCCTTTTCCGGCCGATATGACCTGACGATGAAGGTGGAATCCTTCGGCGATCTGTTCGATGGCTATTACGACGACGACATCTATTTCCACATGCCGAGCCATTTCCTGCCGGGCCTCGCCTGCCCATGGCGGCTTGAACACCTGCGCCGCATCGACATGGTTTTCACCATCGGCGATGCCGACCCGTTTCTGGACAACAACCATCACCTCAGCCGGGTTCTATCGGACAAGCATGTGGGGCATCGCATGCATGTCTGGGACGGCCGCGCCCACCGGGCGGGCGCGTGGCGCAAGATGGCGGCGCTTTATATTTGAGCCGCCACATTAAAAAAGCCGGAGGTGTCTCCGGCTTTTTAGATGACGGTCGTAACGTCCCTCAGCCCGCCAGTCCCGCCAGCGCCTTCACCAGCCCCTGCGTCGAGCTGTCATGGCCGGCTGCACTTTCCTTGCCTTCGACGACGGGAAGCAGGCCGGTCGCCAGTTCCTTGCCAAGCTCCACGCCCCACTGGTCGAAGGAGTTGATGCGGAACAGCACGCCTTCCACGAAAACGCGATGCTCATAGAGCGCGATCAGGCGACCGAGCGCGAACGGCGTCAGCTTGTCGTAGACGAAAGTGATGGATGGGCGGTTGCCGGTGAAGACGCGATGCGGCGCGATGAAATCGGCGAGTTTGTCGTCCATGCCCTTGGAGGTGAGCTGGGCTTTCGCTTCGGCGAGCGTGCGGCCCTTCATCAGCGCTTCCGATTGCGCCAGGCAATTGGCGATAAGAAGCTGGTGCTGATGGCGCAGTTCGGGCTCGAAACCGTTGGCCGCGATCATGAATTCCGCCGGAATGACGCTCGTGCCCTGGTGGATGAGCTGGTAGAAGGCGTGCTGGCCGTTGGTGCCGGGCTCGCCCCAGACGACCGGGCCGGACTGACCTTCGACGGGCGTGCCGTCGATGGTGACGCCCTTGCCGTTCGATTCCATGTCTAGCTGCTGCAGATAGGCCGGGAAACGCGAGAGCCGCTGGTCATAGGGCAGGATCGCCCGGGTCGGATAATTCAGCACGTTGCGGTTATAAAAACCGATGAGGCCGAGCAGCATCGGCAGGTTTTCGCGGATCGGCGCTTCGCGGAAATGCCTGTCCATGGCATGCGCACCATCCAGGAACTTGCCGAAATTATCCGGCCCGATGGCGATCATCAGCGGCAGGCCGATGGCCGACCAGATCGAATAACGTCCGCCAACCCAGTCCCAGAAACCGAAGATGCGGTCGCTTTCGATGCCGAAGGCGGCGACCTTGTCCAGCGCGGTCGAAACAGCGGCGAAATGGTGCTTGACGGCGCCTTCACCCAGCTTTTCGGCGATGAAGCGGCGCGCGGTGGCGGCATTCGTCATGGTTTCGATGGTGGTGAAGGTCTTCGACGCGACGATGAACAGCGAGGTTTCCGGGTCGACGAGCTTCAGCGTATCGGCGATATGGGCGCCATCGATGTTCGAGACGAAATGCGCGCGCGGGCCGTCATGGAAAGGCGCGAGCGCCAGAGTCGCCATCACGGGGCCGAGATCGGAACCGCCAATGCCGATATTGATGACGTCGGTAATCTTCTTGCCGGTCGCGCCCTTCAGCGAACCGGAACGGATCGCGTCGGCAAATTTGCCCATGGCGGTGAGAACGGCGTTCACGTCAGGCATCACGTCCTTGCCGTCCACGAGAACCGGCGTATTGGAGCGATTGCGCAGCGCGGTATGCAGCACGGCGCGGTCCTCGGTGAAGTTGATTGCCTTGCCGGAGAACATCTCCTCGCGCTTGGCCTCGACGCCGCCTTCGCGTGCGAGCTGTTCGAGAAGCGTGACGATTTCCTCGTTCACGGCGCATTTGGAATAGTCCATCAGCAGGTCATCGAATTTGGCGCTGAAACGGCTGAATCTCTTGTCGTCGGCCGCAAACGCGGCGCGAAGATCGGTTGCGGCTGTGCTGCTCGCCGTTGCTTTCAGTTTTTCGATGGTGGCCTGCATCTTGTGCTCCTCGGCTTCCGTGGAAGGATGAGGAAACTATTCTTTTTCAGGCGGCCAAATCAAGGCGACTTTGATAAAAGAAAAGGGCCGGGATGAAAGAAAGAGCCGGTCGCCCGGCTCTCCCCATTGCGCGAGACAATCAGTTCAGATTGCGCAATTCGCGCCGCAGGATTTTGCCGACATTCGACTTCGGCAACTCGGTGCGGAACTCGATGATTTTCGGCCTTTTGTAGTTCGTCAGGTTCTTGGCGCAGAAGGCCTTGAGCTCCGCTTCCGTGAGCGACTGGTCCTTCTTGACCACGAAAAGTTTGACGGTTTCGCCGGAATGTTCATCCGGAACGCCGATGGCGGCGCATTCCAGCACGCCCGGATGGCTGGCGGCCACTTCCTCTACTTCGTTCGGATAGACGTTGAAACCGGAAACGAGGATCATGTCCTTCTTGCGGTCGACGATCTTGGTGTAACCGCGCTCGTCCATGAAACCCATGTCGCCGGAACGGAAGAAGCCGTCGGCGGTCATGGCTTTTGCGGTTTCATCCGGCCGCTGCCAATAGCCGGCCATGACCTGTGGCCCGCGAATGCAGATCTCGCCGACTTCGCCTGTTGGCAGGCTGTTGCCGTCCTCGTCGCGAATATCGATTTCGGTCGAGGAAATCGGCAGACCGATGGTGCCACTGAATTCCGTCGAATCGAGACGATTGACCGTTGCAACGGGCGATGTCTCGGAAAGACCGTAACCTTCGGCAATCGGGCAACCGACGATGGAAAGCCAGCGCTCCGCAACGGGCCTTTGCACCGCCATGCCGCCGCCGAGAACCAGAATAAGCGACGACAGATCGAGCTTGCGGAAATCCTCATTGTTCATCAGCGCGTTGAAAAGCGTGTTGATGCCGGGGAAAATATGCGGCTGATAATGCGTCAGCTCCTTTACGAAGCCGGGAATATCGCGTGGATTGGCGATGAGCAGATTATGACCGCCGAGCGCAATGCCCATCAGCGAATTCACCGTCAATGCGAAGATGTGGCAGAGCGGCAGCGCGCAGATGAAGTTGAGAACTTCCGGACGGTCCTTTCGGCCGTTGAAGGCGGCGTCCAGCCACAGGCTGATCTGAAGCTTGTTGGCCAGAAGATTGGCATGGGTGAGAACCGCACCCTTGGATACGCCGGTTGTGCCGCCGGTATATTGCAGGAAGGCGATGTCCTGCGCCGTGAGGCTGACCGGCTTCAGCGAAAATCCCTGACCTTCCTTCAGCATCGCCTTGAAGCTGATGGAGCCGGGAATGGTGTAGGCGGGCACCAGTTTCTTGACCTTGCGAACCACCAGATTGACGATATGTCCCTTCAGGCCGAGGAGATCGCCCATCGCCGCGACGACCACATGCCGCACCGCGGTTTTCGGCACCGCCTGCTGGGCCACATGGGCGAAGTTTTCCAGAACGAAGATCGCCTTTGCGCCGGAATCCTTGAGCTGATGTTCCAGCTCGCGCGGGGTATAGAGCGGATTGACATTGACCACGATCATGCCCGCCCGCAGGATCCCGTATACCGCGACGGGATTTTGCAGGATATTCGGCATCATCACGGCAACCCGGTCGCCTTTTTCCAGCCCTCTGGATTGCAGCCAGGCAGCGACTGCGCGGGTTTCAGCGTCCAGTTCCCGATAGGTCAGGGACTTTCCCATGCTGGAAAAGGCCTTGCGGTCGGCAAATTGCGCACAGCTCTTTTCGAGAAGTTCGACAAGGGAGGCATGGGCGGATGCGGGGATTTCGGAAGGTACGCCCGGCGGATAGGATGCCAGCCAACGCTTCTCTGCGCTGACATTTTCCGGGTGTCCCAGGGACAGTTCACTCATGCTTCTCCTCCCAGAGTCTTTGTCGCGCCGCGCATTCCTTGAAACGCGTGAAGGGCGCTTTCGGCTGCCTGATGTTCACGAAGCTCCCGCATTCAGCCGGCTCAATCGGCCGGGTTGAGGGAACTCCCTGTGGCGTCACCGGATCGACCGCTCCTCTCGCTCCCCGGTGACGAATGATAGACGCGTAATCCCTTGACGTCCATCTCGTCGGCAAAGCCTATTTAACTCTAACGTAAACGTCAATATTGCTGCCGCACATCTCGCCAACTCGTGAAGGGAAAAGCATTTTGCCCTGCTTTTTTGACTTTAATCCTGATTTGAGCGATCAACATAATTCGCAAAGCAGGGCAGGATTGGAAATGGCAGGCAGGGCAGCGCTTGAACTGAAATCGGTCGGGAAGAGATTCGGCGATACGGAAGTGCTGTCCGATATAGATCTTTCCGTCGAACGCGGCGAAATCATTTGTCTGGTGGGACGCTCCGGCTGTGGAAAATCGACCCTGCTGCGCATCGTGGCGGGCGTGGAGACGCCGGACCATGGCAGCGTTTCCCTGAACGGCGCTGTCGTTGCCGGTCCCGCTGTTTTCATCGAGCCGGAAAAGCGCAATATCGGTTTTGTCTTTCAGGATTATGCGCTGTTTCCGCATCTGACCGTCGAGCAGAATGTCATGTTCGGTCTTCGGTCTTTGCCGAAGGTGGAAGCCCGCCGCCGCGCTGCAGAGATGATCGAACATGTTCATCTGCAGGAACTGGCGAAACGTTATCCGCATACGCTTTCGGGCGGCGAGCAGCAGCGTGTGGCGCTTGCCCGCGCGCTTGCCCCGCAGCCCGGCCTGCTCCTGATGGACGAACCCTTTTCCAATCTGGACAGGGGATTGCGAGACAGCGTGCGCGAGGAAACGCTCGGCCTGTTGCGGCAACTGGGCACGACGGCGATCATGGTGACGCATGATCCGGAGGAGGCGCTTTCGGCAGGCGACCGTGTGGTTTTGATGCAGCGCGGGCGCATCGTGCAGAGCGGCACGGGTTACGAAATCCACGATCATCCCAAAACCCGTTATGCCGCCGATTTTTTCTGCGCCTTCAACAAGATCGAAGGCCGGGTAAGACAGGGTCGCGTCGAAACGCCGCTCGGGCTTCTGGGCGACGCGTCCGATCTGCCTGACGGTCTCGCCGCCATTGCCTATGTTCGCCCAAATGCGATTTCGATCATTGAGGACGGGGCCGCGAAAGAAGGAATTGCCGGCGAAATATCGAGCCGTGTGTTCCTCGGGGAGATCGAGCAGCTTGGCATAGCCGTGCCCGGACTGTCGGCCGATCTGCGTGTCAGGACGATGCAGCGCACACCCGCCCGGACGACGGCGGTGCGTTTCGGTATCGATCCCAAGGGAGTGCTGATATTTACTGCAAGTTGAGTGAGCGGATTTGTATGTTTATTTCCTCTCCATTTTCAACTCTTGGTGATCAAATCCGCGCGAAAAACAGAGAAATAAAACTTGATTTGGGTCATCAGGTATGATGTCTGCTCCCTCTATATTGCCGCTATCGGAGAGGGAGACAAAACATGACGAAATTTACCAGATTTGCCCTGCTTGCCAGCACGGTTGCCTTTGCAGCCGGAACGGCCAGCGCTGCGGAACTCAACATCTACACCACCCGCGAACCGGGCCTGATCCAGCCGCTTCTGGAATCCTTCACCGCCTCGAGCGGCGTCAAGGTCAACACCGTGTTCCTGAAGGACGGTCTTGCCGAGCGCGTTCTGAGCGAGGGCGCAAGCTCGCCTGCCGACGTTCTGATGACGGTGGATGCCGGCAACCTCGTCGATCTCGCTGAAAAGGGTGTCACCCAGGCGGTCGAATCCGAAACCTTGACCAAGGCTATCCCGGCTGAACTTCGTGATGCCAAGGGCCATTGGTTCGCGCTCTCCATGCGCGCCCGCGTTCTTTATGCGGCGAAGGATGTCGATCTCGCCTCCTTCAACTATGAAGATCTGGCGGATGCGAAGTGGAAGGGCAAGGTCTGCATTCGCGCCGGCCAGCACCCCTATAACACGGCGCTCTTTGCCGACTACATCGCCCATTACGGCGCTGCGGACACCGAGAAGTGGCTTGCCGGCGTCAAGGAAAATCTGGCCCGCAAGGCAGGCGGCGGCGACCGCGACGTTGCCAAGGACATCCTCGGCGGCATTTGCGATATCGGCATCGCCAACTCCTATTATGTCGGCCTGATGCGCTCGGGCAAGGGCGGCGAGGAGCAGGTGAAGTGGGGCGACGCCATCAAGGTGGTTCTGCCGACCTTCAAGAATGGCGGCACGCAGGTCAATATCAGCGGCGCTGCCGTGGCCAAGAATGCACCGAACAAGGCGGAAGCCGTCAAGCTGCTGGAATATCTCGTCTCCGACGAAGCCCAGAAGATTTATGCCGAAGCCAACTACGAATATCCGGTCAAGCAGGGGGCGGCTCTCAACGAGATCATCGCTTCCTTCGGCACGCTGAAGATCGATAACAAGCCGCTGACGGAAATCGTCTCGCACCGCAAGCAGGCGAGCGAGCTGGTCGACAAGGTCGGTTTCGACAAGTAAGGGCCAATCAGCGATAACTTGGTGGAAGGCGTTCGCATCTGCGGGCGCCTTTCCGCGTATTTTCTGAAAGCACATGAATCCAGACGCCATCCAGCCATTGACACCTCGTGCCCGAGCCAGGTTTTCATCCTCCTTCTGGTGGCTGTGCCTTTCCGTGCTGGCGGTCTGCGGCGCCATGGTGCCGGTTCTGGCGCTTGTGTCGCAGGCGTTGCAGGGTTCTGAAGGCCTGTGGGTGCATCTCGGCTCGACCGTGCTCTGGACGGCGCTTCCGGATACGGCGATCCTTCTGGCCGGTGTCGGGCTGCTGGCCGGTGTCGTCGGCACCTATGCCGCCTGGCTGGTCACCGCCTATGATTTTCCCGGCCGCAAAATATTGGAATGGGCGCTGCTGCTGCCGCTGGCCATGCCCACCTATATCGTCGCTTACGCCTATCTGGATATTCTGCATCCCATCGGACCGGTGCAGGGTGCGATCCGCTGGCTGCTCGGTTATTCCAGCCCGCGCGAATTTCGTCTGCCGGACATAAGGTCCATGACGGGCTGCATCGTCCTTCTCGGCTTCGTGCTGTTTCCCTATGTCTATATTCCCGTACGCGCCATGTTCCTGACGCAGGCGGGCAACCTGCTGGAAGCGGCACGCACGCTCGGCGTTTCCAGACGCGCAGCTTTCTTCAAGGTGGCAGTGCCGCTGGCGCGCCCGGCGATTGCGGTCGGCATCAGTCTTGCTCTGATGGAAGCGCTGAACGATATAGGCGCATCGGAATTCCTCGGCGTCCGCACGCTCACCGTTTCCGTCTACACCACCTGGGTCACGAAATCCGACCTGCCGGGTGCGGCGCAGATCGCGCTTTCCATGCTTTTCATCGTTGTCGCGCTCGTGGCGCTCGAGCGCTGGGCGCGGCGCAAGCAGCGTTATGCCGTTTCGGCGCAGAAAAGCAGGGAACTGGAGCCGCTGCGACTCAACGGCCTGAAGGGCTGGGCCGCTTTCGTACTCGGCGGCCTGCCGGTCCTGATCGGCTTTGTGGCACCGGCCAGCTATCTCGTCATCGAGGCATGGAAGCGCTTCCGCTTCAGCGGCCTCTCCGCCCGCTTTGCCGATGAAGCTCTGAACACCATCGTCTTTGCCGGCCTGGCGACGGTTATCACCCTTATCCTCGGCCTTGCGGTTGCTTACGCCATGCGCCTTGCACCGGGACGTCTCTCGCTCTGGTCCTACCGCCTTTCGACGGTCGGATATGCGGCCCCTGGCACGGTCATCGCCATCGGCGTGCTGATCGCGCTTGGCGGCTTCGACCGGTTTGTCGACCAGACCATGCGTGACTGGTTCGGCATCTCTACCGGCCTCATCTTCATCGGCAGCGGCGCGGCGCTGATCTATGCCTATTCGGCGCGTTTCCTCACCATTGCGGCGGGCGGTGTGGATGCCGGCCTCAGCCGCATACCGCAATCCTTCGATCACGCCTCGCGAACGCTCGGGCGATCCGCGACGCAGACATTCCGCCAGATTCATCTGCCGCTATCCAAGGCGTCGCTTGCGGCAGCGGCGCTGCTGATCTTCGTCGATTGCGTCAAGGAGCTTCCCGCCACGCTTCTGTTGAGGCCGCTGAATTTTGAAACCTTCGCTACCCATCTTTATGGCGAAGCGGCGCGCGGCACCTATGAGGAAGCGGCAATCGCAGCGCTGGCAATCGTCGTCATCGGCATGCTTCCGGTCATGCAGCTTGCAAGGATCGGCCGGCGCAAGGGCTGATATCGGAGCCCTGCCCGATAAATGACGGGCGCAAAACTGTGCGAGAGGCCAATAAGCTTCAAATCCCGCCAGAAAACGACAAGCATCCTGCCTTAATCCTGATGTAAATACTCAGCTTAATTGAGGTGCCGCGGCCTGTCGAATTTGGACATCGGCCGCGATCTGTTTCGGGGCATATCTTGAAAAATTTGCATGGGATGTTTTTGAGCCGTCTGGCTTTGGGCACGGCCGCCGTTGTTTTGCTGGCGCCAGCGATGGGCCGCGCGCAGGACACGACCGTTCTGCAGCAGATTACCGTTGAAGGGCAGGGCGCGGAAAACGCGACTGGTCCGGTCCGGGGTTATGTTGCGAAGAAAAGTGCGACCGGTTCGAAAACCGAAACGGAAACCAGGGATATTCCGCAATCCGTATCGGTCGTCGGCCGCCAGGAAATGGATGACCGGGGCGCGGTGACGAAAATCGATGAGGTACTGCGTTATACCCCCGGTGTGACGGCGGAGCCCTTCGGCACCGACCCGGATACGGACTGGATTTACATCCGCGGTTTTCAGGCCACCCAGACCGGCGTGTTTCTGGATGGTTTGAACCTGTTCAGCTACGGTTTCGGCGGTTTCCAGATGGATGCCTACGGTTTGGAGCGCGTGGAAGTTCTGAAAGGCCCCGCCTCGGTGCTTTATGGGGGCGCCAATCCCGGCGGTATCGTGCAGATGGTCCGCAAGCGCACGCAGGATGAGCCGGTGCGCGAAACGGAAATCGGCATCAATAATTTCGGCAATGCCTTCTTCGGCTTCGATCTCGGCGACAAGGTCGATGGTGAAGGCGTGTGGAAATACCGCGTCACCGGCAAGGTCTCCGGCGGCGACAATTACACCGATTATTCCGAGGATTTGCGCGGCTTTATCATGCCGCAGATCACCTTCGAGCCAGACGCGCAGACGAGTGCCACGCTCTACGGCTATTTCTCGGCGCTCGATCAGGTTCATATCGGCAACGGCTTCCTGCCCTATGTCGGCACGGTGGTCGACGCGCCCTTCGGCAAGCTCGACCGCAAGGCCTTTTATGGCGAGCCGGATATCGACAATGGCCGCGTCTACCAGTCCATGGTGGGTTACGAGGTCAGCCATGAATTCGACAATGGCTGGAAGATCAGCCAGAACGCCCGCTATGGCCACCTCTACAAGCATGAGACCGGACCTTATGCCGGCGGCTGGGCCAATACAGATGCAAACGGCCAGCCGATTCTCGATGCCACCACCAACGACTATATGCTGACCCGCTTCGGTTATGATGGCGTGTCGAAAGTCGACAGTTTCGGCGTGGATAACCGGGTCGAAGGCCAGTTCGATACCGGCGCGGTCAATCACTCGCTGCTCTTCGGTCTCGACTATAAATATTACCGGCTGGACCAGGTGCAGGCCTGCTGCGGATCGAATGCAATCGGTGCGCTCAACCCGGTCTATGGCTCGACGCAGGGAACGAATTTCGTTTACGCCGACAATATCGTGACCCAACAGCAGATCGGCATCTACGCGCAGGACCAGCTGCGTTTCGGCGATGGCTGGCTGGTCACGCTGAATGGCCGTTACGACTATGTCGACACCGAGCTGAACAACAGGCTCCCTGCGGGTCTTTCCCGCCGCTCGAATGACGATGCACTGAGCGGCCGCGCCGGTCTCGCCTATGAATTCGACAATGGCCTGACACCTTATGTCTCGGCAGCCACTTTCTTCAATCCGCTCATCGATACGCTTGCGGATGGCACTCCCGCTTCGCCGGAAGAGGGACACCAGTTCGAGGCCGGCGTTAAATATGAGCCGACATTCTTCGATGGCAGCATCACCGCCTCGGTCTTCAAGCTGGTCAAGGACAATGCCATCGTTTCCTATACGGCTGGCGGGGTCACCACGAGTGGCCAGTTCGGGCAGGTGGAATCCACTGGCTTCGAGCTGGAGGCCAAGGCCAATCTCAGCGAGAACTGGAAGGCGCTCGCCTCCTATTCCTATACGGATCTGGAGATTACCCGCGATGCCAATCCTAACCTTATCGGCAAATCGCCATGGATCGTGCCCGCCCACACCGCCTCGCTGTGGCTGGACTATGCCTTTACCACAGACGCGCTGGAAGGTCTCAGCCTCGGCGGAGGCGTACGGTATCAGGGCAAGTCCTGGGCGGATGAGGCAAATACGCTGCGCGTTCCGGATGCCGCCGTCTTCGACGCCGCAATCCGCTACCAGAAGAACGACTGGACCGCATCGATCAACGTCGCCAATGTCTTCGACAAGGAATATGTGAAGAGCTGCGCCGGCGTCTCCGTCTGCGGCTGGGGCGATAGCCGCACAATCACCTTCAAGCTTTCCAAGAAGTGGTAAGGCTTGGCCGAAGGCCGGCAGTTGCGGGGAAAGCAGTTTGCCACTATAAACATGAATAGATTTATCATGTTTATAGTGGCGCCATGGCGCCCTGCGGGATCGAGAGGCCATGGCTTTCCGCGTGCGGATGGAAAATGAGATCGAGGGTTTTGCCGTCATTGGCGGCCCACGCTCGCGGGTCTGGAACGGCATCGTCGCCGATCTCTGGGATGTGCGTTGCGCCCCGAAGGCGGGCGGCCGTTATGTCGGCAAGGATCCGCGTTTCGTTTTCCTGCTGGATATGGACGGGACGGATGGCGGCCGGTTCATGATGAACCGCTGCCGCCGCGACAATTACGGGTCGTCCAAGGCGAACCGTATTTCCTTCGTGCCTGCCGATCTGGATGTGCATGCCGAACTGAGCAACGTCTCCTTCGTGCGCCACCTCGATCTGCATTTCGATGCGGGATTGCTGGGCGGGCGGCTGGTGCAGGGCTTCGATCCGCACAGCCTGCTCGATCCGCATCTCATGTTCGAGGATGAGCGCCTGCTGGCGCTGGCGCGACTGATTGCCGCCGAATGCGATAATCCCGATCCGCTGCATGACCTTTATGGCGAAAGCCTCGTGCTGGCGCTATTGACGGATTTCCTGAAAGTGAAACGGGAGCCGGTCAAAAAACGCAGCAAGCTCGCCGCCTGGCAGTTGAGGGCGGCGACGGATTACATCCGCGAACATTGCCTGCGGTCGATCCGGCTGGAGGAGCTGGCGGAACTCACCAACCTGTCGCAATCGCATTTCAGCCATGCTTTCAAGGCCTCCACCGGCGTGCCGCCCCACCAATGGCAGATGCAGGCGCGCATCGATCGCGTCAAGGAACTGATGATGCGGACCGACATGGCGCTGACCGACATCGCCATTGCCGCCGGTTTTTCGGATCAGGCGCATTTCTCCCGCGTCTTTCGCAAGATGGTGGGTGTTTCTCCCTCCGTCTGGCAGAAAATCCGCCAATAAAGGCGCGTTTTCGTTCCATTCTCCTTCAAAAAAATTCCCGCCGAAGCGCCTGAAACGCCGCGGAACGAATTGTCCGTCGAGGGGTTTACCAGACGTGACACAAACGAGGAAAATCAAGGAGGAAAGGCACATGATGCATCAGGAACCCCGCGTCGGACAGGACCCCTATGTCAAGGATACGCCGAGCCTGATCGCCAGCGACAAGGTGGAAGGCACCCGTGTTTACGGCGCCGACAGCAAGCATATCGGCTCGATCCAGCGCATCATTCTGGAAAAGCGCGGCGGGCGCGTGGCCTATGCGGTGTTGAGCTTTGGCGGCTTCCTCGGCATCGGCGACGACTATTATCCGCTGCCCTGGGAAAAGCTGCATTACGACGAAGAACTCGACGGCTACCGCATCGATCTCACCAAGGAAGAGATCGAAAATGCGCCGCATTTCGCCAATCTCGATGATAACGACCTGCTGAACGCCAAGGACCGCAAGGTCTACGATTATTACGGCGTCGCACCCTATTGGATGTAAGGCCAAGGAAAAGCGCTTCCGGCTGTTTGATCACCGAAAGCGTCGCAAATAAAAGAACGGCTCCTTTTCAGGAGCCGTTTTCTTTTGGGTGCGTCAATGCGGGTTTTTCTGCATCTCGGAAACCGCGTCGGTGAAGCACTTGCGTGCTTCTTCGGGCGATTTACGTCCGTCAAGGGCGGCACGGCAGGCGCTTCTCGCTCTCACGAAGCTCAATCCGCCAATTTTGGGCCAGCCTTCGGTCAATAATGTCAACGCTTCGAAGGGGCCGGCGATGACACTCTTGCCATTCGCCTCGAGATTGACCTCGACAGGCTCTGTCCATCTCTCGTTCTTCATCGTGCACCTCCCAGAGCAACGCGATCCCGAAATACACCCGACAGCGAAGCAACCCATGAACGCAGTCGTGTGTCACTGCTGCTTAGGATATGCGCAAGCGATCGAATTGACAACGGGGATCAACGGAAGCCGAAAAACGACAGGATCGCCAGAACGATGACGACGAGGCCGACGATGTAGATGATCTGGTTCATGATTTTCTCCTTGGCTGGTGTCATCACCATAACGTGAGGGAGAAGACGAGGTTCCAGCAGCCAATGAGAATTTAATCACGTACTAAAATGTTGCGGACGTCCCATCGCCGGTGAGAGCGGATGTCACCTCCGCAGGATCACCCAGATCGCGTGGATAATGCCGGGAACATAACCGCACAGCGTCAGGAGAATATTCAGCCAGAAATGCAGGCCGAGCCCGACCTGAAGAAACACGCCGACGGGCGGAAGGATGATGGCGATCAGGATACGAATGACGTCCACGATGACAGGCTTTCCAGTTGTTTGTGACTGCCGGAGAACGTGTGGTGGGCGGTTTGGTTTCACGCATCTAACTGCGCGCCGACCAGAAAATCAGAGGGGGATGTGCTCATTCTTCTTTGTTGCGCAGCAGGTCAGCTGTCGTCGTATCGAGGGCTTCGGCAAATTTTGCGACCACAGTGATTGTGGGATTTCTTACCTGCCGCTCAATACCCGACACATAGGTTCGGTCGATTTCTGTTCGCGAGGCAAGCTCTTCCTGCGAGATATTCAGCCGTTTCCGGGCTGATTTGATATTCTGGGCAAGTATCGCGCGCACATCTTCCATGATCGCAATAAGTCGCGAATGAAGACGATATGCCCACGGACGATGAGTCTCATTTTGGGCTTTAATTTCGTAAATGTTGACTATAGACTACATCGAGCTTTCGTTAGGATGGTG
The DNA here is from genome assembly GCF_006970545.1 of Agrobacterium sp. T29. Taxonomy (NCBI): domain Bacteria; kingdom Pseudomonadati; phylum Pseudomonadota; class Alphaproteobacteria; order Hyphomicrobiales; family Rhizobiaceae; genus Agrobacterium; species Agrobacterium sp. T29. Next base: position 93,855 of record NZ_CP040640.1, read on the forward strand.
CGATGTGGGACGCTTTTGTTCACGGGATTTCATGGTTACTGCTAATCTTTTTCGGTGGGCAGGCAATCGTTTTTGTTGGCTTGGTCATGTGGGCGTTTTGGAACAATGCGATAGAGCCGATGCTGATCTCCGCCGATGATATTGGCACTGTCGCTGACGATATCATCAACAGCTACTTGGAACCCGAACTTGAAGCTTTCGCCCGACAAGAACGCGCGTGGCATGAAAGTGATGGTGCGGGACAAGCCTATTGGTATCGTGTGCGTAAAATCGTCCGATTGCGGCTGGAGAACTGTGGCATATCAGTCAAATAGCCGGAGGCAACCGCCGCCTATCGAGCGCGTTTCCCTATAGGGCTATAGTTGCTTGAGGCGCGTGCTGCTCATAGGCAGTTCGAACATTGCACCTCCTTGTACAAGCGTCGATTGAGCTTCAATAGTCGGCCACAACGCGAGAAGCCGCTCCATCTGTTTGATGAGCGGAGATTTATACAGCCCTTTCGACAGAAAGAACCCAACCAGATTGGAGGTTCGGAAGGCATTGTACTCTGCCTTGTTCCGAGTAATACGGCGATCACCCGAGACTATGATCCACCGCCCCTCGGTGCTCAATTCGGTGATCCACTGTAAATCCGTTACACCTGGACCATATCGCTCGCGGACATGTATGATTTCGTGTTTCCCAGCAAATAATGCGTTCAGAGAACGAGCGAGAGCGGGAGGAAGGTTTTCATCAATCAGAACCTTCAAGCTGCTCTCTTCAAATCAGTTTCGAACTGGACAGCATCGCGAATGACGGATACTGGCACATCGAATATTCGAGCGACATCTTCGACCGACCCTTCAGCCTCAACCGCGTCGGCGAGCGCTACTGTCGGAACCCCATATTCTGACGCAATCGGCTGCCCAAAGGAGCGGCCCGGATCAATGATGATGGATTTTTTTCCATGGAACGGTCGCCAGCGGGCTACTGCATCGTCTTCGATATCGAGATCTTTGAACGTCCGCTCGATAACCTGCTTAAAGGCATATTGCTTCTTTTTCAGATCAAGCAATTTCGGTTCGTCGATTTGGTTACCGACCCTCTCGATGCTTTCGAGAAAGATCGTCCGACCGTCCGTCTGGAAACGGCGAGTCGAAAAGGGGCGATCATCTTTCGCGCATTCTCTCGCGTATTCGAGGCAATTGCGAATAGCGAGCAGGCCAACACCCGCATCAATAAAAGCCTTGACGAAGCGAAGCTCGATCAGATCACGAAAACCGATCTCAAGGTGGTCCTCGACTGACACGTGCTGTGTCGTCCAGAGCGGCGGTATCTGTCGAGCCTCGCCCGAGCGCTTATAGGTGTATCCCCGCAACCAGCGATTTACATTAAGCGGGGTCGTTCTCAGCAGGCGCGCAGCCTCAGGCGAGGTGTAGGAGCCTACGCCGATTGCCTCCGAAGGTAGAGCGTGATGCTGTGTCGAAATCATAGCGGCAACCTACCAATATATCCAACTCCCGCAAGACGGATTTCCACCATGCGGTAGGATTATTTCCAAATGCTGAGGGGAAATCTCGTCCCCAATGTAAACCCGCCCAATGTCCTCCAAAAAATCGAAAGAATTTCACGCTATAGGCTGCTGTGAACTATGTAGCTATAGTAACCAGGAGAATGATTACGACGTTAGAACCATATTTTCGTTTCGACGGACGCCCTGTCTCTGGACCGAACGCATGTATCTAGTACGACAGCCGAAACCCTTTAAATTACTTAATGGTAATGATCGTAGTAGAGAGACGAATGGTGCCGCTTACGTGACTCGAACACGTGACCCCGTCATTACGAATGACGTGCTCTACCAACTGAGCTAAAGCGGCCCGATTGTGACCCGTTTGGTGCGGATCAGCTTCATGGCGGGCTGATACAGGCAATGCTGACGGATTTCAAGCCTTGAATGTGCTGGTTTTGAAATTTCCGCAAAAAGCTTTGCCTGTCCATTGTTTACCGGAGCCTTCAGCCTTTCCCGCAGATGCGCTTTTTGGCCGTTTCATATTCATTTGCCAGACGATCGACGAGCGCCGCCACCGGTTCCACCGCCTTGACGGCGCCGATGCCTTGCCCCGCGCCCCATATGTCTTTCCAGGCCTTGGCGCCGCCGGAGACCGTTTCGAAGTCCATTTTCGAAGGATCGGCTTCGGGCAGATTGTCGGGGTCCATGCCGGAGGCGACGATCGAGCTTTTCAGGTAGTTTCCGTGTACGCCCGTGAAATAGTTCGAATAGACGATATCCTTGGCCTGCGCGTCCACAATCGCCTGCTTGTAGCCTTCGGAAGCGCGCGCTTCCTCGGTGGCGATGAAGGGGGAGCCGATATAGGCCATATCCGCGCCCATAGCCTGCGCCGCGAGAATGGAGCCGCCATTGGCGATGGCGCCGGCCAGCAGCAGCGGGCCGTCGAACCATTCGCGGATTTCCTGAACGAGGGCGAAGGGCGAAAGCGTGCCCGCATGTCCGCCGGCACCCGTCGCCACCGCGATAAGCCCATCCGCGCCCTTGCGAATGGCGGAGCGGGCATGGCGGTCGTTGATGACGTCATGCAGCACGATGCCACCATAGGAATGCACGGCCGCATTGACCTCCGGCACCGCGCCAAGCGAGGAAATCACCACCGGCACCTTGTATTTCACGCAAAGGCCGAGATCGTGCTCCAGCCGCCGGTTGGACATGTGCACGATCTGGTTGACCGCGAAGGGCGCCGCCGGGCGCTCGGGATTGGCCCGGTTGTGAGCGTCAAGCTCCTCGGTGATCATTGCCAGCCACTCGTCGAGCTGGCTTTCGGGCCGCGCATTGAGCGCCGGGAAAGCGCCGATGACGCCGGCCTTGCACTGCGCCAGCGTCAGTTGCGGATGTGAAATGATGAATAGCGGTGATGCTATGACCGGAAGACGCAGATTGTCTTTCAGCACGGACGGTAGCATGTCTCCTCCCACGAATTACGTTTACGCGCACGTAAGTCAATATCGCGTTCAGCAGCAGATTGAAAGCGAAAACAGCGTGGCATTCGCCTCTCGAATCTGCGTTCGTAGCGCCACAATGAATTGATTTTCCCCAAGGCAATCCGGTCTTTATCACAAACGATGCTTGCGGAGGGGCGGTATAGCCGTTACCGAATCGTGAACCCATGGCGCAGCGCCGCATATTTTTTGCAAAGCGCAATAGAACAAGGATCGGTCGTGAGCGGACTGGAAACGGCAATCAGAAATGCTCTGGAAAAATCGGACAGATCGAACGCCGAAGTTCGTGCACGGATTTACCAATCCTCCCGCCAGGCACTGGAAGCGGGCCTGCGCAAGCAGGGCATAGACGATCCGCAGGTTGTCTCCCAGCAGCGCCAGCGGCTTGAAGGCCTGATCCACCAGATCGAGAATGAAGAGCGCAACCGGCTTCTGGACAGGGTGGAGCAGCAATTGCGCCCGCCCGCACCGGAAAGTCCGGCGCAGGACGATCACTCCGTCGATCCCGTTTCGCAGACGCCTCACCACGGCGATATGGGTGTTGAGCCGGAGCTGCGTGGCGAAACGCGCGATGTGCGGCCGGGCGCTGCCGCTGCTCCGGAGCCGCTGAGTGCGGGGCAGCGCAATGGCAAGCCGCCGAAGAGAAGCTCCCGCGCGGGCGACTCCTCGCTTGCCTTCCGGCCGGAAGGCGCGGTTGGCCGCCGCAAGCGCCGGGGGCTTTTCGCCCGGCTTTTCATCTACGTGACGCTTCTGGCCTTTATCGGTTTCGGTGCCTGGTGGGTCTATTCCTCAGGCCTCCTGCTGTCGCCGGAGCAGCGCGATACCAGCGTGCCCAATCCGCCGGCGCAGGTGCAGGCGGAGGATTTCAACGGGACGGAGCCCGCGCCGAGCCTTTCCGCCGGCCGTGGTTTTTCCGATGACTGGGTGGAAGTCTTCAATGCGGAGCGTGGCAGTTCCGGTGTTTCGGCTGGTCCACGCGCCAATGTCGAAAACATCGCCACACCCGCTGGCAAGGCGATAAAGGTAACCTCGAGAAGTGTCTCGCAGGATGGCGCCGTCAGCGTCGAGGTTCCGGTGGAGGTGATGCGGGATATGGCAGGCAAGTCCTCGACCATTTCGATCACGCTGCAATCCTCCAGCGACCGTCAGACCCAGGTGTCCGTCGCCTGCGATTTCGCGACATTGGGCGATTGCTCCCGCCACCGCTTCACCGCCACGGCCGAGCGTGCGGACATGCTGCTGAACGCGACATTCGAACGATCTCTCGCCCCCAATGCGCCGGGCAGGATCTTCATCAACAGCGACATCGATGGCAGCGGCCGCCCGGTCAATCTTTATTCCGTGCGCATTCTGCCGGGCCAGTAAGGGAAAGACAGGCGTCTCGAATGGAGGCGCCTGTCAGCGTCTTCCGGTCCTATTTGAGAAAATCCGGCCCAGATCCCAAAATCTTGTCGTCGATTTCGCCGATTGCCTTTTTGTCCTTGCCCTCATAGTCGAGCGCAAGAAGAATGTGACGGATGAGGTTTACCCGCGCGCGGCGCTTGTCGTTGGCGCGCACCACCGTCCAGGGGGCGGCGTCGGTGTGGGTCTTTTCCAGCATTTCGTCGCGCTTCTGCGTGTAGTCGTCCCATTTCGTCAGCGCCGCTATGTCCATATCCGAAAGCTTCCAGCATTTCAGCGGGCTGTGGCGGCGGTCATGGAAGCGTTCGATCTGCGTTTCGCGGCCGATGTCGAGCCAGAACTTGAACAGATGAACGTCCTCATGGACCAGCATTTTTTCCAGACGCGGCGTTTCCTTGAGGAAACGCTTGTGTTCCTCAGGCGTGCAGAAACCCATGACCGGCTCTACGCCTGCGCGGTTATACCACGAGCGGTCGAACAGAACGAATTCGCCGGCGGTCGGAAAATGTGAGATATAGCGCTGGAAATACCATTGGCCACGTTCGGTTTCCGTCGGTTTGGTCAGCGCCACCACGCGGGCATAGCGGGGGTTGAGATAGGCCCGGGTCGCGAAGATCGCGCCGCCCTTGCCCGCCGCATCGCGGCCCTCGAAAACCGCCATGACCCTTTTGCCGGTGGCCTGCAGCCAGAATTGCACCTTGACCAGCTCCACCTGCAGCGCCTCGAGGGTGCTGTCGTAGTCTTCCCGCTTCATCTTCTTGTCGTAGGGAAAATCGCCGGCGGAAAGTTTCTTTTCCTCAACCCAGTCAGGAAGAACCGGATCGTCGATGTCGAAGCTGCGCAGTTTGCCGCCTATGGTGATATCGACCGTCCGCTTCTTCGTTTCTTCGCCCATGGTTTCCTCCGGCTGTTGTTGTGTAAAGGCAACTCGACGCCAATGAGTTCACATCCATTGCCAGAATTCAAGTGAAACAGGAGCGCTTGACCGGGGTGCTGCGGCGGCAGCGATTGCGGCGTCGATTTTGCGCATATACGTTGTGGAAAATGCGCGATGATGAATCTCTGTCATGAAGCTGGCCTATGAGATTTCGATGCGCTGTCAGATGAAAGTGGAAAGAGCAGGCTGAAATGGCAGTCATGGAAGGCGATGGTGGATTAAGGCGTTTGGGAAGGAAGCTCGGCCGAAACTGGTTGCCCGTTCTCATCGTCAGCATGCTCGCCATCGTGGCCGTTGCCGAGCTCAACACGCCCTATATGCCCGCCGCCCTGTGGCTTTGCGCCGTCATTGCCATCCTCGCCGCTCGGGAAGGGCCGGCGGCGGCTTCCGCAAAGGATGGGAGCCCGGTTGCGGAGGCAGATGAGCAGGAAATGCCCGGCGAAAGCGTCATTTCCGGCGTAAGGGCGGGCCTCGCGGTTCTGGATACCCCCGTTTTCATTCTCGACAGGAACGCCAGCGTGCTGTTTCAGAACGGCGCGGCCGAGCGCGCCTTCGGCCAGTTGCCCGCCGGGGCGCATATTTCCGCCCGGCTGCGCTCTCCCGGCCTCCTGGATGTCATTCGTGAAACCATCGCCACCGGCCAGCCCAACCAGGTCGAACATTCGGAGCGCTTCCCTTCCGAACGGGTCTTCATCGTCCGCATCGCCCGTGCGGATGTGGGAGAGGGGGCAGGCCCGCCATTCTACATCCTGTCGTTCCGCGACGTCTCGGAGCTTCGCCGCATCGACCGCATGCGCAGCGACTTCGTCGCCAATGCCAGCCATGAATTGCGCACACCGCTCGCCTCGCTGCGCGGTTTCATCGAAACCATGCAGGGGCCGGCGCGCAACGACCCGAAGGCGCAGGAACGTTTCCTTGCCATCATGCTGGATCAGGCAACCCGCATGAGCAGGCTGGTGGACGATCTCATGTCCCTGTCGCGGCTGGAGTTGCGGGCCAACATCGCGCCCGACCAGAAGGTCGATCTCGTTCCCGTCATCGGCCATGTGCGCGATACCCTGCTGCCGCTTGCCGACGAGCTGGATGTGACCATCACGCTGCATCTGCCCGACCGGCCGGCAGAGGTGCAGGGCGACCGCGACGAGCTGGTGCAGGTATTCCAGAACCTTGTTGAAAATGCTTGCAAATACGGCCAGGAAGGCAAGGTCGTGGATGTCTGGCTGCGCGCCGAACCCGGCAAGCCGGTGGAGGTGAGCGTCATCGACAAAGGCCCTGGCATTCCCGCCGAACATGTGCCGCGCCTGACGGAGCGTTTTTATCGTGTCAGCGTCGCCGACAGCCGCTCGAAAAAGGGCACGGGTCTCGGGCTTGCCATCGTCAAGCACATCCTCACCCGCCACCGCGCCCGCCTCATCATTAAATCGGAATTGGGCAGCGGCACGGACTTCACTGTGAGATTCTGACATAAAATATGCATCTGCTTTTAATGTCGTGGATATTTGTAAATAAAATCAATACATTAGATTGTCACAAATCTTTCGTCAAAGTGACATAAAAGGATGGGGCTACGGTGGTTAAGAAAAGGTCGCCGAGCGCAAGCTAAGAGCGAGTGTCGCTATCGGCTGCGTCCACAACAAAGCCCACGACGGGAGAGACAAATGAACATCGTTAAATTTTCCGCAGCAGCTCTGGTGGCTTCTGTCGCCTTCGCTGGCGCCGCCGCTGCTCGCGACCAGATCCAGGTTGCCGGTTCCTCCACGGTTCTGCCTTACGCCAAGATCGTTGCCGAGACCTTTGCCGAAACCTTCCCGAACTTCAAGGCTCCGGTTGTTGAGTCCGGCGGCACGGGCGGTGGTCTGAAGGCGTTCTGCTCCGGCGTCGGCGAAGGCACCATCGACATTGCCAACGCTTCGCGCAAGATCAAGAGCGACGAACTGGCCGCCTGTAAGGCTGCTGGCGTTGCCGACGTTCAGGAAGTGAAGATCGGCTACGACGGTATCGTCTTTGCGATGGACTCGTCCAACAAGGACATCAAGCTCGAGCCGAAGGACCTTTACCTCGCTCTCGCCGCTGAAATCGTCAAGGACGGCAAGCTCGTTGCCAACCCCTACAAGAAGTGGTCGGAAATCAACAAGGAACTGCCTGACGTCGCGATCGCAGCTTATATCCCGGGCTCCAAGCACGGCACGCGCGAAGTCTTCGAAGAGAAGATCATGGCTGACGGCTGCAAGGAAGCCGGCGCCACCGACGCCATCAAGAAGATCGTCACCGATGCCAAGCAGGCTGCTGCCAAGTGCGTTGCAGTCCGCAAGGACGGCGCTGCAGTCGACATCGACGGCGACTACACCGAAACGCTCGCCCGTATCGACGCCAACAAGACCGGCCTCGGCGTTTTCGGCCTCGCTTTCTATGAAAACAACGCTGACCGTCTGAAGGTCGCGACCGTTTCGGGCGTCGTTCCGTCCACCGAAACCGTTGCCAGCGGCAAGTACCCGGTTTCCCGCCCGCTGTTCTTCTACGTGAAGAAGGCTCACCTGGGCGTTATCCCGGGCCTTAAGGAATATGTCGAGTTCTTCGTTTCCGACGAAATGATCGGCCCGGATTCCCCGCTCGCCAACTACGGCCTGGTTGCTGCTCCGGACGCAGAGCGCGAAGAAATCCGCTCGAAGTTCTCGGCCGGCTCCACGATGTAATGAAGAAAGAGGGGTGCGGCTTTGCCGTGCCCCTCATTCGGCTTCGCTTGGGCCGTCGTCCGCGGTTGACAGTTCCTAACCATCGCCATCCACATGATTGTCGATGGATTACAGATGGATAGGATGTATCAACCTTGACGCTTGCCAGACTATGATACAGTCAGGCGGCAGGCATCATGGGATGGTCCAGCGGTCTCGTTTTGATGACTTTTTGATTTGCCCGATATCGCACCGTGCTCTTGAGGCACGCCGAGGGAACTCTAATGAACACATCGATCCTTTTGCTGATACTGGCGCTCATCGGCATCGGCAGCTATCTGCTCGGCAGCCGCCGTGCCGTTGCCCTGTCTGGCGGCCGCCCCTCCAGCATGCATTCCCGTGCCGGTTATCACGGTTCCTACGCGGTCGTCTGGGCGGTGCTGCCCGCGGCGTTCATTCTCTGTGCCTGGCTCATTGTCAGCCCATTGCTCGTCACCTCGGCGGTGCGCGGTAGTTTCCCCGAGGATGTCCGGGCGCAATCCGAAGCGCAGCAGAGCCTGACCTACGGTATGGTGACCTCCATCGCCCGTGGCCTCCAGCGGCTGACGCCGGAGGAAACCGCGCAGGTCGAGGCGGACACGGCTACGGTCCGGCCGCTTCTGGCATCGAAGGGTGTTGCAATCGCCGGCGATCCCGAGCGGTTCATGGTCGATGCCGCCCACACGCTCAACAGCATGACCTCCACCAGCCGTATCGCGATGATCGCCGTCGTGCTGCTGGCCGCGCTCGGCGGCGGCGCCTATGCGCTGCGTGCAATCGCGCCGCGTTTCCGGGCGCGCAACCAGGTCGAGAAAGTTATTCTCGCGGCCCTGCTCGTCGCCTCGTCCATCGCCATCCTCACGACCATCGGCATCGTCCTTTCGATGCTGACCGAGGCGATCCAGTTCTTCACCATGGTTCCGGCGCACCAGTTCTTCTTCGGAACGGTATGGGATCCGCGTTTTGCGGCGGCAGGCGCCACCGACTCCTCCGGCCAGTTCGGCCTGATCCCGCTGCTCGCCGGCACGCTTTATATCGGCCTCGTCGCCATGCTGGTTGCGGTTCCGGTCGGTCTCTTCTCGGCGATCTACATGGCGGAATATGCCTCGCCGCGCTTCCGCTCCATGGCAAAGCCGCTGCTTGAAGTGCTCGCCGGCATTCCCACCATCGTCTACGGCTTCTTCGCGCTCACGACGGTCGGTCCTTTCCTCAGAGACATTTCCACGCAGATCAACGGTCTGGCGACGGGCAACTACGCCAACTTCATCCAGGCGCAGAGCGTCATCACCGCCGGCTTCGTCATGGGCATCATGCTGATCCCCTATGTGTCGTCGCTGTCGGATGACATCATCACCGCCGTGCCGCGCTCGCTGCGTGACGGTTCGCTCGGCCTTGGCGCCACGCGCTCCGAGACGATCAAGAGGGTCATTATTCCGGCCGCTCTTCCTGGTATCGTCGGCGCCGTGCTGATGACGGCTTCGCGCGCCATCGGCGAAACCATGATCGTGGTTCTTGCGGCCGGTGTTGCTGCCCGTCTGCAGCTCAATCCCTTCGAGCCCATGACCACGGTGACGGTCAAGATCGTCAGCCAGCTCACCGGCGACCTTGAATTCACCTCGCCGCAGACGCTGGTTGCCTTTGCACTCGGCATCACGCTTTTCGCCATCACGCTTTGCCTGAATATCTACGCGCTTTACATCGTGCGCAAATACCGGGAGCAATATGAATGACCGACATCGTCTCTCCCGCAGCCGGCGCGAGCGCCGTCAACAAGGCCACGCGCCGTGATATCGGCATCAAACGCCGCTATGCCGCCGAACGTCGCTTCCGTGCCTACGGCATGGCAGCGATTTCCTTCGGCCTCATCTTCCTCTTCCTGCTGCTTTTCTCGGTGGTTTCCAAGGGTTACACCGCCTTCCAGCAGACGATGATCACCGTTCCGGTCGAGTTCTCCGAACAGATCATCGATCCGAAAAATGAGCGCGCCAGCAATCCCACAAAGCTGATGACGGCCAATTATCCCGTCATCGCCCGAGATGCGGTCGCCAAGGTCCTTGGCGTTGCACCGACTGACCGCGCCGGTCTTCGCGCCGTCAATCTCCTGATTTCCGACAGCGTGCGCACGCAGCTTCGCGACATCGTCGTCGCCGATCCAGCCGTCATCGGCACCACGCGCACCGTCACGCTTCTCGCTTCGGGCGATGTCGACAGCGCCTTCAAGGGCCAGGTCGACCTGACGGCGGATGAAGCCAACCGCCGCATCTCGAACCAGCAGCTCGGCTGGATGAACCAGCTCGCCGAAAGCGGCCAGCTCGGCAAACATTTCAATACCGGCATCTTCGTCAACGGCGCCTCAAGCCGTCCGGAAGCGGCGGGTGTCGGTGTGGCGCTGATCGGCTCCTTCTACATGATGCTGATCGTGCTGGTGCTGTCATTGCCGATTGGCGTCGCGGCCTCCATCTATCTCGAGGAATTCGCCCCGAAGAACCGTCTGACGGATCTTATCGAGGTGAATATCAACAATCTCGCGGCCGTTCCTTCGATTGTCTACGGTCTGCTCGGCCTCTCGGTCTTCATCAACTTCATGGGCTTTCCGCGCTCGGCCTCGCTGGTCGGCGGCCTCGTCCTGACGCTGATGACCCTGCCGACGATCATCATCGCGACGCGCGCCGCCCTGAAAGCCGTGCCGCCGTCTATCCGCGCCGCCGCCCTCGGTCTCGGCGCTTCCAAGATGCAGACGATCTTCCACCACGTGTTGCCGCTCGCCATGCCCGGCATTCTGACCGGCACCATCATCGGCCTCGCCCACGCGCTGGGCGAAACGGCGCCGCTGCTTTTGATCGGTATGGTGGCATTCGTTGCGAATTACCCGACAACGCCGATGGATCCGTCCACGGCCCTGCCGGTGCAGATTTACATGTGGGCGAACGAAGCCGAGCGCGCCTTTGTCGAAAGGACATCCGGCGCTATCATCATCCTGCTTCTGTTCCTCATCGTCATGAATGTTGGCGCAATCCTGTTGCGTCGCCGCTTCGAACGGCGCTGGTAGAGGGAGCTTGAGCAATGAACATGTTGTCGGAAGCAGCAGTTGAAAAGGCGCTGGACAAGAAAATGAATGAAGTCTCATACAAGATGATCGGCAAGGACGTTTCGGTTTATTATGGCGAAAAGCGCGCGCTTTACGACGTGAACCTCAACGTTCGGGAAAATACGGTGACCGCGCTTATCGGTCCGTCCGGCTGCGGCAAATCCACCTTCCTGCGTACCCTGAACCGTATGAACGACACGATCGACGGTTGCCGGGTCACCGGCAAGATCACGCTCGACACCGACGATATCTACGATCAGGCGATTGATGTCGTGGAATTGCGCGCCCGCGTCGGCATGGTGTTCCAGAAGCCGAACCCCTTCCCGAAGTCGATCTACGAAAACATTTCCTACGGTCCGCGCATCCATGGTCTCGCCCGCAACAAGGCGGATATGGACCAGATCGTCGAGCAGAGCCTGCAGAAGGCGGGTCTCTGGAACGAGGTTAAGGATCGTCTGCACGAATCCGGCACCGGTCTCTCCGGCGGTCAGCAGCAGCGTCTGTGCATCGCCCGCGCAGTTGCCGTCAGCCCGGAAGTGATTTTGATGGACGAGCCCTGCTCGGCTCTCGACCCGATCGCGACCGCAAAGGTCGAGGAACTGATCCACGAGCTGCGCACCAATTACACCATCGTCATCGTCACGCACTCCATGCAGCAGGCGGCGCGTGTTTCCCAGCGCACGGCCATGTTCCATCTTGGTCATCTTGTCGAGGAAAACGAAACCGACAAGATGTTCACCAATCCGGACGACCAGCGCACGCAGGATTACATCATGGGCCGCTTCGGCTGATCCCGGCCGGCGCTTTATCGAAACCGAACAAGACTGGTGCTTCTGCCGTGCCCGCTTCCGGGTACGCGCATGCAGGCCAAGCCGGAGGACTAGACCATGACACAGACAACGACCCATTCGCACATCGTTTCCGTTTATGACGATGAATTGAAGTTTCTGACGCGCCGCATCGCCGAAATGGGCGGTCTTGCGGAGCAGATGTGCGCCGACGCCGTGCGTGCGCTCGTCAATTCCGATGCCGCGCTCGCCCAGAAGGTCATTTCCGACGATGCGATCCTCGACCACGCCGAGCGCGAGATCGGCGACAAGGCCATCGTCACCATCGCCAAACGCCAGCCGATGGCGGCAGACCTTCGCGAGATCATCGGCACGCTGCGTATCGCCGCCGACCTCGAGCGCGTTGGCGACCTTGGCAAGAACACCGCCAAGCGTGTGATTGCGGTTGCCGGCACCGGCGTGCCGCGCAAGCTTGCCCGTGGCATCGAGCATCTGTCGGAACTGGCGCTGGTCCAGCTCAAGGAAGTGCTGGACGTCTATTCCACGCGTTCCGCCGAGAAGGCCAATGCCATTCGCGAGCGCGATGAGGAAATCGACGCCATGTACACGTCGCTCTTCCGTGAGCTTCTGACCTACATGATGGAAGATCCGCGCAACATCACCACCTGCACGCATCTTCTGTTCTGCGCCAAGAACATCGAGCGTATCGGCGACCACGCCACCAATATCGCCGAGACGATCTATTACATGACCACCGGCAGCCAGCCGGAAGGCGAGCGTCCGAAGGACGACAGTTCCAACACCCTCGGTTCGGTGACCGAGTAACAGACAGGCAGCGGCTTGCGGAGTTAGTATATGGTGCCCAAGATTGCAGTTGTGGAAGACGAGGAAGCGCTGAGCGTCCTGCTTCGTTACAATCTCGAGGCTGAGGGATATGACGTCGACACGATACCCCGTGGAGACGAGGCAGAAATCAGGCTGCAGGAACGTATTCCGGACCTTCTTATCCTGGATTGGATGCTTCCCGGCGTTTCCGGTATCGAACTGTGCCGTCGGCTCAGGATGCGGCCGGAAACCGAGCGCCTGCCCATCATCATGCTGACGGCGCGCGGCGAGGAAAGCGAACGGGTTCGCGGTCTCGCCACCGGCGCCGACGATTATGTCGTCAAGCCGTTTTCGACGCCGGAACTCATGGCCCGCGTCAAGGCGATGCTGCGCCGGGCCCGCCCCGAGGTTTTGTCTTCGGTGCTGAAATGCGGCGATATCGAACTGGATCGCGAGACCCATCGCGTTCACCGCAAGAGCCGCGAAGTGCGCCTCGGCCCGACGGAGTTCCGCCTGCTGGAATTCCTGATGACCTCTCCCGGCCGGGTGTTTTCCCGCTCACAATTGCTGGATGGCGTCTGGGGTCACGATATCTATGTGGATGAACGTACCGTCGACGTGCATGTCGGACGTCTGCGCAAGGCGCTCAATTTTTCGCACATGCAGGATGTCATCCGCACCGTGCGCGGCGCCGGATATTCAATGGAAGCCTGAGAAAACCGAAACCGATGGTTTCACCCGGGATAAATTCCCCCAAAATCAGAAGGCCCGAGACCGGAACGGTGTCGGGCCTTTCGATTTTGAACCTTCCGCAAACGCGTATCCTCGTTCTTTTGAAGGTGACAGACGGTCTGCTGAAAGCCGGATTGCGCGGTGAAACCTGACAGTAGGAAGGGCGCGGCACGTCGCCGACGAATTCAGAGCATTTGCCGCAAGGGCCCATCGCGGTTTTACATCCGGAGAATGCGCAAGAACAGGGATTGGGAGCGCCTCTTAAACAACGCGGGCTCCGCGTCTGAACCACTTTGGATTCCGCCATAAAAAAACGGGCCCGAAGGCCCGTAGTTTTTGAGTGTCGAATGCGTGCCGCAACACTCAAGCCTTGCGACGCTCGCTTACCGGCTGGTAGGCAAGCTTTGCATGGAACTTGCAATAGGGCGAAGATTCCAGTGCTTCACAACCGCAGAAATGGAAATCATCCTTCAGCGGATCGCCGACCGGCCACTTGCAGGTGCGCTCCGTCAGTTCCGTCAGCGTCAGGCGGCGGGAAATCGGCGTAACGACATTTTTGGAGGGAACGTAATCGAGAACTTCGGCGGTCTCGATATCGATCTCCTCGTGCAGCGCCGTTGCCGCGCTCGAGCGGTTCAAGGCGCGTGCAGGTGCTGCGCTGACGCGGGTTGCGAAATTCGTCGCGCGTGGGGCAGGGGCCGCGGTGCGCTTGGGCGCGGAACGCGCCGAAGTAACCGGGCCGCCGGCCTTCACGCGTCCCGGCAGGTTGAGGCGATGGACCTTGCCGATGACGGCATTGCGGCTCACGCCACCCAGCTGTGCTGCTATCTGGCTGGCGCTAAGCCCCTCGGACCACAATTTCTTGAGTTTTTCGACCCGTTCGTCTGTCCAGTTCATGCCGCTTCTCCGCTCGTCGCGTATAATGTCGGCAGAATCCCTCTCCGCCTCGCGGGCGTGCCGCGAGCGTGGTTTCTGCCTGATTTTTGGTGACTAGTTCCGCCGCAATGCAGTCTAGTAATTAGCGATTAACCTAGTGCCACGCAGACTCCGTGGCAAGAGTCGCGGGAATCATCTCGAATCGATTTTCCGGTTTTCCCCAACTTGCTGGCGAGTTGAGTCTGAAAGGCAACACCTTGGGCCTCATCCGCCGCCGCCTACTAGGGCTTGAGAAGCCCGGGAAACGCGGACTTTTGTTGACATCGGCAGGCGAAGTGACAATAGTGCCCCTGCCGCCGCGAGGCGGCATTTTTGATTTTCAGGCAAGGGATAACCCCGAAAGCCTATTGACAACCGTCTGACAGCGCATCCGCGCAAGGAGTGATACAGCCATGGCCGAAGCCGCCGCGCCATTGTTCGATACGTTTGCAAGAGCCCCCCTGCGCTTCGAGCGAGGCGAGGGCGTCTGGCTGTTCACGGAAAGCGGCGAACGATATCTGGATTTTGCAGCCGGCGTCGCGGTCAACTCGCTGGGCCACGCCCATCCGCACCTCGTGGAAGCGATCAAGACCCAGGCCGAGAAGGTCTGGCACGTCTCGAACCTTTATGAAGTACCGGGCCAGGAAAAGCTTGCAAAGCGCCTGACGGAAGCGACATTCGCAGACAAGGTCTTCTTCACCAATTCCGGCGCGGAAGCGCTGGAATGCGCGATCAAGACCGCCCGCCGTTATCATTATTCCAAGGGGCATCCGGAGAAATTCCGGATTGTCACTTTCGAAGGCGCCTTCCATGGCCGCACGCTGGCGACGATTGCCGCCGGCGGCCAGCAGAAATATCTCGAAGGTTTCGGCCCCAAGGTCGAAGGTTTCGACCAGGTGCCCTTCGGTGACGTCGATGCGCTGAAAGCCGCCATCACGGCCGAGACGGCCGCGCTTCTGATCGAGCCCATTCAGGGTGAGGGTGGCATTCGCGCACCAGCCAAGGAATTCCTGCAGCTGCTGCGGTCGCTCTGCGACGAGCATGGCATGTTGCTGATTTTCGACGAGGTCCAGACCGGCGTTGGCCGTACGGGCAAGCTCTTTGCCTATGAGCAGACAGGCGTTGCGCCGGATATCATGGCGGTTGCCAAGGGTATCGGCGGCGGTTTCCCGCTCGGTGCCTGCCTTGCGACGGCGGATGCCGCTTCCGGCATGACGGCGGGCGTGCATGGTACCACCTATGGCGGCAACCCGCTGGCCATGGCTGTTGGCAATGCCGTGCTCGATGTCGTCCTCTCCGAGGGCTTTCTGGAAAAGGTTCGTGATGTCGCGCTGGTCTTCCGCCAGGGCCTTGCTTCGCTGAAGGATCGTTATCCTGACGTTATCGAGGAAATCCGTGGCGAAGGCCTGCTTCTCGGCATCAAGGCCAAGGTTCCATCGGGCGAGCTGTTGCAGGCCATGCGCGCCGAGCATCTGCTTGGTGTGCCGGCGGGCGACAACGTCATCCGTCTTCTGCCGCCGCTCGTCACCACGGCGGAAGAGGCCCGCGAGGGTCTGTCACGCGTGGAAGCGGCCGCCGCTTCCCTGACAGCGAAACAGGCAAAAATCGCCTGAGGAAACAATAAAGGGCGGGCCTCTTCCCCGGAGGCTCGCGAGCATGGGACAGTTTGAAATGGCTTCACCTAAACATTTTCTCGACCTGTCGGCCGTCAGCTCGCAGGACCTGCGGGCAATTCTCGACGATGCCCGCGCACGCAAGGCCGCCACCAAGGCCGGAACGGCGGAAAAGCCGCTTGCCGGCAAGATGCTGGCTATGATCTTCGAAAAGCCTTCCACCCGCACCCGCGTCTCCTTCGATGTCGGCATGCGCCAGCTCGGTGGCGAGACGCTTTTCCTCTCCGGTACGGAAATGCAGCTCGGCCGCGCCGAAACGATCGGCGATACGGCCAAGGTGCTGTCGCGTTACGTCGACGCCATCATGATCCGCACGACGGATCATTCGCGCCTGCTGGAGCTTGCCGAACACGCGACCGTGCCGGTCATCAACGCCCTGACGGATGACACGCATCCCTGCCAGATCATGGCGGATATCATGACCTTCGAGGAACATCGCGGCCCGGTCAAAGGCAAGACCATTGCCTGGACGGGTGACGGCAATAACGTCCTGCATTCCTTCGTCGAAGGCTCGGCGCGCTTCGGTTACCGCATGACGATGGCCGTGCCGATGGGTTCCGAACCGCATGACAAGTTCCTGAACTGGGCGCGCAACAATGGCGGCGAGATCATGCTGTGCCACGACGCCGACAAGGCCGTTGCGGGTGCTGATTGTGTCGTCACCGATACCTGGGTGTCCATGAACCAGGAACACAAGGCGCGCGGCCACAACATCTTCCAGCCCTATCAGGTGAATGAAGCCCTGATGGCCAGGGCGGAAAAAGACGCGCTGTTCATGCATTGCCTGCCGGCGCATCGCGGTGAGGAAGTGACGGATGCCGTGATCGACGGTCCACAATCCGTCGTCTTCGACGAGGCCGAAAACCGCCTCCACGCGCAGAAGTCCATCATCGCATGGTGCATGGGCGTCATCTGATGAGCAATCGCCCGGCCTGACACGCGTCACGCCGGGTGCTTGAACTTGACCGCATAGATTACCATCTGTGGGACTTCGAAGAGGCTCGTCGGTTTTGCTGGCGGGCCATCATCACGATTTGCACGTTTTTCCCCGGAAGCGGTTTCTCTTCCCGGGTCTCTGTGCGACAAGCGAAAAAAGCACATTTTAAAAGCCGGACTTTTGGACGGTAGCGGCGCCACGGCTGCGCCAGGGAGTATGACATGGCAGATGTAACGGTTGAACTGGACGATCTCGATTTTGCTGGCGACGACAAGGTTGTGCCCTTTCAGGTCGAAGGTCTGGATGTGCGCGGCCGCGCCGTGCAGGTGGGTCCGCTGCTGAATGCCATCCTCGAGCGGCATGACTATCCCCCGGCGGTCGCCCGCCTGCTGGCGGAAGCGACCGTTCTGACGGCGCTGATCGGCACGTCGCTCAAGTTTTCCGGCAAGCTGACCGTCCAGACCAAGGGTGACGGCCCGGTCGACCTGCTGGTTGCGGATTTCACCGCGCCGGAAAGCATGCGCGCTTATGCCCGTTTCGATGAGGAGCGGCTGGCGGAGGCGATTGCGGCCGGGGCGACGTCGCCGGAGCAATTGCTCGGCAACGGCATTCTGGCCTTCACGATCGATCAGGGTGCGGGCATGCAGCCTTATCAGGGTATCGTGCCGCTCGATGGCTCCTCGCTGGAAGACATTGCCGGGGTTTATTTCCGTCAGTCGGAACAGCTTCCCACCCGCGTGCGGCTGGGCGTTGCCGAATTCTTCGACCGTGATGGCGAAGGCAAGCCGCGTCATGGCTGGCGTGCGGGCGGCGTTATCGCGCAGTTCCTGCCGCAGGCGCCTGAGCGGCTGCGTATGCGCGACCTGCATGGCGGCGATGGCGATGAGGGCGGTCACGAGGTGCAGGAAGACGATGCCTGGACCGAAGCGGTAACGCTGCTGAACACGGTGGATACCGACGAGCTGACCGATCCGCAGGTGCCGGTGGAACGTCTTCTCTTCCGGCTTTTCCACGAGAGCGGTGTGCGCATCTATGATCCGCAGGCGGTTTTCGACCGTTGCAGCTGCTCGCGCGACAAGATCAAGGGCGTGTTGTCCGGCTTCACCGCGGAGGAGATCGAGGCGAGCGAAGAAGACGGCGCCATTGCCGTGACCTGCGAGTTCTGCTCCACGACCTATCGCTACGATGTCAGCGAATTTGAGAATGCCTGAATGAAAGCCGCGTCCTGAAGGGCGCGGCTTTTTCATTGCCGGGTGAATGTCAGTTCAGGACCCGCATCAGGCCGGGTGAATCCAGCGAAAAGGCGGGTATGGTGACGTTGAACACCTCGCCATTTTCCGTTTCCATTTCATAATGGCCGAACATCAGGCCGGAAGGTGTGTCCAGCGGGCAGCCGGAAGAATATTCGTAGCTGTCGCCCGGTTTGAGATGCGGCTTCTCACCCACGACGCCCGGCCCATAGACCTCATCCACCTGCCCGTTCTGATCGGTGATGTGCCAATAGCGATTGACGAGGGTAACCGGAATATTGGAATTGTTCGCGATCACGACTTTGTAGCCCCAGACGTAACGATCGTCATCCGGGTCGGATTGTTCCTCGAGATAATACGGATCGACCGTTACCTCGATATCCCTTGTCAGAGCACGATACATACGCGCCACACCTCGATATTATGCCTGCCGCCGCATCCTACACTATAGGCTCTGGCTATCGTCAAGAAAATGAATGACTTGACGGGCAGGAGGCGTCTCCTGTTGCGCTGTTTTCCACCGTTAGGGATAACGGTAAAGGTAAATATTGGTTGCCTGATGCGGTCTTTTTAGACCGTGCAGGCGAACCATGGCCCGACACGCGGTCAGGCCATGGCGATTTGCAGATTGAATTTTCAGGCCGAAACGGCCGCCAGACCCTTCGCCAGATCCTCCAGCAGATCGTCGGTATCCTCGATGCCGCAGGAAAGGCGCAGGGTGCCGCCGGAAATGCCGAGTTCGGCACGCGCCTCGTCGGTGAGGTTCTTGTGCGTCGTCGTGCCGGGATGGGTGATGAGGCTCTTGGCGTCGCCGAGATTGTTTGAAATCTTCACTATTTCCAGCGCGTTCTGCAGCTTGAAGGCTGCTTCCTTGCCGCCCTTCAGTTCGAACGCCACAAGCGTCGAGCCGCCGGACATCTGCCGGGCGATGATATCGGCCTGCGGGTGATCGGCGCGGCCGGGATAAATGACCTTGGCGACCTTGCCGCTATCGGCGAGAAAATCGGCGATTTTGCCGGCATTGGCCGTCTGCTGTTTGACGCGCAGCGGCAGGGTCTCGATGCCTTTCAGAAGCGTCCAGGCATTGAAAGGCGACATGGCCGGGCCGGTATGGCGGAAATAATCCTGCAGCTCTTCCTCGATCCACTTCTTGTCGGAAAGGATCACGCCGCCAAGGCAGCGGCCCTGGCCGTCAATATGTTTGGTGGCCGAATAGACGACGATATGCGCGCCGAGTTCGAGCGGCTTCTGGAAAAGCGGTGTGGCGAAGACGTTGTCGACCACCACCTTCGCACCGATCTGGTTGGCGAGCTTTGCGACGCCGGCAATATCGATGATTTCAAGCGTCGGATTGGTCGGGCTTTCGAGGAAGAACAGCCTGGTGTTCGGCTGGATCGCCTTTTCCCAGTTTCCGAGATCGCGACCGTCGATCAACGTGCATTCGATGCCGTATTTCGGCGCGAGCGTTTCGACCACCCAGCGGCAGGAGCCGAAGAGGGCGCGGGCCGCAACGATATGGTCGCCGGCGCGCAGCTGGCACATGATGGCGGCGGTGACGGCGGCCATGCCGGAGGCAAGTGCGCGGGCGTCTTCAGCGCCTTCCAGCAGGCACATGCGCTTTTCGAACATGTCGTTGGTCGGGCTCGCATAGCGGGCGTAGATGAACCCATCCGTTTCACCCTTGAAGCGCGCTTCGGCGGCTTCGGAGTTTTCATAGACGAAACCCTGGGTCAGATAGATCGCTTCCGACGTTTCACCGTAAGGGGAGCGTAGCGTACCGCCGTGAACGAGCTGGGTTGCCGGGCGCCATTTATTGCTCATGTGATCACCTTCAAAACAAAAAAACCGGCCGCAAAAGCAGACCGGTTCCTAGCACCCGGTCTTTTTAGCCACTTGTTTAACGTGGCTGCAAGCCGACCGGCCAAATCACCACGGGATAAGCTTGCCATACTGCCGTTACCGGCTTGCGTCAATGCTTTCCTTTTGGTTTTGTCGCCGTAAAAAGGAATGATGACCATGACGAGAACCACGGGCATTTTGGCGGATGGCGCAATCAAGGCGCTGTTTGCCGGCGGCAAGCTGAAGAGCGAGGCCGATCTCGATGCTGATCAGGTGCAGCCCGCCAGCCTCGATCTCAGGCTCGGCTCGAAGGCCTATCGCGTGCGCGCCAGTTTCATGCCCGGCCCGGGAAACCGCGTCATCGACAAGCTCAATCGTCTCAGCCTGCACGAGATCGACCTTACCCAGGGCGCGGTGCTGGAAACCGGTTGTGTCTATATCGTTCCCTTGATGGAAAGCCTTGCGCTGCCGGCGGACATGTCGGCCTCGGCCAATCCGAAAAGCTCGACCGGCCGTCTCGATATCTTCACCCGCGTCATGACTGACAGCGCGCAGGAATTCGACAAAATACCGGCCGGTTATGCCGGCCCGCTTTATCTGGAAATCAGCCCGCGCACCTTCCCAATCGTGGTGCGACGCGGCTCGCGCCTGTCGCAGATCCGCTTCCGCATCGGCCATTCGCTGCTCAACGAAAGTGAACTGCTGAAGCTGCACGAGACGGAAACGCTGGTTGCCAGCGACACGCCCAACGTGACCGGCGGCGGCATCGCACTCTCGATCGACCTCAAGGGTTTCGGTGAAAACGGACTGATCGGTTATCGCGGCAAACATCACACGGCGGTGGTGGATGTCGACAAGAAGGCCCAGCACGACGTTCTCGATTTCTGGGAGCCGCTCTACGCCCGCGGCCGCGCCGAACTGATCCTCGACCCGGATGAATTCTATATTCTCGTCTCGCGCGAAGCAGTCCACGTTCCGCCGCTCTATGCGGCGGAAATGACACCCTTCGACCCCCTGGTGGGCGAATTCCGCGTACACTACGCCGGCTTCTTCGATCCCGGCTTCGGCCATGCGCAGGCCGGCGGCACAGGCAGCCGCGCCGTGCTCGAAGTCCGCAGCCACGAGGTTCCCTTCATCCTCGAACACGGCCAGATCGTCGGCCGGCTGGTTTACGAGCACATGTTGCAGAAACCGGAAGGCCTCTATGGCACCGGCCTCGGCTCCAATTATCAGGCGCAGGGGCTGAAGCTCTCCAAGCATTTTCGCGCCGAATAACGACCCCGGCGGGTGCTTGACACCCGCTGCGAACTATCCGATGTCTTATGCGCGGCGCGGGTGTAGCTCAATGGTAGAGCAGCAGCTTCCCAAGCTGAATACGAGGGTTCGATTCCCTTCACCCGCTCCATTTTCCAGACATCTGACACTCTTCCTGTGCTGCGTTTAGCCACCATTGTGTCGGTAGCCACGCGAATATGCAATTTAGCTTGACTACGATTAAATTGCACGTAATAGTTGATGCGGTCGTAACATGGGGGAAGTGTTATGAGTCGCAAACTTCTTTCGGAATTTCTGGGAACCTTTTGGCTCGTGTTCGGAGGATGCGGCAGTGCGGTTTTTGCCGCCGCTTTTCCTGAACTCGGCATTGGCCTCCTTGGTGTCGCTTTCGCTTTTGGTCTGACGGTTCTGACCATGGCCTATGCGGTTGGCGGCATTTCGGGCGGTCATTTCAATCCGGCCGTTTCAGTCGGCCTCACCGTTGCCGGTAAGTTCCCGACGGCGAACCTCGTGCCTTACATAGTGGCGCAGGTTCTGGGGGCGATCGTCGCGGCTGCGGCGCTTTATGTCATCCTCACCGGCAAGGCGGGGGCTGAAATCGGCGGTTTTGCCGCCAATGGTTATGGTGAACATTCGCCGGGCGGATATTCTCTCGTATCGGCGCTGCTGATCGAAGTCATCCTGACGGCGTTTTTCCTGATCGTCATTCTGGGCTCAACGCACGGCAGGGTTCCTGCCGGCTTCGCGCCGATCGCCATCGGTCTTGCCCTTACCCTTATTCATCTGATTTCCATTCCGGTCACCAACACATCCGTCAATCCGGCCCGCTCCACGGGACAGGCATTGTTCGTTGGCGGATGGGCGCTGCAGCAGCTTTGGCTGTTCTGGCTCGCTCCGATCCTCGGCGGCGCCATCGGGGCCGTGATCTGGAAAATCTTCGGCGAGGAAGAGAAGGCCGGCCATGCCGGTTCGGTTCAACCTGCGCAGACATGAATAAGCGGCTTTGTTTCCTCGAATGGTCGGGGAAACGACTGAGGAGGATGACATGGATCTTGCTTCGATATTGGCCCAGATCGTCGGCGGTGCGGTAGGCGGCACGGCAGGCGGAAAGATAGTGAAGGACTCCGATCTTGGTTCGCTCGGCAATCTGATCGCCGGCGCCATCGGCGGTCTCGGCGGCGGAACCGTGCTCGGTTCGCTGCTCGGCGCGGCGGGAGACGCGGCAGCCGGCGGCGGGGATATCGGCGCTCTCGCCGGCCAGCTTGTTGGCGGCGGTGTCGGCGGTCTGATCGTGCAGATCATCGTCGGCCTGATCAAGAACAAGCTCGTTACCAAGTAGAGCGGTTCGGTCGCCTTCAGGATGAAATGACGGACCTTGCCGAAGGAAGAGCTTCGTTCGGCAAGGCACTGGCTCCTGTTATCGATGACGGCGGTAACGTAAGGCCTGAAGCGGCTTTGCCGGTAGCAGCAATGTGACTGAAGCCATGAGCCGCTGCCGCGGCTGGTCGAAAGAAGTATCAGGACCGTTTTGGCTCTGCCGAAGATGCCGGATCATGAGGTATTTTTGGCGACCGGCGCGTGTGGCGTCTTGTTCCATGCGAAGGGTTTGGTTTTGAGTTCCACCACGGCCCGCCAGGCCGCGATGGACAGCATCAGCCAATATGCGGGCATCGCCAGCCACCGCCTTCCGACATGCCTTCTTTCATAGGCGATCATTCTGCTGCGGCCCATCAGCACGAAGATCGTGTAGCTTCCGACGATATTCAGCACATCGATAAAAAACAGAAGACCCTGCCAGGTGAGTAGCAGGTTCGCGCCATTTTCCCGGAGGGCGATGGTCATGAATGCGAGCGAAACGAAGAGCAGGGGGTGCGCCAGCGACGACAGAAGCATGCCGCCGATCAGCAGTTGAAAGACCACATAGGCAAACCATCCCATGTCGTGCGCGGTCGCAAAGGGCGCACGGGTCATCACCAGCCAGCTTTGCAGCCAGCCCTTATACCAGCGTGTTCGCTGGTTCAGCCACACGGATAGCGAGGTCGGCGCATCCTCCAGCGTCTGTCGCCGGATAACGCCGCAACGATAACCCAGCCGATGCAGCCGGAGGCCAAGATCGGCATCCTCAGTTACATTATAGGGGTCCCAGGCGCCGGCGTTCCGCAGCACGGCGGTCCGGAAATGATTTGAGGTACCGCCAAGCGGCAGCGGCAAGCCGTGTGCGGCAAGGGCAGGTAACATGCAGCGGAAGAGACCGGAATATTCCAGTGCGAAACAGGCGCTGAGCCAGGAAGAAGAGGCATTGCTGATGATAAGCGGCGCCTGCAGGCAGGCCACCTCGTCCGGCTCGTTGCGGAAGGTGGCATAGGCTTCGCGCAATTGCTGCGGATGGGGCCGGTCTTCGGCATCATAGACCACAACGAATGCGCCACGCGCGCCGGAAAGCGCGTAAGTGAGGGCTTTGGGTTTGGTGCGCGGCAGGGAAGGCGGCACCCTGACGACCTCCATATGCGGGCCGGGATTCATCCGCTGGATCGCCTCGATCGTCGCGCCGTCGTCCGCCTCGCAGACAAGCTTGATGTCCAGCCGGGATTTGGGCCAGTCCAGACGTTCCAATGCGCCGATGAGCTGCTCGACGACGGCCTCCTCCCGGTAAAGCGCCACCAGAACGGTATAGACAGGCAATTCGTTTTCTTGCCGAAGAGGCAAGATGGCGTCCTTTTCCAAGGGTAGATGGACGAGCGCGAACAGCCTGAAAAGCAGGGTCAAAAGGTAAAGCATCGTCAGGGTGACATGCAGATACGTAAATGCCGCATCCGTGTAAAACAGCAGCGACAGAATGAGCAGGGTAAGGAGAACGCCGCTGCAAAAACCCTGCTGGCCGTGCAGCGTGATCCTGGCGGAATGGTGCGGCGCCGTGTTGAAAAGCCGCTGCTGGGTTTCCGCCGAGCGGCGGGCCTCGCCCGCTTTCCAGATTGCGCTGCGCATGGCCTGCGGGGTTGTCACGGCAAAGTCGTCGAGAAGACGCGGACGCTGATCCAGCATGTTTTTCAGCGACGCCATTCGCGCCAGTTCCGGCACGATCAGCAGCGTTGACGTGCCGTTCAGCGGTGTCAGCCGCAGGAATCTTGGTTCGGAGAGCTGAGTGTCCAGCTTATTTAAGTCTGTCACACGATCCGGATCGATTTCCGGGAGAAACGGCAACCGCAGGAATCTGGCGAAGGCACCGAAATAGGCATCCGTCGTGACGAGGCCGCTTGCCAGCAATTCGTCCTCCAAAGTCGAGCCATTTTCCAGAGCCTGCTGTTCGAATGCCTCGATATAGGGCCTGCCAAATCCCAGCGAAGAGAGAAAGCGGGCTTGGTCCTGTTCGGAAGCGGTTGAGAGTGGATTTTCATTGAGATGGGAAAATGCAATTTTTCGTGTCGCCGGCGTCGTGCAAAACGAATCTCGTGTATATTGCCTAAAATAATCCATGCATCGCCGCCGCCGTCATGGTAACGCCCCACTTCCTGTCACGGATAGTATAGATGAGAATGACGAATGTAACGCGGAATATAAGTCTCGGATTTACTTTAGCTTTTGCTTTACAATTTACTGGTTTTTTTAGCGATGTATGTGCGGAGGGCCTGTCGGACGGGAACCGGATGCCGGTGCTGTTCGATGCGCAGGAGCGGTTTCCAGGCGGCGATCTTTCTTCCGTTCCCCGCATCAGATTTCTGATGTCGGTCGATTTCCCGCCCTTCAATTTTACCGATCAGGAAGGCCGGCTTGCGGGTTTCCATGTCGATCTGGTGCGTGAAATCTGCGCCCAGCTGAAGGTCGAAAGCAAATGCCAGGTGCAGGCGCTGCCGTTTGACGAGCTGGAGGCTGCTCTGGAAATGGGCGAGGGCGAAGCGGTGATTTCCGGTCTCGCCACCACTGCCGACCTGCGCAAGAGTTTTACCTTCTCGCGGCCCTATCTCCTGATGCCCGCCCGTCTTGCGGTGAACAAGGCGGCGAAATTCACCGGCTCCGGTGCCGATGCGCTGTCGGGAAAGAAGGTGGGTGTGGTTGCCGGCTCGCGGCACGAACAGATGCTGAAGGCGTTCTTTCCAAAGGCCGCGGCCGAGGGCTTCGATGGCTACGAGCCGATGTATGACGCGCTGAAGAAAGGCAAGGTGGATGCCATCTTCGCCGATGGTCTGCGACTGCCTTTCTGGGTTTCGGGAAGCGCTTCCGAAGGCTGCTGCGCACTCTTCGGCGGTCCCTATATGTCCGACAGGTTTCTCGGTGAAGGCCTGTCGATCATGACCGTCGATCCCGACAACGTGCTTGTTCCGGCTTTCGATCAGGCGCTGGCGGCCCTTTCCCGCAACGGCCGGCTGGAAGAAATCTACCGGCGTTATTTCCCTTATGGGCTCTATTAGGGAGAGCCGGCCACCGGATCGGTTCCTGCGCCAGCTCCTATTTTGCTGGCGCGAAAACCTCTTCATTGCGGCGCAGGCGCAGCAGCGCGATCCATACGGCGGCGGCGATGGCGGTTTCCACCATGAAATAGCTGCCGATCGTTCCCGAAATGCTGAATGACCAGGTGAAGAAAGCGACGATGACGGAGCCGATGAGGTTGCCGCTGTTCCAGATCTTCGCGCGAATATCCTGCCGTCCGGATGCGCCGAGCGCCTCGAGTGCGGTGGCGGCAACGGCCATGGGCAGAACCGCCCAGCAAAGCACGCGGGTGATGATGGGCAGCGAAACATATTCATCGCCGAACAAAAGCGGCAGGAAGGGCGCGATGATGAAAATGACGAGCGCACTGCCGGTCGCGATGAAAAGTGCGGCCTTCAGCACGTTATAGGCGCGTTCTATGGTCTTGCTGATGCCCTGCAGGGCGGCGGAAGCCGAACCCGGATAGATCAGCCGGTTGAGGGCCTCGACGGAGAGATAGGAACTGTCGAGAATGCGCCGGGCGATGGAATAGCTGCCCAGCACCTCGGCGCTGGCGATGGCGCCGAGAACGAGAATATCGGCATTGCCGCGCACGGCCTTGAACAGGAACTGGGTGGAAAACAGGACGCCGATGCGGATTTCCTCACGCACGATGCGGAATACCGGGCTGCCGAGTCTTGCTATCGCCTTGACCGAGATCATGGCCGCAATGGTGTGGGCCGCAAGGTTCCACAGCGCCCAGGCCTCCACCGTTTCCACCTTGAAGATGAGGCAGGCGACCACCGCGGCAATGGTGCGGGCGACGGCAAACATCACTTCCAGCTTGTTGGCGGAGGCGAAGTCGGAATGGGCGATGAAGCTCTGCGTGGAAAGCGAGATGACTTTCAGGAGGACGAGGTTCGTGAACAGGATCAGGAAGGTGGTGATCAGCGTGTGCAGCAATGTTTCCGAGGTCGGGAAAAATACCGGGATCGTCACCATGCCGATGATGGTCAGCACCACGCCTGTCGCGGCGCTTAAAAGATAGCTGTGGCCGAGCATGACGGGAAACATGCTGCGATCCTGCGCGACACGGCGGATCAGCGATTCCTGCGAACCGATGCCGCAGATCTGGACGCCGAGATTGGTGACGGCCGTGATGGAGGCGTAAAGCGCGAATTGTTCGACACCGAGATGGCGGGCAAGCAGCGCGAAGGTCAGAAGCTGGGCGGCGCTGGACATGAGGAGCGCTCCGCCGGATGCCATGTAGGTCAATCCCAGTCTGACTAGATGGCCGAGCCGCGGCGTATTGAACGACACCTCATTCTCCATGTTTTCCGGCATTGCCGGGCGAATTCAAAAATGACTGCGCTGCTTTTTAAAATCTGGCGAACTGAAAAAGCCGCAACCGGCCAATAAAGTGAAAGTCCGCGACCCGAATGAATGGCAGTTTATCCTGTCTTATCCCTCTTGAGGTAAGAGAGGGTTAAAGCAATTGCATAATAATGATGATAATGACTGTTTATGGTTATTTGGACATGGCCCTGTTTCAGAAGGGTTTCGTTGTTCGTCACAAGGCAGGCCAATGATCCGACTATCCATTTTCGATGCAGGCGACCATGCCGCGTTTGGCTGATACGCAGCCCGTCTCTGCGCAAGGCAGCGCCATTTCCCTTGCCGGCAGCCGGCGCGACGCGTTTTTTTTCGTCGCCACCATGCTCTATATCTGGATTTCCGTCGCGCCTTTCGAAAATCTCGCAGCACCGCCGGTGCCGCACGCCGCCGCAAACCAGCTGACCGGCCTCGTGATCGCATTGATCCTCGGCGTTTTTGCACTGCGCCACCGGCTGACGGGGCTTCTGCTGCGGCCTCGGCTGCCCATTCTGCTGCTGTTCTTCTGGCTGGCGATATGCTCGGTGGTTGGAACCCAGCCCGGCACGTCGCTGCAACGTCTGATCTTCACGGCGCTTCTGTGCTTCATAACCAGCGTCCTTGTCGTCATGCCGCGCGACCGGCGGCAGTTCGACCGGATGATGGCCATCTTCGCCATCATTCTCTTGGCGCTGTGTTATCTGGGGGTGATCTTCCTCAGCTCGCGCTCGATCCATCAGCCCTATGATCTCGATGAAAAAGCGCTGGCAGGTGACTGGCGCGGTATCTTCAATCACAAGAACGCCGCCGCGCCGGCCATGATCATTCTCTTCATGATCGGGCTTTACCTGCGCAACGCCTGGTCGACGCTGGGCGGCATCGCCATCACGCTGCTGGCAGGGTTCTTCCTCTGGAAGACCAACGGAAAAACCGCGGCCATGCTGCTGCCCGTCACGGTGGCGCTGATCTGGATCATGGAAAGGCATGCCAACCGTACTTTGTTGATGATCGGCGGCCTTCTGGCCTTCATCAACATATCCGCGGTCGGCTCCACCTATTTTCCAAGTATACAGAATTTTGTCGAAGGCCTGGGCATCGATTCCACCTTCACCGGGCGGACGGACATATGGCGGCTATCCTTCGACACTTTCGCGCAGTCGCCGATCTTCGGGCAGGGGTTCCAGGCATTCTGGACGAGCGACCGGCTTCTGTCACAGGCCGATATTGCCGGCACCTGGGCGGTCACGGCCTTCCATGCCCATAATGGCTATATCGAAAGTCTGCTGAACGGCGGCCTGCCGGCCTTCATTCTCACCGTCATCTGGCTGGTCATCATACCCGCGAACGATTTCCGCACGGCGGTGGACAAGGGCACGGACCCGGCACTTACCCGACTTTTTGCCAGAATTTGGGTGTATGCGTTACTTTCTTCGTGTTTAGAGAGCAATTTCTTTACCGGAACCGGGCCTATCTGGTCTTCTCTTCTAATCGCAATCTATTGTTTGAGGCATCAGGCTTACGACATACTCGAAGAGGGACAGTAATTTGCAGACAGGCCGGGGGGCTTTGTATGACGCAAAAAATCGGGACTTTTACCGACCGGATCAATAACCGGCTGGTGCGCTATTTCCCGGGACCGGCGGTGCGGATCGAAACGTCCGAACCGATCGTGTCCTTCACATTCGACGATGTGCCGGCAAGCGCCTGGACGGCGGGTGCGCGCATTCTGGAAAACGAGGGCGTTTGCGGCACGTTTTACATCGCCGGCGTGTTTATCGACCAATACGATGAACAGCAGCAGATGATTTCCGCGAAAGGCTGCTCGGAACTGGCGGCGGCCGGCCATGAGCTCGCCTGCCACACCTTTTCCCATCGCAAACTCTCGAGCTTTTCCCGACGGGGGCTGGAGGAGGATCTCGATCGCAATGACCGCGTGCTCGGCTCGTTCGATGGAAGCCGCCACGGGCGCAATTTCTCCGTTCCTTTCGGCATGGCTTCACCGGTCATGCAGCCGCTGCTGCGACGCCGGTTCAGGACGGCGCGCGGCATCATGCCGGGGATCAACCGGGGCAGTGTCGATCCGCATAATCTTGCCGCAGTCGAGTTGCGTTCGGATCAAAACTACCTCGACGCCGCCGATGGCTGGCTGGAGGATGTTCTGCAAAAAGGCGGCTGGCTCATCATCTTCACCCATGATGTTTCGCAGACGCCGAGCTTTTACGGTTGCCCGGAAGGCAGATTTCAGGGTCTCGTCCGCAGGGCGGTGTCGGGCGGTGCGAAGATCATGACGGTCGATGCCGCCGCAAGGGCACTCGGTCTTTAAAGGAATATTCTCAGCGCGCCTGCCCGGTCGATACCGCGGAAAACGCAGTTGCGGGTTATTGGCTGGCCCAGATGATGCGGGCGATCCATTCCACATCGGCCATGTCGAAGCTGCGGTTCGGATGTTCCGGGTTGAGCGAAAGAAGCTCGATGTTTTTTGGGCTTTGCCGCGCCAGCACCTTGGCCATCACTTCGCCGTCGCGGCTTTTCAGCACCACGCGGTCGCCGCGCCGCACCTGTGCGCCGGGCTCCACGATGAGGATGTCGCCGTCGCGGTAGAGCGGCATCATGCTCTCGCCCTGCACCTCCAGCGCATAGACGCCCTGCCTGCGCTCGGGAGAGGAGGGGAATTCCACCACATCCCAGCCCTGACCCGCCGGGAAACCGCCATCGTCGAAAAAGCCGCCGGAGCCCGCCTGCGCGAAACCGAGCAGGGGAATGGCGTTGTCGGCGCCGGAAGGCTGCATGGTCTGCGCCCTGCCGAAAGCATAACCGAAAAACTGGTCGACGCTTGCCCCCGTCGCCTCCAGCACCTTGGAGACGGATTCCGTCGAAGGCCAGCGTTTGCGGCCATCCGGCCCGAAACGTTTCGATTTATTGAACGAGGTGGGATCGAGGCCGGCGCGCTTCGCCAATGCCGAAGGCGTTAGCTGGTGGCGTTCGGCAAGCGTATCGATGGCGCTCCAGATCGTCTCGTGTGACAGCATGATAGAAAGCCCGCAAGTGGAGCCGATAGCGGAAAAGCTCCTGTCGTTTACTGACCGGAATCTAGACCATATCCGGTCAGGAGTAAAGCAAGGAAAGGAATAAAATCCTTTTCTACGCCACCATGGCCGATGTATTTATCTTGGCGAGCTGGATCACCGCCTGGGTGCGGCTGTCGACCTTGAGCTTCAGCAGGATCGCGGAGACATGCGCCTTGATGGTGGCTTCGGAAACATTGAGCTCATAGGCGATCTGCTTGTTGAGCAGCCCTTCGGCCAGCATGCCCAGAACCCGGCTTTGCTGCGGCGTCAGCGTTCTGAGCCTGCCGATGAGATCGGCCACGTCAGGATCCTGTTCCTTGTCGCCCTGATGACCCGCCGGTATCCAGACGTCGCCTTCCAGAACCGCACGGATGCCGTCCCTGATATCGTCGATACCGGAGGATTTGGAAATGAAACCGGAAGCACCGAGTTCGATGGAGCGGCGCACGGTGGTCGCATCGTCCGTTGCCGAAACGATGACGATCGGCAGGCTGGAGAATTCCGCCCGGAGCGCCATCAGGCCTGAAAATCCGCTCACCCCCGGCATGGCGAGGTCGAGAAGCATGAGATCGGCGTCGTTGCGCGCTGCGGCTGCACTTCGGGCGGCCTCGAAATCCCCGGCTTCAATAATGCTCTGTTGCCCGTCGAGGCCGGATACGGCCTGTTTCAGGGCGCCGCGAAAAAGCGGGTGGTCATCTGCTATGATAATGACAAGTTCCGACATTCTGGCCCCCTCCCAAGGGCGTTATGCGGTTCTTTTTCTGGTACTGGCTCACTCCCATTTGCCGGTGGTCGAAACACGTCCGGCTCCTCCGCGAAAGGTTGCGCCAATCGGTCCCGCATTACAAGGAAAAGCTTGTGGACAGGCGGCCTTTCAGGCTCTCCGCAATAAAAATGCCGTGGAAACTGTGGACAATCTTCGAGCTTTGCGGCAAATCCCGCTGAGTGGAAAGCCTTGGAGAGCCCTATGCAGGAAACGCCCGCGATCATCTATAAAATCGTGCCGGAGACGTTATGGAGCGCGGCAAAGGCGAAGGGCGTCTTCGAAGGTGCGGCCATCGACCTGACTGACGGCTTCATTCATTTTTCAACGGCAAAACAGGCGGCAGAGACCGCCGCACGGCATTTTTCCGGCCAGGTCGATCTGCTTCTGATCGCGGTCGACGGCGCGGCCCTCGGCGACAAGCTGGTTTATGAACCCTCCAGAGGCGGCGGTCTTTTCCCGCATCTATATGCGCCTCTTCCCTTGACCGCCGTGCTTTGGGAAACGCCGCTTTCGCTCGGTCACGACGGCCAGCACCAGTTTCCGGAGATTTTGTGATGAGCGGATTATTTTCCTCTATCGGCCGCAAGGGCCTGTTTCTGGTCGATCCGGAAAAGGCGCATGGCCTGTCCATTGCGGCGCTGAAAAGCGGTTTCCTGCCCACCTGCATGGTGCCGCACGATCCGCGTCTGCAACAGACGGTGGCTGGCCTCGTCTTCCCCAATCCGCTCGGCATGGCGGCGGGTTACGACAAGAATGCGGAAGTGCCGGGGCCGCTTCTGAGGCTCGGTTTCGGCTTTACCGAAATCGGCACCGTCACGCCCAAGGCGCAATCCGGCAATCCCAGGCCGCGTATCTTCCGTCTGGTCGAAGACGAAGGTGTCATCAATCGCCTCGGCTTCAACAATGAAGGCCATGCCGCTGCGCTGGAGCGTCTGAAGCAGGCAAAGCTGCGCGGTATCGTCGGTGTCAATATCGGCGCCAACAAGGATAGCGAAGACCGCATCGCCGATTATGTACAGGGCATCGAGGCGTTTTATTCGGTCGCATCCTATTTCACCGTCAATATTTCCTCGCCCAACACGCCCGGCCTGCGCGATCTTCAGGCGCGCGAAAGCCTTGCCGCCCTTCTCGCCGCCGTGCTGGAGCGCCGGAAAGTGGAAGCCGAACGTTTCGGCAAACGCATCCCGATCTTCCTCAAGATCGCGCCCGATCTGACCGAAGAGGGGCTGGACGACGTTGCCGAAGAGGCGCTCGCCCATGATCTCGATGGCCTGATCGTTTCGAACACCACGCTCTCCCGCGAAGGCCTGCGACCCGGTCCTCACAAGGGCGAGGCAGGCGGTCTCTCGGGCAAGCCGCTCTTCGAGCTTTCCACCACGGTTCTCGCCAAGATGCGCCGCCGCGTCGGCGGTAACCTGCCGATCATCGGTGTCGGCGGTGTGTCATCCGCAGAGACAGCTTTGGAAAAGGTGAGGGCAGGGGCCGATCTCGTACAGCTCTATTCCTGCATGGTCTATGAAGGCCCCGGCCTGCCCTCGGCCATCGTCAAGGGCCTGTCGAAGCTGGTCGCCCGCGAGGGCGTACAGTCCATTCGCGACCTGCGCGACAGCGCGGTGGACCGCTGGGCGGATCGCAAGCTCGGCTGAGCGCAGAGCTTAGACGGTCGGCAGCGCGTCCTCAGGGGCTCTCCTTCCTCATCCCTGTGCTTGTCACAGGGATCCAGCCAGCCCAAGTACTTGGGCTGAGAAGAGTCCTCTCGCCGCGCAGACGCGCGTCGGCTGGATTCCTGTGACAAGCACAGGAATGAGGGAAGATGGTGGTTCCCGCCGCGTTACCTCAGGCGCAGAGCACCATCGCCCAATAGGGCCGGTTGCGGCTGGCCGCGTCATAGGCGACCGCGACGCCGAGGCCGTTATAGGGCC
The DNA here is from genome assembly GCF_006970545.1 of Agrobacterium sp. T29. Lineage (NCBI taxonomy): Bacteria > Pseudomonadati > Pseudomonadota > Alphaproteobacteria > Hyphomicrobiales > Rhizobiaceae > Agrobacterium > Agrobacterium sp. T29. The sequence goes on from NZ_CP040640.1 coordinate 126,751, forward strand.
CGAGCATGTTTTCGAGGTGATGTTGTGAGCCGATCCAGGCCTTCACCACCCGCTCGACGCTGTCCTGCCCGGCGGCCACGTTTTCCGCTGCCGGAAGCGGCACATTGCCGTCTTTCATGCGGATCAGGAAACTGTCGGTCAGGCCGATCAGATGCGCCATCTTCTGCGCCTTGACCATGCGGCCGGCCTGATAGGCGGCAGCACCGCTTGCCGCGCCATTGATGGCAAGCGGCGAAAGCCCCTTGGAGCGGCGCAGATCGTTGACCATGGGAAGGGCCGCCGCCGTCTCGTCGCGGGTGCCGGAGGGCATGCCCTTGTTGGTGGGCATGGAGACGCAGGCGGAAAGAACGGAGCCGGCGGAAAGCAGCACGAAGCCGCGCCGTGAAAGCGTTTGAAACGGGGAGTGTGTCATGTCAGCGGCGGTAGCTCAGCAGGCGCAGGATGATGAAAACCGGAATGACGATCGTTGCCCCGAGGATCAGATAGTCGCCGATTGCGCCCAGCGCATGGAAACCGCTGCGCCAGAGATCGACCACGAAATCGCGCGCGCCGTAGATGATGTTCCATGGCGTCAATCCGAAGATCGCCATCAGAAAGCCGACGAGCAATGAAACCACCAGCAGCTTCACCACGGTACGGGCCACCGTGTCACCCAGCATTTTGTTGACCTCACCGGCCATCAGCACGTCTCCTGTTTTGTCCTGACATATGAAGCACGACGCTTCGATGCAAGTTTCGGCGCACTATATCGCGTCAAATTCGCCAATTCCACGAGGCCGCCATGAAATAGGACTTGAGTTTTTTTATGGCTTGATAAATGACAGCCGACATCTTCTCAGGAATCTTGAATGGCCCCAAACCAGTTTTCTTCCGGTGACGTCATTGCCGACCGCCGGGCGGATTATGCCCGCATGCTGGCGGAGAGCGGTGACTTTCCCGCCGCCGCCGAACTCATGGAACAGGCGCTGGAGCTTGCGCCGCGGTGGACGGCGGGCTGGTTTCGCTTCGGGGAATATCACGAAAAAGCGGGCGAAACGGAAAAAGCAGTGGCGGCCTACGGGAAGGTCGCCGAGCTGGACACCGAAGGACTGTTTGCAGCCGAGCTGAAACTCGCGGTTCTCGGCGCCGCCGAAACGCCGGAGCAACCGCCGAGCCGCTATGTGGAAGGGCTCTTCGACGATTATGCCGACCGTTTCGAAACCTCGCTTGTGGAAAAGCTGGATTACAGCGTGCCGCAAAAGCTGGCGGAACTAATTGGCAAGGCGGCGGGAAGCGGCGTGTTCGACACCATTGTCGATATTGGCTGCGGCACCGGTCTCCTTGGCGTTGAAATCCGCGCCTTCGCAAACCGGCTGGAAGGTTTCGATATTTCCCAGAACATGCTGGCCAAGGCGGAGGAAAAGGGGCTTTACGATCATCTAGACCAGGCCGATCTTTCGCTGGAGCCGGAGGCCTCGGGGCTCTTCACCCCCACGCTTGCGCAGCACCGCGCCGGCCTTGTGGCCGCCGCCGATGTGATGATGTATCTCGGCAGTCTCGAAACCGTCATGCCGCTTGTTTCCGCCCTGCTTTCGCCTTCAGGCTTTTTCGCCTTTTCGGTGGAGGATGCGGGGGAGGAAGACGGCTTTGTGCTTCGGGAATCCCTTCGTTACGCCCATTCGAAGAGCTACGTGAGCGAGCTTCTTGAGCGGACGGGCTTTTCCCTCATCGAAATTAGCAAAACCACCATTCGCAAGGATGCCGGAAAACCCCTTTCCGGCATTCTTTTTCTTGCCCGTGCCAAAGCCTGAACATTCCGTTTCTTGCCATTTTCGCGATAGGTCAGGCTTCCTTACGTATCCATCTTGCTCAGATGTTTTTTGCAGTGCAAAATATGCCTGAAGCTGAGGAAAAAAGCGTGAGCAGAACGAGAAGCGTTTACGGCATGTGGAGTTCCGATCCGGCCAAACATGCGCCGGTGGAAGACGTGCAGGGCATCGTCACCGGTGCCATCGTCTCGGCGCTCGGCTTTTATCTTCTGAACAAGGTTGGCCTTCTGACCGGCGGCACCGCCGGCGTCGCCTTCCTGCTTCATTATGCTTTCGGCATCAGCTTCGGTCTCCTGTTCTTCCTCGTCAATCTGCCGTTTTATTACCTGTCCTTCCGCCGCCTCGGTCTTGCCTTCTCCTTCAAGACCTTCATCGCCATCGGCCTCGTTTCGGTGCTGACGGAAGTGGAAGCGCGCTGGATGGTGATCGACAGTATCAATCCGCTCTGGGCGGCGCTGCTCGGCGGTCTGTTGCTGGGTTATGGATTGCTGGCGCTTTATCGCCACCGCGCCAGTCTTGGCGGCATCGGCATTCTCGCCATCTATATTCAGGACCGCTTCGGCATCCGCGCTGGTCTCATCCAGCTGGCCTTCGATGCCTTCGTGATGCTCTGCGCCTTCCTCGTCATCGATCCGGCCACGGTTGTTTATTCGATTGTCGGCGCTTTCGTGCTCAACATGTTTCTCGCCATCAATCACCGCTCGGACAGATACATCGTTGTGCGTTGAGCGAAGCACGCTTGAAATCCATCGCGCTTTTGCGCAATAGCTCGACAAAGGCCGGAAAATCAGGGGAACAGGCATGGTCGATACGACTGCACGCAAGCGCTTGAATATCTGGGCTTCCGCGCCCGATCGTCATTCGCTGCTGGAGGATGCCCAGGGCGTTCTGGCTGGCAGCATGCTCGTCTCGCTCGGTGTGACGCTGCTTTCCGCCGCGGGCTTGCTCACCGGTGGCACCGTCGGCCTTGCCTTTCTGGCGCATTATTCCACCGGCTTCAGCTTCGGCGCGGTGTTCTTCCTCGTCAATCTGCCGTTTTATTATCTCGCCTTCCGTCGCCTCGGCCTTGCCTTCACGGTCAAGACCTTCTGCGCCATCGCCATGACGGCGCTGCTGTCGGAATATATGCCTGGGTTTTTTGCCTTTCAGAGCATCAACCCGGTTGCCGCTGCACTTTTCGGCGGGCTGACGGTTGCGGCCGGCATGCTGGCGCTATTTCGCCACCGCACCAGCCTCGGCGGTTTCGGCATATTGGCGCTTTATCTGCAGGATCGTTTCGGCTGGCGCGCGGGCCTCGTGCAGCTCGCCTTCGACGGCATGGTGCTGGCCTGCTCGTTCTTCGTGGCCACACCTTTCGTCATCATCTGCTCCATCCTCGGCGCGCTGGTCATGAACCTCACGCTCGCCATCAATCACAGAAACGACCGCTACATCGCCATGTAGCGGCCGCCCATTTTGGGTTTAAGAGGTCACGCCGCCTTCGCAGCCGCATCCACCGGATGCTGCGACCGGAAGCCGACGGCGATGCGGTTCCAGGTGTTGATCGCGCCGATGGCGACGGTGATCTTCACGATCTCCTCATCGGAAAAATGCGCCTTCAGCGTCTCGAAGGCGTCATCCGGGGCGCCGGTTTCGGCAATCTTCGTCACCGCGTCCACCCAGCCGAGCAGCGCCCTTTCCTGCTGGGTATAAACGGGGGATTCCCGCCACACGCTCATCAGGTTGATCCATTGTTCGGAAAGCCCGTCATGGCGGCTCTCCTTCACATGCATGTCCACACAGAAAGCGCAGCCGTTGATGATCGAGGCACGCAGCTTGATGAGGTGAACGAAGCGGCGCTCTAGCCCGCTGCCCTGAACGTAATTTTCCAGAGCCATGACGGCCTTGAAGGCTTCGGGGGATGCTTTGGCATAGTTGATACGGGTTTTCATGGGTCTCTCCATTGGTTGGGTCTGTTTGAAGTCATGCGTCATCGGTCCGGAAAGCGATGAAGCTTTCCGGTGTGGGTCGGTTTTTCTTTGGTGCCTGTTTCCAGTCTCAGCGCGTCGCTGTTTTGCGCTCGTTCAGCTCCAGAAAGGCGCAGCCACGCGCGGCAATCCCGCCATCATCATTGGCGGCGAGATCGTCCAGAATATCGGCGATGGTGGTTTTGGCGAGTTCCGCCCGATAGGCCTTCTCCGCTTTCAGCATCGCGGCATTGATGCCGCAGGGCTTGGTGAAATAACGCCCCGGCAAGGGGTTCGGCCCGCGCTGGCGGATTTCGGCGCAGCGGAAGGCAGGCTGCGGGCCTTCGACGGCCAGCACGATATCGAGCAGGGTGATCCTGTCGGTCGCCCGGGCCAGACGGTAACCTCCCTTCGGCCCCGGCACGGTGGCGACAATCCCGGCATTGGACAGCGACTGGAGATGCTTCAGCAGATAGCTCGTGGAAACGCCGTGAAATTCCGCCAGCGCCGCTGCCGACAGCACGCCGCCTTCGGAAAGTCCCGCCAGCATGCCTACGCTGTGAATGGCCTGTTCCACGCCGTCGCCGAGTTTCATCCGACTTGTCCCTGTGCAGTTCGTTTCAATATCATGGATAAAATTTATCCGCGATTATGCTTTCTGTCAAGCGGCCCCGTTCCGCCCTTCTTTTTTGCAGGTTTTTCACTACCTTGAAGACGTGAAACACACCGAGTCTCCCATTTCCGGCACGCATGTCGGCGCTTTGCCCCTTCCATTCCAGAAATGGTTTGCCGAAAAGGGGTGGTCTCCGCGCGCGCATCAATTGGAGCTGATGGCGCGGGCGCGCGGCGGCGAGAACATGCTGCTGATCGCGCCCACGGGCGCCGGCAAGACGCTGGGCGGCTTCATGGCCTCGCTAACTGATCTGGCAGAGCGCGGCAAGGTGCCGCCGGGCTCCGGCTTCGTCGGCGTGCACACGCTCTATATCTCGCCGCTCAAGGCGTTGGCGGTGGATATCGAACGCAACCTCACCAGGCCCGTCTCTGAAATGGGCCTGCCGATTTCCATCGAGACCCGCACCGGCGATACGCCGCAGGGCAAACGCCAGCGCCAGAAGGTCAAACCGCCGGATATTCTGCTGACGACACCGGAACAGGTCTCGCTGCTGCTCGCCAACAAGGAGGCCGAGCGCTTTTTCCGTGACCTGAAATATGTGGTGCTCGATGAGTTGCATTCGCTCGTCACCTCAAAACGCGGCCATCTGCTGTCGCTGGCGCTGGCCCGGGTGCGCAGGCACGCTCCGCATGTGCGCTTCATCGGCCTTTCGGCCACGGTGGCGGAGCCGATGGATTTGCGCCGTTACCTCGCGCCGCAGGGACAGGCTGAGCCGCCCGCCGGCCTCATCACCGTCGAAGGCGGGGCAAAGCCGGATATCTCCATCCTGAGCACGGAAGAGCGCATCCCGTGGTCCGGCCATTCGGCGCGTTATGCCATGAAGGATTTGTACGCCGCGCTGAAGGACCATCAGACGACGCTGATCTTCGTCAACACGCGTTCGCAGGCGGAGCTGATCTTCCAGGAGCTCTGGACCATCAATGACGACAATCTGCCGATTGCACTGCATCACGGTTCGCTGGATGCCGGCCAGCGCCGCAGGGTGGAAGCGGCCATGGCGGAAAACAAATTGCGCGCCGTCGTCGCCACCTCCACGCTCGATCTCGGCATAGACTGGGGCGATGTCGATCTCGTCGTGCATGTCGGCGCGCCGAAGGGCGCAAGCCGCCTGGCCCAGCGCATCGGCCGCGCCAATCATCGCATGGATGAGCCGTCAAAGGCGATCCTCGTTCCCGCCAACCGTTTCGAGGTGATGGAGTGCCGGGCAGCCCTTGATGCGAACTATATCGGTGCGCAGGATACGCCGCCGATTGCCGAGGGCGCGCTCGATGTTCTTGCCCAGCATGTGCTCGGCATGGCCTGCGCCGAGCCCTTCGATGCGGATGATCTCTATCGTGAAGTGACTAGCGCTTCGCCCTATGCCGACCTGCCGCGGACTACCTTCGATAGGGTGGTGGATTTCACCGCCACCGGTGGTTATGCGCTGCGCACCTATGAACGTTACGCCCGCATCCGCCAGATGAAGGACGGCCGCTGGCGCGTCTCCAATCCGGCGGTCGCGCAGCAATATCGCCTCAACCTCGGCACCATTGTCGAGGCGGCGGAACTCAATGTCCGCATGGTCAAGCGTAATGCCAAGGGCACGGTCGGGCGCGGCGGCATGTCGCTCGGCAAGGTCGAGGAATATTTCCTCGAGCAGCTGGTGCAGGGCGATACCTTCCTCTTCGCCGGCAAGGTGCTGCGTTTTGAAGGTATCCGCGAGAATGAATGCCTGGTCTCGCAGGCCTTCTCCATGGACCCGAAGATACCCTCCTATGCCGGCGGCAAGTTCCCGCTCTCCACCTACCTAGCGGATCAAGTGCGCTCCATGCTGGCAGACCCGACGCGCTGGCATGCCATCCCGGATCAGGTGCGCGACTGGCTGGCGATCCAGAAGGAAAAGTCGATCATTCCCAAGCGGGATGAGCTGCTGGTCGAGACCTTCCCCTTCCGCAAGCGCTTCTTCATGGTCATGTATCCCTTCGAGGGACGTTTGGCGCACCAGACGCTCGGCATGCTTTTGACGCGCCGGCTAGAGCGGGCCGGCGCCAAGCCGATGGGTTTCGTCGCCACCGACTATTCGCTCGCCATCTGGGCCATGGAAGATATCGGCAGGCGGCTGAAATCCCGTCGCCTGTCGCTTGCAGACCTGCTGGACGAGGACATGCTGGGCGACGATCTGGAGGCGTGGCTGGATGAATCCTTCATGCTGAAGCGCACCTTCCGCAATTGCGCCGTCATTTCCGGTCTGATCGAACGCCGCCATCCCGGCAAGGAAAAGACCGGACGGCAGGTCACTGTTTCCGCCGATCTTATTTATGACGTTCTTCGCAGCCATGAGCCGGATCATATTCTGCTGGAAGCGACGCGGCGCGATGCGGCGGCGGGACTTTTGGACATTGGCCGTCTTGGCGATATGCTGAGGCGAATCAAGGGCCACACCACCCACCGCGCGCTGGAGCATGTCTCGCCGCTTGCCGTTCCTGTCATGCTGGAAATCGGCCGCGAGACGGTGGCGGGCGAGGCGATGGATCAGGTACTGGCCGAGGCCGCAGACGAGCTGATCGCCGAGGCCATGTCCTGAAACATCTGGGCGGAATGAAGGAACAAAGGCAAAAGTGCTGAGCCGGCTGACATTGAGCGACAGGTTTTCCAATGGCTTCGAATGCCTCGGCAGCGAAACCGCCATCAATGGCGTCGCCGCCTGGTGCGATCCTTTGGGCGGGCTTTACCTGCCGGACCTGTCGTTGCTCGTCGTTTCCGACCTGCATCTGGAAAAGGGCGCGGCCTTTGCAAGGCGCGGACGCATGCTGCCGCCATACGACACCATCGCCACGCTTAAAATCCTCTCCTCCCTCGTCAGCCGTTACGATCCGAAGATCGTCGTCAGCCTTGGCGATAATTTCCATGATCGCGTCGGTTCCGAGCATCTGCCGCTGCCGTTGCGCGAGCTCATCCGCGACATGGCCCGTGGCCGCGAATGGATATGGATCAACGGCAATCACGATCCCGACGGCACGGTCGATCTGCCGGGCTCTTCGGTGGACGAGATGTTTTACGGCACTCTCGTCTTCCGCCACGAGCCGAAACCGGGTGATGCCGCCGGCGAAATCGCCGGGCATCTGCATCCCTCCGCCACGGTCCGCCGCCGTGAAAAGACGGTGCGGCGGCCCTGTTTCGCCACCGACGGTTCGCGTCTGTTGATGCCGGCTTTCGGGGTCATGAGCGGCGGGCTGGATTTGCGGCACAAGGCCATGCGCGGCCTGTTCGATCATGCCGCTCTCGTCGCCCATCTGATGGGGAGGGACCGCATCTATTCGGTGCGGTTTTCAAATCTTCTCGGCTGAGCGTATTTTCCGGACGTAAAACCGCTTACGCAGCTTTACTGGAAATGCTTTATTGCCGGTAGACCAGCACCGGTATCTTAGAATTCTTCAGCACCTTGGCCGTGACGCTGCCGAGCAGCATTTCCACGAAGCTCCTGCGCCGGTGCGAGGCCATGGCAATGAGATCGCAGCCGCTCCTGTTGGCGGCTTCGATGATCGCCTCGTCGGGCCTTCCCGCTCGCGCCAGCAGCGCTTCGCAATCCAGCCCCATGGACGTGGCCTGCGCCTGCGTATCCCTCAGCAGATGTTCCGCTTCCTCGCAGCGGTGGAATTCTTCTTCGGCAATGGCGGCAATGTCTTCGACATCGCTGGCAATCACGTGAAAGGGTTCCGATACCGTCACGACGGTCACCTTTGCGCCTGCCTCCTTGGCGAGAGCGAACCCTTGGTCGATTGCGATCTGCGCCAGCGGCGAGCCATCGGTGGGAATGAGAATGTGCTTGAACATGACATTTCTCCTTTTCATCCCGGTCACAACCGCACATGCTTGCCTTGAGCTGCATGTATGTTTGTAACGCCTTGAATTTTACTGCAAACCGATGGCGGAAGCGAATGCTATCTTTGCCGGCAGGGGCGGCAGACGCTCTCTTTTGCGGGATGAAAACCGATCAGTCCTTGCGGAAGATGATGCTGGCGCCCCAGCCGGTCACGACGGCAAGCAGAACGCAGAGCGCGCCATAGGCAAGCGGCGTCTGATGCGCGGCGTCGGTGATCGCCTGCTCCATGCCGGTTTTGACGACGCGCAGTTTCAGTTCGCGCTGGGCGATGAATTTGCCGCTCTTGAAGAGATAGGCGCGTGCGGTGTGCACGCCGTTCGGCACGTTGGCGGGCAGGCGCAGGGTCGCCCAGAACAGGCCGGTGCGTTCCAGCCGCACCCCGGTCGTGTCGTTGCGATAGATGCCGCTGGAAAGCTTCAGACGCCGATAGGCTTCCTGAAAATCGAAGACATTGTCGGGCACGCCGGAGAAGACCGCGCTTTTCAGTGACAGATGGTCGACGCCAAGCCCCATGGCGCGGAGCGTTCCGGGCGAGGCGACATCGCTGATATTGCGCGTGCTGGCCATGGAATAGGATTCCGGCAGCGGCGTGAAGGTGATGGCGCTGGTATTGATCCAGATGCCTGCAACGCGTTCCTTTTTGCGCACCGTCATATAGTCGCTCGGTCCCTCGAGCGTCACGACAATGTCGTATTGCCCGATGGCGAGCAGCAACTGGTCGGTATTGTTCAGCGCGCCGAAAAGCGTGAAATCCGCGCCGCGAAAATCGGAAGCAATGGGAATTTCGGTCGTCGATGCGCCGATTTCGATATTTTCCAGCAGGGATCGCTGCTGCGGGCCGGGCGGCAGGGCAAGCGGCGGTGTCTGGGCCGAAGCGGTCTGCCCGAAGGTGAGACATGAGGCCAGCGCAAGGGCGGCAAGCAGCAAATGGCGGGTCAATAACCTAACCCCCCGACGGCCACCGAAAACAGGTCTTCCGGGCGCACCACCAGCGATACGGCAAGGCGAAGCGCAACAGCGAGAACGAGAAGCGCCAGCAGGGCGCGCAGCTGTTCACCGCGCAGTTTCTGGCCGACGCGCACACCATATTGCGCGCCGATGACGCCCGCCACCATCAGAATGAAGGCCAGCACTACATCGACGGAATAGTTGGTCGCCGCCTGAACCACGGTCGTATAGGCGGTTACGAAAATGATCTGGAACAGCGAGGTGCCGACAACCACGCTGGTGGGGATGCGTAAGAGATAGATCATCGCCGGCACCATGATGAAGCCGCCGCCCACACCCATGATCGAGGTGAGGATGCCGATGCCGAAACCCAGCGTGACGATGGGAATGATGCTGAGATAGATCTTCGATTTCTTGAACCGCATTTTCAGCGGCAGGCGGTGCACCCAGTTGTGATGGCCCGGCCGGCGCAGCGTCACGGTTTCGTTGCGGGCGGCGCGGCGAAGCGCCGAAATGCTTTCCTTCAGCATCAGCCCGCCGACGGTGCCGAGCAGGATGACATAAAGCAGCGAGACGATGAGATCGAGCTGGCCGATGCTGCGCAGGAAGGAGAATATCCACACGCCGACCGTCGCCCCCACCAGACCGCCCACAAGCAGCACGCTGCCGAGCTTGACGTCGAGCGTGCCGCGCCGGAAATGCGTGATCGAGCCTGACACGGAAGAGGCGACCACCTGGTTTGCACCCGTCGCCACGGCCACCACAGGCGGAATATTGTAGAAAATCAGAAGCGGGGTAATCAGAAAGCCGCCGCCCACGCCGAACATGCCGGAAAGAAAACCGACGGCCGCGCCCATGCCGAGAATGATGAAAATATTCACCGACAGTTCTGCGATCGGCAGATAGACAGTCACGGCTCGGACCTCGGGCAAATGGTTCCGGGCGGCAGGGCTTGTCCGGGTGAGGGGGCCGCGCCGCGATTTACACTTTCTGTCTGAAAAGACCGGGCATGCCCAGCCTTCATCCGTCATGCCCGCGAGGGCCTGACCTGTCAACATTCAACGGTAAATACGTTGATAATTTGGAAAGATAGCGGCCGTGTGTCGGCAGCCGGCCACATTCCTGCGCCGGGCTGAGCGAAAGCGGCCAAAGGGGCCGCTTAGTCGGTTCTCGAATGTTTATTTGTTGCGGGCGAGAAGCGCGGTCACCAGCTCGTTGGTAATGCGACCGTCCGGCGTCTGGCCCACGGACTTCTGGAAGTCCTTGATGGCCGTCACGGTGTTCTTGCCGAGCTTGCCGTCAGGCTGGCCGGCATCGAAACCGTTCTTGTTCAGGATCGCCTGAATGTTGCGGATCGCCTTTTCCATGTCCACGGAAGCGGTCTTCACGCCTTCCTTGCCGGCCCATTCCTCGGGCGGGTTGACGCTGTTGGCGTCTTCCGAAAGCGGCTTGACCTTCCAGGCCTCCACCTTGGCCTTGGCGCTCTGAAGCTGCTGCGGGTTCAGGGCCCCTGCCACTTCGTCGCGCTTCTGGGCGGCGTCGGCGTCGCCATCCTTAGCTGCGATGGCGAACCACTTGTAGGATTCCTCGATGTCCTGCTTCACGCCGCTGCCGCGCGCATAGAGAATGGCGAGGTTGAACTGGCTGTCACGAACGCCGAGGTCGGAAGCCTTGATGAACCATTGCGCGGCGGCGGCGAAATCCGGCTGGCCGGCCGCATCGGAAGCAAGCAGCACGGCAAGATTGTGCATGGCGCCCGCATTGCCCTGTTCCGCGGCCAGCGTGTAATAGCGCTTGGCTTCGGGAAGGTTGCGTTCGACGCCGTTCGCCTTCTCGTAGAGATTGGCGAGACGATATTGCGCGGGTGCAAGACCACGATCAGCGGCGAGCTTGTACCATTTTGCCGCCTCGGTGCGGTCGGCAGCAACGCCGCGGCCATCGGTGTAGCGGGCTGCGATCTCGAACAGCGCCTGCGTGTCGCCCTTGGCGGCCGCTTCGGCAAGCGATGCCGGCTCGATGCCGGCGGGAACGGCGATGGCGTCCTGGGCGGGAACAGCCGTGGCTGCGACCTGTGCCGGAGCCGAAGGTTCGTTCTGCGCGACGGTGCCGGAATTTGGCGCATCCACGGCGGGAACGTCGGCAACCGGCGGCTCGTCAGGCAGCGGCGCGCCGCCGACGGTGCGGGGATCGATGATGTTTTCCGCCGGTGCGGTGTTTTCGATGCTGTCAGCGGATGCTGCCTGTTCCGGATCGATGACGAGATCGGACGGAATGGTCACGGCCTTGTCGCCCGCTTCGGGAAGCGCGGAGACCGGGCCATTGTCCTGCTTCTGCTCGATGACCGGAGCCGGGGCTTCCGCGCCGCCGATCAGCGTCTTGACGAGCGGCATGGCCATCATTGCCAGAAGAATGGCGCCGATGCCGAGCAGCAGCGGGCGGCGATAGCGCGAGAGCCCCGATGCCTCGGCCTTGCGGCCCTTCTTGCCGGTATCGAGCTTCTCCGGCGATGTTTCCATGGCGGCGGCCTGCGCCGCACGACGGGCGGCGGCAATGAAATCCGTCCGTCCTTCGGCGTCTGCGGCCTTGCCGCTGGCGGCCACCTGGCTGGCGCGCACGCGCTCGAGGATTTTCTTGATATCGGGCGCACCCGAACCCGGCTCCAGAAGTTCGTTCTCCTGACCCGCCGGCAGAACGTCGATCGGATCGAGCGACGGGGCGGGCTCGACCTGCGTGCGAGCGGAGGAGGAGGCCGATACGGGTTCTTCTGCGGCTTTGACCGTCTTTGCAGTACCCGTCTTGAAACGCTTCGTCAGGCCGGCAAGCAGGCTCTTTTTTTCCGCCTTCGCGGGCTTCGCCGCAGCGGGAGGCACGATGGCATCCCCATCTTTACCGTCGGCGTCGAGAATGGCCTGTTCTTCGGCGATATAGCCCTCTTCCGGGAAGATGGCGGCCGGCATGGACACATCTTCGTGCGCGGGGGCCGCCACAGGTTTCGCGACGTTGCGGGGCGCGGCCTCTTCGCGGTAGACGGGGGCATTGTCGAGGTTATCCAGCCGGCCGGCGATCTGCACCAGCGTCTCATGCAGCGCTTCGAATGTGCGGTGCGTGCGTTCTTCGGTGTTGCGGCTCAAGGCTTCGAGATTGCGCAGATCGGTCGCAAGATCGGTCAGCATGGTCATGTCGGCAAGGTTTGCGCCGGCCGAGAGATTGTTGCGGGTATAAGCGTCGAGAACGGCCTCGGCCGCCTGCCGGGCTGCCTCGATGATATATTCGTCGTTGGATGCCATATAGTCTTCGATGGCCGCCATGCGGGCATCGAGTTCAGGCGGCATGCCCGCGGCCTGCATCTGCACCGGCTGGCTGATCAGCGTCGAGAGATGGGCGATCTGGTTTTCGAGGCTTGCCAGCGCGTGGCTGTCGGCAGGCGCGGCATGGGCGGTCTCGTCGAGACGGGCGGCAATATTGCCGAGCCGCTCTTCCAGACGCGAGAAGGCGCTTTCGCTGAGGCCCGATGCCGGCTGGCTGTAACGATAATCGAGGTCCTCGATGCGGCGCGAGAGCGTATCGAGCCGCTCTGCCAGACCGTCATTGACGGCGCCGTGATCCAGCGCATCGATCTTGCGGGAAATATCGCTGAGGAAAGACGTCAGCTCCGCCTGTTGCGAGGGGCGCTGCGAACGCTCCAGAAGCAGGGAAAGCTGGTCCAGCCGCTCATGCAACTGGGCGGCGTCGCGGGCGGTGCTGAGTTCGTCGATCTTGCCGGCCAGCGCTTCAAGACGGGCGGTCAGGTCCAGCGCCGGTTCAGGTTTTGCGGCGGCAAGGCGGTTGATGTCGCCGAGCTGTTCGGCAAGGCCGTTCAGCCGGGTTTCCAGACGCTGCGCCAGCGCATTGTCCGTTGCCTGCGCATTGGCGCGCGTGCCGGTTGCGGCAATGGCGCGGCTTATTTCGTCCAGCCGCTGGTCGAGACCGGAAAACTGTTCGGTAAAGGCCGCTTCGTTCGGCTGCATGTGCTTGCCGAGCTGCTCCACGGCGCTGGCAATGGCGATCAGCTTGTCTTCGAGCACGCGCACGGCCGGATTGTTGCTCATGCCGCCGAGCTGGGTCTTGATGTCATCGAGACGATAGGCGAGCGAAACGATCTCATCCTGCAACGCGCCGGCGTCGAAACCGCGTAGCGTGTCTTCCACATTGTTCCAGCGGCTTTCGATCCGGTGCACGCTGTCTTCGCGCGCAAGCTGATCGATCGTCAGGCGAAGGTCCTCGAATTCGTTGCGCAGCCCGTAGGCATCCGGAGATGCCAGATTGCCGAGCTGGTCGATGCTGCCGGCCAACCGTGCGATATCGTCGCGCAGATCGCCGATGAACTGCTGGTCTTCCGCCACCGCGCGAATATTGCGGATCTCGGTGCGCAGGCCCTGCGCTTCGCGGGCAACGCCCTCGGCAATGTCGTGCTTCAGCTCATGCCGCAGATTGACGAGCGCCTGTGCGATTTCCTGCAAGGCTGCATCATTGCGCTGCGGCTCCTGATAGGGCGGGATGGAACGCGCGCGCGGTGCGGGAGCGGCTGTTGCCTGCTGCGCGTCCCTCGGCCGGTATTCCGGTGCAAGCGGTCTGGTAATCGTCCGTTCCGGGCGGGCGGCGGATTCCTGCGGGCGCTGGAAGCTCGCCTCGAGGAGGCGCTGGCGCTGGCGGATTTCGTTGACGGGATCGAGCTGCGGCGGCGTGACGGCGGCGCGCGCGGCATAAGCCTCGCTTTTCGTTTCGGGCTGAGCGCTCGCGGCCCGGGGGTCGCGCGGGAACTTCTGGCTCATCAGCCCTTCGATACGAGCTTCAAGGCCTTCAATGGTGCGATTGAGCGCATCAAGAGACGATCTGTCGCTTGGCTGTTGGGTTTTCGATCGCAATCCGTTCATCTTTTCGCTCGCTTCGCTTCCGCCCGCCGTGCCCGGTTATCTGTCGCGACGTTGCCTGCCTGGACACGCCGTCGCCGCAACATGCAGCAATCCTAGAGCCGGTATTCGCCCCCGTTGAGGAAAATGCGCCGGAGTACGAAGCAGTTACCTCTGTCGGGAGAATTCACGAAACGTGGTAAAGAAGTGGTTAACTGTGGTCGGAATTTTTTAACTTTTACGGCACGCGGCAGCCCTGCGCCGGGCCGGACGTCCATTCCGCGAAAAAGGAGAAGGGATATTCCGCCGAAATTTATTTGACGTTTACGCGCACGTCAAATATTATCATCCCATATCGGCCGGATTATCGCCGGCGCCCACGATGCGGAGGAACATCGGTAATGCCTGTTTACAAGGCCCCAGTTAAAGACACGCTTTTTATCCTGAACGACGTTCTCGGCCTGGAGCGGTATAACAACCTGCCCGGCTTCGAGGATGCAACCCCCGACATGATCGAGGCTATCACCGGTGAAGCCGCAAAGCTTGCCGAAGAGCGGCTTTTTCCGCTCAACCTTTCCGGCGACCAACAGGGTTGCAAGCGCGCCGATGACGGTTCGGTTTCTGTGCCGGATGGTTTCAAGGATGCCTATGACGCCTATTGCGAGGGCGGCTGGATCGGTCTTGCCGTTCCGCCGGAATTCGGCGGTCAGGGCCTGCCCTATACGCTGCACGCCGCAATTGGCGAATATATGTCGTCGGCCAACCTGTCGCTGATGATGTATCCCGGCCTGACGCAGGGTGCGATTGCCGCCATTCTGGTGCATGGCACGCAGGAGCAGAAGGACACCTACCTGCCGAAGATGGTGGAAGGCACATGGTCCGGCACCATGAACCTCACCGAACCCCATTGCGGCACCGATCTCGGCATGCTGCGCACCAAGGCTGTGCCGCAGGCTGATGGCAGCTACAAAATTTCCGGTCAGAAAATCTTCATCTCCGCCGGCGAACATTCCATGACGAACAATATCGTCCATCTGGTGATCGCGCGCATCGAAGGCGCGCCGGAAGGCACCAAGGGCATTTCGCTCTTCATCGTACCGAAGTTCCTGGTGAAGGAAGACGGCACGCCGGGCGAGCGCAACGGCGTCACCTGCGGTGCGATCGAGCACAAGATGGGTATTCACGGCAACGCCACCTGCGTCATGAACTACGATGACGCGACCGGTTATCTGCTCGGCGCTGAGAACAAGGGCCTTTCGGCCATGTTCGTGATGATGAACGAAGCCCGCCTCGGCGTCGGCCTTCAGGGTCTTTCCGTTGGCGAGATCGCCTACCAGAACGCGGTCGAATATGCCCGTGAGCGCATTCAGGGCCGCTCGCTCTCCGGAGCGAAATTCCCCGACAGGAAGGCCGACCCGATCATCGTGCATCCCGATATCCGCCGCACGCTGATGACCATCAAGGCCTATAATGAGGCCGGCCGCGCCTTCCTTCTGTGGACCGCGCTGCAATCCGACATCGCCCACCGCGCCACTGACGAAAAGCAGCGCCAGGCGGCGGACGACCTGCTCGGCCTCGTCACCCCGATCCTGAAAGGTGTCCTGACCGACAAGGGCTTCGAACACGCCGTGATGGCGCAGCAGGTCTTCGGCGGCCATGGCTACATCGAGGAACATGGCATGAGCCAATATGTTCGCGATGCGCGCATCACCATGATCTATGAGGGCGCGAACGGCATTCAGGCGCTCGATCTGGTTGGCCGCAAGCTCGGCATGAATGGCGGCCGCGCCGTCATGGCGCTGTTCAAGGAAATCGGCGATTTCTGCGAGGAAAACCGCGCCGATGAAAAGCTTAGCCTTTACACCAAGGGCCTGAAGAAGGGCTTGAACGACCTGCAGGCCGCAACCATGTGGTTCATGCAGAACGCCATGGCGAAACCCGACAATGCCGGTGCCGGCTCGACCGATTACATGCATCTCTTCGGCATCGTGGTGCTGGGCTACATGCAGGCGCGCATGGCGAAAGCCGCCAGCGAAGCGCTTGCAGCCGGCAGCGCTTCGGACGAGGATTACCTCAAGACCAAGCTTGTCACGGCGAAGTTTTTTATGGAGCGCATCATGCCGGAAACGGCGCTGCGCAAGGCCCGCATCGAAACCGGCGCGGACACCATGATGGAACTGGCTGCGGAAGCATTCTGAGAAATCTGGCGTTCATAACGCCACAGGGAGAGAGTTATGACCGACGTATTTATCTACGACCATGTCCGCACCCCGCGCGGACGCGGCAAGAAGGATGGCAGCCTGCATGAGGTGCCTTCCGTTCGCCTTGCCGCCAAGACACTGGAAGCCCTCCGCGACCGCAACGGACTTGATACATCCACGGTAGACGACATCATCATGGGCTGCGTCGATCCCGTTATGGATGCCGGCGCGGTGATCCCGAAAGCCGCCGCCTTCGAGGCCGGTTATTCCAACAGGGCGCCGGGAATGCAGATCTCGCGCTTCTGCGCCTCTGGTCTCGATGCCATCAACTTCGCCGCCGGCAAGGTCAAGGCGGGGTCGGACGATATCGTCATCGCCGGCGGTGTCGAAAGCATGTCGCGCGTGGGCATGGGCATGTCTGGCGGCGCCTGGTACATGGACCCCTCGGTTAACTTCCCGGCCTTCTTCATGCCACAGGGCGTGTCGGCCGATCTCATCGCCACCAAATATGGTTTCTCCCGTGACGATGTCGACGCCTACGCCGTCGAAAGCCAGAAGCGTGCGGCGCACGCCTGGGAAAAAGGCTATTTCAACAAGTCGGTCATTCCGGTGAAGGACTCAAACGGCCTGACGATCCTCGACCGTGACGAGCACATGCGCCCCGGCACGGACATGCAGGCGCTCGCCTCCCTCAACCCATCCTTCCAGATGCCGGGTGAAATGGGCGGCTTCGAGGCCGTCGGCATCATGGCCCATCCGGAAGTAGAGCGGATCAACTACGTCCACCATGCCGGCAATTCATCCGGTATCGTCGATGGCGCTGCCGCCGTGCTGGTTGGCTCGAAGGCGGGCGGTGAGGCAATGGGCGTGAAACCGCGTGCCCGCATCAAGGCATTCGCCAATATCGGCTCCGATCCGGCGCTGATGCTCACCGGCCCGGTGGATGTGACCGAAAAGCTCCTGAAAAAGACCGGAATGTCGCTTGCCGATATCGACCTTTTCGAGCTCAACGAAGCCTTTGCCGCCGTGGTCCTGCGTTACATGCAGGCCTTCGACATCGACCACGATCGGATGAACGTCAATGGCGGCGCCATCGCCATGGGCCATCCGCTCGGTGCAACCGGCGCGATGATCCTCGGCACGGTGCTGGATGAGCTGGAGCGGCGCGATCTGAACACCGCGCTCGTCACGCTCTGCATCGGCGCTGGCATGGGCACGGCGACGGTTATCGAGCGGGTTTGAGGCAGCGGTAACAACCCCCGCTTCCGTCATCCTCGGGCTTGACCCGAGGATCCACGCCGAGGTGCTGGATGGTCGGGTCAAGCCCGACCATGACGGGAAGGAGGAGTTAGACGCGTCAGGAAATTCAGGGAAGAGGAATCCCAAATGAGCACTTATACCAATTTCACCATCGAGACGGACGCAGACGGCATCGCCCTCGTCACCTGGGATATGCCGGAAAAATCCATGAACGTCTTCACATCAGAAGTGATGGACGAGCTCAACGCCATCGTTGACGCGACCGTCGCCGACAGCGCCGTCAAGGGCGTCGTTTTCACATCTGGCAAGAGCACCTTTTCCGGCGGCGCCGATCTTTCGATGATCAAGTCGATGTTCTCCTTCTATAATGACGAGAAGACGAAGAACCCGGATCAGGCGGCGGCAAAGCTGTTCGAACTCGTCCGCCGCATGACGGGCCTGTTCCGCAAGATCGAGACCAACGGCAAGCCCTGGGTTTCGGCCATCAACGGCACCTGCATGGGCGGCGCGTTTGAGCTGTCGCTTGCTTGCCACGGCCGGGTCGCCTCCAGCGCCAAGAACCTCAAGATCGCCCTGCCGGAAGTCAAGGTCGGCATCTTCCCCGGCGCCGGCGGCACCCAGCGTGTGCCGCGCCTGACGGACGCGCAATCGGCACTGCAGATGATGACGACCGGCCAGTCGCTGACCGGCGCGCGCGCCAAGGCCATGGGTCTGGTGCATCAGGTGGTGGAGCCGGATCAGCTGGTTGCAACCGCAAAGCAGATGATCAAGGACGGCCTGAAGCCGGTCGCCCCCTGGGATGAAAAGGGCTTCAAGGCCCCCGGCGGCGGCATCTGGACGCCGGCAGCAGCCCAGCTCTGGCCCGCAGCACCGGCCATCCTGCGCCGTGAAAGCGCCGGCAACTATCCGGCTGCACTCGCCATCCTCAAATGCGTCTATGAAGGCCTGCAATTGCCCTTCGATACGGCGCTCAAGGTGGAGCAGCGTTATTTCACCGAAATCCTTCGCTCGAAGGAAGCCTTCGGCATGATCCGCTCGCTGTTCATTTCCATGCAGGAACTGGGCAAGGGCGCGCGCCGCCCCGCCGGCCAGCCGAAGACGGAGTTCAGGAAGGTCGGCGTCGTCGGCGCGGGCTTCATGGGCGCTGCCGTCGCTTATGTCACCGCTGCCGCCGGCATCCCCGTTGTGCTGGTGGACCGCGATCAGGAAGCCGCCGACAAGGGCAAGGGCCATTGCGAGGAAAGCGTCAAGGCGGCCATCGGCAAGGGCAGGCTGACGCAGGATGAGGGCAAGGCCCTGCTCGACCTCGTCACCCCGACGGCGGATTACAAGGCGCTCTCCGATGCCGATCTCGTCATCGAGGCCGTCTTCGAAGACCGCGATGTG
This sequence comes from Agrobacterium sp. T29, assembly GCF_006970545.1. Classification (NCBI taxonomy): domain Bacteria; kingdom Pseudomonadati; phylum Pseudomonadota; class Alphaproteobacteria; order Hyphomicrobiales; family Rhizobiaceae; genus Agrobacterium; species Agrobacterium sp. T29. The sequence goes on from NZ_CP040640.1 coordinate 145,724, forward strand.
AAGAAGGCAGTCATCGAGGCCGTGGAAGCCGTGCTGCCGCAGGGCGCGATCTTCGCCTCCAACACCTCCACTTTGCCGATCACCGGCCTTGCGAAGAACTCGAAGCGCCCGGCGGATTTCATCGGCATCCACTTCTTCTCGCCGGTCGAGAAGATGATGCTGACGGAAGTGATCCTCGGCAAGGAAACCGGCGACAGGGCGCTTGCCGTCGCGCTGGACTATGTGGCGAAGATCAAGAAGACCCCGATTGTGGTCAATGATACGCGCGGCTTCTTCGTCAATCGCTGCGTGCTGCGTTACATGGCGGAAAGCTACGACATGCTGATCGAAGGCGTACCCGCCGCCATGATCGAAAATGCCGCGAAATTCGCCGGCATGCCGGTCGGCCCGCTGGCGCTGAACGATGAGGTGGCCATCGATCTTTCCTACAAGATCCTGAAAGCCACCGTCGCCGATCTCGGCGAAAAGGCCGTCGACCCGCGCCATATGGAGCTGGTGAAGAAGCTGGTGGAAGGCGAGGGCCGTTTTGGCCGCAAGAACGCCAAGGGCTTTTACGACTATCCGCAAAAGCCCGCCAAGAAATCCCTCTGGCCCGGCCTGAAGGACCTTTATCCGCAGCAGAAGCCTGAAGCGGTGGATATGGAGGTGCTGAAACAGCGCTTCCTCGTCACCGTGGCGCTGGAAGCCGCCCGCACGGTGGAAGAAGGCATCGTCACCGATCCGCGGGAGGCGGATGTCGGCTCCATCCTCGGTTTCGGTTTCGCGCCCTATACCGGCGGTGCGCTGTCCTACATCGACGGCATGGGCGTGAAGAACTTCGTGGCACTCGCCGAGAAGCTCAGCGAGACCTATGGCCCGCGCTTCAAGCCGACACCGCTGCTGAAGGATATGGCCGCCAAGGGCGAGACCTTCTACGGTCGCTTCGATCCCTATGCCAGCGCCGCCAAGGCGGCCTGAGGCTTCAAGCGAGACATTGAACAGGCCCTTCGGGGCCTGTTTTATTATGCCTGTTTCCCTGCTTTCCGTGCATCCTTTGCCCGGCTGAGGCGTTGAAAAGGCTGACCGGGCAAAAGTGCCCGCCGCCGCAATTCAGCACGCCTCAGGAGACAGCGATGAAAGCACCACTGCGATCCCACGGTTTCGACAAGCCCTCGGACCTTGACGACCATCTGGCCGAACTGGACGAAGAGGCCGTGGAGAAGAAGGCTGCAAAACCCGCTGCTGCCCGAAGGGCGCGTGCCGCCGCTCCGCCGGAATCATCCTTGCGCGCGGAACTTGAAGACCTGCGCAAACAGCTCGAAAAAATTCGCCGCGACGTCAAACGGCTGGAAGCCGCCGCCAACCCGTCGCATCATGAATCCGCCAATGCCCGGCATGAGCGCGATCGCGAGAATTCGCGGCTGATGACGGTGGTGCGCTCCGTTGCCGTCACCTCGCTGGCAAGCCGCATCTTCGCCTCCTCGCCCGTCATGGCGGCGCTGGTGGCCGTTGTGCCAATCGCTCTTGGCTTTGCTGCACGGCGCAGCGAAGGGGCGTAAGCCGCCACCTGCCGTGCCGCCACCCGCCGGCCCGGCGGATGCCCAGGAGCGGGTTTTCCGCCGCAATCCTGCCTTCGCCGGGCAGACTTTCAAGCCATCCACAGGCGCCGTGAAAAAACTGTCAAAAAACTTCGCGATGGCGCTTGCCATGTCCGAACAAGATGTTATAACCCCGCTCACTTTCGGGGCACCAAACAGCCCCGCCCGCCAAAAGCGGAGGTTCTTCAAGGACCTGAAGTGCCCGGATAGCTCAGTTGGTAGAGCAGCGGATTGAAAATCCGCGTGTCGGTGGTTCAAATCCGCCTCCGGGCACCATTTATCTCAACCTCATTTTTGATGAATTGCGTGCTTGGTGACTTGTCCATTTGCAAGCAAATTTCGATGAGTAGCTACAGCCATCATATGCTTTTGACAGGCGCGGTGTAGCCATAGGCCAACCCTGTTTGTTGCAGGCAGTTGGAGAGCAGTCCACAAATGGATCGTGTCACAAGCCCACCTCTTCTACCGCCCGGCATTGTCTATTTTGACGGCTTTCTCTCTCCAGAGGAGGAGGCCGCCGTCACCGACAGACTGGATGCGGATGCGTGGAGCACGGAGTTGAAACGCCGCGTGCAGCATTTCGGTTATCGGTACGACTATAAGGCGCGCGTTGTTACCGCGGATGCGTATCTCGGGCCGTTGCCGCCCTGGCTCGGCGTGTTCGCTAAGCGGCTGGTTGCCGCAGGATATTGCCGGGATTTGCCCGATCAGGTTATCGCTAATGAATATCTTCCGGGGCAGGGCATCAGTGCGCATGTCGATTGTGTGCCCTGTTTTGACGATGGGATCGTATCGCTAAGCCTTCTATCTGCTTGCGAGATGGTTTTCCGCGAATTGCGTGGGTCAGCCATATGCGGCGTCTTGCTTCAACCTCGCTCCGGCGTCTTGCTGAGAGACGCTGGCCGCTACGGCTGGACCCATGAAATTCCGGCTCGCAAATCGGATATCGTGAACGGAGTTAGGAAAGCCCGAGACAGGCGAATTTCCCTCACTTTTCGCAAGGTTATCGCGTCGAAACAGTCTTGATCAGAGAGGAACGCCTCGTTCCTCCATTCTTGTGAGCAACAGCTGAAGAAGCGCGGTCGGGTCTTCGCCCATTGCGGCCGACAATTTTGCAAATTCAACGACGTCTATTCGCCTTTCAGCTCCTTCAGCCTTTGCGACATAGGACTGTGGCTTACCCAGCCGTTCTGCGACTTGCTGCTGGGTTAACCCTGTTTTTCGCCGGGTGTCGGTCAGTATCTCAACAAGAAGCCGATACTCGGGTGTATGCGTAGACTTTGTCATGTGCCGAAAAATCTCAAAATCGCAGTGCCAAGGGTCCGTCCTGAATTATCCTGCTATGGGATATTGTCGCGGCACTCAAGTTCTCTGCGCACACGCCGCCATTTGCCCTGCTCGAAGTTTCGCGAATAGCGCCATGCCCGGTCTTCTTCCATGGCGGCGAATTCCTCCGCGCGCTCGCCATGTCGTTCAATCAGGTCATCGGCAAGGCGTTTAATCTCCGAGCTTAGTAAGAGCATGGGTCGAATGCGAGTCTGCCATTCGAGCCAGAGGTAAGCTGCCAGGACGAAACTGCAGCCCGCGATGAGATAGAGATAATCGGCGCTGAGCGGCATGGCCTACCTATAATGACGTGATCGTTAACGCCATAATGTACATAGACCCGTGGTTTCTGTCAGGAACAATCTGTTCCTATGGAATCATTTGCAGCAAATCTGAAAAAGCGCGCGAAGGAGCTTGGTCTCTCTAATGCGGAAGTTGCCCGCCGAGCGGGGCTTACGGAGCGTCGTTACGGCAATTACATCATGGGCCGAAGGGAGCCTGATCTCGCGACACTCGTTCGGATAGCCACCGTTCTGGATAGCACTCCGAACGCATTGCTTGATTTTGAAAAGAAAACAGCCGTGCTGACGGGCCATGATCTGCTGAAAGCAAAGATCGCTGCGGCAGCAAATGCACTGCCGGAAAGCGATCTGGAAGTCATGGCCATCGCAATTGAGGCAGTGGCGAACAGCCGGGCAAAGTAGCCCGGCGCTCTAAAGATGCTCCCGATTATCCGTATTCTGCTCCGCCCGGTCCCGATAAAGCGCAGCGCGCCCCAGCAGCATCAGGGAAACCGGCGTCGTCACCGTCATGAAAATGCCGATGAAGATTTCGTGGAAGGCGAAACGGTCGCCGGAGACGGAAAAATAGATGATCGAGGCCATGACGATGCCGCCGGTGCCCCAGCTGGTGCCCAGTGTGGGCGCATGCAGGCGCTCATAGAAGCTGTTGAGCCTGGCAAAGCCGATGGTGCCGATCAGTGTCAGCGAGGCGCCGAGCAGGACGAAGAAGGCCACGGCAATGGCGGCCCAGAGGGGAAATTCGTGCGCCTCGCTCATTCGATCACCTCACCGCGCATCAGGAATTTGGAAAGGGCGACGGTGGAGACGAAGCCGAGGATGGCGATCAGCAGCGATGCCTCGAAATAGATGTCGTTGCCGGTGCGCAGGCCGAAGGTCAAAAGAAGCAGCATGGCGTTGACATAAAGCGTATCCATGCCCAGCACCCGGTCCTGCGCGCGCGGGCCGATGGCGATGCGATAGACCGAGATCGCCATGGCGATGGCGAGCATGAACTGTGCCAGCGAAAAGGACCAGAAAAGGATAATCGAACTCATTCGAATATCTCCATCAGCAGTTTTTCATAACGGTTCTTGATAAGGCTTATCCAGGCCGCCTCATCCACATCGTCGAGAACGTGAAGCAGCAGCGTGCCCTGGCTGGAATTATATTCGAGCCATGCGCTTCCCGGCGTCGAAGTCAGGATCGTCGCCAGAACCGCAAGCGCCATAGGGTCGCGAATATCGAGCGGCACAGCCAGGAAGCCGGATTTGCGGTCCCTCTCGCGCTTGAACAGGATGATCTTCACGACCGAGAGATTGGACCTGACGATATCGTAAAGCACGATCAGGATGAGCTGCGCGAGCCTGTGCCAGTTGCGGATGCGCGGCTTGGCGGGCCTGAGCGACGCCATCGCCCAGGAGGCGACAAGCGCAACCCCGGTGCCGAGCAGCAGATGCCCGGGCGAAAAGCTGTTGATCGTCATCCAGAAAAAGATCAGCGAGATCGTCAGCAGCGGGTAGGGCAGGACACGGCTTATCATGGCTCGGCCTCCGGGTTGCTTCCCGCTCGGGGTGCGGAAATGACGCCCTGAATATAGCTTGCCGGCAGGTCGAGAATACGCGCCGTTTCCTGCATGTATCGCATTACCGGCCCGGCCTGCACGGTCATGGCAAGGGTCAGCCCGAGCAGCAGCATCACGGGGGCGATTTCGATGACGAGCACGCGCGGCACGGTGCCTTCGATGGAAGCCCAGAAGGTGCGGATGCCGGCGCGCGTCATCGAGATAAGCGAGGCGAAACCGGCAAAGACGATCAGGAAAACCAGCCACCAGGAGAGTGTGGAAACGCTGTCATTGGCGCCGAGCCCGGAAGGATTGAGAATGGCGGTCAGCATCGAGAATTTGGCGATGAAGCCCGAAAGCGGTGGCAGGCCGGCCAGAAGAATGCCGCAGGCGGCAAAACAGGCGCCGAGCACCGCCATGGTGGCGGGCATGGTCACGCCGACTTCCTCTTCCTCCTCTTCCTCGTCGCCCTCGCCATAGGCCTCCATGGTCACGGCAAGAACGTTCGCGCCGGCATCCTGCCCGCGCTCGACGAGTTCGATCAACATGAAGAATGCGCTGATGGTGAGGGTGGAGCTGACCATGTAATAAAGCGCGCCGGCCGCAACCGTGGGATTGCCGGTGCCCATGGCGGCAAGCAGCGTTCCCGACGAGACGAGAACCGAAAAGCCGGCAAGCCGCCCCAGCGCCTGCGACGCCAGAACGCCGATGGCGCCGAAGATGATGGTGGCGATGCCGCCGACCAGCAGCGCATCATGGCCGAAACCGGCCGATTCCCCGGCCGTCTGCCCGAAAAGCAGGAAGGACAGGCGGGCGATGACATAAATGCCGACCTTGCTCATGATGGCGAAGAGCCCGCCCACCGGGGCCGACGCCGCACCATAGGCGGAGGGCAGCCAGAAATTCAGCGGCCACATGCCGGCCTTGACCAGAAAGGCGATGCCGAGGATGGCCGAGCCGGTTTCCAAGAGCATGCGCTGATCGGGGTTGAGCCCCTCGATGCGATGGGCAAGATCGCCCATGTTCAGCGTGCCGGTAACGCCGTAGATGAGGCTGACGCCGATCAGGAAGAACAGGGCGGCGACGAGGTTGATGGCGATATAATGCAGTCCGGCCTTGACGCGCTGCTGGCCGGAGCCGTGCAGCAGCAGACCGTAAGAAGCGGCCAGCATCACTTCGAAGAAGACGAAGAGATTGAAGAGGTCGCCGGTCAGGAATGCGCCGTTGACGCCCATCAGCATCATCTGGAATAGCGAATGGAAATGCGCGCCCGATCTGTGCCACTTCGCCATCGAATAGATCAAGGACGGGATGGCAAGCAGCGCCGTCAGCAGCACCATCAGGCCCGAAAGACGGTCGGCGACGAGCACGATGCCGAAGGGTGCCGGCCAGTTGCCGAGCAGATAGACGCCGCTCGACACCACGGCGGCGATCTCGGTATTGACCGTCGAGTTCACCTCGCGGAACAGCAATATGGCGACCACCAGCAACAGCACGGTCGAGGTGAGGCTGATGGCGGCTTTCGCCACGCGCTGGCGCTCGTCGAAGAACAGCAGAAGGGCGGCGGTAATCAGCGGCAGAAGAATGGGCGCGATGACGATGTGGAAGGGGAACGACATCATTTCGTCTCCCTCCCGTCCACATGGTCGGTGCCGGTAAGGCCGCGGGCGGCGAGCAGCACGACGAGGAACAATGCGGTGGTGGCAAAACCGATGACGATGGCCGTCAGCACCAGCGCCTGCGGCACGGGGTCGGCGAGCGTCGAACTGTCGACGCCGTTCACCAGCACCGGCGGCGCATTGGTCTTGATGCCGCCGACGCCGAAGATGAAGAGGTTGACGGCGTAAGACAGCAGCGAAAGCCCGACAATGACCTGATAGGTGCGCGGCCGCAGCACCAGCCAGACGCCGGAGCCGGTCATGATGCCGATGCCGATGGCGAGAATGAGTTCCATTACACGTCCTCCGCTTTTGCGGCGTCAGGCGTGCGAACGCGGTAGTTACGCAACGATTGGTGTGCCAGTGCTATCAGGATAAGAACAACGGAGCCGACGACCAGCGAGAAGACGCCGAGGTCGAACAGCAGGGCGGATGCCGTCGGCATTTTGCCGATATAGGGTATCTCCGTATATTGGAAATAGGAGGTCAGGAACGGGTAGCCGAAATACCAGGAGCCGATACCAGTCGCCGCCGCCATCAAAAGGCCGAAACCCATCCAGCGCAGCGGCAGGATGCGGATGCGATCCTCCGCCCAGCGCGCCCCGCCGGCGAGATATTGCAGCAGGAAGCCGATGGCCATGGTGATGCCGGCCGCAAAGCCGCCGCCCGGCAGGTCGTGGCCGCGCATGAACAGGAAGATCGAGAAGGTGATGATGACCGGGAACATCCATTGCATCACGATGGACGGCACATAGAGATAATCGCGAACCGTATCGCCATTGCTGCGGTCCGGCCGTTCGGCATCGAAGGCGTTCTGCATCTGCTGCTGTTCCGGCACCCCGATGCTTTCATGGGCGGGGCGGAAACGGCGAAGCAGCGCAAAGACGGTGAGCGCCACGATGGCCAGCACCGCGATTTCGCCGAAGGTATCGAAGCCACGGAAGTCGACCAGAATGACGTTGACGACATTGGTGCCGCCGCCTTCGGTATAGGCGCGTTCGAGGAAATAGGTCGCAATCGCGTTCGGCACCGGCAGCGTCATCACGGCATAGGCGATGACGGACATGCCGATACCGCTGCCTGCGGCGAGCAGGAAGTCACGGGCGCGGCGAAGCTGCGCCGGCAGCTCATCGCTGCTGTCGACCTTCTCGACGCGTTTCGGCAGCCATCTGAGGCCGAGCAGGATGAGAACCGTGGTGACGATTTCCACCAGCAGCTGGGTGATCGCCAGATCCGGCGCGGAAAGCCAGACGAAGGTAAGGCAGGTGACGAGGCCAGAGACGCCGAGCATGACGAGCGCGGCGAGGCGATGATATTTCGCCTGCCAGGCTGCACCCATGGCCGCGATCATGCCGATCAGCCAGAGAATGGCGAAGATCGGATCGAAGGTCGTGACGCGCGGCAGCGACAGGGAGAATTCCGAAAGGAAGAGAGGCGAGAAACCGGCGAGAAGCGCCACGAGGATAAGAAGCCTCAGCTGCGGCTGCAGACGCCGCGTGCCGAGCGTGCTTTCCAGCCACCGCGCCCATTTCCAGGACACGGTGACGAGAATGCGCTCGAAGATGCGCTGTCCCCGCAAATGCCGGAAGACCGGCGGGCCATCGTCGCAGCGCGAGAAATAACCGCCGAGCAGGGCATAGATCGTAACCCCGCCGATCAGCGCCGCTATACTCATGATCAGCGGCAGGTTGAAACCGTGCCAGATCGACAGGCTGTAGACCGGCGTTTGCGCACCCAGAACCGAAAGCACGGCCGAGTGCAGGAACGGGCCGATGGAGAGGCTCGGAACGATGCCGACGATCAGGCAGGCGAAGACGAGGAATTCGATGGGGAAACGCATCCAGCGCGGCGGCTCGTGCGGATGCGGGTTCGGCAGATCGACGGGCTTGGGGCCGAAGAAGACCGTATGGATGAAGCGCAGCGAATAGGCGACGGCGAAGGCGCCCGACAGCGTCGCGACATAGGGCAGCGCCCGGTCCAGCAGCGAGTCGGCATGGGTCTCGACGGCCTCGGCAAAGAACATTTCCTTGGAAAGGAAGCCGTTGAACAACGGCACGCCGGCCATGGCCGCACTTGCCGCCATGGCGAGCGTCGCGGTTGCGGGCATATAGGTATAAAGCCCGCTTAAGCGCCGCATGTCGCGGGTGCCGGTTTCATGGTCGATGATGCCGGCCGCCATGAAGAGCGAGGCCTTGAAGGTGGCGTGGTTGACCATGTGGAATATGGCCGCCACTGCCGCAAGCGGGCTGCCGAGGCTGAGAAGCGTGGTGATGAGGCCGAGATGGCTGATGGTGGAATAGGCGAGCAGACCCTTGAGGTCCTGCTGGAACATGGCGAAACAGGCGCCGAGCAGCAGGGTTATGATGCCGGCCGCGCCCACCAGCCAGAACCATTCCGGCGTGCCCGCCAGCACCGGCCAGAACCGCGCCAGCAGGAAAACCCCGGCCTTCACCATGGTGGCCGAATGCAGATAGGCGGAAACGGGTGTGGGCGCCGCCATGGCGTTGGGCAGCCAGAAATGGAACGGAAACTGTGCGCTCTTGGTCAGCGCGCCGCCGAGAATAAGGATGAGCGCCGGTACATAGAGGGAATGGGCGCGGATGGCCGCACCGGCCTCGATGATCTTGTCGAGGTCATAGCTTCCCGCCATATGGCCGAGGATCAGCAGGCCAGCCAGCAGGCTGAAGCCGCCGATGCCGGTCACGGTCAGCGCCATGCGGGCGCCGTCGCGCGCACCGGCGTTCTGATGCCAGTAGCCGATCAGCAGGAACGAAAAGATGCTGGTCATTTCCCAGAAGATCGACAGCAGGATGACGTTGCCGGAGAGCACCACGCCGAGCATCGAGCCCATGAAGGCGAGCAGGAAGGCGAAGAAACGGGGGATCGGGTCTTCGGCCGACATATAATAACGCGCGTAGAGCACCACCAGCAGGCCAATGCCGGTAATGAGCATCGTGAAAATCCAGGCAAATCCGTCCAGCCGCAGGGTAAAGTTCAGGCCAAGCTGGGGCAGCCATTCCACATCATACTTGAGAACCGCGCCGCCGCTGACGCTCGTATAGAGAAAAATGCTGCTGACAAGGCCGAAAAGGGCGACGCCGCCCGCAACGGAGGCGGGACCGGCGGCCGCACCCTCGCGCGGCATGAAGGCCGTCAGAAGCGCGCCAACGAAGGGCAATGCGACAATGAATGGAAGAATGGTTGCAAGTGTCATATGCGGCGGCGGTTTTCTCTCTGGAATGGGAGCCTACGGCGGGTTTCCGACGACTCCGATCCCTCAAGGTTCGCAATGAACCGAATGATGAGGACCGCCGGAATGACTAATACATAATATGCGGAGGCGCGCGTGGAACCACGCTGGCAAAGTCTCGGAAAGCTTGTGGCACGATGGCAACAGCGACGAGCGAGACGTCGGCATTATCCCTGAGGCTCGGGGCGGGTGAGGCAAACGCGTCCAGGCGAAAGCCTGAGCCGGCATCGCCGGTCCTGCAGCCGAAATCATTGCCGCTATCGCAATCCTTTTCGCGAAGAGAAAGGGAACGGCCGGGATCGACGCTCTGCAATCGTTCGAGGCGGCTGGTTTTGGAAAGGGGCTTGACGCCGGCCGGTGCCTGAAAGCCGATCATGACCAGCAGGCTCGCGACCACAAGACCGATCAACACTTGCGGATGGCGCCTTGAACTGCGGCCTTTCTCCATCCATGGCAAGTTGGCATCTCCTTGATCGTAAAGGTCTCTTTAAAGCATCACCGTTGAGCGAATATCCTGTTGATTTGTTTTAGGGGAAGCCGGACATGCTTGTCCAGCGCGCATGCGGGAAAAACCGCCCGCACCGTCCGATTCCTTTTCGTTTTTGCCCGTTTGCGGCAAAGTGAGGGCGGCATTGGCTAAAAGCTTTTACAAATTTTACCGTTTGACGCCGACGCCTGTGTTTCTTAACTTTCAAGCAAGGAATTAACCATAAAGATTGATGGTATTTCCACGGCGGAATGGGGTTCTCTCCCCTTCCAGGCATGACGCCGCACTGCCGTACCGGTGCCGATCCGGTATTTTTGTTTCTTGGTTCAAGAAGGTCTGGCAGGCGTCGATGCCGCATCGTCCGCGATGGGTATGTTCGTTCAAAAATCCCCTCAGGGTGCTGGCGTTCTGAACCTTGGCCAATTTGGCCGGGTTTTACCGGCCGTCATGTTGTTGGGGACGTCGGTTGGGGCAGGATTTGCCATCAGATCAAGCGCGCAGATCGGCAGGCGGAAGCCTGGCGGGACGGTTGCGTTTTGCCGGCCTCGACGAGACGCAATCCGATTTCCTGCGCAGCTATCGCAGCATGCTGGAGCCTTACGTCAAGGCCGGCCTGCGGGACGTGATGACCCGTTTCCAGTCCATGCCGGACTGTTCTCCGTCTTTCGAAAGCGAAAACCAGCTCGACCGCCTGCACGATCTGCAATCCTCGCATTGGAGCGTTCTGACCGATGCGCGTTTCGATGCGCTCTATGCTGAGCGGGTGAAGGTTCTTTCCGACAATGCCAGCCGCATGGGTCTCGATCCGCGCTGGCAGATCGCCAGCCACGCGGTGGTTCTGGAACATCTCGTCGGTGGGCTGGTGGCCGAACATGCGCCGCGCTCCATCCTGCCCGGCAACCGCAAGAAAACCCGTGAACTGGCGGAAGCCGTCAAGAATGTCGTCCGTCTGGTGATGGTCGATACCGAGATCGCCGTCTCGCTGCGCTTCAACGAGTTGCGCCTGCGCCATGGCCGCGAACTGGCGGAACAGCGTGACAATGACCGCTCCGAAGCGGCGAAGTTGCTGGGCACGGCATTGACGGCCTTTGCCGCAGGCGATCTGCAGGCCCGCATCGGCGGCGAAGTGCCGGAAGCCTATCGAGATGTCGCGGCTTCCTTCAACACGGCTCTGGAAACGATCGGCGCATCGCTGATCGCGGCGCAAAACAGCATCGGCGAGGCCGAGGCGCTCGGTGCGCGGTTTGCCGATATGGGCCGCTCCATGGCCGAGCGCTCCCGCCAGCAGGCCGAAGCGCTTGCCGAAACCTCCCGCGCCATCCAGACGATGATCGGGAACGTTGCTGAAAACGGCGCGCGCATATCGGCCACGGAAACGGCTGTTTCCCGCGCCCGTGAGGCGGCGGTCGAAAGCGGCAAGGCGATCGGCGAGGCGATTGACGCCATGTCGGATATCGAACAATCCGCCGAACAGATCGGCAGGATCATCGGCACGATTGACGAGATCGCTTTTCAGACCAACCTTCTCGCCCTCAATGCCGGCATAGAGGCGGCGCGCGCGGGTGAAAGCGGACGTGGTTTCGCGGTCGTCGCGCAGGAGGTTCGGGCGCTCGCCCAGCGTTCCGCCGACGCTGCAAGGGAAATCAAGAGCCTTGTCGGCACCACGAAGACGCAGGTCGAGGGCGGCGTGCGCATGGTCAACCGCACGCAGGACGCAATCGGCGGCGTCGTCCGGCAGGTCTCAGGCATCAACGACATGATCGCGGAAGTCTCCCGGCATACGGCCGAACAGGCCGGCGAACTGCAATCGGTTGCCGCCAATATCGGCGAGCAGCAAAGGCAGGCCGGCCGGAACGCCGTCGATATCAGCGCGAGCGCCTCCGAGGCGGACGCGCTTCAAACCGTCATTCTCGAACTCGGCCGCACCATCCGCGAATTCCGCATCGCCCGTCAGGGGCAGGCGAAAGCGGCGTCCGGTGCGGACCGGCAGGACACTTCATTTATGGCCCGTGCGGACAATCGCACGGATTACGGCCAGGATTACCAACAATTCAGACGTCAGGGAGTCATGTAATGGCAGCCAGAAAAGCAGCTGAGGCGACGCTGAAACTGTCACCGGTGCTGGATCTCAACGAAGCATCGGCCCTGCACGGCAAGCTGATGACGCTGAGGGGAGCACCTTTGTCGGTAGACGCGTCCGAGGTGGAGCGTATCGGTGCGCTTTGCGCCCAGGTCCTCATGGCCGGCGCGAAATCCTGGGAAGAGGATGGCAAGCCCTTCGGTTTTGCCAGGGTGTCCGATGCATTCGACAAGACGATGAAACTGATAGGCGTCGATATTGACCATTTGCTCCCCAAGGAGATGCAAAAGTGAAGAAAAAAGTTCTTACCGTGGATGATTCCCGGACGATCAGGAACATGCTCCTGGTCACGCTCAACAATGCCGGTTTCGAAACCATTCAGGCTGAAGACGGCATCGAGGGCCTCGAAGTGCTCGAGCAGAGCAACCCCGATGTTATCGTGACGGACATCAACATGCCCCGTCTCGATGGTTTCGGCTTTATCGAGGGTGTACGGCGCAACGAAAAGTATCGTGCGATCCCGATCCTCGTTCTGACGACCGAAAGCGACGCAGAGAAGAAGAACCGCGCCCGTCAGGCCGGTGCGACGGGCTGGATCGTCAAGCCGTTCGATCCTGCAAAACTCATCGATGCCATTGAACGCGTAACCGCCTGATACGGGACATTTCACGATGGATATGAACGAAATCAAGGAAATCTTTTTCCAGGAATGCGAGGAGCAGCTCGCCGAACTGGAATCGGGGCTTCTTAAATTGAATGACGGCGACCGCGATCCGGAAACCGTCAACGCCGTTTTCCGTGCCGTTCATTCCATCAAGGGCGGGGCGGGTGCCTTCGGTCTCGATGATCTCGTGGCCTTCGCCCACGTTTTTGAAACGACTCTCGACTGCGTCCGCTCCAACAAGCTGGAGCCGACACAGGATGTTCTGAAAGTCATGCTGCGCTCCGCCGACGTGCTGGCGGACCTGACCAATGCGGCCAGAGACGGCGGCAGCGTCGATGAAAGCCGCACCCGCGGCCTCGTCAAGGAGCTGGAAGCGCTGGCAAACGGCGAAACCGTGCAGGTTTCCGCGCCCGTGGCAGCGCCGGCCGCCGTCAAGGCGCCGCAACCCGTCGCACCCAAGCCGACGGATGAGAGCGGCTTCGAACCGATCCCGTTCTCCTTCACGGACTTTGCCGACGAAACCACGCCGCTGATGGAAGCGCCGTCCTTCCAGATCACCTTCAAGCCGCATGCGTCGCTCTATTCGAAGGGCAACGAGGCGGCACTTCTCCTGCGCGATCTTTCGCGCATCGGCGATATGAGCATCAATTGCGACATGTCGGAGCTGCCTTCGCTCGACAAGCTCGATCCTGAAGCATCCTATCTTTCCTGGACGGTTTCGATTGCGACCGACAAGGGCGAAGAGGGCATCCGCAGCGTCTTCGAATTCGCCGAATGGGATTGCGATCTGGAAATCGTGCCGGTTGTTTCGGATGCCGCAGACGACGCGGAAGAGCTTCCGATGATCCCGGTGCCGTTCGATCTTTCGGCCCTCGATAGCGGACCGGAAGAGCAGCCCGCTGTTGAAATCGCCACGGCTGAAGCGTCCTACGTTGCCGCAGCCGTCGAAACGGCCGTCGCGACGACGCAGATCGCCCAGAGCGTCAATGCCGCCATCGAAAAGCGTGAGGCGGCGGCAGCGCCTGCCGCAGCCCAGGCGAATGCCAATGCGGCGGCCAATGCCAGCGCCGGCCAGACCATCCGCGTCGACCTCGACCGTGTCGACCGCCTCATCAACCTCGTCGGTGAACTCGTCATCAATCAGGCGATGCTGTCGCAGAGCGTCATCGAAAACGATGCGAGCGGCACCTCCGCCGTCAATATGGGCCTCGACGAGCTGCAGCAGCTGACGCGCGAAATCCAGGACAGCGTCATGGCGATCCGCGCGCAGCCGGTGAAGCCGGTCTTCCAGCGCATGTCGCGTATCGTCCGCGAAGTCGCCGACATGATCGGCAAGCAGATCCGCCTCGTCACCGAAGGCGAGAACACGGAAGTCGACAAGACGGTCATCGACAAGCTGGCCGAACCCCTGACGCATATGATCCGCAACGCCGTCGACCACGGTATCGAAACGCCGGAAAAACGCGAAGCGGCGGGCAAGAACCCGGAAGGCACCATCAAGCTTTCGGCCAAGCACCGTTCGGGCCGCATCCTGATCGAGCTTCAGGACGATGGCGCGGGCATCAACCGCGAGCGCGTTCGCCAGAAGGCAATCGACAACGACCTCATCGCCGCCGATGCGAACCTGACCGATGAAGAGATTGACAATCTGATCTTCGCGCCGGGCTTCTCCACGGCGGACAAGATTTCCGACATTTCCGGCCGTGGCGTCGGCATGGATGTGGTCAAGCGCTCCATTCAGGCGCTTGGCGGCCGCATCAGCATCTCCTCGCGCCCCGGCCATGGCTCGACCTTCACCATGAGCCTGCCGCTGACGCTCGCCGTTCTTGACGGCATGGTGGTGACCGTTGCCGGCCAGACGCTGGTGGTGCCGCTGACGGCAATCGTCGAAACCCTGCAGCCGGAAGCGAAGAACATTCACTCCTTCGGCGCGAACCAGCGGCTGATCTCCATCCGCAACTCCTTCTGCCCGCTGGTCGATGTCGGCCGCGTGCTGAACTTCCGCCCGACCCAGGCCGATCCGGTCGAAGGTGTCGCCCTTCTGGTGGAATCGGAAGGCGGCGGCCAGCGTGCCCTGATGGTGGATGCGATCCAGGGCCAGCGTCAGGTTGTCATTAAGTCGTTGGAAGCCAACTATACCCATGTTCCGGGCATTGCCGCCGCCACCATCCTCGGTGACGGCCGCGTTGCGCTCATCCTGGATGTCGATGCCATCGTCAGCGCCTCGCGCGGACAGCCCCTGAAGCAGGAAATGTCGCTTGCGGCGACAGGTTGAAAGCGGATCGTTCATGGCAGCACTTAATTTCAGCGATCAGCGCCAGTCTCCCGACGAGGTTCTTGCCAGCGGCGAATACCCGCTGACGAGACGCGACCTGTCGGAAATCGCGGCGATGATCTATGCCGATGCGGGCATCTATCTCAACGACACCAAGGCGTCGCTGGTCTATTCCCGCCTGTCGAAGCATATCCGCAATCTCGGCCTGTCGGGTTTCCGCGAATATTGCGCATTGGTGTCTTCGCCGGATGGCGCGCAGGCGCGGCGCGAAATGCTGTCGCACCTGACGACGAATTTCACCCGCTTCTTCCGTGAAAACCATCATTTCGAACATCTGCGTGACGAGGTCCTGCCGGGCCTCATCGCCCGGGCGAAGAGCGGCGGACGTGTCCGCATCTGGTCGGCCGCCTGTTCGGATGGGCAGGAGCCCTATTCCATCGCGCTCACCGTGCTCGCCATGTTTCCGAATGCGGCGGATTACGATTTCAAGATTCTCGCGACGGATATCGACCCGAAGATTTTGGCGCAGGCCCGGGCAGGGGTCTATGACGACAATGCGCTCGAAACCGTGTCTCCCGCCATGCGCAAGCAATGGTTCACGGAAGTCGATGCCGGCGGTCGCCGCAAGTTCCGCATCGACGACAAGGTCAAACGCCTCATCACCTTCAACGAATTGAACCTGATGACGCAATGGCCCTTCAAGGGCAATTTCGATGTGATCTTCTGCCGTAACGTCGTCATTTATTTCGACGAGCCGACGCAGATGCGTATCTGGTCGCGTTTTGCCGGGCTGCTGCCTGAAGGCGGTCATCTTTATATCGGGCATTCCGAACGCGTCTCCGGTGACGCCAAGAACCTGTTCGATAATACGGGCATCACCACCTACCGCTTCACTGGCCACGCTTCGGGGAGGAAGGCATGAGCGCACTCGCACGGGTACTCGTCGTCGATGATAGCCCCACCATGCGCGGCCTGATTTCGGCTGTCCTCAAGGCCGATCCGGAAGTCGAGGTGGTCGGGCAGGCCGGCAACGCCATGGAAGCACGCGCGGCCATCAAGCAGCTCAATCCCGATGTCGTGACGCTCGATATCGAGATGCCGGAAATGAACGGGCTGGAATTTCTCGAAAAGATCATGCGCCTGCGGCCCATGCCGGTCATCATGGTCTCGTCGCTGACCCATCGCGGCGCGGATGCTTCGCTGGCCGCGCTTGAAATCGGCGCCTTCGACTGTGTCGGCAAGCCGGCGCCGGGCGATGCGCGCCCCTTCGGCGATCTGGCCGACAAGGTGAAGGCCGCCGCTCGCTCGCAACACGCCGCCTACCGTGCGGCGCGCCCGGAAGCCGCCGCCGCGCCGCAGCCGGTCCCGGTCAGTGAATATCGGGCTGGGCGCAAGGTCGTGGCTATCGGTTCCTCCACGGGCGGTGTCGAAGCGCTGATCGCCGTGCTGCAGAAATTCCCGGCCAATTGCCCGCCGACCGTCATCACCCAGCACATGCCACCGACCTTCACCAAGAGTTTCGCCGAACGGCTGAACCGCATCTGCGCCCCCGTGGTGGAAGAGGCGACGGACGGTGCACGTCTTCAGACCGGCAAGATCTATCTTGCGCCGGGCGGCGAGCGCCATTTGCAGATCGCCAACCGGTCCGCACCCTGCTGCCGGCTCGTCGAACGCGATCCCGTCAACGGCCACCGACCCTCCGTCGATGTGCTGTTCGATTCGGTGGCTGAGCTTGCCGGCCGTAACGCCGTCGGCGTCATTTTGACCGGCATGGGCCGCGATGGCGCAGCCGGGCTGTTGAAGATGCGTCATGCCGGCGCGCGCACCGTCGGCCAGAACGAAAAAACATGTGTCGTCTACGGCATGCCCCGCGTGGCCTATGAACTTGGCGCCGTGGAACAGCAACTCCCGCTGGCCTCCATCGGCGAAGAAATCCTGAAACTAACCACTGCCCGTAAAGAAGGTGCTGACTAATGTCTCTCGCAGAAAAGATCAAAGTTCTGATCGTCGACGATCAGGTGACCAGCCGGCTGCTCCTCAGCGATGCGCTGACACAGCTCGGCTTCAAGCAGATCACCGCCGCCGGTGACGGCGAGCAGGGAATGAAGATCATGGAGCAGCAGCCCCATCATCTCGTCATTTCCGACTTCAACATGCCGAAGATGGACGGTCTCGGTTTCCTGCATGCCGTCAGGGCCAATCCGACCACTAAGAAAGCCGCCTTCATCATCCTCACCGCGCAGGGCGACCGCGCGCTGGTGCAGAAGGCAGCCCAGCTCGGCGCCAACAACGTGCTGGCCAAACCCTTCACGATCGACAAGATGCGCGCTGCCATCGAAGCGGTTTTCGGATCGCTGAAATGATTGAAGCTGCGGCCAAGCGCGTACATATCATTCAGGGCGAGTATAAGGTCGTCAGCGATCCCGATGTGGTGCTGACGACGATACTCGGTTCGTGCGTGGCTGCCTGTCTGAGAGACCCCGTTGCCGGCTTGGGAGGCATGAATCACTTCCTGCTGCCGGGAACGGGAAATGTGACCGGCGGAGATGCGACGCGTTACGGCGTGCATCTCATGGAGCTCTTGATCAACGGCCTCCTGAAGCAGGGCGCGCGGCGCGACCGGCTGGAAGCCAAGGTTTTCGGCGGCGCCAAGACGATTGCCAGCTTCTCCAATGTCGGCGAGCAGAATGCCATCTTCGCCATGCAGTTTCTCAAGGATGAAGGTATTCCGGTCTTAAGCTCCTCCACGGGCGGGGACCACGGCCGAAAGATCGAATTCTGGCCGGTCTCCGGGCGCGCGCGTCAGCATCCGCTCAGCGGCGCGGAAACCCAGAAGACGGTTGCCATGGAAACGCGTCCGGTGCCGGCCCCCAAGCCAGTCGCCAACGACATCGAATTTTTCTAGTCACGGAGTTTCCAATGCAGCTTGCAGAGCACACCGCCGCCACTCCGTTCGAAGAAGCCCTGCCGGACGTTCTGATGCGCGTGGTATCGGAACTGCACGACGTCGCCTATCTCATCGAGCGCATCGAGCCGCAATTGCTTGAAGTGACCAGCGGTCAATTGTCCAGTGAAGGCGTCAAGCTGTTGCAGGGCATCGACCTTGCCGTCCAGAAAACCCGCGGCCTTGCGGAATTCATCGATACCATCACCGGTTCCATCCCCGGAAACTGGATCGTGGATGTTTCCACCGCCCTCAGCCTGGTCAAGCTGGCCGAGATGCAGAAGGCGCTCGGCGCGGCCTTCCGCCATGGCCATTCCCAGCCGCTCGACAAGGCCTCGGGCGACTTCGACCTCTTCTAGAACTATTTCGGCCAGCGTTGCCGTCCTTCGCGGAATGCGGAGAAAGGCAACGCTCGCGCAAGCTTCGCACCCTATTGTCACGACGGGGCCAAAAGGTCTCGGACTCTATGAATGACGGTGCGGAACAGAATGAATCTGTTAAATCAAATCCCTCAGGTCTTGAAGAATGTCGCGGCGCTGGGGCAGACACGGCTGCTGATGCTGGGCGGCGTGGGCGTTGTGTCCATGGCCATCATCCTTGCCGCAGCTCTTTACGTGAACCGTCCCGCTTACGAGACCCTCTATGTGGGGCTTGAAAAAAGCGACCTTAACAAGATCAGCATTGCGCTCGCCGAATCGGGTCTGGACTTTCAGGTGGGGACCGATGGTTCCAGCCTTCAGGTTCCCGTAGGCCTCACCAGCAAGGCAAGATTGCTTCTGGCTGAGCGCGGCCTGCCCGACAGCGCCAATGCCGGTTATGAGCTTTTCGACAATGTCGGCTCTCTCGGCCTGACCTCCTTCATGCAGGAAGTGACGCGCGTTCGCGCCCTTGAAGGCGAGATCGGCCGCTCCATCCAGCAGATCGACGGCATTGCGGCCGCACGGGTCCATATCGTCATGCCTGACGTCGGCAATTTCCGCCGTGGCGAACAGAAGCCCACCGCATCGGTCATGATCCGCGCCAGTGCTTCGGCCGGCCGCAAGGCGTCCGCCTCCATCCGTCACCTCGTCGCCTCGGCCGTTCCCGGCCTTGAAGTCGATGATGTGACCCTGCTTGATTCGACCGGCCAGCTTCTCGCTTCCGGCGACGATGTCACCAATGCCGCCATGAACCGCTCGCTGACGCTGGCGCAGAACGTGCAGCAGGAAATCGAAACCAATATCGACAAGGCGCTGGCGCCTTTCCTCGGCATGGACAATTTCCGCTCCAGCGTCACGGCGCAGCTCAATACCGACAGCCGCCAGATCCAGGAAACCGTCTACGACCCGGAATCGCGCGTCGAGCGCTCCGTGCGCACGGTAAAGGAAGACCAGAAATCCCAGGAAACGCAGCCGGATACGGCCGCGACCGTGGAACAGAACGTACCGCAGGCAGCACCCCAGGGCGGCGGCGGCGGTCCGCAGTCCTCCGACCAGTCGGCCAAGAAGGAAGAGCAGACCAATTACGAGATCAATTCCAAGACGGTAGCCACGGTCAAGAACGGCTACACCGTCGAGAAGATTTCGGTCGCGGTCGTCGTCAACAAGGGCCGGATCGCCAAGATGGTCGGCGAGCCAGCCGATCAGGCGAAGATCGACGCCTATCTTGCCGAAATGCAGAAGATCGTCACGTCGGCTGCGGGCATTTCCTCCGACCGTGGCGACATCGTCTCGCTGACGGCGATGGACTTCCTCGAAACGCAATTGCTGGATGAGGCCGCAACCGGACCGGGCATCATGGAAGTGCTGAGCCGCAATTCCGCCGGCATCATCAACTCGCTTGCCTTTGTCGCGGTCGCCTTCCTTGTCGTCTGGCTCGGTGTACGCCCTCTGGTTCGCACGGTGACCGGCAACGGTGCCGCCGCAGGTCAGCTCAGCCAGGAGGCCGCGGGTCTCGAACTGCCGGATTTCTCTCCCGGCATGGATGCGGGCGCAGGCGGTCTCATGGAAGGTTTCGGGGCGGATTTCGGCTTCGACAGCACCGACGACCTTCTGGCGGGTGGCGATGGCGAGGGCACATTCAACCGCCGGGTTCGCGAAGGACCGGAACGCAGGCTCTCCCGCATGGTGGAAATCAGCGAGGAAAGAGCCGCCAAGATCCTGCGCAAATGGGCGGTGGAAAAAGCAGCATAATATCGAAAAGGCCGGTTTTACCCGGCCTTTTTTCCGTTTTTGGGCTTTTTGCTATGCTTGGCGGGCGAGCCGTGGCAATCTCGTTTCAGGACAGTGTTTACAAAAAATTCAGCAACGATACAGTTTGCTGGGAATTGGCTGAGAATGCCGTTTATGGATTGAACAGCTTTTCAGTATGTTTTTTTAGTAATAGACGAGCAGGGAAATACGTGGAAAGGCTGGTGTCAGGTAATGGCAAATCCCAGTCCGTTCCATAAAATGAAGTGATTCGGTCTCCGGGGGCTTGCCGTCCCATTTTGGTAAGCTTCTCGAATGGAATGATTCCATCCCGAGGTATAATCTCCCACTGGGAGCAAGAGGGCGTAGGCGATTGAAAGTCGATGTTGATATCCGCAGGCTGTCTGCCAAGCCTATGGAGGGCATGGGTAAGCCCTTGCCGCGCGATCAGCTTGCTAAAAACGTCGCAGCCACGGCTGCTGCCGGTAACGTTGCAGGCGCACTGGATCTGCTCGTAACCTACGCTGGCGCCTCGCATTATCTGCTGGCGCGGGATGATCTTCTCGAAGAAACCGGACTGAAATTCATCGTCACCTCCGACTGGCCTTTCGATCTGGTCCGCAGGCTTGGTATCGAACTGGCCAACAGCCAGAACAGATCGAGCGAAATGGAGAAATGCCTTTCGCTTCTGCAGCCGCGGCTGCTCTTCCTTCCCGACGATGTTTCTGTTCCCTACGGCATAGACCGGCAATATTCGGCGCTGTCTTTCTGTGTGGGCCGCATCCGGCTTTCGCTGCTGCTGCTGTTTCCCGAAGAAGCCGTGCCTTCGCCGGAAAGGCTTCGCGAAATCGCCCTGCTGACGGGCTATTGCGTCAGCTTCGGCATTGCCAGCGAAGCAAAGACCGTGCGCGATATCGATCTTACGGAGCGCGAGCTTGAATGCCTGTTCTGGATCGCGGAAGGCAAGACGAGCGATGAAATTGCGATGATCCTTGGCATTTCGCGCAATACGATCAATAATTACATTACAAGCGTGATGCGTAAAACCGCGACGAAAACCCGCTCGGAGGCAATTGCCTATGCCGTGCGCAACAACCTCGTATAATGGTCGGACGGATGGTACAGACGAAAGACAATGAGGGTTCAGGTCAGACGGGCATGTTTTACCGCAGCCCTGTCGTGACGAGCCGGTCGGATCTTTTTCCGAAGCTCGTCGCCATGCAGAAGCTGGTCGGCGCGCGCAATTTCGTGGTGACGAAGGCTGCCGCTTCCGGTTTCCCCAACAAGAAGAAGCTGACCTGCGAGCTGGAAAACTGGGGCATGAATGCCGCAGAGCAGAGCGCGCAGTTCATCCGCGCCGTCGGCGACATTCTTCTCGATCATATCGAGACATCGCTTTTGCCGGTTATCTGGCGCAACAAGAATGCCGGCGGCTTTGCCGATCTTCCCGATGTGCCCGCACTTCTGCGTCGCATCGAGAACGACACATTGCCCTATGCGGGGCTCGCGCTTCCGGTGCGGCTCGGCACCATCGGCAACGGTTACATCGTCTTCTGCGGCACCAACCTCGTTCTCGACAATGAGGTCGTGATCGAACAGCACATCAAGTGCTGCGAGATCATGGTGGACATGCTGGCGCTGGACGAGCGCAAGGCGGCGCCTTCCGAGGCGCTGAGCGAGAGGGAAATCGCCTGCCTGCAACTGGCGGGTGACGGCCGTATCAGCGAAGAAATCGCGGTCAAGCTCGGGCTTTCCGTGCATACCGTCAACGCCTATCTCGGTTCGGCGACGATCAAGCTCGATTCCGTCAACCGTATCCAGGCGATCGCCAAGGCCATCCGGCTCGGTTATATCCACTGATGGCGGACGGGTTTTCCCGTCCCTCATAAGCCGGTAGGCGCCGGCCCGCCTTGTGCCCCCCTAAAAGGCGCTATCGACACTTCGCGTTTTTTTAACAGTTGCCTACTAGAACTTTTATAAGTTTGGCTTTGGGGAACTGTTTCATGCACAACCGGCTCTTTAAGTCCGTTGCCGGCAAGGTCGTCGCGTTGACGATCGGCCTGATCACGCTCAGCGTGGCGGCAGTTGGTTTTTCGACCTACATTCGCTTGAAGGACAACATCATCACCACCGCGCTGCGTGATACGCACAGCGCAATGCGCGGCATGGCCATCCTCTATGAGATGAAGGTCGGCGGCGTTGCCCTCGAAATGGTGGATGGCGAGTTGAAGAGCGTCGGTCGCGCCAGCATCGGAACGATGCGTGACAATGACCTCGTCGATCGCACGGCAGCCGGCAACGGCGGTATCTCCACTGTTTTTGAAGCCAAGGCCGGCGAGTTCATTCGCCTGACCACCAATCTGAAGAACGAAAAGGGTGAGAGAGCAGCAGGCACCAAGCTTGCTACCGATCATCCCGCTTTCCCGAAAGTTTCCAAGGGAGAGGCCTATTTTGGCACCGCCACGCTGTTCGGCACCAGCTACATGACCGGTTATATGCCGGTTACGAACAAGACCGGCGCAACCGTCGGCATCCTGTTCGTGGGCGTTCCCATGGATGTCTACGATGCGCAGATATACAGCCTGCGCGACATGATGCTGATCTGCGGCGCGCTCGCCATGCTTGGCGTCGGATTGCTCGCCTATTTCGTCATCAAGCGCACGCTTCAGCCGCTTGGCAAGCTGACCGATGCGGTGAAGTCCCTTTCGGACGGCAATCTCGACACGCCGATCCCCTACGCCACCAACACCAATGAATTCGGCAACATCGCCCGCGCGCTGGTGATTTTCCGCGAGAATGCGATCGAGAAACTGGCGATTGAGGGCAAAAGCGCCGAGGAACGCTCCGCAGCCGAGTCCGAACGTCACCGCAACGACGCCGAGAAACAGGAGCTCGACGGCCAGATCGAATTTGCGGTCAGCGAGATTGCTTCAGGCCTCGGCAGGCTGTCGCGTGGCGATCTGAGCCGCACGATCGAGACGCCTTTCGCTGGCCGTCTCGACCGTCTGCGCACGGATTTCAACGAATCCCTTCTCAATCTGCGCGATGCGCTGGGGCAGATCCGCGAGCGCACGCTCATCATCCAGCATAGCGGTTTTGAAATCGAGCAATCGTCGGTCGATCTGTCGAAGCGTACCGAAAATCAGGCCGCCTCGCTGGAAGAGACTGCCGCCGCCGTGGACGAAATCACGGTTACCGTCAGATCCTCGGCCGAGCGGGCGCGGGAGGCCAATGAGGCCGTGCGCATCACCAAGCAGAGCGCCGACAGTTCCGGTTCGGTCGTCAGCAACGCCGTCGACGCCATGGGCCGCATCGAAGACGCCTCGCGCAAGATCGAGCAGATCATCGAGGTCATCGACGACATCGCCTTCCAGACCAATCTCCTTGCGCTCAATGCCGGCATCGAGGCGGCGCGTGCGGGTGAGGCGGGCAAGGGTTTTGCGGTGGTGGCGCAGGAAGTGCGCGAGCTTGCCCAGCGCTCCGCCGACGCGGCCCGCGAGATCAAGCAGCTCATCAACCAGTCGACGCATGAGGTCAGCTCCGGTTCGAAGCTGGTGCAGGAGGCGGGCACGGTTCTTTCCGCCATCAGCCAGCAGATCGTTACCGTCAGCCAGCATGTCGAAACCATCGCGACGGCGACGCAGGATCAGTCCTCCGCGCTTCATAACGTTAACAGCTCCGTCAACCAGATGGACCAGATGACGCAGCAGAATGCGGCGCTTGCCGAACAGTCGAGCGCGGCCAGCCGGGTATTGTCAGGCGAGGTGGAAGCGCTGCTCGATCTGGTACAGCGGTTCCAGATGGAACAGGGTTCGGCGACCGGCAGGGATCGCTACAATCAGGCGGCCTGATAGGTCTGTTTTTTGAAGGTCAAAACCGCTCCCGGATCCGCAAGGTCCGGGAGTTTTCATTCGGCCGCTGCCCGCACCGTACTGGATATCTGGTTGATATAGGCCCGCAGTGCCGCCGGTTTGACCGGTTTGTGCTGAACCGAAATCCCGTATTTTTCGGCATCGCTGCGCACTTCCGGGCTGCGATCCGCCGTCACCAGCAGGGCAGGGATCGTCTTGCCGTAAAATGCCCTGATGAGACGGATGGCGCTGATGCCGTCGCCATCGTCCAGGTGGTAATCGGCGACGATGACGTCGGGAGCTTCGCTCAAAGTGAGGAAGGGTTCCTCCAGCGTCGCCACGGAACCTGCGGGTAAAACCTCACAACCCCATCCCGTCAAGAGCAGCGTCATGCCCTCGAGGATTTTCGGCTCGTTGTCGATGCAGAGCACCCGGACGCCCTGAAGGCGGTCGCTGGCTGCCGGACTGGTTATCCCGCCATCGACTTTGGCCGGTTCGAGGCGATCCGCCTCGCGCGGCAGGTGGATGCGGAAGGTTGTGCCTTTTCCGGGGGTGGAAATCAGCTGGACCGGATGGTGCAGCATGCGCGACAGCCGGTCGACGATAGAAAGACCGAGCCCGAGGCCGGACGCCGTTCTCGCACCCTCGTCCAACCGGGCGAATTCCTTGAAGACGGTGCGAAACTTGGATGAAGGAATGCCGATACCGGAATCCGTCACCTGAATGACCACTTCGCCGCCCCGGCGGCGCGCGCCGACGACCACCTTGCCCTTCAGCGTGTATTTGATGGCGTTGGAAACCAGGTTCTGTATCAGACGCCGCAGGAGATTGGGGTCGGAGCGGACCGTGAGCGAGGTCGGCATCACCACGAGGTCGAGGTTCTTTTCCTGCGCCATCGGCGCGAAATCGGTTTCGATGCGTTTCAGCAGCTCATTCAGCGGCACGGATGTCATGCGCGCCTTCATCGAGCCGGTGTCGAGACGGGAAATATCGAGAACCGCGCCGAGAATGGTTTCGACCGATTCCAGCGCCGAATCGATATTGTGGACGAGATCGCTTTCTCCCGATGCGCCAAGCCGTTCGACCAGCGAGGAGGAATAGAGGCGGGCGGCATTCAGCGGCTGGAGAATATCGTGGCCGGCGGCGGCGAAAAACCGCGTCTTGCCGATATTCGCCTCGTCGGCGGATGCCCTCGCTTCCGCCAGTTCGCGGTTGACGCGGGTAAGCTCCACTGTTCGCTCCGCCACGCGCTGCTCCAGCGTCTCGTTTGCCTGTTTCAGCGCCTGATCGCTCGCAACACGCTGGGTGATATCGGTGAAGGTGGCGACGATGCCCTTGTCCGGCATGGTGTTGGAGCGCACTTCGATGATGCGCTCGCCGCCCGCCAGCACCAGCGAGAAGGGCAGGTCCATTGTCAGGAAGCTGGTAATCAGCTCGTTCGTGTCGCCGTCAGGCATGTCGCCGCGTTCCTGCAGCATCGAAACGATATCCGTCAGCGGTACGCCGACCTGCCCGAATTGCTCGGGCAAATCCAGCAGCGTGCGGAAGCGCCGGTTCCAGATGGTGAGCTGCTGCGAACTGTCGAAAACCGCAATGCCCTGATCCATCTGGGCGAGCGCGGTCTGCAGCATGTCCTGATTATATTGCAGGGCCTCGCTTGCCTGATCGAGCAGCCATGCCGTGTCCGCGCTGGTATCTTCCGCCTTCTGAAGAATGATCGAAAGCACCAGGCGGGCGGAGGAGGAGCCGATGGCGCTGCCCAGCAACTGTTCGGAGAAATGGATCAGCGCCATGTCCGCCGGCTGATCGTCATTGAGCTTCCTGCCCGCTGTCTTTTCATAGGTCGCGAGTGACCGCAACATGCGCTCCTCGCCGAGATAGCGCGCCACCGCGCTTTTGAGGTCGCCGACGCTGACACGGGTTTTCCAGCCGCGCGTCGCAAATTGCGATTTCGAGTGGCGCTTGACGAAGATGCCGGACTGGATGCGCTCCACCGGCCTCGGATTGCGCGAAAGCGAGCCGAGCACGAAGGCAAGGCTGTTGACGAGCAGGCTGAGAATGACCGCATTCACGAACGGGTCGGCTTCAGGCCCGTTGAATACCGTGCTGCCGGAAAACAGGAAGCCGAGAATATTCGCCGCGACCTCGGAATTATCCGGCCCGCCGAAGCTCGGCAGGAACAGCAGATAGGCCCAGACGAAAAAGCCGGAACTCAGCCCGGCGATTGCGCCGCGCGCATTGGCGCGCCGCCAGAACAGCCCGCCGAACAAGGCAGGGGCCATCTGAGCGATGGCGGCGAATGCCAGGAGGCCGATGGAGGCGAGGCCCGTGGCGCTGTCGGCGGCGCGATAATAGCCATAGCCCAGAAGCAGCACCGCAAAGATTGCCGTTCTGCGGATGTTGAGCAGCGTCTTGGCGAAGTCGTCCCGGTGCGGAGAACGGTTCAGCAGCTTCTGCCGCAGGAAGATCGGCATGACGATGTCGTTGGAAATCATGATCGATAGCGCGACCGAAGCGACGATCACCATTGCGGTCGCCGCCGAAAATCCGCCGATGAAGGTGATCAGCGACACGACCGGCATTTGGTGATTGAGCGGCAATTGCAGCACGTAGAGATCGGCATCGCCATTGGCGCCGAGCGTCAGAATGCCGGCCAGCGCAATCGGCAGCACGAAGATGTTGATCGCGATGAGATAAAGCGGCAGCAGGAACCCCGCCATGCGCAGCTCTTGCGGGGTGCGGTTTTCAACCACAGTGACGTGGAACTGGCGCGGCAGCAGGATGATGGCGAAGCAGGAAAGCAGCGTCATCACGATCCAGCGGCTGACGGGCGTGTGATAGGATATGGCCCGCATGGCCTGTTCGTTCTCGGAGGCGAGTTGCCATAGGTGCACGGGACCGTCGAAGAGCACGAAGAGCACGTAAAAGCCGACGGTGCACATCGCGACCAGCTTGACCAGCGATTCCATCGAGATCGCCAGAATGAGCCCGTCCTGATGTTCGGTGGCATCGGTGTGGCGGGTGCCGAACATGACGGCAAACCCCGCCATGACGATGGTGACGACCAGCGGCAGATCGAGGAAATAAAGATTGCCGCTGCCAATGCCGTAATCGCCGGGATCGACCATCGTCGCCACCGAGCTGGAAACGGCTTTCAGTTGCAGAGCGATATAGGGAATGGCGCCGACGAGAGCGATGATGGCGACGATCATCGCCACGGTGGAGTTCTTGCCGTAACGGGCGGCAATGAAGTCCGCAACGGACGTCAGTTTTTCCGTTTTCGCCAGTTCGACGATGCGGCGGATGATCGGCATGCCGATGGTGAAGGCAAGGATCGGACCGGTATAGATGCCGAGAAATTCCAACCCCCTGTCTGCCGCAAGCCCCACACCGCCGAAATAGGTCCAGGAGGTGCAATAGATCGCCAGGCTGAGCGCATAGACGAACGGACGCCCCTTGTTCGGAGCGTTTCTTTTGCGGCTCTTCCTGTCCCCATAGCTTGCAACCGCAAACAGCAGCAGGACATAAGCGAAGGCCGAACCGAATATGATCCACCCAGGAAGCACGCATCCTCCCCATGCAAGAATTCCCTGATATCAAGCATAGGCGAATTCCGCGCCGTTGAGAATGAGCGCGGTCTGAGCATAAAGTTCAAGGCGAGCGTGCAAAAAAGCTAATAAATGCAATCCCGCGGATTCCAAATGAAGCCCGTACCCTATATGGTTTAACCCGTAGGGACAGTCACATAGCTTCAGCTCGCGAAGCAGGAGAGAGGGACAATCTGAATGCTTAACGAATTTAAAACCTTCATTGCCCGCGGCAATGTCATGGATCTGGCCGTGGGTGTTATTATCGGTGCGGCTTTCAGCAAGATCGTCGACTCCGTCGTCAACGATCTCATCATGCCGATTGTCGGGGCGATCTTCGGCGGGTTCGATTTTTCGAACTACTTCCTGCCGTTGAGTTCCAACGTCAACGCCCCCTCGCTCGCCGCCGCCCGCGAGCAGGGCGCCGTCTTCGCCTACGGCAACTTTCTGACGGTTCTCATCAACTTCCTTATCCTGGCCTGGATCATTTTCCTGATGGTCAAGGGCGTCAACAAGCTTCGTGAGTCCGTTGAGCGCAAGAAGGTCGAGGAAAAGCCGGAAGCAGCACCGCCGCCGGAAGACGTCAAGCTCCTCACCGAAATCCGCGATCTGCTGAAGACGCGTTGATTATCGCCATCGTCCCCGGCCTGATGTGCCGCCCCATGCGGCCGGCGATCTCCTGCCGGGGATGACCCATAAAGAAAATCCATGATCGCCTCACGGAATATCATGCACACGGCTGGTTCGATGCGATAAGAAGGCACCAAACGGAGTGTCTTTAATGTCCATTTTGAACAGTCTGAGTGCGCGCTCTCTGGCGGCTCCCGAGAGCGGCATTGTTGAAGTCGTGAATTATGCCCGGGGGCGGGACAATCTCCTGCCGCTTTGGGTTGGCGAAGGCGATCTGCCGAGCCCAGACTTCATCAATCAGGCCGCCATCGACGGGCTGAATAATGGCGAAACCTTCTATACCTGGCAGCGTGGCATTCCCGAACTGCGGCAGGCGCTGAGCCGTTATTACGAGCGCCATTTCGCGGCGTCGCTGCCGCCGGAGCATTTCTACGCTGCCGGTTCCGGTATGCAGGCCATCGTGCTAGCCGTGCAGGCGCTGACCTCGCCGGGCGACGAAATGGTCTATCTGTCTCCGACATGGCCGAATATCGTGGCCGCCATCGGCGTGGCGGGTGCGAAGGCGGTTCCGGTCGGTATCGATTTCCGCGACGGCCGCTGGGATCTCGATATCAACAGGCTGGAAAGCGCGATCACCGGCAAGACGAAGGCGCTTTTCATCAATACGCCCTCCAACCCGACCGGCTGGACGGCGACGCGCGACAATCTCCGCGACGTTCTGGCTCTCGCCCGCAAACACGATCTGTGGATCGTCGCCGACGAGATTTATGCGCTTTATCATTATTCCGGCAGCCGTGCGCCGTCCTTCCTCGACGTCATGGAGCCGGACGACAAGATCGTCTTCGCCAATTCCTTCTCGAAGAACTGGTCCATGACCGGCTGGCGCGTCGGCTGGCTTGTCGCCCCGCCGGCCATCGGCCAGGTGATCGAGAATCTCATTCAATATTCCACCTCAGGCGTGGCGCAATTCATGCAGCGCGGCGCTGTCGCCGCCCTCGATCACGGCGATGGTTTCGTCCGCGAAAATTACGAACGCGCTCTGACCTCCCGCGACATTCTATGCGATGCGCTCATCGCGACGAACCGTGTGGAAACCCTGAAGCCGGACGGCGCCCTTTACGCCTTTCTCAAGATTGACGGCGTGACGGACAGCCGGGCGACGGCGCTCGATATCGTCGACAAGACCGGGGTTGGTCTTGCGCCCGGCACGGCCTTTGGCCCGGGAGGGGAACTGTTTCTTCGCGCCTGTTTCCTGCGCAACCCCAGGCAGATAGAAGACGCGGCCGAACGGCTGGCATCCTATATCCTCGGCAGGTAAGCGTCGGCTTTCCGTACAATGGTTTCCCCTGCCGCTCCGGGATCGCGCTGCGGTAGGAAAATCGACAACAAAATCACAGCGAAGACCTAAAACTGCAACCCCACGGCGCAACCATCGACGTGGGGCATTTTCTGTGATATGCGCTCCTTGTTCCATTTATGAGAACATTTTCACTAATAGATAAAAAGCACTTCATTGCGCTAACCAATCGTAAGCCACCTTTTTAATGGGGCGGTGGATTGGTCGCGTATTCGCTGTGCAAGTAATCAATGATGAAGAATTATTGGCTTTGATGAGCTCAAGAAAAGCAAACAGGGAAGTAGTGTCATGGCTGTTCTGGTCACGGGTGGGGCCGGTTATATAGGAAGCCACATGGTGTGGGCTTTGCTCGATGCCGGGGAAGAGGTCGTTGTTGTCGACCGGCTTTCGACGGGGTCGCGCTGGGCAGTCGCGCCGGCGGCGCGTTTTTATCTGGGCGATGCGGCAGACCGCGCCCTGCTCGACCAGATTTTCGAAGAAAACCAGATCGAGACCATTTTCCACTTCGCAGGCTCTGTCAGCGTTCCTGAATCGATCAGCCAGCCGCTCGAATATTACGAAAACAATACGGGCACGACCCGCGCCCTC
This sequence comes from Agrobacterium sp. T29, assembly GCF_006970545.1. Taxonomy (NCBI): domain Bacteria; kingdom Pseudomonadati; phylum Pseudomonadota; class Alphaproteobacteria; order Hyphomicrobiales; family Rhizobiaceae; genus Agrobacterium; species Agrobacterium sp. T29. The sequence continues at coordinate 176,008 of NZ_CP040640.1, forward strand.
GTCGCTGCGGCGGTCGCCCATGGCATCCGCAATTTCATCTTCTCCTCGACAGCCGCCGTCTATGGAAACCAGCCCTTTGATGGCCCGGTTCCTGAAACCGCGATCCTCAGCCCGGAAAACCCCTACGGCCTGTCGAAACTCGCCTCTGAAATCATGCTGCGCGATGTCGTGCAGGCGCATGATTTCAACTATGTGGCGCTGCGTTATTTCAACGTCGCCGGAGCCGACCCGCAGGGCCGCGCCGGGCCTTCCCCCACGGGCGTGGCAAACCTCATCAAAGTCGCCTGTGAAGCCGCAACCGGTCGCCGCGACCGGGTGGACGTTTACGGAACGGATTACCCGACCGCCGATGGCACCGGCGTCCGCGACTATATTCACGTCAGCGACCTGATCGACGCACATATGCTGGCCATGGCGCATCTGCGCGCCGGTGGCGGCACCCGCACACTCAATTGCGGTTATGGCGTCGGCTATTCGGTTCTGGATGTCCTGCAGGCCGTGCAGCGGGAATCGGGACGCGATTTTCCGATCATCCATTGTCCGCGCCGCCCTGGCGATATTGCGACGATGGTGGCGGATTCGTCGCGTATCCAGTCGGAACTGGGCTGGCGTCCCCGCTTCAACGATCTGGCGACGATCGTTCGCACCGCGCTTCAGTGGGAGGCCAAACGTCAGGCCCAGCAAAGCGACAGGATTCCGCCGGTGCGGCGCAAGCTGGCTGCAATAGGCTGAGCGGCATTCGCCTCACCGGACACGGTCTTTCTTGACGGACGCATAGAGCGCCGGCCGATCCTGTGGAGCGGCTGGGCTAAGCCAGCGATTCCGGTCGAAGAAACTGCGTGTCAGCTTCAATCCCGGCGATTGTTCGTTTGCGAGCAAAATCACGTTCAGGCGATGCGGCGCCGTCGGTTCCGGTTTTATGGAAACCGAAATACCGAAATGTTGTGCCTGATAGGGCTGCATCCGGCGTGCCGGCTCAAGCATGTCCGCCAGATCGGCCCAGCGTGTCTGTCCGATAATCATGGCGAGCGCTTCATCGAGCTTCGCCAGAACGGCCGTCCCGTCCGGCGTTTTGGGCGCAACGGCCTTCATCCTGATGGAGCGAATTTCTCCGGACGCTTCGCCCCTTATTTCAAGAAAGAGCGATGCCCGCTCGGCCGGGTCCGATGCGTTTCCTGCCGCAAAATCGGCCATACATTCGAAGCTGCGGATGTTGACCGGGCTGGCGTGCCAGCCCTGCGGGTTGGAGAAACCTGCGGCTGTAAAGCGCTCGCAAAGCTCCTTGCCGGAAACAACGAAATCGCGGGCGAAAGATGCTCTGTCGCCCACTTGCTCGAACTTCAGCAGATGCGGCGGCAGAGAGACTTTTTGGACGGCGAGTTTCTGCCGCTTGACGGGCTTCATCTTCGGTGGCGTGGCGGATTGTATGGCGGGCGCCAGATTGAGATAGGCCAGCAGGCCTTTGAGGTGCTTCTTGTCATTGGCCAGCAGCACCGTCGCGCCTATGGCAAGGCAAACGGCCAGCACCGCAAACAGCAGCGCGCCATGGCTCACTCTCTTTTGCAAGCCTGCGTCCATCGCAAGACCTTAAGGGGCTGGCGGAAAAAGGCGTCAGCCGGTTCTGATATGGTTTTTCGGGCTGTCGGCAACCCGGTGAATATGTGGTGTGAGCGGTGGCTCTGAAAATCTTATGCAATTCACCGCCGAAGTTTTCGGCGGTGCAGGTTCTCATTCGGAGTTGTTCTTGCCGCCGTCCTGTCCGCCGGCGCTGCTTTCATCGTCTGCAACCGGAATGGCGTAGGAGCCTTTCAGCCAGCGGGCAAGATCGAGCGAGCGACAGCGATCCGAACAGAAAGGATAGTCCTCGCGCGTCGACGGCCGGCCGCATTCCGGGCATGGCTGGGTTTTGCGAAGCGGCGTGACTTTTCCAGCGCCTTCGGGAGATTTTGCCATGGCCTATCCTTCGAGCCAGCCCGAAGTCACCTCAAATCCTTCTCCGGAAAGAAGCGACATGGTTTCATAAAGCGGCAGGCCGACGACATTGGTATAGGAGCCGGTCAGTTTCTGCACGAAGGCGCCGGCAATGCCCTGAATGCCATAGGCTCCCGCTTTGCCGCGCCACTGGCCCGACGCGATGTAAGCCTCGATCTCTCGCGTGGAGAGGCGCTTGAAGCGCACCTTGGTCTCCGCCACCTTCTGGCGGATCTTGCCGCCGGGGGTCACAAGGCAGATGCCGGTATAGACCCAATGGCTGCGTCCGGAGAGAAGATGCAGCGCCGCTGAGGCATCTTCCGTATATTCCGCCTTGCCGACGATGCGGCGGCCGACAGCGACCACTGTATCGGAGCCCAGAACATAGGCGTCTTTCCACGCCAGCTCGCCCTTCAGCGCCGCCTGCGCGGCTTCCGCCTTCTGCAGTGACAGACGGAGGCAGAGCGTGCGCGGATGCTCGAGCTTGGCCGGCGTCTCGTCGATATCCATCGGCATCAGACGTGCCGGTTCGATACCGATCTGATGCAGCAGCTCCAGACGCCGCGGCGAGCCGGATGCCAGAACGAGCTTTTGTTTTGAATTGGTCATTGCGCGGCCCGGGCGTCCGTTGCGGAACGTGGATTACTTGAAGCGATAGGTGATGCGGCCCTTGGTGAGGTCGTAAGGCGTCATTTCGACCAGCACCTTGTCGCCGGCCAGAACACGGATACGGTTCTTGCGCATGCGGCCCGCCGTGTGGGCGATGATTTCGTGGTCGTTCTCAAGCTTCACGCGGAATGTTGCGTTCGGCAGCAATTCGGTTACGATGCCCGGGAATTCAAGGACTTCTTCTTTTGTCATGTAAGGGTTTTCTTCCTGTTGATAGTGCCGGACATATCGAGTCCGGGAAAATTGCGCGGAAACTACACAATCCCGGCACATTTGTGAACCTCTAAAGCATCGGCTTGAAAATCGCGATTGATTTTAACAGGCCGAGGCAGTTTTCAGTCTTTTGAAAGCGTATCCGCCACCGGCTGCTGCCGCCTCGGCAGTCGTTCCGAGATCAGCTTTGCCAGATGGTCCCGCACCTCGCGATAGGCGTCGAGAATCTGCTCGCGCGTGCCTGTGATCACCGTTGGATCCATGGTCGGCCAATAGACCACGTCGAGCGAATTCGAGCGCGTCAGTTCCAGTGCGGCGTGATGGGCTTCCGGCGTCAATGTAATGATCAGATCGAAAAAATCATCCTCGATCTCGTCCAGAGTGCGCGGTTTGTGCTTGCCGAGCGAAAACCCCTGTTCTTCCAGCACCGCATCCACGAATGGATCGCGCTCGCCCGCCCGCACGCCCGCGGACTGGATGTAGATGCCGGGCGCCACCAGCCGTTTGGCTATGACCTCCGCCATGGGGGAGCGGATGGAGTTCATGCCGCACATGAAGAGGACCGATTTGGGCGCTCGTCCCTCGTTTGGCGCTGCGGCACGATCGATCATCTCTAACCCCGCCAATAAAGCACGCAGACAAGGGTGAAGAGGCGGCGCGCCGTGTCGAAATCTATCCTGATCTTGCCGGAAAGCCGGTCCATCAGCGTCTGTGAGCCATCATTGTGAATGCCGCGCCGGCCCATGTCGATCGCCTCGATCTGGCTCGGCGTAGAGGAGCGGATCGCTTCGTAATAGCTTTCGCAGATCAGGAAATAATCCTTGATGATGCGGCGGAACGGCGTCAGCGACAGAATATGGGTCGCGACATCCTTCTCGTCTTCGGTGCGGATTGAAAAAACCAGCTTGGCATCGACCAGCGATATATGCAGCCGATAGGGGCCGCCATCATGGCCGAAGGGTTCGAAGCTGTTTTCTTCGATCAGGTCGAAAATGGCGACGGCGCGTTCATGCTCAACGTCGGGCGTGGACCGGCCGATGCTGTCGTCCAGTACCACGTCGCAAAGCCGGAAATCGCCTGAAGCCATCGCTTAACTTTCCGGATTGAGGCGAATGGAGACGGAACGCGCATGCGCGTCCAGTCCCTCGGACCGGGCAAGGGTGATGGCCGCGGGCGCAAGCTGTCGCAACTGCTCCGGTCCAAGCCGCAGGATCGAGGTGCGCTTGACGAAATCCAGCACCGAGAGGCCCGAGGAGAAGCGCGCCGACCGCGCTGTCGGGAGCACGTGGTTGGAGCCGCCGACATAATCGCCGATCACTTCCGGCGTATGGCGTCCGACGAAGATCGCGCCCGCATTGCGGATATGCGCCATCAGGGCATCCGGGTCATCGACGGCAAGTTCCAGATGCTCGGCGGCGATGCGGTTGGCGAGCGGAATGGCGTCGGTGAGCTTTTCGACCAGAATGACCGCGCCGAAATCGGCCCAGCTTGCCGCCGCCGTCTCGGAGCGTGACAGGCGCTTCAGCTGCCGCTCGACAGCGGCTTCAACGGCCTTGCCGAGTTCGGCATTGTCGGTGATGAGGATGGATTGCGCGCCGCGATCATGCTCCGCCTGCGCCAGAAGATCAGCCGCGAGCCAGTCGGGATCATTGTCCCTGTCGGCAATGACAAGCACTTCGGAGGGACCGGCAATCATGTCGATGCCGACGGTGCCGAAGACCTGGCGTTTTGCGGCCGCCACATAGGCATTGCCGGGGCCGACGATCTTGGCGACCGGTGCGATGGTTTCCGTGCCATAGGCAAGTGCGGCGACGGCCTGTGCGCCGCCGATGCGATAGATTTCCTCGACGCCCGCAATACGCGCCGCAGCCAGCACCGCCGGATTGACCGCGCCGCCATTGGCCGGCACGACCATGACGATGCGCTCCACACCGGCAACCCTGGCAGGCACGGCGTTCATCAGCACCGAGCTTGGATAGCTCGCCGTGCCGCCGGGCACATAAAGGCCCACGGCTTCGATGGCGGTCCAGCGCGAGCCGAGGCCCACGCCGATATCGTCCTCGTAAATATCATCCTTCGGCATCTGCCGTGCATGGTGTTTTTCGATACGCCGGGCAGCAAGCTCAAGCGCCTCGATGACGCTCTTGTCGACGGCGGCAAAGGCCGCATCGATCTCATCCGCCGTGACACGCATCGAAACCTTGGTGAAATCGATACCGTCGAATTTCTGGGAATAATGGGCAAGGGCCGCATCGCCGCGATGTCGGACATCGTTGATGATGTCGCGAACGGTTGCGTTGACGTCTTCGGAAACTTCTCTCTTGGTTGTCAGGAAGGCCGCGAATTTCTGTTCGAAATCCGCCGACGCCTGCTCCAGCCAGATTGCCACGCCATTACCCTTTCATTGTCCCCGCGGGCGATCCCGCGAGGTGCACGAACTTACCGCAGAAAAATTGCGGCTCTGGTATGTGGCATAAATCGAAACGGTGACGAAAGGCAACCGTTGCAATGGCGCGGTGTGCTTATTCGCTGTCTGGATGATGCGGTTTGGCCGCCGTTTCCCAGGCGCCGCTCACATCGGTCAATTGCGCTTCGATGCATTCGACATCGAGCGCAATGGCGCCGCCGCCCGAAAGCGTCAATTCCACGGCTCCATCAGGTCCTTCGCCGTTCTGCACGAAGCGGATGGCAAGAAGCGACAGCACCTGTTCCCTGTCGGCGCGGTTGATGCCGTGCGAGCGGACGGCCGAGACGCGTTTCAGGAAAACGACGCTGCGGCAGCGTTCCGGCGGCAGGTTCTTTTTGTCAGTGCTTTCCCAGACGAAACGGTTGGCGGAAAGCGTGAACTGGCCGTGCTTCGGCTCGAAGGCAACATCCTTCAGCTTGAAGACACTGTCCTGCATATGCGTCGAGATGACGGAGAGATCTTCAGTATCCAGCGCGAGCAATTTCAGGCCGCTCATCTTTTTCTTCCTTCTTCTGCGGTGCGGACCGCTATTTCCATGACTTACATTGGAAATAGGCAGTCCGGGCCCACTCTGCAACGGGTAGAAAACGGATGAGCGGCAAAGACAGGATCAATCGCTGACGCGTTCGACCAGCGCGCCGCAGCGGGTGAGCTTTTCCTCGAGGCGTTCGAAGCCGCGATCGAGGTGGTACACGCGCGAAACCATGGTCTCGCCCTCCGCCACGAGGCCGGCAATGACCAGCGATACGGAAGCGCGCAGGTCGGTCGCCATGACAGGCGCACCCTTCAGGCGGGAGACGCCCTCGATGCGGGCCATCTGGCCGGAAAGCGAAATCTTCGCACCGAGACGGGCGAGTTCCTGCACATGCATGAAGCGGTTTTCAAAGATGGTTTCGGTGATATGCGAAACACCCTGCGAGCGGGTCATCAGCGCCATGAACTGCGCCTGCAGGTCGGTGGGGAAGCCGGGGAAGGGCTCGGTGACGATATCGACCGGCTGGATGCCGTTGCCGTTGCGCACGACGCGAAGGCCTGTCTCCGTCTCGCTGATCGTGGCGCCTGCAAGCCTCAGCGTGTCGAGCGCGTTGTCGAGCAGCGCTGCGCGCGTGCCTTCCAGCACCACGTCACCGCCGGTCATTGCCACTGCCATGGCATAGGTGCCGGTTTCGATGCGATCCGGCAGAACGCGGTGGCGCGCGCCGGAGAGAGAGGTCACGCCTTCGATGGTGATGGTGGAGGTGCCGGCGCCTTCGATCTTCGCGCCCATGGCGATCAGGCATTGCGCCAGGTCCACTACTTCCGGCTCGCGGGCTGCGTTGTGGATGACGGTGGTGCCGCGGGCAAGGCTTGCGGCCATCAGCATCACATGTGTCGCGCCGACGGAAACCTTCGGGAAGGTGTAAACCGCACCGATCAGGCCGCCCTTGGGCGCTGTGGCGTTGATGTAGCCGCCATCGATCTCCATCGTTGCGCCGAGCGCCTCAAGGCCCTCGATGAACAGGTCGACCGGGCGCGTGCCGATGGCGCAGCCGCCGGGCAGGGAAACGCGGGCGCGGCCCTCACGCGCCAGAAGCGGGCCGATGACCCAGAAGCTTGCGCGCATCTTGGAGACCAGCTCGTAAGGGGCGGTGGTATCGACAATGGTGCGGCAGGTGAAGTGCACGGTGCGGGAATAGGCTTCGCCCTGGCTTTCGCGGCGACCGTTGACGGAAATATCGACGCCATGATTGCCGAGAATGCGGATGAGCTGTTCCACGTCCGCCAGATGCGGCACGTTTTCGAGCGTCAGCGTGTCGCTGGTCAGAAGCGATGCGATCATCAACGGCAAGGCGGCGTTTTTGGCGCCGGAGATGGGAATGATGCCGTTTAGCTTGTTGCCACCCGTAATTCTGATGCGATCCATGCGTCCCTACGGGCCTGTGCCCGCCTTTCTTTATCGTGCCTTGCGGAAAGGCGCGTCCTTAGACGAATTTCCGCGGCGTTTCAATTTATGCTTGGTGAATTCTCTATGAGGATGATTCGTCCGTTTTTGCGGCAGGCAGGCCAATCGTCTCGTCCTCTTCGCCGGCACGGCGCGCGCGAACCTGCCGTTTGCGCTTTAAAAGATTTTCACGAAGCTTCTTGGCCGCCCGCGCTTTGCGTTCCGCCTCGCGCTGCCGCGCCTTTTCGCCAGGCCCCGCCTGCGGCTTGCCATCGGCCACCGGGGCGGATGCTTCCGCGGAAGAGCCGGCGGAAACCGCTGCCTTTGCCTGTTTGTCATGATGTTCGTTCATAGATTCAGCAATATCTGAAAAATGTATTTTTCAACAGGGGGCACGCTTTTTTGCCCCGCTTGATGAAGAATATCGTTTTGCGACTTGCGCTCGTCAAAAACCTATGGCAATAGGCCGCCACGCTTGATGCTGAAGCAAACGCTTCGGCACCGGATGCTGCTATAGCTCAGGGGTAGAGCACTCCCTTGGTAAGGGAGAGGCCGAGAGTTCAAATCTCTCTAGCAGCACCATTTTATCCCACTGAAATCGTTGGTGGCCTTGCATTCTCAGGCTTTTTGTCCAATTTTCCGTTAAAAACGGAAGATGCCCAATCGCTCGCCAACCCAAGTCTTTGCTTAGTGCAGGCTGGTATTTCGCTCGGCTTGTGATCTTGGAACAGCTACGTTCCTTCCTCGACAACAAAACAGAGCTTCGCGAAGCTTTCAGGCCGACCAAATGCTTCTCGAGGGTGGTGACCGACTATACGTCGGCGGCGTGCAGCCGAAATTCACGCGATGACTGCGACTTGGCGCAATGTCCGTTTCCCCTTGATGGTAGTTATCGACTAGCTCGGTATAGACAGGTAGTCCAGTTTCCCATCACGGCGAGAAGGAGCGGAAAAGGCGGCCACACCCCTCTTCACCATCCCTGAACGGCTCACTCAAATACGTCGGAGGATTTACTCGCGGGGGAACCAAGCACGTCATCAAAACCAATATTCTGGGGCGGGAAATAGTTTTCTGGCGGATATTCGACATCGGCAAGCCAATAACCTCCGCTCTCCAATTTCACTATACGATCTCGCATTCGCCACATCATTGTCGTGAACACGCCCGGCCGATCTTTACCCTCTATCACCATTCCTCTCTGGGTGACCTCATTCAAAAGCTCATCTCTAGATACAGGGTGTTCCCGTTCAAAGATGATTTCGTATGCAACATCTGCGACGTCCTCCTTTCGTGAATTTCCTGTAGTGCGCCTCGCGGGTGGAGAGGGTGATTCTGTGGACAAAGCCTGCGAATCCGTGAATTGCCCTGTGGATAACTCAGGAAGCGATTCGGCAAATAGATGCCAATCTTGAATGAATGAGTCGATTTTCCCTATTTGTTCGTCGAGTTGGGCGATCTCTTGATGGAGAGCTATTCTCCTTGTAACTAGTTGTTTTTTCTTTGTTTCTGCATTCTTTAGCGCGATATCCGACATTGGGAATTTCTCCGTGAATGAATTTGATCGTAGGCGTGAATAGACGCGCATTCAAGGTCTGAATGAGGGACTTGTGTCGGAATGGTTCAGCGGTTATATTCGCCGACATGAATGCCGGAAAAGAAAACGGCCCTACCAGTGTTTGCACCACGTGGTAGGGCCGGTTCCGGTCCCGCCGGGCCTTCGACAGACTCGACGGCGGGATAAGATGGAAACTGCTATAAAGTCTCCCTCGCGGGTCTTTATACCGCAAGTCCATCCGACATTCAAGAGTCCTCCAGTGGAGGGCATTCATTGTCCCATCGCGCTTGCCATTGGGTCTGCGCGTATATCCGCCGCCGTTTCGGTAGGTTGGAATACGTGACTGGCCATTGGCGCTGCTGTAGTTAATTGCACAGCGCTAAAACGCGTCTGCTCGACGGCGTAGCCGTTCATGGTGGTGCTTGTTCGTCGGGGCTTTTGCCCCGGCGATCTCGAAACGAAGTTCTGCTCAAAGAACTCCGGCAACAAAGCGAGGTGCTAACTTAGAGGGAGGGGCCATGGGAAAATTCTCGTTGACTGAAATCCTCGCGGTATATGCCGCGTTACTCTCCACCGCTGTATTCTTTTGGAATATTTTTCAATCGCGTGGCAAAGTCCGCGTCAAAATTTTATTCGGAATAGATAAGGTTAACGGCGATTACGTATCAGGATTGTCCGTGGCTATTCAAAACCCATCATCAAAGCCGGTGAGGATTGTAGGTATTTCACTTTTATATCCCTACCGGCGTGTCGGTGTCCGGGAGCGGATCTTGGATATCTTCAAATACCGCCGGATACCGCGATACGTAGGCTGGTGCTATTCTTCGCTAGAAAATTTCGAGGTCGATGACAAATGCCCTGTCACCATAGAACCCGGCGATTCGCACCATGTGTTGATACCTCAAGCCAATCTTGATCGCGGTTTGAAGGACGCGATTTCGCGTCATGTCATCGCAACCGTTCAAGATGCTCTTTGGAGAAACACGGCTTCAAATACCTTCATTCGCAGTGAGAGAAAAAGCTGAAATGGCAGAAAAGCATTCCAAGTAAATGGTCGTCACATCGTTACAAAATCAGTGGCAACTATAGATTTTACATAAAAAACCTAGAGTTCAAATCTCTCTAGCAGCACCATTTCTCTCCAAAGTTTCAAATGTTTACGCGGTTGTTGAACCGGTCGCCTGCGGCGGTTGATGCATGCGCGCGCCACGCATTTCGCGGCAAATGGAAAACCGCGCCCCTTGCGAAGCGCGGTTTCCATATCCGAATATTCTGTTGCTGCCAGAGCGGGACGAAACCGCCCGTAGCCATCGGGCGCCGCTTACTGACGGAATAGCGACAGGATATTTTCGGAACTGGTATTGGCGATGGAAAGCGACTGGATGCCCAGCTGCTGCTGTGTCTGCAATGCCTTGAGGCGCGTTGATTCTTCGTTCATGTCCGCATCCACCAGGCGGCCGATGCCGCTGTCGATGGAGTCGGTGAGCTTGGAGATGAAGTCTTCCTGCAGGCCGATGCGCATCTTGATGGAGCCGAGGGCGGAAGATGCGCTGCTGAGCGACTGAAACGCGGTTTCGACATCGGTGAGAAGATTGCCGATCGTGTAGGTCGGGGGCGTTGCACTATCGAAAAGTTTGAGATCGATATCCCATACGGAAATGCCCGAGGCTACTCCGGCCTCTCCGATGATGCCTTTTGTGGTGTCGAGCGTTGCGGGCGTGCCGGTCAGGCCAAAAATCACATTGGGTGTTTCTGTCGCGGTCGTCGTATCGATAAGCGTATAGTCGGTTTTCGTCACGTTGACGGAACCGCTGCCGTCACGGACAAAGCCGGAAACGACGGTCTTTGCGCCGGTGCCCAGCAACCAGTTTTCACCGCTGAAAGATGCGCCCTGCGCAATCGATTCCAGCTGCTTTTTCAGCTGGTCGATTTCTTCCTGGATCTTCGTCTTGTCGACGCCCTCTTCGGTTGCCGCGACGATTTTCGATTTGATTTCCTTCACGACTTCGACGGCGCTTTCCATTGCGGAATAAGCGACATCGATCTTCGCGGCACCCAGTCCCAGTGCATCCTGAACCGCGGAAAGGGCCATGTTGTCCGAACGCATGGTGGTCGCGATCGACCAGTAAGCGGCGTTGTCGGAAGCCGTCTTAACGCGCAGCCCGGAAGAAACTCTGGATTGCGTGTCTTCGAGCTGGCCGCTGATTGCACGCAGTGTCTGAAGCGCCGACATGGCGGCGGTGTTTGTCAGAATACTTGTCATAATTGCCCCTCTGAGCTGGCTAAATGGGAAGGGACATTCCGGGATCGCCGGAAACGACAACGCGGCGTGATGCCTGTTAACCTCTTTTTCGTCTTGGTTAACGAGTCGTTTCGATGGCTTGATTTAGCGGTGATTTGGTTAATGAAGTCTTAATCAAGAAATTAATGAATTTTGCAGTCAATTGCACAAACAAAAACCGCGCCTTTCGGCGCGGTTGATTTTTTCGCTTTCGGTCTTCGATTAACGGAAGAGCGACAGGATGCTTTCGGAGTTGCTGTTGGCGATCGAGAGAGCCTGAACGCCGAGCTGCTGCTGGGTCTGCAGGGCCTTGAGGCGGGTGGACTCTTCGTTCATGTCAGCGTCCACGAGGCGGCCGATGCCCTTGTCGATGGAGTCGGACAGCTTGGAAGCGAAGTCTTCCTGCAGGCCGATACGCATGGAGAGCGAGCCGAGCTTGGCTGCGGCGCTCGTCATTGCCTTGAGAGCGTTTTCAACCAGCGTCAGTGCTTCGGCCATGTTGGTGGCGCGGTCTGCGGCTGCATACTGGGTGATGTCCAGTGTGTAGACGGACTGAGCGGTGACAGTCGTGAACGTTCCGGTCGTGCCGAGAATACCGCTCGTGTCGGGGGCGCCCGTGGCGTCAACCGAACCGAAAAGAGTGTTGCCGGTTGCGGTGTTGTCGAGGGCGTATTTCGTGGTCGTGACGTTAACGGCACCGCCGGTGGAGCGAACGAAGCCAGCAACGACCGACTTGTCCGGGTCCGTGCCGGGCGTGGTAGCGCCGAGGGTCGAAGTGCCTACGAGCCAGTTTTCGCCGTAGAAGGATGCGCCCTGTGCGATCGATACGAGCTGGTTCTGCAGCTGATCGATTTCTTCCTGAACCTTGGTGCGGTCGACGCCTTCTTCAGTTGCCGTGACCAGCTTTGCCTTGATTTCCTTAACAACTTCGATTGCCGATTCCATACCGGCAGAAGCGGTGTCTACCTTGGCAGCGCCGAGGCCGAGAGCGTCGGAAACCGAGGAAAGCGCCATGTTGTCGGAGCGCATGGTGGTCGCGATCGACCAGTAGGCAGCATTGTCAGCAGCTTCGCCAACGCGGAGGCCGGAGGAAACGCGTGCCTGGGTGGATTCCATGTTCTGGCCGATGGTGCGCAGAGTCTGGAGCGCAGACATTGCTGCGACATTGGTAATAATGCTCGTCATAGTAGTGTGCCCCTTGAATGGCTGATTAAAGAAGGGACATTCCGGTTTCACCGGGAACGGCGCACAGCATCATGCCTGCTAACTGGCTGATTTTTAACGTTAGCTCGCCGTTTCGATGAGCTTAGGTAACGCCAGTTTGGTTAATGAATTGATAAGCGGGAAAAGAAAATCAGCATTATGAAAATTCAAAATTACAACTCTCGCGCGTGCGCGCGCGTATCCCGAAATATTTAAAAAAAAGATAAGGCCGCATCCTTATTCGGGATGCGGCCTGTCTGGTGCATTCGGTTCGATTCAGCCTATCGAACCTTTATGCTTTCTGCCCGGATATGCATTTGGTCAGCCCCCGAATGCATGTGGGAAGAAAATGGGTCCCCCAGCCCCGAAGGGCTATGAGAAGTTCAGCTCTTAGCGGAAGAGCGACAGGATGTTCTGCGAGTCGCTGTTGGCGATCGACAGAGCCTGGATTGCCAGCTGCTGCTGCGTCTGCAGAGCCTTCAGCTTGGTGGACTCTTCGTTCATGTCGGCGTCGACGAGGCGGCCAACACCCTTTTCGATGGAGTCGGACAGCTTGTCGGCGAAGTCGGTCTGCAGGTCGATACGTGCAGACAGCGAGCCGAGCTTGGCGCCGGCGCTGGTCATCTTCGTCAGGGCCGTTTCAACGGAGTAAAGAGCGTTGTCCAGGTCATCGGTGCCGACGTTGAGGTCGAGAACGGAAATCTGGGTGTAGGTCTTGGCGCCGACGGTGGTGGTTGCACCGGTAGCGTTCAGGATACCGGAGTTGGCATCGATCGTGCCCGGCGTCGCTTCGGTGTAGAGCATGGACGATGCATCCAGCGCGTAGTCCGTCGTCTTGACGCTTACATTGCCGTTGTCGTCACGGACGAAGCCGGATACGACCGTCTTGGTGGCGTTGCCGGTGGAAACGAGCCAGTTTTCACCGTTGAACGAAGCGCCCGTGCCGATCGACTTCAGCTGATCGAGAAGCTGGGTAACTTCTTCCTGAATCTTGGTCTTGTCGACGCCTTCTTCCTTTGCGGCAACGACCTTGGCCTTGATCTGGGTGACAACATCGATAGCGGCTTCCATACCGGCAGATGCGGTGTCAACCTTGGCGGCGCCCATGCCCAGTGCGTCAGATACTGCACCGAGAGCCTTGTTGTCGGAACGCATGGTGGTCGCGATCGACCAGTAAGCAGCGTTGTCCGAAGCCGAACCAACCTTCAGGCCGGAAGAAATGCGGTCCTGCGTGGTCGACAGGTCGGAAGCGATGGAACGCAGGGTCGAGAGAGCGGCCATTGCGTTGGTGTTGGTGAGAATGCTTGCCATAATAAATGTGTCCCTTGTTTTTACGAGATACTGGAGTGGGGACATACCGGGTTTGGTATTACCGGTCGCAACGTTTCGGCTTCATGCCACTCGGTTCGGAAATGCTTAGTTTCAGAAACCAAACCCGCTGCGTGTAGAAAGAAATTCGCAGCGAAAAATTGCCCAATTATTAATTTGGTGGCCAAGAAATATTGGAAAATACTTATGGTTACTTTTTGATTTAGTTAAATGGTAATTTTTTTATTTAAAAAGATAGTTACCAAGTCGCCAGAAAAACTGGTAACCAAAGCGTTAAAATGCGCAAAACCCGCGTACCTGGGCACGCGGGGTTAAAAAACAGGGTTAACGGGTGTCAATCAGGCACAGAGGCCGTCAGTTGAACGATCTGACGAGACTACCGACCAGCAGGTTCCAGCCGTCGATCAGCACGAAGAACAGGATCTTGAACGGCAGGGAAATCGAGGTCGGCGGCAGCATCATCATGCCCATCGCCATCGTGATGGTGGCGACGATCAGATCGATGACCAGAAACGGCAGGATGATGAGAAAACCGATCTCGAAACCGCGCCGGATTTCCGACAGCATGAAGGCCGGAACGAGCACGCGGTAATCGACGACATTGTCGGTCATCACTTCCTGGCCGCGCTCGCGGGCGATATCCACGAAAAGCTTCAGATCCTTGTCACGCGTATTGGCGTTCATGAAGGTGCGGAAGGGCTCGGCGATGCGCTGCACGGCCTGCTGTTCGTTGATCTGGTTCTGCAGAAGCGGCTGCACGCCGTCGGTCCAGGCTTTGTCGAAGGTGGGCGACATGACGTAGAAGGTCATGAACATCGCCATCGACAGCAGGATCATGTTGGACGGAGTCGAAGCCAGTCCCATGCCGGATCTGAGGATCGAAAAGGCGATCACGAAGCGCGGGAAGCTCGTGACCATGATCAGGATGCCCGGCGCGACCGAGAGAACCGTCAGCAGGCCGAAGGTGCGGATGATCCATGCCGCGACGGAGCCGTCTATCTGCGTGTTGAACAGATCGGAGGGAAATTGCTGGGCACTGGCAAGACCCGGCAAGGCAAGGAGGACGGCGATGGTTACAAGAAATCGAATCATTCGATGACAAAGGTCCGGAACATGACCTTGGATACGCGTCCTTGAGAGCGCAGGTCAACTCGTTCCTGAATGTCATCCTTAAGATATTGAAAGCCGCGAGGCCCTTCCAGCTGCTGAAGGGAAACGGTGCGGACATAGGCCATGATGTCCTGGTGGATATCTTCCGCCAGACCCACCTCGACCGGTCCCTTGAACATCAGCGCCACTTCCAGCCGCACCCAGTTCGTCGAGGGATAGGCGAGGTTGGTGGTAATGGGATCGAGCTGGACGATGCCGTTCGCCTCGGCCGAGATTTTCTCGATCCCTTCTTCCTTTTTCTCGCCGTGTCCGCCGGCGGCAGCCGGGGCATGCGCCTCCGCGCCGGCGATCTTCGGCGCGATCATGCCGCCCACCAGCCAGCCGCCGCCCGCGCCGAGCAGCGTGAGGATCGCAACGCCTGCGATGGTCATGACCAGAGGGGAGGATTTTTTCTTGCCCTCAGCCTGTTCGTTTTCCATGGGTCAGTCCCGTTCCCGTGTGCCGAGGTCAGAGCGGCGAGAACAGGTCGACGACCTGTTGCCCGACCGGGGGCTGCTGCACTTCCGTCAGACGTCCGCGACCGCCATAGGAGATGCGCGCTTCGGCGATGCGCTCGTAGGAGATCATGTTCTGTGCATCCACATCCTGCGGCCTGACGATACCGCCGACATTGAGGATACGGATTTCGTGGTTCACGCGCACTTCCTGCGAACCGCTGATGATGAGGTTGCCGTTTTCCAGAATGCCGGTCACCACGGCGGCCACCAGCAGCGTCAGCTTTTCAGAACGCTTGGTCTTGCCCTTTGCCTGGGTGTCGGTGTCGGAACCGTAATTGATGCTGGAGTCGGCCTTCGGGTTCCAGCCGAACACCTGCGCATCCGCCTTCCAGTTCAAACCGCTGGAATTGGTGCGGTTGCGCTCGGTCTCGTTGTCGAAATCGGCCTTGTCGTTGATCTGGATGTTGACGGTCAGGATGTCGCCGATGTTGAGCGCGCGCAGATCCTTGAACAGGGCGCCCTGGCTGTCGCTCCACAGCGAATAGCCGCTCGCCATATGCTTCGGCTGCTTCGGATACATGCCCATTTGCGGTGTCTGGCTGAATTGCAGACCGCTGCCGATCGGGCTCATCGCGGGTGCGTTGCCGATTTCCTTCAGGGTCTGGTTGTTCTGGCAGCCGGCAAGCAAGGCGAGCGGCAGGAGGAGGGCCGGAAGACGACGCGTGCTCATGAAGGATCCTTCGAAGTGTTTTTATCGGTTGCCTGCGACATGATGCCGGCGACGACAGCGGCTTTCTGCGCATCCATCTCGCTGAGGATGAGGCCCGACTGGCGCGGGGGTAGCTGCATGATGATGGCGGCCGCTATTTCCACATGCATCTTTTCGAGCTGGGGCGCGGCGGCATCGGCCTTCATCGTCTTGTAGATATCGACGAGATTGCTTTTCGCCTGATTGAGGAAATGTTCGCGGCGGGCCAGCCAGTCCTCATATTCCGCCTTGCGGTCTTCCAGCACGGCAATGCGCTCGTTGACGTCGGACTGCAGCTTTTCCAGCTCCTGCTTTTGCAGCAGATAGCGCTGGTCGCGGGCCGCATCGGCGATGTTGGTGCAGAATTTCTGGATTTCATCCTGCGTGCTGAGTTCCGAAACCACGTTCTGCTGGCTTTCGGCGCCAGCAGCGGGAAGCAGGAAAAGTAGCGAGGCGACGGCCGCGAAGCGGACAAGACCATTTGGGAAAGCGTTGTTCTTGCGAGTTTCCATCATTGCAGCACAAGCTCCGCCTGAAGGGCGCCGGCGGATTTGATGCCTTGCAGAATGGCGATGATGCCGTCCGCCTTGAGCCCGATGCTGTTGAGACCGGCAACCAGCGTGCGAAGGTCAGGCCCTTCGACGATGGCGACCTTGCTGCCTTCCTGCAATGCCATGATATCCGTCTGCGGCTGCACGGCCGTCTGGCCGCGCGAGAATGGCGCCGGCTGGATGACCTGCGGCGATTCCGTCACCTGCACGGTCAGCGTTCCGTAGCTGACGGCGACGCGGGAAATGCGCACATCCGCGCCGATGACGATCGTACCGGTGCGCTCGTTGATGACGACCTTGGCCGGCGTATCCGTTTCCACGGTCAGGTTTTCGATTTCCGCCATCAGCCGGGTGAGATCCGCGACACGGGGTTTCTGCACCGCGATTTCCTGCGAATCGCGCGGCTCGGCGATGGGATCGCCATAACGGGCGCGGGCAAAGGCGTTGACGACATCGGCGACGCGCACCGCCGTCGAAAAATCCGGATTGCGCAGCTGAAGGACCAGATTGACCGAATCCTTGAACTTGGACGGCAGCTCCCGCTCGATGATCGCGCCATTCGGCACACGGGCGGAGGTGGTGACGCCCTGCGTCAGCGTCGCGGCATCGCCCTGTGCGGAAAAGCCGTTGACGATCAGCGCACCCTGGGCGACCGCGTAAATCTGGCCGTCCGCGCCGGAAAGCGAGGTCATGATGAGCGTGCCGCCGCGCAGCGACGAGGCGTCGCCCAGCGAGCTGACCGTCACGTCGACACGGCTGCCGGGGCTGGCGAAGGGCGGCAGATTGGTCGTCACCATCACGGCGGCGATGTTCTTGGCGTTCGACTGGCCGCCCTGCGTGGTGATGCCGAGATTCTGCAGCATCGCGCGCATGGATTGCTCGGTAAACGGCGAGGAGCGCAGGCTGTCGCCCGTGCCCTGCAGACCGACCACGAGACCGTAACCGATCAGCTGGTTGTCACGTCCCGCCTGCAGCGATGCGATATCCTTGATGCGGGATGTATCCGCGTGGGCTGCCGGAACGGAAAGGAAGGGTTGGGCCGAAAACAGAATGGCTGCGGCCAGGATACGAAGCACTCTCATTTCGCCATCACCTGAATGGTTCCGTCCTTCATGACCGTGCCGTTGACGATGACGCCGGAATCGATGTTGCGCACCCGCACGATTTCGCCGAGCGAGCCGTCGGTCATCGGCGTTCCCGAAGCCATCAGCGTCATGTTGCCGATGGTGAAGACGAGTTTGACGCTGGTGCCGCGCACCACCAGCGAGGGTTCGCGCAGGGCAGCAACGGGGATCGTGCGTCCGGGAAGCAGGGTCTGCTTGGAGATCATGCCTTCCACTTCGCTGATGTCGCTCGCATAACCCGAGGAAATATTGGGATTGGTCACTTCCACCGGCTTCACTTGTTCGGGCGTGATCGTCTCGCCCGGATAGATCGTGCGGGTGGGAACCAGCGCCATCGGCGCCTGGGCAAGAGCGGGCGTCAGGGCGCCCAGTGAAAAGGCAGACGCAAGGCATATACGGACGAGCGCCGTTCTGCTGCTGCTATGTTTCCGGCCAAACCTCATGTTCGCCTGCCTTTCCGTTCTTACTTCAGGTTCTTGCTGACAATCGAAGCCATTTCGTCAGCGGTGGTGATGACCTTGGAATTCATCTCGTAGGCGCGCTGCGCCGTGATCAGGTCGGTGATTTCCTTGACGGCGTCGACGTTCGAGCCTTCGAGATAGGACTGCTTGATGTAGCCGTAGCTCGGATCGTCAGGCACGCCGATCACCGCGTCGCCGGAGGCCGGCGTCTGGGCGAAGAGGTTGTCGCCGAGCGGCTTCAGGCCGGCTTCGTTCGCGAAGTTGGCGATGGTGAGCTGGCCGAGTTCGGTGAATTCCGTGGCATTGCCGATACGGGCGGTCACCTGTCCCGTGCGGGTAACGGTGATGTCCTGTGCATCGGTCGGGATATTGATGTTCGGAATGACGTTATAGCCATCGATCGTCACCAGATTGCCGTCGGCATTCTTGTTGAAGGCGCCGGCGCGGCTGTAGAGCGTCGAACCGTCCGCCGCCTCGATCTGGAACCAGCCCTGGCCGATAATCGCGACATCCAGCTTGTTGCCCGTCTCGATCAGGTTGCCCTGGGTGTGGATGTTGCGCACGGCCGAGGTCTGCACGCCGAGGCCGATATTTGCGCCTTCGGGCACGATCGCCTGGTTAGCGCGGTTCGGCACGCCCTGCATGCGCTCGGTCTGGTAAAGAAGGTCGGTGAACTCCGCACGCGCGCGCTTGTAACCGGTGGTGTTGATATTGGCGATGTTGTTGGCGATGACTTCCAGATTGGTCTGCTGGGCGTCCATACCGGTGGCAGCGATGGCAAGAGCTCTCATGTCAATATTCCTGCTGGGCTAGATCTGCATCTTGGTAATGTCGAGATAGGCCGACACGATCTTGTCTCGGAGCGCGATGGCGGTCTGCAGCGACTGTTCGGCCGAAAGCATGGCATCGACCACTTCACGCGTATTCGCCTTGCCCTGAATACCTTCGAAGGAAGCGACTTCCGCCTTCTTCAGATTGTTCATCGCATCCACCGAGATATTGCCGAGAACGCTGGCGAAGCTTGCGCCCGTCTGCTGGGCGGGCGTCGTCTGCTCGCTGCCGAAAACGCTTTCCGTCAGTGAGGAAATGCCGCTTGCGCCGCGGGTGAGCGAAAGGGAACTGACTTGCTTGATACCGTCGATCATTGCGATGCCTTCAGAAGGTCGATTGTGGAGGCGACGAGGTCGCGTGTCTGGCGGATGACCTGAAGATTGGCGTCGTAGCTGCGGTTTGCTTCGCGCATGTCAGCCATTTCGATCAGGATATTGACGTTCGGCATCTTCACCATGCCGTTGCTGTCGGCGGCCGGGTTGCCGGGATCGTACTCGTTGACGAAATCGCCACGGTCGACGCCGAGCTTCTTCACCGTCACGCGCTCCACGCCGCTGACGCGGTCGAGCTCGGAACCGAAAGTGATGGTCTTGCGGCGATAGGGGTCGGCGCCGGGGGTGTCGCCGGTCGATCGGGCGTTGGCGATGTTTTCGGAGACGATGCGCAGTCGCGTGGACTGCACTTCCAGGCCGCTGCCGGCAATCTTGCTCGCCGCACTCAAGGGATCCATGGCTTACCTCTTAACCGTCATCAGCATCATGCGATGGAAGGATTTGACGAGATTGGCGTTCAGCTCGTACTGCCGCTTGATCTCGCCGGTCTTGGTCATTTCTTCCGCAAGCGCGACCGAATTGCCCGATTCCTGCATGCCGATCTCGTTATTGACCGGGTTGTCGCGCACCGCGATATTGTCGCTGAGGGTGCTCTCGCCGAAGTGGGCAGGGTTGGTCCTCGCCATGCCGACCTGCTGGGTGGTGGCCTGCATGACCGCTTCGAAAGGGCTGACATCCTTGGCGCGGAACTTGGGTGTGTTGGCGTTGGCGATGTTGGTCGCCACGACTTCCTGCCGCACGCTCAGCCATTCCGCTTGGCGGGATGCCAGATCGAACAGTTGAATCGGTTGCATAGACTTCTCCATCTCGTATGGCCCGAACCTACGGGGCTAATCTTGCGTCAGACTTGCGGAGAGGGGAGAAGGTGCGGAACGGCGCAAGACGCGGATATGGATGCGGCCTGCCCAAAACAAAAAAGGCGCGCCGGCAGATGCGGCGCGCCTTTTGAACCAGAGAAAAATCTTCTATTTTTCAGGGCGATAAGTTTTCCCGGAAGACGTCTCTATCAGCCATTCGCCGTTGCGCTGCTCGATCTTCGTCAGCAACTCATTGTCCGGCAGGGTCGAACCAACCCTCACCATATACATGCCCGAACCGTCCTCGATCAGGGCGCGCCCGTTGGAAACATGCAGCAGACGGAAGGAGGTCTGGCCGGGGAAGGGCTGATCCTCGATCCCGGCTGCCAGATTGTTCTGTTTTTCCTTGCCGCCTGCGTTCACGGTCGCCGTCGTCAACATGTCGGGCAGATCCGCCGGCGGCGGGGTATCTTCCTTGTTGCGGTTGGTCATGGCCATCGGCGAAACGCTGAAGACCTCCCGCGGGCCGGTATGGGGCAGATCGCGGGTGCGGTCGCCGCCCGCCACCTTCATGCCGAATTTTTCTTCGTTGAAAAACACGTACCAGGGGAAAAAGGCTGCTGCAGCCGCAAGCCCGATGCCCGTCCATGCGAGAATACGGTCAGGCGTAAAGAAAACGGGCCTGGGCAGCACGTCTTCATCGTGGCTAGTGTCGTTCCGCTTCCTGTTCACGGGTCAGCCTCTCATTCTCGGGTTTACCTGGGGCTGGCCATTCTGTGCTCCCCCGCGCAATGCGGTCGCCAGATCGGCATAGGCATCCTGCGCCGCCGGTTCGCTCGGCAGCTGTTTCAGCGTTTCATAGATGATCGGGACCTGCTTCACCGCCATGTCGAGATCAGGATCGGTGCCGGGCCGATAACCGCCGATGAGGCGAAGATCGCGCGTTTCCTCGAAGCGATGCACCAGCGCCTTGAGGCGCGACACCAGCTTTTCCTGATCCGGTGTCCAGGCCTTTTTTGCGAGACGCGAGATCGAGGCGAGCGGATTGATCGGCGGGTAACGGCCTTCTTCGGCAAGGCTGCGGTCGAGCACGATATGGCCATCGAGAATACCGCGGGTCGAATCGGCAATCGGATCGTTGTGATTGTCCCCATCCACCAGAATGGAGACGATGGCGGTGATGGTGCCGGTGCCTTCCGCGCCCGGTCCCGCCCGCTCCAGAAGGCGCGGCAGTTCGGTGAAGACCGAGGCCGGATAGCCGCGCGCCACCGGCGGCTCGCCCGAAGCGACCGCCACTTCGCGGATCGCATGGGCAAAGCGCGTCACGCTGTCGATGATGAGAAGAACATTGTCGCCCTGATCGCGAAAATGTTCGGCGATGGTGACGGCGGAAAGCGGCGCCATCTTGCGCAGCATGGGGCTTTCATCGCTTGTCGCGACGACGGCGATGGACTTGCTCATATTCTCGCCCATCGTGTCTTCGATGAATTCGCGCACTTCACGGCCGCGTTCGCCGACAAGCGCAATTACCACCTTGTCGAAGGCGTCTGCCTTGGCGAGCATCGACAGCAGCGTGGATTTTCCCACACCGGAACCGGCGAAAATGCCGAGGCGCTGGCCGAGGCAAAGCGGCGAGAAGATATCGATTGCCCGCACACCGGTCTTGAAAGGCGTTTCCACCCTTTTGCGCGTCATCGAGGGTGGCGCATTGTTGGAAATCGAACGGCGCTCGATGCCGGAGGCCAGCGGACCCTGGCCGTCGATAGGTTCACCGAGCGCATTGATGGTGCGTCCGCACCAGCTATCGTCGGGCGAGACGCGGAAAGCGCCCTTGCGGATGACGGTGTCGTGAATGCCGATCGGCTCGCCGGGCTCGATGGGGCAGACATAGCAGATGTCCGGTTCCACGCGCACCACTTCGCCGAGATGAATGCCGGTAGCGCTGCGATGGGCGACGAATTCTCCGAGCCGCACATGCCGTGACAGGCCGGAAACCGTATAGTGCCCGGCGGCGATGGTGCGGACATGCCCGCCATGCGCCACCGAAAACTCAGGATCGGTATAATGCCCGGCAAGGCTGGCGAGCTGTGCGAGCTTCGGTGAAATGGCGTCAGCCGAGAGCATGGATTCCGGCATTGTCATTACTCAGTTCCTCAACGCGCGCCGCCAAGCGTCTTGATGCCTTCGCCGAAGGTCGATTCGGTATCGCGCATCAGCGAGGAGATGCTTTCAAAGGCGCGGTTGACCTGGATGAGCTGGGTCATCTGGGAAATGCCGTTGACGTTCGACTGTTCGAGATAACCCTGAACGACGCCGACTTCATGATTGTTGACCACCGGAACCGGCTGGGCCACCGGCTTCACGCCGCTATTGGGATGACGCAGGAACCCTTGCGAGAAATCCGCCTGGAAGATACCGAGGGTAGCGACGATGTTTTCGTTCTGCCGGATGGCGCCGTCGAGACCGACGGTGATCGGGCCGCCATTCGGATTGAGCTGGATCGGACCGCCGCCGGCATCGAGAACGGGATAACCGTTCGAGGAGATGAGCGCGCCGTCTGGACGCATGGTGAAACGGCCGTCGCGGGTCAGAATCTGGCCATCGGGCGTATCCAGCGAAAACCAGGCGTCGCCCTTGATGGCGAAATCGAAGGAATTGCCGGTCTGCTCGAAAGCGCCCTGACGGGTGGAAAGATAGTCGTTGCCCTGCGAAACGAAGGCCACCCGGGCATTCATGTCATTGTGGTTCTTGGCGACCATTTCGTCGAATTTCACTTCGGAGCCGCGGAAGCCGACCGTGTTCACATTCGCCATATTGTCGGAAATGGTGGTGAGACGGCGCTCCAGCGCGATCTGCGAGGACAGGGCGACGTATAGTCCGGATTGCATATCATTTGCCTCCGAGTTTCAGGGAGTTGATGGAGATCAGCAGGTCCGGGGAAATGCCGTAGCCGCTGGAGGAGCCGAAAACGGCCAGAGGGTCATAGGTCGTCGAGGGGTTTTGCATTTCCCACATGATGGTGAAACGCTCGAGCAGCTTGCCGACCTTTTCGGGATCCTGCAGATCCTTGATATCGATGGTTTTTTCGATGAGCGCCGCCTGTTTGTCGACATCGGCGGCGGCAAACTCGTCGGGAAGGTTGTAGGCCGTGCGAAACACCTGCGCGAGCGCATCGTCGGCCAGAAAGTCGAGGCCGGATGTGATGGTTGACGCCTTGCGTTCGAAATAAAGGGCAAGCCGGACGCCGTTATTGTCGTCGCCCGCTTCCTGTTCCAGCGTCTGGCGGGTGTATTTGCCGATGACGCCCGATTTGGCGGCCTCGGTGGAGGTTGCCGCGGCCCCCAGGCCGGCAAAATCCAGCGACTTCGCAAAATCCGAATAACGGCTGTCGGAAAGCTTGTTGGCAAAGGCGTCCTTGTCCGAGGTGCCTTCCGTCAGCACCTTGCGGATGAAGGCCTTGGCATAGGCCATGTCCTCGAGCCCGTGGGCCTTCAGCGCGTAATTGTAAAGGCGCGTATCGGCCATGAAGTCGTCGATGGATTTCACATCGCCGATCTTCGCGCGATAATATTCGGTCTCGCGCGCCACGTCGGGCTGCTCCGACACCCGCTCAAGCGATTTGCCGATATCCTGACTGATCAGTCTGTAGCTGGTGTAGGTGGAAGTCACTGAACCGCCGCTCTCGTTTGATCCCGATCTCAAGGCGCACGTCCGCCTTTGCCGGCATAGTGCCGTGGCTTGCTTGTGCGAAACTGGCTGGAGGCGGCAGCGCGGGAGAGGCTTTGCGGACAGGTTCACGCAAGCCACATTTTTTAGACATGGCGGCATGGAACACTGTTCGGGCGTGGTCGATCAATGAATATTGTAATTGGACTTATAATCACCTTCGGCTGCATCATCGGCGGCTATATGGCGATGGGCGGTCATCTGGACGTGCTGGTTCAGCCGTTCGAATTGATGATCATCGGCGGTGCCGGTCTCGGCGGCTTCATCATGGCGAACCCCATGAAGGTCGTGAAGGACTCGGGCAAGGCGCTCGGCGAGGCCTTCAAGCATTCGGTCCCGAAGGAGCGAAACTATCTCGACGTGCTCGGCGTGCTTTATTCGCTGATGCGCGATCTGCGCACGAAATCGCGCAACGAGATCGAGGCCCATATCGACAATCCGGAAGAATCCTCGATCTTCCAGAGCGCGCCCTCGGTTCTGAAAAACAAGGAACTGACCTCGTTCATCTGTGACTATGTCCGCCTCATCATTATCGGCAACGCCCGCAGCCACGAAATCGAGGCGCTGATGGATGAGGAAATCGAGACCATCCTGAACGACAAGCTGAAGCCCTATCACGCGATCACCACCATGGGCGATTCTTTCCCCGCCATCGGTATCGTCGCGGCGGTTCTCGGCGTCATCAAGGCCATGGGCAAGATCAACGAATCGCCTGAAGTGCTGGGCGGCCTGATCGGCGCCGCACTCGTCGGCACCATGCTCGGCATCATCCTGTCCTATTCGATCTGCAATCCGCTGGCGTCGCAGGTCAAGATCGTCCGCACCAAGCAGCACCGCCTCTACATCATCGTCAAGCAGACGCTGATCGCCTACATGAACGGCTCGGTGCCACAGGTCGCGCTCGAATACGGCCGCAAGACCATCTCCAACTACGAGCGGCCGTCGATTGACGCCGTCGAACAGGAGATGATGAACCCCGGCGGCGAAAACAAGGCGGCATGACGATGGCAAAAGCTGCAGCGCAACAAGCACCCGCCATCGACACCGCCCTTCTCGCAAAATTGACGGGAGGGTTGTCCGACCGCAAGACGATCGCCAAGATCGGTTCCGATATCGGCCATCTCTACAGCGAATTCCTGCCTGATATCTTCCACAGCGAGACCGGCATCGCGATAGACGTCGAATATGTCGGTTCCGAATCGGGACTGATGACCGACCTCATCGCCAATGTCGGTCGCAATGTCGCGGTTGCCGATTGTTCCCTGCGCAACTGGTGCCCCAATTTCATGATGACGGTCGGCAACGGCTTCGTCATCGCGCTTATGGAGCGCATGCTGGGTGCGTCGCCCGACATGATCGGCGAACCGGACGAGCGCAGCCTCTCCCATATCGAGCTCGACCTCGCGGCCATGGTTCTTGGCCGCATTGCGGGTGTCCTGCGCTCCGGTGTCAATGCGCCGGGCGGTTTTGAGGCGGCCATCGATCCGCCCTTTAATTCCAACGGTAAAAGCGCCTTCGACGAGATGATCGCCGGCCTTTACGGTGTGACCATCCGCCTGAAGATCGATATCGGCAAGGTATCGTCGGAATTCTCGCTGATCGTGCCGCAGCGACCCCTGCTCAAGACTTCCATCGTTGCCCCCAAGGCTTCAGCCCAGGCGCTGAAGAAGCAGGAAGAGTGGATGGAGATGATCTCGGAGCAGGTGAAGCGGTCGCAGGTCACGCTCGAGGCGCGCATCAAGCTTGAAACACTGACGCTCAGGACGATTTCCAAGCTGGTGGCCGGTGATGTCATCCCGTTCCAGGCTCTGAAGCAGGACGATATCGGCGTCGAGGTCAGCGCCAACGGTTCCAAGCTCTACAATTGCGAATTCGGCAAGTCCGGCGACCGCTACATGGTTCGGGTGAAGAACAATGTCAGCACGGACGACGAGATCTTACGACATTTGATGGGTTAAATCCTGCGTGGCCTTTTCGGGTTCTGGGCAGGCTGACGCAAGTTTCAAAGGGAATAATCAGCGCATGGCTACGAAGAAAACACCTGTGACCGATGATGCGGCGTTGCCGTCGTTTGAAGACGGCGGCGACCTCGACCAGGCTATCGGCGATCTGCGTGGCGTCCTCAAGACGGATGCGGAAGGTTCGCTCTCCGATTTCGGCGACTTCGGCGATTTCGGCAGCACGGACGAGGTCTCGACGGATACCGACCTTTCCGCTTTCGGTGGCGGAACGGCCGATTTTGGGATGGATGATTTTGCCGCCGCCCCGCAGGTTGCGGGTGTGAAGGCGCCGCTTGGCAGCGGATTGTCCGAAAACATGGAAATGATCATGGACATCCCGATCGATGTCCAGATCGTTCTCGGCACCAGCAGAATGCTCGTTTCGGGGCTGATGAGCCTTGAAGAGGGCGCAACGATCGCGCTTGATCGCAAGATCGGCGAGCCGGTCGAGATCATGGTGAATGGCCGCCGTATTGCGCGCGGTGAAATAACGGTTCTGGAAGACGACGATACGCGCTTCGGCGTAAAATTGATTGAAGTACTGAGTACGAAGAAAGCCTGATCCCTGTGGGGACGGAGAGGAAAGACCATGATGGACTTCGAGGATTTCGGTAACCCCCTGGCAGGGAAACCGTTGTCTCAGGCCGACAAGGCGGCCGCGGTGCTTCTTGCCATGGGCAAGGGCGTCGCCGGCAAGCTGCTCAAATTTTTCACGCAGCACGAATTGCAGATGATCATTTCCTCGGCCCAGACCCTGCGCGTCATTCCTCCCGATGAACTTGCCCAGATCGTAGCCGAGTTCGAGGACCTGTTCACCGAAGGAACGGGTCTGATGGACAATGCCAAGGCAATCGAGAGCATTCTCGAAGAAGGCCTCACCCCTGAAGAGGTGGACAGCCTTCTTGGCCGCCGCGCCGCCTTCCAGGCCTATGAAGCATCGATCTGGGACCGCCTGCAGGAAGCCGAGCCGGAATTCGTCGGCAAGTTCCTGCTGCGCGAACATCCGCAGACCATCGCTTATATTCTTTCCATGCTGCCCTCGTCCTTCGGTGCGAAGGTTCTCCTGACCATTCCGGAAGAGCAGCGCGCCGATATCATGAACCGTACCGTCAATATGAAGGAAGTCAGCCCGACGGCTGCCCAGATCATCGAGAAGCGTGTGGTCAACCTCATCAACGAAATCGAGGCCGAGCGCAATGCCGGCGGTTCCACGAAGGTTGCCGATCTGATGAACGAACTGGACAAGCCGCAGGTCGATACGCTGCTCAGCTCGCTCGAGACGCTCAGCAAGGAAGCCGCAAACAAGGTCAAGCCGAAGATCTTCCTCTTCGACGACCTCATGTTCATGCCGCAGCGCAGCCGCGTCCTGCTGCTCAACGATGTTTCGGCCGATGTTCTGACGATGGCGCTGCGCGGCGCCACGATGGAAATCAAGGAATGCGTGCTCTCCAGCATCAGCCCGCGCCAGCGCCGCATGATCGAATCGGATCTTGCGGTGCCGCAGGCCTCGATCAACACCCGCGAAGTGGCGATTGCACGCCGCGCCGTCGCGCAGGAAGCGATCCGGCTCGCCAATTCCGGCCAGATCCAGCTGAAGGAAGCGTCCGCGGAGGAACAACCGGCCGCGGCTTAAGCGGAAGCCGGTTGATAACCCGCCCTTACGGCGGAAGCGGCCATTGCGATGGCCGGTCACGGACGCTAGTTTCGGGAATGACGGCCTGCCGGGATCGGCGGGCCTTTTTTTGATCCCGGAGACGTGCCTTGGCAGACGATCAGGACAAGGACAGTAAAACAGAAGCCCCGACGGAGAAAAAACTCCGCGATGCGGCGGAAAAGGGCAATCTTCCCTTTTCCCGCGAAGTGCCGATCTTTGCCTCGTCGCTTGCCTTTTATTGTTACCTGGTCTTCTTCCTGCCCGATGGCGCCGGTCGTCTTGGCGTCACATTGAAGGACCTGTTCGGCCAGCCAGAACAGTGGGACCTCAGCACCCGGCCGGATGCCCTGTCGCTATTGTATTTTCTCGGCACCTCGATGGCCTATCTGCTTATGCCGGCGATGATCATGTTCATCGTCTTCGGGCTTGCTTCGTCGTTTTTCCAGAACCTGCCGTCGCCGGTGCTTGAGCGGGTGCGTCCGCAATGGTCGCGTGTCTCGCCGGCGAAGGGCTTCACGCGCATCTACAGCAAGCAGGGTTTCGTTGAATTCGGCAAATCCGTATTCAAGATCATGATCGTCTCGGTCATCATGTTCCTTGCCCTGCGTGGCGACTTTTACAGCCTCATCGATCTGATGTTCTCCGATCCGCAGGTGATTTTCGTCCGGGTGGTCGAGATCGTCAAAAAGATGATGGTCGTGATTCTGCTTTCGACCGCGCTGCTTGCCGCCGTCGACGTTTTGTGGACGCGCCACCACTGGTTCAGCCAGCTGAAGATGACGAAGCATGAGGTGAAAGAAGAATACAAGCAGTCGCAGGGCGACCCCGTGGTCAAATCCCGCCAGCGCTCCATCGCCCGCGACCGTGCCCGCCGCCGCATGATCAACAATGTGCCGCGCGCCACACTTGTCATCGCCAACCCGACACACTTTGCGGTGGCGCTGCGTTATGTTCGCGAAGAAGGCGACGCACCTGTTGTCGTCGCCAAGGGTCAGGACCTTATCGCCTTGAAAATCCGCGAGATTGCGGAAGAAAACAATATCCCCGTTTTTGAAGACCCGCCGCTTGCACGCTCCATGTTTGCGCAAGTCTCGGTAGATAGTGTGATTCCACCAGTCTTTTACAAGGCTGTGGCTGAGCTCGTTCACCGGGTTTACGCCATGAAGTCATCGAAAATACGGGTTCAATAAAACCAATGAAAAAATCCGCCTATTCCGAACAGCGGGAAATGATCGTCGCAGAGGCGATCAACCCGATCGCCACCGAACTTCGATTGTTAGACCCGGCCGACCTGATTTCGCTGCTCCGATTCGAGTGCTACGGCAGTATCGCCGACCTCGTTTCATCGGCTGCGGAGCTTTATTATCATCCCGGTACGATCAATTTCGGCGCCGGCGGCGAGTATAAGCTCGAATGGGAAGGCGCGCCGGAGATCGTCCTCGATCTCGAACTGAAGCCGAAGGGCGCCACGGTCTATGCGCGATTGACGCTCGCCAACGAACATGCGGCGATCGAGATCAATCACGTCTCGTTTCAGAACCCTTCCGAAAATCCGGACGAGAACACCGAGTTTCTTCGTCAAAGCCTGACGGCTGCCCGATTCGTGCCCACCCGTCAGGGCGAAGCGGCTTAACCGGATCACCCGCTCCCTATTTCCGTCATGTCCGTTGCGCGCGCCGAAATCGCGGGCGCAACGGCCTCGTTCCGGTGCGTTTTAACCCGAGCTTGCCTGAAGCCTGCCGGTTTATGCGAAACCCGGCTGCGAAAGCGAGGAACGCCTTGCAAATCAGTCTCGTTGTTTGTTACCTATCGTATTAACGATTTGTTAACGAACGGCAGGTCGCGGTGGTCGGTTCAGACCATTGCCGATGCGCATGATGCCCCTGCTCGTTGTCGGCACAGCGCCGGATTTTTTCTTAAATTTTGAGTTGGGTGGACCCCATGACCAGCATTTTGACCAATGCGGCGGCAATGGCCGCGCTGCAAACCCTGCGGATGATCGACAAGAATCTGGAAACGACGCAGGCGCGCGTGTCCTCCGGCTATCGTGTCGAGACTGCGGCGGACAACGCGGCCTACTGGTCCATTGCAACGACAATGCGCTCCGACAACAATGCGCTTTCGGCCGTGCAGGATGCTTTGGGTCTGGGCGCCGCCAAGGTCGATACCGCCTATGACGCGCTTGAAAGCACGATCGAGGTCGTCAAGCAGATCAAGGCCAAGCTCGTCGCCGCCTATGGCGTGGGTGCCGACCGCAGCAAGATTCAGGATGAAATCAAGCAGCTTCAGGAACAGCTGAAGAGCATCTCCGAATCGGCCTCCTTCTCGGGTGAAAATTGGCTGCAGGCCAGTATCAGCAACGGTGGCACGCCTCCGGTTGAAGAATCGATCACCAAAAAGGT
This sequence comes from Agrobacterium sp. T29, assembly GCF_006970545.1. Taxonomy (NCBI): domain Bacteria; kingdom Pseudomonadati; phylum Pseudomonadota; class Alphaproteobacteria; order Hyphomicrobiales; family Rhizobiaceae; genus Agrobacterium; species Agrobacterium sp. T29. The sequence goes on from NZ_CP040640.1 coordinate 205,850, forward strand.
CGTTGCATCCTTCACCCGCACTGGCTCGGGCAATGTCGGGGTCACGACCGTTGACTACACGCTCGACGGCAGCACCGTCCTTTTCGACCTCAGTGGCGGAAAGCTCGGTATTCTCGACAAAAACGCCGTTTTCGTCAGCAAGACGGAATATGAAGTCACCCAGACCTCGACGACCGCCGGCACGGCGACGCAGGCGGGTTTTGTCGTACCGAAGCTCACCGACGCAGAAATCGGCGCGCTGAATGCCGCGACGACGGATACGAATACCGATCCGAATGTCTATAGCGACGGCACCGCCAATTACCTCCGCCTTGCCGAAAATGTATGGGTCAAGGTGACGGGGACGGATCCGTCGAGCGGCGGCACCACCGTTTCTCCTGCCTATCGCGACACCAGCAGCAACGACTGGTTTTACGATACCAGCAGCGGAGCGGCGTCCGCCGATCGTTCCCTCGGTTTTTCCGTCTCCACCCTTGATCTCGGCAATCTCGATATCGTTGCCGCGGCCATGGGCGGTTTTGCCGGCGGCGGCACGACCTATACCGACGCAGACGCCATCGACATGATGATGTCCTTCGTCGACGGGCAGCTTGAGGCGATGACCAGCACGGCTTCTAGCCTGGGTTCGCTGCAGAGCCGCATCAGCATGCAGGATAACTTCGTTTCCAGCCTGATGGATGTGATCGACAAGGGTATCGGCCGTCTCGTCGATGCCGACATGAACGAGGAATCGACCAGGCTGAAGGCGCTGCAGACGCAGCAGCAGCTCGGCATCCAGGCGCTCTCCATCGCCAACGCCAATGCGGAAAATATCCTCCAGCTCTTCAAGTAACGGGTCTGGCCGGCGTGTGGGCGCGCGGGGATGAATGGGCGCAGGCTTCCTGATCGAGCCCGCCTTCATCCTCGCACAAGTTTGAACACCTAACGTCGGGTCAATATGGGGCGGATCGCATGGCGTGATCCGGCCGGGAAACGTGGAAGAGACGGGCAGGGTAGCAAGGATGACGGTGGTGCCGCCAAACGGCTTAGAGCATTTCCAGGAAAAGTGGACCCCGGTTTTCCGTCCGGAAATGCGGCGAGGCTTTTGCGATTCGCGCGGGCAACGAAACATGTCTGGCCCCTTTCTCCTGTTTTGCCGGGGGCAGGCATGAGCGCGTCCATTGCACGGTTTCTCAAGGACTTCGGTGAAGCGCAACCGCAACCGGCGGCGCAGGCCTTCGGCGACCCGTTGGCCGACACAGATTTCCTGTCCGGTTTTGCCGATGGCGCTTCCGGTTTCGACGAATTTGCTCCCGTCGATGTGGAGAGCGAGAAACAGGCGGCCTATGACCGCGGCCGCGAAGATGCTACCCGCGAGATCACCGAGAAGATGCAGGCGGAGCGGGAAGAGCTGATCGCTGCCCATGCGGCCGAGCTGGAGGCCCTGCGTTCGGGTCATCTCGAAGAAATCGCGGCTTCCCTGTCCCATGGTCTGCGCGAGGGTATCGACGCGATTGCGGCCAATCTCAGCGAACAGACCGCCAATATCCTTGCTCCGCTCCTGACGGAAAAGCTGTCGCTCAAGGCGGTCTCGGCGCTGGCGGATGTGGTGCGTAGCGCCATGCCGGATGGCGAAGGGGTCACGCTTGTCGTGAAAGGCCCGAAAGATTTGTTCGAGCGGCTGAAGACGCAGCCGGGCTTTGAAGAAGAAACGATGAAATTTACCGAGACCACCGATATCGATCTTTCCGTCGAGTTGGGTGAAAGCGTGTTCGTGACGCGCATGTCCGCCTGGGCGTCCAGTCTTCGCAAGGTGATGAAATGAGTGAAGGCGAAAATCACCACCACGGTAAAAACGAGATCATCATCGTCAAGCGCCACAAGGGCGGTCATGACGGCGCCCATGGCGGTGCGTGGAAAATCGCCTATGCCGACTTCATGACGGCGATGATGGCGTTCTTCCTCGTCATGTGGTTGGTCAATGCCGCCAATGAGGAAACTAAGGCCTCGGTCGCCAGCTATTTCAATCCGATCAAGCTGTCCGATGAGAAACCCTCGTCCAAGGGGCTGGAAAAGCCGGTGGATAAGGAAGAGGGCGTCCAGAAGAAGGACCAGTCCAACATCCAGGCGGAAAAGGTCACCAAAGGCTCGGCCGCGGCGACGGGCGAAGACCTGACCTCGCAGACCGGTGAGCAGTCGAACTTCTCCGAAGCCGACTTTTTCGAAAATCCCTATTCAGTGCTGGCGGAAATCGCCCAGCAGGTGGGGCAGCAGGCCAATGTCAGCGCCAAGGGCGAGGGCGGCGCCGCCGATTCCGGCCCGGCGACGGGCGCAAGCGGCGGTGAAGCCTATCGCGATCCGTTCGATCCCGATTTCTGGACCCAGCAGGTGAAAATCACCCGCGCCGATCAGCCGCAGAAACCGGTTGAACAGCAACTCGCCGAGAGCACACAGGAGGATGCGGCCGAAAACGCTCAGGCGGTCGCGCTCAAGGCGTCCGAGACACCGGCCGACAAGGCGGAAGACGGCAAACCGATGGAAGTCGCTGCCGTTGTGCCGCAGCAGCGCCCGGATGCGGCCGAGCAGGCAGCGCTAGCGCAGCCAAAGCCGGATGAGCCGCGACAGGCGAGCGATGCTCAGCAAAAGGCCAGCGACGCCGACTGGGAAAAGGCCGACACGCTGCGCGAGGAGATCGAGAAGCAGATATCCGGCATTACCGGCAAGCTTTCCGAAGGTCTGGTGGTGACACCGGCCGAAGGCGGATTGCTGCTCACCATTTCCGACCAGACGGAAACGCCGATGTTCAATATCGGATCGGCCGTTCCCCGGCGTGAAATGGTTCTGGCCATGGAAAAAATCGGCAAACTGCTTCAGGAGCGCGGTGGCAGCGTGGTGATACGCGGCCATACCGACGGACGGCAGTTCAAGGGCGAGGCCAATGACAACTGGCGGCTTTCCATGGATCGCGCTCACAGCGCCTATTACATGCTGGTGCGCGGCGGCCTGTCGGAAGAGCGGGTAAAGCAGGTCTCGGGTTTTGCGGACCGCAGATTGCAGGTGCCGGCGGACCCTCTGGCGGACGCCAACCGCCGCATCGAAATTCTGCTTGAGGCCGATCGGGGGTGAGTGTGACGAAAACCTCGAAACGCTGGCTTCTTCTTGCGGCAACGCTTTGCGGTCTCGGCTCCGAGCCGGGCAGGGCGTTTTCGCAGTCGCAAGACAATCTCATGCCCTATGCCATGCTGCGCTCCCTGCAATTCGTGCAGGATTCGGTCGCCATGGGCGACCATTCCGCTTCGGAAATGCAGCGGTTTCTACTTCAGACCATCGATGAGCGGCTGAAGAGCGCGCCTTCGGCGATCTTCAAGGATCCGCGCAATGTCGATGCGGCGCTTATCTATGCGATGAGCGGCGGCAATCCGGCTACGCTGGAATTGCTGGTCGCGCGTGATGTGGATGGCAATTTCGACAGCCGCGTTGCCGATATCCTGCGCAAATACCTCTCCGGCAAGGGAACGCTTGTCGCGCAGAGCATTGCGGCCATGGTGCCGGAATATCGCGGCAAGCGGATTGGCGCCTACCTTGCGCTGATCGGCGGCAATGTGACGATCCCGCGCGATCCGTTGGCGGCGCTTGGTTTTTACGATATCGCCCGGCTCGAAGCGCCGGGCACCATCGTCGAGGAGGCGGCATTGCGCCGTTCGCTCGCCATCGCGGTCGAGGATGGCGATGCGGCACGCGGCGTCGATTATGCGCAGCGTTATGCGCGGCGGTTCCTGCATTCGCCCTATGCCAGCCAGTTCGCGGACCTTCTGGTCTCGCTGGTGGTCAAGCGCGCCGATTCCATCGGGGAGGAGGCGATACAGGAAACCTTCGCCATGATGGATACAGAGAGGCAGAAGGAAGCCTATCTGCGGCTTTCCCGCCTCGCGGCGATCAGCGGCAAGGATTCGCTGGCGCGCATGGCGGCGTTGAAGGCGAAGGCGCTGTCTCCTGCGCTGCCGGGTGAGCCGGAAGTGCAGGCAAATCTCTATGAAAGCCTTTCCAACATCGGCACGCCCGATGTGGTGAGCGCGATCGAAACAATAGGGCAGATTCCCGAAGCGCAGCTTTCGGAACGGGACAGGGCCTTGCGGGAGGCGGCAAGGGCGATTGCCGAGCAGGTGGTTCGTCCTCCTTCCCCGCAGTCCGGTGTCGAGGCCGACACTGCGGCCACGAAGGACACCGGGCGGAATGCGCCCGAAAACGAAGCGAACGCTGCCGATGCAAGGAGCATATGGCGGGTCGAAACCCAGAAGGCTGACGATGAGGGCGACAACGTGCGGCAACTCGTGACGAGCGGTCGCAGCAAGCTCGATGAAATCGACAGCCTGTTGAAGAAAGGCGAGGGGGCACCATGATCGACGCAACCATCAACGCGATAGTGAATGCGCCGCCATCCGATCCGCGCGCCGGCAGCGCCAATGCCAGGGACGACGCCAAGGGCGGCAGTTTCGGCGATGCCCTTTCCACGGTTCGGGACGAGCGCCCGCCGCAGGCGCTGCATTCGCGGCATCAGCAGGACGAGAACCCGGCTGAAGAACAGCAGGCGCAGCCCGATGGCGAGGCGGAAAAGATGGATGTCCCAGTCAAGCGGCCCGCAACATTTCTCAATGTGATCGTCAACGAGCATGCCGGCGAAGGTCGTGCCCAGGAGACGGTGGCCGAGTTTCAGAGCACCGTGAAAACGGCCCGCACAACGCCGGAAAACGGCAAGACCGGCAAGAAGCTCAAGGACGACGCCGACAAGGACGCCGAGGTGACGGACGATACGATCGATCCGAAGCTGGCGGCACTGCAGCTGGTGACGGCCAATGCCGCCGATATGGCGACGGCCAAGACACCGCTTGAGGAAATTGCCCAGGCGATTGCCGGCAAGGCCGACACGGTGAAATCAGACCGCGCTGAGCCTGTCCGTGGCAAGGTCGAGCATTCGGTCAAGGACATGCCGACAGGGATCGCACCAGCCGGTAACGAGGCGGGCTCGGCTTCGGAAAATGAGGGCGATGCCTCGGCATTCCGTTTTTCGTCTCCGCGCTCAGGCGTGGCCCGGGCTCTGGATATGAGCACCGTTCAGCGTGAAGGCCGTGTCGAGTTCGATGCACGCGAAAGCACCGGCAAGGCGGCCGACACCATAACGGTTCTCGATTCGCGGCGGTTTATCGGCCTGGCGCCCTCGACCAACGCTTCGGCCCTGACCGGCCTGATCGTCAACGATCCGGAATGGGTGAGCGCCATGCAGCCCGGTTCGTCGCTCTCCAATGCGGCGGCCCAGAGCAGCACCGGCAAGGTCGTCCATACGCTGAAGCTGCACATGACGCCGATCGAGCTTGGATCGGTGACAATGTCGCTGCGTCTTGCTGGTGACGAGCTTGCCGTTCACATGACGGTGGAGAGTGTTGCGGCCTACAAAAAGCTCCAGGAAGACAGCAAGAGCATCCTCGATGGCCTCAAGGCGCAGGGTCTGACGGTCGATAACATCACCATCAGCATCGCTTCTTCCGACAAGAGTGACCAAACGGGCACACAAGGCAACAATCAGCAAAATCAGCAGGCGCAGCAGCAGGGCCAGCAGGCCGCCGCCGGGCGCAACCGTGACGAGTCCGGAGCACGGGGCGACCGGCAAGGCAATGGCGATAATTTGGGGGTGCATAATGAAGGCATGGATGGCGCTCTTGGCTCTGCCCGCTCTTCTGCTGACAATGGCGTCTACCTCTGAAAACGCGTCCGCTTCGGCAACGTCAGGTGTCTGTGAAAGAGAGATCCAGTCGGCGGCCCGCAAATATGGCGTGCCGGAGGGAATTCTCTATTCGGTGGGGCTGACCGAAACGGGCCGCAAGGGGCGTCTCGACCCCAACGCCATGAATATCGAGGGAAAACCGGTATTTGCCTCCTCCACAGAGGAGGCTTTGACCACTTTTGAGGCGGCGAAGCGCAACGGCGCCAAGCTGATCGACCTCGGATGCATGCAGATAAATCATTATTTCCATGGCGAAAACTTCGCATCCGCGCGGGAAATGTTCGATCCGCGCCGCAATGTGGAATATGCCGCCATGTTTCTGCGCAACCTTCACAACAGGCATGAAACCTGGACCATGGCGGTCGCCCGTTATCATGCCGGCCCCAACAATGACCCCGCGCAGAAGAAATATGTCTGCCGTGTCATCGCCAATCTGGTGGCGACGGGCTACGGGAAATGGACCGCCAACGCGAAAAATTTCTGCGACGGTTGACAACCTGAAATTGCTTTCAGGCGCCGCAGGACTCGTATTTTGAAATGTGGCGATAGATTGATCGAAAAAAGGCATTTCAAGCGGTTTTTTCGGAATTTTGAAATTTCTACACAAAAATTTTGTGCCATATATGGTTAATACCCACTATATATAGATCAAATCGGCACAAAATGGTTAATCAATTATTAATATCTATCGATGATTTCCTACAGTTGTCCCTGAATCGCCCGATTCGTACCAATGCCACATTGGAAAACACCACACTGATTCGGAGGCGGACGAATGATCGTAGTGGTTGATGAGCGCGAGCTCGTTAAAGACGGCTATACATCTCTATTTGGGCGTGAGGGCATTCCCTCGACCGGGTTCGATCCGGTCGAATTCGGGGAGTGGGTCTCGACGGCGGCGGAAAGCGATCTTGCGGCTGTGGAAGCCTTCCTGATCGGCCAGGGCGACCGGAGCTTTTCTTTGCCGAAGGCGATCAGGGATCGCACGACGGCCCCGGTGATCGCGGTCAGCGACCAGCCCTCGCTGGAATCGACGCTGGCGCTTTTCGACAGCGGCGTCGACGACGTCGTGCGCAAGCCGGTACACCCCCGTGAAATTCTTGCACGTGCGGCGGCGATCCGTCGCCGATTGCAGGTCATCTCGAATTTCACCGATGCTGGACCGATCCGGGTTTTCTCCGATGGCCGCGACCCGGAAGTGGGTGGTGAAGCGTTCCCCTTGCCGCGCCGTGAGCGCCGCATCCTCGAATATTTGATCGCCAATCGCGGACGCCGCGTTTCCAAGGCGCAGATTTTCAATGCCATCTACGGCATCTTCGATGACGACGTCGAAGAAAACGTCGTTGAAAGCCACATCAGCAAGCTGCGCAAGAAGCTGCGCAAGAAGCTTGGCTACGATCCGGTCGATTCCAAACGTTTCCTCGGCTACAGCATTGATTGGCAATGATTTTCATTGACCCGCGTGGTCTTTTTCAAACGCGGTATTTCCGACAGCTTCACGCAAGCCAAACGCTTTACCTTCTCCCTGAAAGATGACCACGAGGGTTTTTGAATGAGTATTTTCGGCACTATGCGAACCGGTGTGTCCGGCATGAATGCACAGGCGAACAAGCTGGGGACCGTGGGCGACAACATCGCCAACGCAAGCACCACCGGCTACAAGCGCGCATCGACGTCGTTCTCCTCGCTCGTTCTGCCCTCCTCGTCGGGCAGCTATGCGTCCGGCGGCGTGCAGTCCAACGTTCGCTACAGCATTTCGGAGCAGGGCAACCTCTCCTACACCACCTCGAGCACCGACCTCGCCATTCAGGGCAACGGCTTCTTCGTGGTTCAGGACGGTGCAGGCGCGCCCTACCTCACCCGCGCTGGTTCTTTTGTGAAGAACGCGGAAGGATATCTGGAGAATGCGGCGGGCTTCCAGCTGATGGGTTACCCTTACGGCGCCAACCCGCCGGCAGCGGTCGTCAACGGATTTACGGGTCTCGAGGCAATTAACGTCAACAACTTCGGTCTGACGGCATCGCCTTCCACGCAGGGCAGCTTCCCGGCCAACCTTAACCGCGATGAGGCAATCGTTGCCGCTGGATCGCGTCCAAGTGACAACGTCGCGACGTCGACGGTGGGCAGCAAGACGTCGCTGACGGCCTTCGACAGCGGCGGTGCCAAGGTTCTTTACGACTTCTATTACACGCGCATTGACAACGATGCGTCCGGCAATCCGCAGTGGGAAGTGTCGGTTTATCGTCAGGATCAGTCGACGGATGGCGGCTTCCCCTATACGGCAACCGCGCCGGCTACGCTCGTCAAGGAAACGGTCACCCTGACCTTCGATCCCGCCACCAACAAGCTCACCAGCGGATCGGATAGCTCGATCACGATTAACGACAGCAACAGCGGCGTGGCGCAGGCGATCGAGATCGACCTGTCGCAGATGACGCAGTTCTCCTCGAAGTTCACGCCTGGCACCGCTGTTCTGAACGGTAACGGCCCAAGCCAGATCAAGGACGTCGAAATCGGCAAGGATGGCCTGGTGACGGCGGTCTATCAGGATGGCGGTCGCCGCAATATCTACCAGCTGGCGCTCGCCACGGTGCCGAGCGTCGACAATCTCAGCCCGCAGAACGGTAACGTCTATCTGCCGAGCAACGAGTCGGGTGTCGTCACCATCGGCTTCGCGCAGACGGGCAGCTTCGGTTACATCCAGAAGGGTGCGCTGGAAGGCTCGAACGTCGATATCGCCAGCGAACTCACCGACATGATTGAATCCCAGCGTATCTACACAGCGAATTCGAAAGTCTTCCAGACTGGATCGGATTTGATGGACGTCCTGATCAATCTGAAGAGATAATACTTCTCACGAGGACAGATGAATGTCGCTCACGTCAGCAATGAATACTGCGCAGTCGATTTTCAATAATACAGGTAAGCAGACGGACGTTACCTCCAAGAACATTGCCAATGTCGGCAATGCTAACTACGTCAAGCGAACCGCCATTCTCGGCACGACCATGGCTGGAGCGAGTATCGTCTCCAACGGCCGTGCCCAGAATGAAAGTCTTCTCAGGCAGACGATTTCCAGCTCTTCTCTCGCTTCCGGCCAGAGCACGGTTCTGACCGGTCTTGAGGAAATGAAGAGCATTTTCGGCGGCAACGATTATGAGAGTTCGCCGGCCACCTATATGAAGGAACTGCTGAAGAGCCTGGACGCTTACGCCGCCAAGCCGAGCGATGCCGCTCTGGCCGCCACGGCCGTCACCTCGGCTACCGATGTCGCCAGTTCCCTGAACAAGGCCTCGAACGAATTGCAGGCGATGCGTCTGCGCGCCGACAAGGAAATCGCCCTTCAGGTCGACAAGCTGAACGGGCTGCTTGCGAAGTTCGAGGAAGCCAATAACGAGGTCAAGGCGCAGACGGCGATCGGCGGCGATCCAAGCGATGCTCTCGATCAGCGCGAGACGCTTCTGAAGGATATTTCCTCCATCATCGGCATCAATGTCGTCAATCGCCCCAACAACGATGTGGCGCTTTATACGACGGATGGCGCGACGCTGTTCGAAATCGTGCCGCGCAGCGTCACCTTCAAGACGCAGCCGGGCTTTGATGCGACGACCACGGGCAACGCAATCTATGTCGATGGCGTAGCGCTGAAGGCAGGAAGCGGCAGCAACACGACGTCTGAGGGGTCGCTTCAGGGCCTGATGCAGGTTCGTGACGATCTGGCGCCGACGATGCAGAGCCAGCTCGACGAAATCGCCCGCGGCCTCATCACTATGTTTGCGGAAAAGCCGGCCGACGCGACCAGCGGCCTGCCGGATATGCCGGGTCTCTTCACCTATGGCTCGCCGGCGGCGACGACCATTCCGGCAGACGGGATTGTCTCTCCCGGGCTCGCAGCCAGCATTACCGTCAACCCGGCGTTAATTATTTCCAAAGGTGGCAATCCGGAATTGTTGCGTGACGGCGGTATCAACGGTACCGATTACGTGATCAATACCGCAGCGTCGGGGGGAACCGGTTTCTCCGAGCTTATCCGCAGCTATGTTACTGCTTTTGACGCGCCCATGAATTTTGCCGCGTCGACACGTATCGATACGAATACCAGCATCCTGAAATACGGCACCAACTCGATGGGGTGGCTCGAACAGGAACGTTCCGGCGCGACTTCTGCGAACGAAGCGAAAAGCGCGCTTTATGAGCGCTCCGCCACGTCCTATTCGAACAATACGGCGGTCAGCCTGGACGAGGAACTGTCGCTGCTCATGGATATCGAGCAATCCTACAAGGCCGCGACCAAACTGGTGACGACCGTTGACGAAATGCTCAAGTCCCTGATGGACATGGTGAGGTAAACGATGAAAACGTCATTCATTTCATCGCTGGCGATGCAGAACAGCATGCGCAGCACCATCCTCAAGGCTCAGCTCGAGATGACCAATCTCAATACCGAGCTGACGACGGGCAAGCATGCCGATCTCGGCGTGACGCTGGGCGCCAACACCGCCCGCAGCCTCGATCTCAATCGCGATATCGACCGCATCACCTCGCTGGTCAGCGTCAATTCGATTGCAACGCAACGCCTCAAATCCTCGCAGACGGCGCTGGACGGCATGGCGCAGGCCGCACAGGAAATTCAGAAGGTTCTTGTCCCCAATACCAGCAGCGAAGCGCCGACGCTGACGACGGTTGCCAAAACCATTTCGAATGCCTTCAACAATTTCACCAGCTTCGCCAATACGGCGGTCAATGGCGAGTTTCTGTTCTCCGGCATCAATACGGATGTGAAGCCCGTCGATGACTATTTCGCTGAAGGGTCTACCCTGAAGGAAGCCTATGAGACTGAGCTGAACGCATTCATGGCGGCGCAGACGCCGGCGGTTGGCGACATCACCGGCCTGTCCAAGACCCAGGCCGAAGCCTTCATGACCCATATCGAAGGTGTGTTCAACGGCACCACGACGGTAACGAACCCGCCCCACAGCAGCCTGACGGCCGGCCAGAACTACGATTTCTGGACGACCTTCGGCTCCAAGGCGAGCGACACCAACATGACGAGCCGTATCAGCCAGAACGAGGTCGTGGAAACCTCCAGCAACAGCAATTCGCAGGGCATGCGTTATTTTGCACTGACGGCGATGACGGCGATGACCTTCCTCGACGAAAAGGTGGATAGCGGCGTTCGCGAAATGGTGGCGACCAAGTCGGTGACCAATATCGGCACCGCCATCAGTGGCCTGAACCAGCAGCAAAGCCAGCTCGGCCTTTCCGAAAGCCGCGTTTCGAAAGCCAATGATTCGCTGGCGGCCCAGAAGAAGATCATCGAAACGCATCTGCTGGATATTGAGGGGATCGATACCTACGAGGCGAAGACCCGCCTCGATCTGCTGCAGCAGCAGATTGAAATCGCATACAGCCTCACGTCGCGTCTGCAAAAAATGAGTCTGGTGAACTACCTCTGATGAACAGGGGTGGCGGCAGATAAAGGATACATGAATGTACCAGTTTTCCTACGCCGAAATCATGGAGGATGGTGTCGCCAACGCGAAGGATCGCGAGCGGCAGGCGTTGACAAAATCGATCGACCTTCTGGTGGAGGCAAGGGATTCCTCTTCGCAGCGCCACACGATCGAAGCGCTTTTTTACACTCGACGGGTCTGGATCCGCTTCATTGAGGATCTCAAGCAACCCGACAACCAGCTTGCCATGGAGCTCAGGGCCAATCTGATTTCCATCGCGATCTGGATATTGAAAGAGTGCGAACTGATCCGGAAACGTCAGTCGACGAATTTCCAGGGCATAATTGACGTGACAACCATCATCAGGGATGGACTGAAATGAAAAGTACACTTCGGATTTCGCTGAAATCGGGCGAAAAGATTTTTATCAACGGCGCGGTTCTGCGTGTGGATCGCAAGGTGGCGCTCGAATTCCTGAACGATGTCACGTTCCTGCTTGAAAACCACGTCCTGCAGCCCGATCAGGCGACGACGCCGCTCAGACAGCTTTATTTCATCGCGCAGATGATCCTCATCAACCCGGAAGGGCGCGAACAGTCCACCAACATGTTCCGCAAGTCGGTCAGCATGCTGCTGAACTGCTTCCAGCATGACGAGGTTCTGGCGGAACTCAAGCGGATCGACGGGCTGGTTGCCTCGGGCAAGGCTTTCGAAGCGCTGAAGGCCATTCGCGGTCTCTATCCGATCGAGGAGAAAATCCTCAACAATCAGGAAATGACCCCCGCAACGATCGAACAGATTCGCAAGGAGATCGCACCATGGCGGTAGATGCAGTCACTTCGGCAGCGTCAAATCCCTGGGCCAATGCCGGGGCGAGCAGCTCCGACAGCAGCGCGGCGTCGCTGAACTACGACAGCTTCCTGAAGCTCCTCATCGCCCAGATGAAGAACCAGGATCCGACCAGCCCGATGGATGCCGGCGAGCAGATGTCGCAGCTCGCAAGCTTCTCGCAGGTCGAGCAGACCATCAAGACCAACACCCATCTGAAGAGCATGCTGCAGGCGGAAGCCCTGACGCGCGCCTCCGATCTGGTCGGCAAGACGGTCAAGAGCGCCGACGACACCGTTACCGGCGTGGTGAAGGAAGTCGAGGTCTATTCGGACGGCGTTGTCGCCATCACCGAAGCTGGTGACAAGGTGCTGCTGCAGGCCGGCGTGACCTTCTCCAACGGCCCGATTACGAGTACATCTGATAGCGGAACCGATTCGGATAGTGCGACCGGTTCCTGACATTGAAGAGGCGGCATGACGCCGCCTTTCCGGATTGAGGATGCGACGATGAACGAGGCCGATGCGCTTGACATCATGCAGGCGGCTGTCTGGACGGTTCTCGTCGCGGCCGGTCCCGCGGTTCTCGCCGCCATGATCGTCGGTGTCGTCATCGCCTTCATTCAGGCCCTGACCCAGGTTCAGGAAATGACGCTGACCTTTGTTCCCAAGATCGTCACGATCATGCTCGTTCTCGGCGTCGCCGCCCCCTTCGTGGGCGCGCAGATATCGCTCTTTTCCAATCTCGTCTTTTCCCGCATTCAGTCCGGCTTCTGACGCCGTCCGCTGTAGATGCCACCTTCGCGCAAGCTTCAGCCGCTAGGGATAGGCGGAAAGCATCGGGACGAATTGCGTGCGCTTTTCGAAAACCGGTGCCGTGGAACCGTGCGGCGGCTTTTCCGTCGCCCTTCTCATGAAGAGACAGGACGAATTTATGGCGCAACCACCAGTCATCTCCTTGCCCAAGGTCAGTCCGAGCACGCGTGACATCGGTTTCGCACTGGGCATCGTGGCGATCCTCTGCGTTCTCTTCCTGCCCATTCCGGTCATGCTGGTGGATATCGGTCTGGCCTTTTCGATTGCGCTTTCGGTCCTCATCCTCATGGTGGCGCTCTGGATTCAGCGGCCGCTGGATTTCTCGTCCTTCCCGACCGTGCTGCTGATCGCGACGATGATTCGCCTGTCGCTGAACATCGCGACGACGCGCGTTATTCTCTCCCACGGCAATGAAGGGCCGACGGCGGCGGGCGGCGTGATTGCGGGCTTCTCCAGCCTCGTCATGTCCGGCGATTTCGTGATCGGTCTGATCGTCTTCCTGATCCTGATCACCGTCAACTTCATCGTCATCACCAAGGGCGCGACGCGTATCGCCGAAGTCGGCGCGCGTTTCACGCTGGACGCCATTCCAGGCAAGCAGATGTCGATCGATGCGGATTTGTCCGCCGGCATCATCGACGAAAAGGAAGCGCAGCGCCGCCGCCGCGAGCTGGAAGAGGAAAGCTCCTTCTTCGGCTCGATGGACGGCGCCTCGAAATTCGTGCGCGGCGACGCCATTGCCGGCCTCATCATCACCGCGATCAATATTTTCGGCGGCATCATCATCGGTTATTTCCGCCACGGCATGCCCATCGGCGAAGCGGCCGACGTTTTCGTCAAGCTTTCGGTCGGTGACGGTATCGTCTCGCAGATCCCGGCCCTGATCGTATCGCTGGCAGCCGGCCTTCTGGTCTCGCGCGGCGGCACCGCCGGCTCGACGGACCAGGCGGTCGTCAATCAGCTCAGCGGTTATCCGCGCGCGCTGATGGTTTCGGCCATGCTGATGGGACTGCTCGCCATCATTCCGGGCCTTCCCTTCCTGCCCTTCATCTTCCTCGGCGGCATCATGGCCTTCGGCAGCTGGTATATTCCGCGCCAGGCGGAGGCCGAAAGCGCGCTGCGGCGTCAGGAAGAGGAGAACAAGGTTCTCCAGACCACCGAGGCGGAAAAGGATTCGGTCAAGCAGGTGCTGAAGACGGCCGAGATCGAACTGGCGCTCGGCAAGCAGGTTTCCACCCGCCTTCTCGGGGCGCATCAGGAACTGGCCTTCCGCGTCGGCAAGATGCGCAAAAAATTCGCGACCCAATACGGTTTCGTCGTACCCGAGATCAAGGTTTCCGACGACATCATGATCCCGGAAAAAGCCTATCAGATTCGCGTTCACGGCACGACCATCGCATCCAGCAACCTGCGCGTCGGCGACGTGCTGGTCGTGACCGGGGCAGGGCGCAAGCCGAGCATTCCCGGCGACGAAATCCGCGAACCCGCTTTCGGCATGCCCGCCGTCTCCATTCTTGAGACCTTCACCGAGGATCTGAAGCGCGAAGGCTTCCATCCGATCGACAACGTCTCCGTGGTGCTGACGCATCTGAGCGAAGTCATCCGCAACAACCTGCCGCAGCTCCTGTCCTACAAGGACGTCAAAATCCTCATCGACAGGCTCGATCCGGAATACAAGAAGCTGGCCGACGAGATTTGCTCGTCGCACATGTCCTATTCCGGCCTGCAGGCGGTGCTGAAACTGCTGCTCGCCGAGCGCGTCTCAATCCGCAACCTGCATCTCATTCTCGAAGCGGTCGCCGAACTTGCGCCGCATGTGCGCAAGACGGAACAGATCGTCGAACATGTGCGGGTGCGCATGTCGCAGCAGCTCTGCGGCGATCTTGCCGACAATGGCGTGTTGCGCGTCCTGCGCCTCGGCAACAAATGGGATATGGTCTTCCATCAGGCGCTGAAGCGCGACCAGAAGGGCGAAATCGTCGAATTCGACATCGATCCCCGCCATCTTGAGGAGTTTTCCGAGCAGGCATCCAAAGTTATCCGTGAATTCATGGATCGCGGCCTGCCCTTTGTCCTTGTAACCTCGCCGGAAACGCGGTCCTATGTGCGCATGATTATCGAGCGACTCTTTGCGACCCTGCCGGTTCTTTCGCATGTGGAACTGGCCAAGGGTCTCGAGATCAAGATTCTGGGCGCCATTTCATGATAACCGACCCGCAGGGGACAATCATTGCATTGTTCCTTGCCATCTGCCGTATCGGCGCATGCTTCATGACCATGCCGGGCTTTTCAAGCTCGCGCATTTCGCCGCAGATTCGCATGCTTCTGTGCGTCGCGGTGTCCATGGCGCTTCTGCCCGTGCTGTGGGACACGATTTATCCGAAAGTTTCCGGCGCAAGCCAGGGCACGGTCGTCGGCCTCATCTTCACAGAGGTGGTCATCGGTTCGATGTATGGCCTGATCGCGCGGTTCTACACCCTCGGTTTCCAGTTCACCGGCGCGCTCATCGGGGCCTCCATCGGTCTCAGTGCGCCGGGCGGTGCCGATGTCATCGAAGACGTGCAGGAAAACCAGATATCCAACTTCATCACCTTCGGCGGCCTGCTGGTTCTGTTCATCTTCGATTTCCACCACATCGTCCTCAAGGCGCTGGTGGATTCCTACACCGCCACGCCGGTCGGTGCGCTTATCAGCGGCCAGAAGATGCTGATTACGCTGACCGACACGCTCAGGGCGTCTTTTTCGATCATGCTGCGGCTTGCCAGCCCCTTCGTGATTTACGGCTTGATGTTCAACGTCGCGGTCGGCCTCATCAACAAGCTCGCGCCGCAGATTCCGGTCTTCTTTATCTCAACGCCCTTCGTTCTCGCGGGTGGTCTTTTCATGCTTTACCTGTCGGTCGCGGCCCTCATCCGCCAATTCGTGGATGGTTTCGGCCCGGTCTTCATCGGCTTTTGATCGGGGGAAATGCGATGGCTTCGGACAAGCGCTCGGCCAAACTCAAGCGTCTGGTAACCGTCCAGCGGCACATGGAAAAAATGGCCGAGGTGGAACTGGCCGATACCACCCGCACACGGGCGGAAGTTGCGCAATCCATGGAGAACGTGCTGGAAGCCATGAGTTCCATGGAGCCGGTGCATCAGACATTCTCCCGGCACTATTCGGACCGCTACGGCCGTCTCGTCGTCCAGGACCGCCAGCTTGAAGGCGTTCAGCAATTTCAGGAAAACAAGGTCCTGAAGGAAAAGACCAAGGCTGACCGGCTCGAGGACAGGATGCACCTTGCGCGCGATCTTGAGGACCGCGAGGCCGACGATAATGCAATCTATGATTTGTTAGAAATTACGAATGTTTCCCACACACCAGCCTCCAGCAAGGTTGGCGATCCATAATCTGTCCCATTGTTGCATCGCGGGCGTTTTTGAGGACGTCTCCGGCGATGTTTCTTGATTGAGCGGATGCGCCGGCTTTCTGTGCCGCCCATTCGTCAGCTCGGGAGATCTGGACGTGGCGATATCGGTGATAAGTGATCTGGTGATGGATGTGGTTCGCGCTGCGGACCCACAGGAAGTTCAGGTCGCCCAGGAAAAACTCAAGGCGAACAAGGCGGCTTTTGCCGCAACCAGCCTTGCCGATGCCGGCAAGGGCTTTGGCGCCGCGGTCGAGATGCTGGATGGCGCCTCCTCGAAGGCTGGGCTCGGCGACACCAATATTCGCGCGGCCCGCACCGAAATCCCGGAAACATACCGCAAATATGAAGCCTCGGTTCTCCAGACCTTCGTGGCCAACATGCTGCCGAAAGACAGCGAGGAAGTTTACGGCAAGGGCAATGCCGGCGAGATCTGGAAGAGCATGATGGCCGAACAGTTTGCCGACACGATTTCCAGAAATGGCGGCGTCGGCATCGCGGAGCAGGCTTACAAGGATGCGCTTCGGAAGGCTGAAAGCAAAGGCATTACCGACGTATCGATGAATGAAAAAGACAATAATGCTGCAATTCGGATGGTGGCGGAGTTCGAGCGGCAGGTTCTCGGCGTTTCCAATGAGAAAACGGACGAGGCTTGAGAATGAAAAACGTTAACGAGGAGACAAGCATGGACCTTATGTCGAACGACCACCGTATCCAATCCGTTCTCGGCCGCCTTGAGATGATCATCGACAACGAGAACGACAATATCGGTAAGGACCCCAAGTTCGACTTCAAGGTCTCCAACGCCCACAAGAGCCGTTGCCTCTATGAGCTGACGATGCTGTTCCGCGATACGCCGCGCGAGGAAATCGCTGCCGGTTACATGGAGCAGGTCAAGGGCATCAAGTCCAAGCTCGCCACCAATGCCAGCCGCGTCGAGGCGCATCTGAATGCGGTCCGCGCGGTCGCGGACCTCTTGAAGAATGCCATCCAGGAGGCCGATACGGACGGCACCTATTCGCAGGAACAGTTCATGTACGGCGCAGCCTCCTGATGTTGAAGCTTCTTCTCACTGGCGTCTGGGTTTGCGCCGTCACGCTCGGCGCGGTGTATTTCTCCGTCCAGTTGGCGACGGCGCCCGCGCCGGATGAGGCGGGGGCGAAAAAGGCCAATCTGCAACTGGTCAAGGGCGAAAGCATCACGATCCCCGTCATCAATGATGGCGGGGTGAACGGCTATTTCCTCAGCCGTATTTCGCTGCGTGTCGACAAGACCAAAATGGCGAAGATCGAGCTGCCGGCAACGCAGCTGATGACCGATGAATTGTTCACGCTGCTTGCGGGTTCTTCCATGGTCAATATCGCCAATATTTCCACCTTCGATCCCGAAGCCTTCAAGCAGCGCATCCGCGAGGGGCTGAACAAGAGGCTCGATGACGAGGTGGTCGAGGACGTGCTGATCGAACAGCTCGATTATCTGTCGAAAGCCGACATCCGCGAGCAGAACGGCAATGGCACGCCCCGCTCGGTCAAGCTCGTCGAGGGCGAGAAGGCTGAAGCCGGGAAAGAAGCGGCGCCAAGCCACTGACGACCAGCTGGCGAGGGGCGTCGGCCGGATAGGGGATGCGGAGATCCTTCTGGTTAATTGTCTCTTGCCGTATCCCCAGGCATTCTAGAGATTGCTTTCAAGCTAAATTCAACCTGCACCTGTATAACAAGCCCATGAACCACCATCCCGCAGGCCATGTCTCGGATCGGTGGCGATGGGTTTGGCATTTGGGGGTTGGTAATGAGTTTCGCGTCAGGTTTCGCGCGGCCGGAATCGCAACGGAATATCCACGGACTGCGCGTCTGTGATCTCGACTGGAATGGGGCGCTGGAATTGGTCAGCGGCAGGGCGTCTGCCTGTGAGGGGCACACGATGCTGTCCTTTCTCACAATCGAGAAGGCGAAGCTTTCGCTCAAGGACAACGCCTACCGGCAAATTCTGGAAAGCTGCCTGCTTCTGCCGCAGGGCAAGGCAATGAGGGCCGCCGCGCGCAGCGATAGTGGTGAGCCTCTGCCTGCGCCCATCGATGGCGTCGCCTTTGTGATGGCGCTTCTCACCTATATGGCCGTGCCGAAGCGCATCGGTGTGGCGGGAGATGATGCCGCGCAGATCGGTGAGGTTCTTGCCAGGTTGCGGGCGCATGCGCCCTGGCACGATTTCGTCATGCTGAACCGCGATGCATCGGGCGTTAAGGTGGATGTTCTGCTGGCGGGAATGTTGAAGGAAAACCAGGAGACATGGCTGCACCGCACCGTCAGCCGCGAGAATGCGCGGGTCACCATCGCGGTTGGCCCGCTGTTCAAGGTCCTGTCGTCGGAAGTGGCCGGCATGCCTGAAATTTTCCGCAAGCTTCACATGAGCTGGCTCTACAGCCTCTGCGCCGAACCCTGGCACATCGCGCTCGGCAAGAGCTGAGGCCGTTCTCGCAGGCGTTGCGTTAACCATTTGTTTGCCACGATCCTTTAACCTCTCGTAAGGTTTTGACAGTCGCCCGTTGCGGGCGGCACCGAGGGCGGCAGACGGCTTCAGATGGTTGATGACAATCCGGACATGATGGCGATCCGCCCTGACGAGGATGATGTCGCTGCGCCCGTATCGCAATGGCGCAGACATTGTCGGCGGCTCCTGACGTCCGGCTGCATCGCCGCCGCCACCGTTGCCGGGGCTGCCCTTCCGCTTCTGCTCGTCGATTCGGGCTTTCGCGGTTATGTTTCGCAGGCCCGGATCGAGGTCTCCCAGACCGCTTACGATGCCCCCGACGCCGCCCGCTTTTTGGCGATGGCGCGTCGTACGCTGCTTTCACCCTCCGGGCTCGACCGTATAACCGCCGATCTCAAGCTGAAGTCCGCCGATATGGTCGGCGTTCGCAATCAGGGCGAGCTGGGCCTGCTTTTCGACCTTCTGACCGGCGCGGATGCGCGTCCGCTGTCTGAGCGTGAGGCGCTGAACGGTGCGGTGGGCGAAGCGATCCGGCTGGAACTGACCCCGGATGAAAATACGCTGATCGTGACCGGCAAGGCCGCAACGCCGGAAACCGCCATGCGGCTGACCGATTATCTTTCGATGCGCGTGATCGCGGATGGCAAGGCCGGCACCATGACGCCCGCCATGCGCGAGACGGAGAGGGCGCGGACAAGGCTCGATGAAGCGGAAGCCGCGCTGAACGGTTTCCAGATGCGCCACGGTGACGCCGTGATGGCAGAGGCGCAGCAACTCGAACAGCAGCTGCGCGACGCAAACGACAATCTGGCGCGAACCACCCGGCAGCAACTATCCCTTCAGGCCGATCTGACGGCGGCTTCGGCGCTAAAGCCGAATGATGTCTTTGCGAAGCCTCTGCCGGCCGGCGTGGGTTTTTCGGCGCTTGAGGATATTAGGCAGAAGCATTCGACCGCCAGCATGGCGCTTGCCGCGGTTTCGGTCGATTACGGCCCGAAACACCCCCGCCGCATCGCCGCCCAGAATGCGGTGGATGCCGCACAGGCGCTTGCCGCCCCCGCATTGCGGCAATTGCTGGAAGGCCTGCGGGCGGATGAAAAGCGCATCTCTCAGGAGATCGCGACCGCCAATGGCGAGCACAAGAAATACCTCGACCGCTTGAACGAACTCGGTGTCGCCCCCGGCGAATTCTCCAGGTTGCAGGGTGAACTGGAAAAGGCGCGAAATGTCTATCTCGAGGCAAGCGAACGCCGCGACCTCTCCGCATCCGCCACGCCCGCGGTCGAAACCCGTTTGACCAAGAAGGCGACACCCGGTGAGTTGACCCGCGATCTGACGCAGGCCGCCATGCTGGCAGGCGGCGGTGCATTGATCGGTCTGCTGGGCAGTCTTTATCTCCTGAGTTACCGTCGCCATGACGAGGAAGAGGAGGGCGCATTGCTCATCGAAGAGGGCGCGCAACTTCCATCCTCCGTCGAGCTGCCGGTCGAGTCTCTGCAGATTTCCGAATTCGAACCGATCGAGCCGGCTGTGTTCGACGATTTGCAGGATCTTGCCGCAGAGGACAATATCGAGCCGGAGGAAGACGGCTTTGCCGATTATTACGGCGAGGCCGTCAATGACGACGACGACATGCCGCTGGACGAGCGCGTGCGGCAGGTCCTGATGGGCAACCGCACGGTCAGGAGTGCTGATCCGGCCTCTTCCGGACTTCCACCGCTTCTGGCCGAAGCCTTGGCCGGGGACTTCGACCATGCCCAGGCCGAAGCTGAGGAACTGATGGAATTGCGACGCGAACTGGCGTTACTGAGAGAGCGTCTTGCCGATTACGCCGATCGCCGCGAAGACTACCGCAAAACAGCCTGAAAACGCCGCATTTTCGCTTGCATTCCTGCGAAGGGGGCACCATACGGAGCCTACGTAACCCAGCAGGAGCAGGACGCATGGCAGTTGTGATTGACGGGAAGGCGAAGGCGGCTTCGGTAACGGAGGCGGTCCGCAAATCGGCAGAAGCGCTTGAGGCGGAAAAGGGCGTAAAGCCCGGTCTCGCGGTTGTCATCGTCGGAAACGATCCGGCCAGCCACGCTTACGTGAACTCCAAGAGCAAGATGGCCAAGCAATGCGGTTTCAACTCCATCCAGCACACGCTGCCGGAGGAAACCACGCAGGCCGCACTCCTCAAGCTGGTCGGCGAATTGAACGCCGACGCTTCCATTCACGGCATTCTGGTGCAGCTGCCGCTTCCGAAGCACTTCAATTCCGATGAGATCATCCAGTCGATCCTGCCCGAGAAGGATGTGGATGGCCTGAGCGTACTCAACGCCGGCAAGCTCGCGACCGGCGATCTCGCAACCGGTCTCATTTCCTGCACGCCTGCCGGCGCCATGCTTCTGGTACGCGGCATTCATGGCGAAGACCTTTCCGGCCTCAACGCCGTGGTCATCGGCCGCTCCAACCTGTTCGGCAAGCCGATGGGCCAGCTTCTGCTGAATGCAAATGCCACGGTGACCATGGCGCATTCCCGCACCAAGGATCTGGCCGGTATCTGCAAGACGGCGGATATTCTGGTCGCGGCGGTCGGTCGCGCGGCTATGGTCAAGGGCGATTGGGTAAAACCCGGCGCGACGGTCATCGATGTCGGCATCAACCGCATTCCCGCTCCGGAAAAGGGCGAAGGCAAGTCGAAGCTGGTGGGCGATGTCGCCTATGACGAGGCAAGCGCCGTTGCCGCGGCTATTACGCCGGTACCCGGCGGCGTCGGCCCTATGACGATCGCCATGCTGATGGCCAACACCGTCATCGCCGCCCATCGCGCGCTGGGACAGGCCGCGCCGAAGTTTTAAGCCTGTCGCGTTCAAACGAACTACACGGCACAGGAATTTTTGTGCGCTGCCCCTCACTTTCGTCATTCCGGCCTTGAGCCGGAATCCAGCCGACGCGCGTCTGTGCGGTGAGACGACTCTTTTCAGCCCAAGGACTTGGGCTGGCTGGATACCGGCTCAAGGCCGGTATCACGGCCACGGCCGGGGGGATGGAGGCCAGCCTTTACGTTTTCGGAGCCGGCCCCGTCGAAGCGCGCACCACCAGTTCCGCCTTCCAGAGTTCCTGATGCGGTTCGGTCTGGTTCAGCTTGATCCGGTTGATCAGGCGCTGGCCGACGCGCACGCCCGCCGCCCTGAGCGACGAGCGGGTGGTGGTCAGCGGCACGGAAAAATTATCGGGCTTCAAAAGCGGCAGCACGTCGTCATGGGCGATCAGCGAAATATCTTTACCGGGTTTCAGGCCGCGCTGGTTGAGCGAACGGATCGCGCCGAGCGCAAGCGCGGTACTGGCGCAGAGAATGGCGGTCGGCTTTTCCGGGCGTGACAGCAACGCTTCCATGCCGAGATAACCTTCCTCATCGGTCATGCTGCTGTGTCGCTTGTTGTTCGCATGCAATGTCAGGCCATTTGCCGAAAGCGCCTTTTCGACCCCGAGACAGCGCCGATAGGTGAAATCATAGCCCTCCGGGCCGTTCAGTAGCCCGATACGCGTATGGCCAAGCTGGAGGAGAAGCTGGGTCGCATCGCGAAAAGCGCCCTCATTGTCCACGTCGAGATAGGGATAATCTTCCTCGACGCCGACGGAGCGGCCATGCACGAGGAAGGGCAGGGAGAGCGACTGCATCATGGCGATGCGCGGGTCGTTCTTTTTCATATAGGCGAGATAGATGCCATCTACGCTGCCGCTTGCGGCAAGCCCCCGCAGGGCTTCGCGTTCCTTTTGAGGCTCTGTCGGCATAATGACGAGATGAAAGCCGCTGCGCGATGCTTCCTCACCGAGGCCGCTCAGGAATTCGCCGAAATGCACGTCGGAACGGTGATGCTCGCCAATCGGCATGACAAGCCCGATGGAGCCGACCTTGCCCGTCGCCAGCCGTTGCGCTGCCGCATTCGGGCGATATCCCGTTTTTTCGGCAGCCTCCATGACGCGGCGTCGCGTCTCGGCGCTGACTTCCGGATAGCCGTTGAGCGCCCTGCTGATGGTCGTCTGCGAAATGCCCAGCAGTTGCGACAACTGTTTCAGGTTCATGTCTCTCATTTCCTCCATGCGCGCCCGAGAATACGGCAAAGCCTCTCCTCCATTCCCAAAGCGCTTTAGATTTTTACCAGCCTTCACCGCATTTCTCAATCGAAAAGGATAGCCGCCTTCCGAATTAAATATGATTATTCATAAGGCACTGCAACGTTTCCGAATAAAGAGCCTCTTGACTCCGTCTTAATGACAATGAGATGAATAGGCAGCCAAAGCGCTTTGATTGGAGAGGACGCTTTGAGCCTTTTATGTGATGGGAGGTAAATCACATGCAGAAGACTCTTTTGGCGACGGCTGCCGTCATGGCTTTGCTGTCCGGTGCGGCCTTTGCCGCCGACCTGAAGTTTGCACCCGGCGGCGACGCCAAGTTCAACTGGAAAAGCTACGAAGACTTCAAGGCGGCCCATGCCGACCTGAAAGGCCAGACGCTGACGATTTTCGGCCCCTGGCGCGGTGAAGACGAGGCCCTATTCCAGTCGGTGCTCGCCTATTTCGCCGATGCGACCGGCGTGAATGTCCGTTATTCCTCGTCGGAAAATTACGAGCAGCAGATCGTCATCGATACGCAGGCGGGCTCGCCGCCCAATATCGCCATTCTCCCGCAGCCCGGCCTTCTGGCCGATCTGGCCGCCAAGGGCTTCCTCGTGCCGCTCGGCGACAAGACTGCCGACTGGGTCAAGGAAAATTACGGCGCGGGCCAGTCCTGGGTCGATCTCGGCAGCTACAAGGGCAAGGACGGCAACAAGGCCTATTTCGCCTTCCCCTTCAAGGCGGATGTGAAGTCGCTCGTCTGGTACGTGCCTGAGAACTTCGAGGAAGCGGGCTACAAGGTGCCCGAGAGCATGGAAGACCTGTTCAAGCTGACGGACCAGATCGTCGCCGATGGCGGCACGCCCTGGTGCATCGGTCTCGGTTCCGGCGGGGCAACCGGCTGGCCGGCAACCGACTGGGTGGAAGACCTGATGCTGCGCACGCAGCCGCTCGACGTCTATCAGAAATGGACGACCAACGAGGTCAAATTCACTGATCCGGCCGTGGTCGAGGCGATCAACGAATTCGGCAAATTCGCCAAGAACGAAAAATATGTCAGCGGCGGCGTCGCGGCCGTGGCCTCCACCGATTTCCGCGACAGCCCCAAGGGCCTCTTCGACATTCCGCCGAAGTGCTACCTGCACCATCAGGCGTCGTTCATTCCGTCCTTCTTCCCGGAAGGCACCAAAGTGGGAACGGATGCGGATTTCTTCTACATGCCGACTTACGCGTCCAAGCCTGACCTCGGCAAGCCGGTTCTCGGCGCTGGCACGCTGGTCACCATCACCAAGGAAGCGCCGGCTGCCAAGGCTTTCGTCGAATTCCTGCAAACGCCGATCGCCCATGAAGTCTGGATGGCTCAGTCCAGCTTCCTGACACCCTATAAGGGTGTGAATGTCGATGCCTATGCCAACGAGCAGATGAAGCGACAGGGCGAAATCCTGACGACCGCGACAAGCTTCGGCTTCGATGGTTCCGACCTCATGCCCGGCAAGATCGGTGCCGGCGCATTCTGGACCGGCATGATCGATTTCGTCGGTGGCAAGTCCGCCGATCAGGTCGCGAGCGATATCCAGAAGGCCTGGGACGGCCTGAAGTAAAGATATCGGATCAGGCCCGGCGGTTTGCTGCCGGGCCCTTACCAACGGCGCTGCCCCGACGACCGCATAAATCAGCGCGGCGCGGAGAGGATCAAGGGAGGGAACATGGCTCAACAACTCGTTTCGGCCATCGGCGTGATGGTGGCGGGGGTCTTTGCCTGCGCTGCCTATTACTGGCTATCCGACAAGGTGCTTCAGGCGATCTTTCCGGTCCGCTCGGGAGATGTGCTGCAGGCATCCCGCAACCTCAATCGCCGCGCGGCGGTCCGGCCTTGGCTGTTCATCGGCCCGGCTTTGATCCTCCTGCTGGTCTATCTGGTGTACCCCGTCATCGCCACGCTGATCCTGTCCTTCTATGACCGGACCGGCAGCGAATTCGTCGGTCTCGCCAATTATCGTTGGGCGTTTTTCGATGCCGGTTTCCGACAGTCGATCTTCAACAATATCCTCTGGCTCGCCGTTGTGCCGGCCGCCTGCACCTTCTTCGGCCTCGTCATCGCCGTCATGACCGACCGCATCTGGTGGGGCAACATCGCCAAATCCATCGTCTTCATGCCGATGGCGATCTCCTTCGTCGGCGCGTCCGTCATCTGGAAATTCATCTATGAATACCGCGCCGAAGGGCAGGTGCAGATCGGCCTCTTGAACGCCATCGTCGAGTTTTTCGGCGGCAATCCCGAAGTCTGGATTTCCATGCCCTTCTGGAACAATTTCTTCTTGATGATCATCCTCATCTGGATCCAGACCGGTTTTGCCATGGTCATCCTGTCGGCGGCGCTGCGCGGCATCCCGGAAGAAACCATCGAGGCGGCCGTCATCGATGGCGCCAATGGCTGGCAGATATTCTGGAAGATCATGGTTCCGCAGATCTGGGGCACCATCGCCGTCGTCTGGACGACGATCACCATTCTCGTGCTCAAGGTCTTCGACATCGTACTGACCATGACCAACGGCCAATGGAACACCATGGTTCTCGCCAATCTCATGTTCGACTGGATGTTCCGCGGCGGTGGCGACAGCGGCCGAAGTGCGGTCATCGCGCTCATCATCATGGCGGCCGTCACCCCCATCATGGTCTGGAACATCCGCCAGGCAAACCGCGAGATGGAGGGCCGCTGAGATGAATATTTTCAAACGCCTTCGCCGCGTCGGCCTGCCGCGCCTCATCGTCCATGCCAGCGTTCTGGTCGTCGTGCTGCTCTGGCTCCTGCCAACCCTCGGCATTCTCGTGAGCTCGCTACGCGACAAGGACCAGATCACCGTGTCGGGCTGGTGGACGGCCTTCTCCAGTTCCGAACAGACCTCGGCGGTGCGCCTCGCCGATGCTTCCGTGCAGAAGCAGGATGGCAGCCGCTATGTCATATCAGGCAATATTTTCGAAAACGGACAGGGCGGCAAGGTTGCAGCCTTCGGCGTTCGCGTACAGGAACCCACGGCGTTCAAAGCCGGCGAGGCGGCCGATATCGGTGACGGCGAAACGCTGCTCGTCAATACGGACGGCACCTATGAATACAGCAAGGCCGCGAGCTTTGAAGGCTCTCGCGGCAAGCGCGTTTACATCTCCGTCGCGACGCCGCCCGTCTTCACGCTCGACAACTATCGCACGGTCCTGACCTCGGAAGGCATCGGCCAGTCCTTCGTCAACTCGCTGACCGTCGCCGTGCCGGCAACCGTCATCCCCATCCTCATTGCCGCCTTCGCCGCCTATGCGCTGTCCTGGATGAGGTTTTCCGGCCGCAATCTGCTGATTGCCATGGTGGTGGGGCTGATCGTCGTGCCGCTGCAGATGTCGCTCATCCCGCTTCTCAGACTCTATAATGAAATCGGCACCATCTTCGGCGTGCCGTCCAAGACCTATGCCGGCATCTGGCTGGCGCACACCGCCTTCGGCCTGCCGCTCGCCATCTATCTGCTGCGCAATTATATTTCCGGCCTGCCTAAAGAGATCATCGAAAGCGCCCGCGTCGATGGCGCGAGCGATTTCGAAATCTTCGTCAAGATTATCCTGCCGCTCTCTTTCCCGGCGCTCGCCTCCTTCGCCATCTTCCAGTTCCTGTGGACCTGGAACGACCTGCTCGTCGCCATGGTCTTCCTCGGCACGCAGAAGGACGAGCTGGTGCTGACCGGCGCCTTGAACGCGCTGCTCGGTTCGCGCGGCGGCAATTGGGAAATCCTCACCGCCTCGGCCTTCGTCACCATCGTTGTGCCGCTCTGCGTTTTCTTCGCCCTTCAACGTTATCTCGTGCGTGGCCTGCTCGCAGGCTCCGTCAAGGGAGGCTGATCATTCCATGAACGCCCATACCAGACAGGACACTTCCATGACCGCTTCGGTGACTTCCGCTTTGACGCCCAACAAGGACTGGTGGCGCGGCGCTGTTATCTATCAGATTTACCCGCGCTCCTATCAGGACTCCAATGGCGACGGCATTGGCGACCTCAAGGGCATAACCGACCGCCTGGCGCATATCGCCAATCTGGGTGCTGATGCGATCTGGATTTCGCCCTTCTTCACCTCGCCGATGAAGGATTTCGGTTACGACGTCTCGAATTATATCGATGTCGATCCGATGTTCGGCACGCTGGCCGATTTCGACGGGCTGATCGCGGAGGCCCATCGCCTCGGCATCCGCGTCATGATCGACCTTGTGATGTCGCACACGTCGGACCAGCATCCGTGGTTCGTGGAAAGCCGCGCCAGCCGCAACAATCCGAAATCGAACTGGTATGTCTGGTCGGACAGCAAGCCGGATGGCACGCCGCCCAACAACTGGCTGTCGATCTTTGGCGGCTCCGCCTGGCAGTGGGATCCGACCCGCATGCAATATTACATGCACAACTTCCTGACCTCGCAGCCGGACCTCAACCTTCATAACCCTGAAGTTCAGGAAGAGCTGCTGAACATCACCCGTTTCTGGCTGAAGCGCGGCGTCGATGGTTTCCGCCTCGATACCATCAACTTCTATTTCCACGACCTTGAGCTGCGCGACAACCCGGCGCTGGCGCCGGAGCGCCGCAATGCCTCCACCGCCCCGGCGGTCAATCCCTATAATTTCCAGGAACATCTCTACGACAAGAACCGCCCGGAAAATATCGCCTTCCTGAAGCGCTTCCGCGCGGTGCTGGACGAGTTTCCGGATATCGCCGCCGTCGGCGAAGTCGGTGACAGCCAGCGCGGCCTCGAAATCGTCGGCGAATATACATCCGGCGATGACAAGATGCAGATGTGCTACGCCTTCGAATTCCTCGCCCCCGATGCGCTCACTCCGCAGCGCGTCGCCGATGTGCAGGCGGATTTTGCGAAAGCCGCACCGGAAGGTTGGGCCTGCTGGGCCTTCTCCAACCACGATGTCGTGCGCCATGTCAGCCGCTGGGGCGAGCATGTCGAGGACAAGGACGCCTTCGCCAAGGTGCTTTCGGCACTCTTGATGACGCAGCGCGGTTCCGTCTGCATCTATGAGGGCGAGGAGCTCGGCCTCACCGAAGCGGACATCGCTTTTGAAGATTTGCAGGATCCCTACGGCATCCAGTTCTGGCCGGAATTCAAGGGCCGCGACGGTTGCCGCACGCCGATGGTGTGGGATGCCGGTCATGCCCAGGCGGGCTTCTCGACGTCGGACAAGACGTGGCTGCCCATTCCGGCCGAGCACAAGCAGCGCGCCGTCAGCGCCCAGCAGGGCAACGAGGCCTCAGTGCTGGAACATTATCGCCGCTTCCTGAGCTTCCGCAAAAAGCATCCCGCTTTTGCCAAGGGCGGTATCGAATTCCAGCCGGTTGAGGGCGAAGTGCTAAGCTACACCCGCACACTCGGCAACGAAACCGTGCTTTGCCTCTTCAATCTGTCCGCAACGCCGGCAAAGGCGACGCTGCCGGAAGGGAACTGGGAGGTTCTCGAAGGCCACGGCTTTGCAGGCGGTCTTGAAGGCAGAAGCGTAGAACTTCCGGCATGGGGCGCATTCTTCGCCCGTTACGCCTGACAGATGAGGGAGGAACACCCATGACAAGTCTCGTTCTCAAGGATATCCGCAAATCATACGGGCAGGTGAAGGTCCTGCACGGCATCGATCTTCAGATCGAACAGGGCGAATTCATCGTTTTCGTCGGCCCCTCGGGCTGCGGAAAATCGACGCTGCTGCGCATGATCGCCGGTCTGGAGGAAATCACCGGCGGCGAGATGTATATTGACGGCCAGCTCGTCAACGAAATCCCGCCCTCGCGGCGGGGTATTGCCATGGTGTTCCAGTCCTATGCGCTTTATCCGCATATGACGGTTTACGACAACATGGCCTTCGGCATGAAGATCGCGAAAGAGAACAAGCAGGAGATCGACCGCCGCGTTCGCGCCGCCGCCGAAATCCTGCAACTGACGCAATATCTGGAGCGGCTGCCCAAGGCGCTCTCCGGCGGCCAGCGCCAGCGCGTCGCCATCGGCCGCGCCATCTGCCGCAATCCGAAAGTCTTCCTGTTCGATGAGCCCTTGTCGAACCTCGATGCGGCGCTGCGCGTCGCCACCCGCATCGAGATCGCCAAGCTCAACGAGCAGATGGCCGATACCACGATGATCTACGTCACCCACGACCAGGTGGAGGCGATGACGCTGGCGGATCGTATCGTCGTTCTGAATGCGGGCCGTGTGGAACAGGTGGGTGCGCCGCTCGGACTTTACGAAAGGCCGGCCAATCTCTTCGTGGCGCGCTTCATCGGCTCGCCCGCCATGAACATCATCGCCGCAAAGATTACCGGAACCGGCGAGAGGACCTCCATCGAACTTGCCGGCGGCAAGACGCTTGCCGTTTATGTTCCCACGCCCGCAACCGAAAAGGGCAAGGCGGCGAGCTTCGGTGTCCGGCCGGAAGATCTGAGCATCGTCACTGGGGACGATTATCTTTTCGAGGGAAAAGTCGCGATCGTCGAAGCGCTCGGTGAAGTGACGCTGCTTTATCTGGAGGCGCCCAAGGGGCAGGAGCCGATCATCGTCAAGGTGCCGGGCATCGTTTCCGTCGGCAAGGGCGAAACCCTGCGTTTTGCCGCCCCGCAGGAAAAGCTTCATCTCTTCGACGCCGACGGCAAGACCTATCGCAGCTAATTGCCGTCGATACCGAAACCATGCCCCGGAACCTCCTCGTTCCGGGGTTTTTCCTGATCTTTTGCCGCTGTGGAAAAATGTCGGAAATGTCCCGCTTCCGGTCTGTTTAAGCCTGCGCTGATATGAATTGTTAAAGACTATGACCTAGTCTCAATCCATTGATCGAGCATGGGAGTCTGGGCGTGCAGAGCGGTACGGGTGTCATCAGGAACCATTACCTGAGCAAGGAAGAATCCTTCATGTATGACCGCGAAAGCCGGTTTCGCATGGAAGATACCATGAACGCCGCACGCATCGAATATACCGAAAAGGCTGTGATGCACATGGCGGCGCGCCGCTGCGATGTCATCCGCATCTCCCAGACCGAAGCGGTGCTGGCGCTGCTGACGAAATATAACCTGCCGAACCAGTTCTATCTCGATATTCCCGACGCCCGCATCACCAAGATCGGCTGCGTGATGTTGCGCGTCAACGCCAACAACACCATCCACGTCCGTTTCCTGCGCATGCTGACGCAGAAGGAACTGGACCGTATTTTCGTGTTCAGCACGCATCCGGCGCATAGAGACCGGAAGCTCGATATCCGGTCGTTCTGAAGTCCTCCCGATCATTGGCAAAAATGGTCTGACCGGTCGTTTTAACGGTTTGCGTTGTCGTGGCCGTCTCCTGTCGTTGCTAACTATTATCATCGGATGGTATAGGTGAAGGCAGAGAGGATATCGGCATGGCAAGCAGTGCAAATCTCGGCCGTCACCTTGAAGGCTATGTTTCCGATCTTGTGAAGTCGGGACGCTACAACTCGCGCAGTGAAGTACTGCGGGAGGGCGTTCGGCTGGTTGAAGAGCGTGAAAAGAGGCTGGCGGCTCTCGATTTAGCGATTGCGCGCGGTATCGCCGATGCAGATGCCGGACGGACTACACCAATGGACGATGTTGCCTCTCAACTCAGCGCCAAATACCGGAAGATGGCGGAAGAACGTGGACTGTGATCGTTGTTCTGACCAACGAAGCCAAGGCAGACCTGGAACGTATCGGCGATTTTATCGCGGCCGATAATCCGCGACGGGCGGAAACATTCATCGCCGAACTGCTGGACCGCTGTCTGAGACTGGCGGAAATGCCGCAAGCCTACCCTCTGGTACCCCGTTATGAGCAAAGCGGCATTCGCCGTCGTCCCTATGAAAACTATCTTGTTTTCTATCGCGTTACCCAACCGCATGTGGAGATTTTGCACATTCTGAATGGTGCCCAGGATTACGAATCCATTCTCCTCCCGCAGTCCTAATTCGTGCCGTACCACTCAAATCGTGGCACAACCGCGCGGCAATGAATCAGTCGTCTGTGGAACAGTGAGGAGGACTGTCACCGCCTGCGGCATATGCGACCTTAAGAAAGCCCGCCCAGAACCGTCTGCTTCAGCTTCACATCCGGCACTTCGGTAAAGGTGAGATCGCTGCGGCCGAAATAGGATTTCTGGTTGGTGGCGGACCAGTCGTTGCAGACCAGCTTGTAGCGCTCTTTGTTTTCCGGCTTTTCCGGCATGGCGTAGAGATAGTCGCCGGTGCGCGCGGCGAGCGGAATGTCGCCGTCCTGATTGCAGCGCTTGAGGATTTGGGCGAGAGCCTCGCCATCCACTTCCGCCACCATCAACTTGCCGTCGAAGCGCAGCGAGGCGTTGAAATCGTAGCGGCGAATATCGCCCTCGGGCAGGCCGGCGCCAAACGAAGTGTGGCCGACGAAGCCGACATCCGCGCCGGTTTTTGCGGCGATGAGCTGCGCCACGTGGCGGCCTGCCTCATCGACGGTCATTGCCTTCGGGGATTTGCCGACGATTGCCCGTTCTTCTGCGGTCAGGTGCTTTTCGAGTGTCTGTTCGATCAGGGTCTTGAGGGCGGGGGAGGCGGGAGCGCTGCGATCGATCGCGACGGTCTCGATGGCCGCAGCCTTGCCGGGAGCCGCAATCGTTGCCACCGTCATGGAGGTGCACCATGAGCCGGTATGGACATAGCGGGTAGCGCCTTGTTCATGCACGAAGTTCAGATGATCATGGCCACCGACCAGCAGGGTGCCATCCGGCAGCAGCGGCAGTATATCGCGGTCGGCGACAACGCCGGCATGGCTGAGAATGATGTTGATCGCGTCCGGTTTGACGATCCCAGGCAGATTGGCCTTCGCCCATTCGACCGGCTGCGGAATATCGAGCATCTCGCGCGTGGCCTTCGGATAGGTGTTGATCGCATTGGTGGCGAGACCCGCCACAACGATCTTCCGTCCGCCGACGCTTACTTCGGTGCTGGCCGCCGCATAGGGTTTTCCGCTGCGCTTGTCGATGATGTTGGAAAGCACGGTGATGCCGAGGGTCTGCGCGCGGGTGACGAAATTGGAAAGGTCGTTGTCGATATCGGACTCATGATTGCCGATATTGACGACGGTGGGGGCGAGCTTTGCGAGCGCCGCCAGGAAGGTCCATTCGATTTCGCCGGCCGAACGGGAGGCCACGGCATTGCCGATTTCGAAAAGATCGCCGTTCAGCAAGATGATATGGGGCGCCTTGTCGGCGGCGATGCGCGTTTCGATGGCCGCGAGAAGCTGGCCGATGCGCTCATAGGCCGAATGCAGGTCGGAGATGACGATTGCACGCAGCGCCACGTCCTGCGCCATA
Source organism: Agrobacterium sp. T29 (assembly GCF_006970545.1). Taxonomy (NCBI): domain Bacteria; kingdom Pseudomonadati; phylum Pseudomonadota; class Alphaproteobacteria; order Hyphomicrobiales; family Rhizobiaceae; genus Agrobacterium; species Agrobacterium sp. T29. Next base: position 238,049 of record NZ_CP040640.1, read on the forward strand.
GCCGGCGTTGCCGCCACCATCAGCGGCAGCAGGGCGGTGCCCGCCATAAGCTTCAGCACATCGCGGCGTTTGCTTGAGAAAATCGTCATGTCAGGCCCCATGATCCGAAACTGCGCCGCCGTCCCGCGGCCGGCTGAGAAGGCCCTAAAGGGCGATCATCACAGCCGCATGACAAGTCTGACGTTTAAGACGTGGGAAATAAAGTGGTTTCTGCGTCAGCTCTCTGCGATGAGGCGTGCATTCAGGCGATACCGCAAAGTGGGGTTGAAAGGCGAAAGCCGCACCCGGCCTTCGCCCATCAAGAATCAATGGAACAGAACGCTGGCGCCCTGATCGGCAGGACCGGCATTGCGGCGGAAGGGGGCGAAAAGCTCGCGGCCCATGCCCCATTCATTGCCGGAAAGATCGGCCCGCGCCGGTTCGCGTTTCGCCAGTTCGGCGGCGGAAACGAGCACTTCCAGCGTTCCCGAAATGGCGTCGAGACGGATGATGTCGCCATCGCGGATAAGCGAGATCGGGCCGCAGTCGGAGGCTTCCGGCGTGACATGGATGGCGGCCGGCACCTTGCCGGAAGCGCCGGACATGCGCCCGTCGGTCACCAGCGCCACCTTGAAACCGCGATCCTGCAGCACACCAAGCGGCGGTGTCAGGCGGTGCAGTTCCGGCATGCCATTGGCCTTCGGCCCCTGGAAGCGTACGACGGCGATGAAGTCGCGGTTGAGCTTGCCGTCCTTGAACGCGTCCTGAAGCTCCTGCTGATCATGGAACACGATTGCCGGTGCTTCGATGATGTGGCGTTCCGGCTTGACGGCGGAAATCTTGATGACCGATTTGCCGAGATTGCCGGTCAGCATCTTCAGACCACCGGTCGGCTGGAACGGGGTCTCGATGCTGGAAAGCACCTTCGGGTCGTGACTCTGCTCGGGCGAGGGCTGGCGTACAACCGCGCCCTTCTCGTCAAGCATGGCATCCACAGTGTAAGCCTCGAGACCCTGTCCGAAGACGGTGCGCACATCGTCATGCACAAAGCCCTGTTTCAGCAGCTGCTTGATGAGGAAACCCATGCCGCCGGCGGCGTGGAAGTGGTTCACATCGGCCAGCCCGTTAGGGTAAACGCGGGCGAGCAGCGGCACGATGTCGGAAAGATCGGAAATATCCTGCCAGGTGAGGATGATGCCGGCGGCGCGCGCCATGGCGATCAGATGCATGGTGTGGTTGGTGGAACCACCCGTTGCATGCAGACCGACGACGCCGTTGACGACGGATCTTTCATCGATCATCTCGCCCGCCGGGGTGAATTCATTGCCCTGTGCGGTAATCGCCAGCGCGCGCTTGGCAGCTTCACGCGTCAACGCATCGCGCAGCGGTGTGCCGGGATTGATGAAGGAGGAGCCGGGCATATGGAAGCCCATGATCTCCATCAGCATCTGGTTGGAATTGGCGGTGCCGTAAAAGGTGCAGGTGCCGGGGCCGTGATAGGATTTCGATTCCGCTTCCAGAAGCTCGGCGCGGCCGACCTTGCCTTCGGCATAAAGCTGGCGGATTCGGGATTTCTCGTCATTCGGCAGGCCGGATGTCATCGGGCCGGCGGGAACGAAGACGGCGGGCAGATGGCCGAAGGCGAGGGCTGCGATGACGAGGCCGGGCACGATCTTGTCGCAGACACCGAGATAGACGGCGGCGTCGAACATGTTGTGCGACAGGCCGATGCCGGCCGCCATGGCGATGGCGTCGCGGGAAAACAGCGAAAGTTCCATGCCGGGCTGGCCTTGCGTCACGCCATCGCACATGGCGGGAACCGCGCCTGCCACCTGCGCTATGCCGCCGGCTTCCTTGGCCGCATCGCGGATGATCGCGGGGAAGGTCTCATAGGGCTGGTGCGCCGAGAGCATGTCGTTATAGGCGGTGATGATGCCGAGATTGGGAACGCGGTCGCCGGCAAGGATGTCCTTGTCGGCGGGGGAACAGACCGCAAATCCATGCGCAAGATTGCCGCAGGAAAGCACGGAACGGTGAACGCCTTTCGAGACCTGCAGCCGCAGCCGCTCCAGATAGGTCTCGCGGTAGGGCTTGGAACGTTCGACGATGCGGGCGGTGATGGCCTGAATGCGGGAATCGGCGGACATGGGTGTTCATCCTGTTCGTTGGTCGGCAACCGGCGTTCCGGGAGGTGAACGGCCGGTTGTCGTGGTTCAGTCTTCATGTCTTCGGGGCGCTTTGTCGCCGGGCCGCAATCGCGGCGGTGGCGTTTGGCTTATGGCGCCCAGTATATATCCACAGGCGTTTCTGCCCGGTTCAGCACGGCGCGGATCGGCATTTCATCCTCATCCTCGCCCGACTGTGCCTTCTCCAGCGTCGCCTTCTTGGCAGCGCCTTCGATATGCAGCACCAGAAACTCGGCATCGTGCAGGCTGGAGAAGTTGAAGGTCAACCGCTCCTCTCCCGCATTCTCCGCCGCCATGGTCAAAACGCCGCGCGGTTCATCGAGGTCCAGCGCTTCGTAGAGATTGTCTCCACCGGGGAAAAACGATGCCGTGTGGCCATCCGTTCCCATGCCGAGAATGACGACATCGAAGGGATCGCAGATCGCCTCGGTCTTGACGGTCGCAAGCGTCGCGGCATCTTCCGGCGAGGCCGCCGGCTGGAACAGCGGCACGAAATAAGCCGACTTCGCCTTGTCCTGCAGCAGGTTCTCCGCGACAAGACGATGGTTCGAACGGTCGCTTTCCGGTGGCACGAAGCGCTCGTCCACCAGCGTCACGCTGATATTGGGCCAGTCGAGATCGTGCTTGGAAAGCGCCTGAAAGAACAGCTTGGGCGTCGAACCGCCGGAGACGGCAATGCTTGCCGCACCGCGATCCTTCGTGGCCGCATCAAGGCGTTTGGCAACCTCTGCCGCCAGAGAGGTGGCCAGTTCGGCGGCGGTGTCGAAGACGTGGATCGTTTCGCTCATCGCCGGGCCCTCAATCGGCATCGTGCCAGGTGCGGCCGTCGCGCTCGATCAGCGCGATGGAACCGCTCGGACCCCAGGTGCCGGCGGTATAACCCTGCACGCCCTGTCCCAGATCTTCCCAGCTCTTGAGAATGGGGTCGATCCAGTCCCACGCCGCTTCCACTTCGTCGCGGCGCATGAACAGCGTCTGGTTGGAGCGGATCGTGTCCATCAACAGCCGCTCATAGGCATCGGGGCTGCGCACGTTGAAGGCTTCGGCGAAGCTCATGTCCAGCGAGACCTGACGCAGGCGCATGCCGCCCGGGCCGGGGTCCTTGATGAGCAGAGACTGCTTGACGCCCTCATCCGGCTGCAGGCGAATGACCAGCTTGTTGGCCTCGATCTTGCCGGCCGCATCGTCGAAGATCGAATGCGGGATCTGCTTGAAGGTGACGACGATTTCCGACACGCGGGTCGCGAGGCGTTTTCCCGTTCGGATGTAGAAAGGAACGCCGGCCCAGCGCCAGTTGGCGATTTCAGCCTTGATGGCGACGAAGGTTTCGGTGTTGGAAACGCCACCTTCCAGCTCTTCCAGATAGCCCTTGACCGGGCCACCGGCGGAAGCGCCGGCGCGATACTGGCCGCGAACCGTCTGCTTTTCGACATTGCTGGTGTCGATCGGCTTCAGCGAGCGCAGAACCTTAAGCTTTTCGTCACGCACGGCTTCCGCATTCATGGATGCAGGTGGCTCCATGGCGACAAGGCAAAGCAGCTGCAGGATATGGTTCTGCACCATGTCGCGCAGCGCACCGGCCTTGTCGTAATAACCGGCGCGGCCTTCAAGACCGACCGCTTCGGCAACGGTGATCTGCACATGGTCGATATGGGCGGAATTCCACAGCGGCTCATAAAGCGCATTGGCGAAACGCAGGGCCATCAGGTTCTGCACCGTCTCCTTGCCGAGATAGTGGTCGATGCGGAAGATCTGCTCTTCCTTGAAGACATGGCCGATGGTGTCATTCAGTTCCTGTGCGGAGGCCAGATCGCGGCCGATCGGCTTTTCAACGACGATGCGGGTCGAGCGGGTGATGAGCTTGTGCTCGCGGATCTTGTCGGCAATATCGCCGAAAATGCCGGGCGCGACGGCCAGATAGAAGGCGCGCACGCGCTCCTTGCCTTCGTCCAGCAGCTTCTTCAGCACGTCCCAGCCATTATTGCCCTTGGCATCGACTGGCACGTAGAAAAGCCTGTTCAGGAAGATGGCGACCTGCGCATCGTCATATTCGCCGGCCTTCAGGTGCTCCTTCAGCGCGTCCTGCGCGAATTTTCGATATTCCTCATGGGTCATGACCGAGCGCGACGCACCGATGATGCGGGTCGGCTCCGTGAACTGGCCTTCGACCTGCCGGTGATAAAGGGCCGGCAGAAGCTTGCGCTCGGCAAGATCGCCCGTGCCGCCGAAAACGACACAATCAAAAGGTTCAACAGGAATGATCTGACTGCTCATATCGATTCTCTCGATCTTCAAAGGTTGGGGCATCAATAATCTAATCGATTTAAAAATGCCAGACTCAGTTATGTGAAATTATGAATTTTGCTTCCGCCAACTCGTCCGCCGCCGGCAACAGTCTGTAAACATTGGCCTAAAACCTGTCTCGCAACGCGTACCAGGAGAGCGCGAGGAAAAGCAGCGGCGCGCGCAGCGACGCCCCGCCGGGGAAAGAGGGCACCTTCAGCTGCGCGAAGGGCGCCAGCATGTCCTTTTTGCCGAGAACGAGATCGGCATAGAGCTTGCCGCAATAATTCGACAGCATCACCCCATGGCCGGAATAACCGCCGATGGAGGTGACGCCGGGCATGACGTCGCGCACGAAGACTTTGCGCGGCAGGGTAATGCCGACGGAGCCGCCCCAGGAATGGCTAATCTCTATATCTTTCAGCGCAGGATAGATTTCCGCGATCTGCCGGCGAATGTGGCTTGAAATATCGCGCGGCGTATCGGCCGTATAGGCTTCGCGGCCGCCGAACAGCAGCCGGTTATCGGCCGTCTTGCGGAAATAGCGCACCACGAACCGCGAATCCGCCACGGCTTCCCGGTCGGGAATGATGTGGGGAAACGCATCCAGCGGCACGGTGGCGCCGATGAAGGAACGGATCGGCATGATATGGGCGGCGGTCACCGGTTCCAGATTGCCAATATAGGCATTTGTGGCGATCAGCACCCGCGGCGCAGTGATCGTGCCGAAAGGCGTGTCGATGATGGTCTTGCCGCCAGCCTGGCGGATGGACTTCGCCGGCGTCATTTCATAAATGCCGGCACCCGCTGCTTTCGCCGCCTTCGCCAGCCCGACCAGCAGCTTCAACGGGTGGATATGGCCGGTGCCGGTATCGCGCGTGCCGCCGAAATAATGGGTGGAGCCGACACGTTTGCGTGCTTCTGCGCGTTCCATGTAGGAAATATGCGGATAGCCATAACGGTTGTTCATCGCATCGACACTGCGGCGATAGTCGTCCTCGTAAGCGGCCTTGTGCGCTACATAGAGCTGTCCGGGAAGATATTCCATGTCGATGCCGCGGCTGACGGCGAAGCCGCGCAGGTAGTTTTTGGCGTCCTCGGCAATGTCGAACAGCAGCTTCGACTGCTCGAAGCCGATCTCTTCTTCCATCTCGTCGGGGAAGGAACGCTGGCCGGTGCCGAATTGCCCGCCATTGCGGCCGGAAGCGCCATCGCCGAAGCGATGTGCTTCGATGAGGGCGACGGAGACGCCGTTTTCGGCGAGGTTACAGGCGGCCTGAAGGCCGGTATAACCGCCGCCGATGATGGCCACGTCCACCTCTTTCGACCCGTCGAGAGCGGGATAGTCCGGCCGCTCGCCAACGGTTGCCTGATACCAGGAAATTCCCGGCGCAATCGGGCTTTGCCATGTCATGCTCGGGGTTCCTCACACGTTGAGAAGCAGGAATTCCCGCTCCCAGGGGCTGATGACCTGCATGAAGGTCTCGAACTCCCCGCGTTTCAGACCGGCATAGAGGCCCACGAATTCATGGCCGAACACCCGGTCGAACTGCTCTTCGCCTTCCAGCAGCGCCACGGCTTCCAGAAGACCGCGCGGCAGTTCGATGGAGCCTTCATTGGCCGTATCGGCGGTGGGTTCGGTCGGTTCGATATTGTTGACGATGCCGAGCCAGCCGCAGCCGAGCGAGGCGGCAAGCGCGAGATAGGGATTGGCGTCCGAGCTCGGCAGGCGGTTTTCGACACGCCGCGCCTGCGGGCCGGAAATCGGCACGCGGAAGGCGGTCGTGCGGTTGTCGTAGCCCCAGGCATTGTTGACCGGGCAGGCCATGTCGGGCGTCAGGCGGCGATAGGAATTCACATAGGGCGCCAGCATGACGAGCGCGTTCGGAACATAACGCTGCATGCCGCCCACGAAGGAGAAGAATTCTTTCGAAGGGCTGCCATCGGCATTGGAGAAGATATTGCGGCCGCTGTCGATCTCCACCACCGACTGGTGGATGTGCATGGCCGAACCCGGCTGGCCCTGCATGGGCTTGGCCATGAAGGTGGCGTAGATACCGTGCTTCAGCGCCGCTTCACGGATGGTGCGCTTGAACAGGAACACCTGATCGGCAAGCTCGATCGGATCGCCATGGCGCAGGTTGATCTCAAGCTGGGCCGGGCCTTCCTCATGGATCAGCGTATCGATCTCGAGGCCCTGCTTTTCGGAGAAATGGTAGATGTCGTCGATCAACTCGTCGAATTCGTTGATGCCAGCAATGGAATAGCTCTGCCCGCCCACGATGGAGCGGCCGGACCGGCCCTTCGGGGGATGCAGCGGATAATCCGGGTCGTCGTTCATGGCGACGAGGTAGAATTCAATTTCCGGTGCGACAACCGGCTTCCAGCCCTTTTCGGTATAGAGCGAAAGCACATTCTTCAGCACGTTGCGCGGCGTATAGGGCACGAAATTGCCCTCGGCATCCACCACGTCGCAGATCACCTGCGCGGTCGGGTCCGTTTCCCACGGCACGACGGAAAGGGTGGAAAGATCGGGCACCAGCTTCAGGTCGCTGTCGCGCGGCTCGTAACGGAAATTCGCGGTCTCATCAGGATATTCGCCGGAGATCGTATGGCGGTAGAGCGCGGAGGGCAGGGCAAGCGAGGTGTCGCCCGTGAATTTCGCCGTCGGCATCATCTTGCCGCGCGGAACGCCGGCAAGGTCGGGCGTGATGCATTCTATGTCTTCGATCCCGCGCGCCCGCAGCCATTGCGCGGCTTCGCGCCAGGAGGAAACGCCACGGGGGGAGGAAAGGTCGAGGGGAGGTGTCTTTGCCATGGTTGCCTGTTTCTTCGGGCGGAGCATGGTTTTCTTGGCGGGCATGTATCACCGGGTCTGTGTTTCGACTGGCGCCATCATAACCGTAGTTTGGCAATTGGCGAGGGGGAAAGCGCCATTGACAAGCGGCGGCACTTCGAAAAGAGGAAAGGAAACGGATCGGATGGAATGATGACAGAGAAATGTGACGTGCTGATTTTGGGGGCGGGCGCCGCCGGCATGATGTGCGCCATCCGCGTCGGCCAGCGCGGCCGATCCGTCGTCATTCTCGACCATGCGAAAGCGCCGGGCGAAAAGATCCGCATCTCCGGCGGCGGCCGCTGCAACTTCACCAATATCCATGCCGGGCCGAAGAATTATCTCTCCGCCAACTCGCATTTCGCCAAATCCGCGCTCGCCCGCTATACGCCGCGCGATTTCATAGCCCTTGTCGAAAAACACCGCATCGGCTGGCATGAAAAAACGCTCGGCCAGCTCTTTTGCGATGACAGCGCCAAGGACATCATCCGTATGCTGCTTGGCGAAATGCAGGCGGTGAATGCGAAGCTGCGGCTCGAAACGTCAGTCTTGGCCGTCACCCATGATGGCGCGCGTTTCCGCGTCACGACGTCCGCCGGCGTCATCGAGGCGGAAAGCCTTATTGTGGCGACGGGCGGCAAGTCCATCCCGAAAATGGGCGCGACCGGTTTTGCCTACCAGATCGCCGAACAGTTCGGCCTCAAGCTCATCGAGACTCGTCCGGGCCTCGTACCGCTGACACTCGATCCCGCCTTGCTGGAAAAACTGAGCCCGCTTGCCGGCGTCGCGGTTCCAGCCGAGGTCTATCACGGCAAGACCTCGTTTGAGGAAGCGCTGCTCTTCACCCATCGCGGTTTGAGCGGACCCTCGATCCTGCAAATCTCCTCCTACTGGCGTGAGGGTGACGTGGTCCGCCTGAAGCTCGAGCCGCATCGCGATATAGCCGCGCTGCTGAAGCAGGCGAAGCAGAAAAACGGCCGCCAGTCGCCCCAGACGGCTCTGTCGGAAATTCTGCCGAAACGGCTTGCCCAGCACGTCGTCGAACAATCCGGCCTTACCGGCCATCTGGCGGATATGTCCGACAAGGTGCTGGCGAAGCTGGCGGGAGAGGTGCAGGACTGGCAGATCAAGCCCGCCGGTTCCGAAGGTTATCGCACGGCGGAAGTCACGCTCGGCGGCGTGGACACGACCGGCCTCGATTCCCGCAGTATGGCGGCGAAATCCGTGCCCGGCCTCTATTTCATCGGCGAATGTGTCGATGTGACCGGCTGGCTCGGCGGTTATAATTTCCAGTGGGCATGGGCCTCCGGGCAGGCGGCCGGCGAATTCGCGTGATCGTCTCTGGCCGTGGAAAAGTTCGGACCTCTCTCCTTCGTCATGCCGGACTTGATCCGGCATCCAGCCACGGCGCGTCTGCGCCGTGAAGAGTCTTTCGCGATCAAGGACTTGATCGCGCTGGACCCCGGAACTAGTCCGGGGTGACGGAGTGCGGATGTTACCTGTTCGTCAACTCAATTTCAGTTGGTAAAGTTGTGGCCCTTCCTCGCTCTTTTAATAATCTGTTAATGGGCGTGGAGTCATCCTGACCAAATGCCAGCAAGGCCGGATCGCTCAATGATCCCGCTGCACATGATGTCCTGCTGGAGGCCCTCAACAGGGCATGGGTCGGTTGAGTTTTTCGTCAGGAACCCGCGCATGAACAGATCTGCACATCGCCGCCCTCGCGCCATTGCCATCGCCCGCACCGACAACGAGAGCCGTCAGCTGGCCTTTCGCCTGAGCCTCATCGCCGCCGGTGCTCTGGCAGCCCTGATCGCCCTCTTTTACTGATCGGCGGCTCTTTGTCCTCATCCGGCTTATAAGCGCGCTGAAAAGCCGCCACGGCCGAGACGCCTCGGCCATATCAGTATAAAACTTCTCTTCCTGCAAAACGGCTTCGCGCCGCGTGCGCGGCTGCTGGTTTTCGATGATGGCCCGTGCTGCAAAAATCGCGTGCATGTCGCTCTCCTTCTAATGCGGAGGGCCATGATGCACGCCGTTTTTTGATTTATCTGCGCAAAAAAATGCGCTACGTTTTTCACCCATGAAAAACGTCACTTGGGATTCCTATCAGCTTTTCCTCGATGTGTCACGCAGCGGCGGCCTGACGGGTGCTGCGTCGCTGACGGGCTTGAGCCCCGCGACGGTGGGACGACGCATGGTCGAGCTGGAGGAGCGTATCGGCAAGGCGCTGTTCCAGCGCAGCCAGACGGGATACGCCCTGACCGCAGACGGCCGCACGCTGTTCGACCGGCTTCAGGCGATGGAGAATGCGGCGAGGGACATCGAGGGATGGCAGAAGGCGTCTTCGGCCTCGTCTGTCGTGCGCATTGCCGTCGGCACCTGGAACGCCTGGCTGCTGACCGGGAATTTCTCCGCCATCTGCACCGACCGCGATGATTTCCGCATCGACCTTTTCATTGCCGAACAGAGGGCGTCTCTGGCCCATCGCGAAAACGACATCGGCATCCGCGCTTTCGAGCCGCAGGAAAAGAACCTTGCCGCCATCCGAACGGGGGAGGTGGCCTATGCGCCCTACAGGCTGCGCAACGCCGCCGTTTCCGTCGCCGACCGCTGGCTGGCGGTGGCGGAGGAAAACGCCATTTCAGCCTATCTGCGCTGGCCGCATGAAAATCGCAACAACGAGATCGTGGTAACGGTGAACCGGCCGACGGCGCTTCTCGATCTGGTGCTGGCCGGGGCGGGGGTCGCGGTGCTTCCCTGTTTCGTGGGCGATGCCGATGCGCGGCTCGCTCGGGAAGGCGAAGAGCTGGAGAGCCTTCGCCACAATCAATGGATCGTCATGAACAATGACGATCGCCACCGCCGCGATATCAGGGCGGTGGCGGATCGGATGACCCGTCTGATCAAGAGCCATTCCGATCTCTATGCCGGGCGTAAGAGCCGCCCCGCATAGAAAGGAGGCCGTTTCAGGCGGCGGCACTTCCCTGCGCGACGATGACGGGGATAAGCAGATCCCCCCAGTTGCCGCCGCCGCCATGGTGGCGGGCCGAGCGGACCAGCTCGACGGAAACGCCGGCCTCGACGGCTTTCATGACGGCCTGGTTGAGGCGGTGCAGATCATTGGCCAGCATGCGGATAGCGGCCTGCTGATCCTGCGTCATGGCGGAGGACTGCTCCTCGGCGCGTTCCTTGACGTGGGTCTTGATGGGGTTATGGGCATTCATGGCATTTCTCCTCTCATTATTGGTTGGGGTTCTTGATCCGGTTTGCAAGCCCTTCCCGTCACCGGGAAGGGTAGTTTTTCGATTTTATTCGGCCGCCGGGCGGAACTGGTCGTGCTCGGTGGATTCCTTCATGGCTGTCGTCGACGACGTGCCGCCCGAGATCGCCAGAGACACCGCGTCGAAATAGCCGGTGCCGACTTCGCGCTGGTGTTTGGTGGCGGTGTAACCATTGGCCTCGGCCGCGAATTCCGCTTCCTGAAGCTCGGAATAGGCCGCCATCTGCCGGTCCTTGTAACCGCGCGCCAGTTCGAACATGCCGAAATTCAGCTGGTGGAAACCGGCGAGCGTGATGAACTGGAACTTGTAGCCCATCGCGCCCAGCTCGCGCTGGAACTTGGCAATCGTCGCGTCGTCGAGGTTCTTTTTCCAGTTGAACGACGGCGAGCAATTGTAGGCGAGCTTCTTGCCCGGATGCACCTTGTGCACGCCCTCGGCAAACCTGCGCGCCTGTTCGAGATCCGGCTTGGAAGTCTCGCACCAGATCAGGTCGCAATAGGGCGCATAGGCAACGGCGCGGGCAATGCAGGGCTCAAGACCGTTCTTGACCTGATAGAAGCCCTCGACGGTGCGGCCGGCATCGTAATCCACGAAGGGACGGTCGCGCTCGTCGATGTCGGAGGTCAGAAGCTTGGCGGCCTCCGCATCCGTGCGGGCGATAACCAGCGTCGGCACACCCATGACATCGGCCGCAAGCCGCGCCGCCGTCAGGTTGCGGATATGCGCCGCCGTCGGGATCAGAACCTTGCCGCCGAGATGGCCGCATTTCTTTTCCGATGCCAGCTGGTCTTCATAGTGAACACCCGCAGCACCTGCCTCGATAAAGGCCTTCATGATTTCGAAGGCGTTGAGCGGCCCGCCGAAACCGGCTTCCGCATCGGCAACGATCGGCGCGAACCAGGTGTCGACCGAAAGGCCCTTGCCTTCCGCCGTCTCGATCTGGTCGGCGCGCTGCAGGGTGCGGTTGATGCGCTTGGCAAGCTCCGGTGCGGCATTGGCCGGATAAAGCGACTGGTCCGGATACATGGCCGATGCCGTGTTGGCGTCCGCCGCAACCTGCCAGCCGGAAAGATAGATCGCCTTCAGCCCGGCGCGAACCATCTGCATAGCCTGGTTGCCGGAAAGCGCGCCGAGCGCGTTGACGAAATTTTCCTCGTTGATCAGCTTCCACAGCCGGTTCGCGCCCATCTCGGCCAGCGAATGGCGGATTTCGACGGAGCCGCGCAGCCGCTCCACGTCGGCGGCGGTGTAGGTGCGCTCGATGCCATCGAAACGCCCCTGCGCAGCACCCGGAACAAGTTTGTAAAAATCCGTCATACTTCTCTCTCCCATGATAAATGCGGTTTCCGTAACGGGCCCTCTTCAACATCATATGGCGCCGTTTGATGTGACTACATTTACATTTTTCGAGATTTGAGCGCCAGAACAAACATAAAAACAGTGACTTGAAAGAGGTTATCCTGTAGAGTGCGTGACAGGGTGGAGATGTAAAATTGTAAATTTTGTAAAAGTCTTTTGCCCGGCAAGTTTGTAATAGATTTGTATGAGTCGCAGGCACGGGGAGGTGAGGCGGTGTCGGAAAACAAGATTTTTGCAGGCCCGCGCGTGCGCCGCATTCGCAATGGTCTCGCGCTGACGCAGACGGCCATGGCCGAGGCGCTGGCGATTTCGCCGTCTTATCTCAACCTCATCGAGCGCAACCAGCGACCCCTGACGGTGCAGCTGCTTTTGAAGCTTGCCTCCGTCTACAAGGTCGATCTGGACGACCTGCAGGGCGAAAGCGCCGGTTCCGCCGGGCAGCTGCGCGAGGTCTTCGCCGATCCGCTGCTGGCGGGTGAGGTGCCGTCGCCGCAGGAACTGATCGAGGTTGCCGATGCCGCGCCCAATGCGGCAAGCGGTGTCCTCAAGCTTTACCGGGCCTATAGGGAGCAGGCGCAGCGCCTTTCCGACCTCTCCGATCTTCTGGCGCGGGAGGGGCATGAGACGGCGCTCTCCTCCACCCGTCTGCCGATCGACGAGGTGCGGCATGTCTTTGAAAATCGGCCAGCCTATTTCCACGCCATCGACGCGGCGGCGGAAGAACTCCACAAACACTTATCGGCGGGCGACGATCTCGCCTCGGGCCTTCGTGCATGGCTTCAGAAAAACCACGGCATCGTGGTCCGCACCCTGCCGGTTCATGCCATGCCGAATCTCAGGCGGCGTTATGACCGCCATTCGATGCGGCTGTTTTTATCCGAACGCCTGTCGCAACCGGACCAATTGCGGGAAATGGCGATGGAGACCTGTCTTCTGGCGCTTCGCGAAGAAATCGGGACGGAGCTTGAAGGGCTCGGTCTGAAAGGGGAGGAGGCAAGGCGCATCGCCCGCTTCGAACTGGCGCGCTACGCCGCCCATGCGTTGATGATGCCATATGGCGCATTTCTGAGCGCCGCCCAGCGGGCGAAATACGATCTCGAGGTTTTGCGGTCGCGCTTCAACGTTTCTTTCGAACAGGCAGCCAACCGTCTTGTCAGCCTGCAACGGCCGTCAGCCGCGGCGATCCCGTTTTTCCTGATGGAGATCGACAATGCCGGCAACCGTTTCCGCCTTGCAGGGGCCAGCGGTTTTCCAAGGGCGCGGTTCGGCGGCCTCTGTCCGCGTCTCAATATTCATGCCGCTTTCGCCCAGCCGGGACAGGTGCTGGTGGAAGCGGTGGAGATGCCGGATGGCGACGCGTTCCTCACGGTGTCGCGCACACTGGAAGGCCCGCAGGCGGGTTTCGGCGAGAGGGTGAGGCGCACCGCCGTGCTTCTCGGCTGCGATCTCGCCCAGGCCGGAGAGACCGTCTATGGCCCCGCCGCCTCGGGTGCCGCGCCCGTCGCCGTCGGTCCTTCGTGCCGGCTGTGCGAAAGGCAGGGCTGTCTGTCGCGGGCGGAAGCGCCGCTGACGCGGCCGCTCGGGCTCGATGAAATGGTCACCGGTCTCAGTGTTTTCGACTTCCAGTAGGTGTTTCCATTCGCTTTTTTGTGGCCGGAACACATTTGGTTGAAAATGCTGTGCTGCACATTTCCCGCTTGCTCCCTTTTGTTTTCCTTTCTAGTCTCTCCCAAAAAAGGGGATCACGCTCCCATCGTGAGGATGCGTTAACAGGAGACATCATGAAAAACCGTTCTCTCCGCCTGACCTTGGCTCTCACCACCGCGCTCGTTGCAGCAGGCTCGGCAATGGCCCAGGAGAAGGTCGTCCACGTCTATAACTGGTCGGATTATATCGACGAATCGATCCTTGCCGATTTCACCAAGGAAACCGGCATCAAGGTCGTCTATGACGTTTTCGACAGCAACGAGCTTGTGGAAACCAAGCTTCTGGCCGGCAGCTCCGGTTATGATGTCGTGGTGCCGACCGGGCCCTTCCTCGCCCGCCAGATCAATGCCGGCGTGTTCCAGAAACTCGACAAGTCCAAGTTGCCGAATCTGAAGAACATGTGGCCCGAGGTTTCCGAGCGTCTGGCCAAATACGACCCCGGCAACGAATATGCCGTGAACTACATGTGGGGCACCACCGGCATCGGCTATAATGTCGCCAAGGTAAAGGCGGCGCTCGGCGATGTTCCGGTCGACAGCTGGGATATTCTCTTCAAGCCGGAAAATGCCGAAAAGCTGAAATCCTGCGGCATCAATATTCTCGATGCGTCGGACGAGACCTTCGCCATCGCCATGAACTATCTCGGCAAGAATCCGGATAGCAAGGAAACCGCCGATCTCGAGGCGGGCGGCGACGTCTATATGAAGATCCGCCCCTATGTGAAGACCTTCAACTCCTCCGCCTATATCGATGAACTGGCGAACGGCGACAGCTGCATCACCATCGGCTGGTCTGGCGATATCCTGCAGGCGAAGAGCCGTGCCGAGGAAGCCAAGAACGGCGTCGAGGTGAACTACGTCATTCCGAAGGAAGGCACCTATATGTGGTTCGACAACCTTGCCATCCCGGCGGATGCCAAGAATGTCGAGGAAGCCCACGCCTTCATCAACTATCTGATGCGGCCGGAAGTCATCGCCAAGGCCTCCAACTATGTTCAGTATGCGAATGGCAACCTTGCTTCGCAGGCGCTGATGGATGAGTCCGTCGCCAAGAACCCGGCGGTTTATCCCGATGCCGAGACGCTGAAGAAGCTCTTCACAATCTCGCCCTACGGACCGAAGGAACAGCGCGTCCTGAACCGCGTCTGGACGCAGATAAAGACCGGCAGCTGACACTTCCGCCCGCTGGTTGAGGAACGGCCGGCGGGCCTGTTTCTCTGATCCTTTGCCGGCAGGTTCCGTGACCTGCCGGCGCCGCCCGCCTCAAAGCATCGGACCGAAAGTCGGAAAATCCGATGCTCAAATCTACAAGACCAACGGGATTTGAGGGTAGGGTGAATGGCGAAAACTCTGGGGCCGGTCAAACGCAAATTTAGCCCTTGGGACAATCCCGATGCGGTGCCCTTCATCCGCTTTGAAAACGTCACCAAACGTTTTGGCGATTTCGTCGCCGTCAACAATCTGACGCTCGATATCTATGAACGCGAATTCTTCTCACTGCTCGGTCCCTCCGGCTGCGGCAAGACCACGCTGATGCGCATGCTGGCCGGTTTCGAGGAACCGACCGAAGGCCGCATCCTGCTGCAGGGCAAGGATATTTCCGGCGTGCCGCCCTATAAGCGCCCCACCAACATGATGTTCCAGTCCTACGCGCTTTTCCCGCACATGTCGGTGGAAAAGAACGTCGCTTTCGGTCTGGAGCAGGACGGTCTGCCCAAGGCGGATATCGCCGCCCGCGTCGAAGAAATGCTGCGGCTCGTCAAGCTTACGGAATTTGCAAGGCGCAAGCCAAGCCAGCTTTCCGGCGGTCAGCGGCAGCGCGTGGCGCTCGCCCGGTCGCTTGCCAAGCGACCCAAGGTGCTTCTGCTGGATGAACCGCTCGGCGCGCTCGACAAGAAGCTGCGCGAGGAAACGCAATTCGAACTGATGGACATCCAGACCAATCTCGGCCTTACCTTCCTCATCGTCACCCACGATCAGGAAGAAGCGATGACGGTCTCCGACCGCATCGCTGTCATGGACAAGGGCAATGTCGTGCAGGTGGCGACGCCGGCCGAGATCTATGAAGCGCCGAACAGCCGCTACGTGGCGGATTTCATCGGCGATATCAATATTTTCGACGCCAATGTCGTCGCCAATGCTTCCGATATCGGCAAGCCCGGTCTGGTGACGCTGGATTGCGAAGGGCTGAAGGTGGCGGTGGAGCAGGAATGCGCCGCTGCGACCGGCAGCCAGGTGGCTTTCGCCATCCGTCCGGAAAAGGTCCGCATCTCGCTCGACCAGCCCGCCGATAGCAGTGTCAATTCCGCCTATGGCGAGGTCTGGGATATCGGCTATCTCGGCGACTTCTCGGTCTTCATCGTCAAGCTTGCCGATGGCCGCGTCATTCGCGCCGCGCAGGCGAATGTTTCGCGTCTCGTCGATCGCCCGATCACCTTCGGCGATATGGTGTGGCTAAACTGGAAGCCGGATTCCGGCCTCGTCCTGACACGCTGAGGGAGGCTTCGATGGCGATCACCACTCCCGAAAACCGGCAAAGTCCCTGGCGCTGGCTGGTCGTCGCGGTTCCCTATTTCTGGCTGCTGCTATTCTTCGCAGCACCGTTTTTCATCATCTTCAAAATCTCGCTGTCGGATACGGCGATCTCCATGCCGCCCTATACGCCGGTCTTCGAAGGGTTTTCGAAGCTCGGCGCGTTCTTCTCCGAACTGGATTTCGAAAATTACCTCTTCCTGACGGAAGACCCGCTTTACATTGACGCCTATCTGTCGTCGCTACGCATCGCCTTCATCTCCACCTTCCTGCTGCTCTTGATCGGTTATCCCATGGCGCTCGCCATGGCGCGCGCGCCGTCTTCCATTCGCCCGACACTGGTGATGCTGGTGATCCTGCCGTTCTGGACCTCGTTTCTGATCCGCGTTTACGCCTGGATCGGCATTCTGAAGCCGGAGGGCCTGTTGACGGTACTGTTCCAATGGCTCGGTTTTCTCGGGCCCGACCAGCAGGTCAATATCTTCCGCACCGAGACGGCGATCTTCATCGGCATCGTTTATTCCTATCTGCCCTTCATGGTGCTGCCGCTCTATTCGGCGCTGGAAAAGCTCGACAATACGCTGCTGGAAGCGGCGGCCGATCTCGGCTGCCCGCCATGGAAGGCCTTCTGGAAGATCACCTTCCCGCTGTCGTTGCCGGGCGTCATTGCCGGCTCGATGATCTGCTTCATTCCGATAACAGGCGAATTCGTCATTCCCGATCTGCTCGGCGGCGCCCAGACGCTGATGATCGGCAAGACGCTGTGGACGGAATTCTTCGGCAACCGCGACTGGCCCCTGGCCTCCGCCGTCGCCGTGCTGCTGCTGCTGTTGCTGGTGGTGCCCATCGCCATCTTCCAGAACCAGCAGAAGAAGGTGGGGTGAGGCCATGAAACGCGGAAAATTCGACATTACCGTCCTCACCCTCGGTTTTGCCTTTCTCTATATCCCGATCATCATCCTGATCGTTTATTCCTTCAACGCCTCGAAGCTCGTCACCGTCTGGGGCGGCTTTTCGCTGCAATGGTATCGCTCCATGTGGTCGAACCAGGGGCTGATGGATGCGGCCTGGGTGACGCTGCGCGTCGGTATCCTCAGCGCCACCATCGGCACCATCCTCGGAACGCTGGCGGCGCTGTCGCTCACCCGCTTCGCGCGGTTTCCGGGCCGGGTGCTGTTTTCGGGCATGATCTATGCGCCGCTCGTCATGCCGGAAGTCATCACCGGCCTGTCGCTGCTGCTGCTCTTCGTGGCCGTCGGCGTGGATCGCGGTTTCTGGACGGTGGTCATCGCCCATACGACTTTCACCATGTGTTACGTGGCGATCGTCGTGCAGTCGCGGCTCCTGACCTTCGATCGCAGTCTCGAGGAAGCCGCGCTCGATCTCGGCTGCCCGCCGGTCAAGACCTTCTTCCGCATCACCCTGCCGCTCATCTTCCCCGCCGTCATTGCCGGTTGGATGCTGGCCTTCACCCTGTCGCTGGACGATCTGGTGATCGCCAGCTTCGCCACCGGCCCCGGCGCAACCACGTTGCCGATCAAGATCTATTCGCAGGTTCGCCTCGGTGTGACGCCGGAAATCAACGCCATCTGCACGATCCTGATCGGGCTTGTCACCATCGGCGTGATTGTTGCCTCCATCGCTTCCAAACGCACCGAATTGCAGCGGATGCGGGACGAACATGCGGCGGCACGGAACTGATCGAATATCCTGCGTCGATTTTTACGCGTTACTGTTGAAATCGCGAGAAAAGTAGAAACTGTTAATTTAGTTTCGGCGCTTTACGGTCTCAGAATAGGAATTTTCGTCGGTAATTGATCGATTTTGGTTTTAACCGCTTGTTAATAGGAGTTGGCGGAAAGTAAACCCAACGCAGGGCCGTCAAATTTTTGATAGCCGGGACTGATAATTTCCATCTGGCGAGATTGTCCCCCTTTCTCTCGTTGAAAAGCACAACTCATCCAGGCGGCCGCAAGGCCGCCTTTCTTTTTGCCGCAAAGGCCCGTGCCACTCAGCGGTTTTCCGGATGATCCATCGATTTCGAGACGAGCAGCACGGGAATAAGCCCGGCAATGATGATGATGATCGCCGGCACCGCCGCATCCTGCACCCTTGAGCGCGACGCATCCTCATAAACCAGCGTGGCCAGCGTGTTGAAACCGAAAGGCCGGAGCAGGATGGTGGCCGGAAGTTCCTTCATGGATTCGATCAGGACGAGCAGAAAAGCCGTCAGCGCCGCGGGCCGCATGTTGGGCAACAGCACCTTGAAAAGCGTCTGCGCCCGGTTGCGCCCAAGTGTCCGCGAGGCCATGTCGATATGAGGCGAAAGCTTCTGGAAACCGGCATCGAGCGTGCCTTCCGCCATGGTCATGAAGCGCACGGCGTGGGCATAGATGATGGCGAAGGCGGTGCCGGAGAGCAGCAGCCCGGTGGAAAAGCCGAAATGTGTGCGGATGAAGCCATCGACGCCATTGTCGAGGCTGGCCAGCGGAATGAGCACCCCGATGGCGAGCACGGTTCCCGGCACGCCATATCCCATGGAGCCGAAGCGGGCGGCCACCTTGGAGGTGCGCGAGCGCTCGGTGCGGATGGCATAGGAAAACACGAAAGCGGCTATCAGCGTCACGAAGGCGGCGGAAAGCGAGACTTCGAGACTGTGTCCGAGTGCTTTCAGAAGCTTCGGCGCAAACAGCGCATCGAGCCTCCTGGCGGCGTAACCGCCCAGCACGATAACGGGAATGAAAAAGCCGCTCGCCACGGGAACGAAGCAGAAAAGGCTCGCACCCCAGCGCCGCCAGCCGGTGAGTGCCTTCAGCCGGTGGCGCTGCGCCATGCTTGTCGCTTTCGGCGCACCGAAGCGCTGTTTTTCACGGGCATTGCGTTCGATGACGATCAGCGCACCGACGATGACGAGGATGACGGCGGCGATCTGCGTCGCATTGGCGAGATTGCCGCGATTGAGCCAGGTTTCGTAAATGGTGAAGGTCAGCGTCTGGACACCGAGATACTCGACCGCGCCGATATCGTTCAGCGTCTCCATCAGGACCAGAGAAAGCCCGATGGCGATGGCCGGCCGGGCCATCGGCAATTGCACGGAGAAGAACACGTTCAGCGGTTTTGCGCCAAGCGTGCGGGCCGCTTCGGCCGCAAACCGCCCCTGCATGGAAAAGGCGGCGCGGGCCGAGAGATAAACGTAAGGATAGAGGACCGAACTCAGAACGATCACCGCCCCGCCGAGCGAGCGTATGTCCGGAAACCAGTAATCGCGGATGCTGTGATAACCGAAAGCGGCGCGCAACGCGCTTTGCACCGGGCCGGTAAAGTCGAGAAACTCGCCGAACGCATAGGCGGCGAGATAGGAGGGGATGGCAAGCGGCAGGACGAGTGCCGCGGACAATAACCGCCGCAGCGGAAATTCGAATGTGGTGACAAGCCAGGCGCAGACGATGCCGAAGAAAGCCGTCGTCGCGGCCGTCATCCCCAAGAGCAGGAAGGTGCGAAACCCGGCGCGCGGCAGGACATTGGCGAGAAGATGCTGCCATCCTTCCGTGCTGCCGGTCAGCGCCAGCCAGAAAATTGCCAGAATGGGCATGGCGGCAATGGCCGCGACGATGACCGCCGTGATGGGCAACACCGAGAAGCGTCTTGTTGCCGGAAGGGAAACCGTCATGGACATGCCAGTCTACTGTCGTGCAAAGGCCTCAACCAGCGACCATCGTGCCGGCGGCTTCCGCATTGCTACGCCCGCATGGCCTCAGTTGGCAAGAACCCGCTGCGAGGGAAAGGTGATTTCCACCAGCGTGCCTTCATTCGGCGTGGAGGTGATGGAGAAATTCGCCCGGTTGGCGTCCACCATCGCCTTGGTCAGCGGCAGGCCGAGCCCGGTGCCGTCGCCGCGCACGCGCTTGCCGGAGGAAGCCACCTGCCGGAACGGCTTCATGGCCTGTTCCAGTTCCGCCCGGGTCATGCCGATGCCGGTGTCGCGAATGCGCAGCGACACGCTGCCATTGGCCTCATAGGCGGTGGACACCACGATCTGGCCGCCGGACGGCGTGAAGCGGATGGCGTTCGACAGGATGTTCAGCACGATCTGCTTGATCGAGCGCAGGTCGGCGACGATCTGCGGCACGGATTGCGCAAGAGCGGTGCGGATGATGACGCGCTGGTTGTTGGCCTGCGGCTGCACCAGCGAGACCGCCTCGGCCACCGTTTCGTTGAGCGGCACGGCAACGAAATCCACATCCATCTGCCCGGCCTCGATCTTGGAGATATCGAGCAGATCGTTGACGATGTCGAGCACATGCCGGCCGGAACGGCCGATATCATTGGCATATTCCACATAACGCGGATGGCCGATCGGTCCGAAACGTTCGGTCGCCATCATGTCGGCAAAGCCGATGATGGCATTGAGCGGCGTGCGGATTTCATGGCTGACGCGCGCCAGGAAGTCGGTCTTGTGGGCATTGGCGGTTTCCGCCGCCCGCTTGGCGTTGCGCAGTTCTTCTTCGGTGCGCTTCCATTGGGTAATGTCGCGGATCACGGCGCAATAGCCATGCGAGGATTTAAGCCGGCCGATGGTCATGAACAGTGGCAGGAAGCCGCCGGATGCTTCGCGGCCGATCACTTCGCGGCCGTCGTTCAGCACGCTGGCGACACCGTTATTGGCAAGGCCGGAAAGATAATCCAGCACGACGCGCTGGCTCTCATGGGCAAAAAGCGTGACGAAAGGCTTGCCGGCGATTTCACCATTGTCATAGTTGAACAGCGCGCTGGCGGAACGGTTGAGCGAGCGGATTTCGCCTTCGTCTCCCAGAAGCACCACACCGTCGGTGGCCGTTTCCAGAATGGAATGCAGCTCCTCCACTTCGCCCTGCAACAGGGAGAGGCTGCCTGCTTCCGCATTTTCGGCATCGCCGGTAGCAATATTTTCGTTGGCGGCCGCAACCGGCGCCTGCTTTTCCTCAAGCGGCACCAGAGACAGCATCAGCGCTTTGGTTTCTTCCCAGCGGATGGATTGCAGCCGCGCCTTGACGGGAATGATGTCGTTGTCAGAGCTGACGACCACCATGCCGCCTTCGTTGTCCGGCATGTCCTCCAGCTCCTGCCGCTGCAGCAGCGCTTCCAGACCGCCCACCTCTTCAAGTTCGGCGAGAGAGCCATAGCCCGTCAATCGCAGGAAATCCGGATTGGCGTGGATCAGCCTGTCGCCGGCATGCACCAGAAGCGCCACGGGCATCTGGTCCAGCGTCTCGGCCGTCAAGGCATTTGCGGGGCGAACGGACGGGCTGACCATGGCGGCGGCAATATCGGCAGCCGGCCGCTCGTCAGCCGCAGGCTCCTGCTTTTCGTCGGAACCGCTTTCATCCGCCGGTGCGCGAATGGCCGCAGGCTGCTCGCCACGAACATAATCGGCGAAAAGATCGTCTTCCTCCGCCGGTTCGGTTTTCCTGTCGTCATTTTCCGTTTCGGAGGGCGCGCTTTCCGAAACATCCGCATCGATATCCTGCATGATCGGCTCAGCGGAAATGGCTTCCGCATCCGTTTCCCGGTCTTCTTCGGAAGCAGCATCCGCCGGCGCCAGGGCGCGGCCGATTTCGCGGAAGGCGGCCTGCTCGCCTGCGGTCAGCCCCTCGCGGGAGCGCGAGCGGCGCTCCTCCAGATGGACGACCTTGTCGGAATAGGCCGGCTCCAGCGCGGGCGCCGCAACCGGCGCTTCGAATTCCGGCGGAGTATAATCATGGTGCTGTTCTTCGGCCGAAACCACGTCCGATGCATCGGCCTCCGTTGCCGGGACCTCGCCCTCAGCGATGGAACCGGCGTCTTGCGCCGCCTCGTCATCCTCATCGATAAAGGCCAGCAATTCGTGGCTTTCATCCTCAATAGTGGGCTGCGGCAGGGCTTTCGCCGGATCGGCCTCTTCGCCGTTGAGGAAGGTCAGGCCCGTGGCATGCGGGTCTTCGGTGGCATCGGCAAGCCGCACGATGCCGAAACCGCGGAAACCGTCGAATTCGCGTGAGCGCGTATAGGTGGGCAGGGCGGCAAGATCGATCGGCACCATCAGCGATGTGCCTTCCACCGGCCAGTAGATCGTCTTGCCCGACCATGTGTCGCGACGGCCGAGAAGCTCGCGGATCTTGCCGTCGGGATCGAGATTGAACAGGGCCGCGACATCGGCAAAGCCCATGCCTTCCACGGCAGCCGCCTTGGCGCCCACAGCCTCCGCAAATTCATGCGAGATCGAGCTGAAGCGTCCTTCCGCATCGATTTTCCAGACGAAACGGGAAGCGCGCGCACCGGCATTGAAGACAAAAGGCTGCGCTTCTGCGCCAACGCCGATGTCCGTATCCTCGGTCTCCGTCTCCGCCGTTATCTCCTCATCCGCCGCAGGAGCAGCTTCTGACGGCGCGGTTTCGACGATTTCATCGTCCGCGACTGCGTTTTCTTCAGCCCGGATCTCTTCGGCGGGAGCATCGGCGACTGCGCGCTCGGTTAAGGGAGGTTCTGCTTCATCCTCATCGAGTTCGAAAAGATCGGCGATGTCGTCGGTCATCGCCACATGTGCCGCCGCGTCGGCGTCCTGGGCGGAAAGCGCCGCCGGGGTCTCCGCTCCGTTTTCCGGCAATGAGAGAAGGTTGTTCTCATCCTGCTGCGCTGCCACTTCCTCTTCGGGATCGGCCGGCAGTTCCTGCACCTCTTCCACATCCTCGATGCCAGCGACGGCATCGAGCACGGAATCGAAGGAGGTTGCAGCGGCAACAGGCGCGACCTCCGCAACCGGCAGGGCGGGCTCGGCGGCGGCTGGCGTTTCCTGCGGCCTGTCTTCTGCGAAACCGTTGACGGGATCGAGTGTGCCCAGCGCGGTTTCGACCACGAACATCAGGTTCAGTTCGGGCGATGCCGCGATCTGGCCGGTGGCGGCGGGCAGATAACCCTTGCCCGTCGGCACCGGCCGCTTGACGAGATGGCCGGACTGTCCGGCTGCCATTTTCACCAGTGTCCGTGCGGTATGCGGCGTGATGCCGAGCGACGAAAAGCCGGGCGAGGCGGCAACAATCTCGTTCTCACCGTTCAGAACCGCCATATGGATATCGGGGTCGTCGAAACCTTCGATCATGCGCCGGGCGCATTCCGCCGTGTCGGGTGCGACTTGGTCAGTGAGGGCGGAAAACAGGATGGCGGGCTGTCCGGGCTCGGCCTCGATGATTTCCGCGCGCGCGGTAACGGCAAGGCTGCGGAAACCCGACGTGATGCGAATGGTAAACGGCAGGCTGTCGCCCGCTTTGGAAAGCCGCGCCGCCGTGGCTGCCAATTGCCGAAAGGTCACGTCCTGCGGTTTCGGACCCTGTTCCAGAAAATCATAGACCATAGGCGTGCCGAACAGCGCCGCACCCCGGCCATTGGCCCAAAGGGCGTTTTTAAGGTCGAGCGAGAACAACGCCATGGCCGCGCCGCGCCCGAAACCTTCACGCACCCGTTCATGCACTGCGATATCGATAAAGGGATACTGGACGGCGGGCATGTCGAAACCTATTCTGGCACTACCGGACCTTGCGGGCTTTTCGGCTTCCTCATGAAGCTCTAAACGTAAACCCGCCGAGGCATCACGTTAACAGAATTTTAAATAACTTCACAGCGCGGTCCGGTCCACCATCCGCCGGATGAATCGCCAAATAGAGTTAACATCAACAGGCCGCTGCGGCCTCTTTATGTCAGCCCGGCCCATTGAAAAGCACTTGCCTTTCTCAGCCTTTTTTCGCAAAATTCGAAGAGGCACTTGCAAATGGGGAAAACACCTTTTATGTCACCCCCCGTGACGCCGCTTCGGCGTTTCATGTGCGGTTGTAGCTCAGTTGGTTAGAGCGCAGGTTTGTGGCACCTGAGGTCGGTGGTTCGACCCCACTCAACCGTACCATTCCCCTCTCCCGATAAGTCTATATGTCACAGTGACTTACCGGGAGAGGGGAGTTTTCCCTATAGATCTGTTGTCCATGAGCTTCGTTGGGCTCGTGGCGAAGCGAGCAGAAATGCCGTTCCCGCATTGCCTCGCTGATCGGGTCCGTCACAACGGCAGTGAATTCATCTCCGTCAACGCAACAAGTCCAATCGGCGCATCTGGCGTTCGATCAGCGTCTCGACTTCCTTCACGGCGAGCGCGCTCAGCGGTGCGCCTGGGCGGCGCTGGGTCGCGCTGGCGATGGCGCCGCGTTTTGCCAGAACATGTTTTCGCACGGCAAGGCCGAGACCGGGCTGCTGTTCATAGCGCATCAGTGGCAGATAGGCATCGAACAAGTTCTGTGCGGCTTCGTATCTGCCCTCATTGCTGAGACGGACGACATCCACCATCATTTCCGGATAGGCGAAACCGGTCATGGCGCCATCGGCGCCGCGCTGCATTTCCTCGGTCAGGAAAACACCGGCATTGCCGCACAGGATAGAGGTGCGGCGACGGCCTTTGGCCTCCGCTTCGCGCAGGTCGGTGATCTTTTGCAGGCCCGGCCAATCCTCATGCTTGAGCATGACGATGCTGGGATGGGCCTCGAAGATGACGCCCAGCGTTTTTGCGCTTATCTGAACGCCGGTGGACAGCGGGAAGTCCTGCAACACCACAGGCACGTCGGCGCCGACAGTCTCGACGACGTTGCGATAATAGACGACGATCTGCTCATCGGTCCGCAGCGCGGATGGCGGAGCGACCATGACGCCGGCAGCCCCCAGATCCATGGCTGCCTTGGTCAGTTCGCCGATGGCGGCAAGGCCGGGTGCCGAGACGCCGACCACCACGGGTTTCCCTTCGGAACGCTTCAGCGTCAGCTTCGTGACTTCGATCGATTCCGCCTGGGTGAGCTTGGGTGCTTCCCCCATCATGCCGAGGATCGTCAGCCCGTCCGCGCCTTTTTCATAATAGAAGTCGACCATGCGGCCGATGCTTTCGCCATCAAGCGAACCGTCTTCGGCAAACGGTGTGCAGGCAATGACGAACACACCCTTGGTACTGGAATTTATGAGCGACATGACATGTTCCTATTTGAGCCGCCTGTGTTGCAAGGGTTCTGTTCCAACCCGTGGAATTGACCGCAGCGGAGCCGGGTCTGGGGGATGCCGGCCCTGCGCATGGGAGCGCTTTAGCCGGCAAACCGTTTGCGTCAGTTACTCGCCAGCATGTCCGGAACGATCGAAACGATTTCCGGGAAGACGGCGATGAGCAGGACAAAGGCGCACATGATGAAGAAGAACGGCATGGTCGCGCGGGTAATGCGGGCCATGCTGTCGCCGGTCAGGCGCTGGATGACGGTGAGGTTGAAGCCGACGGGCGGCGAGACCTGCGCCATCTCCACCACGATGACGATGAATATGCCGAACCAGACCTTGCTGTAACCGGCCGCCATGACCAGCGGCAGGGTGATCGGCAGCGTCATGACGATGCAGCCCAGCCCTTCCATCACCGTGCCGAGGATGATGTAGAAGATCAGGAGCACGATGATGAGCATGAATGGCGAAAGGCCCCAGCCCTCGATGATGCCGGCGATATAGCGCGGCATGCCGAGATAACCGATGACGGTCGACAGGAACATCGCGCCGACCATGATGAGGCCGATCATGGCGCAGGAATCGGCCGCCTGTTTCGCCGCCTGCATGAGGTTCGAAAGGTTCAGCGTCTTCTGGAAAGCGCCGATGAGGATTGCGCCGCCGACGCCGACTGCGGCTGCTTCCGTCGGCGAGGCGATGCCGCCATACATCGAGCCGACCACGCCGATGATGAGCAGCAGCAGCGGCCCCAGATCCTTCAACGCCACCAGCTTTTCGATGAAGGTGGTGGGCGCGAGGGCCTCACCGACAAGGGCCGGATTCATCAGCGCCCGGATGCCGATATAGCCCATATAGGATGCGGCCATCAGCAGGCCCGGCAGGATGCCCGCCATGAACAGCTTCAGGATCGATTCCTCCGCCATGACCCCATAGATGATCATGATCGTCGATGGCGGGATGAGAAAGCCCAGCGTTCCCGCCCCCGCAAGGCTGCCGGTGATGAGGTCGCGGTTATAACCGCGCGAAATAAGTTCCTTTGCGGTGATGCGCCCGACCGTTGCCGTGGTGGCCGCGGATGAGCCGCAGACGGAGGCGAAGAGCGTGCAGCCGAGAACGGTGATATGGGCAAGCCGGCCGGGTACATGCCGAAGCCAGGGGGCGAGACCGGAGAAAAGCGCCTCTGAAATCTTCGTTCGGAACAGGATTTCCGCCATGAAGATGAAGAGCGGCAGGGCCAGCATTTCCGGCGAAACCAGCGTGTTCCAGGTTTGCTGGGCCAGCAGCTTGAAAAGCGGCAAAGCGGGGCGATAGAGTGCGGCCAGCGCCGCCCCGGTGCCGACGAGGCCAAGGCCGATCCAGACCCCCGTACCCAGAATGAGCGTCATCAGGCCGAGCAGGCTGAAGGTGATCTTTCCCATGATTTATTCCAGTCCCGGGCCGGTTGAAAGTGTTTCGCCACGAAGAAGCCGCAGGAACTGCGCCAGCATCTGCAAATTCAGGATGATCGCGCCGATTGCGAGCGCGCTCTGCGGATAGACGAGCGGAATGCGGATGACCGACGAGGAGGTCGAACCGCGCAGCGCGGACAGAACGGCCATGTCCGTCAATGCGACCGAAAGCGCAACGCAGATAACAAGGCCGACAAGGCATGCCACCATATCCAGCCGCCTTGCGCCGGTTGAAGAAAGTGTCTCGCCTATTGCGGTGACGCGGACATGCGAACCGGATTTCAGCGCGCTGGCGCCGGCGAGCATGAAGCTCGTGGCCATCAGGTAAGCGGCGACATCCCAGGCGAATGGCAGGGAATAGCCGGCAAGGTTTCTGAGAAGGATTTCGCAGGCGATGAGAATGAAAATGCCGAGGAGAGACAGGGCTGCAAGCAGATTTGCAGCCTCCGTCAACCGGTCGATCGGCGTTATGATGGCAGCGAATGCGGGACTGGCTGGATTTCTCATGATGTTTCTCCGGAGTGCGCAGAAGGAGACGGACAGCCGGCCGGGATCGCCGGCTGCCCTTTCATTTCCGACGGGAGAAAGTCAGTTGCGCGCCTTCAGATAGGCTTCGACATAGGGCGCGGCATCGGGCACGCGCTTGAGAAAATCGTCCCACAACGGCTTGGCGCGCTCGATGAGGGCGGCCTTGAGTTCGGGAGAAGGCGACGTGACGGTAATGCCCTTTTCCTTCAGGGTGGCGAGCTTGGTTTCATCCTCGGCCCGGCTGACCAGCCAGAATTCGCCCTCGAGTTTCTTCGATGCCTGTTCGATCGCCGCCTGATTTTCTGGCGACAGGGCATTCCAGGCATCGAGATTGACGGTGACGATGTTGGAAGATGCCTGCCAGTTGAAGGTGCTCATGTTTTTCATGAACTCCCAGAAAGCGCCGTCGACACCGGACGAAGAGGAGGTCGTGACACCGTTGATGGTGCCGGCGGCCAGCGACGGCACGACTTCGCCCCATGGCATCTGAACGGGAAGAGCGCCAAGGGCGTGGAAGAAATTATGACCGTTCGCATCGACGACGCGGATCTTGAGGCCGTTGACGTCTTCAATTTTTTCGATCGGTTTCGGCGCATAGACGGCCTGTCCCGGCCACGGCACCATGTAAAGCAGCTTCTGGTTCATCGAGGTTGCGACTTCCTCGATCTTGGGGCGGAAGAATTTGTGCAGCAGCGCGAGGTCAGGCATCGTCGGGGCCAGATATGGCAGCGTCTCGACACCTAGTACCGGTGCTTCACCCACCTGCTGGCTCATCAGAATATCGGCGATGGGAACGATGCCGTCGCGCACGGCGGTCATGCCTTCCGGGCCCTTGATGCCAAGTGACCCGCCGGAATGCACGGTGATGGCGACCTCGCCATTCGTGACGGTCTTTACGGTTTCAGCGAATTTTACCGCGTTCTTGGTGTGAAAATTACCTTCCGGCCAAACGACCGACATGTCCCAGGCCGTTTCGGCGGTCGCGGAGGTTGCAAAGCCGGCAATCGTCAAAGCCAGCCCGGCGAGAATTGCGTTTTTCATGGTTGTGATCCCCTCACTTATTGTTTCCGGCTCGCCCTGTCCCTTGGCGACAGGACGGCGCGGTTATTTTCGGTATACAGCACGTACTCCGAATGAAGGGGACTATATGGGCGTTTTTTGAGCGGCGCAATAAGGTGATTAATCTTTGTTCGATTTCGAACGGATTCCTTGCCCACCAGCCTTTGCAGTGCTGGCGTCAGTGGACTGCATTTCAGGGAAATTACCGAAAAGGCGCGGATCGGCAGGCAAGGGGTTGCCGCTGTGTGCCGAATAGGGGGCCAGGCGTGCGGAGCCGCCGGGGTGCGGCGGCTCGCTGAATGCAGGCTGAAAATCAGATCGCCGATGCGAGGCGGGTCTTTATGTAAAGCTCACGCAATGTCTTCGAGACCGGGCCGGGCTTGCCGTCACCGATGATGGCTTCGTCGATCTTGACGACCGGCATGGCAAAATTTGTCGCCGATGTGATGAAGGCTTCGGCTGCATCCTTAGCCTCATCCACCGTAAAGGCGCGCTGTTCGACGGCAATTCCCGCGCCCTGCGCAAGATCGAGAATGCTTCCGCGGGTGATGCCGTGCAGAAGTGCGTTGGAAAGTTCGCGCGTGACCAGCGTGCCGTCTTTTTTGACGATATGCGCATTGGCGGCACTGCCTTCGGTCACGAAACCATCCTCCACTAGCCATGCATCGTCCGCGCCGCGTTTCAGCGCCTCCATCTTGGCCATCGAGGGGTAGAGAAGCTGTACCGTCTTGATGTCGCGTCGCTCCCAGCGCCAGTCCGGCATGGTGGCGATGGCAATGCCGGTTTCCGTGCGCGGATTGTCCAGCACGGGTTTTGCCTGGGTGAACAGGGTTATCGTCGGCGTGGCATTGGCGGGAAAAGCGAAATCGCGATCCGCCACACCGCGGGAGATCTGCAGATAGATCAGGCCTTCGTCCATGTGGTTCAGGCGGACGATTTCACGGTGAACGGCCAGAAGTTCCTCCGCTTCGAGCGGGCAGGTCAAGCCGAGTTCGGCGAGCGAGCGCTGAAGGCGGGCGCTGTGGCCGGCATAATCGATCAGCTTCCCGCCGATCACGGCGGTGACTTCATAAATGGCGTCCGCGAACAGAAAGCCGCGGTCGAAAACGGAAACCTTGGCGTCGGCTTCGGCAAGCCAGTCGCCGTTCAGATATACAATGCGTGTCAATGGAACGTCCCCGGATCAGGTGTTTGGTGTGGCGAAAGGAGCAAATTGCAGCCCGTGTCGGGCGAGCGACGAACGAAGGGCGCGCGCCATATCCACGGCGCCCCGCGTATCGCCGTGAACGCAGATGGTGGCGGCTTCCACCGGCAGTTTTTTTCCGCCCGTTGTCGGGATTACGCCGTCGCAGACCATGGACAGAACCTGATCCACACTCTGGTTGGGATCGTGGATCACTGCACCCTGCATCTGTCGGGAGGTGAGCATTCCCGCATCGTCATAGGTGCGGTCGGCATAAACTTCGCAGGCAACGCGCAGCCCCGCTTTTTCGGCGGCCTTCATGGTTTCCGAATAGGGCAGCGTAATGAAGACCAGCGAGGGATCCACCGCCTTGATGGCCCGGATGCAGACCTGCGCGAGATCTTGATCGACGGCAGCCATGTTGCCCAGCGCCCCATGGGTTTTGACATGGGTGATGGGCCAGGAAAGCGCAGCCGCCATGCCCTGCATTGCGGCGATCTGGTAGATAAGCTGGGCCTCCACATCCTCGGGGCGTTCGCCGGATATACGGCGGCGGCCGAAGCCGTAAATATCCATGAAAGACGGGTGGGCGCCGACCGCGATGCCCCTTGCCTTGGCGGCGAGAATGGTGTCGCGCATGACAACCGGATCGCCGGCATGAAAACCACAGGCGATGTTTGCCGTGGTAATCAGCTCCATCATGGCTTCGTCTTCGCCCATGGTCCAGGCCCCGAAGCTTTCTCCCATATCGCAGTTCAGATCGATCGTCGCCATAGCCCCTCTTTCCGGGCGAGACGTTGCCCGGTCCCGTCCAGTTCATACGCGTGATATCAGGCAGCACGCATTCATTGCATCTTTTCATTGACATACAATTGGTATACTGAAATAGCAAGGAAGGATTGGCGGGAGAATCGAATTCGCATGCGTGGACGTGAGGGAGTTTAATCGATGGGCGGCAAATTTCCGCGCATTCTTGCTTGTGGTGACAGCGCCCTGTCCGTTGAACTCGCCGATACCATCGATGAAGCGGTGAGCGAGCGCATCATCGCGCTTGCGGCAAATCTCACTGCAACGCCCGTGGAGGGCATCGAGGAACTGGTGCCGACCTACCGGTCCCTCATGGTCATCTATGATCCGTCCGTCATTCGCGGCCATGCGCTTGACCGGGAGTTGCACCGGCGCCTGATGGTGCTGACGGTGAACAGCGTTCCGGCCAGACGCTTCGATGTTCCTGTGGTTTATGGCGGATCGGTCGGGCTTGACCTGCAGGAACTGGCGGACATGAAGGAGATGACGCCTGCCGCCCTGATCGAGCTGCACGCATCCGCTGAATATCGTGTCTATATGATCGGTTTCGCGCCGGGTTTTGCCTATCTCGGCGGCCTGCCCGAACAATTGCATACGCCGCGTCTTGCCACGCCACGCCAGCGGATCGAGGCAAGTGCGATTGGAATCGGCGGCAAGCAGGCAAGCATCAATTCCGTGCCGGGGCCAAGCGGATGGCGCTTCATCGGCCGCACGCCGCTTCGGCTTTTCGACCCGCATCGCCCGCAGCCGTTTCTGTTGCAGGCCGGAGACCGGGTCCGTTTTCGGCCGGTGAGCGAAGACGAGGCCGCAGAGCTCGACCGGGCGGTCGCCGCCGGCCAGCCCGTCATGGAGGCGCAGCTTTCATGAGTTTTCTCGTCATCCAGCAGATAGGGCCGATGGCCACCGTTCAGGATCTCGGCCGCAGGGGATTGAGCCATGCCGGTGTTTCGGGTTCAGGCCCGATGGATATGCCTTCTTTTCGTATTGCGAACGCGCTGGTCGGCAATGTCGAAAACAGCGCGGCAATAGAATTTGGCGGCACCGGAGGCAGCTTTTCCGTTTTGCGGCCGGCACGCATCGCCGTGACCGGAGGCGCGGTCGATATCCGCATCGGCAAACGAAAGCTGTCGCCCTGGGAGAGCTATACTCTTTTGCCCGATGACGTGCTTTCGATCGGCGCCCTGCGCGATTGCGTCTGGGGCTATCTCGCCGTCTCCGGGGGCGTGGATACCGTGCCTGTGCTCGGTTCGCGTGCCACCCATGTGCGAACGGGTCTCGGCGGTTACGAAGGGCGTCGTTTGCAGGCGGGTGACCGTCTGCCACTCGGCCAGGATAATCCCGGCGTAAATCTGGCGCTCCGGCAACTCTGGCGGCGGTCCGGCGGTCCTGTCCGTATTGTTCCCGGTCCACAGGACGACTATTTCTCTGCCGAAACCCAGCGGGCTTTCCTGAAAACCTCCTTCATCGTTTCGCCCGCCCGGGATCGCATGGCGCAGATGCTGGACGGACACGCCGTTCATGCCGAAGGCGGGCACGATATCGTCTCCGACGGAACCTGCGCGGGATCGATACAGGTCCCGTCGTCGGGACGGCCCATCGTGCTGATGGCGGAGCGCCAGACGACAGGCGGCTATCCGAAAATCGCAACGGTCGCCACCGTCGATCTGCCCCGGCTTGCGCAGGTTCCGAGCGGCCGACATGTCTCTTTCGCGGCCATTTCACGGGAAAAAGCCGAAGAGCTTCTGATTGCGGAGCGCACGGTCTTGCGCGAACGCCTGGCAAATCTGGTAGAAAAGCCGGAAACGGATGATGTTTCAGGAGGTATGCCATCATGAATCAGCCACTTGCCAAGCAGGCTTATGGGAAGATCATCGAAATGATCCTGTCCGGTGCGCTGACGCCGGGTGACGCTTTGCAGGAAGCGAAACTGGGTGATCTGCTGGACATGTCCCGGACGCCCGTGCGTGAGGCGATCAAGCGGATCGAGGCCGAGGGTCTCGCCACGCAGGAAGGACGATTTCTCAAGATCCGCCGGCTGAAGGCGGAAGAGGTCAAGGAGATTTTCTTCCTTCGTCAGGTTCTGGAGACCCATTGCGCCAGACAGGCGGCGATGGCCCGGCCGGAGCTCGGCGAGCTGGAAGCCCGGATACGGCATTTGCAACAGCATGGCCCCGGCGAGGACGATGAGCAGCGCCGCGTGGACGATGCTTTCCACCGGACGCTCGCCCTTTCCACGGGCAGTGAGATGATGGTGAGCACGATCGAGGATTTGCGCCGCCGTACCTGCATGTTCGACCATGCCCAGGTGCCGGATCGTTTTCTGAAAAGCTGCGACGAACATCTGGAGATGATTGCCGCCCTGCGCGCCGGCGACGGTGAACGGGCAGGCTCGCTCATGGCCCGCCATATCGTTCACGCCCGCGACGCCATTCTTGAGAAACTGGAACAATTTCCCGAAAGGAACAGGGACGCATGAAATGCCTTATTGTCCAGCCTATTCATGCCGACGGCCTCGCCCTTCTGCGTGAGGCGGGGGTTGAGCCGGTTTTGTGTCCAAAACCGGACATGACGACCGTGGCCGCAATGATCAAGGGTTGCGATGCCGTCATCACGCGCGATGCGGGCCTGTCCGCATCGGCCATCGAGGCTGGCGACAGGCTGCGGGTCATCGCCGTTCACGGCACGGGCCATGATGCTGTCGACAAGGAAGCGGCGACGGCGAAGGGCGTTCTGGTCTGCAACACCCCCGGCGCCAATGCCCGCTCGGTTTCCGAGCTGGCGCTCGGTCTGGCACTGGCTGCCGCAAGACGTATTCCCGCTGCCGACCGCAGCGAAAGGGCCGGGGTCCATGGCTTTCGTGAGACGGAGAGTTTTTCCGAATTGTCCGGCAAGACGGCGCTTATCGTCGGCTGGGGGGCGATTGGCGCCGGGCTCGGCCGGATGCTGAAGG
This sequence comes from Agrobacterium sp. T29, assembly GCF_006970545.1. NCBI lineage: Bacteria > Pseudomonadati > Pseudomonadota > Alphaproteobacteria > Hyphomicrobiales > Rhizobiaceae > Agrobacterium > Agrobacterium sp. T29. The sequence goes on from NZ_CP040640.1 coordinate 271,216, forward strand.
CTGCTCTGGATATGCGGGTGCTGGTTTATTCGCCGCGGGTCGCCGATCTCGATGGCTTCGAACGGGCGGACAGTCTTGAAGACGGGCTGAGACAGGCCGATCTGATTTCCCTGCATACGCCGCTCCGTGCGGAAACACGCGGTCTGTTCGGAGAGCAGGCCATTTCAGCGGTGAAACCGGGCGCGATACTTATCAACACGGCACGGGCGGGACTGGTGGATGAGGCGGCCCTTGCCCGCGCCATCGAAACCGGCCGCATAGCCGCAGCCGGGCTGGATGTTTATTCGCCTGGTGCGCCGACCGGACCTCTGGCCGCCGGCGGCCGGGTGATTTTCACACCGCATCTTGGCGGCACGACGCTGGAAGCGCTTCGCCGCGTGGCTCTCGGCTCTGCAAGGCATGTTTTGACGGCGCTTGCGGGCGAACGCCCGGTCACTGCGCTCAATGCGCCGCAGGAGATGATGGCATGACGCAAGCCGTGATCGCAGAGACGGTCGACCGTCTGCTGGACCGCATCAATGCCATTTCAGCGGAAGGCCCCGGTTTTACCCGGCCTTCCTACAGCGCTCTGGAAAGCGAAGCGCATCAGGTGATTGCCGAAGAATGTGAAGCCCTTGGCCTCACTGTTACGCAAGATGCCGCACTGAACCTGTTTGCCCGGTTGCCCGGTAGAGACCGGCAGGCCACACCGCTTTATATCGGCTCGCATCTCGATACGGTTCCGATGGGCGGCGCTTATGATGGCACGGCAGGTGTGGTGGGCGCCATGGCACTCGTCACCGCATTCGTGAAAAGCGGACAGGCACCGCCGGCAGATATCGTCGTGACGGTGACGAGAGCGGAGGAGAGCGTCTGGTTTCCAGTCTCCTATATCGGGTCACGTGCGGCGCTTGGCCGGCTCACGGCGCCGGAAATGCAGGCGCGTCGCGCCGACAGCGGCAGAACACTCGCCGAGCACATGAAGGAACTCGGGGGCGACCCGGACGCCGTCCTGCGCGGGCCGGGACTGCCGCCGGCGCGTTTCGTCGAATTGCATATCGAGCAGGGGCCGGTGCTCGACAATGCCGGCGAGGCTTTTGGCGTCGTCGATGGCGTGCGCGGCGGCCTGCGTTACCGTGAAGCACGGATTGAAGGGGTCTGGGCCCATTCCGGCGGCGCGCCGCGTGATGCTCGCTCGGATGCCGTTTTTGCCCTTGCGGATCTCATCGTCGCCATGGACAGGGCCTGGGAAGGAATTCTGGCGGAAGGGCACGATCTTGCCGTGACCTTCGGCCGGGTGGATGCGGCAAGCGGTGAACATGCTTTCGCCAAGGTTCCGGGCCGGGTGGATTTCTGCATCGATATCCGCAGCGCCGACGATGCGGTGCTGGACCGGGTGGATGGCATTTTCCGACAGGAAATCGAGAAGATCGAAAAACGAAGGGGCGTGCGCGTCGTCACCGGCGTCCAGTCCCGCAGCAAGCCCACCCGTCTGTCTTCCACTCTCGGCCGGCAGATAGTCGTTGCGGCCGAACGGACCGGCATCTCGCCCCGGCAGATGTTATCGGGCGGCGGGCATGATGCGGCGGCATTTGCCCAGGCGGGATGGGAATCGGTGATGGTCTTTCTGCGGAACTGGAACGGCAGCCATAACCCGGATGAGGCCATGGATCCGGCCGATCTGGCGCATGCCGTTGATATTCTGCGACAGACATGGTCGGCTCGGTAAAGGGGAGAGAGCATGAGCGAAAAGGAAACTTTGACCCAGCAGGCCTATACGGATGTCAAACAACGCATTCTGGAGGGCAAGTTCAAAGCCGGCGACGTTCTGACGGAAAGAGCCCTGGCGCTCGAATCCGGCATTTCCCGCACGCCGCTGAGGGCGGCAATCTCCCGGCTTGAAAAAGAGGGCGTGATTTCGCGGCTTGCCAATGGCGCATTGATGGTTCGGCCCGTCACGGTGGAGCAGCTGCTGGAAATCGTGCAGATACGGCGCTTGCTGGAGAGCGCTGCGGCGGCACGCGCCGCTGAGCGTCCCTTTCCCGAGGCGCTCGAACATTCGCGGCAAATCATGCAGGCTTATGCGGATGGCAGGAACGTGGCCTTCGATCAGTTCTGGCTGGACGACGACCAGTTTCACGAGGCCGTGGCCGCTGCCGCCGGGCTTGAGCTTTTGCCTGCCATGCTGACCGAAATGCGCAGTATCGCCCGACGTTGCACCATCACCCGCACGCATGACCGTTTTGCCGAGCAGGCGCGTGAACATATTGCGGTTATCGACGCCATCCAGGCGCAGGATCCGCAGAAGGCTTCCGCCGCCATGGAGGCGCATTTCGAAAGCGTGAAAAGCCGTTTTCTGGGGTGGCTGAGCCGCCCCTGAAACCGGCAGCCGCCAGCGCTTTTTCTTTCTTCATTCCGGTCTTGAGACGCTTTTGCCAGCTTCTCATGCAAAAGCCAAGCACGACGATATGGACAGTTTCATGCAGGAATTCGCCGATTTGCAGGGGTGTGACGCCTCTTTCCCCAGGGAGGAGTTCGCCGCGAGGCAAGATCGTGCGCGCGCCGCCATCCGCAATGCGGGTCATGAAGCGCTCGTCGTCACCGGTCCTGAAAACATCTACTGGCTGACCGGGCGGCAGACGGCCGGATATTTTGCTTTCCAGGCGCTGATCATGCCGGTGAATGGTCCGCCGACGCTTCTCGTCCGGCAGCTTGAACTGGCAGGATCCATCGCCAATACCTGGCTGGACGACGTCGTCGCCTATCAGGATGGCGGAAACCCGGCGGTGGCCCTGGTCGATCTCTTGAAAAAGCGGCATATCGAGCGGCCGGCCATAGAATTGGATGGCTGGTTTGTTTCTCCGGTACTTGCCGCAAAAATCGCGGAGCAGATGGGTGTTGCGTCGATACCGGACGGTTCCTCCATTCTTTCGCCGCTGCGGACGATAAAGTCCGCAGCCGAGCTGGAGGCCATTCGGATGGCGGCGGGTTACACCGAGGCGGGGCTTTCGGCCGGCATTGCCGCCTGCGCCGCCGGAACCGACGAAAACGCGATAGCCGCCGCCATGCTGGATGCCGCCACAAGGGCGGGCTCGGAAGTCATGGCCATGGAGCCGCTCGTATCTTCCGGGCCGCGCAGCGGTTTGCCCCACATGACCTGGAGACGCCGCAAGCTTGAGAATGGCGATGCGGTTTTTCTGGAACTCGCCGCCTGCCATGCGCGCTATCACGCCGCGTTGATGCGTACCGTGTGGATCGGTTCTCCGCCCGCCGAGGCCCGGCGAATGATGGATTGCGCGTTGAAAGCCCTTGATGCGGCGCTGGCCGCCATTCGGCCCGGTGTTTCATGCGCCGAACCGCACGAGGCCGCGCAACGTGTGATCGACGCGGCAGGTTACAATGCCGCCTTCCGCAAACGCATCGGTTATTCCATGGGAACCGCTTTCGCGCCGGACTGGGGCGAAGGCGCGCTGTTGAGCCTGTTTACCGGCGTCGACAGGATAATCGAGCCCGGCATGGTGTTCCACCTGCCAGCCACCCTGCGCAGCTATGGCGTGTGGACGGTTGGCGCATCCGAAACGGTCATCGTGACAGAGACAGGGGCCGAACCTCTCTCCAGCCTGCCGCGTGACCTGACCATCCGCTGATGGCCCGATAGCGGCCATTCCCCTTTAAAAATTGAAAGGAGTCCGAAATGCGTTCACTTTTTCACCTTGCCTATCACGTCACCGACCTCGATGAAACGCGTCGCTTCTATGGCGGCATTCTCGGCTGCGAGGAAGGCCGTTCCACCGATACCTGGGTGGATTTCGACTTTTTCGGCCACCAGATATCGATGCATCTGGGCAAGCCGTTCGAGGTTACCCGGACCGGCAAGGTCGGCAATCACATGGTGATGATGCCGCATCTCGGTGTGGTCCTGCCTCTCGATGACTGGTTCGCACTTTCCAAGCGTCTGGAAGATGCCGGCGTGGCCTTCGATATTCCGCCGGTCGTCCGCTTTGAAGGCGAGCCGGGGGAACAGCGCACCATGTTCTTCTTTGATCCGAGCGGCAATCCGATCGAGGTGAAGGGCTTCAAGGATTTCGACGGCGTTTTCGCCCACTAAAACAAAAAACAAGGGGCGGCTGTTGGCCGCCCCCGATGGACTCTGTGCCCGCATACCGGCGGTCGCCTTGCCGGAAACATTACCACCAGTGGCTGGGCGAACGGGTCAGAAGCTCGTTGCCGTCGCGCCCGACGATGATGATATCCTCATAAAAAGCCGCGCCGACACCGTCGAGCGAAAGGAAGGATTCGATACCGAACACCATGTTTTCCTCGGCGATATCTTCAGGCTGCGACATGCTGGTTGAAATTCTCGGCTGTTCGAAGCCGAGACCGATGCTGTGACCGTAGAACGGGAAGTTCTTCATGATGGCGGATACCGAGCCGCCGAAGGCCTGCGTCAGACGGTCACCCTCAGCAGCAATATCGATGAGCTTCACGCCCGGCCGCATCATGTCGGAAAGACGATGAACGATATTGGCCGCGGCTTCGATCAACCGTCGCTGGTCCGCTGTCGGTTTGCCGCATATGCCGGTGCGGCCGGGGTCGAGATAATAGCCCTGAAAAAATGCCGCATGGATGGTGCCCGTGACGATGTCGCCGGGCTTTGGTGTGTCCGCGCTATAGCCGGTCAGGGGAAAACGCTGGTCGAAACCCAGCGTTTCGCCATGGTTGCAGCCGATCATCTGTAGCCGGCCGCCGCGACGCACCACTTCACGGGCCGCTTCTCCCGCCGCTTCCTGCTCTGAAAGGCCGCCGGTCAGGCCTTCCATCAACCTGTTCAGGCCGGCAGTCGCGCCTTCGCCGGCAACGCGATAGCACTCCAGTTCCTTCAGGCTTTTGATGCGCCGGACGGAGCGGATCAGATCGTCCTCGGCTACCCACTCAATGTCTGGAGCGTCCTGAAGCAATTGCTGGTAATATTTGACGGGGATGAACTGCGTGCCGACGATTGCGACACGCCCTTTGATGCCCCTTTCGACCAGGGCTTTCGCCACGCTTCGGAAAGGATGGCTGGAACAATGCGTATCGCGGATCGAGACGAGATCGGTGCGCACTTCCGGCTCATCGATATGAAGCTGCGGCTCTTGGCCCTGCTGTAGAATGACCCCGGAAAAGGACCGGGCGGTCCATATCAGGGAGTCCATGCCGCCGCTGATGGCGTAGTGGTTGGAAAGATAGAGTATGTCACCGCAATTGTCCGTGGTGCCGCCGCCCCGGCCGAAGACCACCGCTGTTTCATAGCCACGGCGCTGCATTTCCCGCAAAACCCGCTGCCAGCGGCTTTCATATTCCTCGATCGCAAAATACCGGATCACGCGTTCCACTCCATTCAATCTGCTGTTCTGCCGGGCGGTCTTCGCGCGCCGATCCACCGGGACCTGCGGCAAACTCGGACAGCATTTCCATCAATGCGCGGTCCTCCCGGAGAAGCCCGCATTTGCGGATTGCGACCGGAAGATCGCCGGGCCGGATTTTTAGGTACACCAAACGTATCCCGTGATTGATGGCAGTGCAAGCGAATGATGCGGGAGGCATAAATGATGCAATTTTGTGCATTTTAATGCTCGTTTTATGGCTGTTTAGCCTAATATATTTGCTATAAATAATTGAAAATCTTTATTGAATTCCGTTGGTATACTGAATATAAATTGTTTCGACCGAGCGGTATCGATCCGGGTCTATCGCCTGCTTGCCGCCGTCTCACCGGTTTCATCATTCCTTCCAACGGTGTCCGATGACTGAAAATGTGCAGAATTTATTGGCAGGTCATGGCGCAGCCTATCGCATGCTGGCCGGCGAGGTCGCCATCGTTACGAATTCCCACGGAAACCAGGTCGTGGATGCGTGGGCTGTTGCGGCAGCCGATCCATCCGAGATCAGCTCGATGGATCATACGCGCTCGGTAAACAGCAATATCTTCATCGAGCGCGGCATGGGTGTCTTCAGCAACCGTAGAAGAGCCATGATGACGCTGGTGAGCGACAGTGCCGCCCTGCGGCATGATACGCTGCTCTGCCCATGCAATGCGGATCTTTACCGGCAACTGGGATGCGAGGGTTTTCATCGCAGCTGTTCCGGAAATTTCCATGAGGCGCTGGCGGAGAAGGGTCTTGCCGTCGCCCAGACGCCGGCATCTCTCAACCTTTTCATGAATGTGGCGGTGAACACCGATGGCAGTCTCGACCGTCGCCCGCCGGCGTCCGCGGCGGGTGACCATGTGGCACTGAGGGCCGAGATGGATTTGCTGCTCGTGCTGTCCGCCTGTCCGCAGGACATTACGGAGATCAACGGTGTGGACCGCACACCGAGGGATGTCGCGGTGCAGATCGTCGATGAATACAAGGAGACGACCCCATGACCGGACCGGTTTTGAACCTGCGGGATATCCGCAAGAGCTTCGGGGAAAACGAGGTTCTGAAAGGCGTCTCGCTCAGTGTCGAACCGGGTGAGGTCGTATCCATCATCGGCGCGAGCGGTTCGGGCAAGAGCACCTTCCTGCGTTCGATAAACGGTCTGGAAATGCCGCAGTCGGGCTATCTCGAATTCGAGAACCTGTCTTTCGATTTTCGGCCGGAATCGCGATTTTTCCCGACGCCCTCGCAGCTGCAGGCCCTGCGCACCCGCGTCGGCATGGTGTTTCAGAGTTACAATCTCTGGCCGCATATGACGGTTCTGGAAAATGTCATCCATGCTCCGGTCCGGCTGCTGAAACGACCCAAAAACCAGGCTGTCGAAGAGGCGGAGGCTCTGCTTTCCCGCATCGGCCTTTATGAGAAACGCCACAGCTATCCGGCACGCCTGTCCGGCGGCCAGCAGCAGCGCGTCGCCATCGCCCGGGCGCTCGCCATGAAACCGCGCCTGATGCTTTTCGATGAGGTGACCTCCGCGCTCGATCCCGAACTTGTCCATGAGGTGCTGGTGCTGATGGCTTCGCTGGCGGCGGACGGCATGACCATGCTGCTGGTGACCCATGAAATTGCCTTTGCCCGCGACGTTTCATCGCGTGTGCTCTTTTTCGACAAGGGCGTCATCGCTGAAACCGGCGCGCCCGACATTCTTCGCAATCCGCAGAGCGATCGCCTGCGGCAATTTCTTCACCGCATTTTGCATGACCAGCTTGCCCCCAGCGGCGCAGCAGATGGCGCCGGGGGAGCGTGACGACGATGGCGAATTTTATCGACGAAGTGCAGCTTTACGGTCCGGGCTTTCTGCTGGCTGCCTGGACGGTGTTCTGGCTGACGATCCTGACCATTATCGTCAGCTGGGGCTGCGGCCTGCTTGCGGCGCTCAGCCATCGTTCGCCATGGCGCGCGGTGCGCGCCGCCTCCGCCTTCTACGTCTGGTTCGTTCGCGGCACGCCAACCCTGATCCAGGTTTTCATCATCTATTTCGGCCTGCCGCAATTCGGCGTGAAGCTCTCGCCCTTCACCGCCGGCGTGCTGGCGCTCGGCGTCAATAGCGGCGCCTATGTCGCGGAAATCATCCGGGGAGGGCTGTCCGCCATCCCGCGCGGGCAGACGGAATCGGCTCTGGCGCTGGGGTTCAGCCCGGCGGAAACCATGCGTAGCATTATCCTGCCGCAGGTATTCCGCATCATCCTGCCTTCGGTCACGAATGAAGCCATTTCGACGTTGAAGAATACATCGCTGCTGTCGACGATCACTGTCGTGGAGCTGACGCTCTATGCCCAGACGCTGATTGCCGCAACATTCAGACCTTTCGAGTTCTATATCGCCGTGGCCGTCATCTATCTCCTGCTTACGACGGTGCTGACACAGCTCGCAGCCTTGCTGGAACGCCGTTATGCCCTTTCAAGCTGAGGCCCCGACGGTTCTCAGCAATGCCTGAAATATCCGGCGGAGCGATCCGCAGGATCGACTGCGGGTGACGCCAATGTCGCCTGACGAACAGGAAAATTCAAAAAATCAATAAGGGAACGAGTCATGAAATTCAAATCTATCGCATTTGCCGTCGCCGCACTCGCTGCGACCATCACCAACGCTCCGGCGTTTGCCGCAGAGCTTGAATTGCTGGAGCCCGGGAAGCTGCAGGTCGCAACGGAAGGAACCTTTTCGCCCTTCAGCATGCGCGCTCCGGATGGAACGCTCGACGGTCTGGAAATCCGCGTGATGAAGGAAGTGGCGAAGCGCCTCGACCTCACCTACACGCCGGTTCTGATCAAATGGGACTCCCTGCTGGTCGGTCTTCAGGCGGATCAGTACGATATCATCAGCGCTTCCATGGATATAACCGAAGAGCGGCAGAAGCGCGTTACCTTTGCCAATGGCTGGCTGGAATCGGGCGGTCGCATCGTCGTCCAGAAGGGCTCGACCATCAAAAGCGCCGCTGATCTCAAAGGCAAGACCGTCGGTGCGCTCGTCTCTTCCACCTTCGCAAAAATTGCCGAGGAAAAGGGTGCGGTCGTCAAAGGATACAAGGCTGAATCGGACGCGATGCAGGACCTCGTCAACGGCAATATCGACGCGACCATTACCGATGCGATCGCCGGTGCATGGGCGATCAAGAATTCCGGTCTTCCCCTCGAAATGACGCCGGATTTCGTCAGCCACGTCCAGAAAGGTTTCGCCATCAAGAAGGGCAAGCCCGAGCTGGTGAAGGCGGTGAACAAGGCGCTCGCCGACATCGTGGCCGACGGCACCTATGCGAAGCTGACCGTGGAACTCGTGGGTTTCGATCCGGCGCCGAAAGACCCGATCAAGAGCCTCGAATAAGCGTCCGGTCGCTAAGACCGCCTCCCGGTTGGCGATGAGCGTTCAGGGTCGAACAGGCGAAGATAGTGTCGCCTGTTCGATATGGCGTCTCCGATGCCCGGAACGGCGATTGCGATGAAACCGGACTTAGCCGTTTCGACGTCCTCGGCCCCAATACATTCCGGCTCGCGCAGTCAAAAGCATCACCGTTGCTCGCCGGAGGATGCCCATATATTTTGAGAAAATGTCACGCATGGCTTTTCCTTTCTTCTTGTTTGATCGACCGGATATAGGCGCGCCACCCGCCAAGGCCTGTCACTTCCACAGCACCCTTGAGCGCATAGGGTTCGCACAGGAAGCCGGAGATTTGTGATCCGTCGTCCAGCGTCACCTTGCCGATGCCAAGGGGAGCGGGAATGTTCTGCACGAAACGTCCGAAGGCTTCGGGCGTCACCCTCCAGACCTCCACCTCCAGACCCGCGCCTTCAAAGCCGGGCTCCCGCAGCAGGCCGGGTTTCGGTGGAACGGTATTCGGCAAGACGAACAGCCGGTAATCCCCCGCCGTGCGGCAGGATTTCATCAGCCGGCCGCCGGGGCCTGTGAGTTCGTGATTGAGCGGCATGCCGGTGAGATGGGCGCCGACGACGACAATCGGCACCAGCCCGTCATCGGTATCCGCCACTTTCGAAGCTTCCGCCAGGGCAGCCTTGCGGTCCTTGCCCATGCCGGGCTGCAATGCGCGGTGCAGCATATCGGCAAATGGCGCCAGCGCATCGTCGGAAAAGGCCGGGCCGAACAGGGTGACACCCGCCGGCAAATGATCCGCGGCATCGAAACCCGCGGGAACAGCGATGGCCGCATAACCGAACAGATTGGCGAAATTGGTATATCGCCCGAAATGGCCGTTCTTCGCGATCGGATCTGCGCGCATCTCCTCCACCGTGTAGGTGGTGGGGGATGTCGGCAACATCAACACATCGGCTTTCGCCCATTCCGCTGATGCCTTCTGGCGAAGCACCTCGAGCCCGTATAGTCCCTCGAAGGCGTCGACGGCATCGTATCGCCTTGCCCCCTCGATGATTGCCCTTACGGTGGGATCGAAATCGCCGGCATTGGTCGCCAGGAAATGCTTCACCGCCGCCAGACGCTCGGCCACCCACGGGCCGTTATAGAGCAGCTCGGCGGCCTGACGGAACGGCGCATAGTCGAAGGGGACGATGTCTGCGCCGAGCATTTTCGCTTTTTCGATAGCCGCGTCATAAAGCGCCTCGAAAGCGGCATTGCCGAAAAATTCCCGTTCCCCGGGCTCAAGCACGCCAATGCGCAGCCCGGCAGCCGGCAGGGCGGCCGGCTTTGCCCTGCGCGAGAAGGGGTCGCCGGGATCATAACCCTCCATGACCCTGCGCACAGCCGCACCGTCGCCCACCGTCGCGGAAAAAACGGTCACGACGTCCACCGAGCGGCATGCAGGTACGACGCCGACATTCGGCACCAGTCCGGGCGTAGGCTTGATACCGACAATATTGTTGAAGGCGGCGGGCACGCGGCCGGAACCGGCCGTATCCGTGCCGAGCGCGAAACTGGCAAGGCCAGACGCCACCGCCACGGCGGAGCCGGAGGACGAGCCTCCCGACACATAAGACTTGTCGAAGACGGAGCGCGGCGCGCCGTGAGGCGAGCGCGTGCCGTTCAGCCCGGTGGCGAACTGGTCGAGATTGGTCTTGCCGATGACGATTGCACCTGCGGCCTTCAGCCGGGCGATGACGGTTGCATCCTGTTGCGGCCGGTAGGCAAAGGCAGGGCAGGCGGCCGTCGTCGGCAGGTCGGCCACGTCGATATTGTCCTTGACGGCAAAAGGCACGCCCCACAGCGGCAGGCTGTTGGCCCTGGGCGCGCGGGTCAGGAGGTCGCGGGCGGCGGCGCGCAGATCCTCGTCCGGCGTCTTCGTTATGAAGATCGCCGGATCGTCCGACGCCTCGATGCGAAGAATTATTTCCTCGACGAGATCGAGCGGGCTCAGCCCCTTTGCATAGGCATCTTTCAGCGACGCGATATCGAGAATGATCGGCAACATTACATGGCCTCCAGAACGACCAGCACGTCGCCGGCCCTGACATTGCGGCCCGGCCCGGCGCGGAGATCGCGCACCTTGCCCGCGGCGTGCGCGTTGACGGTGATTTCCATCTTCATGGATTCGATGATGGCGAGCGTTTCTCCGGCCGCCACCTTCTGCCCTTTTTCCACCAGCACCTTCCAGACATTGCCCGGCACGGCACTTTCAATGCCGAAGCAGCCGTCGGGAATATCGCCGCCGAGGCCGGGACCGACGCCTTCATCGACCACAAAACTGTCGAGCCCCTGATCTTTCCAGCGTTGGCGTTCCGCCTCGAAAGCGGCCTGCTGGCCCGCCTTGAATGCGCCGATTGCGGCGGCATTCTTCTGAAGCTCCGCCTCGTAATCCGCATAGGAAAACTCGCCCTCTTCGATACGGACGGGATAACCCCCATGGGGAAAGGCGGCGCGGGCTTCGGTCAATTCGCCGTGGCTGACGGGAAAGAAACGGACCTGATCGAAGAAATCGAGCAGCCAGGGTTTGTCCTTGCCGAAGACCGGGGTTTGCCGCCACGTATTCCACATCTGGATGGTGCGCCCGAAGAGCTGATAGCCGCCCGGTCCCTCCATGCCGTAGATGCACATATAGGCGCCGCCGATGCCGACGGCGTTTTCCGGCGTCCAGGTGCGCGCCGGATTATATTTTGTCGTGACGAGGCGATGGCGCGGGTCGAGAGGCGTGGCAACAGGCGCGCCGAGATAGACATCGCCAAGCCCCATGACGAGATAGGAGGCGTCGAAGATTTTGTCTTTTACCGCCTGTTCGTCATCCAGACCGTTGATGCGGCGGATGAATTCGATGTTCGAAGGGCACCAGGGCGCATTGGGGCGCACCAGCTCCTGATATTTGCGCATCGCCAGCGCCGCATCCGGATCGTCCCACGACAGCGGCAGCCAGACGGTGCGGCTCGGCACCTTCACCGAGTGAACGGAAGGCATGCCGCTTTCGATTTCGGAAAGAAGGCCGAGCAACCGGCCACGCGTCACATGCGATCCATCGTAGTGAATCTGCAGCGAGCGGATGCCGGGGGTCAGGTCTATCAGGCCGGGAACGCCGGCTTCCCGCACCGCCTGCATCAAAAGATGGCTGCGCAGGCGCAGGCTGACATCGAGCTGCATCGGGCCATATTCGACAAGCAGGTTGTCATCGCCCTGCCGGCGATAAACGACCGGAACCTCGCCATCGTCGCGACGGCCGAGAATGGGAGAGCCGGCAGTGTCGCCAATGCGTTTGACGATGGGACCGGCAATGGGATCTTCCGCCCGCGCAACCGGATGAAAGCGGATCTTGTCGCCCGGTTTGAACTGTCCCATCTTCCATTGCTCGTCCGCGGCAATCACCGCCGGGCAAACGAAGCCGCCGAGGGACGGGCCATCCGGCCCGAGAATGATCGGCATGTCGCCCGTAAAATCGATGGCGCCGATGGCATAGGCATTGTCATGCAGGTTCGAGGGGTGAAGTCCGGCTTCCCCGCCGTCCTCGCGCGCCCATTTCGGCGCAGGCCCGATGAGGCGTATACCCGTGCGGGCAGAATTGAAATGCACCTCATATTCGGTCGCAAACAGGGTCTCTATATCGTCCTCAAGGAAAAAATCCGGCGCGCCATGGGGCCCATAGAGCACGCCCACCGACCATTCGCGGGTCAGGTCGGCAGGTTCGGAGGCGGCTTTCGCATCGGCCTGGGGGACGCGGGCGAGGCGAAGAACGTGGCCGGCGCGCAAGGTGCCGGTGGCGTTGCCGCCGAACTGACCAAGCCCGAATGTGGCGCGCGAGCCGAGCACGACCGGCGCGTCAAAACCGCCGGCCACCGCCAGATAGGCCCGCTGCCCCGCCCCGCCGATCTGGCCGATGGTAAGCGTCTGCCCGGCCTTGACCGTGATCGGGGTGTTATGCGGAACGGGTTCGCCGTCGCACTTCATCGGCATTTCCGCGCCGGCAAGCGCCACCATCACATCCGCAAAGAACTTGAGCACGGGACCGGAAACGGTGATTTCCAGAGCCGCGGTGTGGTCGTGATTGCCGACCAGCCGGTTCGCATGACGGAAGGAACGTTCGTCCATCGGTCCGCTCGGCGGCACCCCGACATGCCACAGGCCGAGACGGCCAGGCAGTTCCTGAAGGCTTGATTGCGCTCCCGGTGCAATGACCTCGACGACATCCGGCACGAAGGGAAAATCCTTCAGTGCCGTGGTCGCGACATTGCCGGTCCGGAAAAGGCTGGAGCCGGCAATCGCCCTGAGATAGTCGAGATTGGTCTCGATGCCTGAAATCGCGGTGTGCGACAGGGCGGCGCCGAGACTGGCGATCGCCGCGTTGCGATCTGCGCCCGTGACGATGATCTTGGCCAGCATGGGATCGTAAGAAGGCGTTACCTCCGTGCCGGTCTCTATCCAGCCGTCGACCCGGACATCTTCGGGAAAAACCACCTCGGTCAGAAGCCCGGCGCTCGGGCGAAAATCGGCATGCGGCATTTCCGCATAGACACGCGCCTCGATGGCCGCCCCCTTGGGTATCAGCTCCTCTGCGCCGGTCAGGACATCGTCGCCGGCGGCCTGACGGATCATCCATTCCACCAGATCGATGCCGAAGACGGCTTCGGTCACCGGGTGCTCCACCTGCAGCCTCGTATTGACCTCCAGGAAATAGAATTCCTCGCGGGCCGGATCGTAAATGAACTCGACCGTGCCGGCGGAGCGATAATTCACCTGTTTTCCCAGCGAGACGGCGGCCGCGTGCAGGCGCGCCCGAACCTCATCGGAAAGCCCGGGGGCGGGTGTTTCCTCGATGACCTTCTGGTTGCGGCGCTGAAGCGAGCAGTCGCGTTCGCCAAGTGCGATCACCCGTCCCTTGCCGTCGCCGAATATCTGCACTTCGACATGGCGGGCCTTCGCCACGAACCGTTCCAGATAGACGCGGGCGTCGCCAAAGCTTGCTTTCGCCGTGCGCTGCACGCTCTCGAAGGCCGCTTTCAGCGCGGCGTCGTCGGCGCAGAGCTGCATGCCGATGCCGCCGCCGCCGGCGGTGGATTTCAGCATGACCGGATAACCGACGGCTTCCGCGGCGGCGAGCGCCTCTTTGACCGAGCCAAGCAGCCCGGAGCCCGGAAGCAGCGGCACGCCGCTTTTCTGCGCCAGTTCCCGTGCGGTGTGCTTCAGGCCGAAATCGGCGATGTTTTCCGGGGTCGGGCCGATGAAGACGATGCCTTCAGCCGCCAGCCTTTCGGCAAAGCTGATATTTTCGGAAAGAAAGCCATAACCGGGATGGACCGCTTCCGCGCCCGTCTTTTTGCAGGCGGCAATCACCGCTTCGACATCGAGATAACTTTCTGCGGAGGGCGCCGGCCCGAGGCGTATCGCTTCGTCGGCCGTCAATGCCGCCCTGGCGAAGCGGTCGGCATCGGAATAGACCGCCACAGAGGCAATACCCATGTCCCGCAGCGTCCTGATGATGCGGACGGCGATTTCGCCACGATTGGCGATGAGAACTTTCTTGAACATCGGCTCAATCCTCCCCGTTCCAAACGAGCACCCGGATCGGCGTCGGATCGAAACCATTGCAGGGATTGTTGATCTGCGGGCAGTTGGAAATGACCAGCAGCACATCCATCTCGGCCACCAGTTCGACGTAGTCGCCGGGCGAGGAAATGCCGTCCACGATGGTCATGCCGCCATTGGGCGAGATGGGCACATTCATGAAAAGGTTGATATTGGAAACGACATCGCGTTTGCCCATGCCGTATCTGGCGACCTCGGCAACGAAATTGTCCCGGCAGGCATGAAGATATTTCGTTCCATGGCCGAAACGCACCGTGTTGCTTTCGCAGGAGCAGGCGCCGGCGGAGGTGTCGTGACGGCCGCAGCTGTCGGCGGTCACGGTCAGCATCACTCGGCCCTCGCTCGACATGATTTTCGTGCCGGTCGAAATATAGGCCGCGCCCTGCGCCCGCACCGTATCCTGACTGGAGTAGCGTTCGGAAAAGTCCCGAGCGTTGTAAAACAGCGTGTCGATGGCCTGCTGGCCGTAAGTGTCTTCGATACGAACCGTGGCGCCCTTGCGGATGAAGGTGGAGAAGGGTTTTTCAGCCGGGACGTAGTGGTTTTGCGCTGCATTTTCAGATGTGCGCGACGAAACGGTTTCAATGAAATCGGTCATGTTCGTTTCTCCCGGCTCAAAGGTTGGAAAGCGCGTTGTTCTCGAAACCGCGCACGGCCTCGGCGGTGGCGGTCCGGCACAGGTCGTCGGCGGCGACCGGAGCGGCCGCAAGGCGGGTGACCGTCACCGGGTTCGGCGCATAGGCCGGGTTGGGATCGAGCGGATGCGGGCAATTGGAAAAACCGACCAGCATGTCCATTTCCGCACGCAGTTCCACATAGTCCCCGCCATTGAGGAGGGCCGGGTTCCAGAAAAACCGGCCTTCGGCATCGACACGCACGGGCGCGAAAAGCGTGAGCGCCGCCGGAATGTCACGGCGGTCGAGGCCGAGCTTCATCGCCAGCTTGATGAAGTTATCGCGGGTGTCGCGCAGATGTGCGCCCTCATAACGGGCGTTGCTCTGCGCGTTCGAGCCGCCGACAAGGCAATCATGCGCGCCGGAACTGTCTTCGGTAATCGAAAACATCACACGCCCCATGTCGGAAAAGATGACGCGGCCTTTGGAAAGCCCCGTCGTCCACTGCACCTTGATCGTGTCGGGCAGATTGATGCGTTCCGAGGTGTCGGCGGCATTCCAGGCGATGAGCGCAATCGAAGAGAAGCCGTGGTTGAGGCTGATGCGCAGCACCTCTTCCCTGCGCAGCCTGGTCGTCCAGTACCAGCCGCCGGGAATGATTTCGCGGTGAAGGATTTTCGTTTCGTCGAGCATGGGTTCGGGCAGGAGGCTGAAGCCGGGCAGCGCCTTGGGTGCGAATTCCAGCCCCTTTTTCTGGTGATCTTCATAACGGGCGCGGTTGGCGGCGATTTCTTCGGGCGAACGTCTTTGGTGCATAAGGTGCTCCATGGCGGTTGAGTTCGGGTCGTCCCGGTGTCTGCCCTTGTTTGCCGGGTCGTCCCGGCGGGCCGTCGGAAGCAATTCCGGCAGGGGTGTTGAGCCGCCCCTCTATCCGCAACTGCGCAGTCGACATCAGGGCTTGGCCCTGATGCATATCGTTCAGGCGGCGACGCCGCCGGCCCGGCGCGGCGGCCAGATCGAAATGTCGCGGGTGACCGTTGCGCCATAGCGCAGTTTTTCCTCCGGGCGGTCGCGTGGGCGCTCGAAAGCGATGACGCGGGTGGCAAGCGTGAAGGCCTCGCGCATGTCGTGCGTCACCATCACCACCGTCATCTGCGCTTCGTTCCACAGCCGTTTCATCAGCTGGTGGATTTCGGCGCGAATGCCCGGATCAAGTGCGCCGAAGGGTTCGTCGAGCAGCAGGATTTTAGGCCGCATCAGCAGCGTCTGGGCAAGCGCCAGGCGCTGCTGCATGCCGCCGGAAAGCTGGGCAGGATATTTGTCTTCCGACCCTGAAAGGCCGACATCGGCGATCATGGTGCGGGCCTCGTCTATCGCGGTCCGGCGGGCGGCGCCGAACAGCTTGCCGCTGACGGGCGACGCTGCAAGTTCCTTGCCGATCAGGACGTTACCGAGCACGGTCAGATGCGGAAACACCGAATATTTCTGGAACACGACGCCGCGGTCCGGTCCCGGTTCGTCGGGCAGCGGTTTGCCGTCGAGAAGGATCGTGCCGCGGCTCGGCCGCTCCTGGCCGAGGATCATGCGCAGGAAGGTGGTCTTGCCGCAGCCGGACGGACCGACAAGCGCGACAAATGCGCGGGATTCGATCTCGAGCGAAACATTCTCGAGCACGATCTGGTCGCCATATTCCTTCCAGACATTGTCGATGGTGAGCGTGCTCATGCCTTGTTCTCCGTTGCCGACCAGGGAAAGACGGCAAGGCGCAGCCGGTCCAGCAGCCAGTCGGTCAGCACGGCGATAAGCGTGATCCAGATGACATAGGGAAAAATCACATCCATCGCGAGATAGCGGCGAACGAGGAAGATGCGATAACCGAGCCCCGCATCGGACGAAATCGCTTCCGCGGCGATCAGGAAAAGCCAGGCCGGTCCGAGCTGGAGACGCAGACAGGTGATGAGCCGCGGCAGGACCTGCGGCAGCACCACGCGCAGCGCGATCTGCCATGAGTTTGCCCCGAGCGTCTCGGCCTTGATGATCTGCTCGCGCGGCAGTTCGATGGCCCTGAGCGCCAGATCGCGGATCATCACGGGCGCTACACCGATGACGATGAGTGCGATCTTGGAAATTTCGCCAAGGCCGAGCAGAATGAAAAGGATGGGCAAAAGCGCCAGCGGCGGCACCATGGAAATGGCGCTAACGAAAGGCGAAAGCAGCGATCGTGCGTAAGGCAGCATGCCGATAAGCATGCCGATGGCCAACGCTATCGCGGTCGCTATCCCCAGTCCGGAAAACAGGCGGACGAGGCTTGCGGCCGTATCCGTCCATAGAAGAATATCACCCGTGCGGGCATCGGGGATGACAGCCAGCCGGTTGATGGCGTCGGCAAGGCCGGCAAAGCCCGGCAGAAGCTTGTCATTGGCGTTTTCGGCAAGCCGTGCCGCCGAGCCGACCGTGTAAGCGATCAGCACGGCCGCAAAGGGCAGGACGGCAAGTCCAAGACGGGCGCCGTTCGAAGGACGCGAATTGATCCAGCGCATGGGAAACTCCGGGGTGATGGCAGGGTGGAAGACCGCGCCGGGGCGCGGTGCGGCTGGTCCTCAGAGCATTCCCTTGGCCGCTTCGGCCATGTAATCCGTCGTGAAGCGGAACTTGACGTTGGACGTGTCGCCGCGGACGGCCCCATCCGGAAACGCGATGCCGATTGCGTCCGCCGATGACGCGCCGTTGCCAAGCAGGCCCTTGTCGAACAGGAAGTGCCGCACCCGGTCCATGGTCTTCGGCAGATCCGGCGAAGCCGTGAAGGCGACCGCGTCCGCCGGCTTGTCGAACAGCTTGGTGGCCGCCATCTGGGCTTCGAAACCGGCAAGATCCGTGCCGGATGCCTTGCCCATCGCCTCGCGCGCCGCTTTGCCTTCCGCGCTCTCGGCGGTCATCACCTTCATCGTATCGTACCAGATGCCCGCGAGCGCCTTGCCGAAATCGGGATTATCCTTCAGCACATCGGTATGGGCGACCATCAGATCGATGATCTCGCCGGGGACTTTGGAACTGTCGAAAACCTTGTTGGCCGAGGAATTCTGGAGAATGGTTGAAACCAGCGGATTCCACGTCACGACAGCGGAAACCTCCGGCGTCTGATAAGCGGCGACCATGTCCGCGTCGGACGTATTGACGACTTTCACATCGCGTTCGGATGAGCCGATGGTTTCGAGCGCCCGTGCAAGCAGATAATGCGACACGGAGAACTCCACGAGATTGATGTTCTGGCCCTTGATCTCGGCAAGGTCTTTTTTGTCCTTGAGGATGACGGCATCGTTTCCATTGGAGAAATCGCCGACGATGACGGCGGTTGTATCGACGCCACCGGCAGCGGGAATCGACAGGCCATCCATGTTGGTCAGGGTCACGGCGTCATAGGCGCCCGCTGTATACTGGTTCATCGATTCCACATAATCGTTGAACTGCGTGACCTCGATATTGATGCCGTATTTATCGGCCCATTTCTTGACGATGCCATGGTCGGCGGCATAACCCCAGGGCATCCAGCCGACATAAATCGACCAGGCGACCTTGAAATCCTTTTTGGGCGCAGCATCCGCTGTCGAAACCAGCGGGAGCGCAAGAAGGCCCCCCAGCGCGGAAATGGAAATGATCGTTTTGAAAGTCTGCATTGGTATTCCCCTTTTGCTTGTTCTCAAAAAGGGATCGGCATAGACCAACGCCGCCAATCCCTTGGCTAACGAGGTCTCCCGGGCTTTTGTCCCGCCGTGCATCCGTGCGAGATTTCTCCTCGCACAGTGGCTGCTCTCGGACCAGTCATGCAAACCTGCACCGGAACCCTAGCGGCCAACTCGGAATAAACGAAGCAAACCGCGTGCCAGATTGGATTTCGGGCTTTGACGCGCGATTTCGTCAAAATGCGAAGAAGAGTGCCCGATTTGTGTTCTTGCCGATGGGCTTTCAAGCATATTTTTTAGGCGCAGCTTCGGCGAGCCGCCGTGTCGTGGCTTTCACCAGGCCATTCAGTCACCATCGTCATCGCAGAATTGCCAGCGCGCAACAACGCAAAATAATAGCGTTGACTTTCGTGAAATATCACAACATTCTAGTTGGCGGATGAGGAAGCATGTCCGGCGGTGGAGGAAACGTCCGTCGGATATGTATAAGGATGGAGGATCCAAATGGCTTATCTGCATTCAAGACGTGGAATTGTTCGCGGCGCCCTGGCGTCCGTGCTGCTGGTCTCGGCGCTATCGGGCACGGCCTTTGCGCAACAGGCGAAAGAGAAGATCACATTTGCCGCGGCGATGTTCTCCGAGGCAGGCCGCGGTGACCGCGCCAAGGCGTGGGTTCAGAAATTCAATGAAAGTCAGGACAAGATCGAGGTCGAGCCGATCGCGATCCCGTTCTCCAGTTTCGCCAACACCGTCTTCACGCAGATGGGTGGGGGCGGCGGCCCGGATCTGGTTCGTTTCGACCAGATCGACTATTTCGCAGCCGTCCCTTCGGGGCGCGTTCTTTCCCTCGAAGGCCTTATCGATCCGTCGCAGTATAAATTCATCGGCCCCGACAAATATCTCGCGGTGAACGGCAAGCGTTATGGTGTGATCTTCGATTCCACCGGTTACGGGCTTCTTTACAACAAGGATATCGTCAAGGGCGCACCGCCCACGACATTCGAGGATTTCCTCAAGGTTGCCAAGGAAACAACGGGTGACGGCAAATATGGTTACGCCTATCGCGCCACGATGGCAGAACGGGCCGGTTTCTGGCAGGACGTCTGCAATTTCGTCTACGGATTTGGTGGCCGCTGGAGCGACGCTTCCGGCAATCTGACGGTAAACAGCCCCGAGGTCATCAAGGGTATCGAGGCCTATAAGGCGGTCTACGATCTCGATGTCATTCCGAAAGGCGCCGATGCCGCCACCTACCGGCGCATGTTCTGGGAAGGCAAGATTGCCATGAATGTCGACAATGGCGGCGTTGCGGCGATCTTCCACCAGAATTCCCCGAACCTTCCCTTTGCCGCCGCACCTTCTCCCTTCCCGACGCCGGCCCAGGGCCTGATCATGACCATGCTGTCGATCAACGCCAATACCAAGCACAAGGATGCGGCTGTCACCTTCCTGAAATGGGCGTTGGAGCCGGAAAATCAGCAGGGCCTGCAAAAGGCCATGGGAACCATCGTCGGCACGGTGACGCAATATTCCGCCGAGGACCTGGCGGCGCAGCCCTGGCTCACCGTATACGACAAGCAGGTCGAAACGGCGGTCCCGCAACTGGTCATGGGCCTTGAGACGAAGACGCCGGAAATCCAGCAGATCGTACTCGAGAGTGTGCTGAAGGTTCTTCAGGGCGGGGAAAACCCCAAGGACGCCATGGATGCCGCGCAGCGGCTGATCGAGCGACGGGTGCTGCGCCGCTGATGCGGCGCAGACTTTACCTGCAATTTTCACAAAGCGAGTAATGTCGATGCGATCATCCGACTCACGTAGCGGGATCGAGGGTAGCCGGTGGACACCTTATTGGTTCGCCGCGCCTGTCGCCCTTTATCTTCTGCTGTTTCAAATCTACCCCTTGCTGCAGGAGTTGAAGCTCAGCTTCACATCGACTTCGCTGCTGTCTCCCGACGACCAGCTCTTTGTCGGTTTCGAAAACTATCTCTACATCTTCGAAACCAGCGATTTCGCGCAGGTTCTCTGGGTCACGCTGATCTATACGATCCTCTGCGTCGTGCTGGCGATCGGTTTCGGTCTCGGTACGGCGCTGCTTCTCAACAACCCCTTTACCGGACGCGGTATTGCCCGCGCCCTGGTAACGGTGCCATGGGCGGCGCCGCCGGTTGCCGTTGCACTGATCTTCACCTGGATGCTCAACTCCCAATATGGCGTGTTCAATTATGCGCTGCGGGTGCTGGGCCTGCCGTTTTCCAGTGAAAACTGGCTGGACAATCCCTCGCTTGCCCTGCCTGCCATCATGATCACGACCATCTGGCAGATCTTTCCGTTTTCTTCGGTCGTCATTCTGGCAGCTCTGCAGGGCGTTCCATCGGAAGTGCGCGAAGCTGCGATTATCGATGGAGCCGACCGGTTCAACGTCTTCAAGACGGCTGTATGGCCGACCATCCAGCCGACCGTGCTGTTGCTCGCTCTCTTCGTCACCATCTGGTCGCTACGCCGTTTCGATCTGATCTGGCTGATGACGCAGGGAGGTCCGATCGGCGCGACCAATACGCTGGTGATCGAGCTCTACCGCCAGGGCTTCGTCTATCGCGAGCTCGGCAGTGCTGCTTCCATCGGCATGGTGGGCCTCGCCATCGCGCTCGTCGTGACAATGATCTACTTCAAGATATCGCAGCGTGCCGAACGTGCGCAGGGGAGACGCGCATGAAAACCTCTCCCTGGCAGCACAGCCTGCGCATGATCAGCGTCCTTGCCCTTCTCGGTGTTGCTGTCTTCCCGATATATTGGATGTTGGTGACATCGCTCACCACGTCTTCGGAGCTCTTTGCCGCAACCCCGCAGTTCCTGCCGTCGTTTTCGGAACTGAATGTTTATCGGGACGTGTTCAAGACCATACCGGTTGCGACATGGCTGAAAAACAGCGTGATCGTTGCCTCCGGCACGACGGTGCTGAGCATTGTGCTGGCGATCCTGCCCGCCTATGCGCTCTCCCGTTTCCGGTTCGCCGGTCTTGCTCTTCTCGGCTTCGTGCTGTTTGCCACCCAGATGCTGCCCGAAGCCATGCTGGTCGTGCCGCTCTACGCCATCTTCGGCGATCTCGGGCTGCTCAATACTTTGACCGGCCTGATCCTCGCCAACACCGCCTTTACGGTGCCGGTCATCGCCTGGATTCTCAAAGGGGCCATCGATGCAGTGCCGATCGAGGTTGAAGAGGCCGCCCGTATGGAGGGGTGCTCCAAGCTCGACGTGGTGCTTCTGATCGTGGTGCCGCTGATTGGGCCAACGCTCGCCGCCGCCTCGGTCATCGCATTCTTCAACGGCTGGAACGAGTATGTTTTCGCCCAGACGCTCATCAGCAGCGAAAGTCTGCGCACCGCCTCGGTGGGGCTCGCCGGTTTCGTCGGCGAATTGTCGACGCCCGTGCATTCCGTCATGGCCGTCGGCTTCATCTACACGCTGCCTGCTGTCCTGTTTTACCTTCTTGTCCAGCGTTATGTCGTGGCCGGTATGACGGCCGGCAGCGTCAAGGGCTGATAAAGGATCTTTGAAATGGCATCCATTACCCTGAAAAGCGTCAGCAAGAGTTTCGGCGCAAAGGACGTTATCCGCAATATCGATATCGCCGTTTCGGACGGCGAGTTTCTGGTGCTGCTCGGCCCTTCGGGCTGCGGAAAATCGACGCTTCTGCGCATGCTGGCCGGTCTTGAAAGCATTTCCGGCGGAGAAATACTGATCGGCAGCCGCCGCGTCGACAATCTGCCGCCAAGCGACCGCGACATGGCCTTCGTTTTCCAGTCCTATGCGCTCTATCCGCATCTGACCGTGCGCAGGAACATGACGTTTCCGCTGGTGATGAAACAGTTCCGCTGGTGGCATCACCTGCCGATCATCGGAGGCCTTGTCAGGCGGCGGATCGAGAATTCGCCGCAGGTGAAGGAAATGGTGCAGCGTAATGCGAAGATACTGGGCCTGACCGAGATGCTGGACCGGTTTCCGCGCACCCTGTCGGGCGGGCAGCGGCAGCGTGTCGCGCTAGGCCGGGCGATGGTGCGGCAGCCCGAAGTCTTCCTGATGGATGAGCCGCTCTCCAATCTGGATGCCAAGCTCAGGACGTCGATGCGGGCGGAAATTTCCAAGCTGCATGCCGATATCGGCGGTACATTCGTTTATGTGACCCACGATCAGGTCGAGGCCATGACGATGGGAACCAAGATCGCGCTGATGCGCGACGGTGTCGTTCAGCAATTCGGTTCGTCCCGCGAAATCTATAGCGATCCGGCCAATACCTATGTCGCGCGCTTTATCGGCACGCCGCCGATGAACCTCATCGAAGCCGATGCGGCAAGCGGTGTCGTCAGCGTCGGTGGCATTGCGCTGGCATTGCCGCAGGGCCTGTCGGCAGCGGTCAGGGTGGACGGCAAGGTTCTGTTCGGCATCCGCCCGAATGCGATCCGGCTGACGCCTGAACGTCAACCCGGCAGCGTCGAAGGAACGGTGACGCTGGTGGAGCATATCGGCGCCGAATCCGTCATTGCGGTCACGCTCAGCAATGCCCGCACGGCGCATCGCGAGGAAGGTGAACTGGACGCCGTCATGGTCACCGAACAGGGCTATACCGGGCTTAAAGTCGGTGATCCCGTTTCGCTGGCGTTCAACCTCGATGACGCCGTTCTGTTTTCCGCCGAAACCGGCCTGCGGCTACGCGCATAATCTTCAGCACCGGAGCCGGATCATGAAGAACGCAAGAGGCGATACTTCACAGCGAGATCAGCGATTCCAGGCTGGAATCGAGGATGGATGGATCGATGTCCCTCTCGAGGGCATCGAACATCCGGTCGACATAGTCGATCAGCTGGTCGGACGCCTCGACGGCCAGCGCGACATTCCGCTTGGCGATTGCCTCGAGTATGCCGATATGGCTCTGGATACTTCCGGCCAGGCTTTCCGCGCCGCCGATATTGCGGTGATGGATCAGGCCGATGCGCCGGAACAGGGTGTGGAGCGGCCGCAGCGTATGCTCGAGGAACGGCTCTCCCGCCGCCAGCAGGATCAGCTTGTCGATGCGGCGGTCGAAAATATTGAAATCGCCGATCGCCATCGTATCGCGCTGGTCTTTCAGAATGCGGGTGATGTGCAGCATCTGCGAACGGTGCGTGGACGTGGAGTGCTCGGCGGCCAGCGACACGACGAAACGCTCAAGGTCGCGCCGCAAACGCAGAAGCATTCGCTCGCGGGCGAGGTCGATGGGCGCGATCTGCAGGCCATGACGGGGCTGAATGATCACGAGCGTATCGGCGGCCAGCCGGCTGACCGCCTGATGCACGGGCGTGCGGCTCAATCCGGTCTCTCTCTGCAGGTCTTGAATGGAAAGAAAGCGGCCCGGCTTGAGTTCACAGGTAATGATCAGGTGCTCGATGCGCTCATAGGCAAGCTCCGTCAGGTTGACGCTGTTGCGTCTCTTCTTCTCCTGCGGATTGCCGTCCTCATCTTTCGTCCCGTTCTTGTCTTCACCGGTCATGCTTCATTCCTCGAGATTCTGCCTGACGTTACCGTTCCGTCTCGTCAGTTGCAAAATGCAATAACAGGAAATTTCTCAATATTTCAGATTTCCAGAATTTTCAAAGGAAGCACCGTCACGGCGAGAAAGCTTTTCGCCAGCGTGCGGCACCATCAAACCAAAAATTGTCTCGCTTGAAGGCTGCTCAGGCACCGTCACAGCGAAATCAGGAAGGAAAATTCGATGTTAGGCGTTATCATTCACGCTCAGAAGGATCTGCGGATCGAACCCGTGGCCAGCGTCGCCCCGGCTGCCGGTCAGGTTCGGATTGCCGTCAAGGCCGGAGGTATTTGCGGTTCCGATCTCCATTATTACCTGCATGGCGGCTCCGGCAGCATCCGCGTGCGTGAGCCGATGGCGCTCGGCCACGAGATGGCCGGCATTATCGAGGAATGCGGCGCCGGTGTTTCGCATCTGGTGCCGGGCATGCGGGTGTCGGTCAATCCGAGTTCTCCCTGTTACGAATGTGAATATTGCCGGGAGGGCGCCCATAACCAGTGCATGAACATGCAGTTCATGGGCAGCGCCATGCGCCTGCCGCATGCGCAGGGCGGTTTTCGCCAGAGCATCACCGTCAGCGCCGCCCAGGCAATTCCGATTGCCGAGACGGTTACCATGGCGGAAGCGGCCATGGCCGAGCCGCTCGCGGTTGTTCTGCACGCCATGAAACAGGCGGGGCCGCTTCTGGGTAAGCGGGTTCTTGTCACGGGCTGCGGTCCGATAGGGGCATTGTGCGTGCTGGTGGCGCGGAATGCGGGCGCTGCGGAGATCATCGCGACGGATGTGGGCGAATTCCCGCTGCAGGTCGCGCGTAAACTCGGCGCGACAGCGGCTCTCAACATGGCGACGACGCCGGAAGCGCTTGCGCCCTACGCCACGGGCAAGGGTACGGTCGACATCTTGTTCGAGGCCTCGGGCAATCAGGCTGCGCTCAACGGCGCACTCGCAGCCATCCGCGCCGGCGGCATCATCGTCCAGCTCGGGCTTGGCGGCGATGTTACATTGCCGATCAACGCCATCGTCACCAAGGAATTGCAGCTGCGCGGCACCTTCCGTTTCGACAGTGAGTTCCAGCAGGCGGTCGATTTGATGAACTCCGGCCGCATCGATCTGACACCGCTCGTAACCCATACTTTGCCGTTTCAGGAGGCGAATGACGCGTTCATGCTCGCCACTGACAGGTCGCGGGCGATGAAGGTGCAATTGTCGTTCTGAGAGACACCGTGGGTGCGGCGATCCGCTTCGATGGCGGAGATGAAGGCAACTATCATGAAGATCACAAAACTCACCACCTATATCGTTCCTCCACGCTGGATGTTCCTCAAGATCGAGACGGATGAGGGCATCACCGGCTGGGGCGAGCCCGTGGTCGAAGGCAGGGCTCTGACGGTTCAGGCTGCCGTGCATGAGCTGGAGGATTACCTCATCGGCAAGGATCCGTTCCTGATCGAGGATCACTGGACGGTCATGTATCGCGGCGGTTTTTATCGTGGCGGTGCGGTCCATATGAGCGCGATTGCCGGGATCGACCAGGCGCTCTGGGATATCAAGGGCAAGGCGCTCGGCCAGCCGATCCACGCGCTGCTCGGAGGCCAGTGCCGCGACCGGATCAAGGTCTATTCATGGATCGGCGGCGACCGTCCGAGTGACGTGGCGAACAATGCGCGGGCCGTCGTCGCTGCGGGCTTCAAGGCGATCAAGCTGAATGGCGCCGAAGAGCTGCAGATCGTCGACGGCAACGACAAGATCGACGCCATCGTCGCGACGATAGGCGCCGTGCGCGATGCGGTGGGGCCGCATATCGGCATAGGTGCCGATTTCCATGGCCGGGTTCACAGGCCGATGGCCAAGGTGCTGGCGAGGGAACTCGAGCAGTTCAAGCTGATGTTCATCGAAGAGCCGGTACTTTCGGAAAATCTCGAGGCGCTGAAGGAAATCGCCAATCATTGCTCGGCTCCGATCGCGCTCGGCGAGCGGCTTTATTCACGTTGGGATTTCAAATCCGTCCTCTCCGGCGGCTATGTCGATATTATCCAGCCGGATCTTTCGCATGCGGGCGGAATTACCGAATGCCGCAAGATTGCGACGATGGCGGAGGCCTATGACGTCGCCCTTGCGCCGCATTGCCCGCTTGGGCCGATTGCTCTGGCTGCCTGCCTGCAAATCGATGCTGTCAGCTACAACGCATTTATCCAGGAACAGAGCCTTGGCATTCACTACAATCGGGGCAGCGACCTGCTGGACTACATCACCAACAAGGATGTCTTCCGTTACGAGAACGGGTTTGTCGAAATACCGCAGGGTCCCGGCCTGGGTATCGAGGTTGATGAGGCGCATGTGATCGAAATGGCGAGGCAAGGCCATCGCTGGCGCAATCCGCTCTGGCGTCATCAGGATGGCAGTCTCGCCGAATGGTAAGCGCAGCGATGAGGCAGGCTTTTCGGACAATGACGATTCTCTCCGTTGGAACCAGTGCATCGGAGAGCTGATGAGAACCGCCTTTGGGACTGGAGCATGTTTTCTTGTGAGAGATAAGTAGATGGTCCTGTCCATGCAATTTGGAAACGAAACGACGGGCAGACAGAAATGGAAGCAATGATGAAAATAACTGCGATCAAGACTTTTCGGGCAGAAGAGTTCTCCAACGTTCTATGGGTGCATGTGGAGACCGATCAGGGCGTTACCGGTCTCGGCGAAACCTTTTATGGGGCGGCGGCCGTCGAGGCCCACATCCACGATACGCTGGCAAGCCGGCTGGTGGGCCGTAACCCGCTTCATATAGAAGCCCTTCACCGGGAAATGCTCAACCTGCCGATGGCCCATGCCTCGACGGGGGCGGAACACCGTGCGGCTTCCGCAGTCGACATCGCGCTGTGGGATATTTTCGGCAAGGTATGCGGGCAGCCTGTTCACCAGATGCTGGGCGGGCTCTGCGTGGAGAAGATGCGTGTCTACAATACCTGCGCCGGAAGCCGCTATGTGCGGACGAAGAAGATCAAGCCGGTCGATACATGGAATTTGGGTGAGGAAGCCGGTCCCTACGAAGACCTCGACGGTTTCATGAACCGGGCGGGCGAACTGGCGGAAGATCTCCTGTCGAACGGGATCACGGCCATGAAGATCTGGCCGTTCGATCCTCCGGCGATGGAAAACCGCGGTCTGTTCATCACGGCGGAACAGATGAAGACGGCGATCAAGCCGTTCGAGCTGATCCGCAAGGCGGTCGGCGACAAGATGGATATCATGGTCGAGTTCCATTCGCTGTGGAACCTGCCGGTCGCCAAGCAGATCGCGCGGGTGCTCGAGCCGTTCAAGCCCACATGGTACGAAGATCCGATACGGATGAATTCGCCGCAGGCGCTTGCCGAATACGCGCATTCCACCGATGTGTGGACCTGCGCCTCCGAAACGCTCGGCACCCGCTTTGCCTATAAGGACTATCTCGACCGCGACGCCGCTCATGTCGTCATGGCCGACCTGTGCTGGACGGGTGGCCTGACCGAGGGCCGCAAGATCGCGGCCATGGCGGAAACCTATCACCGGCCTTTTGCCCCGCATGACTGCATCGGCCCGGTCGGCTTCGCCGCCGCGATCCACATGAGCTTTTCGCAGCCCAACACTCTTATCCAGGAAAGCGTGCGCGCCTTCTACAAGGGCTGGTATCGCGAACTGGTGACGGAGGTTCCGCGTATCGAGGGCGGCTTCGTTTATCCGATGGAAGGCCCCGGTCTCGGCACTGAACTGCAACCGTCCTTCTTCGAGCGCTCGGATCTGTCCGTCCGCGTCTCTGAACTCTGAGGGGAATCGTCATGAGCGTTTCACTATTCGATCTCAGCGGTAACACGGCGCTGATCACCGGTTCGTCCCGCGGTTTGGGGCGGGCCTTCGCCGAGGGGCTGGCGAATGCCGGCGCCCGGGTGATCCTCAATGGCGTCGACGCCACCCGACTGGAAGAGGCGGCTGCGGCGATGCGCTCGACAGGTCGTGAGGTGCTGACCGCGGCGTTCGACGTGACCGACGAAGCCGCTGTCATCGCAGCCTTCGAGCGGTTCGACCGGGACGGTATCCGGGTGGATATCCTCGTCAACAATGCCGGCATCCAGTTCCGCAAGCCTATGCTGGAGCTGGAGAGCGCCGACTGGCGAAGGGTGATCGACACCAATCTGACGTCGGCCTTCCTCGTCGGCCGGGAGGCGGCCAGGCGAATGGCGGAGCGCGGCTCCGGCAAGATCATCAATATCGGATCGCTGACCTCCGAACTCGCCCGGGCAACGGTTGCGCCTTATACCGTGGCGAAAGGCGGCATCAAGATGCTGACCAAGGCCATGGCGGCCGAGTGGGCCGAAAAGGGCATTCAGGCCAATGCGATCGGCCCCGGATACATGATCACCGATATGAACGAGGCCCTGCTCGCCAACCCGGAATTCGACGCCTGGGTCAAGGCGCGTACGCCGGCGCGACGCTGGGGGCGTCCGGAAGAACTGGCGGGAACCGTCATCTATTTTGCGTCCGCCGCATCCGATTACGTCAATGGTCAGATCGTCTATGCCGATGGCGGCATGATCTCCGTGTTGTAGGCGAGCGCCCGCAATTCGTTTCGTCACGCTTGGGGAGAGCGTGACGGGTTCAAGCAAAACGCGCGGAGGAGCAGCATGAAACTCCTATCGATAAAGCGTGCATTCCGCGCGGGCGTCACGCAACCTTGGTGACGTGTGAGCCTTTGCCACACGCCGCCCGGCAAAAACCATTTGGCTAAAATCGCTTGCGCTGGTATTGTCCGCCCAACGAAACCTTATGAAAGCCAGCAGCATAGCGTCTACGCTTGTGCGCGGCGAAATGGACAAGACAGTGATCGACCCCGGAAACGGCCCAAAGCCGTCGGAACAAGGGGCGTCGGTGGCGAACAAAGGGAAAGCGAAGCGATCCCGTCGTGGCAAGAAACACAAGCGTGACGGTCAGCCCCGTGACGCTGCTGTGCTGTCGCATGATGTTGCCGCGGATGTTCCGGCCGGTTCCTCCTATGTATCGGCTCTTGAGCCGGATGCCGAGCCGCGCAAGAGAAAGCGCCGCAGGCGCTCTCGCGGCAAGGGTGCGTCTCAGCAGGCTGCCCCAGTTTCCAGCGCGCAGACGCAGGCTCCAGCTGCAACAGATGCTGCCAATCCATCTTCCGTGCCGCCGGGCGCAGGGCGAAAGTCGCGCCACCGCAAGCGCGGTCACCGCGATCCGCGCAGCCGCGATCCACAGGGCCGTCCGCTGGTTCCCACCCATGCGCCGAAGCATGTCGGCAAGCAGAATGGTCGCGCCAATGGGGCCGGGCAGGAACCGCACCGGCAATCTGAAATATCCGCGCGCCATGCAGGCCGCCAGCATGAGCATGGCCAGGAGCCGCCGGCGGATATGTATGCCGCGCTCGATCTCGGCACCAATAATTGCCGCCTATTGATTGCGCAGCCGACGCGGCCCGGCCAGTTCCGGGTCGTCGATGCCTTTTCGCGCATCGTTCGGTTGGGCGAGGGGCTGGTGTCGAGTGGCCGGCTTTCTGACGACGCCATGGATCGAGCTGTCGAGGCGCTGAAAGTCTGCTCTGCGAAACTCTCCGGTCGTCCGATCAGGCGCATGCGGCTCATCGCCACCGAGGCCTGCCGCGCTGCGTCGAATGGCGAAGAGTTTCTGGCGCGGGTTACGCGGGAAACGGGACTGAAGCTCGAAATCATCAGCCGCGAGACGGAAGCCCGCCTTGCGGTGTCTGGCTGTGCTTCTCTCGTCGGGCGCGAAGCACGCTCCGTCGTGCTGTTCGATATCGGTGGCGGATCGTCGGAAATCGCCGTCATCAAGGTCGGGGAAAACCGCTCGAACCGGCTCGCCAATCACATCACCCACTGGACCTCGTTGCCGGTCGGCGTCGTCACGCTTTCGGAACGTCATGGCGGGCGCGATGTGACGCCGGACGTCTTCGCCGCCATGGTGCGGGAAGTCGAGCGGCTGCTCGATGCCTTCCATTGCCCGCCTCTCGCGCCGCAAACCCATCACGAGGATTTTCACCTGATCGGGACCTCGGGCACGGTCACGACGCTTGCCGGCGTCCATCTCGATCTGCCACGATACGATCGCCGCAAGGTGGATGGGCTCTGGCTTTCCGATGCCGAGGTGACGGCGATGCAGGACAAGCTGCTCGCATGGGATTTCGCGGGTCGCGCCGCCAATGCCTGCATCGGGCCTGACAGGGCCGATCTGGTTCTGGCCGGCTGCGCCATTCTCGAGGCCATTCGCCGCCGCTGGCCGGCACGCCGGATGCGCGTGGCGGATCGCGGCCTTCGCGAAGGCCTTTTGACGGATATGATGGCGGATGACGGCGCATGGCGGCGCAACCGCATAAGGCGCATGCAGATGACACGGCAGGACAGGACGGAAGGTTTGACATGAGCAAGGCGCCGACAAGCACCAATCGCACCGGCCGAAAGATCGGTCAGAAGGTCAAGAAGACCAAGCTCAAGGCCTCATCGCGCCGTTGGCTTGAACGCCATATCAATGACCCCTATGTGCAGCGCGCCAAGCTTGAAGGCTATCGCGCCCGCGCCGCCTTCAAGCTTCTGGAAATCAACGACAAGCACCAGATATTGAAGGGTGCGACCCGCATCATCGACCTTGGTGCGGCACCCGGAAGCTGGTCGCAGATTGCCTCCAAGGTGACGGATTCCACCGAGGAAGATATCCGCGTCGCGGCTATCGATTTTCTCGAAATAGATCCCATTCCCGGCGTGAAAATCCTGCAACTCGACTTCCTCGATCCGACAGCACCCGAAAAGCTGATGGAGGCCGTTGGCGGCACGCCCGATCTGGTGCTGTCCGATATGGCGGCTCCGACCACGGGCCACCAGAAGACCGACCACATCCGCACCATGCATCTGTGCGAAGTCGCGGCCGATTTCGCCGTGCAGGTGCTGGCGGAGGGCGGCCATTTCCTTGCCAAGACCTTCCAGGGCGGCACGGAAAAGGCATTGCTCGATATGCTGAAGAAGAACTTCAAGCAGGTCCTGCATATCAAGCCGGCATCGTCACGCTCGGAATCGGTCGAGATGTTCCTGCTTGCCAAGCACTTCAAGGGCCGCAGAAACGAGCCGCAAGTCGATGCGGACGCTGAAGAGGCGGCTGAGGACTAGGTCCTGTTGACAAAGTGGCTCAGTCAGCGCCCTTCTCTGACCTTCGTGCCGTGGCTTTCTGCAACTCGCGCCACAGAAGGTGATAGAAGGGGTTGCCGGTACTCTGCCAGAAGTCGGGGCTAGAGGCGTTAAAAATGAGCGCAGTTCCGAACGACACAAAGATCGAGAATATAACGAAGATCAACGCGCATAAGTTTGCCACCAGAGCACCGCCGATCACGACGGTCAGGCCATCACTCCTAATAGAAAGCCGTTCCTCGAATACATAACCCGTCAGACATAACGCTGCAAAAGTCGCGATGAGGATCGGTAGAGCCCAGAGCGTCTGCTTTTTTGTGAGCATGAGGTGTCCTCTATGGCTGGTTGGGGTGAGGCTCCCGAATATGCTTACATTTTGGTGGTAGTCAAAGTTTCCACTGCCACCACCCCCGAAAAATGCCGAAAACGACGTCGTGGTTTTTTCGTAGCGGGTAATGATCCCACGAAACTGCTTCATCTGATTGAACACGCGCTCGATGCGGTTTTGATTTCTGATCATTCCGCCGGTTGCGAGATCTTGCCGCGGTGACCGGAAACGGCCGCCCCGGCCTGTGCGTCCATGCGGATGATCGGCACGATGGCGAAGAGCGAGACCAGCGCCACGATGGTGAAGGCGATGTGGAAATCGGCAAGTTGCAGATGCGTGCCTGATATCATGCTGCTGACTTCCAGAATGGAAGCGGCGAAAGCGACGCCGAGCGCAAGGCTGATCTGTTGCATCACCGAGGCCATCGAGGTCGCCTGACTGGCCTGGCTGTCCTCGATATCGGAATAGCTGAGCGCATTCGATCCGGTGAAGAAGAACGACCGGGCAAAACCCGCCGTGACCAGAAAGATCATGATCAGCGGGTAGGGGGTGTCAGGCGTGAAGAAGCTGTTGGCGAGCGTCGTGCAGGCGCCGACGATGCCGGCCCCGATCAGCGTCGATTTGAACCCCGTCGCGGCAAACACCCGCTTGGCCATGAATTTCGTGGTGATTGCGCCAATCGCGCCCGCAAAGGTGATCATGCCTGATTGAAACGGGTTGAGCCCGAAACCGATTTGCAGCATCAGCGGCATCAGGAAGGGAATGGCGCCCGTCGAAATGCGGAAGATGGTGCCGCCAACGGAGGCCGCCCGGAACGTCGCATTCTGAAAAATGCGGAAATCCAGAATGGGGGCGGGATGGCGCGCGGCGTGGCGCATGTAAAGAAAGCCGCAGATAAATCCGATGATCGTCGAGGCGATGCCGATCGCAGGCGGCAATGCCGGAAGGCTGACGACCGAAACGCCG
Organism: Agrobacterium sp. T29; assembly: GCF_006970545.1. Lineage (NCBI taxonomy): Bacteria > Pseudomonadati > Pseudomonadota > Alphaproteobacteria > Hyphomicrobiales > Rhizobiaceae > Agrobacterium > Agrobacterium sp. T29. The sequence continues at coordinate 303,953 of NZ_CP040640.1, forward strand.
AAGACAACGCCGGAGGCAGCAATGCCTGATAGCACGAAACCCTTGCCGTCCATCGGTGGCGGATTGGTGGTTTCGATTTCCGGCAGAAAGATCGTCGACAGCCAGATGCCGATGACGCCGATGGGCACGTTGATCAGGAAAATCCAGTGCCATGAAAAATAGGTGGTGATGAAACCGCCGATCGGCGGACCGGTCAGCGGCCCCACAAGCGCCGGGATCGTCAACAGCGCCATGGCGGAAACGAGTTCCGTCCGTTTCGTCGTCCGCAGGAGAACGAGACGGCCAACGGGCGTCATCATTGCACCGCCCATGCCTTGCAGGAAACGCGAGAGCACGAATTCGAACACCGACGACGACACCGCGCAACAGATCGACCCCACCACGAAGACGCCGATGGCGAGACGGAAAATTTTCTTCGCGCCGTATTTGTCGGCCATCCAGCCGCTGATGGGAATGAAGATCGCCAGCGACACCATATAGGCGGTCAGCGCGAGCTTGAGGGTGATCGGGCCGACATTGAGGTCTGCCGCGATTGCCGGAAGCGAGGTGGCGATGACGGTGGAGTCCATCTGCTCCATGAAGAGAGCGACTGCCAGGATGAGGGGAATGATGCGGTTCATGAGGCTGCCTGCGGCTTTCCGCTGCGACAAAAGATATCGCCGTTCCTCCTACGCCTGATAAGCGGGCTTGCCAACACGTTAATTATCAATTTCTCAAGTTCCGATCAAACCTGCGTGAGGCCGGTTTTCTTGCAACTTTATCGCTCTATTGTCCGTTGGCTTGGTTCAGTTGGCGATCACGGCCAGTTGGCGATATCGGGAGAAAGATAATGACCCAATCCTTGAGCATGAGCAGACGCGGCCTCATCGGTGCGGCGGGCGCAAGCGTTCTCGGTGCGCCGCTGTTGATGGCGCGCACGGCAACGGCCCAGACCAACCAGCCGCAAACCTCCATGGAGATAGAACACGCGATGCCGCCTGAAACCAATCGCTTCAAGCTCGGCAATTTCGAAGTGCTGGTGGTGAAGGATGGTGCACGCGCGGCCCCCAATCCCGGCGAGACCTTCGGCACCGACCAGTCGGCGGAGACGGTCGGAAAATTGCTGGAAGACAATTTTCTGCCGAAGGAGCAATTCGTCAATTCGTTCTCGCCGGTCCTCGTCAATACCGGCACGGATCTCGTGCTGTTCGATACCGGTTTCGGTGAAGCCGGGCGCGGTGCGGGCAATGGCCGGTTGATCGAGGGCATAGCGGCCGCCGGTTATACGCCGGAAGATGTGACCGTGGTGGTGCTGACCCACATGCATGGCGACCATATCGGCGGGCTGATGGAAAAGGGCGCTCCGGCTTTTTCCAAGGCGCGCTACGTGTTCGGCCAGGCGGAATATGATTTCTGGACGGATGAGAAGCGCGTCGGCACGCCTGCCGAAGGCGGTCACAAGGGTGTCATTGCCAACGTCAAGCCGCTGGCGGAAAAGGCGACCTTCATCGGCGATGGTGCCGATGTGGTCTCCGGTATCACCGGCATTGCTGCTTTCGGCCATTCGCCGGGGCACATGATCTTCCGGGTCGAATCGGAAGGCAAACAGCTGATCCTGACGGCGGATACGGCCAACCATTTTGTCCTTTCGCTGCAGAGGCCGGACTGGGAGGTGAAGTTCGACATGGACAAGGCAGCAGCGGCAGCGACCCGCAGGAAGGTCTACGACATGATTGCCACCGACCGTTTGCCTTTCCTTGGGTATCACATGCCTTTCCCGGCGGTCGGTTACGCGGAAAAGCTGGATACCGGCTATCGTTTCGTGCCGAAATCCTATCAGTTCGACATCTGATGCATGTTGCGCAAAAGTGTTAAGCGGTTTTGCGATAACGACATGCATAAAAACAAGCAGTTAGAGCCCATCGTGTGGAACAGGAATCCACACGATGGGCTCTAACGTCTGCTGCAATGCAGCAACAGAAAAAGCCCGGAAGCCGATTCCGGGTTTTTTCTATTCCCTTCCTGTCATGAACGTGTTACCAGCCCTCGCCAACTTCCAAGCAATCCTTGCAGGGCGCCGGGGTGAACTTTTCGTTCCGGAACGGCCACGCATTTTCAGTATGAAGGAATTTGGTCATGGCACGCATCATTCAAACACCCACTGGTTTGGACGCTCTCACATTTGACGATGTGTTGCTGCAACCCGGACATTCCGAAGTTATGCCGGGACAGACGAATATCGCCACCCGCATCGCCCGCGATATCGATCTCAACCTGCCGATCCTCTCTTCCGCCATGGATACGGTCACCGAAGGCCGCCTCGCCATCGCCATGGCCCAGGCCGGCGGCATCGGCGTCATCCACCGCAACCTGACCCCCATCGAACAGGCCGAAGAAGTGCGGCAGGTGAAGAAGTTCGAAAGCGGCATGGTCGTCAACCCGGTCACCATCGGCCCGGATGCGACGCTTGCTGAAGCGCAGGCGCTGATGAAGGCGCATGGCATTTCCGGTATTCCGGTCGTGGAAAACGGCGGTTCCGGTGGCCACAAGAACGGCCGTCTCGTCGGCATTCTGACCAACCGCGACGTGCGCTTCGCCTCCGATCCGCAGCAGAAGATCTACGAACTGATGACCCGCGAAAACCTGGTCACGGTCAAGGAAAGCAGCGTCGATCAGCAGGAAGCGCGCCGCCTGCTGCACAAGCACCGCATCGAAAAGCTGCTGGTTGTGGACGCCAAGGGCAATTGCGTCGGCCTCATCACCGTCAAGGATATCGAGAAGTCGCAGCTGAACCCCAACGCCACCAAGGATGCGCAGGGCCGCCTTCGCGCCGCTGCCGCCATCAGCGTCGGTGCTGACGCCATCGAGCGCGCAGAGCGCCTCATCGATGCCGGCGTCGACCTTCTGGTCGTCGATACCGCGCATGGCCATTCGCAGCGCGTGCTGGATGCCGTTTCGCAGGTCAAGAAGATGTCGAACTCGGTTCGCATCATCGCCGGCAATGTCGCTACTGCCGACGGCACCAAGGCGCTGATCGATGCCGGCGCCGATGGCGTCAAGGTCGGTATCGGCCCCGGCTCCATCTGCACCACCCGCATCGTCGCCGGCGTCGGCGTTCCGCAGCTTGCGGCCATCATGTCGTCGGTTGAAGTGGCCAATGCGGCTGATATCCCCGTTATCGCCGATGGCGGCATCAAGTTCTCGGGCGATCTGGCCAAGGCAATCGCCGCCGGCGCTTCCGCGGTCATGATCGGCTCGCTGCTGGCCGGCACGGATGAAAGCCCGGGCGAAGTGTTCCTTTATCAGGGCCGTTCCTTCAAGGCCTATCGCGGCATGGGCTCCGTTGGCGCCATGGCGCGCGGTTCCGCCGACCGTTATTTCCAGGCGGAAGTGCGCGACACGCTGAAGCTCGTTCCGGAAGGTATCGAAGGTCAGGTTCCCTACAAGGGCCCGGTTTCCGGCGTCCTGCACCAGCTGGCAGGTGGCCTCAAGGCCGCCATGGGTTATGTCGGCGGCAGCAACATCAAGGAATTCCAGGAGCGCGCCACTTTCGTGCGTATTTCCAGCGCCGGCCTGCGCGAAAGCCACGCCCATGACGTGACGATCACCCGCGAAAGCCCGAACTACCCCGGCGCGGTTTGATCTTTCGAGGCGAATCCGTAAAAGGATACTGAGTATTTGGCGCTCCCCGATTCATGCCGGATCGGGGAGCGTTTTCATGATTGGAGAAGAAAGCATGTCACCCACGACCGCAATGTTCTGGCCGATGATCGCCCATGTCTTTCTGGTCTTCTGGCTTTACGGGCTTCTGATCGTCCGGCGCAACAAATACACCTTCAAGGATCGCGAATCGGCGATCAAGCTGCGCGACCGGGGCGAGGAGGCGCGCGAAAGCCATCTGGTGAACCGCAACATCGCCAATCAATTCGAATTGCCGGTGCTGTTTCACATCGCCTGCCTGCTGCTCTACATCACGGATGCGGACAATATCGTCACCGTCGTTCTGGCATGGCTGTTCGTGCTCTCGCGTTATGCCCATTCCTATGTCCACGTCACCAGCAACCGCCTGCGTCAGCGTGGCGCATTGTTCGGCATCGGCTTTGCGCTGGTCGTCTGCCTGTGGGCATGGCTCGCCATATGGTTGGCGCTGGAGTAAATCAGCACCGTGAGGTTGCCTCATAAGTGAGACAATCCCGCCTTGCAAAATGCTCCGATTTGCGATGGGTCAATTCCATGACGCCCCATCCCCGTTAATCTCTGCCTGCCGTCGAGGATTTCAGGCGAGCAGAGATTAGGGAGTATGTCATGGCTAAGACAATGAAGGCAGCCGTCGTCCGCGCGTTTGGAAAACCGCTGACCATCGAGGAAGTGGCGATACCGGATCCCGGCCCCGGTGAAATTCTCATCAACTACAAGGCGACGGGCATTTGCCACACCGATCTGCACGCCGCAACCGGCGACTGGCCGGTCAAACCCAATCCGCCTTTCATCCCCGGCCATGAAGGCGTCGGTTATGTCGCCAAGATCGGCGCTGGTGTCACCGGCATCAAGGAAGGCGACCGCGCCGGCACGCCCTGGCTCTACACCGCCTGCGGCTGCTGCATTCCGTGCCGCACGGGCTGGGAAACGCTTTGCCCGAGCCAGAAGAATTCCGGTTATTCCGTCAATGGCAGCTTTGCCGAATACGGCCTCGCCGATCCGAAATTCGTCGGCCGCCTGCCGGATAATCTCGATTTCGGCCCGGCCGCACCGGTGCTCTGCGCCGGCGTCACCGTCTATAAGGGGCTGAAGGAAACCGAGGTCAGGCCCGGTGAGTGGGTGGTCATTTCAGGCATTGGCGGGCTTGGCCACATGGCCGTGCAATATGCCAAGGCCATGGGCATGCATGTCGTTGCCGCCGATATTTTCGACGACAAGCTGGCGCTTGCGAAGAAACTCGGAGCCGATGTCACCGTCAATGGCCGCGCGCCAGATGCGGTGGAGCAGGTTCAGAAGGCGACCGGCGGCGTCCACGGCGCGCTGGTGACGGCGGTGTCGCCCAAGGCCATGGAGCAGGCTTACGGCTTCCTGCGCTCCAAGGGCACCATGGCGCTTGTCGGCCTGCCGCCGGGCTTCATCTCCATTCCGGTGTTCGACACGGTGCTGAAGCGCATCACGGTGCGCGGCTCCATCGTCGGTACACGGCAGGATCTGGAGGAGGCGCTGACCTTCGCCGGCGAAGGCAAGGTGGCGGCTCACTTCTCGTGGGACAAGCTCGAAAACATCAACGATATCTTCCACCGCATGGAAGAGGGCAAGATCGACGGCCGTATCGTCGTGGACCTCGCCGCCTGATGTGAAAACTGGCTGGCGGCGCTCACGCAAATGTGTGACGCCGCTTACCCCCGCCTCGTTCCCCGCGGGGCGATCTGCGCTATCCTTCCGCATCCGTGCGTTCAAGGAGGATAGAGCGATGGACAAGCCCAAGATCACGCAGGCCATGATCGACGCTTACGATGAATATACCCATCTCAGCCTCGATCGCCGCAAATTCATGGAAAAGCTCACCGTACTGGCCGGGTCTGGTGCAGCGGCGGCGGCCGTCGCCCCGCTTCTTTCGGCCAACAGTGCCCGTGCGGCGGTCATCGCGGCCGATGACGACAGGATCGTCGCCGAGGAGGTGACCTATCCCGCCGCCGGCGGCGAGATGAAGGGTTACCTCGTTACACCGAAATCCATTTCCGGCCCCATCGGCTCCGTCATCGTCATCCACGAGAACCGCGGTCTGAACGACCATATTCGTGACGTGGCAAGACGGGTCGCGCTCGCCGGTTTCCGGGCGCTTGCGGTCGATTTCCTCTCACCGCAGGGCGGCACGCCCGCCGATGAGGAGAAGGCGCGGCAGATGTTCAGCGGTCTCGACATGGACGCGACCGTCGCCAATGCCGAAGCGGGCCGGGTGTGGCTTGCGGCCCGGCAGGGGGCGAATGGTAAGGTCGGCGCAGTCGGTTTCTGCTGGGGCGGCGGGCTGGTCAACCGTTTCGCCACCAAATCGGCAGGTTTGAACGCCGGCGTCGCCTATTACGGCCAGCAGGCTCCGGCGACCGATGTGCCCGCCATCAAGGCGCCGCTGCTTTTGCACTATGCGGGTCTCGACGAGCGCATCAATGCCGGCATCGATGCCTATAAAAAGGCGCTGGAGGAAAACGGCAAGACCTTTGAAATCTTCGTCTATGACGGCGTCAACCACGCTTTCAACAATGACACGTCCTCGGCGCGCTACGACAAGGCGGCTGCCGATCTCGCCTGGGGCCGGACGACGGAGTTCTTCAAGAAATATCTGGCGTGATGGGGGTTTTCGGCGGGATTGCCTGCGGACCGGAGGTGCGTGGGGTTCACCCCCCTCTGCCCTGCCGGGCATCTCCCCCTCAAGGGGGGAGATCAAATCGCGGTTAGGTCTCGCCTATCTCAACTACATAGAATGAAGCGGCGGTGGCGCCTCTTGCCGATCTCCCTCCTTGAGGGGGAGATGCCCGGCAGGGCAGAGGGGGGTGAAGCCGCGCGCACCTTCGGTCCGCCGTGAATAGCCACCCTGAAATCCCTCTCTCATCTTTCTTTAAACGCCCCCAGCCCCACGCTTCAAATGCTCGTCGAGCCTCGGCATGATCTCCACGAAATTGCAGGGCAGGTGGCGATAGTCGAGCTGGGCTTTCAGAATGCTGTCCCACGCATCCTTGCACGCACCCGGCGAGCCGGGCAGCACGAAGATGAAGGTCGCGTTCGCCACGCCGCCGGTCGCGCGTGACTGGATGGTGGCGGTGCCGATCTTGTCATAGGAGATGCGGTGGAAGAGGGCGGAAAACCCATCCATGCGCTTTTCGAACAGCGGCTCCAGCGCTTCGGGCGTCACATCGCGGCCGGTAAAGCCGGTGCCGCCGGTGGTGATTACCACATCCACGCTTTCAGCGAGCGTCCAGTCGCGCACCGTGCCGGCAATCGCTGCCTTGTCATCAGGCACGATGGCGCGGGCTGCGAGCCTGTGGCCCGCTTCCTCCAGCCTTGCGACGAGCGTATCGCCGGATTTGTCGTTCTCCAGCGTGCGGCTGTCCGAAACGGTCAAAACCGCAATGCCAAGGGGAATGAAGGGTCTTTCGCCTGCCATGGCCTTATCCTCGAATGCCGGGAGCATCGGACCGAAAAGTGTATTGCGGTTTTCGGAAAGTCCGATGCTCAAACAAAACTGGGAGCGGCGGGCCCGCCGCTCCAATCCTCAAATGGTCCGCGTCGCCTGAAAATACCAGCCGGGGCGCTTCTTCCGAAGCGATGTTTCCGCTTTCCTGGCCGCTTCAAGGGAATGAAAAATCCCGAAACAGGTTGCCCCCGAACCGGACATGCGCACAAGCGCAGCACCTTCCTGCGACAGCAACCCAACGATTTCCCCGATCTCCGGCAGAAGCGCCTGAGCCGGCGGTTGCAGATCGTTACGGCTTTGGGCGAGAAAATCCATCCAGCCGATTGTCGCAGAGGCGGGCAGGGGCGGATTGGTCTTGGTCTGCAATCGCCGGAAAATCTCCGGAGTCGAGACCGCCTTCAGCGGATTGGCCAGAACCATCGCCAGTTCCGGCAGGTCGGTGACCGGTTCGATGTCCTCGCCGATGCCGCGCGCGATCAGGGATCGGCTCTCAAGGCACATCGGCACATCCGCCCCGAGCGTCAGCGCCATGGATGCAAGCGCATCCGGTGCGATCCCGGCACGCCAGTGCCGCAAAAGCCCCCGCAGCGTCGCCGCCGCATCCGCCGAGCCGCCGCCGATGCCGGAAGCCACCGGCAGGTTCTTTTCAAGATGAATGGCGACCGGGGGTACAGGTTGACCTGTCGATGCAAGCGCATCGCGCAACAGGTCCCTGGCGCGGGTGACGAGGTTATCGCCGCCATCGCCCGCGCGCAAAAGATCGCCGAAAGGGCCTGAGATGGAGAAACTGTCGGCATCGGCGTCGCGAATACGGATCGTGTCGCCGGCTTCGGTAAAGGTCACCAGCGTTTCGAGCAGATGATACCCGTCCGCTCGCTGGCCGGTCACATGCAGCGCCAGATTGATCTTGGCCGGGGCCGCCTCGATGGTCTCGGTGGCCCCGGATACGTCATGCCCGCGCATGCGGCGTCAGGATTTCTTGTCCGGAGTGGCAGCCGGTGCCGGTGCCGGAGGAGCCGGCGGCACCGGCGCGACGTCCTTCTTGGCGGTATTTTCGGCATCCTTTTCCACCGGCGGCAGGCCGTTGGCGATCTTTTCCTTCACCTTGGCCTTGTCCACGTCGTCGCTGTCGCCGATCAATGCGCGGTTCCACTGATAGACCGCCTCGATCTTGCGGCCGACCCGCCAATAAGCGTCGCCCAGATGGTCGTTGATGGTCGGATCGCCGGCTTTCAGTTCGATCGCCCGCTCCAGTTCGGTCACGGCTTCATCGAAAGCGCCAAGGCGATAATGTGCCCAGCCAAGCGAATCGACGATATAGCCGTCATTCGGCCGAAGCTCGACGGCGCGGCTGATCATCTTCATGCCTTCATCGAGATTGATGCCCTTGTCCACCCAGGAATAACCCAGATAGTTCAGAACCTGCGGCTGTTCCGGGTTCAGCTCCAGCGCCCGCTTGAAATTCGGTTCGGCCTTGTCCCATTCCTTCAGCCGCTCATAGGCGATGCCGCGCTGGAAGAAGACGGACCAGTCGGATTTCTGCGGCACGGAGCCGATTACCTCGATGGCCTTGTCGTAGTTCTCGGCCATCGCCTTGTAGTCCTTGGCGTCCGAAAGCACGCTGCCATAGGCGAGATAGGAACGGATATCCTTCGGATCGGATTCGAGCAGGGATTTGAGGTGCTTGCGCGCCTCATCCACCTTGCCGGTCTGCGCAAGCGTCAGTCCGAGCTGCAGCTCGGAGATGCGATACATCGGCGAATCCTTCGGCACCTCGCGATAGAAGGCAATGGCGCGGTCAGGCTGTTTCAGCGCTTCGGAAAGGCCGCCGAGAAGGATGAGCGTATCCGGGCTCTTCGGATCGAGTGCGCGCGACGTCTGCAGATAAAGCGTCACGATCTCTTCGGCGCCTTCGCGGTTCAGCGCGCCGGCGATGGAGAACATGACGCTGGCAGCACCTTCCACCGCATTGGTGATCTGCTGTTCCGGCTTTTCACCATTTTCGATGGACTGGCGAAGCGCTTTCAGCGGCGCGTAATTCGGTGCGAAAGTGTCTCCGACCGCAATCGCATCCAGCGCCTTCTGCTTGTTGCCGGCGGAAGCCTCCAGCCGGGCAAGCGCCATCACAGCGCGCATATAGGTATCGGAGGCGGTTGCCCCGCCTTCGCGGTCCGTCACCGCTTCGTTCAGGCTCTTGCGGGCGGCCTCGTTATTGCCCGAAACAAGGGCGATGGCCGCCGCATTGTATTTCTGGAAGATCGAAATCCAGCCCGGGCCCTTCATATTGTTGACCAGCGCCAGCGCTTCCTTCGGCTTGCCGGAACCGGCGCGCGCCCATGCCGTCAAAAGCGTGTTGACCATGCGGTCGAGATCGTTCGGACCCGTATATTTCAGGATCTTCTCGGCCTTGGCGAATTCCTTGTCCTTGATGGCGTCGAGACCGCGCACGATGGTCGTCACGCGCTCCACCGAGGTATCGTCCTTCATCGAATCGGCGATCTTGGCGCCGGCCTCGAAATTGCCGCTCAGAAGTTCGGCGATCATCAGCCGCTGGCGGATTTCCGTATTGGCGGGATCGAATTCCAGCGCCTTTTTGTAAAGCGAAATCGCGGTGGGATAATCCTGATCGACATCGGCATTGCGCCCGGCGAGGAAGGCGCCGGAGAAGGTGTTCACCTTGCCGGGATCGAACGTAACGGCCTTGTCTTCCGGTGTCGCCTTCGTCTCCGCAAAGCCGGGGCTTGCACCCGCGCCGATTGCGAGAGCAGCGGCAAGAGCCGCGCTGCAGAGAAGACGGAGTGCTGGTTTACGCCGCATGAGGGAACCTTTGCCTTTGTGCAGAAGCACGGAAAAATCAGTTTCCATTGTTGGTCACGATAGAATGGCTTTTTTGAAGCAACGCCGCAAGAAATTATGGCCCCGGCCACAATCACGCCTTGCGGAGAAGCTGGCCCGGAACCCTGGGCGGATGATCTTTTCCATCCGCCTTTCGTCCGGCCTGCGGCGTCAGTTCAGACGCTCGATGCAGAAGTCGATCACTTCCAGAAGCGCATCTTTCCAGGGGCTCTGCGGCAGCGGTGCGAGCGCATCGCGGGCGATGGTGCCGTAGTGCGTGGCGCGGCCGATCGTATCGCCAAGACCGTTGTATTTGGTGATCAGGCCCAGCGCCTTTTCAAGGTTCTCGTCGCTGCTTTCACCCTTTTCGATGGCATTGCGCCAGAAGGCGCGCTCATCCTGCGTGCCGCGACGATAGGAGAGGATGACCGGCAGGGTGATCTTGCCTTCGCGGAAATCGTCGCCGGTATTCTTGCCGAGATCGGCGGACTTGCCGCCGTAGTCCAGCACGTCGTCGACAAGCTGGAAGGCGAGGCCGAGATTCATGCCGTACGATTTCAGCGCGCTGCGGGTCGCCTTGTCGGTCTTGGCGACGATGGGGCCGACTTCCGCCGCCGCCGCAAAAAGGGCGGCCGTCTTGGCGCGAATCACCTGAAGATAATCGTCTTCCGTCGTTTCCATGTTCTTGGCGACCGAAAGCTGCAGCACCTCGCCCTCGGCGATCACCGAGGCGGCGGTGGACAGCACGTCGAGCGCATCGAGCGAGCCGACATCCACCATCATGCGGAACGCCTGGCCGAGCAGGAAGTCGCCGACGAGAACGCTCGCCTGGTTGCCCCAGATGGTGCGGGCGGTGGATTTGCCGCGGCGCAGATCGCTCTCATCCACCACATCGTCATGCAGAAGCGTTGCCGTGTGCATGAATTCGACGCTGGTGGCGAGCTTGATGTGGTTGTCGCCCTCGTAACCGAACATCGAGGCCGAGGCGAGCGTCAGCATCGGCCGCAGGCGCTTGCCGCCGGAAGAGATGAGGTGGTTGGCCACCTCGGGTATCATCTGGACATCGGAACCGGCCTTGGAAAGGATAAGCTGGTTCACCCGTTCCATATCGGGGCGGGTCAGGTCGACAAGCGGCTTGACGGATGCGAGTTTGTTTTTGCTTTCTTCAAGCGGTATGACGACGCCCAAGGGACAGGACTCCAGTTCGAATTTGAATTCGACAATAAAAACTGACGCCTTGCGCGGCAAGGGGCGAATTGCCGCTAGCCATTCAAAAAGATGGGAATTTAAGGTCTATCCATGCGTGAACTGATCCGTACCAACGATGCCGTGCTGCTCTCCTTCGCCGAAAGCCTGATGAGGGATGCCGGCATCCACTGCCTCATCGCCGATCAGGCGATGAGCATTCTGGAAGGATCGCTCGGTCTTTTGCCGCGAAGATTTCTGGTGGAGGAAGATCGGGCCGATCAGGCCCGCCGCATTCTCATCGATGCCGGGCTCGGCGACGAGTTACGCAACGAAGAGGCTTGAGCGGCGGTGGGCGACGGCATTTCCGAAACGATCGACGCCTTTCATCGGGGCCGGTTTCACCTCCTCCAGCCGAAGGGCAGGGGACACCGGGCCGGCATGGACGCCATGCTTCTGGCGTCATTGGTGGCGGATGAGCGTGCCTGCCGGATCGCCGATCTCGGCGCGGGCGCGGGTGCGGCGGGCTTTGCTGTTGCCGCGCGGCTCGAAAAGGCCGAGGTGACGCTGTACGAACGCTCGCCGGAAATGGCGAAATTTGCCCGCCGCAGCCTCGAATTGCCTGAGAATGCTGCTTTTTCTGCCCGCGTCAGCGTGCGCGAAGCCGATGTGACCCTGCGGGCGAAAGCACGCGCCGAAGCGGGCTTGCCCGACGATCATTTCCATCACGTCATCATGAACCCGCCCTATAACGATGCGGGCGACCGCCGCACGCCGGACGCCCTGAAGGCCGAAGCGCATGCCATGACCGATGGCCTGTTCGAAGACTGGATCAGGACCGCAGGCGCGATCATGGTGCCGGGTGGTCAGCTTTCCCTGATTTCAAGGCCGCAATCGGTGGCGGAGATCATCGCCGCCTGCGGCAGCCGTTTCGGCGGCCTCGAGATCACCCTCATCCATCCGCGCCCTGGCGAGGATGCTGTGCGCATGCTCGTCACCGCCATCAAGGGTTCACGGGCGCGGCTGTCCTTCCGCGCGCCGCTCATCATGCATGAGACCGACAGCCATGCCTTCACCCCCTTCGTGGATGACCTGAACAATGGCCGCGCCGCCTATTCGCGTAATGTAAGGGCAATCCGGACCGCGTCATAAATATCGCCGTTACGCCGGTCGCAACCATTGTGTTTTCCGGGGCGATACATACATCCCTGACGAACGGATAAATGCTGCGAGGATTGAGTAGTGGGTTTTCTGAAGTATCTGGTGCCGAAACGCTTTCGTAAAAAAGAGCTCGTCATCCCGGTGGTGCGCATGCACGGCGCGATCATGGCCGGCGGCAACCAGTTCCGCCCCGCCCTCAATCTCGCCTCCTATGCGCCGCTTCTGGAAAAGGCCTTCGCCGTCAAGGATGCCCCGGCCGTCGCCATTTCGCTCAATTCGCCCGGCGGCTCGCCGGTGCAGGCGCGGATGATCTATAATCGCATCCGCCAGCTCGCCGAGGAAAAGGAAAAGAAAGTCCTGATCTTCGTGGAGGATGTTGCAGCCTCCGGCGGCTATATGATCGCGCTTGCCGGCGACGAGATCATCGCCGACCCCACCTCCATCGTCGGTTCCATCGGCGTCGTTTCCGGCGGTTTCGGTTTCCCGGAAATGCTGAAGAAGATCGGCGTGGAACGCCGTGTCTATACGGCCGGCGAGAACAAGGTCATCCTCGATCCCTTCCAGCCGGAAAAGGAAGGCGATATCGATTACCTGAAGTCGCTTCAGGTCGAAATCCACAATGTTTTCATCGATATGGTCAAGATGCGCCGCGGCTCGAAACTGAAGGGCGACGAGGCGATCTTCTCCGGCCTGTTCTGGACCGGCATGCGCGGTCTCGACCTCGGCCTGATCGACGGGCTGGGCGACATGCGCGAGGTTCTGCGCCGCCGTTACGGTGAGAAGGTCAAGCTCCAGCTCGTCAGCGGCGGGCGCACTTTGTTCGGTAAAAAGGTGCCGGGCGTCAATGCTGCTCTGGACGTGAATGCCGAAAGGCTGGCCGCCGGTGCGGTATCGGGGCTTGCGGAGGTTGCCGAAGAAAAGGCATTGTGGTCGCGTTTCGGTCTATGATGTCTCGGGAATAAAGCCTTATGGCGCAGCTCATTACAATTCTTCTTCTGGTGGTGGGATCCGTCATCCTATACCGCCGCTTCGTCCGCGATGCGGAAAAGCTCTCGGCGAAATCGAAACAGCGCGAGAAGGAACGCGAGACCGGCGCCATCGGCACGCTGATCAAGGACCCGGAAACGGGCGAATACCGCGTGAAGCGCGAGGATGAGACATAATTTTTCTGTAACGTGGAATTTGCTATAGTCGCTTTCGAGTAAGGAGACCGTCATGCGTGTCACGAAATGGGGCGATAGTCTTGCGGTCCGCATTCCGGCGGATGTCGCGGAAGCCTTGCATATCAAGGAAGGCGATGAGGTGGATGTTTCTGTACCGACACAGGAACCGTCTGCTTCTATTTCGCAGGAAGAGCGCGAAAAGATACTGTCTTATATTCGCGCTCAGCGTTGGCAGCTACCGCCCGGGTGGAAATTCGACCGCGAGGAGGCAAATGAGCGTTGAGCCATTTGCCCTTTCTCGATACGAATATCTTCATCTATGCCTTTCTGGATGACGAACGGTCATCCAAGGCCCAAGAGATCGTTTCGAAACCTTATGTGACGAGCGTTCAGGCATTCAATGAATTTGCCAGTGTAGTCCGGCGGAAGTGGCCTCAAAAATGGGGCGAAATCCGCAGATCGCTGGATGGTCTCCGTCGAATGGCTGTGACAGTCGTTGAACTCGATGTGCAGTTAAATGCGAGCGCCGTCGATCTTGTCGATAAATATAACTTCGCCTTCTATGATGCATTGATGGTAGCAGCAGCCCTGGAGGCTGAAAGCACCGTATTCCTCTCGGAAGACATGCATGACGGTCTTACCGTTGACGGGCGGATGAAGATCGTCAACCCGTTCACCGCCCGTCTCCACGCATAAAACCTTGACCCTCACGCCATGCCGTGGCACGTGTCCGCATCCGAAGTAAGTCAATGCTTACTTGTCCTCCTAACGCCGCGATGACTGCAATGACCGATGTTCCCGACCATATGAACCCGAAGCGTTCCTTTCAGGCGCTGATCCTGACGCTGCATAATTACTGGGCCGACAAGGGCTGCGCGGTGCTGCAGCCCTACGATATGGAAGTGGGCGCGGGCACGTTTCATCCGGCGACGACGCTGCGCGCGCTTGGGCCCAAGCCTTGGAAGGCCGCTTATGTGCAGCCCTCGCGCCGCCCGTCCGACGGCCGTTACGGCGAAAACCCCAACCGCCTGCAGCATTATTACCAGTATCAGGTCATCCTGAAGCCTAACCCTTCGAACCTGCAGGAACTCTATCTCGGTTCGCTGAAGGCGATCGGCCTCGATCCGCTGCTGCACGATGTGCGCTTCGTCGAAGACGACTGGGAAAGCCCGACGCTCGGCGCCTGGGGTCTCGGCTGGGAATGCTGGTGCGACGGCATGGAAGTGTCGCAGTTCACCTATTTCCAGCAGGTCTGCGGCATCGAATGCTCGCCGGTCGCGGGCGAACTGACCTATGGCCTGGAGCGTCTCGCCATGTATGTTCAGGGCGTCGATAATGTCTATGACCTGAACTTCAACGGCCGCGAAGGTGAAGAAAAGATTTCCTATGGTGACGTCTTCCTCCAGGCCGAGCAGGAATATTCCCGCCATAACTTCGAATTTGCCGACACCGCCATGCTGCATCGCCATTTCATCGACGCCGAAAAGGAATGCCAGGCGCTTCTCGCCGCCGGCGCGCCCGGTGACAACGACAACCAGCGCCTGCACAAATGCGTTTTCCCGGCCTATGACCAGTGCATCAAGGCCAGCCACGTCTTCAACCTTCTGGATGCACGCGGCGTAATTTCGGTCACGGAACGCCAGAGCTATATCCTGCGCGTGCGCACACTGGCGAAAGCCTGCGGCGAAGCCTTCCTGCTGACGGATGCGGGCGGGCTGAACTGGAACAGGGCCGCCTGAACGTTTATGTAAGGCGGGGCAACAGTCTAACGTGCGGACGCCACTACGGTGTCCGCGCCTCTTGAGGAGGGGTCGGGAATGTTCATCACGCTGGCAGTCATCGCGGCAATCGCGCTTTATGTCGTCTTCATCTATAACGGGCTGGTCAAGGCGCGGCAGATGAAGGAAGAGGCGTGGTCGGGCATCGACGTGCAGCTGAAGCGCCGCGCTGATCTCATTCCCAATCTCATCGAGACAGTGAAGGGTTACGCGGCGCATGAAAAGAGCACCTTCGAGGAGGTGATTGCCATGCGCAACCGGGCGCAGGCCGTGCCGGCGGGCGATGTCGAGGGTCGTGCGCAGGCGGAAGGGCTGCTGTCGCAGGCGCTCGGCAAGCTCTTTGCGCTTGCCGAAGCCTATCCCGATCTCAAGGCCAATACGAATTTTCTGGAATTGCAGCGTTCGCTGGAAACCATCGAAAGCGAAATCCAGATGTCGCGCCGTTATTACAATGGCGCCGCCCGCGACCTCAACGTCAAGGTGGAAAGCTTCCCCTCCAATCTGGTCGCAGGCCAGTTCGGTTTTGCCAAGGCGCCGTATTTCGAGATCGACAACCCGGCCGACCGCGCCGTGCCGACTGTGAAATTCTAAGCGCACTGTTCCCTCGGCGGCTTAAGACCTCCCGTTCAAATTCCGATAATCCGGCTCTTCGCCGCATTCTTTGACAAGACGACAATCATGATCGAACTGACCATCACCCCGCCCGACCATCCGCTTTCCGGCAAGGTCGAGCCGCCCGGCTCCAAGTCCATCACCAACCGTGCGCTTCTCCTGGCTGGTCTTGCCAAGGGCAAAAGCCGGTTGACCGGCGCACTGAAAAGCGACGACACGCTTTATATGGCCGAAGCCCTGCGTGAGATGGGCGTTAAGGTCACCGAGCCAGATGCCACCACCTTCGTCGTGGAGGGTACTGGCGTGTTGCAGCAGCCGGAAAAGCCGCTTTTCCTCGGCAATGCCGGCACCGCCACGCGCTTCCTCACCGCCGCTGCCGCACTTGTCGATGGTGCCGTCATCATCGATGGTGACGAGCACATGCGCAAACGCCCGATCATGCCGCTGGTGGAAGCCCTGCGCTCCCTCGGTGTCGAAGCGGAAGCGCCGACCGGCTGCCCACCCGTTACCGTCTGCGGCAAGGGCACAGGGTTCCCGAAGGGCAGCGTCACCATCGACGCCAATCTTTCCAGCCAATATGTGTCGGCACTTCTGATGGCGGCCGCTTGTGGCGACAAGCCTGTCGATATCATCCTCAAGGGCGAGGAAATCGGCGCCAAGGGCTATATCGATCTCACCACATCGGCCATGGAAGCTTTTGGCGCGAAGGTGGAGCGGGTCAGCAACGCCATGTGGCGCGTGCATCCGACGGGTTACACGGCGACCGATTTCCACATCGAGCCGGATGCCTCCGCCGCCACCTATCTCTGGGGCGCGGAACTGCTGACTGGCGGCGCGATCGATATCGGCACGCCGGCCGATAAGTTCACCCAGCCGGATGCCAAGGCCTACGAGGTCATGGCGAAGTTTCCGCATTTGCCCGCCGAAATCGACGGTTCGCAGATGCAGGACGCCATTCCGACCATCGCGGTTCTCGCCGCCTTCAACGAAACGCCGGTGCGCTTCGTCGGCATCGCCAATCTGCGCGTCAAGGAATGCGACCGTATCCGCGCCGTCTCGCTGGGCCTCAACGAAATCCGTAACGGTCTGGCACATGAGGAAGGCGACGACCTGATCGTGCATTCTGATCCGGCTCTTGCGGGCCAGACGGTCAAGGCCTCCATCGACACTTTTGCCGACCACCGCATCGCCATGAGCTTTGCGCTCGCGGCGCTGAAGATCGGCGGCATCGCCATCCAGAATCCGGCCTGCGTGGGCAAGACCTACCCGGCTTACTGGAAAGAGCTCGCCTCGCTCGGCGTCGAGTACACGGAAAAGGAAAGCGCTGCCGAGCCGCAGCATTAGAAGAACGGTATTGGTTTTCCGTCATTCCGGCCTTGAGCCGGAATCCAGCGCGGTCAAGTCCTTGATCGCGAGAGACTCTTCAAGCCGCGCAGACGCGCAGCTGCTGGATACCGGGTCATCCTCGGACTTGATCCGGGGACCGGTATGACGGAATGACCGTGCTGCGCATCATCACTTGAAACCGGAAACGCTCCATTCCCTTAAGGAGAACCGCCCGTGAAGACCATCGCCGCAAGACTTATCGCGCTGTTCGTCTTCCTGGGCGCGGCCTTCCCGGCCTTTGCGGAGGAATTCATCCGCTCCTACCATTCCGTCATCGAGGTGGCGGCGGATGGCAAGCTGACGGTGACCGAAACCATCACTGCCCGGGCCGAAGGACAGAACATCAAACGCGGCATCTTTCGCGATTTCCCGCTTTATGCGCTGGATGCGAATAACCGCCGCACCAAGGTGGATTTCAACGTCGTTTCGGTGGAGCGCGATGGCGCGTCGGAAAACTGGCGCACCGAAAATATCGACGGCGGCATCCGCATCTATACCGGCAGCGCCGACCGCTTTCTGCCGACCGGCGAACATATCTTCCAGATCACCTACACCACTGCCCGGCAGATCCGCTATTTCAGCGATTATGACGAGCTGACCTGGAACGTCACCGGCAATGGTTGGCAGTTCCCGATGGGCGAGATTTCCGCCACCATCACGTTGCCGCAGGGCGTCAGGGCCACCGACACCGCCGTCTTCACCGGTCCGCTTGGCGCGAAAGGCAAGGATGCGCGCATTCTGAACGAAGGCAACGAGGTGTTCTTCGCCTCCACCCGCCCCTTCACAGTGGGCGAGGGCATGACGGTCGCCGTCAAGCTCCCCAAGGGCGCGATTGCCGCACCCGACACCTCTCAGGAGGCGGGCTGGTGGCTGCGGGATAATCTTGCCATCCTACTTTCGGGCGGCGGGCTTTTCGCCGTGCTGCTTTATTACCTGCGGGCGTGGTTCGCCGTCGGCCGTGATCCGGCGAAGGGCGTGGTCGTGCCGCGCTGGGATGCGCCGGAGGGGCTTTCGCCCGCTCTGGTCAATTATGTCGATAACAGGGGTTTTTCGGGTGCCGGCTGGACGGCGCTCTCTGCCTCGGCCCTTGATCTCGCGGTGAAGGGTTATGTCGTTTTGGAGGATTTGAAGAACGCCATCATCATTCGCCGCACGGAAAAGGCGACCGCTGCCGATCTGCCGACTGGTCAGAAGACGCTGCTGTCCTCCATCGGCGGCCCTGGCAAGACGCTGACCATCGACAAGGCCCATGGTGCGGAGGTCGAAAAGGTCGGAACACAGTTTCGCGCAGCGATAGAGAAAGAACATCGCGGCAAATATTACCGCAGCAATGCCGGCTACACCGTCTTCGGCATCTTCCTCAGCATCGCCCTCATCGTCGCGACGCTGGTCTTCGGCGATCTGGATGAAAGCGCCATTGCCGCCGTGCTGGTCCTCGGCTTTTTCGCCTTCTTCTTCAGCATCCTGTCGATCGGTATTGGCCGCCAGTTTTCGCGTGGCGCGCCCCTGCGCAAGCGTATCGGCGGCATCGTCATGCTGGCCTTTGCCGGTTTCGTGGCCTTTTCCGCCATTGGCGGCATCGCCACGCAAATCCTGCTGGATGTGACGCATGATACCAAGTCGCTGGCGCTGGCCGCCATCGGCGGCATCGTGCTGACCAACGCGCTGTTCCTGTTCCTGATGGGCGCGCCGACGCCGCTCGGCCGCAAGCTGATGGATGGCATCGAAGGCCTCCGAACCTATCTGACGCTGGCGGAAAAAGACCGGATGAACATGGCTGGCGCGCCCGCCATGTCGCCGCAGCATTTCGAGACATTGCTGCCCTATGCCGTGGCGCTCGGCGTCGAAAAACCGTGGAGCCGAACCTTCGAGGCTTGGCTTGCCACGGCTGCCGCCGGTGCCGCTGCGGCAAGTTATGCGCCCGGCTGGTATGCGGGCAGCAATTACGGAAGCTTTGGCGACAGGATCGGCGGCTTTTCCACCTCCATGGCCAATACCATTGCTTCCACCATTCCCCAGCCCGTCAGCTCCTCCGGCTCCAGCTTTTCGGGCGGTGGCGGCGGCGGTTTTTCCGGCTCCGGCGGTGGTGGTGGTGGCGGCGGCGGCTGGTAACGCCCGCCGGCGGTAATTTAACCGAATGCCTTGGTGACTTTTGCCGCGTTGCTTGCTAAGCCGACCGCAAACGTCCGACAACAGATAAAGTCCTGATCCCATGCCCGATCTTCTGCTTGAACTCCGCTCCGAGGAAATCCCTGCCCGCATGCAGCGCAAGGCGGCGGGCGATCTGAAGAAACTCGTCACCGATGCCTTGGTGGAGAGAGGGCTGACCTATGAGGGTGCGCGCGAATATTGGACGCCGCGCCGCCTGACGCTGGATATTCGCGGCCTCAACGCCCGCTCCGCCGATGTGCGCGAGGAAAAGAAGGGCCCGCGCACCGACGCCAATGAAAAGGCCATCGAGGGCTTTCTGCGCGGCGCCGGCCTCAACGACATTTCCGAGGCGCAGGTCGTTTCCGATCCAAAGAAGGGCGATTTCTACATCGCCATCATCAACAAGCCCGGCCGTCCGGCGGAAGAGATCATCGCGGAAGTGATGCCCGGCATCATCCGTTCCTTCCCCTGGCCGAAATCCATGCGCTCCGGTCCGGCCTCCATGCCGAAGGGTTCCAGCTATGCCGGCATCGAAGGCAAGGGTTCGGAAAGTCTGCGCTGGGTGCGGCCGCTGCAATCCATCGTCTGCCTGTTCGGCCCCGAACATGACGAGACGCAGGTCATTCCTTTCGTGATTGATGGCATCGTCGCCGGCAACGTCACCTATGGCCATCGTTTCCATGCGCCGGGCCCGATTACCGTGCGCCGTTTCGAAGATTATGTCTCGAGCCTTGAAAAGGCGAAGGTCATTCTCGATGCCGAGCGCCGCAAGGACATCATCCTGCACGACGCCAAGGATCTGGCTTTTGCCAATGGTCTCGATCTGGTGGAGGACGAAGGCCTGCTGGAAGAAGTCTCCGGCCTCGTCGAATGGCCGCAGGTGCTGATGGGCACCTTCGAGGAAGACTATCTGCAGATTCCGGCGGAAATCATCCGGCTGACCATCAAGACCAACCAGAAATGTTTTGTCACCCGCAATCAGGGTGCGGAAGAGGGCCTCTCCAACCGCTTCATCCTGATCTCGAACATCGAAGCAAGCGACGGCGGCAAGGAAATCATCCATGGCAATGGCAAGGTCGTGCGCGCCCGCCTGTCGGATGCCCGCCACTTCTGGAATCGCGATCAGGGCGATCTGCCCGATCTCGAAACGCTGAAAGATTCGGCTGCGAAATTCGGCCTCGATCTCAAGAAGCCGCTCGACCAGCGGATGGCGAAGCTCGATGCGCTGAACGTTACCTTCCATGCCAAGCTCGGTACGCAGGGCGAGCGCGTGGCCCGTATCCGCGAACTGGCGAAGGCGCTGGCCCCGGTTGTCGGCGCCGATGCCGATCTGGTGGACCGCGCCGTTGTTCTGGCGAAAGCCGACCTGCGCACCGAAGCCGTCGGTGAATTCCCCGAGCTTCAGGGCCTGATGGGCCGCAAATATGCGACGCTGCAGGGCGAAAACGAAAGTGTGGCCGCCGCCATCGAAGACCACTACAAGCCGCAGGGTCCCTCGGACCGCCTGCCGGCCGACAAGGTGGCGATCACGGTCGCTCTGGCCGATAAGCTCGATACACTCGTTGGTTTCTGGGCCATCGACGAGAAGCCGACCGGCTCGAAGGATCCCTTCGCGCTGCGCCGTGCGGCGCTGGGCGTGGTGCGCATTCTGCTTGAGAAAAACGTGCGGCTTCCGCTGCTGAGCGTTGCGAAGGACCCGGACCTTCTCTCCTTCTTCCACGATCGCCTGAAAGTCTATCTGCGCGACCTCGGCGCGCGTTACGATCTGATCGACGCCGTTCTGACGCCGGAATCCGACGATCTGCTGATGATCGCCCGCCGTGTCGAGGCGCTCACCGCCTTCATCACCGGCGAAGATGGCCGCAACCTTCTGGCAGGCGCCAAGCGCGCCACCCAGCTTCTGGCTGCCGAGGAAAAGAAGGGGACCGTGGTGGCCGACGGCGTCTCGGAAGAGCTGTTGAAGCTCGATGCCGAAAAGGCGCTTTATGCGGCGATCAGGACTGCTTCTGCCGACGCTGCGAAGGCTGTTGCGGACGAGGATTTCCGCTCCGCCATGCAGGCGCTCTCCACACTTCGCGCACCGGTCGACAAGTTCTTCGAGGATGTCCTCGTCAATGACGAGGATGCGGCCATCCGTGCCAACCGTCTGGCGCTGCTGAAGGCCATTCGCGAAGCGACCGGAACGGTTGCGGATTTCTCGAAGATCACGGGGTGAGGGGTTTGGGGGTAACCGTACATGTCAGTGTGCGCGGCTTACCCCCCTCTGCCCTGCCGGGCATCTCCCCCTCAAGGGGGGAGATCGACCCGTGGCAACCTCTCGGCCACATTGAACGTTTTGGGAAGAGCGAGGAGCATGCCTCTCGCCGATCTCCCCCCTTGAGGGGGAGATGCCCGGCAGGGCAGAGGGGGGTAAGCCGCGACCGCGAGTGTCGAAGGATGTCTCCCCATTGACCCACACCCCCAAAATCCTCATCAGCGCCTGCCTCCTCGGCCAACCTGTCCGCTATGACGGCAGAGGCAAACCCTTCTCCCACCCGGCGATAGACCGCTGGCGAAGCGAGGGCAGGCTGGTGACGATCTGTCCGGAGATGGCGGGTGGCATGTCCGTGCCGCGCCCGCCGGCGGAAATCGAAAATGGTGCCTCCGGTGTCGATGTGCTGGAGGGCCGCGCCCGCGTGCTGGAAGTGACCGGCGGCGATGTCACGGCGCAATTTATTGCCGGTGCGGAAAGGGCGCTGGCCTTCGCCAGGGCCAATGGCTGTACTTATGCGCTTCTGATCGACGGCAGCCCGTCCTGTGGGTCGGTTGCGATCTATGACGGTTCGTTT
The DNA here is from genome assembly GCF_006970545.1 of Agrobacterium sp. T29. Lineage (NCBI taxonomy): Bacteria > Pseudomonadati > Pseudomonadota > Alphaproteobacteria > Hyphomicrobiales > Rhizobiaceae > Agrobacterium > Agrobacterium sp. T29. The sequence continues at coordinate 326,202 of NZ_CP040640.1, forward strand.
TCTGGCGTCAAACACGCGGGCAATGGGGTGACGGCGGCACTGCTCGAAAAAGCGGGTATTGCCGTGTTTTCACCTGCCGATATCGATCGTCTCGATGCGCTGACCCGCTGAAATGAGGCGCTGCAAATACGGCATCGCCTGCTTCCCGAGGTGGTAAATACTCCCTGCCGTCATCCTCGCCCTTGAGGCGAGGATCCACAATGCAATCTGGCCATGGGTCCTCGGGTCGAGCCCGAGGACGACGCTTAATATGTAGGGAACGTTTTGGAGAGCACATAAAAAATGCCGGGTCTGTGCCCGGCATTTTGTTTCATCGCAGAGACCGTTCGTGGTCACCCCGCCATACGCATCTGCTCCGCCATACCATGAAGCTGGTGGCCGGAAGAGACGCGGAAGCCGCGGATGAGGTTCAGCAGCTCTTCGGTGTCGACGGCCAGCGCTTCCGCCGAAGCCGTGGTTTCTTCCGCCATCGCCGCATTGTGCTGGGTGGCGACATCGAGCTGGTTGAGCGACGAGGAGATCGAGCGCAGCGTCGTATCCTGTTCGGCAGCCGAATGGGCGATCTTGCTGACGATTTCGTTTGCCGATTTGATCTGGTCCGAAATCCGTTTCAGCGCATCGCCAGCCTCGCCGACAAGGCGCACGCCGTTTTCCACTTGGGCGGAAGAGCGGGCGATCTGGTCCTTGATCTCCTTGGCGGCGGCGGCGGATTTCTGCGCCAGTTCGCGCACTTCCTGCGCCACCACGGCAAAGCCCTTGCCGGCCTCGCCGGCGCGTGCCGCTTCCACACCGGCATTCAGCGCCAGAAGGTTGGTCTGGAAGGCGATGTCGTCGATCACGCCGATGATGTTGGAAATCTGGTCGGATGACTGTTCGATGCCGCTCATCGCGGTGATGGCCTCTTCCACCACCCGGTCGCTGCGCATGGCTTCGGAGCTGACGGTGGTGACGCGCTTGGCGGCGTCGGCGGCGCCTTCCGCCGTCTGGCGCACCGCAACCGTCAATTCATCGAGAGCGGCCGAGGTTTCTTCCAGATTGGCAGCCTGCCGTTCGGTGCGCTGCGAAAGCTCGTTGGAGGCCTTGCGGATTTCTTCCTTGGAGCCGCCGATGTCGATGCTCTTGGAATTCACCTTGGCCATGGCGGCGTCGAGATGGATCAGGGCCTCGTTGAAATTGTCGCGCAGTGCCGCGTAGCGGTTGCCGAGATCGCCGCAACGTACGGTCAGATCGCCGCGGGCGAGCTTCTCCAGCGCCTCGCCGATGGTGGTGACGACACGCGCCTGCAATTCCGCCTCGTCGCGCTGCATGTCGAGATTGTTCTGGCGCTCCGCATTGAGCTGCCGCTGCTGTTCTTCCTCACGGCGCTGCATGGCATGGCGCTCGCGCACCTTGTCCTGAAGCGAGGCGGTGGCCTTCGCCATCATGCCCACTTCGTTCGTCAGGCCAGTATGGGGAATGGCGAGCGAGACGTTCTCATTGGCCACTTCGCCGAGCGCACGGTGAATATCGCCGAGCGGCTTCGAAATGCCACGGATAACGTAGAAAGCGGCGGCCAGTGCGAGCACGAAGATGGCGGCACCGATGGACAGCGCCTTCATCACCTCGCCGCGCACCTGTGCGTTCAGATCGTCGATATAAACGCCGGTCACGACCACCACCTGCCATGGTTCGAAGGCAAGCGCATAGGAGCTCTTGGCGTAGTCATTGCCTTCCATGCCGGGCTTCGGACCATAAAAATCCGTCTGGCCGCCGCCATTGCGGCCAAGCCGCACCAACTCGTCGCGATAGGCGAAACCCTTGCTGTCCGGCTTGCCCTTGAAGCTTTCTCCGACGCGCTTGGCATCGGGATGGAACTTCATCGTCACGTCGTAGTCGTAACCGAACAGATAGCCGTCCGGCGTGAAGCGCATGGCGCTGACGGTGGCGTAAGCCTGTTTCATGGCCTCGTCGCGCGAAAGCGTTCCGGCCTTTTCCTTGTCGTGGAAGGATTGCAGGATGGAGATCGCCGATTGCACCTGCGTCCGCAGCATGCCGTAGCGTTCCTCATAGATAGCATCGGTGGCGGATTTCAGCTGGTAAAACGTCGCCACGGCGAAGGCGGCCATCAGGGCCACCACGAGAACGATCAACTGACGGGAAATGGAAAGGTTCTTCATGGGCGCTCACAAGCGTTTGGGATCGCGCGCCTGAAAACGCCGCGCGGTACCGATGTTTCGGAGAAGGGAGAGGCGCATGATGCGCGATAAAAGGGCCAAAAAGCGCGTGTCCGCGCCGTGGCCTCATCCTGTGCTGCATCGCACTATAGACGCACTTAGCGGCTAAAAATTTGAATAAATATTTAATTGGCGAAAGCTTTATCAGGCCCGACAGGCAGAATAAGCGGGAGAAAAAGCAATATTCCCCGCATGGTTGTGGCCCCATTTCGGGAATGCAGCGATGACGCGATTATTTGACCTTCGTCATGAAATGCGTCATCGGCCGGTCAATTGCCGCGCAATTTGAAATCCGGGAACTGGGGGGCGCCGATCACCGAGGCGCTGGCCGGTTCGGCTGCGTTTTCGGGGGAGATTTCCTTGACGGCTGCCGTGGTCGTCGTCACGTCAATGCCGGCCGGTGTCGAAACCGTCTCAGCGGGATGTGCCACGGGTTCTGCGTCGTCATAGGTCGCGATGGCGGTGCTGGAGGTTTCCGCCATCCATGCGGGATTGGTGCTGACGAAGGTGACGGGCGCGCCCCCAAGCCAGGCTTCTGTGCGCAGCAGGGTGCGTTTGCCGTCGACTTCGCGCATTTCCGTGTGCTGTGTGCCCGGCTCAATGGAGGGAACGGCATAACCCTGCGCCACGGCTTTGCCCTTCATGGGCTTGCAGCCCGCGCAATCGCGACGAATGAAGCTGCCATTGGCCACATGCACGCCGTTTATATATTCGATGGAAGACGCCATCGCCGACCCGCCGGTCAGCGCGACAATCGCTGTCAGAAAAAGACGACGCATCGAAAAACCCCCGAAATGACGGCGCGGCCTCGTGATCGAGACACGGTGCGCCATTCAATGTTCCGGCAAGTATTACCGATGTTTCGTTTCCATCGGGTCAGCAAACTTGGTAAAAATTGAACGAAATATTCGCGTCCAATCCCGTTTGCCTTAAGGATCAGGCCTTTTCGCGGGCGACGGCCTGCCAGCCGATATCGCGACGGCAGAAGCCGTTCTCCCACTCCACCTTGTCGGCCAACGCATAGGCGCGTGCCTGCGCTTCCGTGACGGTCTTTCCAAGGGCGGTAACGTTCAGCACGCGTCCGCCCGTCGCCACCAGCCCGCCGTCCTTCAGCGCGGTTCCGGCATGGAACACCTTCGCCTCTTCGCTGGCCTCGGGAATATGGGCGATCGGCGTGTTCTTGTCGTAAGCGCCGGGATAACCCTTCGAGGCGAGAACGACGGTCAGCGCCGCGTCGTCGCGCCATTCCGCCTCAACCTTGTCCAGCGTGCCGGTGGCGGTGGCGTAGAGGATTGGCAGCAGATCGCTTTTCAGGCGCATCATCAGCACCTGGCACTCGGGGTCGCCGAAGCGGACATTGTATTCGATCAGTTCCGGGCCTTTGGCGGTGATCATCAATCCCGCAAAAAACACGCCCGAAAAGGGATTGCCATCCTTGGCCATGCCCGAGATCGTCGGCTCGATGATCTCCTTCATGGTGCGCTCCACCATGGTAGATGTCATAACAGGGGCAGGGGAATAGGCGCCCATGCCGCCGGTATTCGGGCCGGTATCGCCATCGCCGACACGCTTGTGATCCTGCGCGGTGGCGAGTGCCAGCGCGGTCTTGCCATCGGAAAGGCAGAAGAAGCTCGCTTCTTCGCCATCGAGGAAGGCCTCCACCACCACTTCGGCGCCGGCCGCGCCGAAAGCGCCGTCGAAGCAGTCGTCAATCGCGGCAAGCGCTTCCGCTTCCGTCATGGCCACGGTCACGCCCTTGCCGGCGGCAAGCCCGTCCGCCTTGATGACGATCGGCGCGCCTTGCGCACGGACGTAGCCCTTGGCCGGCTCTGCGGATTTGAAGCGCTGGTAAGCGCCGGTCGGAATATCGTAGCGCGCGCAGAGATCCTTGGTGAAACCCTTGGAACCCTCAAGCTGGGCGGCTGCCTTCGAGGGTCCGAAAGTGGCGATGCCGGCGGCGCGCAGATCATCCGCAAGACCGGCAACCAGCGGCGCTTCCGGGCCGACCACGACGAAGTCGATTGCCTTTTCTTTCGCAAAGGCGATGACGGCTGCGTGGTCTTCCACGTTCAGCGCCACCAGCGTCGCGTGATCGGAAATGCCGGGATTGCCGGGGGCGGCATAAAGCTCATCGAGCAGGGGAGACTGGGCGATTTTCCACGCCAGCGCATGTTCGCGTCCGCCGGAACCGATCAACAGAACTTTCATGGTCAATACCCCTGCAAATTCGCCAGTAACCTTGTGGGACGGGCGTTAAGGGCAGGGGGGCGAAAGGTCAAGGAGAAAGCGCCGCAAATGCCCGTCTTTCCCTTGAACGCTGCCTTTCCTGTGGAATCGTTGCCGCCTCTTGTTGTCACGCCACAATCAGACATTATGTTCGCCGCTCCAGACGTGACAGCAGAGAACCTCATGACCGCAGACAATGCCCGCCTCGCCTCGCTCATCGCCTCCGAAATCAACGCCCGCCCCGATCAGGTAAAGGCGGCGGTGGCGCTGCTGGACGAGGGCGCGACCGTTCCCTTCATCGCCCGTTACCGCAAGGAAGTGACGGGAGGGCTGGACGACACCCAGCTTCGCACGCTTTCGGAACGTCTTGTCTATCTGCGCGAACTCAATGCGCGCCGCGGCTCCATCGTGGAGTCCATCACCGGCCAGGGCAAGATGACCGATGAGCTGATGGTCAAAATCATGCAGGCGGGCACCAAGGCGGAGCTGGAAGACCTCTATCTGCCCTATAAGCCGAAGCGCCGCACCCGCGCGGAAATCGCCCGCGAACGCGGTCTCGGCCCGCTGGCAGAAGCGATATGGGAGAACCGCGCCGCCGATCCGGCGAAGCTGGCCGAAGCTTATGTTCAGGGCGAGGTGGCCGATGTGAAGGCGGCACTCGAGGGCGCGCGCGACATCGTGGCGGAAACCATGACGGAAAATGCCGATCTTCTCGGTCGCCTGCGCGATTACATGCGCCAGAACGCCACCTTCCGCGCCAAGGTCGTGGATGGCAAGCAGGCGTCGGGCGAGAAATTCTCCGACTATTTCGATCATTTCGAGCGCTGGGCGACGGTGCCGGGCCACCGGGCGCTGGCCATGCTGCGCGGCTGGAACGAGGAAGTGCTGACGCTGACAATCGATGTCGATGCGGACGATCCCTCACCGGTGAAACCCGCACAGCGCACCATCGCCGCCGCCTTCGATATCCGCAATGCCGGCCCCGCCGACCAATGGCTGATGGAAGTGGCTGGCTGGACGTGGCGGGTAAAGCTTTCCATGTCGCTCTCGCTCGATCTGATGCGCGAATTGCGCGAGCGCGCCGAAGAAGAGGCGATCCATGTTTTCGCCCGCAATCTCAAGGATCTGCTGCTGGCAGCACCGGCCGGCTCCCGCGCCACCATGGGTCTCGATCCGGGCATCCGCACCGGCGTCAAGGTGGCTGTGGTGGATGGCACCGGCAAATTGCTTGATACCACGACGGTCTATCCCTTCCCGCCGAAGAACGATGTGCGCGGCACGCAGGCGGAACTTGCCGTCCTCATCCGCAAGCACAATGTCGAACTGATCGCCATCGGCAATGGTACCGGCAGCCGCGAGACGGAAAAGCTGGTCGCCGATCTTCTGGCGCAGATGCCCGCTTCGGGTGCAAAGCCCACCAAGGTCATCGTCTCGGAGGCGGGTGCATCGGTCTATTCCGCTTCGGAACGGGCGGCGGCGGAATTCCCCAATCTCGATGTCTCGCTGCGCGGCGCCGTCTCCATCGCCCGCCGCCTTCAGGATCCTCTGGCGGAACTGGTGAAGATCGAGCCGAAATCCATCGGGGTCGGTCAGTACCAGCATGATGTCGATCAGGGTCGTCTCAGCCGCTCGCTCGATGCCGTGGTGGAAGATGCGGTGAATGCCGTCGGCGTCGATCTCAATACCGCCTCTTCGCCGCTTTTGGCACGGGTGTCCGGCCTTGGCAGCTCGATTGCCGATGCCATCGTCGCCCATCGCGACCAGACCGGCCCCTTCGCCAGCCGTAGGGAATTGCTGAAGGTGCCGCGTCTTGGCCAGCGCACCTTCGAGCAATGCGCCGGCTTCCTGCGCATCCCGAACGGCAAGGAGCCGCTGGATGCCTCCTCGGTTCATCCGGAAGCCTATGGCGTGGCGAAAAAGATCGTTGCCGCCTGCGGCCGCGATCTGCGCTCACTGATGGGCGACAGCGCCGCGTTGAAGGCGCTCGATCCGAAGACGTTCATCGACGAGCAATTCGGTCTGCCGACCGTGAAAGACATCATCGCCGAACTGGAAAAGCCCGGCCGCGACCCGCGCCCGAGCTTCAAGACCGCGACCTTTGCCGAGGGCGTGGACGAGATCACCGATCTGAAACCGGGCATGCTTTTGGAAGGCACCGTCACCAATGTCGCCGCCTTCGGCGCTTTTGTGGATATCGGCGTGCATCAGGACGGGTTGGTGCATGTCTCGCAACTCGCCGACCGTTTCGTGAAGGACCCGCATGAGGTCGTGAAGGCGGGCGATGTCGTCAAGGTGCGAGTCGTGGAAGTGGATGTGAAGCGCAAGCGCATCGGTCTCACCATGCGCAAGGATGGCGGCGAGGCAGCGCCGCAGCCGATGCGCGAGAAGGGCAATGCCAGCGCCATGCGGCACGCGACATCCAAGCCGAAAGAGCGCAACGAGGGGTCGCAAACCGGTGGTGCGCTTGCCGCCGCTCTGGCTGAAGCCATGAAGCGACGCTGACCTGCGGTTGAAATGATTTTTTACCAAAAAGCCCCGCCGCACACCCCGGCGGGGCTTTTTGCTTGATGAAATCGTTCAATTTTTTTGAAATAAGACTATCTTGAAACTTGTGCCGAAAGGAATACGGTCAGCGAAATTGATAAGTGAGACTTAGCAATTGGGGGTGCCATGGCGTCGTCTCTGCATGTTCTTCTCGAAAAAATAATCAAGACCGGTGATCTCACCGTCAACAGCCCGGGCGGCAGCCGTACATTCGGCAACGGCGCGGGAAAAAAGGTGGTTCTGAACTTCACCGACGAAGCCGCCATGCAGGAGATCGCCGCCGATCCGGCGCTGAAGCTGGCTGAAATGTATATGGAAGGCCGGGCGAAGGTCGCGGAAGGCGACATCTACGATTTTCTGGCGCTGGTCAAAGGCAATACGCTGAGCGAGGCTCTGTCCTTCGGCATGATCTGGCGCGGCATGGCGCGCATCATCGCCGCCCGCATCAAGATGCATCTGCCGGTCAACCACAACAAGAGCAACGTCGCCCATCATTACGATCTGAGCGCCAAGCTGTTCGATCTCTTCCTCGATGATGACTGGCAATATTCCTGCGCCTATTTCAATCCGCCCGGTATCAGCCTCTATGAAGCGCAGGTCGCGAAAAAACGGCACATAGCCGCCAAGCTGATGACCGAGCCGGGTCAGAGCGTGCTGGAAATCGGCTCCGGCTGGGGCGGCATGGCGATGTATATTGCCGAAAGCGCCGGTGCGGATGTGACCGGGATCACGCTCAGCGAAGAACAGCTGCGCGTTTCCCGCGACCGCGCCGCCAAACGCGGCCTTGCGGCAAATGTCCGTTTCGAATTGCAGGACTATCGCTACCTGCCGGCTTCAAAAAAATACGATCGCATCGTCTCCGTCGGCATGTTCGAACATGTCGGGCCGACCCATTATCGCGATTATTTCGACAAGGTGGCGGAGGTGCTGGACGATAGCGGCGTGATGGTGCTGCATTCCATAGGCCAGCCCTATCCTGCGCTGGCGACCAATCCCTTCATCGAAAAATATATTTTCCCCGGCGGTTATATTCCCTCGCTTGCCGAGGTGCTGCCGGCCATCGAAAAATCGCGGCTGCTGGTGAAGGATATTGAAATCCTGCCCATGCATTACGCCCATACGCTTCGCCACTGGCGCGAGCGTTTCGTGGCGCGCAGGGCCGAAGCGGTGGCGCTTTATGACGAGCGTTTCTTCCGCATGTGGGAGTTCTATCTGGCGGGGTCGGAAATGGCCTTTACCCACGAAAACTTCCATATTTTCCAGATCCAGCTCGCCAAGGACCGCGATGCCGTGCCGCATAGTCGCGATTACATTGCGCAGAACGAAGCGAAGCTGCTGGAATTCGAGAAGACGCGCGCGCCGCTGGAGAAGGTGACGTTCTGACGACGGCGTGGGTAACGGGCGACCGAATTGTGGAGATTGTTGACAAACATCTCCGCAATCTCGGCGTCATCCTCGGGCTTGTGTGGAGGATTTGTGGTTTACTGGATGCATCAGCCGGGCATCGCAAACCCGGCTGATGCAGGCAGGCGGCCGTTTTTTCGGGCTGGTTTAGACAGCCGAGGACAAGCAAGGCCCTGCCTGCTCCCTTTGACCCCGAACGGTTGATCGGGCTTTTGCCCGCACCACAAGCCTGGGAGCAAGGCCATGATACACGATATCGCCGTCGTCGGCATTGACGTTTCCAAGCAGTATTTCGACATCCATATCCACCCCGCCGGTAAAAGCTTTCGTTGCGGTTCGTCACCGCACGAGATCACGCAGCTTGCCCGGCGTCTTTGGGAGCTGGGGCCGGTCGCCGTCGGCCTCGAAGCCTCGGGCGGCTATGAAAGTAGGCTGGCCGATGGTCTTCATGCCGCCGGCCTTGAGGTTTATATCGTCGCCCCCGCCCGCGTGCGCAGCTTTGCCCGCGCCATCGGCCAGCTGGCCAAGACCGACCGCATCGATGCGGCCATGATTGCGCGTTATCTGGCGGCGGTGCGGCGTGACCTCACACCCTACGCGCCTGATCCGGCTTGCCGCAGGATGCATGCGATCAGCGCCCACCGCCGGCGCCTGCTGGCCGAAAGGAGTGGGCTCGTCAGCCAGCTCGACACCATCGACGAACCGCTGGTGCGCGACCTGATCGAGGAGCGTCTGCGGACCATCGCACAGGATATTGCCACATTGGATGCGGCAATCGACGATGTGCTGACGCAGACGCCGAGGCTGCGCAAAAGCCATGCCCGCCTTCGCCAGGTCACCGGCGTCGGGCCGGTCCTGGCAACGGCGTTGCTTGCCGACATGCCGGAGCTGGGAAAAGTCTCTGCAAAAGTCGCCGCCGCCCTTGTCGGGGTGGCGCCTTATGCTCGCCAGTCGGGCGCAACCGAACGAAACGGGCGATGTGCAGGGGGCAGAAAACATCTGCGCGACATCGCCTATATGGCCGTACTCAGCGCCATCAAGGTCAGAGACCCTGTTCTTGGCGGCTTCTATCAACGGCTCAGAATGCGCGGCAAGCCTTTCAAACTCGCCATCATCGCAACCGTGCGAAAGCTCATCACAATCCTCAACGCAATCGCTCGATCAGACCCGGCATTCGCACAGTAGATCCACGGTTGCTTGTCCCGAGGATCTATCCACGTTGCTTAAAGTCCGTCGGTTGCAGATGCTCGGGACAGGCCCGAGCATGACGGCGGTGAGGTTTGAGGCCTTGTCGCCACCCTCCGCAGGAGGCGCGTTTCTTCCCGCGCTGGTTAATGGAATGGAAAGACAATCCCTCTAAGTCTACGGGCACCTGTCTGTATTGCGTTTCTGGGGTTCTTTCATGTTCAAGCCATCAGCGGCCGCCGCCGCCTGTGTTTTGTCGCTTTTTGCCGTGGGCAATGCCCATGCGGAAGGCTGGTTTTCCGGCGACTGGTATCTGAAGCTCGGCGGCGCGGGTTTCACCGCACCGAAATATCAGGGCGACAACAAGAATGAATTCGGCTTCTCGCCCATCATTTCGCTCGGCCGCCAGGGCCAGGGCGCGCGTTTCACCTCGCGCAACGACAGCGCCTCGATTTCGCTTCTGGATAACGGCCCGATCAGCATGGGTCTTGCCGGAAAGCTGGTATCCCCGCGTGACGAGGGCGACTCGTCCGATCTGAAGGGCATGACCCGCATCAAGCGCGGCGGCGAGCTCGGCGGTTTCGCCGAGGCCTATCCGACCGACTGGCTGCGCGTTCGCGGCGAAGTCCGTCAGGGCATCCGCAGCCATAGCGGCGTGGTCGGCGATGTTGCCGTCGATGCCTTCACCGATATCGCCCCCGGCATTCAGATTTCCGCCGGTCCGCGCGCGACATGGGTGAGCAGCAAATACAATGAGCGTTATTACGGCGTAAGTGCCGCGCAGACGGCTGCCGGCGCGCCATCGCCCTATAGCCCGGGCGGCGGCCTGCATTCCGCCGGCATCGGCGCCGCCATCACCTGGAAAGTCACCGAGAACGCCGAAGTCGGCTCGTTTGCGGAATATCGCCGTCTGACCGGTGACGCCGCCGATAGTTCGCTGGTGCGCGAGCGCGGCTCGAAGAACCAGTTCATCATCGGCGTTCAGGCGAGCTACAAGTTCAATTTCTCGCTGCCCTGACAAATAGCCGAGATATCGTCCTGCAAAGCCCCGTCGCGAAACCGCTGCGGGGCTTTTCTGCATGTGCGGCCAACTGCTGAAATCCATTCCGATTTTCCCGCCGATGCTGTAGAACCATCCCATGGTTCACCACAGCGATTTTTCAGATCGCGTCTCCGACGCGCCATCCAATAACTGGGTCTATCGGATTTTGCCGAGGCCCCTCTGGCCCTATGCGCAACTGGCCCGGTGGGATCGCCCCATCGGCTGGCAATTGTTGATGTGGCCATGTTTCTGGTCCGCAGCCCTTGCGGCAAATGTCGCGATGGCGAGCGGCGGCTTTTCCTGGGCGACGCTGATCTGGCATCTGGCGCTGTTCTTCATCGGATCGGTAGCGATGCGCGGCGCGGGTTGCACCTATAATGATCTGGCCGACCACAAGATCGACATGGCCGTGGCGCGCACCCGTTCGCGGCCGCTGCCTTCAGGCCGCGTGAGCCGGTCGCAGGCCAAGCTCTTCATCGTCCTGCAGGCGCTTGCGGGGCTTGTCGTGCTCCTTCAGTTCAACAGTTTCGCAATCGCGACCGGCATATTCTCGCTGATCTTCGTGGCGATCTATCCCTTCGCCAAGCGCTTCACCAACTGGCCGCAATTTTTCCTCGGCCTTGCCTTTTCCTGGGGTGCGCCGATGGGCTGGGCGGGACAGTTCGGATCGATCGCCTGGCCGGCTGTCCTGCTTTATGTCGGCTCCATCGCCTGGACGATCGGTTATGATACAATCTACGCCCATCAGGACAAGGAAGACGACACCGCCGTGGGCATCGGTTCGACTGCCCTGCTGTTTGGCGAGAACACACATCGCTGGCTGGTTTTCCTTTATGGCACAGCCCTTGTCATGATGTTCCTGTCGTTCTGGGTCGCGGGTGTTAACGTCATTGCCTATAGCGGCCTTGCCGCCGCGGCCATCATGCTGTTCCGGCAGGTCTGGGTGCTTAATATCGATGACGTCGATCAGTGCCTCGTGCTGTTCAAATCCAACAACCGCGTCGGCGTGCTGATTTTCGCGGGCCTCATCCTGCCGCTCCTGCTGGCGTAAGCCTGTGAAAACACGGAATGAAAAAGCCCGGCCGCGTCATCCGCGCCGGGCTTTTTTGATTTGTCTGGCTGAAGATTATCAGCTGCGGGCGATGATTTCCTTGCCCTCGATCTTCATGCTCATGCCCAGCGAACCGGTGGAGCGGCGAACGAGGAAGCGGGGACGGCGTTCCGCGAAATAGGAATGGCGGCGGCGCGGGCGGGTATTCTGGGTGCGCACCTTGCCGAGATGTTCTTCCAGCGGACGGGCGACGCCATCGGCTTCCACCATCAGCATGGGAATACGGTAGGCCTCGGACCAGCTGCGCCAGTCGGCGGCGATATCGCAGAGATCGTGGGCGACGAGAAGCGGAACGCAGAGGTCCGGATCGTCGTGGTGCAGCTCCAGCGTCACCGTTACCTGTCCATCGCCATGGTCGATGGCGCGGGCGGCGACGCCCTTGAAGGCGCGGGCTGGCAAAGCGAAGGACAAAGGCAGGCCGGAAGAGGACAGAACCTTTCTCAGAACGGCGCCCCGTTCATCGAGAGTGACGGCGACATCGGTCGCGCCATTGCCTTTTCCATAAGTGACCTGTTGCGGAAAACGTGCCGGGTCGAGTCTGAGAGTGGCGACGGCCCAGTCGGGCTTCAGAACGGTCTTGGTCATGTTTATTCTACCCTTGTTTTACCTGAGAGCCGGTTTCCGGTCTTCTCATCGGGACTTTTCGTCCTCTGATGTCGGGAGAATATCCGCCGCATGTTCGAGACTGCTTAAAAATCGCGGTTAAGAAAACTTTGCATTCCCAAATGGTTAGCAAAACACACTGTGGCATGGTTTCGCTTAGGTAAAAGAGATCGGGACAATGCGGTTTTTATCCCGGCCGAAATTGTGCTCTTTCAAGCTCCGGGCAAGGCGTCTCCCGCATAGTCAGGCAAAGGCTTGCCGTGCGTCCCGATGGAGGCGCGATGGGTGGATTGAAAACCGGAGCATTCGGCGTCTGAAGCGACGCGCGGGCCTCCAGGGGGCATTCGGATGGTATCGACTTATCTCAGCTACGACCTCATCAACCGCGATATGAAGGCAAGCCTGTCGCGCGTGTCGCAGCAGGGGCTCATCGAGCGGCAGACGACATATTACAAGGAGAACATCGGCAATGTGAAAAGCGTCGATGAGTTCCTCGACAATTACCAGCTCTATTCCTATGCCATGGATGCCTTCGGTCTCGGCGAGATGACCTATGCCAAGGCCTTCATGAAAAAGGTGCTGGAAAGCGATCTGAACGACCAGAACAGCTTCGCCAACAAACTCACCGACGAGCGCTATCGGGAATTCGCCGCAGCCTTCAACTTCACCACATCGACAAAGACCGTTCAGACGGAAGCGCAGCTCGACAAGATGATCGGGCTTTACGATACGTCGATAACCGATCTCGATGACAGCCTTGCGGAAGAGACCCGTTATTACAAGGCGATTGTCGGCACGGTAACCAATGTCGACCAACTGCTGCGCAACGACCGCACCCGCGCCTATATCTTTCAGGTCTTCAGCATCGATGAGAAGACCTATTCCTATGCCCATATCAAGGGATTGATGACGAGCGACATCAACGATCCCGACAGCTACATCAACCAGAAATACGGTGCGGCCTATAATGACGCGGTCGAAAAGCTGACGATGAAGGGCAATATCGAACTGCACGCGCAGGTCACTGCCCGAATTACCGCAATCGATACCGAACTCGCCGACACCGGTTTGACGGCCGAGGAGCGCACGGAGCTGGAGGCGGAAAAGGTGACGCGCCAGGACCAGCTGACCCAGCTCGAGGCGGTATTGCCGCCGCAGGATGAGTGGGAAGCGAAGCTCGCCGCCATCAAGGCCGAGCAGACGACGCTCACCAGCACCGTCACGCAATATAACAAGATGGCGCAGCTCGCCACCGCCTTCGAGTTCAAGAACGACGGCACGGTGACCGCCGGTCAGGCGCAGACGGCGGATAATCTCAAGGCCTTGACGGATGCCTATATCGGCAGCGCGCCGCGCGTGACGCCGACCGTCGCCACACTGAACCGGGATTATTTCGAATCGAAGATCGGTTCGATCAAGACGGTAACCGAACTGACGTCGGATACCCGGCTTCTCAACTATATCAGGACCGCCTTCGACCTGAACGACCTCACAGTCGTCACGGCAACGATCCAGAATATCCTGACCAGCGATCTGAGCGATCCGAGCAACTACATCGCAACTGTCGGCAAGAACGACAAGCGTTATATAGCCTTGAGAAATGCCTTCAATTTCCAGACCGACGGAACGCTGGCAGACGGAACGACACCCCAGACGACGGCACAGACCGCGACCACTACCAGCGGTTATATGACCTATTATAACGACAAGGACGATGCCGCCGACGAGAAGGCGCTGAAGCTGTTCAAGAGCGATATAGCCAGCGTCACTTCCGTCAAGGATTTCATCGACAGCAGCGCGGTCTATACCTATGCGCTGAAAGCCGTCGGCCTCGATCCGACCAAGGTGAATTCCGCCGATATTCGCAAGGTCCTCACCAGCGATCTGCAGGATAAAAAGAGCTTCGTCTACACGCTGAAAGACGAGCGTTATGTCAAGCTAGCGGAGCTGTTCAACTTCGCCTCCGACGGCAGCGTCGGAACACCGGTTCTGGCGCAGTCGGAAATCGAGATGCAGACCATGTCGGCCGACTACATCAAGAAAAAATCGGCTTTCGGCACGGAAAAGGACAAGGAAACGGCGACGAAGGAATCGGAATATTTCACGGCGGAGATGCAGAAGATCAAGACGCTCAAGGAATTCCTGAGCAACGATCGCCTGACGAAATTTGCGATGGAATCGCTCGGCATCGATCCCGAAAGCGTGACGAAGGAACAGCTCGAAAAGGCCTTCACCTCGAAGCTCGATGACAAGGACAGCTACGTCAACAAGGAGATGGACCCGGTCTTCCGCCGCCTCGTCACCGCCTTCAACTTCAATACCGACGGTACGCTTCTTCACGAGGACCGCAGCCTGATCCAGACGCGGCGCGGCCTTTACGAGACGCTGGACAACTACCTCACCCAGACGCTGGAAACGCAGGCGGGTGAAGAAAATGCCGGTGTGCGCCTGGCGCTCTATTTCCAGCGCATGGCGGCCGGAACGACGTCCTATTACTCGATCCTCGCCGACACGGCGCTCCAGAGCTTCATCAACACCACTTTCGGGATTCCGGACGAACTCGCCAATGCCGAGGTCGATACGCAGGTGACGATGATGAAGAAATACTTCGACATCGAGGATTTTCAGGATCCGGAAAAGGTCAAGAAGCTGGTCGCCCGTTTCACCATCATGTACGACAATCAGCAGAACACCACCGATCCGATCATGACGCTCTTCAACGGCAGCGGTTCGGTGGGCATCAGCGCCGATACGCTGCTGGCGGTTGCCACGCTGCGGGCGCGGTAACAGAGAAAGCGCGGACGAGCGACGGGAGGAGCGGGGTTAGCCGGCTTGAGGCTGATGACAAAGCCTCCCGCATACGCGACGTCATACCCCGGGATTTGTACTATCCTCTTACCATCCCGGCAGCATGTGCCCGGCGCGCAGGCGGGGCATCTTGGGGTAGGTCTTCACATCGCTGTCCATTTCGTCGGCAACGCTCATCGGCGAAATATTGTCGAGGCAGGCGGTGATGTGGTCGGTGATGGCGTTCACCAGCGAAGGGGAGAGGCCCGGCCGTTTCATCAGGCCGATCTGCACTGGCGGCAGGGGCGGGAAGCCGTCCGCGGCGGTCAGAACCTTCATGCCGGTGCGCAGCGCCGATTCCGGCAGCACCGAGACGGCCATGCCCGCCAACACGGCGGCGGCGACGACGGTGGAAGACCAGCTCGTGAACAGGACCTGATAATCCCGCCCATCGGCATCGAGCGCCGAACAGGCAAGCTGGCGCCAGTGGCAATCGCGCCGCCCGACGGCGAGCGGCACGGGTGCATCGTCCTTCAGCGGATGGTTGGCGGAAGCGACCCAGCAGAGCGGCTCGGTGCGCACCACATCCGAGGAGCGCGCGCGCGGATTATGGGTGACGAGCGCGATATCCAGCTCGCCGCGCGCCATTTTTTCGGCAAGGCTGACCGAAGGTTCGCAGACGATATAAAGCTCGACATTGGGATGGGTCTTGGCGAAGCGCCCGATAATCTCCGGCATGTAGCGGTCGGCATAGTCATCGGGTGTGCCGATGCGCAGCATGCCCTCGAGCCGGTTGTCGTCGAAGGCGGCGATCGCCTCGTTGTTAAGGCGGATGATGCGGCGGGCGTAATTCATCAGCTTTTCGCCCTCCGCCGTCAGGCGGTTGCCGCGCCCGTCCTTGGCGAAAAGCTGCTTGCCGATCCGTTCTTCCAGCCGTCGCATCTGCATGGAAACGGCGGATTGCGTCTTGAAAACGCGGTCTGCGGCCTTGGTGAAGCTGCCCGTATCGACGATGGCGATGAAGGTATGCAGCTGGTCTATGTCGAGAGGTGCGGACATGGATGGCCATCCATCAGAATGATTGATGCCTCACATTAGAAACATTCGTTGGACTGATCAATAGTCTTGCGACATTTTGACACCCAGCAAATCAATATCAACCCCGGGCCGGCGAAACGTCAGGCCCCCAACCCGAGGCAGCTTCTCGCGCGTGGTGCGCCGGGGGCGGTGCCGCATCGTGCCGTTACGAAAGGATAAGTGTCATGCGCACGGCAGAACGGAGAATGGAACTGGAACTCGCAACCTCCCGGCAGAACGATACGCTTCGTCGTGTCGCTGGCCTCTTTGCTTTCCGCGTCAAAACGTTCTTGCAGCGCATCTACAATCGTATCGCGGCCAATGGCCTCACGGAACTCGATGACCGCCTTCTGGCCGATATCGGTCTGGCGCGCTCGGATGTGAGGGATGCGCTCAATACCGGCCTGCTCGAGGATCCGACCGCCCATCTGACCCGCGCCGCACGCAACCGCGCGGTGACCCGGTTCAAGACCGTTTAAAGCGTTTCGAGGAAAGGCAGGCCCCGGTTTTCCGTCCGGAAATGCGCCAAAACGTTCCAGAATGTTCGGGCAATTCCGGCAGACCTCCAGCCGCCGGAATTGCTTTCGAACGGAAAAGTTTTCCCCGCAGGGTGATTTGCCAATAGCCCTGCCTTTGCCCGGTGTCAGGCCCCTCGGCCGCGCCGGGCTTTTTTAATGGCGGCGCAATTTTAGCGGCACTGCCTCAATACTGATATTCTTCGAACACCGGCAGCACGGAGCCACCCCAGCGACCGTTGTAAAGTGCAAGCAGGTCTTCGGCGAGCGTGGTCTTCTTGGCCAGAACCTCGTCCAGCGACGACAGGAACACGGTCTCGTCCTGGCCTTCGCCGTTCAGGCGCTTGCGGTTTTTCAGGCCGGTGCGGGAAATGTCGAGCACCTCGCGGGCGAGACCGAGAAGCGGCTTGCCGGCGATCTCGGCGGAAAGACCCTTGGCCGGAACGGCATCGCGAAGGGCGATGACCTCATCGAAGCTCCAGCCGGCGGTCAGTGCATCGGCAGCGGTCAGCGCCTCGTCATCGTAAAGAAGGCCGACCCAGAAAGCGGGAAGGGCGCAGATGCGTCTCCACGGGCCGCCATCCGCACCGCGCATTTCCAGAAAGCGCTTCAGGCGCACATCCGGGAACAGGGTGGAAAGATGGTTCGTCCAGTCGCCCATGGTCGGCTGCCAGTCGGCGATTTCACCCTTCAACGCGCCGTTCATGAACTGACGGAAAGTGACATGGGTGCAATCATGATATTTGCCGTCGCGCACGATGAAATACATCGGCACGTCGAGCGCCCATTCCACATAGTCCTTGAAGCCGAAGTCATCGCTGAAGGTGAAGGGAAGTACGCCCGAGCGGCGGTTGTCGGTGTCGCGCCAGATATCGCCGCGCCAGGACAGGAGGCCGTTCGGCTTGCCTTCGGTGAAGGGCGAGGAGGCGAAGAGCGCTGTTGCCAGCGATTGCAGCTTCATGGAAACGCGCATCTTCCGGCGCATGTCCGCTTCGGAGGAAAAATCGAGATTAACCTGAATGGTGCAGGTGCGGTACATCATGTCGAGACCCTTGGTCCCGACCTTCGGCATATAGCGCGTCATGATCGCGTAACGCGATTTCGGCATGCGCGGCGTTTCGTCGTAGCTCCACAGCGGGCTGCCGCCGATACCGAAGAAACGGATGCCCATCGGCTCGGCCACTTCGCGCAGCGTCGCCAGATGCTGGTTGGATTCCTTACAGGTCTGGTGCAGGTTTTCGAGCGGCGCGCCCGACAGCTCGAACTGGCCGCCCGGCTCGATGGAAATGGCGCCCATGCCGTGCTGCTCGCCAAGGCCGATGATGTTTCCGCCGTCCATGATCGGCTCCCAGCCGAGCTTTTCCTGCATGCCCTTCAAAAGCGCGGAAATGCTGGCTTCGCCGAAATAGGGAACGGGACTGTTATCCTCGCGGAAAAACGCGAATTTTTCATGTTCGGTGCCGATGCGGAAGTCGGCTTCAGCTTTGCAACCGCCCGCCAGATAATCTGTAAGCTCCGTAACGGAGGAGAGGGGGGTCTGGTCGGTCGTGTCGCGTGCCATGGCTTACCTTGTTATGACGTCTCTGTTGCGGCGAGGCATATGATTGGCAGATAGGGCCGGATCGTATCCGGAGGCAAATGAATTTCTTTTAAAGATGCATGAAGCGCAATGGGGCCATTCAATTCCAGTCGCCGATCGCCGCCTGAATGACCGCGAGCGCGGCGACGGCGGCGGTATCTGCCCTCAGGATACGCGGCCCGAGCGGAATGGGGGTAACGAAGGCAAGGCCACGCAGAAGCTCCCTTTCTTCCTCGGAAAACCCGCCTTCCGGGCCGACCAGCAGGGCAAGTTTGCGCTCCGTGACGGCTTGCAGGACCGGCAGCGGATTTTGCCCCGCATCGCCTTCGTCGCAATAGATGATGCGCCGGTCGTGGGGCCAGCTCTCGAGCATGTCCTTCAGTTTCACCGGCTCGGCCACCTCGGGCAGGGACAGTATGCCGCACTGCTCGGCGGCTTCGATGGCGTTGGCGCGCAGTTTTTCGGTATTGTGGATCTTGCCCTGAACATGCTGCGTCATTACCGGCTGCAACAGGCCGGCGCCCATCTCCACCGCCTTCTGCACCAGATAATCCATGCGCCCGACTTTCAGCGGCGCGAAAAGATAATGCAGGTCCGGGGCGTTCGGCTGGGGCCGTGTCTGCTCGATTGGGACGAGCACGATCTTCTTGCGGCTCGGAAAGGCAAGCTTCGCTTTCCATTCGCCGTCGCGACCGTTGAACAGCAGGATTTCCGCACCGTCGGTCATGCGCAGCACATTGGCGAGATAATTGAACTGCTCGGCTGTTGCCTCCTGCGCGACGCCTTCGGCAAGGCTGGCTTCGATATACAGGCGTTGCATCCGGAAATTGGCGCGCATGGGATTCTGTTTCAGGTTCAGAGAAAGAGGGACGACATGAGCCAGTAGAGCAGCGCCGCAAGCGCTGCACTGGAAGGAACGGTGACCAGCCAGGCGGCGATGATCGTCATGAAGTGGGAGCGGCGGACGAGATAACGGCGGCGTATCTCGGAAGGATTGTCGGCATATCTTTCGGACCGGCGGGGCCTGCCGTCACCAGCCTGAACGAGCTCCTGCCGCCGTCGCGACGATTGCGTGTACCATTCGCGGAAGAAACCGACGCCGAACACCGCGCCGATTGCCGTGTGGGTGGTGCTGACCGGCAGGCCGAAGCGTGAGGCAACGAGCACGGTGAGCGCCGTGGCCACGGAAACGCAGAAGGCGCGCATCGGATTGAGCTTGGTGATCTGCTCACCGACGAGGCGGATAAGGCGCGGGCCATAAAGAAGAATACCGCAGGAAAGCCCGAAGGCGCCGACCAGCATCACCCACATCGGCGCACGGGCGGACGTGCTCACCGCCTCGTCATGCAGGGCCCGCACGATGGCAACGACTGGCCCGATGGCGTTCGAAACGTCATTTGCCCCATGGGCGAAGGACATCAGGCCGGCGGCGAGAACCAGCGGCCACTGGAACAGGATTCGAAGCGACTGGTTGCGGTTTTCCAATCCTTCCGATTGTTTGCGGATGATCGGCACGCAGAGCCGCCAGACCACGAGCCCGGTCACCAGCCCTGTGAGGCTGGCATGGCCAAGCGACACATGCATGAGCTGCCGCAATCCGACCCAGATGAGATAGGCCGTGAAGACGCCCGCCATCAAACCGATAAGAACCGGAACCCACAGCCGGGCGGAGGTGAGCTTGTCCTCGCGGTAAATGATGAATTCCTTGATGAAAGCAAGGATGGCAACGGCGATGATGGCGCTGATGAAGGGCGCCAGAACCCATGCGAAGGCAATGCTGCCGAGCGAAAGCCAGTCGACCGCCTTCGCCCCATAGGCGGCCATTCCCGCACCCGCAACCCCGCCCACCACCGTATGGGTGGTGGAAATCGGCGCCTTGGTCCATGTCGAGATATTGACGAGAAGGCCGGCGGCGAGAAGCGCCGACAGCATTGCCCATGAAAAGGCGGTCCTGTCGGGAATGGTCCCGATGTTGATGATGCCGCTGGAAATGGTCTCGACGACGTTGCCGCCGGTGATCAGCGCGCCGGCAATCTCGCAGATGGCGGCGACGATGAGGGCGGCGGCAAGCGGCATGGCCTTCGCCCCAACCGCCGGGCCGACATTGTTCGTAACGTCGTTCGCGCCGATATTGATCGCCATATAGGCGCCGATGGCGACGGCGGCGATGATGATGACCGAACCCGCGGTGCCGGTGACGAAGACGCCGGCGAAGATGGCCGCCAGAACAACGAACATGAACCCCGCGCCAAGGCCGGCAAGCTGCTGCGTGACATGCAGCGTCGCCTCTTCGACACGGGTGATCTTGTCGAGATCCTTGTCGAGCGTCGGTTTCATATTCGATGGCGGCTTGATTGCCATTCAGACCTCGTTTGCCAGCATTCCCTTTCGTCCGGCAGTGTCGCAGGTTGAAGGCAATTTTACAGAAAGACTGTTACATCTCGCACATCTTTCCAAAAGGAAAGACGATAAAAGCCATGTTGGAAAAACAAACTGCACATTGCCACGTTCAGGGCGGGCGCGCTATTTCGAATGCGTCATCCGCTTGTCGAAAGCGAGCATCAGCGCTTTCAATTCCGGCTCGTTGACGCGTTTTCCCGCCTCCTGGGGGCTGACCCATTCCAGACGTCTGGATTGTTTTTCGGGAAAGCTTTCCTGCATCTCCGAAACTTCCAGCAGATGAACCTGAACCCTGCACGGCACGTTGACGCCGCTGTTCAGCTTTTTCTCGTATTCGTAATAACCGAAGGGCGCCTTTTCCACCGTGCCTCTGACACCGGCTTCCTCATAGGCTTCCTGCTCGGCCACCGCATGGGCCTTCTTGTTGGCCATCGGCCAGCCCTTGGGAATGACCCAGCGTCCCGTATCCCGGCTGGTCAGCAGCAACACTTCCGGCTCCGGATTCTTCTTGGACAATCGATAGCACAGCGCCGCATATTGCTGTCGCGGCGGTCTGCGCAACATCAAGCCAACATCTGTCGCCAATCGATTCAAAATCTTCAATCCGAATAGGTCCTTCTTTGCCCGCTAATGATAATTGCTAATATAGATATCCCGTAAATTCCGCCAATCCCTCATGACCCATAACCCACTACTGTCTTCATGCGGATGAAGCCTGTAAGCCCGGAAAATGCGGAAAATGTGCGAACAGGGCTTCGACCGGGCGGCTTCCCGGCCAAACAGCCGATTGCGGCAATACCGTCTCTGTCTGCTTTCACGTCCTGAAACGCAAAACCGCTATGAATAATTGCCGGTATTGCGTTTGTCGGGATTTAACCCCCAATGCCGGAGGCCTTCGATAACGCCGTCGGCTTCCGTCGCACGCGCCTGGAAAAAACGATTGTCGAGGCCCGCCAGTGAGACGAGCTCCGGCAATGCATTGCCGACGATCACGCCGCGAATATCATTCAATTCGAACATCGCCCGATCGTTGCCAGTATCGCCCGCGACCGCTGATTCGTCGAGGCCGATGCGCAATTGTCCACATAACCATGCAAGCGCCGCACCCTTGTCAGCGGCCTTCGGCAATATGTCGAGATCGCGGTCGCTGGAATAGACGATGCGGGCATCGATATCGGCGGCCACAAGCGCTGCTTCGATCTCGCCAAGCGCGGCATCATCAGCACCATGCAGGAACCAGCTGGATTTAAGGCCGTGCTGATAGCGCTCCTCCTGCATCGTCACGCCCGGCACGCCGGTCATCACGTCGACGATCCTCTGCGGATCGAAACCGGTGCCGAGAGAGGTTTTATAGGCGCTTTCGAGTTCACTGCGCTCTTTCGCGTGCAGCATGGTGCCTACCCCGCCAATGATATAGTCGGGCTGCGGTAGCGGCACCTCTTCGATAAGCGCAAGCTGGTCATCGATCAGCCTGCCGCTGTTGAAAACCAGAAGGGGACGTTGACCTTCCGGCAACGAATGCCAGAAATCGCGGAACCGGCGCGTGGCGTCGTTATCGCCGACGACGGTTCCGTCGAGATCGGTGGAAAAAAGACGAAGCGGTCTCAATCGCCGTCGTTCCATGGTTCGGCCCAATCGGCTTCTTCCAGAACCGGCATCATGGTCCTGCCTTCCACAAGGGCGAGAAGCTGCTGGGCAATGCCGGTCCATGTGAAGAGGCTGCGCGCCTTGTGCGCCCCCATGCGGGAAAGCCGCCCGTAAAGCCGCTCATGCTTGAATGGCTTCATCATGGTGATGCCGAGGTCTTCTTTGTCGAAAGGATCGGCAAACAGCGCATGGCGGCCATAGCTGATGGCCCGGAACAACCCGCCATGGGTGGTGACGACGGTGGGCGTGCCGCTCGCCATCGCCTCGATCGCGGTCATACCGAAGGGTTCATAGCGGCTTGAGAGCACGAAGAGATCGGCGGCGCGATAGATATCCGGCAGGTCCTCATCCGTGACGTAACCGGAAAAGGCCACCTTGTCTTCGAGACCGAGCGCTTTCACCCGCTCCTTCAACTGGTTGAGGATCGTGGTTTCCTGCTCGTCCATATTCTCGCCGCCGACGGCCAGATGCAGCCGGGCTTCCGGTTCGCGCTCGGCAAGAACGGAGAAACCGTCGATCAGCAGGTCATAACCCTTGTTGGTCGCAAGGCGTCCGAGCGCCAGCACCGTCTTGCCCTCGAAACCGAAACGCTGCCGGATCATCTGCCGCGTCGCATCGGAAACAGGGAAGAAACGGTTGTCGTCATAACCCGGCGGGATCATGTGGATGTGCTTGCGCTTCAGACCGTAATCCTCGATCAGAACGTCCAGCTGCACCGGCGTCGTGGCGATCACCATGTCGCAACTGCGATAGATGATAAGCTCATGCTGGATACGTTCCCTGAAGTTGAATTCCAGCTCGAACGTATCGGCCTTTTCCGGATAGTCAGTCTCCATCTGGCGCTTTTTCCAGATGCCGAGCGAATGCGGCGTGTGCAGATGCGGGATTTTCAGCGCTTCGGACAGCCGCTGCCCGGCGACGCCCGCATCCCAATAGTGGCTGTTGATGAAAGAATAATTCAGGTCGTTTTTCTTGATGAAACGCAGCGCATTTTCGCACCATTCCATCAGGTGACGGTGCAGATATTCCTTGGGAATGAAATCCCGTCCGCCGCAGGGAATGCGCACCACGCGGACGCGCTCATCGACCTCATCGAATTCCGGCTGGTCTTCGAAGCGGCGGGTGTAAAGATCGACAGTATAACCGAGCTGGCCGAGTTTGCGTGCAAGCTCAAGCACATAAACCACCTGTCCACCGGTGTCCGCAGCGCCCAGCGGCGGGTGCGCGGCGACATAGCCATGCGTCGATATGAGAGCTATCCGCGGATAGCGTTCAGTTTCGCTCGTGGTCGTCATGGGTCCCATCTTGGTAAATTTTTCCAATTAACCCGATAAAAAGACCAAAGAGCACAAAAGGTTCCATCAAAACCTGAATAAAAGAGATGCCGCATTTCGCCGGATGGCGTTTTCAGCTGCTGCGCTGCTGCTGCCTCAGGCGCGAAATCCGGTCCCATTCCCGCGCCTGATGCGCCTTGGATGTCGTCTCCACGATGAAGTCGATATGGGCCTCCGCCGCCGCCCTTGCCGCGGCCGGATCGCCGGCGGCAATCGCATCGTGGATGGCGATATGTTGCCTCAGCACCTCGTCATGGGCGCCCGCAACGGTGAAGATGAGGTGGCGATTGTAAAAGATATCGTCACTCAGAAGCCGATAGCAGGAGCGTAACGTGTGCATCAGCACGATATTATGCGCCGCCTCGCCAATGGCGTTGTGAAATTCCACATCGCCCGCAAGCTCCTCTTCGAAATGGCCCGCCTCATGCGCTTCCCGCATTCTGTCCACGATGGCGGCGAGGTTGCGCCTGTCGGGTTCCGTCGCCCGCTGTGCAGCAAGTTCGGCGGTCATGCCTTCGATATAGCGGCGATATTCGAGGAAATCCCGCGTCGCCCGGCTATGGCGGGTAATCAGCGCGCTCAAGGGATCGGAAAAGACCGGGCCGACAATATCGGCGACATAGGTGCCGCCGCCATGCCGGCTGGTAAGGAGGCCACGGTTTTCAAGCTCCTTCAGCGCTTCCCGCAGGATAGGCCGGGAGACATCGAGGCGTTGCGCCAGTTCGCGCTCGCCGGGCAGCCTGTCGCCATCCCGCAATATACCGTCGAGAATCAGTTCCTCGAAACGTAAGATCACCTCCTGCGATGTGCGGCTGTGCTCGATGCGCGCAAAAAGCGTTTCGTCCATCGCAGAAGTCTCCGGCGAAATCCCGCCCCGTATTTCGATGGGGGGCAAATTATCAGCGAAGCATCGCACTGGTCAAATATTCTATCCAGTTCCGCGCCTCATCCGTGCCATGCCTGCGGCAACACGGCATCTGCCTTTTCGAATTGGCTTTTGTTAAAGCAGCAGCAGGACAGGGTGACGATGGCGGATTTTTCCGCCAGGTGGATCAAAACAATGACAGCGGCTTCGATTGCGGTGTTTTCATCGTGATCGATGTTTTAGAGTTTTTTCGCTTTTCTTCGAATCGCGAAAAAACTCTAACTCTTTATTTTAGCGCATTTCCGGACGGAAAACCGGGGTCCACTTTTCCTGGAAATGCTCTAATAAAACCAGCGCAACAGGCGGGGACGATATTGCAATGGCCAAGGGTAGATTTGCTTTCGCAAGCGCGCCGGAAAGATCGCTGGCGCTCGGGGAGGTTCATGCGCGGCCGACGGTGCTTCTCGCACCCTCGCGCATCATCGTCCAGCTCGCCTTCATGATGGATGGCGGTTCGGCCGTGCATCACTCGGTCATCGCGGAAATGTCGCGCAGCCGCGGTGTTGCGCCGCCGGAGCGCGATGCCCGCCACCATGCCATGCCCTGGGGGCAGGGGACCTTGCGCTGGGAGCGGCACACCGAATTCTCGACCTGGTTCTGGGATGGCCCCGCGCCGGAAAAATTCGGCGGCGAGATTGCCGGCGATCCCTTCGGCGACGGCTTTTCGCCGCCCGGCTCGCTGATCTCGGGCGTACGGCTGGAAATCCGCCCGGAAAATGGCGTGGCGTCTCACGCGGAGACGATCTTCGAGCCGACCAGCCTCTGTCACAGCGACGTGCGCGACGGTCAGGCGGCGATCCTCACCGATTTCCGGCAGGATCGCGATGGGCTAACGCAGATATTGGTGATCGACCGGGGCTTGAGCGATTACAGCCGCGGCGCGCTGGTGCAGCGGCTGTTGGATATCGAGACCTATCGCACCCTTGCCATGCTCGGCCTGCCGATGGCGCAGACGCTCTCGCCGGAAATCCGCCGCATCGAAGATGGCCTGACGGGTATCACCCAGCGCATGAAAAACGGTGCGCGCGACGAGGCCGATGCGCTGCTGGCGGAAATGACCCGGCTTGCGGCCGAACTGGAAGCCAATGCCGCGCTCAGCCTCTATCGTTTCGGCGCCAGCCGCGCCTATGACGGCATCGTGCGCGAACGCATCCGGGCGCTTGCGGAAACCCCGGTGCAGGGCCACGAGACCATGGGCAGCTTTCTGGAACGGCGCATGGCGCCGGCCATGCGCACCTGCCAGTCGGTGGAGGAGCGGCAGGCCAACCTGTCGCGCAAGCTCTATCGCGCCACGGCGCTCGTCCGAAGCTGGATCGACGTGGAGCTGGAACGGCAGAATACGGTGTTGCTCAACACCATGAACAAACGCGCCGCCATGCAGCTTCGCCTGCAGCAGACGGTCGAAGGCCTCTCGGTCGCCGCCATTTCCTATTATGTTGTGGGCCTCATCGGTTATCTCACCAAGGCGATCAGCCATGATGTGCTGCCGCTCGACCCTGCCGTCGTCACCGGTATCTCCGTTCCCTTCGCGGTCCTCGGCGTCTGGTGGGTGGTGCGCCGCATCCGCCGCTCCCATGCCGAGGGCGGGCACTGAGGGGTAATCCCATGTCCCTCAACCCTGCTCCCAATAAGGTGAAGGCCCATAGAGCCCGGCCAGATAATCGATGAACAGCCGAACCTTCGCGGGCAGGAACTGCCGGCTCGGATAAACCGCCGAGAGAGTGACGTTTCGCGATCCTTCATAACCCGGCAGAACCTGCACCAGCTTGCCGCTGCGCAATTCATGGCCGATATCCCAGGTGGAGCGCAGCGCAATGCCGAGCCCTGATATCACCGCCTCGCGGATCACCTCGCTGGAATTGGTGATGAGCATCCCCTCCGGGCGAATGCTCATCGCGCCGCCCGGTCCCTCCAGCCGCCAGACATCGTTATTATGGGCCGGCAGGCAGCGGTGCTTTTTCAGATCCTCGATTGTCGCGGGCATACCATGGGTAGCAACGTATTCCGCCGAAGCGCAAAGCACGCGGCGTACTGGGGCCAGCCTGCGGGCCACGAGGCTGGAAGAATTGAGATCGGCGATACGGATGGCCAGATCGTAACCACCCTCGATGATGTCGATGAATTCGTCGCTCAGCACCAGATTGACCGAAAGATCCGGATGCCGCTCCATGAAACCCTTCAGATGCGGCGCGATATGCATGCGCCCGAAGGAGGTCGGCGCGGAAACCTTCAGCGTGCCGTTGACGGTGTTGGCGCGGCCGGAGACGAAATCCTCGGCCTCCTCCAGCCCTTCCAGCACGGCAAGCACCCGCTCGTAAAAGCCCTGTCCCGCTTCGGTCAGCGAGATTTGCCGTGTGGTGCGCTGGAAAAGCCGCGCGCCGAGCTTTTCTTCCAGCCGCTTGATGCGCTTGGAAATGACGGCGGGCGAATAACCAAGCTCCCTGGCGGCGAGCGACATGCTGCCGGAGGCGGCAACGCTTGCGAAGACTTCCAGATCGCCCAGATTCGTCATAGTTGCCCTCGATTGTTTCCGGAATGGAAAAAATCCATAACATTTGATTGCGCCGTTTCAAAGTGGTAAAGAAAGAATACCAGTTGGTGAGATGGCATGGAGGAGGGGCGGTGACGCAGCCGATCAAGTTTCTGGAGCCGCGCGCGAAAGTCGTCGCAGGCCGCGACCGCATCATAGCGGACCTCAAGGATATTCTGCCGGCGGACTGTCTTGTGCACGAACCGCGCGAACTCGTGCCTTTCGAAACCGACGCCTTCGTTTCCTATCGCCGCCTGCCGCTTGCCGTGGCGTTGCCGAAAACGACGGAGGAGGTGGCGGCGGTGATGAAATATTGTCACCGCTACGGCATTCCCGTCGTGCCGCGCGGGGCTGGCACCTCGCTCTCCGGCGGCGCGATTCCGCAGGAGGATGCGGTGGTGATCGGCCTTTCCAAGATGGCCTCGATCCTAGAGCTGGATTTTTATAACCGTACGGCGCGGGTGCAGGCGGGCGTCACCAATCTTTCCATTTCCGATGCGGCCGGCGCGGAAGGTTTCTTTTATGCACCGGACCCCAGCTCGCAGCTTGCCTGCACCATCGGCGGCAATATCGGCATGAATTCCGGCGGCGCGCATTGTCTGAAATACGGCGTCACCACCAATAATCTGCTCGGCGTGAAAATGGTGCTTGTCGATGGCACAGTGCTGGAACTGGGCGGCAAGCACCTCGATGCTGCCGGCTACGATCTGCTCGCCCTCGTTTGCGGTTCGGAAGGCCAGCTCGGTATCGTGACGGAAGCGACGGTGCGGTTGATCGCCAGGCCGGAGGGCGCGCGACCGGTGCTGTTCGGCTTCGAGACGTCGGAGGAGGCCGGCTCCTGCGTGGCCGATATTATCGGCGCGGGCATCATCCCGGTCGCCATCGAATTCATGGACAAGCCGGCCATCGAAATTTGCGAGGCCTTCGCCAAGGCGGGCTATCCGCTGGATGTCGGCGCGCTGCTGATTGTCGAGGTCGAAGGCTCCGAGGCGGAAATGGACGCCATGCTGGCCGACATCGTGGCGATTGCCCGAAAACATGGCGTGAAGACGGTGAAGGAATGCCAGTCGGCCATGGAGGCGGCGGCGATCTGGAAAGGCCGCAAATCCGCTTTCGGCGCAACCGGCCGCATCGCGGATTATATCTGCATGGATGGCACCGTGCCGCTCTCCCAGCTTTCCTACGTGCTGAAAAAGACGAGCGAGATCACCGACCGCCTCGGCCTGCGCGTCGCCAATGTCTTCCATGCCGGCGATGGCAACATGCACCCGCTTATCCTGTTCAACGCCAACGATCCGGAGGATGCGGCCCGCGCTGAAGAGGCAGGCAATGAAATATTGAAGCTCTGCGTCGATGCCGGCGGCTGTTTGACCGGCGAACACGGTGTGGGCATCGAAAAACGGGATTTGATGCGCCACCAGTATGGCGAGGCCGATCTTGCCCAGCAGATGGCGGTGCGTGCGGCTTTCGATGAGGGCTGGCTGATGAACCCGTCTAAGGTGTTTCCGCTGGAGGGGAGGGGATGATTGGGGTGAATTTTGTGATCTCTGTGGGGGTGGCTTACCCCCCTCTGCCCTGCCGGGCATCTCCCCCTCAAGGGGGGAGATCGACTCGCCGCGACCTCCCGCTAAATTCTCGAACGGTGCGATTGAAACGATGCGCCAGCCTCTTGCCGATCTCCCCCCTTGAGGGGGAGATGCCCGGCAGGGCAGAGGGGGGTATCCCTCGCGCAAACGTCGCTGTCCGATGCCCGGAGCCTGCCACCCCATGCTGACCCCCTACGCAGAAACCCAGGTCGCCGACATCGTCCGCGACCACGCCGCGCGTAAAAGGCCGCTGAAAATCATCGGCGGCAACACCCGCTCCGGTTTCGGCAATACCGTGGTCGCAGATGAAGCACTCTCTTCCCGCGCGATGAACGGCATCGTCTCCTACCTGCCCGCCGAAATGGTCATGACCGTCAAGGCCGGAACCCCGCTCGCCACCGTCGAAGCGGCTCTCGCTGAAAACCGCCAGATGATGGCCTTCGAGCCTGTGGATCACCGCCCGATCATGGGCACCGAAGGTGAGCCGACCATCGGCGGCGTCTTCGCCGCCAATGTTTCCGGCCCCCGCCGTTATGTGGCGGGTGCGGCCCGCGACAGCCTGCTGGGTATCCGTTTCGTCAATGGCAGCGGTGAGGTCATCAAGGCTGGCGGCCGGGTGATGAAGAATGTCACCGGGCTCGATCTGTCGAAGTTCCTGGCCGGGTCTTTCGGCACGCTCGGTTTCCTCACCGAAGTCACCTTCCGCGTGCTGCCAAAACCGCCGGCGGAAAAAACCGTGGTCGTTTCCGGTCTCGACGATGAAGCGGCGACGCGCATCATGGCGGCGGCGATGGCGATGAGCGTCGAGGTTTCCGGCGCGGCGCATCTGCCGGAAAGCGTTCGTTCCCGTTTCGTCGATGGCGGATTGCCGGATGGCCCGGCGACCATCCTGCGGCTGGAAGGGCTTTCCGCCTCGGTGGAGGCGCGCACGGCCAAACTCCTTTCCGTCATGGACCGGGTCGGGCCGTGGGCGCTGCTGGAGGGTGAGGAGAGCAGGCTTTCGTGGCGGCAGGTGCGCGATGTCGCTCCCTATGCCGGACAGACGGCGAAGCCTTTGTGGAAAGTATCGGTCGCGCCTTCGGTTGGTCATCAGCTTGTCGCGGCGCTGCGCATGGAAGCGGGCATCGACGCCTTTTACGACTGGCAGGGCGGTCTCGTCTGGATGCAGATGGAGGCGGACCCCGAGGCGGATTTGCTGCGTGGCGCGATCCGGGCGCTCGGCGGCGGCCATGCAACTTTGGTGAGGGCAAGCGATGCGGTGCGCGCCACGGTCGCTGCCTTCGAACCGCGCCCGGCGGCGGAAGCGCTGCTTTCTGCGCGTATCAGGGAGAAGCTCGATCCGGCGGGCATCTTCAATCCCGGCAAGATGGCCGTAACGATGGAAGGGGCCGTCTGAACCATGCAAACATCCTTCACTCCCGAACAACTGGCCGATCCGCATGTGGCGGAATCCGAAAAAATCCTGCGCAAATGTGTGCATTGCGGCTTCTGCACCGCCACCTGTCCCACCTATGTCACGCTCGGCAACGAGCTGGATAGCCCGCGGGGCCGCATCTACCTTATCAAGGATATGCTGGAAAACAGCCGCCCGGCGGACCGCGAGGTCGTCACCCATATCGACCGCTGTCTTTCCTGCCTTGCCTGCACCACCACCTGTCCCTCCGGCGTGGATTACATGCATCTGGTCGATCATGCCCGCGCCCATATCGAACAGACATACAAGCGCCCCTTCATGGATCGGCTGATCCGCAATCTTCTGGTTGCCGTCCTGCCCCATCCCGCCCGTTTCCGGCTGGCCCTGCATCTGGCCCGGCTGGCGCGGCCTTTCTCGGGTCTGCTTGCCAAAGTTCCGGCGCTGAAGCCGCTGCAATCCATGCTCGCTCTCGCCCCCGCCGCCGTGCCCGCGGCCTCCGCGTCAACCCGTCCGGGAGAGCGGCCGGCCGAAGGCGAGAAGCGTGGAAGGGTTGCGATCCTCACCGGCTGCGCCCAGCCGGTGCTCGATCCCGGTATCAACGAGGCGACGTTGCGCCTGCTGGCGCGGCTCGGCATCGAGGTCGTGGTGCCGAAGGGGGAGGGCTGTTGCGGTTCTCTGGTGCATCATATGGGGCGCGAGGAAGAGGCGCTCGCCTCGGCAAGGCGCAATGTCGATGTCTGGACGCGCGAGATGGAAAGCGGCGGCCTTGACGCCGTCATCATCACAGCTTCCGGCTGCGGCACCACCATCAAGGATTACGGCCACATGCTGCGGCTCGATCCGGCCTATGCCGAAAAAGCCGCGCGGGTCTCGGCTTTGACGAAAGACATCACCGAATATCTCGCCACCCTCGATCTGCCGCAAGGGCAAAGCCAGGGTCTGACGGTCGCCTATCATTCCGCTTGCTCCATGCAGCATGGCCAGAAGATCACGCTTGCGCCGAAACAACTCCTGAAGGCGGCGGGTTTTACCGTGCGCGATCCGGCGGAAGGGCATCTCTGCTGCGGCTCGGCCGGAACCTACAACATCCTGCAGCCGGAGATTTCCGCCAGGCTCAAGGCGCGCAAGGTGAAGAATATCGAGGCCACCCGGGCGGATGTCATCGCCACCGGCAATATCGGCTGCATCACGCAGATCGGAACCGGCACGGATATGCCGATCCTGCACACGGTGGAGCTGCTGGACTGGGCCTATGGTGGGCCGAAACCGGCGAGGCTTTCGGTTTAGAAACGTCCCGTGGTACTTTCGACTGCGCAGTACCCGAGGCAGCTTTCGCGCACGCACTTTCGGCATCCGTCATGCCAGGCTTGACCCGGCATCCAGCCGGCGCGCGTCGGCGCGACGAGAAGAGAAGAGTCTTTCCAGCCCAATGACTTGGGCTGACTGGATTCCGGCTCATGGCCGGAATGACGAAGGAAGAGAGCGTCGTCCACGCGGCACGCTCTGGGCCATATCTTTTAGAACTTATACGCCACGCCGAAATTCACCGCATTGGTAATGATATCGGTCTTCAACGAGCCGCCATTGTCGATATCGACATCGACGAAGGAATAGGTGCCCTTATACTCCACGAAGGTCGACCAGTTGTCGGTGATGCGGTAGCTGAGGCCGGCCTGCGCCTGCAGGGTTGCGCCGCCGAACTGGTATTCGAAGGTCTTGCCCGAGGGACGGTACACTTCCACATGCGGCACGTTGATGCCGACGCCGGCGCCTACGTAAGGGGTGATCGGCAGCGATTCCAGCGGAAAACGGTAGAGCGCGTTGAGCGTCAGCAGGTTCAGGCCGTCGGTGAATTCGAAATGCGACCAGCCCGAGCGGGCAAGCGTCTGGTCGTCGGCATAGACCTTGTCATGGGTGAAATCGAGCGAAATACCGAAATTCCGCAGCTGGCCCTCATCGAACCAGTAGGTGCCGCGCACGCCCCAATAGGGCGGGTTGGAAAACGACTTGCCTTCCCATCCGGCCCTGAAATCCGGCCCGTCGGAAACCTTCACATCGCTATGCGGCGCGCTTTGCCAGCCGCCATAACCGGAAATTTCAAATTCGCCCGCGATTGCGGCAGAGAAGGAAACGCCGCTGAACAGCAGGGCGCAAACAAATAAAGTATGGCGCGGCATGAAGTGAATCCAGATTGATATCAGTAATTCACCAAACCGTTTTTTGATAACATTTGAATGACAGAAACGAAAAACGGGCGGCCGATTGACCACCCGTTTTAAGGCCGTTCCATCATCCCCCTGAGAGAGGTCCGGCTCCTGGCGTCCCCCGCCAAGTTTCATTCCATTGAAGTGAGCCGGATTGTACCGCCGCAAGGCGGCAATTCAAGCGGATACGCCGCCACACCGGCCCTGGAGCGGCCGGAATGGCTGAACCGTTGCCGTCATATCACAATGACCTTCGTTCCGACGTTGACGCGCTCGTAAAGATCGGTGACATCCTCGTTGCGCATGCGGATGCAGCCGGATGAATTGTTGCTGCCGATCGTCCACGGCTGGTTGGTGCCGTGGATGCGATAAAGCGTCGAGCCGAGATACATGGCGCGCGCGCCCATCGGGTTCGCCGGGCCGCCTTCCATGAAGGCCGGCAGGTAGTGTCCCTTCCTCGCCTCGCGGCTGATCATTTCCTTCGGCGGGGTCCAGCTCGGCCATTCCGCCTTGCGGGTCACCTTGTGGGTGCCGGCCCATTCGAAACCGGGCTTACCGACGCCGACGCCGTACCGCCGGGCCTTGCCATCGGCGAGAACGAGATAAAGGAAACGGTTCGGCGTATCGATGACGATGGTGCCGGGTTTTTCATCGGTCGGGTAGGTAACGATCTGCGGCAGGAATTGCGGCGCGATCTGTGTGCGCACCGGCGCGTTGGGGCGGACGGCGGCATTCTGCACCCGTGCCGGGCGCTGCGATGTGACGCCGGAGCTGGGGCGCTGCGGCATGGCGGCCTGGCGCTGCTGGAAGAACGGCTGGCGTGCGGCAGGCGCGCGCGGATAAACCACGGGCCGCACATTGCCGCGACCGCCGAGCTGGGTGACCCAGGGGGCCGAAAGATCCGGGCTGACGACGACGGGCGGGCGCTCGCGATAACGCTCATTGGCCATGGCGGCCGGGGCGGCAAAGGTGGAAACGAGGCTCAGCGCCAGAAAAACGGACTTCATCGTCATCGGGTGGACTCTCTCTGCGGGATGTCGCAACTATGGATTTGCGGGACTGTTCGCCCGCTTTGCCGGACACGTTCGCACCTCGACGCCAGCGAATCGTAAATGGCTGTTCATTAAAAAGCGCTTGATTAGGGAAAGCTGGATTTAAGGTTAGCACCCGGTTTTGAAACGTGGTGAATGAGTGGTAAGTGCGCGGTCCGAACCGGTCACGGGCGGGAGCGGAAAAGGGTGGTTGCGGAATGAATGAAGCGGGACTTGAAACGGGCGCGGATGGCCTTGTGCGGTGTTTCTGGCAGCAGGGGTTTGCGGATTACAGCCGTTACCACGACGAGGAATGGGGTTATCCCGTCACCGACGATCGCCGCCTTTTCGAGAAGATCTGTCTGGAAGGTTTCCAGTCCGGCCTCTCCTGGCTGACGGTTCTGCGCAAGCGCGAGGCGTTCCGTCTCGCTTTCGCCAATTTCGAATTCGAAAAAGTGGCGGAATTCGGTGACGCCGATATCGAGCGTTGCCTTGCCGACAAGGGCATCATCCGCCATCGCGGCAAGATCGTCTCGACCATCAACAATGCCCGCCGCGCCATGGAGCTGCGCGATGAATTCGGATCGCTCGCCCGTTATTTCTGGGGTTTCGAACCGGCCGCCGCAGAAAGGCCGCAAAGGCTGGACTATGCGACGTTGAGGGCCAACCCCATCAGCGACGCCTCCATCCGTCTTTCGAAGGACCTGAAGAAGCGGGGCTGGAGTTTCGTCGGCCCGACGACCGTCTATGCATTCATGCAGGCCATGGGTATGGTCAACGACCATATCGAAGGCTGTCATTGCCGCCAGCCGATAGAGGCCATGCGGCGGGAGTTTGTACGTCCATGAAGATAACCTCCCTTCTTCTGGCTCTTACCATGGCTGTGGCCGCCGTGCCGCATCTCTCCTTCGCGGAGGGCCGCAATGTCGACGGTATCTGGCTCGATGACGGCGAAAGGCTGAAGCAGGTGGCGCTGCCGCCAGCCGGGCCGCTGAAGCTTGACGGCTGGACGCGGCGCGGGCGCGGCGATGTCTATCGCCTGAAGGTGAAGGCCGGGCAGACGGTGAAGATCGAGCTTGCCGCCTCCAGCGAATTCGTGCTGATGGCGGTCTTCGATTTTTCGACGCCGGATGAGGACGCGATCTTCTTCAGCGATTCCGAAGGCAAGGTCGCAACCCTGACGCCGAAGGCGGATACGGAATGGTTGATCCGCCCGACGCTCATCCTGGGATCGCCGCGACGTGGCCTCGGCGCGCATTACACGCTGACGGTCAGCACCGGGAAATAACAGCCCGCCCTTTGCTTAGGCCGTCTGTGTCAGCACAATCAGGCCGAAACTCAAGACACCAAGCAGCACGAGCGACAGGCTGGCGGCGACGATGACCTTGCCGCCGGCATGGCGAAGGCTGCGAATATCGACCGAAAGGCCCAGCGCCGCCATCGACATGATGGTGAGGATGTTGGAGAGCGAGGCGACAGGGCCGATCAGAGCCTCGGGAATGAGGCCGAAGGACCGGGCCATGATCATCAGCACGAAGGCGATGATGAACCACGGAACCATCTGCTGCAATCTCAGGCGTTCCGTGCCGGACTGGCCATGGATGACGGAAAGGGCGGCGATGACCGGTCCCAGCATCAGCACACGGATGAGCTTGACGATGGTGCCGGTCTGCACGGCGATTGCGCCGAGCGGGGCTGTGGCGGCCAGAACCTGCGGCACGGCATAGACCGTCAGGCCGGCGAAAATGCCATATTGGGTGGCGTCGAGACCCAGAAGCTGCGGCAGAAACGGCATCAGCAGCACGGCGGCAACGCCAAGAACGGCCGTGAAGGCAATCGAGGCGGCGACATCTTCCGGCTTCGCGCCGATGGCGGGCGCGGCGGCGGCAATGGCGGAGTTGCCGCAGATGGAATTGCCGCAGGCGATCAGCGTCGCAAGCTTGGGCGGCAGACCGAGCATCCGCCCGGCGGCATAGCTGACGATCAGTGACAGGGCGACGATCAGCGCAATGCCGCCGATCAGCAAACCGCCGGCACCTTTGAGGATGGAAAGGCTCAAGGACGCGCCGAGAAGCGCCACCGCGATTTCGAGCAGCGTCTTGGCGCTGAATTTGATGCCGGCCGAAGCGACGGCGGGCAGCGATACCAGCGAACGCAGCAGCGTGCCGATCAGAATGGCGAGCACCAAATCGCCGAGCCATGCGTGGCCGGCAAGCCGCACCTGAAAGCGCTCCGCCAGAATGGCGGCGCAGCTGACCGCCGCGCAGAGAAGAATGCCCGGCAGAAGCGGGGTGAGCCAGCGAAGCGAAAACTGAAAGGGATGAGCGAGGGTGCGATGTTGTGCCATGGCCAGACAATGCCGCAGCCGCCTGTTTTATTCTATCAAATAATATGGCATATATTATTCGATAAAATCGAATGAAAAACCATGACCTTCGAACAGCTCCGCATTTTCATCGCCGTCGCCGAACGCGAGCACCTCACAAGGGCCGCCGAAGCCATCGGCCTGACCGCCTCCGCCGTCAGTTCCGCCATCAAGAATCTCGAGGCCTTTTACAACGTCGAGCTTTTTCATCGGGTCGGCCGCAACATTGAACTGACCGAAAGCGGCCGGGTGTTTCTGGGCGAAGCGAAGGCGACATTGGCGCGTGTGCGCAATGCGGAATTGATTCTCTCCGAAATGGGCGGGCTGACGCGCGGCGAAATCACCGTTTGCGCCAGCCAGACCATTGCAA
The DNA here is from genome assembly GCF_006970545.1 of Agrobacterium sp. T29. Classification (NCBI taxonomy): domain Bacteria; kingdom Pseudomonadati; phylum Pseudomonadota; class Alphaproteobacteria; order Hyphomicrobiales; family Rhizobiaceae; genus Agrobacterium; species Agrobacterium sp. T29. Next base: position 362,294 of record NZ_CP040640.1, read on the forward strand.
GCTACTGGCTGCCGCCGATCCTGATGCAGTTCAAGAAACTTTATCCGGGCGTGACCGTGCGGCTCGATATCGGCAATACCAAGACGGTTACACAGGCCGTGCTCGACGGTCTGGCCGAGGTCGGTTTCATCGAAGGCAGGATCGATGAGCCGGCTTTGATGGTGCAGCCGGTGGTGTCCGACAAGCTGCTGGTGGTCACCGGTTCGGCCCACCCTTTCGCGGATGGCCGTTATCTCACCGCGCTCGATATGCTCTACGGCACCTCATGGGTTCTGCGCGAACAGGGCTCCGGCACCCGCTCCGCCTTCGAGGCGGCGGTGCGGCAGATGGGGGTGGACCCCGGCGAGCTTTCCGTCATGCTCGAACTGCCGTCCAACGAGGCGGTGGTGATGGCGGCACGCTCCGGCGGCGCGGCCACGGCAGTTTCTGCCTCCGTCGCCTCGCTGTTTCTGCGGCAGGGGCTGCTGGTTCGCGCCGGCATCGATCTTCCCGCCCGAAATTTCGCTTTGCTGCGCCATAAGGAGCGTCATACCAGCCGGGCGGCCATGGAGCTGGAGCGCCTCAGCCGTGCGGCCTCGGAGGACTACAAGGCCGGTCTCGCGGGGTTGTAACCTTGTGGGGAGGGAGCGCCGGCCGGCGCTCCCTGTTTGACAATAGCGGTCGTCACTTGCCCTTGGACTTCAGCCAGGCCTTCATCATGGCGATCTCGCCTTCCTGCGCCTTGATGACATCTTCGGCCAGCTTGCGGATTTCCGGGTCCTTGCCGTATTCGAGCTGGACCTTGGCCATGTCGATCGCGCCCTGATGGTGCGGGATCATGCCGCGTACGAAATCGACATCGGCATCGCCGCTATAATCGATGGCCATATCGCCATGCATTTTCTTGCTGGCTTCCATGAAGGCCTTGGTGGAAGCGCTGTCGCTCATGGTGCCTTTTGACATGTCATGTCCGGCATGGCCGCCCGCTTCCTGTGCGAGAACGGGCATGGCGAGGGAGGCCGCAAAAGCGGCGGCGAGCGTGATGGTCTTGATAGACATGGATTATCCTTCCTGTGTCTGACGGATTTTTCGAAGATGGGTCTGAAAATCTGGGTCAGGCGCGGGGAGGCGGTAGCGGCGGCGCGGAAGCCTTGCCGTGAAAGACGATGCCGCGCTGCGGCTTGGGATAGTCAAAGGTCACCCGGCCGCTATCGGCAAAGATCGTTCGCGGAACCACGATCAGGCAGGTGGCGCAGGAACCGGGATGTGCGGCATCGTCACCATGCGGGCAGCAACCGCCCGTGCCCCCTCCATGAGCCCCATTCTCCGCATGCGCCCGAGACCCTTGGTCCCGATCCGCGGCTCGATGCGAATGGGCACCGTCATGTTTCATTGGCGACTGCGAGGACGCTGCCATGCCCGTGGCCATCGGCATGCTCATCGCCATCTGCGCCGGCATTGCGCCGTATAGCAGGCAGGCAAGGAACATCAATGTGCGGGCCACCTCGGACATGACGTGAATTTACCGCTGGAATTATGGAATAAGCATGACGATCAGGTCAGTTCACGCGCGATGACGTGATGCACGATGCGATAATCCCTGCTTTCCTCGCCAAACGGGGCGAGCGGCCATTCCCACGCGGCGGCGGGGGCAGGAGGAACGATGCCATGCAGCAGGTCTTCATGCTGGTGCAGGTTGCCGTCTTTGCCGATGATGTCGAAGGAGGTGTCCGTTATCAGGCAGGCCTTGCAGGGCAGGCCAGCCAGCGCTTCCAGATGGGTGTGAATGAGCTTCGGCAGAAGATCGTCCGGGGCATTTGCGATCTTTTCCCGCTCCAGCCGGTGGCGTGCGCCGGTGCCGATCTGTGACAGGAGATTGGCCGATACCACGAGATCGAGATAGGGCACCCGCCGCAGGAAATCGAGCGGTTCCGCCGGCCGACCGGCTAGAACATCGTCAAAGCCGGAAAGATCGCGATTGGCGATGCGGACATTCTTTTTGGCATTGAGGCGCAGCTTCGCCTGCACGCTGGCAAGATGCACCAGATCGACCAGCACGACTGTATCGAACATCGCCACCAGCGCATCATAGGGCACATCGCGCAACAGGCCCGAGCCCAGCACGACCGCCGTTCGCCGCTGCTTCAGCTTTCTGGCCGATTGCAGCACGAATTGCCGGCTGTTGTTTTCATGCTCCGCCCAGGCTTTGGCGCAGCGGTTGGCACGCGCCCAGAGATTGACGGAATAGCGGATATGCGGCCGGAATTCTTTCGGCGTGACCGCGCGTGTGGCGGCATATTGCAGGGCTTCGAGGATCATGAATGCCTAACGGTAGATTTCACGGCGATGGCCGATTTCGACCACCAGCACGACGAGCTTGTGATCCTGTATATCGCAGATGATGCGGTAATCGCCCACCCGGTAGCGCCAGAAATTTCCGAGTTCGGAGCCTTGCAGGGCGGCGCCGGTTCTGCGGGGATTGTCATCTTCGGCAATCCGGTCTGCCAGAAAGGAAACGATGCGATTGGCGTCGCTCTTCGTCAACTTGCCCAGCTGTTTGACGGCAGCCCGCTGGAATTCAATTCTCCAGGTCAAGATCGCGCATCACTTCTTCCAGAGTATAGGTGCGCTCCTTGTTGGCGATGCGCTGCCGCGTCGCCTCTTCGGCAAGATAGAGATCTTCCATATCCTCGATATGTTTCTCGATCGCCTCGCGGATGTAATAGGCGGATGTACGGCCGGTGCGCTCGGACAGCGCCTTCAGCCGCTCATAGGTCTCGTCCGGCAGGCGTATGGCCGTCTGTTTGCTCATGGGTCGCGTCCTTCCCGATACTAATTGGGATACATGTATCCCATATAGCACCGCTTGCCTGAACAGGCCAGTAAAACCGCAGCCTTTGCGGCTTGCCGCACCGGGCTTCATCCTCTAATACACCGGCTTGATTTCAGGAAAATATCGGATCGGCCCCATGAGCGAAAAAGCAAAAAAGCCTCAGAAACTGAAAGCCCGCCTGCCGCGTGGCTTCGTGGATCGCTCGGTTGCCGATATTCATGCCACCAATGAGATGATCGAGAAGATCCGCAGGGTCTACGAGCTTTACGGTTTCGATCCGGTGGAAACCCCGCTGTTCGAATATACCGATGCGCTCGGCAAATTCCTGCCCGATAGCGACCGCCCGAACGAAGGCGTGTTTTCACTGCAGGACGATGACGACCAGTGGATGAGCCTGCGCTACGATCTGACCGCGCCGCTCGCCCGCCATGTCGCGGAAAATTTCAACGAAATCCAGCTGCCATACCGCACCTATCGCGCCGGTTATGTCTTCCGCAATGAAAAGCCCGGCCCCGGCCGCTTCCGGCAGTTCATGCAGTTCGATGCCGATACGGTGGGCGCCGCCGGCGTGCAGGCCGATGCCGAAATGTGCATGATGATGGCCGATACGCTGGAAGCGCTCGGAATTCAGCGTGGCGACTATGTCATTCGCGTCAACAACCGCAAGGTGCTCGACGGCGTCATGGAAGCCATCGGTCTCGGCGGTGAGGACAATGCCGGTCGTCGGCTGAACGTGCTGCGCGCCATCGACAAGCTCGACAAGTTCGGTCCTGAAGGCGTGAAGCTGCTGCTCGGCCCCGGCCGCAAGGATGAATCTGGTGATTTCACCAAGGGCGCTGGTCTTGGCGAGGAGCAGATCGAAAAGGTGCTGTTCTTCGTCGGTATCAAGGATTATGCGGCAAGCGCCGATGATCTGGCGAAACTGGTTGCGGGCACCTCGAAAGGCGAGGAAGGCGTTGAGGAGCTGAACATCATCGGCGCTCTGGTCATCAGTGCCGGTTACGATGCGACGCGCATCAAGATCGACCCGTCGGTCGTTCGCGGCCTCGAATATTATACCGGCCCCGTCTATGAAGCCGAGCTGACATTCGACGTCACCAATGAAAAGGGTGAAAAGGTCGTGTTCGGCTCCGTTGGCGGCGGCGGCCGTTATGACGGCCTCGTTTCGCGTTTCATGGGACAGCCGGTTCCGGCCACGGGCTTCTCCATCGGCGTTTCGCGCCTGATGACGGCGCTGAAGAACCTCGGCAAGCTTGGTCAGGTCAAGCCGCTTGCCCCCGTTCTGATCACGGTCATGGACGGTGATGTGCAAAGCATGGGCCGTTACCAGACATTCACGCAGGCGCTGCGCGCCGAGGGCATCCGTGCTGAAATGTATCAGGGTAACTGGAAGAAATTCGGCAACCAGCTGAAATATGCCGACCGCCTCGGTTCCCCCATCGCCATCATTCAGGGTGGTGATGAGCGCGCCGAAGGTGTGGTGCAGATCAAGGATCTGATCGAAGGCAAGCGCCTGTCCGGCGAGATCGAGGACAATGCCAGCTGGCGCGAGGCGCGTGTGGCTCAGGTCAGCGTGCCGGAAGCCGAGCTGGTGGCGAAGGTACGCGAGATTCTGGCCGCGCAAGCTGAAGATTTGGCGCGGGCGCAAGGCAAGTAACGTGGTGTCAGCCGCTTACCCCCCTCTGTCCTGCCGGACATCTCCCCCTCAAGGGGGGAGATCTGCAAGCGGCCGGCGCGGCGTACTCCTATTGATCTCCCCCCTTGAGGGGGAGATGTCACGAAGTGACAGAGGGGGGTATCTAGCGGCGTATACAGGAAATATCCCATGCCCCTAATCGACATGCCGGAATTTTCCGGAGAGCTACTGGAAGAATTCGCCGCGCGCCGCACGAGCCGTGTGAACACGCCCGTCATCCAGCCCGCCGAACCGTTTCTGGATATGGCCGGCGAGGATTTGCGTCGCCGCATCTTCATGACCGAGAGCGAGACGGGCGAGAGCCTTTGTCTGCGCCCCGAATTCACCATCCCGGTCTGCCTGCGCCATATCGAGACGGCGACCGGCACGCCGAAGCGTTATTCCTATCTTGGTGAAGTCTTCCGCCAGCGCCGCGAAGGTGCCAACGAGTTTTATCAGGCCGGTATCGAGGATCTCGGCGATACCGATATCGCCGCCGCGGATGCCCGCGCTGTCATCGATGCCACCGGCATTCTGCAGCGCCTGCTGCCGGGCCGGGCACTTGCCGTCACGCTGGGCGACCAGCAGGTGTTCGAGGCGGTGGTTGCCGCGCTTGGCCTGCCGCTCGGCTGGCAGAAGCGGCTGGTGCAGGCCTTCGGCGATATGGCGCAGCTCGACGCGTTGCTGGAAAGCCTTGTACATCCCAAGCCGATGACCGGGCTGGACGCCCGCGTCGCCGGCCTTCTGGCGACGGGCGACGAGACAGTGCTGGTCGATTATCTCGATACGGTGATGCAGGAGACCGGCTATTCCACCAATGCCAGCCGTGCGCCGCAGGAAATCGCCCGCCGCCTGCGGGAAAAACTGGCGCTTGCCGCCACGCGCCTGCCGGATGAAAGCTTCGCGCTGCTCAAGCAGTTCCTGGCTCTGAAGGCGCCGTTGCCGCAGGCCTCGCAGGTTCTGGCCGATTTTGCCGCAAAGGCGAAACTGAAACTGGATGGCGCGCTGTCCGCTTTCGATAAACGCGTCGCAGCGCTTGCCAATGCCGGTGTCGATCTCGAAACCGTCACCTATGGCGCGGCCTTCGGTCGTCCGCTCGATTATTACACCGGCCTCGTTTTCGAGGTGGTGGAAGCGGGTGGAGACAGTGTGCTGGCCGGTGGCGGCCGTTTCGACCGGCTGCTGACCCTGCTCGGCGCACAGGAAAAAATCCCGGCCGTGGGCTTCTCGCTCTGGCTGGATCGCATCGAAACGGTGCGCGGGAGCGACAAGCCATGATCACCATCGCATTGCCCTCCAAGGGCCGGATGAAGGAAGACGCCTCCGCTGTTCTGGAACGCGCCGGGCTGAAAGTCGCGGCTGTCGGCAATGACCGCTCCTATCGCGGTCGCATCGAAGGGCGCGACGATATCGAGATCGCTTATCTTTCGGCCTCCGAGATCGCCCGCGAGATCGGCGCCGGCACCGTGGATTTCGGCGTGACGGGTGAGGACCTCGTGCGCGAGGGACTGACCAATGCCGATGCGCAGGTAGAATTCTGCGCCCGCCTCGGTTTCGGCCATGCGGATGTCGTGGTCGCCGTGCCGGAAATCTGGCTGGATGTGGACAGCATGGCCGATCTCGGCGATGTCGCTTCGGAATTCCGCGCCCGTCATGGCCGCAGGCTCGCCATCGCCACCAAATATTGGCGGCTGACACAGCAATTCTTTTCGCGCCAGCACGGCATTCAGCTTTATCGCATCGTTGAAAGCCTTGGCGCGACCGAGGGTGCGCCGGCGGCGGGGCAGGCGGATATCATCGTCGATATCACCTCGACCGGTTCGACGCTGAAGGCCAACCACCTGAAAATTCTCTCCGACGGCATCATCGTCCGGTCGGAAGCCTGCTTCGTCCGCGCTCGCAAGCTGGAACACGAAGGCGATGCGGCGGTTCAGGAAATCGCCTCGCGCATCAGGGCTGCGGTCTGACGACGTAAAACAAAAAAGCCGCCGGAGCGATCCGGCGGCTTTTTTATTGGTCGATCTGTTGTTTGGCTTATGCGTGGGCCACAGCTGCGCCGCGTCTTGCGTCGACGGAGTAGGCGCCGGGGCCGAAGGCGGCAAGCAGGATGTAAGCGCCGGCAAGGGTGATGTTCTTCACCATCATGATGCCGTTCAGCGTGTTGATCCAGCCAAGAGCCGGCTCAGGCCAGCCGGGAACGGCAACGGTGCCGCTGTGGAACACCAGACCGGTGAAGACGCAGAAGACGGCAAGCGCCCAGGCAGCGATTTTGGTCTGGAAACCAGCGAGAATGGCAAGACCGGCAACGAGTTCGAACAGGCCTGCGAGATAGGCAAGCGCGGTTGCGGCGGGCAGGCCGGCACCTGTGATCATGCCGGCCGTACCGGCCGGATCGACGAGCTTGCTGAAGCCCGAGGTGATGAAGATGAAGGAAAGCAGAATACGGGCGATGAGAACGAGAACGTTCTGGCTGCTGGACATGGATATCTCCGGTAAATAGTCGGCGTGTCGCCGGTTGAACTGCAATGTCTGGAGATATCAATGACCGAAAATCATCCGCCCATAAAGATGAACAATAGAAGACAAATCGTCTTCATTTTGTGAACGGTACTGAGCGTCTGTCCGGCTATGTTCAGGCGGCGAAGCGAATATCCTCAAAGCGCGGAAACAGGAAAAGCCCTGATATGCGCCCTTGCTGGCCGTCTTCGAAGCCGGAAGATTCACCCATGCAGATGACCGGCTGCCGCATCGCCGGCAAGATGGAGAGGCCGGTTGAAAAGCAGAAACGTGAGGGTGCGGTGGAAACCTGCTCGAAAAGTTCCAGAACGCGGGCGTGGTCAGCGCGGTCGTAACAGCGGACAAGGCTGAGCAACCCGCACTCGCCCGGCGGCAGGCCGTGCATGAACGATGCGTGTTCGCCGAGCCGGATGACGCCACTGGAAAGATCGCTGCTCCACTCCTCCGACATGAAGAAATGCGACAGGGTCCGGGGATCGGGCGTGGTTGTTGCCGCCGCAGGCAGAGCATCGTTGCGTCTTGATATTTCAAACAAATCGCGCCCCCGCATGAACACGTGCCAGCGCCGCCACTTCAAGCGCCACTGCCAGGTTGAACCTTTACCGCCACCCGCAGTCGAACGTGTTTGCCAGGCATCGAAACCCCTTCAATGCTGGCCGCCCCGTCGCGGAACCCTTACGGGGGGTGACTTATAGTTTATTTTCCCCTACCTACAACAACCAGCCAGTGAGAAAATCAAAAATATTATGTATTTCTTCTTCAAAATCGCGAGACATGCGAAAAAGCACAACTAAATAGCGCACTTATAAGCCGGTCCGAGTGCAAATCGGCCCCGTATGGGGTGGTGATTCGCTCTTGAATGTGCCCCATTATTGCATAGGGCTGCAAAAAATAGCCGGATAAAATCATGCCTGTTCCAAAACGGGACAATACACGAACCTTTCCGCTTTCGGCCTTCAGAATTGTGCAACCTGTTGATTTAATGAGGCATCTATCGCGAGAGCGTCGATAAAATGCGCCGCTTTTCGTCAATCACAAAGGCACGACAAAGAAAAAGGGCGGTCCGAAGACCGCCCTTTCTTAATTCCGGTGACAGGACTGATTAGAAGTCCATGCCGCCCGTCGGGCGCGCTTGCGACGCCGGACCCCTTAAAGGGCATGGGCGGCAAAGAAAAAGGGCGATCCGAAGACCGCCCTTTCCTTATTCCGGTGACAGGACTGATTAGAAGTCCATGCCGCCCATGCCGCCGCCCGGCATTGCCGGCATCGGAGCGTCCTTCTTCGGAAGCTCGGCGATCATGGCTTCGGTGGTGATCAGCAGCGAAGCAACCGAAGCTGCGTTCTGCAGAGCCGTGCGAACAACCTTGACCGGGTCGACGATGCCGAGCTGGATCAGGTCGCCATATTCGCCGGTCTGGGCGTTGTAGCCGTAGTTGTCTTCGTTCTTCTCGAGGATCTTGCCGACAACGATGGAAGCTTCGTCACCTGCGTTGTCTGCAATCTGGCGAACCAGAGCCTGCAGAGCGCGGCGGATGATGTTGATACCGGCTTCCTGGTCGTCGTTTTCACCCTTTGCGGTGATCTTCGTGGACGAACGCAGCAGGGCAACGCCGCCGCCCGGTACGATGCCTTCCTGAACGGCAGCGCGCGTCGCGTTGAGAGCGTCGTCGATGCGGTCCTTCTTTTCCTTCACTTCGACTTCCGTCGAACCGCCGACGCGGATAACGGCAACGCCGCCAGCGAGCTTGGCAAGACGTTCCTGCAGCTTTTCGCGGTCGTAGTCGGAGGTGGTTTCTTCGATCTGGGCCTTGATCTGGGCAACACGGCCTTCGATGTCGGACTTCTGGCCGGCGCCGTCAACGATCGTGGTGTTTTCCTTGGAGATCGAAACCTTCTTCGACTTGCCGAGCATGTCGAGGGTAACGTTTTCGAGCTTGATGCCGAGGTCTTCGGAAATGACGGTACCACCGGTCAGGATGGCGATGTCTTCCAGCATGGCCTTGCGGCGGTCGCCGAAGCCAGGAGCCTTGACGGCAGCGATCTTGAGGCCGCCACGCAGCTTGTTGACGACGAGCGTTGCAAGAGCTTCGCCTTCGACGTCTTCAGCGATGATGACGAGCGGCTTGCCGGTCTGAACGACGGCTTCGAGAACCGGCAGCATGGCCTGAAGGTTCGAGAGCTTCTTTTCGTGCAGGAGGATGTAAGCGTCTTCGAGGTCCGCAACCATCTTTTCCGGGTTGGTCACGAAGTAGGGCGACAGGTAGCCGCGGTCGAACTGCATGCCTTCGACGACTTCGAGTTCGGTTTCGGCGGTCTTGGCTTCTTCAACGGTGATGACGCCTTCGTTGCCGACCTTCTGCATTGCTTCAGCAATGTCGAGACCGATCTGACGCTCGCCGTTTGCGGAGATCGTGCCGACCTGCGCAACTTCTTCGGACGTGTTGATCTTCTTGGCCTTGGCCTGAAGGTCCTTGACGACTTCAGCAACGGCCAGATCGATACCGCGCTTCAGGTCCATCGGGTTCATGCCGGCAGCAACTGCCTTGGAACCTTCGCGAACGATGGCCTGGGCCAGAACGGTCGCGGTGGTGGTGCCGTCACCGGCGATGTCGTTGGTCTTGGAGGCAACTTCGCGAACGAGCTGTGCGCCCATGTTCTCGAACTTGTCTTCCAGTTCGATTTCCTTGGCGACGGAAACGCCGTCCTTGGTGATGCGCGGAGCGCCGAAGGACTTGTCGATAACGACGTTACGACCCTTCGGGCCGAGGGTGACCTTTACTGCATCAGCAAGAACGTCGACGCCCTTGAGCATCTTTTCGCGTGCTGTGCGGCCGAATTTTACTTCTTTGGCTGCCATTTTCAAAACTCCTGGTTTCGAATGGCCGGACCGGGTCCGGCTTGGAATTTAAGGAAACGATGGGTCGACTGAAATCAGCCGATGATGCCCATGATGTCGGCTTCCTTCATGATCAGAAGGTCTTCGCCGTTGAGCTTGACTTCGGTGCCCGACCACTTGCCGAACAGAACGCGATCGCCAACCTTGACATCGAGAGCGACGACCTTGCCGGCCTCGTCACGTGCGCCGGAACCGACGGCGACGATTTCGCCTTCCTGCGGCTTTTCCTTGGCGGTATCGGGAATGATGATGCCGCCCTTGGTCTTTTCTTCGGACTCAACGCGACGAACGACGACGCGATCGTGAAGCGGGCGGAAATTGGTGCTTGTCATTGTCTAATCCCTCGATCAAATGACTGCGCGAGCTTTTGGAACTCGCCTGATGGGTGTTAGCACTCTCCTTTATCGAGTGCCAGCGGAACCGAGATAAGGAGGGCTTCTGTCGGAGTCAAGAACGCCCTGTCTGAAAAATTTCATGGCTTATGGTTATCAGCGTTCCATGACAGAAATTTCCCATGCGCGGACGGGCGCGGCGACGTCGTTCTTTTTGCCCGTTGCGGCCGCATCGCATCTAAGGGGCATTTGTGTTCATGCTGCGTCAGGCGGGCCAAAGACCGGTCTGGCGGCGCTTTTTTCCTTGCCATCGGCGTCCCGCTTTGCGATGTCACGCTCACCCTCTTCTCGCATCCGGAAAGCATCTCATGGCCCATCGCATTCTCACTCTCGGCGAAATCACGGCTGGGTTCGACGTTATTCTTTCGGATGTCTGGGGCGTGCTGCACAATGGCGTCAGCGCCTTTCCGGATGCGGCAGTTGCCCTGCGGGAAGCGCGCAAGGCCGGCAAGACGGTGGTGCTCATCACCAATTCGCCGCGTCCCGCTCCCGGCGTCATCGCCCAGCTTCGCGTTCTCGGCGTGCCGGATGAGGCCTATGACCGCATCATCACCTCCGGTGACGTCACCCGCGGCCTGATCGCGGAAGGCCCGAAAAAAGTATTCCTGCTCGGCCCGGAACGCGATCTGCCGCTGCTGGACGGTCTCGATGTCGAGCGCGTCGGCGAGGCGGAAGCGCATTCCGTGGTCTGTACCGGCTTTTTCGATGACGAGACGGAAACGCCCGAGGACTATACCGAAATGCTCAAGGGCTTCATTGCCCGCAACGTGCCGATGATCTGCGCCAATCCCGATCTGGTGGTGGAGCGCGGCGAGCGCATCATTCCCTGCGCCGGCGCCATGGCCGCATACTATGAACAGCTCGGCGGCGAGGTCCGCATTGCCGGCAAGCCGCATGCGCCGATCTATGAGGCCTGCCTTGCGGCGGCCAAAGAAGTGCGCGGCGCCTTCGCCAAGGATCGCGTGCTCGCCATCGGCGACGGCATGCCAACGGATGTGAAGGGCGCGATTGCGAGCGGTCTCAACCTTCTTTATATCAGCGGCGGCATTCACGCCGCCGAATATACGCTGAACGGCCAGACGGACGAGGCGCTTCTCAACGCCTATCTCAAGGGGCAGGGTGCTGCTCCCGGCTGGTGGATGCCCCGTCTCGCCTGAGGACGTCTTGCCTGAAGAATAGCTGGCGCAGGAATGGATCGATTGCCATGACCGTCTTTCACCGCAATGAAAAAAAGGAGCCGCTGCCGGAAGCTCTTCGCGGCGGCGTCATCGCCATCGGCAATTTCGACGGCGTGCATCGCGGCCACCGGGCTGTGCTGGATCGTGCCCTGGAGCTGGCGGAAGCCCGCGGCGTTCCCGCGCTGGTGCTGACCTTCGAGCCGCATCCCCGTTCCGTCTTCCGTCCCGATACGCCGGTCTTTCGCCTCACGCCCGCGCCGCTGAAGGCGCGCATCCTTGAGGCCATCGGTTTCCGCTCCGTCATCGAATATCCCTTCGACCGGGAATTTTCGCAGCGCTCGGCGGAGGAATTCGTCCAGTCCATTCTGGTCGACTGGCTTCATGCCAGCGCTGTCGTCACCGGCTTCGATTTCCATTTCGGCAAGGGCCGCGAAGGCGGCCCGGCATTTCTGATGGAGGCCGGCAAACGCCATGGCTTCGACGTGACGCTGGTGGATGCCTTCCGCGACGAGGGCGCGGATGTCGTCTCCTCCAGCCGGATTCGCTCGCTTCTGTGCGAAGGCGATGTGGCGGGCGCCGCAGGTCTGCTCGGTTATCGCTTCACGGTGGAAAGCGAAGTCATCGGCGGCCAGAAGCTCGGCCGCACGCTGGGTTATCCCACCGCCAACATGGCGCTGGCGCCGGAAACGGAACTGAAGGCGGGCATCTATGCCGTGCGGTTCCGCCGCCCGGACGGTTCGATCCGCGATGGCGTGGCAAGCTTCGGTTACCGCCCGACCGTCACCGAAAACGGTGCGGTGCTGCTTGAAATATTCGTCTTCGATTTTTCCGGCGATCTTTATGGCGAGGTCTGTTCGGTCTCCTTCTTCGGGCACCTGCGCGACGAGCTGAAATTCGACGGTCTCGATCCGCTCGTCGCCCAGATCAGGCGCGATGAAGAAGAGGCGAGGGCGATGTTATCGGGCGTGCGCCCGCTCAGCGAACTGGACGCCAGGATCGCGTTCTGACCGGGTAAGGCCGGTCAGCCTCTGTTTCGGCCGATATTGCCGTCGCTTTTCTCTTCCTTTTTGCCGGAAAACCGCATAAACAACCGGCCATGTCCCAATACCGGTTGATGTTCAAAACTCAGATTGGCCGAATTATTGGCCCGGCCTTCCGCCCGCTCTGACGAGCCGGAAGGTCCGGGATTTTGGCGCTTGTCATGACTTTGGTCATGGCGCTTTCCGTATTTGCCCTCTTTGAAATTGAGACGGCGCGACCGACACGGCGCGCAACAACGGTACGATTATGAGCGACACCGCAGAAAAACTGGATTACTCCGCCACCCTCTATCTGCCGCAGACGGATTTTCCGATGCGCGCCGGCCTGCCGCAGAAGGAACCGGAAACGGTCAAGCGCTGGCAGGAAATGGGCCTCTACAAACGCCTGCGCGCCTCCGCCGCCGGCCGCGAAAAATTCGTGCTGCATGACGGCCCGCCCTATGCCAATGGCAATATCCACATCGGCCATGCGCTGAACAAGATCCTGAAAGACGTCATCACCCGCTCGTTCCAGATGCGCGGTTATGATGCCAATTACGTTCCGGGCTGGGATTGCCACGGTCTGCCGATCGAATGGAAGATCGAGGAAGCCTATCGCGCCAGGGGCAAGAACAAGGACGAGGTTCCGGTCAACGAATTCCGCAAGGAATGCCGTGACTTCGCGGCCGGCTGGATCAAGGTTCAGTCAGAAGAGTTCAAGCGCCTCGGCATCGAGGGCGACTTTGAAAATCCCTATACGACGATGAACTTCCACGCCGAAGCCCGCATCGCCGGCGAACTGCTGAAGATCGCCCGCACCGGCCAGCTTTATCGCGGCTCGAAGCCCATCATGTGGTCGGTGGTCGAGCGCACGGCGCTGGCGGAAGCCGAAGTCGAATATGCCGATGTCGAGAGCGACATGATCTGGGTGAAGTTCCCGGTGGCAAAGCTCGAATATGACGAGCAGACCATCAACTCTCTATCATTCGATTTGGGTCTTCGTCCCGAATACGAAGATGAGAAAGCTGATATCGTCGATTATGCTGTCCAGGAGGCTCTCGATAAAACCCGCCGGCATCTCGATGAGTTGCGGGGCGCGTCAGTGGTCATCTGGACCACCACGCCGTGGACCATCCCTGGCAACCGCGCCATCGCGTTCTCTTCGCGGGTCGAATATGGCCTCTACGAAGTGGAAAGCGCGCAGAACGATTTCGGTCCGCAGCCGGGCGAAAAGCTGATCTTCGCCAAGAAGCTCGCCGATGAGGCCGCAGCCAAGGCAAAGCTGACCTTCAAGCTCGTTCGCGACGTGAAAACCGAAGAGCTGGCCGCCATCACCTGCGCCCATCCTTTGGCGTCGCTTGGCTACGATTTCCCGGTCCCGCTTCTCGAAGGCGATCACGTCACCGACGATGCCGGTACGGGCTTCGTGCACACCGCGCCGAGCCATGGCCGTGAGGACTTTGACGTCTGGACCGCGCATCAGCGTGAGCTGGAAGCGCGCGGCGTTTCGTCGGCCATCCCGTTCCCTGTTGGCGATGACGGTTTCTACACCGAAGACGCCCCCGGTTTCGGTCCGTCCGCCGAAGGCGGCGCTGCCCGCGTCATGGACGATAACGGCAAGAAGGGCGATGCCAATGACCGCGTCATCAAGGCGCTGATCGCGGAAAACAACCTGTTTGCCCGTGGCCGCCTGAAGCACAGCTACCCGCATAGCTGGCGCTCCAAGAAGCCGGTCATCTTCCGCAACACGCCGCAATGGTTCGTCTATATGGACAAGGAACTGGGCGACGGCACCACGCTGCGCTCGCGTTCGCTGAGCGCTATCGACGACACCCGCTTCGTTCCGGCTTCCGGCCAGAACCGCCTGCGCGCCATGATCGAAGGCCGGCCCGACTGGGTCCTGTCGCGCCAGCGCAGCTGGGGCGTGCCGATCGCCGTCTTCGCCGATGAGAAGGGTGAGGTCCTGATCGATGAGGCCGTCAACGCCCGCATCCTCGAGGCCTTCGAGGCCGAAGGTGCAGATGCCTGGTTCGCCGAAGGCGCCAAGGAACGTTTCCTCGGCAATGACCACGACCATGCCCGCTGGCAGCAGGTCATGGACATTCTCGACGTCTGGTTTGACAGCGGCTGCACCCACACCTTCACGCTGGAAGACCGCCCGGACATGAAGTGGCCGGCGGATGTCTATCTGGAAGGTTCCGACCAGCATCGCGGCTGGTTCCACTCGTCGCTGCTCGAAAGCTGCGCGACGCGCGGCCGCGCGCCCTATAATGCCGTTGTCACCCATGGTTTTACCATGGATGAGAAGGGCGAGAAGATGTCCAAGTCCAAGGGCAACGTCGTCTCGCCGCAGGAAGTCATGAAGGACGCCGGCGCGGATATCCTGCGCCTGTGGGTCATGACCACGGATTATTGGGAAGACCAGCGCCTCGGCAAGGCCATCATCCAGACCAATGTCGATGCCTATCGCAAGCTGCGCAACACCATCCGCTGGATGCTCGGCACGCTCGCCCATTACAAGGGCGAGGAGATCGCCTATGACGATCTGCCGGAGCTGGAGAAGCTCGTGCTGCACCGCCTGTCCGAACTGGATGGCGTCGTGCGTGAAGGCTATGACGGCTTCGAGTTCAAGAAGATCGCCCGCGCGCTGGTGGATTTCGCCAATGTCGAGCTTTCGGCCTTCTATTTCGATATCCGCAAGGACACGCTTTATTGCGACGCGCCGTCGTCGCTGAAGCGCCGGGCGGCCCTGTCGGTCATCGCGAAGCTATTCGATTGCCTCGTCTCGTGGCTCGCGCCCATGCTGCCCTTCACCACCGAAGAGGCGTGGCTTTCGCGCTACCCGGATGCGGAATCGGTGCATCTCGTCCAGTTCCCGGAAATCCCGGCCGAGTGGAAGAACGATGCGCTGGAAGCGAAGTGGGAAAAAATCCGCAAGGTCCGCACGGTCGTGACAGGCGCGCTGGAAGTCGAACGTCGTGAAAAGCGCATCGGCTCCTCGCTTGAGGCAGCCCCTGTCGTGCACATCGCCGACGCCGATCTTCTGGCGGCGCTGAAGGGGCAGGATTTCGCCGAAATCTGCATCACCTCGGCCATCTCGGTGGTGGGCGATGAAGGCCCGACCGATGGCTTCCGCCTGCCGGAAGTGGCAAAGGTCGTGGTCGAGCAGAAGCTGGCGGAAGGCGCAAAATGCGCCCGTTCCTGGCGCATCACCACCGATGTCGGTTCCGATCCGGCCTATCCGGAGGTTTCCGCCCGCGATGCGGCCGCGCTGCGAGAGCTTGCAGCCCTCGGATAATCCGAAGCTGCGCATCGTTCCTGTCGAAACCCGATTCCGGGTTTCGGGCCGATGCGCGATGAAAATGACCGGATGAATTGCGCTTTGCCTCTTCATCCGGTACACCTGCCTGAAAATGGCCGGATTTGCACGGCAATGCGGGCTGCCGCCTGCCGAAAGACGATGTCTGGCGAAGTGGGACGGACGGCTGGAAGGGTTTCAATGAAGACGATGCAGGGTAATGCGCAGGGTTTGGGCATGTTTCGCACGGTTGTTGGCATCACGACGATAGGCGTGTTGCTTGGCGCGTGCACGAGCCCGACCTACGGCACGGGCAAGACGGCGGCGGAACAGCTTGTCGACGATCTTGGCAACGCGACCTCGATCACCGGCAATGACCAGGAAAAGCGCAACCTGAAATACAGCCCCCGCCCGGGCCTCGTCGTTCCTGCTCAGGCCCGTGCCGAACAGTTGGCCACGCCGCAGCAGAACATGGCAAGCCGCGAAAACAATCCGCAATGGGTCGAATCGCCGGAAGAAACCCGCGAACGCCTGCGCGAAGAGGCGGATGCCAACAAGAACAACCCGCATTATCGCTCGCCGCTGCTCGCAGGCAACGGCACCGCAGGCCAGATGACCGAAACCCAGAAATGGGAAGCCTTCCGCAAGGCCAAGGCTGAAGCCCAGGGCGGCTCCGTCGTCAACGCCCAGCGCAGGTTCCTCACCGATCCGCCGGCTGAATATCGCAGCGTTCCGCAGGATCAGCTGACCGATCTCGGCGAACCGGAGCTGAAGAAGGAAAAGCGCCGCAAGAAAGAAGCGGCCGTGGCAAACACCGGCAAGAGCTGGTGGAACCCCTTCCAGTAATAACGAATGGCTGATGGCCTGCGGGAAAGCTTGCGTCTCCCGCCGGCCGCTCAATCGTCGAGACGTTTCTCGCGGAAAAATTGCCGCAGGATTTCCGCACTTTCGCTTTCCGCCAGTCCCGAATAGACATCCGGCGCATGGTGGCATGTCGGCTGGCTGAAGAAACGCACGCCACTCTCCACTGCGCCGCCCTTCGGGTCTCGCGCGCCGTAATAGAGCCGGCGGATACGGGCGAATGAAATCGCCGCCGCGCACATGGTGCAGGGCTCCAGTGTCACGTAGAGATCGGCGCCGGGCAGGCGTTCCTGCTCCAGCGCTTCGCAGGCCATGCGGATCACGGCGATTTCGGCGTGAGCCGTCACATCGTTCAATTCACGGGTGCGATTGCCGGAACGGGCGATGACGCGGCCGTCCATAACCAGTACCGCGCCGATCGGAACCTCCTGCCGCTTAGCCGCGGCACGGGCTTCCGAAAGCGCCAGCTCCATGAAATGCGTCCTTTCGGCCATTGCGTTTCAATTTCCTCTTAACCCTTGTGCTTGGACCTGATAGGACAGCCCAAACAACAGGCAAACAGCAAATGACTTTTAAAGACAAGCCGAAGCGTGACGGCGGCAAGACATTTAGCCGCGACAGGAAGCCGAAAGGCCCCGGCAAGCCCGCCGCAGAGCGCGAAAAGAAACCGACCGAGGCAAAGGCCGCCCCGGTGCCGGAAACCGTTGGCGCTTCCAAGCCCGAGCGCATTTCCAAGATCATGGCGCGCGCAGGCGTCGCCTCGCGCCGCGATGTCGAGCGCATGATCATGGAAGGCCGCGTGTCGCTGAACGGCGTCAAGCTGGATACGCCGGTGGTGAACGCCACGCTGTCCGACAAGATCGAAGTCGACGGTATGCCGATTCGCGGCGCCGAGCGCACGCGCCTGTGGCTTTACCACAAGCCCGCTGGTCTGGTGACGACCAACTCCGACCCGGAAGGCCGTCCGACCGTTTTCGACAATCTGCCCGGTGAACTGCCGCGCGTTCTGTCCATCGGCCGCCTCGATATCAATACCGAAGGCCTGCTGCTGCTCACCAACGATGGCGGACTTTCCCGCGTGCTGGAACTGCCGACCACCGGCTGGCTGCGCCGCTACCGCGTGCGCGCCCATGGCGAGGTCGATCAGGCCGCACTCGACAAGCTGAAGGAAGGCATTGCCG
The DNA here is from genome assembly GCF_006970545.1 of Agrobacterium sp. T29. Taxonomy (NCBI): domain Bacteria; kingdom Pseudomonadati; phylum Pseudomonadota; class Alphaproteobacteria; order Hyphomicrobiales; family Rhizobiaceae; genus Agrobacterium; species Agrobacterium sp. T29. The sequence continues at coordinate 380,123 of NZ_CP040640.1, forward strand.
TCGACGGCGTGCTCTACGGCGCAATCGACGCCACGCTCGACCGCACCCAGGGCCACAATGTCTGGATCAGCATGGGCCTGCGTGAAGGCAAGAACCGTGAGATCAAGAACGTGCTCGGCGCGCTCGGTCTCGAGGTCAACCGCCTGATCCGCGTTTCCTACGGTCCGTTCCAGCTTGGCGATCTCGCTGAAGGCAAGGTGCTGGAAGTGCGCGGCCGCATGCTGCGCGACCAGCTCGGCCCGCGTCTGATCGAACAGGCCGGCGCCAATTTCGACGCGCCGATCTACAATGCGCCCGTTGAGGATGAAGAAGACGACGCGCCGAAGCGGCCGGTGAAATCCGAATGGGCGAAAAGCGATGCGCCGGAAGGCAAGCCGCGCTTCGAAAAGAGCGGCAAGTCCGAGGATCGTCGTGAAAAGGCGCTCGGCCGTCTCGACACCAAGCGCGGCGACAAGCCGGCCGGCAAGTTCGGCTCCAAGCCCGCCGGGAAATTTGCCGCCAAGGGCCGCAGCGAGGATGAAGGCGAAGACCGCCGCCCACGCCAGGCCGCCGGCACCAGCCGTACGGCCAATGTCTGGATGGCGCCCGGTGCAAGGCCCACCCGCGACGGCAAGGAGCGCAAGTCTTCCGCCCGCGCGGAAGCCGAAAACCTCTTCAAGAAGCCTTCCGCCCAGGACGAAGCGCGGCGCAATGTCGTGCGGCATGCGGATGCCGAGGGCGAGTGGATCCGTTCGGATTCCCCCCGCGAAGAAGAAGCTGGTCGCGGACGCGGCGACCGTCCGCGTGGCGAAAAGAGTTTTGGTGATCGTGGTGGACGCGGCGGAAAGCCGTTCGGCGACCGGCCATTCCGCGACAAGCCGCGTGAAGATGGGGACCGCCCGCGCAGCGACCGTCCGCGCGGTGAAAAGAGCTTCGGCGACCGCCCGGCACGCGGCGGCAAACCTTTCGGCGACCGGCCGTTCCGTGACAAGCCGCGCGAAGAGGGCGACCGCCCGCGCAGCGACCGCCCACGTGGCGAAAAACCTTTCGGTGACCGTCCGTTCCGCGACAGGCCCCGTGAAGACGGTGACCGCCCGCGCGGCGAGCGCCCGGCGGGAGACAAGCCCCGTGGCGGCAAGCCGGCCGGTAAATCCGGATTCGGCAAGCCATCGTTCGGAAAATCGGGCGAACGTGGTGAACGTTCGGGTTTCTCAGGCAAAAGCAAAGGCCCCGGTGGTCCCGGCGGCGGCAAGCCGGGCGGCAAAGGCCCGGGTGGCAAACCTTCTGGAGGCAGGGGAATGACACGTAATGCGGATCGTAGGCGGTGAGTTCCGCGGCCGGAGTTTGGCCGCGCCGAAATCGAATTCCATTCGTCCGACCATCGACAGGACGCGGGAAAGCCTCTTCAATATTCTGAGCCATGCCTATCCGGAAAGTCTGGATGGCACGCGCGTTCTGGACGTTTTCGCCGGAACCGGTGCGGTCGGTCTGGAGGCGCTTTCGCGTGGCTGTCGCGTGGCGCTCTTCGTCGAAAACGGCGTGGAGGGCAGGGGGCTGCTCTGGGAAAATATCGATGCGCTGGGTCTGCATGGCCGCGCCCGCATTCTGCGGCGTGACGCCACCAAGCTCGGCGGCGTCAACAATATCGAGCCCTTCGATCTTCTCTTCGCCGATCCGCCCTATGGCTACGGCCATGGGGAAAAGGCTTTCGCGGCCGCCCATGGCGGCGGCTGGCTGAACCCCGGCGCGCTCGCCATTCTCGAAGAGCGCGGCGATGTGACGGTCAAGGTCGATCCGGTTTTCAAACCGCTCGAAAGCCGCATCTTCGGCGATACGAAAATGCATTTCTACCGTTACGAGCCCTAAAGCATTTCCAGGAAAACTGGAGCTCGGTTTTCCGTCCGGAAATGCGACAGAACAAAGAGTTAGAGTGTTTTCGCGATTCGAAGAAAAGCGAAAACACTCTAACAGGAACACCTTCCCGTCACGCCACGGTCTTGTCTTGTTTGCGCAATAGGCAGAGTCTTTGCCGTGGAAAGAATTTGGGTATTCGCATGGAGCAGGGTGTAAACGAGAGCATAACGATCGTCCGCGCCGGGGAAGAGGTTCTCGAAGGTGACGGCGCGGGCGGCCATGAGCCGACTTTCGGACTGGCGCTCGGCGGCGGCGGCGCACGCGGCATCTGCCACATCAACGTCATCGAGGCGCTGGACGAACTCGGCATCCGGCCCGTGGCGATTTCCGGTTCGTCCATTGGCTCCATCATCGGCGCGGGCATGGCGGCCGGCATGACCGGCCGGGAAATCCGTGAATACACGCTTGAACTGATGGGACGAAAAGGCTCGGTCGCCAACCGGCTCTGGAGCCTCGGCCCGGCATCGATGCGCCATGCGGTGGACGGTTTTCGCCTCGGGCAGTTCAACCTCGAACTCATCCTGCACGCCCTGATGCCGCAGGCTCTGCCGAAGGATTTTTCCGAGCTTGCCATTCCGCTCAAAGTGATAACCACGGATTATTACGCCCAGACCGAAGTGGTGGTGGAACGCGGCGAGATCATCCAGGCGCTGGCCGCATCTGCCGCCATTCCCGCATTGTTCATGCCGGTGCGTATCGATGGCCGCATCATGATCGACGGCGGCATTTTTAATCCGGTGCCCTATGAGCATCTGCTGGACCGCGCCGATATCGTCATCGGCGTCGATGTCGTCGGCGGCCCGGAAGGCGACGGAACCACCATGCCGAACCGGCTGGACAGCCTCTTCGGCGCCAGCCAGCTGATGATGCAGGCGGCGATTGCCCTGAAACTGCGGTTACGTCCGCCGCATATTTTCCTGCGCCCGCCCGTGCACCGTTTCGGTGTGCTGGATTTCCTGAAGTCCGAAGAGGTGCTGAACGCATCGGCCGGTATCAAGGACGATCTGAAACGGCAGATCGACATGCAGGTGGAACTGTTTCACCGCGGGCAGGGCGTGGAGGCGTGATAAGTGAGGCGAGTTTTCTTCTCCCCGAGGGGGAGAAGGTGGCCCAAAGGGCCGGATGAGGGGGCACCCTCTCCGAATATCGCTATCCTTGCCCCTCATCCCGCTGCCGCGGACTTCTCCCCGGCGGGGAGAAGAAACAAGCGGTGCGCTTCCAGTCACTAAGTTGAACGCAATTTACAGCGAAACTTCCGTCTCGCTGTCCTCCGCTTCCTCTTCTTCTTCTTCCCACTTTTCCGCCTTGGTCTTCGGCTTCATCAGCGGTTCGGGCTTCACCTCGCGCACCGGCTTGTTGTGCAGCATCTGCCGGCCGGCGGCGAGGCCTTCCACGGCCTGTAGCTGAAGCCGCTCCTCGTCGCGTTCGCGAATGTCGTCGGCAATCGCCAGCGCCCTTTCACCATCCATATCCAGCCCCTCCAGAATGCGCCTGCCGAACAGCAGGCCCGATTCCAGCGTTTCGCGGATTTCATATTCCACGCCCTTTTTCCTGAGGTCGAGGGAATGCACGCGGTCATAGGAGCGGGCATAGATGCGCACGCTCGGAAATTCCGACTGGATCATGTCGATGATACGGTCGGTCACCTCCTTCTTGTGGGTGCAGACCGCAACGAGATCGGCCCGCTCGATGCCGGCGGCGATCAGCACGTCCTTGCGGGTGCCATCGCCGAAAAAGATGCGGAAGCCGAAACGGGCGGCCTGCCGCACGCGGTCGGCGGAGCTGTCGATGACGGTCACGTCGCGCCCGCCGGCGAGAAGGATCTGCGAGGCGATCTGGCCGAAGCGGGAAAAGCCGATCATCAGCACATCCGCGCCCGCGCCGTCGAAATCCTCTTCCAGCTTGTCCTCTTCCGCATCCTCCGCCGTCAGCCGGCGTGAAATCACCGCCAGAAGCGGCGTCAGCGCCATGGAAAGCGTGACGACGGCAACGAGGATTGAGGCCGTCGCCTGCGGAAACAGCCCGGAGGCGGCAGCCGTGGTGAAGAGCACGAAGCCGAATTCGCCGCCCTGCGCCAGCAGCAGCGCGATGCGGCTCGATGCATAACGCGACGAGCCGGCGATGCGGCAGAGACCATAGATCAGCGCCGCCTTCACCGCCATCATCGCCGGCACGGCGATCAGGATGAGCAGAATATGCTCATAGACGATATGGATATGCAGCGACATGCCGACCGCCATGAAGAACAGCGCCAGAAACAGGCCGCGAAACGGCTCGATATCGGCTTCCAGCTCATGCCGGTAGGAGGATTCCGACAGCATCAGCCCCGCCAGCAGCGCGCCCATGCCCATCGACAAGCCCACCGCCTCCATGATGGCGGCGGCGCCGATGACAACGAAGAGGGCGGCGGCGATCATCACCTCCCTTGCACCGGTGCGGGCGATGATCTGGAACATCGGCGTCAGAAGATACCGCCCGGCCAGCACCATGCCGGCCACGGCAACGACGGAGGCGATGAGATCGGACACCATCGAATCCGTCGGCACATCCGGCCGGTTGGAAAGAATGGTGACGAGGGCGAGAAGCGGCACGATGGCGAGGTCCTGAAACAGCAGGATCGAGAAGGACCGGTTGCCGTGCCGCGTATTCATGTCGCCGTCATCGGCAAGGATTTGCAGCGCAAAGGCGGTGGAGGAAAGCGCAAGGCCGAAACCGGCGACGAGACTGCCGCGCCAGTCGATCAGCCCTGCCCACCAGGCAATGGCCGCCAGCACGCTGCCCGTCACCAGCACCTGCGCCATCCCCAGCCCTAAAATATCGCGCCGCATCTGCCAGATGCGCGACGGCTTCAGTTCGAGACCGATGATGAAGAGCAGGAAAACCACGCCCAGTTCCGAGACGTTGAAGATGTCCTTCGCATCCGTGACCAGATGCAGGAACGGCCCGATGATGATGCCCGCCACCAGATAACCGAGCACGGTGCCGAGCCCCAGCTTGCGGAAAACCGAGGCCGCGATGACCGCGCCGGCCAGAAGCAGCAGGGGTTCGGAAAAGAGAGCGTCGTGCTCGGTCATGCGGGCGGACTTTCGAATAGGGTGGCGACAAAACCGTCCGAATGGAGAAAGCGGCGTTTCGCCCTTGATGCGGGGTTCTTGGCACAATAAATGGAACAGGAATGAAAGGCCAACTCATGTCCTCAGAAATAGATTCTTCCAAACTTCTCGATCGCGCCAGCCAGCTTGTCGATCTTGCCCGCGCCGCCGGCGCAGATGAGGCGGATGCCGTTGTCGTCCGCTCCCGCTCGCAATCGGTCGGCGTACGGCTCGGCAAGGTGGAAAGCACCGAATCCTCCGAAAGCGATGATTTTTCCCTGCGCGTCTTCGTTGGCCGCCGGGTGGCGAGCGTTTCGGCCAATCCGGGCTTCGACCTGAAGACCTTGGCGGAACGGGCGGTGGCTATGGCCAAGGTTTCGCCGGAAGACCCCTTTGCCTGCCTTGCGGACAAGGAACGGTTGGCCACTTCCTATGACGATCTTCAGCTTTTCGATGCGACGGAAGTGTCGGCCGATCAGCTGCGTGAGGCAGCCCTTGCTTCGGAAGAGGCAGCGCTGGCCGTCAAGGGCGTTAGCAATTCCTCCGGCGCCGGTGCATCGAGCGGCATGGGCGGCCTCGTCCTTGCCACATCCCACGGTTTTTCCGGCAGCTATATGGGCAGCCGCTTCAGCCGTTCCGTCAGCGTCATCGCCGGCGAAGGCACGAAGATGGAGCGCGACTACGATTTCGACAGCCGCCTTTATTATGCCGATCTCGATGCCGCCGAAGAAATCGGCCGCCGCGCCGGTGAAAAAGTCGTGCGCCGTGTCGGTCCGCGTCAGGTCGATACCGGCAGCAACATTACCGTGGTTTTCGATCCACGCATCGCCCGCGGTTTTGTCGGCGCGATTGCCGGCGCCATCAACGGCGCGTCGGTTGCCCGCAAGACCAGCTTCCTGCGCGACAAAATGGGCCAGCAGGTTCTGAAAAAGGGCCTTTATCTCACCGACGATCCGCAGATCGTGCGCGGCCCGTCCTCGCGTCCCTTCGATGGCGAGGGCGTGCGCGGCGAGAAGATGACGATGATCGAGGACGGAGTTCTCAAGCACTGGTTCCTGTCCACCTCGGCGGCGCGGGAGCTTGGCCTTGAAACCAATGGTCGCGGCGTGCGCGGCGGCACGGCGGTTTCGCCGGCCTCCACCAATCTGGCGCTGGAGCCGGGCGATCTCTCGCCGGAGGACCTGCTGAGACAGGTCGGAACCGGCTTTTACGTCACCGAGCTGATCGGCCACGGCGCCAATATGATCACGGGTGAATATAGCTGCGGCGCGAGCGGTTTCTGGATCGAGAACGGCGAAAAGACCTTCGCGGTTTCCGAGGTCACCATCGCCTCGAACCTGAAGGACATGTTCATGCGGGTCACGCCGGCTAATGACATCGACCGCAAATACGGCGTCGCCGCCCCGACGCTCGCCATCGAAGGCATGACGATCGCGGGCAAGTGAGACGGCCTGCGGGTTGTTTTCGCCGGCACTTTGTGTGCAAGTGCGAAGAGAAAAACAGGCGCGCCGTGTGAGGCGCGCGGAAAAGACGGCAAAATGAACGATATGGCTGAGGCCCGCTGGGCCTCCGATCTGAGGCTGGTCCTCGAAGCCGCCCGCAAGGCGGGCGAGACGGCCCTCGGTTTCTTCCGCAAGGATCCCGAGGTCTGGTGGAAGAATGGCGGGCTTTCGCCGGTCAGCGCGGCCGACTACGCCGCCAATGAAATCCTCGAAACCATCCTGCGCTCCGCCCGGCCGGAATACGGCTGGCTTTCCGAAGAGACGGATGACGATACGGACCGCCTTTCCCGTTCCACCGTCTTCGTTGTCGATCCCATCGATGGCACCCGCGCCTTCATCGGCGGCCGGGATACCTGGTGCGTCAGCGTCGCGGTGGTGCATGAGGGGCGGCCGGTGGCCGCGGCCCTTGTCGCCCCGGCGCTTGCCGAGGAGTTCACCGCATTTGAAGGCGGAGAAGCGCTGAAAAACGGTGCGCCCGTTTTGGCCGCGCGCGAAAACGCCGGCATCTTCCATCTGGCGGCGCCCGAAGACGTGATCGCGCATCTGCCGGAAGAGGTGCGGGGCGGCGTCAAGCGCATTCCGCACGTGCCCTCGCTCGCCTACCGGCTGGCCATGGTGGCTGATGGCCGCATCGACGGAACGCTGGTCAAGGCCAACTCGCACGAGTGGGATCTCGCCGCCGCCGACCTCATTCTGGAGAAGGCCGGCGGCCGGCTGGTCGGGCTGGATGGAAAACCTCTGATGTATAATCGCCGGCAGGTGAACCACCCCGCATTGTGCGCCGCAGCAGATTATGCGCTGCCTGCACTTTTGAAAGCGTTTTCACATCTGTCTGACAGTTGACGTTTGCCGGGAAATCCCGCAGATGAATGCCTCTCTCAGAGTTTAAGAAAGAGACAAAGACATGACGGAATCTGGCAAACAGAAACAGCTGCTGCACCTCGTATTCGGCGGCGAACTGGAAAACCTTCAGGATGTTCAGTTCCGGGATTTGAAGGCGCTCGATATCGTCGGTATCTATCCGGACTATGCTTCCGCGCTCACCGCATGGAAGTCCAAGGCGCAGATGACTGTCGATAACGCCCATATGCGTTATTTTATCGTGCATATGCACCGTCTTCTCAATCCGGACGACAAAATTTGAGTCCTTTTGCCCTTGCGTTGTAATACTATTGGGTGAAAGCGAGTTTTCCCGTGATTCCTGCGCGAGCGGCGCAGGCCGGGAATACCGGGGCGAGAAAATGTGATCGCGCTTTCGTTTCCGATGACAAAAAATGACGCAATTTGAGAAGAAGTAGGCGGCGATAACAACCAAAAACAGGGGAAGGGCATTGCGCGGAATGATCAAGGGCAGAATGTCATGAGCAGCCGTATCGCACGTTTCGCTCTTTCCGGTTACCGCATTGCCGGTATCGCCGCTTACCCGTTCGCGAAGCCCTATCTTTCCTACCGGGCGGCGAAGGGCAAGGAAGACAAGCGCCGTCGGCTCGAACGCTTCGGTTATGCCAGCGCCGAGCGCCCGCGCGGGCCGCTCGTCTGGTTCCATGCCGCAAGCGTGGGCGAAACGCTGGCGCTTATTCCGCTGATCCGCGAAATCCGCAAGCGCGATATCTTCGTTCTTTTGACCACCGGCACCGTCACGTCGGCCGAACTGACCCGCACGCGACTGGGCGACGATGTGATCCATCAATATGTGCCGCTCGATATCAAGATCGCGGTCAACCGTTTCCTGACCTACTGGGCGCCGGATGCCGCCATCACCGCTGAATCGGAAATCTGGCCGGTGACGATGATGGAGCTGGAACGCCGGCACATTCCGCAAATCCGGGTCAATGCACGTCTCTCCGACCGTTCCTTCGACCGCTGGAAAGCCCGGCATGACATTGCTGAATCGCTGTTTTCCAAGCTTGCGCTGGTGGTTGCGCAATCCGATGTCGATGCCGAACGCTTCCGCGATCTCGGCTCCTGGCCGGTGGTGATTTCAGGCAACCTCAAGGGCGACACCGACCCGCCGCCCTGCGACGAGGCGCTTCTGGAGAGCTATCGCAAGCAGGTCGGCAATCGCAAGACATGGGCCGCCATCTCCACTTTCGACGGCGAGGAGAAGGCTGCCGCCACCGTGCATGCGGCGATCAAGTCGCGCAATGGGCAACTGACCATCATCGTGCCGCGCCATCCCGAGCGTGGCGACGATGTCGAGGCGATGCTGAAGGGCATGAATCTTTCGGTCGCCCGCCGCAGCCGCAATGACGTGATCACCCCGGAAACCGATATTTTCCTCGGCGATTCCATCGGCGAAATGGGGCTTTATCTGCGTCTGACCGAGCTTGCCTTCGTCGGCCGCTCGCTGACGGCGGAAGGCGGGCAGAACCCGCTTGAGCCGGCCATGCTCGGCTGCGCCGTCCTGTCTGGCGCGCATGTGCAAAATTTCCGCGAGGCTTATCAGAAGCTGATCCGCGCCGGCGGCGGTCGTATCATCCGCGATGTGGAGATGCTGGCCAAGGCGGTGCACTATCTGCTGGTCAACGACAATGAGCGTTACAAGATGATCGATGCGGGCAACCGGGTCATTCAGGATATGCGCGGCGCGCTGTCCTCCACCGTCAAGGCGCTGGAACCCTATATCAACCCGCTCACCGTTTCCGCCAAGCTGCAACCGCGGAGCGCCATCGGTTCATGGTAGCGGATATCGAACTCAACGCGGCGCAATCGATCGCCGCAGTCCTTTTCGACAAGGACGGCACGCTTCTCGGCTATGACGCCAGCTGGGGTCCGGTGAACCGCGAACTTGCGGCGATTGCCGCCAAGGGCGATCCCGTTCTTGCCGACCGGCTTCTTTCCGCCTGCGGCATGGACCCCGTTACCGGTCATGTGGTGCCGGACAGCCTTCTGGCCGCCGGCAACACCGCGGAAATCGCCGCCGGTCTGGTTGCCGCCGGCTCGCCCTGCGATGTCGGGGAACTGACGGCGCGCCTCGACCGGTTGTTTACCGATGCGGCGGATAAATCCGTGCCGGTGACCGATCTCAAGGCGTTTTTCGCAAGGCTGAAGGCACGCGGCTACAAGCTCGGCATCGCCTCCAGCGACAATGAAAACTCCATCCGCCAGACGGCCATCCGCTTCGGTTTCGAAAAGGACGTCGATTTTGTCGCGGGATATGACAGCGGTTACGGCACCAAGCCGCAGCCCGGCATGGTTCTCGGTTTCTGCGAGGCGATAGGCTTTCCGCCGGAGCGTGTGGCGGTGGTCGGCGACAATAATCACGATCTGCATATGGCGAAGAATGCCGGTGCCGGTCTGCGCATCGCCGTTTTGACCGGAACAGGCTCGCGCGAAAGCCTCGGCGCCGATGCCGATTTTTGTTTCGACGACATCACCGCGCTCGAAGCGCTTTTGCCGGAACGGGCTCTCTGAACCCGGTGGAATTTCCACCGTGCCGGGTGCGGCTCCATCAAACCCGTTTATTCCATTTTTGCAATTTACGGTTTTTTCTGGCAAACAACCTCCTGACATGTGACGGGCGAACGGAATGCCGTGGGCGACGCGGCCGGGAGCGGGAATAGATGGTTTCTGAAGCGCCGCCGTTCTGGTGGCAGAAAGCGGGCTGGCAGGCGTGGCTCCTGTCTCCTTTCTCGCTTCTTTACGGCAAGATCGCCGGCCGGCGGATGCGAACGGCGAAGAGGGCAAGCGTTGCCGTTCCGGTCATCTGCATCGGCAACTTCACCGTGGGCGGCGCCGGCAAGACACCGACGGCGATGGCAATTGCGAGAGCCGCCGTCGCAAAGGGCCTGAAACCCGGATTTCTCAGCCGCGGTTACGGCGGCACGCTCGACGTCACTACCCTTGTCGATCCCGGACAGCACCGCTCGGCCGATGTCGGCGATGAGCCGCTGCTCCTGGCGCGAGAGGCGGTCACGGTCATTTCCCGCAAGCGCGTGGAAGGCGCGCACCGGCTGGTGAAGGAGGGCGTCGATCTCATCATCATGGATGACGGCTTTCAGAGCGCACGCCTGACGCTGGATTATGCGCTTGTCGTCGTCGATACGATGCGCGGCATCGGCAACGGCCATCTGGTGCCGGGCGGCCCGGTGAGGGCGCCGCTTGCCGAGCAGATGCGGCACATGACCGGGCTCCTGAAGGTCGGCAATGGCCATGCGGCCGATGCCCTGGTCCGGCAGGCGGCAAAGGCCGCCAAACCCGTTTTCGTGGCGGCGATCACGCCGCAGGAGCCGCAGGATTTCAGGGGAAGGCGCGTGCTGGCCTATGCGGGCATCGCCGACCCGGCCAAATTTTATCGAACCGTCGAGGCGCTCGGCGGCGACATCGTGCTGCAGCGCTCTTTCCCGGATCATCATCATTTCAGCGATGACGAAATTGCCGATCTTCTGCAGGACGCCGGCAAAGAGAACCTGCAACTGGTGACGACGGCCAAGGACGCGGTGCGGCTTAACGGGCACCACGGCCGGGCGGAAGAGTTGTTGTGGAACAGCCTGGTGATCGAAATCGACATGGTGTTCGACGACCCCAACGCGGCCGCGACGATCATCGATACGGCGGTGAGGAACTGCCGTGCGCGCCTGCTGCGGGACAATGCGCGGACGTCGGTTTAGAGTACGGAAGAAGATAAACCGCCGTGCACCCACTTCTCCTCATTCCTGTGCTTGTCACAGGAATCCAGTTGGCGCGCGCCTGCGTGGCGGAAAGAGTCCTCTCAGCCCAAGGACTTGGGCTGGCTGGATCCCTGTGACAAGCACAGGGATGAGAGGAGGCACACGCGCCATACTCAACGCGCCGCTTCCCAACTCACGCCGGCAAATTGCCAGCCTTCTTTTCGGCTTCCAGCGAAGCCGCCGCATCCACATAGGCCTCCTGCCGCGCCACGCTCCAGTAGCGCAGCTCATCGAGCGGAATGCTTTTGCCGGTGATGGCGCAGATGACGTGCGAGCCGGTCTGGACGATGCGGAAGTCACCGTCGAGATATTCGATGACGGCGAGGCGGTTGCCGCCTCCTTCAAATCTGTTCATCCGTTTTCGTCTCCTGCTCTGTCCCGTCAGGGCACCCAGTCCGAAACGGCGCAGCGTTTTCCTGAACAATTGGGTGCTCCAGTATCTCAAATTTATATAGCCCGGCGCGGCGCAAGGCCAGCCCCGCCTGCTTGCGGCGTCAGCTACGGCCGAAGAGCCGTTCTATATCGGAAAGTTTCAGTTCGATATAGGTCGGACGGCCGTGATTGCACTGGCCGGAACCCGGTGTGTTTTCCATCTGCCGCAGAAGCGCGTTCATCTCCTCCGGCCGCATGCGCCGGCCGGAACGCACGGAGCCGTGGCAGGCCATGGTGGCCGCGACATATTCCAGCTTGTTGGCAAGCGTTGAGGCCGCGTCCCATTCGGCAATCTCGTCGGCAAGCTGGCGCACCAGCCCCTGCACGTTGACCTCGCCCAGCATGGCGGGTGTTTCGCGAACGGCGACCGCGCCCGGCCCGAAACGCTCGATGACGAGGCCCAGCGCATCGAAACCGGCGGCGTGATCCATCAGCCGGTCGCAATCCTCTTCCGGCAGGTCGATGATTTCAGGGATGAGCAACACCTGCGAAGGCGGCCGCCTGGAATGCAGCGCATTGCGCATCTGTTCGAACACCAGCCGCTCATGCGCGGCATGCTGATCGACGATGACGAGGCCGTTTTCCGTCTGCGCGATGATGTAATTCTCGTGCAGCTGCGCCCGCGCGGCTCCGAGCGGATAAAGCACAGGTTCCGGCGAGGGGCTTGCGGCAGTCTCGTCAGTGTCCCGAGGCTCGGCCCGCGCCGTCGGCATGGTGATGTCGGAAAAGCGTGACTGCACCGCCTCTGCAAATTGCGCCCCGCCTGAAACCGCAAGCGGGCGGGAGGGCGAGGTGGCGGCGGACCATGGCGCGGGGGCTGCCATGGAAGGCGAGGGCCGGAGGCCGGATGGGCTGTAGCCGGGGCGGAAGGCGTTCATCATCTGGCTCGCACCCGTCGTTGCGGCCCTGTCGCCGTCACGCGTCAGCGCCTGCCGGATCGCGCCGACGATCAGCCCGCGAATGAGGCCGGGATCGCGAAAACGCACATCGGATTTTGCCGGGTGCACATTCACATCCACAAAGGCGGGATCGAGCGTGATGGACAGCACCGCGACCGGATATCGCCCATGCGGCACGGTTTCGGCATAGGCGCCGCGAATGGCGGATAAAAGCAGCTTATCCTGCACCGGGCGGCCATTGACGAAAACATATTGATGCGCCGAGTTGCCGCGATTGAAGGTCGGCACGCCGGCAAAACCGGTCAGCGTCACATCCTCGCGCCCGGCATCGATCTCGATGGCGTTGTCCTTGAATTCGGCACCGAGAATCTGCGCCATGCGGGCGAGATGGTCGTCGCCGGTCGAAGGGATTTCGAGCGTTGAGCGGTCGGTGCCGGAGAGCACGAAACGGATATGCGGAAAGGCGATCGCCATCCGTTTGACGACCTCGGTGATGGCGGCGGCCTCAGCCCGTTCCGTTTTCAGGAATTTCAACCGCGCCGGCGTGGCGAAGAACAGGTCGCGCACCTCGACGATGGTGCCGGCATTCGAGGCGGCGGGCCGCACATCGGACACCTTGCCGCCGGTGACGGAAATGACCGAGCCCTGTTCAGCGCCCTGTTGGCGGCTGGTGATTGTCAGCTTGGCGACGGAGCCGATGGAGGGCAGCGCCTCGCCGCGAAACCCGAGCGTGCGGATATCGTCCAGCGTATCGGAAATTTTCGAGGTGCAGTGACGCCTGACCGCAAGCTCCAGATCGGCCGGCGACATGCCGGAGCCGTTGTCGGTGATCCGCACCAGCCCCTTGCCGCCGCTCGCCGTGGCGATCTCGATCCGGGTCGCGCCCGCGTCGATGGCGTTTTCCACCAGTTCCTTCGTGGCGCTGGAGGGCCTTTCGATGACCTCGCCGGCGGCGATCTGGTTGATGAGGGTTTCTGAAAGCTGCTTGATGGCCATGATCGTCATTTTCGCGGATTCGCCGTGGCTTCGAAAGCAAAAAACTCGAGCTGCGGAAATTTGCACATGTTTTGCGGCCTGTCTGGCATTCGATCATTTCCGTCAACATGGCGTTAAGCGTTAATCCGCCTTTAATCGGCCTTGATTATGGTGAGGCGGCTTGAAATGACCGCAGGAACGGGGCCGCCTTCGCCGGGCGGTGTGTGACGTCGAATATGGGTGAGCGTCATCTTCCCCTCAAGACTGCTTCAAGTTGCAAACCCTGATGTCTCTTTTTCGGAATTTTTCGTTTCATCCCGGCATCAGCTCCGGACGATTCCACTAGAAACATAAGCCTGACCCCTGAAAAACAGGCGGGAGTTTGCAGTTGAGTGATTTGGCGTCCTCTGGCGCGGGCGTTCATACGGTGATGCTTGATGCCCTTTGCGACGCGCTTGGCGCGGCGATCGTCGTTTACGACCGGAACGATCACATTATTTTCGCAAGCCGGAAACTCTTGAGCTTTTTTCCGCTGGAAGAGGCCGTCGTTGGCACGGGCGCACGGCTGCGCGACTATCTGAGCGCGCTTTACGATTGTTATCTGCTGGAGGCGGAAAGCCTCTCCGCCAATGCCCGTCCGCTCGGCCGGGAGGAATGGATCGGCGAGCGGCTGGCGCTGCACTGGAAGGAAAGATCGGAAAAAACCGAGAGGCTGAAGGGAGAACGCTTCCTGCGCTTCGTCATGAATCGCCTGCCGTCGGGCCTCGGCATCAGCGTGGTTGCGGATATTTCCGAACAGAAGAAGCGTGAAGAGCAATGGCGCATCGACCTCGAGCGCGTGCAGCTCATCGAGGATATTCTCGACAATCTGCCGTTTCCCGTGTTCGTCAAGGACCGGAACATGGCCTATGCCGCCGTCAACAAATCCGCCTGCGCTTTGGTCGAAACCAGCCCCGAGAGCATTCTCGGCCGCACCGTTTTCGATCTCCACTCGCGCAAGGTCGCCGGACGGATCGATATTGCCGATCGCATGGTGCTGGATAGCGGCACGCCGAGCGTCATCCCCGAAAGGGTGCGGCGGCTGAACGGCGAAGAGGTGCTGACCATCACCCGCAAGCAGCGTGTGGGCAGGCCCGGCCGATATTTCCTGGTAACGACGATGGAGGACGTGACTGCTCTCGCGACCATCGATGCCAACGGCATGCCCGTCATCCCCTCGCTCGAACATGTCCCTTTCGTCGCCTCCACTTACGGCAGGGATGAGGAAACGGATAAGCGCGGCGGGGTTTTAAAGAGCAAGGCGGTGCTGATCGTCTCTGAAAACGGACGCTTTGCGGAAGCCGCAGGTCGCCGGCTGACGGCTGGCGGCATGGACCATGCGGCGGTGACGAGCGAGGACGAGCAGCGCGCCTTCATCGATGTCGCGGCCTCCGCCGGTGTGAGCATCGATGTGGTCGTTGTCGACGCCCAGATGAGCGTCGCCTGCCTCGATATTGCCGCCGCGCATGATCTGCCCGTCGTCACCATCGAGGAAGAGGAAATAGACGCTTCGCTGCTGCATTATCTTGCGGCCGGGCTGCAATCGTCTCCGAAGGAGAAAACCGCCGACGAGGACTGGGAGATCATGACGGAGGATATTCCGGAAATCCTCAAGACCGGCGGTGTCTGCGATATACTTCTCGTCGAGGATAACAGGGTCAACCAGATCGTCTTTTCGCAGATACTCGAGGGCCTCGGGCTTTCCTGGCGGCTTGCCACCTCGGGCGAGGAAGCCCTGCGTCTCTTTGCCGAACAGCCGCCTTCCGCCGTCCTGCTCGACACGACGCTGGGCGATATCGACGGCTTCGAGGTCGCGCGCCGCATGCGCAGCCTTTGCGGCGAAAAGCACATTCCCATCGTCGGTGTCATCACCCACGCTTTCGAGGGAGATCTCGATAAATGCCGCGCGTCCGGCATGGACGACATGCTGCTGAAACCCGTCAGCCCGGATATGGTCGAGGCGGTTTTCCTGCGGCTTTTCGGCAAGGATGTCCTGCGGCTGCAGGCATGACGTAGCCTTTGTCAGGAGGCTATGGCTTTTTTAATACTTGCCCTGCATTGTGAGCGCGGTCGACACAGGATTCACGAGATGCAGGAATGAAACGGGCAGAGCCGCAAACGTTGCAGGTCAGCCAGAACGAGCTGCAGGCGATGGCCTACAGCGACCCGCTGACGGGGCTCGGCAACCGCTACCGTCTGCGGGACAAGATTCGCATGCTTGCCAGCGAGCGCTCCAGCGATCCGGCGCCTTTCACGGTCGGCATCGCCAATATAGACGGCTTCAAACCCATCAATGATCTGTTCGGCGTGCAGGCGGGCGATGAAATCCTGTGTCAGGTCGCGCACCGGCTGAAGGCCTGCATTCCCGATGGCGCGGTCGTGACGCGCCATGACGGCGACGAATTCGCCTTCGTGCTGCCGCTGGTGTTCGAGCGCACCGGTGCCGAGCGCATCGGCAACATGATCAAGGACGTGCTTTCGGCCCCTTACGATCTCGGCGACCGCAATGTCCGCCTGTCCTCCTCCTTCGGTTTCGCCATCTATCCCTTCGCCGGCGATGAATTCGAGGATTTACTGAAAAGCGCCGAGACGGCGCTCTATCGCTCCAAGAGACGTGGCCGCGGCCAGATCACGGTCTATTCGCGCGAGATCGCGCAGGAGATGAAGCGCGCCACGCAACTGGAACAGGCGCTCAGAAACGCCATCATAACCGATGCCATCGACGTGCATTTCCAGCCCATCGTCAGGCTGGAAGAGGCGAAAGTCATCGGTTTCGAGGCGTTGGCTCGCTGGAACGATCCCGATCTCGGTTTCGTATCGCCCGCCGTTTTCGTGCCGCTTGCCGAAGAGCGCGGTTTCATCGATGCGCTGTCGGAAGCTTTGCTCCGAAAGGCGGCGGAAGCGGCCCTGTTCTGGCCGCGTGAACTCTTCCTGTCCTTCAACCTCTCTTCCGCGCAATTGATGGACCCCAGCACGGCGGACAATATTCTCTCCATCCTCTCGCGTGTCGGCCTCGATCCGCACCGGCTGGAGCTTGAGATCACCGAAACGGCTGTGATGACTTCCGCCGATACCGCCCAGCGCATCATCAGCGAATTGCAGAGCGCCGGTGTTCGCATTTCGCTGGATGATTTCGGCACCGGCCAGTCGAGCCTCGGCCGCCTGCGCGATTTCACCTTCGACAAGGTGAAGATCGACCGCGCCTTCGTCTCGCGCATCAGCAGCGACCGCCCTTCCGAACATATCATCAAGGCCATCGTCGCCATGTGTGAAGGGCTCGATCTCGAGGTCGTGGCCGAAGGGATCGAAGAACGGGCGGAAGAGGAAAAGCTGCGCGCGCTCGGCTGCGCCATGGGGCAGGGCTATTTCTACGGCCGCCCCGCCGATGCCGCCGCGACCCAGCGCTATCTGCACGAGAATTACCGCGAGATATTGTCGGATATTTCCTGAAAACCGGTGACCATCGATCGGAGTCGAACTCACCAGCCCTCATTCCTGTGCTTGTCACAGGAATCCAGCCGACGCGCGTCTGCGCGGCGAAACGACTCCTTCCAGCCCAAGGACTTGGGCTGACTGGATTCCTGTGACAAGCACAGGAATGAGGGGTTCTGGAACGCCATTACATTTAGCGTTCCAGGCGCTGTTTTTCCGAACCCGCGCCTTAGAGCCTGTAAAGCGGCTCGAACCGACCCTTCACCTCAACCCCCAGCTCGAACGTCAACCCATGCTGCGGATTGGCGGCAATGGCGTCGTCGTCGAGATGTTCGCGCGCCGAGGTGACGAGAAGGCGCGATGCGTCGGGGCCGATGAAGGCGGGGCAGGTCGTCTGTCCGCCGGGCACCTCATATCGGGCGATGTGATTGCCGTCCGTATCGTAACGATCCACAGCGCCCACGCCCCAGCGGGCGTTCCAGATATGCCCTTCGGCATCGCAGACCGACCCGTCGATGCCGCCTTTGATACCGGTGGAATCGATGAAGACTTCAGCCTTGCCTGCGGGAAGGCCGGTCTCGGCATCGAGCGGCACCCGCATCAGCTTGTTCACCTTGGTATCGACGTAATATCCCGTCGCGCCATCGGGCGAGAAGCAGATCGAATTCGGAATGCTGATCTCGGCAAACAGCTTGGTCACGGTGCCCTTCGCGACATGATAGATGCTGCCCGCGCCGGTCTCCGCCTTGCGGCCCATGGTGCCGATCCACAGCGCGCCGGAAGGGTGCATACGCCCGTCATTGGAGCGGTTGCCGGGCAAATCCTTTTCCAGCTCCGCATGCAGCGTCAGCACGCCGGTTGCCGTGTCGCGCAGGAAAAGCCCGTCATCGGAGGCGATCAGCTGCTTGCTGTCGCTGACCTTGGCGAGCGCACTGCCCATGAAGGGCAAAGCGTGCACGGTCTTGCGGCGGGAGGCGAGATGCAGCTCATGCAGTTCCCGCTCGAGAATATTGAACCACCAGGCGGTGCCGGTCGCAGGATCGAAGGTCGGGCCTTCGCCGAGCAGCATCGGCGTCTCGTCCAGAACACGTCCGGCAAAGGGAAAAACAGTCGCCAAGCTCTTATCCTCCGATGGCTGCATCATAGGCTGAAAGTGTGACAGTGGCGCGTTCGCGCACCTCCGCTGCCGTCATGCCCGGCTTGTAAAGACTGGTGCCAAGCCCGAAAGCCACGATACCGGCCGAGGTATATTCAGCGAAATTCTTGTCCGAGACGCCGCCGACGGCGGCGATGACCAGATCCTTCGGCAGGATCGTCCGGATCGCATTGATGCCGGCGGGGCCGATGATGCTGGCGGGAAAGAATTTCAGCCCCGTCGCGCCGGCCTTCGCGGCCACCAGCGCCTCGGTGGGGGTCAGAACACCCGGCATCGTCACCATGCCCTTGACGCGCGCGGCAACGATCACATCGGCGTCGGCATTCGGGCTCACCATCAGCTTGCCGCCGGCCGCATCCAGCGAGGCCACGTCTTCCACGCTGAGCACGGTGCCAGCGCCGATCAGGCAATCGGCGGGCGCCATCTTCGCGGCGATCTCGATGGAGCGGAACGGATCGGGCGAGTTGAGCGGGATTTCAATGGCGCGGAAGCCGGTTTCGATCAGCGCGCCGACGACGCCTTCGGTTTCCTCGGGTTTCAGACCGCGCAGGATGGCGATCAGCGGATATTTGATGGAAGGGAAGGGAATACGCATGGTCGATCTTTCTTCTTATGGCCAGATGGCATTTGCAGCGGCCAGCAATCCGCGCCGCACGGCCTCGTCTGCATCGATGACCGTATAGTGGATATCAAGGGCGGTGAAGGCGCCTTCGTAAAGCGCGCCGAGCGCGCCGGAACCGATCAGCACCACCGGTGTCTCCCGCCGGGCGGTGGAATGCGCGCCGGCGATTTCCAGCCCGATCATGATGCCGGAAAGCTTGGCCTTGGCGTCGGTGGCGGTGAGGCCGTGTAGCAACTGGCCGGAGCGAAGGGTGAAGAAGCGATTGGTCGCAAGCTGCGGATTGGCGTAGATGTCGCGCACCGCGGCCGTGAAAGCCGCATGCTCGCCGGTAAAGGCTTCCGCCTCGGCCACCGCATGGGAAAGGATCGTCTGTTTCGAGACGACTTCGAAGAGTTCGCCGGTCATGAAAGTGGCGAAACCCGTGACGCCGCCATCCTTCACGGTCACCCATTTGGAATGAGTGCCGGGCATGCAGACGAGTTTTTCACCGGCGTCCGAGGAGGCG
This sequence comes from Agrobacterium sp. T29, assembly GCF_006970545.1. Lineage (NCBI taxonomy): Bacteria > Pseudomonadati > Pseudomonadota > Alphaproteobacteria > Hyphomicrobiales > Rhizobiaceae > Agrobacterium > Agrobacterium sp. T29. Next base: position 399,340 of record NZ_CP040640.1, read on the forward strand.
AGAGCGCCGAGCAATTGCGTTTCCTCGCCGCGCATGACATCGGGCGCGTTTTTATCCCGTTGCGCCAGCCCCGGCAAAATGCGCACATCCCGCGCCTGGCCCGGCACGCGAACCGCACCATCGAGAACCGCCGAAAGCGATGTCGGCACGTCAATATAACCCGCTTCGACCCAGCCCTGCCGCGCGCCTGCCATGCCGCAGACGAGAACCGGCAAACCTTCCGGCGCGCCGATGGCGTCGAGGTGCGATTGCAGCACATCGGCGAAACCGGTCCGCATGGCCGTGGTCATGCCTTCCGTGCTTCTGCGCTCCGCCAGCACCGCGCCCGATCGGCTCATGAGCCAGAGCCGGAAACTGGTCGTACCCCAGTCGACGGCGATGAAAGCGGGTTCGGACATTATAGGAGGCCTCCGTCTACGATTATGGATTGCGCCGTGATGGCGCCCGATGCCGATGATGCGAGAAACAGGCACGGGCCCGCCAGATCGGCGGCGACGAGCGTGCGTTTCAGACATTGCCGCGCGGTGGTGGCGGCAATGCCCTCATCCGTCAGCCATAGTTCCTTCTGCCGCTCCGTCACGATCATGCCGGGCAGCAGCGTGTTGACGCGGATATTTTCCGGCCCCAGCCGTCCGGCAAGGCTTTTCGTCAGCCCGATAATGCCGGCCTTGGCCGCCGCATAGGAGGGCAACTCGCCCATGTTGAGCAGAAACGAGATGGACGAAAAATTGACGATGGAGGCGTCCTTCGCCTGCCGCAGATAGGGCAGGGCTGCCTGAACCGTGAAGAACATCTGCTTGAGATTGACCGCCTGATTGGCGTCCCAATAGGCTTCCGTCACCGTGTCTATGTCGTGGCGGTCGTCCCAGGCGGCGTTGTTGACCAGCACCTTGATGCCGCCGGTGGCGGAGGCCGCGGCCTCCACCGTCTTTTCGATCGCCGCAATATCACGAAGGTCGGTCTTGAAGAAGTGGACTGGATGCGGCGCCGTTGTCGCAAGCCGCTTGACGAGCGCCAGGCTCGGCTCTTCGGCGATATCGATGAACGAAACCTTCGCGCCCTGCATCGCAAAGGCTTCCACCAGCGATGCCCCGATGCCGGAACCGCCGCCGGTGACGAGCACGCCCGCATCCTTGAGGTCCGGAAATTGGGCTTGCGTCATCGGCGTCATCTCGTCCATGAAAGGCTTGATTGTTCCATTATTTGGAACTAGATTTTACTAAATGGAATTATTCTCTTGGCGTCACGCTTATGTCAAGGCAGATGATGGTGGATGTTGCCATGCCCGATAATAAAAAGCCCAATGGGCAAAAGCCTTATGCGGTTCCGATGGCGCAACGGAAAGCCGGAGTTGACACTGGCACGCTCGGCAAGGCCGTCTCGCTGCTGGAGCTGATCGCCTTTGCTGAAAAACCGATGCGCTTTACCGATGTGGTCGAAGCCTGCGGCCAGCCGCGCGGCACGGTTCATCGTCAGCTCGCCCATCTTGTCGCCGAAGGCCTTGTCGATCACGCTGCCGATCAGACCTATGCCGTGGGGCTGAGGTTGCTGCAACTGGCCGCGAAAGCCTGGAGCGGCAACGACCTGCGCAGCGTCGCGGCCCCCCATCTGGCGGCCTTGCAAGAGGTGACGCAGGAGTCGGTGCATCTCGCCGTGCTGAACGGCAGACAGGTCACCTATCTCGACAAGATGGAGGGCCGGCATACATTGCGCATGCATTCGCAGGTGGGCAAAACCTCGCCAGCCTATTGCACCGGGGTGGGCAAGGCGGCGCTGTCGCTGCTCTCCGCCGACGATCTGGCGCAGCTGGCGGCGGAACTGGATTTTCATCGCTTCACGGAAAGCACGCTCACGACGCCGGAAGCGCTGATGGCAGAGGTGGCGACCATTCGCGACAACGGCTACGGGTTCGACCTTCAGGAGCACGAGATCGGAATTCACTGCGTCGCCGCGCCGGTCCGGGCGCCCGGCCGCAATTTTCGCGCGGCGATTTCCGTCACCGGTCCGGCCTATCGCGTGGATGCGGAACAGCTCCGCAAATGGGCCCCCCTGGTGCGCGAGACCGCCGACAGGATTTCCGACGATCTTGCCTGCAGATTATCCCCGGTTGCGGATGGTTGAAGAAAACAGCGCTCGCAGTCCCTGGATTTTCCCGTGCGGAACCGTCGGCCATGCACCCATTCTTATGCGTTCGATATTATTTTCGACTATTCTGAATTAAGTTTTCAACTTTTGTTTGCATGAATCGTTTTGGTGAGTAACATCCGCAACAATTTCCGGGCAAGGGCAGGCCTTTGCGGCGGCATTTTCTCATTCTCGAAGAACAGCTTTGATGCAGAAAACAGAGACGGCCGCCGTTCAGTCGATTGGTGTTGATTGCGTTCGCGAGATCGCCGATCTCAACACGCAATTCGATATATTCCGGTTTCTGAAACGGCTGACGGAGGCCTGGGAATTCAAGGCTTTCATGGTGCTCGACCTGTCTTCGGAAGTGGCGAGCGAACTGTCGCAATATACGATCATCACCAGCTGGCCGGCCGAGCTTCTGCAGCGTTACGATGAAGAGGGCATGCTCCAGACCAGCCGGGTGATGGCGCAGTTGAAAAAATCGACCGTCCCCTTTTCCGTCTCCATGGATTTTCTGGTCAGAGGCGACGGAGAAATCGCCAAGAAAACCGTGATCAACCTTTTCGAACGGTTCGAGATGATCAATTCGGTCTGGTTTCCCGTTCACGACATCACCATGCGACGGGGCGCGGTATCCTTTTCCGGCAACAAGACGGCTGTGCCCGCCAGCCGGCTTGCGGAGCTTTTTTACATTTCCAGCCATGTCTTTGCCCGGCTGTCTGAAATCCGTCGCCTCGATCTCAGGGTTCCCGAAACTTTGAGCGAGCGGGAGATCGACTGCCTGAACTGGACCGCCGCCGGCAAGACCAGCGCCGAAATCGCTGAAATCATGATGCTGTCGGAACATACCATCAATCATTACCTGAACCGCGCGACGAAAAAACTCGACACGGTCAACCGCACCCAGGCCGTCGCAAAAGCGCTGCGGGTCGGCCTGATAAAATAGCGAAATCTTAATTTTATCATTGTGATAAACCGCTTCCTGGGCGATCCTCTTTTCGAATCACCGGAAAGGAGAAATCGTTTGCCGGAACGGCATAAGGTAAAAGCAGGATTTTCTCCGACTATCGATTGCGCCGTGCTGATAGCCGCTGCCGAAAAAGGCTTTGCTGCCGATGAAGGCATAGAACTCGAACTTTTCCGAAAACAGTCCGCCCGCGCCGTGCTTGCGGCGCTTGGCGAGGATGGCGTTCACGTCGCGCATCTGCCCGCTCCGGTTCCCGTCGGCTCCGCTGTCGGCCTCGACGATCTGCCGGCCGATATTGTCGGCGTTTTCACGCTTTCCCTCGGTGGATCGGCGACGACCGTTTCTCACGGATTTTATGACGAACTCTACCGCGAAGGGCTGAAGCTGCCGGACCCGGCGGCTTTTGGACGCGCCATGGCCCGTGTCTGCGCCGCGCGCCGGGCGGCGGGCGGAAATCCGCCGGTCTTTGCGGTCGAGGATATCGTCTCCACGCCGTTTTATGTGCTGCGTTACCTGCTCGGAAGCTGCGGCGTGCTGCTCGGCCGGGATATGGAAATCGTCGAGGCCCTGCCGAAGGCGATGCCGGCGCTCCTGGAAAGCGGCAAGGTCGATGCGCTCTGTACCGCCGAACCGGCGGGCAGCGCCGTGGTGCTCGGCGGCGCCGGCCGGATCGTCACCACCGGGGCGTTGATCTGGCACAATGCGCCGGAAAAGATACTGGCTACGAAGAAGCGCTGGGCGGAGGATAATCCCGCCCTTCTCGAAGGGCTGTTGCGTGCCCTTTACCGTGCCGGCGAATGGTGCGCCAATGCCGCCAATATCGAGGAACTGGCCGGCATCCTCGCCGCCCCTCAATATATGGATGAGAATGGCGAATTCCTGCTGCCGGCGCTGACGGGCTATATTTCCACCTCGCAGAAGGACATGCAGCGTTTTCAGGAGTTTTTCGTGACCAGCGCCAAGGCCGCCAATTTTCCCTGGCAGAGCCAGGCCCTGTGGTTCTTCAGCCAGATGTTGCGCTGGGGCGAGGTTTCCGCCGATTACCGGTTCGATCCCGCCGTGGTGGAGGCGGCCCGCAACGCCTACCGGCCGGATATTTTCCGCAAGGCGATGAAGCCGCTTTTCGCGCCGGTGCCGGGTGCTAATCTGAAGCTCGAAGGCACGCTGCGCGAGCCTGTTCATGTCGGCGCATCCCGCACGGGTCTGGTGCTCGGCCCCGACTGTTTTTTCGACGGCCATGTTTTCGATCCGGAAACGCTCGAGATGGACGACGAAATCTGAAACCGCAGCGTTAAATCGTCGCGAATGCCTGACTGTCGCGCTTTGGCATTGGCGAAGCGCTCCGGCTTGTCTATGGATGGCACGCAATACCCGGTCGGATGATGAAGCGGAGCAGGAATATGGCAGAGGTCAGCAGGAGCCAGGTGGAAAAGGCGCTGGAAGCGGTGATCTATCCCGGCAGCGGCAAGAGCATCGTCGCACTCGGCATGGTCTCGGAAATCTTTATCGCCGATGCGAAGGCCTATTTCTCGATCACTGTCCCGGCCGACAAGGCTGCGGAGATGGAGCCGTTGCGGCTTGCCGCCGAACAGGCGGCCAAAAGCGTGGAAGGTATCGTCGGCGCGGTCGTGGCGCTAACGGCCGACCGCAAGCCCGGCCAGCAGCAACCCGCACCCGCCGCGCGCCCCGCCGCCGCAACCGGCCGGCCGGCCCAACAGCCCGGCTCGTCGAAGGTCGGCGTACCGGGTGTGCGGGCCATCATCGCCGTCGCCTCGGGCAAGGGCGGGGTGGGCAAATCGACCACCGCGGTCAATCTGGCGCTCGGCCTCCAGTCGCTCGGCCTCCAGGTCGGCATGCTCGATGCCGATATTTATGGCCCCTCGTTGCCGCGACTGCTGAAAATTTCCGGCCGCCCGCAGCAGCAGGAAGACCGCATCATCCTTCCCATGGAAAATTACGGGCTGAAGGTCATGTCCATGGGCTTTCTGGTGGATGAGGAAGCCGCGATGATCTGGCGCGGGCCGATGGTGCAGTCCGCCCTCATGCAGATGCTGCGCGAAGTGGCCTGGGGCGAACTGGATGTGCTGGTGCTGGACATGCCGCCCGGCACGGGCGATGCGCAGCTTACCATCGCCCAGCAGGTGCCGCTCGCCGGCGCCGTCATCGTTTCCACGCCGCAGGATCTGGCGCTGATCGACGCACGCAAGGGCATCACCATGTTCCGCAAGGTGGAGGTTCCGCTCCTCGGCGTCATCGAGAATATGAGCTATTTCATCGCGCCCGATACCGGCGCGCGCTACGATATTTTCGGCCATGGCGGCGCGAAGGCCGAAGCTGAAAGGATCGGCGTACCCTTCCTCGGCGAAGTGCCGCTCACCATCTCCATCCGCGAAATGTCGGACGCCGGAACGCCGGTCGTCGCCGCCGAGCCCGATGGCCCGCAGGCCGCGATCTATCGCGATATTGCCGAAAAAGTCTGGGCGCGCATCGGTGCGGGCGAGAGAAAAGCGGCGCCGAAGATCGTTTTCGAATAGCGCGGCAATCATGGACGGAAAATCGGGCAGGTGTCTGCCCGCTTTTAATAATCCTTTGAAAACAGAAGATTAATCGCCAACATCGAGCAGGCTTTCCGGATTTGAACTGCAGAAATGCTTCGCCTGCAATGCTGTCGAGAAAAAATATTGCTTGATTGCATCTCGCTTTGGGCGCATACGCCTGCGCCGTTTGGCTCTTGGTCCATCGGGCTGGCGAGATTGTGAAAATCCCGCTCGTTCCGGCGTTCCCTGAAGTGTCGTCCAAGGGTTTGCCGAGCGCAAACAGGATATGTTAAGCAGCATTGCGGCTGAAGCCTGCAATGTGGAGCGGAGAAACGGATTGATAAAAGCCTATCGCGCCAATTGCGAGGCGATCAGCCTGTCGTCAGACGACGGCTCCGGACAGATTCCCGACGACATCGTCTGGATCGATCTCGTCAATCCGGACAGGGCGGAAGAGCAGCATGTGGAAAAGCTGCTGGGGCTCGATCTGCCCACCCGCGAAGATCTGAAGGATATCGAACCCTCCAGCCGGCTTTATATGGAAGACGGCAATGTCTTCATGACCGCCTCCCTGGTGTGGAAGGCGGATTCGGACGATCCCCGTCTCACCGACGTCGCCTTCATCCTTGCCGGCAAGCGTCTGGTGACGATCCGTTACGCCGAGCCGAAATCCTTCCATCTCTTCATTGCCGCCATCACCCGCGTTCCGCACGAGATGCGCAGCGGCGCGGCGCTGCTCCTCAAGCTGCTGGAAACCATCGTCGACCGCACGGCGGAGATTCTCGAAAACTCGGTTACGGGGATCGACAATCTCGCCGCCGACATTCTCGGCAGCCAGGCTCGTTCCAAACGCAAGGCGCCGCGCTATCTCGAAGACCGCCTCGGCAACATCGCCGCCTATCACCGGCTGATATCGAAGGTCCGCGTGAGCCTTGCATCTCTGGCGCGCCTTCAGACCTTTCTGTCCACCAGCGATCAGGTGCGCGAAGACAAGGGCGCGCGGGAGCAGGGCAAGTCGATCGGCCGCGATATTCAGTCGCTGAACGAACATGCCTCCTTCGTTTCCGGCAATCTGACCTTCCTGCTGGACGCCTCGCTTGGTATCATCAACATCGAGCAGAACGGCATCATCAAGATTTTTTCCATCGCTTCGGTGGTGTTCCTGCCGCCGACGCTGGTGGCCTCTGTCTACGGAATGAACTTTCAGCTCATGCCGGAGTTGAACTGGACATTCGGTTATCCGCTCGCGCTCGTCATCATGCTGATGTCCGCCATCATCCCGTTTCTCTTTTTTCGTTGGAAGGGCTGGCTCTGAGGAGCCAGGATCATCATGTCCCAGATCGCTGACAAGGATGTTGCCGAGAAACCGGATGCGGATGACGAGCACAAGAACAAGGGGCTTTACGCCGCGATCCTTGGTTCCATCGGCGTCGTCTATGGCGATATCGGCACCAGCCCGCTCTACGCCTTCCGCGAGGCCCTGCGGCCCATCGCCTATGATGGCGTGACGCAGGAAGAAGTCATCGGCCTCACATCGCTGATGATCTGGTCTTTGACCATCATCGTCACCTTCAAATACATTACCCTGCTGCTGCGCGCCGACAATGACGGCGAGGGTGGCACGCTGTCGCTGCTGGCGCTGCTGATGAAGACGGCAGGCACCCATCGCGGCGTTCTCATCGTGCTAGGCCTCATCGGTGCGGCGCTGTTTCTGGGCGATGCCATGATCACCCCGGCGCTTTCGGTGCTTTCGGCGGTGGAGGGTCTGAAGCTCGTCACGCCGGAAATGGACGCCTTCATCATCCCGATTTCCGTCGGCATTCTCATCGGCCTTTTCGCCATCCAGTCCCACGGCACGGGCACGGTGGCGAAATTCTTCGGGCCGATCACCGCCGTCTGGTTCATCGTCATGGGTCTGGCCGGTCTCCTCCACATCGCCGATGATTTCAGCATCCTCTTCGCCTTCAACCCGTGGCACGCGGTGGAGTTTCTGGCCAATGAAGGCTTCTACGGCATCGTTGTGCTTGGCGCGGTTTTCCTGACGATCACCGGAGCGGAAGCGCTTTACGCCGATCTCGGCCATTTCGGCCGCCGTCCCATCCAGTGGGCGTGGTTCTGTCTGGTTTTCCCGGCATTGACGCTGAATTATCTCGGGCAGGGCGCGCTGGTGCTGAAAGACCCGGCGGCGATGTCCAATCCCTTCTACCTGATGTTCCCGCAATGGGCGATCCTGCCGGCCGTCATTCTGGCGACCGCCGCCACCATCATCGCCAGCCAGGCGGTCATAACCGGCGCGTTTTCGCTTGTGCGCCAGGCGATCCATCTCGGCTATCTGCCGCGCATGGAAATCCTCTTCACCTCGGAAACCAATACGGGGCAGATTTACCTGCCGGCCGTCAACACCATCCTGCTGTTCGGCGTCGTGGCGCTGGTGCTCACCTTCAAGAGTTCGGATGCGCTGGCCACCGCCTACGGTATTTCCGTCACCGGCGCGATGGTCGTCACCAGCCTGATGTTCTTCGAATTCGTGCGCAAGCGCTGGCAGTGGTCGGTCTGGCTGGCAATTGCCGTTCTGGCCCCGCTTCTGGCGCTGGAGCTGATCTTCCTCGGTGCGAACCTCCTGAAGATTCACGATGGCGGTTATGTGCCGGTGCTGCTGGCAATCGCCTTCACCGTCATCATGACCACCTGGCAGCGCGGTTCGAGAATCCTCTTCGCCAAGACCCGTCGCATCGATGTGCCGCTGAAGGCTTTCATCGCCTCGGTGGAAAAGGAAAGCGCCCATGCGCCGGTGCGCGTGCCCGGCACGGCCATCTTCCTCACCGGCGATCCGGAAGCGGCGCCGGCCGCACTGCTGCACAATCTCAAGCATAACCACGTCCTTCACGACAAGAACGTCATTCTGACGATCCGCACCGAAGATCAGCCCCGCGTTCATCCTGCAGATCGTTATACGCTGACGAAGATGAGCGAACGTTTTGTCGTGGTCGAACTGCATTTCGGCTTCATGGAAACCCAGAACGTCACCCAGGCGCTGGGCTATCTCCGGCGCACCGGCTACAAGTTCGACATCATGTCGACCTCGTTTTATCTCGGCCGCCGCAAGCTGGTGCCGGATCCGAAATCGGGCATGCCGGGCTGGCAGAACCGCCTGTTCATCGCGCTCGCCGAAACCGCCGCTGATCCCTCGGATTACTTCCGCTTGCCGGCAAACCGCGTGGTGGAACTGGGCTCGCACGTCGTGGTCTGAGCATTAGAAAGTGGTTACACATTAACGTGAAGCCGCGTCCGTGCGCGGCGTTAACCAAGCATCAAGGTTAATAAGAGATTCTCGAACACCTGTAGCAAATATGGTTGTCGGTGTTCGGAGTGCTGGTTTTGCGTTCGAAAAGAGTAATGCGTCGTCGGTCCCCCGTGTCCTTTCAGGGTTGGGCGTCAAAATGGACCTCGCCCGTCGTCTTCGGCCTTGCCGCCTGGCTCGTTTTTCCCTCCCTCGCCGCGCGCGCGGATCTCGCTTCGCTGCTGGCCGGTCTGGATAATGGCGGTGAGCAATGGCGCATGGTGCTGACGGCCTCTCCGGCGGGCTCGGTGCACAATGCCTCGCTCACCTTCAACGATGCCGCAGGGGAGGCGGCGCTGCAGGGCGGCGGCATGACCCTGCCCAATGGCAGCAAGGTCGCCTTCGTCACCAACAAGAAGGGCGAGGCAACGACGCCCGACAGCGAGCGCGTCAATCGCGCCGCCAAGAAGGGCCGTATCGTCGCCACCGAAATCATGCAGCCGCCCAAAGCCTTCACCGCCGGTTCCGTCCTGCAACGCACCAGCATGCTGGATATCGAGCCGCTGAAGCGCAAGGACCGCACCGCTTTCGTCAAGCCGAAGCGCGGCAAGGACGTGGAACTTGCCTCCTTCTATTTCCGTCGTGAGGAAAAGAAGATCGACAAGAGCGTCTCGCCGATGCTGGCGGAGCTCGTCACCAACCGTACACCTGACATTCTTGCGACGGCTTACGCACCCGCCGCCCCGGATTTCGCCCGCGAGTCGCCGTTTGACGCCATTCTCAAAAAGCCGGACGCGGGCCGTTTCGTGCCGAAGATCAGCGCCGATGACCACGCATGGGCCGCAACCCCGCTGCCGGCCGAGGTGTTTTCCGCGGCCGAGCAGCAATGCCTGGCATCCGGGATTTACTTCGAAGCGCGCGGAGAATCGGTGAAGGGACAGGCGGCGGTCGCACAGGTCATCCTTAACCGCGTGCGCAACCCCTCCTATCCGAAAACCATCTGCGGCGTGGTTTACCAGAACAAGGACTGGCGTAACCGCTGCCAATTTTCCTTCGCCTGCGACAATATCAAGGACCGCGTGAATTCCGAGCGCCACTGGAAGATGGCGCGCGAGGTGGCGATGGCCACCACCGCCGGCAAAATCTGGTTGAACGAAGTGGGTTCGGCCACCCATTATCACGCCGTTTACGTGCGTCCCGCCTGGGGCAAGTCCATGAAGAAGGTCGGCAGAATCGGATTGCACGTCTTTTACCGTACCTATGGTGGCGGCTGGAGCTGATACCACCGCCGATTTGTCGCATTTTGCGTGTCAAAAATGCCGATTCCTTTGCGAAACATCGCGGTCAAACGGCGATTTGAGGTCAAGCTGTTGTTTTTGCGTGATTAATTTGTGCTGCAACAACCGTCGCCAGTGCCTTGACTAGAGAAGCCCCTAAAACTATGTTGCGCGCGACTTCAGAGCGGGCTGGAACAGGCTTAATCCGTCACCGTTTACAACTCCAAAGGGTTCTGGCATGGCTGGAACGGAGAAAATGGGTGGGATTTTAAGATGACGGGCAACCGTGACGATAGTCTGGACGAGCGCCGCAAGCGCCTTGCTGACGAGTTGGCGAAGGTGAAGGCGGAGGATGAGGTGGAAGTGAGGGCGGAGACCAACGCTGCGGAAAGCCGGAAGGGCTTTGCGATGGCGGTTAAGCTCTCATCGGAGTTCATTTCGGCCATCGTGGTCGGCGCTATGCTGGGTTATCTTCTGGACTATTTTGCCGGCACGACGCCGTGGGGGATGATCGTTCTTCTTCTTCTCGGTTTCTGCGCAGGCGTATTGAATGTGTTGCGCTCGACCGGCGCGGTGGCCAAGCCGCCGCTGCTGGAAAAGGCGGACAGGCGAGACGAGGGTGGAAAAGGCGGCGTTTAAGCTGTTTTTTCTTGCAGTTGAGATGCCGCGACAGGCGGCGACAGGTAAAGAGGGCAGCCGGTGGCAAACGATCCGACCCATCAGTTCTTGGTGCAGCCGATCATTCCGATCGAAATTGGCGGCGTCGATTTTTCCTTCACCAATGCGTCGCTCTTCATGGTCGCGACCGTGGCTGCGGCTTCCGGTTTCCTTTATTTCGCAACGTCGAACCGCGGTCTGATCCCGACCCGCATGCAGTCCGTCGCTGAAATGTCCTATGAATTCATCGCCTCCATGCTGCGCGAAGGCGCCGGCAAGAAGGGCATGGTATTCTTCCCCTTCGTATTCTCGCTGTTCATGTTCGTGCTGACGGCCAATCTTCTCGGCATGTTCCCGTATTTCTTCACGGTCACCAGCCAGATCATCGTCACCTTTGCGCTCGCCTGCCTCGTCATCGGCACGGTCCTGGTTTACGGTTTCTGGAAACATGGCCTGCATTTCTTCGGCATCTTCGCCCCCTCGGGCGTGCCCAAGGCGCTTTTGCCGCTTGTGGCGTCGATTGAAATGATCTCGTTCCTGTCGCGCCCGATCAGCCTTTCGGTTCGTCTCTTTGCGAACATGCTGGCCGGCCACATCACGCTCAAGGTTTTCGCAGGCTTCGTCGCCTCCATGAGCGCGCTCGGCGCGCTCGGTGTCGGCGGTGCAGTCCTGCCTCTCATCATGACGGTCGCCATGACCGCTCTCGAATTTCTCGTTGCCTTCCTGCAGGCTTATGTCTTCGCGGTACTGACTTGCATGTACCTGAACGACGCCGTGCATGGTGGTCACTGAGAAGTAAAGTCGCTGGCCCCGGCAACGGGCGTCAAAAACAGCCGCAACAACCAATATCTCAAGGAGTCTCACATGGAAGCGGAAGCAGCAAAGTACATCGGCGCAGGTCTCGCATGCCTCGGCATGGCTGGTACGTCCCTCGCACTCGGCCGTATCTTCGGTGATTACCTGTCCGGCGCACTGCGCAACCCCTCTGCTGCCGACAGCCAGTTCGGCCGTCTGGTATTCGGCTTCGCCGTTACGGAAGCTCTGGGCATCTTCTCGCTGCTCGTTGCTCTCCTTCTCCTGTTCGCTGTTTAATATCGGCATCAGGTCTGGATCACGGCCCGCAAATGGCGTGCCGTGATCCTTCGCATTTGCAGTACCCCTGGAGGTGAGCATGTTCGTGACCGAGGCTTATGCCCAGTCAGCACCGACCGTAGGTGAAACGCATACGGAAACTCCGGCTGTCGGCCAGCCGCAACCGGAAGCCACGCACACGGAAACCGGTGTGGCGCACGGCGCCGAACACGGCGCTTCCGGCGTATTCCCGCCGTTCGACCAGTCTACTTATGCATCGCAGGTTCTCTGGCTGGCGATCACGTTCGGCCTTTTCTACCTGCTCATGCAGAAGGTCATCGTTCCGCGCGTCGGCGGCATTCTCGAAAACCGTCACGGACGCATCGCACAGGATCTCGATGAAGCGGCACGGCTGAAAAGCGAAGCCGACGCTGCCGTCGAAACCTATGAAAAAGAACTCGCGGCAGCTCGCGCCAAGGCAGGCTCCATCGGCGCTGCGGCCCGTGACGCCGCAAAGGCGAAGGCCGATGCCGACCGCGCCGCTATCGAAGCCGGTCTTGCCGAAAAGCTTGCCGCCGCCGAAAAGCGCATTGCCGGCATCAAGGAACAGGCATTCGCCGATGTCGGCGCAATCGCCGAAGAAACCGCGACCGCCATCGTCGACCAGCTGGTCGGCGCCAAGGTCAAGGACACGGACGTCAAGGCAGCGATTGCCGCCGCTTCGAACGTGAAGGGAGCCTGATATGGCATTTGATGCATCATTTTTCGCTCTCGTCGGTCTCGTCCTCTTCTTCGTTCTGGTCGCCTATCTCAAGGTTCCCGGCATGCTCGCCAAGTCTCTGGACGAGCGCGCCCAGAACATTCAGGACGAGTTGGCCGAAGCCAAGCGCCTGCGCGAAGAGGCCCAGCACCTGCTGGCCGAATATCAGCGCAAGCGCAAGGAAGCCGAGGCGGAAGCCGCAGGTATCGTTGCCGCCGCCGAGCGCGAGGCCGCAGCCCTGACGGAAGAAGCCAAGCAGAAGACGGAAGAATTCGTCGCCCGCCGCACGGCCCTTTCGGAACAGAAGATCAAGCAGGCCGAAGACGACGCCATCGGCGCCGTCCGCGCCGCCGCCGTGGATATCGCCATTGCCGCTTCCGAGAAGCTCATTGCCGAAAAGACCACCGCCGCCGCAAAGGCCAAGCTTTTCACCGCCACGATCGGCGAAGTGAAGTCGAAGCTGAACTGAGATTTATCTCGGACTGTTCAAAGCCCCTCCGGCGCAAGCCGTGAGGGGTTTTTTGTTTGAGGTGGAAAAGGCTGGTTCGGGATATGGTGCCGCCTGTACTATGGAAATGCGGCATGCGCTCCAGCAGGCGTCCCTCGGAGGTGGCGGTGATTGGCTTTATTGTTTTTGGCGCTGAATGTCGGATTGCGCTTCCGCTTTGCGCCAGAAGCGGACGGATGAAGTGTGCATCGCCTGATTGCCGCGGCGCCGAAAGCGAAGGCGGCCCTCCCATACCTGGCGCAGCATTTTCCAAGGGTCGACCGTCAGCAGTGTGGGCTAAGCCGCCGTTCGTCTAATCGTTCAGACTCTTTAGAACTTGTTGGTAGAACGCGCCTTGTGCATTCTCAGCAGTAGACCTTACGATCCATTCCCAATCCAAATTCAGTTTTCCTAGCGGGACCAGTTGCTGCGCGATCTCAACCGGTGTGGTCTCGTCGCTGGTTCCGTTCTCCCAGTCGTGAAAGGCCGATGAGTATCGAACGACCGCTCCGCTGATCGGCAAATCCAGCAACCCTCCCTCGGCAAAAAAACTCAACCCGTCGCCCATTTCTTCGCCGATGAGTTTGAGCCTACGTCCCAAACGATGTTTGAGGATGGCTACAAACACTATCGCTGCGGAAAACGTGAATTTGTCGACAAGCACAGCAACCTGCCCGCCTGCGTTTTCAGAGATGGCGTCGATCAAGGGCATCGTTTGAAGGAAGTCGCCACCGGTGTTTCCGCGAACGTCAATCAAGAGTTTTTTGTTCGAGCAGGTGCTTACATGCTCCGCTGCACCAGCGATGGCTTCCGGCAACGCAGTTTCGCCTGGATCGAAGAAACTTGGCAATGATATTGAAAGCCCAAGCCCCTGCCAGTCCTTGATCTCCACAAATCTCTCGGGCTTCCAGGCCGGATCAGCCTTGCCATGCTCGTTTCTCGGGTAGAGCATCGATGCAGGAACCGTATGCCCGTTCTCCACTTTCAAATCGGTTATTCGCCCATTCTCGTCTTTCACGCGATATTCAGTCGTATTCTCTTTTGAAGAAAAACCGAGGTGGGCCAATGCATACGGCCATGCCAGAAGAATCGGTCCGATGACCCGTTTCCTCTGGCGCGTTCCCGCCAGAAATTTCTCTGCGGCGGCTGCAATTTGGCCCAAAGGTGTGCCGTTGACTGCTATCAGCTCTCCTCTTGGGGTAGTTGTTTCCAGTGCCGTGTCAGTTAACTGCACCACCGTCCCGACGCTCACAAACCTCAGCGGGAGTACCGCGATGGAATCGTTCGGGATCAGCCGTGTGTGTCCGTTGTCGGGAAGTGCGAGCAGGCGCATCGCGGAGAACAGAAAGGCCTCTTTGGAGCCCTCCAAAGCGTATCGTCGAGTGTCACAGATGCAGCTGTCTATCGTCGCCTGTTCGATCCGCCGAAAGCTGGGATCGGTTGGCAGGACAGTTTCCAGAATTTTCTCGAGGTCTTGCGTCAGGGACATGATTTACGGTGCGCATAGTTGCTCGTCGATGTCCAGATCGGGTCGATAGCGGAGGTTCTCGTTGGAACTCCATTACTTGTCATCAATCCCGCTTCAGCGGCCTGAAGCTCATCCGGTGTAGCGGGCAGGGCCCGTGGTTTTCGATGGCGCGCAGGTGGGCCGGCGTGCCGTAACCGGCGTGACCTTCAAAACCGTAGGATGTGTGCACCACACCCGCGCGTTCCATCATTCGGTCGCGTGTCACCTTGGCGATGATCGAGGCGGCGGCGATGGAGAGGGAGCGGGAATCGCCCTTGATGACGGCTTTGGCCTCGCAGGCGATGCCGGGCGGGCGGTCGCGGCCATCGGCCAGCACGAGGGCAGGGGAGATTTCGAGACCGAGCACGGCGCGGCGCATGGCGTCGAGACTGGCCCGCAGAATATTCATGCTGTCGATCAGGCCGGGGCCGGAAGAGGCGACGGATACGATCGAGGTTTCCATGATCTGTACGAACAGGCTTTCCCGTTTCTGCTTCGTCAGCTTCTTGGAATCGTCCATCCCCTTGGGAATATTGTCCGGATCGAGAATGACGGCTGCCGCAACCACCGGTCCGGCCAGAGGTCCCCGGCCTGCCTCATCCGTGCCGGCCACGGGCCAGAGGCCCTTCTTTTTCGCTTCCAGTTCGAAGGAAAAATCGGGGCCGGTATCGGCAAGATCAAAAAGAGCAGGAGAATCGGGTGTGGCCGTGCGTTTCATGCGGCGAAACTGGCACACACACCCGATCTCCTGCAAGCCCCCGGAAGCGGGCGATGACAGGCGCGGTGAGCCGGGGTCAAGGGGCGTGGCACACCGTGCCCCGAAGGTCATCATGACCTTTGATCCTCCAACGGGGCGGCGGAGGAAAAACGATCGCACGCGAGGCGGCGGTTCCGGGGGCGATGTCCGGCGGGCCAGGGAAAACCCGCCGGGCATTTCGTGGGAGTGTGGCCGGTCTAAAAAAGAGGCCGCCGCTCCCTGTCATATTCTGCCTGATATCGCCGCACGTTCCGTATGGTGCTTCGATCAGGCGGAGTTGTTTTCAGCATCGGTCTTTCAAAGCAGCGACAATTGCACGCCTGCACCGCCCGGCGGCACGAAGAGATCGTCGCGCAGGTGGATGCCGCGACGGATGAGGCCGAGCCTTTTTGTCGCCATCTCGAAGCGCCTGCCGATCTGCCAGGCATAGGGGCCGGCGCCCTTCATGCGTTTTCCAAATTCCGCGTCGTAGTCCTTGCCGTCGCGCATGGAGCGCACCAGCGACATGACATGACGGTAGCGGTCCGGATAGTTGCGCAGCAGCCAGTCGCGGAACAACGGGCTCACCTCCAGCGGCAGGCGCAAAAGCACATAAGACGCTTCGGTGGCACCGGCGGCCTTGCCGGCCTCGAGAATACGCTCGATCTCATGATCGTTGAGCGCCGGAATGACAGGCGCCATCATAACGGCCACGGGAATGCCGGCCTCGCTCAGCGCCTTGACGGCTTCCAGTCGCTTCTCCGGCGTGGCGGCGCGCGGCTCCATGTTGCGCGCGAGCTTCCGGTCCAGCGTGGTGACGGAAATACCGACCTTGGCGAGCCCCTTTTTGGCCATGGGCGCCAGAATGTCTATATCCCGCTTGATCAGCGCCGATTTGGTGACGATGGCGACGGGATGATCGGCCTTGGCCAGCACTTCCAGTATCTGCCGCATGATGCGCCATTCGCGCTCGATCGGCTGATAGGGATCGGTATTGGTGCCGATGGCGATCACCCGCGGCTTGTAGCCCGGCTTCGCAAGTTCCCGTTCCAGCAGCTTTGCCGCATCCGGCTTGGCGAAGAGCTTGGCTTCGAAATCCAGCCCGGCGGAAAGCCCCATATAGCTGTGCGTAGGGCGCGCAAAACAATAGATGCAGCCATGTTCGCAGCCGCGATAGGGATTGATGGAACGGTCGAAGGGGATATCGGGCGATTCATTGCGGGTGATGATGCTGCGCGGCTTTTCCACCTGCACCTCGGTGCGGAATTCCGGCATGTCCTCGAGAGTCTGCCAGCCATCGTCGAAAACCTCGTGCTGCAGGGTCTCGAAGCGTCCATCCGGGTTCAGCCCGGCGCCACGGCCGCGACGACGGTCGATCTCGATGCGCAGGCCGGATGCATCGGCCAACGCATTGGCAATATCCGGCATATGGCTCGGCTGGAAGGCAGCCTGCCCCGAAAGCGTATGGTTTCTCATCTGGATGCTCCCAGGACGCCGCACGCCTCTCAAGGCACGCTCAACGCCCTAAATCGTTTCCGTCCGGACAGGCTTTCAACCGCCTTCCGAATGATTAAATTCCTACATCAGGAATGAGAACAATACAAGAACAAAATTGCACATTCGGCTCGTTCTCCAGAGATGGATGTGACCGCGACAGGCACGGCCACGTCAGGAGACCGTGCGGCCGGTGGGCATGGACAGCCTTGGATTTTACAGCGATGAGCATAGTGGCAATTTATTGTGCGATGCGTTAGAGCTATGCAGATGTTGACAGTCATAATGGAATGCCGGGATCACGAGCCGGAACTGGCGCACACATTGTCTGCGCTTGTAACCGGGGCCGTGGAAGGGCTTGTAAGCGATGTTGTGATTCTCGATCACGGTTCGCGCGATGGATCGTCGCGCGTCGCCGATGCCGCCGGCTGCCGTTTTTATGGGCAGTGGGACATCGAAGACGTGGTGAAGTCCGCACGCGGCGGCTGGCTGCTTCTGATCGAACCGGGCGCGCGCCCGCAGGCGGGCTGGATCGACGAGATTCTCGAATATGTGGCGATCTGCGCGCAGCCGGCGCGTTTCTCGCCCTCGCGCTATCACCGGCGCAATGTCTTCAGCCGTATGCTGCGGCGTATTCCGCCATTGGAACACGGATATCTTCTGCCAAAGAAGCATGCCGTGTCGATTGCGAAATCGGGCATGAGCCTGACGCAATTTGTCGGCGCGCAGAAACCGCGCCGGCTGAATGCGGAAATGGTGCCCGCCTGGGCGCTGCGGGCCTCGGCCTAACCTCGGGGCCGCTTTACCCGGCCAGAACCTTGCCGGGGTTCATGATGCCGGCGGGGTCGAAAGCGTGCTTGATGCGCCGCATAAGTTCCATTTCGATGCCGGGGCGGATGGCGGCCAGTTCGTCGCGCTTCAACTGCCCGATGCCGTGTTCGGCCGAAATGGACCCGCCGAGCGACAGCACGATGCCATGCACGATCTCGTTCATGTCCCGCCAGCGGCCAATGAATTCGGCCTTGTCGGCACCCACCGGCTGGGAAATATTGTAGTGAATATTGCCGTCGCCCAGATGCCCGAAGGCGCAGACGCGGGCGCCGGGTATGGCGGCAAGAACCGCCTTTTCCGCCGTCGCCATGAATTCCGGTATTTTCGACACGGGAACAGAAACATCGTGCTTGATGGAGCCGCCTTCGGGTTTCTGCGCCTCCGACATGCTCTCGCGCATGTGCCAGAGCGCCTGCCGCTGCGCTTCGGACGCGGCGATCACCGCATCCTGAACCAGCCCGACCTCAAAACCGCGCTCCAGCAGCGATTGCATCATGCTATCCGCCGTTTCGGCCGAGTCGGAGGTGGAAATATCGATGAGCGCGTACCAGTCATGCGGCTGTTCCAGGGGATCGCGCACGCCGGGAATATGCCGGGCGGTGAATTCGACGCCGATTCGCGGCATGAGTTCGAAACCGGTGAGCGCCGTGCCGCAAAGGTTGGAGGCCATCTCGAACAGCTTCAGCGCGTCTTCGGTGGAGGCAAGACCGGCAAAAGCCACCTGATGGCCGAGCGGTTTCGGGAAGAGCTTCAGCACCGCGCCGGTGATGACGCCAAGCGTGCCTTCGGAGCCGATGAAGAGATCGCGCAGATCGTAACCCGTATTGTCCTTTTTCAGCCGTCGCAGCCCGTTCCAGATTTCGCCGGTCGGCAGCACCACTTCCAGCCCAAGGCAGAGCTGGCGCATGTTGCCATAGGCGAGCACGGCCGTGCCGCCGGCATTGGTGGCGAGATTGCCGCCGATGCGGCAGGAACCCTGCGAGCCGAGCGACAGCGGGAACATCCGCTCCACGGAATCGGCAGCCTTGTGGATGTCATCGAGAATGCAGCCGGCATCGGCGACGATGATATTGGCGACCGGATCGATATCGCGAATGCGGTTCATGCGCTCCAGCGACAGGATGATGTCCGTTCCATCAGCGCGCGGTGTCTGGCCGCCCACGAGGCCGGTATTGCCGGTCTGCGGCACGATGGGGGTGCCGGTCTCGCTGGCGAGCTTCAGGATGGCGGCAACTTCTTCAACCGAACCGGGCTTGATGAGCAGCGGCGAGGCGCCGCGATAAAGCCCACGATTTTCCACGAGGCGCGGCGCCATTTCCGCCGGGTCGCGGACCGCGTTCTTTTCGCCGACAATGGCGGCAAAGCGGTCGAGGATGTCGGAGGAGGGGATGGCGGTGGTCGTCATGGGCGGCGTCTCGCTGTCTTTTGAAACATGGGCGAAAGGATTGGGTGCCGTCAGCCTCGCGGCGCGGCGGCGCGGGAAAGGCGGTCGTTGATCGCCTCTCCGAGACCATGGGTGGGAATGGCGGTGATGGCGATCATGTCTGCGCCGCTTGCATCGGCGGCTTTCAGATAATCGAACAGATTGGCGGCGGCCTCGGAAAGATCGCCGGAGGGGCTGAGATCGAGCACGGTGCGCGCCGTCTCTTCGCCGGCAATGGCGATGCCGCCGAAGCGGATCAGCGCTTCGCCCGGCAGAACCGATGTGGCGTGAAGGCGCACGGCAGCACCCGGCGCGTAATGCGAAGCCAGCATTCCCGGCGCTTCAATGGCGGCGGCGGCTTTTTTCGGCCGTTCGAGCCGTTTGCCGGCAATGCGCTCTATGTCCGCGGTGACGACGCCGCCGGGACGAAGCAGCCGCACCCGGCCATCCTCTTCCACCTTGACGATGGTGGATTCGACGCCGACGGCGGCGGCCCCGCCATCGAGAATGAGATTGATCTTCTGGCCGAGATCCGCCTCCACATGGGCGGCACTTGTCGGGCTGATCTTGCCGGAACTATTGGCGCTGGGGGCGGCGAGCGGCCTGTCGAAGCGGCGGATAAGATCGCCGGCAAAACCCTGCGGCACACGAATGCCGACCGTATCGAGACCGGCTGTCGCCAGCGAATGAATGTCGCTTGCCGGTTTCAGCGGCAGTACCAGCGTCAGCGGGCCGGGCCAGAAGGCTTCTGCCAGCTTCAGCGATATGGGGTCGAAGACGGCGTAACGTTCGGCCATGGCGATATCGGCCATGTGGCAGATCAGGGGGTTGAACTGCGGCCGGCCTTTTGTCTCGTAAATGCGGGTAATCGCCGCCGGATTGGTGGCGTCGGCGGCAAGGCCATAGACGGTTTCCGTCGGCAGGGCGATGGGCTGGCCGGCGGCAAGCTCCGCCACGGATGCCTGCAGGGCCGTTTCCCGCTCTTTGTCTATATCGATATGACGCGCCATGATGCTGCCTTTCAGGGCGGTCAATAGCGTATTTCAGAGGCTTATGGAAAGTTTTATATCGCCTTGATGATCCTGCGCATCTCCTCGGACCGCGCGCCGAGCATGAGCACGTTTTTCAGCGCCACCCGCGGATCGTGGGTCTGGAACAGCAGGCCGCCGCGATGGACGGAGGTATCGACGGCGATCTCCTGATCGGGAAGCGCGTTGATGGCGACGGCGAAATACATGCGCGAATAGCGCGCATCGATATTTTCGAAGAAGTTTTCGGCCCCGCTCAGCTCGGCGAAGAAATTCGCGAAATAGAAGGACCAGAGCACATGGCGCTCGGCATCGAAGCTGGTTTTCGCGGCCGTGACGTGACAATAGCCGAGATGCGGCCGGTCATTGAGCAGATGGTGAAAAACCATCTTCGGAAAACGGATGGACTGGTGAAAGCCGTTCAGACGGCTGTGGGTGGCATCGGCGGCAGCTTCCAGCTTTCGCCCGGTCAGCGCAGCCACTTCGTCATGGCTGTAATAGACGCGTTCTTTCGGCAGCCATCGTTCTTCATAACGGCTGATGCGCCCTGTCCGCAGGAAATCGGAATGCGCGGTCTTCGAGCGTATCGGTGTGACCGAATGCCTGCTCGCATCGAAATAGCGTATGCGTGTCGCCTTCTCCACCGGGAACACCCTCGTTGCTGTCGATCCGGCAAGATAATTTAGGGCGCGTTAATACTCCGTTGCGCCGCATCCCCCGTTTTTTAATGGGTGGGGAGCAGGATGCGCGCCATCATGCGTCATATTGCGACGTCATTTCCGTCATTGAATAGCTGTCGGATTTCCCAGCGGAATGGGCTGAGAGGGCGAATTGCGCATGTCGCAATTTGTCGCCAATGCGGAAGGTAATGTCGCTGTTTGTGCTGCCGCAAATGAGCGCCGGTGTTTAGATGAGTACATGCTTCCGCAACCCCGCAAATGGTGTCGGGCAGGGCGGTTTGATCGAGGATTTGGCCATGGAATTGCGTGATACCGTATTGCGCCAGCTGAAAAACCGCCGCGAAGGCTTCAGCCTGGAACAGCCCTTCTACACGGACCCGGATTATTTCAAGCTGGATATGGAAACCATCTGGTATCGCGACTGGCTGTTTGTCGGCCATGATTGCGAAGTGTCGAAATCCGGCAGCTATTTCACCGTGCAGGTCGGGGCCTATTCCGTGGTCATCGTTCGCGGTCGCGACGGGCAGATCCGCGCCTTCCACAATTCCTGCCGCCATCGCGGCTCGCGCGTCTGCACCACGCAGAAGGGCCAGTCGGCCCGCCTCGTCTGTCCCTATCACCAGTGGACCTACGATCTCGACGGCAAGCTGCTGTTCGCGCGCCATATGGGCGAGGAGTTCGATAAGGGCGATTTCGGCCTGAAGCCGGTCGCCTGCGAAACCGTCGCCGGTTACGTCTTCATCTGCCTTGCCGATCAGCCGGCCGATTTCGAGCCCATGCGCAGGGAAGTCGAAAGCTACATGGCGCCGCACCGCATCTGGGAAGCGAAGGTCGCGCATGAAAGCACCATCATCGAAAAGGGTAACTGGAAGCTCGTCTGGGAAAATAACCGCGAGTGCTACCATTGCGCCGCCAACCATCCGGAACTCTGCCGCACCTATCCCGAAAACCCGAGCGTGACGGGAACGGACGGCGGTGCGAGCGATCCCGAGATCGGCGGCCACTGGGCGCGCTGCGAGGCCGCCGGCCTGCCGAGCCGTTTCAAGATCGACCCCAAGGGCCAGTTCCGTGTCGCCCGCATGCCGCTGATCGGCGAAGCGGAAAGCTACACCATGTCCGGCAAGCGCGCCGTGCGCCGGCCGCTGTCAGACGATGTCAGCATCAGCCATATCGGTGCGCTGCTCCTGTTCCATTACCCGACGACCTGGAACCACTTCCTTGGCGACCACACCATTTCCTTCCGGGTGCTGCCGCTCAGCGCCACGGAAACCATGGTCACCACCAAATGGCTGGTGCACAAGGATGCCGTCGAAGGCGTGGACTACGATCTCGAGGACCTCACCCACGTCTGGAACGAGACCAACGATCAGGACCGCCGCATCGTCGAGGAAAATGCCTTCGGCATTCGTTCCCCGGCCTACGAGCCCGGCCCCTATTCCATGGAGGACGAGGGCGGCGTGATGCAGTTCGTCAACTGGTACTCCGATTTCATGGTCGACCGGCTCTCCGGCGATAAGGCCCGGCTTTCGGCTGTAGCGTGATGCGAAGATGAATATGGTTGTGACCTATAAGCATATTGACGAGATGAAGCCATGGAGCGACAAGCTCCAGCTTCTGGAGTGCATCTCGGTGACGCCCGAGACGCCCGATGTGATGACGTTCCTGTTCCGCTCAGAGGATCAGAACTGGTTCCGTTATCTGCCGGGGCAGTTCGTCACCTTGGAATTGCCGGTGGGCAAGGAGCCGCTTTACCGCACCTACACATTGTCCTCCAGCCCGTCGCGGCCCTATGCGCTGTCGGTCACGGTCAAGGCGCAGGCCAATAGCATCGGCACGCGCTGGATGTTCGACAATCTGAAACCCGGTATGAAAATCCGGGCGCTCGGGCCGCTCGGCGACTTTTCCTACGTCAAGCATCCCGGCGACAAATATCTGTTCATCTCGGCAGGCTCCGGCGTTACGCCGATGATGTCGATGGTGCGCGACATGAGCGACCGCGCGCCGCAGAGCGATATTGCCTTCATCAATTGTTCGCGTACCCCCGGCGATATCGTTTTCCGTCACGAGCTGGAATATCTCGCCCGCTTCATGCCGAACCTGTCTCTCGGCTTCATTGTCGAGAAATGCGGCCGCACCGATCTGTGGTCCGGGCTGAAGGGCATGGTCGACAAGGCCAAGATCGCGCTGCTCGCGCATGATTTCATGGAGCGCACCGTCTTCTGCTGCGGGCCGGAGCCGTTCATGGCCGCCGTCCGCTCGATGCTCGATGCCTCCGGCTTCGATATGAGCCGCTATCATCAGGAAAGCTTCGCGCCGGCGGCCCCGGTCTCGGTCGGTGAAACAGTTCTCACCGGTGCGGATGGCGAAGTGCTGTCGATGGTGGGTTTCACGCTTTCTGGAAAGGAGCTGGCCTGCCAGCCCGGCCAGACGGTTCTGATGACGGCGCGCGCCGCCGGGGTCCGTATCGGGGCGGCCTGCGAATCGGGGATTTGCGGCACCTGCCGGGTGCTGAAGCTTTCCGGTGAGGTGGAGATGAACCACAATGGCGGCATTCTCGATGAGGAAATCGAGGAGGGCTATATTCTCGCCTGCTGCTCACGCCCGTTGACCGACGTAAAGGTGGAAGCGTGACGTCCAACGGCGTCCTGTCGCAATCTTTATTCGCCGGATAGTTGTCTGGAACCAAATTTTCCGAAACTCGTTTGCACGTCATCGAATTCTTCTCGGGCAAGGGGCTGACCCTGATCTCCGGCAAGAGAGCGGTGAAAGGCGCTGACAAAGGCGTCAAAGCAAATGGAGGAAGATCATGCTGAATTTCCGGACAACGAGCGTCGCTACAGCGATTGTCGTGTTCTTCACCAGCTTCACGCCATCGCAGGCGTTTCAGGTGCCGGTGCCAATCTCCAAGCCGGCGGTAGCCACCGAAAACGTCGTGCCCGTACAGTACCGTGAGTGGGATCGCCGCCGCCATTGGGACGGTCGTCATATGCGTCGTCCGCCCCCGCATCGCGACGGGTTTTACAATGGTCACCGCGGCTACCGTGACCGTCGTCCGGGCTACCGTTATCACAACGGTTACTGGTTCCCGCTCGCTGCTTTCGCCACCGGCGCTATCATCGGCGGCGCAATGCAGCAGCCCCGTCCGGCGTATGGCGGCAGCCATGTCTCCTGGTGTCAGAACCGCTGGCGTTCGTATCGCGCCTACGACAACACCTATCAGCCCAACAGCGGCCCGCGTCGCATCTGCGTCTCGCCATACAGCCGTTAATTGCAAAAGCAAAAGCCCGGTCTTTACCGGGCTTTTGTCTGAGCCCGGAATTGTCGGGGTTTTGATAAACGAAGCGTGATCGCTCCGTTAATCGTGGGTTCAGCCACACGTCCCTAGGCTGTAGAAGTATACGACACCGCCCACACAAAGGCGGAAATCAGAACAACAGAAATTCACGTTATACGGCCTGTCGACCGTCGTGAATGGAGGAAGTCAGATGAAAAGCTATGTGAAGAATATCCTGGCTGTCGGTCTTTCTGCAATCGTGGTTGCAGGCGCGATCGTTCCGGCCGAAGCCGCCATGCCGGTGCCCGTCGCGCCGAAGAGCGTTGAATCCACCGGCAACGACGCCAGCAAGAACATCGTCAACGTCCAATACTGGCGTGATCGCGATGGCTGGGGCGATCGCCGCGGCTGGTATCGCGGCCACCGTGGTTATCGCGATTACCGTCCGGGCTATCGTCACCATGACGGTTACTGGTTCCCGCTCGCAGCCTTTGCGACGGGCGCTATCATCGGCGGCGCACTCTCGCAGCCGCGTGAAGTCTACCGCCCGGTACCGGAATATCGTCCGCGCCCGGTCTATCGCGAATATCGCCCGGTCCGCCGCGGCGGGCTGAGCCAGGCGCATGTGAACTGGTGCTATGGCCGCTATCGTTCCTACGATGCCTATAGCAACACGTTCCAGCCTTACCATGGTCCGCGCCAGCCCTGCTATTCGCCTTACAGCTGATAGAATACAGGCTGAAATTGAAAGAGCCGTCCGGTCATTGCCGGGCGGCTCTTTGCGTTACAGGATTCGCGCGCGTTTCAGCACGAACCAGGCGAGAGCAACCGAAATCGCGATGAAGATGCTGGCCGACAATGTGCCGCCCGTGCCGACGGTAAACGGCAGCTCATCCGTATTCATGCCGAAGAAACCGGTGACCAGCGAGGGCGGCAGCAGGAATGCCGTCATCAGCGACAGGATATAAAGATGCCGGTTGGTTTCGGACGAGAGTTTGGAATCGATTTCTTCATGCAGCAGCCTTGCCCGCTCCTGCAGGGCGTAGACGTCGTGGTCGACAGCCTCCAGACGAGCCATCAGGCGTGAGGCGACATCCTCGAAACCATTCGGCATCTCGTCATCATCGGCGGCCGAAGCCCGCCGCATCAGGGTCAGGACGGTGCGCAGATGCCGGTGCAGGCGAACCACCGTGCGGCGCAGCGGGGCAAGACGCCGCCGTTCGTCGCGGTTCTCGCTGTCATAGACCATATCTTCGATGGCGTTCAGTTCTTCCGTCGTCTCCATCACCAGATTGATGAGCGAGCGCTGGAATTCCGCCACCAGCCCCTCGAACACATGCGATGGCGTGAGGTAACGGTTGGAATTCTTGTCGACCGCCGCTTTCAGCCGGTCCACCGAATGCAGCGGCTGCAGGCGGGTGGTGATGATGAAACGGTCGCTCACCGCAAAATGCAGCCAGCCGAAGTCACGTGTCTCCTTGTCGAATTCCCGCTGGAAATCGACCAACGTGCCATAGAGTGATTTTTCATCGACCACGATGGAGGGATGCGTCTCATGGGTCGTGAGGCTTGCCCGCGCCGCCGGATCGAGACCCTCTATGGTCTCGAGAAAACCCGCCACACGCTGATCGGCGAGGTTGAGATGCAGCCAGAAGAAGCCTTCGCACTCTGCCATTTCGTGAAAGCCGGCATCGGGCGCGAGCCGCCGGCAGGGGGCTGTACCGGGATGAAATTGATAGGCCCAGACAAGGCCGGGAATAACGGGTGTTACGAGATCCATCGTGGCAGTCCTGACCGGCTGGATGGGAGGAGGGAGGCGTCCGTCGTTCCGGTGTGGGAGCGGCGGCGGCGAGGCGCCTTTCAGCGAATGCTGAGCAAATTCATATGACAGTTTTATAACAATCCCGCCGAAATGACGGGAATTTTCAAATTGACGTTTACGTAAAAATCATTTAGCCCGAAGGCAGTAGCAAGATGCCAGAGCTTCGGGAGGAGGCAGCATGTATAGCGCGCCGGTGGACGATATCGCCTTTACACTCAAACATGTAGCGGGTCTTGAAGACGCGCTGTCTGCGGGTGCGCTGGGAGACCTTGGGGAAGATCTGGTCGATGCCATTCTGCACGAAGCCGGCCGTTTTGCCACGGCAGAGGTCGCGCCGCTTGCCGAGATCGGCGACCGACAGGGCGCAAAGCTTACCGACGGCAAGGTGACGACACCGGATGGCTGGGCCGATCTTTACCGCCGCTGGGCGGAAGCGGGCTGGAACAGCCTGACGGCGCCGGAAGAATTCGGCGGCCAGAACCTGCCGCATATGCTGAATGTCGCCGCACTCGAAATGTGGAATTCCGGTTCCATGGCCTTTGCGCTGGCCCCGACGCTGACCATGGGCGCGGTGGAAGCCCTTGTCGCCCACGGCAGCGATGACCTCAAGCGCACCTATCTGCCGAAACTCGTCTCCGGCGAATGGACCGGCACTATGAACCTCACCGAGCCGCATGCGGGTTCTGACCTCGGTGTCCTGAAGACCCGGGCGGAGCGCAATGGCGACGG
This sequence comes from Agrobacterium sp. T29, assembly GCF_006970545.1. Taxonomy (NCBI): domain Bacteria; kingdom Pseudomonadati; phylum Pseudomonadota; class Alphaproteobacteria; order Hyphomicrobiales; family Rhizobiaceae; genus Agrobacterium; species Agrobacterium sp. T29. Next base: position 426,027 of record NZ_CP040640.1, read on the forward strand.
CACTTACCGCATCTTCGGGCAGAAGATTTTCATCACCTGGGGCGAACACGATGCGGCGGACAATATCATCCACCTCGTTCTCGCCCGCCTGCCGGATGCGCCGGCCGGCACGCGCGGCATCTCGCTTTTCCTCGTGCCAAAATTCCTGCCCGATGACAACGGTGCGCCGGGCAGCCGCAACGATCTGTTCTGCCATTCGCTCGAACACAAGCTCGGCATTCACGGCTCGCCCACCTGCACGATGATCTTCGGCGATGGCAAATTCGGTGACGAGAAGGGTGCTCTCGGCTGGCTGGTCGGCGAGGAGAACAAGGGTCTCGCCTGCATGTTCACCATGATGAACAACGCCCGCCTTGCCGTCGGCATGCAGGGCGTGGCGATCTGCGAAGCGGCGACCCAGAAGGCTATCGAATATGCCAGGGAGCGCACGCAGGGCAAGGCGCCCGGCTGGCAGGGCTCCGGCATGAGCCCGATCATCGAACACCCGGATATCGCCAGAACGCTTCTGACGATGAAGGCGCTCACGCAAGGGTCGCGGGCGATTTCCTTCAGCTGCGCGCATGCCATCGATATGGCGCATGCGACTGAAGACGCCCGGCAGCGCGCTCACTGGCAGGAGCGCGCTGCCCTTTTGACACCCATCGCCAAATCCTTCTCCACCGATGCCGGCGTCGATGTCGCCTCCATGGGCATTCAGGTGCATGGCGGCATGGGCTTTATCGAGGAAACCGGCGCGGCGCGTTATCTGCGCGATGCCCGCATTGCGCCGATCTATGAAGGCACCAATGGCATTCAGGCCATCGATCTGGTGCTGCGCAAGCTGCCGCTCTCCGAAGGCGCGCAGGTGCGCGGTTTCATCGCCGAACTGCGCGAGATCGCCGCCCGCACAGCCGCGTCGAACCGCGACGATCTCGGCGAGACCGGCCGTTATCTCGAAGCCAGCCTCGCCGATCTGGAGACGGCGACCGACTGGCTGCTGGACCGCATCAAGGCAGGCGAAACCGAAACGGCGCTCGCCGGCGCGACGCCCTATCAGCGCCTCTTCGGCCTGGCGCTCACCGGCGCCTATCTCGCCAAGGGTGCATTGGCCGCCGTCGACGATGGCAGGAGCGGGCATCGCGCAGCCCTTTGCCGTTTCGCAGCGGAAAATCTGCTGGCGGAAACGGCAGCGCTGAAGGACCGCGTTATCGCCGGTGCGGCAAGTCTTGCCGCCGCCCGTACCGTATTGGCTTGAGGAGCTTTAGATGTCGGACGAACACATTCTCGTCGAGCGCGTCGGCCATGCGCCGGAAGTCTTGACCATCCGCTTCAACCGGCCGGACAAGAAAAACGCTATCACCGATGCCATGTATCTGCGCATGGCAGACGCCCTGCAGGCCGCCAATGCGGACCCGGAAATTCGCGTCGTCGCGTTTCTCGGCACGGAAGGCTGCTTCTCCGCCGGTAACGACATGGCCGATTTTCTGGCCTTCGCCATGTCGGGCGGCAAGGGCAAGCTTGCCGCGCTTGAGCTTTTGAAAGCGCTCGTCGCTTTCGAAAAGCCCATGGTATCCGGCGTCGACGGGCTCGCCATCGGCATCGGCACGACGCTGAACCTGCATTGCGACCTGACGGTCGCTTCCAGCCGCAGCCTGTTCAAGACCCCATTCGTGGATTTGGCGCTGGTGCCGGAAGCGGCCTCCAGCCTGCTCGTGCCGAAGCTCATGGGACACCAGCGCGCCTTTGCGCTGCTTGCCATGGGCGAAGGTTTTTCCGCCGAGCAGGCATTGCAGGCCGGAATGATCTGGAAAGTCGTCGCCCCTGAACATGTGGAGAGCGAAACGCTGGCGCTTGCCACCCGGCTCGCGGCCAAACCGCAGCAGGCGCTGAAGATCGCCCGCGATCTGGTTCGCGGCAATCCGAACGATCTTCTCGCCCGCATCGAAGAGGAAGGCCGTCATTTCATCGCGCAACTGCAAAGCGCCGAAGCGCGCGCCGCCTTCGAGGCATTCATGCGTCGTTAAGCGTTCCGGCAGGAATTCCTTGCGGTTAAGCAACCGGGCAATATGGGTTGGGTTAAATAATGCAACGTCATCGCCCGAAAGCCACCCGCATGCGTCACGTCGTGTTCGCCCTGTCTGTCTTCCTCTGCGCCGCCACTGTCACCGAAGCGGCGGCGATAACGCGCCCTCCGGCGGCTTCCGCCGGCAATGTCATTCTGGCGCAATCCGTCATTACCGAAGACGATGGCTCGGATTATTATTCCGGCCGCAACCGCGACCGCCAGCGCCGCGCCCGTTTCGTCTGCGTCATCACCCCGCCGGAGAGCGCCAATCGCCGCCGGCCCTATGTCTGCCCCATCGAGCGGGGCCGTGTGGGCGGCGCCTGCCGCTGCTCGGGCGTGGTCGGTAACGGCACGGTCGATACGGCCTGGTGATTATTTCTCCAGCGTCGCCACCGCTTCCACATGCGGCGACCACAGGAACTGGTCGACCGGTGTGACACGGGTGATGCGATAGCCGCCTTCCATGAGGATGGTAAGATCGCGCGCAAGCGTCAGCGGATTGCAGCTCACCGCAACGATCTTCTTCACCGTGCTGCGGGCCAGTTCCTTGCACTGGAATTCCGCACCGGCGCGCGGCGGATCGAACACGACAGCATCGTAATTCTTCAGTTCGCTTGTCATCAGCGGCCGGCGGAAAAGATCGCGTTTCTCGACGCTCACCGGCTTCAGGCCCTGTGTGTTGCGGGCGGCGAAGTCCAGGGCCTTCAGCGGCTTGTCTTCCGCTTCCACCGCATGCACCTTGCCGATGCGTGCGAGCCTCAGCGCGAAGGTGCCGGAACCGCAAAAGAGATCGGCAATACGCTTGGATTTACCGATATGGCCAAGCACCAGCTCGGCCATGGCGTCTTCCGCCTGTTTCGTCGCCTGCGTGAAACTGCCGGCTGGCGGGGAAACCGCAACGCCGCCGAATTCGATGATCGGCTTTTGCGGTTCGATCAGGATTTCACCTGAGAGCGAGACACGGGCAATGCCGCGCATGGCAAGCACCGTTTCCGTGAGGGTGCGCCGCTGCTTGTCACTGACCGACTTGATGCCTTCGACCGAAATATCGAGACCCGAGAGCGTTTCGAGAACGGTGATGCGGAACGGTTCGGCATTCGCCACCATGGAAAGGCCGATGGCGCGGATGGCATCCAGCCGCGAGACGATGCCGGGCGAGGTGACGGGACATTCCTCGATGGCGACGATGTGATGGCTGTTCGCCTGACTGAAACCGAGCAGCAGGCCCTTTTCCGTCTTGCGGGCGGCGAACACCGCGCGGCGGCGCTCGCCGGGGCGACAGATGACGAGGTCGTCGACCGGCGGCGTCAGGCCTTTCGATTTCAGCGCCGAAACCACCAGCTCCCGCTTGTAGGCATGGTAAGGCTGGTCGGCGAGATGCTGCAGCGAACAGCCGCCGCAGGTGCCGTTCTTGCCATCGGGGCCGAAATGGCGGCAGGCCGGTTCACGGCGCTCCGCCGAGGCTTCCGTTATCGACATGACGGTGCCGTGATCCTTCACCTTCGCAATCGCGACCGTTTCGCCGGGCAGCGCGAAGGGCACATAGACCGGGCCGTCGGGACAGTGCGCGATGCCGTCGCCCTGCGCGCCGAGGCTCTTGATGGTGACGGTCTGTGTGCTCATGGCTTTTCGCCTCCGAGAAGAAATTCGATATTGCCGTCGCCGCCGGAAATCGGCGAGGGAATGAGGCCGAGGCTTTTCCAGCCCATGTCCTCGGTCAACCAGCGTTCCAGCTCGGCGGCCACGGCAGGCGCCGTTTCCGGTTCTTTCAACAGCCCGGCCTTGCTGATGGCGTCGCGCCCCGCCTCGAATTGCGGCTTCACCAGCAGAACCGCGAGAGCACCCGGCTCCGCAAGCTCAAGTGCCGGGGCAAGTGCAAGCTTCAGCGAAATGAAGGACACGTCGGAGACGATGAAGCCGATGGGCCGATCATCGATGTCATCCGCCGTCAGGAAGCGCGCATTCAGCCCTTCCAGATTGGTCACCCGCGGATCGTTCTCGATTCTGGCATGCATCTGCCCGTGGCCGACATCGATGGCGGTGACGTGTTTGGCACCGCGCTCCAGCAGCACCTCGGTGAAACCGCCGGTCGAAGCGCCGACATCGAGACAGTCATGGCCTGACGGGTCGAGCCGGAAATGATCGAGCGCGGCCACGAGCTTCAGCGCTGCGCGGGAAACATAGGCCTGCGCCGGATCGCTGATGGCGATTTCGGCATCGCCGGCGACGGTCTGGCTCGGTTTGGTGACGATTTTACCGTTGACGCTCACAGTGCCGCGCGCAACCGCGTCGCGCGCACGCGAGCGGCTGGCGAAGTGGCCGAGCGACACGAGAAGCTGGTCAAGCCGTTCATTTTCAGATGTTTTGGACATGGTCCCGTGTCAATGACCGCCAAACCCCGCCGATGCAAGCGATTTATCGCTGAAAGGGACCGGCGATGCCCGCTGTCGCCCGTTGATGTTGCACCGCAAAGTCAGAATGTTCGATTAATCCAATATAAAGGCTTGTATTGCACTTTGTGCACAAGGCCCGTGCGGCCACCGGAACCTGCCATGACGGCATCTCCTCCCATCCACAAAATTGCGGCCGTTGCAGCGCAGACGCTTGCTTCGAGGCATCGGGTCGCCGAGAGAGTTTGCGATGTCGCTTAAAAACCTCCCCATCAATCTGAAGCTCATAGCCACCTTCTGTGCCTTGATGAGCGTGTGCCTGCTCGCTTCTGCGGTCGTATTCTGGCAGACGCTGGGGAGCGAGCGTGTCACGATCGAAAACAACCGCACGAAGGATATCATCCAGGCCGTGGATGGCGCGACGGCAGCCATGCTGGAACAGGCCGTCAACCAGCGCGGCTTCCTGCTCTTCCGCAGTGACAGCACCTACAACGATGTATTCGCCCAGCGCGACCTGATGCTGAAGAAGCTCGACGAGGCCCGCGCGCTGGCTGTCGGCCGGCCGGACATTCTGACATCCATCGACGACATGCAGAAATCCGCCACCGTGTTCTTCAAGGAACTGGCGGAACCGCAGATCGCCGCACGCAAGACGACCGAAGCGCCGATTTCCGAAATCATCGAGATCGGCCGCAATCAGGCCAAGGGCCAGCTCGACGGCTTCCGCGCCTCCGCCGCCAAGATCAAGGAACAGTTGAACGGCCTGTCCGCTGCTTACGCGGCAGAACAGCAGGCAGCCGCACTGAACCTCAAATATGCGCTTCTGGGTGGCGGCGCTGTCGCCGGTCTTCTGGCCGTTGCCCTCATCTGGGCGCTGTCGCGCTCCATCGTCACGCCCATCGTTGGCATGACGGCGGCGATGAGCCGGCTCGCCGATGGCGATCTGACGACGGAAGTTCCGGCCACGGATCGTGGCGACGAAGTCGGCAAGATGGCGAAGGCCGTTCTGGTCTTCAAGGAAGCCGGGCTGGAAAAATCCCGCCTTGCCGGCGAGACCGACCGCATGCGCTCCGCGACGGAGGCTGAACGCCGCCGCAACGAGGAAGAAAAGGCCAAGGACGAAGCCGCCAGCGCTTTTGCCAGCGCCGAGCTTGGCAAGGGTCTTGCCGCTCTCGCGGATGGCGATCTTTCCTATCGTATCGAGACGCCCTTTGCGCCCGCCATCGATCCGGTTCGCGTGAATTTCAACAGCGCCGTCGAAAAACTCCAGCAGGCGCTGCGCACGGTCGGTGAGAACGCAGCCGCGATCAATGCCGGTGCTTCGGAAATGCTCTCCGCCGCCGACGACCTGTCGCGCCGCACCGAGCAGCAGGCGGCCTCCATCGAGGAAACCGCCGCAGCGCTGGAAGAAGTCACCACCACGGTGCGCGATAGCGCCCGCGGCGCGGAAGATGCCGGCAATCTGGTCCAGCGCGCCCGCGCCGGTGCGGAAAAGTCCGGCGTCGTGGTCCGCAAGGCGGTTGCCGCCATGCGCGAAATCGAGAAGTCCTCGGGCGAAATCGGCAATATCATCGGTGTCATCGACGATATTGCCTTCCAGACCAACCTGCTGGCGCTGAACGCCGGCGTCGAAGCCGCCCGCGCCGGTGATGCCGGCAAGGGCTTTGCGGTGGTTGCGCAGGAAGTCCGCGAACTCGCCCAGCGTTCCGCCAATGCCGCCAAGGAAATCAAGACGCTTATCGGCGCTTCCAGCCAGCAGGTGGAAAACGGCGTCAATCTGGTCGACGAGACCGGCAAGGCTCTGGAACTCATCGTGGCGGAAGTCGAAGAGATCAACGCCCATGTCAGCGCCATCGTTGTCGCTGCTCGCGAACAGGCGACCGGCCTGCAGGAAATCAACACGGCCGTGAACACCATGGATCAGGGCACGCAGCAGAATGCCGCCATGGTGGAACAGCAGACCGCCGCCAGCCATTCGCTGGCCCGCGAAGCGGGAGCGCTGAACAGCCTGCTCGGCCAGTTCAGAATGGATGGTGCACGCGCTGCCGTTGCCAGTGCCGGCGGCTATTCCGCACCGCGCCAGTCTTCCGCCAGGCCCGCCTTCCAGCCAGCGCCGGCCGCACCGGCCCGCAAGGCTCCGGTAAAATCGGCCTCCGCAACCGCAAGGCCTGTCGCCTCGCCGGCCCGTGCCCTTGGCCAGAGCCTCGCCCGCGCCTTCGGCGGTACGGCCGAAGCGCCGGCTGCCAAGGATCAGGACTGGACGGAATTCTGAGCCGGGCTTTCAGATTGAACCTATGAATTGGGGGCCGAAAGGCCCCTTTTTGCGTCGGTCATTTCAGACGGGAAACGCCGCTTAGAGTTTTTTCGCTTTTCTTCGAATCGCGAAAACACTCTAACTCTTTGTTTCGGCGCATTTCCGGACGGAAAACCGGGGTCCACTTTTCCTGGAAATGCTCTATGTGCCCTGTAGCCGGAACATCCGCGCAAAGAACAACTCGTCCGACAGGCGGTGAAGCAGGGCGGCAATGCCGGCGGTCGCGGCAATGGCGAAAACAAGCCGCCCGGCCAGAACGCCATAGACATCCGCGCCAAGCGACATCACCACGAGCGTGTCCTCGATCACGCTATGGGCAAAACCCATGAACACGCAGGACAGAAACACCTGACGCGGTGATATCGTGCCCGATTGCGCCTCGCGGATCAGGAAGCCGGCGCCGTAGGAAATGCCGAGAAACAAGCCGATGGCGGTGAGATGTTCGGCCTCGCCGCGAATGCCCGCAAGACGCAGCAGGGGCGAGAGCGCTTTCATCATCAGCGCCAGAAGGCCCGTCAGCCTGAGGATTTCAAGGCAAAGGGAAAGTGCCAAAAGGATGACGAGCATCCAGACCATGGTTTCCCCGAGACCGAGGAAATAGGCGGTCCATTCAGGCGTGGCGCTCATTGCAATCCAGGCGGGGTTTACCGGCGCGGACAGCCATCCCATCGCCTCCAGAACGTGATGCAACATGAAGGCATAGAGCAATCCGCCGCCGACGCGCAGCGCCGTGGTGACGATCATGCCCGGTCCCGCCTTTTCAATGATCTTCTGTTCGATGGGCAGGCCATGGGCGAACAGGATGAGTGCCGAAAAAACGGTGATATCCGCAACGGTCAAAGAGGATGCGGGCACAAGCGTGAAGATGAGCGGCACCGCACCCCATATGCCGACCAGCATCGCGGTCAGCCAGGCAAGACCAAGCTCCGGCGGCAGCCCGATGAGGTTCATGACCGGCGCGAAGACAGGCGCCACCGCCTCGATCGCGCCCATCCTCGACAGCAGCTCGGTCAAAATGGCGATGGGAACCGTGATCCGCACAAGCACCCAGTAGATCGCAAGCGTTTCCCGCGTTTTTTGCCAGACGGGCAGGAAAAGTGACATGTGAGACTCCCTGAAGGTTGTTCCCATTCACTAATCCCGGCCCCTTCGCATTTGCGGTCAAAGATTGCAGTTTCATGCAATTTTATTGCAAATCCAGTGGCGGGCGATATGCTGCCGGCATGGATCGGATCGACCGGAAACTTCTGAACCTTTTGCAGAACGATGCGTCGCGCACCAATGTGGACATGGCCGACGAAGTCGGGTTGTCTCCATCCAGTTGCCTGCGCCGCCTGCAGCGGCTGCGCAAGTCTGGCGTGATCGACCGCATCGTGGCGATCCTCAACCCCGCAAAGGCGGGACGGGTGATCAAGGCTCTGGTGACGGTGGAGCTGAAATTGCACGGGGAGCAGCATATGCGCCGCTTTCTGGATATTGCGAGTGCCGAGGAGGCCGTATCGCAGGCCTATGCCGTCACCGGCGCAACCGATGTCGTGCTGATGCTGCGCCTGCGGGATATGGAAGAATTCGACGTCCTGTGCGACAGGCTCTTCCGCGACCAGCACAATGTCGCGCGCTTTGTCACCATGGTCGTCATCAAGACGGCGAAAGAGGAAACGGCCATCAGGCTTTAACCGGAGCCCTTCCACGCGGGACATTCCCTCGTCTAGGAAACCATTTCGCCACGACGTTTTTTGAAGAGGTGCGTTTTGAATAGTGAAATCGAACTGCCGGTACAAAAGCAGCTTGAGGCCTATAATGCCCGTGACATCGATGCCTTCATGCTCTGGTGGGCGGATGATTGCCAGTATTACGCTTTCCCGGCGACGCTTCTGGCAGGAAGCGCGGCAGAGATTCGGGAGCGTCACATCGAGCGCTTCAAGGAGCCGGATTTGCATGGAAAACTGCTGACGCGCATTGTCGTTGGCAATGTCGTCATCGACCATGAAACGGTCACCCGGAACTTTCTGGAAGGAAAGGGAGAGGTCGACGTTGCCTGCATCTATGAAGTTGAGAACGGTAGGATCGCCAGGGCCTGGTTCAAAATCGGCGAACCGCGGATATTGTCGCGAAAATCCTAGCGCGTGCAAAGGGTGCGTGCGCGGCTTTCCCATCGTCCATGTCGCTATGCGGTGTGATCCGCCCGCATGGGATGCCAGACGGAAATATCGCGCGGGGCGTCGAGAAGCTCGGGCAGGGCATCGTGCCATGCCTGCCGATAGGGGCGGTGAATCTGAACGTCGATGACGTCCTGATGGTCGCTCCAGGTCTCATGCAGCAGGAAGCGGTTCTCGTTTTCACCATCCCGGTGCAGGGTTGCGTTCACGGAGGTCTTTTCGTGCCGCATGGCGTCGAGCAGCGCATTCAGCAATTCGAGAAAGCGCTCGCGCTGGCCGGGACGGACCTGGAAGCCGATGAGATAGGTGGTGTGCACGGGGTCTTACTCCTTGGTGCCTTGCATCAGTGCTTCGCGGGTTGCCGTGTCGGCGGGGTAGAAACATTCCAGCACCAGTTCAGACAGCGTGACGTCTGTGGCCGTTCCGAAAACCGTGGTGGTTGAAATGAAGCTCAGGACTGAGCCCGATGACGGATCGCGCAGCTGCAATGGTATGGCCAGCGGATCGGCCCCGGCCGCATGCGGCGGGACCTTTGGTGCAGGATAGGCCACTAGCTCCGCATGCAGCCGGGAAAGCACCTCGTCTCCCGTCTCTTCGACCTGACGGCGCAGGCGTTCCAGCAGGTGATGCCGCCATTCGGCGAGGTTGACGATGCGCGAACTCAGGCCCAGCGGATGCAGGCTCAGCCTCAAGGCGTTGAGCGGCGGGCGAAGCAACTCCTCGGAAACGCCGGCCAGAAGCGACGTGATCGCCCCATTGGCGAGAACGACGTTCCAGTGCCGGTCAACGGCAAGGGCGGGGAAGGGCATATGCCCGTGCACCACGGTTTCGATGGCCTGCCGGGCCGCCGCCATATCGGGCGCATCCATCGGCCGTTCGGAATGGACGGGCGCATAACCCGCCGCCAGCATCAGCCGGTTGGCGGCGCGGGCGGGCATGGAAAGCTGCTCCGCCAGTTTCGCGAGCATCTCGCGGCTGGGGGATGATCGCCCGCTTTCCACGAAGCTCAGATGGCGCGCGGATATGTTCGCCTCCATCGCCAGATCGAGCTGGCTTAACCTGCGGCGCGCACGCCATTCCTTCAGCACCTGGCCGACATGTTCTCGATGATGTGTCATGCCCCGCAGCCTAGCAGAAGAGAGCGCCAATGCGATTACCTCTGAGGTAATTGTTCCGCTTCCCGACCCCCGGCATGTTTGGGCCGTCAACCAGAAGGAGCACAATCATGACGCAGCATCTTGCAATCGCCGAAACCTATCTCGCAGCCTGGAACGAGGAGGACAATGAACGCCGCAGACATCTCGTCGGTGAGGCGTGGGCAGAAAATACGCGCTACGTCGATCCGCTGATGCAGGGCGAAGGGCAGCAGGGTATTGCCGCGATGATCGAGGCGGCGCGGCAGAAATTTCCTGGATATCGTTTCGTGCTCACAGGCACCCCGGATGGCCACGGCAATTTCACCCGTTTCTCATGGCGTCTCATTTCGCCTGACGGAGACGATGTCGCTGGCGGAACCGATGTCGTCAGCCTGAATGCCGAGGGGCGGATCGAAAATGTCGTCGGTTTTCTCGATGGCGCGGCATCCTGAGGCAGAGGCGGGATAGTCCCGCCTCCTGTCCCGGCAATCGTGTCAGCCGGCGAAACCGACGCCGGCCTGGCGCTGGCCGAGCGCATTGAACACGGTGGAAACGATGCCGGCCCGGTCGAGGCCGGCATTGGCATACATGGTCTCTGGTTTTGCCTGCTCCACCCACTGGTCTGGCAGGGTCAGTGTCCGGACCTTCGGGCCATGGTCGAGCAGGCCGGCGCTGGCCATGAAATGCAGCACATGCGCGCCGAAACCGCCAACGGAGCCTTCTTCGATGGTCACCAGAACCTCGTGATGGCTGGCCAGCTGGCGGATGAGATCGAGATCGAGCGGCTTGGCGAAGCGCGCATCGGCGACCGTCGTAGAAAGGCCGGCCGCATCGAGATCTTCGGCGGCCGCAAGGCATTCCGCAAGGCGCGTGCCGAAGGAGAGCAGCGCAACCTTGGTGCCCTCCTTTATGATGCGGCCCTTGCCTATCTGAAGAATCTCACCGCGCGCGGGCATCTCGACGCCCACACCCTCGCCGCGCGGGTAACGGAAGGAAATCGGGCCTTCGTCATAGGCCGCCGCCGTGCGCACCATATGTTTCAGCTCCGCCTCGTCGGACGCCGCCATCACCACCATGCCGGGCAGGGTGGCGAGGAACGTCGTGTCGAACGAACCGGCATGGGTCGGCCCATCCGCACCGACGAAACCGGCGCGGTCGATGGGGAAACGTACCGGCAGGCTCTGGATGGCCACATCATGCACCAGCTGGTCGTAACCGCGTTGCAGGAAGGTGGAATAAAGCGCGCAGAACGGCTTGTAACCGTCAGCCGCAAGCCCGGCCGCAAAGGTGACGGCATGCTGCTCGGCAATGCCGACATCGAAGGTGCGGGTCGGGAAAAGCTCGGCCATCTTGTCGAGGCCGGTGCCGTTCGGCATGGCGGCGGTGACGCCGATGATCTTGTCGTCGAGGGTGGCTTCCTGGATAAGGGCTTCGGCGAAGACGCTGGTATAGCTCGGCGCATTCGGCTTGGCTTTCGCCTGCGCGCCGGTGATAACGTCGAACTTGTTGACGCCGTGATATTTGTCGGCCGCCGCTTCCGCCGGTGCGTAACCTTTGCCCTTCTGCGTCACCACATGGATGAGGACAGGGCCTTTCTGGTTGTCGCGCACATTGCGCAGCACCGGCAGCAGATGATCGAAGGAATGACCGTCGATCGGGCCGATATGATAAAAGCCAAGCTCCTCGAACAGCGTGCCGCCGGTCACGTAACCGCGCGCATGGGTCACGGCACGGGTAATGGCGCGGTCGATGGTCTTGCCGAGATAGGCGGTGAGTTTCTTGCCGAAATCGCGGAAGCCCATATAGGTGCGGCCGGAGGCGAGGCGCGCCAGATAGGCGCTCATCGCGCCGGTCGGCGGCGCAATCGACATGTCGTTATCGTTGAGGATGACGATCAGCCGTGCATCGAGCGCACCGGCATTGTTCAGCGCTTCGAACGCCATGCCCGCCGACATCGAACCGTCGCCGATCACGGCGATCACCTTACGGTCGCTCTGATCCAGACCCGCCGCCACGGCCATGCCGAGACCGGCGGAAATGGAGGTGGAGGAATGGCCGGCGCCGAAATCGTCATAGTCGCTTTCGGCACGACGCGTGAAACCGGAAAGCCCGCCTTCCTGACGCAGGGTGCGAATGCGGTCGCGCCGGCCGGTCAGGATCTTGTGCGGATAACATTGATGGCCGACATCGAAGATCAGCCGGTCTTCGGGCGTGTTGAAGACCTTGTGAATGGCAATCGTCAATTCCACCACGCCAAGGCCGGCACCCAGATGGCCACCGGTCTTCGACACCGCGTCGATCATCTCGTCGCGCAGTTCCCGTGCCAGTTCCGGCAGGTCGCGATCGTCGATCTCCTTGAGATCGGAGGGGAAATTCACCCGGTCGAGCAGTGGGGTCTGGGGCATTCCGGTCAATCGTTCGGCCTTTTCTCGTGGTCAGCAGGGGGCACCTGAGCGGCTTTCATGTCGAAAGCCGACGGTCCATTCCTGCATGTCGTACACTTCTATAGAATTTCAACCTTCCGGCAAAGGGACAAACTCTTCTTCGTCGCCGGGAACGATATCGAAGCGTCCGGTTCTCCACTCCTGTTTGGCCTGCTCTATGCGTTCTTTTGATGACGAAACGAAGTTCCACCAGATGTAGCGGCGCTGATTGAGCGCCGCCCCGCCGAAGATCATGATGTGGCAGCCATTGCTGCCGGCCTGAAGCGTGATGTCGTCGCCCGGCCGGAAAACGAGCAACTGGTCGGCGGCGAAGATATCGCCGGCCACATCCAGCGAACCGGACAGAATATAGATCGCCCGCTCCTCATGATCGGCGGAGAAGGGAAATTTCACCCCCGGCTCCAGCGTCAGGTCGACATAAAGCGTATCGGTAAAGGCCGAAACGGGGGAGGTGAGACCCTCGAATTCGCCGATCACAACGCGGCCGGAAGCGCCCTTGATATCGATCAGCGGCATGTCTTCCTTCGCAGTATGGGCAAAGGCGGGGTCGATTTCTTCCATATGGTCTGGCAGGGCAAGCCAGGTCTGCAGGCCGGACATGGAAAGCGGGTGGCCACGCAGGTTTTCCGGCGTGCGTTCCGAATGCACGATGCCACGCCCGGCCGTCATCAGGTTGATGTCGCCGGGGCGGATGACAAGCTCGGTGCCAAGGCTGTCGCGATGCTTGATTTCGCCGTCGAACAGATAGGTGACGGTGGAAAGCCCGATATGGGGATGCGGTTTGACGTCGAGCGCCTCACCGGCCTTCAGGATCGCCGGGCCCATGCGGTCGAAAAAGATGAAGGGGCCGACGAGACGCCGCTGCCGGGTCGGCAACGCACGGCGCACGGCAAAGCCGCCAATGTCGCTCGTGCGTGGAATGATGAGGTTCTCGATGGCGTCGCAGGCAAAAGCATCACCCGCGACGGGATCGTTACCGGGAAAAAAGGACATCGCAAGCTCCTCGTATCGTCTGGCGGGAGTTTAGCATAACGGACGGAGAGGGGGAGTATCGGGATGTCGAACGCTGTGTTTGTGCATTGTCACCGGATGCGCGGGAGAGAATTGAACGCGGCTTGACCTACAGCCTCCCTCATTCCTGTGCTTGTCACAGGAATCCAGCCGACGCGCGTCTGCGCGGCGATAAGAGTCTTTTCAGCCCAAGGACTTGGTCTGGCTAGATTCCTGTGACAAGCACAGGAATGAGGAGGGAGAAAATCACTCCCCGTCCAGCGGCTCCACACCCTGCGGCTTGCCCGCACGGTCGAGGCGAATCTTCTCGATTCGCTTTTCGGCAGCGTTCAACAGCGTTTCGCAATGCTTCTTCAGGGCTTCGCCGCGCTCATAGATGGCGATGGATTCGTCCAGCGCCACGTCTCCGCGTTCCAGGCGTGCGACAATGCTTTCCAGCTCGGCGACGGCTTTTTCGAAGGAATAACCGCTGACATCGGCTGTGTTGGCATTTTCCGTCATGTTCAACCCTTCATCATTCTCAAAATATGCATGGCTGCCGATTCCGCCAGCCCTTCCAGATCATAACCGCCTTCCAGCAGGCTGACGACCCGGTTCGATGTGTATTTATCCGCCATTTCCAGAAGCCGGCCGGTTGCCCAGTCGAAATCCTCGCCCACCAGGTTGATCTGCGCCAGCGGATCGCGGTAATGCGCGTCGAAACCGGCGGAGATGAGGATAAGATCGGGCGAAAAATCGGCTATCGCCGGCAACACGCGGGATTTGAAGGCCTCGCGGAAATATTCGCTGCCGGTATTGGGCGAAAGCGGCGCGTTGACGATATTGTTCTTCACGCCGGTTTCGTTTTTGTCGCCGCTCCACGGGTAAAGCGGCATCTGGTGGGTGGAACAGAACAGCACCGACGTGTCGTTCCAGAAGATATCCTGCGTGCCATTGCCGTGATGCACGTCCCAGTCGATGATGGCGACGCGCTCCGCGCCGTGCGCCTTCTGCGCATGGCGGGCGGCAATCGCCACATTGTTGAAAAGACAGAAGCCCATGGCCTTTGCGGTTTCCGCATGGTGGCCGGGCGGGCGGGCGGCGACGAAGACATTGTCGGCAGCACCGGTAAACACGTCATCCACCGCCGCCATGGCCGCACCGATGCCGGTCAGCGCCGCCTGCAGACTTTTTTGCGAAACGTAAGTGTCGGCCTCGACGCGGTTGATCTCGCCATCCTCTTCGGGAATCTGCCGCATAATGGCAAGCAGATGCTCCTCCGGATGCGCCAGCAGCACCGCATCCTCATTGGCCTGCGGGGCTTCTTTGCGTTCCAGCCGCTCGAAATTCGGGTGTTCGAGCGCGATGTTCAGCGACCGCAGGCGGTCCGGCCGCTCGGGGTGGCCGGATGGCGTGATATGCTCCAGGAAGATCGGATGTTCGTATAAACGCGTCGCCATTCTTTTCCTCCCGAAGAAAGTCCGTTCAGGCGCGCTGCGGCAGAAGCGGATAACCGGCCATCACGGCGCGGCCGGCAAGTGCGGCGAGCACGGCCTTCAGCGCATCGCCCGGAATGAAGGCGAGCGAACCCATGAAGGCCTTTTCGAAACCGAGCCCGACGACCAGCGCCAGATAGGTGATACCGAAAGCATAAAGCACGACCACGCCGCCGATCAGGCTGGCGACGAAGAAACCGATGCCCTGTGTTAGAGCGGACTGGCCGCGATTGACGAGCTTTTCCGAGAGCGTGCCGGTGACGAAGACCGCCGCGATCCAGCCGATCAGGAAGCCCGTGGTCGGCGTGGTGAAGATGGAAAGGCCGCCGCGCCCGCCCGAAAGTACCGGCAGGCCGATGGCGGCAATCAGGATCGTCAGGAGAACCGCCAGCGTACCGCGTTTCGCGCCCAGCACGACACCGGCCAGCATGACGCCGAGCGACTGCGCGGTGATCGGCACGGGGATAAAACCGAGCGTGATCGGCGGCAGAAGCCCGAGTGCGATGATGATGGCGGAAAACAGCGAAATCAGCACAAGGTCGCGGGTTGTCATGGCTCAGAAACTCCGGATGGTTATCTGGCCGTCAGCTTTGGCCTCTGAAACCGCGCGCGTCAATGGCGTCGGCAATGGCATCGGCATCCTTCAACGTCATAATGACGAGCGGCACGATGATGGTGGCCATCCGCACGGGCAGGCCACGCGCCCGGTGCGCATCGCGCACCGCATGGTAACGATTGACGATTTCAGGCACGAAGCGCACGACGAGCCCGACCGAAAGCCCGATATCGGCGGCCTTCACCAGCCCCAGCCTTTCCAGCGGGGCGGCGGCAAGCGCGATCTCATCCATGAATTGCGAGATGCTGACGGTGACGGTGACGGCGGTGGCAAGCAGCGCCAGCGCCGTCAGCCGCAAAAGATTGACACTGGCATCATGGGCCGGAAGCAGCAGGTAGCTGAAGGCGGCGACGAGGAAGATGGTCAGCATCACCGGCCGCAGCCGCAGGCCGATATCCTTGAAGGGCAGCTGGGTAGCGCCCAGAATAAGGGCGGCCAGAACCGTCGCGCATGCGAGAACCAGCAGATCGCGGGTGAGGAACAATGCGATGCTGAAACCCATCAGCGTCACGAGCTTGAGGCGCGGCGAGACGCGGTAGAGCCAGCCGGTGCCTTCGACATGCAGCGATTTCATCGCGATGCCACCTCCAGATAGCGCGCTACCGCTTCTTCGGGGGCGGCGTCGGCCACCAGTGCGCCTTCATGGAAAACCAGCACCCGGTCGAAACCCGCAACCAGCGGCAGATCGTGGGTGATCACAACAAGCGCCTGCGACAGCGCCGCCATGGTCTTTTCCACGGTGGCTCGGTTTTTGAGATCGAGCTGGTTGGTCGGCTCATCGAGAATGAGGATTTGCGGTTCGGTGACCAGAAGCGCCGCCAGCGCCGCAAGCTGCAATTCGCCGCCGGAAAGCTCATGCGCGCGCCGGTCTTCCAGATGTGCGATGCCGAGCCGGGCGAGAACGGCCTTTACGCGGTTTGCGGTTTCCGCTTTGCCGAGGCCGAGCCGCTTGAGACCGAAGGCGACATCGTCGCGCACGATCGGCAGGATGATCTGGTTCTGCGGATTCTGGAAGATGAAGCCGACCGTCTGCAGCACCGCCTTGGCGTCGCTCACGGTGTCGAGGCCGTTCACCGAAACCCTGCCCTCGCTCGGCTTGTTCAGTCCGTTGATCAGCCGGGCAAAGGTGGTCTTGCCGGAACCATTGAGACCGATCACGCCGATACGCCGTTCTGTCAATGTCACAGACAGCGGCTGCAGGGCCTGGCGGCTCTCGAAAGCGACGCCGGCGGCGGTAAAACGGATTTCCAAGCTTACATCCTCGCGCTCTTTTTCCGGTTCTATACCCCGTCATCAACAGAAGTGAAACAAGGAACAAAAAAAGAACATTGCAATCGCGAAAAAGCCGTTCTACCTTTTGCGCCATGGTGATCAAGGTTTCGAACGAAGCGGCAAGGCGGATTTTTCTGGCGCGGCAGGGGCTTTCCTCTCCGCCCGGCAAGGCTCTTTCCAAGAGCGATCTGCTGCAGCTCATCACCGATATCGGTTTCGTGCAGGTGGACAGCATCGGCACGGTGGAGCGCGCCCACCACCAGATTATCTTCTCCCGCAATCAGACCTACAGGCGCGGCCACCTGACCACGCTTTTGGAAAAGGACCGGGCGCTTTTCGAGCACTGGACGCATGACGCCTCCATCCTGCCGACGGAATTTTATCCCTATTGGAAACATCGTTTCCGCCGCCGCGAGCCGATTATTCAGGAGCGCTGGCGCAAATGGCACGGCGAGGGTTTCGATGCGGCTTTCGGCGAAACGCTGGAGCGCATCGCCGCCACCGGTCCGGTTCTGGCGCGGGAGCTGAAGGAGGAGGGGCACCAGTCCGGCGGATGGTGGAACTGGCATCCCTCCAAGACCGCGCTCGAATATCTCTGGCACACCGGCAAGCTCGCGATTGCCGGCCGGGTGAATTTCCAGAAGGTCTATGACCTCGCCGAACGGGTCATTCCCGGCGAGCATCACGAAACCGAGGTGGAGCACGCCGAATTTGTCGACTGGGCCTGCCGCGAAGCGCTGAAGCGGCTGGGTTTCGCCACCCATGGCGAAATCGCCGCCTTTTTCGATCTCGTCACCCCGCAGGAGGCGAGGGACTGGGTCAAAAGCCATCGCGATGAACTCTGTGAGGTCTCGCTTCTCTCCAGCGACGGGGACAATGCCCGCCCGTCTTTTGCCTTTGCCGATTTCACCGCCGACCTGACAGACGTGCCGCAACCTTCCGCCCGCGTCCGTGTCCTCAGCCCCTTCGACCCGCTGCTGCGTGACCGAAACCGCACGGAGCGGCTGTTCGGCTTCTATTACCGCATCGAGGTCTTCGTGCCCGAGCCGAAACGGCAATATGGCTATTATGTCTTCCCGCTTCTGGAGGGTGACAGGCTGATCGGCCGCATCGACATGAAGGCGGATCGCAAGCGCGGCACGCTGGATGTGCGCCGCCTGTGGCTGGAGCCCGGCGTGCGTGCTTCGGCCGGTCGGCTGGAGAAGCTCGACGCGGAACTGGTGAGGCTGGCGAAGTTTACCGGGGTGGAGAGCGTGAATTATCTGGAGGGCTGGCGGGAGGTATAATTGCTTCCTCGGCCACGGTCTTCCGTCATGCTCGGGCCTGTCCCGAGCATCTGCAACGGACAACGTGTTGAATGCGTTCGCAGATCCTCGGCACAAGGCCGAGGATGACGTAGAGCGGGCGGAGAGCGCACCAAACCGAAGCGCTCCCGCGACGACCCCAAATCAACCGATATCAGTCGCCGAAATCTTGATGCCGAACCCCTCGAGACCGACGTAATGCCGCTCGCGTGTCGTCATCAGCTTGATGGAGCTGATACCGAGGTCTTTCAGGATTTGCGCGCCGAGGCCGATTTCCAGCCATTCGTTTTCGCGCGAACGGGCCTGCGCATGCGCCTCGTCGGGATCACGCGCCTTGCGACGTCCGGCCACCTGGCCGACGCCGACCGAGCCTTCACGCAGATAGACGATGACGCCGCGGCCTTCTTCGGCGATCTTCTGCATATAATGCCGCACCGGCTGGCGGTCGCCGAACACATCGTCGGCGACATTTTCCGGGTGCAGGCGCACGGGAATGTCGATGCCGTCGCGGATATCGCCGAAAATCACCGCCATATGCTGCATCGGATCCCAGGGCAGGGAATAGGTCTGCGCCTTGGCCGGTCCGAAGGGAGTCTCGATGGTGAAGGAGGATTCCATCTCCACCAGCGTTTCCTTGCGCTGGCGATAAGCGATGAGATCGGCGACCGAAACGTGCTTCATGCCGTGTTTTTCGGCGAAATCCAGCACCTGCGGTCCGCGCATCACCGTGCCGTCGTCATTCACCAGCTCGCTGATGACGCCGATGGGCGGCAGGCCGGCGAGCCGGCAGAGATCGACCGCCGCTTCGGTATGGCCGGAGCGCATCAATACGCCGCCCTCGCGGGAAATCAGCGGGAAGATGTGGCCCGGCCGGGTGAAATCGGAGGCACCAACATTGGGATTGGCAAGGTTGCGCACCGTGAGCGTGCGGTCATCGGCGGAAATGCCTGTCGTGGTGCCGTGCTTGAAGTCGACGCTGACGGTGAAGGCCGTGGTATGCGCGCTGTCATTTTCCGCCACCATGGCGTTGAGGTTCAGCCGCTTGGCTTCCTCGCGCGGCATGGGCGCACAGACGATGCCGGAGGTGTGGCGCACGATCAGCGCCATTTTCTCCGGCGTGCAGTGAACCGCCGAAATGATCAGATCGCCTTCGTTCTCACGGTCGTCATCATCGGTCACGACAACGATTTCACCGGCTTCGAAAGCGCGGATGGCGTCCACGACGCGTTTCTGGTCATAGGCCATGGCGATATCCCCTCACTTCAAACGGCCGGTCTGGCCGCGATCCCTCAGATAATGGTCGGCAACGGTGCAGGCGATCATCGCTTCGCCGATAGGCACGGCGCGGATGCCGACGCAGGGGTCGTGGCGGCCCTTGGTGCGCACATCCACGTTGTTGCCGTCGGTATCGATGGAAAGCCGCTCCGTCAGAATGGAGGAGGTGGGCTTGATGGCGAAGCGGGCGATGACAGGCTCGCCGGTCGCGATGCCGCCCAGAATGCCGCCGGCATGGTTGGAGAGGAAGATCGGCTTGCCGTCATTGCCCATGCGCATCTCATCGGCATTTTCCTCGCCGGAAAGCTCGGCGGAGGCGAAACCTTCGCCGATCTCCACGCCCTTGACGGCGTTGATCGACATCAGGCTGGAGGCGATATCCTGATCGAGCTTGGCATAGATCGGCGCGCCGATGCCGGCCGGAACCCCTTCCGCCACCACTTCGACGACGGCCCCGATGGAGGAGCCGGCCTTGCGGATGCCGTCGAGATACTCTTCCCACACCGGCACCATGGCGGCATCGGGGCAGAAGAACGGGTTCCGGTCGACCTGATCCCAGTCCCAGTTGTCGCGGTTGATTTTGTGCTTGCCGATCTGCACCAGCGCGCCGCGCACATTGAGGCTCGGCACCACCTTGCGGGCAATCGCACCGGCGGCGACACGCGCCGCCGTCTCACGCGCGGAAGAACGTCCGCCGCCGCGATAGTCGCGAATGCCGTATTTCAGGTCATAGGTGAAATCCGCATGGCCGGGTCGGAAACGCTTGGCGATCTCGCCGTAGTCCTTGGAGCGCTGGTCGGTATTTTCGATCAGCATGGAAATCGGCGTGCCGGTGGTTATCATCGTCTCGCCGTCCTCATCCAGCATCACGCCGGAGAGAACCTTGACGATGTCATCCTCGCGGCGCTGGGTCACGAAACGGCTTTGGCCCGGTTTGCGTTTGTCCATCCAGTGCTGCACCTCGGCAAGGGTGAAGCGAATGCCGGGCGGGCAGCCATCCACCACGCAGCCAAGTGCAGGCCCGTGGCTTTCTCCCCAGGTGGTAACGCGGAAAAGATGACCGAAACTGTTATGCGACATATTTTCAAAACCGGAAAACAGGGCGCCTGCGGTGAGCGCCGTTTAAAACAAGCGGATTTGTCTTAGTGGAAAATCCGGGCAAGGCAAAAGCCTTTCTTTCGCTGCGGCGGTATAAGTGCAGGACACGGCGTCCTGGCTGGAGACCCGCATGTCCGTGCCCTCATTTCTGGGACAGCATGGGGATGAGGGCAATGGGGCGATTCGCGCCCGCCAGAGACGTTTTTCGAAATGACGAAAATGTAAAAGCGCCGTGGTTTTCCACGTTAATCCGGAGTTTTCCAATATTGCCGGGAAATGCGGTGTAAAAATCACTAACGGCTTGAACACGATCCCAAATCCGTTCATCAATTGGGCCGAAAATGTCATGGTTGCGGGCAATTTCCGCCACATTCGAAAGGCAATTCTTCATGCATGTAAGGTTTTCACGCAAATCCACGAAAGCTAGATCGATGCGTATGATGATTGCCGCCCTTCTGGCCACCGCCAACCTCCTGATGCCCATCAACGGCTACGCCCAGAGCGTCGACGTGGAAGGCACGATCAGCAAGATCGATGCGAATGGGCTGAGCATTACGCTCAACGACGGCAAGACCTATCGCGTGCCGGAAGAGTTCAATTTCGAAGGTCTGAAAGCGGGCGTGAAGGTCGTTGTTTTCTACACGGAAGTGGACGGGAAACGCGTGGTCGACGATCTTCAGGTCGTGCAGTAAGCACCAGCCCCTCAGGCCAAAACCTCCGTTGTGAAACGAGCGGATGCCTCTTGTTTCTTCCCCGTCGGGGAGAAGTCCGCGGCAGCGGGATGAGGGGGCCAGGGTGCGGTCTATAGTTATAGTTGCCCCCTCATCCGACCCTTCGGGCCACCTTCTCCCCGGCGGGGAGAAGAAATACGCGGCGGCCTTTGCGCCAAATATACGGGCTGCTCGAGTAGGACGATGCAGAGGGTTATGCCCTGCGCCTCACCAAATCCACTCCGCGCTGTTCCTGTCGATCTCGACCTTCAAAATCCGGTCCTGCGGAATTTGCGTCCTTGACGCCTCGTCCTTGTCCATGCCGGAGACCAGCCGGAAGATCGAGCGGATGACGCCGCCGTGGCAGACGCATATCGTCGGAACCTCGACGGAGGAAAGCCATGCGCCGATGCGCCAGGAGAGGATTTCATAGCTTTCGGCATCCTGGCCGGGGGGAATGAAATCCCACTTGTTGGCCTTGCGCGCCTTCACCCGGTCCGGGAACTCTTTTTTCAGCTCCGGCAGGGTTTGCCCTTCCCAGTCGCCGAACGAAACTTCGATCAGGCGATCGTCGGTTCGATAGGCCTTGGGATCGAGGCCCATCGCGCCGCGCATCAGTTCCATGGTCTCGCGCGTGCGCCCGAGCGGGCTTGCCACGTAGTCGAAATCCGTGGCCTGTTCCCCCAGCAGCTGCGCAAGCAGTTTGCCGTTACCGACCGCCTGCTGGCGGCCGAAATCGTTGAGCGGAATGTCTTTCTGGCCCTGAAGCCGGCGTATCGCATTCCAGTCCGTTTGTCCGTGCCGGATCACATAGACGAGCAAGGCGATACCCCGTTCTTCACACTTTTCAGGCTTAGTCCTTCACCACCGAAATGTCAGGCGCATCCACCGCCTTCATGCCGATGGTGTGGTAACCGGAATCGACATGGTGGATTTCGCCGGTCACGCCGGTCGAAAGGTCGGACAGCAGGTAAAGCGCCGACTTGCCGACTTCCTCGATGGAAACGGTGCGCTTCAGCGGCGCATTATATTCGTTCCACTTCAGAATATAGCGGAAGTCGCCGATGCCGGAAGCTGCAAGCGTCTTGATCGGGCCAGCGGAAACGGCGTTGACGCGGATGCCGCGATTGCCGAGGTCGACGGCGAGATAACGCACGCTGGCCTCGAGAGCAGCCTTGGCCACGCCCATGACGTTATAGTTCGGCATGACCTTTTCGGCGCCGTAGTAGGTCAGCGTGATGATCGAGCCGCCGTCGTTCATGACCGGCTCGGCGCGCTTGGCAACGGCGGCCAGCGAGAAGACGGAAATGTCCATGGTGCGGTTGAAATTGTCGCGGCTGGTATCGAGGTAACGGCCGGTCAGCTCATCCTTGTCGGAAAAGGCGATGGCGTGCACGACGAAGTCGATCTTGCCCCAGTGCTTTTCCAGCCCGGCAAAAACCGCATCGATCGTCTCGAGATCGGTCACATCGCAGTGACCGGCCATGAAGGCGCCCAGTTCCTGCGCCAGCGGCTCGACACGCTTCTTCAGCGCGTCGCCCTGCCAGGTCAGCGCAACTTCCGCGCCCGCGTCGGCACAGGCCTTGGCGATGCCCCAAGCGATGGAACGATTATTGGCGACACCCATGATGAGGCCGCGTTTGCCAGCCATGAGGCCGGATGCCTGAGCCATTTTATGCTCCCTAGTACTTTTGATCGGTCCTGCCTATGGCATAGGCTGCAATCCTGTTCAAGATTGCCAAAGATCATCAACTGTTAGGGAGCGTAACAAAGGGTGCGTTGTCCCGGCTATTCGCAAAACTTTCACAAATAAAGGCCTTCGCGCATGTGCCGCATCAGGTCGGTCACCTTTTCATCCGGCTTTTCCAAGAGAACGATGCGCAATTCGATGACGAGATCGCCCTGTCCGCCCTTGCCGTCGGCGAGGCCCTTGCCGGTAAGCCTCAGCACACGGTCGGAGCCGGACCAGGCCGGAATGGTGATGTTTTCCTCACCGAGCGGTGTCCTGACTTTCGTTTCACACCCCAGAACCGCGTCGCTGAGCGATATCGGCAGCGTCGTGTGAATATCGAAGCCACGAAGGGAAAAGGCGTCGTCACGGGCGGTCAGCAATGTCACGGCAAGGTCGCCGCGCGCCATGTTGGGAAGCTTCAGACCCTGTCCCTTCAGCCGCACCACGTGTCCGTCGGTCATGCCGGCTTCGAGCTGGAAGCGAACCTCGCGTTCGTCGGCAAGCGACACGGTCACCCACTTGTGTTCCAGCAGATCGGCGACCGTGACGGTGGCCTCCGCAGTGATGTCCGGCGCTTTTTCGGGAGCCGGCTGCTGCGTGCGGAAACGGCGCACGAGAGCGCTGAAAAGATTGGCGGCGAGCGATGCGGGCGCTGTCCTGTCATCGCCGGCGCTGGGCTGCGCGGTCTCGCCGGCACCCGGAATATCGCTTTTTGCAGCGCCCGCGGCAGCCTTTGCCGCTTCGGCCGCCTGCTGCACCTTGGGATCGTTCTGTGCTTCCGCGCCAAAAATCCGTTCGACGATATCTTCGGCGGTTTCCGCCTTGGCGTCGGTTTTCTGGTCGGTCTGCGCCCGGTTGCGGGCGTCGGCGCGGGCAAGCTCCTCCATCAGCTTTTCGGCGGCCTTGGCGCGCTCGGCAGCCTCTCGCGCGGCCTCCCGCTGCTGCATGATGGTTTCGCCGCGCTGCTTCTTTTCGGCCGCCCTGCGGGCCTGATCGTAGAGATCGCGCTTTTTCGGGTCTTTGAGAAGATCGTATGCCTGCCCGATCTCGGCGAATCGCGCCGAGGCGTCGGGATCGTCGCGATTGGCGTCCGGATGGACGGTTTTCGCCTTCGTGCGCCAGGCGGCCTTGATTTCCTCGTGGCGGGCGTCACGTTTTACGCCGAGGATCGAATATGGATCGCGCATGCGAAACACCAGTTACGTTGGCTCAGGCGCTGCCGCCCTTCATGGCGCAATCCTGAAACTAACCCCTCCGAAAAGGGATGCCCGCGATCATTCGCCTGCACGCCCTCGGTTTAATCAACGTCGACTGTTGCAATAAGTTGCTAATCACTCCTTTACGGAGGAAGCGCGCCGCACCCGGGCCGGCTCTATTCCATATTTAAGGGTAAACAGATTATTTCTGCTCGAAGCGGGTCAGCAGCCATTCGCCGGTTTCCGACAGGCAGGCCTGTCCCGAATAGCTCGCAACGCCCTCGAAGGAGTGGCGCGTCGTCCTGAAATCGCGGCAGACGAAGCCGCTGGATTTGTCTTCGTGAATGGCGGTGACGACGCCGGCGCTGCCGGTGGCGGCATTGGCCCAGGGCAGCGGCTGGTCGGCGAGCTTGGCGAGATCGGCCGACGTCACCGCATTGCGGATCGTCGCATCGTCCGTCTGCGGCGCATTGTTCGGCTGGTTGGGAATGGAGGCCGTGGAAAGCGAGCGGTCGACCTTGTCGCCGCCGAACAGGTCGAGGCTGACGCAGCCGCTCAGCACCACAAGCATTGACACGACGGCGGAAACTTCCGCTACCGACGAAAGGAGGCTCTTTGTTCGACTGTTCGACTTTGCTATGACGGTCACCATCTTTCACCAGAGATCATCTCTGGGGTCCAAATCAGCTCGGGAGCATTTTAGTCAATATGTCGGAAACGGGGTTAACATCCAGTGACTTCACGGAAGAAAATGAACCGTTCACGCTTTTTGCCGAATGGCTGAAGGATGCGACGGCTTCCGAAATCAACGATCCGAACGCGGTAGCCCTTGCCACCGTGGACGAAAATGGCCTGCCGAATGTGCGAATGGTGCTGCTGAAAGGCGTCGACGACCGCGGCTTTGTTTTCTACACGAATTTCGAAAGCCAGAAGGGCCAGGAGATCCTCGGCCAGAAAAAAGCGGCCATGTGTTTCCACTGGAAAAGCCTGCGGCGACAGGTGCGCCTGCGCGGTGAGGTGGAGATCGTCAGCGACGAGGAGGCGGATGCCTATTACGCCTCGCGCCCGCGCGGCAGCCGCATCGGCGCCTGGGCTTCCAAGCAGTCTCGGCCGCTGGAAGGCCGTTTCGCGCTGGAAAAGGCGGTGGCGGAATATACCGCCAGATATGCCATCGGCGATATTCCGCGTCCGTCCTACTGGTCGGGTTTCCGCATCCGCCCCGTCAGCATCGAATTCTGGCACGACCGCAAGTTCCGCCTGCATGACCGCATCGAATTCCGCCGCGAGACGCCTGACGGTGCATGGTCCAAGGTCCGCATGTATCCGTAAGGGCGGTCAGGGCAGGCCATTTACGGCCTGCCTATTTCAGCAGCGAATCGAACAGCGGCAGTCCGATGACGGCGGAGATGGCGATCAGCCCATAGCAGATGCGCCGGAACGCCGCCTCGTCGGCAAGCCCGTGCAGACGCGCGCCGGCATAAAGCCCGGCCCCGTAAAAGGGCAGGGCGAGCAGGAAAAAGACGAAGACATCGGCGGTGAACAGGCCACTGACAAAATAGCTGCCGGTGGAGATCACGGTCGAGATCGCGAAATATAAGATGACATTGGCGCGCACAAAGGCGCCTTTGAGGGCGCCGCCGAGCCAATAGGCGACGACCGGCGGACCGCCCAGTTGCGCAGCCCCCGAAAACAGCCCGGCCAGAAACCCGGTGAAGAGGGTCAGCGGCGTCTTCGGCCGGCCGCTGTAACGCCAGCCGGAAAGCAGAAACAACAGCAGCATCACGACCACGGCGGAGATGATCCAGCGCAGCGTCAGCGGATCGCCGTTGGAAAGCAGCATGGTTCCAAGCGGCACGCCGACAAAGGCGCCGGCCGCCATGATGAAGACTTCGCGCCGGTCCGCCATGCGCCATGCGGGCGGTATCATGCCGAGCGTCAGCACGGCGTCCACCACCAGCAGCACTGCCGAGGCGACACGCGGCCCAACGATGACGCTTGCGAGCGGGATGAAGATGAGCGCCGCACCGAAACCGGAAAAGCCGCGGGCAAGGCCGGCGAGAAAGGCGGCGCCCGCAAACATGGCGAGCAGCGTCGGACTATGCGCGGTGATGAGGGACGAGAAAAAGTCGAGGTGGGACATGGGCGATGGCACGGTTGTTCGAATATCTTTTCTCTATCCCGCTTGCATGCACATGTCGCGGAAATTTCCGTTCATGGCTGCGTGACGCCCTGACGGGTCGACGCCGTCAGAGAATCATGGTTAGAGTTGTAGCGCATGAACAAAGGATGAACAAATGTTTGCTGACATGATGCCTCGGTTTGAAGAGGCCTCGCAAAAATATGCCGCTGAAAACGGAATATTCCGCGACCCGGACTGGTACATGCTGAAGCTTCAGGAAGAGGTTGGCGAGGTCACACAGGCCTGGAATCGGCTGACAGGACGGGGGCGCATCAAGGGCCGGAGCAAAGAGGATATGAAGCGGGATCTGGCCGACGAAACCGCCGATCTGCTCGGCCATGTGCTGTTGCTGGCCCATTATAACGGTCTCGATATTGAAGGAGCGATCGAGCGTAAGTGGCGTTTCAAGCCGGGGGCGTGACACGTTATGAAAGCACCAGAGTAAGGAACAGAGCTGTGAGCACGGCAGCCACCGGTGTCATCACCAGTCGTTCTGCGCGGCTTTTCGACATCGCATTCAATCCGACGCTCACGGCGAGGTAGCATGTGATGATCCAGAGAGTGGGCTCGATCCAGCCTTCCGGCCAGATTGTTGTCCAACCAGCGCTTTGCGCCACAAAGGATACGACAAGGGCGTATATCGCAAGGGCTGAGACGCTTGCAGTCCTTTGTCTGACAGGCAAGACACGATGATGCCCTCCCCAGGCAAAGTGGCCGAGCGGCGCGCCTGCGGCAAGCGCAATCTGAAATGCAGAAAGGACGAGCAGTATCAGCGTTGCGATGAGAGCAGGGAGGTCGACCATAGGGGTTTCTTTATCTCCAGCGGCGGCTGTCTTACAGATCGTTTATATGAAACCAGTTGCTTTGCTTTAAAACAAAGATGAATTTTATATGGCCTATGAAGTGATGCACGGAAAAGCAAATGTTTGATTTTAACTGGCTGGAGCAGCGTGCGAAAGAATTGACTGACACTGGCAACGTTGTGGACGCGATAAAAATATACTTATTTATGGCTGATGGAGATCCGTCTCTCGATGGCGGATATTTAGGCGAAAAGCTTGGGGAGTGCTACGAGCAGAGCGGAGATTTGCACGCAGCCAGATATTGGTATGGACGAGCCGTAGAGGAAAATCCAGAGATAAGGATATCGGCTTTGGAAGGTCTAAGAACGCTTCAACACGTCGGTATAAATGATTTGGTGTAAAGGAAACGTGAAAGACCTCTCATATGATACGTCTCATCTAACTAACGGCAAATTCAGGCGGATGATCCATCTCCTAGATTCGGAACATGGATCAGTTCACTGAGTTTTTCCTTTCTTGATGCCGCTCAGCAGAAGGCCTGCCACCGCATGAAGGTCGCTTGCAACGGCAATGCACTTCTCCCGCATTTCCTCGGTCGGCGGCGCTACATCCGGCACCATGATCGTCATCATGCCCGCCGATGTTGCGGAGCGCACGCCTGAGTACGAATCCTCCAGCGCAAGGCAGCGGCCCGGATCGAGGGAAAGCCGTCGGGCTGCGGTGAGATAGGGCATGGGTGCGGGTTTCGGTTCGGTATAGTCGCCGCGTGCGACGATGGTGTCGAAACGTCTGAGAAGATCGTGGGGGCCGAGATGGCGCGTCACCGAATCGTGCCGTGACGAGGTGGCGATGGCGCGGCGGATATCGAGCCGGTCGAGAAGATCGAGAATGTCGACGACGCCCGGCTTCAGCGCCACGCCTTCCGCCATCATCACGCCGAGATGCCGGAGCCAGGCGTCGCGGAAGCTGTCGATCGGAAAATCCGCGCCGTAATCAGCAAAGATGGTGCCGGTGATGACGTCCCACGGGCTGCCGCAGACCTTCTGATAGGTCTCGACCTTCATTCCGTGGCCGCCTTCATCCGAGGCAGCCAGAAATGAATCGCGATAGAGCCTCTCGCTCTCGATCAGCAATCCGTCCATGTCGAAAACCACGGCCTGCGGAAGAAAAGGCAGCATGACTTAACCGAACCGGAAGGGGCGTTCGCCGAGGCTCTCGAACGGACGGATGAGATAACCGTCCGGATCGGCGACGATGAATTGCCGGTTGCCCACTTCGACCGTGCCGCGCCTGTACCATTTTTCCTCCAGCGGCATGACGAGGTCGATGGAGGATCGCTCCAGCCGGGAGAGAATGGGTTGCAGGGAAGGGACGGCGAGTTGCAGGTTCATGCCGCGGCCGAGCGGAAATTGGAGCGCGGCATTGTCCGTCACGAATGTCCGGGTAGCACCAATCTGGTCGATCATCAGCTGGGCATCCCCCAGCGCCAGATAGGTGAAACCCTCCTCGGGGCGCTCATAGACCACATGAAAACCGATCAGGTCGCAATAAAAGGCGCGGCTTTTCTGCCAGTCGCTGACGGCAAGTTCAGGAACGAGGGCATTTCGTATGATGGTCATGGTCTCCTTTGCCGCGCAGGCCCGGGGTGGGAGGAGGGGCCTGCCATGAGGGATGATCTTACCGTCTTCCCGGCCGCATGCCAGAGGAAACCTCATCATGGCTGCCATGTGCGGGATTATGGGCTGACAGGATGGCGAGAGGCTCAGTGCGGTTGCGACTCTTTCTGCCGTCATTCCGGCTCAAGGCCGGAATGACGGACCGGGTATAGGGTGCCACGTCGTTTTGTCCGCGTTATCGACTCAACTGAGTGCAATCACCCGAAAACCACCGCCTACGCCTTCGTACCGCCGACGGTGATCTGGTCCATGCGCAGATGCGGCTGGCCGACGCCGACCGGCACCCATTGTCCGGCCTTGCCGCAATTGCCGATGCCGGTATCGAGCTTGGAATCGTTGCCGATCATCGACACGCGCTTCATCGCATCCGGCCCGTTGCCGATCAGCATCGCGCCCTTTACCGGCGCGCCTATCCTGCCGTTTTCGATGAGGTAGGCCTCGGTGCAGCCGAACACGAATTTGCCGGAGGTGATATCCACCTGGCCGCCGCCGAAGGAGACGGCATAGATGCCCTTCTTCACGGAAGCGATGATTTCTTCCGGCGTCTTGTCGCCTGATAGCATATAGGTATTGGTCATGCGCGGCATCGGCACATAGGCGTAGCCCTGCCGGCGGCCGTTGCCGGTGGGCTTGGCGCCCATCAGCCGGGCGTTCTGCCGGTCCTGCATGTAACCGACCAGCCTGCCGTTCTCGATCAGCACATTATAGCCGGAAGGCGTACCTTCATCGTCGATCGTCAGAGAGCCGCGGCGGCTGTCGATGGTGCCGTCATCCACCACGGTCACGCCGGGGGCGGCGACCATTTCGCCCATCAGGCCGGCGAAGGCCGAGGTTTTCTTGCGGTTGAAATCGCCTTCCAGACCGTGGCCCACCGCCTCGTGCAGCATCACACCCGGCCAGCCGGAGCCGAGCACCACATCCATGGTGCCGGCCGGCGCATCGATCGCGGTGAGGTTGACGAGCGCTTGGCGCAACGCTTCATCCGCACCGCGCTGCCAGTTTTCCGTGGTGATGAAATCGCTGAAGCCGACCCGGCCGCCAATACCGTAGGAACCGCTTTCCTGCCGGTCGCCTTCGCCCGCCACGACGGAAACATTGATGCGGGTCATCGGCCGGATATCGCTGACGCGATGGCCGTCGGCCCGCAGGATGTCCACCACCTGCCAGCTTGCGGAAATGGTCGCCGTCACCTGCCGGACCTTGTCGTCCTTGTCGCGCAGATAGGCGTCGATATCGGTGAGGAGCTTCACCTTTTCCTCGAAGCTCGGGCTGCCGATAGGGTTCTCGTCGCCATAAAGCTTCTTGTTGGTGCGCTGCGGTGCGGCGGCATAGGAGCCGGAATAACCTTTGGTCACCGCGCCTACCGCATCGGAAGCGCGTTTCAGCGCGCCTTGCGACAGCTCGCCCGCATGGGCGTAGCCCACCGTTTCGCCGGCGACGGCGCGCAGGCCAAAACCCTGGTCGGTATTGAAGGAACCGCCTTTCAGCCGGCCATTATCGAAAGTCAGCGATTCGGCCTGGGCATGTTCGATGAAAAGCTCGCCATCGTCAGCGCCGGCGAGCGCCTCGCCGACGAGCTTGCGCAATTGCGTTTCGTCGCAATCGAAGAGTTTTACAAGATCGTCGGTCATGGGAGGCTCCAGTCATTATCGTTCAATGACCGATTTAGGCACTGGAGCGGTCGGACGCAAGGCTGTCCGGCAATGGCAGGCTTTAAGGAAGCGCGTCGTAGCCTTCGGCGAAGCCGGAAAGCTCGATCGGAATACCGACGCGATCCTGATCCACGGCTTCGCGCAGCGCGAAAACCGCATTCTTGCCGGCGCGCAGAACCTTCAGCAGCTCGTCGTCGATATCCACTTCCACATAGCAGCCTTCGGAGAAGCAGCGGGTGAAATAGGCGCGGCCGATATTATTATTGTCGATATAAAGCTCCATGCCATCCTTCAAAAGCACGCCGAGCGGTGCGAGGATACGCAGGATGCGCGACTTGCGGTCGGCCGTCTTCAGCACCACCACCGAAAGCCCAACTTCCGGGCGGTCATCGGCGATCACGTTCTGCATCAGCGCGCATTGTTCTTCGGACGCACCCGCCGGCTTGTCGCAGATGACAGACCATGCTCCGTGCGTCGACTTCGGCGTGCCGGGCGGCTGCTGTTGCGCCAGCGCCGCAGCGGCGGGAGCGATGATGGCAAGACCGGCGGCGGCAAGAAAAGTGCGCGCGAGCGGGGAAAGACGCATGGATACCTCTGGGATTCGAATCAGTGCGGCTATTTTGACGCCATAATCCGGAAAAAAAAGCCTCAGGCCTTCAATTCCAGCGGAGTTGGGCGGAAATAGGACCTGTCTTGCGGTATGGGCGTCTGATTTGCCCGGCGCGACATTCATTATCCGGCGATGAAACTGGCGGCAAAACCGGCTGTGGGAAGGGGCTTTGTCGCATTTGGGCTGTTTGAAACCGCGTTCGGCCGGTCCGGTGAGGCGTGGGGTGAGAGAAAGTCGCCGTGGATTGACCAATGGCAAAATTGGGGCGCATCCGTGTCCCGACGCATATTGCGGCAGAGGACAAACTGTGGTTTGAAGTTAGTACCATAAGCATGGATTCTGCGTCTGTGATTGATCTAGATCAGACGCGTGAGGGAGAGGGTACCGTGACGAATAGGATTTACGCAGCACTGGCGGGGATGACCTGTCTGCTCACGGCTGTCGGCGCCCACGCCGATCAGCCGGTGCATTGGCAAATGGGCATGCAGGAGGCCGCCACGCCGATCATGCACGAAATACGCTGGTTTGAACAATATACGCTCTGGTTCATTGTTCCGGTTACGCTTTTCGTTCTTGCGCTGCTCATCGTCGTCGCCCTGAAATTCCGCGCCGCGAAAAATCCGGTGGCTTCCAAGACCAGCCATAACACGGCGATCGAGGTGGTCTGGACGCTGGCGCCGGTTCTCATTCTCCTGTTCCTTGCCTTCCCGTCGTTCAATCTCCTGAACGCGCAGCTCACGCAGCCGGAAAACCCCGACGTGACGCTGAAGGCGACCGCCACGCAATGGCTGTGGAGCTATGAATATACGGCCGCCGAAGGCGCCGAGCCGGTTTCCTTCGACAGCTACATGCTGAAGGACCAGGATCGCGCCGCCGCGGGCAAGGAAGACAGGGCCCGCTATCCGCGTCTTCTGGCGGTAGACAATGAAATGGTCGTTCCGGTCGGCAAGACCGTTCGCCTGCTCGTCACCGCTGCACCGACGGATGTGATCCATTCCTTCGCCATGCCGGCTTTCGGCGTCAAGATCGACGCCGTTCCCGGCCGCCTGAACGAAACCTGGTTCAAGGCGGAAAAAGAGGGCCTTTATTACGGCCAGTGTTCCGAGCTTTGCGGCAAGGACCATGCCTTCATGCCGATCGCCATTCGGGTGGTTTCCGAACAGCAGTACAACACCTGGCTCACCGCCGCCGCTTCTGACCTGAGCGGTGCGAACCGGGCGCTGATGGCCTCTGTCGATGGCGCTCCGCGCACCGTCGACGTTGCCGCCAACGAAACCAACTGACTCTGGAGTGAGGACAATGGCTGGACCTTCCGCACACGACGATCATCACTCGCATGGTCATTCCGCACATGATGGGCACGATCATTCGCATGATGCGCATCATTCCCATACGCCGGGCTTCTTTGCCCGCTGGTTCCTGTCGACCAACCACAAGGACATCGGCACGCTCTACCTGATCTTCGCGATCATCGCCGGTATCGTCGGCGGCGGGCTTTCCGTCGTCATGCGCATGGAGCTTCAGGAGCCGGGCATCCAGATCTTCCACGGTCTGGCGTCCATGGTTTACGGCTTCGAGGGTGACGCCGCCATCGATGGCGGCAAGCACATGTTCAACGTGTTCACCACCGCGCACGCGCTGATCATGATCTTCTTCATGGTCATGCCGGCGCTGATCGGCGGCTTCGCCAACTGGATGATCCCGATCATGATCGGCGCTCCGGACATGGCTTTCCCGCGCCTGAACAACATCTCCTTCTGGCTGATCGTTCCGGCTTTCATCCTTCTCATTCTCTCGCTCTTCGTCGAGGGCCCTGCGGGCGCCTACGGTGTCGGTGGCGGCTGGACCATGTATCCGCCTCTATCGACCAGCGGCATGCCGGGACCGGCGGTGGATCTGGCGATCTTCGCGCTGCACGTTTCGGGCGCGTCGTCGATCCTCGGTGCGATCAACTTCATTACCACCATCCTCAACATGCGCGCCCCGGGCATGACGTTGCACAAGATGCCGCTCTTCGCCTGGTCGGTCCTCGTCACCGCGTTCCTGCTGCTGCTTTCGCTGCCGGTTCTGGCGGGCGGCATCACCATGCTTCTGACCGACCGCAACTTCGGCACGGCATTCTTCTCGCCGGAAGGCGGCGGTGACCCGATCCTTTACCAGCACCTGTTCTGGTTCTTCGGCCACCCGGAAGTCTACATCCTGATCCTGCCGGGCTTCGGCATCATCAGCCACATCGTCTCCACCTTCTCCAAGAAGCCGGTCTTCGGTTACCTCGGCATGGCCTATGCCATGGTCGCCATCGGCGCCGTCGGCTTCATCGTCTGGGCCCACCACATGTACACGGTCGGCCTGTCGCTCGAAGCGCAGCGTTACTTCGTCTTTGCCACCATGGTCATCGCGGTGCCGACGGGTATCAAGATTTTCTCGTGGATCGCAACCATGTGGGGCGGTTCGCTGACCTTCTCGACCCCGATGGTCTGGGCGATCGGCTTCATCTTCCTGTTCACGGTCGGCGGCGTCACCGGCGTCCAGCTCGCCAATGCCGGTCTCGACCGTTCGCTGCACGACACCTATTACGTGGTGGCGCACTTCCACTACGTTCTGTCGCTCGGCGCGGTCTTCGCGATCTTTGCCGGCTGGTATTACTGGTTCCCGAAGATCACCGGCTACATGTACAGCGAATTCCTCGGCAAGCTGCATTTCTGGGTCATGTTCGTGGGCGTGAACCTGGTGTTCTTCCCGCAGCACTTCCTCGGTCTTGCCGGCATGCCGCGCCGCTACATCGATTATCCCGATGCCTATGCCGGCTGGAACATGGTATCGTCCTACGGTTCCTACATTTCGGCCGTCGGCGTGCTGATCTTCCTCTTCTGCGTCTGGGAAGCCTTCGCAAAGAAGCGGATCGCCGGCAACAATCCCTGGGGTGAAGGTGCGACGACGCTCGAATGGCAGCTGTCTTCGCCGCCGCCCTACCACCAGTGGGAGCAGCTGCCGCGCATTCGCTGATGCGCGGGCCGGAAGGCGTGGGCAGGGCCTGCGAATTCCCGGCGCTGAAAATGAGGGACGGCGCGGTTCGGTCCGTGCCGTTTCCCGAACGGGCAGTCTCTCCTGCCGCGTGACATTTTGTCCAAGCGATGCCTGCCGTCCGACGTGATACATGCCCCGGACGTGATAAATGCCAAATCTGGCCTTTATGAAATGCAAGCGCAGACGAATGGCGGCAGGGTGCGGCGAAAAGCCGGAAAATGGCGTCGGTTTTGCCCGGCGCCGCTCATGCCAGGACGTTCGGGACCCATGAATTGACGCATCGCGTATGCCGGAAATCACATTCGTTTTCGGGCCGGTGCAGGGGACGTCGCTTCACGCGGCGTTCGAAGGAAGCAGGACAGGAAATGAGCATTATCGACAATCGCGACATGCTGGGCGTGAAGGGCTCCGAACTTTCGGAAGCCGGCGCGCGCGATTATTTCGAATTGCTGAAGCCGCGCGTCATGTCGCTCGTCGTCTTCACGGCCTTTGCGGGCCTCGTGCTGGCGCCGGGTGAAATCAACCCGGTGCTCGGCATCATCGCCATTCTCTGCATCGCCGTCGGCGCCGGCGCATCCGGTGCGCTCAACATGTGGTACGATGCCGATATCGACGCCGTGATGAGCCGCACCGCCCGGCGGCCGATCCCGTCCGGCCGTATCGCGCCGCGCGAGGCGCTGGCCTTCGGGCTGACGCTTTCGGCCTTTTCGGTGGTCATTCTCGGCCTTGCGGTCAACTGGTTCTCGGCCGGCCTGCTCGCCTTCACCATCTTCTTTTACGCCGTCATTTATACGATGTGGCTGAAACGCTCGACGCCGCAGAACATCGTCATCGGCGGTGCGGCCGGCGCTTTCCCGCCCATGCTCGGCTGGGCCTGCGTCACCGGCGGCGTTTCGCTGGACAGCATCATCCTGTTCCTCATCATCTTCCTGTGGACACCGGCGCATTTCTGGGCGCTGGCGCTGTTCAAGATGCGCGATTACGGCGCCGTCGGCATTCCGATGATGCCGAACGTGGTCGGCGAACGCTCGACCAAGAACCAGATGATCGTTTATGCGGTGCTGACCGCGGCGGCGGCCGTCGCACCTTATTTCACCGGCCTTGCGAGCGCCGGCTACGGCATTTTCGCAGCCGTTCTGAGCGCGATCTTCGTCTACTGTTCGCTCGATGTCCGGCGCATGCCTGAGGGCGACGAGAAGATGCTGCCGGCCAAGAAGATGTTCGCCTATTCGGTGCTTTACCTTTTTGCGATTTTCTCCGGCCTTCTGGCCGATCATTTCGCGCCGGCCCTGAAGGCCGTCATGTCAGGAGTCCTGTGATGGAAACGGTGGAACTGAGCGCGGCGCAGAAAAAATCGAGACGTGGGCGAAACATCGCGCTCGGCGTCCTGCTCGCCGGCCTGGTGGTGCTGTTCTACATCATCACCATCATCAAGATCGGCTCGCACTGACGCGCTGATTGAGGGGAGAGGAGGAGGAGATGGCGAATATGGAAGCGCAGACGGCAGGGACCGGCAGGCAGCGGGTGAGCAATCGCTCCATCCTCGTGCTTTGTCTCGTGTTTTTCTGCGCCATGATCGGCATGGCCTATGCCGCCGTGCCGCTTTATACGCTGTTCTGCCGTGTCACCGGCTATAACGGCACCACCCAGCGCGTCGAGCAATATTCCGATGTCATCCTCGACAAGACCATCAACGTCACCTTCGATGCCAATACGTCGAACGGCCTCAACTGGGATTTCCAGCCGGTCGACAAAAAGGTCACGCCGAAGATCGGCGAAACGGTGCAGGTGACGTTCAAGGCGACGAACCGCTCACCCGTGGCGACCACGGGCACGGCGGTCTTCAACGTCACGCCGATGGAAGCCGGCGCCTATTTCAACAAGGTGGAGTGCTTCTGCTTCACCGAAACGACGTTGCAGCCGGGTGAAACGCTGGAGATGCCGGTGGTGTTCTTCGTCGATCCTGACATCGCCACGGCGCGCGAGACCAAGAGCATTCATACTTTAACGCTGTCCTATACGTTTTATCCGGCCAAAACCGAAAAACCGGTTGCGTCCTTGCCGGTAAAGACTTCATCTGGCGAAAGCAAATTGTGAGAGGAGATCTGGCCTTTTATCCGAGGCCGGATCAGGGAAGAGACATTCGGGGATTGTCGCAATGGCAGATACGCATCAGAAGAACCACGACTACCACATTATCGATCCAAGCCCCTGGCCGCTTCTGGCCTCGATCGGCGCCTTCATCCTGACCTTCGGTGGCGTCTGTTACATGCGTTACCTGTCGGGCGGCTCCTTCAAGCTGTTCGGCGCGGAACTGGCCAATCCCTGGCTGTTCTATATCGGCCTCGTCATCGTGCTTTACACCATGTACGCATGGTGGTCCGATACGATCAAGGAAGCCCATGAGGGCAACCACACCCGCGTCGTCTCGCTTCACCTGCGTTACGGCATGATCATGTTCATCGCCTCGGAGGTGATGTTCTTCGTGGCGTGGTTCTGGGCCTATTTCGATGCCAGCCTCTTCCCGCACGAGGCCATTCAGGCGTCGCGCCTCGAATATACCGGCGGGCAATGGCCGCCCAAGGGCATCGAGGTGATCGATCCCTGGCACCTGCCGCTCTACAACACCGTCATCCTGCTTCTGTCGGGCACCTGCGTCACCTGGGCGCACCATGCCCTGCTGCACAATGACCGCAAGGGCCTGATCACCGGTCTGTTGCTCACCGTCGCGCTCGGCGTCCTGTTCTCCACCGTGCAGGTTTACGAATACATGCACGCGCCGTTCGACTTCAAGAATTCGATCTACGGCGCGACCTTCTTCATGGCCACCGGTTTCCACGGTTTCCACGTCTTCGTCGGCACGGTCTTCCTGCTGGTCTGCCTGTTCCGCGCCGTTGGCGGCGGTTTCACGCCCAAGCAGCATTTCGGTTTCGAAGCGGCTGCCTGGTACTGGCACTTCGTTGACGTCGTCTGGCTGTTCCTGTTCTTCGCCATCTATATCTGGGGTGGCTGGGGCGCGCCGCTGCACGGCTGATTGTACCGGCTAGGGACCTGGAGCCAAAGCAAGGCATCCTGTGGAGCGAGCGGCTGCAACTTGTTTCTTCTCCCCGCCGGGGAGAAGTCCGCGGCAGCGGGATGAGGGGACGAAGCCGATAATTGGCGGCGACGGTGCCCTCTCATCCGCCCCTTCGGGCCACCTTCTCCCCCTCGGGGAGAAGAAACACGCGGCAACGCCGGGCAACGAACGGTTGCCCCGGTTTGGAGGCGAGCTTCCTGCAGGCTCGACGTCATCAGCGTGCTTGACCCGAGGACTGTTCAGGAGGGGTCTGGATAATTTCGCGGGAGGTCGTCATGTCTGAACCATCAAACGGCAATTTCGCGCCGGTCGATCCCATCAAGGCCGGGCTCAAAGGCTGCTGCCCGCGCTGCGGCAACGGACGGCTGTTCGACGGCTTTCTGACCATAAAACCCGCCTGCAGCGCCTGCGGACTGGATTACGGTTTTGCCGATGCGGGCGATGGCCCGGCGGTTTTCGTCATGCTGATCGTCGGTTTTCTGGTCGTCGGGCTGGCGCTCTGGTTCGATCAGCGTTTTGCGCCGCCGGTCTGGGTGCATGTCATGCTGTGGTTGCCGTTTACGGTGATTGTCTCCCTCGTGCTGCTGCGCAAGCTGAAAGGGATCATGATTGCGCTGCAATACCGCAACAATGCAAGCGAAGGCAGGCTTGATCGTGAATGACGTTTCCCACATGAAGGCGGCGGAAAGGCGGGTCTGGTTCGCCGCGCCGCTGGTGCTGCTGGCGCTTGCCATTCTTCTCGGGCTCGGCACCTGGCAGGTGAAGCGTCTCTACTGGAAAGAGGCGCTGATTGCCGATATCGAGGAGCGGCGGAGCGCGAGCCCGGTGCCCCTCTCCGATATAGAGGCGATCGCGAAAAGCGGCGGCGATATCGAATACCGCACGGTCAGTCTTTCCGGCACCTTCGATCATGCCCGCGAGCGGCATTTCTTCGCCACCCATCAGGGGCAAACCGGCTATTATATCTATACGCCGCTGACGCTCGCCGATGGCCGCATTCTCTTCGTCAATCGCGGCTTCGTACCCTTCGAGATGAAGGAACCGGCCAAACGGCCCGACGGGCAGGTTGCCGGTGCGGTGACGATCACCGGCCTTTCGCGCGCGCCGCTGGTTGCAAAACCGTCCTCGCTACTGCCAGATAACGATATCGCCAAGAACATCTTCTACTGGAAGGATCTGGCGGCCATGGCCTCCAGTGCCGATATCCCGCCCGATCGGCTGGTCCACCTCTTCGTGGATGCTAACAACGCGCCTAATCCGGGCGGCTGGCCGCAGGGTGGCGTGACGCTGATAGATTTGCCCAACAATCACCTGCAATATGCGATAACGTGGTATGGGTTGGCGGCGGCCCTTGTCATCGTCGCCGGTTTTGCCTATTTCCGGAACGGTAAGGCGCAGGGTGAATAAAGCGCAGCCCGTCCGGTAAGGCAGCTTGTCGGGCAAGGCCATGAAGCACGGCCCAAGGAGCAGGCCAAGGAGCTGGAATGAACATCGCCGTTTCCAAACCCCCTTTGACGATAAGGCTGTGCGGACCGCGCGGCTTTTGCGCGGGCGTGGACCGGGCGATCCAGATCGTCGTGCTGGCGCTGAAGGCCTATGGCGCGCCGGTCTATGTCCGCCACGAAATCGTGCATAACCGTTATGTGGTGGAAGGGCTGGAAGCCAAGGGCGCGGTTTTCGTCGAGGAACTGCATGAAATTCCGGCCGAGCATCGCGAGCAGCCGGTGGTTTTCTCGGCCCACGGCGTGCCGAAATCCGTGCCGGAGGATGCGCAGGCGCGTAATCTCTTTTATCTCGATGCCACTTGCCCGCTGGTCTCCAAGGTCCACAAGCAGGCCATGCGCCACCAGCGCCTTGGCCGCCATGTGGTGCTGATCGGCCATGCCGGCCACCCCGAGGTCATCGGCACCATGGGCCAGCTTCCGGAAGGAACGGTCTCGCTCATCGAGACGGTGGAAGATGCCGGCCGTTATGAACCGGCGGACCGCGAAAATCTCGGCTTCGTCACCCAGACGACACTTTCGGTCGATGACACGGCCGGCGTCATCGCCAGGCTGCAGGAACGTTTCCCGGCCATTCAGGCGCCCGCCGCCGACAGCATCTGTTACGCAACCACCAACCGTCAGGATGCGGTGAAGCAGGCGGCCCCCGGCTGCGACCTCTTCATCGTCGTTGGCGCGCCCAATTCCTCCAATTCCAAGCGGCTTGTGGAAGTGGCCCTGCGGGCCGGTGCACAGCGCTCCGTGCTGGTGCAGCGGGCCTCGGAAATCGACTGGAATGAAATCGGCGATATCCGCACCGTCGGCCTTTCGGCCGGTGCATCCGCACCGGAGGTCATCGTCGATGAGATCATTGAGGCCTTCAAGGCGCGTTTCGATACGACGCTCGATCTCGCCGTGACGGTCGAGGAAACGGAACATTTCCTCGTCAATCGCGAGCTGCGCAGCATCGAGCTGACGACGGACGACATGGCTTTCGTGAACGGCAATGCCAATGACGCGCTGCCGCCGAAAACCGCCGCCGGTATCTGAAGCGGTATGGCGCTGAATGCGGGCGGTTTCCGTCCCACATGCGTCATCTCCACCTAAGATTTCCACTCCATCCTTTATCAAGAGATTTGAAATTGGCAGTTTATACGGACATCACCGAAGATGATCTGAGGAATTTCCTCACGCAATATGACGTCGGCAGCCTCACCTCCTATAAGGGCATTGCCGAAGGCGTCGAAAACTCCAATTTCCTGCTGCATACGACCAAAGACCCGCTGATTCTCACGCTTTATGAAAAGCGCGTGGAGAAATCCGATCTGCCCTTCTTCCTCGGCCTCATGCAGCATCTGGCCGCCAAGGGCCTGTCCTGCCCCCTGCCGCTGCCGCGCAAGGATGGCGAGTTGCTGGGAGAGCTGTCGGGCCGGCCGGCGGCGCTCATCTCCTTCCTCGAGGGCATGTGGCTGAGAAAGCCGGAAGCGAAACATTGCCGCGAAGTCGGCAAGGCGCTGGCCGCCATGCATCTGGCCGGCGAGGGGTTCGAGATCAAGCGGCCGAATGCGCTCTCCGTCGAAGGCTGGAAGGTGCTTTGGGACAAGTCCGAAGACCGCGCCGACGAGGTGGAGAAGGGCCTGAAAGACGAGATTCGCCCCGAGATCGATTATCTCGCCGCCCATTGGCCGAAGGATCTGCCCGCCGGCGTCATCCATGCCGATCTGTTCCAGGACAATGTGTTCTTCCTCGGTGATGAACTGTCCGGCCTGATCGACTTTTATTTCGCCTGCAACGACCTGCTCGCTTATGACGTGTCGATCTGCCTCAATGCCTGGTGCTTCGAAAAGGATGGCGCTTACAACGTCACCAAGGGCAAGGCGCTGCTGGAAGGTTACCAGTCGGTGCGCCCGCTGAGCGCAGCGGAGCTGGAGGCGCTGCCGCTTCTGGCGCGCGGTTCGGCGCTGCGTTTCTTCCTTACCCGCCTTTATGACTGGCTGACGACGCCGGAAGGCGCGCTGGTGGTGAAGAAGGACCCGCTGGAATATCTGCGCAAGCTGCGGTTCCACCGTTCCATCGCCACTGTCGCCGAATATGGGCTGGCGGGCGAATGAAACATGTCGATATTTTCACCGATGGCGCCTGCTCCGGCAATCCCGGTCCCGGCGGCTGGGGCGCCGTGCTGCGTTACGGCGAGGTGGAGAAGGAACTCTCCGGCGGCGAGGCCGAGACCACCAATAACCGCATGGAACTGCTGGCGGCGATCTCGGCGCTCAATGCGCTGAAAAGCCCCTGCGAGGTCGATCTTTATACCGACAGCGCCTATGTGAAGGACGGCATCACCAAGTGGATTTTCGGCTGGAAAAAGAAGGGCTGGAAAACCGCCGATAACAAGCCGGTCAAGAATGTTGAACTATGGCAGGCGCTGGAAGCGGCGCAGCAACGTCATAAGGTTACCCTGCACTGGGTCAAGGGCCATGCCGGCCACCCGGAAAACGAACGCGCCGACGAGTTGGCGCGAAAGGGCATGGAGCCCTTCAAACGGCGGTAATGGAAGCCTGCTCTATTTCGGGCCGGGCAAATCCGAGCCGGCGGCCCCGTTATCGGGGGTTGTGAAAACCGAAACCCGACCTATCTTGTCGTCAAGGGGCGCTCCGGTAGCGCCCAACGGAGGAGAGAAATCCGGATGATCCTGCATTGTGTATTTCTACGCTTCAAGGCTGCAACGGCCTCTTCTGAAAAACACGCAATATTCGAGGCGATTGCCGCCCTGAAGGATGTGATACCCGGCATCATCGATGTGAAATACGGCCAGAATGTCTCACCCGAAGGGCTGAATGGCGGTTTTGTCGACGGTTTCATCGTAACGCTGGAAAGCCCGGAGGCCCGCGACGACTATCTCGCCCATCCCAAGCACATGGAAGTGGGGGAACGTCTCGTGTCGCTCACCGATGGCGGTCTCGCCGGGCTTCTGGTGTTCGATATGAATGTTTGAGTGGAGGGCGGCGGGGCCGCCCTTTATTCTGCAATGCGAATGCCTATAGCAGAATCGTATCACGAAAGGTCGCCGTCACCCCGGACTTGATCCGGGGTCCAGTGCGATCAAGTCTTTGATCGCGAAAGACTCTTCCCACGGCGCAGACGCGCCGTGGCTGGATGCCGGATCAAGTCCGGCATGACGAGAAGTTGGAGCCTTTACATGCAACGAGGGACCAGGCTCGCCCTCAAAGCTGCTCAATCATCGCCGCAGCGGCAGAGACCGTCGCCTGGCCGGGGTTTTCTTCCACGTTGAGCGACTTCACCACACCGTCTTCCACCAGCATCGAATAGCGCTTGGAGCGCACGCCGAGGCCGCCGGCGGAAAGATCGGCATCGAGGCCGAGCGCCTTGGTGAAAGCGGCGTCCCAGTCGGCGAGGAAGTGGATTTTGCCCTGACCGCCGGAGGATTGCGCCCATGCGCCCATCACGTGCCAGTCGTTGACGGCGACGACGGCGATATCGTCAACGCCCTTGGAAAGAATGGTGTCGCGGTTTTCGAGATAACCCGGCAGATGGTTCAGTGAGCAGGTGGGGGTGAAAGCGCCGGGAACGGCGAAGAGAACCACCTTCTTGCCGCCGAAAAGCGCGTCCGTGGTGGTTTCCACCGGGCCGTCGGCCGTCTTTTCCTTGAAAGTTGCGGAAGGCAGTTTTTCGCCGATCTTGATGGTCATGTCCGTGCTCCTGTAGCCGTTCGGTTCGCGCGACTATAGAGCAACCAAATGAA
The DNA here is from genome assembly GCF_006970545.1 of Agrobacterium sp. T29. Taxonomy (NCBI): domain Bacteria; kingdom Pseudomonadati; phylum Pseudomonadota; class Alphaproteobacteria; order Hyphomicrobiales; family Rhizobiaceae; genus Agrobacterium; species Agrobacterium sp. T29. Next base: position 468,467 of record NZ_CP040640.1, read on the forward strand.
ACGTGTCATGCGGTTTTCGCAGGAAATTCCATTGCAGACGCGGCCGATCAAACGTGACCGCCGAACCGATCAGGGCTTTGGAAAATGGAGCATCGTTTCCATGGCCCGGTCGCCGGATTTGACCAGGATAGGCCAGCTATTGCCCTGCACCTGATAGGTTTTCGGCAGGCCCTTGATGTTCATGTAGAAGGAGAGCTTGCGCTTGTCGCGCACCAGGTTCTGCGGCTCGTAATAGGCAAAGCCCGATGGACCGGCAATGAAGATTTCGGTCTCTTTCGGCGCGTTTTCCGGAAGCTGCAATTGCACGCCGAGCATGGTCTTGTCGGGAGTGATGTGGAAATCGATCACCTTGAAATCGTCGGATGCCGCCTCGGGCAGCGTTTCGCGCGCCTCCTCCAGCAATCGCCGTTCCTCGCGGTCGTCATCGCCCGCATTGCCGCGCTCGATTGAAAACTTCGCCTCGAAGGGAATGCAGATGTTCTGGCATACGCCGATGAAGGCGGTGAGATCGATCTTTCCGCCTGCCGCCGGGTCCGTGGCTTTCAGCTGAAACGGAAGGCTGACGGCGTGGTCGTAACCGATATCGGTGATGTCCCCGTTTTCGATCAGCTTCGGAACCGGATAGGCCATGGTGGTGAGCGTTGCGCCGCTTGCAGGATCGGGCGTGATCTGCGGCGGTATGCCCGCTTCGCCCGGTTCGCGCCAATAGGTGATCCAGCCGTCTTTCGGCTCGATCTGCAGCACGCCGCGCACCACGCCGTCGGCATCCATGGCAAGGCTTGCCACGCGCATCTGGCCGCCTTCGCTCCTCGCCCAGTCGGTAATCTCGGCCTGGGCGGCTTCAGCACCGCCAAGTAGGGCAGCAAATGCCGCTGCAAAACGGAAATGTGAAAATCGAAAGAATATTCTGGCGCTCATGCTTTCCGTCTAACCCAACATCGCCCGGCGGACCAGTTACGAATTCGTGCGGTTCATCATTTTCGGTTGATTGATCGGGCGCGATGCCGCATCCTGTCCTTTGTCGAAGTGCGAACGCCGTTTTCCGTTAAACGACGGAATGCGGTCTGCTGGAGGCGCCGGTGAGCTTTTCAACCCTGATGGACAAACGCGAACGTGGCTTTCTCGATGGTCAGTTCCTCATCGCGATGCCGGGGCTGGACGACGGCAATTTTGCCCGTTCGGTGATCTATATCTGTGCCCATTCGGATGCAGGCGCCATGGGCTTCATCATCAACCGGCCGCAACAGATCACCTTTACGGATATTCTGCTGCACCTGAAACTGGTGGATAGCAACGACGCCATCATGCTGCCCAACCGCACCCGCGAATTTCCGATCCAGTGCGGCGGCCCGGTGGAATCCGGCCGGGGTTTCGTGCTGCATTCGGATGACTATTTAAGCGAATCCAGCATTCCGGTCAGCGATGACATTTCGCTGACGGCAACGCTCGATATCGTTCGCGCCATCTCCAACGGCCGCGGTCCGCAAAGGGCCACCATGATGCTCGGTTATGCGGGCTGGGGTCCGGGCCAGCTCGAAAACGAGATCGCCAATAATGGCTGGCTGAATTGCCCCGCTGCGGAAGAGCTGATCTTCGACCGCGGGCTGGACAATAAATACGAGCGGGCGCTGGCGCTCATGGGCGTTGATGCGCGCATGCTTTCCACGGATGCCGGTCACGCCTGAGCCCCTGAATGTTCCGCCCGTTTTGGCTGGAACCAAATCCCGACCCCTGACGTTACTCACCCGGAAAGCCGGACAGACAGTACGGCTCAACGAGGGAGTAGTATTATGGGTAGCACATCTGACAAGATCGCCGGTAAAGCCAATGAAGTTGCTGGCAAAGTGAAGAAGAACGTCGGCGAAGCGACGGGCAATAATGAATTGCGCGCCAAGGGTGCCGCCCAGGAAGCCAAGGGCAAGGTACAGACCAGCGTTGGCAAGGCGAAAGACGCCGTCAAGGGCGCCGTCGACCGCATGTAATGCCGTCTGACGGTGTCGCGCCTCTTTCGATGCGGCGCTTCGGAGCGCATGTGTTGACCGCACATGCGCTCTTGTCGTCTGGGATGTTCCGAAGGCAGTCGCCCGTTACGCCTTTCATATGCGCTCCGGGCTTACCCCCTCTGTCCTGCCGGAGATCTCCCCCTCAAGGGGGCAGATCGAGCTGAGGCGAGGTCTCGCCCATCTCAATGCTTGAGAATGGAGTGGTGGAAGAGCGTCTTGCCGATCTCCCCCCTTGAGGGGGAGATGTCCGGCAGGACAGAGGGGGGTAAGCCCGGAGCGCAGGAGCGTCAATGATTTTCAGCTGTCGTCTACGGTGCATGTTGGCATCGTATGTTACCTCCACCCACCCGATCCATCGCAAGGGTTTCATCGATGAAGCTTTTTTCCTGCGCATCCTGCGGCCAGCCGGTCCATTTCGACAATCGTTTCTGCGTTTCCTGCGGTCATCGTCTGGCCTTCGTGCCGGAGCGGCTTTCAATGGAGGCGCTTTCGCCCGCGGGCGAGCCGAACTGGCAGATCGTCGCGGACCCGCAAAAACAGGTGCGGTTTTGTGCCAATGAAGTGAACGATATCTGCAACTGGTCAGTGCCGGCGCAAAGCGACAGCGCCTTTTGCCCGGCCTGCAGCCACAACCGTCTGGTGCCGGATATCGCAACCGAGCAGGGCATCGCACAATGGCGTCGCATCAGCCAGGCGCAGCGGCATCTGTTCTATTCGATCCTGCGGCTCGGCCTGCCGCATCCCAATCGCGATGCCGATCCGGCCGGTGGGCTGGTCTTCGATTTTCTGGTGGATGAGGTGGCGCCCGATGGTTCCGTCATTCCCGCCATGACCGGTCACGATGAGGGCCTGATCGCCATCCGCGCCGCGGAAGCCGACGATGTCACCCGCGAGCAGGTCCGCGCCAATATGAACGAGCCGTACCGCACCATGCTCGGCCATTTCCGCCACGAGGTGGGGCATTTCATTTGGAACAAGCTGGTGCGGGATGAGAACCGCCTGGAGGCCTGCCGCGCCGTCTTCGGCGACGACAGCGAGGATTATGGCGCCGCTCTGCAACGCAATTACGAAGAGGGGCCACGTCCCGACTGGCAGGAAAGCTTCATCAGTTCTTATGCGTCCGTCCACCCCTGGGAGGATTTCGCCGAATGTTTCGCCCATTATCTGCATATCGTCGATACGCTGGAGACGGCGCGCGCCTTCGGCGTGGCCATCGATCCCGATGGGCACGAAGAAATGGCGGCGGAGGTGACTTTCGATCCCTACAACGCCCGCAGCGCCGAACAACTGGTCAAGGCCTGGATTCCGCTCAGCGTCGCGATCAACTCGATCCAGCGCAGCATGGGGGAGGCGGACCTCTATCCCTTCGTGCTGACACCGCCGGTGGTGGTGAAGATGGAATTCATTCACGACCTCCTGCATGGGAGGGTGGCGGCGGATGCGTCAACACTGGTGCAGGTTGCCGTGGTTCAGTGAATGTTCGACAAGCGAGGCGTAACAGTCGGCAAACGCGCCGTTTCCTCCTCCCGTCATGCCGGACTTGATCCGGCATCCAGCCAGCCCAAGTCCTTGGGCTGAAAGGGCTTTTATCGCCGCGCCGACGCGCGGCGGCTGGATTCCGGCTCAAGGCCGGAATGACGGAGGTAGCCTACCTCGCGTTCCAATACTCCGCTTACGAAGCACGCTTCGTCGGCTGGAACCGTTCCCGCAAAAGCTTCAGCGCCGCATCGCCCGAAACCGGGGTGCCGAACAGGAAGCTTTGGCCGAAATGGCAGTTCATGCGCGCCAGTTCGGCCGCATCCTCGGGCGTTTCAATGCCCTCCGCCACCACCTGCATGTCGAGCGCCCGCGCCATGGCGATGACGGAGCGCAGGAGCACGTTGCGCTTGTCGCTGGTATTGGCCACCAGCGCCTTGTCGAGCTTGATGGTGTCGAAGGGGAAGCGGGTGAGATAGGCGAGCGACGAATAGCCGGTGCCGAAATCGTCCATGGCGAGGCTCAAGCCCGTTTCCTTGAGCTTTGAAAGCACCAGCCGCGCCTGCTCCGGGTTTTCCATGACGACGGACTCCGTCAGTTCCAGCTTCAGCTGCTGCGGATTGCAACGGGTGCGGGTCAGCATGCCGCGCACGTCGTTGTACAATTCATTGTTCAGCAGTTGCGCACTGGAAATATTGACGGAAATGAAGATGGGCATCTTCTCGATGGCGTGCTGCCAGTCCATCAGATCGGTCGCCGCGCGTTCCAGCGCGAACATGCCGAGCGGCTCGATCAGGCCGGAGGCCTCCGCAATCGGAATGAACTCGCTCGGCGGAATATTGCCGCGCTTGGGGTGCTCCCACCGCATCAGCGCTTCGAAACCGGCCAACTCGCCATCGTCGAGCTTGACGATTGGCTGGTAGGCCAGCGACAGCTCCTTGCGCTCGATGGCGCGGCGAAGGTCGCTCTCCATCTGCAGCCGGTCGGTGCCTGACGTGCGGAAGGCGGGGCGGAAGGGCTCGACGCGATTGCCGCCAGCGCGCTTGGCGCGATACATGGCGAGTTCCGCATCGCTCAAGAGTCCGGCCGCACTTTCCTGCTGGTCGATCCACGAAACGAGGCCGATGGAAGCGGTGAGAATGATTTCGCGATTGGCGAAATTGATCGGCACCATGATCGCCTTGTTCACCGCATCGGCGAAATCGGCCACACGCTGCGGATCGCGCTCCGAGGTCAAGATCAGGCCGAACTCATCGCCGCCAAGACGCGCCAGCGTATCCTGCGGTTTCAAAAGACGACGCAGACGGCGGGTCAGCGCAATGAGGATATTGTCACCGGCAGCAATGCCGAGCGTATCGTTGACCAGCTTGTAGCGGTCGATATCGATGGCCATCACGGTCGGGCGCACGCCGTCGCTGTCGGAAGACAGGTTGAGGATCGATTGCAGGCGGTCGAGGAAAACCTGCCGGTTCGGAAGCCCGGTCAGATTGTCGTTCATCGCATCCTGAAGTAGCCGCTCGACGGAGTTCTTCTGCTCGGTAATATCGGTGATGGTGCCGACGCAGCGGATGATTTCGCCGTTGGAGCCGAGAACCGGACGGGCGCGGATTTGCAGCCAGTGGAAATGACCGTCTTCGGCGCGAATGCGGAATTCGTGGTTGAGGCGGCCCTTGCGGTGGTCGAGTAGCACGTCGAGCGTCGCTTTGAACCGGTCGCGATCGTCAGGGTGCAGGCGCGGCAGCCAGTTGCGCGCAGCGCCATGCATGGCGCCGGGTTCCAGCCCCAACCGGTTGGAAATATCGGGCGTGGTGACGATGCGGTCGCGCGTCACATCCCAGTCCCAGACCGTATCGCCGCTGCCCGTCAGCGCCAGCGATTGCCGCTCGAGATCGGAGAAGAGACCCTGCTGATAGGCGCTGCCGGCGAAGGCGTGCTGAATGACGGTGAAGCCGATCAGCAGCACGATCAGCACCAGCCCGCCGCCGAGTGCGGGCTGTACGATGTCATTGTCCAATTGCCCGGTCACTGTCAGCCAGCTGCCGAACAGCCAGACGAGGATAAGCGCCCAGGAAGGCACGAGCAAAATCGCCCGATCGTAACGGTTGAAGCCGAGATAGACGATAAGCGCGATGCCGGCCGTTGCGGTGAGCGCAAAGGACACGCGCGCAATGCCGGAGGCGACCGAGGGATCGTAGATCGCCACGCCGAACAGCAGCGCCAGACCCACCACCCAGGCAAAGGTCGCATAACCGAGATGCGCATGCCATCGGTTGAGATTGAGATAGGTGAACAGGAAGACCACGAAGCTGGAGGCGAGCGCCACTTCCGCGCCCGCCCTCCATATTCGCTGATCGCTTGAGGTGACGGTGATGAGCTTTTCGAGGAAGCCGAAATCGACGCAGATATAGGCTAGAACTGCCCATGCGAGCGCGGCCGAGGCCGGCAGAACGGAGGTTCCCTTGACCACGAAAAGGATGGTCAGAAGCACGGCGAGCAGGCCGGCAATGCCGAGCACGATGCCGCGATAGAGCGTAAACGCGTTGATCGTGTCCTTGTAGGCCTCCGGCTCCCACAGATAAAGCTGCGGCAGCTGCGGCGTGGAAAGCTCGGCGACGAAGGTGATGACGGAGCCGGGATTGAGGGTGATGCGGAACACGTCGGCATCCGGGCTCGGCTGCCGGTCGAGCGCAAAGCCCTCACTCGGCGTGATCGCCATGATGCGCTGCGAGCCGAGATCGGGCCAGAACAGCTTGGAATTGACGAGGCGGAAATGCGGCGCGACGATCACGCGCTCCAGCTGCTCTTCGGAGACGTTGGCGAGTGCGAAAACCGCCCAGTCGCCCTGGTGGTCGGTGGAACTGGCGCGCACCTCGATACGGCGGCGGATACCGTCCGGTCCGGGCGCGGTCGAGACCTGAAAAGCCTCGCCCTGATTGGCATAGATATCGGTGGTGGCGGTGAGATCGAGCGCCGTGTCGTCACGGGAAATCTTCACCGGTTCAAAGGCGTAGGAATAGGAAGAGAAAAGCAGGAAAAGCAGGAAAAACGGCGCAGCCAGCGCGATTGCCGCCAGACGTTTCGCAAGGCAAGGCGCAGTGTGATTGTAGGTCATGTATCGTACTTCGTTCCGCCGGAGCTTTGCTTGTCGGCAAGAAGGGAAAACATCATATGATCCCGCCATTGGCCATTGATTTTCAGATATTCCCGCAGGAGGCCTTCCCGCTGGAACCCGGCATTTTCGAGAAGCCGGATGCTTTTGAAGTTTTCCGGAATACAGGCTGCCTCGATACGGTGCAACTGAAGTCCGTTAAAGATGTATGGTATTACCAATTTTAATGCGGCAGACATATGGCCTTGCGCGGCGTGCCGCTCGCCGATCCAGTATCCGATCATGCAGCTTTGCGCCGCACCCCGGCGGATGTACCCGATGGTGATGCCGCCGACCAGCAGCGTCTCTTTCTCGAATAGCAGGAAGGAAACGGCGGTGCCGGAGGAAAATTCCTGGCCGTTGCGCACCACGCGCATGCGGAAGGCGCCTTCCGTCAGCTCGTCCGGCCGCCAGGTCGGTTCCCAGGGCTGGAGAAACTGCCGGCTTTCGGAGCGCAGCACATGCCATTGCTTGAAATCGCCGTAGCGCGGCAGTCTGAGAAGGTGATTGGCGCTGCGCAGTTCGGGCGTGTCGCTATGTCGGGAAAGAAAACGCAGCATTCACGATCCCTGTGCGGCAGACATCGCCATCCGCGAGCGGGATGGCGAAAAAGATGAGCGGTCTTCGCCTTTAAATCCCGCTCTCATATCGGTTTATCCGTTCGCCTTTATCCTTGCGGGCTGCTGCGCGGAAAGCGCCGCAGTGATGTCGGAAAGAGGCGGCAGATGTTCGAGCGGGCCAATTGCGGACAATGTCGGAACTGTATCGAAAAACAGCCGTCCCGCAAGATCGGTCAGGCGCGCGCGGGTGATGTCGCCAAGCCGCTCCATCATCTCCTCATTGGGGATGGGCCGGCCGTAAAGCATCATCTGGCGGGCCATCTGGCCGGCGCGGGCGGCCGGGCTTTCCTGGCCCATCAGCAGCTGCGCGCGGATCTGCGCCCGGGCGCGGTCGATTTCTTCCTGATGGATGGTCTGCGAGGACTTGCGAAGTTCCTCCAGAATGACGGGCACCAGTTCCGGCAGGTCGTTGCCGCCGGTGGCCGCATGCACGCCGAAGATGCCGGTATCGGAAAAGCCCCAGTGGAATGCATAGACGGAATAGCAGAGGCCGCGATATTCGCGCACTTCCTGGAACAGGCGGGAGGACATGCCGCCGCCCAGTATATTGGCGAGAATCTGCGAACAATAGAAATCGCGGGCGTGATAGGCCTTGCCCTCGAAGCCGAGGAGCACTTGCGCATCCATCAGGTCGCGGGTCTCGCGAATTTCCCCGCCGGTATAGATTGCTTTTTCCATAACCGGTGTGGCAATGGGCAGCTGCGGCAGCGAGGCGAAACGCTCTTCCACCTGCTTCACGAAGCTTTCGTGATCGACAGCACCGGCCGCGACGACGAAGATGCGGTCCGTCGTGTAGTTGCGGGCGAGATAATGCCTGATCTGGCCGGTGGTGAAGGATTGAACGGTTTCCGGCGTGCCGAGGATCGGGCGGCCGATGGTCTGGTCGCGATAGGCGACACCGGAGAAATTGTCGAAGATCACGTCGTCGGGCGTATCGGTCGCCGCGCCGATTTCCTGCAGGATGACGTTTTTCTCCCGCTCCAGCTCGTCTTCGTCGAACAGCGATTCCGTCAGGATGTCGGCAAGGATATCGACGGCGAGGGGGACGTGGTCTTTCAGGACGCGGGCGTAGTAGGAGGTCGTTTCCGTCGATGTCGCGGCGTTGACTTCGCCGCCGACATTTTCGATTTCTTCGGCGATCTGCCGGGCAGTGCGGCGCGCCGTGCCCTTGAAAGCCATATGTTCGAGAAGATGGGCGATGCCGTGTTCGGCAGTCGTCTCGTTGCGGGAACCGGATTTGATCCACACCCCAAGAGCGACGCTTTCGAGATGCGGCATTTTTTCCGTCACAACGGTCAACCCGGACGAAAGCCGGGTCACATTTACTCTCATACTCAACGTCTTTCCGCGTCTCTATTTGCCGGCGCGTGCGTGTTTGCCGATGAAGGTTTCCACGGCTTTGAGCTCCGCATCCAGAATGTCGAAACGCTCCTCCCGGTTCATAATGTCAGCTAACCATACTGGAAGCGCAGGCTCGATTGCGCAAGCGGATTTTACAGCGGCCGGGAATTTAGCCGGGTGAGCGGTCGACAGAACGACCATCGGGCTTGACGCCTTTTCGTGCTTTTCAGCCACGAAAACGCCGGTCGCCGTATGCGGGTCGATCAGGTAGCCGGTTTTCTCAAGCGTGTCGCGGATCGTTGCCGCCACCTGCTTTTCGGTGGCGCGGCCGGCGCGGAAATCGCGTCTGATGAATTTCAGCGCATGCGGCGGAATTTCAAAGGATCCGGATTGCTTGAGGCCGTCCATCGATGCCTTTACCGCAGCGGAATCACGGCCATAGGCTTCAAACAACAGGCGTTCGAAGTTGGACGAGATCTGGATGTCCATGGAGGGCGAGGTGGTCGGCTTGACGCCGCGCATCTCGTAGCGGCCGGTTTTCAGCGTGCGCGCCAGAATGTCGTTGTCATTGGTGGCGATGACGAGCTTGTCGATCGGCAGGCCCATCTTCTTGGCGACGTAACCGGCGAAGATATCGCCGAAATTGCCGGTCGGAACGGTGAAGGAAATCTTCCGGTCGGGGCCGCCGAGCGAAAGCGACGCGGTGAAATAATAGACCACCTGCGCCATGATGCGCGCCCAGTTGATGGAGTTGACGCCGGAAAGCTTCACGCCGTCGCGGAACTTCACGTCGTTGAACATCTCCTTCACCAGCGTCTGGCAATCGTCGAAATTACCGTTGATCGCCAGCGCATGCACGTTGGAAGCGGTCGACGTCGTCATCTGGCGCTGCTGCACCGGAGAGACCTTGCCGTTCGGGAAAAGGATGAAGATATCGGTGCGCTCGCGCCCGGCAAAGGCGTCGATGGCCGCGCCGCCGGTATCGCCCGAGGTTGCGCCGACAATGGTGGCGCGCTCGCCGCGTTCGGAAAGCGTATAGTCCATCAGGCGGGCGAGAAGCTGCATCGCCACGTCCTTGAAGGCGAGCGTGGTGCCGTGGAAAAGCTCGAGAACGAAGGTGTTCGGGCCGGTCTGCGTCAGCGGCACGACGGCAGGATGGCGGAAGGTCGCATAGGCGTCGTCAATCATCGCCTTGAACTTGTCTGCCGGAATCTCGCCGCTGGTGAAACGGTAGAGAACCTCGAAGGCGACATCCTGATAGGACTTGCCGCGCAGGTTGCGGATTTCCTTCTTCGACATGGAAGGCCATTTGCGCGGAACGTAAAGCCCGCCGTCACGGCCAAGGCCCGCCAGAAGCGCGTCGCAAAAACCAAGCGAAGGGGCCGCACCCCTGGTCGATACATATTCCACGAGATAGTCCCTTATCCGTTACCGATGCGATCGGCGTCTTTGTCCGCAGCGTCTCACCGGAATGAGGCGATTGGCGAGCTAATGAAGGGCTTTTCTGAAAATTCAAGCAAAACCGAACATGCCAATCGATTTTTTCCGGCGTCGCTGCTATAGACCATCGCCAACCTGGGTGAAAGGTCAATAAACAGCGTCTCCGGTTCTGTTCCGGGACAATGGAGAGGGAATTAGAAGAGTGTCAGGGAATTTCTTGCGTTTGTCCGCCGCGATGTCGCTTCTCGTCGTTGTTGCAGGATGCAATTCCTCCAACCCGTCGGACTCGCTTGCCGTCAACCCGCCGGCGGCGCAGGCCGCACCAACGGCTGCCGTGGTTCAGGCCAATTGCCCGGCCGTGACGGTTCTCGATGCCAACGCCGTTCATCGCGTCTACGCCGGTGGCGCCAAGGACGATCCGCAGAAACTCGCCTATCAGGTCTCGCTGTCCGATACGACGCGTTCGTGCACGGCCAATGAATCGACGCTCACCGTAAACGTGCTGGCCCAGGGCCGCCTCGTTCCCGGCCCGATGGCCAAGCCCGGCCGCGTGACCGTGCCGATCCGCGTGACGGTGAAGGACGGCGACGGCGAGATATACGGCGAAACCACCGCCTTTGCCGTCGATGTTCCGGCAGGCGGGGCCGGCACGCAGTTCATCTTCAACAACGACCACGTCGCCATCCCCAACGGACCGGGCGGCGCACCGAAGTCGGTCAGCGTCTTCATCGGCTTCGCCGAGCAGGGGGCAAAGGCCAAGACCAAGCGCCGGTGATTTGACGGGCGAAATGTCAAAAAAACCGGAGGCTGCTCGGCAGGCTTCGGTTCTGATTGCGCGCAAAGGTCCGAATTCCGTCACCCCGGACTTGATCCGGGGTCCAGCGCGATCAAGTCATTGATCGCAAAAGACTCTTCTCACGGCGCAGACGCGCCGTGACTGGATGCCGGATCAAGTCCGGCATGACGGAGGAGAGGTCTACGACTTTCCATGCGTTTTAACCGGAGGGTTTTCCCACAGCCGTCGCCTTCTCCGCTGACGGGCGGCTACGGGAGTTTCGATACTCCTCCACAGCCTCAAAAAAAGCTGGCGGCAAAACGGCCCTCGCGGGACGCGCATTTGCCAGCTCTTCATCTGTCATTTCGGGAAAGTCGACAGCATCCCAATCCGCTTCGGTATAGCCTTGGCCGGGTACGAATTCCTTTTGCGTCTGGGATGCCACCACAGCTACCTCCTCAAAAAGCGCCTTCCCACTCCGCCATCGCCGCAATCACGGCCGGCAGGTCCTGCATGCGCGAGATCACCGTTTCGGCGCCCGCATCCGTCAGCCGGTCGGCGTGGCTCGGATAGGTGTGGGATGCGCCGGTGAAGCCGATGACGCGCATGCCGGCGGCTCTTGCGCCATGGATGCCGTGCACGGAATCCTCGACCACGACCACGCGGTCGGGGGAAACGCCGAATTGCGCCGCGCCATGCAGGAAGATGTCGGGCTTCGGCTTCACGCGGTCGGCTCCAAGGTCCTTGGCGGAATAGATATGCGGCGCGAAATAGGGCTTCAGGCCCACCTTCGTCAGCATCATGTCGAGGCGGTGGCTCGATGAGTTCGAGCAGATGCAACGCGGCGTGGTCAGGCGCGACAGGGCGAATTTCACGCCCTCGATGATTTTCACGTCGCGTTCCAGCCGCATGTCGAGCAGCTTTTCCGATTTGTCGAGCAGCGAGGCGGAGAGCGGAATGCTGGCTTCGCTTTCCACCTGCAGAAGAATGTTCTTCCAGGTCATGCCGGCGAAACGCTCGCCCATTTCCTCTACGGAGATCGGATATCCGGCTTCGGTCAAGAGGCGGGATTCCACCTGCGCCGCGATGATTTCGGAATCGACCAGAACGCCGTCACAGTCGAAAATAATGAGGTCGAAGCCGCTCATGGGCGCTCCCTGTATCGGATTTGGCTGGAAGAAAACGATGCCGGGCTTTTAGACCATGTCCGCGCCAAGCTCAACCGGCTCACCCGCAAAGGTCGGTCCCATCAGGCTCATAGCTCGGTCGGCCCGTGTAAGCGACTGTGCCGCCTCGAATATTTGGTTTGGCGTCCCTCTTTCGCGCAAAAACCGCTACACACGGCCGCGCCATATGCGTTATGGGATGTTATGCCCAAGACAGTGAAAAACACGCCCGAAGACACCATTGCCGCGCGCATCAGCCGCACGCTCGCCGACCGCATCGTTCGCGGTGAGCTGTCGCCGGGCGAAAGGTTGCGGCAGGATCACATCGCCGCCGAATTCGGCGCGTCGCATGTGCCGGTGCGCGAGGCATTCCGCCGGCTGGAAGCGCAGGGGCTTGCCGCCAGCATTCCGCGCCGGGGTGTCCGGGTGGCGGATTTCGGCCTTGACGATGTGCGCGAGGTGGCGGAAATGCGCGCCGCCCTTGAGGTTCTGGCGCTGCGCCACGCCATTCCCAACATGACGCCCGCCATTCTCGACCAGGCGGAGGCAGCCACACTCGAGGGCGACAGCGCCGTCGACGTGCAGCATTGGGAGGAGGCCAACCGCCGCTTCCATCGTCTCATCACCGCGCCCTGCAACATGCCGCGCTTGATGGAGGCGATCGACGGGTTGCATGCGGCGAGCGCCCGCTTCCTCTTTTCCGCCTGGCGCGCCGGCTGGGAGCGCCGCACCGATACCGATCACCGCGCGATCATCGATGCGCTGCGCGGCGGCCGCGCCGAAGAGGCGGTGCGTATCCTCGACGGACATGTGCAATGGATCGGCCGCAAGGCCATCCGCACCTCGTCCGGTTCGGTGCGCGACGCCTTCGCCATCGTTGGATAGGGCGGGCCCGTGACCGTCCGCCTCCGGCCCCACCATCTTCTCTGTATGCTCACCTATGTGGGCAAGGGATATACGTCCGGTTTCGTTGAAAATTACGACCGTGTCGCTGCCCGCCTGAATGCCGGCGAGGAAGATATCGAGCTGGTGGATGGTCCGGACGATATTTGCGAGGGCCTGTTGTGTGAAAACCATGCCCACTGTTTTAACGAAGGCGTGGTGCAGCGGGATGAGACGGCCCGCCTTTCGGTGTCAGCGCTTTTGGGCGAGACATTGACCGCCGGCAAGAAGCTGCAGGCGACGCCCGACTTTCTCGCGAAGATGCGTCTGGCTTTCGCCGCAGGCGAGATCAGGCCGGCCTGTCGAGGCTGTCAGTGGATAAGACTGTGCGACCGTATCGCGGCGTCAGGCTTCGCAGGTGTGAAAATCGGCGAAGGTCCGGAGCCTCCGGCCGGGCGGCGGCCGAGGCCTACTCCGGCACATCCGTCTCGGTTCTCTCGGCGGCCTTGACCGTCGCCTTGATCTCCTTCGGCTCGCGGCCGGATTTCTTGTCGTAGCTCACCTTAACCGAATATTCGCCGGGATGCAGGGTTTCCTGATGCTGCGTGCCGTAACGGCCGGAAATCTCCTTCTGCGTGCCCTGAAGATCCCTGGTGGTTTCAACGATATCGATCCGTTCCGCACCGGGCGCCTTGATGGCGAGAACGCCCGCATCGAGATCGAGGGTGATTTCGGTTCGTTTTCCGGCAGTCACGGTGAATGGTTGTTCCACCGTCACCTTGCCCAGACGCGCGCGCATGACGAAATCGCCGGCGGGCATTTCCATGATCTTGCCGGTGCCGTAAATGCCGTTGATGGTCTCACGCGTGCCATCCAGCGTTTCCTTGGCCGACATCGCTTCGAAGCGGATATCGTCCGTCTCCACCGCCCTGCCGCCTTCCGCATAAACGGCCTTGGCGATCACCACGCCGCTTGGAATGACCAGCTCGTGGCTGATCTTCTCGCCTGCCTTGATGGCAAGCTTCTCCTCAGCCCGCGCCGGGCCGATGCTGCCGGTGAGGACGACGTCTCCCGCCGGCACGAAGACGGTGTTCTGGCCATAGACGCTGTCCTTGAAATCGCCCTTGGTGATTTCCGTCTTTGCCTGCGTTTCCACATCGCCGCCGGCGCTGCGTTTCGGCACGACGGTCAATTCCGCAGCGTCGAAATTCACCTTCGGCCTCGCGATGCTTCCGTCCTTCACCTCGAACGACACTTCGCGGGTCACATTGCCCAGCGCCGCCACCCCGACATATTTGCCCGCCGGCAGTTTCGCCTCGAAGGTGGCGTCATAGGAACCGCCGGCATTGTCGTCGGTCCGCCCGCCGGAACGGTCTGCCTTGTAGAAATCCCACCGCACCCTGTCGCTGTTGCCGAGCGAGGGGCCGCCATCGAACAGGACCGCATCGGTGACGACGTTATATTGCGGGGCCGGTTGCTGCGCCTGCGATGGCGCCGGTAGCGCCGTTGCGAAAAGTGCGGCGCAGACGACATTCATGGAAAAAGAAGCCATTTTCATCACGGACCCCATTGCGGATTACCCCCTGCCATAATGGCTCTTCCCGCCGCGCCGATATGCGGGGACAGGAGAACCCGTTGTGCACAACGTTTTTGCCCGACTTCGGGTTCCCCCGCCGGCCGCCGCAAATCGCGCCTGCGTGCCGCGACAGCCATTTATTTCGCATTTTCCGTGACTTGTTCAGGCTTTGATAACCATCTTCGGTAACCATAAGCATCAGTAGAGAGTAAGCGTATGGAGCGAGTACCAATGGCAGCAGTTTTTCCGCTGGCCGATTTTCGGCGTGCCGGTTTTGATCGTGCGGGCGAGAGCGACGCCTGGAAAGACAGCATCATCAAAGGTGATTGTGTCGCTGCCTTGGATGCCCTCCCGAGCCAGTCGGTCGATGCGATTTTCGCCGATCCACCCTATAATCTCCAGCTTGGCGGAACCCTGCACCGTCCCGATCAGTCGCTGGTCGATGCCGTCGATGACGAATGGGACCAGTTCGCCTCCTTCGAGGCCTATGACGCCTTCACCCGCGCCTGGCTGCTCGCCTGCCGCCGTGTGCTGAAACCGAACGGCACCATCTGGGTCATCGGCTCCTACCACAATATCTTCCGCGTCGGCTCCATGCTCCAGAACCTCGATTTCTGGATCCTGAACGACATCGTCTGGCGCAAGACCAACCCCATGCCGAACTTCAAGGGCCGCCGGTTCCAGAACGCGCATGAGACGATGATCTGGGCCAGCCGCGATCCGAAAGCCAAGAACTACACCTTCAACTACGATGCGCTGAAGGCCTCCAATGACGATGTGCAGATGCGCTCCGACTGGCTGTTCCCGATCTGCAGCGGCAACGAGCGACTGAAGGGCGACGACGGCAAGAAGGTGCATCCGACCCAGAAGCCGGAAGCGCTGCTGGCGCGCATCATCATGGCCTCCACCAAGCCGGGCGATATCGTGCTCGACCCATTCTTCGGCTCCGGCACCACGGGCGCCGTTGCAAAACGTCTCGGCCGCCACTTCGTCGGCATCGAGCGCGAACAGGATTATATCGACGCGGCATCCGCCCGCATCGCCGCCGTCGAGCCGCTCGGCAAAGCGGAACTGACCGTGATGACCGGCAAGAAGGCCGAACCGCGCGTTGCCTTCAACACGCTGGTGGAAAGCGGCCTCGTCCGCCCGGGCCAGGTGCTGACGGACGCACGACGCCGTTATAGCGCCATTATTCGTGCCGATGGTACGATTGCATCCGGCGGGACCGCCGGCTCCATTCACCGCCTCGGCGCGAAGGTGCAGGGTCTCGACGCATGCAACGGATGGACGTTCTGGCATTTCGAAGATGGCGACACGCTGAAGCCGATCGACGATCTGAGAGCGATCATCCGCAGTGAACTGGCAAAGGCCGAATAGTCAAAGCCCAAAAGGCTTAGATGCAACGATCCACCGCCCGCCCTTGTCAGCCTATGTCTCCGTCCGGTTTAGTACCTTCAGTCCCGGAGGGAGAACGACCAACGCCCGGCACTTCGGTGTCGGGCGTTGGTATTTTCGAGTATCCTTTTTTAGCAAGACAAGTTTCGCGCAAGAGATCGGCAATACTGTCTCAAATCAGAGCAGTGGTTGTGAAAATCCGGTTCGGAAAAATCACAAAAACATTGCGTCCGATGCCGCTTGCGGCAGGACTGGCGCAGGCCGGAGACCGCCATTTCCGCCTGCGCCAATTTCTTTTCCCGATCTGTTTTGACAAACTTTGCCAAATTCTGCACTCTTCCATCAAAGGAGATGAATATGGCGACCATGAACATATCGCTGCCTGCGCCCATGAAAGAATGGGTCGAGGCCCAATCCAGGACAGGTCGTTACTCCAATGCGAGTGACTACGTGCGAGACCTGATCCGCAAGGATCAGGAACGAGGCGAAAAAATCGCGGCGATGCAGCGTTTTGTGGATGAGGGACTGCGGAGTGGCGTCGGGCATCGCTCGCAGGAGGCCCTGTTCGCCGAGGCTGAAGCCCGCTCCATGAAACGCAAAATCGGCTGACCATGGGCTTTCGCCTGTCTCTGCTCGCGGAAGAGGACGTCATTCGCATAGTCGAAGAAGGCATCGTGTTATTCGGGCTGGCGCAGGCGCAAAAATATCACCGGGAACTCTATGAGATATTTGAGCTGATATCTCTCAACCCACGAATGGCACGAGAGCGGCATGAGTTGTTACCGCCGCTGCGTATCCATCGGTTCAGGGCACATCTGGTTGTTTATGCCGTGGGAGCGGACGATGACGTCCTGATCGTCCGCGTCCGCCACGCACATGAAGACTGGGCCAACGAGTCGTAGCCGGGCGTCCACGTCACCGTTTTGCCCGGCAGCCAGCTTACGCTTCCACCCCATAAGCCCGCAAATCCTGCCGCAGCTTTTCCGCGCCGGTGAAGTGCACGGCCTGCCAGCCTGCTTTCTTCGCGCCTTCGACATTCACGAGCGTATCGTCGATGAAGAGGCTGGCGGCTGGATTGAGGCCGAATTCCCTGGCGTGCAGATCGTAGATCGCCACATCGGGCTTCAACAGCTTCACATCGCCGGAAACGGTGACGCCGCGCGGCAAAGTGAGGAAGGGGAACATTTTCTGCGCCTCGCGAAAGGTGTCGGAGGCGAAGTTGGTCAGCATCGTCACGTCATGGCCGCTATCGATCAGGGCAACCATGATGGCGACGCTGTCGTCATAGGAATGCGAGACCATCTCGTGCCAGAACTTGCGGAAGGAACGGATGTGCTCTTCCCGCTCCGGAAACTGCTCCACCAGCAGCGCTTCGGCATCTTCCCAGCGGCGTCCGCGATCCTGTTCGAGGTTCCAGTCATGGGTGCAGACGTTTTCGAAGAACCATTTGCGCTCATCGGCATCGGGAATGAGGCGGCTATAGGGAATATGCGGATCGTAATGGATCAGCACCTTGCCGATGTCGAATACGATATGCTCAATCTTGGTCATCGAAATTTCCTGCTTTCATCGAATGCGGATGGAATAGCTTGGGCGATGACTTTTTTCATCACCGTTGGCAGCGCCTGCGCGTCAAGATTTGTAACCGGCTCCCACCATCCGTCATCCGGGCCGGTTTTAAGGCCGTCCGGCACCTGCGCGCGGTAGACGGTGAGCCGCAGTTCGAAATGGGTGAAGACATGCACGATGACGCCCGCCGCCTGCCAGCCGGCGGCAAAGGGCGCATGGCTCGCCTCCGTGCCGCCGTCCATGCGGGCGGTCCATGCCGTTGTCGGCACCTCGGTCATGCCGCCGAGAAGCCCGCTTTCGATGCGCCGCCGCAGCAGGATTTCGCCGCTCGCATTCACCGCCACGAAGGCGGCCCCCAGCCGCACCGGCTTTGCCTTCTTCGCCGCCTTGACCGGAAAACGCTCCGGCTCGTCATGGGCAAGCGCAAGACAGTGGCCGTTGAACGGACAGAGCGCGCAGGCCGGCCGTTTCGGCGTACAGATCGTTGCGCCGAGATCCATCATCGCCTGGGCAAAATCGCCGGGCCGGTCGGAAGGGGTAAGCTCGGCCACCTTCGCTTTCATGGCGGGCTTTGAGCCGGGCAGGGGGGCATCTATGGAAAAGAGGCGGGAGATGACGCGCTCCACATTGCCGTCCATCACCGCCGCCTGCCGGTTGAACGCGATGGCCGCTACGGCGGCGGCGGTATAATCGCCGATGCCGGGCAATTGCTTCAGGCCCTCTTCGCTGTCCGGAAAGATGCCGCCATGGTCGCGCGCCACGGCTTCGGCGCATTTTTTGAGGTTGCGGGCACGGGCGTAATAACCGAGCCCTGCCCAGGCCGCCATGACATCCTCGACCGGCGCTGCGGCCAGATCGCTGACGCTTGGCCATGCCGCGAGAAACTTCAGGAAATAGGGTTTCACCGCCTGCACCGTCGTCTGCTGCAACATGACCTCCGACAGCCAGACGTGATAGGGATCGGCGCGTTTTCCCCGTGCCGCCATGGCGGGAGACGTGCGCCATGGCAGTTCGCGATGGTGCCGGTCGTACCATGCGAGAAGTTGTTCCGCCGTCGGACGTGATATGTGTTGCCGCGTATGTGTGTTCATCGCCGCTGAACATAGACACGGCACGGCAATCTGCAACAGCAGCCTGCGGCGGCGGCGTGGAAAACCGCATCCGGTAACGAATGCCCGACATCGAAACCTATGATCCGATTTTGGAGGAAGAGCCCCATGCGGAATGCGCTGCTGGATAATATACCCCAACCGCTGCTTTATGTTATCGGGGTTCTGTTGGCCCTGTGCCTGATTGGGAGCCTGTTGAACCATATTGGCCGTCTGTGTTTCGGGCGTCAGAACAGCGTGGCCTTTGTGGTCTCCCGCCTGATCGGCGAAGTCCGTGAACTGGAGAAGATGAGAGGCAAGCCCTCGCGCCGCTTTCGAATTATCGAATCCGGTTTCTGGGCGATTTTCTGCCATGGCCTGTGGATATACCTCTCCATCGTCCTGACATGCATGTTGGTGATTGCCGTTATGTCGGATAAGCCGGGAATATCGCATCTGAAGTTTTTGGCTGGGGCCTATTTCCTCTTTGGATGTTTGGTGGCGGGAATGATACGCTTGGGCGCCTGCCGGGACTGGCGACGATTTCGCGCATTGTTGCGCGGCGAAGAAGATGACGATGGCGCGACCGCTTGAGGCCGCTTGGCCTCTGTCGAGGAGAGCATGAAGAAACCCGCAGATTCATTCCGCAAAGGCGTCGTGCAGATCGCCGAAGTCGCCAATGGCATCATGGACCCCGTGCTGTCGAAACGGGCGGGCATCAACACGGCGCTGCTCGGCTCCTGGGACGAGATCGCCGGCGAGGACTTCGCCGATTGCACCCGCCCGGAAAAGATCACCTGGCCGCGCCGCGACGAGGGGCCGGATCGCGGCGGCTACCAGCCGGGCGTGTTGACGATTGCCTGCGAAGGCGCGCGCGCCCTGTTTCTCACCCATGCGCAGGGCGAACTGATTGCCCGCATCAACGGCTTTTTCGGCTTTCCGGCGGTGCGCCAGATCAGGATCGTGCAGAAACCGGTGTCCCAAACCGTCAACCGAAGGCGCAAACCGCAACCCCTGCGCGGCGATGCGGCAAAACGTCTCGATGACATGATGGACGGCATCGAGAGCGAGGCGCTGCGCAAGGCGGTGGAGAGGCTGGGCACGGCGGTATTGCAGAAAAAGCCGCGCGGCAGGACGATTTGATGTGCACAGGCTGTCCTTGACTGGTCACAATTCTTTGACAAGAAGAGTTCAAAACCCCGCTTGTGATGAACAGGCCGTCGCTATATCGGAATCAACGGACAATAGAGTCTATTACCAACAGGTGCTTTCATGCATTTTCCCGAACTGACCATTTCCCGTCGCAGCCTCCTCGGCGGCGTTGCTCTTGTCGCCGTTGCCACGGCCCTGCCGTTTGCCTTCACGCCCGGTATCGCCGAGGCGCAGGAATTGCCTGAATCCACCGGCGATGTGGATATGGCTGCGGTGATGAAGCCCGGCCCGCTGCCGGAAGCCGCGCTCGGCGATGCCAACGCACCCGTCAAGATCGTCGAATACATGTCGATGACCTGCCCGCACTGCGCCAACTTCCACAACAAGACCTTCGAAGAGATCAAGAAGAAATACATCGATACCGGCAAGGTCTATTTCGTGCTGCGCGAATTCCCGTTCGATCCGCGCGCCGCTGCCGCCTTCATGCTGGCGCGCTGCGCACCGGAAGGTCAGTATTTCCCCTTCGTTTCCATGCTGTTCAAGCAGCAGCAGAGCTGGGCCGTTGCGCAGGATGCGCGCGCCGCCCTGCTGCAAATGTCGAAAATGGCCGGTTTCTCACAGGAGTCTTTCGAGGCCTGCTTGACGAACCAGAAACTTCTGGATGATGTGAACGCAACGATGCAACGCGGTGCGACGGAATTCGGCGTCAACTCCACGCCGACTTTCATCATCAACGGCAAGAAATACGCAGGAGACATGTCGGTTGAAACCATGTCGGCTGTCATCGACAAGCTGCTCTGATCGCCGGACCCTGAAAGAAACGGGCGGCGGATATTTCCACACGCCCGTTTTTTATTGCCCGTCTTCTTGCCGGGGCGTGACGGCATGAAGTTCAACAAGCTCCGCCTCGTCGGTTTCAAGTCTTTCGTCGAACCTTCCGAATTCATCATCGAGCCGGGGCTTACCGGTGTCGTCGGGCCGAACGGCTGCGGCAAGTCCAATCTGGTCGAAGCGCTGCGCTGGGTGATGGGCGAGAATTCCTACAAGAACATGCGCGCCTCCGGCATGGATGACGTCATCTTCTCCGGTTCCGGCAATCGCCCGGCCCGCAACACCGCCGAAGTCGGCCTTTATCTCGACAATTCCGACCGCACCGCGCCTGCAGCCTTCAACGATGCCGATGAAATTCAGGTCACACGCCGCATCGAGCGCGAAAACGGCTCCGTCTACCGCATCAACGGCAAGGAAGCCCGCGCCAAGGATGTGCAGCTTCTGTTCGCCGACGCCTCCACCGGCGCCCGCTCGCCCTCCATGGTCGGGCAGGGCCGTATCGGCGAGCTCATCAATGCCAAGCCGCAGGCCCGCCGCCAGCTGCTGGAAGAGGCGGCCGGCATTTCCGGCCTGCATTCCCGCCGCCACGAAGCCGAGCTTCGCCTGCGCGCCGCCGAGACCAATCTGGAGCGGCTGGAAGACGTCACCGCCCAGCTGGAAAGCCAGATCGAAAGCCTGAAACGCCAGGCCCGGCAGGCCAACCGTTTCAAGATGCTGTCCGCCGATATCCGCGCCCGCGAAGCGACCCTGCTGCACATCCGCTGGGTTGAGGCGAAGGAAGCCGAAGGCGAGGCGGAAAGCGCGCTCAATCAGGCGACCAACATCGTCGCTGAAAAGGCGCAGGCGCAGATGGAAGCGGCCAAGCAGCAGGGTATCGCCAGCCTGAAGCTGCCGGAGCTGCGCGAGGACGAGGCGAAAGTCGCCGCCGCCCTGCAACGCCTGCAAATTGCCCGCACCCAGCTGGATGACGAAGCGAACCGCCTGCTGCGCCGCCGCGACGAGCTTGCCCGCCGCCTGTCGCAGCTTGGCGAGGATATCGTCCGCGAGGAACGGCTGGTCTCCGATAATGCCCAGATACTCGCACGGCTCGATGAAGAAGAGGCCGAACTTCTGGAAATCCTCTCCGATTCCGGCCGTCATGCGGAAGAGATGCGTGAAGCCTTCGAAGCCGCCGCTGTCAAGCTGGCGGAAAGCGAAGCCATCTTCACCGCGATTACTGCCGAACGGGCCGAGGCATCCGCCGCCCGCCAGCAATTGGAGCGGGCGATCCGCGATCTTACCGATCGCAAGCTTAGGCTGGAGCGGCAGTCGCAGGAGGCATCCGCCGAGATCGATGCCATCGACGAAAAACTCTCCGGCCTTCCCGATCCTTCCGAACGGCGCGAAGCGGTCGAGGCGGCGGAGATCGCGGTCGAGGATGCCCTGATCGTGGTGGAGGAAGCCGAGGCCGCCGTTGCCGAGGCGCGTTCCGCCGAAGCGCTGGCGCGCGCGCCGCTGGAAACGGCGCGGAACCGGCTGAACGCGCTGGACACGGAAGCACGCACCATCACCAAAATCCTTGCCTCCAGCGCCGCCGCCAATGGCAGCTTTACGCCGGTGGCGGAAGAAATGACGGTGGAGCGCGGTTTTGAGGCGGCATTGGGTGCCGCCCTCGGCGACGATCTCGAAAGCCCGCTCGATCCCGCAGCACCCGCCTATTGGGCCGGAAATGGCGATGGCGCTGATGATCCCGCCTTGCCTCAGGGCGCGAAACCGCTTCTGGATTATGCGCAGGCGCCGGAAGCCCTGCGCCGCGCTTTGGCGCAGATCGGTGTCGTCGCCAACACGGCGGAAGCCCGGCGCCTGCTGCCGCATTTGAAGGCCGGCCAGCGGCTGGTGACGCGCGAAGGCGCGCTGTTGCGCTGGGACGGTCACATCGCCAGCGCCGATGCGCCGGGTGCCGCAGCGCTTCGCCTGTCGCAGAAGAACCGCCTTGCTGAAATCGAGACAGAACTGGATGAGGCCCGCTCCATTCTGGACGAGGCCGAGGACCAGCTTGCCGCCCGCACCGAGGACATCAGAAGCAGCGAATTGCGGCTCTCGGACGTGCGCGACAGAAGCCGTCTTGCGACCCGCCATCTTGCCGAGGCGCGCGAGGCGCTGACCATCGCAGAAAGGGCCTCGGGCGATCTGCTGCGCCGTCGCGATATCGTGTCCGAAGCACTGAACCAGATCGGCGCGCAGATCGACGAGATCGCCGTTCAGGAGGAAAACGCCCGCATCGAAATGGAAGACGCGCCCGATCTTTCCGTGCTGGATCTGCGGCTACGCGAAAGCCAGCTTGAAGTCGCGACCGACCGCGGCCTTCTGGCGGAGGCCCGCGCCCGCCATGAGGGTGTGAGCCGCGAGGCGGAAAGCCGTCAGCGCAGAATTCAGGCGATAGGGCAGGAGCGCTCCACCTGGCAATCGCGGGCGGCCAGTGCGGCCGATCACATCGCGACATTGCGCGAACGCGAGGAAGAGGCGCGCGAGGAAATCGCCGAGCTGGACATAGCGCCGGAGGAG
This sequence comes from Agrobacterium sp. T29, assembly GCF_006970545.1. NCBI lineage: Bacteria > Pseudomonadati > Pseudomonadota > Alphaproteobacteria > Hyphomicrobiales > Rhizobiaceae > Agrobacterium > Agrobacterium sp. T29. Next base: position 491,473 of record NZ_CP040640.1, read on the forward strand.
TTCGACGAGAAACGCCGCAACCTCCTCAACGAATTGCAGAAGACCGAAGACGCCCGCCGACAGGCCGCCGACCGGCTGGCCGAGGCGGAAAACCTGCAGCGCGCTGCCGACCGTGTGGCCGCAACCGCGCTTTCGGAACTGGCCGAAGCCCGCGAAAAGCGCGGCCGTGCCGAAGAACGGCTGGTTTCCGCCCGCGAAAAGCGGCAGGAAACCGAACACCGCATCCGCGAAACGCTGAATACCGAGCCGCATATGGCCTTCCGCCTGACCGGCCTTGGCCCGGACCAGCCGAAGCCGGACATTCGCGACGTCGAGCGCGATCTCGATCGGTTGAAGATCGAACGCGAAAGGCTGGGCGCCGTCAATCTGCGCGCCGAGGAAGAGCAGGCCGAGCTTTCCGCCAAGCTCGAGGCGCTGATCAAGGAGCGCGACGACATCATCGACGCCGTGCGCAAGCTGCGTGCCGGCATCCAGAACCTCAACCGCGAGGGCCGCGAGCGGCTGATCGCCGCTTTCGATGTGGTCAATTCGCAGTTCCAGCGGCTGTTCACCCATCTCTTCGGCGGCGGCACGGCGGAATTGCAGCTGATCGAATCCGACGATCCGCTGGAAGCGGGGCTGGAAATCCTCGCCCGCCCGCCGGGCAAGAAACCGCAGACCATGACGCTGCTTTCCGGCGGCGAACAGGCGCTGACGGCCATGGCGCTGATCTTCGCGGTCTTCCTCACCAATCCCGCGCCCATCTGCGTGCTGGACGAAGTGGACGCGCCGCTCGACGACCACAATGTCGAGCGTTATTGCAACCTGATGGACGAGATGGTGGCCTCCACCGAAACCCGCTTCGTCATCATCACCCACAATCCCATCACCATGGCGCGCATGAACCGCCTCTTCGGCGTCACCATGGCCGAACAGGGCGTCTCGCAACTCGTCTCCGTGGATTTGCAGACAGCCGAACAATTGCGCGAAGCCGTCTGAGGCTTCTTTTCCCCTTCGCCCACCATCGCGAATTTATCTGGCCGTATCACCCATTCGGGTGAGCGACAATGCGCGGTGTTTTGCTATGTTTTCCGCAAGGGCCAAAGGGCTCATCACAGACCCCACCATCCGGTTTCCTGTACCGGATGGAATGCCTTGCGAGGCCGCTGCCGTGGCCTCGCAAGGCTTTCTTTTTCCGGGTTCATAGGGTGATGTGGGTGTATGGCTGGTAATCGTTTCCGGGGCACAAAACTCCTCCGTCATACCGGCCTTGAGCCGGTATCCAGCCAGCCCAAGTCCTTGGGCTGAAAGGACTCTTCCCGTCGCGCGAGAGCCGCGTCGGCTGGATTCCGGCTCAAGGCCGGAATGACGGAAGGAGAGGACACTACGAACCCCGGTAAACGCCGAGCCTGCCATAACTGTCAATCGTGCAGTGCGGAGCGCTACCGCCTGCTCACGCCGGCACCAGCCGCAGCCGCGTGCCCCAGGGGTCTATCGCTTCCACGACGTTATTTTCCATCTCCACCAGCACATAACCGGCGGCCCGCAGCCGCGTTTTCTGCGCCTCCAGATCGGCGGGGTTGCGAACGGTGATTGAAAACCAGTCGAGGCCGGTTTCCATGGCGTTGCGTCCCTTCGCACCACGGCTGTTCCATGTATTCACCGCCAGATGATGATGATACCCGCCGGAAGAGAGAAACGAGGCATCGGAGCGCGCGTCCTGCGTCGGTTGCAGGCCGACGGCCGTTTCGTAAAAGGCGCGGGCGGCGGCGATTTCGCCGACCCGCAGGTGTACATGCCCGATGCGCATTCCCGGCGGGGCAGCCTCGTAGTCGCTTCTTTTGGTATCGGTCAGCTTCACCAGATCGTCGACATCGAGCGGTTCGGTGCCCATTTTCACCACGCGGCCGCTCCAGACCCATGTGTCCTTCGGCCGGTCGCTGTAAACCTCGATGCCGTTGCCCTCGGGATCGTTGAGATAGATCGCCTCGCTGACATTATGGTCGGCAAAACCGGTAAGCGGCACCTGTTTCAGCGCCGCATGCACCAGCCAGCGCGCCAGATCCTTGCGCGAGGGCATCAGATAGGCGATGTGGAACAGGCCGGCGGAGGTGGGGCTTTCGAAATCCGCCGCCGGCTTGTGCACCAGATCGAGCAGCGGCACGGTGCCGACGCCGAGCGTCACGCCTCTGGCCGTGCGCTCCACCTCGTTCATGCCCAGCACTGAACGGTAATACTCGATCATCTGGTCGAGATCGCGCACGCGCAGCGCGGCCTGGCCGATATGCATCGGCGTCGTCAGCGCGAAGGGAAGGGCGGAAGCGGAGCCCGCGACGGGCACTGCGCCTTCGGCTCTGAGCGCCCCGGCAAGCGCGCTGGCGGCACAGGAAATTCCGGCAAATTTAAGCGTATGGCGGCGGGTAAATTGCATGAATAATCTCTTTGTCGGCGATTTGAATGGCTTAGGCAACACTCCAGTTCAGCGCACTACACGAATGCGTCAATCATGCCGTTATTCGGCCTTTGCGGCAATTCTTGCGCGCAATTTGCCGCAATTATGCTGCACTGCGATGTAAACTGCACGTTGCGGCGTTTCCAACGTGCCGCCAATGCTGTAGATGATAGAAAAATGACAACGCTTCTGGGTGGAGAGCGTGGAATGAAAAAGTGGGTTTATACCTTCGGCAACGGTGCTGCCGAAGGCAGGGCAGGTGACGTTGCGATATTGGGCGGCAAGGGCGCGAACCTTGCCGAAATGGCAAGTCTCGGCCTTCCCGTTCCCCCCGGCCTCACCATCATAACCGATGCCTGCGCCCTTTATCACAAGAACGGCCGCGATCTTCCCGAAGAGCTGAAGCTGCAGGTCATGGTCGGCCTGCACGGCATGGAAACCGTGACCGGCAAGACCTTCGGCGGCAGCCACTCGCCGCTGCTCATCTCCGTCCGCTCCGGCGCGCGCGCCTCCATGCCCGGCATGATGGATACCGTGCTGAACTTGGGTCTCAACGACCGCACCGTCGAGGCGCTGGGCCACGATGCGGGCGACGCGCGTTTTGCCTGGGACAGCTACCGCCGCTTCATCCAGATGTATGCCGATGTCGTCATGGGCCTCGACCACGAATTGTTCGAGGAAATTCTCGAGGACGAGAAAGGCCGCCTCGGCCACGAATACGATACCGACATGTCGGCGGTCGAATGGCAGCATGTCGTTTCGCTTTATAAAAAGCTGATCGAGGATGAGCTGGACGAAGCCTTCCCGCAGGACTGTCACGTGCAGCTCTGGGGTGCCATCGGCGCCGTCTTCGCCAGCTGGACCAACCACCGCGCCGTGACCTACCGGCACCTGCACAATATTCCGGGCGACTGGGGCACGGCCGTCAACGTGCAGGCCATGGTTTTCGGCAATCTCGGCTCGTCCTCGGCAACCGGCGTCGCCTTTACCCGCAATCCTTCGACGGGCGAGGCGGAGCTTTACGGCGAATTTCTCGTCAACGCTCAAGGCGAAGATGTGGTGGCGGGTATCCGCACGCCGCAATCCATCACCGAGGCCGCGCGTCTTGCCTCCGGCTCCGACAAGCCTTCCATGGAAAAGCTGATGCCAGAGGCGTTCAGTGAATTCCTGGCCATCTGCAAGCGGCTGGAAAATCACTATCGCGACATGCAGGATCTGGAATTCACCATCGAGCGCGGCAAGCTCTGGATGCTACAGACCCGCTCCGGCAAGCGCACCACCCGCGCCGCCATGAAGATCGCCGTCGATATGGTCGAGGAAGAGCTGATCTCGCAGGAGGAGGCCGTCTGCCGCATCGAGCCGTCATCGCTCGACCAGCTGCTTCACCCCACCATCGATCCCGGCACATCCCGCCCCATCATCGGCTCCGGCCTGCCGGCTTCGCCGGGGGCGGCGACGGGCGAAATCGTCTTTACCGCCGAAGAGGCGGTTGCGGCGGAAGCCGAAGGCCGCCGCGTCATTCTGGTGCGCATCGAAACCAGCCCGGAAGATATTCATGGCATGCACGCCGCCGAAGGCATTCTGACGACGCGCGGCGGCATGACCAGCCACGCCGCCGTGGTGGCGCGCGGCATGGGCATTCCCTGCGTCACCGGCGCCGGCTCCATGCGCGTCGACATGCGCAACAAGGTGCTGATCGGCGTCGGCTGCATGCTCAAACGCGGCGATGTCATCACCATCGACGGTTCTTCCGGCCGGGTGCTGAAGGGCGAGGTGCCGATGACGCAGCCGGAACTCTCGGGCGATTTCGGCAAGCTGATGGAGTGGGCCGACAGCCTGCGCCGCATGACCGTGCGCACCAATGCCGATACCCCGGCAGATGCCCGCGCCGCCCGCGCTTTCGGCGCGGAAGGCATCGGCCTCTGCCGTACCGAACATATGTTCTTCGAGGGCGACCGCATCCACGTCATGCGTGAGATGATCCTCGCCGAAAGCGAAAAGGGCAGGCGGGCGGCGCTCGATGAGCTTCTGCCGATGCAGCGCTCGGATTTCACCGAGCTTTTCCAGATCATGCACGGCCTGCCGGTGACGATCCGCCTGCTCGACCCGCCGCTGCACGAATTCCTGCCGAAGACCGACGGTGAGATCGTCGAGGTGGCGGCCGCCATGGGCATGCCCCAGACGGTGTTCCGCCAGCGGCTGGATGCCCTGCACGAATTCAACCCCATGCTCGGCCATCGTGGCTGCCGTCTCGCCATTTCCTATCCGGAAATCGCCGAAATGCAGGCCCGCGCCATTTTCGAAGCGGCCGTTGCGGCGGCGCGCATCACCGGCGCGCCGGTCGTGCCCGAGATCATGGTGCCGCTGGTCGGACTGCGCTCGGAACTGGATTACGTCACCGAAGTCATCGACGGCGTCGCCGCTGCGGTGGCGCAGGAAACCGGCATGGAGATCGAATATCTGACCGGCACCATGATCGAACTGCCGCGCGCCGCCCTGCGCGCGCATGTCATTGCGGAAGCGGCGGAATTTTTCTCCTTCGGCACCAACGATTTGACGCAGACCACCTTCGGTATTTCCCGCGACGATGCGGCGCGTTTCATCAATACCTATCAGCGCAAGGGCATCATCGAGCGCGACCCGTTCATCTCGCTCGATTTCGACGGTGTGGGCGAGTTGATCCGCATCGCCGCCGAACGCGGCCGCCAGACGCGGCCGGAACTGAAGCTCGGCATCTGCGGCGAACATGGCGGCGACCCGGCCTCGATCCATTTCTGCGAGGACGCCGATCTCGACTACGTGTCCTGCTCGCCCTTCCGCGTGCCCATCGCCCGCCTGGCCGCGGCGCAGGCAACGTTGGCGGCGAAGAGGGATGAGGGCAAGGTGGCGAGCAATGTCGCCTTCATTCCCGTCAGGGGTTCTGTTGGACGATGATGCGCCGCTCAACCACCACGGGGCGGTAGAACATGTCGCGGTTCATCTGCGCCTGCCAGGCGCGGTTGTCGGCGCGGCGGTCCATTTCCAGATCGAGAAGGCAACCGGCCATCGGGTCCGTGCCGGGGCGGAAACCATAACCCCGGCAAGTCGCCTCATCCCGCGCCCGACGCTCTTCCGGCGTCAGCGTCTGGCAGGCGGTGAGCGCCAGTATGGCGGCAAGCGCACCGAAGACGATGGAAACACGCATTTTGTTTCTCCCTTAACATGACGGCCGTACGGCACTTTTATTGCCGCGATTGATACGCCTGTTTTGATACCGGGAAAAGCCGCGTTGGGGCGGAAAGTTGCATCAATCCATCATGGAGAATGGCTTGGCAGGCGGCGGCGATAGCGGTGTCAGGCGGCGTGGCGTCGTAAAATCCGACATGCTCCCGTTGCTCAGGAATCACGCAGGAAAGACGGCGGGAACAAACCCTGTTGAATGAGCCAGTCGCCGAGCAGAACCGCGAGGATGGCGATGAGGACGATGCCGCCGATAAAGGCGAAGAGGCCGAGCGTGGCACGGGTCCACCGGCGGGTTTGATAGAGGTAAATCGCAAGCCCGATGGGTGCGAGCAGAACGGTGGTGATTTTGGCGGCGGAGCTGCGCCGGAGGTCCCGCTTTTCGGCATCCTCTATCTGCCACCAGGCAAATAGCGTGATGATGCCGATCATCTGCACCAGATCGTTTGCGGTAAAGGATGCTGGAGGCCCGGCAGGCCAGACGGCCGCATCGATCAGAAGCCCGAGGGAGATGAAAGCGAGCAGGCCGACATAGATCCAGTTACGTTTCGCCATGCACAGTTTCCGCTCAAAGTTGCGCTATTGCCCGTGCCGCTATCGCTATCGATGAAATTATCGCCGTCAACCCCAAACTATCAGGGAACAACGGGAATGGTCCGCATGGGGCGTTTCCCTTTTCACCGGAAACGCCCCATGATTGTCGCTGTCACGCCGGCGCTGCTTCCCGGTCGTCGAGTGCGTCGATATCCTTGGCGTTGTTATAGACGGCCTCATCGAGAATGCCCTCGCGCTTGGCGACGAGGGTGGGCACCAGCGCCTGGCCGGCGACGTTGACCGCCGTGCGGCCCATGTCGAGGATCGGGTCGATGGCGAGCAGCAGGCCCACACCTTCCAGCGGCAGGCCGAGCGTCGAAAGCGTCAGTGTCAGCATCACCACCGCGCCCGTGAGGCCTGCCGTTGCGGCGGAACCGAGCACCGAGACGAAGACGATCAGCACATATTCCTGGATGCCGAGCGGCACCTGGAAGAACTGCGCGATGAAGATCGCCGAAATAGCCGGATAGATCGCAGCGCAGCCATCCATTTTGGTGGTGGCGCCGAGCGGCACGGAGAAGGCGGCATATTCGCGCGGCACGCCGAGGCTCTTTTCCGTCACGGTTTCGGTGACGGGAAGCGTGCCGATGGAGGAACGCGACACGAAGGCGAGCTGGATGGCCGGCCATGCGCCCGCAAAGAAGCGCGACGGCTTCAGGCCATGGGCGAGAAGCAGCGCCGGATAGACCACGAAAAGCACCAGTGCCAGACCGATATAAACGGCCGCCGCGTACCAGCCGAGCTGCGACAGCGTCGTCCAACCATATTGATCGACCGCGCGGCCGAGCAGGCCGATGGTGCCGATGGGGGTGAGGCGGATGACCCACCACAGGATTTTGCGCACGATGGCGAGCAGCGACTGGTTGAAGGCGAGGAACGGTTCCGCCGCCTTGCCCGCTTTCAGCGCCGCGACGCCAAAGGCGATCGACACCACGAGCAGCTGCAGCACGTTGAAGTTCAACGAGGTGCTGGCCGCGCCATTATTGAGCTTGGTAGACGCTTCGAGGCCGAAGACGTTGGCCGGGATCAGCCCCTTCAGGAAATCCAGCCAGGACCCGGTGGAAGAGGGGGCCGCCGCTGCCGTATTGGCAATCGCCGTGTTGACGCCGGGCTGAATGACAAGGCCGAGCACGATGCCGATGACGACGGCGATCAGTGCGGTGATGGCGAACCAGAGAAGTGTCTGCCACACAAGCTTCGCCGCATTGGAGAGGTTCTTGAGATTGGCGATGGAGGCGACGATGGCCGTGAAGATCAGCGGCGGAACCAGCGCGCGCAAAAGCTGCACGAAAATGCTGCCGATGGTTTGCAGTGTTACCGAAAGCCAGTTGGGGCTGCCGGCGGCATCGGGACCGATGTTGCGCGCAACGAGGCCGAGCAGCAGGCCGATGACCATGGCGATCAGAACCTGAAAGCCGAAATTGCGATAAAAAGGTTTAGGCCCGGAGGGGCCGGCGGACGTCGTTGCCTGTGACATGACATGTCTCTTTATTGTGCAAGAAAACGAGAATGTTGCACTTTTTACACGCATTCTCGAGGGAGGTCGCCGAGAATACGCCGATTTCCTCAGCAATTAAGGGATGAACATGCGTATTTATTGCGTTGTCGGGGAATAATTCTCTTTAGGGGAGGCAATGCGGAAAAATATTCCAGCGTCTTGTTGCCTTCGACGTCAGAGTCCTAAAACCTATAGTTTGGCAGTGTCATTGCCTGATATTCCGTCACCCCGGACCTGATCCGGGGCCAGCGCGATCAAGTCCTTGATCGCAAAAGACTCATCCTCACGGCGCAGCATGGCTGGATGCCGGATCATCCTCGGGCTTGTTCCGGGGACCGGCATGACGGAGACGTTCGCGCGCTTTAGCGTAGGGATCGCCTCCTCCTTTGTTTTCCTCGCCGCAAATCCGGTCTATGACATCATATGCAGGTGATTCCCTGCCAGAATTTGGGTGCAACGCTTTTTAGCCAATGCGATCTAACGGATATCCGCTTTCATGACTGTGCGTTTCGTCCGGCCTTTTTCGGTTGCAGCCTATCTTTCCCGCTATCTGAGTCTTGCGGCGCTTGTGCTGTTTCTCATCGCCGCCGGCATTCATCGTTTCGGGCCGCTGACGACGCCCGATCTTGTCGGTCTCATCATCATCGCCGCCAGCATCGCTCTCGCGGCCGTGCTTCTGGCGTTGATCGGGCTTGAGCGGCTGTGGACCAGGGGCGCGCGTGGCGGCCTTTCGGCGCTGGCGGCGCTGCTTCTCTCGGCCCTGCCGCTCGGCGTGGTCGGTTACGGCGCTTTTCTTTATTGGCAGCAGCCGAAGATTTACGACATCTCCACCGATCTCACCGACGTGCCGGAATGGCTGGTGACGCCCGCCGCCAACCAGCAATGGCTGGTGCGGCCCGCGACTATCACCAAGGAAGACCGCGACGCGCAAACCGAAGCCTATGCCAGCCTCGCCGGCCGCCGTTATGAAGGCGCAATCGACCGCATCTATGCCGCCGCCAAAAAAATGGCCGCCGCCCAGAATATCCGCATTGCCCACACGAAGGGGGTGATCGGGGCGGAAGATGCGCCCTCCGTCGGCGTTCCGGAGCAGGACAGGACGCAGCCTGCGGAAGAAGGGCCGGTCGAGGATCTGCCCTCCATCGTGCCGGTGCCCATGGCCCGCCCGACGGACGCGCCTTTGCCCACCTTCTTTAACGGTAGCGGCGTGGTGCTGATGCAGGGCGAAACCCGCACGCGCATCTGGGGCCTGCGTTTCGATATCCTCATCCGCCTCAAGGAAGAGGCCGAAACCACCATCGTCGATGTCCGCGTCGCCTCCCGCTACGGCCCGCACGATCTCGGCATGGGCGCTGCGATTGCCGAAGCCTATCTCGATGCGCTGGATGCGGAGATGCAGGGGTTGAACGACAACTAGGGTGTCGCTGCGTGTTGTCTTGATGGGGACGAGCGGGTGCCGCCTGTTTCTTCTCCCCGACGGGGAGAAGGTGTCCCGAAGGGTCGGATGAGGGGGGCACGCTCTCCGCATATCTCTACCCTTGCCCCCTCATCCCGCTGCCGCGGACTTCTCCCCCTCGGGGAGAAGAAACAGGCGGCATCCGCTCGATCCAATCGAGGCTTGGAGTGAGAGGTGAGCTCACAACGCGCCCTGAAATCTCGCGTGCCTAAAATATCCGCTACGCCGGAAAATACTCACCCAGCAGCGAAGGCGCACCATCCGTCTGCACCTCGCCCTTTTCGATCAGGTCTTCGATATGCGCCAGCACGGAAAGTGCGGCCGCGCCATGCAGGCGCTTGTCGGTGCTGGCGTAGATCACCTTCACCATATCGGCGATCAGCCGGTCGCCTTCGCGGATACGCTTCAGAACCGCCTTTTCCCGCATACGGCGGTGGGCGCGCAAGCCCCGCATGAAGGCGGTGGGATCGGTGACCGGGCCGCCATGGCCGGGCAGGAACAGCCGGTCGTCGCGGGTGAGCAGCCGTTCCAGCGAGGCCATGTAATCGCTCATCGCCCCATCCGGCGGCGCGACGATGGTGGTGGCCCAGGCCATGACGTGATCGGCGGAAAAGACGATACCGCTGCCATCGAGCGCGAAGGCGGCGTGGTTGGCGGTGTGTCCCGGCGTATGCAGCGCGGTAAGCCGCCACCCGTCGCCGGAAAGGCTTTGGCCGTCGCCAAGCGCGATATCGGGCACAAAAGCCGTATCGGAACTTTCGGCAAAGGGGTTTGTCTCGCCCGCGTGCAGCGGCCGCGCGGCACGGTGCGGACCCTCGGCCACCGTTATCGCCCCGGTCGCCTCCTTCAGCCGCCGGGCAAGCGGCGAGTGATCGCGATGGGTATGGCTGACGAATATATGGGTGACCTCGCGGCCCGTCAGCGCCGCCATCAGCGCCTGAAAATGCGCCTCATCCTCCGGACCGGGATCTATGACGGCGACGGAACGGTCGCCGACAATATAGGAGTTGGTGCCATGGAAGGTGAAGGCGGAGGGATTGTTGACGGTGATGCGCTGGATCAGCGGAGCGACGGGAACCGCCTCGCCATAGGCCGGCTTGAAATCGAGATCGAATGCCGGGTCCGCCATCGAGACCTCCTGAAAAATGCCATGCCAGCTTGAGCCGCAGCCTCAACCGCGCCATCGCCAAGCCCTAACATGCGAACTTCGCCACGGCACCCAAAAAGCTTGAATTTTGTGAAAAAATAAGTCGCCGGGTCATTGCCGGGCCGGGCAGGCTTTGCTAATCAGGCGCGGTTCAGGCAGCGGCGTTTCGCCTTCGCTGCCCTGTTGGGGCGTCGCCAAGCGGTAAGGCACCGGTTTTTGGTACCGGCATTCCCAGGTTCGAATCCTGGCGCCCCAGCCATCTCTTCCGAATTCAGAACAACGTTCGCAGGTCCCGGCGACCATCGATCACGCGAACGATTTCCACGGAATATATTTCGTCGCCATCGGTGTCCGGCACGGTTTCGTAGAGAATGACATAAGGTGCTTCGACGAGCATACGGGCGGACGGAAAAATTTCCGGGTGACGCTCGCCAAGGTGAGGATGGTCGACCAAGCGCTCCGCTTTGGCACGGAACCGAGCGAAATATCGCTCTGCGGCAAGAGGCTGTGATTTGCCGATATCGATATAGATTTTCTTCACATCGCTACGTGCGCGGGGCGTCCAGACAAGCTTAGTGGTCACGATTTTTCAACGAGGCCAGTTCTGCACGCGCTTCATTGAGCGCTTCGTCGAAATCCACTTCGGTTGAACCGCCACTGGCTTTGCCCTCAGCCCACAATGCGCGCAGCTTGGCGATGTCGTCGCGTCGCTGAACCCATTTTGCCGACCAGTCTCGCATCGCTTCACGGATGACTTCGCTGCTGCTGGCATAAGCACCGCTTTCCACGGCGTCGCGCAAGATTTCGGCGTGCTGGGGCGTCATCGAAACGCTGATCTTTTCAACGTTGGCCATGTCATTTCTCCATGGATATTGGTAGGAATTATTACCACCAACTGGTTTTTGGCGCGAGATATTTTTTCAACGCCCTAGTGGCAATACGCCGGAGGATGCCGGCGCGGGTGGAGAAGCCGTCTCCAACAAAAACGCCGCGCATCCAGAGACACGCGGCGTCCAATCCTAAATCGCACTCAAGCCTTAAAGCGCGATATCCGGCACCTTCTTCACCGGCGCACCCGCAGGGGCCGCACCGGCGCCCTTCAGCGCCTCAAGGTCGATCTGCGGCGGGGTTGGCAGCTGCAGGTGTTCGGCGGTGTAGGCCCATTCCTGCTGCACCTTTTCCGGGTCGTCATTGAGCTTCGTACCGTAGCTCGGCACGATCTGGCGGATCTTGGCCTGCCATTCAGGTGTTGCCACCTTGTCCTTGAAGACCTTTTCCAGAACGCTGAGCATGATCGGTGCTGCGGTGGAGGCGCCCGGCGAAGCGCCGAGCAGGCCGGCGATGCTGCCGTCCTTGGCGGCGACGACTTCGGTGCCGAGCCGCAGCACGCCGCCCTTTTCTTCGTCGCGCTTGATGATCTGCACGCGCTGGCCGGCCTGCCACAGGCGCCATTCGCCCTGCTTGGCATTCGGGAAATATTCCTTCAGCGCGGCAAAACGGTCGTCATCCGACATCATCAGCTGACCGGCGAGATATTCCACCAGCGGATATTCATCGATGCCCACCCGCACCATCGGCCAGGCATTGCTGGTCGTGACGGAGGAGACGAGATCGAAATAGGAGCCTTCCTTCAGGAACTTGGTGGAGAAGGTGGCGAAAGGTCCGAACAGGATGACGCGCTTGCCGCCCAGCACGCGGGTATCGAGATGCGGCACCGACATGGGCGGCGAGCCGACCGAGGCCTTGCCATAGGCCTTGGCCAGATGCTGCATCGTTACGTCGGGGTTTTCGTTGATGAGGAACGAGCCGCCCACCGGGAAGCCGGCATAATCATCCGCTTCCGGAATGCCGGACATCTGCAACAGATGCAACGCGCCGCCGCCAGCACCGATGAACACGAATTTCGCATCCACCACCTGTTCGGCGTCGGTCTTGGTGTTCGTATAGGTCACGCGCCAGCTGCCGTCGGCATTACGCTGGATATCGGAAACCTCGCTATTGACCTGCAGGTCGAAATTCTGGTCGCTTTGCAGGTGCGATACGAACTGGCGGGTGATTTCGCCGAATTCCATGTCGGTGCCGAGCGGCGACCATGTCGCGCCGATCTTCTGGGAAGGATCGCGGCCTTCCATCATCAGCGGCACCCACTTCTTGATCTGCTCGGGATCGGTGGAATATTCCATGCCGGCGAACAGCGGGCTGGCTTTGAGCGCCTGATAGCGCTTTTCCAGATAGGCGACGTTCTCGTCACCCCAGACGAAGCTCATATGCGGCGTGTGGTTGATGAAGGAGCGCGGGTTCTTCAAAACGCCGTTGCGCACCTGCCATGCCCAGAACTGTCGGGAAATCTGGAAGGATTCGTTGATGTTGACGGCCTGGCTGATCTTGATGTTGCCGTTGTCGTCTTCCGGCGTGTAGTTGAGTTCGGCGAGAGCGGAATGGCCGGTGCCGGCATTGTTCCAGCCGTTCGAGCTTTCAAGCGCCACGCCATCCAGCCGCTCCAGCATCTGCATCGACCAGGTGGGCTCGAGTTCGCGCAGCCACACACCGAGCGTCGCGCTCATGATGCCGCCGCCGATCAAAAGCACATCGACCTTCTTGGCAGCCGTGTTGGCGAGAAGCGGGGAGGAGGGCAGCGCCGCTGCGGCAATGCCGGCGAGCGCACCGCCCAGAACCTGTCGGCGGTTCATCGGAAGCGCGCCGGGGGCAAATGCATGGGAAAGGGTGGTTTCCTGGGAGAGATCAGTGAGCTGGGATTTGTCTTGATCGATGGGAGTCACGGCCATACCTGATTCTTGTTTTGTGTTAAAAACATTCCTCCCGTTCGCCCCGTTACAGCAAAGCGCAAACCGGCACAACCCGGACTCTTTCACTCCAGTTCAAGCGCTTTTGCAGGGATTTTGCAGGGACATATGGTCGCAACGGCCATTTTTGCGGTTTTGCCGATCGTCATTTTTATGACGGCGAAGATTAGCCGACGCTTTCAAACGGTTGAAAGGGTTCTGTGAGCGGGATATCGCGGAAAGGCTCATATGACACTGTTTCCGGCGCGTCACGGGTCGCAGGGGGCGGCTATAGGCAAAAATTTTTTCAGAAAAATGACAATAATCCCGAAAAAGTGAAAAGGCCCGCCGGTTCGGGCGGGCCTTGCTGCATCTGGCCTGTGGCCGAAGATCAGTCTGCGGCGAGGAATTCCGCGCAATAGCTCGGGCCGTTGACGCCGGGGCGGTCGGAAACCGTGCGCACGGCGGTAATCTTGTAATCGCTGGAAACGACGAGCTGCACCGTGCAGGAGAGCGAGGCGGTGCGGGCGGGCGAGATCTGGCGACCCTTCTTGCCATCCTTGCCTTCTTCGAACCTGGCCGGAATGGTGGCCTTTCTGTAGCCGCCGCGCCAGTTATAGACGGTGGAGCTGCCGGTTTCCGTATCGCTGAGCGGCGGGCCGAATTTTGCGAAGAAAATACCTGCGGACTGGCCGACCCAGCGGGTCTCAACGGGGCTCTTCTGGGTGAAAGAGGGAGTGGAGCCGCCCGTGGAAGTGGTGCAGGCCGAGAGCGCAATGGCAAACGCTGCAAGCGTTACGCTGCGAGATAGCATGGTGAAATGTCCTTTGTGCCGAGTCCGGCTTCCCGCCGGTCATTCCGTTCCCCTAGCAGATTTGGAGACGGCGGGCAGGGGAGGTGTGCGGCTCGATGAAAATTTCCTGCCACAATTGCTTTTTTGTAACGTTTTGAGGCCTTCCAGCCGGTGCCACAGGCTCCTGGCAGGGTTGTTTCAACAGATGGAAAAAACTTGTCACAAAAAATGCAATAAGCCGCTTGTCGAATGCCGGAGGCTGGTCTATAGAAGCGCCGCTGGTCACGGAGTGTAGCGCAGTCTGGTAGCGCACCACGTTCGGGACGTGGGGGTCGGAGGTTCGAATCCTCTCACTCCGACCAGCTTGAAGCCCAATAGTTACAGCGGCTTGCAACTCATCCCGAGAATTCCAAGATCGAAATCTCGCACCGAAACCGGACCTGTGAAAACCTGTGCCGGCTGGACTGCATTCGCCGACCGCGTCTGAAAATCAGGGCGCAGATGCGAATAACTGCGTTCAAATCGCCGTTCTTCAACTGGTATGCGTTTTGGGAGAAAGTGTTTCTTTCCAAATCCGCTCACGGATGCGAATCGTCGCCGTCAAACAGCAGATGGATCGCTTCGGCGGGCGTTTGTTGTCGCCACCCGGCACCCCAACAAAAGAGGCCCGTCGCTCCGCCAAGCGCCAGGCCTCAATGTCGCGGCCTGTTTCAGGGGACGCGCGACAGGAATCGTCTTAGAAGCCTCAATTCTTCTTCACAATCCAAGAAGTTATCCATCACCGTCATGGGCCCTGAATTTCAGGGGCATCCACGCGATCAACTTATCGCGATCAAAAAGAGGCCCGCTGCTTTTTCAAACAACGAGCCTCTGTTGGGCCGCTTGGCGGAGCGACCGCATGCAAATTCGTCTTTCGCGCATGAACGTCGAATGAACAAACAGCTTTTTATGCCGCCGAGAAACAACCCGTAAAAATCAGGAGAGCGGCATGGATCGGAAAGCCGCCTCAGCCGTTATTCAACCATACAACAATGGAGGATAGCATGCTGAAGGGTATCGCATTGTGGGCTATGGGCGTTCCGATCTTCGTGATCATTCTGCTTTATATGTTCGTGTTTTAAGCCATCCGCAGTCTCTGACACGGAAGAGGCTCTGAAACAAAAAAGGCGACCGCTTTGACGGTCGCCTTTTGTTTGTTTGAGGGGGGCGTGTCAGCCCAGATCGCCGATCAGCCGCGCGGCCGTTGCGCCGTCCGTGCGGCGGATGTCGATCTCGTCGCGGTGCTTGGCGAGGAGCTCGCTGGCCAGCAGCTTTTCCGCAAGATCGGCGGGCAGCGAGAGAATGACCCGGTCGCCCTTTTCTTCCGTCGCACCGACGCTGCGCTTGCCGGCGATCATGCCGCCTGCAACCGTATTGTTGGTGTCGGGATCGATCAGGATGAAGGAACCGGTCGAGCGGTTCTGTTCATAGGGATCGAAGATCGCCGTCTCGTCGAAGGAAAGCCGCACCTTGCCGATGGCGTTCATCGGCAGGGAGGTTTCATGCGCCTGCCATTCGCCTTCCTTCAGGTTCAGCTGGCTGACAGGCTGCACGCTGACGCGCTGGCGGCGGCTGCCGCTTTTCAGCCAGTAGCGCTTGCCTGCCTCGATGCCGCCCGGCTGCAGCGCCACGATCTGGGCGTCGAAGGCAAGGCCCGTCTGCGGCTGCGCCTCGATGGAGACAATCATGTCGCCGCGCGACACGTCCACCTGGCGATCAAGGACGAGCGTGACCGCATCGCCCGCCACAGCGGCGTTGCGCACCAGATCGAAGGTGACGATCTGCTTGACATTCGCGACCATGCCGGAAGGCAGGACAACGACGCTGTCGCCCGGCTTTACCGAACCGCCGGCAACCGTGCCCTGATAGCCACGGAAGCTTTCACCCGGCCGCGAGACGCGCTGCACCGGCAGGCGGAAGCCGCCGGACTGCGCGGAGCGCACTGTGGCAAGCTCCAGCGTTTCCACCAGCGTCGGGCCTTCATACCAGGGCATGGAGGCCTTGCCGGAGAGAACAACGTTTTCACCCTTCAGCGCCGACATCGGAATGGCGGTGATCTGCTTGATGCCGAGATTGGACGCGAAATCGCGGAATTCATGGGCGATCAGTTCGAAACCGGCCTTGTCGTAATGCGTCAGGTCGATCTTGTTGACGGCCAGCACGAATTGCCGGATGCCCATCAGCGCCGCAATGGTGGCGTGGCGGCGCGTCTGTTCCAGAATGCCGGTGCGTGCATCGACGAGCAGCACCGCGAGATCGGCGGTGGAAGCGCCGGTCGCCATGTTGCGGGTATATTGCTCATGGCCGGGCGTGTCGGCCACGATGAAGGCGCGCCGGTCGGTGGCGAAATAACGATAGGCGACATCGATGGTGATGCCCTGTTCGCGCTCCGCCTGAAGACCGTCGAGCAGCAGCGCGAAATCGGGCAGGCCGAGATCGTTCTGCTTGCCGCTGTCGCGGTGCAGGGTGGCGGCCTGATCTTCCTTGACGGCTTTGGTGTCCCAGAGAAGACGGCCGATCAGGGTCGATTTGCCGTCATCGACGCTGCCGCAGGTGATGAGACGCAGCGGACGCGTATCGCGCGCCGCCTTCGAATGCTCGGCAAACGGCAGAATGGTTGCGGAAGAGGGGGTGTTGGCGGCGGCAGTGCTCATCAGAAATACCCCTCGCGCTTCTTCTTCTCCATCGAGCCGGACTGGTCGCGGTCAATCGCGCGGCCCTGCCGTTCGGAAACGGTAGCGATTTCGAGTTCCGCGATGACTTCCTGAAGCGTCGCCGCCTCGGAACGGATCGCGCCGGTCAGCGGGAAGCAGCCGAGCGTGCGGAAGCGGATCGAGCCATGCTTGATCTCTTCGCCGGGCAGCAGTTCCAGCCGCTCGTCTTCGGCAAGGATCATCATGCCGTCGCGTTCGACATAGGGGCGCTCGGCGGCGTAATAGAGCGGCACCAGCGGAATGTTTTCCGCCTCGATGTAACGCCAGATATCCACTTCGGTCCAGTTGGAGAGCGGGAAGGCGCGCACGCTTTCGCCCTTGCGGACCATGCCGTTATAGATGTTCCACAGTTCCGGGCGCTGGTTGCGCGGGTCCCATTTATGGTCGGGCGTGCGGAAGGAATAGATGCGTTCCTTGGCGCGGCTCGCCTCCTCGTCACGGCGCGCGCCGCCGAAGGCCGCATCGAACTGGCCGGCGTCGAGCGCCTGGCGCAGCGCTTCGGTCTTCATGATGTCGGTGTAAAGCGCCGAACCGTGGGTGAAGGGCGTTACGTTTTCGCTCGCACCGCGCGGGTTGGTATAGGAAATCAGATCGAGATCGTATTCCTTGACGATATTGTCGCGGAATTCGATCATTTCCTTGAACTTCCAGCCGGTATTGACGTGCAGCAGCGGGAAGGGAATGCGGCCGGGGAAAAACGCCTTGCGCGCCAGATGCAGCAGCACGGACGAATCCTTGCCGATGGAATAGAGCATCACGGGCTTGTCGAATTCGGCGGCGACTTCGCGGAAGATGTGAATGGCTTCGTTTTCAAGCGCCTTCAGATGGGGGTCGAGCGGCGGCTTGGATGCGACAGTATTCTTGCTGTCCGTCTCGTGGACTGCGTTGGACATTGTGAACTCCGGGAATGTACTGAATGATTATCGTTGCGGGATGGCGGAAACGGCGGGTGTCTGCTCCGCACCGGCGACGTGAAGACCGCATTCGCGCTTCTCGTCGTTTTCCCACCACCATCGTCCGGCGCGCTCAGGCTCGCCGGGCTTGATGGCGCGCGTACACGGCTCGCAGCCGATGGAGGGGTAACCGCGCTGGTGCAACGGATTGACGGGAATGTTCTCCTGGGCGACATGCGCCCGGATGAGGTCGATATCCCAGTCAGCCAGGGGATTGATCTTGATGAGATTGCGCTCCGCATCGAACTCGGCGAAAGGCGTCGTGGCGCGATTGCCCGACTGGCCGCGTCTGAGGCCGGTGATCCAGAAGGCGGCGCCTTCCAGCGCCTTGCCGAGCGGGATCAGCTTTCTGACATGACAGCAGGCGTGGCGTGCTTCGACGCTTTCGTAAAAACCGTTCAGGCCGTATTTTTCGGCATAGGCGTCGATATCGTCCTGCTCCGGGCGGAAGCGGCGGATTTCAATGCCGAAACGCTCTTCGGTTTCATCGATGAGATCGACGGTTTCCTTGAACAGCCGGCCGGTTTCGAGCGTCACGACGTCGATCGGCAGGCGGTGTGTGCCGATGGCGGCCGTAATGACCTGATCCTCGATGCCGAGGCTGGTGGTGAAGACCGCCCGCCCGCCGAGGCCGGCGATAAACGAAAGCCGACCCGCCAGATCGAGCCCGGCAAGCGTGGCGTCGAGGGAAGCGGCATCGGCAGAGGCATTTGCTGAATTGATCGTCATTGTCACGTCCGGGATTTCCATGGCCGATTATTGTTGAAATCCGACCTTTGGAACAGAAATGACAGTCTTTGTGCGCTGCACTTGAGAGCAAAAATGCCTCACGCGCGCTTGGTATGAGCAAAAGATGCCCGTTCACCTTCTTTGCAGCTTGGATATGCACCGTGGTGCGATCGGAAGTGACAACGACGTATATTCGCGGCTCAAGAAAATTTTGAGCTCGTATTACCCGAGCTGAGACCCTGCAGGCTAATGATCAGCGAGATCGAGGCGATGTAGCGCTGGGCGACCGGATCAGCCGTTATGTTTCGTATTGGTGGGGAGGAAATCCTATTTTTATAATAAAGGTATGTAATATATATCTGGGTAAGGCAATTTAATATTTATTTATACTTTTGATGTTACTATAATATGGGTATATTAGTTACGGGGATGTAAGTCTTGCAAAATTTTAAAATATCATTATGGGCAATCGCCGCACTATTTATTCCAGCTAGTCACGCCTTTGCTTTTAACTTCGGTTTTGTGAGGGTGCCAGATTGGATGGATTATTACATATCGGTGCTTTTGGGTGTGTCTTTGGTCAGCTATCTTGGGGTTCTCGCAACGAAACCCCAAGGCGTTCCAACAAATCAGCTTTCGCAGGTGAAGATTTCTCTCATCACAAATATTTTCCGTTTTATTTTGCTCATCGCGTTCGGACTGTTAATGCTCATGGTATTCGTCGGTATGGGTCTACGACGCTACGCAGAAGCGTAAGGCCGGCGTACCGGGCTGTCATAAAAGTCGGTCGCAAATCCGATTTTGCGGCTGATTGATGCCACAGCAATTCAATGCCGGCGATTTTATCGAAAAACTTGGCTTGCGTGTTCGAGCACGCCAGCTAAAGGTTCGTGGCGAAAAAGATTTGAACAAATAGGCAAGTCGTTTTCGCTTTAACGGTAAATATGAAAACTTCTTTAGCCGGAATTGCCGGGTTCCCGGGCTTGTGGTCTACTGGTTTTACGATGATTTCGCAGAAGGCAAAATATGCGCTGAGGGCGCTCCTTTCGCTGGCCAAGGCCGACGGCGGCTGTCCTGTGCAGATTTCCGATATTGCCCGCGAACAGGCCATTCCGAAAAAGTTTCTGGAACAGATACTTCTCGAAATGAAGAAGGAACGCATCGTCGAGAGCAGGCGCGGCAAGCAGGGCGGGTATCTCCTGGCGCGCCCGGCCTCGGATATCACCTTCGGCGAGGTGCTGCGCCTCATCGACGGACCGCTCGCCCCCTTGCCGTGCCTGTCGCAGACCGCCTATCGCCGCTGCGAGGATTGTGACGGCGAGAAGCAGTGCGAAATCCGCCACGTCTTTGCCCGAGTGGCCGATGCCACGCGTAATATCCTTTTCAACACCACTATCGCCGATGCCGTGGCCGGTGTCGAAGTGCCCGAGCTTTTGACGGCTTGACACTCGTTTTTTTTCACGTTTCGCTGTTGAGAGTTTGCAACGAGGGTCCTCAACCTGTCCGTCATTCCGGCCTTGAGCCGGAATCCAGCCGACGCGCGTCTGCGCGGCGAAACGACTCCTTCAGCCCAAGGACTTGGGCTGGCTGGATTCCGGCTCAGGGCCGGAATGACGGATGAGGAGATTGTAATGGTCCCCTTGCCTCGTTCCTTCCAAACGAAAAAATCGTCTAAAACCCCATAATATTTTTCGCCGTCAGCGCAAAAAATCGTCAAAAATGTGAAACGGTTTTGCATTCAGCAAAGTTTTACACGACGCTTGTTGCGCCTTTCGCTTATGCTGCGCTGTATTTGTTGCCCGGGAAAACGCTCTCGGGAAACACTTTTTCGATCGTATTCGGCCTCATTGACCAACTCTACTCAACCGGTAGAGTTAAGCCATCGCAATCAGGAGGGAATACCGATGTCCAAGCTTCTGTCCGGTTTGAGCGTTGTTGCGCTTAGCCTCTCACTGGCACTTGGCGGCGCTGGCTCGGCCGCCGCGCAGACCAAGCTGCTCAACGTGTCCTACGATCCGACCCGTGAACTCTACAAGGACTTCAACGAAGCTTTCGCCAAGAAGTGGAAGGCCGATACCGGCGAGGACGTCACCATCCAGCAGTCGCATGGCGGCTCCGGCAAGCAAGCGCGTTCGGTCATCGACGGTCTGGAGGCGGATGTTGTGACGCTGGCGCTGCAGAGCGATATCGACGCCATCGTCCAGAATTCCGGCAAGATCAACAAGGACTGGCGCACCCGCCTGCCGCATAATTCCTCGCCTTACACCTCCACCATCGTCTTCCTGGTGCGCAAGGGTAACCCCAAGGGCATCCATAATTGGGGCGATCTGGTGAAGGGCGACGTGCAGATCGTGACGCCGAACCCGAAGACTTCTGGCGGCGCGCGCTGGAACTATCTGGCGGCCTGGGCCTGGGCCAATGAAGAATTCAAGGGCGACAAGGACAAGATCAAGGCCTATGTCGGCGAGCTCTACAAGCGCGCCCCGGTTCTCGATACCGGCGCGCGTGGCTCCACGGTAACCTTCGCACAGCGCCAGATCGGCGATGTGCTGCTCGCCTGGGAAAACGAAGCCTATCTCGCCGGTCAGGAATTCGGCGCTGACGCCTTCGATATCGTCGTGCCGCCGATCTCGATCCTTGCCGAACCGCCGGTCGCCGTGGTGGACGCCAATGTCGATGCCAAGGGTACCCGCAAGGCGGCGGAAGCCTATCTGCAATATCTCTATTCCGACGAGGGCCAGAATATTGCGGCGAAGCACTTCTACCGCCCGTCGAACCCCGCCGTGGTCTCCAAAGATCTGCTCAAGCAGCTGCCCGACATCAAGCTCGTCACCATCGACGACCCGCAGTTTGGCGGTTGGGCAAAGGCGCAGCCTGAACATTTTGGTGACGGCGGCATCTTCGACCAGATTTACAAGCCCGCAAAGTAAGCGGATGATGGGCTGAAAAGAGATCGCCCGCGTCCGCACGGACAACAGAAAACAAAACCTGATCGACCGGACACCGTGCCGGTCGATACTTTATAATAAACGCCGGGGAACACCGGCTCCCAGAGAGCATTTCCAGGAAAAGCGGACCCCGGTTTCCTGTCCGGAAATGCGCCAAACTAAAGATTATCCGGAGCCTTGATGAGCAATAATACTTCCGGAAACAGGTGGAAATGGCGGCAGTCGAGCGTCATACCGGGCTTCGGCCTGACGCTTGGTTACACAGTGACCTATCTGTTTCTCATCATTCTTATTCCGCTTGGCGGCCTCGTCTGGTCCACGGCGAAACTGGGTTTTTCAGATTTCATTGCGATTGCCACGGATAGCCGCACGCTGAATGCGCTGCGTGTCAGTTTCGGAACGGCATTTCTTGCCGCGCTGGTCAACGCGGTCTTCGGTGTCATCGTCGCCTGGGTGCTGACGCGTTACCGTTTTCCCGGCCGCCGCTTCGTCGATGCCATCGTCGACCTTCCCTTTGCTTTGCCCACGGCGGTCGCCGGTATCGCGCTGACCACGCTTTATGCCAATCGCGGCTGGGTCGGTTCGCTGTTCGAACCCTTCGGCATCAAGATCGCCTTCACGCCGACCGGCATCGTCATCGCACTGATCTTCATCGGCCTGCCCTTCGTGGTCCGCACCGTGCAGCCGGTCATGGAAGAAATCGACCGGCAGGTGGAGGAGGTGGCCGCCACGCTTGGCGCCAACCGTTTCCAGACCATCACCCGCGTACTGCTGCCGAGCCTCACACCTGCGATCCTCACGGGTTTCGCGCTCGCCTTCGCACGCGGTGTCGGGGAATATGGCTCGGTCATCTTCATCGCCGGCAATATTCCTTACGTCTCGGAAATCGCGCCGCTCCTCATCGTCATCCGGCTGGAGGAGTTCAATTATGCGGCCGCGACCGGCATCGCCACCATCATGCTGATCATCTCGTTCGCCATGCTGTTCCTCATCAATCTCATTCAGGCTTGGAGCCGCAAGAGGTACGGTTATGTCTGAGACCGCTTCCCGCACGTCCCCCCGGCCGTTCCGCGACCCCGCCAGCGAGAGCTTTCCCGCCCGGCTGGCGTTGATCGCCATCGCCTTCGTGTTCCTCGCCGCCTTCCTGGTGCTGCCGCTGGTCTCGGTGTTCTTCGAAGCTTTCCGCAAGGGCGCAGACGCCTTCTGGGAGGCGATCGTTGAGCCGGATGCGCTCTCCGCCATCCGCCTGACGCTGCTCGTCGCCGCCATTTCGGTGCCGCTCAACCTGGTCTTCGGGGTAATGGCCGCCTGGGCGATTGCGAAATTCGAGTTCAAGGGCAAGGCCTTCCTGATCACGCTCATCGACCTGCCGTTCTCGATCTCGCCGGTCATATCAGGTCTGGTCTATGTCATCCTGTTCTCATCCCACAGCGTGCTCGGGCCATGGCTGAAGAGCTACGGCATCGAAATCCTCTTCGCCGTGCCGGGCATCGTGCTCGCCACCATCTTCGTCACCTTTCCTTTCGTCGCGCGCGAACTGATTCCACTGATGCAGGATCAGGGCAATGGCGACGAGGAGGCGGCGATTTCGCTCGGTGCTTCCGGCTGGCAGACCTTCTGGTATGTCACGCTGCCGAATATCAAATGGGGCCTGCTCTACGGGGTGCTGCTCTGCAACGCCCGCGCCATGGGTGAGTTCGGCGCCGTCTCGGTGGTCTCGGGCCATATTCGCGGCGAGACCAACACCATGCCGCTGCATGTCGAGATACTCTATAATGAGTACAATATCGGCGCGGCCTTTGCCGTGGCGACGCTGCTCGCCGGTCTGGCGCTGGTGACGCTCGTTCTCAAAACCATTCTCGAAATACGCTTTGGCGCGGGCAACGCAGCCGGCAAGCATTGAAAGGCATCTTCATGGAAGTGAAAGTTTCCGGCATCACCAAGCAGTTCGACCGCTTTCCGGCGCTGAACGATGTGTCGCTCGACATTCGTTCCGGCGAGCTGATCGCGCTGCTCGGTCCTTCCGGTTCCGGCAAGACGACGCTGCTGCGTCTCATCGCCGGTCTCGAGCAGCCGACAACCGGCCAGATTTTCTTCGGCAACGAAGATGCCTCGCACCGCACGGTGCAGGAGCGCAATGTCGGTTTCGTGTTCCAGCACTACGCCCTGTTTCGCCACATGACGGTGGCCGACAATATCGCCTTCGGCCTCAAGGTACGTCCTTCCGGAAAGCGTCCGCCGAAGGCCGAAATCCGCAGGCGGGTCTCCGAACTTCTCGACATGGTGCACCTCTCCGGCCTTGAGAAGCGTTATCCCTCGCAGCTTTCCGGCGGCCAGCGTCAGCGCGTGGCGCTTGCCCGCGCCGTCGCCATCGAGCCGAAGGTGTTGCTACTCGATGAACCTTTCGGCGCGCTCGACGCCAAGGTGCGCAAGGAGCTGCGCCGCTGGCTGCGCGAATTCCACGACCGCACCGGCCACACCACCGTCTTCGTCACCCACGATCAGGAAGAGGCGCTGGAACTGGCCGACCGCGTCGTCGTCATGAGTCAGGGCAAGATCGAACAGGTCGGCACGGCTGACGATGTCTACGACACGCCCAACTCCCCCTTCGTCTTCTCCTTTATTGGCGAATCCTCCAGCCTGCCGGTGACGATCCGCGACGGCCACGTGCTGTTCCAGGGCGAAAGCATCGGCATCGACGAGAACGGCACGGGCGAGGGCGAGCTTTTCTTCCGCCCGGAAGATGTAGTGCTGACGCAAGAGAAGGACGCGCTTTACGGCAAGGTCACCACCTGTCGCCGCCTCGCAGGCACCCGCATCGCCGAAATCGACATCGCCAATAACGGCCATGAACCCTATCACCTCGAAATCGAGGTGCCGCTCAACGCCGCCGTGGCGGTGGGGGCGGAACTACGCTTCCGGCCGACGCGGTGGAAGGTTTTCGGGAAAAAATAAGGGAGACGTGACCGCAGTTGACGGTCGCAGATCCGGCGCGCGCTCCCCAGTTCTCCGTCATACCGGCCTTGAGCCGGTATCCAGCCAGCCCAAGTCTTTGGGCTGAAAGGAGTCCTCTCGTCGCGCAGACGCGCGCCGGCTGGATGCCGGGTCAAGCCCGGCATGACGGAAGAGACGTGTCAGGAGTAGCATCGGGCATAGAGCTTGCTGCACCGGCACTCGAGGCGCAGATTTCCCCCAATAGTCGAAGCAATAAGCAAAAACGGAAAAGGGCCGCCGAAGCGACCCTTCCATGAGTTTGGTCCTGTTTACAGACCCGGGACTGTTTCTCAACGTTCCGAAGGCAGAGGGTTTACAACGAGGGCTGCCCCGTCGAAAACACACCCTTTCCATTGCCTGCACCAGAGACCGAAATCTCACTAGACATTGGATCACCTCCTTCCGATACGTTGAACATAACTAGAAGGTAGTACGATTCGTCAGTAATGCAAGAGGGATTACTTCCAGGGGGGACGCCCGGCACCTATGCCGCGTCTGCGGCCTTCACGTCGAATTCGAAGTGGATGCTGTCATAGGGAAACTCGATGCCAGCCTCGTTCCGGTCGATAACGCCCGCATGGAGGAGCGACGTCACGTCGCGATGAACGGCCTGTACGTCCCGTCCGACCCGACGGGCAACCTCCCGGATAGAAAGCGGTCCCTGTCCCGCCAGAGCCTTGACGATGGCAAGGCGAAGCGGCGCGAGAATGCGGTGCAGGTCCTCATAGCTGGAAAATTCGACGGACGGTTTCGCCTCCACCGGCTTTCCAGACATGGCCAGATTACCGGCGGCGACAAAGCGGCTCTTGATATCCTTGATCGTGCTGAGACGGACGGTGAGTGCGGTCATGATAAAATCCTTTCCATATCGGCCTGAAAAGCATCGAACAGGGCTTCGAGCGTCGTGAAGGCGATGGTGTCTTCACGCCCGTGCATATGACGATGATCGCCTTTACCGCGCTCATTGTCATAACGCAGAACACATTCCCCTTTGATCACCAGCGCCAGCCGATATTTGAACGGATGGAGACTTCCGGGAACAGGCTCAGGCAGATGCCACAGGACAACCTCGAAGAAGGCCGTCTCGTCGATCACTTTGCGCGTCTTTTCGAGCAGAATGGCCTTCATGTTGTTATTTTTGACAACACTTCAGTGCGTTGTCAATGAAAACAACGATCCCGCTCAAAGCGTCACGACACCCGCATCACGATCTTGCCGATATGATTGCTGCTTTCCATCAGCCGGTGCGCTTCCACAACGTCATCCAGCGTGAAGACCCGGTTGATGACAGGCGAGAGCTGACCGCTTTCGATGAGCGGCCAGACCTCTGCGACGAGGTCGTCGCGGATGGCGCGTTTTTCGTCGGCCGTGCGGGGGCGCATGGTGGAGCCGGTGACGGTGAGGCGTTTCACCATGATGGGGGTGAGGTTGACCTTTTCGGCCACGGCGCCGCCCAGAAAGGCGATGATGGACAGGCAGCCGTCCTTGGCGAGTGCCGAAAGGTTCTTTTCGAAATAGGCAGCACCAATCATGTCGAGAACGACATCGACGCCCTTGCCATCGGTTTCGGCCTTGATGACGGCGGCGAAATCTTCCTCACGATAGTTGATCGCCCGTTTGGCGCCGAGCTTCACGCAGGCTTCGCATTTTTCCGCAGAACCCGCCGTGGCATAGACCTCGGCGCCGAAGGCTTTGGCAAGCTGGATGGCCGTCGTGCCGATGCCGCTGGTGCCGCCATGGATGAGGACGCTTTCCCCTTCGGTGAGGCCCGCCATCTGGAAGAGATTGGCCCAGACGGTGAAGAAGGTTTCCGGCAAAGCCGCGGCTTTGACGGCGTCGTAACCCTTGGGGAAGGGAAGGGCCTGCCCGGCCGGCACGGTGCAATATTGCGCATAACCGCCGCCATTGGCGAGCGCGCAGACCTTGTCGCCCACCTTGAATTCGGTAACGCCTTCACCCAGCGCAACCACCTCGCCGGCGATTTCAAGGCCGAGGATCGGGCTTGCATCCTTCGGCGGCGGATAGATGCCCTGCCGCTGCGCCACATCCGGCCGGTTGACGCCCGCCGCCTCGACCTTCACGAGAACCTCGCCTTTTGCGGGCTTCGGCAAAGGCGCTTGCGAAAGCCGCATCACCTCCGGGCCGCCATGGGAAGGGAGGTCGATGAAACGCATCGTTTCGGGCAGGGTCTTGGTGTCGGGCATGGCCAGGGGCAACTCCTCACGTGTCGGCGTCGCCTGAAGATGTAGGTCAGATGCACCGCTTAGGGAAGGAGGCCGTTTGTCACGAGTGTCAATTTGTCTCGCCGAACACCCGGACGACGAGACCGCCTTCGTTTTCCTTCGCAGCCGCCTTCACGCCAGCGATCTCGCTGCCGATCCGCTCGGGATTGGCGATGATCAACCCCTTCGGCAAAGTCAGCACGCCAATGGAGCAGCGCAGCAGCGCGAAGTCCCGCTCATTGCCGTGGCGGTCCTGGCCTTTCATGCAGCCGGCGGCGCGGTCCTCGTCCGAATAGAGTTCGGCGACGTCGTCGTGAAAATCGCTGAGCAGCCGCTCGAGGATTTCCGTCAGCTCCTCCACCGTCCAGTCGCGCACGCCGATGAAGAAATCGTCGCCGCCAATATGGCCGAGGAAACAATCGCCGGCAAAAAAGTAACGACGCATCAGCGCCGAAAACAGGGTGATGGCGTGGTCGCCGGCGTTGAAGCCGTATTTGTCGTTGAAGGGTTTGAAATTATCGAAGTCGCAATAGCAGAAGAAGCGCGCCTCGTCGCCGTCGCTGCAACGGTCGGCAATGAAGCCGCCAATCGCGCGGTTGCCGGGCAGCGCCGTCAGCGGGTTCTGGTCCTGCGCCATCTTCAGCTGTTTTTCGTTGATGACCTTGATGAGCGAAGCGGCGGAAACGATGCCGGCGTAACGCATGTTTTCGGTGAGGATGATGCAGGCGCTGCCGCCCATGCTGGCGAACATGTTCATCAATTGGTCGGCATCGGCATCGAGGCCGACAATCGGCGCGGGATCGACGAAATGGGAAATGGTGCGCTCGTAAATCTTGTTCTTGAGCAGGTCGCGGCCGAAGGGCCGGTAGATATATTCCTTGAGGTGATACTCGTTGATGACGCCGCGCGGCTCGCCATTGGCGTTGAGAACCGGGAAAAACGCCTGCTGCGGATTTCTGCGGAACAGTTCGAAGACGCTGTCGACGCTGTCATGCTCGAAGACGGTGGGAAGACGCTCGATTTCACGGCGGATGAGAATCTCATCCAGCGTCTGGCTGCTGCGCCGCGCCACGCCGATGCGGTTGATGTGGGGAAAGCTCTCCGGCAGTTCGCTGGTGAAGACCGTGGGCCTCGCGATCAGCCAACCCTGCACCAGATCGACGCCGAATTCGCGGCAGGTCAGAAACTCCGCTTCGGTTTCGATGCCTTCCGCAATGACCCTGACGCCAAGAACATGGGCGATGTTGACGATGTTGCGCACAAGGTGCTGCTTGCGCGGCAATTGGTCGACGCCGGTAATGAAATGCCGGTCGATCTTCAGGTAATCCAGCGGGAAGTCGCAGAGCAGTTTCATCTCGCCGTGACCGGCGCCGAAATCGTCGATCGCCAGCTTGAAGCCTTCCTTGCGCATGCGGGCAATCAGCGCCGTGAATTCCGGCACGCTGGTATTGTCGAAACGCTCGGAAAGCTCGAAGCAGATGGAGGAGGCGGGAATGCCCGCCCGCGCCAGATGGCCGACGAGCTTGTCGAGAATGGCGTCGCCATGCGGGATCAGCCGCACATCGAGATTGAGGAACAGGGTGGCGGAGGAAAAATCGGGCAGGGTGGAAAATTTCGCCAGCGCCCGGCTCGCCAGCATCTGCTCGAAGGCCTTCAGCTCGCCATCCGCGGCAGCCTGGTCGAGAAGCGCCAGCGGATTGGAAAAACCGAGCCGGTCATGGCCGCGCATCAGCGATTCATAACCGAAGATCGTGCCTGTCGTCGCCTCGACAATCGGCTGAAATGCCGTTTCGAGCACCAGTTTCGCCATGGGAAACATGTGCCCGGAGGCAAAACGCCTTATGACATCGTTCTCCAGCGTGACGGCCTGCATTTCTATTCTCCGCTATTGCCGGTCCCTTTGGTGGCGCGCCGTGTGGAATGCGCCATCGGGAACCCGCCTCTTTTGCGGCGAACAATCGCAGATTACAGGTCAACAAAAGCTTTCACGACTGTGAAGCTTTGATGAACGTTTTGTTACAACCCTTTCAATATGGAGGGTTGTTGCGCCGGGCCTTAGGCCCGGCGGATATGCCCGCTGTGTGCGGCATAAAGTTCCGCAACGTTCATGCGTTCCCGGTCCGCTTCGACAGGCTCCGTAGACTTTGCGCCCACGCCATGTTCGGCGGAGGCCGCCCATAGTCTCAGCGCTGCCCTGACGACCTCGCTGCCGGATGCGTAAGCGCCGCAATTCACGGCCTCGCGCATTCTTGCTGCCTGTTCCGGGGAAATCGATACTGTCACCATTGGCATGATATCACTCCCTTCTTTCCATGGCCGCCACGCGAACCCGATAAATGCCCGTTTTACGGACGGGGCGGGGGCGGTCTTTTATGGGCGGTCGTTTTTAAGAGCTTTCGTCTGGGCGCCGCTTCCAGCGAAATTGGTATCATCGCTTATCTTACCACGAAACGCGTTCCATACCCAATTTGCAGTATATTGGGGTTTAGTTTTTCCCTGATCGGCATGGATCCGATACGGGCCGTATACTACCCTCATGATCGCATGGCCATGGCCAGAGCGATGGTTGCAAAACCCTGCATGATAAGGTCTATCGCCAGAAAAAGGCCCAATACCCAGAGGCTGTTGACCGGCCAGCCGGCGGCAATCACCAGACCCGCCAGCGCCGTCACCGCGCCCGCCGTCGCAACCCAGCCCCAGCCCGTCGCCGGTTTCAGCCGGAAGCCGACGACGAGGCGGAAAATGCCGGCGACAATGAGCGAAATCGCCATTAGCAAGGTCAGCACGGCCGCCGTCAGATCGGGGTTCTGGAAAGCGATGACGCCGGCAATGGCGTAAAGCAGGCCGCTCAGCGTCCAGAACAGCGCGCTTTCCCATCCCTTCACCTGAAAGGCATGAAAAAGCTGCAGCACGCCGCCCATCAGCATCATGACCCCGACATAAAAGACGGAGGCGACGGTGGCGACCAGAAGATTGCCGAGCGCAATGATGCCGAAGGCCAGGAGAACGAGGCCAAGCGCCAGCAGCCAGCCCCACTTTGCTTTCAGCGGTGAAAATCCAGATGCATTGAGACTCTGCGTCATGTCGCTGTCTCCCTGAATGGTCGGGGGTAACGCTATCACGATTGCACCGTAGCGCAATGCGCCTGTCGAAGATTTGATCCAGATCATGAGCCGGAAGGCGGGAAAACCGCTTCGGTTTTCTCCCCTGCCGCGCAGACGCCAATCCGCGACATGAAATGGCGCGTTTTTTATTGATTGATCGATCAATCAAGAATATTTTGCCGCCATCAAGGAGACGCTTATGCCCAAGATCGGAATGGAGCCTCTGCGCCGCAAGGCGCTGGTGGATGCGGCGCTTCGCACCATAGGCCATCACGGTTCGCTGAATGTGACGATGTCGGATATCGCCCGGGAAGCGGGTGTGTCGGCGGCGCTCGCGCATCACTATTTCGGTAGCAAGCAGCAGCTTCTGCTGGAAACCATTCGCAGCCTGCTGCGCGATCTCAGGCGGGATGCGGTGGCGGCTTTGACCCGCGCTTCCGGCCCGCGCGAAAGGCTGAGCGCCATCGTGCATGTCTCCTTCCAGAGCGACCAGTTCACGCCCGAAACCGTGGCGGCATGGCTTGCCTTCTATGTGGAGGCGCAGCGCTCGGAAGAAACCCGCCGCCTGCTCGTGCTCTATTCCCGCCGTCTGCGCTCCAACCTCATGGCGAGCCTCAACCGGCTCTGCCCGCCCGATGATGCCGCGCGCATCGCGGAAGGGGCGGCCGCCCTGATCGACGGGCTTTATATTCGCCACAGCTTGCGCTCGGCGCCGCTCGGCCTTGCCTCCGCACCGGCGCTTGTCGAGGATTATTTCGACATGCAGCTCAAATCATTTCCCGATGGACAGCGCCAAAAGCCGTCCATCCGCGTTCTTTAAGGAGACTTCGACATGACCACGCTCAAGGCGCAGCCGAAAGCCTCGCATTTCATCGACGGGGTGTATGTCGAAGACACGGCCGGCACGCCGTTCGAGAGCATCTTCCCGGCCACCGGCGAGGTGATCGCGAGGCTGCATGCGGCAACGCCTGCCATCGTCGAGCGCGCCATCGCATCGGCCAAACGTGCGCAGAAGGAATGGGCGGCGATGAGCCCGATGGCGCGCGGCCGCATCCTCAAACGCGCCGCCGATATCATGCGCGAGCGCAACGATGCGCTTTCGACGCTGGAGACGCTGGATACCGGCAAGCCCATTCAGGAAACCATCGTCGCCGACCCGACCTCCGGCGCGGATGCCTTCGAATTTTTCGGCGGCATCGCGCCTTCCGCGCTGAACGGCGATTACATCCCGCTCGGCGGTGATTTCGCCTATACCAAACGCGTGCCGCTCGGCGTCTGCGTCGGTATCGGCGCGTGGAATTATCCGCAGCAGATCGCCTGCTGGAAGGCGGCGCCTGCGCTGGTCGCCGGCAACGCCATGGTCTTCAAGCCCTCGGAAAACACTCCGCTCGGCGCCTTGAAGGTCGCCGAAATCCTCATTGAAGCTGGCCTACCCAAAGGCCTGTTCAACGTCATTCAGGGCGATCGCGATACCGGCCCGCTGCTGGTCAATCACCCGGATGTGGCGAAGGTCTCGCTTACCGGCTCAGTCCCGACCGGCCGCAAGGTGGCCGCTGCCGCTGCCGGGCATCTGAAGCATGTGACCATGGAACTCGGCGGCAAGTCGCCGCTAATCGTCTTCGACGATGCCGATATCGAAAGCGCTGTCGGCGGGGCCATGCTCGGCAATTTCTATTCCTCCGGCCAGGTCTGCTCCAACGGCACCCGCGTTTTCGTGCAGAAAAAGGCGAAGGAGCGTTTCCTCGACAATCTGAAGCGCCGCACGGAGGCGATGATCCTCGGCGATCCGCTCGACTACGCCACCCATCTCGGCCCGCTGGTTTCCAAGGCCCAGCAGGAGAAGGTCCTTTCCTATATCGAAAAGGGCAGGGCGGAAGGCGCGACGCTCATCACCGGCGGCGGCATTCCCAACAATGTTTCGGGCGAGGGCGCCTATGTGCAGCCGACCGTCTTCGCCGATGTGACCGACGGGATGACCATCGCCCGCGAGGAAATCTTCGGGCCCGTCATGTGCGTGCTGGATTTCGACGATGAGGACGAGGTTCTTACCCGCGCCAACGCCACCGAATTCGGTCTCGCCGGCGGCGTCTTCACCGCCAATCTCGCCCGCGCCCATCGCGTGGTCGACCGGCTGGAGGCGGGCACGCTGTGGATCAACACCTATAATCTCTGCCCGGTCGAAATCCCCTTCGGCGGCTCGAAACAATCCGGCTTCGGGCGGGAGAATTCGGCGGCGGCGCTGGAGCATTATAGCGAGCTGAAGACGGTTTATGTGAGCACGGGGAAGGTGGACGCGCCTTATTGAAGCGTGGCGGGTGGGGCTTACCCCCCTCTGTCCTGCCGGACATCTCCCCCTCAAGGGGGGAGATCGATATGCGGCGAGGTCGCGCCCATCTCAACGTTTGCGAATGAAGCGGTGGTAGCGCCGCTTGCCGATCTCCCCCCTTGAGGGGGAGATGCCCGGCAGGGCAGAGGGGGGTAAGCCCCACCCGCCAGCAATTAATCGGAACCAACGCTCATCGGAGAGAGCAGATCATGCAAGCAGATTACGTCATCGTCGGTTCGGGTTCCGCAGGCTCCGCCATCGCCTATCGCCTGTCGGAAGACGGTCGTTATTCGGTGATCGTCATCGAGGCAGGCGGGTCGGATTTCGGCCCCTTCATCCAGATGCCGGCCGCACTCGCATGGCCGATGAGCATGAAGCGCTATAATTGGGGCTATCTCTCCGAGCCCGAGCCGAACCTCGACAATCGCCGCATCACGGCCCCGCGCGGAAAAGTCATCGGCGGTTCTTCCTCCATCAACGGCCTCGTTTACGTGCGTGGCCATGCCGAGGATTTCAACCGTTGGGAAGAGCTTGGCGCGCATGGCTGGGCCTATGCGGATGTGCTGCCATACTTCAAGCGCATGGAACACAGCCATGGCGGCGAGGAGGGCTGGCGTGGCACGGACGGACCGCTGCATGTGCAGCGCGGTCCGGTCAACAATCCGCTGTTCCACGCCTTCATTCAGGCCGGCGCACAGGCCGGTTTCGAACTGACCGACGATTACAACGGCTCCAAGCAGGAGGGTTTCGGCCTGATGGAGCAGACCATCCATAATGGCCGCCGCTGGTCCGCCGCCAATGCCTATCTGAAACCGGCGCTGAAGCGCGGCAATGTCACGCTGGTCAACGGCTTCGCCCGCAAGGTCGTCATCGAGAACGGCCGTGCCATTGGCGTCGAGATCGAGCGCAAGGGCGTGGTGGAAACCGTCACGGCCAATCGCGAGGTCATCGTCTCGGCATCCTCCTTCAATTCGCCGAAACTGCTGATGCTCTCAGGCATTGGCCCCGCCGCGCACCTGAAAGACATGGGCATCGAGGTGAAGGCGGATCGTCCGGGCGTGGGCGCAAATCTTCAGGACCATATGGAGTTTTATTTCCAGCAGGTCTCCACCAAGCCGGTCTCGCTTTATTCCTGGCTGCCATGGTTCTGGCAGGGCGTGGCGGGTGCGCAATGGCTGCTGTCGAAAGGCGGGCTCGGCGCTTCCAACCAGTTTGAGGCCTGCGCCTTCCTGCGCTCAGCACCCGGTCTGAAGCAGCCTGACATCCAGTATCATTTCCTGCCGGTCGCCATCTCCTATGATGGCAAGGCGGCGGCAAAAAGCCATGGTTTTCAGGTGCATGTGGGTTACAACCTGTCGAAATCGCGCGGGAATGTTACCTTGCGTTCCGCAGATCCGCATGACGACCCGGTGATCCGCTTCAACTATATGAGCCATCCGGAAGACTGGGAGAAATTCCGCCATTGCGTGCGCCTGACGCGCGACATCTTCAGCCAGAAAGCCTTTGACGATTTTCGCGGGCCGGAAATCCAGCCCGGCGAAAACGTGGAGACGGATGAGGAGATCGACGCCTTTTTGCGCGAGCATCTGGAAAGCGCCTATCACCCCTGCGGCACCTGCCGCATGGGCGACAGGGACGACCCGATGGCCGTCGTCGATCCCGAATGCCGCGTGATCGGGGTGGAGGGTTTGCGGGTGGCGGACAGCTCGATCTTCCCGCATGTGACCTATGGCAACCTCAACGGCCCGTCGATCATGACCGGCGAAAAAGCGGCGGACCACATTCTCGGCAAGACCCCGCTGCCACGCTCCAATCAGGAACCTTGGGTAAACCCGCGCGCGGCCGTCAGCGACCGGTGAGGGTCAATGGTAATCGTCCTCGCGCTGGTGGCGGACGGCGGCAATGGTGACGGTTTCCGGGCCATCAATGCGGAACAGCACGATATAGCCGGAGGAACCGAAGGGCACGAGGAGCTCGCGTATGAGGCTGTTTTCGGCAGATGCCTTGCGGCAACTGAAGGGGAAATCGCCGAGAATCTCCAGTCCTGCTTTTATGGCGCTGATCGCTTTCTCAGCCACATCGATGTCGTAGGCGATCAGAAAATCATAGATGCGATCAAAATCGGCCAGCGCTTCTTCGGTATAACGAAGCTCATACGTCATTTCCGCTTCGCGGCTTTCGCAGCATCAAGTTTTCTTTGCATCATCGAAAGAACATCGTCGGTGCTATAATAAATGCCGGTGCGCTCCGCTTGTTCGAGTGACGCCAGCCCGCGCGCAATGAATTCCGCCTGCGATTTACGGATTTGCACCTGCCTGCGCA
This sequence comes from Agrobacterium sp. T29, assembly GCF_006970545.1. Lineage (NCBI taxonomy): Bacteria > Pseudomonadati > Pseudomonadota > Alphaproteobacteria > Hyphomicrobiales > Rhizobiaceae > Agrobacterium > Agrobacterium sp. T29. The sequence continues at coordinate 525,745 of NZ_CP040640.1, forward strand.
CGGACTCTTCAACGAAGGAAGAAAGCGTCTCGCCTTCCTTCAGCACGCTTTCAGCAGCCTCGCGAAAATCCGCCGTCACTCGCAGTGAAGGGATCGTTGCCGTTTTCATATTGGGTCTCCGTGCGTTGCAATTGCGATGCAGAGAATGCACCCATGGGATCAGCCTGTCAAATGCAAAACCTTGCAATCCCCGCCCGAGAGGCGGATAAACGGGCTTCCCGCCTGATGACGACCATCAAAATCACCGATCTGGACCGCCATGCCCGTCGACTACAAAAAGCTGAAGATGCTCCGCCGTTCCCGCGTCGTGTGGGGTTCGTGGCGGGTGTGGAGGCCAAGGGCGGTTTTCTGGATTGGCGCGATTGCGGTCGGCCTTATCAGCGTCGGCTTTGCATGGCTTGCGGATAAGGCCCAGCACCTTTTCTTTGCGGCAACCTCATCGGGAGAATGGGCGTTTCTGCTGCCGCTCATCATCACGCCGCTCGGGTTTACGCTCTGCGCTTGGCTCGCGATCACGGTTTTCCCCAATGCGGGCGGCAGCGGCATTCCGCAGGCGATCGCCGCGCGGCACCTGCGGGACGATGCGGACCGTTCGCGGCTTCTGTCGCTGAAACTCGCCTTCGGCAAGGTGGTGTTGACGGTGGCCGGGCTTTTGTCCGGCGCCTCCATCGGCCGTGAAGGCCCGACCGTTCAGGTTGGCGCCTCGATCATGCTGCAGGCCGCGCGCTGGGGCGGCATGGCGCAGGCGAAGGGTCTCATTCTCGCTGGCTCGGCGGCGGGCATCGCGGCGGCTTTCAATACGCCGCTGGCGGGCATCGTCTTCGCCATCGAGGAAATGAGCAAGACCTATGAATCCCGCGCCAATGGCCTCGTCCTCACCGCCGTCATCCTGTCGGGCCTCGCTTCGCTGGCGCTGGTCGGCAGCTATACCTATTTCGGCACCAGTTCGGTGATGGCGAAAACGACCATGGACTGGCTGCTGGTTCTGGTCTGCGGCATTGGCGGCGGCGCGTTCGGCGCGCTGTTCAGCGCCGGCGCCTTGCGTCTTTCCGCCCGCATCCGGCGCTTTGCGCAGGCCATGCCGCTGAAGCGGATGCTGGCGGTCGCCGCCGCCTGCGGCCTTGCTTCCGCCGTCCTCGGCATCGCAACGGGCGGCGCGACCTTCGGAACCGGTTACGAACAGGCGCGCGCGGCAATCGAGGGCGAGGCCGCGCCGGCATTCTTCTTCATCGAAAAACTGGCGGCGACGTTCCTTGCCATGATGTCGGGTATTCCGGGCGGCATCTTCGCACCGTCTTTGTCGGTAGGCGCGGGGTTCGGCAGCACCATGGCCACCCTGCTCGGCACCAGCATCGGCCTTGGCGCCATCGTCGGCATGGCGGGTTATTTTGCCGGCGTGGTGCAGGCGCCGATGACAGCCTTTGTCATCATCCTTGAAATGACCGGCAATCATGAAGGCGTCATGCCCATCATGGCCGCATCAATGCTCGGATATCTGACGTCGCGGCTTTTCTCCCGCGAGCCGCTTTATCATGGCCTGTCGCGGGTCTTCATCGCCCAGAGCATCCGCGCCAGACGCGCCGCTCAGGCCAGCGAAACGTAACCGCTTACGCGCGGATGCCCGCCACGCCGAAATAACCGAGCCCCGGTATCTTCACGCCGGGTCGGCTGAAATCGATGCCGGCGACAAGACCGAGAAAATTGATCTCGAAACCGCTGCGCGCACCTGCCGAAATGCCGAACAGGCCGCCGAGCGAAACGCTTGCATCCTTCCAGTCATCGGCGATGTGGTAAAACGCGCCGTCCGGCAGATAATCGCGGCCGACGGCATCCGGCGGCAGCACGACGCCTAGTTCCGGCACGCTGCGCAGCACATGGGCAACGAAGGTGTTGGAGTTGGGGCCGGGATAGATGCGGTATCCACCGGGCCTGCCATAGGGGTAATCGGCAATCGCCTTTTCGATCTTCGGGATCAGCTTTTCCGCCTCTGCGCCATGAATGGCCACCACCTGGCGCGGTGTGTTGGAATACCAGAAGGCATCCGCCGCATAACCATTGCGGCGGATCGGCGTGCCCCAACCCACCTTGTCATAGCGGTCATAGGCTTTCGCGCCCGGCTTTTTCAGCACGATCCAGGCATGACTGGCGACAGAGCCCTTGAAGCCGCCCGTCATGGCGGAAAACACGTAGACCGCAGCCTGCTCATCGGCGTCCGCCTGGGGAAGGACGCCGGACGAAGACCAGCGGGCATCGCGCCAGCCGCGCGGATGGTCCTTCATAGCCCACAGCCCGGCCGATGCCAGCGCGGGAAGCAGATAGATAACGGCAATCGCCAGCAGCAGACGTTTTGCAAATTTCACGAACAGCCCCGTGCATCGAAAAATCAATTGCGGTATCAACCACATGAAATCAGAATTTTTTGAGGCTGCGAAAATGAACAATTCCGTTACCGTCGAAGTCACCCGCGGCAACCTCGTGGAAAGCCGCCATCAGGGCCTTGCCGTGGTGGTGGATGGCGATGGCGGCGTGCTGTTTTCGGCTGGCGATATCGAGCGCGGCATCTTCCCGCGTTCCGCCTGCAAGGCCATGCAGGCGCTGCCGCTGGTGGAAAGCGGCGCTGCGGATGCGTACGGCTTCGGCAACCGCGAACTGGCGCTTGCCTGTTCCTCCCATTCCGGCGAGGACGCGCATGTGGAGCTCGCCGCTTCGATGCTGGCGAAGGCGGGCAGGGATGCCGATACGCTGGAATGCGGCGCGCACTGGTCTTCCGACCAGAAAACCATCATCCATCAGGCCCGCACGCTGGAAAAGCCGACGGCGCTTCACAATAATTGCTCCGGCAAACATTCCGGTTTCATCTGCGCCTGCTGCCACACCGGCACCGACCCCAAGGGCTATGTCGGTTACGATCACCCGCTGCAGCGGGAAATCCGCGCCACGATGGCAAGCCTGACGGGTGCTTCTCTCGGCCAGGACAATTGCGGCGTGGATGGCTGCTCCATCCCGACCTATGCCGTACCGCTCAAAGGGCTGGCGCATGGTTTCGCGAAAATGGCGACGGGCAGGGGGCTGGAAGCGGGCCGTGCGAAAGCCTCGCGCCGTCTCGTCGAGGCCTGCATGGCGGAGCCCTTTTACGTGGCGGGCACCGGCCGCGCCTGCACGAAACTGATGCAGATCGCGCCGGGAAAAATCTTCGCAAAGACCGGTGCGGAGGGCGTTTTTGTCGCCGCCCTGCCGGAAAAGGGCATTGCCATGGCGGTTAAATGCGAAGACGGCACGACGCGTGCGGCGGAAGCCATGGTTTCGGCACTGCTGGCCCGCTATTTCGATGAAGGCAGCGCCGAGCAGCAGGCTTTGAGCGGCATGGCGAACCGGCAGATGCGCAACTGGAACGGCATCCATGTCGGCGATGTCAGAGTTGTCGGGCTTTAAATAACCTTTGACGCGGCCGGTTGCGGGCACGATGATGACCTGCCCTGCGTGTGACGGCCATCCCATGGCCGCCAAGGGGCGGCGTCCGCATGAGGAAGAAACGGGCGCGTCATTGCTTTGGAGGTCGCATATCCATGTTCACACTGTTCTTTTCCCCCGGTTCCTGCTCCCGCGCCAGCCATATCGTGCTTGAGGAATCCGGCCTGCCTTACAAGGCCCACCGCGTCAATTTCGCGGAGGGCGAGCAACGCTCCGAGGCATTTTTAAAGATCAATCCCAAGGGTCGCGTGCCGGCGCTGGCCACGGCAAGCGGCGTGCTGACGGAGACGCCCGCCATCCTCGCCTTCATCGCCCAGATGGCGCCGGAAAAGAAGCTCGCACCGCTCGACGATCCCTTCGAATTCGCGCTGATGCAGTCCTTCAACGCCTTCATTTCCTCCACCGTGCATGTCGCCCACGCGCATGGCCGGCGCGGCAGCCGCTGGGCGAATGAGGATAGTTCGCTGGCCGATATGAAAGCCAAGGTGCCGCAGACCATGGGCGAGTGCTTCGAACTGATCGAGCACGGCATGCTGCACGGTCCCTGGGTTCTTGGTACGGCCTATTCGGTCGCCGATCCCTATCTTTTCGTCATGTCCGGCTGGCTGGAAAGCGATGGCGTGGATATTGCCCGCTTTCCGAAGGTGCACGACCACTTCCGCCGGATGAACGACCGGCCGGCGGTGCAGCGGGCGCTGGCGGGCGAGAGGGGCTGAGTGGCTCAGTATTTCCGTCATTCCGGCCCTGAGCCGGAATCCAGCCGACGCGCGTCTGCGCGGCGAGAAGGACCCCTTTCAGCCCAAGGGCTTGGGCTGGCTGGATGCCGGATCAGGTCCGGCATGACGAAGGGAAAAGCGGCTTAACCGCTCAGGCCGCCTCGGCCGCGCGGGTATCCCACATCGTCTTGAACGCCGTGCGTGCCTGGCAACGATCCAGCCAGTCTTTCAGCGCCGGATGGGCATCGAACAGCGGCTTGTGGCCCTGCGCGTAACGAACGATTTCCGCCGCGTTGAGATCGGCGACGGTGAAACGGTCGCCCACCAGATAATCATGGCTGGAGAGATGCTGCTCCAGCACCCGGAAGGGGCGCTTCAGCAGCCGGGCGGCGACATCGATCACGGCCTTGCCGCTATCGCTTTCCGACAGGCCTTCGGCGATGGCGGAGGAAATCTTCAGCGAATTGGTCTCGATTTCAGTGGCGGCGAAGAAGGACCATTGCAGCATCGCCGCATCTTCCTTCAGATCGATCGGAGCCAGCGGTCCGCCATATTTGCGGGCAAGGTAGAGATTGATGGCCATGGATTCGTAGAGCACCATGCCGTCATCCTCGATGCAGGGAATGGTGCCCATCGGGTTGACGGCGAGAAATGCGGGAGACAGCGTGTTGAGCGGCGCATCCGCAGCCAGCGGATCGGCAAGGCGGCGGGCCTGTATCACGGGCACATGTTTGAATTCTATGCCCAGTTCACCCGCAAGCCACAGCGTGCGCGTGGCACGGGAACGGTAGACACCGTAAATCGTCAACATCGAAGTTACCCCTTGACCAGTTCGATGCGCGGCACGTTACGGTTTCGTCGTTTTAAAGTGAAGTTGCAGATCGCCGGGGCAGCTATGATTTTTTCTGATCCGTGAAGAAGTCCGTATCCGGCGACAGACGATATTCGAAACGGTCGATAAAGCGTTCGAACAGGCGCGCGAATGTCTCCACATCCTCCGCCGGCCATCCATCCATCACGTCCTCTATGACACTCATCTTGGTCCGGCGCATTTCCTGCAAAAGACTGGTGCCGAGCGGTGTGATCTCGACGATGCTGCGGCGGCCGTCCTCCTGGGAAACGCTGCGTTTCAGCAGGCCGCGCCCCACCATATCCGCCACCACCCGGCTGCCGCGCGAAGGGTCGATGCGCATGCCCTCGGCGATCGCACCCACGGTAACATCGCCTTCCGCGCGGCGCAGAATATCGAGAACGTCGATATGGGAGAGTTCTAGACCCGGAGCGAGCTTGGCAAGCGCCATGCGGCCGATGATGCGGCGGCCGATCATGATGCGCATGCGCGTCATCGTATTGCCGATCCGCTTGATGTCCTCGGGCAGATCCTCGTTCCAGTTTTCCTCAGTCGCCACGCTTCATCGTCCCTTTCGATGCTGTTTTCCCATCACATTTAGCGGCATTAGCACAGATGTCAAAAACTTGCCATTGACATATATGTGCTGATAGCACACAAATTGTCGCAGCAAAACTGCCGGAAGCCAACGAGATTTTTCATGGATATGTCCACCGCCCCCGTGGCGCCGCTTGTGTCGGATCATCGGCGCAGGCTCATCGTCTTTCTGTTCCTGATGCTGGCCATGTTCATGGCGACCCTCGATAACCAGATCGTATCGACAGCACTGCCCACCATCGTCGGCGAGTTCGGCGCGCTGGAGCGTTTCGGCTGGATCGGCTCGGCCTATCTTCTGGCGACCAGCGCGGTCATGCCGGTTTATGGCAAGCTCGGCGATCTGTTCGGCCGTAAATATGTGATGATCGCGGCGGTCGTCATCTTCACGCTCGGCTCGCTCGCCTGCGGGCTGGCATGGTCGATGGATTCGCTGATTGCCGCCCGCGTTCTGCAGGGCCTTGGCGGCGGCGGCATCATGGTGTCGATCTTTTCCGTCAATGCGGATCTGTTCGAACCGCGCGAGCGCGCCCGCTACCAGAGCTATTCCAGCCTCACCATCATGGCGTCGGGCAGCGTCGGCCCGATCCTCGGCGGCACGATGAGCGACCTGTTCGGCTGGCGGTCGATCTTCCTCATCAACCTGCCTCTTGGCATTATCGTCATTGCAGGACTCGCACTGATGCTGCCCTATCGCCGTCCGGCGCGCCAGCCGAAGATCGATTATCTCGGTGCGGTCCTCTTGGCGGCCACCATCGCCAGCGTGGTTTTCTGGGCAGACAGCAGCGAATTGTTCGGCTCGCTCATCGCTGGCCCCAGCCTCGGCATCATCGCTTTCGCCGTCATCGCCGCTTTCCTGTGGGTGCAGGTGGAACGCCGCGCGCCGGAACCGGTCGTGCCGCTGCGTCTCTTCAAGGACAGCACCTTTCCGCTGTTGATGATCGTCTCGCTGACCAGCGGCGGCATCGGTATCGGCATGGTCAATTATTACGCCCTGTTCCTGCAGACCACGACCGGGCTTTCGCCCTCCCATGCCGGCCTGTTCTTCATCGCCGTCACCGGCGGCATCGTCATGGGCTCGCTTTCGGCGGGACGGCTGATTTCGATTACCGGCGTTTACAAGCCCTTCTCGGTGGCGGGTCTTTCCATCAACCTCATCGCCATGCTGCTGTTCACGCAGATGCATGCCGGAACGCCGCTTTGGGTGATTGCGGTCCTCATGTTGGCGCAAGGCTTTGCCGTCGGGCTCGGCCAGCAGGCGCCGATCATCGGCGTGCAGAATTCCGCACCCAAGGCGGATATCGGTGCGGCGAGCGGCGCGGTGACGCTGACCCGCATGGGTGGTGCTGCCATTGCCATATCGGTCTATGGCGCCATCGTCTCATCGAGCCTCAAGGGCGTGGCGGTCGATATTCCCGGCGTCGGCAAGATCGAGGAACTGACGCCGAAAATGCTCTCCGAACTGCCCGCCGCCTCGCAGGCGGCAGTCGCCTCGCTCTATTCGGATGCGTTTACGCCGCTCTTCTTCGCCGCAGCCGCAACCGCCGCCATCGGCCTTGCGGCGGCGCTGATGCTGAAACCGGTGCGGTTGCCGGCGGCGGTGCAGGCGAAGCCGACCGAAGGAGCAGGGGAGTAGTGACATATAGTCGTAAGGCTGGCGTAAATCCCAGCCTTACGCAGCACTCAATGATTTTTCGACGGCCAGTCGGAAGCCCAGCGCATGCAGGACTTTCTGCACGGTTTCATAGCGAAGCTTCGAACCGGGCTTAAGTGCTTTGTAGAGGCTTTCGCGACCCAGACCCGAAGCATCCGCAACATGTGACATTCCGCGCGCCCTGGCGACCGCGCCAAGGGCGGCAATGAAGACATCGGGGTTTTCGTCTTCCATTGCGACCGCCAGATATTCGATCATGGCTTCATCGCTATCCAGATAGTCTGACACATCGAATTGGCTAAATTCCGTCACGGCCATCCCTTCCTATTGTCTGTGCCATCCCGATTGCGCGTTTTATGTCCCGCTTTTGCGAAGACTTGTCCCCGCCGATCAGAAGGAAATAAATCCTCTTGCCAACGCGAGTGAAATAGACCCGATAACCGGGACCGAAGTGGATACGCATTTCTGAAACGCCTCCACCCACCGGCTCACAATCGCCGAAATTCCCATGCTCCGCCGCCGTGAGACGATGAAGAATCCGCACCTTGCCGGCACGATCTTTCAAAGCCTTCAGCCATTCGTCGAACTCCGCCGATTTCTCGAAGCTGTTCATGATCACATGTATCCGATTGGATACATTTCTGCAAGTTTAAATCCCATGGCGACCCCGTAAGCCGGTCGTGCGTTGGCGTTGCGCCCGCGAACTTCGTACCAAAACTCCATATAGCCCCGGCTCAACGCCGAAATGACGGGCGGCAAAACAAAAACACCGCCGCTGGAAATTTAACGCCCGTTCCGCGTTATTCTCGCAGCACTTTACATTCGCGCGGGCGGCCCTATCTCAATGAATATGAAGCCGGAACAGCTCCTGAATTCCACGCCCAAGGGCCTCTATTGCCCGGCGGGCGATTTTTATATCGATCCCGTGCGCCCGGTGGCGCGGGCGCTCATCACCCATGGCCATTCCGATCACGCCCGCGCCGGCCATGGCGCGGTGCTGGCCACGCGCCAGACGCTGGATATCATGCGTATCCGTTACGGTGAGGATTTCTGCGGCAGCGAGCAGGCGGTCGCTTTCGGCGAGAAGGTGGAGGTGAACGGCGTCACCGTCGGTTTCCATCCCGCCGGCCATGTGCTGGGTTCGGCGCAAATCTCGGTGGAAATGAACGGCCTGCGCATCGTCGCGTCTGGCGATTACAAGCGCGGCGTCGATCCCACCTGCGCACCCTTCGAGACCGTTCCCTGCGATGTCTTCATCACCGAGGCCACCTTCGGCCTGCCGGTGTTTCACCATCCGCTGCCGCGCGTGGAAATCGGCAAGCTGCTCACCTCCATCAAACAGTTTCCCGAACGGACCCATCTTGTCGGAGCCTATTCGCTCGGCAAGGCGCAGCGCGTCATCAGGCTTTTGCGGGACAACGGTTATTCCGATCCCATCTATATTCACGGCGCGCTGGCGCGGCTTTGCGATTATTACGTTTCGCAGGGTATCGATCTCGGCGATCTGCGCCCGGCAACGCTTGAAAAAAGCGATCCTTCCGCCTTCAAGGGCGCGATTGTCGTCGGTCCACCCTCGGCTTTTCAGGAACGCTGGGCGCGGCGCTTCAACGAGCCGCTTATTGCCTTCGCTTCCGGCTGGATGATGGTGCGGCAACGCGCCAAACAGGGCGGCGTGGAGCTGCCGCTGGTCATATCGGATCATTGCGACTGGCCGGAACTCCTGGAGACGATCAGGGAAATTTCCCCGCAGGCCGTCTGGGTCACCCATGGCCGTGAGGAGGCGCTGGTGCGCTGGTGTCAATTGCAGGGCATTGCCGCCAAGCCGCTGCATCTTGTCGGCTACGAGGATGAGGGGGATTGAGATGAAAGCCTTCGCCACGCTGCTCGACCGCCTCGTTCTCACTCCCTCGCGCAACGGCAAGCTGAAGCTGCTGACCGATTATTTCCGCGATACGCCCGATCCCGACCGGGGTTACGGGCTGGCGGCGATTGCCGGCACGCTGGACTTGAAAAGCGTCAAACCCGCCCTGCTGCGCGAGCTGGTGCTGGAGCGGATGGACGAGGTGCTGTTTCGCTATTCCTATGACTATGTCGGCGATCTTGCCGAAACCATATCGCTGGTCTGGGGCAATATCGGCGGCGCGGATGACGCCGAGGCGCAGGACCCGCGCCTTGGCGACGTCGTCACATTGATGAATTCGCTCGGCCGTACGGAGGTGCGCAGCGCGGTGCGCGATCTGCTCGACCGGCTCGATACATCCTCGCGTTTCGCTTTCCTCAAACTCGCCACCGGCAGCCTGCGCATCGGCGTTTCGGCGCGGCTGGCACGGCAGGCGCTGGCGGATTTCGCCGGGAAAGACATCACCGAAATCGAGACCCTCTGGCACGGGCTGGCACCGCCCTATACGCCGCTTTTCGCATGGCTTGAGGGGAAATCCGGGCGGCCGGTGCTGGCGACGCCCGCCATCTTCCATTCGGTGATGCTGGCGACGCCGGTTTCCGATGGCGACCTCGATGCGCTGGACCCGGCTGATTACGCCGCCGAATGGAAATGGGACGGCGTTCGCGTGCAATTGTCCCGCGCCGGGAGCACGCGAAAACTCTATTCGCGCTCCGGCGACGATATTTCCGGCGCCTTTCCCGATGTTCTTGACGCGATTGATTTCGAAGGCGTGATGGATGGCGAGTTGCTGATCGGCGGCACAGCGCGCTCCAACAATCTCACCCGCACCTTTTCCGACCTGCAGCAGCGGCTGAACCGCAAGTCGGTCACAGCGAAGATGCTGGATGATTATCCCGCCTTCATCCGCGCCTATGACCTGCTGTTCGAGGGCGAGAGCGATATTCGCGCGCAGACTTATCTGGAGCGCCGCGGCCGCCTGTCGGACATTATCGAGCACGCCCCGCATGATCGTTTCGACCTCTCGCCGCTGATCGGGTTTTCCAGCTGGCAGGAACTCGACACGCTGCGCGCCGCCCCGCCCGATCCGGTGATCGAGGGTGTGATGATCAAGCGCCGCGACAGCGCCTATCAGGCCGGCCGCGCCAAGGGGCCGTGGTTCAAGTGGAAACGCGATCCCTATAACATCGACGCCGTGATGATGTATGCGCAGCGCGGCCACGGCAAAAGGTCGAGCTATTATTCCGATTTCACCTTCGGCGTCTGGGCGGAAGGCGAGGATGGCGAACAGCTGGTGCCTGTCGGAAAGGCCTATTTCGGCTTCACCGATGCGGAGCTGGAGGTGCTGGACAAGTTCGTGCGCGACAATACGGTCGAGCGTTTCGGCCCGGTGCGGGCGGTGCGCGCCACGCCGGATTTCGGTTTCGTGCTGGAGGTGGCCTTCGAGGGCATCAACCGCTCCACCCGCCACAAATCCGGCGTCGCCATGCGCTTCCCACGCATTGCGCGGCTGCGCGCCGACAAGCTGCCGGCGGAGGCGGACAGGCTCTCGACACTGGTGGCGATGATCGATGGTGTGGAGGGGTAGGGCGCCTTGGCCGCCCCGTCATCCTCCGTGGCAGGCACGGGAACGGGGAAGACGCTGTCCAGAAATTGCCATGATGGCTGCGAATACATTGTTGTCATTCGCGAATCCGTGATTGGACAGCCTCCCGCCGCAGTGTTGAACTGCTGTTACAACCATCCCTTCAGGTGACCATATGGCAGACAAACGCTTTCTTTCCTCAGCCTTCGGACAGGAAGAGAGCGGCACCATCTTGCCGAGCCTGACGCGGCGAAGCCTGCTGGCCGGCGCCATGGGGCTGTCGGCGGCCGCATTTTTACCGCTCCGTGCGAAAGCGGGCGTTGCCGCGCCCGAGGTGTTGCCGCTGGAACGGCAGGATTATGCGGAGGCGCGCAAACGGTTCCACACTCATCTTTTGCGAAAAATGGCTGCGCCGGAAAAATCCTCGGCGCTCGGCACGCCGCCCGGGGCGGAACGTGTCACCTATCCCGGCGGACCGGATGGCTCCATCGAACTTGTCGCCTGGCTCTCCCACTACCAGCCGTCAAAAACGCTGAAGCCCGCCGTACTTTTCCTCCACGGCGGCAACGCCACCGGAGACGGCCATTGGGCGCTGATGAAGCCCTATTGGGAAGCGGGCTATGTCGTGCTTCTGCCGTCCTTCCGCGGTGAAAACGGCCAGAGCGGCAATTATTCCGGTTTCTACGACGAAACGGCGGATGCGCTGGCGGCGGCCACTTATCTGGAAAACCTTCCCGGCATCGACAGAAACCGCTTCTTCATCGCCGGCCATTCCAATGGCGGCACGCTGACGCTTCTGGCCGCCATGAGCCGCAGGTTCCGCGCCGCGGCACCCATCTCCGCCGGCGTCAATTCCTGGCGTTATTTCAACCGCTATAGCGACGAGATCTGCTTCGACGAGACCGACGAGCGCGAATTCATCATGCGCTCCTCCGTCTGCTTCGGACCCAGCCTCAAATGTCCGGCACTGCTTCTGCGCGGCACGGAGGAACGGCCTTTCGACGCCGATCACCAGCTTTTCGTGGATCGCGCCCTGACATCCGGCTTCAAGGTCGACAAGAAGCTGTTGCCCGGCACCCATAACGGCGTGGTGCCGCATGCGGTGGAGGAAAGCATCCGCCTTTTCAACGCCTTCGTCTGAAATGCAAACTGTGCCGCTGTTTAGGAACGTTTGAGGTTCAGGAGCAGGTCCGGCCAAACCGCTTCGCACGTACCGGAGATGCCCTAGTTCTTGACGATGGACGTCTTGGCCTGCTCCGCCCACCATGCGCCGTCTTTTTTGTCGGCATATTGGGCGCGCTTGTTGGTGAACTGACCCTGGGTGCACATCTCGCGGTAATTGCGGACCGGAAGCCCCAGTTCCTTGACGACGGCATGCACCACTGTCGGGCCGGTCATGTCGTAGACGCTGGCGAGCGTTCCGTCTTCGATATTCTGGGAGATACGGTCGGCCATCAGCCTGAGCGCCGGGTGGCCGGGCCTGGAGGCCATGAAGTAATTCGTGATCTCGCCGCTTTTCATGGCGATGAAAACGGCCTCTTCCTGCGGATCGATCACATCCTCGGGGCGGGCCGCAAAATTGGAATCGATATCGAGATAAATGCCGCCTTCCTGCAGCAGCACCAGAATACGCCAGAAATCCGCCTTGGCGGCGCCCACCTGCAGGCGACGGAAGGCGTCGGCGTAACGTCCGGGAAAATGCCGGTCGATATAGGTCTGGCACGCCTCGTCATCATGGTAGCGATATTCGAATTCCGGCGTCAGCCAACGGTTGAACAGGAAATTCGCATAGATCGGCGTCGTTACCCGGTTGGAGTAATTCGTCTGCCAGATGATGCGGGGAATGGCCTTTTCCGATTTCGGGCTGCGTCTGGCAGGCTGATACTGCGGAAGCGTCTTTCTTCTGCCGGGCCGGATGAACAAATCGATGGAAAAGATGACCTTGGCGATGTTTCCACCGATCTTGATCGCGCGGTACGCGATGCGGTTATAGCCATGCTTTGCCAAGTTCAGCGCTCCTGCGCGTGGAATCGATTGTCACGCGCGTGGAAACGGCGGTACGCGGTATTTATTGGACGCAATTAGTTTGTCAATATGCCGTAAATGAGACGGCCGGGCCTCGATTGACGAGACCCGGCCGTCTTGCACGCAAATGGAATGTCAGCCCTTGTTGCGGTTGAAATAGCCGAGCAGCCGCATGGCATTGGCGGTGACCAGAACCGTCGCGCCGGTATCGGCGAAAACGGCGAGCCACAGGCCCGAAACGCCGGTTACAGTGGTGACAAGGAATACCGCTTTCAGGCCGAGCGCGATGGTCACGTTCTGGCGGATATTCAGCATGGTGGCGCGCGACAGGCCGATCAGGCGGGCGGCGTCGCCGACATTGTTGCGCATCAGCGCCGCATCCGCCGCTTCCATCGCAACATCGGTTCCGGAACCGATGGCGACGCCGACGCTTGCCGCCGCAAGGGCCGGCGCATCGTTGATGCCGTCGCCCACCATCACCACGGTCTTCTTTTCGGCAAGCTTGCGGATTTCCTCGACCTTGTTCTGCGGCAGCAGTTCGCCACGCGCCTCAAGGCCCAGCTTGTTGCCGATGGCACGCGCCGTGCGGGCATTGTCACCCGACAGCATCAGCGAGGAAATGCCCATTTCCTTCAGCGCTTTCACGCCTTCGGCCGCATCCTTGCGCGGCTCATCGCGCATGGCGAAGAGGCCACTTGCCGCCCCGCCAGCCATGACGACAGCCACCGTCTTGCCTTCGCTTTCCAGTGCGGAAATGCGATCGGCCAGTTCCTTCGCGAGGGTGCCGACCTCCGTTGCAAAGCGCGGTGCGCCGATGAACAGGTCTTTCCCGCCGACATTGCCCTGCATGCCGCGGCCGGAAATCGCCTTGATATTGGAGCCGGGCAGGGGCTTCACGCCCAGCTTTTCGGCATGATTGACGATGGCGCGGGCGAGCGGATGGCTCGATTCGTGCTCTATGGTTGCGGCTTGCGCAATCAGCTCGGCCTCGTTGCCGTCAAGCGCCACCACATCCGTCACGACAGGTTCGCCGAGCGTCAGCGTGCCTGTTTTGTCGAAGGCGACGGTCTCGGTGCGCGCCAGCATTTCGATGACCGCGCCGCCCTTCACCAGCATGCCGTGGCGTGCCGCAGCCGAAAGGCTGGAGGCTATTGCCGCGGGAACCGAAATGACCAGCGCGCAGGGGCAACCGATCAGCAGCAGGGCGAGACCGCGATAAATCCACGTATCCCAGTCACCGAGGCCGGCCAGCGGCGGCACGATGATGGTGAGCACGGAAATCGCAACGATCAGCGGCATGTAATAACGCGAGAAGCTCTGGATGAAGCGCTCGGTCGGCGCGCGCGCATCCTGCGCTTCCTCGACAAGCGTGATGATGCGGGCAATGGTGTTGTCTTCCGGCGCGCGGTCGACACGGATGCGCAGCGAGCCGTCATGGTTGATCGAGCCGGCAAAGACGCGCGCGCCCTTTTCCTTGGCGACGGGAATGCTTTCGCCGGTCATCGGCGATTCATCGACGCTGGACTGGCCTTCCATGACAACGCCATCGGCGGCGATACGGTCGCCGGGCCGCGCCACGACCACCTGGCCGATACGCACCTGATCGGCGGCGATCTGCCGAAGCGCGCCGTTTTCTTCCACCAGAGCCGTTTTCGGCAGCAGGGAACCAAGAGCCTTGATGCCCGAGCGTGCGCGTGCGGCCGCAAAGCCTTCCAGCAATTCGCCGACGGAGAAGAGCAGCACGACGATGGCCGCCTCTTCCGCCTCGCCGATGATGATCGCGCCGATGGCGGCAATCGTCATCAGCATTTCAATGGTGAAGACCGCGCCGAAACGGGCGGCGTTGAAAGCGTTCTTCGCGATGGGGAAAAGCGTGACCAGCGTGGCGATGATGAAGGCGTAACCGCCCCATGCCGGGAAGCTCAGTTCCGCCGCATAGGCGATGGCGACCAGAACGGTGCCGGTGAAGGTGTTGCGCGCCTTTGCGGTGCGCCACCACGCGCCTTTTTCATCCGCGCCATGGGCATGTCCCACTTCCGCGCTCTGGGCTGCAGCCACTGGAGCGGAGCCATGCGAATGGCCCGCATGGTCGTGGCCGGAATGATCGTGACCAGAATGGTCATGCTTGGAGTGGTCATGATCATGCCCGCCGCAGGACGCGTGATCGTGTGCGGAATGGTCATGCCCCGAATGGTCATGATCTGAATGATCGTGATCGTGGTGATGGCCGCCGCATGACCCGTGGTCATGATCGTGATTGTGATCTGCGGCCTTTTCTCGCGCGGTCTTTTCCTGCGGCAGCAGGGCGGGTTTGAATCCGAGCTTGCGCAGCGTGTCTTCGATTTTTTCGACCGGGGTTTTGCTTTCGGCCAGCGAAAGGTTCAGCCTTTCGCGCGCAACGGAAACCTTGACGTCGGCAACGCCGGGCAGGCGGGAAAGCGCGGTCTCGATCTTGGCGGCGCAGCTGCCGCAATCCATGCCGCCGACCGAAAAGGTCAGCGCATTGCTGCTGTCGGCGCTCGCTCCGGTATCGGCATGGTGGCCGCCGCAGGACGAATGATCGTGGTCATCATGACCGTGGCCGTGATGATCCGCTTCGACTTTTGCGCGGGAGACTTTTTCCTGTGGCAGCAAAGCGGGTTTGAAACCGAGTTTGCGCAGCGTGTCTTCGATTTTTTCGACCGAGGTTTTGCTTTCGGCCAGCGAAAGGTTCAGCCTTTCGCGTGCAACGGAAACCTTGACGTCGGCAACGCCCGGCAGGCGGGAAAGCGCGGTTTCGATTTTCGCCGCGCAGCTGCCGCAATCCATGCCGCCAACGGAGAAGGTCAGTGGCTCCCCGTCTTTGCCCTTGATGTTTATGCCTGTCGAAATATTCATGGTTTCCGCTCCTGAATTCCAGTCGACAGCCAATCTGGCACCTCTAGCAACTAGAGCTTCAAGAGCAAAAATGCGGTTTTTCGATTTTTTTTGAAAAACCGACGCCAGCCTCGCGCCAGCCGCACGGTTCATCATGCCGGCAGATTGGATTCCATGAAGCGGTTCAGATGATAGCACTCCTTTTGAAAAACGGTCGCCGGGCGGCCTCTCTGGCGGGGCTTGCCCTGCTGCCTCTCATGAGCGGCTGCCTTTTCGTGACGGATACGACCCGGATGGACCCGGATGTTTTCGTCAGGGAAACGGCGCCGGTATTCAATTTCAACTCCGTCAGCTCCAATCGCCAGCCGGAACTGCCGCCGCAGCCGGGCCAGCTTTCGACGCGCCCGCCGGATCTGTTCAGAACCCGCTTCCATCAGGAATACGGTCCGCCGGTGCGCGGGCAGGGGCTGCAAGCCCCGCAGGTGCAGGGTTCTAACGCGCAGCAGCCGCAGGGCCAGACGATGGCCTATGGCCTGCCTGTCTCCAATCCGCTGCACCGGGTCATGTATGGCCCGATCCGCGATGAGGACCGCTCGCTGCCGGCCATTCCCTATGGCCGCATCGATCCGCGTTATCTGAGGCAGGAAGTGAGCTACCAGACGGCGGAAGCCCCCGGCACGATTATCGTCGATACCAGACAGCATTTTCTCTATCTCGTGCAGTCCGGCGGCAAGGCGATCCGTTACGGCGTTGGGCTGGGGCGCGACGGTTATGCCTGGTCGGGCCGTGGCAAGATCCAGTGGAAGGCGAAATGGCCGCGCTGGACGCCGCCCGATGAAATGGTCAAGCGCCAGCCGGAGCTCGCCTCCATCTCCGCCGCCAATGGCGGCATGACGCCCGGTCTCAACAACCCGCTCGGCGCGCGTGCGCTTTATATCTTCAAGGATGGCAAGGACACGCTTTACCGCGTGCATGGCACGCCGGACTGGCAATCCGTCGGCAAGGCGACGTCCTCCGGCTGCGTGCGCATGCTCAATCAGGATGTGATCGATCTCTACGAGCGTGTGCCGCAAGGGGCGCAGATTGTGGTTATCTGAACACGTTCTAAAAGAAAGAGATATTGGACCCATTCCGCCAGCGCCTTGTGACTGGCTTTTAGCGGTCGGTTAACTATTTTCGCAATACGCATGAAACGGAACAAATGACGTACAACGGCGATATAGCCGTTCGAAATGTGGGACAAACCGGCCTTATGACAAGCACCGACACAGATCTTTCCAGACGCACCTTCCTTTCCCTTCTCGGCATCTCCTCCGCTTCGCTTCTCGCAGGCTGCGCCTCGTCGGGCACGGGAGACGCCATTCGCCAGCAGGCGAGCGCCATCGGCAGCGATTTCCGGCAGATGTTCTCGCCGGGCGTCAGCGATGCGGAACTGGCCGTCATGTACGGCTCGGTTGAGGATGGCGGTTACGTCATTCCCGCCGTCCCCTATCAGAAAATCGACCGCCGTTATTACCGCCAGCGGGTTGTCGACCCGACCGGCGAACGTCCCGGCACCGTGGTTGTCGATACGCGCTCGCGCTTCCTTTATGTGGTGGAGCAGGGCGGCAGCGCCATGCGTTATGGCGTCGGCATCGGCCGCGAAGGTTTCGCCTGGTCGGGCGAGGGCGTCATCCAGTGGCGTCAGAAATGGCCGAAATGGACCCCCCCGGACGAAATGGTCGCCCGCCAGCCGGAACTGGTCAAATATTCCTCCAAGAACGGCGGCATGCCGCCGGGCCTGAAGAACCCGCTCGGCGCACGCGCCCTTTATATCTTCCAGAACGGCAAGGACACGCTCTACCGTCTGCACGGTTCGCCGGAATGGAACTCCATCGGCAAGGCCGTCTCCTCCGGCTGCGTGCGCCTGATGAACCAGGATGTCATCGATCTTTACGACCGCGTGCCGCAGAAGGCGCGTGTGGTGGTCTGGCAGTAAGCCGGACTTCCCTTGCATAAGAAGGCGGCCTCTGGGGCCGCCTGGTGTTGCTCCGGGTGGCGAAACGATGGGCGAAAATGTCTCATCCGCACACCGTCACCCCGGACCTGATCCGGGGTCCAGCGCGATCAAGTCCTTGATCGCAAAAGACTCTTTCACGGCGCAGACGCGCCGTGGCTGGATGCCGGATCCAGTCCGGCATGACGTGGAAATGTTGCGCCCTGTTTTTTTCGAGATCACTGACGGCTGAGACTGTCCTTCAGCGCATTCACCCGGTCGCGAATCTGCACCAACTCTTCCAGCCCGCAGCCGGTGGCGCTGCCGATTGCCGCCATGATCTTCACGCCCTCTTTTTTGAGGTTCGCGCCCTTCGGCGTCAGGGCCACCAGCACCTGCCGCTCATCCACCGTGCCGCGCTTGCGGGTAATCAGCCCCGCATGTTCGAGCCTCTTCAGCAGCGGCGACAGCGTGCCCGAATCGAGGCCCAGCATTTCGCCGAGCGCCTTGACGGTAGATGTCTCTTTTTCCCATAGCGCCATCATCACCAGATATTGCGGATAGGTCAGCCCGATCGGGTCGAGCAGCGGCTTATAGGCGCGCGTGAAGGCGTGTGCCGCGCCATAAAGGGCAAAACATATCTGCTGGTCCAGCCTCAACAGGCTTTCCATTTTCTTCTCGTCGCCCTCTGCGTCCATTTTCCTGCTCCAAAATCAACCGGGAAGGGAACAATCAGCCCCCGCTTTCGGTTCCTGCCGCATGGATGCGCGGCGAAATTTCGTGAAAATTATCGCAAAAAACAAAATTTCATTCAATGCGCAAAACTATATTGCGCACAATTTAATTGTGCGTTATAAGATGCCCAACACCAACCCGAAGGAGTAAATGTCATGCCCATTCTCTACACGACCAAAGCATCCGCCACCGGTGGCCGCGCCGGCAACGCCAAGTCGGAAGACGGCGTTCTCGACGTGACGCTGACCGTTCCGAAGGAGCTGGGCGGCGATGGCGCCCGTGGCACCAATCCGGAGCAGCTTTTCGCAGCCGGTTATTCCGCCTGCTTCCTGGGCGCGCTGAAATTTGTCGCCGGCAAGGAAAAGGTAAAGATTCCTGAAGACACGACTGTGACGGCAACCGTCGGCATCGGCCCGCGCGAAGACGGCGGCGGCTTCGGCATCGAAGTGTCGCTGAAGGCCAATATTCCGGGCGTCGAGCGCGAAGTCGCCGAAAAGCTGGTTGCCGCCGCTCATATCGTCTGCCCGTACAGCCACGCCATGCGCACCTCCACGGAAGTGCCGGTCTCGGTGGCCTGATCCAATTCGCGTGAGCAAGTTATCTGAACAACGGGGCCGGGTTCATCCCGGCCTTCTTGTTTTCAGAAAGAAAAATGCTATATTCTTTCCAAGGAAAGGATATGCGTCATGAATATTCACGCCAAGAGCGCCATGGATCCGGACTCGCAGGGCAGGGTGGTCACCAAGGCCGTTATCGCCGCCGCCGAGCGGCTGGGTCTGAATGCCGCGCGCACGGCTGATATTCTCGGCGTTTCCGCCCCCACCGTGTCGCGCATGAAACGGCTCGATTTCCTGCTGGAGCCGGGCGCCAAATCCTTCGAGCTTGCGGTACTGCTGATCCGGGTTTTCCGCTCGCTGGATGCGATTGCCGGCGGCGATGAGGCCGTGGCGAAAAACTGGCTGCGCAATCACAATGTTGCGCTGAACGCCGTGCCTGCCGACAAACTGACCACCATTACCGGATTGATCGATGTCCTCTCCTATCTGGACGCCCGCCGCGCTCCTGTCTGAAAAACGCGCCGTATCGGGAAAATACTGGCGGCTGGTGGAAGCGCAGCATCAGGTCTCCACCATGAAACTGGTGGATACGGTGGAGGAGCAATCGCTGCTGGAAGATATTCTGGAGACGAGCAAGCGGCCGTTTCCGCCGGAATGCGCCGGTTTCGATTATCTTCTCGCCACGCCCTTCCGGTATGGAGCCGCCTATCCGCACGGTTCGCGCTTCCGCCGCGCGGGCTATACCGAGGGCGTTTATTACGCCGCCCAGAAGGTGGAGACGGCGCTCGCCGAAATGGCCTTTTACCGGCTGCTGTTCTATGCCGAATCGCCGGGCACGCCGCTGCCTGCCAATCCCGCCGACTATTCCGCCTTCGCCGCCCGTATCGCTACCGATGCGGCGCTCAACCTGACGAAACCGGAACTGAGCCGGGATGCTCGCCTGTGGACCGATCTGCAGAATTACGAGCCATGCCAGACGCTGGCCGATCAGGCACGTCTGGCGAAGATCGAGGCTATCCTCTATCGCTCGGTACGCGACCCCGCCGGCGGCCTCAACATCGCGGTTCTGTCGCCGAAGGCTTTTGCCGCGAAGACGCCGGTGGAACGGATGAGCTGGCGTATCCACCTTTCGAAAACGGGGGTGCAGGCGCTCTGCGAATTTCCAATGCGCAGAACGGGTTTTGCTGTTTTGGATTTCGCCGGCGATCCACGCCTCGCCAGCCTTTTGGGCTGACGGGCGTTTGCTTTTCAAGACCGTCAGGCCGAAGCGAAAAATCCTTCCGGATCGTCGACTTCCACCAGCCTGCGCTTGTCGATCAGCCAGAAGCGGGTTCCGACAGCCCGCACGAAACTCCTGTCATGCGAGACGAACACGCAGCTGGCCTCGCGGCTGATGATTTCCGCCTCCAGCGCTTCCTGCCCCTCAATATCCAGATGGTTGGTGGGCTCGTCCAGCAGGTAGAAATTCGGCTCCGCCAGCCGCAGCGCCAGCATGGCAAGCCGGGCCTTCTGCCCGCCGGAAAGGGCGGCGATGCGACGTTTCTGCATTTCCATGTCGATCCCGGCGCCCGCGAGCAGGCCATGGATGCGCTGGTCGCCAATATCGAAGCGGCGGGATAGCAGCGAAACGGGCGTGCTGTCGTCATCGATCTCGGCGAGCGATTGATCGACATATCCGGCCACCAGCGAGGGCGTGGCCTTGATGCCGTCTATCTGGCCTGCGCCCGATACGGCCGCCTGCAGAAGCGACATCAGCCGTGTCTTGCCGACGCCGTTGCGGCCGAGAATGACGATGCGGTCCCCCTGACGGACAAATTGCCGGCCGGTGCGAAACAGCACTGTTCCGTCCGGCGTCGAGACCGGCGCATCTTCCAGAGTGACCAGAACCCTGGCACGGGTGCCGCGATTGGCGAGCTGGATCTTGCCGGCGGATCGCTCGATATGGGCGGGCCGCGCCTTTTCCTCGATCTTTTCCGCACGCTCACGCAATTGCTTGGTCTTGACGGTCAGAAGATCGCTGCCGGAATTGATGCCGATATTGTTGAGCTTGGCGGCCTGACGGCGCAATTGCTGGGCGGTTTTCATGTCGCGCTGGAAACGCCGCTCATCGGCGGCATCCTCCTCTTCCAGCACCGCCCGTGCGTGGCCATAGGGCAACCGGAACAGCGCCGAATTTTCCGGCCGCAGGAACAGCGTGCTCCTGGTGACATTGTCGAGGAAGGCGCGGTCATGGCTGACGATGATGACAGCCGTATCGCGCGGCAATTCACCGAGCCAGTTTTCCAGCACATTGATTTTTTCGAGGTCGAGATGGTTGGTCGGCTCGTCGAGCAGCAGCACATCCGGCTCGGTGATCCATGCCCGGGCCAGCATGGCAAGCCTCTGCCAGCCGCCGCTCAGCTCTTTCAGGCGGCGCTCGCGGAACGGTTCCGGCACCAGCATGGCGTCGAAAATAATGTCGGCACGCCAGCTCTCGCTGTCGATCGTGTCCGCCGGCAGGGCGGAAAGCACAGCGTCCCGCATCGTCTGTTCCATCAGCGGTGAGGGCAGATGCTGGTGGACGATGGACTGCGTCAGTCCGCGCAGCCGGGTGATATCGCCGCTGGTGGGCTCCATGTCACCGGAAAGGCAATGGAGCAGGGTGGATTTACCGCAGCCATTGGCGGCGACGATGCCGATGCGGTCTCCCGCATTCACCGTGAGGCTGAGATTGGAAAAAAGCGGCTTGCCCAGAATGATTCCGAGGTTTCGAAGCGTGATGATGGTCATGAAGTCGTCTCTGGCAAGACGGACCCGCGACGAACCGTGGTCTGCCACAGGCAGTACGGGGTTTCGGTTCGGGGTGATCCGTCGTGAAAACATGCGCAACGGCAGACAAGCTGCATTCTGCGCGGCCTTTTGGGCAAACCAGAGTGTTGGTTGTTCCGGTCAGCCCTGCAAACGTGTCTGCAGGGCAAAAAGGTGGCAGAGCTGACGATTGCGCCAGAAGCAGGAAATATCCATGCGAAGCCTCCTTTCTTGAAACGGGTTGAACCGCTTCACCATTAACAGCGGCGGTTGTTCGAGGCAACGGCTTTTGCAAAGGCAGGCGGTGGGGAGAACGCGGCAAGCCCGCACTCTCCCGTTTTAATCCGGCGCTCGCCTGAGCGGCCTTTATTGCTTCGCGACACGCGCGCGCAGTTCTTCGACATGCGCGGCGATTTCCGGCGTTACAGCGTCGCCGAAGTCTTCCATTTCGAACATCGGGCGAATTTCGATTTCGCTGCGCTCCAGCATCGGGTTCGGGCAGCGTTTCACCCAGGCCACGGCCTCGTCCATGTCCTTCACAGTCCAGATCCAGAAGCCGGCGACCAGCTCGTTGGTGTGCGGGAAGGGGCCGTCGATCACCGTGCGGCTGTCACCGTCGAACACAACCCTCTTGCCTTTGGAGGAGGGATGCAGACCGTCGCCGGATTGCATGATGCCGGCATTGACCAGTTCCTCGTTGAATTTTCCCATCGCCTCGATCAGTTCGGTCGTGGGCATGACGCCATCTTCGCTGCTTTTGGTGGCTTTTACAAAAACGATTGCACGCATGATCATTCCTCCTTGATTGCGCTTTCTTCGTAGTGTCGCTCCCCGGCACAACGGCCGGATGACATTGTCGCCGACAAAAGTGGCGCCATGCCGTCAATCCTGTCAGCCGAGGTCGACAAGGTCGCGGCGCAGCCGGTCGGGGTCGCCGCTGCCGATGCGGGCTTCGATTTCGGCATGGGTCTGTTCCCAGATGGGGAAGGCGGCGGCGAGCACGGCCATGCCGTCCGCTGTCAGCCGCAGCCGTTTGCCGCGCTTGTCCTTCGGGTCCTGCTCGATGCTGACCAGCCCGCGCCGCTCCAGCGGCTTCAGCGCCGCCGTCAGCGTCGTGCGGTCCATGGCCAGAAGATTGGCGACCGGTCCCATTGGCGGCGGCTCCGGCCGGTTGAGCGACATCAGCAGCGAAAATTGTCCATTGGTGATCCCAACCGGCTTCAGCGCATTGTCGAACAACCGCGCCAATGCCCGTGCGGCGCGCTGCGCATGCAGGCACAGACACGCATCCCGCACGAAAAGAGTTGTCGAAAAAGGAATCACGCTGGCGTTTGACATGGGATAAATATGTTGATATCAACCTAATTAGTCAAGCGGAACTTGATGTCCCCGCAGACTGTTTATTGACTTTCAGCACAGAAATAGCCGGCGCCCACCGTCAAAGCGGGGCGGTGCCGTGGTGAAAGACGGATCCAAGGAGGAAAGATCATGTCTCATCCCGTCGTTTCGAAAGAGGAGTGGCTTGCGGCCCGCCGCGATCTGCTGGTGAAGGAAAAGGAACTGACCCGCGCCCGTGACAGGCTGAACGAGGCCCGGCGTGCGCTGCCCTGGGAAGAGGTGACGAAGGATTATATCTTCGATGCCCCTTCCGGCCCCAAATCGCTGAAGGAACTGTTCGGCACCTGCAGCCAGCTCATTGTCTATCACTTCATGCTGGCGCCCGACTGGGAGGAGGGCTGCGTCGGTTGCTCCTTCTTTGCCGATCATGTCGATGGCGCTTTGATCCACCTCAAGCATGGCGATGCGGGTTTCGTTGCCGTGTCGCGCGCGCCGCTTGAGAAGATCGAAAGCTACAGGAACCGCATGGGCTGGAAATTCCCGTGGGTTTCGGCCGAAAGCAGCGATTTCAACTACGATTATCAGGCCTCGTTCCGCGACGAGGACATGGCCAAAGGTGAAATCACCTATAATTACCGTGACATGGCGCCCTATGGCGACCTGAAGGACCTGCACGGTATCAGCGTTTTCGCCAAGGGCGACGACGGCAAGATCTACCACACCTATTCCACTTACGCCCGCGGCGCGGAACAGACGCTCGGCACGCTGATGCTGCTCGATCTGGTGCCAAAAGGCCGTAACGAAGAGGAGGTAATGGATTGGGTGCGCCGCCACGACCAGTATGAGGACGCGCCGAAGGCGGCAGCCTGCTGCCACTGAAAACGGACGGATGAGGAGGAAACAAAAATGGAAATGGAAATCGCCAAGCCGCAGAAGGAACATGAGTTCCTCAAGAGGATCGTCGGAGACTGGGTCATGACCTCCAGTTCCGGCCATGAGGGCTACGATGCCGACGACCCGTCGCAGCAATTCACCGAGACCGTCCGCTCCGTCGGTGGCTTGTGGATCATCGGCAACGGCACCGGCAAGATGCCTGACGGCACGGATATGACGGCCGTGATCACGGTCGGCTTCGACCCGGCCAAGGGCAATTTCGTCGGCACCTGGGTGGGGTCGATGATGACCAATCTCTGGGTCTACAAGGGCTGGCTGGAAGAGGACGGCAAGACCCTGACGCTGGAAGCGGAAGGCCCCGCCTTCGACGGTTCCGGCGGCACCGCTACCTATCACGACGTGCTGGTGCTGCATGACGACAATCACCGCAGCTTTTCCGGCAGCGTCAGGCAGCCGGACGGCACATTCAAGACCTTCATGACATCGGAATTCCGCCGCAAGGCCTGAGGCTCTGCGAAAATTTCATCCGAAAACCACCGGCGCCGCCGCATCCTGCGGCGGGCGCTTGCCGAAACACACCCGCCAAACTCTCCATAGGAGACGACAATGTCCGATACACATGGAAAATTCATCTGGGTCGAGCTGATGACGCCCGATATGGAAGCGGCAGCCCGCTTTTATGGTCATGTCGTCGGCTGGCAGACCAAGGATTTCGGCTCGCCTGAAATGCCCTATCTGGTGCTGGAGGCCGATGGCAAGGGCATGGGCGGCGTCATGGAGCTGACCGACGAGCACAAGGGCCAGGGCATTCCCCCGAACTGGACCGCCTATGTCGATGTCGACGATGTGGACGCCACGGCGAAACAATTCGCTGAAAAGGGCGGCGCGGTCAGACGTCCGCCGCAGGACATTCCCGAAATCGGCCGCTTCGCCGTGGTCGCCGATCCCTTCGGTGCGGTGCTCTGCATCATGACGCCGCTGCCGATGGAAACCGGCGGTTTCCCCGAGGATATGCAGGAAAAGCAGGGCCATGTCGGCTGGCACGAGCTCTTCACCGATAATGTCGATGAGGCCATGGCCTTTTACGGCGATGTGTTCGGCTGGACCAAGGACCATGATTTCGACATGGGCGACATGGGCCCGTACCGCATCTTCGCCTACAGGGGCAAGGCCGTCGGCGGCATGATGAAACGCATGCCGCAGGTCCCCGTCTGTCACTGGGGTTATTACTTCAATGTGGACGGTATCGATGACGCCATTACTCGTGTCAGCACCGGCGGCGGCAAGGTCGTCAACGGTCCGATGGAGGTTCCCGGCGAAAGCTGGATCGTCAATTGCGTCGATCCGCAGGGCGCTTATTTCTCGCTGGTTTCACAGAGGAAATAGCCCTGTTTTCTAACAATCTGCCGGGGCTCGCTCCGGCAGATTACCGCTCTCTCGACAGGCGGACGTGATCGATGAAGGCGCGCAGCTTCGGCGCAAGATTATGGCGGCTGGGATAATAGAGATAAAATCCCGCAAAGCTCGGGGAGTGGTCTTCCAGCATGGAAACGAGCTGCCCGCTTTCCAGATAGGGGCGGAACGTCTCTTCCATACCGAAGGTGATGCCCGCACCGGCGCAGGCCAGCTTGATCATCAGCTGCATGTCGTTGGTGGTGAAGGCCGGCTCCACCGCCACCGCAAATTCGCGGCCGTTTTCCGCAAATTCCCACCTGTATGGCGCCACACCCGGACGCGGTCGCCAGCCGATACACCTGTGCCCTATCAATTCGCGGGGCTGCGCCGGCAGGCCGAAGCGGTCCCGATAGCGCGGCGAGCAGACGGCGAGCTGCCGCTGTGGAGCGGAAACGGGAACCGCAATCATGTCCTGCGCGATCAGTTCTCCAAGACGCACGCCGGCATCGTAGTGCTCGGCGACGATATCGAATTCCTCGTCCGTCACGACGATATCGAGCTGCACTTCGGGATGTATTTCCGCAAAGCGCGCAAGCAATGGTCCGGATAAAAAGCGCTCGGCTATCGAGGACACCGCAAGCCGCAACTGCCCGCGCACGGCGCCGCTCAGGGACGACGCGGCATTGGCAGCCTCAACGAGATTGCCGATGGATGGCGAGACATCCGCATAAAGCTGCTGTCCCGCTTCCGTCAGGCTGACGCTGCGCGTCGTGCGCTGCACCAGCGCTATTCCCATCGTTTCTTCAAGCTTGCGGATGGTCTGGCTGACGGCGGAGCGGGTTACGCCGAGCCTGTCTGCAACGGCGCGAAAGTTGCGCTCCTCGGCAACCATGCAGAATGTCGAAAGCGCGTTGAGATCGATATTCATTGGTTAGAAATTCTACCCATTGAGGTTATGATTGAGGCGGTTATCACGACAATGCCCAAGCTTTATCTTCTCCGCAATGGCCGCTGCCAGAAAAGCCGGCCATAACACCAAGGAGAAAGCCATGACATTGAACAAAGTCGTTCTCATCACAGGTGCATCGAGCGGGATCGGTGAGGGTATCGCAAGGGAACTGGCCGCGGCCGGGGCGAAGCTGGTGCTGGGCGCGCGCCGCATGGACCGCTTGCAGGCGCTTGCCGAAGAATTGCGCGGCAAGGGCGCCGAGGTCATCATCCAGCCGCTGAACGTGACGGACAGACAGAGCGTCGAGGCCTTTGCGGAGACGGGGCGCAAGGCCTTCGGGCAGGTCGACGTCATCGTCAACAATGCCGGCATCATGCCGTTGTCGTTAATGTCGTCCCTCAAGGTCGACGAATGGGACCGCATGATCGACGTCAACATCAAGGGCGTGCTTTATGGCGTCGCCGCCGTTCTGCCCGAGATGACCACCCGCGCTTCCGGCCACATCATCAACATCGCCTCCATCGGTGCGCTCGCCGTTTCGCCAACGGCGGCCGTCTATTGCGCCACGAAATTTGCCGTGCGGGCGATTTCGGACGGGTTGCGGCAGGAAAACCGCGACCTGCGTGTGACCTGCATTCACCCCGGCGTGGTGGAAAGCGAACTTGCCCACACCATCACCGATCCAGCTGCTGCGGAACTGATGCAGACCTATCGGGCCATCGCCCTGAAGCCCGACGCCATCGGCCGCGCGGTGCGCTACGCCATCGAGCAACCCGACGATGTGGACGTCAATGAAATCGTCGTGCGACCCACCGCCGCTTAAGGAGGATTGGCAATGAACATTGTTTCGACATCCGTTGCGCTTCTGCTCGCAACGGCTTCCACCGATACGGGCTCCAGCAAAACGAGCAACGCCATGGACGTGAATATGACCGAAACGTCTCAAACCCGGAACCACCCCTATATCGGCATGTGGGTCACCGGCGATGGCCACATTCGCCAGGAACTTCTGCCCAATGGCCGGTATGACGAGGCGCGGGGCAACCGCAAAAGCGCCTATCAGGGACGGTATGAGGTGAAGGGAAACCATATCGACTATTGGGACGATACCGGCTTCACCGCCGACGGCGAATTCGTCGACGATGTGCTTTATCACGGCGGCATGATCTTCTATCGCCAGAAGTAAGTCCCGCCAATCAAGCGCCGCCCGCCCCATCGAGGGCGGGCGGCGTATCTGTTTTATCGCTTCAAACTACCGAGAATCCCGCGCACGATGGCGCGGCCGACCGAGGTTGCAACCGAGCGGGCCGCGCTTTTCATCGCCGCCTCGATCACCGTTTCGCGCTGGTATCCGGTCTTGCGTGCGCCGCCATTGCGCGAGCCGGTGGAGGCCGGTGCGGGTTCTTCATCGCCGAAGCCGGGTAGGCGCCAGCGGCCAGACGCGCTCTCGGACTGGCTGGCGGCGTTTTCTTCTTCCGCGCGTCTGGCAGCTTCTGCATCGGCAGCCTTCTGGGCGCGGGCGGCGAGGATTTCGAAGGCCGATTCCCGGTCGATATCCTTGTCATATTGCCCGGCGACGGGGCTCACATCGATCAGGGACTTGCGCTCCGCATCGGTGAGCGGCCCGACACGGCCGGATGGCGGACGTACCAGCGTGCGCTCGACGATGGAAGGTGCGCCCTTGTCGTGCAGGGTGGAAATCAGCGCTTCACCGGTGCCGAGCGTGGTGATGGTGTCGGCGGTGTTGAAGGCCGGGTTCTGGCGGAAAGTGTCGGCCGCGGTGCGCACCGCCTTCTGCTCGCGCGGCGTATAGGCGCGAAGCGCGTGCTGCACGCGGTTGCCGAGCTGGGCGAGAACGGTTTCCGGCACGTCGAGCGGGTTCTGCGTCACGAAATAGACGCCCACGCCCTTGGAGCGGATGAGCCGCACCACCTGTTCCACGCGTTCCACCAGCACCCGCGGCGCGTCGTTGAAGAGCAGATGCGCCTCGTCGAAGAAGAACACCAGACGCGGCTTTTCCGGGTCGCCCACTTCCGGCAGCTCTTCGAACAGCTCCGAAAGCATCCAGAGCAGGAAGGTGGCGTAAAGGCGCGGGTTCATCATCAGCCGGTCGGCGGCGAGAACCGAAATCGTGCCAACCCCATCCGTGCCCACACGCATGATGTCGGCGATCTTCAATGCCGGTTCGCCGAAGAAATTCGCCGCTCCCTGCTGTTCCAGAACCAGCAGCCCGCGCTGCAAAGAACCCACCGAGGCCTTGGAAATCAGGCCGAACTGGTTGGAAAGCTCGGTTGCGTTTTCACCCATATAGTTCAGGAGCGATTGCAGGTCCTTGAGATCGAGCAGCGGCAGCCCGCCCTGATCGGCGATCTTGAAGGCGATGTTGAGCACGCCTTCCTGCGCTTCCGAAGCATCCATCAACCGGGCAAGCAGCAGCGGCCCCATCTCGGCGATGGTGGCGCGCACGCGATGGCCTTTTTCACCGTAGAGATCCCAGAAGATCACCGGCGATTTGCCATAGGCAAAATCGGTGAAGCCAATCTGCTCGGCGCGTTTCTGCACCCAGTCCTTGGCTTCGCCCTGCGCGGCGATGCCGGAAAGGTCGCCCTTGATGTCGGCGCAGAAAACCGGCACGCCGGCCTTGGAAAAACCTTCGGCCAGAACCTGCAACGTCACGGTCTTGCCGGTTCCTGTCGCGCCGGTGATGAGGCCGTGGCGGTTGCCGAATTTCAGCTCCAGATATTCGCCCTTGTTCAGGCTGTCGTCCGGATTGCGGCTGGTCCCGATATAGAGCTGTCCGTCCTGCAACATCGACCATTTTCTCCTGCGGCTGGTGCATGACCCTTAAAATCGCGTTGGATTTTGCAAAAGTCATCTCCGAATTTAAAGCGTCACTACCATGTTGCGGCCACTTCTGACGATAGCGGCCTTTTCATAGCTTGGTTGTGATGATCTTATAAGGACAGTTTCAAGGCGCAACAACTGCTTGATGGCGATGAAGAAAAACCGCTTGATGAAAGTTGCCGCACCTGACCCTGGCCGCTTGAATGCGGCATGATATTGTTTTACGTTGACGTTAACGTCAGTTATTCGATGTTGGCGTCGTTTTTCAACAGGAGGCAAGAATGAACGAAGTCGTAAGCCAGATCGCCGAGAAGGCGGGAATAAGCCCCGAACTGGCCGAAAAGGCCATTGGCATGATTCTCGGTTTTCTCCAGCGCGAGGCTGCAGACGGCCCGATCGCCCGCATGATCGAAGCCATACCCGGCGCCAGCGAACTGGTGGCGCAGTATAATGGCGAAGGTGCCGGCGGCGGCGGTCTGCTCGGCGGCCTGATGAGCGCGATCGGCGGCGGCGGCATCATGGGGCTGGGCCAGCAGCTGATGAGCCAGGGCCTCGGCATGAGCGAGATTTCCACGCTCGCCAAGGAAACCATCTCCGTTGCCCGCCAGCATGCGGGTGATGAGGTTGTCGATCAGGTGATCGCCTCGGTTCCGGGCCTCAGCCAGTTCGCCTGAGGCGAAACTACTCCATAGCGGGGCGCGGCGGCTGTTCGTTGAACAGGCGCCGCGCCTCTTCTATTTCGGCATGGTGCGTTTCCGCCCATATCCAAACGCCGCAAAAGGCGCTGCCCAGCGTGCGGCCGAGGTTCGTCAGGCCGTAATCCACATGCGGCGGAATAACGGGATGCACGGTGCGGCGCACCAGCCCGTCGCTTTCCATCTGCCGCAGCGTTTTCGTCAGCATCTTCTGGCTTATATTGCCGACCAGCCTGCCGATCTGCGTGAAGCGCAGCGTGCCATGCTCTTCCAGCACTTCCAGAATGAGCATCGTCCATTTGTCGGCCACTTTCGCGATGATGTCCTGAACCAGCGCCTCTATTGCCGGATCGGTATCCGTGGGTGGCGGAACCTTGCGCCGGCTTTCGATGGCCGGGTCGGCGGCGTGCCGTTTCATCGTGCACTCTCCTTTGGGTAAGTATAAATCTTTTGGGTGCCTACTTTCGATTGGAGAGTATCATAGCTAACTTCCTTTCAGCCAACAAGCAAAGGATGTTGCAATGAAAATCGCTGATAACACCATTCTCATCACCGGCGGCGGTTCCGGCATCGGCCGGGCGCTGGCGGAGGCGTTTCACAAGGCCGGCAACCGGGTCATCATTTCCGGCCGCCGCAAGGCCGTGCTCGACGAGGTGACGGCCGCCAATCCCGGCATGGCCTCGATGGTGATGGACGCGACGGACGCCGCAGGCATCCGCGCGTTTGCCGAAGCTCTGGTAAAGGCCCATCCGACCCTCAACGCCGTCATCAACAATGCCGGCATCATGCGGCCGGAAGACATCGCCGCAGCACCGGATTATCTCGACACGGCCGAAGAAACCATCGCCACCAATCTTCTAGCACCCATTCGCCTGACGGCGGCGCTTTTGCCGCATTTCCTCAAGCAACCCGCAGCCACTGTGCTGACGGTTTCCTCCGGCCTAGCCTTCGTGCCGATGGTGCTGACCCCCACCTACAGCGCCACCAAATCGGCCATCCATGCCTATTCGGTCGCGCTGCGAGAGCAGCTGAAGAAAACGCCGGTGGAGGTCATCGAAATCGTGCCGCCCTATGTGCAGACGACGTTGATGGGCGAGGGGCAGGCGAGCGACGAAAGAGCCATGCCGCTCGACGCCTTCATTTCCGAGGTGATGGATATTCTTGAAAATCGCCCGGATGAGAAGGAAGTGGTGGTGGAACGCTGCAAGCCGCTGCGTTTCGCCGCGCAGAACGGCAATTTCGATCAGGTCTTCGCCATGATCAATCATATGCATCCGTAAACGCCGCATCTGTCTCGACTGGGCATCCTGTGATAGCGTCGCGCTCTAATCTGCGGAGCGCGCGCTGTCATGGCCCAAGGCCGGTTCCTGATGCCGAAAACCATTCTGCCCGGTGTCGTCGCCGTGGCGGCGGATAGCGACCGTTCCTTTCCGCGCCACATGCACGACCAGTTCGGCATCGGTCTCATCGAACGCGGGGCACAGAAATCGCTCTCCGGCCGCGGCATGGTGGAAGCCGGCGCCGGCCATCTCATCACCGTCAATCCGGGCGAGGTGCATGACGGTATTCCGCTCGGGGAGGGCGGCCGCGCCTGGCGGATGCTCTATCTCGACATCGATATCGTCCGCGACGCCATTGCCGATATCGGCGAGACGGATCGCGGCGCGTTCGAATTTGCCTATCCCGTCGATATCAGGCCGCTGGCGAAGCGGTTCAACGCTGTCTTTGCAGCCATGACGGCAAGAGAACGGCCGGGCGAAACCCTTCGTGGCGACGAGAACCTGCTGACGCTTCTGGCGGGGGCGATGGAGACGGCGGCGAAGCCGGGCGAAATCGCCGCACCCGAGAATATAAGGCGGGCGAAAAGCCGCATCGATGACGAGCCCTCCCGGTCGTTCCGCCTTGCCGATCTCGCCGCAGAGGCCGGCATGAGCCAGTTCCGCTTCCTGCGCGCTTTTGCCAGGGCCACCGGGCTGACGCCGCATAGCTATCTTCTCCAGCGGCGTGTCCATGTGGCACGCCATGCACTGGCCAGAGGCACGCCGCCTGCCGAGGCGGCCTTTGCCGCCGGTTTTGCCGACCAGAGCCATCTGAACCGGTTCTTCGTGCGGCAATTCGGGGTGACGCCGGCAGTTTACCGGGCGGCGACGGGCGGCGGATCGTCGCCCTCTTCCGTCATGCCGGACTAGATCCGGCATCCAGCCACGGCGCGTCTGCGCCGTGAAAGGAGTCTTTCGTGGTCAAGGACTTGACCACGCTGGACCCCGGCTCGAGGGCCGGGGTGACGGTGTGCGGATGTGGCGCTGCAATTTCATCCAAGACACCCACCCAACACACCCTCATGCTCCTGTCCTCCACCCCATAGGACACGCCCTCACCATGACACCCGAATTCCTCATCACATCCTTCATCGTCGCAGCCTCTCCCGGAACCGGCGTGGTCTACACGCTCGCCGCCGGTCTTTCGCAGGGGGCGAGGGCGAGCGTCGTTGCGGCCTTCGGCTGCACGCTTGGCATCGTGCCGCATCTGCTCGCCGCCATCACCGGCCTTGCCGCCATACTGCACACCAGCGCGCTCGCCTTCGGCATCGTCAAATATCTGGGAGTCGCCTACCTCCTCTACATGGCGTGGAACACGCTGCGGGAGGACGGTGGGCTGAAGATCGACGATACGAGGGAGCCCCGGAAGGCCGCCCGCATCATCGGCGAGGCGATCCTCATCAATTTGCTGAACCCGAAACTGTCGATCTTCTTTTTCGCCTTCCTGCCGCAGTTCATCGCGCCGGATGAGGCTTTGCCGACATGGCGCATGATCGATCTCGGGCTGATCTTCATGGCCATGACGTTTCTGGTGTTTGCGCTTTATGGCTGTTTCGCCGCCTCGGTCCGGCGGCAGGTGGTGTCGCGCCCGGCGGTCCTCGCCTGGCTGCGGCGCAGCTTCGCGGCCGCTTTCGTGGCGCTGGGTGCGAAGCTGGCCCTGACCGAGCGATGAGACCAGAGCGGAGGGAAGGCCGCCTCAGTCGTCCCAATCGGGCGCGAGGTGACCGGGATTGACGATGCGGCCATTCGGCTTTGCAAGCGCGTGGATCGCCCGCATTTCCTCTTCGGTCAGCGCAAAATCGAAAACATCGAAATTCTCCTTGAGGCGGCTTTCGGTCGCCGTCTTGGAAAGCGCCACGATATCCGGCTGCTGCACCGCCCAGCGCAGGGCCACCTGCGCGGCGGTCTTGCCGTGTTTTGCGCCGATATCCTTCAGCACGGGATCGTTCGGCACCTTGCCATCGGCCATCAGATAATAGGCTGTCACCGACATCCCGTGCTTGCGCGCGGCCGAAATCACCTTCGTCTGGTCGAGATAGGGGTGATATTCGATCTGGTTGGTGGCAAGCGGCGTGTCGGACAGTTTCACCGCCTCTTCGGTCAGCGCCACATTGAAGTTGGAAATGCCGATATTGCGCGCCTTGCCGGCCTTGCGCACCGCGTTCAGCGCGCCCATGCGCTCAGCAAGCGGCACATCGCTCTTCGGCCAGTGCAGCAGCAGCAGATCGACATAATCGGTCTTCAGCTTCGCAAGGCTTTCATCGACGGAAGCGAGAAAATCGTCGTGGCGGAAGCGGTCCACCCAGACCTTGGTCGTGAGAAATATATCGTGCCGGGAAATGCCCGATTGCGCGATGACCTCGCCGACGGCCCCCTCGTTCTTGTAGATCTGCGCGGTATCGACATGGCGGAAGCCGAGTTTCAGTGCTTCCGGCAGAATGCGCCTGACATCGTCTTCCGGAATGCGGAAGGTGCCGAAACCGAGGGCGGGAATATTCGCGCCATTCGCGCTGACGTCATACATGGGATGTCTCTCCTGTTTGCTGAAAACATGGCCGGCACGGGATGCCGGGCGGGGAAGCCGTCTTTCATTAACTGGTGTCCGCGCGATCGGTTTCAACCCGGCGGGACGATATCACATCAGCACGTAGTCCACCGGGCGCGGATCGGCCGGCAGATCGGTCTCGCCCATCGCCTCGCGCAGATTGATCTCGATGGTGGTGGCGAGTGAATTGATCGGCAGCGCATTGAGGCCGGTGCCGAATGGGTCCTCCAGCTCGTCGGACAGCGCATCGAGACCGAAGAACGTATAGGCGATGAGCGTGGCGGTAAACGGCGTGGCCCAGCCGAGCAGATCGGTGAAACCGAACGGCAGCAGCAGGCAGAACAGATGCGCGGTACGGTGAAGCAGCAGCGAATAACCGAAGGGAACCGGCGTCTGGCGGATGCGCTCGCACGAAGCCTGCGCCGCCCCCATCTGCTGCACGGTGGCATCCAGCATCTGTAGCTGGATATCGCTGATCTGCCCCTTGCCATGGGCGGAGACGACGGCGCCGGATATTTCGCGCAGCAGCATGTCCGGCCGGTTGCGGCTGCGGTCGTAAATATCCCTGAGATCATCGGGAACGAGGCTGGCCGCAGTGGCGGTCGCATCCCCGGGGCGCAGATGCGAAACCAGCGCGTGGCAGAAGGCAATGGCAAGATCGGTGATCCGCCGGCGGGTGACGGGATCGGCGACATCCTGCCGACTATCGAGCATGAGGCTCTGGCGTGAAAGCGCGCGGGCAACGGTAATCAGCGCACCCCATTGCTTGCGGGCTTCCCACCAGCGGTCGTAACAGGCATTGGCGCGAAAACCGAGAAACACCGAAAGCGCGATGCCGAGCAGCGAAAAGGGCGCGCCGTTTAACGCCTGCACCAGATCCGGCCTGTCCTTGTGCGCCCAGACAACCAGCGTCGACAGCAGGAAAACCGCAAGCACCTGCGGAAAGATGCGAACGATGATGGAGCCGCGCACGATGAGGAAAAGCTGCAGCAGGTTCGGTTTTGGACGAACGATCATGGCGGAAACTCGAAATGCCTGTGGCGGATGGGAGGGGTGTGAAAGAGCCTGACCCTATCTACATGCGGGCGACGCGGCCTTGTCCACCCTTTTTTGCATGGTTGCACCCGGCGGCTGGCGGCGCTACGCGTCTATCGCCGGGATCGTCAACGCCACGGTCTGGCTATGCGGTGGAAGGAAATATCGCGTGTCACGCTCACAACGGCTTCTCGATCTGTTGCAGATACTGCGCTCCCACCGCATGCCGGTCAGCGGCGCGGCCCTTGCCGCGCAAACCGGCGTCAGCCTGCGCACGCTCTACCGCGATATAGCGACGCTTCAGGCGCAGGGCGCGGATATCGAGGGCGAAGCGGGCGTGGGTTATGTGCTGCGCCCCGGTTTCCTGTTGCCGCCGCTGATGTTTTCGCAGCAGGAAATCGAGGCGCTGGTGCTCGGCTCGCGCTGGGTGGCGGGCCGTGCCGATGCCGGGCTGGCCGAGGCCGCCCGCGCCGCCCTCGTCAAGATCGGCGCCGTGCTTCCCGATGCCCTGCGTGAGGAACTCGATCATTCCACCTTGCTTGTCGGGCCGGGGCAGGGCCTTGCCGCCATCCATGTCGATCTGGCCGCCATTCGCGATACGATCCGTAAGGAAAGCCGGGTCGTCATCACCTATCGCGATGAAAAGGGAGACGTGACGGAACGGGTGATCTGGCCCTTCGCGCTCGCTTTTTTCGATCTGGTGCGGGTGGTGCTGGGCTGGTGCGAGACACGGCAGGACTACCGCAGTTTCCGGGCCGACCGCATCGAAGATTTCCGTCCCCTCGACAGCCGTTATCCGCGCCGACGCCAGGCGCTGCTGAAAGAATGGCGCGAAAGGGAAAAACAGCGGCGGCGGCATCATGCTGACAAAAACTGACAGCAGCAGGGTCTAGAAACCGTTCATCCGCAACACAGGAGAACAGCCATGACCCACCCCGATTTCACCATCCTTTACGTCGACAACCCGCCGGCCAGCACCGAATTTTACAAGGCCCTGCTGGGCGCGGAACCGGTCGAAGCCTCGCCGACATTCTCGCTCTTCGTGCTTCAGAACGGGATGAAGCTCGGCCTCTGGTCGCGGCATACCGTGGAGCCGAAAGCATCGGTCACGGGCGGCGGCGGCGAGCTTGCCTTCCGCGTTGAAAACGATGCGCGGGTGGACGAGATTTTTGCGGATTGGAAGGCGAAGGGCATCAACATGCTGCAGCAGCCGGCGGGCATGGAATTCGGCTACACCTTCACCGCCGCCGACCCTGATAATCACCGTCTCCGGGTCTATGCCTTTGCAGGTTAGAGAGAATGCGTTGAGGACTGTTTGGCTAAGGAAGCTTGACCTCTTTCATCGTACTCTGCATCCCTTACGCTCCTCATCCCTGTGCTTGTCACAGGGATCCAGCCAGCCCAAGTCCTTGGACTGAAAGGACTCTCCCCGTCGCGCAGACGCGCGCCGGCTGGATTCCTGTGACAAGCACAGGAATGAGGGTTGAGAGGATGCGCCAGCATGCGAAAAACGCGGCATCGTGTAGCGTGCGCTACTTCTTCACCGCCACCACAAAAAGCCGGGGAAAGCGCAGAAGCAGGCGGCCGTCCGCCATCGGCGGATAGGCCGCCTTGATGCGCCGCGTATAGTCGGCGAGGAAGGCTTCGCGGTTTTCCTCGCCGGCGGCGGTGAGATAGGGGCGCAGCCCCGTGCCCTTGACCCATTCGACGATGCTTTCCGCATCCTTCATCGGATGATTATAGATGGTGTGCCACACATCCACCCGCGCGGATTTCGGCGTCAGCGCATCGAAATAATCCGAAGGCGCGGGCAGGGGTTTGCGGCGCAGCCTGCCATCTGTGAACGTGTCCTTCCAGGAACCGTTCGCTCCGGTTTCCTCCATGGCGCGATGCGTCGGCTCCTGCAGATTGTCGGGCATCTGCACGGCCAGAACGCCGCCGCTTTCCAGCTGGTCCATCAGTTGCGAAAGAACGGTGAGATGATCCGGCACCCATTGGAACACGGCATTGGCGTAAAGCAGGTCTGCCTTCTGCGCCGGCTTCCACTGGGAAAGATCGGCCTTGCCGAAGCGCGTGGTCGGCAGCCGGTCCGCCGCCTTTTCCAGCATGTCGTCATCGCTGTCGATTCCGGTAATGACATTGACGCCGTAACGGTCGGTCAGAAGCTCGGTGGAATTGCCGGGGCCGCAGCCGAGGTCATAGCCATTCAGCACCCGTTCCAGCGGCACCTGCGCCAGAAGATCCCGTGCGGGACGCGTCCGCTCGTCTTCGAATTTCAGATATTGGTGGGCGGACCATGCCATGATTTTCCTCCTGCAAAATGCCGTCAGATCGCCAGCATCGCATGCGGCAAATCGCGCCGCTATCGTCCGATGCATGAATTATTGTGATGAATCTATTCATCAACCTTTTGTTTCGCCTCATAAAACGTGCGTGCGGGGCCGTCGCTTTGTTATTTTCCATCAAAATCAGAAATCGCTGCAATTAAAACTTGACCTCGTCAGGGGAGAGGCATTCACTCCGGCCGATTTCCAGAACATGCCCCGTTGAGCGCGCGCAGCGCTCTTCATCCGGCAATGCATCAGAACAAAAAAGACGGAGCGTTTTTACCGAACGAAAACGCTTGAGACAGGAGACCACCATGAGCGTCGATACCGCACCCCGATCAACCACCTGGACCTATGTTGACGGTCAATGGCTGCCCGGCAATCCGCCGCTCATCGGCCCGACCTCGCATGCCATGTGGCTGGCTTCCACGGTGTTCGACGGTGCGCGCTGGTTCGATGGCGTGGCGCCCGATCTCGATCTGCACTGCCAGCGTATCAATCGCTCCGCCGTCAATATGGGCATGAAGCCGACCATGACGGCCGAGGAGATCGAGTCCCTGGCGCTCGAAGGCGTCAAGAAATTCGACGGCAAGATGGCGATCTACATCAAGCCGATGTATTGGGCCGAACACGGAATGCCCGGCAGCGTCGTGGCGCCCGATGCCGGCTCCACCCGGTTTGCGCTTTGCCTGTTCGAAGCGCCGATGGATGCCGGCAAGCCGCTGACGCTCACCGTCTCGCCGCTGCGCCGCCCTTCGCCGGAAACCGCGATGACCGACGCCAAGGCCGGCAGCCTCTATCCCAATAGCGGCCGCGCCATTCTGGAAGCGCGCTCGCGCGGTTTCGACAATGCCCTGATGCGCGACATGAACGGCAATGTCGCCGAATCCGCCTCCGCCAACATCTTCATGGTCAAGGACGGCGTTGTCCTTACCCCGGTTCCGAACCGCACCTTCCTTGCCGGCATCACCCGTTCGCGCGTGATCGGCCTTCTGCGTCAGGCCGGTTTCGACGTGCGCGAAGCGACGCTTTCGGTCGAGGATTTCCGCGAGGCCGATGAAATCTTCTGCTCCGGCAATTATTCCAAGGTTTCGCCCGTCGTGAAGCTCGACGATCGCGAATTGCAGGCAGGCCCCGTCGCCCGCAAGGCGCTCGATCTCTATATGGACTGGGCGCGTCTCGGCGCGGATGTTTAAGGCCGGGTAAAACCCATAGTTTCAAAAGGCCGCGGCAGGCTCATCCCTGCCGCGGCCTTTTGTTTTGAGCCGTATTATTTCCCATAAAAATTCAGGGGGAATTTAATCCAATTTTAGAGGACCACACGCTAGCTTGCGACATTACCGATCCGGGCTAGTGGGGGCCGCCAAATGTCTTTCAGCATACGCAATATACTTGTGGGATTTTTTCTGCTCGTCGGCATCGCGCTGGCAGGCTTCGTCGGCAACGGCATGTTGCAGTCCGTGCAGCGTGCCCGCAGCTTTTCGGAGGTGGCGCAGCTCGTTTCGCTGGACAGGCTGCTCTTCAACGCCTTGCTGAACTTTCGCAGTGAACGCGGCAACAGCGCCTCGGCGCTGACGGTCGATCCGGCGAAGACGGCCAACACCATCGCCAGCGTGCAGGCGTCGCGCCAGAAGGTGGACGCCGCCATGGGCGCCTTTCTCGAACAGTCCGCCGCGCTCGATCAGGCTGGCCTCAAGGCCCCGCTTGCCCGCGTGAAGGATATCTATACGCAATTCCTGGAGCTGCGCAAAAAGGTTGACGCCAACGTCACCCTGCCGCTCGACCGTCGTGAAAGCGGGCTGGAGAAGACCGTGCTGGCGCTCGGTCAGGATTTCCTGACGGCGCTCGAAGCGGGCTCGACGGCGGTGGAAGGCGAGGTTCGTTCGCTGGACCAGAGCCTGACCGGCCTCATCCAGTTGCGGTCCTATGGCTGGTCGGCGCGAGCGCTGGGCGGCAGCGCCACCGTTGTCATCAATGCGGTCGTGGCCCAGCAGCGGCCGCTGACCCCGCAGGAAACCCAGCAGCTCGGTAATTTCGATGCCGGCGCGGCCTTTGCCTGGAAAGCCACCGGCGACCTCGTCGCGCATGAATCGACGCCGCAGGCGCTGAAGGATATCTATGCCGTTGCCGACAGGACCTATTTCAAGGGTGATTTCGTCGCGCAGCGCGCAAAGCTGATCGACGATCTGAACAACGGCCGCACGCCTGCCTTCACCATCGATACATGGCGCAATACCGTCACCGAAAGCCTCGATACGGTCGCGAAAATCGCCTCCGAAGCGATGGATGTTCTCAACGCCAATGCCGAAAAGGCCAGACAGGACGCCTTTATCGGCGCGATGATCTATCTCGCCGCGTTCATCCTCACACTTGGCGTCTGTATTCTCTGCCTTGCCGTCATCGTCGGCCGCGTCACCCGTCCCATCAGCCGCCTGACAAAGGCGATGATGGAATTGTCCACCGGCAACCTGACCATCGATGTGCCCGGCGCAAAACGCGGCGACGAGATCGGCGAGATGGCCCGCGCCGTGGAAATCTTCCGCGAAGCGGCCATCCGCAACCGGCAGCTTGAGGACGAAGCCGTCGGCAACCGCGAGCGGGCCGAGCGCGACCGTATCGAGCTGCAGCAGCGCGCCGAGGCCGAGGCCGAAGAGCGTCTCAATCAGGCCACGGGGTCGCTGGCTGGCGGTCTTCGCCGGCTTGCCTCCGGTGATATGGTCTGCGAGATCGCCACGCCGTTTTCGCCGCAATTCGAGACGCTGCGGCACGATTTCAACAGCTCCGTGCATCAGCTGCGCGAAGCGCTCACCAGCGTCGGCCAGTCCGTGCAGACCGTGAATGGCGGCGCCCACGAGGTATCCTCCGCATCCGACGATCTTTCCCGCCGCACCGAACAGCAGGCCGCTTCCCTGGAGGAAACCGCCGCAGCGCTGGAAGAGATCACCGCCAATGTTTCCGCCACCTCCAAACGGGCGAGCGACGCGCGCGACACGGTGCGTGAGGCAAGGACAAAGGCCGATCTTTCCGGCAAGGTGGTGCGCGATGCCGTCGCCGCCATGGAACGCATCGAACATTCCTCGCGCCAGATCGGTCAGATCATCGGCGTCATCGACGAAATCGCCTTCCAGACCAACCTTCTGGCGCTAAATGCCGGCGTCGAGGCGGCAAGGGCGGGCGATGCGGGCAAGGGCTTCGCCGTCGTCGCACAGGAAGTGCGCGAACTGGCGCAGCGCTCCGCCAACGCCGCCAAGGAAATCAAGCAGCTCATCACCGCGTCAGCCGTTGCGGTGGGTGAGGGCGTGAAGCTGGTGGCCGATACCGGCGTCGGGCTTTCCGAGATCGAGCAGCTGGTGCTTTCCGTCAACACCCATATGGATGCCATCGCCACGGCGGCGCAGGAGCAGTCGGCCGGTCTTTCCGAGGTCAATACGGCCGTCAACCACATGGATCAGGCCACGCAGCAGAATGCCGCCATGGTCGAGGAAATGAATGCGGCCGGTGCGGGTCTTGCACAGGAATGCACCAACCTCCACGCCCTGCTTGCGCAATTCCAGCTCGGCCAGCAAAGCTCCGCATTGCGGGAGACGGCACGGCATATGCAGCGCGCCGCAAGCCCGGTCCACGCGCCCGCCGCACCGGTCGCACCGGCGCCGAAGACCCGCCCCGTCGCCGCACGCGGCAATGCGGCGCTGGCCGTGAAGGGTGACGACTGGACGGAGTTTTGAAGACAAATCCAGCGTTGGATATGGCGAGGAACTGGCATCCGCACTTCGTCACCCCGGACTAGATCCGGGGTCCAGCGCGATCAAGTCTTTGATCGCGAGAGACTCTACTCACGGCGCAGACGCGCCGTGGCTGGATGCCGGATCATCCTCGGGCTTGTTCCGGGGACCGGCATGACGGAGGAGAGAGTACGGGGCCTTTTCGTCAACAAGTCGAGGCCTGCCCTCGCAACCGGGGCGGGCCTTATCATTTCCGCACATCCGGCAGCGCAGCGGCAAGTGCCCGCAGCGGCGCGGTCATATGTTTGTCGCGCCGCATCGCCAGCGCGATCCGCCGTTCGAGCGGCGGCTCGAGCGAGCGCCATTCGAGCCCGGATGCCGCGCCTTCATGCTCCATCGCCATGCGCGGCACGATGGCAAGGCCAAGGCCTGCACCTGCGAGCTTCTTGATCGCTTCGACGCTGCCCAGTTCCATGGCGGGCTGCACGGTGCGGCCGCTTGCCGAAAACCATTGATCTACCAGCCGGCGCGTATTGCCGCCCTCGTAAAGCAGCAGCGGCCGCGCCGAAAGCGTCTCGGCGTTGAGCACCGTTGCGTCAGAGACGGAGCCTTGCGGGAAAACCGCGACCAGCTCGTCGAGATGGATATCGCTGATATCGAGGCTGCGGCCGCTGGCGGGCAGGGCCACCACCGCCGCATCGATGGTATTGGCCTCCAGAAGTCGGAGGATATCGTGGGTATTGCCGGTCTGCACGACGATCTCGATGCCGGGCATGGCCTGCCGGATTTTGCCCAGCACCGGCGGCAGCAGATAGATGCAGGCGGTGGCGCCGGTGCCGATGCGCAGGCGTCCCGTCACCCCGCTGCGATGCGGCGCAACGGTATCGATGGCATGCGCCACTTCTTCGGCAATCCGCCTTGCATGGATGAGAAAGTCGCGCCCCGCCGCCGTCGGCTGCGCGCGCCTGCCGACCCTTTCGATCAGCCGCACACCGAGCTGTTTTTCGAGCAGCCTTATATGCAGGCTGATGGCTGGCTGCGTCAGCCCCGCCTTGTCGGCGGCGGCGGAAAAACTGCCGAGATCGGCCACATCCATGAAGCTGCGCAGCTGCCGCAGATCGAGGTCCATCATCAAAGAAAACCTTATCGTTTGTATAAGATAGATAATCTTTATTTTGGCTGCGCCGCAATGCACAATGACGGTGTGAATGATCCGCAGGACAAGAGAATGACCCTTTCCACCGTTTCCAGCCTTACCATCCGCCCCTGCGAAGAGGCGGATATTCCAGCCATCGCCGAAATCTACCGGGACGCCGTGCTGCACGGCCGCGCGAGCTTCGAGATCGATCCGCCGAGCGCGGAGACGATGCTCGAGCGCCGCCGCCTTCTGGTGGAGGGCAATTACCCCTATCTCGTCGCCGAATGCGATGGAAAGATAGCCGGATATGCCTATGCCGGCGCCTATCGCCCCCGCCCGGCCTATGGCGCGGCGGTGGAGAATTCCGTTTATATCGATCCGGCCATGAAGGGCATGGGCATCGGCCGCAAGCTGCTCGAGGCGTTGATCGAGGCGGCGACGGCAGGCGGCTTCCGGCAGATGATCGCCGTCATCGGCGATTCGGCCAATGCCGCCTCGATCGGCGTGCACCGCGCCGCCGGTTTCGAACATGTCGGCACCTTCAAATCCATCGGCTGGAAACATGGCCAATGGCTGGATACGGTGCTGATGCAGCGCGCGCTGGGCGAAGGCGACACCACACCGCGCTTTTGAACGATCAGGGCTTGGTGGAGCCGGGGATTTCCACCTTCAGCGTATCGCCGGCAAGCTCGCTGCCCAGCTCCACGGCCTTGGTTTTCTTGTCGTAGACGCAGATATGGCTGACGGTCGCATCCGCGCCCCCACTCTTCCCGGTGAGTTTGGCCTTGCCCGTGAGGATGGCGAGGCCGTAATTCTCGCTGCCGACGGGATCGACCACGGCCTTCGCGTCCTCGATCATGTCCTTGGCGCCGGCAAGGCAGGCCGTCTGCACATCCGCCACGAACTCCTTCCAGGCGTCATCCGACGATGCGGCGGCGGGGAAGGTGAGCGACGAAAGCGCCGCAAGGAGGAGGATGGTGCGGGGGATCGGACGGGTCATGGAATTTCCTTCCTGCAATCTCGGTAAAAGCGAACCGATAGGGTGGAAAACGGTACGCCAAA
This sequence comes from Agrobacterium sp. T29, assembly GCF_006970545.1. NCBI lineage: Bacteria > Pseudomonadati > Pseudomonadota > Alphaproteobacteria > Hyphomicrobiales > Rhizobiaceae > Agrobacterium > Agrobacterium sp. T29. The sequence continues at coordinate 568,713 of NZ_CP040640.1, forward strand.
GGTGTGAAACAAATGTGGTGGCGGCCGCGCGGAGAGGAATTTTCTCTTTTGTCGGAACATTTTGATATTTCGCAGGTTGCCCAAACAGAGGTTCGCTCCTATGGTCCGCTCACACGGTTTCTAGGAGCGGTAACCCGCTGCAAAAAGGAGTAAAAACCATGGCCTTCGAACTTCCCGAACTCCCCTACGACTACGACGCGCTTGCACCCTACATGTCGCGCGAGACGCTCGAGTTCCATCACGACAAGCACCACAAGGCATATGTCGACAACGGCAACAAGCTGGCGGCCGAAGCAGGTCTTTCCGACCTGTCGCTCGAAGAAGTCGTGAAGAAGTCCTTTGGCACCAATGCCGGTCTCTTCAACAATGCGGCGCAGCATTACAACCACGTCCATTTTTGGAAGTGGATGAAGAAGGGCGGCGGCGGCAACAAGCTGCCGGGCAAGCTGGAGCAGGCATTCGCCTCCGATCTCGGCGGTTACGACAAGTTCAAGGCCGATTTCATCGCTGCCGGCACCACGCAGTTCGGCTCCGGCTGGGCATGGCTCTCCGTCAAGAACGGCAAGCTTGAAATCTCCAAGACCCCGAACGGCGAAAACCCGCTGGTTCACGGCGCAGAGCCGATCCTCGGCGTCGACGTCTGGGAACACTCCTACTATATCGACTATCGCAACCTGCGTCCGAAGTATCTCGAAGCCTTCGTTGATAACCTCATCAACTGGGACTACGTCCTGGAGCGTTACGAAGCCGCTGCCAAGTAAGGCTTTTACAACGGAATTCCTGAGCACCCGGCCATCGCGCCGGGTGTTCTGCTTTTTGGATGGGCGTGCGCTGTCACAAGCCTGTCATCCGCCGGGTTTATCGCGGCGCATCATGACTGAACAAAACACGCCTCTCTTCTCCTTCGGCATTGTCGCCGATCCTCAATATGCCGATACCGCTCCCCGTCCGGAAATGGGCCGTTATTACGCCGAGAGCCCGAAAAAGCTCGCAGACGCGATCGATGCCTTCAACCGCGAGGAATTGGCCTTCGTCGTGACGCTCGGCGATATCATCGACCGCGGCTTCGAAAACTTCGATGCGATCCTTGCCGTTTACGATGGGCTTCGCCACCGCTCGGTGCTGCTGCCGGGCAATCACGATTTCGCCGTCGCCGCCGAGCATTTGCCGGCTATCCACGCCCGCCTCGGCATGTCCGCCCCCTGGCATGATTTTTCCATCGGCGACATCCGCTTCGTCGTGCTTGACGGTAACGAGGTCAGCCTTTTCGCCCCGCCGCCCGGCGATCCGCGTCGGGCGCTTGCCGCAGACCGGCTGAAGCGCCTGGCGGATGCCGGCGCAATCAATGCGCAGGAGTGGAACGCCTCGCTCAGCGACGAGCAGTTCGAATGGCTGCGGGCCGTTCTGCAAAAGGCGGATGCGGCAGGCGAAAAAGTGATCGTTCTCTGCCACTATCCTGTTTACCCGGAAAACGCCCACAATATGTGGGACGCGCCGCGTATCCTTGAGCTTCTCGGCTCCCATCCCTCGGTCGTCGCGTGGTTCAATGGCCATAATCACGAGGGCAATTACGGCCTATTGGGCAATACCCACTTCGTGAATTTCAAGGGCATGGTCGATACGCCTGACCAGAACACCTTTGCCATCGCCGATGTCTTTTCCGACCGAATCGTCATTCGCGGTTTCGGGCGCGAGGAGGATCGCCTGCTGGAGTATTTCCTGTAGGAAATAATGCCTTGCTGCGATGCCGGACCTCTCTCGAGGCCCTCATTCCTGTGCTTGTCACAGGAATCCAGCCAGCCCAAGTCCTTGGGCTGAAAAGAGTCCTCTCGCCGCGCAGACGCGCGTCGACTGGATTCCTGTGACAAGCACAGGAATGAGGGCGGAGAGGGGTGCTCCGACACATAACAAGGGCTGCGAACTGCACTAAATTCTGTTTCCCAACTGGTTGCTCTGCCAGCCGCTCATCCACAATTGCCGCAGCTTTTCGCCTTCCAGCTTGAAGAAGCTGCCGGTCGTTTCGCAGCTTAGCACCCGGTCCGAGCGGAAATTGCGAATCGCCTGCCGCAATTCGCACCAGGCGACGATATTCACCGTCTCCGAATAATAGATCACCGCAATCGGCCGAACCCGCCGCTGCGTTTGCGCGCCGGCTTCATCGCGATAGGTGATCTCCAGCTTCTCCTCGTCGCGCACCGCCCGCCTGACTGTCGCAAGATCGACGCCGGCGGGGGAGGGCGCGATGCTGCCCCAGGCGTGCAGGGCATTGGCGGAGAGGGTTTTCGACAGGGGTTCGGGCAGGGATGCGGCGATCTTGTCGCTGACCTGCCTTGCCGCCTGCCGCAACTCGCTATCGCCGGTGCGGGCGACCATGGCGAGCGCCAGCACGATCGCCTCCGTCTCTTCGATGGAAAACATCAGCGGCGGCAGGTTGAAGCCGGGACGCAGTATATAACCGACGCCGCGTTCCCCTTCGATGGGCACGCGCATGGTCTGAAGCGCTGCTATGTCGCGATAGACCGAGCGCACCGTCACTTCCAGCGCCTCGGCAATCGTCTGCGCGGTGACAGGCCTGCGCGCCACCCGCAGGATCTGGATGATCTCGAACAGTCTCGACGCCTTGCGCATTACCGCTTTCCCGGTGGATTTCCCCACGCAACTGACACAACGCTGTCAGTTGGCTTTTCCTATAAACGGAGAAACACATTGAGAAACATGGGATTTCCCGAATGTGTCGTGAACCGTTTTGGGAGATACTGACATGAGTTACGCCGAAAATCTCTGGCTATTCTTTCTGGTCCTGTTCGGCATCATCATCCTGCCGGGCATGGATATGCTGTTCGTACTGGCAAGCGCACTGACGGGCGGCAAGAGAACCGGCCTTTCCGCTGCAAGCGGCATGAGCGCCGGCGGCATCGTGCATTCGCTTTACGGCGCCCTGGGCGTCGGCATGCTGGCCGCCTGGATGCCGTCGCTGTTCCTGCCGCTTCTGGTTTTCGGCGCCGCCTATATGATCTGGATCGGCATCGGCCTGATGCGCAGCGCGATTGTCGTGAATGGCGATGAGGCGCAGGCGAGCGCTTCGGTCAGAAAAGCCTTCTGGCGGGCGGTGCTGACCTGCCTTTCCAATCCGAAGGCCTATCTGTTCATGATGGCAATCTATCCGCAATTCCTCAAACCGGCCTATGGCCCGATCTGGATGCAGGGGCTGGTGATGGGCACGATGGTGGCGGTCACGCAATTCACGGTCTATGGCGCGCTGGCCCTGACGGCGGATAAAAGCCGGGCATGGCTGGTTTCCTCTCCCGCCGCCACGATCTTCATCGGCCGCGCCGCCGGTTTCATGCTGATTGCCGCAGCGCTTCTCACACTGTGGGAGGCCCTGTCTTAGGCTTCTGTTTTCACGATGGAATTCACCGCAATGTGACTTCTTTTCGCCATCCGGAAAGGGCATCCTCGCGCCGTTCCATCTAGCGCCCGGTGTCCCGGCCGGAATCAAGGAGAGTTGCATGAAACTGAAAACCATCACCGCGGCCATGCTGTTCGGCTGTCTTTGCGCCGGAGCGGTCTACGCTGCCGGCGAAGTCGAAAAACGTGAAGGCATGATGAAGCAGATCGGTGGGGCCATGGGTTCGCTCGCCGCCATCTCCAAGGGCGAAAAGCCCTTCGACGCCGATACCGTCAAGACTGCCGTAACGACCATCGGCACCAACGCTAAAGCTTTCCCGGACCAGTTCCCCGCCGGCACCGAGACCGGCAGCGCCGCTGCCCCGGCCATCTGGGAAAATTTCGACGACTTCAAGGCCAAGGCCGCCAAGCTCGGCACGGATGCGGACATGGTTCTCGCCAATCTCCCCACCGATCAGGCGGGCGTCGCCACCGCCATGAAGACGCTCGGCGCCGATTGCGGCACCTGCCACCAGACCTATCGTCTGAAGAAATAATCGCAGCACTTTGGAAACGCCGCTTCCCGGCGGCGTTTTCTCAGGCACGAAAGACATCTGACCGGGTCAGGTGAGAATGGGGAGAGGGGCATGTCCTCCATCTGGACGAAACTCGCGGGCGGGGCCGTCGTCGCGGCCATTGCGGGCTACGGCATATTCGCCTGGGTTACGGCGCCTGAGCGGCAGGCGCCCAGCCACTGGGTCAGCCTGGGCGAACCGGATCTGGCCAATGGCGAAACGCTGTTCTGGGCGGGCGGCTGCGCAAGCTGCCATGCCGCACCCGATGCGAAAGGCGAGGCGCTGTTAACGCTTTCGGGCGGGCAGGCGCTGAAAAGCCCCTTCGGCACCTTCCATGTCCCCAATATTTCCTCCGATCCGCAGCATGGCATCGGCGGCTGGACGCTGGCGGAATTCGGCGATGCGATGACGCGCGGTGTGGGCAGGAACGGCGAACATCTCTACCCGTCCTTTCCCTATGCCTCCTATGCCCGCATGACGCAGAAGGACATCAACGATCTCTTCGGTTATCTGAAAGCACTGCCGGCCAGCCAGAACGATGCGCCGGATCACGAATTGCCGTTCCCCTTCAACCTGCGCATGGCGCTGGGCGGCTGGAAATTCCTTTATTTCGACCCCTCGGCGCGGCCCCGAGTCGAGCTTGCCAATGCCAATGCCGAATTGCTGCGCGGCCAATATCTGGTGGAAGGGCCGGGCCATTGCGGCGAATGCCACACGCCGCGCAATTCGCTTGGCGGTTTCGTGAAAGACAAGTGGCTGGCCGGCGGGCCCAACCCGGAAGGCGAGGGCCGCATTCCCGACATTACCCCCGGCTCGCAAAGCATCGGCAGCTGGGCCGAGGCGGATATTGCCAGCTATCTGGAAAACGGCTTCACCCCGGAATTCGACAGCGTCGGCGGCTCCATGGTCAAGGTGCAGCAGAACATGGCGCATCTGACGCCTGAAGACCGCGATGCGATTGCCGCCTATCTGAAGGCCATACCGTCGCGGTAACCCTCAGCCGTCATGCCGGACTAGATCCGGCATCCAGCCACGGTGCGTCTGCGCCGTGAGAAGAGTCTCTTGCGATCAAGGACTTGATCGCGCTGGACCCCGGATCTACTCCGGGGTGACGGAGGTGCGGGCGACGGCGTGCAGTTCGAAATCAGGCCCACCATTGACTCCCGACCCCTCCCATCGGATAACAATCCTGTGATGGTTCCTTCCGGGCGTTCCGGAAGGTGAAAAGGGAACACGATAGGGAGAAATCCTCATTCGTGGCTGCCCCCGCAACTGTGAGCGGAGAGCCTGAAACGAAATGCCACTGGCAAGCCATCTCGCCGGGAACCCAGGGTTTCCAGAGAGGGTGACGCCGGGAAGGTGTTTCAGGTTTTGACCCGTAAGCCAGGAGACCTGCCATCGCGGAAATATCCATGCCGGCGGGGTGTCCGGAAGAGCGGAATTTCAGGGTGGCGGGATCGACGCCTCCCTGTGTCAGTCTCGTATCCCCGTGGTGAAGTGTATCGTAGCGGCTCGACGGCCTTTTGCTGTCCGGCCGCGTCCAAAGGCGCGGGGTCGCGCCGGAGAGGGGTCACCATGTCCATCAACCAGAATACGGCCAACGCCGCCGTTTCCGCAAAAACAACCAGCTTCGCGCAATCGCTGACGGCGATCGTGCTTGGCCTGTTCGTGGTCGGTTTTGTCGGCTTTTCCCATGTGGAAGCCGTTCATAACGCCGCGCATGACACGCGTCATGCCAACGCCTTCCCCTGCCATTGAGGGGAACGGCATGTCGTCTTTTCGCAATATCGTCTTTACCGCCGTTCTCGTCGGCATTCTCGGCGGTTTCGCCGTTTCGGCCATGCAGGCTTTTGGCACGACGCCGCTCATCCTTCAGGCGGAAACCTATGAAAGCGCCGGCGAAGCACCCCACAGCCATGATGCGACGGCGCCCGGTGCTGCCGTTCCCGCCCATGAGCACAATGACGAGGCCTGGGCTCCGGCCGATGGCTTCGAGCGCACCGCCTATACCGTCGCTGCCAATGTGCTGACCGCTATCGGTTATGCGCTGGTGCTGACCGGCCTCATTTCGCTGCGTGGTACCAATGGCGGCTGGCGCGAAGGCCTTCTCTGGGGCGTTGCCGGTTTTGCCGCCGTCATGCTGGCGCCGATGATCGGCCTGCCGCCGGAACTGCCGGGCAGCCCGGCTGCCGCGCTCGAGGCACGGCAGATCTGGTGGCTTGCGACGGTTGCCGCAACCGCGGGCGGCATTGCGCTGATCGCATTCCGCCGCGAACCCTGGGCCATCGTATTGGCGCTGGTGCTGATCGTCGCACCGCATGTGGTCGGCGCACCCTTGCCGCCGGAAGGCGAACATGCGCTGGCGCCGCTGCCGCTGGAGCGTCAGTTCATCGTCGCCGCCACCGTGACCAGCTTCGTTTTCTGGGCGCTGCTCGGAACATTGAGCGCGTTTTTCCTGAAGCGCTTCCAGTCGGCGTAAATCCATGCAGGACGCAGCGGAATGGAGTGAGGAACTCGATGCGCTGCGTTTTGCCGTTCCCGGTCACGGCGCTTTCTGCGCCGTGCACCGCCTTGCTTTCAAGGCGGTTCTTGGGGCGACCCCGGATCGCGAGGCGGCTATCGCCTGTTTTCATGAGCACGAGGCCGCTTTTATCGCTGCGGCGCTCAGCAAGATAAAACGCTCGAATTCACCCGCCGGCCGCAGCCTGCATCTGAACAGCCGCGATATTCGCCGTGCGATTGCCGGGGAGAACGGCGATCATGCGGCGCGTGTTTGTCGCGTACTTGATCGGCGATAATCATTGCCGTTTTCACGTCCGTCATCCCGGCCTGGAGCCGGGATCCAGCCAGCCCAAGTCCTTGGGCTGAAAGGACTTTTTTCGCCGGGCGGACGCGCGTCGGCTGGATTCCGGCTCAAGGCCGGAATGACGGGAGTAGAGGGAGCGCAAACAACCGAGGCGGCTATGCCTCACCGATGCTCCGCCGCAAAAACCTGAAGTTCCGCCTCGGCTTCCGGACCAAAGAGGCCGAGGTGTTTCAGGATTTCCACAGCGAAACTGACCGGCGCGCTGCCGGCGGCGGTGACGATGCCGCCATCGCTGACCGCTTTCGGCTGGTCGCGGTAGAACGACTCGCCCCTATAGACAGCATAGGCCTTGTGGGACGCCAGCGAATTGCCGGTATGGGCGACGTCGTTCAGAACGCCCGTGCCGCCGAGCGCGCTTGCCGCCGCGCAGATGCCGGCAACCAGCCGGTCGCTGTCGCGAAACCGGTGCACCAGCCCGCCAAGATCGACGGCCGTTCCCTTTTCCCAGCTCAAGCCGCCGGGAATGACAAGCGCATCGATGCCAGCCGGATCAAGCGCGTCATAGGATGTGTCAGGCGTCACATTCAGCCCGCCCATGGATGTCACCGGCCGGCCATCGGGCGTGGCATAGACGATCTCGACGCCGAGATAGCTGCGGGCTGCGGCAGCAAGCAGCGCCGGTTCCCAGTCCGCAAAATCCTGCGCCAGCGCAATGGCGATCCGTGTCATGGCCGTCTCCGTGGTTTTTAATCAGGCGATGGACTGCATGTAGCGCATGCCGGTAACCGGGCGGGGCGCGAAATCCATGTTTTCGTAGAAGCGATGCGCAGCGACATTGCCGGTCGTGGCGCTGACGGAAAGATAGTCGCAGCCGAGACGCTTGGCGATATCGCGGGCGCGCGAAACCAGATGCTGGCCGGTGCCATGGCCGCGATGCCCGTCACGCACGAAGAGATGATGCAGTTCAAGCCCGCGCCGGCCTTCCTGCGCCCTGTAGAGCGGCAGAAGCAGGGCGTAACCGATCAGCGCGCCATCGGCCTCGGCCACGAGGCCATGCACCCAGGGCAGCGGGCCGAAGAGGTCGCGTTCCAGTTTCGCCGGCGTGATCGCCGCCGCATCGCCGTGGTAGGAGGCAAGCAGCGTGATCATCTCGTTGAGCTCGGGCAAATCCGTCTTGCGTGCGCCGCGAATAATGACGACGGGCGGTCTTTCCAGTGTAAGGGAGCTATCTTCGGTCATTTTTTCGGTCCTTTGGTCTTATCGGTGCCGTCAGGACGCTTGAGAAACAACAAAGCCGCCTGACGGCGGCTTGTTGACAATATGATCTGTCGAGCCGCCCTTAGAGGTAGGCCCAAAAGTACGAGCAGGAGATGGGTGCGCGTTCGTTGATCATGGGACATGCAATGCGCCCGAATCCGTAATCTGTCAAGCCCGGTTTTCCGATCAATGTTCACCCTCGCACATGCTGTGATTGGAAAGCGCGCGAATGACGTAGCAATCCTCGATCGAATGGCCGTGGCAATGGGAGACGATGCGCTCCAGCTCGTGTTCCAGCTTCTTCAGGCTGGCGATCTTTTCGCGCACATGGGCGAGGTGTTCGGCGGCGATGCGGTCCGCGCCTTCGCAGGGCATCTGCCGGTGCTGGCTAAGCGCGATCAGTTCGCGGATGGCGTCGATGTTCAGCCCGAGATCGCGCGCATGGCGGATGAAGGCCAGCCTTTCGAGGTCGGTCTTTTCGTAACGGCGCTGGTTGCCGTCCGAACGGTCGGCCTCGCGGATGAGGCCCATCTGCTCGTAATAACGGATAGTCGGCACCTTGACGCCGGTGCGTTTGGACAGTTCACCGATGGACAGCATCTTTTTCTCCATATCTCCAGTCTCTAGAGATATGGCTTTTCCGTCCCCGGTTCAATGGCCTTAAGCGGCGTCGTTGACGCCAAGCGCCTGGGCCAGTGCCTTCAGAACCTGCGATTCGAGGCTTGCCATATCCGGCTGGGCGGAAGCGGCCACCTCAGCATTGGCGCCAGTGGAGGCGGAAACGCCGCTGTCCATGTTCCAGAGAGCAGCAGCCAGGCTCGCGGAGGCGCCGGCCAGCGGGGCGACGGTGGTGGCGACATTGCCTGCCACCGAAATGGCGCGATGGGCCGCCCGCGTCAGCTCCTGCAAAGCCTCGGTGGTAGACTGGCTCTCCCGGTTATGCGCAGGCGCGATGCCGCGGACGGGAGAGGCGAAATTGATGCTGCTGGTTGCTGCGATAGTCGTCATGACTGTGAGTCCCCTAGTTCTGATGGGGCATTTTTAAGGTCCGAAACATTCCCGAAGATTGCGTCATGCACGCCTTGCGCAAAAAATAGCGGCAATATACTATACCCCCCTATAGTATATGAGGTGCCCATGTCCCATACGATCCGCAACAAGGAAAAGCTTCTCGCCCGCATCCGCCGCCTGAAAGGGCAGATGGAGGCGGTGGAGCGCGCACTGGATGATGCCAAGCCCTGCGGCGAGGTGCTGCAATTGCTCGCTTCGGTGCGCGGCGCGCTTTCCGGCCTGACCGGGGAGGTGATGCAGGAGCATCTGCACGAGCATGTGGTGCATGCCGAAAACGAAGACGAGCGGGCGCGGGCGGCGGAAGAGCTGGCCCAGGTGCTGAAGACCTACATCCGGTAAAATCGAACAGGATTAGCGACATGACGACGACATCCGAACACCGTGCAGCAGCCGGTCACGACCATGTTTTCCTTGGCCAGAACCATGAGCGCAACGAAAGGCGTGTCTGGATGGTCATTGCGCTGACCGCGGCCATGATGGTGGCGGAAATCGTTGCCGGCCACTGGTATGGCTCCATGGCGCTGACAGCGGATGGCTGGCACATGTCCACCCATGCGGGTGCGATGCTGATTTCGGCGCTCGCCTATCTTTATGCGCGCCGCGAGGCGCGCAATCCGCGCTTTACTTTCGGCACCGGCAAGTTCGGCGATCTGGCGGGTTTTGCCAGCGCCATCGTGCTGGCGGTGGTGGCGTTGCTGATTGCCGTCGAAAGCGCGATGCGCCTTATCAATCCCGTCGAAATCGATTTCAACCAGGCGATCCTCGTCGCCATCATCGGCCTCGCCGTCAATCTTCTCAGTGCCGTGCTTTTGAAGGATGACCATCACCACGATCATGGACGTGGGCATGGTCACGGCCACGGCTCGCATGCCCATCATGGCCATGGCAGCCACGCCCATCACGATCACGGCTCCCATGCCGGTCACCGTGCGGACCACGGCGCAAAGGGCGGCCGGGACAATAATCTGCGCGCGGCCTATCTGCATGTGCTGGCGGATGCGCTGACTTCGGTTCTCGCCATCGTCGCGCTGCTGCTCGGCAAGTGGAACGGCTGGTCGTTCCTCGATCCGTTGATGGGTATCGTTGGCGGTCTGGTCATCGCCCGCTGGTCATGGGGCCTGATCCGCTCCACGGCGACCACGCTCCTCGATGCGCTGCCGCCGGCGGAGGATTTGCCGCAGGAGATCCGTGAAAGCGTGGAGACGGAAGAGGATCGCATCACCGACCTGCATGTCTGGCAGGTAGGGCCGGGGCATCACGCCGCCATCGTGGCGATCCATTCGCAGGCGCCGAAAGCGCCGGCTTTCTACAAGCAGAAACTTGCCGCCATACATGAACTCTCGCATGTGACGGTGGAAGTGAGCCCGGCAAGGGCCTGATTGGAATCGCCTATTCGGTATATTCCGAATAGGCGCTGCGCACCCATTCCACCTCGGCTTCCGCCTTATCCTCGGGGGAAGCCGCAGCCGTATCCTGATAAGCGGGCGCGCTGCCATTGCCGACGGCCCACAGAACATTGGCCAGCGACTGGGAAAGAATGGTGCTGGAAACGGTGGGATTGCCGGGGCCGCGTTTTACCGCCTGCTCCTCCGGCGCGCTTTGAGCGCTGCCAGCTTTTTCGATGTCGCGGATGCGACCCTGATAGTTATATCCGCCAATATTGCTTTCGATCTGCATGTCGGTGATTCCGCGTTCAAAAGTTAACGAATGGTTAACGGTGGCGACTTGTCCGAAACTTGCGCTTGCTGCGCTGCAGCGACTGCCGAGGGTTGACAGCCGGCGAAGTAGTGCTTCGTTTTTGCATAAAGGGGGCGGGGCAGGAGGCGATTGCCAGCTTTGTCCCTCGCGGCATTGTAGTCCGGTTTAAATTTCTGGCGCCGTGAACACCTCACTCCCGTCATTCCGGACTTGATCCGGCATCCAGCCGCCGCACGTCTGCGCGGCGAGAGAGTCCTTTCAGCCCAAGGACTTGGGCTGGCTGGATACCGGCTCAAGGCCGGTATGACGGAAGGAGGAAATCTCGCGGATGCGGCCAATCCGTCCGGTGCCGGATTACGCCGTTTCCTTCTCCACCGGCATAACCGTTTCCTGGAGCTTCTCCGGCTCCTCCGCCGCTTCCGCCTCCGCCTCAACCTCCTGCGGCGCGGGCGTCACCATCGCAGCCACCAGCGTATCGAGGCCGATGCTGCCGACCGGCTTGCCGTCCTCGTCCACCACATGCGCGGTCGTCTCGTTGGCTTCCGACATGTCGCGGGCGATTGTTTCCAGCGTCGCGTTTTCCGGCACTGGCATGCCCTCGGGGCGGCTTTCCAGCGGCTCCATCACCGTGGTCGCCTGCAGCACGCGGCCGCGATTGACGTCGCGCACGAACTCGGTGACGTAACCATCGGCCGGGGAGAGGATGATGCTCTGGCCGTCGCCCTGCTGCACCACTTCGCCGTCTTTGAGAATGGCGATATGGTCACCCAGCCGCAAAGCCTCGTCGAGATCGTGGGTGATGAACACCACGGTCTTCTTCAGCTCCTGCTGCAGATCGAGCAGCATGGTCTGCATGTCGACGCGGATCAGCGGGTCGAGCGCCGAATAGGCCTCGTCCATCAGCAGAATATCGGCATCGTTGGCAAGCGCCCGGGCAAGGCCGACACGCTGCTGCATGCCGCCGGAAAGCTGGTTCGGATAATAATCCTCGTAACCGGCAAGGCCGACACGCTCCAGCCAGTAGCGGCCCTTTTCCTCGCTCTTGCTACGTGGCACGCCCTGGATGTCGAGGCCGTAGACGCTGTTTTCCAGCACCGTGCGATGCGGCAGAAGGCCGAATTTCTGGAACACCATCGCCGTCTTGTGGCGGCGGAATTGCCTGAGCGCCGAAGCGCTCATGCCGCAGATGTCCTCGCCGTCGTAAAGAACCTCGCCGGCGGTCGGATCGATCAGCCGGTTGATATGGCGGATCAGCGTCGACTTGCCGGAGCCGGAAAGACCCATGACGACGGTGATCTTACCGCCCGGCATGGTGATGTTGATGTTGTTGAGACCGAGAACGTGGTTGTGTTTGTCGTTCAGCTCCACCTTGTCCATGCCGGATCGCACCGCTTCGAGGTACTTCTCGGGATGCTTGCCGAAGATCTTGTAAAGGTTGCGGATTTCGATGCTTTTAGCCATGGGAGACCTCGCGGTACTTCTGCAGGCGCTTGCCGAAAGCCTGGCTCGCCCGGTCGAACATGATGGCGATGGCGACCAGAGCGAAACCGTTCAGGAAGCCCACCGTGAAGAACTGGTTGTTGATGGCCTGCAGCACGTTCTTGCCGAGCCCGCCGACACCGACCATGGACGCGACGACGACCATGGCGAGCGCCATCATGATGGTCTGGTTGATGCCGGTCATGATGGTGGGCAGCGCCAGCGGCAGCTGCACGTTGAACAGCTTCTGGCGATTGGAAGAACCGAAAGCGTCTGCCGCTTCCAGCACCTCCCGGTCCACCAGACGAATGCCAAGGCTGGTCAGGCGGATGACGGGCGGAATGGCATAGATCACCACTGCGATCAGGCCCGGAACCTTGCCGATGCCGAAAATCACCACCACGGGGATGAGATAAACGAAGCTCGGCAGGGTCTGCATCACGTCGAGCACGGGATTGATGAGGCGTTGCAGGCGTTCCGAACGACCCATCAGTATGCCGAGTGGCAGGCCGATGACGATGGCGATCAGGGTGGCGATGGCGACGATGGACAGTGTCGTCATGGCATCGCGCCAGAGGCCGACGGCGCCGATCATCAGCAGGGCGAGCGCCGTGCCGCCGGTAATCCTGAAGCTGCGACCGGCCAGATGCACGATGGCGAGAATGATGAGGAGCGTGATGATCCACGGCGTCTGGATGAACAGCCGCTCCGAGGAATTGAGGAAGAGCTGCAGCGGATGCACGATCACATCGATCGCATCGCCGTAATTGCGCACGATGTCGCGAAAACCATCATCGATGGTCTTGCGTGCCACACGCATCGTGGAATTGTCGATCGCCGGGAACTTGCAGAGCATGTCCGGCAGGTAAGTGCAGAGGGCCATTATTGTTGTTTTCCCTTTGGGTTTGGGGGGATGGGCGAGAGGTTGGAGTGCGCGGGCACCCCCCTCTGTCCTGCCGGACATCTCCCCCTCAAGGGGGGAGATCGATCTGCGGCAAGGTCTCGCCCATCTCGGTGGTTGAGGATGAAGCTGTGAAAGCGCGCCCAGCCGATCTCCCCCCTTGTGGGGGAGATGCCTGGCAGGGCAGAGGGGGGTAAGCGGCTTACGCCGACTCCCCACTAACCAATCACATCGAAGCCTTGATCTTCTCCGCCACCTCGGCCGGAACCCACTTCGTCCAGATTTCCTCGTGGTTCTCGAGGAAATACTCCGCGCCATCCTCGTTGGTGCCCTGGTTCTCATCCATCCAGGCGAGGATTTCGGCGACCGTCTTGTTGTCCCAGTGGCGGGCCTTGATGTAGTCCAGCGTCACGCCGGCCTTGCTTTCGAAGTCCTTGGTGATGACGGTATAGACATCGGCCACCGGATAGGCGTTGACCTTCGGCGCTGCGCAATCGACCTTCGCCGTGCAGTCGTCGAAATGGGCGCGGTCGAGCTCAACGCCGTCATCCAGCTTCACCATCTCGTATTTGCCGAGAATGGCGGTGGGCGACCAGTAATAGCCGAGCCAGCCCTGCTTCTTTTCAAAGGCATTGGCGATGGAGCCGTCGAGGCCGGCCGCAGAGCCGGTGTCGACCAGCGTAAAGCCCTTCTTGTCGCCCTCGCGCGCCTTGTAGAGATTGGCGGTGGTCACCTGGCAGTTCCAGCCGGAGGGGCAATTGTGCACGGCGCCCTTGCTGGCGTCCTCCGGGGCGGGGAAAAGTTCGGGATGTTTCAGCGCATCCTCGACGGTCTTGATGTCGGGGTGGGCGTCGGCGATGAATTTCGGGATCCACCAGCCTTCGATACCGCCTTCGGAAAGAATTTTCGATGCCTCGATCATGCGGCCGTCCTTGACGGCGGCGTCGAGCGGCTCGCGCACGGCGTTCACCCACAATTCGGGCGCCATGTCCGGCTGGCCTTTTTCGTTCATGGAGGCGAAGGTCGGCATGGTATCGCCGCTGACGACATTGACCGTGCAGTCATAGCCGTTTTCCATGATGAACTTGTCGACGTAAGCCGCGACACCGGCGGATGCCCAGTTCATTTCGGCGATGGAAATGCTGCCGCACTCTTCGGCGGCATTGGCGGAATTTGCTGCACCGGCAGCGATGGTAAAGCCCGTTACGAGAATGGTCGAGGCCAGGAGTTTCTTCATGGTGTAAGACCCCCAAGTCTGATGCAGTGTTTTCAATTGGCAAAGCGGGAGCACTGCAAAGCCCGGATTGCCAAGGGCGAACTGACATGGCGCGTGGAAAAGCCGAAAAATGACGGCAAGAAGAATATCCGCAGAACACGCTGCGGCATTGCCGCAGGAGATGCGGCGAAAAGGCGCATGAATATGTCAACGACCGGCATAATACGGCCAAAAAGTGATATTGCAACGCGAAATGGCGCATCGCAGCCATGCGTTCGATTCCCGGAACATTTTTCCGTCTGGCGTAATACTGAAAATATATTTGTAATTTACTGAGGTGTATTTTGAATTTCAGTAGTTTGAAATAAAAATCCGTTATGCTGTAAAGTGGTATTTAAAGAAAAAATACCGGCGCGATTTTGTGGAAAAAATATTCAGAAACGGGTTTTCGAAGGGTATTTTTATACTGTTTTCGGAACGGGCGACGGCTCTCCGCCGCCCGTTCCGCCATCAGCGGGTCACGCCGCGTCCTTGCCGGCCACCTTCAGCGCAAACGCATATTCGAAGGCAATTTCCTCCAGCCGCTGGAAACGGCCCGATTTGCCGCCATGGCCGGCCGCCATGTTGGTTTTCAGCAGGATGGGGGCTTCTCCGGTGGTCTTCTCACGCAGCTTCGCCACCCATTTGGTCGGCTCCCAATAGGTCACGCGCGGATCGGTGAGGCCGGAAAGCGCAAGGATAGGCGGGTAAGGCTTCGCACCCACATTGTCATAGGGGCTGTAGGCAGCGATCCAGCCATATTCCTCTGCCGATTCCAGCGGATTGCCCCATTCCGGCCATTCCGGCGGGGTGAGCGGCAAAGTGTCATCCAGCATGGTGGTCAGCACATCCACGAAGGGAACGGCGGCGATAATGCCGGCGAATTTTTCCGGCGCCATATTGGCGACAGCCCCCATCAACATGCCGCCGGCCGAGCCGCCTTCGGCGATAATGCCCTTATAGGAGGTGAAACCTTCCTGAACCAGATGATCGGCAGCGGCGATGAAATCCTTGAAGGTGTTCTGCTTGGCTTCCATCTTGCCGGTTTCGTACCATTCGAAACCCTTGTCCTTGCCGCCGCGAATATGGGCGATGGCATAGATGAAACCGCGGTCGGCGAGCGACAGCGTTGTGGTGGAGAAGGAGGCGGGAATGGTGATGCCGTAAGCGCCATAACCATAAAGCAGGCAGGGGGCGGAACCGTCAAGCGCCACATCCTTGCGATAGAGCAGGGAGACCGGCACCAGCTCGCCATCATGGGCAGGGGCCATGATGCGACGGGTGATGTAATCGTCCGGATTGTGGCCGGAGGGCACTTCCTGCGTCTTCAGCAGCGTGCGCTCGCGCGTCACCATGTCGTAATCGAACAGCTGGCTCGGCGTCGTCATCGATGAATAGGAAAAGCGGATGACGTCGGTGTCATATTCCGCCGCGCCATGCAGGCCAAGCGAATAGGCCTCTTCGGCAAAGGCGATGGAATGTTCCTCGCCGGTGCGGCGGTCGCGGATGACGATGCGCGGCAGGCCGTCGCGGCGTTCCAGCCAGATCAGGTGGCGGGCATAGGCATCGACGGAGAGAATGAGGCGGCCCGGCTCATGCGGGACGACTTCTTTCCAGTTTTCCTTGCCGGGTGCGGTGACCGGCGCTTCCACGATGCGGAAATCCTTGGCGTCGCCGTCATTGGTGAGGATGAAGAAGACATCGCCGCCTTCGCACATCGAATATTCGATGCCCTCTTCGCGCTCCGCCACGATAGCAGGCTCGGCCGTCAGGTCTTTGGTGGAGAGAATGCGATATTCGCTGGTCTCATGGTCATGAATGTCGATGAAGATGAAATCGTCGAGCACGGATGCGCCGACGCCCATGAAGAAACCGGGATCCTTTTCCTCATAAACCAGCCGGTCGGCCGACTGCGGCTCGCCGATGATATGGTGGAAGACCTTGGAGGGGCGGTGGTTCTCGTCCTGCAGCGTATAAAAGAAGCTCTTGCCATCGGGCGCCCATGCGCCGCCGCCGCCGGTGTTTTCCACGACATCGGCAAGGTCTTCGCCGGTCTCGAGGTTGCGGATGCGCAGCGTGAAATATTCCGAGCCCTTGTCGTCATAACCCCAGATGCCGTGACTGTGATCGGAGGACTGGTCGAGACCGGCAAGACGGAAATAATCCTTGCCCTCGGCCTCTTTGTCGCCGTTCAGCAGCACGTGTTTTTCGCCGCCGCCGCGCGGGGTGCGGAAATAATGCGGCTGCTCGCCGCCGGTCACGAACAATGTCCCGTAAGCATAAGGACCGTCATTGACCGGCACGGAGGAATCATCCTGCTTGATGCGGCCCTTCATTTCCTCGAACAGCTTTTCCTGAAGCGCCTTGGTGTCACCCATGGCCGCTTCCATATAGGCGTTCTCCGCTTCCAGATGGGCGCGGATCGACGGGTCGAGCAGGGTAGGGTCCTTGAACATGGCCTGCCAGTTATCGGCCCGGAACCATGCGTAATCGTCGGTGCGGGTAATGCCGTGGTGCGTATCCTGAACGGGCCGTTTTTCGGCGGTCGGGGCGGCGGGCAGGTTCTTGAAAATCGGCAAGGGAAACTCGCTTTCGTATGAAGAATTCTTGGGCGGCACCAAGATGTAGAGCGGGCCTTGCGGCCGATCAAGTTTCAAATCTCCACAGGCGGAATGCGGCTTGGGCACAATTTCGTCAGCTTTCGATCACATTTTGGCAATATCCGGCAAATCAGCGATGATGGATGCAGGCCGCCCGGCCTGCCGCCCACCACAAGAACAAACGAAAAAACTGACAGGATCCCATGCGAAAGCTTTTTCCCGCTGCCCTTTCTGCCTTTTTCCTTGGCTTGCAGACCTTCACGCCTGCTTTCGCGATCGATGCCAGCGTCATGCGGCAGTTGAACGCGCTTGCCCCCGAGGAGCGGCTGGAACAGCGCTGCGATATCGAGGCGATGGAAAGGATAGCGACCGAGCAGAAGGGCATGCGGCCGGACAAGGTCATCGCCTATACCTTCGGTGATCCGGAAGTCGGCAAGAACTCCATCAAGGCGCCGGGCGCAGTCTTCAGGAGCGCTGGCGAATGGTACAAGCTCAAATACAAGTGCCAGCTCAAGAGCGACAGTCTCAGCATCCAGTCCTTCGACTACCGCGTCGGCGATAAAATTCCCGAGGAGCAGTGGAAGAAGTTGTATCTTTATGACTAACCAAGGATTTTTTCGGTTGCGGGCAGGCGTTTAGCCTCCGCTTTTCTTGCCGCTCCGCCACCGGCTCTGTAACCCTGCTTGCCGATCAAAGCGAGGGCGACGGGCATGGCGACACGATTCAAGGGACTTTCGGCTTTTCCGATCACGCCGGCCGACGAGGCCGGGCAGGTCGACACACAGGCCTTTTCCGCCCTCATCGAGCGGCTTGATGCGGCCGAGGTGGATTCCGTCGGCATTCTCGGCAGCACCGGCATCTATATGTATCTGTCGCGCGCGGAGAGACGCCGGGCCATCGAAGCGGCCGCCGCGGTCCTCAAGGGCAAGCGCACACTCATGGCCGGCGTCGGCGCCCTGCGCACCGATGACGCGGTGGCCTTGGCAAAGGACGCCGAAGCTGCAGGTGCGGATGCGTTGCTGCTCGCCCCCGTGTCCTACACGCCGCTGACGCAGGAAGAGGCCTATCACCATTTCGCCGCCGTGGCCGGCGCAACGGGCCTGCCGCTCGCCATCTACAACAATCCCACCACGACCCGCTTTACCTTCAGCGACGAGCTTCTGGTGCGGCTTGCCTATATCCCCAATATTCGCGCCATCAAGATGCCGCTGCCGGCCGATTCCGATTACGCCGGTGAGCTTGCGCGGCTGAGACCGAAGCTGGGGCAAGATTTCGCCATCGGTTACAGCGGCGACTGGGGCTGCGCCGACGCCACGCTTGCCGGCGGCGACACCTGGTACAGCGTGGTCGCCGGCCTGCTACCGGTTCCGGCCCTGCGGCTGATGCGGGCGGCTCAGGCCGGCAATGCGGAAGAAGCGAAGACGATCGATGCTGCCTTCCAGCCGTTCTGGGCGCTGTTCAAGGAATTCGGCAGCATCCGCGTGGTTTATGCCGCCGCCAACATCTTGTCGCTGACGGTCAGCGAACCGCCCCGGCCGATCCTGCCGCTCACCAGCGCCGAACGCCAGCGGGTGGAAGAGGCGCTGGACGCCCTGTCCGGGTTGGAAACCGCGCCTTAATTCGGGCGCTTTGCGGGCGGATTGCCACGGAATGATACTGCATTCACTGCGGAAAATGAAAATGATACGTCGCTTCCTCCTTGCTGCCCTGTTCGCTTCAGCCGCGTCCGCCGCCTTAGCGGGGACCGGCCTTGTCGAACCGACGCTGAAAATGTCGCCGCAGCATGACAGCAAGGTGCGGGTGGCGATGACGCTTGACGCCTGCATGGGCAAGACCGACCACCGCATTCTCGATACGCTGGTGAAGGAGCGCATTCCCGCAACGATCTTCGTCACTGCCCGCTGGCTGAAACACAATAGCGAGGCGCTGGCCACGCTCATGGCGCATCCGGACCTGTTCGAGATCGAAAACCATGGCGAAAACCATGTGCCGGCGGTGGATAAGCCGGTTTCCATCTACGGCATCGCCGCGGCCGGTTCGGAAGCGGCGGTCGAGCAGGAGGTAGAGGGCGGCCGTCAGGCCATCGTCGCCGCCACGGGTCTCCAGCCGCAATGGTTCCGGGGTGCGACGGCCAAATACACAGGCTCCTCCATGGCCACCATCAACCGGCTCGGCATGCGGGTCGCCGGTTATTCCGTCAATGGCGATGGTGGCTCGCTGCTGGGTGCGGCCGCGACGGCGAAACACATCGCTTCCGCCCGGGATGGCGATGTCATCATCTCCCACATCAACCAGCCCACCCATGAAGCGGGCGAAGGCGTGGTGAAAGGCCTTCTGGCGCTGAAGGCGCGCGGCGTGATTTTCACGCGGCTGGATGACCCGTCCTTCACACCGCCGGGGAATTGAAGGGGAAGCTCTTTCCTCATTCCTGTGCTTGTCACAGGAATCCAGCCAGCCCAAGTCCCTGGGCTGAAAGGACTCTCCCCGCCGCGCAGACGCGCGCCGACTGGATTCCTGTGACAAGCACAGGAATGAGGGATGAGCCACATCCATGCCCGTTTTTCGGCGGCGCGGGCAAAAAAATTGCGCTAGCATCCTCCCCATGATGCTGTTCAAACGCCCCGACACCGAAACGCTCTATTCCGCCCTTGTGAACAAGGACCCCGCCTATGAGGGCGTGGCCTATGTATGTGTGACGTCGACGAAGATTTTCTGCCGCTTCACCTGCACGGCGCGAAAGCCGAAGATCGAAAACTGCCGGTTCCGCGAGACCATCGCCGAATGCCTGGAAGCCGGTTTCCGCCCGTGCAAGCGCTGCAAGCCGATGCTGTCCTATGGCTCCGCCGATGAGACCGTAACGTCGCTTCTGACAGCGCTTGAAAACGAACCGGCGCGGCGCTGGCGCGAGGAGGATGTGGTGGCGCTCGGCCATGATCCTTCCACCGTGCGCCGCACCTTCAAGCGTCGTTTCGGCATGAGCTTTCTGGAAATCGCCCGGTTGCGGCGGGTGGGCGGCGCTGCGGAAAGCATCGCTTCCGGCGAAGCGGTTATCGGCGCGCAGATCGATGCCGGTTACGAATCCGGCAGCGGTTTCCGCTCCGCCATCAATCAGTTCTTCGGCTCTTCGCCCGCCGCCATGAAGGGCAAGGGGTTTTTGAAGGGCGACTGGATCGATACGCCGATCGGCCCGATGCTCGCCGTGGCCGACGATCATGCCCTGCATCTCCTCGAATTCGCCGACCGGCCGGCGCTTCCGGCCGAGCTGAAGCGGCTGAAGACGCGCACCGGCGCGGATATGGTGCTTGGTCGGACGGCCGTGACCGGCCAGATCGAAGCGGAACTCAAGGCCTATTTCGCCGGGCATTCGGCCGCCTTCGAAACCCGGCTTGCCGGCCATGGGACACCCTTCGAGCGCGATGTCTGGCGCAACCTGCGGGAAATACCGGCGGGGGAGATCGTCAGCTATTCCTCGCTCGCAACCGCCATGGACAGGTCGTCCGCCGTGCGTGCGGTGGCCCGCGCCAATGGCGCGAACCAGATCGCCATCGTCGTGCCGTGCCACCGTGTACTGGGCGCGGATGGCAGCCTGACCGGCTATGGCGGCGGGCTGTGGCGCAAGAAATGGCTGATCGAGCACGAGCGCCGCATGGCGAACCGCCAGGGCATGCCGCTCGCTTCCTGAACGGCCTGACTGCTGGCGCGTGGGGTTTACCCCCCTCTGCCCTGCCGGGCATCTCCCCCTCAAGGGGGGAGATCGGCAGGAGGCGCTACCGCCATTTCATTCTCAACGTTGAGATGGGCGAAACCTCGCCGCAGATCGATCTCCCCCCTTGAGGGGGAGATGCCCGGCAGGGCAGAGGGGGGTAAACCCCACGCGCCGGCCGTCAATCGACAACCTCCTGACAGCTCAAACCCGGAGTGGTTCGCATTTCCAGCGGGAAAGCCGCCGGTCAATCCGGCAGTTTCGGCACCACCCGGCGCGAGGGAAACAACTCCCGCGTCACCGTCATGGCGATCAGCGACAGCGGCAGCGCCAGCATGGCCCCCGCCGCCCCCCACATCCACGTCCAGAAGATGATCATCACGAAGACGAGGAAGGGGTTTATCTCCATGTTGCGGCCCACCACCGCCGGAAAGGCGAGGTTTTCCATCAACAGGTGAATGGTGAAGAAGATAGCCGCCGGCAGAAGCGCCAGAATGATGTTGTCATGGGTGATGATGCCCGCCACCGTCAGCGAAATCGTCATGGCGGTAATGCCGAGAAACGGCACGAAGCTGGAGAGGAAGGCGAACAGCCCCCACAGAAGCGGCATGGCCAGTCCGCCGAAATAGGCGATGATCACCATCGTCACGCCAAGCCCGGCATAGATCAACGCCGCCGTGGCGAAATAGGTGCCGAGCACCTCTTCCACCGAACCGATGATGCGGATGGTGCGAAGCCGCTGGTGGCGGGCCGGAAAGGCCATGATGATCGCCTTGCGCAGCCGCAGCCGGCTATAGAGAAACATCAGCAGCGCGGCGAGGAAGATCAGGCCCTGAATGACGGCCGGGGTGACGTTGGAGCCGAGCACGGAAATGATCTCGCCGCTGCGCGAAATCAAAGATTCCATCGACATCGAGCCCAGACTGAAGCTCGCCGCCGAAATATTCAGCCATCTGAGGCTTTGCAGATAGGGCAGGAAACGGTCGATGCTGCGCTCCACCAGCGCCGGCCCTTCCGAAGCGAGAAGCGAGAGCGGCTCGGTCAGCGAATTGACCACGAAGAACATCACCGCCGCCACGAGGCTCGATAGAATGAGCGCGACGCCGAAGCCGGGAATGCCGTAGGAACCGAGTTTTTCGGCGGCGATGCCGAGGATCATGCCCACCACGATGGCCATCACCACCGGAATGAGGATGAGCGACAATTCGTGGATGACCGCCATCAGCATGATGAGGAAGATGCCGATCACCGACCAGGCGACGACCACATCCAGCGCTTCGCGGCCAAGCGGCTGCTGGCTGCGCGCATCGTCGCGGCGCGACGTGGATGGCGGGGCCTCCAGCGGGTCCGCCCTCGTGATCGGAACGGTTCCGGTTGTAGCGCCGGCTGCGACCGAATTGCCGGTCTTGTCCGGTCTGGCATTTTCATTCATCGAACGGTCCCCCAATCAGGTGACAAACGTTCGAAAAATGTGGCGGTTCCGGGGCGGTGCAAATTTCCGCCGACCCTTTTTGCAATTGGAGCATGTCGAGCAAAAATGGAGCCCGGTTTCCCGTCCGCAAATGCGACGAAGCTTTAGGCGGAAAGCTTTAGCCCGATGCCCCACGGATCCTTCAGGACAATGCCGTCATTTTCCCTTTCGGTGGCGATTTCCAGCCGGTCGAGCGCGGCAATCGCCGTCTCAAGCGCGGCCGGCTCGTTGAATGTCAGCGAATAGCCGGAAAGGCCGGTCATATTGTCCTTGCGGGCCTCAGCACCCCGGCTGTTCCAGATATTGGCGGCGACGTGGTGGTGATAGGCCCCGGAACCGAAGAAGCTCGCGCCGGGATAACGCGCCATGATCTTCAGCCCCAGCACATCCTGATAAAATTCATCCGCCTGCGGAATATTGCCCACCTGCAGATGGATATGGCCGATGGCTGTTCCTTCCGCCGCCCCGGTAAAGGCCGTCTTCGGCGCGCTGTCGTAAAGCGCCTGAAGGTTGAGGCCGAGGGTGGCCATCTCCACCGTGCCGTCCTGCTGGTAGGTCCATTCGTCCGGCGAACGGTCGCGATAGACTTCGATGCCGTTGCCTTCCGGGTCGGCAAGATAGATCGCCTCGCTGACCAGATGGTCGGACGCGCCCTGAAACTGGACATTGTTATGGGCGGCATGCGCCAGCCAATGGGCCAGATCGTTCCGGCTCGGCATCAGGAAGGCGGTGTGGAACAGGCCTGCGGCGTTGCGCGGCGCGCGTTCCGCCGTGCCGGAGGTGGAAAGCGTGAGCAGCGGCTGGCCGCCGACACCCAGCACTTCACCGCTCGGGTTCTTTTCTAAAACGGAAAGACCGATGATCTTCTGGTAGAAATCCGAAACGCGCGGCAGATCGTGAACGACGAGGTGCGCCTGGCCGACATAGGCCGGCCGCGTCAGGGCGAATTGTTTGATTTCACTCATCATGATCTCCATATTGAATCCGAAGCGCCCTGGGGCGGATCGGTCGCCGAAACCATCGGCCGACGCCGCTTTGCGGCGTTTGTCGAAGGCGAATATGGGCTGGTTTCGTCGTTCAGCAAAGATCGTCGTCTGGCGATTGACCGTCCACTATTCGTTGACAATGCCCCGTTCCGGCCCGGCTCCGGCTTTGACTTCGATCAAGGTGAAGGCCCTGCCGAAGGGGAAATATAAGCCTAGCCCGACACGCTAAACGGCGGATCAAGCCAAAGGAGACAGCCATGTACAAGAAGATCATCGTACCGGTAGACCTCAGCGCCACCGACAAGGGGGAAAAGATTCTCGAAAAGGCCAAGGCGCTTCTGGACCCGGACGGCGAGATCGTTCTCATCAATGTTGTCGAGGAACTGCCGGGCTATATGGCGATCGACCTGCCTGTCGACCTGATCGAAAACGCCATCAAGGACGCCAAGACCAAGCTTTCGGACATTAAGACCAGAGCCGGTTTCAAGGGCAGCCAGGAAATCAGAAGCGGCGCGCCCGCGCGTGAAATCATCGCCGCCGCCGAGGAACACAAGGCCGACCTCATCATCATCGCGTCGCACACGCCGGATTTCAGCAATTATTTCATCGGCGCCACCGCCGACCGCGTGGTGCGCCACGCCAAATGCTCGGTGCTGGTCGACCGATAAAAGCCTGACGTTTTAGGGTTGCGGGCGGGTTTTCCGCCCCCAAGCATTCCCAGGAAAAGTGGAATCCGGTTTTCCGTCTGGGAATGCGGCGATACAAGAAGATGGGCTGGAGGAAAAAACATGAATGTCGAAAGTTACGAGAAAATCCTGCGTGACCGCCAGCGCGAGCTTTATCGCCGCCTGCACAAAATCGAGGCCGATTTCGAAGAGCCTCGCAATCCCGATGATGAGGATCGCGCCACCGAACGCAGCAATGACGAGGTGCTGGACGAGCTGGGGCAGGTGGGTCAGGACGAGCTGCGCGCCATCGACGCAGCCCTCGACCGTATCGCCAGCGGCACCTTCGGCACCTGTGTCAAATGCGGCAAGCGGATTTCGGAGGATCGGCTGAAGGCGGTGCCCTATACGCCGTTTTGCCAGGAATGCGCTGCGGCGTTGTGAGGGGTGAACGACCTTTCCTCCGTCATGCCGGACCTGATCCGGCATCCAGCCGACGCGCGTCTGCGCGGCGAGAGAGTTCTTTCAGCCCAAGGACTTGGGCTGGCTGGATACCGGCTCAGGGCCGGTATGACGGTGTATAGGTACGACAACCTGAAAAACTCATCCTTATCGCCAGGGAACGTCGCCTGCCCCCAACCTCTCCTTTCGCAACAGCCTCGAACGCAATTTGATTGCCGTTAACCGGGCGCTGTCTTGTTCCTGTCTAATATTGTCTCCATGCTTTGAGGACAGCACGCAGACGGGATTGGACTATGAGCGATTTATGGCGGTTCGGGCGCCAGTATGATTTTCACGAGATTGTCGCCGATGGCATCGTCCACGGTGTCGGCATCGTGTTTGCCCTTATCGGCGCCACGGCGCTGATCTTTTACGCGATGGTCTGGGGGACGCTCAGCGCGATCGCCGCCGCGTGGATTTACGGTCTCGGCCTCGTCGCCTGTCTCTCCGTGTCTTTCACCTACAATATCTGGCCGCACTCCAGGGTGAAATGGTTTCTGCGCCGGCTGGATCATTCGGCGATCTTCATCCTCATCGCCGCCACCTATACCCCCTTTCTGATGCGCGGCATCCACGATCCGCTGATCGCCGTCATGCTGGGGCTGATCTGGCTTGCGGCGCTGTGCGGCATCCTTCTCAAATGCCTGTTTCCCGGCCGTTACGACCGGGTCGCCATCGGCCTTTATCTCGCCATGGGCTGGAGCGGCGTCATGGTGGTCGGGCCGCTGTCGTCGCATCTGGCACCCGTCACGCTCTGGCTGATCGTCGCCGGCGGCGTCATCTATTCGCTCGGCGTCATCTTCCATGTCTGGGAAAAACTGCGCTTCCAGAATGCCATCTGGCACGCTTTCGTGGTCGCCGCCGCCGCCGTTCATTATTTCGCCGTGGTCACCTCCTTCAGCCTCGTGCCGCTGGCATCCTGAAGAATGCGCCCCGATGGCGCATGGGTACTGGACAGCCATTCGCATCATCGCCTAATCCTCGTGCAGATGGCGGCCGAAAATACCGCCGCTGCAAGCAGGAAAAAGGGTGAACGACAATGAGCGTGCAACTGCGCGACGCGACCGTGGACGATCTCTCCGGCATCATGGAGATTTACAATGATGCGGTGCTGAATACGACCGCGATCTGGAACGACGTGCTGGTCGATCTTGAAAACCGCAAGGAATGGTTCGCCGCCCGCAAGTCACGCGGCTTTCCGGTCATCGTCGCAATCCTTGAAGGCAAGGTCGCAGGCTATGCTTCCTATGGCGACTGGCGCGCTTTCGACGGTTATCGCCACACCCGCGAACATTCGGTCTATGTGCATAAGGATGCGCGCGGCCACGGCATCGGCAAGAAGCTGATGCAGGCGTTGATCGATCATGCCTCCGGCAACGACGTGCATGTGCTGATCGCCGCCATCGAAGCGGAAAACACCGCCTCCATCCGCCTGCATGAAAGCCTCGGCTTCAGGGTCGTCGGCCGGTTTTCGGAAGTCGGCACCAAGTTCGGCCGCTGGCTGGATTTGACGTGTATGGAGCTGAAGCTGAACTAGTTCCCGGGCGGGTTGCCTAGAGAAAGTGGCCCCGGCGCGGGACGTCCAACCTCTCCTCCGTCATCCTTGGGCTTGTCCCAAGGATCTAACCACGTCGAATTAAATCAATCGGTTGCAGATCCTCGGGACAAGCCCTAGGATGACGCTGAGTGCTTGGGGTGGACGTCCGAAAACCGACGTCGCATGCCGTATAGGCGTTACTCATTGCCTAATCAAACGGGCTCGAACACCATCGAATGGCCGTTGATGCAATAACGCAGGCCGGTGGGCTTCGGGCCGTCCGGGAAGACGTGGCCGAGATGGCCGCCGCAATTGGCGCAGCGGATTTCCGTACGCACCATGCCGTAGCTGGCGTCGCGATGTTCCGTCACGGCGCCCGGCTTTACCGGTTCGAAATAGCTCGGCCATCCGCAGCCGGCATCGAATTTCGTATCGGAGAGGAACAGCGGCTCATCGCAGGCCGCACAGCGATAGAGGCCTTTCTGGAATGTATCCCAATAGGGCCCGGTGAAGGCGCGCTCGGTGCCGTGTTCGCGCAGGATGCGATATTGCTCCGGCGTCAGCTGCTCACGCCATTCGGCATCGCTCTTTTTGATTTTTGGGGATGTCAGATCGCTCATGGAATGATCCTTTCTGTTCCCGCCTCAAATAGTCATCGCGGAGGCGGATTGAAAGGGGATGGGCGTCATAACGCGTTCGTTATGGGCCGGGAGTACCGATTTGGGTTGAGATGGCTTTGTCTATGCCTTAGAGCATTTCCAGGAAAAGTGGAGCCCGGTTTTCCGCCCGGAAATGCGCTCTAACTGAAAAAAACGATTTGAAGAAGAACGCCATTATTGGCGCGCAGGGATGGGGGACATCCCGGGAGATGTGAATGACATCAGATGTCACGCCGTTGACATTCCTGTCGCTGTTTCTGCCGTTTCTGGCAGCGCTTGCCGCACCCGTCCTGGTTAAAAGGTTCGGTCACAATGCGGCGTGGGTCCTGGCGATTGCGCCTGCTCTCGCTTTTGCGCATTTTGCGCTGATGCTGCCCGAAATCGCGGCAGGCGGGGTGGTGACCGGCGGTTATGCCTGGGTGCCGAGCTTCAATCTCAGCTTCTCCTGGTTCATCGACGGCCTGTCGCTGACCTTTGCGCTGCTGATCACCGGCATCGGCCTGCTGATCGTGCTTTATGCGGGCGGTTATATGAAGGGCCATCCGCAACAGGGCCGGTTCCTGTCCTTCCTGCTGCTCTTCATGGGGGCGATGCTGGGCGTCGTGGTTTCCGACAGCCTGCTGATGCTGTTCGTCTTCTGGGAACTCACCTCCATCACCTCCTTCCTGCTGATCGGCTTCGATCATGAGCGCGCCGCCTCGCGCCGCGCCGCGTTGCAGGCGCTGGTGGTGACGGGCGGCGGCGGTCTGCTGCTGCTCGCCGGGCTGATTTTCATCTGGGATATCAGCGGCGTGACGCAATTGTCGATGCTGGTGCGCGGCGGCGATGTCTTGCGCGACAGCCCGTTTTATCTGGCCGCGCTGCTTCTGGTTCTCGGCGGCGCCTTCACCAAATCGGCGCAGTTTCCGTTCCATTTCTGGCTGCCCAACGCGATGGAAGCGCCAACGCCGGTATCCGCCTATCTGCATTCGGCAACCATGGTGAAGGCCGGCGTCTATCTGCTGATGCGCCTCAACCCGGTTCTCGGCGATACCGCCGCCTGGCAGATCCTGCTGCCCTTCTTCGGCGGGCTGACCATGCTCACCGGCGCGCTGCTGGCCGTGCGCCAGACCGATCTCAAGCTGATGCTCGCCTATACGACGGTGTCGTCGCTCGGCCTGCTGGTCATGCTGACGGGTTTCGGCTCCGACCATGCCATCGAGGCGGCGGTGCTTTATCTGGTGGCGCATTCGCTGTTCAAGGGTGCGCTGTTCATGGTCGCCGGCATTATCGACCACGAGACCGGCACCCGCGACGTGACGAAGCTCGGCGGCCTGCGAAAAGCCATGCCGATCACTTTTGCGGCGGCGCTGGCGGCTGCGATTTCCATGGCCGGCCTGCCGCCCTTCTTCGGTTTTCTCGCCAAGGAAGAGATTTATTACGCGCTGGCGCATGGCAATCCGCGTGCCGTGCTGTTCACCGGAATCGCCATCCTCGGCAACGGGCTGATGTTTGCCGTCGCCTTTGCGGTGGCGCTGAAACCCTTCCTCGGCAAGCCGGTGAAGACCCCGAAACACGCGCATGAAGGCCCGCTGCTGCTCTGGCTCGGCCCGGCGCTTCTGGCGCTGAAAGGGCTGACGATTGCGCTCTTTTCCGGCATCGCGCATTTCTACATCTCCACCCCGATGGCGAGCGCCATTGCCGGTGAGGCGCGACCGGTGGAAATCTCGCTCATTCCCCATATCGGCGTGCCGCTCGGTCTGTCGCTGTTCACCGTCGCGCTCGGCATCGTCCTTTATACGCAGCTTTCCGCCGTCCGTGGACTGATCGACCGCACCTTCAAGGCGCTGGGGGCAGGGCCGGACAGGGGCTTTGACGTCTTTATCGACATGCTGGTGAAAGTCTCGTTCCACATCACCCGGCTCATTCAGCCGGGCAGGCTGGAATTTTACGTCACCGCCACCTTCGCCGTCATCGCCGCCGTGCTGCTTGTGCCGCTGTTCCTTTATGGCGAATTGCCGTCCATGCCGTCCTGGCCGCGCGATATGCCCATCCATGAGCTGACTTTCATCGTCATTGCCGTGGCGGGGCTCATCGCGGTGCTGACGGCGTCGAGCCGGCTCACCGCCATCATCGCGCTCGGCATTCAGGGCTTTGCCGTGGCGGTCATCTTCCTGCTCTTCGGCGCGCCCGATCTGTCCTTCACGCAATTCATGGTCGAGACGCTGTCGGTGGTCATTCTGACGCTGGTGATGACGCGGCTTCGCCTGTCGCCGTCAGACCATCGCGGCCTTGGCCAGAAGCTGCTGGACAGCACCATCGCCATTGCCTGCGGAACCGGCTTTGCTTTGTTCCTGATGCGCGCGACCGAGGCGAGCTTCGACAACCGCCTGACGGACTTCTACAACACCTATTCCAAGGTCATCGCCCACGGCGCCAATGTCGTCAACGTCATCATTGTCGACTTCCGCGGCACGGATACGCTCGGTGAAATCGCGGTGGTGATGATAACGGGTCTTGCCATTCTCGCGCTGATCCGCATCCGCCCGGCTGCTGCCATCAAGGGAGTCGCTGTCAAGGGATCGGCCAAAACCGCGAAGAAGAAAGGAGCGCGCGCATGAACACGCTCATTCTGCGCACCGTCGCCCCTGTCGTCACCAGCCTCATGGTGCTGTTTTCCATCTTCGTGCTGCTGCGCGGCCATAATGAGCCGGGCGGCGGTTTCATCGGCGGTCTGATCGCGGTCTCGGCGCTGGCGATCTATGGTATCGCTTATGGCGTTGCCGCAGTCAGGCGCGCCATCATGTTTCATCCGCTGTCGATTGCGGGGGCGGGGCTGCTGCTGTCCATGCTTTCCGGCCTCGTTTCCATCGCCGCCGGCGTGCCCTTCATGACCGGGCTGTGGGTCTATCCGAACCTGTTCGGCGTCGAAATACCGCTCTCCACCGTCATGTCCTTCGATATCGGTGTCTATCTGGTCGTGGTCGGCGCCATCACCTCCATTGCGCTGGCGCTGGAAGAAAGGGAAAGCGACTGATGGAAGCGGTCTTCTCCATTCTCGTCGGCATCTTCTTTTCGGTGGCGATTTATCTCATGCTGTCGCGCCACAGCATCCGCATGCTGCTCGGCATCGCCATTCTCGGCAATGCGGTGAACCTCTTGCTGTTCACGGCAGGCAGGCTGACGCGCGAAGTGCCGCCGATCATTCCGCCCGGCATGGATACGCTGCCCGCGGGTGCGGCCAATCCGCTGCCGCAGGCGCTCATCCTCACGGCAATCGTCATTTCCTTTTCCTTCTTCTGTTTCCTTCTGGTGCTGACCTGGCGTGCGTTTCAGGAACTACAGACCGACGATACGGACGAAATGCGCACCGCAGAACCCGCAGGCGAGCCCTTGCCGCCGCTCGGTTATTGAGGGGCGAGGCTGAGACACATGGCATCCTCCACCACATCCGCAGTCACCGACCTTTCCGCAGCGCTCGTCACGACGCCCGTGCCGCTCACCGACTGGCTGATCATTCTTCCCATCGCGCTCTGTATTGGCGCAGGCGCGGTGCTGATGATGATGCGCCACGCTATCCGCCACCACGCGACCGTCGCCATCGCGGCGCTGTTCCTGCTGGTGCTGCTCAATGCCGCGCTTTTGTGGAAGGTTGCCACTCATGGCCCCTTCACCATGGTCATGGGCCGCTGGCTGCCGCCCTTCGGCATTGCCTTTACCGCCGACCTGACGGGCGCGCTGCTGTCGCTTGCCGCCGCCATCGTCGCACTTGCGGGCGCCATCCATGCCGGCGCGGATATCGACGCCAGCGGCAGGCGCTACGGTTTTTATCCCTTCCTGATGCTCTTGATGGCCGGTGTCACCGGCGCGTTCCTGACCGGCGACATCTTCAACCTCTATGTCTGGTTCGAGGTGCTGCTGATCTCGTCCTTCGGCCTGATCGTGCTCGGCTCGACGCGCGAGCAGATCGACGGCGCGCTGAAATACGCCATTCTGAACCTCATCGGCACGACGCTGTTCCTGATAACGGTCGGTTATCTCTACGCCATCTTCGGCACGCTCAACATGGCGGATATCGCCCAGAAGGCGACCGGGCTGCGCGGCTCGGCACCGCTGATGACGCTTGCGAGCCTGTTCGCGCTCGCCTTCGCCATGAAGGCCGCCGCCTTCCCGGTAAATTTCTGGCTGCCCGCTTCCTATCACACGCCGCGCATTGTCGTTTCCGCCCTGTTCGGCGGCTTGCTCACCAAGGTCGGCATCTATTCGCTGCTGCGCGTCATGGTCATGCTGTTTCCGGTCGAGCGGGAAGAACTCAGCATCGTCATCGCCATTTCGGCGGCGTTGACCATGGTGCTCGGGGCCATGGGCGCGCTCGCCCAGAACGATATCCGCCGCATGCTCGGCTATATCGTCATATCGGGTATCGGCTACATGATGGCCGGCATCGCCATCGGCACGCCGTCGGGTGTCACCGGCGCCATTTTTTACGCGCTGCATTCGATGGTGCTGATGACGGCGCTTTATCTTGCCGCCGGCCATGCGGCCCGCCTGGGCGGCGGTTTCAGCCTCACCTCGCTTAGAGGCCTTTACCAGCAGGCTCCGTGGTTTTCGGCACTGGCGCTGGCGCTGTTTTTCGCCGGTTCCGGTCTGCCGCCCTTTTCCGGCTTCTGGCCGAAGGCGGTGCTGGTCAAGTCGGCGATCGATATCGGCGCCTGGTGGCTGGCCGGCGCCATCCTCGCCTCCGGCTTCATCGCCACCATCGCTTTCGGGCGGATATTCCTTTTGTGTTTCTGGCGTCCCGTTGCGGCATCCACCGGTCAGCCTTCCGTGCCGCAGGCATCGCCCTCGGCAGCGCCGTCTTTCGCGCCGCTGGTGGGGCTGACGTTGCTGGTGGTATTTTTCGGTCTGTTTCCGGAAAGCCTGCTCAATCTCAGCCAGCAGGCGGCCGCAGGCCTCGCTAATCCGCAGACCTATATCCAGTCGGTCTTTACCGAAGGGGGCAAACCATGAGCCTCTATCTCGTACAATTGCTTTTCGTTGCCGTATGGCTCGCCGTGACGGGCAGCTTCACGCTCGCGAACATCATTTTCGCCCTTGTCGTTTCGACGCTGGCGCTCGGCATCATCCGCCACCAGCTTCCGGGCGGGCGTAACCACTGGCTCAGGCTTGTCCGCGTGCTGTCGCTGGTGCTGCTGTTCTTCAAGGAGCTGGCGCTTTCCGCATGGAAGGTCGCCGTGCTGGTGACGCGGCCGAAGCTCGACGTGCAGCCCGGCATTTTTGCCTATCCGCTGACGGTGACGACCGATTTCGAGATCACGCTGCTCGCCAATCTCATCACGCTCACGCCAGGCACGCTGTCGGTCGATGTTTCGGCGGACAGGAAAACGCTTTACGTGCACGCGATCGATTGCAGCGATATCGAAGCCACGAAAACCGACATCCGCAACGGCTTTGAAAGAAAGATCATGGAGGCGTTTCAGATATGACGCCGGAACAAATAGTTTCATTTGCAACTATACTTGCATCGGTTGTTCTGTCGGCCGCCTTTTTGCTGACAGTATATCGCGTCGTCGTCGGCCCCACCTTGCCGGACCGTATCGTTGCGCTCGACATGCTGGTGGGCATCGCCATCGGCTTCATCGCGGTCATCGCCATCCGCACCGGCTTCAATCTTTACGTCGATATTGCGATTGCGCTCGGGCTTGTCGGTTTTCTGGCAACGGTTGCCTTCGCTCGCTTCGTGCTGTCGCGCGGCCCAGACGGCCGGCGCCGGCCAGCGGCGGTTCTCGATGGCGAAAGGGCATCCGAAGCCATTGAAAAAAATATGGAAAAAGGTGTCGCCAACAGAAAAGGAAAGGGTAGGCGATGATGGCTTGGATCGTGGCTATTCTCGTTGCGGCGCTGTTGGTCTCAGGCGCCATTTTCTCGCTGATCGCGGCAATCGGCCTCAATCGGCTGCCGGATGTCTATACCCGCATGCATGCGGCTTCCAAGGCGGGAACGGTGGGGTCCGGCCTTCTGCTTCTGGCTGTCGGCATTCATTCCATGGAAATATCGACGCTGGCGCGGGCGCTCGCCGGTTTTTTCTTCTTTGTCCTTACCGCGCCGGTCTCGGCACATCTTCTTGCCATGGCCGCTCACAAGGCAGGTTATCCGCTTGCCGTTAAATCGGTAGTTGATGACATCAAGAAAATTTGAAGTTGAAAATCCCCCCAATAATTGGGGGTATTCATTTTCAATTGCTACTTGGCATAGTATTTTATTACCCGTAATTTTTTGTATTCCGATTAGACTGTTTTGAACTGAAAAATTCACAATAGGAATTTGACTTTTGCTGTTTTGCTGTTATCCAAATTAAGTGTAAAGTTGCTAATCGCGATTTGCATCTAGCCTCTTCATAGTCGGCATAGGCATTTTATTAATGTCTAATCTATGGCCCATCGGACCATTGCTGCCCATGTCGCGGGCCATAAGTTGAATCTCGGACCAATTCGTTTCCGGTTTTCGCTCGAAATCTAGGGGTAGGTTTCATGTTGGTTTCAACAAGGCGAAGGTGGGGCACCGGGTAACTTCACATCGCTCGATGCGGCGTTCGCCCGCGTCAGGGGATTAATAAACAGGAGATACTTAAATGACGGAAACTGCATACGGTAACGCCCAGGATCTGCTGGTCGAACTGACTGCGGATATTGTGGCTGCCTATGTTAGCAACCACGTCGTTCCGGTAACTGAGCTTCCCGGCCTTATTTCGGATGTTCACACGGCACTCAGCGGAACATCGGCACCGGCATCGGTGGCGGTCAATGTCGAAAAGCAGAAGCCTGCCGTCTCCGTCCGCAAGTCGGTTCAGGATGACCACATCGTCTGTTTGGAATGTGGGGGCTCTTTCAAGTCGCTCAAGCGGCATCTCACGACGCATCACAGCATGACGCCGGAAGAATATCGCGAAAAATGGGACCTGCCGGTCGACTATCCGATGGTTGCGCCCGCCTATGCCGAAGCCCGCTCGCGGCTCGCCAAGGAAATGGGTCTCGGTCAGCGCCGCAAGGCCAGCCGTTGATTTTAAAGACGGTCCGGCTGCTGTCCTGACAGATAGCCGGAAGTCGCAAGGCAATACGGCCGGTCTTTTGACCGGCCGATTTCGTTTCTGGGGTTCGAAGACCTCACCGCCGTCCTGCCGGCCCATATCCCGCATCCAGCTTTGGCGCGCCTGCGCCGTGAGAGGGGTCTTTCGCGATCGAGAACTGCATCGCACCAGACCCGGGAACCGGTTCTCGACCGACTTTTTATGTCGCTCAAAATTTCGATTGAGGAAAAAAATCCTTTATTGCGCACATCAATTCTGCAAAAATAAAGCCGTATCAATCGCATAATCCCCCATGCCAAATTTGCGCTTCCCCATGCTTGCTCTCGGGTGTATGAATTAATTCCTATTCGTAGAGGAGTTGCATATGCCGTCGGATACTGTGTTTCTGCCTGCCGCCGCGCGGCCTTGTGCGCGGGTCGGTGATCGTCCCTTTCGTCATTGGCCGTCTGCGGCCGGGCGGGATGAGATTTCCCGTCTTTGCCGTCTGGTACGGCAGCTCACCGGCGAGATGGTGCAATTGACGGGCGACCGAACGCTGGTTCGCCGCGACAGCCGGCGCACGGAATGCCACATCCGCCAGATCGCCATGTATGTTTGCCATGTGCAGCTCGGCATTCCCATGTCGGATATCGGGCCGTGTTTCGGCCGGGACAGGACGACGGTTGGCCATGCCTGCCAGGTGGTGGAGGACCGGCGTGACGAACCGGCATTCGATGAGTTCGTCGCCGCGCTGGAGCGGCTCACCGGCAGTATCTTCAACGCGATGAAAGGCGCCCGGGATGAGTGAGGAAAAAAGCACCCCCGTTGCCTCCCCTAACCCTCATCTCCTGCGCCTGCTGCGTTGCATCGCCGCGGGCGCGGCGGAGATGTCGCAGGAGGGCGGCGATATCGTCCTGCGCCGGGCGCGGGCAGGCCACACGGCGCTGCGGTTTCCGGCCGCGACGGTGCGGTTTGCCATTTCCTCCGGGCTGGTCGAGCAGCGGGAAAACACCCTTTCCGCCGCACCGCCGCTCGCCTCCTGCCTGAAACGCGCAATGGCAAAAGACCGGGACGAGGTCTTTCAGGAACAGCACCGGCATATGCAGACGGTTATTGTGGATGTTGGCGATGCGAAGCAGCAGGCCCGGCGCAATCTCAACACCTCTCCCCTGACCAGCCTTGCAAGGCTGAAGGAACGGGACGGTGCGGCGTTTTTCCCGGCGGATGCTCTGGAGGCGGGCGAGCGCCTCGCCGCCGATTTTCATCGCGGCCATCTCAACCCGAAGGTAACGGCGACATGGGAGCCGAGAATAGCGAACCGGACAAAAGGGGAGGCGGGAGGCGCGCTCGATCTCACCGAGGCGGCAATGGCCGCAAGAACGCGGTTTTCCCGCGCGGCCGATGCGATGGGGCCTGAACTGTCGGGCGTCGCCATCGATATCTGCTGCTTCGAAAAGGGGCTGGAGACGGTGGAGCGCGAAAGGCAATGGCCGGCGCGGTCAGCAAAACTGCTGTTGCGCGCCGCACTGCTGGCGCTTGCCCGCCATTATGCGCCGCCTGCGGCCCACGCCGGCAGGAAGGAACACCATTGGGGCGATGCAGATTATCGCCCGCCGATGACGAGGTGAAGGTCAGGCGGCCAGCAGCCGGGCTTCCTCGCGGATGCGCTTGATCATGGAGCGCAGGCCGTTGGCGCGCTGCGAAGACAGATGCTCCACCAGCCCGATCCTGTCGAACACCTCGATGGCGTCGAGACCGGCGATTTCGGAGGCTCTCTTGCCGGAATAAACGGCGAGCACGATGGCGACGAGGCCGCGCACGATATGCGCATCCGAATCGCCTTCGAAGGTCAGGAGAGGGTCTTCCGCACCATCGCTATGGCTGACGAGCCAGACCTGGCTTGCGCAGCCATGCACCTTGTTCTCGGCCGTGCGCTTGTCTTCCGGCAGATCGGGAAGCGCCTTGCCGAGTTCGATGACATAACGATAACGATCCTCCCAGTCGTCGAGGAAGGCAAAGTCGTCAAGGATCGTTTCGAGAGAGGCCATTTGCGCGCCGTATCATCCATTATTGCAGGTCTTTGTTAGGATATAGGCGAAGTGCGGCCGGTTTTGAACCACGGGCCATGAAAAAGCCCACGGAAAACAGGTTTCCGTGGGCAAGTTTGGCAGGCAGTCGGCGGGCGGAAATCTCCGCTCGCAAAAAAGTGCGGCGCGGTGGCCGGCATGGATCAGGGCAACAGTATCAGGGAGCAGGGCGCTTCTGCGGCAGGGGAATGACGGTGCCGGTCTTCAGCATGTCGGCATCCTTCGGAAATTCGACGCTGACGACCGGGGCTTCGGCCACTTTTTCGGTCTCGGCCGCGAGTTCAGCGGCGGGGGCGGGCTTGTCACCGGAAGCAAGCTGCTTGTCCAGCAGCTCATAGGCCACCTTTGCGCCTTCCTTTGCCCGCTCACCGAGCGCGTGGAAGGTTTCGGCGCCCTTGACGCAGACATCGGGCTTTTCGATGCAGATGGCGCTGACATAACGATAGGCTTCACCGGCGGCCGAAACGGCGCTGGGAATATCGAAGGCCGAAGGTTCCTTGGCCGGATCGTTGCTGCTGCCGAAATAGGACAGCGCCACCAGCACCAGCGAAAACCAGAATGTTCCCTTGATCAGAAACCACATTGTCAGACTACCCTGCCAGACGATCTTTGTTTTCTAAAGCCCCGCCCGGTTTCGGGTCATCGGCCTTTGTCCCGTTTTTCGGGCTTGTGAAGAAGCTACACGCGACCGGCGAACAGCCGATTGCAAAAAGCGACGCAATTTAATTCAAATTGTATCTATTCTCCTCGCATCGGGACGCCTGCCATCAATTCATTCGCATTTTAACAGTCCATGTTAAGCATAATTGCGACAGAGGCCGCGCGTTCCGGGGCAACGCGATGGAAAGCTTTGCCAAAAAAGTTAACGCGATGGCAAAAATGAAGCGAAATCCGTCGCTTACCCGTCATTAACCATGATTGGCAAAGCTTCGAAGAAATGCCCCGTAATGGGACTGCGGGGCATTTGACGGGCCTTTGAGGCCATTCTTTTTATCCATTCCTTAAGCCGCCGCCTTCTATTGTCGGAGCCGTTAGAACCGCCTCAGGGATTCGGTGTTGGTATTGCGTAATATGAGAGAAAAAGCGGTCGCATGGGTCGACCGTGCCGCAGGCAGATGGCTTGCGCGCATGGAAGAGGACGCCGAAAGGCGCGCCGGAACCGTTGCGCGCCTGCGCCGGCTTATCGCCTTCAGCGTCGTCGGACTTCTGGTGGTACCAGCCCTCTTCAGCCTCGTTTTCAGCCCCGCCATCGCGCTGCCCATCGGCGCTGCCCTGGTGCTGGCGCTGTTTCTGGCCGCCGCAGCATTGCTGATTGCCT
Source organism: Agrobacterium sp. T29 (assembly GCF_006970545.1). Taxonomy (NCBI): domain Bacteria; kingdom Pseudomonadati; phylum Pseudomonadota; class Alphaproteobacteria; order Hyphomicrobiales; family Rhizobiaceae; genus Agrobacterium; species Agrobacterium sp. T29. Next base: position 605,714 of record NZ_CP040640.1, read on the forward strand.
TTTCGCGTCCCGCGCGCGGTGCGTCCTCCTTTTCCGCCGCGTTTGGCGATAACGACCTGATAGCCGCTACGCAGGTGCCGGGCCTCGTGCTCATGATCGGTGATACCGGCTTCGTCGAATACGTCTCCGGCCGCGATCTTACGACCTTCCCGGCCGATCTGCAGGCCAGCAAGGACCATGCCCTCGTTGAATATGTCTATGTCTCCGACCGTATCGAGCTGATGCAGGCCTTCGACCTGCTGCGGCAGGGCGAGGACAGGGCAACCGCTGAACTCCGCTTCGAGACCGGTGCAAAGTCGCGTCAGGCGCAGTTCATGCATGCGCGTATCGAGATGACGGCAATCCGCAGCGCCAGCGGCCGGCTGCGCCGCATCGTCGCGCAGCTTTCCGATGTCACCGAGATGGAACGCCTGCGCCGCGATGTCGCCCGCAAGGCGGCCGAGGCGGAATCGGCCAATGATGCGAAATCGCGCTTTCTCGCTGCTGTCAGCCACGAATTGCGCACGCCGCTCAATGCCGTTCTCGGTTTTTCCGATATTCTGGCCGGCGAATATTTCGGCCGGCTGGAGAACGACCGCCAGCGGGAATATGTCGGCCTGATCCGCCAGTCCGGCGCCCATCTTCTCTCTGTCGTCAACACCATGCTCGATATGAGCAAGCTGGAAGCCGGCCGTTACGAGCTGATGATGGAAAGCTTCCCGATTGCCGAAACCATCTCGTCCTGCGAGGCCATGCTCGGCCTGCAGGCGAAGGAAAAAGGCCTGACTTTGACCAGCCGCATCCAGCGCGGTATCGGCGAAATCTCGGCCGATCAGCGCGCTATCCGGCAGGTTCTGATAAATCTTGCCGGCAACGCCATAAAATTCACCGATGCCGGTGGTGTGGTGTCGATCGACGCCGCGCGTGAGGGCGCGATGTTGAAGCTGACGGTGAGCGATACCGGCATCGGCATCGCTTCCGACAAGATCGAGCTCCTGGGCCAGCCTTTCATGCAGGTTCAGAATGAATATACCCGTCGCTATGAGGGCACGGGTCTGGGATTGTCCCTGGTCAAGGGGCTTGTGGCACTGCATGGCGGCACTTTCGCCATCGCCAGCAAGCCCGGCGAGGGAACGGTCGTAACGATCACCCTGCCTGCCGACGGTTCGGGCATGGCGGGTGGCGGCGAAAGCGCCGAAGCCGAAAGCATGGTGGAATTTCCGCCGCGCATCCGGCAGCTCGGCGATATGGCCGCAATGATGAAAAAGGATGGTGACGATGGCCCCGCGAAAGCGAAAATCGCCTAAGAAAACAACGGCCCAGATTGGCGCCGGGATTGTTTCCTTGGTGGTTTCGGCCATCGGGCGCGAAATCCTGCGCCATCCGAAACTGGTCGGCAGCTGCGGCGCCTTCGCGGTCGTCTTCGGTTTTGTCGCCGCCAATGCGCTCTGGTATCAGCCGGGCGTGCACCCGTCGCCTTTCCTGCGCACGCGCGATGCGGAAAACCCGAACGGCATCGCCGGTTATCGCCCGGCCGAGCCGCTCGGCACGCAGGGCAACGTCACTACCTTCCGCATAGAACGACCGGCGGAGACGCAAAACGCGCAGCAGCCGGCGGCCGAAACGCCGGCGCAACCCGTTGCCGAAAGCCAGAAGCCGCAGCAGATCGTCGCCGATATTCAGGCCGAACTGAAGAAGCGCGGGCTTTATGAAGGCGAGGCGGATGGCCGCATGGGCCCGCGCACCGCAGCCGCCATCATGTTCTTCGAAGAAACGCTCGGCATGGAACAGACCGGCGAGCCGACGACCCGCGTGCTGGCGGCGCTCAGGATAGACGGCGCGACGGTTGCCGCAATCCCCAGGGACCGGCCTGCCAACACCAGCGGCGGCGTCGAGATCGACCCCGTGGCTGCCGCCATCCGCAAGGCGGAAGCGCCGCGCCCTAAGGCCGAACCGGCCTCCCTCAACAGCGCTGCCAAACCGGCAAGCCGCGATTTGATCGCCAAGATCCAGCAGGGGCTGATCAATATCGCCTATGCCGACGTGAAGGTGGACGGCGTGGCCGGCCAACAGACCCGCAACGCCATCCGCGCCTTTGAGAAACACTATCGCCTGCCGGAAACCGGTGAGCCGAGCGAGGCCGTGTTGAAGAAGCTGAAGTCGATCGGGGCGCTTTAGATTTTGACAGCGGCAGAGGTGCGTGGGGCTTACCCCCCTCTGCCCTGCCGGGCATCTCCCCCTCAAGGGGGGAGATCGATCTGCGGCAAGCGCTCGCCCATCTCAACGTTTGAGAATGGAGCAGTGGAAGAGCCTCTTGCCGATCTCCCCCCTTGAGGGGGAGATGCCCGGCAGGGCAGAGGGGGGTAAAGCCCCGCGCACCTTCGTCCGCCTAAAATCAACATTGAGAAGCCCACCCCACCGTTTCCATTCGAAAGCACCCCCATGCGCCTCAAATCCGAAATGTTCGTCTCAGCCCTCATCCGCCGCGTTTTCGCCGCCGGCGGATTTGCCGCTGTCGAAAAGAAGGGGGCGGAGGAGGCGGGGGCGATTTTCATCCGTCAGCGCCTGCGCGATGGCCGAGAAAATCTCTATGGACCCGCGCCGCAGAGCTTTGCCGATGACGAGGAAGTCCGCGCCGAGCGCCGTTTCGAAACGCGCCTTGCCGGTGCGGATGGCGAGGAAAGCGCCGCTCTTCTTGAGAGGGAACGACGCTTCGACAGCGACCTGTGGGTGGTGGAGATCGAAACCGATGAGATCGGGACTCTGCTGACGCTGGTGGATCAGCCCAAGGCCTAGAATTGTCCGGCAATGGCCCGCTTCTTCAACCCGTGAAGGTGCAAGGCTAGCCGCGCTTACCCTTGCGTCCCGGTTCTCTGTGCAGGCGGTGCGCTGCGGTCCGGCCGTTCGCGGCCATGCGTATAGCTGTCGGCCCGCCGCCAGCTTTCCAGCCGCTCTTCGCATTCCACGATGTCGAGACGGTCGAGCAGGGCTTCGGCACGGCTCATATCGCCTTCGGCGGCGGAAAGATGCGGATAAAAGCATTGCAGCACGAAAGCCGCCTCGGAGAATTCCATGCCAAGGCCGGTCAGCGTCGTTGCCAGCTGCGCGCCTGATATATCGAGCATGATACGCTCCGACAGCCAGTAGCTCGACGACAGCGAATCCGCCAGCGCCACGGCGAATTGCCGGGCATTGCGCTCGCGGGCGAAACGCACCAGCAGCGCTTCCTGCACCTCGCTCAACCGGCGAAGGCCGAGAACGTCGCTTTCCGGGCGGTTGAGGTGATGCGCCATCTGCTTGATCCGCTGGCGCATTTCCTCTTCGAGTGCGGAAGCCGCGGCGATTTTGTCCGTCTTTTCTTCCGCTTTCGGCTCTTCAGGGCTTTCCGCCGCCTGCGGTTCGGCAGCCGGCGTCTCCCCATCCGGCCGCTTCAGATCTTCGGCGTGACGCAACCCGACAAGCGCATCGATGACGGTGGGGGAGAGGTCCTCGCGGCGCACGATGGCGCGCGCATGAGCCGCCCCTTGCGTGCGGGCAATGGTGATCAGCGTGTCGTCATCGAGGCATTTGGAGGAGATGAGGAAGGGCGCTGCAAGCGAAATCGGCTGGCAGGCGATGAAGAAGGCGACAGCCGAAGGCACGCTCGGATGCTGGGAGAGCGCGGCAATGGCCTCCCGCTTGGCTTCGTCGGTGGAGGCGTTGAAAAGCGGCATGAAAAGTTCGGCGAACTGCCGAAGGTCCGTTTTTGACGGATGGGAGACATTCTCGAAATTCGTCACGGTGGCCATCAGCACCACATCTTTCTTCCTCACGGCTCTTGGCCTCTCAAGTTCTCGAAACCGGTCGGTCAACGCACTACCCAACAAACGCAAACACAATATCGGCTCAAATTAGAGCAAATGCGTTGACGTCCTGTTAACTATGGGGGGTGGCAAGAGAGAATCCGCCTCTATCAACAAGGAAATTTTAAAACCTTGATGACGGACGAAAAGCCGTGGAACTTTACCGCATCGCCTTTGTTTTCAAGGGGTGCGGCTCCGGCCGGAATAAGTTGCGGTCCGGCAATTAAGGTTAACGGATCATTAACCTCTGTCTGTTTGTAATTTCATGGGCAGTATTAGGATTCCATGTTATTCTTATCGACGGAATAAATGCAAAAATGGCATGCGAAGCCTGAATCTGCGCACGATCCCCTTATAAGAATCGCTTTGGATTTTTGGATCGTGCGAAAACCAGTCTGTGGACTGGCCTATGCGCAATGTGATGGTGATGAAATTCCCGACGCAAGACGAGGCTTGCGCGGTTCCCATGGGCAACATTGACAATCATGTCCCGAAGAGGAGATGAGCATGGCAGAGATTATTCCAATCGGCGACGCCCGACGAAGCCTGCGCCCCGCCGGCGCGGTGGCAACGGTGATCGGCCCGGCGAAAGTCGTGCTGTTTACCGGCGTGCGCTATGAAAAACGCGATACCGAGCCGACCGGCAAAGTCGCGCGCAAGGGCAAATCCGCAGCGGAAACCGCCCTCAAATCCTGATTACAGAGAATAACCGACGTTATTTCCACGCCGTCGGCTGGCATTTCGCCTCGTTCAGGAACCGTTCCGCCTCTTCGCCGAAACTCGGCTGCGGCACCATGGTCCGCAACACCACATACCCTTCCGTCTGATCCGATTCCGCCAGAATGGCCTGCGAAAGCGCGGGTGGCTGCGCCTTGCGGATGGCGGCGATCTGCACCGCATCCGCCACCAGAATATCCATCACCCCGCCGGCGGATGTGCGGTCATTCATGCTGAACACCTCATTCGACGCCTTGTCGTAAACCGCGACCGACCAGAAGGGCACGGCCCCGATGGCGGTGAGCCTGACCGGCTTGTCCTCGATATCGAAGGTGCAGACCGCGACCCGCATGAAGGGATCGCCGCTGCCAAGCGTCTTTTTCTCCGTCGTCTCTTCGAGGAGATGAAACAGATGCGGCTTTCCTTCCGCCACCGCGCGCGTATAGGCGTCGCGATTGCTGAAATGCGGTATCGCCAGAAGAATGATGACATGCAGCACGGCTGCGCCGACGAGACCGGTGAGGATGGCGAGCAGGACCCTAAGCATTGCCACACCCCAGCTTGCGGATTTGCGGCATGGAAATATCGATCAGGCCGGAACTGCCCGCGACGGGCGTGTCGAACAGGGTCATGACCAGCCTGAAAGTCTGGCCCTGCGGCACCGAGAGCCAATTATAGGTCTGGGCGTCAGCGGCGATGGTGATGTCGATGCCGCCATCGGCGCTGCGCAAGAGCGTGCGGGAATTCAGCGCGAAGGGCCGCCCAGCATCCTCCGCCAGCACATTGCCCTGCTGGTCGGCGGTATAAATCGTCCAGAAACGCGCAGGCGGCACGGCGCCGGCCAGCCGGTATCGGCACTCGCCGCTCAGGCGTTGCCCATCGCTGTCGACGGAGGCGGTAAAAGCCAGCCCTTCCGCGGTTCCGTAAAGCAGCTTGCCGGCGTCGGCGCGGTGCGATTTGGCGTAAGGATCGGCCTCGATCGTCTGCGCTTCGGGAAACGCATCCCAGGAGCCGATGCGGATCGATCCAAAGCCGGATGTCGCCTCAAGGGCTGCCAGCGTCGCGGCAATACCGCCGCCAAAGGCGATCAGAAGGGCGATGCCGACAAGGAATGGAACTCGGAACACGCTGTTTTCCCGTTTATGAACAGGTCGAGGACTATCACTGATTCCCTGTTTGGAAAATGGCGCGGCTTGTTTACTCTCCGTGAAAATGATCACAACCGGGGATATTCCATCATGTCGCGACAATCCGCAATCGACCGTGCCGCCGCCTGTTTCGACGATGGCAGCTTCGAGCGGGATTTGACGCGACGCGTTTTGCGACGGACCGAAAGCCAGAATGAGGAGCAGGGCGAGGAGCTGACGCTTTATCTGGAACAGGAAATGTTGCCCGCTTTCGCCGCCATGGGTTTTGCCTGCACCATCCTGCGTGACCCGACGGCGGATTTGCCGTTTCTGATCGCCGAGCGTTTCGAAGGCGACACGCTGCCGACCGTGCTGGGATACGGCCACGGGGATGTGGTGCGCGGTCAGGACGAGGGCTGGGCCGAGGGGCTTTCGCCCTTTGTGATGTCTGAGCGCAATGGCAGGTGGTATGGGCGCGGCACCGCCGACAACAAGGGGCAGCATTCGGTCAATATGGCGGCGCTGAAAGCCGTGCTCGAGACACGCGGCAGGCTTGGTTTCAACGCCAAATATCTGATCGAGATGGGTGAGGAGAGGGGCTCCCCCGGCCTGAGGGAGATTTGCCGGAACCATGGCGAGCGGCTGAAAGCCGATCTTCTGATCGCCTCCGACGGCCCGCGCCTGAATGCGGAACGGCCGACGGTTTTTCTTGGCGCGCGCGGCGGCATTACCTTCGATCTGGTGATCGAGGCGCGTGAGGGCGGCCATCATTCCGGCAATTGGGGCGGGGCGCTTTCCAATCCCGGCGTGCAACTGGCCCATGCCGTCGCAAGTCTCGTCGGCCCGACCGGCCAGATCCGCGTGCCGGAACTGGTGCCGGAGGAATTGCCGAAAGCGGTGCGTGAGGCCCTTGCCGATTGTGAAATCGATGGCGGGCCGGACGGCCCGAAGATCGATCCGGACTGGGGCGAGCCCGGCCTTTCCACCGCCGAGCGGGTTTTCGGCTGGTGCGCGCTGGAAGTGCTGGCTTTCGAGACCGGCAATCCGCGTGCGCCGGTCAACGCCATTCCGCCACGGGCATGGGCGCGGCTGCAACTGCGCTTCGTCGTCGGTATCGATCCGCAAGCGGTTCTGCCCGCGGTGCGGCGTCACCTCGACCGGCAGGGTTTCGCCATGGTGGAAATCGCGCCTGCCGGCGACGAGATTTTCCGCGCCACCCGGCTCGATCCGCAGGATCCATGGGTGGATTTCACGCTGCGTTCCATTGCCCGCACAACGGGCAGAAAACCGGCGCTTCTGCCCAATCTCGGCGGTTCGCTGCCCAACGATATCTTTGCCGATATCCTCAAACTGCGCACCATCTGGGTGCCGCATTCCTATCCCGGCTGCTCGCAGCATGCGCCGAACGAACATTTGCCGAAGGAGATCGCCCGCGAGGCGCTTACCCTTATGGCCGGGCTCTATTGGGATATCGGAGAGGGGGATACGCCGCCGCTTTAGGCGCCCATGATGAGCTTGAAGGCGATGGCCCACATGGTGACGGCGATGACGCCTTCGAGGATGCGCCAGGCGGAGGGTTTTTCGAAGATCGGCCGCAGCCAGCGCGCGCCGTAACCCAGCGAAAAGAAGAACACCAGCGAGCCGGTGGCCGCGCCCGCCGCGAAGGTTTTTTCGAAGCCGGGAAACTGCGTGGAAATGGTGCCGAGCAGCACGACGGTATCCAGATAGACATGCGGATTGAGAAAGGTCAGCGCAAGGCAGATGGCCAGCGTCTGCCACAGGCTCGCCTCCTGCCGCTCCGCCACCGAAAGCGCCTCGGAGGAGCGCAGCGCCGAATGCAGGCTTTTGGCGCCATACCAGATGAGGAAGGCGGCCCCCGCATAACGCATGATGGGATCGAGCGCCGGCATGATGGCGCTGATCCGCTGAAAACCGAAAACCCCAACGGTAATCAACAGCGCATCGGCAATGGCGCAGGTGGCGCAGACGGCAAACACATGCGAACGCGCCAGCCCCTGCTTCAGAACGAAGGCATTCTGCGCGCCGATGGCGACGATGAGGCTGAGGCCCATCGTCAGGCCGGTGAAGAAGATCTGGATGTCCATGCGTTGCGGCCCCTGCCTCTGTCCATTGTGGAATGGCCGAAGGCGTTGCTTCCGGACCGAGTGCTTGGATATTTCCGCCAGATAGTTTAATCCAGTTAAATAAACTCAATCCGGATAAGCTGAGCTAATGCACCCTGACGCGATTCCACGGATGGATATCAAGAGCGCTTTCCTCACCTCCACCCTCATTCCTGTGCTTGTCACAGGAATCCAGCCGACGCGCGTCTGCGCGACGGGAGAGTCTTTTCAGCCCAAGGACTTGGGCTTGCTGGATTCCTGTGACAAGCACAGGAATGAGGGCAGGGAGGACCGCCGCCAATGGTCCGAGCCCTTGCATGTGCTATGTCAAAACCAGCCTTCAAAGCGGGTATCATAATGCTCGACTATCCCTCCATGCGCGCCGTGGCGCTCGTGGCCCAGACCGGCAGTTTCGAAAAGGCGGCGCAGGTGCTGTGCGTCACGCCGTCGGCCGTCTCCCAGCGCATCAAGCAACTGGAGGAGCGGCTGGGCGTGGTGCTGATCGTGCGCGGCAACCCCTGCGTGGCGACGGAAAAAGGCGAGTGGCTCTGCCGTCACATGGATCATGTCGGCATGCTGGAAAGCGAATTGTTTCGCCAGCTTCCGGCGCTGGCGGAAGCGGGCGCAGCACAGGAGCGCGTGACGCTCAACATCGCCACCAATGCCGACAGCCTCGGCACATGGTTTCTGGATGCGGTTTCGAAATTCACCGGCGGCAGCGATTATCTCGTCAATATCGCGGTGGACGATCAGGACCACACGGTTGAATGGTTGCGCGGCGGCAGGGTGCTTGCCGCCGTCACCGCCCATGCCAAGCCCGTACAGGGCTGCCGGGTCCTGGCCCTCGGTGTGCTGCGCTATCATGCCACCGCCAGCCCGGATTTCATGGCCCGCCATTTCGCCGGGGGCGTCACGCCCGCCGCCCTTGCCCGCGCGCCGGGGCTCACCTTCAACCAGAAGGACAGGCTGCAGGCGAGCTGGGTCAGGAAGGTGCTGGGCGAGGATATCGTCTATCCCACCCACTGGCTGCCCTCGACCGACGGTTTCGTGAAGGCGAGCCTTTCCGGCATGGGCTGGGGGCTCAATCCGGTGCAGCTTGTGGGGGATCACCTCAAGACGGGCAGGCTGGTGGAGGTCGTTCCCGGCACGCCGCTCGATATTCCGCTTTACTGGCAGGTCAACCGGCTCGCGGCGGAGCGGCTTGGGGTGTTGACGTCGCATGTGGTGGAGACGGCGAGGGGGGTGTTGTTGCGCTAAGTTGCAAACGGTGGCGACGGAGTGCTTGGCTTACCCCCCTCTGCCCTGCCGGGCATCTCCCCCTCAAGGGGGGAGATCGATCTGCGGCGAAGTTTAGCCCATCTCAAGGTTAGAGAATGAAGTGGCGGGAGGGCCACCAGCCGATCTCCCCCCTTGAGGGGGAGATGCCCGGCAGGGCAGAGGGGGGTAAGCCCCGAACTCCGAAAGCACCCTTTACGCGCCGCAACCTCACCGCCGCGCCGCATCCTCCGCGCCTTCCCGCAACGATGCATCCGCCACCTTCTGCGTCGTCACGCTGAGCGCCGAAGCGTCCTTCATCTTCTTGGCGATGGAGCGGATCACACGCGTTGCCTCGGCCGAGAGCGAACGCGGGCGGGTGAGCGCCGGCAAAGCGGGGGTGCTGGTGGCTGCGGCCGCCACTTCCGCAGAAGGTTGCGGACGCGCGCCTGTCGGCAGCGGGTTCTGTATGCCGGGAATGGGGCGCAGTTCCATGCCCTGATGGGCGTAGTCCATCAGCCGCTTGAAGGCCATGGCCGGAAGCGCGCCGCCGGTCATGTTGTTCATCGGCGTGAAATCGTCGTTCCCGAACCAGACGGCCGTGGTGTAATTGCCGGTGAAACCCACATACCAGGCATCGCGATAGGCCTGCGAGGTGCCGGTCTTGCCGCCTGAAACGATGCCGTTATCCAGCGCGCCACGCCGGGCCGTGCCCATGACCGGGATGGTCACCAGCATCTGGTTCATCTTCGAATTGGCGTCTTCGGAAAGCACCCGTTTGGCGGGCGCTTCGTTGTGGCTGAAATCGTAGAGAACATTGCCCTCGTAATCCAGCACCTGCTCGATGCCGTGGCGGCGCGACTGCATGCCGTCGGCCGGGAAAACGGCATAGGCGGTGGCCTGATCGAGCACCGTCACTTCCGATGTGCCGAGCGGAATGGTCTTGTCGCTGCGCAACGGCGTGGCGACACCCATGGCCTTGGCGGTATCGACGATGACCTGCGTGCCGAGCACGTCCTTGGCAAGACGCACGGGCACGGTGTTGTAGGATTTGGCGAGCGCCATCTGCAGCGTCACCTTGCCGGCATAGGAGCGTCCGTAATTCTGCGGCGACCAGCCGCGCCAGGTCACCGGCGCGTCGGAGATCAGCGTCTCCGGCTTCATGCCCTTTTCCATGGCGGCCGAGTAGGTATAGACCTTGAAGGAGGAGCCCGGCTGGCGCAGCGCCGCCGTGGCGCGGTTGAACTGGCTTTCGCCATAGTCGCGTCCGCCGACCATGGCGCGCACGCCGCCGCCGTTCTCGATCATCACCATCGCGCCCTGCTTGACGCGGTAACCTTCGCCAAATTCGCGCAGGCCCATTTCCATCGCCTGTTCGGCCGCCTGCTGCAGGCCGGTATCGATGGTGGTGCGCACGACCACGGTGTGGTCCTTGAACTTGCCCTCGGCGGCCAGCCGCTGCACTTCGTCGAAAGCCCAGTCGAGGAAATAATCCGGCGCCTTCACATCGGCGCGGTCGATGACGGTGGCCGGGTTGCGCCGCGCGCCGATGACCTGACCCTCGGTCATCAACCCGCTCTGCACCAGGTTGGAGAGCACGGTGTTGGCGCGGGCGCGGGCGGCCGGCAGGTTGACATGCGGCGCATATTTGGCCGGCGCCTTGAACAGGCCGGCCAGAATGGCGGATTCCGCCAATGTCACATCGGTCAGGTTCTTGCCGAAATAAAACTGCGCCGCCGCCGCCGCCCCGAAGGTGCCGCCGCCCATATAGGCGCGGTCGAGATAAAGGCTGAGGATTTCCTTCTTCGACATGTTGGTCTCGAGCCACAGCGCGAGGAAGGCTTCCTTGATCTTGCGCTCCAGCGAGCGCTCATTGGTAAGGAACAGGTTCTTGGCGAGCTGCTGCGTCAGCGTCGAGCCGCCCTGCACCACGCCGCCGGCGCGGGCGTTTTCGCTCATGGCGCGGGCAAGGCCGATGAAATCGATGCCGAAATGGTCGAAGAAGCGCCGGTCCTCGGTCGCCAGAACCGCCTTGATGAAATGATCCGGCATCTGGTCGATCGGAACGGAATCCTCATGAATGATGCCGCGATGGCCGATGGTGTTGCCGTAACGATCGAGGAAGGTGACGGCGAAATCGCCGCGATAGCGCCAGTCCTTCTTGGTTTCCTCGAAGGCGGGCATGGCGAGCGCCAGAAGCACGACGGACCCCGCCGTTCCGAAGGTCAGCGCGTCGCAGGTCAGGTTGACGAGGAGCTTCTTCCAGCCACGCACATGCAGCTTGCGCGAGGCGATGGTGACGTCTTCCCAGAAATCCACCAGCCTTGCCGCAGCCGTCCACAGGCCGGAGTCGATGAAGCTATCGATCCGGAGCAGGATGTGCCGTTTTTTACGGCCTTTTTTATCGTCTTTTTCTTCCTGCACCTGGCGATGTTTTCCTGTTCAACGCAACGCTGCCATCGATATGTCTGCCTGATATTCTACGCTTCAACCCATTCCCGACGCAAAACCGTGGCATGGTTATGTCGGAAGTGCTTGACGCGGCGGCCTTTCGCGGGCCAATGACCCCTCTGCCGCCTGCCAATATGCTAAAATATCGTACAAACCAGCCCTTGGCGATACGATATAAAGGATTAGGGACCGGTTAAACACTCCCGTCCAAGAGATCAAAATGAAACGGAAATGTTAACGATGAATGACGCGCCGTTCTGGAAAACCAAATCGCTGACCGAGATGACCGGCGAGGAATGGGAAAGCCTGTGCGACGGCTGCGGCCTGTGCTGTCTGAACAAGCTGGAGGACTGGGACACCGGCGAAGTGGTGTTCACCTCGGTTCGCTGTGTGCTGCTCGACGGCGAGAGCTGTCGATGCTCCGACTACGAAAACCGCCGCGCCACCGTGCCGGACTGTATCCAGCTGGACCTGAAGAAGGTGCATGAGATCGGCTGGCTGCCGCCCACCTGCGCCTATGCGCTGGTGCGTGACGGCAAGGATCTCTACTGGTGGCACTATCTCGTTTCCGGCGATACGGAAACGGTGCATCAGGCCGGCATTTCCGCCCGCGGCCGCACCGTCAGCGAGGCCGATGTGGATGTTGACGACTTCGAGGATTATGTGGTCGACTGGCCGCTGACAGTGGGTGAGACGGTCGGCGAGAAGGCGGGCGAAAAGGAACGGATGTGACGGAAAACGTCGATTTTCGTTTTGGTCCTATTCCTGCCCCATCGTTCCCTTAAGGCAGTGTCGCCCGAAAGCGTGTCACGGTTTCGGGGTACGACTTGTCTGAAATCAAAGACAGCTTCCGGCCATTCCGGCAAATGATCCGCAAAAGCGGACGAGGGACATCAAAACGCATGCGCTACCGGCTGCCCGCCATCGTTCTTTCATGCCTCGCCCTTCCGGGGCTCCTGCCGTTTTCCGCTGACGCCCAGCAACAGCCCCAGGCCTTCGAATGCACGTTGGTCACCTCCATCGAGACCGGCGCCATCATCAACCAGCAGGGCGCCTGCGACCAGCGCGTGGCTCCGGCCTCCACCTTCAAGGTGCCGCTGGCGCTGATCGGTTACGACGCCGGTATTCTTCAGGATGAAAAGACGCCCGCCTGGGACTGGAAACCCGGCACGGAGGCGCGCGCTTCCGACCGCAAGACGGTCGATCCCTCGATATGGGAGCAGGATTCGGTGCTGTGGTATTCGCGTGAAATCACCCGCCGCCTCGGCCCGGAAAAATTCGCCGCCTATGTGAAGCGCCTCGGTTACGGCAATGCCGATGTCTCCGGCGAGCCGGGCAAGAACAATGGCCTGACCCATTCCTGGCTCGGATCGTCGCTGACGGTTTCGCCGGTGGAACAGGTCGGCTTTCTCCGCCGCCTTCTGGCCGGCAATCTGCCGGTCTCGCGCGATGCGCAGGCCAAGACCAGGGCAATCGTGCCGGTCTTCGATGCGCCGGAAAGCTGGAGCGTGCATGGCAAGACCGGCACCGGCTACATGCGCGATGAAAAGGGCAATCCCGACCGCAACCGCCCCTTCGGCTGGTTCGTCGGCTGGGCGGAGCGCGAAGGCCAGCACATCGTCTTCGCAAGACTGCGCGTTTCCGACAAACCGTCCGACGAGCCGCTCGGCCCCGCCGTGCGCGATGCCTTCCTGCGCGATATTCCGCGGCTGGCCGTGCACCGGTAAGTGCGCAGCCGGCATGACCTTTGCCCGAAAAGGAAAAGCATATGCCGGACGCCTCTCGTGACGTCATCACGATCTACAATGAACACGGGGCCGATTTCGACAGGCAGCGTGGACGCTCCCTTGCCGAAAAACCCTGGCTCGACAGGTTCATCTCGCTTTTGCCGAAGGGCGCGTCCATTCTCGATATTGGCTGCGGTTCCGGTGAGCCGATCGCCGGCTACTTCATCGCCAGCGGTTATGACGTCACGGGCATCGATGCGTCCATGCCGTTGATCGAGCTTTGCCGGAAGAGATTTCCCGGGAACCTCTGGGCGGTTGCGGATATGCGAAAGCTGGCCCTCGGCCGCCGCTTCGACGGGTTGATCGCGTGGCACAGTTTTTTCCATCTGACGGTGGAGGACCAGCGCCGCATGTTCGGCATTTTCCACCAGCATGCCAATGACGGCGCGGCGTTGATGTTCACGGCCGGACCGGATCACGGGGAAGCGATCGGCACCTTTCAGGGCCGGCCGCTTTATCATGCGAGCCTCGCACGCGATGAATATGAAAGCCTGCTCGCCGCGCACGGTTTCCGGCTTCTCGATCATGTCGTCAACGATCCCGAATGCGGCGGCGCCACGGTTTATCTGGCGAGACGCGTAGCCCTCTGAACGCGCCTGGCAGGCCCCGCCCGGTATCGGGTCCACAGATCGTATGATCGCGGCAAACATCATATTTTGCAGCGGGGGGCTGCACTCACGATTGTGTGTTCAACAAAAAGTTTCCGCTTCCCTTGACCTTCCCATCATGGGAATCTCTACATAGGGTCTCGAAAGGGGATTTCCCATGAACGAGACAGTCAAACACGCCCATCGACATGAACCGGTTTCCATTCCCGTGGAAGGCATGACCTGCGCTTCCTGCGTGCGGCGGGTGGAAACGGCCGCGGCCAAGGTGCCGGGTGTCATGTCGAGTTCCGTGAACTTTGCCACGAAGAAGCTCACCGTCGAGCCGGCCGAAGGTTTTTCGGCCAAAACGCTTGGCGCCGCCATCAAGAAGGTCGGTTACGATATCGCGCCTGAGCGTCACGAATTTGCGGTGGAAGGCTTGCGGGGCGAGGCTGAGGCCGAGCGGCTGAAGGCCGTTCTGGAAGCGGTCGCCACCACAATCGCGGTCAAGGTCGATGCGGCCTCCGGCAAGGCCTCCGTGGAAACGATTGGCGGCCGGCGTGAACGGGATGCGCTTGTGGAAACGGCAAAGCTCGCCGGTTTTGCGCTGAAGACGCCGACACCGCACGACCATTCCGCCCATCAAGGTCACGGCCAGCACCACGGACATCATCAGGGCCACGGCCAGATGGCGGCGGGCGAGGCTGGCGGCCACGACCATATGCAGCACGCCGGCGAAGAGGGCGCGCTGAAACGCGACCTGACGATCGCCGCGATCCTGACCGCGCCGCTTTTCGTGCTGGAAATGGGCGGCCATCTTTATGAGCCGATGCATCACTGGCTGATGGGCATCATCGACACGCAGAACCTCTATTACATCTATTTCGCGCTGGCGACGGCGGTGATTTTCGGGCCGGGCCTGCGTTTCCTCAAGGCCGGTTTCCCGGCCCTGCTGCGCGGCGCGCCGGAAATGAACTCGCTGGTGGCGCTGGGCGTCACGGCGGCCTATCTCTATTCGGTGGTGGCGACCTTCGCGCCCGACCTGCTGCCGGAAGAGGCGCAGTTCGTCTATTATGAAGCGGCAACCGTCATCGTCACGCTGATCCTGACCGGCCGGCTTCTCGAGGCCCGCGCCAGCGGTCGCACGGGAGACGCCATCCGCAAGCTGATGAGCCTGCAGGCGAAGACCGCCCGGGTGGAGCGCGACGGTTCCACAATCGATATTGCCCCCGAAGACCTCGTGGCTGGCGATATCGTCGTCATCCGTCCCGGCGAAAGGCTGGCGGTGGATGGCGAAGTCGTCGAAGGCTCCTCCTATGTCGATGAATCGATGATATCGGGCGAACCGGTGCCGGTGGAAAAGACGGTCGGCGCAACGGTCGTCGGCGGCACCATCAACAAGACAGGCGCCTTCAAGTTCAAGGCGACCAAGGTGGGCGCGGATACCATGCTGTCGCAGATCATCCGCATGGTGGAGGAGGCGCAAGGCTCCAAACTGCCGATCCAGCTGCTGGTGGACCGCGTCACCGCGCTGTTCGTGCCCGTTGTCATCGCCATCGCGGTGCTGACCTTCATCGTCTGGGCGATCTTCGGTCCCGAGCCTGCCTATACTTTCGCACTGGTCAATGCCGTGGCGGTGCTCATCATTGCGTGCCCCTGCGCCATGGGTCTCGCCACGCCGACATCCATCATGGTCGGCACAGGCCGGGCGGCGGAGCTGGGCGTGCTGTTCCGCAAGGGACAGGCGCTGCAGGAGCTGCGCTCGGCTGAGATCGTCGTGGTCGACAAGACGGGCACCGTGACCAAGGGTCGTCCGGAACTGACCGATCTGGTGGTTGCGGAAGGGTTTGCCGACAACGAGGTGCTGGCGCTGGTCGCCGCCGTCGAGGGCCGTTCGGAACATCCGATTGCCGAAGCCATCGTCCGGGCTGCGGAAGAAAAGAATGTGGCGACCCCTGCAGGACTCGAACCTGCGACTGTCGAAAACTTCGAAAGTGTGACGGGCTACGGCATCGCCGCCACCGTCAATGGCCGTAAGGTCGAAGTCGGCGCGGATCGTTACATGGCCAAACTCGGCCATTCCGTGGATATCTTCGCTGAGGCCGCCGCAAGGCTGGGTGATGAGGGCAAGACGCCGCTTTATGCCGCCATCGACGGCAGGCTGGCGGCCGCGATTGCGGTTGCCGATCCGCTGAAGCCCTCGAGTGTCACCGCCATCAGGGCGCTGCAGGCGATGGGCATCGAAGTGGCGATGGTGACGGGCGACAATGAACGCACGGCCAATGCAATCGCCCGGCAGGTCGGCATTTCCCGCGTGGTGGCCGAAGTGCTGCCCGAAGGCAAGGTGAAGGCGATCCACGAGATGCGCGCAGGCGGCAAGGTGCTGGCCTTCGTGGGCGACGGCATCAACGATGCGCCGGCGCTGGCCGAGGCCGATATCGGTATCGCCGTCGGCACGGGAACGGATGTCGCCATCGAAAGCGCCGATGTGGTGCTGGTCGGCGGCGATCTTCTGGGCGCAGTCAACGCCATCGAGATGAGCCGGGCGACCATTCGCAACATTAAGGAAAACCTGTTCTGGGCCTTTGGTTATAATGCGGCGCTGATACCGGTCGCGGCAGGCGTGCTTTATCCCGCCTTCGGCATCACGCTGTCGCCGATGATCGGCGCGGGCGCCATGGCGCTGTCCAGCGTCTTCGTTCTTGCCAATGCGCTGCGGTTGAAACGGGCGAAGGTGGCCCATCGGGAGGTGACGTCATGAATATCGGCCAGGCATCGGAAGCATCGGGCGTTTCCGCCAAGATGATCCGTTATTACGAGCAGATCGGCCTCATCACGCCGGCCGCCCGCACCGGCAATAATTACCGGGTTTATGGCGAGCAGGACGTGCATAATCTGCGCTTCATCAAGCGGGCGCGTACGCTCGGTTTCTCGCTGGAAGAAACCGAGACGCTGCTGAAACTCTGGCAGGACAAGAGCCGCGAGAGTTCGGCGGTCAAGGAAATCGCGCTCGTCCACATCGCCGATCTCGAACAGAAGATCGCCGAGATGAAGAGCATGGTGAAAACGCTCTCCCATCTCGCCCATTGCTGCGGCGGCGACCACCGGCCCGATTGTCCCATTCTCGACGATCTCGCGGGCGCGGATAAGACCGACGCCAGACCCGCGCGAACCCACTGACCTTTAATGACAGCCGGTGCGAGAACATCGCGACCGGCGATAAGGAGAAAACCATGAGTGCAACCACCTTCCTCATTCCGGACATGACCTGCGGCCATTGCGAAAAGACGCTGCGCGGCGCTCTCACGGAGGCTCTTCCCGGCGCATCCGTCAGCATTGACCTCGATGCCCACAGGCTGACGGTTACGGGCGACGCCGCAACTGCGGAAGCGGCGATCCGCGAAGCCGGTTATTCGCCGGAACGGGCGGGTTGAGAGACGGCTTCCGTTTGCACAGGTCCCAAAATGTGCTACATATGTTGCACAAAATGGAGCGTAGACGGATGACCGTAACGACGAGAATAAGACGTCAGGGCGGTGCGGCGGTGATGACCATCCCGCCCGCTCTTTTGAAGATGCTGGGGCTGGAAATCGGTGAACAACTGACACTTGAGGTCGACAACGGCGCGCTGGTCGCCAGCCCGGTTCGGCAGGAAAAGAAGCGCTTCACGCTTGCAGA
Source organism: Agrobacterium sp. T29 (assembly GCF_006970545.1). Lineage (NCBI taxonomy): Bacteria > Pseudomonadati > Pseudomonadota > Alphaproteobacteria > Hyphomicrobiales > Rhizobiaceae > Agrobacterium > Agrobacterium sp. T29. The sequence goes on from NZ_CP040640.1 coordinate 623,259, forward strand.
ACTGCTGGAGGGTGCGGATGAAGTCGCCGCCCTCAATGCCAGCGCGCGGGAATGGGACGAAGCGCCGCCAGTTGGTAAAGAAGCCCTTTGATGGTCCGCAGCCAGGTTCCAAAACGTGGCGACGTTTATCTGGTCGACCTCAATCCTGTCATCGGCAGCGAAATCAGGGACGAGCATCGTTGTATCGTCATCACGCCCAGAGAAATCAACGCGGTTGGACTGTGCCTTGTCGTTCCCGTGACGACGGGTGGAGTATTCACACGCAGGGCAGGGCTTGCCGTGAACATATCGGGCCACAGGACAACGGGTGTCGCGCTATGCAATCAGGTGAGAAGCATGGACATTGTTGCCCGTGTCGCCCAGAAAAAAGCGAAATATATCGAAACCCTTGACGATGCGACGATCGACGAAATCGCCGGTCGTGTCATCAGCATGATCGATCCCGTCTGAGTCGGTTCAGGACGAAATCCCTAAACCTCGTCGAAAGCCCCGCCCTCCCGCGAAGGATTGCGGTCGATCACCCGTTCTTCGGCATCGTCGGGCAGGGCCTCGTCGCTTTCCTGATAGGGATCGTCCTCGCTCTCTGCCTCTTCTTCCTCGATTTCCTGCTCGATGGATTGCGGAATTTCTCCCCTGGCGGGAAGGGCCTCGATATCAAGATCGAGCAAGTCCTCGTCCATGGCGTCTTCGTTGCGGGGCAGGATTTTCTTGCGGTCCATGACGGTGTCCTTTCTGTCCGTTCATTTCACAAACGGCCCGGAGGCGCTAAGGGTTCCTGCCGCCGCTGAATTCCGTCAGGCCGGATTACGTGAAAAAGCCATCTTGACCTCAATGGCGCTTGAGGTTCTAGTTTGCCCGCCGTACCCGAAAAAATGGAAAGGATACGGCTTTGTCGAGTATGGAAATGGCGGAGAAAAACGGCTGGAGCGAATTGCTGAGCGGGGCGAATCTCTCGCTTCTGACCGTTATCTCCGCCGGTATCGGCCTGCACGCTTTCAACCAGTTCGCGGTGGTGACGGCCTTGCCCGTGGCCGTCAATGAAATCGGCGGCGCTGCTTTCTATAGCTGGGCCTATAGTCTCTATTTCGTCGGCTCCGTCGCGGGCGGCGTCACCGCCGTCCTGTTTCGCGAGCGTTTCGGCGCGCGCGCCGTCCTGCTTCTGTGCTGCCTGATCTTCTCGCTCGGTTCGGTCCTCTCGGCAATCGCCGGCGACTTTTTGTGGGTCGTCGTCGGCCGCGCCCTGCAGGGGCTGGCCGACGGGCTGATCGTTGCCGTGTGCTACAGCCTCATTCCAGCCGGCTTCCGCTCCGGCCTGCTGCCGAAGGTCTTCGCCATCGAGGCGGCGATCTGGGCGGTGGCCTCCTTCATTGGCCCGCTGACCGGCGGTTTCGCCACTGAACACATTTCCTGGCGCGCCACTTTCCTGCTGTCGGCACCGCTGATCCTGCTGCTTCTGGCCTACACCACCATTGCCGTCTCCGCCGAGCGGTCGGTGGCGGCGACGCGCAAACCGCTGGTGCCGTTGGCTCTTTGCCTTGTCGGCGCATTGGCATTTTCCGCGCCTTCCGCCTTCGAGGATGCGAGCCTGCGCGCCCTTTCCCTGCTGGTGGGCGCGGCGATGCTGTGGGCTTCGCTGCGTGCGGGCATCCGGCCTTCAATCGGTCTTTTCCCGAAGGATTCCTTTCGGCTGAAGACGGTGCTCGGCAGCGGTTTCTGGGTGCTGTTCCTGATGTCCTACGCCCATGCGCTGGGCAGCGTCTATCTCGCTTATGTCGCCATCAATCTCTGGCAGCATGAACCGACCTTTGCCGGTTTCATCGTGGTGACGATGCCGCTTGCCTGGAGCTTCGTGGCGATGCTGATCGGCAGTCTGCGTTCTGCCCGGCTCCGGGAGATTTGCCTGCATTACGGTCCTTACCAGATGGTGCCCGGCTGCGCGCTGCTGGGGCTCGGGCTTGCGACCGGTAACTGGGGAGAAATGCTCGCCGGGCAAATCCTGATCGGCTCCGCCTTCGGCATGTCATGGGCCGGTATCAGCCAGGCCGCCATGGAGGCCGCGCCGGAAGAGGAACGCAAGATGACGGGCGCGCTGCTACCGACGGTCGCGACGCTGGGCGCCGCCGCCGGTGCGGGCGCCAGCGGCACCGTCGCCGCTGCGACCGATCTGGTAGGGCAGATCGAGCGGGCGGATGTGACGATGCCGATGGTTTATCTCTATGGGCTGGGTGTGGCCGTATCGCTGCTGGCGATCATGACCGCCAGCGGCTTGCGGGGCGAAAGGCGGCTCTTCCGCCGCCGTCACGACTGAGTGGTGGCGATGGTGATCGCCGCCAGATAGACGACGAAGGCCATGATCGCGATCGCGCCGATGATGACGACGATGCCCTTGCCGGCGCGTTTTTTCTCGGCCTTGTTTTCATTGGCTTCGGTCGGAAACAGGATCGGATCGCTGGTGTCGCGGATTTTGGTCATGCCGTTTCTCCTTATCCGTGGAATGGGCGGTTTCGGTCTATCAACCGCCCAATCCGCCAAAAGGTTCCTCACGGTTTCAGCGCCCAGCTGGTGGCATGTACCACCGCCCCGGGGGCGGCCTTCAGCAGCGCCGAGCGCACCGGTTCGAAACCTTCGAGGCGCTTGGTGCCCACATATCGGCCGCGATTGGCGAAGACTTCGATGGAGCCGTAATCGAGAAAGATGCGGATGCGGGATGCCTTGGCTCCCCTGGCGATATAATGCGGCGAGGGGCCGTCACGCCCATCCTCGTGGCGGATCCACAGGCCCGTTTCATCGGAAACGACGCCCAGCCTGACCGCCGGATGATCGAGCACCAGTTCGAAGGGCGCGCCGGGCGAGGCAAGCTCGAACAATATTTCCACCGCGCCGTTGATGAAGGTAACGCGTTCGCCGGCGGCAAGCCGCGTGCGGTCGAGAATATGGCTTCGCAGGCTTTCCGCCGCACCGATGGGCGGGGTCAGAAGCTCGCCGTTCGCATAGTGAATCCGGCGCGGCAGCGTCATGGAGGTGGGGAAATCGATCTCCGGATTGGCATCCGCCCAATTGGCCAGCCAGCCGATGCCGATGATGCTGTCGCCATCCAGAAAGGCCTGGAAGGCGTAATTGTCGGTGCCGAAATCCAGCTCCTGCCCGGATTCCTTGGTGAAGACCTTGCCGTCGAACCAGCCGACATCGGCCATGGTGAGGTTCTTGCGGCCGGTCTCCGGGTCTTCCGAATGCATCAGCCCATAGACCAGCACCCAGCGGGTGGAACGGGCATTGGCAGGGCCATCGAGCGGCAGCAGGCATGGGCATTCGACGGCCGTGGTTTTATAACGCGTTTCCACCCACAGCTTGCCCACATAGGTCCAGCCCGATGCGGCGGTGGGGTCCAGCGTCTCGTAAAGCAGGATGACGCCGCCGCCATCGCTCTGGCTGCCGAGCACCATTTTCCACAGGCCGTCGGGACCGCGAAAGACGTAAGGATCGCGGAAATCCGGCGTCAGCCCCTGTCCGTCCGGACGAGTGCCGAGAATGACCTCCGCCTGCCCGGCCATGATGAGGTCGGAGGAGGTGGCGGTCAGCTGTATCTGCTGCTCGGGAATGCGATCCTGCACCTGCTCGGTGAAGAAGACGCGGATGCCCGTTCCTTCAACCAGCGGAATGGTGGAACCGGAATAAGCGCCGCCGCGCTTGTCCGGCCGCGTCGTCAGATCCTCGGAAGGGAAAAGGAAGATCGGCAGGTGCCGCCAGCGCAGATAATCCGAGGAGACGGCATGGCCCCAATGCATGGTGTTCCAGCGCAGCCCGTGCGAATAATGCTGATAGAACAGATGCGGCCGCCCCTCGAAACGACCGAAACCGTTGGGGTCGTTCATCCAGCCGAAGGGCGGGCGGAAGTGATAGCTGCCGGGAAGTTCGGGTGCGGCATTGTCCGGCTTGGTATGGACGACGGTGATGCCGGTTTCGAGCACATCCGACGCGGTGAACCAGTAGATGACGGAAACGGCGGTCGTGACCGTGTCGTAACTCAGCTCCACATGGCCGCCGCCGAAAACCTGATAGATTCGAAAACCGAACTCTTCCGTGTTGACGCTTGAAACCTCAGCGAATTTTCCGTTCTGATTGGAAAAGGAGACGGCACCGGGCTCGGCGTCTTTCTTCGCCTTCAGCCAGACATGGAAGGTGGCGTTGACGGGCAGATCAGTATGAATGGTGCGGATGGCGCTTTCCGGCTCGGCTACGGCTTCAACGACGGTCATTGCTTTTCCTTTCCTTCGGCATTCTGCGGGTCAAGCATAGGAACGATGATGGCGCGGGAAAGTTCATTGCGCAAAATTGAATGAGGCGATCGCGGAGGTTGGGCATTTATCGCTCGCATCCGCCGCCTTCCGGCCCCATATAGGGGCAAAGCAGGGAGTTTACCCGTGATGAAATTCGACAATTCCTATGCCCGCCTGCCGGAACGCTTCAGCGCGGCCGTGCTGCCGACGCCGGTTAAGGCGCCGCGGCTCATCGCCTTCAATCGTGGGCTGGCCGATGAACTCCTTCTCGATGTGGCCGGCCTTGACGATGAAAGGCTGGCGGCGATCTTTTCCGGCAATGTCGTGCCGCCGGGGGCCGAGCCGCTGGCCATGGCCTATGCCGGCCACCAGTTCGGCGGTTTCGTGCCGCAGCTGGGCGATGGCCGCGCCATTCTGCTCGGCGAGGTGATCGACAGGAATGGCAAGCGCCGCGATATCCAGCTCAAGGGCTCCGGCCCGACGCCGTTTTCGCGCCGGGGCGACGGGCGTGCGGCCCTTGGCCCGGTGCTGCGCGAATATATCGTGTCGGAGGCGATGTTTGCGCTCGGCATTCCCGCCACGCGGGCGCTGGCGGCCGTCCTTTCCGGCGAAAGGGTGCAGCGCGAAGTCGGCCTGCCGGGCGGTGTTTTCACCCGCGTTGCGGCAAGCCATATCCGTGTCGGCACGTTCCAGTTCTTCGCCGCGCGCGAGGATGAGGAGGCGATCAGGAACCTTGCCGACTATGTGATCGACCGTCATTATCCCGAGGCGAAAGGCGCTGATAATCCTTACCTCGCCTTGCTGCGCGGCATCGCCGAGAGGCAATGCGACCTCATCGCCCGCTGGATGATGGTGGGCTTCATCCATGGCGTGATGAATACCGACAATATGGCGGTCTCCGGCGAAACCATCGATTTCGGCCCCTGCGCCTTCCTTGACGAATATCACCCGAACAAGGTCTTTTCCTCCATCGATGCGCAGGGCCGTTATGCCTTCAACAACCAGCCGGGCATTGCGCAATGGAACATTGCAAGGCTGGCGGAATGCCTGCTGCCGCTGCTCGATCCGCAGGTGGAAAAAGCCGCCGAACTCGCCAATGCCGTTCTCGCCGATTTCGCCGCCGCCTTTCCCAAACGCTGGCTTACCGGCATGCGCGAAAAGCTTGGCCTGACGGTGGTGGAAGAGGGCGACATCGATCTGGTGCAGGCGCTGCTGGCGCTGATGCAGGCATCGGAAGCGGATTATACGCTGACCTTCCGGCGTCTTTCCCATGCGGCCAATGGCGATGCCGAACCGTTTCGCGGCATGTTCATCGATATTGCGGGGGCGGACGAATTTCTGGCGCGCTGGCGGGAAAGAGCCGGTCGCGAGGGGATTTCCGATTCCGAACGATCAGCGGCGATGCTCTCCGTCAATCCCGCCATCATCCCGCGCAACCACCGCATCGAGGAACTGATCGAAGCAGCGGTGGAAGAGGGGGATTTCGAGCCCTTCCACGCCATGCTGAGAGCAATCGCCACGCCTTTCGAGGAGCGGCCGGACAATTTCGTCTATATGCAGCCGCCGATGAGCCATGAGCGCGTGTTCAGGACGTTTTGCGGGACGTAACCGGTTCGTCAATCCTCGCCGTCATGCCGGACTTGATTCGGCATCCAGCCGCCGCGCGTCTGCGCGGCGAGAGAAGTCTTTCCAGCCCAAGGACTTGGGCTGGCTGGATACCGGCTCGAGGCCGGTATGACGGAGGAATGGAGGAGATGTTCTTTCAACCAACCCGCGCCAGCGGCTCATGCGAACCATAATAGTGGCCGAACCGGTTTTCGAGGAACTTCGGCAGGGCCACTTCCTCCTGTCGCACGAAGCCCTTCTGCGGCAGGGCGCCTTCGGCGAGCAGATCGAGAACCGTGCAGATGCCGGCGGCGGTGGTGATCTGGATGGCGCTCATCATCCGGCCGGAAACCGGGCCGGCATAGACCTTGTTGGCATAGGTTTCCTGCAGGAAACGGCCGTTGCGGGTGCCGCAGACGGTGACGAAGACGATGACCACATCCTGCATGGTGCCGGGCAGGGCGTTTTCGAACAGGTCCTTCAGCACATCGCGGCGATTGCGCAGGTTGAGGTCGTTCAAGAGCGCCTTCATGATCGCCACATGGCCGGGGTAACGGATGGTGCGGTAATTCATCGTCCGCACCTTGCCTTCCAGCGTCGCGCACAAAGTGCCGAGACCGCCTGACGTGTTGAAGGCCTCATAGGTAACGCCGTCGAGCGAAAATTCCTCGCGCTCTTCCAGAGCCGGAACGGCGGTAAGGCGGCCTTCGACGATCGCTTCGCAGGGCTCGATATATTCGTTGATCAGCCCGTCCGTGCTCCAGGTGAGGTTGTAGTTGAGCGCATTGGACGGATATTGCGGCAGCGCGCCGACGCGCATGCGCACGCTGTCCAGCTTGTCGAACTTGGCGGCAAGATCGGCAGCGACGATGGAGATGAAGCCGGGCGCGAGGCCGCATTGCGGAATGAGCGCCGTCTCGGCCGTTTCCGCCAAAGCCTTGACCTTGCGGGTGGATTCGACGTCTTCGGTGAGATCGAGATAATGCGTGCCGACGGTAACGGCCGCTTCGGCAATGCCCGCCGTCAGGTGGAACGGGGCGGCGGAGAGCACGGCGAATTTGCCTTTCAGCAGTGCTTCCAGAGCGGGACGGTCGGTGATGTCGACAATTTCGGTATCGACCCGTTCATGCGCCGGCACATTGGCCAGCTGATCGGCCGAACGGTCGGCGACGGTGATGCGATAATCGCCTGATGCGGCCAGCATCCAGGCGATGGCCGAACCGATATTGCCCGCGCCGATGACGACAATGTTTTTCATGTTTTTGTTCCCCGCAGTGAATGCAAATGTGTCAGCGCAGATGCGCTTCGACAACAGAATGCCAGTTTTTATTGACGATTCGCAGCTTCACTATGTGCGGATAGCGGGTTAATATTAGGCAATAAGACGACAGGATTGGTCACTATGACGATTGCCGACAAGGACCGGGCGCTGCTCGCCCTGCTTTCCGAAAATGCCCGCATGCCGGTGGCGGAACTGGCGCGCAAACTCGGCCTTTCGCGCACCACGGTACAGGCCCGAATCGAGCGGCTGGAGGCTGACGGGGTGATCGCGGGTTATGGCCTCAGGCTTTCGGAAAGCTATCTTTCCGGGCTGGTGCGCGCCCATGTGCTGATCACCATCGGGCCGAAGGCGCTGCCCGGCGTGACGGCGGCGCTTGCCGCCATCAAGGAGGTGACGACGCTGCATTCGGTGAGCGGCACTTTCGACCTCATCGCCATTCTGGCCGCACCTTCGATCCTCGATCTCGACCGGTTGATAGACCGCATCGGCGCGCTTGACGGCGTGGAGCGCACGCTGTCGTCGATCATTCTGTCGACGCGGATTTCGAGGTAGGAGCGTTTGAGGGAGTGGAAGATACGCGAAACCCACTTCCGTCATGCCGGACTTGATCCGGCATCCAGCCGACGCGCGTCTGCGCGGCGAGAGGAGTCTTTTCAGCCCAAGGACTTGGGCTCGCTGGATACCGGATCAAGTCCGGTATGACGGAAGCGATGGCCTGCAAAACGAAGCAGCAAGGAGCTTGCCGCTCCCATGTTTCCGTCGCTACGCGGGCGCGAAAACCCTCTAAACCACCGCCCGCTCATCATAAGCCCGCTGCGCCGCCATCACCGCCTCGATATTGCCCTCCGCCCAATGGGCAAGCGCCGCCACCGTGTCGGTCAGCGTCCGCCCCAGCGGCGTCAGCGAATATTCGACCGTCACCGGCACGGTCGGGAACACCTGCCTCGAAATCAGCCCGTCGCGCTCGAGCTTCTTCAGCGTCTGCGACAGGACTTTTTGCGAAATGCCCTTGATCTCCCGGCGCAGCAGATTGAAGCGCACCGCTTCCACCCGCAGCCGGTCGAGGATCAGCAGCGCCCATTTGTCGGCAATCCTGTCCAGCACCATGCGGGTGGGGCAGCGGTCTTCATAGACGTCATAGATGCGTTCCATGGGTTTGTTCCGTCGTTTCAGGGCCATGCCGGTTTCCGAAAGGAAACCAGATAACCGAAAAGTGCTCTCTTTTCATGATTTCGCAAACGCAGTACCTGTCTTTTCGAAACATGGTTTCCATTAGATACTACGGAGATTTGAGATGACAGGCAAGATACTCGTAATCGGTTCCACCGGCACCATCGGCACGCCGCTGGTAAAAGCGCTCCTTTCGAAGGGCGAAAGTGTGAAGGCCGCCTCCCGCAGCGGCAACGCCACGGACGGCGCGGAAGGCGTGCGTTTCGATTATACCGACGCATCGACTTACGCGGATGCCTTCGACGGTGTTGACCGTCTGTTCCTCATCCTTGCGGGTGGGCGTCTGGATGCCATCGACGCGCTGACGCCTGTGGTCGAGGAGGCGGCGCGCCGCAAGGTGAAGATCGTGTTCCTCAGCGTCCTCGGCGTCGATGCCGATGATTCCATTCCCTATCGCCAGATCGAGCTGAAGATCATCGCTTCGGGCACGCCTTACGTCATCCTGCGCCCCAACTGGTTTGCCGATAATTTCCACAGCTACTGGAAGGCGGGCATCGACCACGGCCAGATCGCCGTGCCGGCCGGCGAGGGCAAGTCGAGCTTCATCGACGTGCGCGACATCGCCGGCAGCGCTGCCGCCGCCCTGACCTCCGACGCCTTTAACGGCAAGGCTTTTAACCTGACGGGTCCGAAAGCCCTTGGTTACGGCGAAGCGGCCGCGCTGATATCGCAGGCGATCGGCAAGCCGGTTTCTTACACTGCCGTTTCGGATGAGGTCTTCATCGGCATCCTCACCGGTGCGGGTGTGCCGCAGGACTATGCCTCGTTCCTCGCTTCGATCTTCTATCCCGTGCGCGAAGGCTGGACAGCGGTGGTGACCGGCGATGTCGAGACGCTGACCGGCCACGCGCCGCGTTCACTGGAGACCTATATCGCCGACAATCTGGACCGGCTGAAGGGCTGAGGCTCCAGGCGAGCCTGCCGCGCTCACGCCGGATCGGTGGAGCCGCGGCGGGCCTTGAAGAACATCTTCAGCCGCTGGATCTCCTCGGGGTTCCAGCCCTGCGGCTCGGTCACCTCCGTCCATGCATCGATATAATGTTCCGGCGCATAGACATGGCCATAACCGATGGGCGCGGTGGTGGCTGCGGCGACATCGAGGCCGAGCTGCAGCAGGGTGACGACCGGGAACCAGCGGAAGGATGTGGAAACGTCAGGCCCGTGATGCGCCATCCATTGCGGCCGCCGGTAAAGCGAGGCGGCCTCGAAGAAGGTGATCGGGTCGCTGGCATATTGCAGATAGACGATCCGCATCGGCCCCCATGCCGCATCGGCCATATGGGCGGTCGTATATTGGTTGGCGAAGCGGATGACGGAGGAATCGCGGAAGCGCGGCAGCCATTCCGGCGTGCCCTTCACCCGGCCATTGGTGGCCATGCGCCATGTCGGGCTGGAAAAGGGCGGGCCGCTCCACAGCGCGCCCTGGAACGGATCTGAGAGCACATCGTAGAGATCCGAGGATTTTTGCGAGTTGAGCGAACCGAGGCTGAGGCCATGCAGGTAAAGCTTCGGCCGCGTTTCCTTCGGCAGCGTGGTCCAGTAGCCATAGACGGCCTCGAACAAAGCGCGTGCCGTCTCGACACCGTAATCCGGCTCCGTCAGCAGCGCGATCCAGCTCGAGAGATAGGAATATTGCACGGCGACGCTGGCGATATCGCCGTCATGCAGATATTCGACCGTATCGAGCGCTTCCGGGTCGATCCAGCCGGTCCCGGTGGGAATGACCACCAGAAGCACCTTGCGCTCGAAACCGCCGACCCGTTTCAGCTCCTCCAGCGCCAAGGCCGCTCTTTCTTCCGGCGTCGAAGCCGAGTTGAGGCCTGCATAGACCCTGAGCGGCTCCTTTGCCGGGCGATGGGTGAAGGCGGATATTTCGGTGGCCGCCGGACCTTCGGCGACGAATTCACGCCCGCGCCTGCCGAGCGATTCCCATGTCATCAGCGAGGCGCTGCTGCCGGTCTTGAGCGCATCTGACGGGCGCGGCACATCGGGTTCGATCAGCGCATCCACCTGCTTCAGCGAGGAATCGGCAAATCTGAGGCCGATATCGAAGATCAGCCCATTGAGCAGCATCCAAGAAACGATGATTGCCGCCGCGATACCGAGCACATTGGCAAGGCGGCGCGGCAGGAAATGGCGGCTGCGCGCGGCAAAGAACCGGCGGATAAGCTGGAACAGCCGGCCGGCGCCGATGAGGATGGCGGCGACCAGCACCGCAAGGCCGCCGGTCTTGGTGGGGTGGGCGCTTGGCAGCGGATCGAGCTCCATCAAAACGCGGATGGAATTCTGCCAGTCCTTCGCCTGCCATAAAAACGCGATGGCCGTGATGGCGGCGGCGAGCGCAATGAGAAAACGAATGCCGCGCGCATTGTGGCGTGAAGGTTCAGGCAGCTCCAGATAGGCCCAGATGGCGTGCAAAGCGACACCGATCAGATAACCGATGGCGAAGGAGAAACCGCACAGCACCCCCTGCATCAGCCATGTGCGCGGCAGGAGCGAGGGCGTGAGCGAAGCGCAGAACAGGATAGTGCCGAAGACGATGCCGGTTGCCGAAAGACCTGCAAACAACCGCTCAACCCATTGTTTCACCAACTTGACTTGCCCCTTGTACTCACCGCGTGGTGCGGAGTGTAATATGTGACGGACGAGGGTGCAAATCCTGCGATCAGGATAAAAATCACAAAGATAGGAAAATAATCCTTTACAGCGTGACGGTGGTTTGATAGTGTTTGGCTACAGTCGGAGATTTGCGGCTGAAGACGGCGCACGGTCCAAAGGGTTGTCTCCGGTTTGATGGCAAGCTTCCCTTATAGTCGGTGCCATATTGTTGCCCATCCAGCCACCGTCCAGTTTTGTTCTCTGGGCCAGAGCCCTTCTCCTCGTCATGCCGGGCTTGACCCGGCATCCAGCCGGCGCGCGTCTGCGCGGCGAAAAGACTTTTTTCAGCCCAATGACCTGGGCTGGCTGGATTCCGGCTCAGGGCCGGAATGACGGGAAAAGATGTTCCGTCGCATAACCGCAATCGCTGCCATTTCTCTCGCAGGCCAATCCCATGACAATGTCCAGCAATTGCGATCCGGCGCTCTACGGCGTCTGGCCGGAAACGCCCGCCTATGCGGCTGAGGACGCGCTTGAAGCCGCACCGGAGACGAAGTCGCGGGCCGACAGGCTGGCCGCCGAAGATGCGGCGCGCAACGGCAGCCTGCGGCAATTGCTGAACGAGCTGACGGAGGAGATGCGCGAGCAGTTCTGCCTGTACCGCAATCTCCGCCAGGCGAGCGAAGCGGCCTTTCTGGCGACGGCGGAGGACGCTTCGGGCAAGCTGGCGCGCGCCGATGTGAAGGCTGCGACGGACCAGCTTTCGCTGATCGTCCGCACGCTGGAGCGGATCGACGCCCTGCAACGGGTGCTGGCGGAAGAGAGGGAGGCTCTTTTCAGCGAAGACGAAACCGAGGCCGGGGATTACGAAGCGGCGGTGGCGCATTTCCTCAACCGCATCGACGAACTGGCTGAACAGAAATGCCGCGCGAAGATGGCGGCCGATCCCGCCCGCAGCCCCTCCGCAGAAGCCGACACATGACGGATATGTCGACCGGACCCCATCTGCCGGCGCAGGTCTTCAACCTCCTGCGCGACTGGCGTTTCATCGGCAACTTGCCGCAGCAGCCGCCGGAGGGCGACTGGCGGACATGGCTGCTGATCGGCGGGCGCGGTTCCGGCAAGACGCGGGCCGGGGCGGAATGGGTGCATCGTGTCGCGTCCGCCGGCAAGCAGTCGGATTTGCGCATCGCGCTCGTGGCCGAAACGCTGGGCGACGCCCGCGAGGTGATGATCGACGGCATTTCCGGCATCTGCCGCATCGCCCACCGCCATCGCCCCGCCTTCGAGGTATCGCGCCGGCGGCTCCTCTGGCCGAATGGCGCGATGGCGCAGGTGTTTTCTTCGGAAGACCCGGAAAGCCTGCGCGGCCCGCAATTTCACATGGCCTGGGCGGATGAGCTGGGCAAATGGAAATATCCGCAGGAAACCTGGGACATGCTGCAATTCGGCCTGCGTCTGGGTGAAACGCCCCGGCAACTGGTGACCACCACGCCACGCCCCATTCCGCTTTTAAAGGCGCTTCTCGCCGATCCCACGACACGGGTGGCGCGGATGCCGACGGCCATGAATGCGCGCAATCTCTCGCCCGGTTTTCTGAAAGCCATGCAGGACCGTTATGGCGGCACGCGGCTGGGGCGTCAGGAAATCGGTGGTGAATTGATCGACGAGCGCGAGGGCGCGCTGTGGAAACGCACCGATCTGGAAGCGATCATAGAAGAGGCGCATGAACCGCTGGCGCGCATCGTGGTGGCGGTAGACCCGCCCGCCGGTGTCGGCGAACATTCCTGCTGCGGCATTGTCGTGGCAGGGCTCGGCATGTCCGGGCGGCTTACCGTGCTGGCGGATTGTTCGGTGGAAGGCGAAACGCCGGCCGGCTGGGCCCGCGCCGTGGTCGCCGCCTTTCGTCGCCACGAGGCGGACCGGGTGGTGGCGGAGGTCAATCAGGGCGGCGAGATGGTGCGCGCCATGCTGCAGAGCATCGAGGCCAATCTGCCGCTGACCCTGGTGCGGGCGAGCCGCGGCAAATTCACCCGCGCCGAGCCGGTTGCCGCACTCTACGAGCAGGGCAGGGTGCGCCACGCCGCGCGGTTTGAAAAGCTGGAAGACCAGATGACCGATTTCGGGCCGGATGGTCTTTCGTCAGGGCGCTCGCCGGACAGGCTGGATGCGCTCGTCTGGGCGATCACGGCGCTGACGACGATGGTGGTGAGTGAACCGAAAGTGCGGGGGATGTGAGTTGGCTGATTATTGGCTCCCGCGAAGGAGAGCCAATTACCGGTTGAGCGGATGCCCCCGGCTTCTTCTCCCCGAGCGGGGAGAAGGTGGCGCGCAGCGCCGGATGAGGGGGCCACGGTCAAGATGTGCTGAGAGAGTAGAGAGATGCGGAGAACTTGCCCCCTCATCTGACCCGTCGGGCCATCTTCTCCCCGGCGGGGAGAAGAAAAGTGAGGCACCGTCAACGCCCGAAATCGGGCGTCTGGCGGATATTATTTCTTCGGGGATTGCGCCGGTTTCGGCTGGGAGCCGGTTTCACGCATCTGGCGCCACTCGTTTTCGAGACGGTCATAAACGGTCTGGGGGATTGTCGCTGTCATGGTGGCATTCCTCCTTGAATGGTTAACGCTGCGGGATTGCGCGGTGAATGGAGTTAGCGCGCTAAGGTTCCGGAATTCAAGGAATTTTTTACCCCAAAACCCCGGGGCGCGGATTAAAATCGATTAAGGTTTTTTCAAATCGATTTAGTTCCGGCGGCCTGCATGTGGAAAAACCGGGCGTCGTATCGCCCATTATTTTCAGGAGCCATCATGGCCTATGACGAGGCGCGATTCTTCGCGTCGGCGCGGATTTCCATTTTTGGCGGTCGCCTGCGCGCGGCCCAGCTTGCCGGCACGAAAACGCTGCTGGCAGGATTTGAAAAGTCGATGCCGGGCGGCGATCCGCGCTGGCTCGCCTATATGCTGGCGACGGCCTTTCACGAGACGGCGGCGACCATGCAGCCGGTGCGCGAGACATTGGCGGCAAGCGATGCCGAGGCGATGGCAAGGCTCGACCGCGCCTTTGCGGCGGGCAGGCTGCCCATGGTGCGCAAGCCCTATTGGCGGCCGGACACGGAGGGTAAGAGCTGGCTGGGGCGCGGCTTCGTGCAACTGACGCATCGGCGCAATTACGAGGCCATGTCGGCGCTGACCGGCGTCGATCTCCTGGAACGGCCGGAACGGGCCATGGAGGCGGAGGTGGCCACCGCGATCCTGATCCACGGCATGGCGGTCGGCGGCTTTACCGGCCGCAGGCTCTCCGATTTCTTCAGCGACAGGCGCGAGGATTGGGACGGCGCCCGCGCCATCATCAATGGCAGCGACCGGGCGCGGCTGGTGGGCGGTTACGGGCGCGCATTTCATCATGCGCTTGTCGCGGCGCGGATTGAACCCGGGCGGGCCAGATGATAACCCGTTACCCGGTGCCGAAAAGGCTGCCTCCGAATTCTGCATGACAGGTGACACCGTGATCCGCCATATCGTCTTTTTCACCGTTCCCGAGGAAAACCGCGACGCCGTGCGCAGGGGGCTTTCCGGCCTCACCGCAATACCGCATTCGCTGAAGCTGGAAATCGGCGAGAACGTGAAGAAGGACCAATGGGGCAATTCGGTCGATTTCATCGTCTATGGCGAGTTCGAAAACGAGGCGGCGCTCGCCGCTTACAAGGCCGATCCCGCTTATGATCTTTCGACCCGCACGGTAAAGCCGCTGCGCGAAACCCGCGTTGCTGCCGATTTCGACAGCGATACGGCGGTGAAAGCGCCGATCCGGTAACGACCCATTTCGGTTGCGAAAGTGACGTGCATCCGCACGTATTCTGCTGAGAACGGAAGAAAGCCTTTCCTCCGTCGTAGGTGCTGAGGCCCCTGTACCCTCATTCCTGTGCTCGTCACAGGAATCCAGCCGCCGCGCGTCTGCGCGGCGGGAAGAGTCCTCTCAGCCCAAGGACTTGGGCTGGCTGGATCCCTGTGACAGGCACAGGGATGAGGGCATCGGCGCCCGAGCCGCCATCAAAACAAGGACAACTCCATGCGATTTCCCTTTTCCCTGCCGTGGCTGCGCCCGGCGGATGGCAGAGCCGTGCCTGAAAGCCGGAAAATGGCCGATGGCTTTATGGCGGTTGCCGTGCAGGGCGGGCAGGCCTTCTGGTCGGGCCGGTCCTATGCCGCACTTGCCCGCGAGGGCTTCATGAAGAACCCGGTGGCGCACCGGGCCGCCCGCATGGTGGCGGAGGCGTCCGCCTCGGTCAGCTGGCTGCTTTATGATGGCGAAGAGGAACTCGCCGATCACCCGCTCCTGGCGCTGCTCTCAAAACCGGGCGCCCATATGGGTGGGCCGGATTTCTTCGAGGCGCTTTATGGCCACCTCATGCTCGCCGGAAATGCCTATATCGAGCCGCTCACGGTGGGCGGGCGGCTGCGCGAGCTGCATCTGCTGCGGCCAGACAGGGTCAGCATCGTCGAAGGGCCGGATGGCTGGCCGGTGGCCTATGATTACCGTGCCGAGGGCCGCGCCTCCCGGCGCATCGCCGCCGAGCGCGACGGGCTGGGGCTGCTGCATCTGAAACTTTTCCATCCGCTGGATGACCGGGCGGGTTTTGCGCCGCTCGCCTCCGCAGGGGCCGCGCTCGATCTGCACAATGCCGCAAGCCAGTGGAACAAGCGCCTGCTCGACAATTCCGCCCGGCCATCCGGCGCGCTGGTCTACCAGCCGAAGGAGGGCGGTAATCTCTCCACCGAACAATATGAGCGGCTGAAGCGTGAGCTGGAGGAAGGCTATCAGGGGGCGATGAATGCCGGCCGCCCGCTGCTGCTGGAAGGCGGGCTGGACTGGAAGGCCATGGGTCTTTCGCCGCGCGACATGGATTTTCTCGAGGCCCGCAATGGGGCGGCGCGCGATATCGCGCTTTCGCTCGGCGTGCCGCCGATGCTGATCGGCATTCCCGGCGACAATACCTATGCCAATTACCAGGAGGCGAACCGCGCCTTTTATCGTCTTACCGTCCTGCCGCTCGTTTATCGCACGGCGGCGAGGCTCTGCGGCTGGCTTTCTCCGGTCTTCGGCTCTGGGCTGAGGCTCGAACCCGATCTCGACCGGATTGCCGGGCTTGCCGGCGAGCGGGATGCGCTCTGGGCACGCATCGGTGCGGCCTCGTTCCTGAGCGACGAGGAAAAGCGCGAAGCCGTCGGTTATTGATCGCCGCCCCGGCGGGATCGAAACCCCGGTGTTCCGTTCAATCATTTTCTGAAGAAGCGGACTCTCTTTGTGAGCTCTTCCGCCCAAGCGATTCCGAAGATTCGCAAAATCACCCCGCGCAGGCGCGCAGGAAGCGCCCGCGTGCGACGCGGCGCGTCCGCCCGATAACCACATCCTAGAACGGAATGATTACCCATGTCTGAATTCGCCAATGAGGCCGGCATCTGGGCCGCCCGCATCACCGGCGCCGTGGCGGGCGCGGGTGTATCGCTCGTTTATCTCCTGCCGAAAAGCAAACGCGAGGCCGCGAGCCGTTTCATCACCGGCGTTTCCTGCGGCATGATCTTCGGCGGGCCTATCGGCCTGTGGATCGTGCAGCAGCTCGATATCGCCGGCGCGCTTTCGGGCCGGGAAATCATGGTGGCGGGTTCCGCCGCCGCCAGCATGGGCGCGTGGTGGGGGCTGGGCGTGCTGGTGCGCATCGCCGACCGTTACGGTGCGCGCCCGCGCGCCTGACACTTCCTTCACATCGCAGGAGTTTTCCATGCACGTTTATCGCGGGCCGCGTCCCGCCACGCGCAAATTCGCCAATCTGGAACTGCGCGGCATTGCCAGCGACGGCACCTTTTCCGGTTATGCCAGCGTTTTCGGCGAGGTCGATCTCGGTCAGGATGTCATCGAGCGCGGTGCTTTCCGCCGCTCCATCGAGGAGCGGGGAGCGGCCGGTATCCGCATGCTCTACCAGCACGATCCGGCCGAGCCCATCGGCGCCTGGCGCACCATCCGCGAGGACGAGCGCGGGCTTTATGTCGAGGGCGTTCTCGCCCCCGGCGTCGCTCGCTCCCGCGAGGTGCATTCGCTGATGAAGACCGGCGCGCTGGACGGGCTGTCCATCGGCTTTCGCACCGTACGTTCCGGCAAGGCGGCCAGCCAAGGCGTCCGGCGCATTCTGGAAGCCGATCTGTGGGAAATCTCGGTCGTGACCTTCCCGATGCTGCCTTCGGCGCGCGTTTCCGACGTCAAGCACGCCCGCTTCTTCCGCGACGGCGAGACCGAGCTGGTGCGCACCATGCGCCGCGCCGCCCGCGCGCTGTTCGACACGACACCCAAACGCTGACTTCCGGACAATCACCAACAAGGAAACGACATGACAGACCAGATGACGAAACCGGCCCCGATGACCGTCGCGCCGCAGGTGAAGGCCGTGCCCGATACGGTGACTGCCGCCTTCGACGAGTTCATGGAGGCCTTCGAGGCCTTTCGCGAGACCAACGACCAGCGGCTTGCCGATATCGAGCGCAAGATGGGCGCGGATGTCGTGACCCGCGACAAGCTCGACCGTATCGACAGGGCGCTCGACGACAACCGCCGGATCATGGACGATCTGGCGCTCAAGAAAGCGCGCCCCGCGCTTGGCCGCAAGGATGCGCTTTCCCACGATGCCGAAGAGCACAAGGCTGCTTTCGAGGCCTATATCCGTCGCGGCGAGGAGGGCGCGCTGCGCGATCTGGAGGCCAAGGCCTTTGCCGGCTCGACCGGTGCCGATGGCGGTTTTCTGCTGCCGAACGAGACGGATGGCGAGATCGGCCGGCGCATGACGGCGATTTCGCCGATCCGCGCGCTGGCGACCGTGCGGCAGGTTTCCGCCGCCGTGCTGAAGAAACCCTTCTCGCCCGGCGGCATGACGACCGGCTGGGTTTCTGAGACGGCGGCGCGTCCGCAAACGGCAACGCCGCAGCTCGCCGAGCTTTCCTTCCCGACCATGGAGCTTTACGCCATGCCGGCCGCGACTCAAGGGTTGCTGGATGATGCGGCAGTCGATATCGAAGCCTGGATCGCTTCCGAAGTGGATATCGCTTTCGCCGAACAGGAGGCCGCCGCCTTCATCGCCGGCGATGGCGTCAACAAACCCAGGGGTTTCCTCTCCTATACCGCCGTCGCCAATGATGGCTGGAGCTGGGGCAATATCGGTTATGTCGCGACCGGCGTTTCGGCCGGATTCGCCTCCGCCGGGCCGATGGATGTGCTGCTCGATGCTGTTTATGCGCTGAAGGCCGGCCACCGCCAGAACGGAACCTTCCTGATGAACCGCAAGACGCAAGGGGCGTTGCGCCGCTTCAAGGATACCAGCGGCGCCTATCTGTGGCACCCGCCCGCCGCCGCCGGCCAGCCGGCCTCGCTGATGGGCTTTCCGGTGACGGAGGCGGAGGACATGCCGAATGTGGCGGCCAACAGCTTCGCCATCGCCTTTGGCGATTTCCGCGCCGGCTACCTCGTCGTCGACCGTACCGGCGTGCGCATCCTGCGCGATCCCTATTCGGCCAAACCCTATGTGCTGTTCTACACCACCAAACGCGTGGGCGGCGGCGTGCAGAATTTCGAGGCGATCAAGCTGGTGAAATTCGGGGTGAATTGACCGCCCTTTCTTCTCCCCGCCGGGGAGAAGATGCCCCGAAGGGGCAGATGAGGGGGCAAGCTCTCCGAACACATCTACCCTTGCCCCCTCATCCCGCTGCCGCGGACTTCTCCCCCTCGGGGAGAAGAAACAAGCGGTGCCCGCTCGCTAATGCGATTACCTTCCTTCCGGAGACCCCATGACCTATGCCCTCATTCATCCGCCGCAGGCGGAGCCGCTGACACTTGCCGAGGTGAAGGCGCATCTGCGTCTCGACAGCGGCGATGAGGACGCGCTTCTTGCCGCGCTCATCCGCACCGCCCGCGAGCATCTGGAACGCACGACCGGGCTTTGCCTCATCCGCCAGACCTGGCGGCTTTATCTCGACCGGTGGCCTGAGAACGGCGTGATTCTGATTGGCAGGACACCGGTGCAAGCCATCGAAACGATTCTGGTTTTTGACGGTGACGGGCGTGCGGCAGACATCACCGCCGGGGAAAAATTGCTCGATGGCGCGGCGCGTCCCGCAAGGCTGTGGCTGCGCGATCCTCCCGCCCCCGGACGGGCGATGAACGGCATCGAGATCGATTTCATTGCCGGCTACGGTGAAGCGGGAACGGATGTGCCCGACACGCTGAAACGCGCCATGCTGATGCATGTGGCGCAGATGTTCGCCTTTCGCGGTGCTGTCGCCCCGGAAAACCAGCCCGCCGCCATTCCCGCCGGTTACGAGCGGCTGGTGGCGCCTTTCTGCCGTCTGGGGCTTTGAGAGATGAACCTTGTTTTTCTCGATCCCGGTAAGTTGACGGCGCGGCTGGAACTGGACGTGCGGACCGAAACGCCGGACGGGCAGGGCGGTGCTGCGGAAAGCTGGAATTTCCTGCGGTCGCTCTGGGCTGCGATCGAACCCGTTTCGGAGGCATCCCATGAACGTGCCTCTGCCGAGGGCGTGACGATCACCCACCGCGTCTGGCTGGCTTATCGCGGCGACATTGCCGCCGGCATGCGCTTTCGCAAGGGCCGCCGTATTCTGGCGATCCGGGCGGTGATGGACCCGGATGAGACGCGTCGCTTCATCGTCTGCCGCTGCGAGGAGGAGAGCCGATGAGCGCCGCAAATCTGCTTCTGCAGGCAATTTTCGCAAGGCTCGGCAGCGATGCGGCGCTGATGGCGCTTATCCCCGGCGGCATTGTCGACCGGCTTCTGCCGCGCCCGGTTCTGCCGTGCATAGTTATCGATGATCTCGAAAGCCGGGACTATTCGACGGCGACGGAAAGAGCCGAGGAGCATTTTCTGTCGCTGCAGATATGGAGCGACGCCAATGGCCGCAGGGGCGCAGACGAAATCGTCGACCGGGTGAAAATCCTGCTCGATGATGCCGCGCTGCCGATTGCCGGCGTTTCTCTCGTCAATCTGCATCTTCTTTCCAGCCGTTCGCGGCGCGAGGCGAAGACACGGAATTTCATCGCGGAAATGCGCTTCAGGGCGGTGACGGAGTAGCGCCGTTTCAGGAGCCCTGCCTGCGCACGGTTTTCCACAGAACGATCAGCAGCAGAAACGAAATGCCGATCAGCACGGAGGCGATGGTGAGCATGGCGGATACGCCGCCGCGATCGAGCGCCACGGTGAAGACGACCGGCGCCACGGCAATGGCGAGGTTCTGCGGCAGGGAGATGCGCGCGGCCTGAAGCCCATATTCTTCCGGCGAAAACACAGCCAGCGGCAACACGGCCCGGCTGACGGTGAGCACGCCGGCGCCAAAGCCGAAGAAAACGATGAAACCGATGAAGGCGGGCATGGCCGGAGCAAAAACGAGCAACAGTAGCAGGGAAAAGAGCAGCAGACAGAAGCCGATCATGGCGGTGAGGAAGGGATTCCCGCGCTTCCCGAGCAGGAAATCCAGCCCGCGCGCCGTAATCGCAAGGACGCTGCGTGCCGATGCCAGTTGCACCGCAAGCGACTGCGTTGCGCCGGCCTGAACCAGAAGCAGCGGCAGGAGCGGTGAGAGGCCGAAGGTCGTAAACGCGCTGATCGTCGTCATGGCGGCCAGCAGCACGAAGGCGCGCCGCGTATCGACCGGTGAGGGCGACATCGCCGTCTCTTCTTTCGGCTTTGCCTCTTTTCGGGCCGGACGGCCGGGAAGCACGAAAAGATAGAGCGGCAGCAGGATGAAGATTTGCAGACAGGCATAGGCGGCAAGCGTGCCGCGCCAGCCGAGATGCTGATCGGCAATGGTAGTGACCGGCAGGAAAACCGCCGCCGAAAGCCCGGTGAACAGCATCAGCAGCGTCAAAAGCCGGCCGCTTTCCGCGCCCACGCGTTCCACCACGGCCGCATGGGCCGCCGTCGTCAGGCCGCAGGTGGCGGCAAAACCCATCACGGCCCAGCCGAAGAGATAGCTCACCGCCCCGCCCGCGAGGGCGAGCACGGCAAAGCCGGCCGCGAAGAATACCGAACCGGCCGCCAGCACCGGCGCCGCGCCGTGGCGCATCAGCATTCTTCCAAGCAGCGGGCCGCACAGGGCGCTGATGGTCATCATGATCGTGAGGCCGGCGAAAACCACGCCATTGGTGATGGCCAGCTCCTGGCCGATCCGTGGCCCCAGAACGGCCAGCATATCGAAACCGCTACCCCAGCTCACGATCTGCCCGACCGCAAGCACGCCGATAAGGCGCGCGCGAGACGTCAGGGGGGCAGCGTCGGACATGGTGAGATCGCGGGGTGCGAGGTGCAGGAATGCTTTTGGTAGCAGGCCCTTCGCGACCCCGCAACAGCAATCGAGACGAAAGGAAACAACATGGTGGCGCAGAAGGGCAAGGACCTGCTGCTGAAGATCGACAATGCCGGTTCCTATGCAACCGTTGCGGGGCTGAGGACAAAACGGCTGGCCTTCAATGCGCAGGCCGTCGATGTGACGGATGCCGAAAGTGCGGGGCGCTGGCGGGAGCTTCTTGCCGGCGCCGGCGTGCAGCGGGCATCGCTCACGGCCTCCGGCATCTTCAAGGATCAGGCGAGCGATGCGCTGGTGCGCGGCGCATTTTTTGCGGGCAGCATTCCCGGCTGGCAGATCGTCATTCCCGGTTTCGGCATCGTTACCGGGCCGTTCCAGATCGTGGCGCTCGAATATTCCGGCCGTCACGATGGCGAGGTGCAGTTCGAGATCGCGCTGGAATCGGCCGGTCTTCTCACATTCGGAGCGCTGTGATGGCTGAGCGTTTGCGTTACGGGCGGGCGAACCGCCATCGCGGCGAGATCGAAGCGCTGATCGACGGCGAAAGGCGCGTTCTCTGCCTGACGCTCGGGGCCTTGGCCGAACTCGAAACCGCCTTTGCAGCCGACGACCTCACCGCGCTCGCCGAACGTTTCGCGAGCGGCCGCATGAAGGCGGTCGACATGATAAGGGTGATCGGCGCGGGCCTGCGAGGCGCGGGCAATGTCTTTTCCGACGAGGATGTGGCCGCCGCCACGGTGGAAGGCGGCATTGCCGGCCATGCCGCCATCGTTGCCGATCTTCTGACCGCCACCTTCGGCGGCCTGAAAGGCGAGACGCCGCCGGACCCTTGAGCGCCGCAGCAGGCGAAGCGACGCCGCGCCCGTTCCCCTGGGAGGCGGCGATCCATGCCGGCTTCTGCCTGCTGCGGCTCTCCTCCGAAACCTTCTGGCGGCTGACCCCGCGGGAATTCTTCGCGATGACGGGCGGCAACGCCCTTCTCCGCGGCCCCGACCGTCAGGCGATGGAAGCGATGATGCGGCGGTTTCCGGATGGGTGACGGCGTCAGGGCATTTTTCGTGGGCGGCCGCCCTTGGCACCGTTCGCGCGACTGGCTGCTGCCTTGGCCGGAGAGCGGGATTGCCCGCCCTTGCGCTGCGTTTCCATGAATGTGCGGCTGCCGAAAATACCGTTCATCAGGCCGCTGATCGTATAATCGACATCGAGGGTTTCCCAATGCAGACCCGTCTCGCCGAGCAGTTCGACATCCGCAAGCTGTTCGGCGGTCGCGTCCTGCAAGCCTTCGAGCGCCCGCGCGGGAAACATGAAGCAGGCGCCGTTGGCGAAATCGACGATGACACGGGCCGAGGCCGTTTCGAAACGCACGGAAACCGGAATGGGGCGCTCGGCGCGCTCTTTTTGCCAGCGTTCCTTGGCGGCGGCGAGTTCGGCATCGCTGACCTCAACCATGATATCGTCTCCAGGTTTCCATAAACAGCTTCCGGTTTTCCTCGATGACGGCGACGGCGCGCCGCACATCCCGGTCCGACATGCCGCCCTGCGTGAGAACGACGAGGCTGACGATGTCGATACGGGCTTCACCCTCTCCATAAACATGAGCATGCGGCGGCTCGTGATCGGCCGTGTAGATGACAAAACGCATGCCATGCTGGCGGAGAATCGTGACCATGAGAACCATAACCCAAGAAGTTGGGTTTTAAAAGAGTGTGGGTTGAAGCAGCGGTTTTGAGAGCTGTTTCAGCATCATGCATTCCCCAGTTGAATCAGAAAGGCAAGCGCGATGGCGGGCGAAGGATCGATGGCGGAGAACCGGGAAGAGGCGGAGGCGCTGTCCGAGGTGATGGGCGATCTTGAGCGCCGGTCCGAGCGGTTCGGCACGGCCCTGACCTCGGCCCTGCAGGCGGCGACGGCGGGCGGCAAAGGGCTGGACGATGTGTTGCGCGGGTTGGGGCAGCGGCTGTCCGGCATCGCACTTTCGGCCGGTCTGAAACCGCTGGAGGGCATGATCGGCAATGCCGTCAGTGGGCTTTTGAACGGCGGCGGTTCGCTGTTCGCCTTTGCCGATGGCGGTGTGCCGGGACGCAGCATCACGCCCTTTGCCGATGGCGGCGTCGTTTCCAGTCCCGCCTTTTTTCCTATGGGCGGCGGGCTTGGGCTGATGGGCGAGGCGGGGGCGGAAGCGATCCTGCCGCTGAAGCGCGGTTCGGATGGCGCTCTCGGCGTTGCCACGCCGTCCGGCGGCGGGGCGCAGATCGTTTTTAACGTGACGGCCACGGATGCTGCGAGCTTTCGGAAAAGCGAAGGCCAGATCGCGGCCATGCTGGCGCGCAGCGTCGGGCGCGGCCAGCGCGGATTGTGACGCACGCGCATCCTCCCACGTTTCAAGACCATCGAAAAGAATCCAGGAACAACGACATGGCGGCATTTCATGAAGTGCGGTTTCCGCTACGGCTCGCGCTCGGAGTGAGCGGCGGGCCGGTGCGGCGGACGGACATCGTCAACCTGTGCAATGGCCGCGAAAGCCGCAACCAGCGCTGGAGGAACGCCAGACGCAGCTATGACGCCGGATCCGGTATCCGCTCCGTCGCCGATCTTTATGAGGTGCTCGCCTTTTTCGAGGCGCGGCGCGGCGAGCTTTACGGCTTTCGTTTTCGCGATCCGGTGGATTTCAAATCCTGCCCGCCGGGGGAGACGCCCGCCGCGACCGATCAGAGGATCGGCACCGGCGACGGCGTGACAGCGGGTTTTCAGTTGCGGAAGACCTATGCTGATGCGGGCGGCTCCTTCGTGCGGCGGATCGAGAAACCGGTCGAAGGTTCGGTCATGGTTTCGGTTGAAGGGGTAAAGGTCGAAGCGGCTGATGTGGCGGTCGATCATGTAACCGGCATGATCGTGTTCCGTGCGGGGCGGGTGCCGCCCGCCGGAGCCGCGATCCGCGCCGGTTTCGAATTCGACGTGCCGGTCCGCTTCGGGATCGACCGTATCGACGTGAACCTGACCGCTTTCGAGGCGGGCCGTATTCCCTCCATTCCACTGATGGAAATCCTGCCATGAAAAACATTCCCGCCGCCCTTGCCGGGCATCTCTCGCAAGATGCGACGACGACATGCCATTGCTGGAAGGTGACACTGAAGGACGGTGCGGTGATCGGTTTTACCGATCATGACGAGGCGATATCACTCGGCGGTCTGTCCTACCTTGCCGCCAGCGGCTTTTCTGCCAGCGATAGCGACGGCGAAACAGGGCTGGGCGCTGGCGCCGGGGAGGTGGCTGGCGGTTTTTCGAGCGAGGCGATTGCGGAGGGCGATCTGGCCGCCGGGCGTTTCGATGGGGCGAGGGTGGAGCTTTTCCTCGTCAACTGGCAGGCGCCTGACCAGCATGTGCTGCTGAACAGGCGCGAGATTGGCGAGGTGACACGGGCCGGCGGCGCATTTCGCGCGGAGCTGCGCAGCCTTGCCCATCGCCTCGGCCAGCCACAGGGCCGGGTCTATGGGCGGCGCTGCGACGCCGCCCTTGGCGACAGGCGTTGCGGTGTCGATCTGGCGCGCTTCACCGGGCATGGCAGCGTGGCGGCGGTGGATGCTTCGGGTAGCCTGATCGTCTCCGGGCTCGATGCCTTTGCCGATGGTTTTTTCAGCCGGGGGAAGCTGCGTTTTCTGACCGGCCCGCTCGCCGGCAAGGGGTTCGATCTCGACGGGCAGGAGCGGCGTGACGGCGGGATGCTTCTGTCCTTCTGGCTGCCGCCGGAACAGACGCCTTCGCCGGGAGATACGTTTTCCGTCACCGCCGGCTGCGACAAGAGTTTTTCCACCTGCCGGGCGAAATTCGCCAATCATCTGAATTTCCGCGGCTTTCCGCATCTGCCGGGGGCGGATTTCGCCTATTCCTATGCGGCGGGCGGCGAGAGCCATGACGGCGGGGCGCTGTTTTCATGAGCGATCCCGGCGAAAGAGTGCTGGCGCTCGCCGAAGGCTGGATCGGCACGCCCTATCGGCATCAGGCCTCGTTGAAGGGTGTCGGCTGCGATTGCCTCGGCCTCATTCGCGGCATCTGGCGGGACCTTTACGGCCACGAACCGGAATTGCCGCCGCCCTATGCGCCCGATTGGGCCGAACGCGGCGGCGAGGACCGGCTGATGGCGGCCGCAAAACGCCATTTTCCGGCGGTGGCGGGCCTGGAAGAGGCAAGGCCGGGAGACCTGCTGCTATTCCGCTGGCGGGCCGATGCGGCCGCTAAACATCTGGGCATTCTGGCCGGTCCGCAGCATTTCATCCACGCCTATGAACAGGCGGCGGTGGTGCGTTCGGCGCTGGTGCCCGGCTGGCGGCGGCGCATCGCCGGCGTCTTCCGTTTTCCCGATCCCTGATTTTTCGAGGCAAGCATGGCGACAATCGTTTTTCAGGCGGCGGGCGCGGCACTCGGCGGCATTTTCGGTCCTTTGGGCGCGGTGATCGGCCGGGCGGCCGGGGCGCTGGCGGGCAATGCCATCGACCGCACGCTGCTTTCGAACGGGCGGACGGTAACGGGCGCGCGGCTCTCGACGGCGCGCATTCCCGGCGCGGATGAGGGAGCGGCGATCAACCGGCTTTACGGCGCAGCACGGATCGGCGGCACGCTGATCTGGGCGACGCGTTTCGAAGAAAGCGTGGAAGTGGAGCGGCGTGGCGGCAAGGGCAATCGCGGCCCGAAAGTGGAGACCTTTCGGTATTTCGCCAGCTTTGCCATCGGCCTGTGCGAAGGCGAGGCGGCAAGGGTGCGGCGCGTCTGGGCCGATGGGCGGGAACTGGACCTGAGTGCCGTGGAGATGCGCTTTTATCCCGGCAGCGAGACGCAATTGCCCGACCCGCTGATCGAGGCGAAGCAGGGGGCGGGCAATGCGCCGGCCTTTCGCGGACTGGCCTATGTGGTGTTCGAACGCCTGCCGCTCGACGGCTTCGGCAACCGCATTCCGCTCATGCAGTTCGAAGTGGTGCGGCCGGTCGGCCGGCTGGAAAAATCCATCCGCGCCATCACAGTCATTCCGGGCGCCACCGAGCACGGTTACGCCACCGCGCAGGTTTGCGAAAGGACGGGGATCGGCCAAAGCCGCATTATGAACCGCAACGGCCTGACCGCGTCGACCGACTGGGCTGCTGCGATCGACGAGTTGCTGGATCTGTGCCCCAATCTTGAGAGCGTGGCGCTGGTGGTGAGCTGGTTCGGCACGGATATGCGGGCGGGGGAATGCCGCATTCTGCCGGGCGTGGAAGTGGCCGGCCGGGATGGGGAAACCATGCCATGGTCCGTCGCCGGCCTTTCGCGCGATGAGGCGCATCCTGTCAGCCATCATGGCGGCGGCCCGGCCTATGGCGGCACGCCGAACGACGAAAGCGTGTTGCAGGCGATAGCCGATCTCAGGGCGCGCGGCCTTCGGGTGTGCCTTTACCCCTTCGTGATGATGGATGTTCCCATCGGCAATGGGCTGCCGGACCCCTATGGCAAAAGCGAGCAGGACGCCTATGCCTGGCGCGGGCGCATCACCTGCTTTCCCGCCCCCGGCAGGGCCGGCTCTGCGGATCGCAGCGCGGGCGCAAGGGCGCAGGTTTCCGCCTTCTGCAACCGTGACGAAGGCTATCGTCGCATGGTGCTGCACTATGCGGCGCTGGCGGCCCAGGCGGGGGGAGTGGATGCTTTCCTGATCGGCTCGGAGCTGCGCGGGCTGACCTCGCTCAGGGACCAGAACGACGCCTTTCCCTTTGTCGGGGAATTGCTGCGGCTGGCGGGTGATGTGCGGGCGATATTGGGGCCGGCGGTGAAGCTGACCTATGCGGCGGACTGGAGCGAATATTTCGGCTACCAGCCGGCCGATGGCTCGGGCGATGTCTTCTACAACCTCGATCCGCTCTGGGCGAGCCCTGATATCGATGCCATTGGTATCGACAATTACATGCCGCTTTCCGACTGGCGCGACGAGGATGCCGCAAACGGCAATCCTGACGGCATGATCGGCCCGGACGATGCCGGTGCCTTCCGCCGCGCCATCACGGCGGGGGAGGGTTTCGACTGGTATTATGCCAGCGATGCGGACCGCGCCGCGCGGCGGCGCACGCCGATTACCGACGGGTTGAAGGGCAAGCCGTGGGTGTTCCGTTACAAGGACTTGCGCAACTGGTGGGGAAACCTCCACTACGACCGGGTGCGGGGTGTGGAAAAAACAACGCCGACGGCATGGGCGCCGCGCTCGAAGCCCATCTGGTTCACCGAACTCGGCTGCCCGGCGGTGGACAAGAGTGCGACGCGCCCCAATGTCTTTCCCGATCCGAAATCGGCGGAAAACGCCTTTCCCTATTTTTCCCGCCGCAACCGCGCCGACAGCCAGCAGCGACGGTTTCTGGAGGCGCATCTCGACCATTGGGGAAAGGGCGATACGGCGATGGTCGATGCAAACCGGGTCTATCTATGGACCTGGGATGCACGGCCCTTTCCGGCCTTTCCGCAGAATGGCGCGGCATGGAGCGATGGGGCGAACTGGCGCACCGGCCACTGGCTGAACGGGAGGCTGGGCACGGCAACGCTCGCCGATGCCATCGCCGCCATCCTCACCGATCACGGCTTTTCAGACTTCGACGTTTCGGCCGTCAGCGGCGATCTGGGAGGTTATGTGCAGGGCGACGTGACTTCGGCCCGCAACCTCTTGGAGCCGCTGATGGCGGCGTTTCAGGTGGATGTGACGGAAGATGGCGGAACCCTGCGTTTCCGCTCCCGCAATACAGCCGTCTTGCCGGTGCGGGATATTGCCGTGCTGGCCGATCTGGAGGACGAGCCGCTCTGGTCGGAAAATCGCGGCCATGACAGCGATTTCGCGGCTGAAGCCGTGCTGACGTCCTTCAACCCGGCGCTGGATTACGAGCAGGCAAGTGTACGGTCCCGCCGCATCGACAATGCCGGCAGCCGGGTGATGCGGCTCGATCTCAACGCTGCCCTGCCTGCGGAAACGGCGGAAGCCGCCGTCGAGGCGTTGTTGCGCGACAACCGGCAGGCGCGGCGCAGCCTGCGCTTTGCTCTGCCGCCTTGCGATATCGCGCTTGAACCGGGTGATTGTATCCGCCTGCCGGAAGGGACCTTTCCGCAGGCGCCGGCAGGGCGGTTTCTGGTCAGCCGGATCGAGGACGGCGCGGTGCGGCAGGTGGAGGCGCGGGCCTTTTCCGCTGCCTTTCCGATCTTTGCCGGCGGCGCGGAGGAACGGCGCAGCAGCGGCGCAAGCGGAGCCGAAGGTTTCGCGCCGGAAGTGCTGTTTCTCGATCTGCCCTACCATGACGGCACCGCGCCGGAGGATTCGGCGCGGAGTGCGGCGCTTGCAAAGCCCTGGCGGCCAATCATCATTTCCGCGTCGCCGGGCAGGGAAGGCTACCGGCAGCGCGTGGTGCTGGACCGGCCGGCGATGATCGGCGCGCTGGCAATGCCGCTGACATCAGGTCCTTCCGGCCGCTTCGACCGGAAAAACACCGTTGTCGTCGATCTGCCCTTCGGCGAGGTATCGTCGGCCGGGGAGCTTCCGGTGCTGAACGGCGAGAACCGTCTCGCCATCAAGGCGGCGAACGGCGTGTGGGAGATCGTCGCTTTCGCAAAAGCCGAGGAAATCGCACCCTCGCGCTGGCGGCTCTCCGCTCTTCTGCGGGGACTGGCCGGCACGGAAGACGCGCTTGCCGCAGGCGCGCCAAAAGGTGCGCCGGTGGTGGTTCTGGATGCGGCGGTGCAGCCGCTCGGTCTTGCCGCGAACGAGCGAGGGCGTCGCCTGAACTGGATTGCGGAAGCGGCCGGAATGGCGGGCGCGCCGAGCGGTCCTTTTGCCTTCGAGGGCGGCCTGCGGGCGCTGACACCGCTCGCGCCGGTGCATCTTGCCGCCGAGCGGCGCGGCGACGGCGTTTTCATCAGGTGGAAACGACGGGGCCGGGTGGAGGCCGACGGCTGGGATGCGAGCGACATTCCGCTGGACGAGCCCTTCGAGCTTTATCGCATCGAGGTGCTGGACGGCGAGACCGTGCGGCGCATGGCGGAGGTTTCGCGTCCCTTCTGGTTTTACCCCGCAGCGGACGAACTCACAGATTTCCCGGCATTGCGGGATCACATTTCCGTGCGTGTCCGAATGCTCGGCCGTGCGGTGCCTTCGGGCGTGGTGGTGCAGGCCACCCTTCCGATCTGACATGTGCCTGAAAAACAACGCAAAGGATGAGACTATGGACAGTACCAAAGCATGGTATCAATCGCGCACGATCTGGGGCGCCCTGGTCGCGGTTTTCGCACCGCTTTTCAGCATCGCCGGCCTTGATCTGCCCGCCGGTCTGCAAGGAGAATTTGCGGACGGGCTGGTGACGGTTGCGGGCGGAATCGGTGGTCTGGTCGCACTTTACGGCCGTCTTTCGGCGACCAGTGCCATTCGCTGACAGCGCCCGCGACGATGCCGTTCCCGCCTTGCGCCCATGCGGCGGGGGCGGCATTCATTTGCCATTCAGACGCTTTGCGCTACATATTCGGTCAGAATACGGTTCGAGACGCACCCGATTTTTTGGAAGTTTGTAGAATGGCATCACCTCTCATCATCGCGACGCTTGCAGCCGGGCTTTCCGGTTTCACGGCGCCCGAGGCTGATCTGCAGGGCCATTACATTCTGGCGGCGAGCGATTGCGGCGCAGCCGTCGCCCGCGTCGTGCGCGAAACCGGCGGTCAGCTGCTTTCGGTCTATCCTTCCGGCGACGGTCAGTCCTGTGTCGTCACCGTTCTCGTCCAGGGCAATGGCGAACGCCCGCGCAAGGTGACGATGCGCGTGCCGATGTAGCTTGCCCGCATCGCCGAAATATCGGAAAACAATCCGACACATTTAGCATGACCGGCGACGCGCCTGCGGGCCGGGATACAGGAAAGGGCGGACAATGCGTATTCTCGTTGTTGAGGACGATGCCAATCTCAATCGTCAGCTGACCGATGCGCTGAAAGAAGCCGGTTATGTCGTCGATCAGGCATTCGACGGCGAGGAAGGCCATTATCTCGGCGATACCGAGCCCTATGACGCCATCGTCCTCGATATCGGCCTGCCGCAGCTCGACGGCATCACCGTCGTTGAAAAATGGCGTGCGGCCGGCAAGGCCATGCCGGTGCTCATCCTCACCGCCCGCGACCGCTGGAGCGACAAGGTCGCCGGCATCGACGCCGGTGCCGACGATTATGTGACGAAGCCTTTCCATGTCGAAGAAGTGCTTGCCCGCGTGCGCGCGCTCATCCGCCGCGCCGCCGGCCACGCCTCTTCCGAACTGGTGTGCGGCCCGGTCCGGCTCGACACCAAGTCTTCCAAGGCGACCGTCAACGGTACGACGCTGAAGCTCACCTCGCACGAATTCCGGCTGCTGTCCTATCTCATGCACCACATGGGCGAGGTCGTCTCGCGCACGGAGCTGGTCGAACATATGTACGATCAGGATTTCGACCGCGATTCCAATACCATCGAGGTGTTTGTCGGCCGTCTGCGCAAGAAGCTCGGGGTTGATCTGATCGAAACGATCCGCGGTCTCGGTTACCGGATGCAAGCGCCGGCAGATGCGAAGTAATTCCCTCACCGCCCGCGTTCTGCTGCTCGCCTCGCTCTGGTCGGTGCTGGCGCTGGTGGTGATCGCCGTCGTGATCTCGACGCTTTACCGGCAAGGGGTGGAGCGCAGCTTCACCGATCTTCTGAGGGCGCAGCTTTATAACGTCATCAATTCCGTGACGATTTCCAATGAGAATACGCTGGCCGGCAGCCCGCAGCTCGGCGATCTGCGCTTTTCGCAGCCCGATACCGGCTGGTACTGGGTTGTCGAGCCGCTCGGCAATTTCCAGACCGCGCCATTGGTGTCATCGTCGCTCGGCGTCTCCACTTTGCCGGTGCCGAGCATTCTCGATGCGCCCTTCGACAACCGCTATGAGCGCTTTTATGCCGTCACCGACGAGGCGGGCAATCAGGTGCGCGTGGCGGAAACGGAAGTGGTGCTGGATGGCGAGGGGCGCGCGGCGCGTTTCCGTGTCTCCGGCAATCTGAACGTCGTGGAAGACGATGTGCGCGATTTCTCCAACAGCCTTTATCTGGCGCTCGCCGTTTTCGGTGTCGGCAGTCTCGTCGTCAACGGTCTTGCCATTCTCTACAGTCTGCGACCGCTCGATCAGGCTCGCGTCGCGCTTGGCAAGATCAGGGGCGGGGAGGCGGAAAGCCTCGAAGGCGAATTCCCGCGTGAAATCCAGCCGCTTGCCAATGAGGTCAATGCGCTGATCGACAGCAATCGCCGCCTCGTGGAGCGCGCTCGCATGCAGGTCGGCAATCTCGCGCATTCGCTGAAGACGCCGATCGCCGTTCTTCTGAACGAGGCCCGCACGCTGGAGCCGCAGCATGGCGATCTGGTGCGGGCGCAGGCCGACGCCATGCAGGCGCAGGTGCAATCCTATCTCTCCCGCGCCCGCATCGCCGCCCAGCGCGGCTCGATCCTTGCCCGCGTGGAAGCGGAGCCGGCGCTGGAACGGCTTGTGCGCGTGATGCGCCGCCTGAACCCCGACAAGCAGTTCGTGCTGAATTTTGAGCAACCCGGCGCCGTCCTCGGTATGGAGCAGCAGGATCTGGAAGAGGTCGTCGGCAATCTTCTGGAAAATGCCGCGCGTTTTGCGCAGACGCGTGTGGTCATCACGCTTGCGACCGGCACGCACCCATCCTCCGATGCGGAAATCGCCCGTCGCTCCTGGGTGGAGCTGACGGTGGAGGACGACGGGCCGGGGCTTGAGCCGGAACAGATCAGCGAGGCGATGAAGCGCGGCAGACGGCTTGACGAAAGCCGTCCGGGCACGGGCCTCGGATTGTCGATCGTTTCCGAGGTGGTGTCAGAGTACCATGGCCGCTTTTCGCTGTCGCGCAGCGCCATTGGCGGGCTGAAAGCCGATCTGATTTTGCCGGGCCTTTCGAAAGAGCTTGCGTGAGGCAAGAAAAAAGGCAAGAAATTCAATGGCACTATATTGGGTGCAATGCGGTAGGAAAGAGGACAGGGTTTGGTTGACGTGTATGATGGCTGCCGCTCCGTGACAATGCGTTCGCTGGTGTCACGCCCGGCACTTCTCTCGATCCTGTGCGTATCGATGCTGAGCGCCTGCACCACCACGGGCACCCGCCCGGCGGGCGGCGGTCTGTTCGGCCGCTCTGCGCAGCCCTCGACGCCTTTCCTTGCCAATCTGGAAGGCGGCATTGTCGGGCGAAGCGGCGTGCAGCTCGACAGGGGTGACCAGACCAAGGCGCTGGAAGCCGAATACAAGGCGCTGGAAACGGCCCCCGTCGGCACGCCGGTTTCCTGGACCGGCGATGACGCCAAGGGGCAGGTGGTCGCCAATGCGCCCTATCAGGTCGGCAACCAGAATTGCCGGCAATATTCGCACACCCTGACGGTCGACGGACGCGAAACCAGGGCGCGCGGCGCAGCCTGCCGCAATGCCGATGGAAGCTGGTCGCCGCTGACTTGAAATAGTTTGACGTAAATCAAGGTCACGGGCCTTTTGCGATGACAAGAAGAGGCATGGCGGTGCAGCCGGGAGATGGCCTGCGGTGCGGCGTGATGTCTCAAATTCACGTCATCCCCGCGCTTCATGTTTCCATGTGCCGCGCATTCGAGTAATTGAGCCTTATGTTCTGGATTGTCGTTGCGATATTGACGGCGGCTGTCGCCATCGTCCTGATGTACCCGCTGATGCGGAAGACCGAGGCGCCGCAGACGCGCCGCGACGGTGAGGTCGCCGTTTATCGCGATCAGCTGGCCGAACTGGACCGCGAACGCGCCGCCGGCCTGATCGGCGACACAGAGGCGGATTATGCCCGCGCCGAAATCGGCCGCCGGCTTCTCGCCGCCGCCGAAGCGGAAGAGCAATCCGGCAAAGAAACCCGGCCGCGCCGGCACAATCTCGCCGCCAGCCTCATCACGGTTCTGCTGCCCGCGCTCGGTCTCTGTCTTTACATCTGGAACGGCAGTCCGGAAGTGCCGGACATGCCGCTCGAGGCGCGTCTTGAAAAGCCCGGTAACGACATGAACCTGCTGGTCGCCCGGGCGGAACGGCATCTGGCGCAGAACCCGGAGGACGGCGCCGGCTGGGATATTCTCGCACCGATCTATTTCAAGACATTGCGGCTTGGCGATGCCGAGCTTGCCTATCGCAATGCGCTTCGTATTCTGGGACCGAGCCCGGAACGGCTGACGGGCCTTGGCGAAACGCTGGTGGCCGGCAATGACGGCATCGTCATCGAGGCCGCGCGTGCTGCTTTTGCTGAGGCCGAAGAGCTGAAGCCCGGCAATCCGCGCGCCCGCTTCTATCTGGCGCTGTCGCTGGAACAGGCCGGCAAGGCCGAGGAAGCACGCGCCGCCTTCACCGCGCTGGCGGCCGATGCACCGGCCGGCGCGCCGTGGCTGCCGCTGGTGCGCGAACATATCGCCCGGACCGGCGGCGCGGCGACCCCTGCCGCACCCGGCCCGACCGCTGAGGACATGGCGGCGGCAAAAGACATGACGGCGACCGACCGGCAGGCGATGATCGAGGGCATGGTGGCGAGTCTCGACGCCAAGCTGAAGGAAAACCCGGCCGATTTCGAAGGCTGGATGCGTCTCGTTCGCGCCTATTCCGTGCTGAAGGACGAAGCCAAGGCCGGAGAGGCCCTGCGGGCGGGGCTGAAGGCCTTCCCGCCGGAGGGCGAGCAGGGCAGGCAGCTTCTGGCGCTGGCCAAGGAGCTGGGCGTTTCCGCCGGACCGATCCGCATGAACGGGCAGCAGGATGCCGCGCCGCAGGGAGTGACGCAATGACCCGCAAACAGAAACGCCTAGTGATCATCGGCGGCGGCATGAGCTTCATCGTTGCAGCCGTGCTGCTGGTCATGTTCGCCTTCGGCCAGTCCATTGCCTATTTTTACATGCCGGCCGATCTGGAGAAAACGCCCGTCAACCCCGGCACCCGCATCCGCCTCGGCGGGCTGGTGGCGGAAGGCTCGATCAAGCGCGGCGAGGGCCGCACGGTGAGCTTCACGGTGACCGACGGTGAAGCGAACGTGCCGGTCAGCTATACCGGCATCCTGCCCGATCTTTTCCGCGAAGGGCAGGGCGTTGTGACCGAAGGCATGTTCGATGCCGCGACCCACGGTTTCGTGGCCGACAGCGTGCTGGCCAAGCACGACGAGAACTACATGCCGAAAGAAGTGGCCGACCGGCTGAAGGACAAGGGCCTGTGGCAGCATGCCGGAGACGGCGAGGAACCAGCCGCCGCAACGCCAGCGGCCAGCGCACCTTCTTCCGACAAGACCGGAGCGACCAGATGATCAACGAGATCGGCCATTATGTTCTTGTTCTGGCGCTCGGTGTGGGGCTGATCGTCTCGACGCTGCCGGTCATCGGCGCGCGCCGTAACGACCGGGCGCTGATGGATGTCGCCTCGCTCGGCTCGGTCCTGATGTTCCTGCTGGTCGCCTTCTCCTTCGCGGCGCTGACGCGGGCTTATGCCGTCTCGGATTTTTCCGTGCGCAATGTCTGGGAAAACTCCCATTCGCTGATGCCGATGATCTACAAGCTGACCGGCGTTTGGGGCAACCACGAAGGCTCCATGCTGCTGTGGCTGCTCATCCTGGTGTTTTTCAGCGCGCTCGTCGCCGCCTTCGGCCGCAACCTGCCGGAAACGCTCAAAGCCAATGTTCTTGCGGTGCAGGCATGGATTTCGGTCGCCTTCCTGCTGTTCATCCTGCTCACCTCCAACCCGTTCCTGCGGCTGGAGCCGGTTCCCGCCGAGGGGCAGGACCTCAATCCGATCCTGCAGGATTTCGGCCTCGCCATCCATCCGCCGCTGCTCTATCTCGGTTATGTCGGCTTTTCCGTCTGCTTCTCCTTTGCCGTTGCGGCGCTGCTGGAAGGACGCATCGACGCCGCCTGGGCGCGCTGGGTGCGGCCATGGACGCTCGCCGCATGGACCTTCCTCACCGCCGGCATCTCCATGGGCTCCTACTGGGCCTATTATGAACTCGGCTGGGGCGGCTGGTGGTTCTGGGACCCGGTGGAAAACGCTTCCTTCATGCCATGGCTTGCCGGCACCGCGCTGCTGCATTCGGCGCTCGTCATGGAAAAGCGCGAGGCGCTGAAGATCTGGACCGTGCTTCTGGCGATCATGACCTTTTCGCTCTCGCTGCTCGGCACCTTCCTCGTCCGCTCCGGCGTGCTCACCTCGGTGCATGCCTTCGCCACCGATCCGAGCCGCGGCATCTTCATTCTCGGCATTCTGACCGTCTTCATCGGCGGCGCTTTCGCGCTTTTCGCATGGCGTGCACCTTCCCTGAAGGCCGGCGGCCTGTTCGCGCCGATCTCGCGCGAAGGATCGCTCGTCCTCAACAACCTCATCCTCACTGTGTCCACGGCGACCGTGCTGATCGGCACGCTCTATCCGCTCATTCTGGAAACGCTGACGGGCGAAAAAATCTCTGTCGGTGCGCCCTTCTTCAATCTTACGTTCGGCCTGCTGATGATCCCGATCCTGATCGTCACGCCGTTTGGCCCGATGCTCGCCTGGAAGCGCGGCGATCTTCTCGGAGCCTTCCAGCGGCTTTATGTGGCGGCAGCGCTTGCGGCCCTTGCCGGGCTGACGCTCTGGTACATTCAAAATGGCGGTCCCGTGCTGGCCGCAC
Organism: Agrobacterium sp. T29; assembly: GCF_006970545.1. Lineage (NCBI taxonomy): Bacteria > Pseudomonadati > Pseudomonadota > Alphaproteobacteria > Hyphomicrobiales > Rhizobiaceae > Agrobacterium > Agrobacterium sp. T29. Next base: position 659,301 of record NZ_CP040640.1, read on the forward strand.
TCGGCATCGCTGCCGGTTTCTGGCTGATCTTCGGCGCTTTCGCCGATCTCTGGTATCGCGCCAATTTCGGCAAGCTCGCCTTCGGTATTGCGTTCCGCCGCCTGAAGGGCCTGCCGCGTTCGGCCTTCGGTACGGCGCTGGCGCATATGGGGCTTGGCATCACCGTGCTCGGCATCGTCATCGTCACCACTTTCGAGACCGAGACGGTCTTGGAAATGAAAGAGGGCATGGCGGCGGAAGCGGGCGGTTACAGCCTGACCTTCGATGGCGTCCGCCACGCCGTCGGCCCGAATTTCACCGAGGATCGCGGCCATTTCACCGTGCGCAAGGCGGGGGTGGAGGTGGCTGATGTCTGGTCGTCCAAGCGGCTCTATACCGCGCGGCGCATGCCGACGACGGAAGCCGGCATCCTGACCTTCGGCCTCAGCCAGCTTTATGTCTCGCTGGGTGACCCCATGGCCGATGGCGGCATGGTGGTGCGCATCTGGTGGAAACCCTTCATCCTGTGCATCTGGGGCGGCACGCTGTTCATGATGGCGGGCGGTTTCATCTCGCTCTCGGACAGACGTTTGCGGGTCGGAGCGCCGAATCGCAAGGCGAAGCCGGTGCGGGCTGCAATGCCGGAGGCGGCGGAATGAGGGAAGTTGTAGTGAGGCTCGCTCTGCTTCTTACCCTCATGTTTGTCGCAGCACTTCCCGCTTCCGCGTTCAATCCGGACGAAGTGCTCAAAGACCCCGTGCTGGAGCAGCGCGCCCGCAACCTCACGTCTCAGCTCCGCTGCATGGTCTGCCAGAACCAGTCCATCGACGACAGCAATGCCGAGCTGGCGCGTGACCTGCGGGTTCTGGTGCGCGAACGGCTGGTCGAGGGTGACAGCGACAAGGCCGTCATCGATTATGTCGTGTCGCGTTACGGCGAGTTCGTGCTCCTGAAACCGCGCCTCAGCCTGCGCACCGTGCTTTTGTGGGGTGCGCCCATCGGTCTCACCCTTGCGGGAATTTTCGCCGTCTTCGTCTTTTCGCGCCGCCGCGCAAGCCAGGAACAGCCGCAGAAACTGAGTGCGGACGAAGAAGAACGAATTCGCAATCTCATTGAAAAATAACCGGTTTTCATTTTTCTCCCCGGTTCTTTTTCAACATTACGGATTTTTCATTCGTCAGACACTTCGCCGTAAGGTGTCGCCTCCTATATCTTCATCATCCACCGCTTCTCCCCCGGTCAAACGGGCTCCAGTCTGAATGAAGAAAGAAGGTACACCATGTCTCATTCGCAAAACGGCCATTCCTCGCTGAAGACGGCCTCGCTGAAGACGGCTTTGAAGGCCACGACCGTTGGCGGCCTTGCGGCGCTGATGCTTTCCACCGGCATCGCCGCACCGATCCTCCATTCGTTTGCCGCTCCCGTCGAGGTGAATGCGCCGCAGGTTCCGAGCTTCGCCAATGTGGTCGATGCGGTGTCGCCCGCCGTCGTCTCCGTTCGCGTGCAGTCGAACGTGCAGCCCGCTTCCGATGACTCCAGCAATTTCTCCTTCAATTTCGGCGGCCGTGGCCTCGACCAGCTGCCGGACGACCATCCGCTGAAGCGCTTCTTCAAGGAATTCGGCGGCCCCAACCAGGATCGCTCCGACCGTGGCCCGAACCGCCACCGTGACGGCAAGGGTCCGCTGCGCCCCGTCGCTCAGGGCTCCGGCTTCTTCATTTCCGAAGACGGTTACATCGTCACCAACAACCACGTCGTCGATGACGGCTCTGCCTATACGATCGTGATGAATGACGGCACCGAACTCGACGCCAAGCTCGTCGGCCGCGATCCGCGCACCGATCTGGCACTGCTGAAGGTCGATGTGAATCGCAAGTTCACCTATGTCCAGTTCGCCGATGACAGCAAGATCCGCGTCGGTGACTGGGTCGTCGCCGTCGGCAACCCCTTCGGTCTCGGCGGTACGGTGACGTCCGGCATTATCTCGGCCCGCGGCCGTGATATCGGCTCCGGCCCCTATGACGACTACCTGCAGATCGACGCCGCCGTGAACCGTGGTAACTCGGGCGGTCCCGCCTTCAACCTCAACGGCGAAGTGGTCGGCATCAACACCGCCATCTTCTCGCCGTCCGGCGGCAATGTCGGCATCGCCTTCGCCATTCCGGCATCGGTCGCCAAGGACGTGATCGCCGACCTGCAGAAGGACGGCAAGGTCGAACGCGGCTGGCTCGGCGTGCAGATCCAGCCCGTCAGCAAGGATATCGCCGAATCGCTCGGCCTTTCCGAAGCCAGCGGCGCGCTTGTCGTTTCGCCACAGGCCGGCTCGCCGGGCGACAAGGCCGGTATCAAGCAGGGCGACATCATCACCGCCGTCAATGGCGAGCCCGTCAAGGATGCCCGCGACCTGTCGCGCCGCATCGGCGGCATGGCGCCCAACACCAAGGTTGAAATCTCGCTGTGGCGCGGCGGCAAGTCGCAGCCTGTCACGGTGACGCTCGGCGATCTCGCCAGCGACGATGCTTCCAAGGCGACGCCTGCCCAGAACGAGGACAAGGGCGGCCAGTCCTCCAGCGAGAAGGTGCTCTCCAGCCTCGGCCTGACGGTTGCGCCCGCCGATGACGGCAACGGCCTTGCCATCACCGATGTCGACCCCGACAGCGATGCCGCCGCCCGTGGCCTGAAGACGGGTGAGAAGATCACCTCGGTCAACAACCAGCAGGTCGCTTCCGCCGCCGATATCGAGAAGATCCTCGAACAGGCCAAGAAGGACGGTCGCTCCAAGGCGCTGTTCCAGATCCAGACGGACGATGGCAGCCGCTTCATCGCTCTGGATATCGATCAGGGTTGATAGGTTGAAAGGCGATGCCGGTTCTTTCGGGAGCCGGCGTCGTCAAGGAATGTGTCTCGCCTGTAGGACGGGACAGAACATATGGAACGAGCGCGTGCCACTTGTTTCTTCTCCCCGTGGGGGAGAAGGTCGCGGCAGCGGGATGAGGGGGCAAGGGTAGCTAGAGACTGCGCGCTTGCCCCCTCATCCGACCCTTCGGGCCACCTTCTCCCCGGCGGGGAGAAGAAACCCAGCCGCACTCGCCCAGTCCCTGGGCGCTCGCTCCGTCTTGAAGCGCAAAGGTGCCAGAGACCAGGTCTTCGGAGGAAACCTCATGGAAAACAAGGTTCAGGAAATGTCTGTCGCATCTGTTTCCGGTTGTGCGGAAAAGGGCGAGGGCGCTATTGTCCCGCACATGAAGATTCTTGTCATTGAAGACGACCTCGAGGCTGCGGCCTATATGACCAAGGCGTTCCGCGAAGCCGGGATCGTCGCCGACCATGCGAGCGATGGCGAAAGCGGCCTGTTCATGGGTTGCGAGAACGCTTACGACGTGATGGTGATCGACCGTATGTTGCCGCGCCGCGACGGACTTTCCGTCATCAGCGAGCTGCGCCGCCGCGGCATCGAGACGCCGGTTCTGATCCTTTCCGCGCTGGGGCAGGTGGATGACCGCGTCACCGGCCTGCGCGCCGGCGGCGACGATTATCTGCCGAAACCCTATGCCTTTTCCGAACTGCTCGCCCGTATCGAGGTGCTGGGCCGCCGCAAGGGCAAGCCCGAGCAGGACATGATCTATCGGGTCGGCGATCTCGAACTCGACCGGCTCTCCCACGATGTCCGCCGCAACGGCAAGGAAATCCTGCTGCAGCCGCGCGAATTCCGCCTGCTCGAATATCTGATGAAGAATGCAGGTCAGGTCGTGACCCGCACCATGCTTCTCGAAAACGTCTGGGACTATCATTTCGACCCGCAGACCAATGTCATCGACGTGCATGTGTCCCGCCTGCGCTCGAAGATCGAGAAGGACTTCGAGAAACCGCTGCTGAAGACCATTCGCGGCGCTGGCTACATGATGAAGGACGAGGGCTGATTGGCGAAAATGGCCCGCCTCAGAATAGTGTTCCGGTCGACAGCGGTGCGCCTTTCGGCGCTCTATATCCTGCTGTTTGCGCTCTGCGCCGCCTTCCTGGTCTTCTATGTCACCGCCCTTTCCGAACGGCTGCTGAACCAGCAGACGCGCGATGCCGTGCTTCAGGAAGTCTCGGATGTGCAGCGCATCTATAATCGCGGCGGCATCAACCCGCTGCTGCGGATGATGGAACGCCGCGCCCGCCAGCCGGGGGCGAGCCTTTACGTCATCGCCGGGCCGAATGGCGAAATCCTTGCCGGCAACGTCGCTTCCGTGCAGCCGGGCGTTTTCGACAAGGAAGGCTGGACCGGTTTTCCTTTCCGTTACGAGCGTTACTCCGAAAGCGGCGACAGCGTGCAGCATCTGGCCACCGCCAATGTCTTCATGCTGGATAATGGCCTGCGCATCCTGATCGGCCGCGACCTCGGCGAACCCACCAAGTTTCGGGCACTGGTGCGCAACGCACTGATGGTGGCGCTCGCCATCATGGGCGGCGGCGCGCTGCTCATCTGGTTCGGCATCGGCCGCAACGCGCTGAAACGCATCGACCGCATGTCGGCGGCGACCAAGAAGATCATGGCGGGCGACCTTTCGCAGCGACTGCCGCAGGGCCGCTCCGGCGATGAATTCGACCGCCTGTCCGGCTCGCTCAACGCCATGCTCGGCCGCATCGAAAAGCTGAATGAAGGTCTGCGGCAGGTCTCCGACAATATCGCCCATGATCTGAAGACGCCGCTGACGCGGCTGCGCAACAAGGCGGCCGCAGCGCTTGACGACAATGACGAGACGAAACGGCGCGCAGCGCTTGAAGGCATCATCGCCGAATCCGACCAGCTTATCCGCACCTTCAATGCGCTGCTGATGATTTCCCGCGTCGAGGCCGGCTCAATTGCAGCAGAAATGACCGATGTGGACGTCTCGGCGATTGCCGCCGACAGCGCCGAACTCTACGAGCCGGTGGCCGAGGATGCCGGGCTTGTGCTGGAGGCCGAAATAGAGGCTGACCTGTCGGTAAAGGGCAACCGCGAGCTGATCGGACAGGCGCTCTCCAACCTCATCGACAACGCCATGAAATATGCCTGCGAGGGTGAAGGCGACAAAAAGCTCGTTGTGCGTCTGGCAAGGGAACCGGAGGCCATCGTGCTCTCCGTCGCCGATAACGGCCCCGGCATTCCCGCCGATAAACGCGGTGAGGTGCTGAAACGCTTCGTCAGGCTGGATGAAAGCCGCTCGAAACCCGGAACCGGGCTCGGCCTGTCGCTGGTGGAGGCCGTGATGGAGCTGCATGGCGGATCGCTGATGCTGTCGGACACGGATGCCGCGAATGCCGCCTGTCCGGGGCTGACCGTTTCGATGGTGTTTCCCGTCCCTAAGGCATAAGCACCACTTCCTGACGCCGCCAGCGATATCCAGACCGGCGAGGTTCGGCGGATCACCGGGATTTGTGCGCAAAGTCTTCGCCATCCGGAAAATGACTGTTTTTCAAGATTGTATTGCAAGATGATCTGAAGAATAGTCCGGTTGATTGACGGCAATGGCTCTGTTCGGAAATCGCGTGCGATGGACGAAAGGATGTGTGACGGGTGGCAGCTACGGTTCCCTTGACCGACGACGGGCACGGCCCGATCATTCTGTTCGATGCCGAATGTGTGCTGTGCTCCGTGAATGCGCAATTCGTGCTGCGGCATGACAGGGCCGGACATTTCCGCCTGGCATCCATGCAGGGCGATATCGGCGCGGAAATTTACCGACGTTGCGGCATGGACCCGAAAGATCCGGTCAGCATGCTGGTCGTGGAGGGCGGCAGGGTGCGGCAGGACAGCGATGCCGTGCTGAGCATATATGAAGCGCTGGGCCTACCCTGGCGGCTGATCACCATATTGCGCATCGTTCCCGCATTCCTGCGCGATCCCGTTTATCGCTTTGTCGCCCGCAATCGCTACCGCTGGTTTGGAAAACGCGAAGAATGCTGGGTGGCGCCGCCGGAGTACCGGGAGAGAATCCTTTGACCATGGCAATGGCCACCCGTTCAGGTAAACCGGGCATCGGCACAGAGGCGTCGGCAGGGTAATGAAAATATTGATCCTCGGCGGTTATGGTGTGTTCGGCGGCCGGCTGGCGGAACTGCTTGCCGATATGTCCAGCCTTGAAATTCTCGTCTGCGGCCGCAGCCTCGCACGGGCGGAGGCCTTTTGCGCAGCCTGGCGCGGACAGGCGCAATTGCGCCCGCTGATGCTCGATCGCCGCGATATCACAGACGCCCTGCGCATCCACAAGCCCGATCTTGTCGTCGATGCGTCCGGGCCGTTCCAGACCTATGGCAGCGCATGTTACGGCGTGATAACGGCATGCATCGACGCCGGGATAGACTATCTCGATTTCGCCGATGCCGCCGATTTCGTTTTCGGCGTTAGCCAATTCGACGAGCGGGCAAAAGCCGCCGGTGTTTTCGTCCTGTCAGGCGTCAGCAGTTTCCCCGTCCTGACGGCCGCCGTCCTGCGCGAAATGGAAAGGACCATGGACATTCTCACCGTCGAGGGCGGAATAGCGCCGTCTCCTTATGCCGGGATCGGCCTCAACGTCATGCGGGCGGTGGTGGGTTATGCCGGCGCGGCGGTCAAGCTCTGGCGGCATGGCAGGCCGGCGCACGGCGTTGGCCTTGCGGAAAGCAGGCGCTTCACCGTTGCCGTGCCCGGCAGGCTGCCGTTGCGCAATATTCACTTTTCGTTGGTCGATGTGCCGGATTTACAGGTGATTCCACCGGAACACCCGTCGATGACCGATATATGGATGGGGGCCGGTCCCGTGCCGGAGTTTCTGCACCGTATGTTGAACCTTCTGGCGAAAGCGCGGGCGCGGTTCGGCCTTCCCTCATTCGCGCCGCTATCGCCGCTGTTTCATGCCGTGCTGAACCGGATGCGCTTTGGCGAACATCGCGGCGGCATGTTCGTCCGCGCGCAGGGGCGTGCAGCGGGCAGGCCGATGGAGATGAGCTGGCATTTGCTGGCCGAAGGCGATGACGGCCCCTACATCCCCTCCATGGCGATCGAGGCTCTTGTCCGCAAGATGCTGAGCGGCGAGCGCCCGTTGCCCGGCGCACGCGCCGGCACGGATGCGCTGAACCTTGCCGATTACGACCGGCTTTTCCGCAGCAAGACGATCTACACGGGGTTCCGCCGCGAGGAACTCGACGTCCCGCTGTTCCGCCAGCTTCTCGGCCCGGCCTTCGATGACTTGCCGCCGCGCCTGCGGGAACTTCACGACAGCAAGGATGTTCGGCAATGGAGCGGGGTCGCCGAGATACGCCGCGGACAGGGCATGCTGGCCCGCATGATTTCCGCGCTCGTCGGCTTTCCGCAGGCGGGAAAGCAGGTTCCCGTCAGCGTCACCTTCACGCCGGAAAAGGGCAAGGAGCGCTGGACGCGGAATTTCGGCGGGCGGCGTTTCTCGTCCACACAGTCGGCAGGCATGGGCAAGGATCGATATCTGCTGGCGGAGCGCTTCGGCATCGTCACCGTCGCTCTGGCGCTGGTGCTCGATGGCGGTCAGCTGGCTCTCATCCCCCGGCGATGGCATGTTCTGGGCATACCGCTGCCCGGCTTTCTTCTGCCGAAGGGTGAGAGTTTCGAGTCCGAGAAAAACGGTCGGTTCTGCTTCGATGTGGAAATTTCTCTGCCCTTCGTCGATCTCGTCGTCGCTTATAAGGGCGCGCTGGAACCGGCCGCCCGTTCTGCGAAACATCGCGGCCCCGGTGAAACGCTTTGCGGCGCTTCACCGGGTGAGGAGGCGTGAGGGCAGGGACGCCTTTCCTCATCGGGGACGTGCCGGAGCGCGCATCCGTGGCCGCGCGGTTCTCCTGCTCGCGGTTTAGAACGTGTAAGCGACGCCCACCATCGCAAACGGCTGAATATCCTTCTTCGACAGGGGGCTGTCCTTGGCATCGCCCAGCAGGAAACCGACGCCGCCCGCGCCGGTGATCGACCAGTTCTCGGTGAGGAGGTAAGTGACGGAGGCGCTGGCGTCGACGCGCTTGAAGCCCGATTTCGCGTCGAAGCGGCGCAGGCCCGAGCGGGCGGACTGGGCCGAGGTGACGCCGAAATAGGATTTCATGTGCTTGTCGTCCGCCCAGGTGGCGGAGAGGTCGGCGCCCAGGATGAACTGATCGACCTTGTGCGAGACGCTGGCGCCGATGGTCGCGGTCAGGCCTTCGCTGCCGTCGATGGTCTTGTCCACCTTGGCGTAGATTTCGAAGGGGTCCACGCCATAGGCGATGACGCCGCCGACCACGCCGGCCGCCTTGATATCGCCCATTCCGCGCAGGTTTTTCCTGTCGTCCTTTTCCTTGCGCCCGGCTTCCCAGCCGCCCTTCACACCCAGCCTGAAGCCGTTGTGGTTCAGCAGGTTGACGGTGACGCCGCTGAAATCGATGCTCAGCGTATCTCCATATTCGATGGAAACCAGCGGCACGGCGCCTGCTTCCAGCTTGTCCGAACCCTCATATTTCGGGGCGTAGGCGGCACCGACACCGAGCGTGATCTTCCAGTCGCTGGAGCTGCTGTAGCGGGCATTGTCGAAATTGCCCTGCGGATCGGCCACCCGGTCCGATTTGCCGATATCGGCGGCAAAAACGGGCGTGCAGACGGCTTGCGCCATGGGCAGCGCCGTCAGGCAAAGGGCAATCGCGCGCAGGTTCTTGTGCAATTTCACTGTAAAAATCTGTTTCATGATCATATCCGTTGCAACATCGAGCGTTGGAAAACCGGGGAGTCGGGTTTCGTTGAGGCTGACGCTACGCGGGCACAATTGCGGAGACATTACGGGGGATGGCGCTTTGGAAAACATCGCCATCGGCGGTTTTATGATCGCAAAGCGGCCTGCATTTGTTACAACGCCAGATGCATGCGCCGGGAGGATTCTAAGAGGTGTGGCGGCAGGGACGTTTCGGGTGCGGCGCATCCGGTCCTGAAAGCCGCATGTCGGGGAGCGGCGAGAGGATAGTCGGAAGAGGGAGAGACACAGTGACGAAACGGGAAACCGCCGAAAGGCGGCTGAGCGAGGTCCTGCCGGGCGTGATCCGCCCCTATACGCAGACGGAACTGAAATCCGTTCTTTCGACGCTGAAGGATATCGGCAAAAGCGAGCCGGCGGTGGCCGCGCTGCTTGCCGGGGAAAGTGCACTCAAAGAGTTTATCGCCGCGGCTTTCACGCTGTCCCCCTATCTGCGTGACATGGCGTCTGCGGATGAGGGGCTTTTGTCGCTGGCGATGTCGAAACCGCTCGAGCCGCTGCTGGCGGGTCTTGTCCATGAGGCGCGCGATTGCTGGAAGCCGGGCGAAGAAGGCGGGGTGCCGAGCGAAAACGAGGTGATGTCGCGGCTGAGGGTAGCCAAACGGCGGCTCTCTTTCATCGCGGCACTTGCCGATCTGGCGCGCATCTTCACCGCGCGCGATACGACACGCTGGCTGAGCGACATGGCGGATGCATCGCTTTCCGCCGCCATCGATCACCTGCTGCTCGCCGCCCATGAGAGCGGCAAGCTGAAACTGAAAAATGTCGCAGCCCCCAGCGACGGGTCGGGCCTCATCGTGCTCGGCATGGGCAAGCTCGGCGCGCGGGAGCTGAACTATTCTTCCGATATCGACGCCGTGGTGTTCTTCGAACCCTCAGCCGGCATCATGGACGATCCCTATGATGCGACGGAGAATTTCGGCCGCATGATGCGCCGTCTGGTCCGCATCATGCAGGAGCGCACGGCCGATGGTTACGTCTTCCGCACCGATCTTAGGCTGCGGCCCGATCCCGGCTCGACGCCGCTCGCCATCCCCGTGGAGGCGGCGCTGCTTTATTACGAGGGCAGGGGCCAGAACTGGGAACGCGCCGCCTATATCAAGGCGCGGCCGGTGGCCGGCGATATCAGGGCGGGTGAGAATTTCCTGCGCGAGCTGACGCCCTTCATCTTCCGCAAATATCTCGATTATGCGGCGATTGCCGATATTCATTCCATCAAGCGGCAGATCCACGCCCATAAGGGCCATGGCGCGATTGCGGTGAAGGGCCACAATGTCAAGCTCGGGCGCGGCGGCATCCGCGAGATCGAATTCTTCGCGCAGACACAGCAGCTCATTGCCGGCGGCCGCATGCCGGCGCTCAGGGTCCGCGCAACGCAGGAGGCGCTTGCGGCGCTGACCGACGCGAAATGGATCGACGCCGAAACGCGTGACAGCCTGACGGACGCCTATTGGTTCCTGCGCGAGGTGGAGCACCGCATCCAGATGGTGCGCGACGAGCAGACCCATGTGCTGCCGGACACCGAAGCCGAATTGAAGCGCATCGCCTTCATGCTCGGTTTCGAGGACACCAAGGCCTTTTCGGAAAAGCTGGAACAGGTGCTGCGGCTGGTGGAGCGGCGTTATTCGGCGCTGTTCGAGCAGGAGGTGAAACTGTCTGGCGAGGCCGGCAATCTGGTCTTCACCGGCCAGAAGGACGATCCCGATACGTTAAAGACGCTCTCCGCCCTCGGCTTCGAGCGGCCGGAGGATATTTCCCGCGTCATCCGCACCTGGCACAATGGCCGCTACCGGGCGACGCAATCCGTCGAGGCGCGCGAGCGGTTGACGGAGCTGACGCCTGACCTGCTCAGGGCCTTCGGTGAAAGCAAGCGGGCCGATGAGGCGTTGCTGCGTTTCGACAATTTCCTCTCCGGCCTGCCGGCCGGCATCCAGCTCTTTTCGCTGCTCGGCAACAACCCGGCGCTGCTTGACCTGCTGGTGACGATCATGTCGTCCGCACCGCGCCTTGCCGAAATCATCGCCGCCCGTCCGCATGTCTTCGACGGCATGCTTGACCCGGCATTGATGAGTGACGTGCCGACGCGCGACTATCTCGCACACCGCATGGGAAGCTTTCTCTCCAATGCCCGGCATTATGAGGATATTCTCGACCGGCTGCGTATTTTCGCTGCCGAACAACGCTTCCTCATCGGCGTTCGGCTTCTCACCGGTGCGATCCGCGGTGAAGTCGCCGCCCGCGCCTTCACCCATCTTGCCGATCTGGTGATCGAGGCGGCGCTGAATGCCGTTCTGGCGGAAATGGAAGCGGCGCATGGGCTTTATCCCGGCGGGCGCGTCGCCGTCATGGGCATGGGCAAGCTCGGCTCCTTTGAGCTGACGGCCGGTTCGGATGTCGATCTCATCCTGCTTTATGACTATGACGATGCCGCCCATGAATCGACCGGCGCAAAGCCGCTTGATGTCGTGCGTTATTTCACCCGCGTCACGCAAAGGCTGATTGCCGCGCTTTCCGCGCCGACGGCGGAAGGCGTGCTTTACGAGGTGGACATGCGGCTTCGCCCCTCCGGCAACAAGGGCCCGGTGGCGACCCGCATTTCCGCCTTCGAGAAATACCAGCGCGAGGAAGCCTGGACCTGGGAACATATGGCGCTCTCCCGCGCCCGCCTGATCTGCGGCGATGCCTCGCTGATGGAGGATGCGCGCCGCATCATCGCTTCCATCCTGTCGCAAAAGCGCGATGTGGCGAAGGTCTCCACCGATGTGCTGGAAATGCGCAGCCTGATCGAGCAGGAAAAGCCACCGGAAAACAACTGGGACTTCAAGCTCATCAATGGCGGGCTGATCGACCTCGAATTCATCGCCCAATATCTGGCGCTGGTGGGGCCGGTGAAGGGGCTTGCCGCGCATGAACCGGGGCGCAACACGGCCGAGGCGCTGCAGGCGCTCGCCGCCCCGGTGATGGAGCCGCAGGCATTTGATGACTGCATGGCGGCGATGGCGCTCTACACCGAAATCTCGCAGATCGTGCGGCTGTGTATCGACGGCGCCTTCAACCCGAAGGAAGCGCCGGCGGGCCTCACCGATCTCGTTTGCCGGGCGGGGGACTGCCCTGACATTCCCACACTGGAGGGAGAGGTGAAGCGGCTGGCGAAGGCGGTGCGGAAGGCGTTTGTGGGGACGGTGAAGAATGGTGGGTGAGGCTTCACCCCCCTCTGCCCTGCCGGGCATCTCCCCCTCAAGGGGGGAGATCGGTATGCGGCAACGGCGCGATCATCTCAAATGTTGCGAATTTGGCGGGGAGCATCCGTCTAGCTGATCTCCCCCCTTGAGGGGGAGATGCCCGGCAGGGCAGAGGGGGGTATCGCGCACTCGACCTCTACGTATTGCAGGAAAGTCAGCGCGCCCGACGCCACCTCAATGCACCGTCCCGCAGCACCCCGCCGCATGCGGAATGATGATCGTCACCACCGTGCCACGGCCCTCACACGAGCGGATTTTCATCGTGCCGCCATGCAGCTTCACCAGCGAGCGGGAAATGGCGAGCCCGAGGCCGGAGCCGCCCTGGCTCTTGGCATATTGGCTTTGCACCTGTTCGAAAGGCTGGCCGATCTTGTTGAGCGCCTGGGCGGGAATGCCGATGCCGGTGTCTGCGATGGTGAGGATCATCGCGGCCTGATGCACATGGGTGCGCAGCGCGATGCGGCCGCCGTCGCCGGTAAATTTCACGGCGTTGGAGAGCAGGTTGAGCATGATCTGCTTCATGGCGCGGCGGTCGCCCTGCATGGTCAACCCGGCGCAAACCTTCTGCTGCACGGTGATGTTCTTCTGTTCCGCCTGAATGGCCGTCAGGCGCAGGGTCTCCTCGATCAGCGGCGCGAGATCGATGGTCTCGCGGTTGATGCGCATATGGCCCGCCTCGATCTTCGACATGTCGAGAATATCGTTGATGACGTTGAGCAGGTGTTTGCCGCTATCGTGAATATCGCGCGCATATTCGGAATATTTCGGCGAGCCGACCGGTCCGAACATTTCGTTTTGCAGGATGTCGGAAAAGCCGAGGATGGCGTTGAGCGGCGTGCGCAGCTCATGGCTCATATTGGCGAGGAATTCGGATTTCGCCCGGTTGGCGGCCTGGGCGCGTTCTTTTTCGGCGAGATAATTGGCGTTGGCGTCGGAAAGCTCGGTCTTCTGCCGCTCCAGCTTGTGCTGCGAGGCGGAGAGATCGCCGATGGTGGCCATCAGCCGACGTTCTGAATCGCGCAGGCGCTCCTGATGACGTTTCAGAAGGGTGATATCGGTGCCGACCGCGACGAGGCCGCCATCGCGGGTGCGGCGCTCGTTGATCTGCAGCCAGCGGTCATCGGCAAGCTGCACTTCGGTGGTGCGCGACAGGCCGGACTGGTCCGGATCGGCAACGCGACGTTCAACGACGGGGCGGGCGGCTGCGGCATAGACGGTGCTTTTTTCCGTGCCTGCCACCAGCACGCTGTCCGGCAGGCCATAGGCCTTCTGGTAGTGGGTGTTGCACATCACCAGACGGTCGTTCTTGTCCCACAGCACGAAGGCTTCCGAGGTGGATTCAATGGCGTCGGCAAGGCGCTGGTCGGCTTCGGCGTAGCGTTGCGCAAGGCGGTGTTGTTCGGTCACATCCATGGCGATGCCGATGACGCGCGGGCCGTTATTGGTGCGGATGACCTGGGCGCGGGCGCGCAGCCAGACATAATGGCCCTTGGCATGGCGCATGCGGAAGATCTGGTCGATCTGGCGCAGATTGCCGCAGCCGACGGCGCGGGCAAGCTCATAGAGATTGCCGTCTTCGGAATGCATCATGCGGGCGGCGTCGGAGAAGGAAAGCGGCGCTGCTTTGGGCGGCAGCCCGAGAATTTCGTAGAGCGAACCCGACCAGAACATGCGTCGGGTGGAAAGATCGAAATCCCACAAGCCGCAGCGGCCGCGAGACAGCGCGGTTTCGACCCGCAGGTTGGATTCGGCGAAGATGTCGTCGGCGTCGCGGGCGCGCTTCACCTGCATGTAATAGGCATAGAGCACGACCAGCAGGATCGAGGAGATGCCGGCAAACAGCGTCACGTTCATGGCGATTTCGCTGCGCCAGAAGGAACGGATCGGCTGTAGCGAGCGGGCCGCGATCACCATCGCGCCGTCGTCGCCGAAGGGGATCATCGTCGCATAGTGCTGCTGGCCGTCGATATTGGTCTCGATGGTGCCGGGCGCGCCGGGGAAACGCTGCACGATGGCGATTTCAGGAAGCAAAGCCGGCAGCGACGTGCCGATATAAAGCATCGCTTCCTTGCCGGCGCCGGCGAAAATGCGGCCATTGCTGCCCGAAAGAAGCACCATCGTACCGTCGGCGAGGCTGCCGGACGGCAGCGCCGCGACGAGGTTGGCTTCGGCGCGGGCGCGATCCTGCGCGGTGAAGACCGTATCGTTGTTGAGAAGGGCTGCTTTGGCCGTCAGCGCCGTCAGCGCCGTGGAATGGCGGGCGGCCTCTTCCATGCGGCTATATTCGGCAACGATGCCCAGCATGCGCGAGGCTGCGACGACGACGAGAAAGGCGAGGATGAGAATGGGAATGAGACGTTTCAGCAGGGTCTCGACCTGCGGCATCGGGCGGTCGGAGCCATTCATCAAACCCATCAGGTCGCTGGAAAGCCTTTCGCCCCAGGCCGCAAGATCAGAAAATTTGGCATACGGCCGCTCATCGCCCGCAGTCGCCCGCCGCACGTTCGTCATTGTCCCGCCTTCAAGATGTCCCCAGTGATTCGAAGCGCCGCCGCTCGAATATGACTAGTGAATCAAATGCGATTCGCCGTGTCCAGAGGCAAAAGTTAAAAGAATTTTAACCCCTTGAACCGACTCCGTATTTTTTCGGGACGGTCTGTTTCCGCTTTGGCGAAGGCGGGAATTATGAACGAAATCAGTGAGCCGGCAATCCGATCCGGTCGTTGCGGAACGTCGCTGGAACAGGCGTCAGGCTCCGTCGAAGGCCTCGAGAGCCGGGCCAAGCGCGCTGATCACGCCATTGCCCGCAGCGGGAAGACCGGTCAGCACCGCACTGATGATATCGTCGCGGCTTGCGCCCCGCACCTTGGCTTCCATCACGTGAAAGGCGAGACCGCTTTCCAGACGCAGGGCGGCAAGAATGCCGATATAGATCAGGCTCTGCGTTTTCACATCGAGCGTGGACGCCGCCCCTAGACCCTGCACGGCCTGAAACCATGCCGCCTTGTGGGCCGGAGCATCGGTCATGAAGCGCTGAAACGAAGCGCTGGTCCTGGACATGTCCGTCATCTGAAATTCCTTTCCGGTCTCTTCAGCCGTTCCCGGCCTCTCGCGAACCATCCTGTCGCGCAACGCGATACGCCGCCTTGATGGCGATCAAGACGGCGTATCGGCATTGTCCGGAGTTTTGGCGTGGGGCGGTCAGCCCTTCAGGATACGCCCGACGATATCGCTTACATCCGTCGACAGTCCCTTGGCGTCGGCGATCGTCGAAAGCGCCGACTTGGCGTGTTCGGCACGGCTTGCCTCCAGCGACCGCCAGGAGCGCATGGATGTGAGAATGCGGGCGGCAAGCTGCGGATTGCGCTTGTCGATGGCGATGATCTGCTCGGCCAGGAACCGGTAGGCGGCGCCATCGGCACGGTGGAAGCCGGTGGGGTTGGCGAAGGCAAGCGTGCCGACGAGCGAGCGTACACGGTTCGGATTGGTGGAGATGAAATGTTTGGATTTCATCAGCGCCTTGATCCGGTCGAGCGCACCGTCGCCGGGAATGGCGGCCTGCAGCGAGAACCACTTGTCTAGCACCAGCGCATTGTCAGCAAAGCGCGTTTCGAAGGCGGCAAGCGCTTCCTTTGTTTCCGTGCTTTCCGGGAAACGCTGGGTAAGCACGCTGAGCGCATGGGCAAGATCGGTCATGTTGGTGGCCTCAGTAAAGGCCTTCGCCGCGCGGGCCGGTGTCTCCTCGGCAAAGGCGAGATAGGTAAGCGCGCCGTTGCGCAGCGAACGGCGTCCAGCGCTTTCCGCGTCCGGGCTGTAGGCCTCGCCGTCAGCCGTGCTGTCGGCAAGCCGCCGCAGCGTTTCGAGCCCGGCCGTCGCAATGGCCTTGATGGTGGCGTTGCGCGCCCTGTGGATGGCGTCCGGATCGTTGTCGCCGCCCATTTCGCGAGCGATATCCGTTTCGCTCGGCAAGGCCAGCGCCTGCGCCCGGAAGGCGGGCTCAAGGGCGTCGTTGCCGATGATTTCGATGAGCGTTGCGGTCAGTTCCGCATCCGTTTGAACGTCCTTGCCGTCCTGCACGGCCCTGGTGGCGGCAATCAGCGCCGGTAGGGCAAGATCGGTCAGCGCCTGGAAACGGGCGAACATATCCGTCTCATGCCGGGCGATCTGCACCAGATCGGCCGCATTCTGCTCGAAATCCAGATTGATCGGCGCCGAGAAGCTGCGGTTGATCGACAGCACCGGCCGCGAGGAAATGCCGGAGAAGGAGAATGTCTGGTTACGTTCCGTCAGGTGCAGCACGCCGTCGCGATAGTCGCCGCCTTCGACGGTTTGAGGCTCGGCGATCTGGCCATTGTCGAGGATCAGCGCCAGCGACAGCGGAATGTGACGCGGCTGTTTTACCGGCTGGCCGGGCGTCGGCGCGGTCGTCTGTTCCAGCGTCAGCCTGAAGGTGGCGTTGCCGGCGTCGTAGGCCGAGGAGACGGAGACGAGCGGCGTGCCCGCTTCGGTGTACCACAGAGAAAACTGCGAAAGGTCACGGCCGCTGGCATCCGCGAAGCTCCTGACGAAATCCTCGACGGTTGCGGCTTCGCCGTCATGGCGCTCGAAATAGAGGTCCATACCCTTCTTGAAGTCGTCCGCGCCGAGGATCGTGGCGATCATGCGGGTAACTTCGGCACCCTTTTCATAAACGGTCGTCGTGTAGAAGTTGTTGATTTCACGATAGGTATCGGGGCGCGGCGGATGCGCCAGCGGGCCGGAATCCTCGGGAAACTGCTCCGATTTCAGATGGCGCACATCGGCAATGCGCTTGACCGGCCGCGAGCGCATGTCGGCGGAAAATTCCTGATCGCGATAGACCGTCAGGCCTTCCTTCAGGCAGAGCTGGAACCAGTCGCGGCAGGTGATGCGGTTGCCGGTCCAATTGTGGAAATATTCATGCGCGATGATGCGCTCGATATTGGCGTAGTCAGCATCGGAAGCGGTTTCCGGGTCGGCCAGCACGAATTTGTCGTTGAAGACGTTGAGACCCTTGTTCTCCATCGCGCCCATGTTGAAATCCGATACGGCGACGATCATGAAGATATCGAGGTCGTATTCGCGGCCGAAGCGCTCTTCGTCCCACTTCATCGAACGCTTCAGCGCGTCCATGGCATAGGCCGCACGCGGCTCCTTGCCGTGCTCGACGTAAATCTTCAGCGCCACGTCGCGGCCGGACATGGTGGTGAATGTGTCTTCGACCACGCCGAGATCGCCGGCGACGAGTGCGAAAAGATAGCTGGGCTTCGGATGCGGATCGAACCATGCCGCGAAGTGACGGCCTTCATCGTAATTGCCGCCGCCGAGGAAATTGCCGTTCGAGAGCAGCAGGGGATTGCCTTCCTTCGCCGCGATGATCGTCACCGTATAGGGCGCCAGAACATCGGGACGGTCGGGGAAATAGGTGATGCGGCGGAAACCTTCCGCCTCGCATTGGGTGCAATAGACGCCATTGGTGCGGTAAAGCCCCATAAGCTGCGTATTGACCTGCGGATTGATATAATTGGTGACGCAGATTTCGAAGGGCGCCTCCGCCGGCAGGTCGCGGATGGTCAGGCTCTCCGGCGTCGCCTCATATTGACCGGCGGGAAGTTCCACCTGGTCGAGCAGCAGGCTGGAAAGCTTCAGCTCGTCGCCATCCAGAACCAGCGGCGCCTGCCGCTCAGCACCTTCGCGCCGGTGAAAGATCAGACGGGCTTCGACCTTGGTATTCTTAGGGTCGAGTTCGAAGGTGAGATCCACCCGCTCCAGAACGAAATCGGTGGGGCGGTAATCTGCCAGGTGAACGATCTGGCCCGTGTCTGTTCGCATGACTGTCCCTGAATAACTTTGCGTGGTCTTCCCGGCATCATGTCGTCATAAGGCCCGGATGTAAAATGGGTAGAATATTCGTCACGTTCATGTGCGCGTCGGAGGACGTTCTGTCCCGCCATGGAAGGCTTTGCCGGCCGTGCAGACAATCCTCCCGCCGCCGGACCTGTGGACCATGGCAGCAAATGTTGAACGATTGCTGAAATTATATTTTATTTTCTTCAAATTTTAGCGCGCGTCGCTTTTGGTTTGCATCATTTCCGTAGCCACGAAAACAATACCTCCCCAAATCAACGGAATTCACGGGTAAATCACATTTTTTGTTGTAAAGCGCCGGGGGAATGCTCTAGCCTTGCGCAAATCCAATTCCCCTGCGTCGTCTTCCCCGCATGAAAAATCTCCCGATGGCGTGTTTGCGCAGCCGATATGAGTAGTTGCCAATGAACGCCGAACCGATGAATCCCTTTCGCGGGATTAGCCTGAAGCTGATTTCGGTTGGCTTTTTTCTTGTTATGCAGACCTGTATCAAGGCCGCAGGCGATGTGCCTGCCGGCCAGATCACCTTCTTCCGTTCCGCTTTCGCCATTCTCCCTATTGTCGTCTATCTGGCGTGGCTGCATGCGCTGACCAGCGCGCTGCACACCAATAATCTTTTCGGCCATTTCAAGCGCGGTTTTCTGGGCATCCTGTCCATGGCCTGCGGCTTTTACGGGCTGACCATGCTGCCGCTGCCGGAATTCATCGCCATCGGTTATGCCTCGCCGCTTCTGGCGGTCGTTTTTGCCGCCGTCATCCTGCATGAAAAGGTGCGCATCTATCGCTGGAGCGCGGTCTTCGTCGGCATGACGGGCGTGCTGGTGATTCTCTGGCCGAAGATGACGCTGCTGAGGGAAGGCGGTTTTGCCGCGGGCGAGGGGCTGGGGGCCATTGCCGTATTGTGCGGTGCGGCGCTCGGCGGTCTGGCGATGATCCAGGTGCGGCAACTGGTGGAGACGGAAAAGACGCCGACCATCGTGCTCTATTTTTCGCTTACCGCCACCCTGCTGTCGCTTGTCAGCGTGCCTTTCGGCTGGAGCGCGCTGAGCATGACGCAGGCCATGCTGCTGATCACCAGCGGCATTTGCGGCGGCGTTGCGCAAATCTTCCTGACGGAGAGTTATCGGCACGCCGAAGTCTCGGTCATCGCGCCCTTCGAATACAGCTCCATCATCTTCGGCATCGCGGTCTCCTACATTCTGTTCGGAGATATTCCCACGGTGACAATGCTGATCGGCACGGCGATCGTTATCCTCGCCGGCATCTTCATCATCTTTCGCGAGCATCAGCTGGGTCTGGCAAGACGGGCGGCCCGCAAGGCCTCGACACCGCAGGGGTGAGGGATGTTATTGCCGGTGTTTCATGGCAACCGCTTCCGTCATCCCGGCCTTGAGCCGGGATCCAGCCGACGCGCGTCCGCGCGGCGAAAAGAGTTCTTTCAGCCCAAGGACTTGGGCTGGCTGGATGCCGGATCAGGTCCGGCATGACGGAGACTTATGATCGTAAAAACCGCAAAAGCAAAAGGCGCCTTCCCGAAGAAAGACGCCAGCGCGCAATCATATCTGTGGACCAGCGCTAGACTGGCCTGAGTGCTTCTCAGCGCTCGCGGAAATCCGCGAAGACTGCCGAGGGACGCGTCACGCGGACCTGCTGCATGGCAGCGCGTGCGGTCATCTGTTCGTTTGCGGCAGCGCCGAAACGATGGTAGCCCTGACTGGAGCGAGGGCCGAGGCCCGCCAGGCGGAGCGTTTCAAAGCCGGAATGTACCGGACGGAAGCGAGTGGTCATTGCCTTGGTTCCTTAAACCTATTCCTCCCAAGACATGGGGCCTATATCGCAGCGCAGCATGGATTCGGCAAGCTGAGCAAATGCGCCGCTGTTATGCGCATTGTGCATGGCTTTTTTCATAATTCATTTACATTGAGCAAGAATAAGGCAATCAGCCTTCGGCAATCTTTGCCTGAAAAGCCAATAAATCCTGCCATGCCAATGACTTGCTGGCCGGCGCATTCAAAAGTTCCTGCGGATGCAGGCTGGCCAAAGCCGGCAAAATCAGGTGTCCGGCTGCGACATCACGCCACTGTCCGCGCAGCGTATGGATCGTGCCGGTGCCGCCAAAGAAGAAACGTGCGGTAAAGTTGCCGAGAAGCAACAGGTGTTTCGGCTCCGCAAGGGCGATCTGACGCTCGATGAAGGGGCGGCAGATATCCATTTCGGCTTGAGTCGGCGGGCGGTTGCCCGGCGGCCGCCAGGGCACGACATTGCCAAGCATGATGGCGCCGCGTTCAAGGCCGATGGCCGCCAGCATGCGGTCGAGCAACAGCCCGGTCTTGCCGGCGAAGGGCAGGCCTTCGCGGTCGTCATCGGCATCCGGCATCGGGCCGATGACCATGATGGTGGAGGCGGGGTCGCCTTCGGTAAAAATCGTGTTGCGCGCGCTGTTCTTGAGGTTGCAGCCGCTGAAACCGTCGAGCGCGGTTTTCAGCTCGGCAAGCGACCGCGCGCTTTCGGCTGCAAAACGCGCCGCCGCCACGGCCTGCTCGTCCGGCATGGCGACATTCTGCTGAATGGCGGGGGCCGCCGGTGCGCCGCGCGCCGGGGCGCTGCGCGTCGCCGCCTGCCGCTGAGGCGCATCGGCACGGCGGTCCGCCGGCCTTTCCATCTGGCGTGAAGCTGCTGCGGCCTCCTGCGCAGGTGCGGATCGGGCCGGGCGGGCGGCGGCAAACTCGGCGAAACGATCGACCGGCTGGTCTTCCAGCAGCCAGTCCACGCCCGCATCCGCATGGAAATGCAGGAGGGCGGCGAGTTCGGCCGGGGAGAGGTCGTGAGCGGCGATCATGGGCGGAAATTACCCCATGTTCCCCGCCCGGGGAACCCGCAAATCACACTGTCCAGCGCTGAATATCGCCGCTTTCGCCGATCATTGCCAGACCATGGGCAATCGAGAGCAACTCGCCGCCGCTTTCGATGCGGTCGGCGTCGAAACGGCGGGTGAAAAGCTCCCGAACCGCCGGCACGAAGGAGGTGCCGCCGGTCAGGAACACCTTGTCGATGGCTTCGGGCGCGACTTTCGTTTTTTCCAGAACCTCGTCGAGCGCTTCTTCTATCTTGGCGAGGTCTTCGGCGATCCAGTTGTTGAAATCGCTGCGCTTCACCATCTTGCGGCCGGCCTTGCCCAATGGTGCGAAGTTGAATTCGGCTTCTTCCGCCGAGGAGAGCGCCATCTTGGTGGCGGAAATCGCCTGATAGAGCGGGTAACCCTCGTCATGTTCGACCAGGTCGATGAAGAGCTCGAGCTTTTCCGGCTCCAGCGCCGAGCGCACCAGCGATTTGAGGTCGGTGAATTCCTTCGAGGTCTTGAAGATCGACAGCTGATTCCAGCGGCCGAAATTCACGTAATAGCCGGAGGGCACGTCCAGCACCTTGTCGAAGCTCTTGAACTTGCTGCCCTTGCCGATTTCCGGCGAGACCAGATTGTCGATCATGCGGAAGTCGAAATGATCGCCCGCCACGCCGACGCCGGAATGGCCGATGGGGGTGGCGGAAAGCTTGCCGGCATGGGTTTCGAAACGGATCAGTGAATAGTCCGTCGTGCCGCCGCCGAAATCCGCCACCAGCACATTGGCGTCCTTCTTCAGGCTCTGGGCGAAATAATAGGCGGCCGCCACCGGCTCGTAGACATAGTGGATTTCCGGGAATCCGGCGCGGGTGAGCGCCTCGTTGTAACGGGCGAGCGCCAGTGTTTCATCCGGATTGCTGCCGGCGAAACGCACCGGCCGGCCGGCGATGACGGTGGAGACGTCCCCCGGCCATTCCTCGCCCGCATAGGTCTTCAGCTTGCGCAGGAACACGTCCATCAGATCCTCGAAGCTCTGGCGCTTGGCGAAGATCAGCGTGCCCTGAAACAGCGGCGAGGCCGCGAATGTCTTGATCGATTGCAGGAAACGGCAGTCACCGGCATTGTCGATGAATTGCCGGATGGCGGCATGGCCGGCTTCCACATGCAGGGCGGCCGCACCAAGGCCGGCATCCTTCATGAAGGAGAGCGCTGTGCGCATGCTGTCATCCGTGCCCGCGCTGCTGGTGAAGCGCATGGAACGGCTGGCGCCGCCCGTGTCGGAAAGAGCCATGACCGTGTTGGTCGTGCCGAAATCGAGGCCGAGAGCCCGCTTTTGCGTCATCGCCATATCCTTGTTGCCGATAGAAACACCCGCCCGGCCTGAAAGGCGGCCCGGCGTGAAAATAAGGGATGCCTTTGGCACCCCGATGTCAGAGGAGGGCGGTTGATTGCACAGGCCCGATGGAATGGCAAGCTTTTCCCCGCTGTTTTCCGGAGAATGACGGCAGCGTCTGCCGGGGAGGGAAGATGGTAAACGATCCGCCTCCGCACTCGTGAAAGAGCACGGCAGTTTTTTGAGAATGTTCTTAGGGGTTTGCGGCTATGCTGGTACGAAGCCGCTGCCGTGGAACAGCGCAATGGCAACCGGCGCGCATGCATTGTTTTTGTACTGGCGGAGCCGGACGATAAGGGTTTAACTCAACGCTCCCTTCGGTTTTGCCTGTCGCTTTGTCATCTGGAAAACTCTATGTCCCGCAAGACGACCAGTTCCAACTTCGACAATGTATCGCCGGATCATCCCGGCCTCGTTCGGGGAGATGCCGGCGTTTTCAACCGTCAGCTCATGAACCTTCTTGAGGCATCGCAGCAGGGTTATGCGCTGTTCGATGGCGAGGACAGGCTGTGTTTTGCGAATGCGGCTTTCCGCAAGGCGCTGGATGTCGCGCCGGATGAATTCCCAAACTGGGTCGAGTTGATGCGCAGCGGCTACGGCAACTCCACCGGCACCGCAATCGAGACTTCCGACTTCGAGGTCTGGTTGCGCTCCGCCAGGACGAGACGCGGCAAGCTGCCTTTCCGCACCATCGAGACCAGCCTCAATGACGGGCGCTGGGTATTGACGACGGAAACGACGTTGCCGGGCGGCTGGATGTTGTGTGTCATCACCGATATTTCCGAACTCGGCATAGAGCTTCGCGACCTCAGGCAGGAGCGCGACAGGGCGCTCAAATCCGCCCTCTGCGACGAGTTGACGGGGCTCGGCAATCGCCGTTACCTGATGGACAATCTGGGTCACAGCCTCGGCCCCCACAAGGCGCAGGCGCTGGCGCTGGTGCTGCTCGATATCGATCATTTCAAGAGTATCAACGATCGCTTCGGTCATGCATCGGGCGACAGGGTGCTGAAACATTTCGCCGAAAAACTATGCGCCGCCGCCGGTCGCGACGATCTCATCGGGCGTATCGGCGGCGAGGAGTTTCTGCTGGGGCTGAGCGGCGCGCGAATGCACAACGCCGAAAGCGTCGTCGAAGCCCTGTTTGCGTCGCTGCGGGAAGCCTCGCCGCTCGAACAGGTCCCGGATTTCCGTTATACCTGTTCGGCGGGCATTGCCTTCGTGCGCCCGGGCGATTGCGCCGCGGAAGCGCTGCGTCGGGCGGATACGGCGCTTTATCGGGCCAAGAATACGGGGCGCAACCGCTTCGTCATCCACGATGCGCCCGTTTGATAACGCGCCGTCGCGGCCTTAATTCGACTTCGCCGCACCGCCATCCACCCGCAGCATTGTGCCGGTGATGTAGCTTGCCGGCACCGAGCAGAGGAAAGCGCCGGCGGCGCCGAATTCCTCCACCGTGCCGAGGCGGCCGGCCGGAATGCTCTTGACGGAAGCCTCGCGAATTTCCTCGACGCTTTTGCCCAGACGCTTGGCGTTGGCGCCATCGAGTTCATCGATGCGGTCGGTATGGATACGGCCGGGCAGCAGCAGGTTGGAGGTGATGCCGAAACCGGCCACTTCGGAGGATAGCGTCTTGCTCCAGCCGACCAGTGCGCCGCGCAGCGTATTGGACAGCGCCAGATTGGCGATCGGCTCGAACACGCCGGAGGAAGCGACGGTCAGGATGCGGCCGAAACCCTGTTCCTTCATTTGCGGCAAAAGCGCATTGGTAAGCGTGATGACGCGCATCACCATCGACTGGAAGAAGGTATCCAGCTTGTCGGCGGTTATCTCCTGCGCAAGGCCCGGTGTCGGGCCGCCGGTGTTGTTGACGAGAATATCGATGCCGCCGAGCTTTTCCCTGACGGCCTGAACCATGGCCTCGACGAAATTATCCTCGGCCAGATCGCCCCAGACCCAGTCGGCCTTACCCTTGCCAAGCGCATTGATCGCCTTGCAATTCGCCTCCAGCTTCTCCCCGCTTCTGCCGACAAGAAGGACATGTGCGCCTTCTTTCGCCAGCGCGGTGGCAATGCCCAGCCCAAGGCCGCGAGAGGAGGCGAGAACGAGGGCGCGTTTGCCGGAAATGCCGAGATCCATGGGTTTTGTCCTGTCTTGTGAGTGCTCAATGTGCTGTTTATAGAGCATTTCCAGGAAAAGTGGACCCCGGTTTTCCGTCTGGAAATGCTACAAAACAAAGAGTTAGAGCGTTTTCTCGATTCGAGGAAAAGAGAAAACGCTCCGCCAAGGCGGCGTCCGGTTTTGAAGGTAAAATACACGTCATGACAGAACAATCCCTGCTCAAATTCTCTATTGCCGTCACGGTTCTCCTGGCGCTCTTCGGCATCGGCGCAGGCCTGTTCTCCGGCTCCTTCGCCGTGGTTTTCGATGGTGTCTATGCGCTGACGGATGCTTTCATGACGGTGCTGGCGCTGCTTGTCGCGCGGCTGATCGCCGCTTCCGCCGCGCCCAAGCCCGGCGGCCGGCTGGTGGAACGTTTCACCATGGGCTTCTGGCATCTGGAGCCGATGGTGCTCGGGCTTAACGGCACGCTCCTGATGGGGGCGGCGATCTACGCCCTCATCAATGCCGTCGACAGCCTGATGGATGGCGGCAGATCGATCGAGTTCGATTACGCCATCGTCGTTACCTTCGTCAGCTTCGCCGTCTCACTCGCCATGGCATGGTTCGTCAAACGGCAGAACCGCCGGCTGAAATCCGCCTTCGTGGCGCTGGACGCCAAAAGCTGGCTGATGAGCGCGCTTCTGAGCATGGCGCTCTTCGTCGCCTTCGCCGTGGGTTACGGGCTCACGGGAACGGCGCAGGCATGGCTCGCACCCTATATCGACCCGGCCGTTCTGGCGCTGGTCTGCCTCGTCATCATCCCCATGCCGCTCGGCAATGTGAAGCAGGCGCTCGCGGACATCCTTCTGGTGACCCCGCTGGAATTCAAGCAGCATGTGGACCGGGTGGCCGCCGAGACGGTGGAGAAATTCGGCTTCTCCTCGCACTATTCCTATGTCGCCCGCGTCGGCCGCGGCCGTCAGATCGAACTCTTTTTCATCGTGCCGAAAAACTGGCCGCCCCGGCGTCTGGAGGAATGGGACGCGATCCGCGACGAGATCGGCGATGCGCTGGGCGGCGAGGGGAGCGACCGCTGGCTGACGATCGTGTTCACGACGGATGAGGAATGGGCGGTTTGAGTGGGGAAGTCTGAGGGGCGGGGTTGCAGCCCCTTTGCGTCAACCGGGTATTGAACGGCTACCGATCCATCGCGCAAAGCCCGTCGCAATTCTGGTTCATGAAGAGCGATTTCAGCGCCTGCGCCTTGTCGCGTTCAAGCCCGGACAGTTCCGGCAAGATCGTGTCGATTTGGGTGGCCATGGCGGTTCGGTCGGCAAGGGAGGTCGCGGCGACCACGGGAATGGCGCTGGCATTGAGGGCGTTCAGCAAAATGAGCCGGTTCTCGGATCGCAGATTCGGTGAGCGCAGCATAAGGGCCAGTCCGGTAAACTGCTCCATGATGCCAAGGCGCATCTGGTGCAGGCCATCGCGGCGCGCCTTGTTCATCTGATCGGCAGGAAGCACGGCGACAAAATCGGTAATCGCCTCCAGCTGAGCCGCCTGGACATGTAATAGATAGGCTCCGGCGCGTGCGATTTCGTCCTGGTATTTGAACGTATTTGCCGCTGTGTCCGGAAGACTGCCGTTCTGTGGGGTAAACAGTGCATAGGTTTTAAGAACGGCGCCCGCATTCGCGCCGATGGCGATGAGCGCCGGAACATCGGCGGACCGGTATGGCTGCCTGCCCAGGGTTCCCTCCACATTCCAGAGCCGGTCCAGCACCTTCGCATGAGCGGGGTTGGACAATCGCGGTAAATCCCCCTGCGCGCGCGTTTCCCGCGCGAGCGTGTCGAGGCCCTGAAATGCTGCGGCCGATTCGTTTTGATTGGCGGAAGAGACATCGGCCTTTGCCACCAAGGGCATCGCGCCAAACCACGACAACAGCAACAGCGCGGGAATCAATCGCTTCAAGGTGGCGTTCTCCTCAATTGAACTGACGTTCTTTTTCACGGTGCATGACAGGTTTTATGGTGCCCGCAACTCGAGCGCAACATCAGGTAGCAATTCCGACGACCTGCCGGCCGGTTATAGTGGCCTGTTTTGCCGCTCAAGAAGTTCGACAAAGGCGCCCTGCTTTATGAGGACAGGATCCGGTAACTGCGATGTGGCGAATGGCTTGCGCCCCTTGCTGCGAATCGCGCAACCCGCTAGCTTTCAACCGCAGGCTAGACCCAAGCCTCCCCCCTCCTTTCGGGAAAGCATCGCACATGCAGGGTGACGCCAAATCATCGAACCATCTGTTCGAGCATCGCATGAGGAGGGGTTGCGTTTCGGCTCGCAATGGAGGTCTTTGATGAAACTTTCTGCACCGATATTTCAGCTTAAACGCCGTGCAAAGCTGATGGCGCGAAACAATGATGTTCCGCTGAATGAAGCGCTGGATCAGATCGCGCAAGAAGAGGGCTTTGCAAGGTGGAGCATGCTGTCGTCCCGGATGTCTTCCGGGCCGCTTTCCGAAACGGTACTTTCCCGTCTCGATGCCGGCGACCTGTTATTGCTCGCTGGCCGACCGGGGCAGGGCAAGACCATGCTTGGTCTCCAGCTTCTGATCGATGCGGCCCGGGACGGCCGCAAGGCGTTTCTGTTTACGTTGGAACTGACCGAAAAACAGGCGGGAAAATATCTCCAATCGCTAGAAAGGGAGACTGACGGCTTCGCCAACCAAGTTCAGATTGTCACTTCCGATGAAATTAGTGCGGACTACATCATCGATCGGATGTCGGGGTCGCGACCGGGAACAGTCGCGGTGATCGACTATCTCCAGGCGCTGGATCAACAGCGGAGCAAGCCCGTTCTTTCCGAGCAGCTACGAGCCCTCGGTGATTTTGCGCGACGGTCAGGTTGTATTCTGGTCTTCATTTCGCAAATCGACAGATCGTTCGATCCGGAAAGCAAGCGGCTTCCCGACATCCGCGATATTCGTCTTCCGAACTTCGTCGATCTCGGCCTTTTTAACCGGGCGTGCTTCCTCCACGACGGCGAAGCGCAACTTCAGGACGTTGCCTGATTGCCTGCCGCGGCTTGACGGGTCGCGGCAGTCACTCTCCTGAAATCTGGTTGCGACATAGCGCGGACAGGTACGTGAAACGATGAGAAGACGGCAGCAAAATGCCACGTCGCTGTAGAAGCAATGTGAAACAGGCGCTGGCGGGCATACTTCTGATGGCCCGCTGGAATTCAGGCAGCATGTGGACCGGGTGGCGGCCGAGACGGTGGAGAAATTCGGCTTCTCCTCCCACTATTCCTATGTCGCCCGCGTCAGCCGCGGCCGTCAGATCGAACTCTTTTTCATCGTGCCGAAGAAATGGCCGCCCCGGCGTCTGGAGGAATGGGACACGGTCCGCGACGAGATCGGCGATGCGCTGGACGGGAGGGGAGCGACCGCTGGCTGACGATCGTGTTCACGACGGATGAGGAATGGGCGATCTAGCAGAAGTATGGGTTGGTTAAATTTATCAAAGACTAAATGCGGCCCCCCCTGATTTCAGTGCTTTGGAAGAAGCGCACAATTCAATCAGGGCAGCAAAAGCAGTCGTTAAACCGCAATCAGTCTAAAAAATTTCGTATCCTTGCCTAGTGCTGATAATATCTCAAAAAGTGTATCGCCAAACTCATATGATTTTTGAACCCAATCTTTGCTGTTGCTTTCAAAAAGCTCTTTGAGCTTTTCCTTTGGCTGATCCATTCTCTTTAAAAAGTCACCGTATTTTTCAAGAAGATCCGAAATCTTATCATGGACGTCACTGAAAGATTGCTCCTGTAGAAGCCATTGCAAACGATCAGTGGGTGTCATTTTCGTCATTTCTTTGGCTCGTTCCGGAGAAACTGTGCCATCCAATTTATATACTGCTAGAAGAAAAAGTAGTGCAGAGTAGCACGTTAACATTCGACTATGTTTTAGCTTGTGGTTCTTGATTTTTGCGTTGCCCTTCTGCGAGCGGCGGCCGGATTCGTAGTTAACGCAGAAAGTTCGCCAGAGTCGGAGGATATCATTTGTAAGAAAAGCGGGAATGAAATCAGAGGAATGATCTCCGTAGTCACCCCAATATGCAGCGATCACTTCATCGATGATTTCCTCATACACTTCTTCACCAATAAGGGGGCGACTCTCGAGGAAAAGAAGCAATCGTCCAGTTAGGGTGTTGCGATAGTCGTCTTCTGCCGTACCCAGATGCGCTTTGAGATCATGGATCGAATGACTTGCGAGATATTTTCCGTCTGCATCGAATTTCGGCATATTTAGCGTATTGATAGCCTTAATAAGTTCGGCCTTCACAAGAATAGTATCAAGATTAGACAGCTGATTAAACATAAGCTTTTTGTCGTCTCGATCAATTTCTGCCGTCTTACTCACTATGAAAACATCTAAGTCGCTTTGCTCACCTGCTTCGAGGCGGCCAAAAGAGCCTGTAGCATAGACACAGGCGGTCCCCGATAATATTTCACTCGCTTTCGTCAGATGTGTCTGTAGTTCGGTGAAGCGTTCTACTGTGGCTTTTTTTCTTTCGCTAATATAACTCATTCGTTTCCACTCTCGAAAATATTTGCAAATATCTCTGCCTGCTCTATCGCGTCATCGACGGCGTGGTGGGTATGCGGTCGATCGGAAGTGAAGCGAATGGGAAGCTTTGTTCTGCTGGATGAGCTAATGGTTCGACCGGTTTTGATGGCAACCGCAGTTTTTAGATCGAAACAGCGCGAATGCCCAAAAGGCGAGCCGCGCTTAGAATATCGAATAAAATACCAATAGAGCCACGTCCAGTCGAAGGAGAGTGGATAGGCTACCAGCACCGGCTTTCCTGCACCGGAGAATTCCTGAATCCAATCAAAAGCTTCATCCATCGCTTTATCGGGTGACGCGCCATGTAGTAAAAGTTGTGTTCGATCAAGGCCATTGATCGCTAAGGCTTCGGGGTCGAAAGCGTCTGAAATGGGTTTAAGTTCGCGATAGAAGGAGCGCGTAAATTCTTGGGGGCGGGAGAACGTGTTGCCGTCATACGTCCCGGCGTAAACTAAGGCGAAAGACAACATAGAATAGGGACCAGGAATGGCGCCATCTGTTTCAACGTCTGCCGAAAAGAAAACATCCACCATATTATCCTATCAATCTGTTGCAAAGATTAGGGCGTGCCCATTAGGTGCCTGTCTGACGTTCCCGACTGATGAATCATCAGTGCGCTTTGGACCTTGCCCAAGCCTTACATACAGGCTGGCCCAAATCTGTCTACCCTTTCCAGATTGCAGGGCGCGCCATGGTCTCGGTCTTCAAGCCAAAGAATGCATAGAGTAATCCGGGCCTGTTTCTGACCGTAAATGGAAGTTCTGATTGATATTGGAAAACGCTCTCAATACGGGGTCACTATTTAATATCGAATACAGACACGGCCCCAAATATCCACAACCCTTGACGCTTTTCTTTCCCAGTTATATTATAAATCTTACGTGAACGTAAAAGTAATAAAGCAATCATCAGGTTGTCTGACAATTGACTGGCGTGCGACATGTTTTGCCGCTATAGAAGCTCGACAAAGGCGTCCGGCTTTGCGAAGACAGGCGCTGGTGGATGCGGTGTCGCGGATGGTTTTTTGGCCGGCGCAGGCGATGCGCCGGGAATGCCGGAAAGCGGATATAACAACAGCCGGATGGGACCGGCGATGCGGAGAGGATGAGATGACGGAAGCGATGGAACTGCCCGAACGCGAAGCGATGGAATTCGACGTTGTGATCGTTGGCGCGGGTCCTGCGGGCCTTGCCGCCGCGATCCGGCTGAAGCAGGTGGAGCCGGAGCTTTCGGTCGTCGTTCTCGAAAAGGGCGCGGAAGTCGGTGCGCACATTCTCTCCGGCGCGGTGGTCGATCCGATTGGCATCGACAGGCTGCTGCCGGGCTGGCGCGAAGAGGAGGGGCATCCCTTCAAAACCGAGGTCAAGGACGACCAGTTCATGTTCTTAGGCCCGGCCGGCTCCATCCGCCTGCCGAATTTCATGATGCCGCCGCTGATGAACAATCACGGCAATTACATCGTCTCGCTTGGGCTGGTCTGTCGCTGGCTGGCGGAAAAGGCGGAAGGGCTCGGCGTCGAGATCTATCCGGGCTTTGCCGCAACCGAAGTGCTCTATGACGACGAGGGCGCCGTCATCGGTGTCGCCACCGGCGATATGGGCATCGAAAAGAACGGCGAGCCGGGCCCGAACTTCACCCGCGGCATGGAGCTGCACGGCAAATATGTGCTGATCGGCGAGGGCGTGCGCGGTTCGCTCGCCAAGCAGCTGATTTCCAAATTCGATTTGTCCAGGGATCGCGAGCCGCAGAAATTCGGCATCGGCATCAAGGAACTCTGGCAGGTCAAGCCGGAGAAGCACAAACAGGGTCTCGTGCAGCATTCCTTCGGCTGGCCGCTCGGTTTCAAGACGGGCGGCGGTTCCTTCCTCTATCATCTCGAGGATAATCTCGTCGCCGTCGGCTTCGTGGTGCACCTCAACTACAAGAACCCCTATCTTTATCCCTTCGAGGAATTCCAGCGCTTCAAGACGCATCCGGCCATTCGCGAGACCTTCGAGGGCGGCAAGCGCATTTCCTATGGTGCGCGCGCCATCACCGAAGGCGGCTACCAGTCGGTGCCGAAGCTGACCTTCCCCGGCGGCGCGCTGATCGGCTGTTCCGCCGGTTTCGTCAATGTGCCGCGTATCAAGGGCAGCCATAATGCGGTGCTGTCGGGCATGCTGGCGGCGGAAAAGATCGCCGCAGCGATTTCCGCCGGCCGCGCCCATGACGAGGTGGCGGAGATCGAAGCCGAATGGCGCGACGGCGATATCGGCAAGGATCTGAAGCGGGTCAGAAACGTCAAGCCGCTGTGGTCGAAGTTCGGCACGCTCATCGGCGTCGGTCTCGGCGGTCTCGACATGTGGACGAACCAGCTGTTCGGCTTCTCCTTCTTCGGCACGCTGAAGCATGGCAGGACGGATGCGGAGAGCCTTGAGCCGGCCGCAAAGCACAAGCCGATCGCCTATCCGAAACCGGATGGTGTGTTGACCTTCGACCGGCTGTCGTCGGTGTTCCTGTCCTCCACCAACCATGAGGAGGACCAGCCGGTGCATCTTCAGGTGAAGGACATGGCGCTGCAAAAACTGTCTGAGCACGATGTCTTTGCCGGCCCTTCGACGCGTTATTGTCCGGCCGGCGTTTACGAATGGGTGGAGAAGGACGGCGAAGAAGTCTACGTCATCAACGCCCAGAACTGCGTGCACTGCAAGACCTGCGACATCAAGGACCCCAACCAGAACATCAACTGGGTACCGCCGCAGGGCGGCGAAGGGCCGGTTTACGCCAATATGTGATGGCGATTACGGGCGGAGCCTTCTCTTCCGTCATGCTCGGGCCTGTCCCGAGCATCTGCAACGGATTGATTTTACGATACGTGGATAGATCCTCGGGACAGGCCCGAGGATGATGCCGAGCGTGGGAAGATCGCTCGCAATCACTCTCAGCCATTGTGTCATGCGGCCGAGAGTGACGGCATTTGCGGAACGGGCAGACCTCTGATCGAAGGACGCATTTCCCACGACGCAGACGCCCGTGATTGGATGCCAGTACCCAAGTCCGGCATGACGGAAAAGCAGCGTCCACAGCCCGTCTCCCCGTCAGTATTTGTGGATTGCTCTTCGATTTCTTACATATAGGATGTTGGGGTGTTGCATGGTCGCGTGGTCCGTGGATTGTGGTTCAGCGATGCGGTAACGCCTTGAATGTGCATATGGTCCTAAGTGCCGTCGCCCGACGGCAGGGAGTGAAGGAATGTCCGGCTTTCAAAGGCTGAATATCGTGCGGAAGACAGGGTTCGTTGCCGGTGTGGCAGCGCTTGCGATGATTGCCGTTTCTTTCAGCGGCGGTCCGCTGGTGGCCGCAAGCTGCCGTACCGACGCCATGGCTGGCATCGACTGGCGCGAATGCAACAAGCGCCTGCTGATGCTGAGCGGCAGCAATCTCGATTCGGCAATGCTTTACGGCACGGATTTCACCTATACCGACCTGCGCGGTTCGTCGCTGAAGGGCGCCAATCTCGAGAAGGCCAAGCTCATCCGCACCGCCCTTGGGGAGGCGAACCTGCAGGGCGCCAATCTGACCAAGGTGGAAGCCTATCGCAGCGATTTTTCCGCCGCCGACGCCACCAACGCCAAATTCGTCAATGCTGAAATGCAGCGGACCAAATTCGAAAACACCAAGCTGGACGGCACGGATTTCACCAAGGCCGAACTCGGCCGCGCCGATTTCGAGGGCGCGACGCTGAACGGCTCGAAATTCTCGCTGACCAATCTGTCGCGGGCCCGTTTCGGCGGCGCCAAGCTCGGCGGTCCGGTGGATTTCACCAGCGCATTCCTGCTGCTGACGAGGATCGAAGGACTCGATCTTTCCATGGCCACCGGCCTTGATCAGAAGCAGATCGACATTGCCTGCGGCGACGCCAAGACCAAATTGCCGAACGGCCTCACGGCGCCGGCCTCCTGGCCATGCCCGGAAGATCCGGACGACGACTGACAAGAATAGCCGCGCGGTCTTGCGCTCGGCCCAAACATTTCCATAAGCGGAAGAGAAGCGTCCGCGATGCGGACGCCTCATCGGCGGATCAGAAGCCCGAAAGCACGATCTTGCCCTTGGCCCTGTTGCTCTCGATCAGCGCATGCGCCTTGATGAGATTTGCGGCATTGATGGTGCCGAAAACCTCGGTCAGCGTCGTCTTGATCTTGCCGGCATCGACAAGCCCGGCCACATGGTTGAGCAGCCTGTGCTGCTCGATCATGTCAGGCGTCTGGAAGACGGCGCGGGCGAACATCATTTCCCAATGGATCGATACGCATTTGCGCTTGAAGGCCATGACGTCGAAACCGCCGGCCGGATCGTCGATCAGCGCGAAACGGCCCTGCGGTGCGATGGTCGCCACGCTGTCGGCGGCATGGATGTCGCTATGGGTGGTGGAGAAGACAAAGCCCGGCGCACCGAGACCGAGCGCCTCCACCTGCGGGGCGATCGGCTTGCTGTGATCGATGACGTGATGCGCGCCGAGTTCCTTCACCCACGCAATCGTCTCGGGCCGTGAAGCGGTGGCAATGACGGTGAGATCGGTCAGCGCCCGCAGAAGCTGGACGGCGATGGAGCCGACGCCGCCCGCGCCGCCGATGACCAGAATGGCGTTGGCCGCGCCCGGAACCGGCTCCTTCACCCGCAGCCGGTCGAACAGCGTCTCGTAAGCGGTGATGGCGGTCAGCGGCAGCGCGGCGGCCTCCTCGAAATTCAGGGACTTCGGCTTTGCACCCACAATGCGTTCATCGACCAGATGGAACTCGCTGTTGGAGCCGGGGCGGTTGATGACACCGGCGTAAAACACCTCGTCGCCCGGCTTGAACAGCGAGACCTTGTCGCCGACGGCCTTCACCACGCCCGCCGCATCGAAGCCGAGCACGCGGGGTTCGCCGTTTTCCGGCGACTGGTTGCGGCGCACCTTGGTATCGACGGGGTTCACCGAAACGGCCTTCACTTCCACCAGAATATCATGCCCCTTCGCTTCCGGCTGGGGCAGGTCGATATCGACGAGGGCGTCTTTCGCGGTGATGGGCTGGCTGGTCCTGTAACCGATGGCGCGCATGAACAGTCTCCTTTGCTTGTTTGCGTGCCTCTTACTTGATACATATGAACATCGATCGCAAGAATGCACATTTTGTGATGATACATACAAAAAGGATACTGTGATGTCGCGACCGCGCGCCAAGCTCACCGGCAACTTTCCCGGCTGCCCGGTGGAATCGGCTTTAAGTTTCCTCGATGGCAAATGGAAGGGCGTGATCCTCTATCACCTCATCAATGAGGGCACGCTGCGCTTCAACGAGCTGCGCCGCCATATTCCGAGCGTCACCCAGCGCATGCTCACCAAGCAGCTCAGGGAGCTGGAAGAGGCGGGCCTGATTTCCCGCACCGTTTTCCCGGTGGTGCCGCCACGCGTGGATTATGCGCTGACGCCGCTTGGCGAGACGATGATACCGGTGATTTCGGCGCTGAAAAGCTGGGGCGACGCCCATGTCGTGTGCAGGAACGGCGAGAAATATACCCGTCTTCCCGAGGCGAAGGAAAAGGCCGCCTGAAAAATCACGGGTAAAAGCGCACCCCTCCGCGCGCCTTTTTCATGGTGCGATGCAACATGTATTTGCCCCGATTGATGCATAATGCTGCGATCTCGATTCGCAGCAGGGACATCAGGACACATGAGCATCGGTTGGTTGGAGGCCGCATTTCTCGGCTTTTTGCAAGGGCTTACGGAATTTCTTCCGATTTCTTCAAGCGCGCATCTGAGGATCGCCGGGGAGTTCCTGCCCTCCGGCGCGGATCCGGGAGCCGCCTTCACCGCGATTACGCAGATCGGCACCGAAGCGGCCGTGCTGGTCTATTTCTGGTCGGATATCATGCGCATTGCCATCGCCTGGCTCCGGCAGAATCTTCGCCTCGGCGATTATAACAAGGCCGATGCCCGGCTCGGCTGGCTCATCATCATCGGTTCCGTGCCGATCGTCTTTCTTGGCCTGTTCTTCAAAGATGCCATCGAGCACTCGCTGCGCAACCTCTACATCACCGCCGTGATGCTGATCGTATTCGGCATCGTTCTCGGCGTTGCCGATAAAATCGGTGAGAAGCGTTACAAGCTGAACCAGCTTATCTGGCGCGATGGCATCCTGTTCGGTTTCGCGCAGGCCATGGCGCTCATCCCCGGCGTTTCGCGCTCGGGCGGCACCATCAGCGCCGGCCTGCTTTTAGGCTATACCCGCGAGGCGGCGGCGCGTTATTCCTTCCTGCTCGCCGTTCCCGCCGTCTTCGGCTCCGGTTTTTACCAGCTCTTCAAAAGCATCGGCGAGGACAATCCGGTCGGCTGGGGCCCGACGGGGCTCGCAACCCTGATCGCCTTCGTGGTCGGCTATGCGGTGATCGTCGTGTTCCTCAAGCTCGTCTCCACCAAGAGCTACATGCCCTTCGTCTGGTACCGCGTGGTCGTCGGTTTTATTTTGCTTGGACTGCTGGGAACGGGCGTGATCAACGCGGGTGGGTGATTAGGGCTTTGTCGATTGAAACGACGCTTTTGGCAAAGTTGCATCATCCGCACTTCGTCACCCCGGACTTGATCCGGGGTCCAGCGCGATCAAGTCTTTAATCGCAATAGACTCTTTTCACGGCGCAGACGCGCCGTGGCTGGATGCCGGATCAAGTCCGGCATGACGGAGGAGAGATTATTCTGTGCCCTAAAAAGTTGAAGGCCCGCTCTTCCGAGCGGGCCTTTTGTCTTTAGAGCAACGTACCGCTCAAGATCACCAGCGCCACCGAGAAGTAGATGACGAGGCCGCTGACATCCACTAGCGTGGCGACGAAGGGGGCCGATGCGCTGGCGGGATCGAGCCGCAGGCGCTGCAGCACGAAGGGCAGCATGGAGCCGGCGAGCGAACCGAAGGTGACGATGCCGACAAGCGCCGCAAAGACGGTGGCGCCCACCAGCAGCCAGTGCTCGCCATAGTCATAAAAGCCCGCCTGCTGCCAGACCGTCAGACGCAGGAAGCCGATGGCGCCCAGAATGCAGCCGAGCGTCAGGCCCGTCGGGATTTCCCGCAGCAGCACCCGCCACCAGTCGGAAAGCTTCAGCTCGCCAAGCGCCAGCGCCCGGATGATGAGCGAGGTGGCCTGCGAACCGGAGTTGCCGCCCGACGACATGATGAGCGGAATGAACAGCGTCAGCACCACGGCCTTTTCCAGCTCGCCCTCGAAATGCTGCATGGCGCTGGCCGTCAGCATTTCACCGAGGAAGAGTGCTGCGAGCCAGCCGGCGCGCTTGCGGATCATGTCCGGAAAGCCGATCGTCATATAGGGCTTGCCGAGCGCCTCCATACCGCCGAACTTGTGGGCGTCTTCCGTGGTGTCTGCGATCATGGTGTCGATCACGTCGTCGACGGTGACGATGCCGAGAATATGCGAGCGGTCATCGACGACGGGCAGCGCCAGAAGGTCGTGCTTGCGGATCAGTCGGGCGACATCCTCCTGCGACATCAGGGGGCTGGCGCAGACGATACCTTCCTTCGATGCGACGGAGAGGATGGAGGCGCCGGCTTCGCCGGTCAGCAGGCGGCGCAGCGTCACGACGGTGGAAAGCGTTCCGTCCTGCGCCAGCACATAGATGGCATAGACCGTTTCACGCGACCGCTCGACGACGCGGATGTGCGAAAGGGTCTGTTCCACCGTCCAATTGTCCGGCACGCTGACGAATTCCGTGGTCATGATCGAGCCGGCAGTACGCGGCGGATAACCCATCAGATGCTGGATGGAGAGCGCCGTCGTGCGGTCCAGCCGGGAAAACAGCTTTGCGCGCGGCTCTTCGGCCATTTCCGCCATGACGTCGGCCACGCGGTCGTCGGACATCAGGTTGACGAGGCGGGCGGCCTGTTCGACCGGAATATCGGCGATGATGGCGGCGGCGCCATGCAGTTCGGGCCGGTCGAGAATGGCGACGGCTTTTGCCTGCGGCATGGCGAGGAGGGCGGTTACGGCCTCGGTGACATCCAGCGTGTTGAGGTGCTCGACGCGTTCGGCAATGGTGGTGGAGGAACCGGCGTTTCCGCTACGAAGAAGACGTGCGGCCTTGCTGGCCCTCTGGGAGAGGTTGTGGAAGTTCATGATTGCTCACCTTTCCGTCGATTCGCCGATCACGGCGAACGCGGTGGTGAGCCGACAGCGGTCGGATCAGTTCACGTTCGCCGGTCTCGGCAAAGGCAATCGACTGCTACTGTCGCTAGACATCCAATGATGCTCCGTTGAAATCCGCGCCGTGCCGGTCGGCATGCGCGTAAGGCCGTGTTGCGCCTGAAACCGAAAAGAGTCAAGCGCCCGATCATGAAATTTCCGCAAGGTTCTGCACCGAGGCGAGGGGCGGCGATGCAGGCTGTAAAAAAGGCGGCTTCAAGCCGCCTTTTCGCGCCGTTCGACGGTGACGGAAACGAGGAAAACGCCAAGCCCAAGAAGGGAAAGAACCGCGCCAACATAACCGGTGGAGGCGTAACCGAAACCCATGGCGATGACGAGGCCGCCGAGCCAGGCGCCGAGCGCATTGGCGATGTTGAAGGCGGAATGGTTGGAGGCGGCGGCCAGCGTTTGCGCATCCTGCGCCACATCCATCAGCCGCGTCTGCACGGCAGGACAGGCGGCGAAACCGCAGCCGATCAGGAAGACGCAGAGGCAGAGCATGAAAGGATTGTCCGCCGTCATGCCGAACACGGTCATGACAAGCACGTTGAAGGCAAGCATGCCGCCAATCGTGCCGTTGAGCGAGATATCGGCCAGGCGCGAGCCGACCACATTGCCGACATTCATGCCGATGCCGAACAGCGCCAGCACCATGGAGACGGTGGAAACCGGCATCATCGCCACATCGGTGGTGGTCTTGGCGATATAGCTGAAGACCGAGAACATGCCGCCGAAGCCGACCGCGGCGATGGCGAGCGTCAGCCACACCTGCACGCGGCGGAAAGCGCCGAGTTCGCGCCAGACGCTCGCGCCTTCCTCCACCCGATCACGCGGCTGGAAGAACCAGAGCAGGGCCACCGTCAGAAGCGCGATGCCGCCGACCAGCATGAAGGCCGCACGCCAGGAAAGAAGCTGGCCGAAGAAGGTGGCGAGCGGCGTGCCGAGCAGGGTGGCGATGGTGAGGCCGAGCATGACGCGGCCAACGGCGCGGGCGCGCTTGTGGATCGGCGCCATGGAGGCCGCCACCAGCGCCGCAACCCCGAAATAGGCTCCATGCGGCAGGCCGGTGATGAAGCGCAGAACGGTGAAACTGAGGAAATCCGGCGCGACGGCGCTCAAGATATTACCGGCCGCAAAAAGCCCCATCAGGCCGAGAAGCAATGTGCGGCGCGTCATGCGCGCGGCGAGAACCGCGATGATCGGCGCGCCGATGACGACGCCGAGCGCATAGGCCGTGATGACATAACCCGCCTGCGGAACGGTGACGCCATAGGTGGTGGCGACGTCGGGAAGCAGGCCCATGATGGCGAATTCGCCAGTGCCGATGCCGAAGCCGCCGGCGGCAAGCGCCAGTTCGATGAGCGCGATGGCAAGCGGGGAGAGGGCCACGGCAGGGGCGGCCGTGTAAACGGTTTCATTCTCCGCGCCAAGGCGGGCTTCGGAAATATTCGACTGGCTCATCGTGACCTGAAAAGCGGGAAGGGCCCACAGAAAAAAGGGCAAGACCGTATGGGAGCGGTCTGCCCTGACTGGAGATGCGCGGTCATGAAAATGACCTTAAGTGATCCCTAACATGAAATGATGCGTTGCGGTAGAGCGATTCTCGGCAAAAGAGCATCTTCACGCGATGGTGTTCGGAACCCTATATAGGGTCAGGCATTTACGCGCGGCTGCCTCACTGGATCGGGTTGGAAACATGAAGCTCATTGCAATTTTCAATCGTGACGGCGGCACCTTTCGCACCACCGACATGGAGGCCTATTGCGACCATGCCCGCGAGGTTTTCACCCGCGCCGGTCACGCCATCGATTGCCGTCTGGTCTCCGGAAAGGATGTCGTCGAGGAAATGGAACGCGCCGCCGATGAGCCGGGCATTGAAGGCATCATTGCCGGCGGCGGCGACGGCACGATTTCCGCAGCAGCCGCCATCGCCTGGAAGCATGGCATAGCGCTCGGCATCGTTCCGGCCGGCACCATGAACCTCTTCGCCCGCTCGCTGAAGCTGCCGCTCGATATTCGCCAGGCGCTGGAAACGCTGGCGAATGGCGAGATTGCCAGTGTCGACATCGCCAGCGCCAATGGCCGCCTCTTCGTCCACCAGTTTTCTGCGGGCCTGCATTCGCGCATGGTGCGCTATCGCAACAATCTCGCTTTTGCCTCCCGGCTCGGCAAGATCAAGGCAAGCATCCGCGCGGCCATCAGCGTTATCCTCAATCCGCCGGTGTTCGAGGTGGAATATACCGTCAACGGCAAAACGCAGCACCGCAAGGTCTCGGCCATTTCCGTCTCCAACAATGAATTCGGCCAGAGCGCATTGATGGTCGCGGACAATGTCTCGGGCGGCCATCTCGGCTTCTATCTCGCCGATCCGTTGCGGCCTTCCGGCGTCGCGAAACTCGCTTTCGACATTCTGCGCGGCAGGCTGAAAGAAAACGCCGCCGTGACCGCCATGACGGTGACAGATGTGGAGCTGCATTTTCCCAAGAAACGCCATGACCTGCGCTGCGTCATCGATGGCGAATTGCTGCCCATGGAGCGGGATGTGGCGCTGGAGGTTCACGCCGGCGAATTGAAGGTGCTGGTGGGTCGGTTGTTTTTCGCATAGCGCAACTGACTGCGAATTGGCGGTTGCCGCTTGTTTCTTCTCCCCGAGGGGGAGAAGTCCGCGGCAGCGGGATGGGGGGCAAGCGTCGAGATATTCGGAGAGCTAGCCCCCTCATCCGACCCTTCGGGCCACCTTCTCCCCGTCGGGGAGAAGAGACCCGGCCGCCTCCGTTCGTCCAAGCCGCCCCCTAAAAAACGCCAGCCTTGCCAAATCGGAGCCGCCCGGCCATGTTCGGCAGGCGCGGTGGCGTGAGCGCCGTTGCCTTTATGGGAGTGCGATCTGTCATGAATGAAATCTCCAAGCCGATGTCCAATCTCGCCGCCATCGATGCCGCCCATCACCTTCACCCCTTTTCCGACATGGGCAAGCTCAACGCCGCCGGCACCCGCATCATCGAGCGCGCCGAAGGGGTGTTCATCTATGACAGCACCGGCAAGAAATATCTCGACGCCTTTGCCGGCCTCTGGTGCGTGAATATCGGTTACGGACGCCGCGAGATCGCCGATGTCGTGCAGCGCCAGATGAACGAACTGCCCTATTACAATGCCTTTTTCGGCACCACCACGCCGCCCGCGACGCTTCTGGCGCAGAAGATCGCCTCGCGCGCCGGGCCGAAGATGAACCATGTGTTCTTCACCAATTCCGGCTCGGAAGCCACCGATACCTGGTTCCGCATGGCGCGGGTCTACTGGAAGGCGCTCGGCCATCCGACGAAAACCAAGGTGATTGCCCGCCGCAACGGCTATCACGGCTCGACGGTGGCGGGTGCTTCGCTCGGCGGCATGAAATGGATGCACGAGCAGGGCAACCTGCCGATCGAGGGCGTGGCCCATATCGGCCAGCCCTATTGGTATGCCGAGGGCGGCGATCTTTCGCCGGCCGAATTCGGCCTGAAGGTGGCGCGCGAACTGGAAGCGAAGATCGATGAACTCGGCGAGGAAAATGTCGCCGCTTTCGTGGCCGAACCCATTCAGGGCGCCGGCGGCGTCATCGTGCCGCCGGAAACCTACTGGCCGGAAATCGCCCGCATCTGCAAGGCGCGCAACATCCTGCTCGTCTCCGATGAGGTGATCTGCGGTTTCGGCCGTCTCGGTTCCTGGTTCGGTTACCAGCATTTCGGCGTGGAGCCGGATTTTGCGCCCGTCGCCAAGGGCCTGTCTTCCGGTTACCTGCCGATTGGCGGCGTCATCGTCTCGGATCGGGTGGCGGAGGTGATGTTGTCCAAGGTCGGTGACTTCAACCACGGCTTCACCTATTCCGGCCATCCCGTCTGCGCCGCTGCCGCCCTGGAAAACCTCCGTATCATCGAGGAGGAGGGACTGGTGGAACGGGTGCGCGACGATATCGGCCCTTATTTTTCCGAGGGCTGGAAAAGTCTGACGGATCACGAACTGGTCGGCGAGGCGGTGAATGTCGGCCTGATGGGCGGCCTGCAGATAACGGCCGACAAGGCGATGCGCCGGCGTTTCGCCAAGCCGGACGACATCGGAACCGCGGTGCGCAACCATTGCCTGGCAAACGGCCTTGTGATGCGCGCCACCGGCGACCGCATGCTGGCCTCACCGGCGCTGACGATCAGCCGCTCGGAAGTGGATGAGATCATAGAAACGCTGCGCAAGGGGCTCGATCACTTGCGCGATACGCGAGAGCATTTCTAGGAAAAGTGGACACCGGTTTTCCGTTAGAGAATGCGAAAAAAGTCTCCAAGGGAGGAATAATCAGATGGCAGGACAGGAACATCATTACGCCGTGCAGGTGAAATGGACCGGCAATCGCGGCAAGGGCACATCCGGCTACCGCGATTATGAACGCGACTACACGATTTCCACGTCGGGAAAAGCTGACATAGCCGGCTCCTCCGACCCCGCCTTCCGCGGCGATCCCGCCCGCTGGAACCCGGAAGACCTGCTTGTCGCCTCGCTCTCGGCCTGCCACAAGCTCTGGTACCTGCATTTCTGCTCGGTCAACGGCATCATCGTCGAAGACTATGTCGACAATGCCGAAGGCACGCTGGTGATGGAAAAGGATGGCGCGGGGCAATTCAGCGAAGTGGTGCTGAAACCGGTCATCACCATTTCGAAAGGCGATCCGGCCAGAGCGGATGAGCTGCACCATGATGCACACGAGAAATGCTTCATCGCACGCTCGGTGAATTTTCCCATCCGCGTGGAGGGGACGGTGAAGGTGGTTTGAGGCTCACGCCAGTCGCAGACCGAGATGATCGGCCATCGGCTGAAAGTCTCGGTCGTTTTGCAACAGCTTGTGCCCGTGCTCGATACAGTAGGTACCGATAATGAGGTCAGCGGTTTTACGCACGGTTTTCCCTACACCGCGAAGTTTTCGGTAGTTGGCGGCGGCTTTCACGGCAAGCTCGGGTGTCAGCATCGATACGAACCCGAAGCGCTTCAGTCGATCATGTATCGCCGCCGCCAGTTTGTCGTTGCGTTCTCCCTGCAGGATTTCGAGGAGAATAATGTCGCCGATGATGACGTCGGTAAGATCGCGAATATTGTCGAGCGTTGCGACTTGCGGTGTAGATTTATTCTGGAACCAGTCAATCCAGACAGATGTATCGACAACAATCATTCTGCGGCGTCTTGCGACTTGGTATCTTCTGCGCTCCAGCTATTGCGCACATCTTCCAGATCGCCACTCCAGCCGATGCCTCTCAGTTCCTGCAACGCTTTGCGTCGCCCGAGATTTTCCACCAGATCGCGCAACGCCTTTTCCACTGTCGCCTTTTTTGTCGAAAGGCCGGTGATTTCCATCGCCTCGGCGATCAAGGCGTCATCGAGTTCAATGTTGGTGCGCATCGAAAACTCCTTGGTGTATCGATTTTCGAAACAATACACCAAGGACGCTTTCCGCGATATCTGTTTTTACTGGAACGCCGTCTCGTAAAAGCTTCGAAGCTTGCGCGAATGCAACGTTTCCGTCGGCATGGCGGCAAGCTTCTGCACGGCGCGGATGCCGATCTGCAGATGCTGGGCGACCTGGGTGCGATAGAACTCCGTCGCCATGCCGGGCAGTTTCAGTTCGCCATGCAGCGGCTTGTCGGAAACGCAGAGGAGGGTGCCGTAGGGCACGCGGAAGCGGAAGCCGTTGGCGGCAATGGTCGCCGATTCCATGTCGAGCGCTATGGCGCGGGACTGCGACAGACGCTTGACGGGGCCGGCCTGGTCGCGAAGTTCCCAGTTGCGGTTGTCGATGGTGGCGACGGTGCCGGTGCGCATGATGCGTTTCAGCTCGAAGCCCTCGTAACCGGTGACTTCCGCGACGGCACCTTCCAGCGCCACTTGCACTTCGGCCAGAGCCGGGATCGGCACCCAGACGGGCAGATCGTCATCAAGCACGTGATCTTCGCGCACATAGGCATGCGCCAGAACATAGTCGCCAAGCCGCTGGCTGTTGCGCAGGCCGGCGCAATGGCCGACCATCAGCCAGGCATGCGGGCGCAGCACGGCGATGTGGTCGGTGATCGTCTTGGCGTTGGAGGGGCCGACGCCGATATTGACGAGCGTGATGCCGGCATGGCCCTTCTTCTTCAGGTGATAGGCGGGCATCTGCGGCAGGCGTGCGAGCACGGCATCCGTTTCCGGCTTGTCGCAACCGGCAGGGGTGACGATGTTGCCGGGCTCCACGAAGGCGGTGTAACCCTCGCCGCCATTCTTCATCAACTGACGCGCCCATGCGGCGAATTCATCGATATAGAACTGGTAGTTGGTAAACAGCACGAAGTTCTGGAAATGGCTGGCGCTGGTCGCCGTATAGTGGCTGAGGCGGGCCAGCGAATAATCGATGCGCTGCGCGGTAAAGGGCGCAAGCGGTGCCGGTTCGCCGGGCACCTGATCATATTCGCCATTGGCGATGAGATCGTCGGTGTTGTTGAGATCGG
Source organism: Agrobacterium sp. T29 (assembly GCF_006970545.1). Taxonomy (NCBI): domain Bacteria; kingdom Pseudomonadati; phylum Pseudomonadota; class Alphaproteobacteria; order Hyphomicrobiales; family Rhizobiaceae; genus Agrobacterium; species Agrobacterium sp. T29. The sequence continues at coordinate 702,813 of NZ_CP040640.1, forward strand.
GCGTATCGAACAGATCGCGCAGCGGCACGTCAGACAGCGAGGAGGCCGCCGCCGCCTCGACATAAGCGCCTTCGCCGAAAGCGAAATGCAGCGGAATGGGCGTGGCCGATTCCGAAACCGTGACCGGAACGCCGTGGTTCTTCATCAGAAGCCCGAGCTGTTCCTTGAGGTAATGGCGGAAAAGCTCCGGCCGGGTGATGGTCGTCGTGTAAACGCCGGGGGCGGTGACATGGCCGTAGGAGAGACGCGAATCGACATGGCCGAAGGTGGCGGTCTCGAGGCTCACCTGCGGATAGCAGGCGCGGTAGCGCCCGGCAATCGGCGCGCCCTTGGCAAGCTCGGTGAAGGAATTGATCAGGAACGCCGTATTGCGTTCGTAAAGCGCGGTCAAAGCCGCCACAGCTTGTTTCGGGTCCGTGAAGGACTGCGGCGCGAAAGGCTCAGGAGTGACGAAGGTGAGGGGCGGAATCGTTGGTTTTGCTATTGTCATGGCCCATTATAAGAGGGCAATTTCGACAGGCAAGCGACAGAAATACGAAGAAACTGAAAAGAAACGCAAAAAGGCAGTTCGAATAACAGCGGGGCGGCGGAAATTTCAGCCGAGCGCGCCACGCTGCAGGCTCATCAAAAGCACGAAGCCGGCGCCCTTGGAGGCGGGGCGGGGGTCGGCCTTGTAAACCGCAAGTCCCGCGACCGGACCGAGAAAGATCGAGGCCATCAGCACCAGCCGCAGCGCGGAAAACAGGCCGTTGGAAAAACTTGTCGTCATCGGCCTGTCCTCACAACACGACGGGGCAATTGGCGGCGGGCGAGGGGCTATGCTGGCAGGCGATTGCCGCGCCCGCATTCACCCGCTGGAAACTGCGGTTCGGATTAACGACGAGCGAGGCGAAGGACATGGCGAAGATCGCCATGAGAAACGCGAAGATTGCCAGTCGGCTGATCAGCTTTGCCATGTCCATTCCCCTTATTGGAGTTGATGGACAGAGTTTTGCCACACTCGGACTGAACGGACCCTGAGACCCCGGTTCATATGGCATTCAGGGATGTTAACGGGTGGTGACATGACAGATTGATGCCGCAATGGCGCCGGGCATCTCGCGGGCCCTCCCGCTTTTCGATCAGGACAGAGGGGCTTCCGCACGTGCCGCAAGATCGGTCAGCAGGGTCTCGAATGCCTGAGGCTGGGTCACATCGACAACCGGTAAGCGGTGCTCCTGCGCGGATGCCAGCATGTCCGTGTTTTCCCGCAACGAACGCTCGATGAAGGCGTCGATGATCCGCCGCCTCTCAGCCGTTGCATCTTCATAGCGGGCGTGAGAGCGCATTCTCTCGAGAAGAAAATCATTGCCGGCATGGAGAAAGACACCGGCGACTTCGCCGCCGAGTAGGGGCGAAATCAATTCCGGCCGCAGGGCCGCGCCCTCGAAGATTGCGGGAGTGCCGGTGCCGGACCTGCTGTCGATCATCGTGCGGATCAGCGGCCAGATGTTCTGATGATGTATCTTCAGGAACCAGTGGATCGTTTCCGCCGAGAGCCGTGCGTAATATTCTTCCACCGGTGCCGGACTGCCCGGCCATGGCCTGCCCGGATGACGGGCGAGACTGTCGGTCGATATTGCCTCGCAGCGCAGCCTTTCGCTCAGCAGGCCGGCAAGGGTGCTTTTGCCGACATGCGAGGTGCCCGCAATCAGGATTGTTGAAAGGGTGGGGTGCATGCGTCGCTCTCGTTGGTGTTGGGCGCAACGATACATCAACGGATATATGGCTTCCATGCGGCGTGCGTCCGCAGTCTCAGGTGAAATCCTTGGCAGCGCACCGCGCCGTCAGGCGCGGGACCGCAGGCGGCAGGACAGAGGCCCGCCCGCCGCCCTGTCGATTACAGCCGCGTCCAGGTCTGCGATTTGCACAGAACCTTCAGCACGCAGCCCTTCATGCTCAGCGAGTTGCCGGAAACGGTGCCGGAGCCGCTATAGGTCTTGTCATTGGCGGGATCGGTGATTTCACCCGAATAGCTGTTTCCCTTGCCGGAAAGCTTGCCGATCTGTTTTCCGGCGTGTTTGCCGGTCTTCAGCGTCACGCAGAAGGCGCCGCCGCAGGGGCCGATCACGGCGGTTTCGCCGCTGGCGGTCTTCCAGTTGCCTTCGATTGCCTCGGCGGCGAAGGCAAGGTTGCCGCTCAGCATGAGGGCGGCGGCAATCGTCATTATACGCTTCATAAAATTCCTCCCGAAATTCGCGCAGGCTTTCTCGAGCCGGCGGCCCAAAGACGCGATGCGCAGATCAAACCCTTTTGGCGTGCGAATGCGCCATCTCTGGCCCAAGCCGCCTGCGGCGCAACGATCGCTCCTTGCACCGCGCTATCCTGTGCCCGTTTCATCCTCATGACGGGCAGGGCGGATAGTATTTGACGTTCACGTAAAAGGAAACAGAAATTTGCGGCCCCGGCGCGGCATTTGCAGCGGCGGGAGGAGCGAAAGAGGGAGAATTGGAAAATCGCTGTTTTGATCGTGGTGAAGGAAGGGTTTAAATCCAATTCTAAACTTTTCGTAAAATTCGCCGCAAAGTCCTTAATTTCCGCGGCTCGTGATATTTAACGAAAACCCAATTTTACCAATCGTTTGCAGTTTGTTTGCGGCGCATTAATCATGCCTTTTAAGCGACCGTTGAAGGCCCCGTGGCATAGTGAACTCATCAAAAGCGCAGGGAAAACCTGCCGGACGAAAGGACAAAAAAGCCGCAAAAGACGGCAGGTCCGGACGATAGCCTCGACAAGAAGGCGAATGATGAAACAGGCAGAAGGACAGGGATTAAAACAATGGCACGCTTTGAAATTCGCGATATCGAAATGGCTGCCGGTGGCGAAACCCGCGCCGACACTCTTTGCAATCTCGGCCTGGTCTATGCGACCGGCCGGGGCTGCAAGGTGGACCTGATCGCCGCCCATAAATGGCTCAACATCGCCGCGATCCGCGGATCGGAAAGAGCCGCTTCGCTGCGCGCCGATCTCGCCCGCAACATGACGAAATCGGAACTGGCCGAAGCGCTGCGCGCCGCCCGCGACTGGATGACGATGCACTGATTTACCCAAGCTTTTATTGAGATTTCCGGTCCGGTTCCCTCCAGTCCCGATGACCGGCGCAAAGGAAAGTAAACCCGAAGGGGAACGCGGCGAGGGCTTTGAAAAGGGCTTTTGCGCTGACACATCAAACCGCGACCGGCAGGAACAAGGCCGGCGCGGTTTTCTTATGTTTGGCGATGTCTCTTCGCCGGAAAACGATTCGCGGGCAGGGGCTTGCGGGAGGATATTGAATCGCATTCGCATCACCCTGTGATGAGGATGAAACCGCTACGGCAGGCATGACAGGTGCGGTTTTCGAATCGCTTCCTTCTTCCGTCATGCCGGACCTGATCCGGCATCCAGCCACGCCGCGTCTGCGGCGTGAAAGGGTCTTTCGCGATCAAGGACTTGATCGCGCTGGATTCCGGCTCAAGGCCGGAATGACGGCACTCGATATCAGCCGATCGCCTTGAGGACCTTCGGCAGCGCCTGTTCGAACAGATCGAGCTTGTCGCCCGGCCCCACGCTCACGCGAATGCAGCGGTTGAGCGGCGCGACGCCCGGCATGCGGATGAAGACGCCATGTTCCATCAGCCCATCGACGATGGCGCGGGCATAAGCCCCGTCGCGATGGCAATCGATGGTGACGAAATTGGTGGCGGAGGGGAGCGGTGAAAGGCCGTTATTGCGGGCGATTGCCGAAATCCGCTCACGGGCGTCAGAAATTTTACCAACGACTTCATGCAGATAGGCCTGATCCTTCAGCGCCGCCAAAGCGCCGGCGACCGAAATGCGCGCCATGCCGAAATGGTTGCGGATCTTGTCGAAGGCTTCGACATTGCCGAGCGTGCCGATGGCGTAACCCACGCGCGCACCCGCCAGCCCATAGGCTTTCGAGAAGGTGCGCATGCGCAGAATGTTCGGCTGGCCGATCAGCGCGTCGATGGCCGGGACGGCGCTGGCCGGCGCGGTTTCGCAATAGGCCTCATCCAGAATGAGCAGGCAGGTTTCCGGCAATGCGCGGGCAAAGGCGACGACTTCGCTCGCTTCCCACCAGCTTCCCATCGGATTGTCGGGATTGGCGAAATAAACGAGCGGCGCATTTTCCCGGATGACGAGATCGAGAAGCCCGTCAAGGTCTTCGTGGTCGTCGACATAGGGCGTGGTCACGAGTTTCCCGCCAAAACCGTTCACATGGTAATTGAACGTTGGGTAGCCGCCAAAAGAGGTGACGACAGGCGTGCCCGGCTCGACGATCAGCCTGGCGATCTCACCCAGTAGCCCATCGACGCCGCTGCCGATCGCGATATTGCCGCGTGCAACGCCATGGTGGATGGCAAGTGCTTCCTTCAGCTCATAATTTTCCGGATCGCTGTACATCCATGTCTCCGCCGCCGCATCGCGCATGGCCAGAAGCACGGAAGGGGCGGGGCCGAAGCCGCTCTCATTGGCGCCGATACGCGCTTCAACCTTCAGGCCGCGGTTGCGCTCGATGGCTTCGGGGCCGACGAAGGGAACGGTTGAGGGAAGCGAAGCGGCAAGCGGCGTGAGGCGGGAAAAGGCTGACATTGGCTGAGAGTTCCGGTACCTGTGTTTAAAACCCGGCTCACAATAGGTGCAAAAAAACCGGACGCAAGGCGCAGCCGGTCCCGGGGCGACTGTTTTGGAACAGAATTTTACGTCCCGGCGAGGAGACGGAAAAGCCATTGGCCCGTTATGTCGGGGTCACGCGTTGGTCTCGAAGCTCAGGCGTCGCACATGGTGCAGGAACTCCGCATCGATCAGCATATTGAAGCCGATCGTCACTTTTTCCTCTTCGCGGCGGATCAGCGTGCAGCCGATCTCATCGCGGATACCGAGAATTTCCAGATAGAAATTGGCCGGCATTTCCAGATCGGGGCTGACATCCAGTTCCGCGCCGTAAAGGGAAATGGTCCGCACCAGGCAGCGCATGGTGTCCTTGGCGCTGAGATGATGCCCGATGAAGGTGATCTTGCCGGGCCGGTCGATCTGAAATTTCTCGTACATCTCGTCCTGGGGGACGTTCTGACGGGGATCCATATGCAAAGCCATGACAACCTCCCGGATTGCCTCTTTTGATGCCGATTTTAACGCCGCTTCCTTGCCAGGGCATGAAGGAAATGCGCGCAATTGTCTGTTCTTTGTCTCGATCTCGACCAATCTTCCCTTCGGAAGCCGATGTTTCCGCTATGGAAATGCGCTCGGTCCCATCCGGTTGCAGCCTGTGCTGATACTGCGTCACGCTTGCACGGGGCTGGTGTTGACTAGGGCCGTACTTGGCGTTACGCCTGAGCCTTGCAATATCGCTTCGCGAGGCCCGGCAGGACCGGCGCTTCGTGATTCTTCTGGGAGTGGACTGTGACGGGAAGGCTGGTAATCGTCGGGGCGGGGCAGGCCGCTTTCGCGCTGGCGTCGAAGCTTCGGGCGCTGAAGGACGAGCGCCCCATCACCATCGTCGGTTCCGAGGATGCCTATCCTTACCAGAGGCCGCCGCTCTCCAAAAAATACCTCCTCGGCGAGATGAGCTTCGACCGGCTGATGTTCCGGCCGGAAGAATGGTACGCGGAGAACAATGTCGATATCCGGCTTTCCACCTGGGTGGAGGAGATAGACCGCGCCGCCAAATCCCTGCGCATGCAGGACGGCAGCACGCTTTCCTATGACAGGCTGGTGCTGGCGACCGGGGCGGCTCCCCGCCTGCTGCCCGCCAGCATTGGCGGCGATCTGGAAGGCGTTCTGACCGTGCGCGACAAGCGCGATGCCGACCGGCTTATGGAGGAGATGAAGCCGGGCCGCAGGCTGCTGGTAATCGGCGGCGGTTATATCGGTCTCGAAGCAGCGGCCGTCGCCCGCAAGCTAGGCCTCGAAGTGACCTTGATCGAAATGGCCGACCGCATTCTCCAGCGTGTCGCGGCGAAGGAAACCGCCGATATCATGCGCGGCATCCATCAGGCCCACGGCGTTTCCATTCGCGAAAAGACCGGCCTTGTGCGTCTTGTCGGCATGGATGGCCGGGTGGCCGCTGCCGAACTCTCCGACGGCTCGACGCTGGATGTGGACTTTGTGATTGTCGGCATCGGCGTGACGCCGAATGATCGCCTCGCTCGCGAATCGGGCCTTGATGTCGGCAATGGCATCGTGGTGGATGACCATACCCGCACCTCCGACAGCGCCATTCATGCCGTGGGCGACTGCGCGCTGCTGCCCTGGCGCGGCCAGCATGTGCGTCTCGAATCGGTACAGAACGCGGTTGATCAGGCCGAGGCGGCCGCTGCCGTGCTCACCGGGGCTGAAGTCGCCTATGATCCGAAGCCATGGTTCTGGTCGGATCAATATGACACCAAGCTGCAGATCGCCGGCTTCAATCTCGGTTACGACGAGACGATGCGGAGGCAGGGTGCGCGTGAGGGCAGCTGGTCCGTCTGGTATTTCCGCGATGGGCGATTCGTGGCGGTGGATGCCGTCAACGATGCCAAGGCCTATGTCGCGGGCAAGAAACTGCTCGATACCGGCGCGGAGCCGGATCGCGCCATCCTGGCGGATGCTTCCGCCGATCTGAAATTACTGCTTTCCTGAGGATATCATGCCTGCTCCCGAAAACCGTTTCAAAACCGCCATCCATGCCGGCAAGCCGCAGATCGGCCTCTGGCTCGATATGGGCGAGGCCATCACGGCGGAAATCGCCGGTACGGCGGGGTTCGACTGGCTGGTGATCGACGGCGAGCATGGGCCGAACGATCTGCGCAGCATCATCGATCAGCTGCGCGCCCTTGCCACATCGTCTGCGGAGCCCGTGGTGCGCGTGCCGGTCGGTGAAAGCTGGATGATCAAGCAGCTTCTGGATGCGGGTGCGCGCACGCTTCTGGTGCCGATGGTCGATTCGGCCGACCAGGCGAAAAATCTGGTCAGCGCCATGCATTATCCGCCGCGCGGTATTCGCGGCATGGGCGCTGCCGTTGCCCGCGCTTCCGCCTTCAACACGATAACCGACTATGCCGACAGCGCCTCGGACAGCGTCTGCCTGCTGGTGCAGGCCGAAACGCGCTCAGCGATCAACGATCTCGATAATATTCTTGCGGTGGAGGGCGTGGACGGCGTCTTTATCGGCCCGGCGGATCTGGCCGCCGATATGGGCTATCTCGGCCGGATCGACGAGCCGGAAGTGCAGGCGGTGATCGAGGCGGCCATCGTCAAGATCGTCAAGGCGGGCAAGGCCGCCGGCATTCTCACCTTCAACGAAACCTATAATCGCCGCTATCTCGAACTTGGCGCGTCCTTCGTGGCCGTCGGTGCGGATGTGACCGAATTCGCCAGCACCCTGCGTGCGCTCTCGGCCCGTTACAAGGGCGGGGCAGCGCCTGCGCCATCCCGGTCTGGCTATTAATTCAGTCGTCGTTGCTGGCGTTCAGCTTTTCCGGCGGAATGCCTTCTTCGCCGGAGGCGAGATAACCGGTATTGATAAGGGCGGCGCGAATGATGCGCTGGATGGCCTCATCCCTGTCGACGCCGTGATCCCTTGCAAAATCCGACAAAGCCGCTTCAAGATCGTCGCTAAACCGCATATCCGCCCCCATTCATCACATTTCAAACCCATACGAAAAGGCAAGGCAGGATTGACCCGCCTTGCCTCAATTTTAATTCGATGCGGCGATTAGCGCCAGCGATAAAGGCTGCTGTTCGACGAGTTCTGCTGCGTGCTCGCACCAACCGCATAACCGATGGCAAAACCGAGTGCGCCAACGATCGTCAGCAGGGAGGTCGCCGTGCCGGGATTTTCTTTGACGGCTTCCACGACATTCTGGCCCTGGGCACGGACATTATGCGCGGCCTTGCGAACGCGTCCGCGCGCCTCATCCAGAAATTCGGACGCATCCTCGCTCACGCCTTCCGCGCGGGCGGATACGGATTTGGAGAGGGATGCGATCTGCGAACGCAGCTCCGCAATCTGGTTTTCGATCGTGTCTTCGACAACATTCAGTTTGGTCTGAGCCATTAGAACACCTCTTTTGTTACCGAAGGCAGAACGTGCCGGCCTGCAAGAAGTTCCCAAAAGGCACGCAAAGTTTCGCAGGACGATGTTCAGCCAACAGGTTTTTGTGCTTCTTGGCGAAAAAGCCTTGCAATCATTTTTTTTACGCAATAATCAGGCCGCACCGGAGAGGTGGCCGAGTGGTCGAAGGCGCTCCCCTGCTAAGGGAGTATACGTCAAAAGCGTATCGTGGGTTCGAATCCCATCCTCTCCGCCACTTCGGCACAAGACCGGAAAATCCCAGCCCCATCGATCCCACCAGTTCCAGATCACAACCGCACGCATGTTTGTAAATGCGCGCAGCCGTGCGCACTATGAAGTCGCGGATGGTCGCGCCCGCCAGGTCTCGATTATGGAAGAAACGAGCGAGTGAAGAGGCTCGGTGGTGTCGACTTCGATGTCGTACCGGCAATAATCATGTGTTTTCAGATGATACCGCGCTTCCCCGATTGTCCTGTCCCCGCGTTCCCGCTCGCGTCGTTCCATTTCCGCGAGGGGAGCGTGCACGCCGACCCAGAACGTGTCCAGATGCGCGAACAACGCCCGCAATTGCCGTGCCCAGCCTGCCTCTTCAACGATGTGCTCGACAATAATATCGTTGCCCGCTTCGGCAAACGACACGATGGAGCGGTGAAAACCGTCAAAGAACCTGGCGCGCTCATTACTCAGGCCGGCATGCGGCGTCTTTTGTTTGATGGCACGAAAGCCGCCATCGGCAAGCTGATCCGACGCGTAATAACAAAAGGGTTCCGTCAGCGCCTCTCTGAGCGCCTTGGCGAGTGTCGATTTGCCGGCGCTCGAGGTGCCGTTCAATAAAATAATACGACCATTCCGCATGTCGATCTGTTCTTCCGTCTGTTTCGAATTGGCACTCGTGAATCGATATTAAAGGATAGTGTTTCAAGCGCGATGTCGCGTCGTCAATCAAGTCTCCAGTCGATACGGGTCGGTGGCGGCATGTCGGTGCCGTAACCAGTCCGGAGCTGGCCCTTCGAATCGTTGCGCGAGGAATCGTTGGCAAAAGGTATGGTTTTTTCCGCTGTTTCTTCATACGCGCTGTCGCGGACGTGACAGATGCAGGCGGGAACGAAGCAAAAGTTTCCATCATCCTTGCCCGGCGAGGCAAGGTTTCGCTGAAAAAGCCGGTAGTTTAGAAAGACCTTGTTAACCTCGCTAACTAACGGATTTTCAAGCAATTTCTTAACGCATGGTAAAGCCGCCTGCGGACCGGCTAAGCACTGTGTGTTGTTTCCGCAACAAACCGAAATGAAGCATATACGTAAATGCTATTTATCGGATGTTGGCGATTGCAAGCGGCGAAACCTTTTGTATTTTCACCACCAGAAGCGAGGCGGTGGATCGTTTGGCTTCTAAGAACACGGGAATGGGGCAGGGAATGCTGTCCTTCAGCGAAAGTACCCAGACCCACTTAAAAACTTTGACTGGAGGTCAACCATGAACATCAAGAGCCTTCTGATCGGCTCCGCTGCGGCTCTCGCAGCAGTATCCGGCGCTCACGCTGCCGACGCTATCGTCGCTGCTGAGCCTGAGCCCCTGGAATACGTTCGCGTTTGCGACGCTTTCGGCACCGGCTTCTTCTACATCCCCGGCACCGAAACCTGCCTGAAGTTCGACGGTTACATCCGTTTCCAGACCGACTTCGGCCGTAACAAGTCCGGCACGTCTGACTGGAACTCGTTCACGCGCGCTCAGTTCAACATCGACACCCGCACCGACACCGAGCTTGGCGCTCTGCGCGGCTACATCGGCTTCCGTGGCGATGCCAGCAACGATTCCAGCCGTGGCGTTAACGTCGACCAGGCTTTCATCGAACTCGGCGGCCTGAAGGTCGGTTACTACTACAACTGGTGGGATGACGGCCTGTCTGGCGAAGTTGATCAGCTCAGCTCGAACAACACGCGTCTGAACGCTATCCGTTACACCTACGACGCTGGCTCCTTCTACGCTGGTGTTGCAGTTGAAGAACTCGAGCGCGTTGTTGCTGGTAACGGCACGACCGTTGACGGTGGTCTGAACCTCACCAACAACCTCGGCGTTTCGCAGCTCAACTGGACCGTTCTGAACGGTCAGCGCGACAACAACGTTGGTATCAGCGCTATCATCGGCGGTAACTTCGGCGCCGTTAAGGCTAACCTGCTCGGCGGTTACGACACCGACGCTGAAAACGGTGCTATCCGCGCAATCGTCACGGCTGACATCGGCCCGGGCACCCTCGGCCTCTCCGGCGTATGGGCTTCTGGCGCTAACGCTTACTACGAAGAGTCTGAGTGGACCGTTGCTGCTGAATACGCAATCAAGGCAACCGAAAAGCTGACCATCACCCCCGGCTTCCAGTACTTCCGTACGCTGGACATCGGCACCGATGGCGACTTCACGGGTGACCGCGATGCATGGCGCGCTGGTGTAGCTGTTGGCTACAAGATCACCTCGGGCCTTTCCACGCTCGTCTCGGTTAACTACCAGGACGTCGACGGCACCGAAGGTGTTAACGGCGGTGGCGACAGCTGGACCGGTTTCGTTCGCCTTCAGCGTTCGTTCTAATCTGATCTGACATTGTCAGTGATGGAAAGCCCGGCTCTCGAGCCGGGCTTTTTTGTTTGAATGGCATCTTGATAGGGCAGGCATCGCCACAGGTGAGGAGATCGTGGCGGCGTTCCGATTTTCCGCAGGTTTATACTCGGAGCAGACCGCTACACATGCCCATCGATTCGCTCGGTATCGGGAGCCTTGAGTCGTTTAAGGAATCCGAAGCTGCGGGTTTTTGCTTTTCGGTCAGTTTTTTCTTGCAGAAGTAGGGTCCTCTGCAGATTGCAATCGTCTTTTGAACAATTTCCGGTGGCCTGATCGTGTCCAGATTCAGGTGATCTCGTGGGTTTTCTCACGGCGGATTTTTCGAGCCTCTTGTTAAGTGACTGAAAAGCATAGGTTATTAACGATTTTTTAACGAATGGGGTCCCGTCGGTTAGAATTGTAGCTATTTCGCAACAATGAAAAACTAAGGACACCTTACTGTCTTCCTTCTGTCACGATTGCGATTGCCTGTGCGGCCCGTTTTGGCTCTAATCAGCTTCATAAGCGGCACGCATTTCTGAAGTGCTTTCCCACCCGCTGCTTAGAAGATTAAGCGTTTGACTGGAGGTCAACCATGAACATCAAGAGCCTTCTCATCGGCTCCGCTGCGGCTCTCGCAGCAGTATCCGGCGCACAGGCCGCTGACGCTATCGTCGCTGCCGAGCCCGAGCCCCTGGAATACGTTCGCGTTTGCGACGCTTTCGGCACCGGCTTCTTCTACATCCCCGGCACCGAAACCTGCCTGAAGTTCGACGGTTACATCCGTTTCCAGACCGACTTCGGCCGTAACAAGTCCGGCACGTCTGACTGGAACTCGTTCACGCGCGCCCAGTTCAACATCGACACCCGCACCGACACCGAGCTCGGCGCTCTGCGCGGTTACATCGGTCTGCGTGGCGAAGCCAACAACGACAGCGACCGTGGCGTCAACGTCGACCAGGCTTTCATCGAACTCGGCGGCCTGAAGGTCGGTTACATGTACACCTGGTGGGATGACGATCTCTCCGGCGAAACCGATATCCTGTCTTCGAACACCACCCGTGGCAACGCTCTGCGTTACACCTACGACGCTGGTTCCTTCTATGCCGGCATCAGCGTTGAAGAGCTTGACGCTACCCGCGACGCTACGTCGAACCTCGGCATTGCCAAGGGCGGCGTCTTTGAAGGCCCGAACAACGTTGGTGTAAGCGGTATCATCGGTGCCAAGTTCGGTGCTGTCAGCGCAAACCTGCTCGGCTCCTACGACACCGACCAGGAAAATGGTGCTATCCGTGCAATCGTCACGGCTGACATCGGTCCGGGCACCTTCGGTATCTCCGGTGTTTGGGCTTCCGGCGCAAACTACTACTACGAAGAATCCGAGTGGGCTGTTGCTGCTGAATACGCCATCAAGGCTACCGACAAGCTGACCATCACCCCCGGCGCTCAGTACCTCGGCACGATCGATATCGCTCCGGACGGTGACTTCACTGGCGACCGCGATGCATGGCGCGCTGGTCTGACGGTTGATTACAAGATCACCCAGGGTCTGGATGCCAAGGTTGCTGCAAACTATCAGGACATCGATGGTCCGAATGGCGACAGCTGGACCGGTTTCGTTCGCCTTCAGCGTTCGTTCTAATCTGATCTGACATTGTCAGTGATGGAAACCCCGGCAGAAATGCCGGGGTTTTTCGTTTTGAAGCTCGGGTGGAAATATAAGTCTTTCGGGAATTGCTTGTGCTTTGCAGCATCGGTCAGCTGGCCTCTCGCTTATCGGCAAATCTGCCCAAGCCGTCGACCTTATCCCCGGGACTTGTCCCAGTGATCCAGCCACGTCGCATAAAATCTAAACGTCGCAGATGCTCGGGACAGGCCCGAGCATAACGGAAGAGAACTTCAGGCTTTTTCAGCGGTCTGGAGCGCTGGCCGGCAGGTGCTTGAATGCTCCGCTCGTCACCTGAGGAAGCCGGCTTTACCCCGCACGCCCATGGCGCAGGTCGTCAACGATATCGGCCTGTTGTCCGAGCCTCGTCTTGTAGACCTGATAATTCTCCATCACCCGCTGCACGTAATTGCGGGTTTCGGGGAAGGGGATGCGCTCGATCCAGTCGACCACCTCGTCGATCGGCTTGCCGCGCGGGTCGCCATAGCGGGCGATCCATTCCGGCACGCGCTTTGGCCCGGCATTATAGGCGATGAAGGTGAGGATGTAGGAGCCGCCGAAACTGTCGATCTGCTCGCCGAGATAATGCGCGCCGAGCGTGGCGTTATAGCCCGCATCGGTGGTCAGCCGTGCCTGGGTGTAGGGCAGGCCATGGCGTCCGGCCACGCCCTTGGCGGTTCCGGGCAGCAGTTGCAGCAGGCCGCGCGCATTGGCGGCGGAGATGGCAGCCGGGTTGAAGGCGCTTTCCTGCCGGGCAATCGCGTAAGCAAGCGCCTTGCCGGAGCCGGCAATATTGGCGCTGGCGGGAATGACGCCGAGCGGATAGGCGAGCGCTGCGGCATCGATGCCGCGGCTGAAAGCCGTCTTGCCGATTTGCAGCGAAACCTGATGGTTGCCGTTGCCCTCCGCCCTTGCCGCCAAAATGGCAAGCTCGCCGGGGCTGTCGAGTTGTTCCGCCAGCGACCGGTAAAGGCTATCGGCCCGCCAGCCGTAACCGGCTGCTTCCAGCCGGTCGATGGCGCGCACGGCTTCGCGGCCGGCGAAACGTTCGCGGTCGCCGCTGCTGGGGCTAGGATAGGTGACATTCAGCGTCTTGGCGCCGATTCGTGCAGCAGCGAGCTGGCCATAAAACGTGCCGGGATGAGCGGCGGCTTTGGTGAAAAAGTCGCGGGCATCCCCCGGTCCGCCCGCTTCCGCCGTCCGCCCGAGCCAATAATAGGCGCGCGACGCCGAAAGCGGTCGGTTCGAAGTCTGAAGCAGCGTGTTGAAGTGACGCGAAGCCGTGGCGGGATCGCGCAGCGCTCTTAGCGCATACCAGCCGGCATGGAATTCCGCATCGGCGGTATCGACGGCGGAGGTGGCCGAATGATTGGCGACGATGCGATAGGCCTCGGCGAAATCGCCGAGATCGGCGACGCCGCGCGCAATGATGCGTCGCTCGTTCCACCATTCGCCCGGATTGACGAGCTTGGCCGCTTCCTTCGGGGCCTGCCGCAAAAGCACGGCGGCTTCGGAATATTTCTGCTGGTTGCGCAGGTTTTCCACCCGCGCGAAAAGATAGGCGGGGTCGCCGCGCCAGGAGGCGTCGACCTTGCCGAGCAGCGCAGTCGCAGTAGTGGATCGCTGCAGCACGGCCGCCCAGGCATTGTAAAGCGACTGCGCCTTGCCGAGATCGCCGAAACGCTTCGCCTGGCCGATGCGGCTGCGATACATCAGATAATCCATGCGCGCCTTGTGATCGGCGGGCGTCAGATAGGTGGGAAACTCGGCAAGCACACGGTCTTCCATGTCCTTGTCCATGCCTTCGCTCACCCAGAGCTGGCGAATGAGACGCTGCGATTCCGTACCCTTGTCGGAGGAAGCGAGCGCCTTGGCGAGCACCACGCTGCCTTCCGCAGTTTCCGGCCGGCTATTGCCGAAGGCGGCAAGCACCTGGGACGCCGGCGGATCTTCTCGGTAAAGCGCTTTTTCGGAATTGGCGCGCAGGGTGGCGGCACCCGGCCAGCCGGAGAGCTCGCGTTGGGCGGCGGCGATTTCGGCGGAAGCGACGTCCTTCTGGCCGGAAACGGCGATTGCCCAGGTGAGGATATGGCGGTCGAGACTGCCGGTCGGCATGGTGTTGCGCAACGCAATCGCGCGCGCCGCATCCCGGCTGGAGAGCGCATCGAGGCCGGCCTTCAACTGGCTTGTATCGTCGGGGCGGTCGAGGCGCGGTATGGCGCCGGTGATCTCGGGCGAGGCCGGCATGAAGGCCGGAACGGTCGGCGCATTCGGCTTGACATAGGGAAGCGGCGCCGCACCTTCCGGCAGCGGCCCGGCCAATGCGTTCCAAACGGTTGCGGCAAGGCCCGCCGCCATCAATCCCCAGACTGTCTTTTTCATGCCGTTCTTCATCGTGTAACGGAGTTGCCGACTTTCTTTCAGAGCACGTCCTGTTAACCGGAATCGTTCGACATGCTCTGGCTCTTTGCTTTTCCGCATTTTCCGGACGTAAAACCGCTACGCACTTTTACTGGAAATGCTCTAATATCATTTCATTGCAGCGGGATTGCCGAAAACGGTCTGATGTCCCACCCGGAAATCTTGGGATTTCAGGCTTAATGAAATGTTAATCGCCGCCCTGCAATTCAATCAACTTTTATTCACCGTCCCGCGAGCGGCGTCTCATTTCGGCGCCTGCTTTTTATGCTTGCCGATTGCAGCCCGGAGACTGTCACACTTCCGACAATTTCGGACAAAATACCCTGCCTTTGCGCTTGTCGGCGCCAAGGGCTGGCACTAATGTGTGCCGGTTTTAACCATCGAATGCGGCCGAAGCATGAACCGGCTCGGCGCCAGGAGCTTTGCATGTTCAAGGGATCAATTCCCGCCCTCATTACCCCGTTCACGGACAATGGCGCCGTGGACGAACAGGCATTTGCCGCCCATGTGGAATGGCAGATCGCCGAAGGCAGCAACGGACTTGTGCCGGTGGGCACGACGGGGGAATCTCCAACCCTGTCCCACGACGAGCACAAACGTGTCGTCGAGCTGTGCATCGAGGTAGCGGCGAAACGGGTTCCGGTCATTGCGGGCGCTGGCTCCAACAATACCGATGAGGCGATCGAGCTTGCGCTGCATGCGCAGGAAGCCGGCGCGGATGCGCTCTTGGTTGTCACTCCTTATTACAACAAGCCGACCCAGAAGGGCCTGTTCGCGCATTTTTCCGCCATTGCCGAAGCGGTGAAGCTGCCTATCGTCATCTACAATATCCCGCCGCGCTCGGTGGTGGATATGTCGCCGGAAACCATGGGCGCACTGGTCAAGGCGCACAGGAACATCGTCGGCGTCAAGGACGCGACCGGCAAGATCGACCGCGTTTCCGAACAGCGCATTTCCTGCGGCAAGGACTTCATCCAGCTTTCGGGCGAGGATGGCACGGCGCTCGGTTTCAACGCCCATGGCGGCGTCGGCTGCATTTCCGTCACCGCCAATGTCGCGCCGCGCCTCTGTTCGGAGTTCCAGGCGGCGATGCTCGCCGGCGATTATGCCAAGGCGCTGGATTATCAGGATCGCCTGATGCCGCTGCACAAGGCGATCTTCATGGAGCCCGGTGTCTGCGGCACGAAATACGCACTGTCGAAGACGCGCGGCGGCAACCGCCGGGTCCGCTCGCCCTTGATGAGCACGCTGGAACCGGCAACGGAAGCGGCCATCGACGCGGCGCTGAAGCACGCCGGCCTGATGAACTGAGACACGCCTTAAAGCGTTTAAGGCGCGCCATGAACCGCTTCGCAACAGAAGCCGTTCGGCGCGCCTTTTCTTTTCGCGGCGACAACATTAAATAGGGGTTCGAAAACCGCTCTCGGCGGTAAGCCGAAGGCGCAATAAGAAAAACAAGGGATTGAAATATCATGGCCCCCAAAGGCAGCCAGCGCGTGGTGAACAAGATCGTTGCGGAAAACCGCAAGGCTCGTTTCAACTACGAAATCATCGACACCTATGAGGCAGGGCTCGTGCTGACCGGCACCGAGGTCAAGTCGCTGCGCGAAGGCAAGGCGAATATCGCCGAATCCTACGCCTCGGACGAGGGCGAAGAAATCTGGCTCATCAATTCCCACCTGCCGGAATATCTGCAGGCCAACCGCTTCAACCACGAGCCGCGCCGCCGCCGCAAGCTGCTCCTGAGCAAGCGCGAGATCAACCGCCTGCGCGCCGGCATCAACCGTGAAGGCATGACGCTGGTGCCCTTGAAGATCTATTTCAACGACAGGGGCCGCGCGAAGCTGGAACTGGCGCTCGCCAAGGGCAAGAAGTTGCACGACAAGCGCGAGACGGAGAAGGAACGCGACTGGAACCGGCAGAAATCGCGGTTGCTGAAGGGTGGCAACGCCTGAGCGGCAGGAGATTTCGCGGCGTAGAGGGTAGCGGCCTTTCGCCACTTGTTCTTCCGTCATGCCGGACTTGATCCGGCATCCAGCCACGGCGCGTCTGCGCCGTGGAAAGAGTCCTTTCAGCCCAAGGACTTGGGCTGGCTGGATCCCGGCTCAAGGCCGGGATGACGGGAGTGTGTTGCTGCCCGCTGCGCCCGTCACGCCGCCCGGTACGTCCGCTCCACATGCGCCTTCGTCGTCGAAACGCTGAACCGGCTGACAAGCGCCGCCAGATTGGCGCTGACATCGCTCAGATTATGCGTCGCCGCATTCGTCTCTTCCACCATGGCCGCATTCTTCTGGGTCAGATTGTCCATGCTGTTGATGGCGGCATTGATTTCCTGAATGCCGACGGACTGTTCCTGCGCCGCCTTGGTCAGCGAGGCGATATGTTCCTGGATGTGATCCACCTTGTTGCCGATCGTATTCAAGGATTCGCCCGTCTTGTTGACCAGTGAGACACCCTGCATCACGTCTTCGGAAGACTTGGCGATCAGCGTCTTGATTTCCTTCGCGGCGGTGGCGGAGCGCTGTGCGAGTTCACGCACTTCCTGTGCGACGACGGCGAACCCCTTGCCGGCCTCGCCGGCGCGCGCGGCCTCCACACCGGCATTCAGCGCCAGAAGGTTGGTCTGGAACGAAATCTCGTCGATGACGGAGATGATCTGAGTGATCTTCTGCGATGAGTCCTCGATGGCCCCCATCGCCTTCACCGCTTCCGTCACCACATCGCGCGAGCGCGCGGCTTCAACGGCCGAACTTTCGACAATGGCCTTGGCCTCTTCGGAACGCTGCGCCGACAATTTGGAAATGGTGGTGATTTCCTCGACGGCGGCGGCGGTTTCCTCAAGGGCGGCGGCCTGCTGCTCCGTGCGGCGGGCCATGTCGTCGGTCGCGGAAGTCAGCTCGCGCGTATTGCCGGAAATCTTGTTCGCCTCTTCGACGATCTGCGCGAATGCGCCGGAGAGATTGCCGACCGCAGCGTTGAAATTGGCGACCAGCCCTTCGAATTGCGGTGCGGTCTTTTCGCCGATACTGGAGGTGAGGTCGCCATTCGCCAGCCTGTCGAGGGCGCTGTTGAGCAGTGCGAGAACGTGCTCCTGTTCCTTCTTCATCTGCGCCTGTTCGGCTTCCACCTTCTGCCGCTCGGCGGCCAGCACGTCGAGATAGACGGAGATCGAATAATCCATGTCGAGAAGGGCGGCCTTGATGGTGGCCGACAAGGCGTCCTTCACCTTCTTGGCCTTCTTCTCCATGAAAAAGCCCTTCAACTCGGACTCGATCAGGGCCTTGACGATGCCGTCGAGCATCAGGGCATAACCGCCGATGTACCATCTCGGCTCCAGCCCCAGTCTCGCATGGGTGCGGCCGATGGCGGTTACGGCATCGGTATAATCCGCGTTGAAGGTGCCGGAAGCGATCCTTGCCCAGTGTTTGAGCTGCATGCCCTTGGCGTGCTGCACATGCGCGTCGTTGGCGAAGAATTTCGCCGTCTCCGGCACTGAGCGAACCTTCGCGTAAAAACGATCCAGAGACGCATCGAGAGAGCCGGTGATGACGCCCTTCATGTCTGAAAGATTTTGCCGTTGCTCGTGGCCGAGCCCCAGAAAATTCAGTCTTTCATCGAGCTGTCGGTCGGTTTTTGTCTGGCCATGCATGTCTAGTCATCCTGCTTTGACACCCAAATCACGTCGCTGGTGCCGTTGCGTGATTTAGACACGTCTAAAATTAACCAAGATATAATTTCGACTGGCCGGATTTGACGGTTGTTAATTCCAAAGGGAATTTTTGCCCTGCCGACAGGGTGTCAAACAAAAACGCGCCCGTCTTTGCGATGGGCGCGTTTCTGAAATATCAGCGATGCGAAAGCTAGGATCAGATCGTTTCCGGGCTTTCGGCGTGCCGGGCAGGGCGCTCGTTCGGGTCGCGCCCGATCTCGGCCTTCAGCGTCATCAGATCGATGAAGTGATCGGCCTGGCGACGCAGGTCGTCGGCGATCATGGCGGGCTGCGTGGCCATGGTGGAAACCACGGAAACCTTGCGGCCCTTGCGCTGCAGCGCATCTACCAGCGTGGTGAAATCGCCGTCGCCGGAGAAGAGCACCAGATGATCGACCGTCTCGGACTGTTCCATGGCATCGACTGCCAGTTCGATATCCATGTTGCCCTTGATCTTGCGGCGGCCGAGAGCGTCGGTGAATTCCTTCGCTGGCTTCGTCACGACCTTGTAGCCGTTATAATCCAGCCAGTCGATCAGCGGGCGGATCGAGGAATATTCCTGATCCTCGATGAGCGCGGTGTAATAATAGGCGCGCAGCAGGTATCCACGCTTTTGAAACGCCTTCAGGAGCTTGCGGTAGTCGATATCGAATCCCAGGCTTTTCGATGCTGCATAAAGATTGGCTCCGTCTATGAAGAGCGCAATTTTCTCCCGTGGATCGAACATTCCATCCCATTCCTTTTTTTGGAAAGGCCATTATCTGGCTTTTATATCCGGTCGATAACGCAAAAAAACATGTCGTATCAACGAGCTTTGCGTATCGCCGTTGCGTTTTAAGTAAGCTACCTTCCCCCTTATTCCAAGACAATTCTTCTAGACATTTTGTTCATCAGACGCCAAAGGTGGGCAATAAGGTGCCAAAAGACGCCAAAGACAGGAAAAACTTGAATTCCGCGGCCAATGGCTGTATCGGAAGCTGGAAAGCATCGTCGCGAGAAATCTTGAATGTTTTTCGCAAGGCACGAAGCGCAGATTCAATAGGTTAGAGCAACCCTTGTGCACCCCGAACATCGCACGGCGCTCTGATCCACGACATTACGACCCGCAAAGGACAGGCAATGGCCCGCGTCACAGTTGAAGATTGCATTGATAAAGTAGACAACCGTTTCGAGCTGGTGCTTCTCGCCAGCCACCGTGCGCGCCAGATTTCTCAAGGGTCTTCCATCACGGTTGACCGCGACAACGACAAGAACCCGGTTGTGGCGCTGCGCGAAATCGCCGACGAGACGCTGTCTCCCGACGATCTGAAGGAAGACCTGATCCACTCGCTGCAAAAGCATGTGGAAGTGGACGAGCCCGAGCCCGATCCGGTCACGCTCGCCGCCTCCGCCATTGCCGATGGCGAAGAAGACGACCAGCCGGAAACCGTTACTTTCGACCAGATGTCGGAAGAAGAACTGCTGGCCGGTATCGAAGGCCTTGTGCCGCCGGAAAAAAATGACGACTATTGATAGGATTTTATGATGCCTTTGGCAGGCGGCGGTTACCGTCTGTCAATAGTTGCCGTCATAATCTGATCCCTATTGATGCAGCATTGTGCGCCGACCCTCAGGTTGGCGCGCTTTCTTTTTGTGGAATATCGCATGATGCGGCAATACGAACTCGTTGAGCGGGTTCAAAAATATAAACCGGATGCGAATGAGGCCCTGCTGAACAAGGCCTATGTTTACGCCATGCAGAAACACGGCCAGCAGAAGCGGGCCAATGGCGACCCCTATATTTCGCATCCGCTCGAAGTTGCCGCGATCCTCACCGAAATGCATCTCGACGAATCGACCATCGCGGTGGCGTTGCTGCACGATACGATCGAGGACACCACCGCCACCCGCGCCGAAATCGACGAGCTCTTCGGCGAAGATATCGGCCGGCTGGTGGAGGGGCTGACCAAGCTCAAGAAGCTCGACCTCGTCACCCGCAAGGCCAAGCAGGCGGAAAACCTGCGCAAGCTGCTGCTCGCCATTTCCGACGACGTGCGCGTTCTTCTGGTGAAGCTCGCAGACCGTCTGCACAATATGCGCACCATGGAATATATGCCGGCCGACAAGCGCAGCCGCATTTCCGAAGAAACCATGGAAATCTATGCGCCGCTCGCCGGCCGCATGGGCATGCAGGATATGCGCGACGAACTGGAGGACCTGTCCTTCCGCTATCTTAACCCGGAAGCCTATGGCACGGTGACGAACCGCCTGCAGGAACTGGAAACGCGCAATGAAGGGCTGATCAAAAAGATCGAGGACGAGCTGCGCGAGCTTCTCGTGGCGAATGGTCTGGTCGGCGCCAATGTCAAAGGGCGGCAGAAGAAACCCTATTCGGTGTTCCGCAAGATGCAGTCGAAGTCGCTTTCCTTCGAGCAGCTTTCCGATGTCTACGGTTTCCGCATTCTGGTGGATGATATTCCGTCCTGCTATCGGGCGCTGGGTGTCGTGCATACCCGCTGGCGCGTCGTGCCGGGCCGCTTCAAGGATTATATCTCGACACCCAAGCAGAACGACTATCGTTCCATCCACACCACCATCGTTGGCCCGTCGCGCCAGCGTATCGAGCTGCAGATCCGCACCAAGCGCATGCATGAGATCGCCGAATTCGGTATCGCCGCCCATGCGCTTTACAAGGATGGCGAAAACGGGGAGGGCGATCTGCTCTCGCCGGAATCGAACGCCTATTCCTGGCTGCGCCACACCATCGAATCGCTGGCCGAAGGCGACAGCCCGGAAGAATTCCTCGAGCACACCAAGCTCGAACTTTTCCAGGATCAGGTGTTCTGCTTTACGCCGAAGGGCAAGCTGATTGCCCTGCCGCGCGGCGCGACGCCCATCGATTTCGCCTATGCCGTTCACACCAATATCGGCGATACGACGGTTGGCGCGAAGATCAACGGGCGGATCATGCCGCTCGTCACCCGTCTGAACAACGGCGACGAGGTGGAGATCATCCGCTCCGGCGTGCAGGTGCCGCCGGCCGCATGGGAAGAGGTGGTGGTGACGGGCAAGGCCCGCTCGGCCATTCGTCGCGCCACTCGCATGGCCATCCGCAAGCAATATTCCGGTCTCGGTTATCGCATTCTGGAACGCACCTTCGAACGTGCCGGCAAGGCCTTCTCGCGGGAAGCGCTGAAGCCCGTGCTGCATCGTCTGGCGCAGAAGGACGTGGAAGATGCCATTGCCGCCGTCGGCCGTGGCGAGGTTTCCTCGCTCGATGTCCTGCGCGCGGTGTTCCCGGATTATCAGGACGAGCGCGTGACGGTGAAGATGACCGGCGACGATGGCTGGTTCAACATGCGCAGCGCCTCCGGCATGGTCTTCAAGATCCCCGGCAAGTCGCGCTCGGTGCTTGAGGACGACGGTGCGGCCGAGATGCTGGATGGACCGGACCCGCTGCCCATCCGTGGCCTTTCCGGCAATGTCGATGTGCATTTCGGTGCCGCCGGCGCGGTTCCGGGTGACCGCATTGTCGGCATCATGGAAAAAGGCAAGGGCATCACCATCTATCCGATTCAGGCGCCGGCGCTGCAACGCTTCGACGAC
The DNA here is from genome assembly GCF_006970545.1 of Agrobacterium sp. T29. NCBI lineage: Bacteria > Pseudomonadati > Pseudomonadota > Alphaproteobacteria > Hyphomicrobiales > Rhizobiaceae > Agrobacterium > Agrobacterium sp. T29. The sequence continues at coordinate 724,875 of NZ_CP040640.1, forward strand.
GAGCCGGAGCGCTGGATCGATGTGCGCTGGGATCTTGATGAGGCGAACAAGTCGCGTTTCATGGCGCGGGTGATGATCAATGCGCTGAACGAGCCGGGCACGCTCGCCTCGGTGGCGCAGTCCATCGCCACGCTGGACGTCAATATTCGCGGCCTCAACATGGTCCGCATCGGCACGGATTTCTCCGAGCTGGCGCTGGATGTCGAAGTCTGGGATCTCAGGCAGCTGAACCAGCTTCTGTCGCAGCTCAAGGATCTCGATTGCGTCTCGACAGTGACGCGTGCCTTCGATTGAGGCATTTTTGATCCTTTGCAAATACTAAAAGGCCGCTGTTATGCATTAAATGCATGGCAGCGGCCTTTTCCTGTCTCTGGTCGTGGAGGCGGTTTGCGACTATTTTCATCTCAGAAATTGAAGAGAAGGAAACGCGGCGTGCCGGTGGATGAACACCGATGAGAAACGCCAGTTCCAAACCGAAAGGACCGAAAATCATGTTTACTCCGCTTCGCAAGATCGCCCGTGCCGTTCGTGGCAAGACCGCCCAGGAACGCGAATTCGAATATCTCAGCGCTTCCGTGTCGAATGTCGACCTGGAATTTCGCCAGCGCGAAATCGACCGCGGCCTGTTCCGCCGGTAATGCACTCAGCGCATGGCAGCCCGTCGCCGTGCGTATGGAGCCAGCAGGTGCAGCCGTATCGGCCTGTGTATTGCTGTGTCTCGCAAAACTATGTGAATGCGCGCTTCAAGCGGTTGTCCCAAACTGGTTGACCAATACGCCGCAAAAAATTCCGGCTCAGTCCCCTGTCGCAATAGGCGACACTAAATTGGGACTGATATCGAAGGCTCGATATTCACTGTATTCGTGATATCCCGCGTCCGTCATGCCGGACTTGATCCGGCATCCAGCCAGCCCAAGTCCTTGGGCTGGAAAGAGTCTTCTCGCCGCGCAGACGCACGTCGGCTGGATTCCGGCCCAAGGCCGGAATGACGGACGCGGAGAATACACCTGCAAAAGAAATCCCTGCGTCATCTATGATGCTCTTGGCTCAGCCCGGGCGATGAAATAGACTGCCGCCATGCCGTTTCGCCGCCGTGAACCCGTTGGTTTTTCAGAGAAGATTCGCGACCTCTTCTGGCCGCGCACGGGTTTTTCCCGTTCGTTGCGCTATATGAAGCTGCGCCTTCTGCGGCTTTCCGCCTCTCCGCATTCGGTTGCCGCCGGTGTCGCTCTCGGTGTCGGCGTGGCGTGGACGCCGTTTCTCGGCGTACATATCATCATCGCCATGGCGCTGGGTTTTCTCATGCGCGTCAATCTCGTGGCGGCGGCGCTTGGCACCACCTTCGCCAATCCGCTGACATTTCCCTTCATCTGGGCATCCACCTGGGAGCTGGGGCACTTCATCCTCGGCCGGCAGAAGACGGAAAGCGCTGCGCACGTGGATTTCGTGGCGCTGTTCAGCCATCTCGAATTCCGGCAAATTTGGACGCCGGTGCTGGAACCCATGACCATCGGCGCGCTGCTTCCTGCCGTTATCAGCGCGGTCATCGCCTATATCGCCGTTTATGGTCTCATCAGCGGTTTCCAGCGCCGCAAGATGGAAAATCTCGCGCATCGCGCCGCCAACAAGAATGCTTCTCTGGAGATGTTGAAATGATCATTGGATTGGGCAGCGACCTGATCGACATCCGCCGTGTTGAAAAATCGATCGAACGTTTCGGCGAGCGCTTCACCCATCGCTGTTTCACCGATATCGAGCGGGCCAAGTCCGATGGCCGCAAGAACCGCGCCGCTTCCTATGCCAAGCGTTTCGCCGCCAAGGAAGCCTGTTCCAAGGCGCTGGGAACCGGCCTTGCGAACGGCGTATTCTGGAAGGATATGGGCGTCGTCAACCTGCCGGGCGGCAAGCCGACCATGGTGTTGACCAATGGGGCAGGGGAAAGGTTGGCGGCGCTGCTGCCCGCCGGCCACCGCGCCACTATTCACCTGACGATCACGGACGATTTTCCTTACGCTCAGGCATTCGTGATTATCGAGGCGCTTCCCGTGAACGGGTAAGACCCGGTGAAGCCGCATTGGCGTCCTATTTGCGGACGTGTCACAGAAGCGCTTCCCTTCGGGCTGGAAAGGTTCTAGAGAAGTCGCAGAAATATGAAAGCGTTGCCGGCTGCGTGAAACCGCTTCACCCGCCGCAGGCGCGACAAACAACGGCCCGGAGGCCTTCGTGAAACCGAAGAAGCCGGGAAACAATCAGGCAGGTCTTTAAGTGTCCGAAAAAGCTGAAAAGAAGCAGAACGCCCTCTGGGAGAACGTCAAGGTCATCATTCAGGCGCTGCTGCTGGCCATGGTCATCCGCACCGTGCTGTTTCAGCCCTTCACGATCCCGTCCGGCTCGATGATGCCGACGCTTCTGGTTGGCGACTATCTTTTCGTCAATAAGTTCTCCTACGGCTATTCGAAATATTCGCTGCCCTTTTCGCCGAACCTGTTTTCGGGCCGCATTCTCGAATTCAGCAAGCCGAAGCGCGGCGATGTCGTGGTCTTCCGCCTGCCGCCCAATCCTGAAGTCGATTACATCAAGCGTCTCGTCGGCCTGCCGGGCGACCGCATCCAGGTGACGAACGGCGTGCTGTTCATCAACGGCCAGCCGGTGCCGAAGCAGCCCGATGGCACCTTCACCTCCGATTACCGCGCCGATCCGGGCGCCAATGTGCCTGTCTTCCGCGAAACGCTCGACAATGGCGTCACCTACGACACGCTCGATCAATCGCCCGACTCGCGCGGCGACAACACCCGCGAATTCGTGGTGCCGGAAGGCCATTATTTCATGATGGGCGACAATCGCGACAATTCGCTCGATAGCCGTTTCGATGTCGGTTTCGTACCGGAAGAAAACCTGATCGGCCGCGCCAGCGTCATCTTCTTCTCGCTGGGCAATGACACGCCGTTCAGCCGCATTTGGGAATGGCCGGCCAACATGCGTTGGGACCGCCTCTTCAAGGTTGTGGAATGAGCAAGACCAAGCCGCTTTCGGCGGACGAGATTTCCCGTCTGGAAGCGTTGATCGGATATGAGTTCAAGGAAAAGGCCCGGCTCGACCGGGCCTTGACCCATGCCAGCGCCCGCTCGGCGGCGGCCGGCAATTACGAGCGGCTGGAATTTTTAGGGGACCGTGTCCTCGGTCTCTGCGTCGCCGAATTGCTATTCTCCACCTTCCGCAACGCCACCGAAGGCGAGCTTTCGGTCCGTCTGAACCAGCTCGTCAGCGCCGAATCCTGCGCCGCGATCGGCGACGAGATGGGGCTGCATAATTTCATCCGCACCGGCTCGGATGTGAAGAAGCTGACTGGCAAGGCGATGCTGAACGTGCGCGCCGATGTGGTCGAAAGCCTGATCGCCACCATCTATCTGGATGGCGGGCTGGAAGCATCGCGCAAATTCATTCTGAAATACTGGCAGGGCCGCGCAACCAGCGTGGATGCCGGGCGGCGCGACGCCAAGACCGAGTTGCAGGAATGGGCGCATGCCAGATTTGCGACCACGCCCTCTTACCGGGTTGACGATCGCTCCGGACCGGATCACGATCCACGCTTTACGGTGACTGTCGAAATTCCCGGCGTAAAGCCGGAAACCGGTGTCGAGCGCTCCAAGCGCGCGGCCGAGCAGGTGGCGGCAACAAGATTGCTGGAACGCGAAGGCGTCTGGCAGAAGACCTCCACCCGGAACTGAGCGCCCGGCGAGCCGGGTGCCAAAATCGAGCGCATGGCGGACCCGCGGGCCGCATGTTGAATACCTCTGACCTTGAATGGATATCATGACCGATCACGAAAACCCCGCCATGACTGGCGAAGATGCAGCCCTTCCGACCCGCTCCGGCTTCGTGGCCCTCATCGGCCCCACAAATGCCGGCAAGTCGACGCTGGTGAACCGGCTGGTGGGCGCCAAGGTTTCGATCGTCAGCCACAAGGTGCAGACGACGCGCGCCGTGATGCGCGGCATCGCCATTCACGACAATGCCCAGATCGTTTTCATGGACACGCCCGGCATCTTCAAGCCGCGCCGCCGCCTGGACCGCGCCATGGTCACCTCCGCCTGGGGCGGCGCGAAGGATGCCGATCTCATCCTGCTGCTGATCGACAGCGAACGTGGCCTGAAGGGCGATGCGGAGACCATCCTCGAAGGTCTGAAGGATGTCCCGCAGAAGAAAATCCTCTGCCTCAACAAGATCGACCAGGTGAAGCGTGAAGACCTGCTGAAGCTCGCCGCCGCCGCCAATGAAGCGGTCGCCTTCGACCGCACCTTCATGATCTCGGCGACCAACGGTTCGGGCTGCGAGGACCTGATGAACTATCTGGCCGCCGAACTGCCGGAAGGCCCGTGGTATTATCCGGAAGACCAGATTTCCGATCTGCCGATGCGCCAGCTCGCCGCCGAAATCACCCGCGAAAAACTGTTCCTGCGTCTGCATCAGGAGCTTCCCTACGCCTCGCACGTCGAGACCGAAAAGTGGGAAGAACGCAAGGACGGCTCCGTGCGCATCGAGCAGGTGATCTATGTCGAGCGCGACAGCCAGAAGAAGATCGCGCTCGGCAAGAACGGCGATGCGATCAAGGCCATCTCCACCGCCTCGCGCAAGGAGCTGTCTGAAATCCTCGAACAGCCGGTGCATCTCTTCCTGTTCGTCAAGGTGCGCGAGAACTGGGGCGACGACCCCGAGCGTTTCCGTGAAATGGGACTGGAGTTCCCGCGGGGTTAACGCGCAGGCGCGATATGCGCGATGCGGAAACACACCCGCTTCCGTCATTCCGGCCTTGAGCCGGAATCCAGCCAGCCCAAGTCCTTGGGCTGAAAAGAGGCCTCTCGCCGCGCCGACGCGCGTCGACTGGATTCCGGCTCAAGGCCGGAATGACGGGCGGGAAATGTCGCGAACCAACGCGAACGTCGAGATTGCCCAAGCCCTTCGCTTTTGTGTGTTCGAGGGGGGGGACGCGACGCAATCCTTGAACGAACTGAATATCTTCACCCACCATCGGGAACCGAATACCCTTCGGGCGGGTTGTTCCAAAACAATTGGGCGCAACCTTTTTCGATGACGGATATTCATGTCGCCAAAAAAACCGAACGGAATTTCCACCACCCCGTGCCAGCAATGTCCCCTGCGCGACCTGCCGCATTTCCGGGATTTTTCCTCTTCCGAACTGGATTTCGTCTCGCGTTTCAAAACGGGGGAACTTGCGGTGGAAAGCGGCTCCGTGATCCTGATGGAAGGCTCGCACAGCGCCCATCTTTACACCGTTTTGCAGGGCTGGGCTTTCCGTTACAAGACGCTGGAGGACGGCCGGCGGCAAATCCTCAACTATGTCATGCCCGGCGATCTCGTCGGTCTGCAGGGCACGGTGATGGGGGAAATGCAGCATTCGGTGGAGGCGCTGTCTCCGGTGACGCTCTGCGTTTTCGAGCGGTCCCGCCTCAACAACCTCTTCACCGATCATCCGACGCTTGCCTATGACCTCACCTGGATCGCGGCGAGTGAGGAACGCATGCTGGACAGCCATCTCCTCAGCATCGGCCGCCGCACCGCGCTGGAACGCGCCGCCTATCTGATCGCGTTTCTTTATCGCAAGGCGAAAGCGGTCAACCTCATCCCCGGCGAAACACCGATCCCGGTCACCCAGCAACACGTTGCCGACACGCTTGGCCTGTCCATCGTTCACACCAACAAGACCTTGAGAAAGCTCGTCGATCGCGGTCTCATCCGTTGGACGGACAAGGGCTGTCTGGTGCTTGACGATGCGGGCTTGACCAACGTGGCGGGCTGGGAAAGCGATGAAAAGCGGCAAAGACCCTTCATCTGATCTTCCTTTGACATGTCTTTTTTAAATGACGGTGGAGCCGTAATTTGCGACTCCTGTCGTGATATCTCACGGGAGAATCATGTCGGAGACCGCAGCTTCGAGCCGTGCGGTCGTCTTTTTTTGGGAAGAAGAAAACATATGGTGCCACAACGGGTTATCATCGTTGAGGATGAATATCTGGTGGCGCTCGATGTCGAAGCGGTTCTCCAGTCCATGGGGGTGGAATCCGTCGCCATCGCCACCACGCTTGCGCAGGCGAGGCAGGCTGTCGAAGAGGACGGCGCCGATTGCGTGCTTCTCGATGTCAGCCTCACCGACGGCAAGAGCTACGATTTCGCGCGCGGGCTGCGCGATGCGGGCATTCCCTTCGGTTTTGTCAGCGGTTATGGCGACACGACGGGTTTTCCGGAAGATCTCATGCACGCGCCGTTGCTCGGCAAACCCTTCGGGGAAAACGAAATTATCGATTTCGTTCTCAACCTCGTCGGCGCGGTCGACGATACCGTAAAAGAATAACGTTTTGCCGCCAGATCGGGTATGATCGGGCCTGAATCGAAATTCGGACGCGTTTCATGCAGTGGCAGGAAGAGGCAATCATTCTCGGCGTCAAACGCCATGGCGAGACGAGTGTCATCGCCGAGGTGATGACCCCTTCGCGTGGCCGCCATCTGGGGCTGGTGCGTTCCGGCCGTTCCCGCAGCATGCAGCCCGTGCTTCAGGCGGGCAACCGGGTGGATGTCATCTGGCGGGCGCGCCTTCACGATCATCTGGGTGAATTCCGCATTGAGCCGCTGCAATTGCGCGCTGCGCAGTTGATGGAAACGGCGACCGCCGTTTATGGCGTACAGGCCATGGGCGCGTTGCTCAGGCTTCTGCCGGAGCGCGATCCGCACCCGCATCTCTATCAGGCGCTGGATATCATTCTCGACAATCTGCATGACCCCGTCGATGCCGGGGAGTTATTCGTGCGCTTCGAACTGGCGGTGCTGAACGAACTCGGTTTCGGGCTCGATCTTACCGAATGCGCGGCGACGGGGCTGCGCACCGATCTCATCTATGTATCGCCGAAAACGGGCAGGGCGGTTTGCCGCACGGCAGGTGCGCCCTATGCGGAGCGGATGCTGTCGCTTCCGGCTTTCTTAAGCGAAGGCCAGTCGAAGGCCGCCGATCCTGACAGCCTTGCGGCGGCTTTCCGCCTCACCGCTCATTTCCTCAATCGGCATGTCTACGATCCGCGTGGCTTCAACGAAAACGCCGCCCGCGACGGTTTCGTGCAGGCGGCGCTGAAGGCGCTTGAGCGCAGGGCAACGGAGGGCAGGGCGATGCCGCCCGCCCTCGATAAGGCTGTCTGACTAGGCCATTGCAGGCCTCGGAGCCGGTCGCTCCTGAATGGGCCAATGCACGATGGCCGCGAAAATCCCCATGCCGACGCCCAGCCACCAGACGAGATCATAGGAACCCAGCCTGTCGTAAAGGAAGCCGCCGAGCCAGACGCCGAGGAACGAGCCGATCTGGTGCGACAGGAACACGACGCCGCCGAGCATGCCGAGATGGCGCGTGCCGAACATGATCGCCACCAGCGCATTGGTCGGCGGCACGGTGGAAAGCCAGAGAATGCCCATCACGGCCGCAAAGATGATGACCGAAACCGGCGATTGCGGCAGAAGCAGGAAAGCGGTGACGGCAACCGAACGGGCGAGATAAATATAGGCCAGCAGATAGGGCTTCGAATAACGCTGGGCGATGACGCCGGCGGCAAGCGACCCGATGATGTTGAAGAAGCCGATCAGCGCCATGGCGATGACGGCGTAGCGCGGTTCGATGCCGATATCGCCGAGATAGGCCGGGAAATGCGCGGTGATGAAGGCCACCTGAAAACCGCAGACGAAAAAGCCCGTGGTCAAAAGCAGGTAGCTTTTATGGCCGAGCGCTTCTTTCAGCGCTTCGCCCGCCGTCTGCTGGAACTGCGCCTGCGACTGGCTGCCGGAAGAGGAATTGCCGCGCATCGGAAAGGCGAGCAGCGGCACGAGCATCATCATCGCGGCAAGCCAGACGAGGCTGTCCGACCAGCCATAGGTGGAAATCAGGCCCTGGCTGATCGGCGCAAACAGGAACATGCCGGCTGAGCCCGCCGCCGTGCCGATGCCGAAGGCGAGCGAACGCTGCTGCGGCGTGACATGGCGCGCAAAGGCCGAAAGGATGACGCTGAAGGAGCCGGCGGCAATGCCGAGCCCGACGAGAACGCCGCCGCCGAAATGCAGCCAGAAGGGCGAGGTGCCGAAGGACATGCAGATGAGGCCGGCGGCATAAAGCAGGCCGGAAAGCACCAGCACGCGGCCCGTGCCGTATTTATCGGCGATGGCACCGAAGAAGGGCTGGCCGAGCCCCCAGAAGAGGTTCTGCAGGGCCATGGCGAGACCGAAGGTGGAACGGTCCCAGCCGGTATCGGCGAGCATCGGCAGCTGGAAAAAGCCCATGGCGGAACGGGGGCCGAAGGTCATGACCGCGATCAGCGACCCGGCGGCGATAATCAGCCAGGGCATGGTCTGGCGTGTGGCTTGCGACATGAATATTCCCCCATCGCGGCGCCGCGTCCCCAAAAAAGAGGGACATGGCTTGCCGCAGATTCCGCTACGATGGGATGAATATTATCTTTTGTCAGCCGGTCCCACTAGCGACTTTTCTTGACGGCCACTATTCATGGGATTGATGGAATGCCCTCGCATGCCGGCCACCGGAGAGACGACGATGAAACAGAATATCTACGACGATCCCGGGTTTTTCGAGCGTTACAGCGCCATGCCGCGCTCTGTGGAAGGTCTGCGTCAGGCCGGCGAGTGGCATGAATTGCGCGCCATGCTGCCGGAGCTGAAAGGCACGGATTTTCTCGATCTCGGCTGTGGTTTCGGCTGGCATTGCCGTTATGCCGCAGAGCAGGGGGCGGCCCATATCGTTGGCGTCGATCTGTCGGAGAATATGCTGCGCCGCGCCGCCGAGATAAATGGCGGGCCCGGCATCGAATACCGTCGCGCCGCTATCGAAGACATCGATTTTCCGCAGGAAAGTTTCGATGTGGTGCTGAGTTCTCTCGCCCTGCATTACGTTCGCGATCTCGACATGGCATTCGAAAAGATTTTCGCCGTGCTGAAATCCGGCGGTGATTTCATCTTTTCCATCGAACATCCCGTTTTCACGGCGCTGGAAAAACAGGACTGGTTTTATGGCGAGGATGGTGAAATCCTGCACTGGCCGCTCGATAATTATCAAAGCGAGGGCGTGCGCCATTCCAACTGGATGGCGGACGATGTGGTCAAATATCACCGCACGGTGTCAGGCATTCTCAACGGTCTCTTGGCCGCCGGATTCGTTTTGAAGCGGCTGGCGGAACCGAGGCCGGATCCCGCTTTGATGGCCGAGCGGCCGGAACTCAGGCACGAAGATCGCCGCCCGATTTTTCTGATCGTCGGGGCGCGCAAGCCGTGAGGCGATGAACCCTCCGTCTACTCATTCCTGTGACAAGCACAGGAATGAGGGAGAGAGGGTGCGCCAGCCTATGAAACTTTTCGCCGTGGGCTGTGGGTTCGGTTTGACCGAACCAGTCGCTTACCGCCGCTTGATCGCCCAGCCTTCCGGCCTTTCCTCGATCACCTTCGCCACATCACCGACGGACAGCCTGCCTTCGCCACGCGGCGTCACGTTCCAGCCGAACAGCGGGCCGGGCACGCGACGGTCTCCGGACATGCGGATGCGGCCCATGGCTTTCATGGGGGAGGGCACATCGCGGGAGCCGGTCGTCTGGTCCTGCGTGGTCATGATGCAGCGGGCGCAGGGTTTGACGAGATCGAAGCGAATGCCGCCGATCTCGATGGCCGCCCAGCGGTCCTCGGCCCATGGCTCGTCCGTATCAAGCACGATATTAGGTCGGAAGCGCTCCATGCCGACCGCGTCCTCGCCATTGGCGCGCATATTGTCGTTCAGCGCGGCAAGCGAGGCGGTGGTGGTGACGAGAATCTGGTAACCGTCCGCAAAGGTGACGGGCGTTTCGTTGCCGGTCCATTCGAGGCTTGAAATGCGTTTCGAGGCGTCGTCGAAGAACACCAGCTTCACCTCGCGCCCCAGCCATGCCGAGAGCGTGTCGTTGGTCTCGCCATCGGCGATATTGGCGCTGACGATCGATTTCCACACCGCCACATCCATGCGCTCTCCGGAAGGCCTTGCGAAAACCTCGCCGCCCTTTTCCCGAGAAAGCGCCATGCCGCCATCCTCGTGCCGCGCCAGAACCGTGGCGATGGCCGGCAATTCGCGCTGGGTGATGAAATGGCCTGTGGGATCGATGAGCATGGCGCGACGGTCGCCCGGCAGGCCTTCTGCCGAAACAATGCTTTCGGAGAGGGGAATGCCGCGCGCGCTTTTCAGCGGATAGATGTTGAGTTCGGTCACACGCATCTCGGGTCTCCTCAAATCTCGTCGAGAAACAGGTCCAGCACCTGTTTCAGCCGCTCATGGCGGGCCTTGGCCATCTGCCGGCCCGTCTCGGTGCGAAAGCCGTCGGCCAACTTGAACAGCTTGGTTTCGAAATGGTCGATGGCAAAGGCGCGGTCGTCAAGCGGCCGCTCCTTCGCCAGCGGGTCGACCGGGTCGTAGAGAGCCGAACCCATGCGTCCGGCAATATAAAAGCAGCGCGCCGCCCCCACCATACCGATGGCGTCCAGCCGGTCGGCGTCCTGAAGGATTTTCGCCTCCAGCGTCTGCGGCTCGATATTGGCGGAAAAGCTGTGGGTGGTGATGGCATGGGCGGCGGCGTCGATATCCGCCTGTTGCCAGCCGAGCGCCTCGAGAATACCTGCGGCTTTTTCTGCCGCGAGCCGTGAGGCCTGCGCGCGGAGCGGCGAGTTCTTCTCCACCGCCACGCAATCATGCAACAGCACGCTGGCGGCCAGCACGGTGCCATCGCCGCCTTCGCCCGCATGGATGCGCATGGCATTGCGGAAGACGCGGTGAATATGGGCAAGATCATGCGAGCCGTCGCCCGTATCGGCGGCGTGCGGTATCAAATCCTGCGCAAGCGCCGCAAAGGGTGCGAAAGCCTCGGCCGCGATCATGCCTGCGGCTTCCGGGTGAGGATTTTCTGGTAGAACAGGCCGATGCCGATCAGCACCGCGCCGAGACCGATGAAGGATAGCGCCCGAAGCACGCCTTCTAGATTGCTCATGTCGATCAGGAAGGCCTTGGCAACCGAGATCAGCACGAAGGCGGCCGATGCAAGACGCAGGCTGCGGGCATTGAAGCGCGAACCGAGCACGAGCAGCAACACGCCGATCAGCAGCCAGACCACCGAATAGCTATAGGTCTCGCCCTGCAGGAAGCCCTTCCAGTCGGCAATGTTCTCGCCCTGCCAGAAACGGCGCACGGAAAGCGTGGCCCAGGCAAAGCCGAGTGCCGCACCGGCCACCGCCAGCATGCTGACATAGGGCGGCGGACGTTTTCCGCGCGCATAATAGGCAAGGCCGCCATAGGCGAGCGCCGGCAACAGGTAACCGATCAGCAGCAGGTTGAGGAACGGGATGCTGCCGGTATTTTCGCCGGTGAAATAGGGGTTGAGCGTGAAGAAATGCATCGTCAGCACGTTGATGACGGCAATCACGCCGGCAATCATCGAGCCGTAACGGAAGACGGGGCTCGGGCTCTTCAGGTCCAGCGTCATCAAGACGCCCGAGAAGCCGATGGTCAGCAGCGTGTAGATCGACTGTTCGCCAAGCGTCGGCACGCTGTCATCCAGCGTGCCGCCATTCATCGCGTGGCGGATGAGGATGGCGACGGCGAGAAGGCCCATGACGCTGGCGATCGCCTGCAGGAAGTTCTTCGCCCTGACCCCCGGCCAGTCGCGCAGCAGCCATGCCGAGGCGACGGCCAGCAGTGCGGGAATGCCGTAACCCGGCAGAAGCGCGTTGAAGACTGGTGTGGTCCCAAGATTTTGCGGCCCGACAATGGTGGGTTCCCAGGCGATGCGGCCGAGAACGGCAACGCTTGCCACCGCCATCACCCATGGCAGCACATCCCAGTTGCGGTAACGTGTCGCGAGCACATAAACAAAACCGATGACGGAGAGCAGCACGGTCGTCGCAAGCCCCTGCGTCAGCGTGTGCAGGCAAAGCGCGAAGGCGGCGAAGGAGCCGAGCACGAGGATGTTCAGCGGCTTGCGATAGGCCTCGTCGTTCTGCCGGTGCAGCCACTCGGCGCCTGCAAGCAACACCAGCCCGAGGCCAAGGCCATAGGCGGCGTGCAGCCAGTCGCGGCCGAGATTGCCGTATTCGACAAAGCTTGCGGTGGCGAGCCAGACGGGGAAAAGTGCTGCGATACCGGCCCAGAGCTGGCCGAAATCCGCATCGTCAGCGCCCTTGCGTTTCAGGAAGGAGAAGGCGCAGAGCACGAAGACGGCTCCGAGGCCGAGCGCCATGGCGATTTCCGCCGTGTAGCCGACCGATACGGGCGGAAGGGACACGGACGTATCGTTGATGAGGCCGATAAAATCGATGCCCTGCCGCGACATCAGCGACACGGCAGCCTGCGCACCGAGCGCTGCGATAATGGCGGGCCAGACCGCATAGTGGCGGGCGGCGCCAAGCGCTGCAAGGGCGGCGATGAGCGCTGAAACGATGAGCGCCGGATGGGTGTCGATACCGCCATCGGCAAAGAGGAAACCGATGGCCGGCAGGATCACGGCCATCGACACGGTGAGATTGAGGGCGAGCGACGGGCGCAGCAGAAGCCGCATGGCGCGGATGGCGCGCCGCTCGGGAGCGGCGGTTTCGCCGGCCTCGGCAGGCGGCGTGTCGAATGTCTTGCCGGGCCAGAGGAATATGGTTCCCGCCAGCATAACGAGCAGGGCAAGCGTTGGCGGTTCGGCGCTGATCGTTTCGGAAAATCCGATATAGCCGAGCGTCCAGAGGCCGAGGCCGGCATTGGCGAGAGAGGGAACCACGGTCCAGCCCTGCCTGCGCGCCGCGGCCGCCGTTGCCAGCCAGGAGATGGTGAGGAACACAAAGAGCGCCCAGATATTCGGCGTTTCGGTGGAAATCAGCGCCGGCGTCAGCATCGAACCGAGAAGGCCGAGACCGGCCAGCGCCTGCCCGTGCAGCAGCGAAAGCCCGATGGTGGCGAAGGCGACGAGCCCAAGCAGGCCAAAAGCCATGCCGGGGCCGATATAGCCGTAAATGCCATAGGCGGCGTAGACGACCCCGAACAGCGTCAAGGCGCCGGCCGCCGTCAGCACGCCCGGTATCATGGCATTGGAATAGGTGGCGGCGATACCCGGCACCGCCTTGCGGCGGACAGCCTCGCCTGCAAGTCCGAGGACGAGGCCGAAAATGGCGGCGAGCGACAGCCTGACCGCCGGGCTGAGCAGCCCCGATTCGATCGAATATTTGACGAGGAAAATACCGCCGAGCGCCAGCGCCAACCCGCCTGCCCAGACGGCCCAGCGCGCGCCGAGCAGGCTTTCGAAGCTTTCCTTCGTCGCCGGTGCTGATGCCGTATCGCTCGCAGGAGCGGAAGGTGCTTCCTCGCGGACGGCGTCTTCCGCCTGCGCCATGGCGGCGGCTTCCTGCGGCTCGGAGGCGTATTCAGCCTGGGAGGCTGCGTCTTCCGCAGGCGTCCTGCTTTCCTCTTCCGTCTCGAAATCCGGTTTTACCGTGGATTCCGCGCTCTCCGCCTGCGCCGCCACAGGCGACGTGACGCCCGCAGCGATCAGCCGCTTGAGACTGAGAACTTCCCGTTCCAGCGACTTGATTCGACTTGAATTGCGGATGCTCGCGACAAGCGTGTAGATGAAGGCCGCGACGAGGGCGAGGATAAACAGCGGGATTTCCAAACGGACTCTCCAATTACGAAGCTGTTTTTAAAGCCCTTTTGGTGAATTTATGCAAGGCCCGGTTGATGACGGATGCGGCTGGCGAGGGAGTAAGCCGCTTGTTTCTTCTCCCCGCCGGGGAGAAGTCCGCGGCAGCGGGATGAGGGGGCAATGGTAGCGATAGACCGATAGCTAGCCCCCTCATCCGACCCTTCGGGCCACCTTCTCCCCGGCGGGGAGAAGAAACGGGAGGCCCCCGCGTGCCCACTGCGCATTTAAATCAGGAAGCAGCCGCCAGCCAGCGCCGCGCCGCTTCGATATCGGCAAGCCCGAGCTCATGCCCATCCTCAACCGTTTCCATCTCGGCTCTTGCTCCGCTCGCCGCCAGCCGGACCTGCAATTCGTGCGCCTTGTCGAGATATTTGTCGCGCTCTCCCGCCACAAGCAGGACATTGCGGCCGGAAAGATCGGTCTGCGGCCATGTTTCCAGAACCGGCATCGGGCGATAGAGCAGGGCGTCTCCGGCAAGTTCGGGATAAAGTGCTGCAAAGGCCGCGTAGAAATTCGCGCCATTGGAATGGCCGATAAACTTCAGTTTCGAACGGTCGAGACCATAGGACCGTATCGCCCCTTCCACGAAGGCGGCGAAGGCTTCCGCTTCTGCGACGATATCCTTCTGGTCGAAGCTGAAATCGGGATTGCGGCGGAACCAGCGGGCGATGTCTTCCTCCGTGCTGCGGCCGCGCACGCCGAGAAGGGTGGCGCGCGGCGCTGCCCGATGCGCCAGCGGCATCAGGCTCGTTTCGCTGCCGCCGGAACCGTGCAGCAGGATGATGGTGCTGCCATCCGGCTCCTCGGGCGTATAGAAACGGTGCACGAAGGGCAGGTCGCGATAGACGATGCGCTCTTCGCCCGGCATTGCAAATTGCGGCAGGGCGACACGCACATCCGCCTCGTCCTTCATGAAGAGCGGTGGGATGAACAGTTGTTCCCCAAGTGATTCCAGCGGTTCGTCCACCGTCATGCCCGGCCCGTCGGTCGCCATTTCGATCAGCACGCCGCCCGGTTCGCGGACATAGAGCGAGTGGAAATATTTGCGGTCATGGGCGTTGGTGGTGCTGGAATTCAGCGATTTCAGCCCGGTATGAACCGCGTTCAGCTCATCCATGTCCTTCGCCCGGAAGGCGATATGATCGACGGTGCCGGTGCCCGGCGCGCTCGACCAGAAGCCGGTGGCGTCGCGCACGTCGATAATGTCGCCGCTTTCGGAAACAAGCCGGCGGATTGCGCCTGCCTGGCTTTCCTGCCGGTAACCGAAATGTTTCTCCAGAAACGCCACGGTTTCTTCCGGCACTTCGCTCAGCACCGTTGCGCCATAGATTCGGCGAATGGCGTCCTCCGCGGAAATATCGTCCGTCACATGCGGCGTCGCATCGGCAAAGGCGTGGGTGCCGACCAGTTTGACGATCAGGCCGTCAGGATCCTTCAGCCGGATGACCGGAGCGCCGAACTCATCGGAGGGGCCTTCCGCCCGGATGCCGAATTTCAGCGCCCGTGTCAGCCAGAAGCCGATGGCGGCGGGATCGATAGCCACGGAAATCTCCAGCGTCTGGCCGTAACCGACACGGCCCTGGCCGCCATCTTCCCAGACGAGAAAGGTGAGAAGCGAGCCGGGCGAGGCGATATCGTCGCCATAAAGCAGGTGCAGCTGCATGGCGTCTTCGAAGCCGGCCGTGCGTTTGGCAAGCCTCAGGCCCAGAAAGCCGGCGTAAAAATCCACATTCGCCTGCACCTTCCGGGTAATCATGGTGATGTGGTGTATGCCCAGTGCAGAATTCATCTTGCCGTCCCGCTGTTTCGCCTGCTGTTCGTGGCCCTATTTGTCGCACGCTGCCCCTGATCCGCAACCCCGGCAAATGAGAACGCTGTGTTCTCTGCGTGAACGATCCCGCTTTCGCTTCGTTGCATGCGCGATGGGCAAAATGCCGGCTTTTTGCCTGTCTTGTGCGTGTTTGTGCATATAAAATAAGCATACAAAATAACGGCTATTTTGTATGCAATTTTATCTTGCCTTGAGGGCTGGAATTGGGTCTTATGCAACCAATCCAACAAAACCATCAGGGGGAATAGATGATTTTAACGCGCAGGTTGTTGACCAGGGCTCTGGCCATTGCCGCCATCGGTGTAACCGCTGGTTTTTCGCTGCCGGTCGTCGAGGCGCGGGCCGAAACGCCGGTGAAATTCACGCTCGACTGGAAGTTCGAAGGCCCCGCCGCCGGTTTCCTGCTGGCGCTCGACAAGGGTTACTTCAAGGCTGAAGGCCTCGATGTCACCATCGATAGCGGCAACGGCTCGGTGGAAGCCATTCCGCGCGTGGCGACCGGCGCCTACCAGATGGGTTTCGGTGATATCAACTCGGTGATGAAGTTCCTCGACGAAGATCCGAGCCAGAAGATCAAGGCCGTTTATATGGTCTATGAGCGCCCGACTTTTGCCGTGGTGGGCCGCAAGTCGCTCGGTGTCACCGGCGATCCGAAGTCGCTGGAAGGCAAGAAGCTCGGCGCGCCGCCGCCGGATGGCGCCTTTGCGCAATGGCCCGCTTTCAAGCAGGTCGCAGGTCTCGATGACAGCAAGATCAAGATCGAATCGATCGGTTTTCCGGTGCGTGAACCGATGCTCGCCAAGGGCGATGTCGATGCCGTTTTCGGCTTTGCCTTTTCGGTGATCCTCAACCTCAAGAAACAGGGCATCGCCGATGACGATATCTCGACCATCCTGATGGCCGAGCACGGCTTGAATCTCTATGGCAATGCGGTGCTGGTGAACACTGATTTCGCAGAGAAAAACCCGGATGCCGTGAAGGGCTTCCTGAAAGCGCTGGCCAAGGGCTTCGCCGATTCCGTCAAGAACCCCGAAGAGGGCGTGGCGGCCGTGCTCAAGCGCAACGAGACGCTCGACAGCGCCATCGAGCTTGAACGCCTCAACATGGCCAACAGCATGAATATCAAGACGCCCTATGTGGTGGAAAACGGCATGGGCGGCGTCGATCCGGCCCGGCTTTCCGCCTCCATCGAGACGTTGAAGGTTTCCCTCGGCCTGAAGGGCAACGTCAAGGCGGAGCAGGTGTTCGACGCGACCTATCTGCCGGCCAAGGAAGAGCGCATGCTTCCGTAATGGACGGAGTTGAGCGGGTGCGGCATGCTTCTTCTCCCCGGCGGGGAGAAGTCCGCGGCAGCGGGATGAGGGGGCAAGCTCTCGGTCTATCGCTGGCGCTGCCCCCTCATCCGACCCTTCGGGCCACCTTCTCCCCGGCGGGGAGAAGAAACAAGCCGCAACGCTGCAGGGTTCAGCCGCCCGATCTGCAACTTAAAACAGGAACAGCAATGTCACATCTCGTGGAAATAGACAGTGTGGACATGCGCTATGGCGGCTCCGCCGGCACGCTGGCCGTATCCGGTTTGAACCTGACGGTCGACAAGGGCGAATTTGCGGCCGTGGTCGGACCCTCCGGCTGCGGCAAGTCGACCCTGATGAAGCTGGTGACGGGACTGCACATTCCGCAGAAGGGCAATGTCATCGTTGCCGGGCGGCAGGTCACGGAGCCGGTTTCCATCGTCGGCATGGCGTTTCAGAATCCGACGATGCTGCCCTGGCGCACCACGCTTGAGAACATCCTGCTGCCGCTGGAGATCGTCGAGAAACATCGCCGACGCCTGCGCGCCCATAAAGCGGAATATGTCGCGAAAGCCGAGCGCCTTCTGGAAATCGTCGGCCTGAAGGGTTTTGGCTCGAAGTATCCGTGGCAGCTTTCCGGCGGTATGCAGCAGCGCGCCAATCTTTGCCGGGCCTTGATCCATGAGCCGGAACTGCTGATGCTGGACGAGCCTTTCGGCGCGCTCGATGCCTTCACCCGCGAGGAATTATGGTGCGTCATCCGCGACCTGCACGCCGCGCAGCGCGTCACCATCATCCTCGTGACCCATGATCTGCGCGAGGCGACATTTCTGGCCGACAAGATTTTCGTGATGAGCGCAAGGCCGGGCCGGGTGCTGGCGGAACACCGCGTGCCGTTTGCCCGCCCGCGCCAGCTCGATATCATGTATGACAAGGGTTTCAACGACATGGTGCAGGAACTGCATGGCGAGATCGCGCAGGCGAGGGTGGCGGCATGAGCGCGATCATGGAAGGCACCGTTGCGGCCGAGCCGCGCAAGCCGCTGATTGCCCGCGTCAACTGGGTGAAAGCCGCCCCCTGGCTTTATACGCTGGCGCTTTTCGTGTTGTGGGAACTGTTGGTCTACGCGCTGAAAATGCCGCCGACCATTCTGCCGTCACCGGTAAGGGTCGGACAGGCCATCGTGCAATATTGGTCGCCGATCTGTAAGAATTCGCTGCAGACGCTTTATACCACGACGCTGGGTTTCGCCATTGCGGTGGCCGCCGGTCTCGCCATCGGCCTGTTCATCGGCTGGTCCAAAACCATCTATGCCGGGCTCTATCCGCTGATGATCGGCTTCAACGCCATCCCGAAAGTGGCGCTGGTGCCGATCCTCGTCATCTGGTTCGGCATCGGCACGGTGCCTGCCGTGTTGACCGCCTTCCTGATCTCTTTCTTCCCCATCGTCGTCAACGTCGCGACCGGGCTTGCCACCATAGAGCCGGAAACGGAAGATGTGCTGCGGGCGCTTGGCGCAAAGAAGATGGACATCATGCTGAAGGTCGGCATTCCGCGCTCCATGCCCTATTTCTTCGGCTCGCTGAAAATCGCCATCACGCTCGCTTTTGTCGGCTCGGTGGTGTCGGAAACCGTCGCCTCCAATTACGGCCTCGGCAACATGATGAGTTCGGCGCAGAGCCAGTTCAATGTGCCGCTCGTCTTTGCCGGCCTGCTGATGCTCGCGGTGGAAGGCATCGTCATGTATGCGATCATGGCCTGGCTTGAAAAGCGCATGACCGGCTGGGCGCATCGCTCCACCATGGGGCAATAAGGAATGCAGCACGGGCATGAAGAATATGCCCGTGCCGGAATGTCGTGCGAAGTTAATGCGCCGCCATTTCTTCCACGATATCGCCGCCGTCCATCAGGAACGGGTAATAGGTCGGCCAATTGGTCACTTCGTCCAGCAATGCCTTGCGGTCGTTGCCCCAGTAGAGATGGTAATGGCCCGCCTTGACCGGGGCGATGGAGTGGTCGCTGAACTGGATAAATTGCGGTGCGGCCTCGTCGCCGCCGGTTTTCTTGAAGATGTAGCGGACACCGCGATTGCCCTTCTTGTAGGTCAGGATTTCATGGCCATCGCTGACATAGGTGCCTTCAGCGGGTTTGCCGTCCTTATAAAACGCCACGCTGTCGCTCTTGATGACGATGCGGTTCACATCGGTTTTGTAACCGATTTCGTAATAGGCGCGGTACTCCGCCGCCGTCTTGTCGCCATGCGCCGCCTTTTCGGCCATGACGGAATCGAGCGAGCCGTTCAGCAGGTAGGGATAGACCGACTGCCAGTCGCCTTCCCAGTCGGAAAGCGTGCGTGTCTTCACCTGCGCATCCTCGAAATAACCCTTGTAGATCTGCTTTTCAGCCTCGGTCATCTGGTGGCCGTGATCGTGCCCATGGTCGTGGCTGTGGGCAGCGGATTTGTCGCCACCGGCAGCCATTGCCGCGGTCGCCGCCAGCAGCAGGGAACCAAGTGCGACGGCGCCGGTGACGCGGGTGAGTATCTTCTGCATTGTTTCGGCCCTCTCATATCGATAAAGATAGTTACGTAATAACATTACGTACCGACCTATAGAGGCCGCATTCGCGGGATGCAAGTGCGCGCTCCCACGTGGCGCAACGAAAAAGCGCGATGGCTGTTGCGGCCACCGCGCTTGAAAAAAGGGGAGACGTGAGGTCTCAGGCTGGCTGGGCGCTCAATTCCGCCTTGCGCTCGTCGAAGGCGAGTTTCATGGCTTTCGTCACATCGCGGGTCGTCGCGAAATAAGTGTCGCTGCGCACCCAGTAGCGCAATTTGACGGTGGCGCTGTCGGCGCTGACCGAATCGACGAAGGTGACGGGGGCGGGGTCCAGCAAAACCCGGCTCTCCGAGCGCACGACTTTCATCAGCATATCCTGTGCGGCCGCCAGATCCTCGTCATTCTTGACCGTCAGGCTCAGTTCGTGACGGCGCGAGGGAAAGCGGCTGTAATTGGTGATCGGCACGTTCCAGAGCGTGGAGTTGGGCGCGAGACGGTAAAGTCCGTCGCTGGTCTTCAGCTCGGTCGCAAACAGCCCGATCTCGATCACCGTGCCGCTGACCGTGCTGGTCTCGATATATTCGCCGACGCGGAAGGGGCGCAGCACCAGAAGCATGATGCCGGCGGCAATATTCTGCAGCGTGCCCTGCAACGCAAGGCCAATGGCCAGACCGGCGGCGCCAAGGGCGGCGAGGATGGAGGCGGTCTGCACCCCGAACTGGCCAAGCACCATGACCAGCACCAGAATGAGAACCAAATAGCGGATGGCGCCGGCGAAGAAACCGGCAAGCGTCGCATCGAAACCGCGAATGCGCGACAGGCCCTGAAATGCCCAGCGTTGCAGGAAGGTGGCGGCCAGCCAGCCGATGATCAGCAGCAGAAGCGCACCGACTACCGAGAAGGAATATTGCACCGCAAGCGCGCTTGCCTGCTGCAACGCCGCCTGCGATGCGACGATGATATCCGTTGCCTGTTGTTCCATGAATTATCCTGTGATTTTCATTGCTCTTCAGGGTTGGTAACGACTGGACGCCGTGAGGGTTCCGCCAAAACGGCCTCAGCCGCCAAGCGGCAGCACGAAGGGCACGTTACCATCCGTATCCGCGCCCCTGCCGATTTTTTTGATCGCCGCCACCAGCCTGCCCTCGCGCCCGAGCAGACGGTCGCCGATGGCGATGATGCGGGCATTGGGCGTGGCATAGGGCGAGACGGCGCGCAGGCGCAGCGCAAGCTCCATCTCATCCTGATCCGGATAAAGGCTGAGCGCGGCGATGACGGCGGCGGCGGGTGAGCGGGAAACGCCCATCCAGCAATGGATGAGCAGCGGCGCGGACTGGTCCCATTCGCGGGCAAAATCGATCAGTTTCAGCACATGTGCATCGTCAGGCGCGATGAGATCGGCGGTGCCCTTGAATGCGATGTCGTTCATGGCAAGCGTCAGATGCCGGTCTGCGGCAATGACGGCGGGGCGGTGAAAGGACTGCTCTTTGGCGATCAGCGTCACCATTTCGCGGGCCTTGTGTTTGACGGCCATCTCCGCGATCCGCGACAGTGGCGATACGACAATGGCCGTCATGTCGCACTCCCCGTTTTGACGGCACGCATCGCCTCGATCGCCTCGAAACGTTCGATGAACAGCTTTTGCGCTTCGGTTGAGGGCAGGGGCGTCATGTCGAACATGTCGCGGGTAATGCCGCGCGGCAGGCCGAAGAACTTCTGCGCCTCGGCGGTGGAAAAACCGGCAAGCTCCGTCGCCTCGAAAAAGGCGGCGACCGTATCGGCCTTCTTGATGCGGTCCTTCAATTCGCGCGATGCATGCGGCGGCAGGCCGAAACGCAGATGCACGGCGGCTTCCAGCCGTTTTTCCACGGTCTTGTAACCGCCGCCGACCACGGATTTGAACGGCGAGATCATGTCGCCGATGACATATTCCGGCGCATCGTGCAGAAGCGCCATCTGCATGTCATCAGGCGTCGCGCCTGTGCACATGCGGCAGAAGATGGTCTCGACGATGAGGCAATGCTGAGCGACGGAAAAGGCGTGGTCGCCGCGCGTCTGGCCGTTCCAGCGGGCGACACGGGCAAGGCCATGGGCGATATCGGCGATTTCCACATCGAGCGGCGAAGGATCGAGCAGATCGAGCCGCCGGCCGGACAGCATGCGCTGCCAGGCGCGCGGGCTTTTTGCAGGAGCCACTCTCAGTCCTCCGCCCGCGCTGCCGGATCGGCCGCCGGGAAGGAAAGGCCGCTCCAGGCGGGCAGGGCCACGGTCACGGGAACAGTCTCCGCCAGAAGCGGCGTGCCGGATGCGAGCGCATCGGCAATGCGGTCGATCCGAACGATGGCAAGCGCCCTGTTGCCGGAAACGGTTCCGAGCGTGCCGACCGGTTTTCCATCGGCGGTAATCTCCGTCCCACTGGCGGGAAGCGCGCCTTCGGCCGAAACGGTGACGACGCGGCGTCTTGCCGTACCGCGATGTTTCATGCGCGAGACGACTTCCTGACCGACAAAGCAGCCCTTCTTAAAGGAAACGCCGTCATTCACATCCATCAGCACATCATGCGGAAAAGCATCCTGCAGCGCATAGTCCCGGCCGGATTCGGCAATCCCATGCTCGATACGGAGCGCATCATAGCCCGCGATGTCGCCGGATGCGGACGCGCCCGGTATACGGTAAAGATCGATGCCGGCCTTGGCGAAACGGCCGTCTTTGATGCCTACCGTCGGCGCAGTCCCGTTCCAGAAAACGCTCACGCCTTCGACCGTCTCGGCTTTGAGATCGACCGGTGCGCGCAGCTTGTACATGGTCAGGCGGCGCAGCAGCGCGTCCTGTTCGGCGGCGCCCGTCTCGATCAGATAATCCTCACCATCGCGCCAGATCAGGAAATCGAACAGGATCTTGCCCTGCGGCGTCAGAAGGGCTGCGGCCCGTGCTTCGCCTTCCGGCAGGTTTTCAACATCTGCGGTGATGAGGTTGTTCAGAAATTCCTCGGCGCCGGTGCCGGAAACCCGGATCAGGCGGCGGTCGGCAAGAAGGGCGGAAGGCATGGCGTCACCGTTCGGTTCGTCGAGACTCTGTGATCTCCGGCAAGAAGCAGATGCGCTTTGCCGGAATGCTCATTCCGCACAGTTAGGATTTTTGCCAGAGAACGGCAAGCACCGCGATGCGATCAATCGCCGGCGGTGAAGAACTTCCACTTGCCATCGGGCGAAATGCCGACCCGGTAGAAGCTGTAATTGCCATATTCCTGCATGTCGGCCAGATCGCCCGCCGTGATGATGCGCAAAAGCTCCACCTTTTCCGGCGCAGTCAGCGTATTCAGCGGCTTTCCGGCGAAATAAGGGAAAACATAGGCTTCGTCAGGCGTGCCGGCATCGATATGGGCATAACCGGTCGATAGCAGGTCGATGATGATCGCCAGCACTTCCAGCCCGTCAGGATCGCCGGAATAGCTTTTCAGCGCCGCAATCGGGTCTTCGCCGTCATTGCCGTCGATGCGGAATTCTTTCTGGCCGGCGGCGATGAAGGGCCGCAGCTTTTCGATATCGCCGGAGGCGGCGGCATCGATGATCTGCTGGCGCAGCTTGCGCACGGGTTCCGGCGCCTTGGAAATGTCGTGCTCGATCACAACGGACATTTCAGGCGTGTTGTCGGGCTTGGAGGACTGCTGGTTCGCCTGATTGGCGGAACGGTCCACCAGCGGGTCGGGCAGGGGAATGCCTTCCGAATCGCCTTCGATCTCGTCCGGCTCGGCAGGCTGGGCCTGCTGCGGCTCACCGCCATTCTCAGCCTTCGGCTCGCTTTCGGTGTTCTGCGCCGGCTTCAGCTCGGAAAGGGCAAAGGCGCGGCCTGGCATGCCAATCGGCCCGGCGGTCAGGGCAAGCAGGATGGACAGCAGGGCGGAAGAGCGCAAAAGCCCCTTGCTCAGGCAAGACATGATAGACCCCGGCTTTACTGTATTACCCGCTGCGGCGAAAATTCGCCCTGAAGCATGCGCTGGCGCAGCGATTCCAGCATTGCTTCAGCGCCGGCCTCGCCATGGATACGGATGGTTTCGCGCATGGCCAGAGCGATGGCGGCATCGGCGATGATCTCCGGCTCGATGCCGTCGGCCATGCCGTCAGCCCATGCCTCGTTCTGGTGTTCCAGAGCGACCTGCATCTTTTCATGCACGATCATATCGTCGATTTCGTTACGGCTTGTCTGCATCTTTCATCCTCGACAGGGCGGGCAAGTCCTTACCACCCTGTTAACAACACTAGCAGCCTTTTATCAAAACGGCACGGCCTGCGGCGAAAAGAGGTTAATAATCCTCTAATTTCCGAACCGGGACGCGATTTCCTGCGCGAGTGTTGCCCCTTCGTTACGGTAGTTCTCTTCTGCCATGATGGCGGCGCGTGTGCAACTGGTGTGGATGGCCGCAAAGGAGCGGTATCCACGGTTGAATGCAGCCGTCATGCGCTGACGTCGTTCAGGTTCGTTGGCCGTGTCCGCAGCCAGAAGATCGCTCATCGATCTGCGCCAGTCCTCCGGTCCGGAAGAAGGGCACAGGGTTCTGAGATATTGCACCGCGCCCAGTATCTCCGACAGCCGTGCGAGCTTGTCGTCATAAGGGGCGGGCTTGGGCGGCGCGGCTTCCGCCGGACGCACCTCGGAACCGGATTTCGAAGGCTGCGCATAAGCGACGCCCTGCTGTCCGGCGATGGCAAGCATTGTCAGAAAAAGAGACAGGAAGATGGTTGGCCGTATCAAAATTCTATTCTGCCCCACACATACTCGTGAACTATTGGCTCGTGACCATCCGGCGGGCGGATCAGCCCTAGATAATAGCGATTCTGGCTGGCTGGCAATCATGCAAGCAGGCGTTCGGCGCATTCGACGACGCTTTCCGGCGCCGGCAGAAGGCGGATTTCCGCCAATGTGTACCAGCCCGCATCCGCCGCATCGTCGCCGACAGTCACGAGCGGATCGGCATCGGTCTCCACGGTGAAGACCGACAGGAAATAATGGCTCGTCAGCACCCCTTCGGCGTCGCGGGAGGGAAGATCGTATGTCGCGAAAAGCTGCGGTCTGCGCGCCACGATACCGGTTTCCTCGTGCAATTCGCGCAGCGCCGTTTCGGCCGGCGTTTCGCCGTCTTCGCCGCGACCGCCCGGAAAGGCGAACATGTCCTTCGAAGGCGGGTTGGTGCGGCGCACGAGAAGCAGCCGGTCGCCGTTCCTGACGATGGCGGAGGAGGCGGGGCGGGGCTTGATACGGAGGGTCATGAATGGTTTCGCTTGTTTCGGCCGTTGCTGGCCTGTCTATAGTGGTACGTGGCTCGGAAAAATCGATTCCGGTTTCCGTGCCGATGCTTATAGTCCGGAACTGGCGCGATTGTGCATGCTAAAGACGGTGGAATGAAGGTCTATCTCATCTATGTTCTGGCGGCTCTTGCCGAAATTGCCGGCTGCTTTTCCTTCTGGGCCTGGCTGAAACTCGGCAAGACCGGGTGGATATTGCTGCCCGGCATGGTGGCGCTGGCCGCTTTCGCGTGGCTTCTGACTCTGGTTCCGACAGAGGCGGCGGGCAGGGCCTATGCCGCCTATGGCGGGATTTACATTGCCGCTTCGCTCTTCTGGCTCTGGAGCGTGGAAGGCCATGCGCCGGACCGGTGGGATATTGCCGGCGGCGCCGTCTGCCTTGCCGGTACCGCCATCATCCTGTTCGGGCCAAGGGCCTAGAAGATTTCCGGTGAACAATGCTCAAGGAGAAGGCCATGTGCGGACGTTTCGTGCTGAAGGCGACGCCGGAAGAGATCGCCGATTATCTCGATCTGATCGGCCTTGAGGAATTTCCCGCCCGTTTCAACATCGCGCCGACGCAGCCCATTCTGGTCGTGATGGAGGGGGAGCGGCAGGAGCGCGGCAGCAACCTGCCCAATCGCCGGGCCGTGCTGGTCCGCTGGGGTTTTCTGCCGGGCTGGGTGAAGGACCCGAAGGATTTTCCGCTGCTCATCAATGCGCGGTCGGAAACCGCAATCGGCAAGGCCTCCTTCCGCGCCGCCATGCGCCATCGCCGCGTTCTCGTTCCGGCTACCGGCTTTTACGAATGGCGACGCCCGCCGAAGGAGGAGGGCGGCAAACCGCAGCCCTATTTCATCCGCCCGAAAAGCGGCGGCATCGTCGCCTTCGCCGGTCTCATGGAAACCTGGTCTTCCGCCGATGGTTCGGAGGTCGATACCGGTGCGATCCTCACCACCGCCGCCAATGCCGCGATCGGCCGTATTCACGACCGCATGCCTGTTGTCATCGCGCCCGAGGATTTCAGCCGCTGGCTGGATTGCAAAACCCAGGAGCCGCGCGAGGTCGCCGATCTGATGAGGCCGGCTCAGGATGATTTTTTCGAGATGATCCCGGTATCGGACAAGGTCAACAAGGTCGCCAATGTCGGCGCGGATCTCATCGAACCGGTGCCGGAAAGCGCGCCGCTGGCGAAGATCAAGCCGGCAAAGGACGAAGGGCAGATGTCATTGTTTTGAAGAATGGCCTGCGCATTTGCGCATAATCGTTTGAGCTGGAAGTCGCCGCATATTTCTTCTCCCCGCCGGGGAGAAGATGGCCCGAAGGGTCAGATGAGGGGGCTACGGAACAGACATGCGGAGAGCTTGCCCCCTCATCCCGCTGCCGCGACCTTCTCCCCGGCGGGGAGAAGAAACAAGCGGCACGCGCTCGATCCCACACAAGACTATCTTGTTCAGAAAACTTAGCCGTTCCGCCCGATCTTCTGCAGGCCTTCCTGAATCATGATGTCGGAATAAACGCGATTGCGGCCATTCGCCTTGGCGAGATAAAGCAGCTGGTCCGCCGCATTCAACTGGTTGTCGAAGGGTTCGCCCTTTTCGATCTCCACGACGCCGAGCGAAATCGTCAGGGCGAGGCTGCTGCCGCTCAGCTGCCGGCCGTTCTTTTCCACCTGTCCGCGCAGCTCCTCGCAGAACTGATAGGCGGCGCGTGCATCCAGCCCGCGCAGGAACACGGCAAACTCCTCGCCGCCAAGGCGGGCGGGAATGTGGCGTTGCTCGCCGCACATGTCATGCAGCAGTTCTGCCAGTTTTTTCAGCGCCCTGTCGCCGGCATCGTGGCCCAGCGTGTCGTTGATCTTCTTGAAATGGTCGATGTCGAGAATGGCGACGGCGCCGCTTTCGTCATTGCCGTTGATGACATCCATCAGCGCCCGCGTGCGCTCGAAGAAGGAGCGGCGGTTCGGCAGGCCGGTAAGATGGTCGCGTTCGGCCAGTTCGCGCAGGCGTTTGAGCTGCTTCAACGTCTCGATATTGTTATCGATGCGGCACTGCAATTCTTCCGGCACGAAGGGGCGGTAGACGAAATCCGAAGCGCCGGCCTTCAGGAAGCTTGCCGAAAGCAACCGGTCTGTGGAGGACGATATGCCAATCACCCGCAAATCTTCGGATGAGCGGCTGTCGCGGATGCGGCGCGTCAGCTCATAGCCGTCCATATCGGGCATATGGTAGTCGGTGATGACAAGCTGGATCGTCGGATCCTGCGATAGAATTTCCAGCGCCTGCTTGCCGGAATGGGCCTCGCTGACCCTGAAATTTTGCCGCTCCAGAATTTCCACGAGACCGGAACGGGCCGTGCGCACATCATCGACGACCAGAACGGAGAAGAGCTTGTTGCTCAAAATCCGCTGGACCGTTCTGACCACCGCATCGACGGTGCGATGGCCGTCCTTGACGATGTAATCGATGATCTTCTTTTCAGCGTAGCGCTTGCGCGCCTCCTCATCCACCGTGGCGGTGAAAACGATGGCCGGCACCTTACGCTCGGATAGAAGTGCGAGAATTTCGCCCTTCGGTGCATCGGGCAGGTTAAGGCCCGTCAGCGCCAGCGTGAAATTATGGGCCTGCATGAGGGTATCGGCCGCGGCCATGCTGTCGCAATGGACGACCTCGGCTTCCGTTTCTTCCGAAAGCCGCGTCTTCAGCAGCATGGAAAGAGCAACGGAATCTTCAATCAGAAGGATTTTATCCTGCATGGCCGTCCCAAGCCCCCCTGGCCTGTCTTCACAATCTTCCCTCAACGCCGAATATTCGTCATCCGCATGTCTGCGGATTCGAAAGCCGGCTTATGCATTGTTGTGGAAAAAAATGCGGAATAGAAAAGTTCTTTTGTATTCACTAATCTATACGTCGGTGTTCGTATAGCCTTCTTGTGGAAGGCGAGCTTTTTACTACACTTTCGTTGCAGCTTCGTTACAGAAGGCTGCCGATTTTATGAATGACTGACGCTCTGCGGTTTAGCGGCAGTGCTTGAAACAAAAACGGCGCCCGGAAAAGGCGCCGCGTGATTGTCGATTTTCCGTTGGGAACGTTCCATTTTCCGGGCAGTCCGCAAAATTCGAAAAATCAAAAAATCGAATATTTTCAGGCGGTTTTGGCGGTAGGCTTGCGCTTCAGCATCAGGGCTGCGGCCGCAACGGCCTTCAGTCCGAGCGGGCGGTAGTGGCTGTTGAGGTCGGGCTTCGCCTGCGGCTGCGCCTTCGTCTCGTTCGTCATTTCTCTCTCTCCACAATTCACGCCAATCGCCGTTGCGATGCGTGTGAGCCACTTCTTTCGCGGCTAATCTTGACGGATTCGAGGCGAAGAAAAACGAAGCCGGCTTTTCAGGCTGCGACATTTTGCGTCACATCCTGCGCCGGCTTGTGCGAGAAAAAATAAACCTGCGGTTTTAAATGCCGCGGTCGAGGCCGTTGCCGCCATTGGCGTCGTCATGCACGTCTTCCTCGATGGTCAGCGTGCCGTAGCGGCGGTGCCAGAGGCGGGCGCTGATGGGAATGAAGACGAGATAGGCGGCAACCGTCAGAACCAGAACTTCCCAGGTGAAGCTCATCAGCATGGCCACATAGAGCACGACGACGAGGATCATCGGCAGCACCAGATCGCGGCGAATGCGGCTGGTGCCCGATTTCCCCGACCAGACCGGCAGGCGGCTGATGAGGAGATAACCGATCAGCACCGTATAGGCGGCGGCGACATAAGCGAAGGGCTTGTCCGGCTCGACGCCGAGGAAACCGAGATAAACCGGCAGCAGCACCAGCATGGCGCCCATCGGGGCGGGAACGCCCACGAAGAACTCATTCTGCCAGGGCGCCTTCACCGGCCGCTCGATCATGACGTTGAAACGCGCCAGGCGCAGGCCGGCGGCGATGACGTAAATCAGGGCGGCGATCCAGCCGATGGAGCGCGCCTGGTCGAGAAGGTAGGCATAGACCACCAGCGCAGGGGCGACGCCGAAATTGACGATATCGGCCAGCGAATCCATCTGCTCGCCGAATTTGGATGTCGCCTTCATCATGCGGGCGATGCGCCCGTCTATGCCGTCGAGGAAGGCGGCGAGCAGCACCATGCCGACGGCCAGCTCGAAGCGACCCTCGATGGCGAGACGCACGCCGCTCAGGCCCGCACAGATGGCCAGAACGGTGATGAGATTGGGAACGACGAGGCGAAAGGGAATTTCCCTCAGCCGCGGTCCACGGCCGCTGTCGCTGCGGCCCTCTGGTTTGCCGTTCTGTTGCGGCTCGGCGATCGGCGTTTCCATGCGCATGCCCTTCCTGTTTCCGTCAGCCGCGACGGCTGACGACCGGACCCTTGGCGGAGCCGAATTCGGCGAGCACGGTTTCACCGGCAATCGCCGTCTGGCCGACCGATACACGCGGCTCGAAACCTGCGGGAAGGAAGATATCGAGGCGCGAACCGAAACGGATAAGACCGAAACGCTCACCGGCATCGACTGGTTCATTCGGCTTTACCCAGCAGACGATGCGGCGTGCAACCATGCCGGCGATCTGCACCACGCCGACCTTGCCGTGCGACGTTTCGATGACGAGGCCGTTGCGCTCATTGTCTTCGGAAGCCTTGTCTACTTCGGCATTGAGAAAGAGGCCGGGACGGTAGGCGACATTGACGATGCGGCCGCGCACCGGCGAACGGTTCACATGGCAGTTGAACACGTTCATGAACACCGAGATGCGCACCAGCGGCTCCTTGCCGAGTTCCAGCTCCAGCGGCGGAACGACGCTCTGCACGGCGGAAACCTTGCCATCGGCCGGGCTGATGATGAGGTCGTCATCCTGCGGCGTGACGCGCTCGGGATCGCGGAAGAAATAGGCGCACCAGGCCGTCAGCACCAGACCGACCCAGAACAGCGGTTCGGCGATCCAGCCGAGCACCAGCGATGCGACGAAGAAGGCCGCCACAAAGACATAACCTTCCTTGTGGATCGGTACGATGGTGTTGCGAATGGTGTCGAACAGATTCATGAGATTCCTTGCTCCGGTTTCCGTCTGTCGCGTCTATATGTGGTCGTGATACGACACGATCCAAACGGCAATGCGACAAATTTTGCCTAGCTGGTTACAGCCAAAAGGGCCGCCCGGCAATGGTGGGGTTCGCCCGTCGGCCCTGTTACCCCGGGGTACAGCCATCAATGGGCGGGTTCCCCGCGGTCGATGACACCCAGATCGTCGGTTTCGCGCACATGGCGCAGCATTTCCTCCGCCCGGATCGCCTCGCGCTGGCGGCTCCACATCGAAGCGTAGAGGCCGTTCTGCCCCATCAGCGAGCTGTGCGTGCCGCGTTCGGCGATCTGCCCTTCCTTCAATACGATGATCTCATCCGCGCCGATGACGGTGGAAAGGCGGTGGGCGATGACCAGCGTGGTGCGGTTCTTCGAGACGATGTCAAGCGCGCTCTGGATTTCCTGTTCCGTATGCGTATCGAGCGCCGAAGTCGCCTCGTCGAGAATGAGGATCGGCGGCGCCTTGAGGATGGTGCGGGCAATCGCCACGCGCTGTTTTTCCCCGCCGGAAAGCTTCAGGCCGCGTTCGCCGACCATGGTGGCGTAACCTTCCGGCAGCTTGCCGATGAAGGCGCTGATCTGCGCCGCATCCGCCGCCGCCCTCAGTTCCTCGTCGGTGGCCGAGGGACGGCCATAACGGATGTTGTAGGCGAGCGTGTCGTTGAAAAGCACGGTATCCTGCGGCACCATGCCGATCACCGAGCGCAGGCTCTTCTGCGTCACATCGCGAATAT
Organism: Agrobacterium sp. T29; assembly: GCF_006970545.1. Taxonomy (NCBI): domain Bacteria; kingdom Pseudomonadati; phylum Pseudomonadota; class Alphaproteobacteria; order Hyphomicrobiales; family Rhizobiaceae; genus Agrobacterium; species Agrobacterium sp. T29. Next base: position 755,402 of record NZ_CP040640.1, read on the forward strand.
CCTGCCCATCGACGGTGACGGAGCCTTCCTGAATATCGTAGAAACGATAAAGCAGCCGCGAGATCGTCGATTTTCCCGCACCCGAAGGGCCGACGATGGCCACCGTCTTGCCGGCCGGCACGTCAAAGGAAACACCCTTCAGGATCGGTCGTTCGGGGTCATAGGCGAAATGCACGTCGCGGAAGGAGATCGCGCCGGGTCCGGCTGCGAGCGGTTTTGCATCCGGCCTGTCTGTGACTTCCGCCTCCACTTCGAGAAGATCGAACATCTGTTCGATGTCGGTCAGGCCCTGGCGGATTTCGCGATAGACGAAACCGATGAAATTGAGCGGCACCGAAAGCTGCAACAGCAGCGCATTGACGAAGACGAAATCGCCGATGGTCTGTTCGCCGCGCTGCACGGCAAGCGCCGACATCACCATCATGACGGTGGAGCCGATGCCGAAGATCACGCCCTGGCCGAAGTTCAGCCAGCCGAGCGAGGTCCAGATCGAAATCGCCGATTTTTCGTAACGCTCCATGGCGACGTCGAAACGCCGCGCCTCCATCTCCTCGTTGCCGAAATATTTGACGGTCTCGAAATTCAGAAGCGAGTCGATCGCCTTGGTATTGGCGTCGGTGTCGCTGTCGTTCATGGCCCGGCGAATGCCGATACGCCAGTTGCTGGCCCGCACGGTGAACCAGATATAGGCCCAGACCGTGATGACCGTGACGAGCACATAGGAAAAACCGTAGGAGGCCCAGAAGATGATCGCCGTCAGCAGGAATTCGATGAAGGTCGGCGCGGTGTTGAGAATGGTGAAGCGGACAATGGTTTCGATGCCCTTGGTGCCGCGCTCGATGACCCGCGACAGTCCGCCGGTCTTGCGCTCCAGATGGAAACGCAAAGAAAGCCGGTGCATGTGCACGAAGGTCCTGTAGGCGAGCTGGCGCACCGCATGCTGGCCGACGCTGGCGAAAAGCGAATCGCGCAGCTGGTTGAGCCCCACCTGTATCAGCCGCGTCAGATTATAGGCGATCACCAGCGCGACGGCGCCGAGCAGGACGGCGGGAACAAGCCCTGCCATGTCCAGTCGGCCGTTCAGCGCATCGGTCGCCCATTTGAAGAAATAGGGAACGGAGATCAGCACCAGCTTGGCGACGATCAGGTACACTGTGGCCCAGATCACCCGCATCTTCAGGTCCCACCGTCCCTCCGGCCACATATAGGGCCAGAGATTGATCAGCGTCTGGGTGGGATTGCTGGAATCCGCCGAAATGGTTTTTTTCTTCGTGGCCATCATTCGCTCCGGTCACTGCCGGAAGCCGACAGCAGGGCGGCGGCTTTGGTCAAGCCGCCGCGCGTGTCACAGATAGGGTCGTTGCGGGTTCACCGCAACGCTTCAAATGCTCAGGAGCCGCCCTTCAGCCGCTTGCGGTGAAGTTCTTCCGCATTCGGCAGCGCCTCTTTCGGCACGCCGAAAATCTGGCCGGGCTCGATCAGATCGGGGTTTTTGATCTGATCTTCGTTGGCGAGGTAGATCGTGGTGTAACGCACGCCCTGACCGTAGACGCGACGGGAAATCTGCCACAGCGTATCGCCACGGCGAATGATGACGCTGTTCTGGCTCTCGGCAAGCGGTGCCTGCTCGAAGGTCTGCGGGCCGGCGGGCGCCTGTGGCGCGGGAGCAGCGGGTGCCGTGATGTGGAGTTCGGCCAACCGGCTTGCCAGCGAGGCGATACCCTTGCCGATTGCCGTCACATCGTTCGGCCATGCTTCAACGGATGTCAGCAACTGACGCGCCTTGGCGGTGATATCGCCCGCAAAAGCGGTGAAGGCGGGTTCGGTCGCGGCTGCGGTGCGGAATTCCGAAAGCGACTTGAGACCGATGACGACGGCGGAGCGGCCGGCAATGGCCTGATCGAGCGCCGGCGTGGCCTGATCCTTGTAAAGATTGGAAAGAATGCCGAAGGCCTTGGCGACATCGGTGCGCAGCTTTTCGAAAGCGGCGCGGTCGCTTGCCGTGCTCTGGTTTTCGGCCGGCGCCGCAGTCGTGGTCGCTGACGACGAAGCGGACGGTGTCTGCATGGCGACGGTAGCCTGATCGGTCTGCGGCCGCTCGAAGGGAACGCGCACGCGCACCTTCGCGGTGCCGTCGGCATTCAGTTCCTCGACGGTGATGATGTGGCTGCCGACGCTAAGATCGACATCGCCTTCGACGACGAAATGGCCGGAGGCTTCCGTGATGCTCTTGCCGATTTCCCTGTCATCGACCAGCGCGCGCACCGTCGAACCGGCGGGCGCGGAACCCGCGACGAAAATCTTCGATCCCTCGAACTCGACGGCGGTGACCTGAACGCTCGACGTCAGCGGGGCCGTAGCGGACGGAGCCGCAGTACCGGCGAGCGGTGCGGAAGCGGTGTTGGCGCTGGTTTCGGACGTTGCCGCAGGCTGTTGCGACGGCGCGGCTTGCGGCTGAAGCGCCGGAGGAGCCGCCTCCGGCATGGCCAGCACGCGGCTTGCCTTGCCGGGCTTGGAAACCATGGCCAGAAGTTCGCCCGTCTTGCCGTCAGGCACGGAAACCGTTGCCACTTCTTCGGATTGCGTCGCCTTGCCGCTGGCATCGGTCGAACGCAGCACCAGCTCGTGATCGCCCGGGGGGAGCGGATTGTCGAAAACGGCGGCGAAATCGCCGGTGCCGTCGATGGTCGTCTGGGCGACCACCTTGCCGTTGCTCAAGATTTCGAGCTTTGCGCCGGGCTGTGCCTTGCCGGCAATCACGGCCGAACCGTCCGGCTCGACGCGCAGCACGTCGAAAGTCGGCGTGGCGGCAGACGATTGTGCCGCATCGGCGGGTGCTGCGGCCGGTTTTGCCGGTTCGGGCGCGCCGTCGTCGGTGCCGGCGAAAACGCCTGCCAGACGACGCACCTGTGCCGCTGCCGCCGCCGCATTGTCGGGCAGGCCGCGCAGGAACGCCGTGGTGCGCTCGGCGGCCGTGCGGGCGGTGGTGATGAGGCGCGACGTCGTTTCGTCCAGCGACTCTGGGATTTCGATATTCGTCAGTTCCTTGAGCGAGGTCTCGACCTTCTTGCGCGCCGCCGCGAAATCAGCGTCGGAGGGAACCTTGCTATCGGCGAAAAGCGTCGTCAGATCCTTGATCGACTGGGTGGCGGAAGCCGCCAGCCGCCCCACCTTGTCGGCGATATTGGCGGTTTCCTCGGCGGCGTCGGAGAGGATGTCGCCCGCCTTGTCGGCGCCCATTTCAACGCTGTTCTTCACGGCGTTGCCGGCTTCGTTGATGGCGTCGCCGATCGGTTTGCCGTCGTTTGAAATCCGCGGCAGGACGAAAAAGATCATGAGCAGGGACGCAACGCCCAGCACGATCAGCGCCAGCAAACCGGCCTTATTGTTTTTCATCCTGGAATCTCCGGGTATTTCAAGCTTTTCACACGAGTTGAGATTGCTAGCGTCTTACCTTGCGCCAGACAAGCGGCGAGTGGCCAAAAGGCCATATTTGCAAGGGATTTCCCAAATTTTCTTGACGTGCCGCATCGCACATAGTTCCTTCCCTTCATGACGGACAAAAATACAGCGATTCGATCCATCTGCGTTTATTGCGGCTCCCAGCCCGGACGTGATCCGGCCCATATGGAAGCGGGCCGCGCGCTTGGGAAATCCATTGCCGAAAACGGCATTCGCCTCGTCTATGGCGGCGGCACCAAGGGCATCATGGGCGCAGTTGCCAGCGGCGTTCTTTCCAATGGCGGCGAAGTGACCGGCATCATACCGGAATTTCTGGTCGATATGGAGGCGACGCGCCATTCTCTCGGACAATTGAACGAGCTTGTCATCACCAAGGACATGCATGAGCGCAAACATATGATGTTCGAGCGCTCCGATGCCTTCGTGACATTGCCGGGCGGTGTCGGCACGCTGGAGGAGATCGTCGAGATCATGACCTGGGCGCAGCTCGGCCGCCATGCCAAGCCGATGGTCTTCGCCAATATCAACGGTTTCTGGAACCCGATGCTGGAACTGGTGCAGCACATGCGCGATCAGGGTTTCATCCACCGCGCGCATCTTCTCAACCCGCTCGTCATCGACGAGGTGAAGGATATCGTGCCCGCCATCATCGACCGGGCGCTGGCGCAGCAGAACCCGGAAGGCGATCCTTCGGTGATTTCCCGCCTCTAGGCCGGGACGGCGAAAAGCGTAAGCGGTTTTCGCCTTAAATTCCGGTCTGTTCATCCTGATCGGCGCGACGATTGTTAACGGCCGCCCGGGCGGCTCGTTACAATTTTAAATGTATATTAATACAGATTTAACGGCGGCATCGTTCCGCCCGCTCTTTTCATGGCCCCACGACTGATCATGTGCCAGCCTCAATAAGGCGTTGGTTGTCGCGGAATTCGTTTCGCCGCCATGAGAGTGGGTGTCATCGGGAAATGATTGCTTTTGTGGTGCGGCTCAAAAGCCGGGCGCATTTTATTATTCAGAGAAATTCCGCGAAGGGCAGGGAGGCGCTCCTCGGTTCCGCCGCCCGCCGCAGGGTCGATGCGCGCATGAGGCTCGGCATCCTGATCGCCGTCTTCGTCGCCATCTATGGCGTCGTCGCCGCGCGTCTCGTCCAATACGGTCTTGCCGAACCGGTGGCGACCGCATGGATCAATACCGGCGCAAACGCCGTCGCCTCCCGGCCGGATATTGTCGATCGCAACGGCACGCTTCTGGCGACTGACCTCAACATGGTCTCGCTCTATGCGGATCCGCGCCGGATCGTCGATCCGGATGAGGTGGTGGAGAAACTCGCGACCGTTATCCCCAATCTCGACTGGCGTGAAACGCATCGCCGGTTGCGCTCGGATACCGGTTTTCAGTGGCTGCGACGGCAGCTGACGCCGCGGCAGCAGGCGGATATTCTCAATCTCGGAATACCGGGCATCGGCTTCCGGCCGGAAAAGCGAAGGTTTTATCCGGGCGGCCCCACCGCTTCGCACATTATCGGCCACGTCAATGTCGACAATCAGGGGCTTGCCGGCATGGAGCGTTACCTCGACCAGCAGGGCCTGGCCGATCTGCGCGCCGTGGGTCTTGCCAGCGGCGCGCCGCTGGAGCCGGTGCGGCTCTCCATCGATCTCAGGGTACAGAACATCGTCCGCGAAGTGGTCGTGAAGGCGAAAAGCGCCTATCAGGCCGAAGCGGCAGGTTCGGTGATCCTCGATGTCGAGACAGGCGAAGTGCTGGCCATGGCCTCCGTGCCGGATTACGATCCGAACGAGCCTTCCCGCACCCTTGCCGATGGCAGCATCGACAAGGAGTACGAAAAGGGCTGGTTCAACCGGATGAGCAACGCCACCTTCGAGATGGGCTCCACCTTCAAGAGCTTTACGCTCGCCATGGGGCTGGATGCCGGAGCGATCACGCTGGGTTCGGTGGTGGATGCGTCGCGGCCGATCCGCATGGGCGGCTTCACCATCAAGGACTTCAAAGGCCGGAACCGGCCGCTCTCCATTCCGGAAGTGTTTCAATATTCATCGAATATCGGCACGGCGGCGGTGGCCGACAAGGTCGGTGTCGAAGGCCACCAGCAGTTCCTGACGAAGCTCGGGCTGCTTACCAGAATGGACACGGAAATGCCGGGGGTGGCGACACCCACCCAGCCGAAAAACTGGAAGAAGATCAATTCCGTCACCATCTCCTTCGGCCATGGCGTCGCCACCACGCCGTTGCAGACGGCGGTGGCCGCTGCCGCGCTGATCAATGGCGGCAACCTGATTTCGCCGACCTTCCTGCCGCGTTCGAAAGAGGCTGCCGCATCGGTCGCGCGCACCGTCATCAACGACAGGACGAGCGCCGATATGCGCTACCTGTTCAACTGGAACGGCATCAAGGGTTCCGGCCGTGGCGCGCAGGTGGAAGGATTTCATGTGGGCGGCAAGACCGGAACCGCCGACAAGGTGATCAATGGCCGTTACGCCAAGGATATCAATTTCAACGCCTTCGTGGCCGGTTTTCCCATGCACAAGCCGAAATATGTCGTGCTGACGATGATCGACGCCCCGAGGACCGGCGTGAACGGCGGGCGCACGGCGGCCTCCACCGCAGCCCCCATGACCCGCGAAATCATCGCCCAGACAGCGGGCCTTCTCGGCGTCAAACCGCGTTTCGGTTACGATGCCAACCCGCAATTGCTGGTGGATTATTGACGCCACTTCTCCCCATTCCCGTGATGAGCAAAGGAATGAGGGACGCAGCCCGGATTACCGCTTGAGCCGCAGCAGGCTGGAGCCGGTATAGATCGCCAGCGCCACCCAGATCATCGCAAAGGCGGCCATGCGCACCATGTCGAACGGCTCCTTGAAGACGAAGATGGCGATGAGGAAGATCATCGTCGGCGCGATATATTGCATGATGCCGATGGTCGACAGCCGCAGCAGTTTCGCGCCATTGCCATAGAGGATGAGCGGCACGGCCGTGATGAGCCCGCTTGTCGCCAGAAGCCAGGTATCGGCGGAATTGCCGCCCATGAAATGCGCCTGTCCGTTGAAGGCAAGCCAGATCATCACCAGCACAGCGGGGATGGACAGAAGCATGACTTCCAGCAGGAAGCCCTGCGTCGCGCCAATCGGCAAAGTCTTGCGGAAAAAGGCGTAAAAACCCCAGGACACGGTGAGTGCGATGGACACCCAGGGCAGGCTGCCCGCATGCCAGGTGAGGATGGCCACCGCCAGCGCCACGAGGCCGATGGCGGCGATCTGCGCCGGATAAAGCTTTTCCTTGAGCAGAACCGCACCGAGGAAAATGCTGAACAGCGGATTGATGAAGTAGCCAAGCGCGGCATCGAGCGCGCGACCTGCGCCAATCGCCCAGATATAGACGCCCCAGTTGATGCTGATGAGGATGGCCGTCAGGCTGGCCATCGCCAGCATCTTCGGGGTTCTGAGCGCGGTTCTGATTTCCGCCGTGCGCCCGAGCGCAATCAGCACGACCGCCGCAATCGGCACCGACCAGACGACGCGATGGACGATGACCTCGATCGGCGAAATATGCGCAACCGCCTTCATGTAAAAGGGAAGAAACCCCCAGAGCAGATAAGCGGAAAGCGCGAAAGCAAAACCGCGCGCGCTGTCGCCGCCCTCCTGGGCCGGGAGCGATTTGTCGAGTGCCATGGGGAGTACCGCCAATTGTTCGGATAGCGTTTTATAACGGATCGCCACAGTGGCGGCCAATTCATTTCCGTGAAGGGTCCATGAGAAAAACTGCATGAATAAAAGGCGCGCTGCCCTTGAAATGGGCTGCCCCGCGACGGGAGGACATGATTCACGCAGGAAGCCCCGCGTGAATCATTGTCTTATCCGGCCGTCGCAAGGCGCTGAAAGGACTGGTTATTTCCCGGCAAAACGGTCGTTGGCGCGGATCAGTTGGTCAAGAATGCCCGGCTCGCTCATCGCGTGTCCGGCCGCCTCGACGATATGGAAATCCGCCTTCGGCCAGGCCTTGGCCAGCTGCCAGGCATATTTCAGCGGGCAGGGCATGTCATAACGCCCATGAACGATGACGCCGGGGATATCTTTCAGTTTGCCGGCGTCGCGCAGCAATTGCCCTTCCTCCAGCCAGCTGCCATTGACGAAGAAGTGGTTCTCGATGCGGGCGAAAGCGATGGCGTATTTATCCTCGCCGAAATCCTCGACCCGGTCGGGATCGCTGACGAGCGAGATGGTCGCCCCTTCCCACTGGCTCCATGCCTTGGCGCATTCGAGTTTCTTCGCCTCGTCGGTGCCGGTGAGATAGCGGTTATAGGCCTGCATCATCTCGCCGCGTTCGGCCTGCGGGATGGGTGCGATGAATTTTTCCCACTGATCCGGATACATTTCGGAAACGCCGAACTGGTAGTACCAGTCCAGTTCCGGCCTGGTGACGGTGTAGATGCCGCGCAGAACCAGCTCGCTGACGCGGTCGGGATGGGTCTCGGCATAGGCGAGCGCCAGCGTCGAGCCCCAGGAACCGCCGAAAACCAGCCATTTTTCGAAGCCGCAGAGTTCGCGCAGCCTTTCGATATCGGCAACGAGATGCCATGTGGTGTTGGCTTCAAGCTCCGCATGCGGCGTGGAGCGGCCGCAGCCGCGCTGATCGAACAGGATGACGTCGTAAAGGGCGGGATCGAAAACGCGGCGATGCGTGGGGTTCACCCCGCCGCCCGGACCGCCATGCAGGAATACCGCCGGTTTTCCACCGCGCGTGCCCACCCGTTCCCAATAAATCGTGTGGCCGTCCCCGACATCGAGCATGCCTGTCTCGAAGGGTTCGATCTCGGGGTAAAGGCCGCGCAATTCTTCGGTCATGGGTCATCGTCCTTCGCTGGCCATTCGGCCGTATCATGGTCCGGGTGCTGGCAATTTTTCACCCGAGGGGGAGGGCTATCCGTTGCAGGTTCCGGCTCGACCGGCAAGCCATCGAGTGCGCCGAACCAGTGCATTTTGCCGGCGAGATTGGATTGCGCCTCGGGTCTTACCCGCTGGGGTTCGTCCAGAGAACCGAGGGTGATATTGATGAAATCGGCGCCTGGCATGTCGTAGAACAGCGGCGTGCCGCATCGGCCGCAGAAACCGCGGCGCACGTGATCGGAGGACTGGAACCACGCCGCTTCGCCACGGGTCATTTCAAACTGCGTAAGCGTACTTGCGGCAAGCGGCATGAAATAATTGCCCGATGCCTTCTGGCACATGCGGCAATGGCACAGATGCGGATAACGAAGACCGCCTTCTATCCGATAACGCACCGCGCCGCATTGGCATCCGCCGCTGAAACCCTCGGCCCCGCTCATGCGCGACCGTCTTCCGGCGGCCAGACCTGCGTGTCGTGATCCGGGTGCTGATAGGAGGTGATCTCCGCCTCGTCTACGCCCTGTTCCACGGCCGGTTTGCCGAACAGCTGCTCGATCCACGGCATGCGCTTGTGGAAATTGACCTGCACCTGCGGCTCGATCCGCTCGGGCTCATCGAAAGCGCCGATGGCTATCTCCACGCCGCCGGGATAATGATAGGTCAGCGGCGTGCCGCATTTGTTGCAGAAACCGCGATGGATTTTTGCCGAGGAGCGGAAGAGGGACGGCTGGCCGCGCGTCCAGATCAGATGCGCCTGATCGGCGCTGACCAGCGCGCCGAAGAAATTGCCGAAATGTTTCTGGCACATGCGGCAATGGCAGATGGAGGCCCGGCCAAGCTTGCCCGCATGGAAACGCACGGCGCCGCACTGGCATCCGCCGGAAAATTCCGCTTCGCTCATCATCTGTTCTCCGGTGGCCAGTTTTCAGTGTCGTGGTCGGGATGCTGGTAGGAAACGAGATCGGCGAGGTAATCCACCTGCGTCAGGTCGTCTTCGGTGGCAACGGCAGGCAGCGTGTGAAGCGTGTCGACGAAATCGATCTTGCGTTCCACTCCCCACTGAATGGTCGGCGGCAACGCGGCGGGATCGTCAAAGGCCCCGGCCGCCACCGCCACACCGTCAGGCGCTTCATAAGTCAGCGGAGTTCCGCATTCAGGGCAGAAACCGCGCTTGACGACGCTGGAGGACTGGAAGCGTTTCGGCTCTCCCCGCGTCCATTCGAATTCCACGCCGCGCACCGAAACCAGCGGCGCGTAATAGGCCCCGAAAGCCTTCTGGCACATGCGGCAATGGCATATGGAACTGTCTTTCAGTTCACCGGAGGCGCGAAAACGGATCGCGCCGCACTGGCATCCGCCGGTATATGTCGTCATGCTCGGTCCTCCTTCACCGTTCGGATAATGTGGAGACAGACATTGTCGATGTCTCTGAGGATATCCTCGTTCCAGAAACGGAGGACTGTCCAGCCAAGTTCCTCAAACGTGCGTGTTCTCTCTCGGTCATAGGCTGCCGCAGCGTCGTCCGCGTGCTGAAACCCGTCCAGTTCGACAATGATCTTATGCGAGGGGCAAGCGAAATCAACGATATATCCGGCGACCGGTAGCTGGCGTCTGAAAGACATGCCGTCAAGGCGGTGAGCGCGGACGGCGTTCCAGAACTTCAGTTCTGCGTCGGTCATGGCCTTTCGCATCTGTCGGGCGTGTGACCGATGTTGAGGATTGACCTTGGCGTGGGGCACAGGATGCTCGCGGCTTGATGGGGCGCCGCGAGATTGGAGTATGGCGTGGTCGAAAGCAAGGGCGTGTCGTGGGGCTTACCCCCCTCTGCCCTGCCGGGCATCTCCCCCTCAAGGGGGGAGATCGATCTGCGGCAAGGTCTCACCCATCTCGGAGCTTGAGAATGAAGTGATCGTAGCGCCTCCTGCCGATCTCCCCCCTTGAGGGGGAGATGCCCGGCAGGGCAGAGGGGGGGTGAGCCTCGAACGCGGAGCCTACCGCTTCAACTCCCACGTCGTCGTCCGCTCCCCGGTCTCCTTGTCCTTGCCATCCTTCAACTGAATGCCCTTCTCAGAAAGCTCATCGCGCAAACGATCCGCTTCCGCAAAGTTCTTCGCCTTCAACATTTCCAGACGCAGCTGCACCAGCGCATCGACGGCCGAAACGATGGCCTCGTCCATTTCCGCCTTCTTCGGCAGGACACCCAGCAGGGCAGCACTAGCCGCAAAGGCGGGCAGCCTCGATGGATCGGTGTTGGCGGCATGCGCCAGCGCATGCAGCGCCTGCACGGCCGCAACGGTATTGAGATCGTCGGCAAGCGCTTCGAGCACGGTTTCATCCGGTGCAGCATCGGAGGCTTCCGCCGCTGGCCATTTGGCGAGCAGGCGTTCGGCTTCTTCCAGACGCTTCACCGAAAAATCGATCGGCTCGCGATAATGCGTCATCAGCATGGCAAGGCGCAGAACCTCGCCGGGCCATTTCCGGCCGCCGAATTTCTCCGTGTGCAGCAATTCGTAGATCGTCACGAAGTTGCCCTCGGACTTCGACATCTTGCGGCCTTCCACCTGCACGAAGCCGTTATGCATCCACACATTGGCCATGACATGCGTGCCATTGGCGCAACGCGATTGCGCAATTTCGTTCTCATGGTGCGGGAAGATGAGGTCGAGCCCGCCGCCGTGAATATCGAAGACCTCGCCGAGGTAGCGACCGGCCATGGCCGAGCATTCGATGTGCCAGCCCGGACGGCCGCGCCCCCACGGGCTTTCCCAGCCGGGCTCATTATCCGAGGACAGTTTCCACAGCACGAAATCGCCGGGGGTCTTCTTGTGGGCTTCCACCGCCACGCGCGCGCCGGCCTGCTGCTCGTCCAGCGGCCGCTTGGAAAGCTGGCCGTAATCGGTCATCGAGCGGGTGTCGAACAACACCTCACCGCCGGCCGTATAGGCATGGCCGCGGGCGATCAGCTTCTCGATGAGGTCGATCATTTCCGCGATATAGTCGGTGGCGCGCGGTTCGACGGTCGGCGGAAGGCAGCCGAGCGTGGCCACATCCTCATGGAACTGGTCGGCGGTCTTTTTCGTCACCGCATGGATGGCGTCGTTCAGCGGCAGATGCGGATAATCCCTCAGCGCCCGCGCATTGATCTTGTCGTCGAGGTCGGTGATGTTGCGGGCATAGGTCACATGGTCTTCGCCAAAGACGTGGCACAGCAGCCGGTAGAGAACATCGAACACGATGACCGGGCGCGCATTGCCGATATGGGCAAAATCATAAACCGTCGGGCCGCAGACATACATGCGCACATTGTCAGCGTCGATCGGTGCAAATTCCGCTTTTTCGCGTGTGAGTGTATTGTGAAATTTCAGGCGCAAGGACATGCGGCAGTTCCCTAAAGGCAGAATATTATCCTGGCCGGAACGTTTATCTTTCTTGACCTTGCGGGAGACGAAAACGATCTGGCCGGTGGCGAACCAGCAAAAAAAATCTCAGCAGCAGGTGCAGATCATCGTTCTCATATCTTGCTTTATGGCGCGGCGGTGCGGCCCGGTCAAGAGCAACCGTGGTGGCCAAATCGCCGCTCCGAGCGGAAAATATTCACTCCGGCTGGCGGTAGTCCACGAATTTTCCCTCGCGCACGAGGAAGAGCTTGCCGGTTTCGGTCAGATCGGGCGAGGCGAGCGGAAGAATGGCCGCGGCCACCTCTGATGGATGCGGCACGGTGGCCGGGTCTTCGCCGGGCATGGCCTGCGCACGCATCGCCGTGCGTGTCGCACCGGGATTGATGCTGTTGACGCGAAGGGCGCTCTTCTGCGTTTCCGCCGCCCAGGTGCGGGCCAGCGCTTCGACTGCCGCCTTGGAGGTAGAATAGACGCCCCAGAAGGGGCGACAGCTATGGGCGGCGCCCGAAGACAGGATCAGCGCGCGGCCGGCATCCGACTTCAGAAGCAGCGGCTCGACCGAGCGGATCAGCCGCCAGGTGGCGGTGACGTTGATGTTCATGACCCTTTCGAAGACTTTCGCCTCGATATGGCCGACCGGCGAGATGACGCCGAGAACGCCGGCATTGGCGACGAGAATATCGAGCTTGCCCCAGCGCTCGAAGATATTCGCGCCCAGCGCATCGATGGCTTTCATGTCGGAGAGATCGAAGGGAACGAGCGTCGCCGTGCCGCCGACGGCCTTTATGGCGTCGTCCAGCTCCTCAAGGCCGCCCAGCGTGCGGGCGCAGGCGATGACATGCGCCCCGGCCTTGGCCAGCTCCAGCGCCGTGAAATAGCCGATGCCGCGCGATGCGCCGGTAACGAGAGCGATGCGGCCCTTGAGATCGATAGTCCCCTTCAGATCGGTAGTCATTGTCTCCCCCGGAATTGATTGCGCTTCCTTCTACGAAGCGCCGCTGGCTTTCCGCAAGCGATCATATCGTCGCATGCTAGGGCCTGAACAAAAGGCAAGAAAAAAGCGGCCACCGGAAGCCGGATGGCCGCTTTGTGTGAGGCGTATCAGCCGTTGCTGGCCAGCATGGAAATCTTGCTTCCCATCGCCTCGCCGTTCTGGTCGAGAAGGCGGGTCGGATAATCGCCGGTAAAATAATGGTCCGTGAACTGCGGACGGGCCGGGTTGCGGTTTTCGCCGCCAACGGCGCGGTAAAGTCCGTCGATGGACAGGAAGGCCAGCGAATCGGCGCCGATATATTTCGCCATCGCCTCGACATCGGCATATTGGTTGGCGAGCAGCTTGTCTGCGTCCGGCGTGTCGATGCCGTAGAAGTCCGGATGGAAGATCATCGGGCTGGCGACGCGGATATGAACTTCCTTGGCGCCCGCCTCACGGATCATCTGCACGATCTTCACCGAGGTCGTGCCGCGCACGATGGAATCATCCACCAGCACCACGCGCTTGCCCTCGATCATCGCCCGGTTGGCGGAATGCTTGAGCTTGACGCCGAAAGCGCGGATCTGCTGCGTCGGCTCGATGAAGGTGCGGCCGACATAATGGTTGCGGATGATGCCGTATTCGAAAGGAATACCGCTTTCCTGCGCAAAACCGAGTGCTGCCGGCGTGCCGCCATCGGGAACCGGAACCACCACATCGGCTTCCAGCGGGGCTTCCTTGGCCAGGTTCATGCCCATGTTCTTGCGCGTCGTATAGACGTTGCGGCCGCCGACGACGGAATCGGGGCGGGCGAAATAGACATATTCGAACAGGCAGAGACGCTCCGGCTGCGGCTTCGAGGGCTTGCGCGCATCGATGGTGATCGAACCATCAGGCTGGATTTCGCAGATGATGACTTCGCCGTTTTCCACGTCGCGCACGAACTTCGCACCGATGATGTCGAGAGCGCAGGTTTCCGAGCAGAAGATCGGCTTGCCATCAAGCTCGCCCATGACCAGCGGGCGGATGCCGATCGGGTCGCGGGCAGCTATCAGCTTGGTGCGCGTCATCGCCAGCATCGAATAACCGCCTTCCATCTGCCTGATGGCGTCGATGAAACGATCGGCTGTGGAGGAGTGGCGCGAGCGGGCGATGAGGTGAAGGACGACTTCGGTATCGGAGGTAGACTGACAGATGGCGCCGGTGGCGATGATCTGGCGGCGCAGCGTCAGGCCGTTGGTGAAGTTGCCGTTATGGGCAATGGAAATGCCGCCTTCTTCCAGCTCGGCAAATAGCGGCTGCACGTTGCGCATCGCCACTTCGCCGGTCGTGGAATAACGGGTGTGGCCAATCGCGATGGAGCCGGGCAGGCGGGCAAGGGTTGCCGGATCGGTATAATGATCGCCGACGAGGCCCATATGGCGTTCCTGATGGAAACGCTTGCCGTCGAAGGAGACGATGCCTGCTGCTTCCTGGCCGCGATGCTGAAGCGCATGCAGGCCGAGAGCGGTCAGCGCCGAGGCGTCGGCATGGCCGAGAATGCCGAACACGCCGCATTCTTCATGCAGCGTGTCGCCGTCGATCTCTTCCTTGAAAGTGGCCCCAGGGAACGGGGAATGCGAAAGCGGCTCAATCATCCGGCTTGCCCTTGCTCTCTACCGAGAAAAAAGAAAGACCTCTCCGGTGAGTATTTCCCCCGGTCGGTCCGTCTGTGTCGTGCTTGATATTTAGCACAAATAGCGCGCCTTGCATGCATTGCAAGGCGCGACACTGTGTCAATTATTCGTTGCCGGCGGATTTGTTGCCGGCACATCTTCCGCAGGCGCCTGCGTGGCCGCCGGCTCCTGCGGTTTTCCGAGAATACGGGCGCGGATCTGCGGTTCGATATCGTCAGGCAGAACCGCCTCCAGCTTGCCCACCAGCCCGTCGAGGAAGGGCTTGGACTTCGCCTGTGTCACCCATTCCGGCTGCGTCTTCACATCCACCAGCCAGTTCCAGAAGGCGACCGCGACGACAAGCAGCAGAATGCCGCGCGCCGCGCCGAACAGGAAACCGAGCGTGCGATCCAAAGCGCCGATGCGGCTGTCGATGATGAAATCGGCAATGCGCGAGGTGATGAAGGAAATCACGATCAGCGAGACGAGGAAGACCACGCCTGCCGAACCGGCAATGGCGATCTTGTCGTCATCGGTATAGTTGCGCGCATAGGGCAGCAGGACCGGATAGAGATAATAGGCAGCGGCGACCGAACCGCCCCAGCTCGCAATCGACAGAATCTCGCGTGAAAAACCGCGCACCATTGCAAGAAGGGCGGAGAAAAGAACAACGGCGATGACGATGCCGTCGAAAATTGTAATGGGCATATACCAACTCCGGAGGTGCGACGCCTTGTCAGACGCTGCCTTGCCAATTTTGCGATCCTCTTACACCACTGTTTCCCTTGGCGAAAGGATCAATATTCGTCGTCCTCAACCTGTTTGAACCGGTTGCCGGAGCCGGCGATGCGGGCCACGAGGTCCGGAAGGCTTTCGATTTCCGTCCAGCGTCCCTTGCCGCCTTTCGGCAATTCAGCCGAAGCAGAAGGCAGAAGTGCGGCGGAAAAGCCGAGTTTTTCAGCTTCTTTCAATCGCTGGCCCGTATGCGAGACCGGCCGAACCGCACCCGACAGGCTGATTTCGCCGAAATAAACACAATCGGCGGGCAGGGCAAGCCCGGCAAGCGATGAAACCAGCGCCGAGGCAATCGCCATATCGGCGGCCGGTTCGGAAATGCGGTAGCCGCCGGCGACATTCAGATAGACATCATGCTGGCCGAGTTTCACGCCGCAATGGGCCTCCAGCACGGCCAGAATCATCGCGAGCCGTGAACTGTCCCAACCTACCACGGCGCGACGCGGCGTACCCAGCGAAGTGGCAGCGACTAGTGCCTGCACCTCGACAAGCACGGGCCGCGTGCCCTCGATGCCGGCAAAAACCGCAGCACCCGGCGACTTTTCGTTGCGCTCGCCGAGAAACAGTTCGGAGGGGTTGGAGACTTCCCGAAGGCCGCGATCCGACATTTCGAAAACACCGATTTCATCGGTCGGCCCGAAGCGATTCTTGACGGTGCGCAGAATGCGATGGTGATGTCCGCGGTCGCCTTCGAAATAAAGCACGGCATCGACCATGTGCTCGACCACGCGCGGACCGGCGATCTGGCCTTCCTTGGTGACATGGCCGACGAGCACCATGGTCGCGCCGGTCTGCTTGGCGAAACGGATCATCGCCTGCACGCCGGTACGCACCTGCGTCACCGTGCCGGGGGCGGAATCGGCCGTATCGCTCCACAGCGTCTGAATGGAATCGATGATGACGAGATCAGGCCGCTTGCCTTCGGAAATCGTCGCCAGAATATCCTCGACATTGGTTTCCGCCGCCAGCAGCACATCGGTTTCCGCAGCCCCGAGACGCTGCGCGCGCAGGCGCACCTGCGCCACCGCCTCTTCACCAGAGACATAGATGATGCGATGCCCGCGCCGCGAAAGAGCCGCCGCTGCCTGCATGAGGAGCGTCGATTTGCCGATGCCTGGATCGCCGCCGATCAGAACCGCCGAACCGCGCACGAAACCGCCGCCGGTCGCCCGGTCGAGTTCGCTGATACCGGTCGGGATACGCGGCGCCTCTTCGATCTCGCCGGAAAGCGAGGTGAGGGTGACAGGCCGACCCTTCTTGGGTGTCTTGCCCGGCCCGGAGCCGATGCCGCCCATCGGGTCTTCCTCGACGATGGTGTTCCATTCGCCGCAGCCTTCGCATTTTCCCGCCCAGCGGGTGTGAACCGTGCCGCAGTTCTGGCACACAAATTGGGTCTTGGCTTTGGCCATCTTGTGTCAGTTTTCTTCTTGTTTGAAATGGTCGGCGGAGATGTCCTGATGGCCGTGAAGCACGCGCATGACGGTAAGCTCGCTATCGCTGACACGAAAGAAAATTACGCGCTCCCGGTACGGAATACTGCGAATCCCAACGCCGTATCCGCTTCTTGAAACGCCGGTCAAACCAAGTGCCGCCGTCGATTCGATTTTATTGTAGATATCGAGAACGAGGCGATCCGCAGCAAGGGGATTTTCAGTCTCGATATAGGCATGATCGTCAACGAGATCGCGCCTCGCCCTCGTGGTCCATACAGGGATCCGAATCTTAATGATCGATCCCCGTTTTTTGTTGCGCAGCAACGCGTTTGATATCGCTCAGAAAGTCGTCTTGGGAGGCATAACGGTGAACCCGTCCGGCTTCCGCATCATCAATGCCCTCCTGTATCAGCAATTTAAGGGCGGCTCTCTTGCCTTCGTCACTGCTCAGCAATTGCAGGCTCGCATGAATAACCGCGTCCGCATCGCTGTAGATGCCCGCCGCCACCTGCTCCTCGATGAACTTTTCGTCCTGCTCGCTCAAATGGATTTCGGGCATTTCGATCTCCTTTTGTTCTCTTCTAGCACAGGTCGCCGCAGCTTTCCAAGGGCCAAAGGCGTGGCTCAGTCGTCGGCCATCAGATATTGCCGCTCGTAACGCAGGCCGAGCCCCGTCAGCATCTCGTAACCGATGGTGCCGGCCGCCCGCGCGGTCTCATCGACCGGCACATTGGGGCCGAAAAGCTCGATATAGTCGCCGGCACGGATGGCATTGGCCGGAATATCCGTCACGTCGAAAATGGTGAGGTCCATGGTCACACGGCCAGCGACCGGCACCCTGTGGCCGTTGACGACGCCATAGGCGCCGCCATGGCCCATTTCGCGCAGCGGAATGCCGGAACCGGAAAGCGAACGCTGATATCCATCGGCATAACCTACGGACGCGATGGCAAGGCGGCTTGCGCGTTTCAGCAGGAAGGTGCCGCCATAACTCACGGTCTGACCTTCGCCCGCTTCGCGAATCTGGATGATCCGCGCTTCGGCTGTGGCGACGGGCCGCATCGGGTTCGCCATGCCGTTGACCGCTTCGCCGCCATAAAGGGCGATGCCGGGACGGGTGAGGTCGAAATGATAGTCCGAGCCGAGGAAGATACCGGCGGAAGCCGAGAGGCTTGATTCGATGCCTTCGAAAGCGGCGCTAACCTTCCGGAATGATTCGAGCTGAACCCTGTTCATTGGCGAGGAGGGCGTGTCGGCGCAGGCGAGGTGCGACAGCACCAGAACCGGATCGAAACTCGCCGGCCGCGTCACGTCGTCGGCCAGAAACAGCGCGTCCTCGAGTGGCAGTCCGAGCCGGTTGAAACCGGTATCGACATGCAGCGCGCAGGGGTGGTCGCCGCGCTCGGCAACCGTCGCCATCCAGAAGGACAGCTGCTCCTCGGAAGCCAGAATCGGCACCAGATCGTTGTCGAAGACCTGCCGTTCCTGACCCTGCCATATGCCTGACAGCACGAAGATGCGCGCTTCCGGGGCATAGGAGCGCAGGGTCGCACCCTCAGCCACCGTCGCCACGAAGAAATCCCGCGCACCGGCATGGTAAAGCGTCGCTCCGCAATCCTCGATACCGAGACCATAGGCATCGGCCTTGACGACAGCCGCCGTCCGCGCCTTGCCGGACCGCTTTTTCATGTCCCGCCAATTATCGGCGAGCGCGCCGAGATCGACGGTCAGCCTCAGCGGCGCGTGCTCGAAAATGTCGGTTTCGTTTTCGGGAAAGCTGTCTTCGAAGTCGTCTGTCATGCCATGCGTCCGGTTGATTGGAACCTCGCGGACCCTACAGCATCGGCGCAAAAATCGTTATCGATTTTTGCAAAGCACGATGCGTAGATTCAAAGTGTTAGAGCTTCATTCCCGCACATTTGTGGAAATGCGCGGGAATGAAGCTGGGGCACTTTTGTTCAAGACGGTAATGGCCGATTGGTTTAAACTCGTTCCATGCACAATGTTTCGCAGGAACAGGCCATAGATGTCATGCCGATTGCGACGACGGAAACCACCCGTTTCTGGCGCGACAGGCGTTTTGGCGGCATGGAGTGCCTGAGCGCGACTTTTCTGACCCATGAATATTCGCCGCATGCGCATGATACCTTCTCGATCGGCGCAATCGAAAGCGGTTCGCAGATTTCCACCATTCAGGGCACCACCGAGCAGACGGGGCCGGGGCATCTTTATCTCATCAACCCGGATGAGGTTCACGATGGCGCACCGGGCGGCGGCGGTTATCGCTATCGGATGATCTATCCCGATATCGTCCTGCTGCGCGATATTATCGAGGATGTGACGGGCAGAGCCTTTCACGGCACGCCCTCCTTTCCAAGATTCCTGCCGCGCGATCCGCAGATGGCGGCGGCTTTCCAGATGGCGCACCGGCGGCTGGAGGAGAAATCCGGCGCTCTGGAGGCGGATGAGGGCATGTTCTCTGTTCTCGCCGCCCTGTTCGGCAGGCACGGCAGCGCCATTATCCTGCCCGTCGAAACACGCGAGAAAACGGCGGTTTATACCGCCCGCGACTATCTTTCCGACAATTACGAGACCGATATCGGCCTTGAGGAACTGGCCTCCATCGCCGGTCTCAGCCGTGCGCACCTCATTCGCGCTTTCAGGAAAGAGTTTCACATCACCCCGCATGCCTATCTGACGGATGTGCGCATCCGCAGGGCGCGCCGGCTTCTGCGCGCCGGCGAGATGCCGGCCGAGGTGGCGGCGATGTGCGGTTTTGCCGACCAGGCGCATTTCACCCGACATTTCAAGGCCCGCACCGGTGTCACACCGGGGCAGTTTCGGGTAGCCTGAGTTCAAACCCCGCATTTCCGTTCGGAAATGCGACAAAAAAAGCGGCGCTTCAGCAGAAAACCGCCTGACATCACTTTCGTTCAAGACCGAACAATGTCGCAAGCGTAATCCCTCTCTTTCGAAAGGGAGAATGCGATGTCCATATCGGGAAAAGGCACGGAATTCAGCGCGGGATTGCGGGCAGCCGCGCCGTTGCTGGTCGCCATGGTGCCCATCGGCGTGGTGTTCGGTGCGGTCGCCATCGGCAAGGGTCTGTCACCGCTCGAAGCCTCGCTAATGTCGCTGCTGGTCTTTGCCGGCGGTTCGCAATTCGTGGCGATGGATCTATGGACGCATCCGGCAAGCTGGAGCGCACTCGGCTTTGCGGCGCTGCTGGTCAATCTGCGCCATGTGCTGATGAGCGCCTCTATAGCCGGCAAGCTGGATGATTTCAGGGGCTGGCGCAAATATGCCGCCATGCTGGTGCTGACGGATGAATCCTGGGCATTGTCGGAATTCCGTGTCATCGCCGGCAGGCTGACGGCGGGTTTCTTCACCGGCGCCGCGCTCTCGATCTATCTCGTCTGGAACCTCGCAACCCTTACCGGTGCGCTGCTCGGCTCGGTGGTGGGGGACATGTCGGTCATCGGTCTGGATTTCGCCTTTCCCGCCGTCTTCATCGTGCTTCTCATGGGGTTCTGGAAGGGCAGGGAAACCGGTTTCGTGCTTCTGGCAAGCGCTGCCGCTGCCTGTCTTACCCACGCGCTGGTTCCCGGCGCCTGGTATATCGCCGCCGGCGCGCTGGCGGGTCTGGCGGTCGCCGCCTTCGGCCACGAGGAACAGGCGGAGCAGCCGGCATGACGCTCGACCCGAATACGCTGCTGACAATCCTTGCCATGATGGCGGCAACCGTCGCCACGCGCCTTGGCGGCCTGTTGCTGGTCACTCATTTTTCGCTGACACCACGCCTGAAAAAGGCGCTCGGCGTGGTGCCGCCCGCCGTCCTGATGGCCGTGGTGACGCCGACGGCGCTCGCCAGCGGACCGGCGGAAACCATCGCCTGCGCGATAACCGCCATCGCGGCGCTGCGCCTCAGCCTTCTGCCAGCTGCAACTCTCGGTGTTGCCGCCGTGGCGCTGCTGCGCGGAATCGGATTGTGAGACAATCCGGTCAAACCGTTGAAAAGACTCCTTCCTTGGGAACAGAACGGGCGGGATAGGGCTGAGGCCCGTTGCATGCGGAATATTGAATGTGAACTGAGAACGATAGTCCGGACTTGAGCAAGCGCTTCCAAGCCGTTATCCAATGCCTGCCGCATCTTTCAAGCAGCGCCGGGCGGGAGAGAGTGATGACAGGCTATCGCGAAGTTGCATTCGGACCGCTTTCCCGAATCTATGCCGAAGACCTGAAGACGTCATGGCCGTCCATCACCTTTTTGCTGCTGACGATCCTGCTCGGGTCTGTTCTCGCCACCGCAGGGCCTTACGTGTTTTCCCGCCTGATCGACGATCTGCCGGATGCGCCGCTGCAATGGATGCTCGGTTTTTCGCTCTATGCGGGCCTGACGGCACTGGCGACGGGTATTCAGCGCTCCACGCAATATATGTCGGTCATCCATTCGGAGCGGCTGGAATATGTCGCGACGACGCGCTTTTTCGAGCGCATCGTCCATAAAAAACCGTCCTTCTTCAACGATCACAACCCGGCGGAAATTCAGGCTGCGCAGACAAGGGGCGCTTCGGCCGCCTCGGCGATCATGCAGATCGGCCTTATTTATTTCGTGCCGGGCATCGCGACGTTCCTGTTCAGCACCCTGTTGCTGGGAACGGTCCTCAGTGCGGATCTGGTCGCCATCGTCGTCGTTTACGGCGCGGCCTTCATCGCGCTCACGCTTGCCTCGAACCGCCTGACCACGCCTTTTCTGGAAAAGGCCATCGAGGCCGGGCAGGAGAATGCCGGTTTTGTCGGAAACGCCATCGGCATGATCGAGCCTTTGCGGCACACGGGCAGCACGGCATGGATGAAGCGTCGCTTTGCGGATAATGCGGGCTCTATCTATCATAACTGGCGGCTTTATTCCCTGCGCCGGATCGGCTTCGTCTTCACCATATCGCTGGCACTCGCCATGCAGATGGTCATCGGCTTTTATCTCCTGTTGCCGCGTTACGAGGCGGGAGCCCTGTCGATAGGCGATATCGTTCTCTTCAACACGCTTCTGCTTCAGCTCAACATGCCATTTGAACTGATCGGGCAATCGATCAGCGAGGCGGTCCGTTCCTTCGCCCACTTCGCGCCCTATGCCCGCATGTGGAATGCGCCGGAAGAGGAGGAACCGCCCCATGTCAACCCGCTGCGGCTATCGGGCAAAGCGATAGAATTCGACGATGTGGGGTTTCGCTACGAAAACGGTCGCGGCGTCGAGGGTGTTTCTTTCACTGCAACGCCGGGACGTATGACCTTCATTATCGGCGAGACCGGTTCCGGCAAATCGACACTTTTCCGGCTTCTGCAGAAAACCATGGCGCCGCAATCGGGTCGTATCACCATCGATGGCACCGATCTGACCGCAATCGGCCGCGACGACTGGTTTGCCGTTGCCGGCATCGTACCGCAGGAGGTGCAATTGCTGAACGATACGCTGCGCAGCAATGTCGTGCTCGGGCGGGTGCTGGATGAGGAAAAACTGCGCCGCTCGGCCGAGCGCGCCGCGATACTCGACAGGATAGAGGCGATGCCGGAGGGTTTCGATACGATTGTCGGGGAAAGGGGGCTGAAGCTTTCCGGCGGCGAGCGCCAGCGGGTTGCCATTGCCCGTGCGCTTTACGGCGAACCGTCCATTCTGCTGCTCGATGAGGCAAGCTCGGCGCTGGACGAGGAGACAGAGCGGGAAATCATGGATCAGTTAAGACGGGTCGACAGCGATATAACCATCATCGCCATCACCCATCGCCAGAGCAGCATCCGCACGGGCGATCAGGTCATTGCATTGCCGAGCGGTACAATCGATGAATCGGCTTCTGAGGTGTCAGTCCCAAGCCATTTAAAAGATTCCGCGCCATCCTGAAGCAGGACGGAGCGTTTTTATCGATGGTCGGCGTGGCTACGCCTCAATGTTCTTCGTACTGGCTGAAGCTCGGATCGGCCAGATCCGTAAAGCGGGTGAATTCGGACTGGAAGGCGAGCTTCACCGTGCCGGTCGGTCCGTGACGCTGCTTGGCGATGATGACGTCGGCCGTGCCTTTCACCTTGTCGAACAGGGCCTCCCATTCGGCGTATTTGGGATCGGAAATATCGCGCGGCTCCATGTTCTTGACGTAATATTCCTCGCGGAACACGAAAAGCACCACGTCCGCGTCCTGCTCGATGGAGCCGGATTCACGCAGGTCGGAAAGCTGCGGGCGTTTGTCTTCGCGGCTTTCCACGGCACGGGAGAGCTGTGACAGTGCGATGATCGGAACGTTGAGTTCCTTGCCGAGCGCTTTCAGACCCGTGGTGATCTGGGTGATTTCCTGCACGCGGTTTTCGCCGCTCTTGCCGGAGCCGGTCATCAGCTGAACGTAGTCGACCACCAGAACATCGAGGCCGCGCTGGCGCTTCAGGCGGCGGGCGCGGGCGGAAAGCTGGGCAATCGAGATACCACCGGTCTGGTCGATATAAAGCGGCACCTTCTGCATCATCTGGGAGCAGGCGACGAGCTTTTCGAAATCGGCCTCGGTAATGTCACCGCGGCGGATTTTCGAGGAAGACACTTCGGTCTGCTCGGAAATGATACGGGTGGCGAGCTGTTCTGACGACATTTCGAGCGAGTAGAAGCCGACGACGCCGCCGTTCTTCGCCTTGTACGACCCGTCCGGCTGCACTTCCTGCTCATAGGATGCGGCGATATTGTAGGCGATGTTGGTCGCAAGCGAGGTCTTGCCCATACCCGGACGACCGGCAAGCACGATAAGGTCGGAACGCTGCAACCCGCCCATGCGGGCGTCGAGCGAATGAATGCCGGTGGAGATGCCGGAGAGATTGCCGTCGCGTTCGAAGGCGGCGCCCGCCATGTCGATCGCCAATGCCACGGCATCGTTGAAGGACTGGAAACCGCCATCGTAACGGCCGGTTTCCGCCAGTTCGAACAGGCGGCGTTCGGTGTCTTCGATCTGCGCCTGCGGCGGCATGTCGAGCGGCGCATCATAGGCGATATTGACGACATCCTCGCCGATCTGGATCAGCGCGCGACGCAGCGCCAGATCGTAGATCGCGCGGCCGTAATCTTCCGCATTGATGATCGATACGGCTTCCGCTGCCAGACGTGCGAGATACTGCGCCACCGTCAGATCGCCGATCTTGTCGTCGGCGGGCAGGAAGGTCTTGATCGTCACCGGATTGGCGGTCTTGCCCATGCGGATGATATCGCCCGCCACCTCGAAAATCTTGCGGTGCAGCGGTTCGTAAAGATGCACGGGCTTCAGAAAGTCCGACACGCGGTAATAGGCGTCGTTATTGACGAGGATGGCGCCGAGCAGCGCCTGTTCGGCCTCGATGTTGTTCGGCGCTTCGCGGTAGTGCGGTTCCGCCGGCTGCGCGGGGGTGATCTTTCTCACAGCGTCGTTCATGGTTTGCGCGATCTCCCTTTGCCTTTGTCCTTGAACCTCGGGTTTGGCTTCCTGGGGCATGGCAGTCAATGATAATGTTGCAACACTCTATGGCAGGCTGACGTCCGCTCTGCGAAGCTCGATCACTTCTTCAGTTGTCCCCAGCAATCCACAGGCGGGTTGGGGACAAGGCGCCGGATCCTTCCGGCAAGGTGATTCGCTGCCATGAGTTTATCGCATGGCAGACCCGGCGCGAAAGAAACTTGAAAATCGTCAGTCTTACGAATAAATAGGCAGAAAATAAGTAGTGTGCTAATTATAAGGCTTGCTGATATGTCCCGCGAGACCGACAAGGAACAGCTTCTGGATGAAGTCTCCGCTTTCACCCGCAAACTGCGCGCGTTTTTCGATGCGCGGGTGGGAGAGAGCGGGCTGACGCTTGCACGGGCGCGGGCGCTCTTTGCGCTCTCGCGTCGTGGACCGCTGACGCAGACCGAGCTTGCCGAGGAAATGGAAATCGAAACGCCGACGCTGGTGCGGGTGCTCGATGGCATGGAGAAACAGAACCTCATCGAACGCCGTTCCGATGAGAACGACCGCCGCGCCAAACGCATCCACATGACGGCGGAAGGGGAGAAAACCTCCGAGACGGTGCAGGCGATGGCGAAGTCGCTGCGCTCCGAGATTGCCGCCGATATTTCCTCGCAGGAACTGGCCATGGCGCTCGATGTCATGCGCCGGCTTTCGGCCAATCTGCAAAATCTGGCGGCGGGGAGGGCGCAGTCGTGAGTACCCCGGTGCCACAAACCTCAGATGAGGCCGCTGCCCCAAATGCTGAGGCGGTCTCCAAACCCGCCGACCTTCCCGAAGAGGCTGTGACGCCGATGAGTGCTTCGGGCGCGGCTGAAACAGTGACAGAGCCTGCCGCCGCCGCACCTCAGCCGGTCGAGCGGCCGCTATGGCTGCGGCTGTGCTTCATCTTCGCGGGCCTGTCGTTCTTCATTACCCAGGGCCTGGGCATGAACCTCGTCATGGCCAATATCTACCAGTTGCAGGGTGAGTTTTCCGCCACCGTGGCCGAGGTCGCCTGGCTCTCCGCCGCCTATATGGCGCCCTATGCCACCTTTTCCATCGCGCTGTTCAAGGTCCGGGCGCAATATGGCCTGCGGCCTTTCGCCGAAGTTTCGATTATCGTGTTTGTCGTCGCTTCCTGTCTCAACCTGTTCGTGACAGACCTGCACTCGGCAATCGTTATCCGTTTTGTCAGTGGCATGGCCGCCGCACCGATCTCGTCGCTCGGCTTTCTCTATATTCTGGAGGCCTTTCCGCCTGCGCGGAAATTCTCGCTCGGTTTCAGCATAGCGCTGACCGGTACGTTGCTGTCGGCGCCGCTCGCGCGCATCGTCTCGCCATCCCTGCTGGAAATCGACGGCTGGAATGCGCTCTATTCCATGGAAGTGGGATTCGCGCTGGTCGCTTTCGCCATGATCTATGTGCTGAAAGTCACCCCACCGCCGCGCGCGAAAGTTATCGAGCGCATGGATATTCTGAGCTATCTTCTGTTTGCGGGTGGTCTCGGCTGTCTGGCGGTCATGCTCACGCTCGGCCGGTTCTACTGGTGGTTCGAAACCTGGTGGCTGGGCGTCCTTCTCGCGACGTCGATCGCACTTCTGACCCTCATGGCTTTCATCGAATTGCCGCGCAAGAACCCGCTGCTCGACCTGCGCTGGATTTTCTCGAAAACCAACCTGCACATTATTGCGGTCCTGCTCGTCTACCGTGCGGTTTCCTCCGAGCAATCTTCAACGGCGGTCAGCTTTTACCAGCAACTCGGCCTGCTGAACGAACAGACGACGACACTTTATGCACTTGTGCTGTTGGCGACTATTCTCGGCGGTGCGGCCTGTGCGTGGCTGATGCTCACGAAATACGTCGATACCGCCCACGTGATTGCGCTGGCGCTGATCGCCGCCGGTTCGTTCATGGATAGCCAGTCCAACAATCTGACACGGCCGGGTGAGATGTATCTCAGCCAGATGATGATTGCCTTTGGCGCGGCCATGTTCCTGCCGCCCGTCATGGCCAAGGGTTTTGCCGCCGCTCTGGCCCGGGGTGCACCCTATCTGGTGAATTTCATCACCATCTTCCTGTTTACCCAGATCACGGGTTCGATGCTGATGACCGGCCTGCTCGGCAGTTTCGTGACGCTGCGGGAGAAATTCCACTCCAATATTCTGGTGGAAAATATCCTGCTCACCAATCCGATGGTCGCCCAGCGCGTCTCGCAGCTTTCCGGCGCTTACAGCCATGTCATCACCGATCCGGCATTGCTGAAGGCCGAGGGACTGTCGCTGCTTGGCCAGCAGGTCAGCAAGGAGGCCTATGTGCTTGCCTATAATGATACGTTCCTGCTGATCTCCGTCGTCTCTGCGCTGGCGCTGGCCACGCTTTTGATCCACCTTGCATGGCTGCGCATCCGTCCTTTCCTTTTCCGGGAAGAAATCGATGCCGCACCGGCACCACAGTCTTGAACATTCCAAGAGTGACAAAATGCTGAAGAAGTTTTTTACCCCCGTTTCCATTCTCGTGCTGCTCGGCGGTCTCGCCGGCGTGGCGCTGGTGCTTTACGCCTGGCGGCTGCCGCCGTTCCTTTCCACCGTCGAAATGACCGACAACGCCTTCGTGCGTGGTTATGTCACGACGATGAGCCCGCAGGTGAGCGGCTATGTCGTGGACGTACCGGTGAAGGACTATCAGGAGGTCAGCCAAGGCGCGCTGCTGGCGAAGATCGACGACCGCATCTACCGCCAGAAGCAGGCACAGGCGGAGGCAACGCTCGATACGCAGAAGGCGGCGCTCGATAATTCCCGCCAGCAGGAAAATGCGGCCAACGCCAATATTCTTTCCAGCCAGGCGGCGGTCGACAGCGCGCAGGCCTCGCTGAAACAGGCGCAGCTCGCATCCGACCGTCAGGATAACCTCATCAAGAGCGGTGCGGGAACCTCCAGCCTTCAGGAAGAGGCCCATGCCGCGCTCGAAAAGGCGCGGGCGTCGCTCTCGCAGGCCAAGGCGGCGCTTGAAGTTTCGCGGCAGGATCTGCAAACCATCATCGTCAACCGCAGCTCGCTGCAGGCGGCCGTCGCCAATGCTGAAGCGGCCGTCGAGCTTGCCCGGATCGACCTTGCCAATACCGAAATCCACGCGCCGGTGGATGGCAGGCTCGGCGAAGTCGGCGTCCGCACCGGCCAATATGTCACCGCCGGAACGCAACTGATGGCCGTGGTGCCGCATGATGTCTGGGTCATCGCTAATTTCAAGGAAACCCAGCTTGCCGGCATGCAGGTCGGCCAGCCGGTGACGATCGCCGTGGATGCGCTGCATCGCCGCAAGCTTACCGGCCATGTGGAACGGTTTTCGCCCGCCACCGGCTCGGAATTCGCCGTCATCAAGCCGGATAATGCGACGGGCAATTTCGTGAAGATCGCCCAGCGTCTCGGCGTGCGTATCGCCATCGATGCCGATCAACCGCTCGCCGCGGATCTGTCGCCCGGCATGTCGGTGGTGGTGCATGTGGACAAGAGCGTGGCGCCGGAGGGGGCGGAGACGGCGGAGAAGTAGTCGGGCGTGGAGTTTGCCGAGAGGCACCCCCCTCTGTCCTGCCGGGCATCTCCCCCTCAAGGGGGGAGATCGACTCGCGGTTAGGTCTCGCCCATCTCAACGTTTGCGAATGGAGTGGCGGTAGCGCTTCCTGCCGATCTCCCCCCTTGAGGGGGAGATGCCCGGCAGGGCAGAGGGGGGTATTCCTCCGCGAATTCAACCCAACAAAAAACCCCGGATGTTTCCATCCGGGGTTTTCTTTTGACCGTTAAGCCAAATCTTATTCGTCGTCGCCGTCGCGATCGGCTTCCGGGTCGAAGAAGTCCTCCGGACGCAGCGCGTCTTCGTCAACGCCGTAGATGGCGTCAGCGGAGGTGAGGCTTTCGCCCTTGGCCTGACGCTCAGCTTCTTCAGCCGAACGGGCAACGTTCAGCTCAACCTGCAGCTCGACTTCGGCATGCAGGTGAAGGGTAACGTTGTGCAGGCCGATGGTCTTGATCGGCGTGTTCAGTTCAACCTGGTTACGGCCGATGCTGAAGCCTTCGGCAGCCAGGATTTCAACGACGTCGCGAGCGGCGACAGAGCCGTAGAGCTGGCCGGTTTCGCCAGCCGAACGGACGACGATGAAGGACTTGCCTTCCAGAGCCTCGGCAACCTTCTGGGCTTCCGACTTGCGCTCGAGGTTACGGGCTTCGAGCGTTGCGCGCTCGGTTTCGAAACGTGCCTTGTTGGCAGCGTTGGCGCGCAGCGCCTTGCCCTGCGGCAGCAGGAAGTTACGGGCGTAGCCATCGCGAACCTTTACGGTTTCGCCCATCTGGCCGAGCTTGTTGATGCGTTCGAGAAGAATGACGTCCATCTTCTTGATCCTTTCTATGGTTTGGTTTCGTTCGTATTGTCGGTTTTCCGCGTCGGAGTAAGAGAGATCGTGCTGCGCACGTCGCTCAGGCCGAACACGAGAATGATGAACAGCGGAAAGACAAAGACCGCCGAGAGATAAGCGAGGATAAGAACCGGCAGCCGCCAGTCCTTGCCGCGGGCGCGTTTGTGCAGCGAGGCATAACCCGCCATCAGGAAGCCCGCGCCGAAGGTGCCGCAGATAACCGCGCCGACCATGGCCGCGACGCCGCCGAGGAACATGGCGACGATGCCGGCCAGAAAAATGAAGATGGCGTTGCGGTGCATGCGCAGCGCGGAGGCGATATCCTCACGCGGGCGAAGGCCCTTGCCGAAGGAGCCGACCAGCCGGGTCGCGAAATAATAGGCCGCAAACAGAAGGATGACCCACAGGCCGCCCTGCACGATCGGCAGCATCAGCACCAGCAGCGATTTCGTCTGGGCGAGCGCCTCGGCATTGGGTTCGAACAGCGGCTCACGGTTCTGCACCGAGGTCATCATGATATCGACCATGCGGGCGACCAGATCGGGACCGTAACCGATCATCCAGCCGAGAATGACGACGGCGATGGAGACCAGAATGCACAGGTGCAGGACGATGCCGGAGAGCGG
The DNA here is from genome assembly GCF_006970545.1 of Agrobacterium sp. T29. Classification (NCBI taxonomy): domain Bacteria; kingdom Pseudomonadati; phylum Pseudomonadota; class Alphaproteobacteria; order Hyphomicrobiales; family Rhizobiaceae; genus Agrobacterium; species Agrobacterium sp. T29. The sequence continues at coordinate 784,537 of NZ_CP040640.1, forward strand.
ATACCAGGCGAGTAGATCGTCCGGGCCGCCGAGTTCGGAAGCCGGGCGCGCCAGATTGGCGAGATGCGAAAGCCAGCCCGCCGGGATCAGCGTGAAGATCGCGATGGTCAGCGCAAACAGCGGCGACATGACGAGAGCGCCGATGATGGCCGTGGTGATGATCGCGACGATGGCGGCGCGATTGCCCCAGCCCATGCCGGCGATCAGGATCGGCATGGCGGAACCGGCATAGAGCAGGAAGGAAAAGGACGACTGTGCCGTTGCGCCAAGCGTCAAAAACGCGGCGCATATGCCGGCGAGAACGCCGGTGATCAGCACTGTCTGGTTCAACTTTTGCACTTCGCTGTCCTGCTGAAACGAAAGCAGTTAGAGGATCGCTCCCTGGAGCCTCATCCCCAACATGGGTTTTATGGTATCGATCCGCGCCCAACGCGAAAGGATTTGAACTCGCAACCTACTGATTAAAAGTCAGTTGCTTCAAAGGAGAAAACGAGGCCGCACCGAAACGCAGCCTCGCTTCAATTCATTACGCTACGACGTAGGGCAGCAGGCCGAGGAAACGGGCGCGCTTGATCGCCTGGGCGAGTTCGCGCTGCTTCTTCTGGGAAACGGCCGTGATGCGGGACGGAACGATCTTGCCGCGCTCGGAAATGTAGCGCTGCAGCAGACGTACGTCCTTGTAGTCGATCTTCGGAGCGTTTGCGCCGGAGAAGGGGCACGTCTTGCGACGGCGGTGGAACGGGCGGCGTGCCTGGGAAGAGGATGCGTCAGCCATTGGTCAAAACTCCTTCTTATGCACGGTCTTCGCGCGGACGGCGCGGACGGTCTTCGCGGTCGCCGAAGCCACCTTCGCGCGGTGCGCGCGGGCCACGATCTTCACGCGGGCCACGGTCCGGACGGTCGCCATCGCGGCGCGGACGGTCGTCACGGTCGCGCTTCTGCATCATCGCGGACGGGCCTTCTTCGTGGGCTTCGACGGCGATGGTCATGTAGCGAAGAACGTCTTCGTTGATGCGCATCTGGCGCTCGACTTCATGGATGGCAGCCGCCGGAGCGTCGATGTCCATGAGAGCGTAGTGAGCCTTGCGGTTCTTCTTGATGCGGTAGGTGAGGGACTTCAGACCCCAGTTCTCGATGCGTCCGACTTTGCCGCCGAACGATTCGATAACGCCCTTGTACTGCTCGACAAGTGCGTCGACCTGCTGGGCAGAAATATCCTGCCGGGCAAGGAAGATGTGTTCGTAAAGAGCCATTTAAGCTTTGCCTTTCTTGCGTTTCGTCCTTCACCCGGCAACGGCGCTAAGCCTCAACGACTGCTCTTGGGTGAGGCGGGTAAGGCCTTGAAGCAAGAAAAGCGTTGTTCGAGACGGTCGAGAGCGGAGACACGGGAGGCCGGAAAAACCTTATGGTTCCTGCTGTTCCGTTACCGGAACCAGCCCTCCGTTCAGCCACCAGCCAATTGGACCGGGTGTTGTGAACAGCGCGCTTATACGCAATTTTGCCCGGAATGCAAGGGCAAGCGGTGAAAAAGCGCGCTGTAAAGCCGTCAGATCGCCATCGGATATTGGCGATGGATCGCCGCAATGGCTTTTAGTACCTCTTCCGACAACGTCACATCCGCAGCCGCAATATCCACCTTCAACTGTTCGATCGTCGTCGCGCCGATGATGGCCGAGGCCATGAAGGGACGTGTCAGGCAGAAGGCGATGGCGAGCTTTGCCGGATCGATTCCATGCTGCGCGGCAAGCTCCAGATAGGCCTTGACGGGCGCTTCCTGAAGCGGCTGCAGGCGGCCGCCGAGGTCTCTGTTGATGGTGCCGCGCGATCCCGCCGGGCGCGCGCCGTTCTGGTATTTACCGGTGAGCAGACCTGCCGCCAGCGGCGAATAGGCGAGCAGGCCGACGTCCTCGTGATGGGCGACTTCCGCCATGTCGAGATCGAAGCTGCGGTAGAGCAGGTTATATTCATTCTGAATGGTGGCGACGCGCGGCAGGCCGTTGGCCTCGGCAATGTCGATATATTTCTGCGTGCCCCAGGCGCTCTCGTTGGAAAGGCCGATGGCGCGGATCTTGCCGGCCTTCACCAGTTCGCCGAGCGTTTCGAGCTTTTCGGTGATTTCGGCGAGCGTGCGCTGCTTTTCCTGACCTGAAGCGTCGAAGCTCCAGACGCCGCGGAAATGATAGGTGCCGCGGTTCGGCCAGTGAATCTGGTAGAGGTCGATGTAGTCCGTCTTCAGGCGCTTGAGGCTGGTATCCACCGCCTCGCGGATGGCGGCGGCGTCGATATCGCGGCCGCCGCGAATATAATCGCGTCCCGAACCGGCGACCTTGGTGGCGAGCACGACCTGATCGCGCTTGCCGGTCTTTTCGAACCATGTGCCGATATAATCTTCGGTGCGCCCCTGGGTCTCGGCGGAAACGGGGGTGGTGGGGTAAAGTTCTGCCGTATCGAAGAAATTGACGCCGTTTTCGACGGCGTAATCCATCTGCGCATGCGCGTCGGCTTCGGTGTTCTGCGTGCCCCACGTCATCGTGCCGAGGCAGATTTCAGACACGGAAATACCCGTGCGGCCCAATAGTCTCTGTTTCATGGAAATGTCCCGGTGCTTGGCCAGATAGTTTGGAAGGTGGTGTGAAAGTAATGGGGAATTGCCGCAGTGCAAGAAAAAATATGATGAAAAGAAAGGGGAAAACAGGACGGCAAAACCCCTGACATGCGCCTGCCATGGGGCTTCAAGCCTTGACTTCGCTGGCGGGAATGTGAATGGAAGTCCGAAAGAATAAAGGCAAGGCCAGACAAGAAGGACGACATCCCATGGGTATTGCATTCACATTTCCCGGACAGGGAAGCCAGGCCGTCGGCATGGGCAAGGAGCTGGCGGATACCTATCCGGAAGCGCGCGCCGTGTTTCAGGAAGTCGACGAGGCGCTCGACCAGAAGCTTTCCGATATCATGTGGAACGGCCCGGAAGAGACGCTGACGCTGACCGCCAACGCCCAGCCGGCCCTCATGGCGGTGTCCATGGCGGTCATGCGGGTTCTCGAAGCGCGCGGTTTCAAACTGTCCGATACGGTTTCTTATATCGCGGGCCACTCGCTCGGCGAATATTCGGCGCTCTGTGCCGCCGGCACCTTCTCGGTTGCCGATACCGCCCGTCTTCTGCGCATCCGCGGCAACGCCATGCAGGCCGCCGTGCCGGTGGGCGAGGGCGCCATGGCGGCGATCATCGGGCTTGAACACGACGCCGTTTCGGCAATCTGCGAAGAGGCGGCCATTCTCGGCGTCTGCCAGATCGCCAACGACAATGGCGGCGGTCAGCTCGTCATCTCCGGCGGCAAGGTCGCCGTCGAAAAGGCTGCGGCGATCGCTTCCGAAAAGGGCGCCAAGCGCGCCATCATGCTGCCGGTTTCCGCCCCCTTCCACTCCGCGCTGATGGCGCCGGCGGCGGAAGCCATGCGCGAGGCGCTGGCGGCCGTTGAAAAGCACAACCCGGTCGTGCCGGTTATCGCCAATGTGCGCGCCGCCCCCGTTTCCGATGCCAATGAGATCGCCGCCCTGCTGGTCGAGCAGGTGACGGGTCAGGTGCGTTGGCGCGAGACGGTGGAATGGTTCGCCGCCAACAATGTCACGCAGCTTTACGAGATCGGCTCCGGCAAGGTGCTGACGGGCCTTGCCCGCCGCATCGACAAGACGGTGAACGGCGTTGCCGTCAACGGCGCTGCCGATATCGACCAGCTTCTTGCCACCCTCATCGGCTGAGACGGATACTCCGGCTGCGGCATTCATCGGGCGCAACTGCGCTGAACATTTTCAGTCCGAAGCTCTAAAGAAGGAATAGGACATGTTTGATCTGACAGGCCGCAAGGCTCTCGTAACCGGCGCGACCGGCGGCATCGGCGAAGAAATCGCCCGCCTTCTGCACAGCCAGGGCGCAACCGTCGGCCTGCACGGCACGCGCGTTGAAAAGCTCGAAGCGCTGGCGGCGGAACTTGGCGAACGCGTCAAGATTTTCCCGGCTAACCTTGCCGACCGTGCCGAAGTCAAGGCGCTCGGCGAAAAGGCCGAAGCCGAACTGGAAGGCGTCGATATCCTCGTTAACAATGCCGGTATCACCAAGGACGGCCTCTTCGTGCGCATGAGCGACGAGGACTGGGACAAGGTCATCGAAGTGAACCTGACGGCAATGTTCCGCCTGACGCGCGAGCTGACGCATCCGATGATGCGCCGCCGTTTCGGCCGCATCATCAACATCACTTCCATCGTCGGCGTTACCGGCAATCCCGGCCAGGCCAACTACTGCGCCTCCAAGGCCGGCATGATCGGTTTTTCGAAGTCGCTGGCCCAGGAAATCGCCACCCGCAACGTCACCGTCAACTGCGTGGCGCCGGGCTTCATCGAAAGCGCCATGACCGGCAAGCTGAACGACAAGCAGAAAGACGCCATCATGGGCGCCATTCCCATGAAGCGCATGGGAACCGGTGCTGAGGTCGCCTCGGCCGTTCTTTACCTCGCCTCCAACGAGGCGGGCTACATGACCGGCCAGACCCTGCACGTCAACGGCGGCATGGCGATGATCTGACGGCGCCTGAGGCCGTCATGAAAAAGATTGCGGCGCTGTTTAAGCACCTTCTTGGGTAGCTGGCGCCGCAAGGCCCCGCCAACTGGTTTTCGGCGAAATTGCCTGTCATACGCTGTGCTTAGCGCGTTTTCAGGCTTTTCGACCGATTGAAACCATGTTAAGCGGGCCAAGACTGTGAACAGTCGTCCCGGAGAGACAGGAAGCCGTTGCGATTTTGCGTGACGATGTCTAGCTTGGACCGGGTTGAACGGGTTTGCCAGCAGTGCCGGATTTGAACGGCGCATGAGGGCTTCTAACAGGGCAGGGTGCCGCAAGGCATTCCCTTCAAAATAAAGGTCGAGGAAACCGACATGAGCGATATCGCAGAACGCGTAAAGAAAATTGTAATTGATCATCTTGGCGTTGACGCCGACAAGGTTGTCGAAGGCGCCAGCTTCATTGACGATCTGGGCGCTGATTCGCTCGACACCGTTGAACTGGTCATGGCTTTCGAAGAAGAATTCGGCGTTGAAATCCCCGACGACGCAGCTGACTCGATCCTGACCGTCGGCGACGCCGTAAAGTTCATCGAGAAGGCCCAGGCCTGATCGACCTTGATGGGGGAGGTGCAATATCCTCCCGTCCTTGGCCCGGCTCGTCCGGGCCAATGTTTTATAGGCAGACGGTAACATGCCCCTGACGGTGCTTGTTCCGGGCAATGCATGGGGTCATGGGCCGGAAACGGCGCCCACAACCGTCATGCTGAGATTTGAAATACTGCAGCATCCGATGAACATCTCCTGATGTCCGGCGTTGCATGAAGACCGATGATTTGGATAAGGGCGGAGCATTGGCGATGAGGCGTGTCGTTATCACCGGTACCGGCATGGTATCTCCTCTTGGATGTGGGACGGAAGTGACCTGGGAGCGGCTGCTGGCCGGCCAGAACGGCGCCCGTCTCGTGACTGAATTCGAAGTCGAAGACCTTCCGGCAAAGATCGCCTGCCGTATTCCCGTGGGCGATGGTTCCAACGGCACCTTCAATGCCGATGACTGGATGGAACCCAAGGAACAGCGCAAGATCGATCCTTTCATCCTGTACGGCATGGCTGCCGCCGACATGGCGCTTGCCGACGCGGACTGGCATCCGGAAACGGACGAGGACCAGATTGCCACCGGCGTTCTGATCGGTTCCGGCATCGGCGGCCTTGAGGGCATTGTCGAGGCGGGCTATACGCTGCGCGACAAGGGCCCTCGGCGCATTTCTCCATTCTTCATTCCCGGCCGCCTGATCAACCTCGTATCAGGCCAGGTTTCCATCCGCCACAAGCTGCGCGGACCGAACCATGCCGTGGTGACGGCCTGCTCGACCGGCGCGCACGCCATTGGCGACGCTGCCCGTCTGATCGCGCTCGGCGATGCCGACGTCATGGTCGCCGGTGGCGCCGAATCGCCGGTCTGCCGCATCGCGCTTGCCGGCTTCGCCGCCTGCAAGGCGCTCTCCACCCAGCACAATGACAATCCGGAAAAGGCCTCGCGCCCCTATGATCGTGACCGCGACGGTTTCGTCATGGGTGAAGGTGCGGGCATCGTCGTTCTGGAAGAGCTGGAACATGCCAAGGCGCGCGGTGCGAAGATTTATGCGGAAGTCGTCGGTTACGGCCTTTCGGGCGATGCCTATCACATCACCGCACCGTCCGAGGACGGTGAAGGCGCCTATCGCTGCATGTCGATGGCGCTGAAGCGCGCAGGTCTCACGCCTGACGATATCGACTACATCAACGCCCACGGCACCTCGACCATGGCCGATACGATCGAGCTTGGCGCGGTCGAGCGGCTTGTCGGCGAATCGGCCTCGAAGATTTCCATGTCCTCCACCAAGTCGGCCACCGGCCATCTTCTCGGTGCGGCGGGCGCTATCGAGGCGATCTTCGCGACGCTTGCGATCCGCGACAACGTCGTTCCGCCGACGCTGAACCTCGACAATCCCGATGTGGAGACGAAGATCGATCTCGTGCCGCACAAGGCGCGCAAGCGGCAGGTCGATGTGGCGCTCTCGAACTCCTTCGGCTTCGGCGGTACCAACGCCTCCCTCGTGCTGCGTCGTTACGAAGCATAATTGCGGCGGCGGCTCTGCCGCCGCTGGCGCCCTCCCACCGGGTGCTGACAAAGGACGTTCTTTCCTTTGAAGAACGCATTGCGGCTTGCGAAGGCCATTCCGGTTTTCGCGCCGATATTGTAGTCGTTTATGGGAAGCGTTTGCCGGTTCGGGGTAATTTCCGGCCGCAGGCTGCTTCCTCCATCGGCTTTGTCCGAAACGATGTTCGTGAAGCGGAATAGCAAGGCTTCACGATATCTCTATGTGGTGCAGGAAGACATTCCGAACCTGTTTTTGCCGCATTACCTGCGCAAAAAGCGCTGACAACGCCGAACTGAAAAGGACCGACGGTGAGCGACACGAACCAGAACAGCCAGGGACCATACGGACAAAACGGCACGGGCGAAGGCAATCGCGGCCCGATCATTCCGAAATCCCCGACGGAAGCCCTGCGGCCGGAAAAAGTGCCGGCTCCGCCCAAGCGCTCCCGCAAGGCCCACGGCCAGCTTGTGATCTTTCTGAATTTTCTGATGACGCTCGCGGTTGCCGTCTGTGTGCTGGCCATTGCCGCTTTCTATTACATGATCGATGCGTTTCAGGAGCCCGGTCCGCTCCAGACGAACACGCATTTCACAGTGCGCAACGGCGCCGGCATTATCGAGATTGCCAATAATCTCGAGCGTAACGAGGTCATCTCCAACGCCCGTGTCTTCCGCCTGATGACCGGCAGCTACCTGCAAAAGGACCAGACGCTGAAGGCCGGCGAATATGAGATCAAGGCCGGCGCATCGATGAAGGACATCATGATGCTGCTGGAGTCCGGCAAGTCGATCCTTTATTCGGTGTCGCTGCCGGAAGGCCTGACCGTGAAGCAGATGTTCGCGCGTCTTGGAGCGGATGAAGTGCTGGATGGCGAATTGCCCTCGGCGCTGCCGCCGGAAGGCAGCCTGCGCCCCGATACCTATCGCTTCACCCGCGGCACCAAGCGCGAAGAAATCATCAACCAGATGAGTGCGGCGCAGGACAAGCTGATCGACATGATCTGGGAACGGCGCGATCCCGACCTGCCGATCAAGACCGTCGAAGAATTCGTGACGCTTGCCTCGATTGTCGAGAAGGAAACCGGCAAGGATGACGAGCGCGCCCATGTCGCTTCTGTGTTCTACAACCGTCTGAAGAAGGGCATGCGCCTGCAATCCGACCCGACGATCATCTACGGCCTGTTCGGTGGCGACGGCAAACCGTCGGACCGCCCGATCTACCAGTCGGACCTGCAGAAGCAGACGCCGTTCAACACCTATGTCATCAAGGGCCTGCCGCCGTCGCCCATCGCCAATCCGGGCCGGGCGGCGCTTGAGGCCGTGGCCAATCCATGGCGCACGGATGACCTTTATTTCGTTGCCGATGGCACCGGCGGCCATGTGTTTGCGAAGACGCTTGAAGAGCATAACGCCAATGTGCGCCGCTGGCGCAAGATAGAGGCCGAAAAGGCGGCCTCCGGCGCCAATCCCGATATTGTCGTGGATGGCCAGCCGGGCGGGGCCGAGGCGGAAAAGCCGGCCGACAATTGAAAATCCTGACCGGGCCTTGCGATCCGCACGGGCCCGGTTTTGCACGGCATGACGGGGGGCTTCCAGATATGACATTGCAATCGATGACCGGCTTCGCACGCAGCGAAGGAACCTCCGGCCGTTACCGCTGGGCGTGGGAATTGCGTTCGGTGAACGGCAAGGGGCTCGATGTGCGCCTGCGTCTGCCGACCGGTCTTGAAGCGCTGGAAACGGCCCTGCGCGAAATCGCAGGCGAGCATCTTTCCCGCGGCAATATCCAGGCGGGCCTGACGCTGGCGATTGCGGAAAACCGGTTGGAGGCGGTGATCAACCGCGATGCTCTGGCGGCGGTTCTGGCGCTGAAGAAGGAGCTTGGCGATGTCGTGGAAGACAAGCCGCTGAGCTTCGACACGCTGCTCACGCTGCGCGGGCTCGTCGATTTTCGCGAGGCGGAAGATGACGCGGAGGCGCAGGCCGCGCGCAACGGCGATGTGCTTGCCGGCTTCGCCGCCGCCGTCGAGAAGCTGAAGGATATGCGCGAGCGGGAAGGGGCGTCGCTGTTTGCCATTCTGTCCGGTCATATCAACCGGATCGAGCAGCTCGCGGACATCATTGAAAGCGATCCTTCCCGCCAGCCGGAACAGATCGCGGCACGGCTCGCCCAACAAATCGCCCTCATCGGCGACGGCTTGCATGGTCTCGACCGTGACCGGCTGCATGCCGAGGCTGCGCTGCTCGCCACCAAGGCGGATCTGCGCGAAGAGATCGACCGGCTGCACGCCCATGTTCAGGCGTCGCGGGAGCTTTTGGCCAATGGCGGGCCGGTAGGACGCAAGCTCGATTTTCTTGCACAGGAATTTAACCGCGAGTCGAATACAATCTGTTCCAAATCGAACGCCAGTGCGGTAACCGCAGCAGGCATAGAGCTGAAAGTGGTGATCGACCAGTTCCGCGAGCAGGTCCAAAATCTGGAGTAGACCCCATGGTCCCGGTGAATAATTCTCCCGTCACGATTGCCCGCAGAGGGTTGATGCTGGTGATTTCTTCGCCATCCGGCGCGGGCAAATCCACGATTGCGCGCAACCTGCTCGACAAGGACAAGAATATCGGTCTGTCCGTCAGCGTCACGACGCGTCCGCGCCGCCAGAGCGAGATTGACGGCATCCACTACCATTTCATTTCCAAGCGGGACTTCGAGCGCCTGCGGGATAGCGATGCGCTGCTGGAATGGGCTGAAGTTCACGGCAATTTTTACGGCACCCCGCGTGGACCGGTGGAAGATGCCATGGCTGCCGGCCGCGACATGCTGTTCGATATCGACTGGCAGGGCGCCGAGCAGCTTCAGGACAAGATGAAGGCGGACGTCGTTTCGATCTTCATCCTGCCGCCGACCATGACTGAACTTCAATCGCGCCTGCATCGCCGCGCCGAAGACACCGAAGAGGTCATCAAGACCCGGCTCCTTAATTCCCGTGCCGAAATCGAGCACTGGCGCGACTATGACTATGTCATCCTCAATGACGACCTGCAGGCCGCCTTCGAGGCGGTCGAAGCCATCGTGAAGGCCGAACGCGTCCGCCGCGACCGCCGCCATGGCATGTTCGATTTCGTGCGGGCGTTGCTCGAGGAAGAGCCGAAGCTTTGATGGAAGGTAGCGTCTGGCTACCGGCCCCAAAATCTTGAAATTGAAGCGGTTAGGCGTTATGTATATCCCGGCAGGATATACGAGGCTCTGACAATGGCTACGTCAACGGTTTTTATAAGCAATCGCAGTCAAGCTGTAAGGCTACCGAAGGCCGTGGCTTTTCCTGATGACGTGCATAAGGTCGATGTTCTGAAAATCGGTCTCGCGCGTGTTATAGTGCCGCAGGGAAAGCGCTGGGACGACCTTTTTCTGACCGGCCCACGTGCAACGGATGATTTTCTTTCCGTTCGCGAAGAGCCTGCATTGGATGAGCGCGAGCCCTTCTGATGCTTACATATATGCTCGATACCAACATATGTATCTATGTGATGAAGACTTATCCTCCGGAGCTGCGGGAGAAATTCAACGCTCTGGCAGATCAACTGTGTATTTCGAGCATCACACTTGGCGAGCTTTATTATGGTGCTGAAAAATCCATCCGGCGCCAGGAAAACATCAACGCCATTGAAAATTTTACTGCGCGTTTGGACGTTCTGCCTTTCGCCGACAAAGGCGCCGCACATTACGGACAGATCAGGGCCGAACTTGCCAAGGCTGGAACGCCATGCGGCGTTCATGATATGCAGATTGGTGGTCACGCCCGTAGCGAGGGGCTGATCGTCGTAACCAATAATATGCGCGAGTTTGTCCGGATGCCCGGTTTGCGAGTTGAAAACTGGGTTTAGTCCTCGGCCTCGTCCTATTCCAAAACGTTCGGCTAACCGATGGGAGTCGCTGCTGTTATCTGGGCGATAGGTTCACTTGCCGCCCATTGGCGAGATAGCCGCTCGTCTGCGGCGTCTTCGGCCCAGCCGTGGCCCGTATTAACTGTCTGCAGAACAACATCCGCACCGGCCGATGCCAGTTGGTTGGCCAAATGCGGCGCATCGGTGGGGTGACGCCTTTCGTCGTAGGCGCTGGCGAGCAGAAGTATGGGGTATCCTGAGAGGTTTGGGAGGGCCTGATGCGTTCTTGGAGAAAGCGGGCGAAGCAGAATGGCTCCCCTCGACAGATTCCGATTCAGGCATATGGTTTCAGCCGCTATGATCGCGCCGTTCGAATATCCAACGAGAAGGGGTCTCTGCCCGGTCTCATGAAACACAAAGTCGATGAACTGGCAGAGGCTGGTCGCTCGATGTTTGAGGTCGTCAATATCAAGCTGTCTGTCGGGCTTTCGGCGGAAAAACGCGAATCCATTCTCCCAAGGAACAGTGCCTCTCGGAGCATATAGAACGCTCTTGGGAAAGACGGCACGGCCAAAAGAAATGAGGTCGTCTTCCGTTCGCCCCGATCCATGCAGCAAGACAACCGCGCAGTCGGGCGTTTCAACGGGAATGTCGAGCTTGTAATGAAAACCGGCACTCTCCACGCGCTTGTTCCTTTATTTGCAGTCTCCACGAACCCGTGTCCCGCCGCTCGGAATGGCACATTACATGACGGATTTACAGGCAGTTCGCCAAAGTGATGAATTCCTTCACCGATAGCGTTTCCGCTCGCCGTGTGGGATCGATCCCCGCTCTTTCCAGCAGCGTTTCGCCGCCAAGGCTTTTCACGCTCTGGCGCAGCATCTTGCGGCGTTGGCCGAAGGCCGCTTCCGTCACCTTTTCAAGCTTGGCGACATCGCAGGGTAGCGGCTTGTCCTTCGGCAGTAGGTGCACGACGGTGGAGGTTACTTTCGGCGGCGGGCTGAAGGCCTGTGGCGGAACGTCGAAGGCCATTTCGGAAACCGTGCGCCAGCCGGCGAGAACGCCCAGCCGGCCATAATGGTTATCGCCTTCTTCGGCCACGATGCGCTGGCCGACCTCCTTCTGGAACATCAGCGTCATGGAGAGCCAGAAGGGCGGCCATTGTTTCGGCAGCAGCCAGTTGACCAGCAATTGCGTGCCGACATTGTAGGGCAGGTTGGCGATGATCCGCACCGGTTCGCCGGCGGGAACCAGAGCCTCGAAATCGGTCTTGAGGGCGTCGCCCTCGATGACTTCGAGCCGTCCGGGATAATGCGCTTCGATTTCCGCCAGCGCCGGCAGGCAGCGGCTGTCGCGTTCGACGGCGATGACCTTTTTCGCCCCGAGCGACAGAATGGCGCGGGTGAGGCCGCCGGGACCGGGGCCGACCTCTATCACCGTCACGCCGTCTAGCGGTCCTGCTGTCCTTGCGATCTTCTGGGTTAGGTTGAGGTCGAACAGGAAGTTCTGGCCGAGCGATTTCTTCGCATCGAGCCCGTGACGCTGGATGACATCGCGCAGCGGCGGTAGTCCGTCGATGGCCGCCATTATGCGTTGGCCCGGCTGCGGAGGGAAATGTCCGCCGCCATCTTCAGCGCCGCGACAAGGCTCGCTTCATTGGCTATGCCCTGGCCGGCAATACCGAAGGCGGTGCCATGGTCGGGCGAGGTGCGGATGAAGGGCAGGCCGAGCGTGACATTGACGGAATCGTCAAAGCCGAGCGCCTTTGCCGGAATGAGCGCCTGATCGTGATACATGCACACCGCCACGTCATAACGCTTGCGGGCGGCATCGTGGAACATGGTGTCGGCGGGCAGGGGGCCGAAGGCATCGATCCCGTCCTTCCGCAACCGCATGGTCGCCGGGTGAACGATATCGCGATCCTCGGTGCCGAGTGCGCCATCTTCACCCGCATGCGGGTTGAGGCCGGCAACCGCCAGACGCGGCGCCTCGATGCCGAATTTCTGCCGGAGATCGGCATCGATGATCCGGCAGGTCGTGACGATCAAATCTTCGGTGAGAGCGGCCGGTACGTCTTTCACAGGGATATGGATCGTCACCGGGACGACGCGGACCTTGGGGCCGGCAATCATCATCACCGGGATGACGTGCTCGCCGGTCTGGCGCAGGGCGAGATCGGCGAGAAATTCCGTATGGCCGGGGAAGCCGAAACCCGCCTCATAAAGCACCGATTTCGCGATCGGATTGGTGACGACGGCCGCAGCCTTGCCCTCGACCGTAAGGGAAACGGCGGTCTCGATGGCCTTGATCGTCGCGTGCGCCGCTCCGACATGCGGCTGACCCGCCTGCACTTCGAAGCCGACAGGAAGGGAGAGAATGGGGAAGGCGTGTTCGAACAGGCCGACGGCGCTTTCCGCATCGCAGGTCTCGATATTGACCGGCACGCCGATCAGCGCCGCACGGCTCGCCACCACATCGGGGTCGCCGATGAAGATGAAGGGCGGCACGCCGTTCTCCCGGCGCTTAGCCCAGGCGGTGATGGCGATGTCGGGGCCGATACCGGCTGGATCTCCCTGTGTCAGGGCAAGCGGCAGGGATGCATATGTCACGGAAAGACCCGGCTCTCGTATCAATATCAGGTGTTGACGATCTGCGCCTTCTTGCGCAGCTCATCCATATATTTCTTTTCGTTCGGGTTTTCGCCGTCCTTGGCCTTCATCAGATCTTCGGACTTGAACACCATTTCCGCCGCATAATCGTCGGAAACTTGGCGCTGCTTGCAGATGGCCAGATATTCGACGCCCTTTTCGGTGACGCGCGTGCCGGTGGTGCCGCCTTCCTTGGTCTTCTCCACCAGCGCCTTCCAGTCTTCCGGCAGCTCCGGCGCCAGAATGCGGCCAAGGTCCTTGATCGCCACATCACGCATGGTCGCGGCGAAGCTCATCGCCTGGTCGCAGCCGGGGTAACGCTTGCGCGAGGCTTCAGCCTCGGCCTTGCGCTTGCCGGTAATGGCGTTGCGTTTCGATTCCGGGATAACGAAGATGACCTGCTGCAGGAAATATTCCGTGGTGACGGGCTTGTCGCCGCGTTCCTTCAGTCGGGTAACGAGATCCTGCGTCGACATCTTGCCGCGTGCGCCATAACGGGCGTTGACAAGGCGCGGCCAGCTCATCTGAACGGCGATGAAGGCCTTGAAATGGTCGGCTCCGACACCCGCCTGCGCAAGCACCTTCGTCAATTGCTGCGGGGTCATCTTGTTGTTGCCGGCAAAGCGTGCGAAGGCCGCATCGACATCGTCGGTGCTGACCGACATTTTAACGCGGCCGATTTCCTCGCGCTTCAGCGCTTCATCGACAAGCTGCTCGCGCGCCTTTTCATTGAGATTACCGGACTGGCGCTGCAGCTTGAGGAAGGCGACGCGCTTGGCAATATCGTCATTGGTGATGGGTGTCTTGTTGACGACGATCTTGACGGTGCTATCGGCGAAGGCCTGGCCGGCATAGGGCACAACGGCCATGGGAACGGCGAATATCGCAAAGGCGAAAGCAGCGCCACGCAAAGCCGTCTTTCCGAAATTCATCATATCCTTCTCCCTTTCGTCGGGCAGGGTCCTGTTGCCCTGTCCCGCCAATCTGTTCTGCCTGATGAGGGGAATATTGAACTCTCCCGCTTTTCAGACCTGCAACTGTGCATCCGCACCGCGAATTTGCCACGTATATATCATCGCGATCCGCAAGACGGCAATGTGTCGGTTTGTTGAAAGAAAACCCGATAGGTTCCATGCGCGGCCGACATTGGCGTGTTGTTGCGGCGAAACCGTGGCTTTACTGGCCAAATGGTAAAAAGGCAGGTCACGATGCTGCGTAACCTGCCTCTAAACTCAGTAGTTGTTTGGCTTCCAGCCAATATCCATGTCGTTCCAGTCCTCATTGGCTGAGCCGACACTGATATCGCCGAGCGTACGGAAGGCCAGACGGGCATTGATCGACCAGTCATTGGCGGCCTGGCGGCTGGAATTGATATTGCCTTCGTCGGAATAGCTGACCGTCAGGATCGTGCATTCATCCTGATAGGCAATGCCGATGCGGCGTTCGGCGGCAAACTTCCCGTTCAGATCGTAATTGATCGAACCGAACAGCGACCAATTGTCGTCCATGCGCAGCGAACCGGACGCCTGGATGATATCGCGGTCTTCGTTATAGCCGTATTTCGGCTGTGCCTTGACCTGCGTATAGCTGAGCTTGCCGGTAAGGCGACGGTCCGAATAGCTGATACCGGTTTCCGAGCGGTTGATGTCGAAATCGTCCTTGTCGAGACGCAGGCTCGACGACAGCGAAAGTCCGATCGGCGCATCGAAAGCGGCCATGGCGACGTAATCCGAACGGTCGGATTCGAGGCCCGAATTGGCGCCTGCATTGACGAGATCGTAGGAGGCGAAGGAATTGTCGCCCGCCAGATGGAAGGACTGGCCGGCAATGGCGCGAACGCCGTAGCCGTTGTCGAACGTACCGTTATAGCGGAAGCCGATATTGGCGCGCGTGCCGCCTTCGATCCGGTCGAAACCGGAGAATTTGTCGCGTTCGAACAGATTGGTCGCGTCGAACACGAATGCCTGTGCGTCCTCGTTCGGAAGGCGGCCGGCATATTGTTCGTTCGGGCGCACGAAAATCTGTGCAATGGGCTCGATCACGTGGCTGCTGTTGAGCGCCGTGAACAGCCAGGGATAACGCACTTCCAGACCACCGGTGACCATGCCGCGGAAAGCCGCGCCGTCATGCATCATGCCCTCATAGGCATAGGAGGTCCCGCCCGAGGTGAAGGCCGCAGGAGACATGTCCGTCCAGAGCGCGTCGCCGCGTGCGGCGAATATCGGCGTGATCTGCAGGCCGCTATCCATCGTGAAGGTGCGCTTCCACTCGGCTTCGGTGGAAAGGCGCGTATAGTCGCCCTCAAGCCCGCTGAAACGCGGATAACCGCCGAGCGCGTAAGCATCCTGCTTCAGGCGCGTGATGCTCGTCAGGTTGGTGGTCAGCGAAAGTTCGCCGCCATAAACCGGATCCGGCACGAAATAACGGTAATCGACGACCGGATGGACGATCGCCTGTTTGCGTTCCTTGGTTTCGGTATTGTCCGTGTCCTGAACGTTGAAATAATAACCGCGGGCTTCGAAGCTGTTACGCTCACTCGCACCGGTCAGATAGATCTGGTTGGTCTGAACGTCGTTTTTATAACCCTTCAGCCCATAGGTGCGCGAAAAGTTATTGTCGGTCTGCACCATGGCATCCCAGCCGAAAGCCCAGCGCGGGTTGATCGAGAAATCACCCTTGCTTGCGATCATGCCGCGATTGTCGTTGAGGGCATCGCTGGTGCCGGCCGTGAAGGTTTCGGACTTCTGCTGGCTGATGCCTGCGATCGTGACCGTGTGCATGCCGGTTTCGAAGCGCTGGCGCAATTCCGCCTGCAGCAGCAGACCCTGCGTCGTGTAATAGGTCGGCGTGACGGTCACGTCCGAGGTGTCGGACAGGACGTGGAAATAGGGGACACCGATACCGAAACCGAGATTGTCGGTAATGCTCATCTGCGGGAACAGGAAGCCGGATTTACGCTTTACCGTATTGTCCGGAACCGTAAGGAACGGCAGATAGGCGATCGAATGGCCGAAAAGCTGCAGGCGGGCCTTTTCCAGCCGCACCGTATGGGTCTTGCCGTCCTGAACGACGCGCTCGGCCTTGACCTGCCACAACGGCGCTTTTTCGGGCCGCTCGGCGCAGGGCAGACACGCGGTGTAGACACCGTTGTTGAGCACCATCAGGTCGCCTTCGAGACGCTCGGCGCTTTCACCGGCAATACGGGTATTGTCCGTGGTCTCGACGCGCAGCGCATTGACGAAGCCCTGACCGAAATCGTCGGTCACGTCCATCTCGTCGGCATAGATCTTGTTGCCGCCCGGCTCGATCAGCTCGATGTTGCCATGGGCGATCACGCGGCCGGTCTGCTGATTATATTCCACTTGCTGGGCCACCATGCGGTAGCCCGAATATTTCATGCGAACCACGCCCTTCGCGATCACGCGCTGGGAATCGCGATTATAGGTCAGTTCATTTGCTGTAAGCAGGAGTTTCGAATCGTCTTGGCTTGCCGACGCAAGCAAACCATCCTGGCCGAAAGCGACCGGGCTGGATGCCAAATACGCGCACACAGCGGCACCTGTCAGAAGGGCCGTCCAAAGCCGCCTGATATTCCCGCGGTCATATACCGCCACTAGCCGTCCTCCTGATGAAGCAGAATGGTTGCCCCCAAAGCCAACGCCACGATGACTGGAACCCAGACCGCGACGGTGGGAGGGACAACACCACCACTCCCGAATGCCCTTACGAGCACGGTTACTACATAAAGCACGAAGCCGGAAACGATTCCACCCAGAATCACGGAGCGCGATTGGGCGAAGCGGCTGAACTTTAATGAAACGGTCGCGGCGATCAAGGTCATCGCGACCAGAAGCAGGGGCGTCGATAGCAGGAAATGATACTGCGTCTCAAGCGCCTTCGAAGATAGTCCAAAGGACTTTGCAACTTCGATCTTGTGAGAAAGGTCAAAGAAAGCAACGGTTTCCGTCTGCGTCATGCGCTCCTGAACGAATTCCCGTCTCAGATTGGTACTGATCCGCGTGCTTTCTTGCCGAACTGGCACATGCCCGGCGCGCGTTTCCGAAACGCCGTTAAGAAGCCAGTAACCATCTTCCAATTTAGCCGACTTCGCATCCTTACGGGAGACGATGTTTCCGTCCTTGTCGATGTCGATCAGAACCACGTCGAGAAGCAGCGTTCCATTGTCCTCGAAGCTCTTGGCGCCGATGATCGTATCCTGGCCGCCGCTTGCTTGGCGCATCCACGGAATGATCTCCTGCTGGCGGCCGCCGCCCGCTTCATTGCGCAGGCCGGCTTCCATCGCCAGCGACTTGTTCTGGCCCCATGCCGCAATGGGGTTGAGGATGGTGACCGACAGGATGCCGATGAAAACCGCGCCGAGCACGAAGGGAAGGATGAACTGCCAGGCGGAAATGCCGGCGGCGCGCGTCACCACCAGTTCGTAACGCCGGTTGAGCGAGATCAGCGTCGTCATGCCGACGAAAAGCGCAATGAAGGGCACGGTCTGTTGCAGGATCAGCGGCAGGCGAAGCGCCGTCAGGCCAAGGGCGGCCGGAACGGAATAGCCCGGCAGGCCGGACATGCGCCGTGCCGTTTCGCTGAAGTCTGCAAGATAAATGATCGAAGATACGCCGAGCAGGAACCAGATGGCGGTGATCAGATATCGCTTCAGGAAATACCGGGAGAGCGTGTTGAAAATCATGCGTTGCCGCTCCCTGAGCTTTTCGCCATCCGGCTGGAGAAGAGACGGCGCAGACGACCCATCGCATCGGCGATGATTTTCGGCATTTTCGGCTTGCGACCGGTCAGCAGAATGAAGGCGGCGGCCCCGCCGCTGAGGCCCGGAACGGCATAGACCAGCGGAATGAAGGCCGCGCTCTGCTTGATCTGATTGGTGACGTAAAAACCAAGCCACCGCAGCATGAAGGCCGTCACCAGTGCGGCGACCATCGGATGCAGGCGCGCTTCGCGGTGCGAACGGGCATCGGCGGCGATGACCAGCGAAATCAGCGCGAAGGAAAGGGCGAACATCCAGTCCGACAGGCGCTTGTGCAGCTCGCTGCGGAAGGCTTCCGGTGAGCGCTTGTAGCTCGCATTGTTCTCGTCGGGCGAGAGAAGGAAACCGAGGCTGGCATCGCCCGGCGAGAGCGACGGCTCGGAATCCTGCTTTTCCGACATGGTCGAAAGGTCGAAGGCATAGGACAGGAACTTGACGATCGAAACCTTGCCGTCCGGCGTCTTCTGCTGCACTTCCCCGTCGCGCATGGTCAGCGACGTGCCGCTTTCATCGATCATGCCTTCCTTGGCATAATAAATGAGATCGAAATTCGGATCGCGGCGGTCGGCGACGAACAGGCCCTTGAGGATACGGCCCTGCCGCTGGGCGATCTGCACGTAAAGACCGTCCTGAATGGTACGGAAAGTCTTTTCTTCGATCACCGAGGACAGAAGGTCGGCATAGGCGGCGGCCACCATCTGCCGGGCGGAGCTGCGGGCGGGCGGCTCGATGAAATTGGTGATGGTGAAGGAAAACGCGCTCAGAATGGCGGCCAGAATGAGAACCGGGCGATACATGATCGACCGGGGCGATCCGGCCGCATCGATGATGGCAAGCTCGGAATCGTTGTTCATCGTGGTGAAGATCTGGGTGATGCCGATCACCAGCGCGAAAGGCAGGACGACCGGGATCAGCGTCGGCAGGATCATCGTCGCGAGCGCCATGAAGGAACCCATCGACTGGCCGGTATCGGTGACGAGATTGATTCTCTGGAGAACCTGGATGGTCCAGATGATGGCCAGCACCGGCAGCAGCGCGACCAGAAACATCTGCGTTGTCCGCCGCAGGATATAGTTCTCGAGAAGCTTCATACGGCCCTGTTCGACATTGTTTTTCCGTGCGATCGCTCGCCGAATTTCCGCCTATCTAATCGCATCGTTTGCAATTGGCTATTCCGGCGTGCTCACAAATATGTTTTGCGCGATGATTTTTCCATCGCCTGTGTCTTTTTGTGGAACAAGCTGTCGGTTTCATGACGCGATTTCGCATTCCACAAAAATGCCTTTCCTTTAACGACTGTAGGCCTTTAAAGAATGCGGGGTTGCGCCCGGGGCCGAAAAGGCCATGATCATGCGCATCGTGCAAGTCGTAGAAGAAGAGCAGGAAAACATGTCCGCCAAATTCGATATTTCTTTCGCCAATTCCGCCGCGCTTGAAAACGCGCTCGCCGTTGTGCTGCAGGCCTCGGGTGAGGCGCAGGCCGTCGCCGGCGCCTCCGAGGCCGATCCGGGCGGTGTGATCGAAAGGGCGGCGAAGATTTCGGGCTTTTCCGCAAAGTCCATGACGACGCTCGACGTGATCGCGCCGCAGGGTTCCGCCGCCGACAGGCTGCTCGTCATCGGCCTCGGCAAGCCCTCGAAGCTGGTCGCCCATGACTGGCTGCGCGCCGGCGGCACCGCCGCCGCCAGTTTCAAGAAGGCGGACAGGGTCGTCATCTATCTCGATGCGCCGGGCGTAGAGGTCGGTGCGCAGGCTGCTGCGGATTTCGCGCTTGGCCTGCTGCTGCGCGCCTATAGCTTCGATGCCTACAAGACCAAGAAAAAGTCCGACGAAGAGAAGACGCCGAAGAAGGTGGAGATCGTCATCGTCACGGCCGCCCATCAGGAAGCGGAAAAGGCTTTTGCCGTCTCCGAGGCCGTTGCGGGCGGTGTTACCCTGGCGCGCGATCTCGTCAACCTGCCGCCGAACGCTCTCGGTCCCGTCGAATTTGCCGAGAAGGCGGAGGAGCTGCGCAAGCTCGGCGTCGAGGTGGAAGTCCTCGGCGAGAAGGAGCTGAAGAAGCTCGGCATGAATGCGCTTCTCGGTGTGGCGCAGGGGTCGGCGCGCCCGCCCAGACTTGCGGTGATGCAGTGGAACGGCGGCAACAAGAAGGATGAGCCGATTGCCTTCGTCGGCAAGGGCGTCGTTTTCGATACCGGCGGCATTTCGCTGAAGCCCGGCCTCAATATGGAGGATATGAAAGGCGACATGGGCGGGGCGGCGGCCGTGACCGGCCTGATGCATGCGCTGGCCGCCCGCAAGGCCAAGGCGAATGTAATCGGCGTCATCGGCCTTGTGGAAAACATGCCTGACGGCAATGCCCAGCGTCCAGGCGATATCGTCACCTCCATGTCCGGCCAGACCATCGAGATCATCAATACCGATGCCGAAGGCCGGCTGGTTCTGGCCGACGCGCTCTGGTACACCAAGGATCGCTTCAACCCGAAATTCATGGTGAACCTTGCCACGCTGACGGGCGCGATCACGGTGGCGCTCGGCAATCTTCAGGCCGGTCTATTCTCCAATGACGACGAGCTTGCAGCGCGCCTCACACAGGCGGGCGATGTGACGGCCGAAAAACTGTGGCGCATGCCACTCGGCAAGGATTACGACAAGATCATCGATTCCAAATTCGCCGACATGAAGAACAGCTCGGGCCGTCTGGCGGGTTCCGTCACCGCCGCGCAGTTCCTCAAGCGTTTCGTGGGTGAAACCTCCTGGGCGCATCTCGATATCGCCGGCACAGCCATGGGTTCGCCGCTGACCGAGATCAACCAGTCATGGGGATCGGGCTACGGCGTCCGGCTGCTGAACGAACTCGTTCGTGCCCATTACGAAGATTGAAGCGAGCGGAGCGGCACGTCTGCGGATGACTGAAATTCTGTTTTACCATCTGACGGAATCGAAGCTGGAGGATGCGTTGCCGCCCTTGCTCGAAAAATCGCTGGAACGCGGCTGGAAAGTCGCGATCCAGACGGTGGGCGAAGAGCGCCGTGATTTCCTCGATACGCATTTGTGGACCTTTCGTGACGACAGTTTCCTGCCGCACGCCACCGATACTTCGCCCGCACCGCAAAACCAGCCGATTCTCCTGACGGCGTCCGACGAGAACGCCAACGCGGCAAGTGTCCGCTTTCTCGTCGATGGCGCCGAGCCGCCGGCGGTCGAGGCTTATGAACGTATCGTGTTCATGTTCGACGGATACGATGCCTACCAGCTCGAAATGGCGCGGAATCACTGGAAAAGGCTGAAAACAGAGGGACATTCCCTGACCTACTGGCAGCAGTCGCCTGAAGGCCGCTGGCAGAAGAAGGCCTGATCGCACCGCCGATTGGGTGTCCCAAAGATTGGTTCCATACGCAAACAGACCGGCAAAAATTCGCACGTGGCGCCAATTGCCGGTTTTTGCATTATGCGCCCAAAGGAAACGTAGCGGAATAGGCTTCTGCTTCGATCGAGGGGGCTGGTTTGACCTGCTCTGCCTCGGGCGGCTTCCTGTAGCGCAACAGCAGAAGGACATGAGTATGGGACAGGCGATATCGCGACCGGAGGGAGAAACCGAGCGTCTGGTCGCGGTGCGGTCGATCATGTCTTTCAAGAATGCCGAGATGCCGGAGCTGAAAGTGCTGTCGCAACTGGGGCAGGGGGTTTTTGGCGTGGCGCGTGCGGCGGTCAATATCGTCGATGAGGATTGGCTTCATATCGCCGAGCAAGCGGGAATGCAGCTGTCGGAATGCCCGCGCGATCTGTCGATCTGCAACCGCGTCATCGCCAAGCAGGATGTGGTGGTGATTTCCGATCTGACCGAGCATCCGCATTTCCGCTTCATGTCCTATGTCAAAGGGGGCCCGGAGCTGCGTTCCTATGCGGGTGCGCCGATCGAACTTGAGCCCGGTCTTGTTGTTGGCGCCTTTTGCCTGGTCGATACGGTGCCGAGAAATTTTTCCCGCATCGAAATCGACAATCTCAGGCACTTCGCGTTGCTGGCGGCTGCATTGCTGCGGCTTCAGAAAGCCAATTTCACCATGAGTCTGGCCGAACGCGAATTGCGCGATGCGGCGATGACCGATCCGCTGACCGGTTTTTACAATCGCAAGGCGCTGGAGGCGATTGTCGATGGCCAGCTCGGCGCGGCCCTGCGTGCAAACGAGGCCTTCGGTGTCCTCTATCTTGATCTGGACGGTTTCAAGACCATCAACGACACGTTCGGCCATCCTGCCGGTGACCGGGTTCTGGCCGCCGCCGCCGGACGCATCCGCAAGGCAATCCGCAAGGAGGACATCGTCGTGCGCATGGGCGGCGATGAATTCGCGATTTTTATACCGCGGCCCCGCAGCCCCGATGTCATGAACGGGCTGGCGGACCGGCTTCTGGCCGCTTTCCGGAACCCGTTTGACGTGGACGGGCAGGAGGTCAGCGCCCGTCTCAGCATAGGTGGCGCACTTGCCCCGCAGGCGGGTGCGGACCGCGCGACGCTTCTGCGGAGTGTCGACGAAGCGTTGTATCAGGCCAAAAAATCAGGGCGCGACCGTTTCGTCAGCCGCGCCCTTTGAGGCATTGTCCTTCGGGAAGCGTTTCTGCCTCTCAGTCGTAGAAAGAATCCACGAATTTGTGGCGGCCGAGCAGGAAGGCGTCGGCCACGTGGGTCAGCGGCGCGAGATCGACATCGGAACGGCCAGCCTTGATGATCTCCGAGAAACGCTCGTAAAGCGCCGGATATTCCCGCTCGGGCTGGGAGAGTTTTTCCTCGCCGTTGATCGAGAGCTTTGCGCCGCCTTCCGAAAGCACCATCCGTCCCGCCGCCGTCTCGGCAACGATATCCCAGCTCTGCTTGCCGGTCTGGCGCCAGTCGAATTCGGCATGGACGGGCGTTTTCGTCACATCGGAAAAATGCAGGTCGGCGGCGATCGGGGCGTCGCGGTTTTCCGGGAACTCCAGCGTCGCCTTGGTCAGAAACAGCGCGCGCGGCAGGATATGGGTGATGATCGAAAGCGCGTTGATGCCGGGGTCGAACACGCCGAGACCGCCCGCCTGCCAGATCCAGGCCTGGTTCGGGTGCCAGTGGCGCACATCCTCTTTCCAGATGACATGCACGCTGTCGATTTTCGTGGAAGCCAGGAACGCCTTCGCAGCCTCGACCGCCGGCGCATAACGCGAATGCCAGCTTGCAAACAGCGAAAGGCCCTTCTTGTCCGCCAGCCGGACGAGATCCTGCACTTCCGAAAGGGTGGCGCCCGGCGGCTTTTCGAGGAAGACGTGCTTGCCGGCATTCAGCGCCGCGTAAGCCGCCTCGTAACGATATTGCGGCGGCATGCACAGCGATACCGCATCGATATCGGGCACAGCCTCCAGCATGGCTTCGATGGTGCCATAGGAAGCGACGCCGTCCACGGTGCCGTGACGGCTTGCGGTGCAGATCAATTCAAAATCCGGATTGCCTGCAATGGCGGGAAGATGCTGGTCGCGAACGATTTTGCCGACGCCGACGATGGCAAGCTTGGTGGCTGACATGAAGTGGAACCCGTGTGAGTGCTGCATGGGATAAAGTGTGATTTTTACAAGTTTTTAGCAGAAACGATCAAAGGAGCAAGGTGATCGTTTCCATACGGCACGTCTTTTTTCAAGCTGTAACGTCATAACAAATTTCGCATGTGTATTCTTTTATTGTGTAGTATTTGAGAATAAAAAATACTATTTTGAATCTTTAAGTGATATTTTTTGTTGTTCGGCGGTTTTAATGTTAATTTTTTAAGGTATGTTCCGTAATTATTGATGCCAATTTCGTATTTTACTTTAATATATTTTGAGTGGCAGGTGTGTGGTGATTTTATTTAAAGATGACCGTTTGTCTGGCTTCGTTCAGAAAGTCAACGAAAGCAGCCGGCAATTCAATACATACGGATTGATTTTCGGTGTCATCCTCTACAATCTCTACGTGTTTGTGGACATAAGTCTGGTCCCGGAGATCATCTGGCTGGATCTGACAGTCCGCCTGTTTGTCATCACGCCGCTTCTGTTTCTTTATTTTCCTGCGCGATATTATGCGTTCAGGATGCGGCCGGATGCCGTGGCGCACGAGGTCCTTCACGGGCTGGGCTGCATGTTGGTCGTCGCATCGATCATGTTCATCTATGCCAACGCGCAAACCTCGTCGGCGAGCGAATATTACATGGGCATCGTCACCGTCGTCCTTTATATGAATACGATACATCGCAAACCGTTTCCGCTTGCGGTTATGGGCACGGTCGGCTGCATGGCGGTTTTCATCGTCGGCATGGAATATGTCACGGTGACGAGCGAGGTAGCCAAGCTGCCGGCGATCATGTGTTCCGTCGGAATCAGCGCCGTCTCGCTGTTTGCGGCCTATCGTATCGAGCAGGTGGAAAGGCGGGACTATCTGGCGTCGCTACGTGAGAAGACCCTGGTGCAGCGGATTCAAACCGCAAATCACGAACTTCAGCAGCTTTCCAATACCGACCAGCTCACCGGCATCCGCAATCGCCGCAGCTTTGACGAGGCGGCGAGCGAGGCTTCGGGCGGCAGCGGCAGGCCGCGGGCGCTCATCCTTCTCGATGTCGACTATTTCAAGAACTACAATGACTCGGAGGGTCATGTAGCCGGCGATGACTGCCTGCGCAGGATCGCCGGCAGGCTGCGTAGCGCGCTTCGCAGGGACGATGGCGACAGAAGTTTCGTCGCGCGTTATGGTGGCGAGGAATTTGTGGTTCTGCTCGACAATTGCGTTGTTTCCGCCGCGCTCGCCATCGGCGAAAGACTGAGATTGGCTGTGATCGATGAGGCCATACCCCATCTCAACCGTCCCGACGGGCGGGAAATAGTCACGGTCAGCCTCGGCGTTGCCGTTTCCGGTGACGGCAGGGAAATCATATACGAGATGGTGAACCGGGCCGATATGGCGCTCTACGAGGCGAAGCGTCAGGGACGCGACCGGCTGGTGCTCGCCTCCGGGCATATGGGAACGATTGTCGGGCCGGCGGAACTTTACGGCATCGAAGCCGCGATGTCGGCATAGGATACTAAGGGCTTGGCGGCGCGCTATAAATTCTGTCCCGCGGGAAGCGGGATTTTTGAGCCATGTGTCGGAATTCCGGCGCCAGAACACATAATAACCGGGGAACGCAGATGATGGAATTGATCGCCGCACAAGCGGCAGCGTCGGCTGCCGAGCTTCCATTCCTGCTGCTTCAGGCGGCCGCCGTGGTTGGCATGGTGTCCGTGCTTATCCTTCTGCGGCGAAACATTGCGCTCGAGGATCCTCGCTACAAAGTCTATTACGGCATCATTTTCGGAATGGCGGGCTTTCTGCTGACGCTGCTGGTGTCCGAGTTCATCAAGCTGCCTTCCAAACCCTATATCCGCTCCGACCTGCTGTTTCTGGCCGGGGTGCTGGGGTCCTGGCAGGGCGGGCTGATCAGCCTGTCCCTCGTGGCGGCCGGGCGTTTCGTGTTCGGCGGTCCCGTGCTGTTTTTTGCGGCCCTGCAGGACATGGTCGTCATTTCGGCCTGCGGCATCATCATGTATGGCTGGATGCGCAAGCGCCGCCTCGCCAATCTGGGAATTCGGGATATTCTCACCGTCTTCGCGGTCAGGTTCATCGCCGTGCTGCTTGCCATCTCGATCTCATTCGCTTTTGGGCTGGTCGACCAGGCACTGTTTTTGAGTGCAGTGGGCCGCCGAACGCTGGGCGCGGTCGCCGTCGGCCTGCCGATGATCTTCTGCCTGTTCATCCTTCTGCGCAGCGAAGCGCGGGCGCGGGAAGAGACAAGGAAACGCGAGGTGGCGGCGCGGACGGATGCATTGACCGGCCTGCCCAACAGACGCGCCCTCAAGGACCATATAGAAGCGACGATGCGGCAGGAGCCGGCCATTCCGCACGCCCTCATTCTGATCGAGATAGTCAATATTGCCGATGTCGCCGCCTGCGAGGGCGAGGACTGGAGCGATCTTTTCTGGCCGAGGCTGGCGCGGGAAATCTGCGACGGGGAAGACGGCCTGCTATGCAGGTCCACTACGCCCCGCAGCTTCATGTTCGGCGATACGACACTTGCGGTCGTCATGCGGGGGATTTCGCTGGAGAAGTCCGAAAGTGCGAAACTCATGATGCATCTGCATGACGGGTTGAGCGCATTTTGCCGCTCGGCGGAGGCGGGGCCGGTGCCGCATCTCAAAATCGGAGCGGCGAATCTGGACAGGCTTTCCCGGCAAAACGTAGCCTCTTTCCTCAGGCACCTCAGCCTCGCGCTGAAAGGAAGCGATCATCCGGTGCAGATTTTCCCCTTCTCCTTTGCCGAGAAAGCGACACGGGACGAGGCGGTGCGGCAGATGCTGGTCAACTGGATCAAATCCGGCACGCCGCCCATTTGTTACCAGCCGAAATTCGAAATGCGCAATCGCCGCATGATCGGCGCCGAAGCGCTCCTGCGCGCGGTCGACGCGCGGGGGCAGGCACTTTCGCCTTATTATGTGCTGGAGATCGCCGAACGCCATCGGCTGCTGGTGGAATTCGAATGGTCGACGATCGAGGCCGTCGTGCGCGATCTTCGCGACCTGCACGGCCTCGAGGCGGATTTTCATCTGGCGGTGAATATTTCCGCTTCGTCCTTTGCGAGCGCGCATTTCGCAGACCGGGTCGTGGCGCTGCTGCACGAAATGGCGGTGCCGGCGCATCGCCTCTCGATCGAAGTGACGGAGATGAGCAGGATACCGACCACCGATGTTGTACAGCAAAATTTCGATACGCTGATTGCCGCAGGCGTTCGGCTGGCGCTCGATGATTTCGGTACCGGTTATGCCGCCCTCACTTTGCTGGCGCGGTTCCCGTTCGAAGAGGTCAAGATCGATCACTGGATGACATCGAGGCTCGACCAGTCGCGGTTCAGGGAGGCCATTGCGCTCGCCTTCGAGAGTGCGGAGCGTTACGGCGCAAAGCTGGTGACGGAAGGCATAGAAACCGAGGAGCAGAGCCGGCTCCTCATGCAGATGGGCATTCGCTTCGGGCAGGGTTATCTTTACTCCCCCGCCGTACCGCTAGACCGCCTGCAACCGCGCAGGGCATGCGCCTAGGACATATCCAGTTTAACCGAAAGCGCAGTCGCGCATCACCCCGCCATTGCTTCTTCATATTCGCTCGAAAGCAGCAGCCATTGCTCCTCCGCATCCGAAAGCTTCGCGGCGGCCTCGCCGCGCTCCTTCACTTTTTGTGCGGCCTTGGCGGGCGCTTTTTCGTATAGGACGGGATCTGCCAGCTCGGCGTCGAGCGACTGAATCGTTTTCTCAAGCTTTGCCGTCAGGGATTCGATTTCATTGATCTTTTTCTTGAGCGGCGCGAGCTGGGCGCGCTTTTCCGCGCTTGCCTTGCGTTGATCGGCTTTGGAAGCCTGATCGGCCACAGCGTCGGTCTTGTCTTCCTTCTTTTTACCGGAGGAAACGACGAGATCGCGATATTCCTCCATGTCGCCTTCGAAGGTCTTGACCGTGCCGTTAGCCACCAGCCACAGCCGGTCCACTGTCGCCTCGATGAGATGGCGGTCGTGCGAGATGAGGATAACCGCGCCGCTGTAATCGTTCAGCGCCTCGATCAGCGCACGGCGGCTGTCGATATCGAGATGGTTGGTCGGTTCGTCGAGGATGAGCAGGTTCGGCGCATGGAAGGCCGCAAGTCCCATCAGAAGCCGGGCCTTTTCGCCACCGGAAAGGTCCTTTGCCGCCGTCGCCATCTTTTCGGTCGCGAGACCCATCTGCGCCACGCGGGAGCGCACCTGCGCCTCCGGGGCCAGCGGCATCAGCTTGCGCACATGTTCGACCGGCGTTTCATCCGGCACGAGGTCATCGAGCTGATGCTGCGCGAAGAAACCGATCTTGAGGCCAGGGGCGACGCGAAGATCGCCCGCCTGCGGCGCAAGCCGGCCGGAGATGAATTTCGCGAAGGTGGATTTGCCGTTGCCGTTGGAGCCGAGCAGCGCAATACGGTCGTCATTGTCGATCCTGAGATTGAGCTGCTTCAGAATGGATTTGCCCGGCTCGTAACCCACAGCCCCGCCATTGATGGCGACGATGGGCGAGGCAGGCTGCTTTTCCGGCTCCGGGAAGGTGATCGGCTGGACGTGATCCTCGATCACGGCGGCGACAGTGCCCATGCGCTCCAGCGCCTTGATGCGGCTCTGCGCCTGCCGCGCCTTGGTGGCCTTGGCGCGGAAACGGTCGATGAAGCTTTGCAGGTGTTTGCGCGCGGCGTCGTTCTTCGCCTTCGCCTTCATCTGCAATTCGTCGGCCTCGGCCTTCTGCCGCTCGAACTGGTCGTAACCGCCGCGATAGAAGGTCAGCTTCTTCTGGTCCAGATGCACGATGGAGTTGACGGCATTGTTGAGAAGGTCGCGGTCGTGGCTGATGATGATGACGGTATGCGGATAACGCCGGATATAGTCCTCCAGCCAGAGCGTGCCTTCGAGGTCGAGATAGTTGGTCGGCTCGTCGAGCAGCAAAAGGTCGGGCTCTGCAAACAGCACGGAGGCGAGCGCCACGCGCATACGCCAGCCGCCGGAGAAGGAGGAGGCCGGGCGAAGCTGCGCTTCGTGATCGAAACCGAGGCCGGCAAGAATGCTGGAGGCGCGCGCTTCCGCCGAATGAGCGTCGATATCGACGAGCCGCATCTGGATTTCCGCGATACGGTGCGGATCGGTTGCGGTTTCCGCCTCGGCCAAAAGCGCGCTGCGCTCCCTGTCGGCCGAAAGCACGATGGAAATCAGCGATTCCTCGGTGCCTGGGGCTTCCTGCGCCACCTGGCCGATGCGCGCCTGTTTCGGGATTGTCACCGAACCGCTTTCCGCCGAGAAATCGCCGGTGATGACCCGGAACAGGGTGGATTTGCCG
Source organism: Agrobacterium sp. T29 (assembly GCF_006970545.1). Lineage (NCBI taxonomy): Bacteria > Pseudomonadati > Pseudomonadota > Alphaproteobacteria > Hyphomicrobiales > Rhizobiaceae > Agrobacterium > Agrobacterium sp. T29. The sequence continues at coordinate 813,467 of NZ_CP040640.1, forward strand.
GCGCCATTGCGGCCAACAAGGCCCGCCTTCACACCGGCGGGAAGCGTCACGCTGGCATGGTCGAGAAGCAGACGCCCGGCGATACGGGCGGAAAGATCGGTAATCGTAATCATGGCGCCGTTTTGGCCGAACTGTCTGGCCAAGGCAAGAGCGCCCGCGCCACATCGGGCGAGATTAAGGTGTCAATTGCCGAGCTGCGCCAGATAGCTGCTGCGGCTATGCTGCGCCACCTCCCGCGAATAACCGACGACGCAGTTGCGCGTGCCGCAGCGGGCTGAAAGCAGAGCGAGTTCGGCATGGCTGAAAAATTCGGCGGGCGTTGCGGTTCCATCCACCGCGGCGACGCCGATTGAAACGGTCAGATGTTCACCGTCTCCTTCCTGCGTCACGAAACGCAGCGCCTCCACGCTTTGCCGCAACCGCTCGGCAATGGCCTCGGCCGTGTTCTGCGGCACGCCGGCAAACAGGAAGGCGAATTCATCGCCGCCGATACGGGCGACGAAATCGTCCTTCTTGATGGTCTTGCGAAACAGGGCGGCGAGACGTCGCAACGCCTTGTTGCCGGCAGACGAGCCATATTTGCCGTTGATTTCGCGGAAATGGTCAATATCCAGCAGCACCAGCGAGGTGGCTGAGGCCGCCCGGTCCCGTGCAAAAAGAGCGCCAAGCTTTTCGAGAAAGGCGGCCCGGTTTGGCAGGGCCGTCAGCGCATCGCGAAGCGAGGCGGCCTGAAGCTCCGCGCGGTTTCTTTCAACCTCGCGGATTTTCACCAGCCCCATGGCGATGAAATGCCGAAGGCTCGTCTGTTCTTCGTGGATATCGCCCAGCAACTCCACGAAGCGCTCCGTTGCGGGCGGCTCGCCATCCTCATCCTGCTCAAGGCTGGCCAGGAAAGTCTCGGTGCGCTGAAGGCTTGCATCCAGCCGCGCGGAAATCTGCGTCAGTGTATCGAAGGCCGCGCTTGCCATCTGTTCGGCTTCGATGCGCGAAAAGCCGGGCAGATTGTGCCGCTGGCCGATGAGGTCGATTTCATGCTGCTGCGGCGCATTGCCAAGCGCGAGAATGTCACGGCCCATGGCCGGATTGTGTCCGGACAATATTTCATAGATCAATTCATAATTGCGCGGCAAAGGTGCAATGTTCATCTTGGCGATGAACTGCGTGATCTTGGTAACGACCAGAGCGCTTCTTGCCTGTTCGCGTTTTTTATCGCCCGCCGATGTCGTCACTGACAGCCCCAATAGCAATGGATTATTATGAATGGACCGGCGATAACCGATTGTTGAACGGCGTTATTCTTACAAGCGACGGTTTAAAATAGAATAAATCCACAAAGAATTTTGCCGTCACGAAGCATGAATTCCGCGTTGCGGAAGGCGGGTGTGCCCCAAGCGTTCCTTGATCGATAATATGACAAATCCTGATTTGATTTCGGGCGGCGACCGTTTTTATATCGCTCCATCGATGTTGCAGAAGAGGGGCAGCCCATGACGACTTCCAGAACGCTCTATTCGCTATGCGGAAGCGATACTTCCCGGCCATTTTCTCCCCATTGCTGGAAAACCGTGCTTTCGCTGGCGCATAAGGGGCTGGATTTCGAGGAGCGGCCTTTACCCTTCACGGTGATCCCGACGGTGGAGGACGGTTTTTCGAAGACCGTGCCGATCCTGCGCGATGGCGACGAGCTGATAAGCGACAGTTTCGAAATCGCGCTTTACCTGGACGAGGCTTACCCGGAGCGCCCTTCGCTGTTCAACGGCGAGGGCGGCAAGGCCATGGCCCGTTTCGTCGAAAGCTGGTCGCAGACGTTGCTTCACCCGGCCATCGTGCGCATTGCCGTGCTCGATATCCACAATATGCTGGACGAGCCGGACCGCCGTTATTTCCGCGACAGCCGCACGAAAGCGCTCGGTCGTCCGCTCGAGGATGTGGTGGCGAACCGCGAGGCGGAAATCGCAGCCTTTCCGGCATTGCTTGCGCCGATCCGGCGTATGCTGAGCTTTCAGCCTTTCATCGGCGGCACATCGCCGCTTTTTGCGGATTACATCGTGTTCGGCGCGCTGCAATGGGCGCGGATCACCACCGGGGCGGATTTGTTCGCCGATAACGACCCCGTGCGGGACTGGTTCGAAGGCTGCCTCGATCTCTACGATGCGAGAGGCCGCAGTGTGACAGCGGCGTGAAATGTCTGGCATCATCGTCGCAATCTCGTCGATCCCCCTTGTTTTCGGGCCTTTGGGCGGGTAAAGACCGCCCACTTTCTCTGAAGGAAAAGGAAACGGACATATGGCGATTGAACGCACATTTTCGATGATCAAGCCGGACGCAACCAAGCGTAACCTGACGGGCGCGATCACCAAGGTATTTGAAGACAACGGCCTGCGCGTCGTCGCCTCCAAGCGCGTCTGGATGAGCAAGCGCGAAGCCGAAGGCTTCTACGCCGTTCACAAAGAGCGTCCCTTCTTCGGCGAACTCGTTGAAGGCATGACTTCCGGCCCGACCATCGTTCAGGTTCTGGAAGGCGAAAACGCCATCCTCAAGAACCGCGAAATCATGGGCGCCACCAACCCGGCCCAGGCCGCTGAAGGCACCATCCGCAAGACCTTCGCGCTCTCCATCGGCGAAAACTCCGTTCACGGCTCCGACGCTCCGGAAACCGCCGCACAGGAAATCGCCTACTGGTTCGCCGAAACCGAAATCGTCGGCTGATTCAAAATCTCAACGGCTTGAATCGCTGTTGCAGGCGATTACACGAAGCTGCTGAAAAGACTCGAAGAAACGGAGCCGAAAGGCTCCGTTTTTTTGTTTTGGAGCGCTGCCTGCAAGACGGTGCGTTTCTGCGGAGACCTCGCTTCATACTCCGTCACCCCGGACTGAATCCGGGGTCCAGCGCGATCAAGTCCTTGATCGCAAAGACTCTTACGCCACGCAGACGCGCGGCGGCTGGATACCGGGTCAAGCCCGGCATGACGGAAGAGAGGTTTGCCACCCCCTACAGAGAACTGAGCCTAAGGCTGCAATTTTTTGTTAGGACGCCGGACACCCCTGAACCGGCCGCATATCCGTCGTGCCATCCGGTTTGAACACCTCCGGATTGGGCGTATAAAGCGGGCCGACCACCAGCGGCTTGGCGGGAAGAAGCGACTGGTCGGTGTCGGAGCGGATCGTGGTTTCGATCGTCTGGAGAATGTCGCCTTCCGGCCCCTTGATGCGGATGGTGACCTTATAGGGCCGGTCCTGCTTCACGCATTCCACCGGTGGGCTCTGAACCGTGATCTTTTCGTCTTTCGGGAAAATCTTCTCGCGGCTGGTGAGGTCTGGACCGCCGCGCGGGTTTTCGAACGTCGCTTCCACCGTGCTGCCATCGCGAATGGGGGCGATGCGCTGAAGCGTTACCAGATAGGTGGCGATGGCGACGCGATAGTTGAAAACGAACATCCGGCCGGAAACCTTCGCCACTTCGCGCGGTTCGTCCCGCTGGCAGCCTGAAAGAGCGAGCATTCCCGCAATCGCCAGCAAGGGAAGGGCAATTCTTCTCATGATCGCACGTCCTTCTTCCGGTGATAGTGCCGGCTGGCTTTCTGCCGGTTGCCGCACACAGCCATATCGCACCAGATACGGCTTCTGTTCTTGCTGCGGTCGATGAAAAGCCAGCCGCAATTGCCGCAGATCCGCAGCCGCTCCTTTGTCTCGCCGGCAAGCAGCAAGAGGGCGGAATGGGCGGTGGCGTTGCCGATGCTTTCGGCAAGCGGAAACGTCCGCAGCGCCGTGCCGCAGGCGAAGAGAAGCCTGGCCAGCCTGCCGTCGCCATCGTCGCCGCCGGCAATGGAGGCGCGGAAATAATCGTCGACAGCCTCGCGAAGATCGAGAAAAACCGCCTGCTTTTCCGCCTCGGGCGCAATGAGCGTGGGAAACCTGTCACGTTCCGCGCCGAGCCTTGTGGCCGCTTCGGCAAAGGCCGCGATCTGCGCCGGCACGGCAAAACGGTCGACTGATTTTGCCGCATCCGAGCGCAGGATCACGCTATTGGCGACATCCAGCGCCAATGCGCCGCCTGCGAAACGATGTTGCGTCCAGCGAAAGGTCATGCTGCACATTATAACTGTCAAAATGAGTTTTAACAGTTATAATCATGGCGGGAGGACGCGCTTGGCCTATTTCCTGCAACAATTGCTGAATGCCGTGCCGGTCGCCTCGCTTTATGCGGTTCTGGCCTTTGGTTATGCCATCGCCTTTTCGGTCACCAAACGCGCCGATGTCACCTATGGCGCCATATTCGCCTTTGCCGGCCAGACCTGCCTGTTATTTGCGGATTTTGGCTGGAACCGGCTGTGGTTGGTTTTGCCGGCAACATTGGCGCTCGGGGCAGGGGCGGGCCTGTTCGGCGGGCTGTGGGCGGCGGGTTTTGTCGGCCGGGCGGTGATGCGCCCGCTGGCGAAAGCCTCTCCCAATGCCGTGACCGTCGCCTCTGTCGGCGTGCTGATTGCGCTGACCGAAAGCGCGAGGCTGGCCGCCGACACAAGGCAGTTATGGCTGCCGCCGCTTCTGTCTCAGCCGGTGCGCTTCTGGGCCGATGGCGGCTTTGCCGTGACCCTGACGCCGATGCAGATGCTGAACACGGCGGCGTTCTGCCTGCTCATTCTCGCAGGGTCGCTTTATCTTGGCCGTTCCGCTTTCGGCAGGCGCTGGAAATCGGTCTCGGACGATGCTTTCGCCGCCGCATTATGCGGGGTGAATGCGGGCCGGATATTTCTCGTCTCCTATTGTGCAGCAGGCCTCGTTGCCGCCATCGCCGGCGTGCTGGCCACATTTTATTACGGCACCATGGATTTCGGCGCTGGTCTGGTCTTTGGCCTGAAGGTGGTGCTGATTTCGGCGGCGGGCGGTTATGCCAGTCCGCTCATCTGCGGCCTTGGGGCCGCCGCCGTCGGCTTTGCGGAAACTTTCTGGGTCGGTTACGGACCCGCCGCCTGGCGCGATGCGGTGGTTCTGGCGATGCTGGTCGGCTGGCTGATTGTCATGCGTAGCAGGGTGGAAGCGCCCTGAGTATGGCCCCTAGAGCGCTTTCGCGTTTCTTCGAATGGCGAAAGCGCTCCAACTCTTTGTTCCGTCGCATTTCCGGACGGAAAACCGGGCTCCACTTTTCCTGGAAATGCTCTATCGCCACTTGTCCTTGGCCGCGTCGTCGGTTGTTTTTGACGCAACCCAGTCGCCCGCCGAGCCATCCTTGCCATGTTCCTTTTTCCAGAACGGGGCGGATGTCTTGAGATAATCCATCACGAAATTGGCGCCATCGAAGGCGGCCTGTCGATGCGATGAAGCTGCGATGACGAGCACGATGTTTTCGCCGGTGGCGATCTTGCCGTGGCGGTGGATGGCGGTGAGGCCGAGAAGGCCGAAACGCTCCATGGCAAGTCTGGCGATGCGGGTTATTTCCGCCTCCGCCATGCCGGGATAGTGTTCAAGCTCCAGCGCCGCAAGCGTGCCGCCATCATCCCGACAGAGCCCGGTGAAGGCCACGACCGCGCCGATGCTCCTGTCCCCTTCCGTCAGCCGGCGGGTTTCCTCCGCAGCGTCGAAATCCTCTGCCTGCACGCGGACCGTCGGCTGCATCCGCTCATCCCCCCGTCATCGGCGGGAAAATGCCGATCTCGCGCGCGCCGAGGATGCTTTCATCATGCTCGACATGCTCCTGATTGACGGCGACGCGGATCACATTGGGAAACTCGAAGGCAGCTTCGTAATTCTCGCCGCGCGTCGCAAGCCAGGCGATCAGCTCGCCGGCGGTGGTGACGGAGGAGGGGATGTCCAGCTCTTCTTCATCCGTGCCGATCTTCTCGCGAACCCAGGCGAAATAAACGATCCGTGTCATCAGTCTTCGTCCACGATGTGCTTCAGGCCGGCCTTGAAGTAATCATAGCCGGTATACATGGTCAGCGCCGCCGCGATCCACAGCAGGGTAATGCCCATTTCGGTCGTGTAGGGCAGAACCTTGTCGCCCGCAGGACCCGCGAGCAGGAAGGCGATGGCGACCATCTGGATGGTGGTCTTCCATTTGGCGATGCGGGTGACGGGAACGCTGACCTTCAGCGCCGCCAGATACTCTCGCAGGCCCGAGACCAGAATTTCGCGGCAGAGAATGGTGATGGCCGCCCAGAGCGACCAGCCGGCAATGGTGCCATCCGCCGCCATCAGAAGCAGGACGGAGGCGACCAGCAGCTTGTCGGCGATCGGGTCCAGCATGCGGCCGATATTCGACGTCTGGTTCCAGATACGCGCGAGATAACCATCGAGGAAATCGGTCAGCGAGGCGATGATGAACAGCCATAATGCCGTCCAGCGCGCGAAATCCGAGCTTTCCAGTTTCCCTTCGATGTAAAAGCACAAAACGATGACAGGAACCGCGAGGATGCGGCCATAGGTGAGGAGGTTGGGAATGCTGTATGCGCGCGAAGCCATGGGAAACCTGTCAGTCTAAGATTAGCTGCCTTGATGCCGCCGCCAGGGCATAGCGTCAACACGTGATTATGTTTTTTTAGCAGTTCGCCACGACGGCGCGGCGTCAATCGCTGCCGCTCTCGTGGAAGTGATTGTAGATTTGCCGCGCAACCGTCTCCGAAATGCCGCTGACAGCCATCAGGTCGTTGAGGCCGGCGCGGGAAACCGCCTTGGCCGTGCCGAAATGCTGCAGCAGGGAGCGCTTGCGGCCCGGACCGATTCCCGAGATTTCGTCGAGCGGATTGCGCACCATTTCCTTCTTGCGCCGCGCCCGGTGCGAGCCGATGGCGAAGCGGTGCGCTTCATCGCGCATGCGCTGGATGAAATAGAGCACGGGATCGCGCGGCGGCAGCGAAAAATCGCTGCGCCCATCCGCAAAGAAGCGTTCGCGGCCCGCCTCGCGGTCCACGCCCTTGGCGACACCGATGGCGGTCACACAGTCGCGAATGCCGAGTTCGTCGAGAATGGCCCGTACCGCCGTCATCTGGCCCTGACCGCCATCGATCAGGATCACATCGGGCCAGGCGGGGAAGGGCATATCGGCGGCTTCCTCCGGCGTCGGCGTCTGCCCACGGTCGGGCTTTCCCTCTTCCTTCAGCAGGCGCGAGAAGCGACGGGTCATCACCTCGCGCATCATGCCGAAGTCGTCACCGGGGGTGATGTCGGTCGATTTGATGTTGAACTTGCGGTATTGGTTCTTCACGAAACCTTCCGGCCCCGCCACCACCATGCCGCCCACGGCATTGGTGCCCATGATATGGGAGTTATCGTAAATCTCGATCCGGCGCGGCACATAGGAAAGACCGAAGGTTTCCGCAAAACCTTTCAGCAGCCGCGCCTGAGACGAGGTTTCCGCTAGTTTGCGGCCATGCGCCTCGCGGGCATTGGCAAGCACATGGTCGGTGATGTCCTTCTTCTCGCCGCGTTGCGGCACGCTGATTGTCACCTTGTGTCCGGCTTTTTCACCGAGGGCAGCCGCTAGAAGTTCCTGTTCCTCCACCGTTTCGGACAGCAGGATTTGTTTCGGCACCGGCTTGTCGTCGTAAAATTGCGCCAGGAATGCATTGAGGATTTCCGAGCCGGCGAGCGATGGGTCGGCCTTCGGAAAATAGGCGCGGTTGCCCCAGTTCTGCCCGGTGCGGAAAAAGAACACCTGAATGCAGGAGATGCCGCCTTCATGGTGGATGGCGAAGACATCCGCCTCCTCGATGCCGGCGGGGTTGATGCCCTGATGGCTCTGGACATGCGAAAGTGCGGCCAGCCGGTCGCGATAGACCGCGGCGCGCTCGAAATCGAGGTCCTCGGCAGCCTCGTTCATCTGCCGCGCAATCGCGGTCTTGACGCTCTGGCTCTTGCCGGACAGGAAATCCTTGGCTTCCTTGACGAGTTCTTCATACCCCTGATCGCTGATCTCATGCGTGCAGGGGCCGGAACAGCGCTTGATCTGGTAAAGAAGACAGGGACGCGTGCGGGTTTCGAACACGCTGTCGGTGCAGGTGCGGATCAAAAAGGCGCGTTGCAGCGAATTGATCGTGCGGCCGACCGCGCCGGCCGACGCAAAGGGGCCGAAATAATCGCCCTTGCGCGCCCGCGCTCCACGGTGCTTGAAAATCGCCGGCGCGCGATTGTCTGCGGTAATGAGAATATAGGGGAAAGACTTGTCGTCGCGCAAAAGCACATTAAAGCGCGGCCGCAAGCGCTTGATGAGATTCGCTTCCAGCAGAAGCGCCTCTGTTTCCGTGCGGGTGGTGACGAATTCCATATGGGCAGTCAGCCGCACCATCTGGGCAATGCGGTTGGAATGCACGCGGCCCTGCGCGTAATTGCCGACACGCTTCTTCAACGAGCGCGCCTTGCCGACATAAAGAACGTCGTTCGCCTCGTTGAACATGCGATAGACGCCCGGCGCATTCGGCAGGTGTTTGACGAATTCGCCGATCAGATCCATGCCCTTCAGGCCGGATTCGTTCTTCCAGCCCGCATTCCAGTCCATGCCGGCAACGTCGCTCGATGCCTCGGCCGCATCGGTCGCGGCAAGGTTTGCATCGTCGTCTTCGTCGTCGGTTTCATCGAAGAGAATACCGCCATCAGGCAGCTTCTTTCCGTTCATTCATTTATCTCCGCCACGTCAGGGGTTTCCCAGCCAAGATGCTGGCCGCCGTCGAGCGCGATCATTTGTCCGGTGACCGACGGCGTGTCGAAAAGAAAGCGAATCGTCCGCCCGAACTCGTCCGGTGCGGGACCACGCTTTAATATAAGGCCGTCGATCTGCGCCTGAAAGTCCTCGGGCGCCTGTCTTTCGCTTTTGAAGGTGGGACCCGGCCCGATGGCATTGACCCGCACACGCGGCGCAAAGCTCTGCGCCATCGTCCGCGTGGCCGTCCAGAGCGCCGATTTCGAAAGCGTATAGGAATAAAACCTTGGCGTGAGCGCAAGCACGCGCTGGTCGATGATATTGACGATCAGCCCGGATTTATCGGCAGGCAGTTGCTCGACAAAGGCGGCGGCGATGAGGGAGGGCGCCCGCACATGCACGGCGAAATGCGCGTCGAAGATCGCCGGATCGGGCTTGTCCGCCGAGTCGTCGAGAAAAACCGACGCATTGTTGATAACGACGCCGATAGGCCCGAGGGCTGAAGCGGCCTTTTCGACAAGCGCCATTGTTGACGCCGATTGTGTCAGGTCCGCCTGAACGGCTGCGGCCCTGCCACCTTTCTGCCTTATTTCGTTAGCGAATTCCTCCGCCTGTGCCATGGATTCATTGGCATGTACCGCAATCGCAAAGCCGTGTGCGGCAAGATCGGTGGCGATTGCCCGGCCGAGCCTGCGGGCGGCTCCTGTTATCAAGACGGTCTTTTGTATATTTTCTCTCACGGCGGACCTGCATTTGCTCATATATTCCCTATGTGCTGGATATAGATGCAAATCGCAAGCTGTCACGCAGCCCCAAAAGAATTGGGCGATTTTTTATTCGCAATGTAATTTCGGTTTAATTTGAATATAATTAAGTTTAAAGTCGATATATTGCTGATTAGGCTTCTGTTAGGGTTAATAAAACCGTTGTGGCAATTAGGCAACGTCTAATTCTAGTCACGTCGCTGCCTCAAACAATTCACATTTTGGCTCTTTGATCTCCGCATTCTCCCATCAAATTCGGTTTCCAGAGGGGCGATTAACCCGACGAATTATGCCGCGTCTGAAAACAATGTTTTGAGTGCAGAGCGGCCCTGAAAGGAGAATAACATGCGTATTTTCGTAGCAACCCTTATGGCTTCGACCATTGCAGCCGCCGGCTTTTCGGCTGCTCACGCCGCTGATGCCGTAAATGAAGTGCCGCAGGCACCGGTAGCCTACGACCAGCCCGCCGCAGTCAAGGATTGGTCCGGCGCCTACCTCGGTGGTACCGTCAACTATGACTGGGGCCGTTTCAGCTCCAGCGACAACGGTCGCGATGCCAAGGGCTTCGGCGGCGGTCTGTACGGCGGTTACAACATGCAGAACGGCCAGATCGTTTACGGTGGTGAAGCCGACATCAATCTCGGCGACGAGCGCGGTTCTGCCGGTACGGTCGCAGGTCGCGCCGTCGAAGGCAAGCAGGGCGTCAACGGCTCGCTGCGTGGCCGCGTCGGTTACGACATGAACCCGTTCCTGCTCTACGGTACGGCCGGTCTTGCTGTTTCCGACAACAAGGTTCGTGACGGCGTCAACAAGGATAGTGCCACGGCTCTCGGTTACACGGTTGGTGCCGGTGTAGAAGCCATGGTTACCGACAACATCACCGCTCGTCTGGAATATCGCTACAGCGACTACCAGAAGAAGGACTACACGCTCGGCAACGACGCCTTCTCGCGTGGTTATGACGACCACTCCGTCAAGGCCGGTATCGGCGTCAAGTTCTGATCCCTCAAGGATCGCTATTGGAAAAGCCGGGGTTTTCGCCCCGGCTTTTTTGTTTTTCGGTGTTATGTGTCGGCATGAATGCCCGGCCTTCCGGCCAGGCGTCCTTCTGCATTCGCCTCAGGCGGCGGCCTTCATTTCCGCATAGGCTTCAAAACGCTTGCCGAAGGTTTCCGGCCAGCCGGCCAGCGCATCGCGCCCTTCGGCCCACTCGCCGGCGAAACGCAGGTCGAGATAACCGATCATTGCGGCAAGGGCGAAATGGCCGCCATGCAGCTTCTTGCCGGTTTTCGGCAGGTTGGTGTTGAGATAATCAAGCCCGCGGACCACCTTGCTCCACTGCTTTTCTATCCATGGCTGGTGGATCTTGTCTTCCGGGCGAAAACGACGCTCGTAAACGATGGCGAGCAGGCAATCCATGATGCCGTCGCACAGCGCTTCCAGAATTTCCACATCCGTGCGCTTGCCGTTCTTTTTCGGGTAGAGCTTGCCGCCCGAAAGACGGTCGAGATAATGCATGATCGCCACGCTGTCATAGACCGAGCCGCCTTCATCCAGAAGCAGGACCGGAATCTTGCCGAGCGGATTGTTGTCCATCAGCGTTGCAGGTTCGGCACTGGTATCGACGCGCACGGAGGTAATGTCGATGCCGAGATGGCGCGCGGCCATACGTACCTTGGCGGAGTAGGGGGAGGCGGGCGAGTAGAGCAGTTCCATGGTCGGGTCCTGTGGGTTGTCGTCTGGGGACTGGAATAGTCAATAAAACTGCATAGCGGTTTTATGTCTGGAAAATGTGTAGAAGAACGCAAAAGGGAACATTCGATGCGCTCTAGCGAATGGGGACGATTTCCGTGGCGTTGGCGCGGCAGCCCTTGCGGTCAAGCTCGGGGCAGTCGCGGAATGTCATGTCCCTGTTGAGGCAGATGCGCACTTCCTCAAGGCGCCTGCCGTCGCAGCTGATGGAGATGCCGCGTTTCGACAGGCCGGGATTGGCGTCGGTGAAGGCGGTTTCTATGGCGTCGGCGGAAAGAGTGGCGGCTTCGGCGCCCGAGGCGATCTTTCCCGGCAGCCGGATGGCTTCGAAGGCGGCGCGTGTTGCCGAGAAATAGTCCCTCTGCGACAGGCCGGAGCAGGAGCCGTGCTTGCGCCACTGGTGGCCGATCAGGCCCATGGACGGCATGATATCGAACATGGTGCGGCCGATCGCGTCCGGAACACGGTCGGGCTCGCCGCTTTGGCAGAATTCCGGATAGCCGTTTTCGTTCTGCGGCCACAGCCCATGCACCACGAAACCGTAACGCCTGTCGCTGCCGCATTGCTGGCGGTTGCCCGAGCCTTCGGAACTGGCGCAGAATGCCGGTGACCAGGAGAGCGACAGCACGTAAAAATCGAAACCGTTTCCGCGCGGCGCAGGGTTTTTGCCCGTCTCCTGTCGGGAAACGTCGCGCCCTGAAGCGTCCGGCCGGGAGTTGCCGGCGGCCTGCGATTGGGCTTGTGTCTGCCGGTTGCCGGCGGGGTCGGGCGGTGCCGGATTTTCCCGCGCGAACCACAATGCGCCGAGCGACAGAAGGCCCAGGGCGATGAAACCGGCATAACGCTTCATTCCGTGTACGTTCTCCGGAAAATGGACGACCTCACATCGCCGGCGGGCGACGATCCGGTCTTACATCAACTTGTGAACGGGGCAAACCGCCAATCTTTGATGAAAAGGTTGAAAGCTTTGCCGCATAACGAATAAAGTCGAACGAATCTTCCGCAAAGACGGAACAGGGCTGGGGTGAGGCTGGAGGAAATAGGCGGGCATGACCGCATGAAATTCAAGAAATATATCTGGCCCGTCGTTGGCTTCGCGACGATCGGTTTTTCCGCATGGTTGCTCTTTCACGAACTGCGCGGCCTGTCGCTCGATGATCTCTGGGACAGTCTGAAAGCCATTCGCGTGCGGGACTGGCTGTGTTCGGGCCTTGCAACCCTGCTGGCCTATGCCGCGCTCGCCGGTTACGACCGCATCGCGTTGCAGCATCTTGGCCGCAAAGTGAACTGGTTCTTCATCACGCTTACCTCTTTCACCACCTATGCGCTGTCCCACAATGTCGGGGCCTCGGTATTCTCGGGTGCCGTGGTGCGATATCGGGCCTATACGTCCAAGGGGCTGAGTGTAGCGGAAGTGGGCGTGCTTGTCGGCCTCTGCTCCTTCACCTTCCTCATCGGCACGATCATGCTCATCGGGCTGGTGCTGCTTTACGAGCCTGACATCACCGAACGGTTTACCGGCATTCTGCCCGTCGAAGCCTCCACCACCACAGGCGTGCTGCTGCTCCTTTTCGTCGGCCTTTATATTCTTGGCAGCCTGCTCAGGCTGAAACCCCTGAAAATCGGCTCTTTCGTGCTGCCGTACCCCGCGCCGAAGCTTGTTGCGCAGCAACTCGTCATCGGCCCGATTGAGCTGATCGGCGCGGCGGGCATCATCTATTTCGCGCTGCCGGAAGCCGGAAATCCCGGTTATATGGTCATTCTCGGCATATTTCTGGTTTCTTTCTCGGCTGCGCTCATCTCGCATGCGCCGGGCGGCCTGGGGGTGCTGGAACTGGTCTTCGTCACCGGCCTGCCGGACATGAACCCGGCGGATGTCATCGCGGCGCTTCTGGTCTTCAGGCTGTTCTACCTCATCATTCCCTTCATCATGGCCCTGTTCGTGATCCTGTTCTTCGAACGGTCACAGCTGGCGCAGGCGCAGAGGCGGGAAGGGCTGAGATAGCCCCTCAATTATCTTCCGATTTTTCCTCGCCGCGCAGCCAGAAGGCGCGCTGCGAGGCGAACCTGTCCTGCGCCAGCGTTGTCTTCAGGTAGGGCAGCAGCGTGTGCAACTCGTCCTTCAGCGTATAGGGCGGATTGACGATGATGAGGCCGGAGCCGCTCAGGCCATCCAGCCGGTCGCTTCTGACGGAAAGCTCCGCACACAGCATCTTCGGAATGTCGAAGGATTGCAGCCGCTCGTGGAAGTCCTTGATCGGTGCGCCTTTCTTCAAGGGATACCACAGGCAATAGGTGCCGGTGGAAAAACGCCGATAGGCCTTGTTCAAACCATCGGCCAGACGCTGATATTCATTCTCAAGCTCGAAAGGCGGATCGACGAGGATGAGGCCGCGCTTTTCCTTCGGCGGCAGATGCGCGCCGAGCGACAGCCAGCCATCCAGCTCGGTGACACGCACCTGGTAGTCCCCCTCGAACAGGCGCGCGAGCGCCCGGCTGTCATCCGGGTGCAGTTCCATGGCCGAAAGCCGGTCCTGCGGGCGAAACAGCATGCGCGCGAGTTTCGGTGAGCCGGGGTAGAATTTCACGCCACCGTCCGGATTGAGTTCCTTCACGGCGTCAAGATAGGGCTCCAGCAGTTCGGCGATGGGGGCGGGCAGATCGGCCTCCATCAGCTTGCCGATACCGGTCTGCCATTCGCCGGTCTTCTGCGCCTCTTCCGAGGTCAGGTCGTAAAGCCCGATGCCGGCATGGGTGTCCAGCACCCGAAAGGCCTTGTCCTTGTTCTGCAGGTAGCGCACGAGGCGGGCGAGAACGGCATGTTTGAGGACATCCGCGAAATTGCCGGCGTGATAGATGTGGCGGTAGTTCATGGATGTGTCTCGCTTGCCGTTTATCCGGATGAATGGTCAGGATGAATATTCTTGATGGACGTCACTTCGGCCTTTTTGCCGCATCGTTGATGCAATATACAAAAGACATGAACGTTGCGACCCCGATTTCCGCTGAAAAAGCCGCCCCGAAGTCCGAAGTCCGTATCGGACACACGGTCTGCCCGCATGACTGTCCGAGCGCCTGCGCGCTCGAGGTCGACATCAATGCCGATGGCCGCATCGGCCGCGTGCGCGGGGCTAACGCCAATACTTATACCGCCGGCGTGATCTGCGCCAAGGTGGCGCGTTACTCTGAGCGCATCTATCATCCCGGCCGTCTTCTGACCCCGAAGCGCCGCAAGGGTGCGAAGGGCGCCGGCGACTGGCAGGAGATTTCCTGGGAAGTGGCTCTGGATGAGGTGGCGGACGCTTTCGTCAAGGCCGAGGCGCGGCATGGTACTGAGGCCATCTGGCCCTATTTCTATGCCGGCACCATGGGGCAGGTGCAGCGGGATTCCATCGAGCGCCTGCGCCACGCCAAGAAATATTCCGGTTTCTTCGGATCGATCTGCACCAACATGGCCTGGACCGGTTATGTGATGGGCACCGGCGCACTGCGCGGCCCGGATCCGCGCGAGATCGCCAAGGCCGATGTCGTCGTCATCTGGGGCACCAACGCGGTCGCCACCCAGGTCAATGTCATGACCCATGCGGTGAAAGCCCGCAAGGAACGCGGCGCGAAGATCGTCGTCGTCGATATCTACGACAATCCGACCATGAAGCAGGCGGATATGCGCCTCGTCGTCCGCCCCGGCACGGATGCCGCACTTGCCTGCGCCGTCATGCACATCGCCTTCCGCGACGGTTACGCCGACCGTGATTATATGGCGCGCTTTGCCGACGATCCGGCGGGGCTCGAGGCGCATCTGAAGACGAAGACGCCGCAATGGGCATCCGAAATCACCGGCCTTTCGGTCAATGAGATCGAGGATTTCGCAAGGCTAGTCGGCGCCACGAAGAAGACCTTCTTCCGGCTCGGATATGGTTTTGCCCGCCAGCGCAACGGCGCGGTCGCCATGCATGCTGCGCTTTCCATCGCCACGGTTCTCGGCTCCTGGCAATATGAGGGCGGAGGCGCGTTCCATAACAATGGTGACATCTTCCGGCTCAACAAGGCGGAGCTGATGGGCAGTTCTTACGCCGACCCCGAGGTGCGCCAACTCGACCAGTCGCAGATCGGCCGCGTGCTGACGGGGGACGCGGAAGCGCTGCGCCACGGCGGCCCGGTGACGGCGCTGCTCATCCAGAACACCAATCCCGTCAATGTCGCGCCCGAACAGCGGCTGGTGAAACAGGGCTTCCTGCGCGACGATATCTTCGTCGCCGTGCATGAGCAGTTCATGACCGAGACGGCCGATGTGGCCGATATCGTGCTGCCCGCCACCATGTTCCTCGAACATGACGACATCTACCGCGCCGGCGGCCAGAACCACATTCTGCTTGGGCCCAAACTGGTGGAGCCGCCGGAAACGGTGCGCACCAATCTCTTCGTCATCGAGGAACTGGCAAAACGCCTCGGCGTCGACCATATGCCGGGCTTCGGCCTTTCGGCCCGCGATCATGTCGACCGTATGCTCAAAGTCAGCGGTTGGGGCGATTTCGACACGCTGGCTGAAGAGAAGTGGATCGATGCGCAACCCTCCTTCGAGGTGGCGCATTATCTCGAAGGATTCGGTTACGGCGATGGCAAATTCCGCTTCAGTCCCGAATGGGCAACCGGACCCTCTCCGAACAAGCCGCCGAAAAATATCGGTGTGATGGGGCCTGTTGCGCAATTTCCGAAATTCCCGGATCAGGTCGACGTTATCGAAACCGTGGACGGTGACCATCCCTTCCGGCTGGCGACATCGCCGGCGCGCAATTTCCTGAACTCCACCTTCGCGGAAACCAAGACCTCCGTGCAGAAGGAAGGCCGTCCGGAATTGATGATCTGTCCCGAAGATGCGAGCGGCAACGGCATTGCCGATGGCGACATCGTCCGCATCGGCAATGCGCGCGGCGAAGTGCGCCTCCATGCGAAAATCGTGGAGGGTGCAAGACCGGGTGTGCTGATCGCCGAAGGGCTGTGGCCAAACAGGGCGCATCTGGATGGCGAAGGCATCAATGTACTGACCGGCGCCGATGCGGTCGCCCCCTATGGCGGTGCGGCTTTTCACGACAACAAGGTGTGGCTCCGCCGCGATGACGGGACCCGCGAGGCTTGATATTGCGCCGCAACACGGGCAGGCTGAAATCCCACGACAGGCAAGGATATATCCGGTGACACAGACGCAGGCGAAAAACATTCCGGCCGACACGGATGCGGGCAGAATCCGGCTGGTGGAAAAAGAAACCGTCTGGAAGGGCTTCGTGCATATGCAGAAGCTCGTTTTCGACCAGCGCATGCCGGATGGCAAAACCATCCGCATCGTCCGGGAAGTCCACGACCATGGCAGCGCCGCCGCCATTCTTCTTTATGACCCGAAGCGCGACAGCGTGGTGATGGTGCGCCAGTTCCGCCCCGCCGCCTTCGTGAACGGCGATCCAAGCTTCATGATCGAGGTGCCGGCGGGGCTTCTCGACGACGACGACGCGGCCGTCGCCATCCGCCGTGAGGCGATGGAAGAATCAGGCTACGCGGTCGAAAAGGTCGACTATCTGTTCGATATGTATGCCAGCCCCGGCACGCTGACGGAAAAGGTCAGCCTCTTCGTCGCCCGCATCGATCTTGACGTGCAGGCCGGCAGCGGCGGCGGACTGGAGGACGAAGGCGAGGATCTGGAGGTTCTGACCTACCGGTTGGATGAAGCCTTCGCGATGATCGCATCGGGTGAAATTACCGATTCCAAGACGATCATTCTGCTGCAATGGGCGATGTTAAATCGCGCCCGGCTTTGAGGGCAGGGTTATTCGAGCGCATCTGGTAAACTCGTAATTCGAGTGAAACTGTCGATACTAGAAGCGTCCTCTCACACCCATCCCCACGAAAATCGACTGCAAATCGCCGCCGCCGGCATTCTTTTCCGATGACAGGTCGCCGGCGCCTGCGCCGCTATAGTGGGTGTCTCCGCGCCCGAGGCTGGTGTAGTCATATGCGCCGTCGAGATAGATCGAGGCATTCTCGGTCAGGTCATAGGCGACGCCGGCCTTCACCCCGAACATGCCGGCGACGTCGAATTTGTCGGTAAAGCGCATGTCGCGCAGCCAGTGATCGTCCGTTGCCTTGCCGTAGACCATGGCGCCGCCTTCGAGGCCCAGATTGAGCGACCACTTGCCGAACCTCTGGCCGCCCGTCAGGTTGCCGTAGAAAACCGGGATTTGCTGGCGATAGGTGATCCCCTTGAGGCCATCCTTGAATTTGCCGGAGAAATCGCGGGGGGAGAAAACGCTGTAAACCGCGTTGCCGCCATAAGCCGACCATTGAACATCCGTATAACGAAAACCGACGCCGGCGCTGAGATATTGCTGCGGATCGTCCAGCAACATGCGATTGAGTTCGAGGCTTCCCGAAAAATAATGGTCGAGCCGCGTGTCGTCATGCTGGGAACGGTGGCTCCAATTGTCCTTGGAGCTATCTCTGGAAAAAGGCCAAACCCAGTCATAGTCGGTCATATAGCCGTCGCCCTCGAAGCCGACGCGGCCTTCCGCCTTCACGCGCCAGCCGGGCGCAAGTTCAAGCCCGAGCGAGCCGCGCAATGCCACCGCGTTTTTGGTTTCCCACTCGAGTTCGCTCAATTTGCGCCCACCGATATGGACGGTTTCCGTCGCTCGAAGATTGAGAACGCCGGCATCCACTGAGGCTGTAATGCCGCTTTGCTCAGCCGCGACGGGCAGGCTGGCGCCCGCCAGCAGGACAACCGAAAGCGGCAGGGAAAATCTCGAAAATGGCATAATCGCTCCTGAATGACCGGAGGGCCCGAAATAAGGGCCGTTGCGGGCATTAAAGATGATTATGGTAAACGATCGGTTTATTTTCCGAAAAATACCATTATTGGTGTTTTTGTACTTTAGTTATAGCTTTATCAGGAGGCGGAGATGAGGTTGGAATACTCAGTATTACTTTCGTCATCCGTGAAGATCGCCTTGCCGTCTTCCATTCGAACCTTGCCTTCGGCAAGCCGCTTCAGGGTAAGCGGGTAGAGCTGGTGCTCGACTGTCAGGATCCGCGCCGCCAGCGTGTCGGCCGTATCGCCGGAAATGACCGGCACCGCACCCTGCGCGATGGTCGGGCCTTCATCCATGCCTTCGGTGACGAAATGCACGGTGCAGCCGGAAATCTTCATGCCGCTGTCGATGGCGCGCTGATGGGTGTTGAGGCCGGGGAAAAGCGGCAGCAGGGAAGGGTGGATATTGATGATGCGCCCTTCATAGGGAGCAATGAAATTCCCCGATATCAGCCGCATGTAACCGGCGAGACAAATGATATCGGGCGCGATTTCACCAAGTGCGGCCAGAATGGCGCCCTCATGCTCGGCCTTGCTGGCATAGGTCTTGCGCTCGAAGACCAACGTGGGAATGCCCATGCCCCGTGCCTTTTCCAGCCCGCCCGCAGACGCCTTGTCCGAGATGACGCAGACGATTTCCGCCGGAAAATCCGCCGCCTGACAGGCCTTGGCCAGCGACACCATGTTGGAGCCGCTGCCGGAAATGAAAACGACGACGCGTTTGCGGCCGGACGGGATGGCGGCGCTCATCATAGGCCGAGAGCGCCCTTGTAGATGGTGCCATGCGCGCCTTCTTTGCGGGCGACCATGCGGCCGAGCGGGAAGACGGTCTCGCCTTCGGCAGTCAGAACATCGGTGACCTTTTCGGCATTTTCAGCCGAAACGACGACGATCATGCCGACGCCGCAATTGAAGGTGCGCAGCATTTCCTTCGCTTCGACGCCGCCGGTTTTCGCCAGCCACGAGAAGACGGCGGGAACCTTGATCGCGTCGAGATCGATTTCGGCAGCGAGATGCTTGGGCAAAACGCGCGGAATATTCTCCGGGAAACCGCCGCCGGTAATGTGCGCCAGCGCCTTCAGTGCACCGGTTTCGCGGATCGCCTTCAGAAGCGGCTTCACATAGATGCGGGTCGGCGTCAGCAGCGCTTCGCCGAGCTTCTTGCCGTCGGCGAATGGAGCGGCAGCGCTCCAGTCGAGGCCGGAGATCGATACGATCTTGCGCACCAGCGAAAAGCCGTTGGAGTGGACGCCGGAGGAGGAGAGGCCGAGAATGACGTCGCCTTCGGCAATATCGCCGGCCGGCAGAAGCTGGCCGCGTTCGGCCGCACCCACGGCAAAACCGGCGAGATCGTAGTCGCCATCGGAGTACATGCCGGGCATTTCAGCGGTTTCGCCGCCGATCAGCGCACAGCCGGATTCGCGGCAGCCGGCGGCAATGCCGGAAACGATGGCCGCACCCTGGTCCGGGTCCAGCTTGCCGGTGGCGAAATAATCGAGGAAGAACAGCGGTTCTGCGCCCTGGACGACGAGATCGTTGACGCACATGGCGACGAGATCGATGCCGACCGTGTCGTGATAGTCAGCGTCGATGGCGATCTTCAGCTTGGTGCCGACGCCGTCATTGGCGGCCACCAGAACCGGATCGGTGAAGCCCGCGGCTTTCAGATCGAACAGGCCGCCGAAGCCGCCGATTTCGCCATCCGCGCCGGGACGCCGCGTCGAACGCACCGCCGGTTTGATCTTTTCGACCATCAGGTTGCCGGCGTCGATATCCACACCTGCATCACTATAGGTAAGACCGTTCTTGCCCGACTGGCTCATGGCTCTCGTCTCCGCTGGTTCCTTTGGCGTCGCCATTCGCACGGGACGGGGCCTGATGCAAGGGTTTGAGTGGCAAAAGCTCCGGTTTTTAACGGCTTTGGCGGGGCTTGCCGGATTGGGTGCTCACGATGGCTGCGGCGCGGCGCGACAGACGAGATTGAGCAGGCCGTCATTGGACGTATCGGAATTTTCCTCTATCGGCCGTCCGTTCTCGCCGTAACGTGCGGCGATCTCAAAGCCCGCCGCTTCCAGCTGGCGGGTCTGGGCGGCAAGGTCGATGAAATAAAACAGGCCGCTCCAGCGATGCGCCTGATCCGCGAGAATGGCATATTCCGGCGTCCGCCGTGTCGAAGGTTGCAGTCGCAGATAGTTGATCCAGCTTTGCGGATGCAGCGAATTCACCACCTCGCGCGGGTGCCAGGAGCGGCGGTGCAGCGGCATGCCGCCGGCCCGTTTCCATTGGCGATTGTGAAACGAAAAGATGAAATATCCGCCGGGAGCGAGAATGCTTCGCACGGCATGGATGATGGCAAGCCGGTCCTCATGGTCGAAGGCGCTTAGAATCGCGAGCGCGCCGAGCACGCAATCGAAACGTTCCGCGCCGAACTGGCCGACCGCCCGCACATCCATATCGAGAAACGTGGCGGCTGGAAAATTGCGCCGCGCCAGCGCAAGCATCGGCTGCGAACGGTCAATGCCGATATAGTCTCCCACCAGCGGCAGAAGCGGCTTCGTCGTTCGGCCGGTGCCGACGCCGAGGTCAAGCAGCCGCTTGCCCGCATAGGCATGGCGGAACTGATCGAGAATGATGCGTTCGGCCGGGTAAAGCTGCTGGTTGTCATACCATTCGGCAACTTCGGGATTATCGAAGAGACCGGCATTATATTCCGCGATGCCATTTTCACTGGTGCTCTGCATCGTGCCCCCCGGCCGCCGGACATGAAGGAGCGCCGCTGGCCCGCCCGGCAATATTTGATAGTTGTCTAATATTTACCGTCGGTCAACCTGCCGTTGCGATGGGTTGGCCGGAAATGAGGGATTTTGCCGCTGTGCGGGCAGACTCCTTCTGCCTGCGCGCGAAAGCGCCGGTCTTGACCATGTGCATATGCGCATCCTATCTCCATCATGGGCGGTGACGGTGCGGCGATAAAGGATGAACGGATGCAACCCCATGTAAGCGGTACGAGCCTGCGCCGGCAGGTGTTTTTCTGGATCGGCGTGCTTGCCGTCTTTGTCCTTTTCCTGATGGTCTTCAGCTCCATTCTCCTGCCTTTCGTGGCGGGCATGGCGCTTGCCTATTTTCTCGACCCGGTTGCCGACTGGCTGGAACGGCGTGGCCTTAGCCGGTTGATGGCCACCGTCGTCATCCTCGTCTCCTTCGTGCTGCTCTTCGCGCTGTCGCTCATCATCATCATTCCGCTGATCGCCGCCCAGGCCTCGGAATTCATCACACGCATTCCGCAATATATCTCGTCATTGCAGCAGCTGATTGCCGGCGCCGACACCAATCTCCTGCCGGACTGGGTGAGCAGCCAGATCGACGCCGTGAAGGAGAATTTTTCGAAGCTTTTGACCGAAGGCGCGGGTTTCATCGGCACGCTTTTGACGCAGATCTGGAATTCCGGCAAATCGCTGGTCGATGTCATGTCGCTGCTGGTCGTCACGCCGGTGGTCGCCTTCTATCTGCTGCTCGACTGGGATCGGATGATCGACAAGGTCGATAGCTGGATACCGCGCGATTATGTCCATACCGTCCGCCAGATCGCCCGCGACATGGACAAGACCATCGCCGGTTTCGTGCGCGGGCAGGGGTCGCTCTGCATCATTCTCGGCGTTTATTACGCCGTCGGCCTGTCGCTGGTGGGTTTGAATTTCGGCCTGCTGATCGGCCTTTTCTCAGGCCTCATCAGCTTCATTCCCTATATCGGCTCCATGGTTGGCCTCATCCTCGCCGTCGGCGTCGCCATCGTGCAGTTCTGGCCGGATTATATCTATGTGTTTCTGACGCTCGTCGTGTTCTTTTCCGGCCAATTCATCGAAGGCAACATCCTGCAGCCGAAGCTTGTCGGCAAAAGCGTCGGCCTGCATCCGGTCTGGCTGATGTTCGCCCTTTTTGCCTTCGGTGCGCTTTTCGGTTTCGTCGGGCTTCTCGTCGCGGTGCCGGCGGCGGCGGCGGTCGGCGTGCTTGTCCGCTTCGCCTTGTCGCGGTATCTTGAAAGCGATCTTTACCACGGGCATGCCGCCAACCTTCCCTGGGACACAAATCCTGCCCTGGAAGAAGGGGAAACGTCCTCCGGCAAGGTTGACTCTCAGAGCTGACGATGACTGACCAAATCAAAACCGACAACGCCCGGTCGAAGGCCGAGCAGCTGCCGCTCGCATTCTCGCACCAATCCGCTTCCGGCAGGGATGATCTCCTCGTTTCCGCTTCGCTTGCGGCTGCCGTCAGCCTCATCGATGAATGGCCGAACTGGCGCTCGCCCGTCGTCGTGCTGGCCGGGCCACCGGGTTCGGGAAAATCGCATCTCGCCAATATCTGGAAAAATATCAGCGATGCGCGCGACATTCACCCCGAGACGGGCTCCGATGCCGCGCGTGCTGCCGAAACGGGACCGGTTCTTTTCGAGGACGCCGACCGGCGCGGTTTTGACGAAACGGAACTTTTCCATGTCATCAACAGCGTTCGCCAGCACGGCACCACGCTTTTGATGACGAGCCGGCAATGGCCGGCCGCATGGCCGGTGACGCTGCCCGATCTGCGTTCGCGCCTCAAAGCGGTAACGGTGGTGGAAACCGGTGAGCCGGACGAGGGGCTGCTGGCGCAGGTGCTGGTGAAACTCTTCGCCGACCGACAGCTTTACATGGATGACAAACTCATAGGTTACATCGTCAATAGAATGGAGCGTTCGCTCGATACGGCGCAGACGATCGTGGACCGGATCGACAGGCTGGCGCTTTCGCGTGGAACGAGAATTACACGTCCTCTGGTGGCGGAGGTCCTCAATGCGATGGACAACGCAGCGGCGGGCAGCGGACTGGATGTCGATTGACTGTCACAGTTCCGTCGTCAAACTGTTATACGGGCAAGAAGGACGATCGCGCGATGCAGCAGGATCACGGGACGGAAATCGGTCAGGGGATGGAACAGGGAATGGACGCTATCGCGCAGGAAGACTTAAACAAGGTTCAGCCGGTGACCGAAGGCGAGAGCCTGTGGGACAGCCCGGCGCGTTTCATCAACCGCGAATTCTCCTGGCTCCAGTTCAACCGCCGCGTCCTCGAAGAAACGCTGAACACGGATCACCCGCTGCTGGAGCGGCTGCGTTTCCTCTCCATCTCGGCCGCCAACCTCGATGAATTCTTCATGGTCCGCGTCGCCGGCCTCGAAGGGCAGGTGCGCCAGAAGATCACCGTCAAAACGCCGGACGGCAAGACGCCGGCCGAGCAGCTCGAAGATATTCTGAAGGAAATCGACAATCTGCAGATGGAGCAGCAGGCATCGCTTGCCGTTCTGCAACAATATCTCGCCAAGGAAGAAATCTTCATCGTGCGCCCCGCCGCACTTTCGGATGCGGACCGCACCTGGCTGGAAACGGAGTTCGAGGAACGTATGTTCCCCGTTCTGACGCCGCTCTCCATCGACCCGGCGCACCCGTTCCCCTTCATTCCCAATCTCGGCTTTTCCATGGGCCTCCAGCTCGATAGCGTCAACGGCCGCGAGCCGATGACGGCGCTCTTGCGCCTGCCGCCGGCGCTCGACCGTTTCGTGCGCCTGCCGGATGACAAGAACGCCATCCGTTACATCACGCTGGAAGATGTGGTCGGCCTGTTCATTCACCGGCTTTATCCCGGCTATAGCGTCAAGGGATTCGGCACGTTCCGCATCATCCGCGACAGCGATATCGAAGTCGAAGAAGAGGCGGAAGATCTGGTCCGTTTCTTCGAGAGCGCGCTGAAGCGCCGCCGCCGGGGTTCCGTTATCCGCATCGAGACTGACAGCGAAATGCCGCAGTCGCTGCGCCAGTTCGTCGTGCATGAGCTTGGCGTGCCTGATAATCGTGTTGCCGTTCTGCCCGGTCTTCTCGCGCTCAACACCATCTCCGAAATCGTCCGCGCGCCGCGCGACGACCTGAAATTCGAACCATACAACGCCCGTTTCCCCGAGCGCGTGCGCGAACATGCCGGCGATTGCCTCGCCGCCATCCGCGAAAAGGACATGGTGGTTCACCACCCCTATGAAAGCTTCGACGTGGTCGTGCAGTTCCTGCTGCAGGCCGCGCGCGATCCCGAAGTGCTCGCCATCAAGCAGACGCTTTACCGCACCTCCAATGACAGCCCGATCGTTCGCGCGCTGATCGATGCGGCCGAAGCCGGCAAATCCGTCACCGCGCTGGTCGAGCTGAAGGCGCGTTTCGACGAAGAGGCGAATATCCGCTGGGCGCGCGATCTGGAGCGCGCCGGCGTGCAGGTCGTCTTCGGCTTCATCGAGCTCAAGACCCACGCCAAGATGTCGATGGTTGTGCGCCGCGAGGATGGCAAGCTCAGAACCTATTGCCACCTCGGCACCGGCAACTATCACCCGATCACCGCCAAGATCTATACCGACCTGTCCTTCTTCACCTGCAACCCGAAGATCGCCCATGACATGGCGAATATCTTCAACTTCATCACGGGTTACGGCGAACCGGAAGAGGGCATGAAGCTGGCCGTTTCGCCCTATACGCTGCGCGCCCGCATCGTGAAGCACATCAACGAAGAGATCGAACATGCCAAGCGCGGCGCGCCGGCGGCGATCTGGATGAAGATGAATTCGCTGGTCGATCCTGAAATCATCGATACGCTCTATCGCGCCAGCGCGGCGGGCGTGGAGGTCGATCTCGTCGTGCGCGGCATCTGCTGCCTGCGCCCGCAGGTGCCCGGTCTGTCGGATAATATCCGCGTCAAATCCATTGTCGGACGCTTCCTCGAACACAGCCGCATCTTCTGCTTCGGCAATGGTTTCGGTCTGCCGTCGGACAAGGCGCTGGTCTATATCGGCTCGGCCGACATGATGCCGCGCAACCTTGATCGGCGCGTGGAAACGCTGGTTCCGCTCACCAATCCCACCGTGCATGAGCAGGTTCTTTCACAGATTATGCTCGGCAATCTCATTGACAACCAGCAGAGCTACGAGATACTTGCGGACGGAACGTCGAGGCGCATCGAGGTGCGTAAAGGCGAAGAACCGTTCAACGCGCAGCACTATTTCATGACCAATCCCAGCCTTTCCGGACGTGGTGAAGCCTTGAAATCCAGTGCGCCCAAATTGATTGCCGGGTTGATTTCGTCCCGCAAGAAACAGGCTGAATGACTCGATCAGAAGCACAGGGGCGGCTGACCGGCCTTGCCCCCGTTTCCGTCATAGATATTGGTTCGAACTCCGTTCGTCTCGTCGTATATGAAGGTCTTTCCCGCGCGCCTGCGGTGCTGTTCAATGAAAAGGTCCTGTGCGGCCTTGGCAAGGGACTGGCGCTGACGGGCCGCATGCATGAGGAAGGCGTGAGCCGGGCGCTGATGGCGCTTCGGCGTTTCCATGTCCTTTCCGAGCAGGCGCAGGCGCAGAAGCTCTATGTGCTGGCGACGGCTGCGGCGCGTGAGGCGGAAAACGGCCCGGATTTCATCCGCGAGGCCGAAGCCATTCTCGGCTGCGAGATCGAGGTGCTATCAGGCGAAAAGGAAGCTCTTTATTCTGCGTATGGCGTGATCAGTGGTTTCCATGATCCAGACGGCATCGCCGGCGATTTGGGCGGCGGTTCGCTCGAACTCATCGATATCAAGGGCAAGAGCTGCGGCGAGGGCATCACCCTGCCGCTCGGCGGCCTGCGGCTGTCGGAGCAGTCGGACGGCTCGCTGGAAAAAGCGGCGACGATTGCCAGAAAACACGTCAAATCCTTCGCCAAGCTTCTGGCGGCGGGTGAGGGGCGCACCTTTTACGCGGTGGGCGGCACCTGGCGAAACATCGCCAAGCTGCATATGGAGATATCGGGCTATCCGCTGCATATGATGCAGGGCTACGAATTGCCGCTGGAGGAAATGCTGAATTTTCTCGAGGAGGTCATCGTCTCCCGGGATAGCAAGGATCCAGCCTGGCAGGCGGTCTCCAAGAACCGCCGCTCGCTTCTGCCCTTCGGCGCCATCGCCATGCGCGAAGTTCTGAAAATGATGAAGCCGGCCAGGATCGCCTTCTCGGCGCAGGGCGTGCGCGAAGGTTATCTCTATTCGCTGTTGACGGAAGAAGAGCGGGATTCCGATCCGCTGCTGGTTGCCGCCGATGAACTTGCCATTCTGCGCGCCCGCTCGCCGGAACATGCGCGCGAACTGGCGGACTGGAGCGGCCGCACCTTCCCGGTCTTCGGTGTTGACGAGACCGAAGAGGAGAGCCGTTACCGGCAGGCGGCCTGCCTTCTCGCCGATATCAGCTGGCGCGCCCATCCCGACTATCGCGGATTGCAGGCGCTCAACATCATCGCCCACTCTTCTTTCGTGGCGATCACCCATCCCGGCCGCGCCTATATTGCGCTCGCCAATTATTATCGTTTCGAAGGTCTGAACGACAACGGCACCACGCAGCCGCTCGCCGCCATGGCGGGCGACCGGTTGCAGGAGCTTGGTAAATTGCTCGGCGGCCTGCTGCGCGTCGTCTATCTCTTTTCGGCTTCGATGCCGGGCGTCGTCGACCACCTCAAATTCCGCAAATCCGGCAATCCCGATCTCGATCTGGAATTCGTCGTGCCGCACGATTATTGCGATTTCGCCGGCGAGCGACTGGACGGGCGTTTGCAGCAACTGGCGAAGCTGACGGGCAAGCGGCTGGCGTTCGTGTTCGAGTAACGAACGGCGATGTTTCCGTTTTGTGACAGGAACGGCTCTTGTGTCCGCTAGGACCAGCGCTCGCAAAAGGCTTCTATGTCGCTCGACTGAAAGTCGGAAAGCCGCGCCATGATCGTTTCGAATGGCCAGTCCCACCATGCGATTGATGCAAGCTTTTCTGCGATGGGCCGCGAAAATCGTTCGCGAATGATCTTTGCGGGAACGCCGCCGACGATGGTGTAGGGCGGCACATCTTTGGTGACGACCGCGCCGGCGGCGAGCACTGCCCCGTCTCCAACCGTGACACCCGGCAAGACGATAACCCCGTGACCGATCCAGACATCGTGACCGATGACGGCGCGGTCCTCCCTGCGCCGGTCGAAAAAGGCGTCATCGCGCACGGCATCCGCAGAATAATATTCAGGGCAATAGCTGAAACGGTGCATGGATGGCCGGTCCATCGGATGGTTCGGAGCGCCTATCCTGACCTCTGCGGCGATGGCGCAGAATTTTCCGATCGTTGCATCGCCCACCATGCAACGGGGTCCAAGATAGGAGTAATTGCCGAGTTCGGCATTGTGCAGGGAGGTGTCAGCCAGAATTTCGCAGCATTCGCCGATATTGGAATCTCTTATGCCCGCCGTCGCATGGATGACGGTCTCCGCGATTTTCGGGCGCTTGATCTGTGCGGTCGAATCCATTCCAGCCTCCGGATTTGCGCCTGCTTAATCGGCGATGATGAAGGTGCTGTGACGTGGAATGGCCAAAGGGGTCCGGCCGGGCCGGGCCTCCTTTCTAAAACGCAGGTCGCGCGCGATGCCGCGTGACGCAAAATCCTGTCTTCACGCGGAATGTATCACTTGTCGGGGACATCCGCCGCGGCAGGCGTTTTCTTCCAGTAGTGGTCGGATATGTTTTGAGCGTTCCGAATGATGTGGCCGGCGATTTCGGGGTTTCCGCCCTCGAAGGTTTTTGGGTCGGCTCCGCATAACATCAGGAAGAGCTGCTGATGGGCGACAGCGGCAAAATAGTCGTGGGGCGGTGGCTGCATGTCTGAATCGACGGCCCGGAACGCCTCAGTGACCTCTTTGCTGGCACGTTCGAGCGCTGCGTGAATAGTGGCCATCATCGCTGCTTCCGTGCGCTCCAATATGGCCTGTACCTGCCGTTCCGCCGGTGTCAGGACCGGGCAACTCTCACTCATCGAATATCTCTCCTGTCGGTGCAACCATTCCACCGGGCGATATTATCGCAAGGATTGTGTTCGCTTTGCGGGAAAGATTGACATCGTGGTCCTGAAACGCAACAGCCTGATTGACCACCGTGCCGCGATGCGCGGATCGAAACGGCAATGGGCTGGCACTGCTTTGCAAACGGCTCAGCCGTGCCCGAGCGCCTTGCGGATGCAGGCGCTGAGATAGGCATATTGCAGCGGCGTTATCGTCGCCATGGCCTCCGTGCGGCTGGCAAGCCTGTCCTGATAGCCGACCGGAATATCGAACTGGCTGAAGGTGAAATCCCAGCGGGTGCCTTCGACGATATTGTAAAAATGATCGGCCCCGCTGACAGCAGTTTTGGCAAGCTCGCCGCCGAAAATATCTTGCACCACCAGCGCGGTGACGCTGCCTTGGCCCTTGGCGGGGTTTTCGCGGGACCAGAGGCCGCTCGTCTCGCCCGACCAGCTTTTCTTCAGGGCGTAATAAAGTCTTTCTGCATGGTCCTGCATGAAACGTCTTCTTTTCCGTTAGCTCTGGAAAATCGGAACGGAGCGCCATGCAGACATTTGTGTCTGCCGGGCGCTCCGTCCGGATCATTCGCAGCCGTCAAAGCAAGTGACAGCAGCCTTCGTCTTATTTCGCCTCGAGCAGGTCCTTGACCTCCAGCAGGACGAATTCGTTGTCGTCAGCCTTGTCCAGCGCACGGCCGGCCGAGAAAGGCAGGTTGTTGTCGTTGCCGACGACGATATGGGTGGCATCGACGCGGTCGACATTCTCGATGGTGACAAAAGGCATGTCGTAATAGCCGTTGCCGCCGCCCTGACGTTTCTTGTTATCCGGGTCGGAAATCTTCATCAGGTCGATATAGCCGATCTTGCGGGCGGCCTTGCCGACATTGGCGTCGTTGAATTCGATCTTGTAGATGCGCTTCAGCTTGGCAGGGCGGGCGAAGCAATCCGCAGCCGGAGCCTTGGGGTCGGCGCAGGCCTTGTCGGCCGTGCCGGCGCCGTTGTCGCGCTCGATGACGAGGGCGGTGGTGTCATCCAGCATGTTGAAGTCGCCGATTGCCTCGCCGCCTTCCGCCAGCGGATAAAGCCAGCTGCGGCCGGTCCACGCCTTCTTGGCGGTGTCGAGTTCGATGATGCGCAGCGCGGTCGCGCCGTCTTCGGTTTTTTCCACCTGGCCGTCGGCCATGTAGAGCGGGCCTTCCAGCAGGCCGTAGAGCTTCGAGCCGTCCTTGGAGAGCGCCATGCCCTCATAACCGCCGGAACGCTTCAGGTTGAAAGCGGGCATTTTCTGCGTGGGATTGCCGGGCAGGGCAAGAGCCGGATGGTCGGGAGATTTCACCTCGATGTCGCCGGCCTTGGTCGAGATCACATCGGTCAGCTTGCCGTCGCGGGTGAATTTCAGAATGTAGGGGCCGAATTCCTCGCCGACCCAGAAACCGTCAGCGACCGGCTGAATGGATTCGACGTCGAAATCCGCGCCCGTCAGGTAACGCTTGCTCGAGCCTTCCAGAACGATGGGGAAGGGCGCCTTCATGTCGGGATCGGAGAGGAACACGGTTTCAAGCGCGTTGACCTTGCCGGCGTCCCAGTCGAACTTCAGATGGTGAAGCATCAGCATGGCGTCGCTGGAATTGAGCTTGGAACCGAAACCGTTGTCGGAAAGGCTCCAGAAGCTGCCGTCCGGCATCGCCCTGATGCCGGAAAAGCCCTGCATCGGCTGGCCGTTGAACGGCATGGAAAGGCCGGTCAGACGCACGCCGTCCTTGCCGGGCACGGTACCGAGGCCCTCGGCGCGCTTGCGGTCGGCCGTGGTGAATTTGGCGGAGGTCTTGAGGTGCTCCGGCGCATCGGCGGGTGCGGCGATCATGGTGTTGGCAGGCAGAATGGCGTGCGAAACAAGCTTTGCCGGAAATTCCTTTTCTGCCGCATGCGCCGCGGCGGCGAGCGCGAGAACCGCGAAAGGTGCGAAAAGAATGTGCTTCATGATGGAGACCCCTCTCAATACCTGTTGAAGACAGGATTGACGCGATAGGGGCGTCGCATGACAGGCAGGTGATTGCCGTTTGAAGCTTTGATGAATTTTGATGACGGCCATCATCGGCAAACGGGCCGCACGGCTTTTTTTTCGTCGATGGCCCTTATGCGGCGGGCGCCTGATATTGGCTGAGCGTGCAGACGCCGAGCGTCTGGCCACGGCCCTTCACCGCATGTTCGCCCAGATATTCACTGCGCACGCCCTTCGGAAGCACCAGCTGATGGGCAAGGTCGGCGGAAATCAGCACCGGGTGGCCGAGCATCTTGCTCAGCGATTCGAGCCGCGAGGTCGTGTTCACCGTATCGCCGAAATAGGTGATCTTGTGGTGATCGACACCGATTTCCGCGGTGATGACCGGCCCACCATGGATGGCGAAGCGCAGGCGCGGCACCTCGCCGAAGCGGGAGAGCCACATGTCGCGGGTGTTTTCAATGGTCGCCTGAATATCGAAGACGCAGCGCACGCAGGCCGCCCGCCTTATCGCCATGTGATAGGGCCAGGTGATGATGGCGGCGTCGCCGATATAGTCGTCGATGACGCCGCCGTGTTTTCTGACCGGTGCGGCATAGCTTGCAAAAATTTCGCCGAGAAATTCCTGGGCCTTCAGGTCGCCATGGGTCTCGGCGAAGGAGGTGGAGCCGACGAGATCGATGAAGATGAAGACGCGGTCTTCGCTGACCGGCCGGCGATAACGCCCCAGGATGAGGTCGATGAAGATATCGCGGCCGAGAAGCTCGCGCACCCGCATGATGAAGACGATGATGCCGCAGACAATGAGGGTGAAGATCAGCGTCTGCACCTCGGCATGGACGGCGCGCTTCCAGGTGCCTGGAAATATCCCGCTCAACCACAGGATCGTGCCGCCAAGCCCGAAGCCGCAAAAGACGAGGATGGCGTAGATGACGAGGCCGACAGCGATATAGGCCGGTGTCGGCAGGGCGCTCACCTGCCGCGACAGGCCGGGCATGATGTAACCGCGCTCGAAGGCGAGGATGGGTGCGCAGGCAAACAGCGCATAGGTCGCGCCGATCAATGCGCCGCCGCCATATTCCAGAAAGGCGTAGGCCACGCCGCTGCCGGCCACGGCAACGAAGAGCACCACGTAATCCAGAATGGGCAGCAATTTTCTCATGTCGGTTCTTGGGTCTCGGGAAGGGAAGGCTTTGGTCTTGGGAAAGAAGGGCAGGCCGCTCCCTTCGGGCGAAGCTTCTGTTCAGGTCATATGCGACATTAATGTGGAAAAAGCGCCGCAAAAAGTGAGCAATCGGTAAGGTTGCATGAAGGATTGGTAAGGCTGTTGCGCTGTTGCCGCAAAATCGGCATTGCCGCCCTTATACGCCTGATAGGATGTTCGGTAATAGACGGTTTCAAGCGGGGATTGCGGCCGGTCATCCGGCGAGCGGTTCGACCATTGGACGGGGAAGGCGGAAAAACGCAGCCGGTTGCCGTCGATCCAGGCCCGGCCGAACAGGGTTTCTCCCTTACGGGCGAAGGTGATGGCGGCGCAGGTGCGGCCGTCGACATCGAAGGGAATGTTCTCCTTCCAGCCGCTCAAGCCGCAGCCCATGCCTTTCGGGTCGCGATTATAGCGGTCGACGACGTCGCCGTTGGGGTGGAAAGCGGCGGGCGGTTACGGCTCGCTTGCCGCAACCTCCACCGCCTCGACCTTCTTGCCAGCGAAACGCAGGGCCACTTCGCCATTGATGAGCTTCAGGGCCACATCGCCGAAGAGTTCCCGCCGCCAGCCGGTCAGCGCCGCCACGGTTGCCTTTTCGCCCTCGGCGGCGATCTTGTCCAGATCGTCGCTATTGGCGATGACCTTGGCGGCGACGCCATGCTTGTCCGCCGTCAGCTTCAGCAGAACTTTCAAAAGTTCCACGGCAGCGCCGGAGCCTTCCGGTGCGTGGCTGTGACGCGGCGCCTTCGGCATTTCCTCTTTCGGCAGCGCCAGCGCCGCATTCACCGTTTCGACGATGGCGGTGCCGGAGGCGGAGCGCTCCCAGCCCTTGGGAATGGTGCGAAGCCGCGACAGCGCCTCGGCGTCCTTCGGCTGCTGCTGGGCGATTTCGAAGATCGCATCGTCCTTCAGGACGCGCGAGCGCGGCACGTTGCGGGAGCGCGCCTCACGCTCGCGCCAGGCGGCGATGAATTTGAGGATCGCAAGTTCCGTCGGTTTGCGCAGGCGCGATTTCAGCCTGAGCCAGGCATCGTCGGGATGCATGTCATAGGTGTCGCGAGACTCGAGAATATCCATCTCTTCGGTCAGCCACAGCGAGCGGCCTTCGCGCTCGAGCTGGGCTTTCAGCGAGAGATAGACATCGCGCAGATGGGTCACGTCAGCCAGCGCGTAATCCAGCTGCTTTTCGGTCAGCGGACGGCGGCTCCAGTCGGTGAAACGCGAGGATTTGTCGATCTGTACGTTTTTGATCTTCTGCACCAGCTGGTCGTAGGAGATCGAATCGCCGAAACCGCAGACCATGGCGGCGACCTGCGTGTCGAAGATCGGGTGCGGAATAAGCCCGCCGAGATGGTAGATGATCTCGATATCCTGTCGCGCCGCGTGGAAAACCTTCACGACGGCAGGATTGGCCATCAGTTCGAAAAGCGGGGTCAGGTCGAGACCCTTGGCCAGCGGATCGACCAGCACTTCGAGCGTCGGGCTTGCCATCTGCACGAGGCAGAGTTCCGGCCAGAAGGTCGTTTCCCGCAGAAATTCGGTGTCGATGGTGATGAATTCCGATTTCGCCAGTTCCGTGCAGGCTTCGGCGAGGGCGGCAGTCGTTTCAATCATTGTTATTGGCCAATCGTGAAAATTATCCGTCTTACTTTCCCTTTGCCGGGCGCATGTCAATACAAAGCCCGCTTTTGAAGGCTCAAGGATCGTTTTTCTCGGGCGGATGGGGCTCCGGTTCATCCTTTTTGGGTGGCGGAGACGCGGCGAGCTTCTGGAAATAGGCTGAGGTGCGCAAAAGCGAGCTGAACCGCCAGTTCCGCTCCTCCACGGGCACACCTTCGCGCACCTGCAGCCGGTAGATTGTATAGGCGATGAAAACGATCTGGATCGCGGCCGTATAACTGAACAGCGCCTTCGGGCCGAACTGGTCGATCAGCACGGAGGCGAGCAGCGGCCCGACGGTTGCGCCCACCGACCAGAAGAACAGCAGTCCGGCCGACATCATCGCGTGTTCGCCTTCCCTGGCATGGTCGTTGCCATGGGCGGAACTCAGCGAATAAAGCGGCAGGGCGAAGGCGCCGAAGATGAAGACGCCGATGATGTTGCTCCACTCATCGGTTCCGGCGAAGAAGGCGAGAAACAGGCCGACGACGACCGAGCCCGCCGTGGTGGCGAGAATGATGATGCGCCGGTCATAACGGTCGGAATAGACGCCGAGCGGATATTGCAACACCACGCCGCCAATGATGCCGGCGCTCATGAAGGTGGCGATGGCGGTGACGGAAAGCCCGATCTGTTCGGCATAGATCGGGCCGATATTGCGAAACGCCGCCATGCTGAGACCGACGGCCACGCAGCCGACCACGGCAAGCGGCGAGATGCGCCACACCGCGAAGAGATTGAAGGGTATCTGTTTCGGCGGCGCAGGGTTGGATTTGTCGGCAAGCGAGATAGGCACCAGTGACAGCGTCAGCGCCATGGCGATCAGCGAAAACACCACCGGTCCGTCGATGCCGGCGACGGGAATGATATATTGCGCAAGCGTGACGGAGCCGAGATCGACGAAACGATAGATGGAGAGCGTGCGCGCCCGATTGGAATTGGTGACCTGCGCGTTGATCCAGCTTTCGATGGCCGCGAAAAGACAGGCGACGGCAATGCCGGTGACGAAGCGCATCAGCATCCAGAACAGGGGATGGATGAGGAGCGGCATGGCGATCGCTGCGGCGGATGCGACGGCCGCCATGGTGGCGAAGGTGCGGATGTGGCCGATCTTGCGCAGAAGCCGTGTCACCGAAATGCAGCCAAGCGCGAAACCGAAGCTGTAGGCGGCGCTGATGAGGCCGATGGTGCTGGCGGAAAACCCTTCGGAGAGACCGCGCAGTGCTATATAGGTTCCC
Organism: Agrobacterium sp. T29; assembly: GCF_006970545.1. Lineage (NCBI taxonomy): Bacteria > Pseudomonadati > Pseudomonadota > Alphaproteobacteria > Hyphomicrobiales > Rhizobiaceae > Agrobacterium > Agrobacterium sp. T29. The sequence goes on from NZ_CP040640.1 coordinate 847,477, forward strand.
TGCAGGCCGTTGCCGCCGATCAGGATACCGGCGGTGACGAGAAGCGGGATAAGAGGTCTGATCTGGCTCATTGCGGGCCGACTCGGTTTGGCGGGCTGGATTAGTCCTATCTAAAGCGAAGGCAGGGGAAAGGACAGGCTGAAGGCGACATTGTTGTGCTTTGCCTTGACAAATCAGGCTGGCCATGCGCTTTTCCGGCAAATTTCGACAGTGCCGCCCATCTGGCCTCCATCGGGCCCACGACACGTTCCAGGATAAAAAAATGCATCGTTACCGCAGCCACACCTGTGCCGCTCTCCGCAAGTCCGACGTCGGCGAAACCGTTCGCCTTTCCGGTTGGGTTCATCGCGTGCGAGATCATGGCGGCGTTCTCTTCATCGACCTTCGCGACCATTACGGCATCACCCAGGTCGTCGCCGATCCGGACAGCCCGGCCTTCAAGGTTGCCGAAACCGTGCGCGGCGAATGGGTCATCCGCATCGACGGCCTCGTCAAGGCGCGCTCGGAAGACACCGTCAACAAGGGCATGGCGACCGGCGAGATCGAGCTTTACGCGCAGGAAATCGAGGTTCTCGGCGTTGCCAAGGAACTGCCGCTGCCGGTCTTCGGCGAGCCTGACTATCCTGAAGACGTTCGCCTGAAATACCGCTTCCTCGATCTTCGCCGCGAAACGCTGCACAAGAACATCGTCAAGCGCACGCAGATCATCTCCGCCATGCGCACCGGCATGGCCGATGCCGGCTTTGCCGAATATACGACGCCGATCCTCACCGCTTCCTCGCCGGAAGGCGCGCGCGACTTCCTCGTGCCGTCGCGTATCCATGAAGGCAAGTTCTTCGCGCTGCCGCAGGCGCCGCAGCAGTATAAGCAGCTTCTGATGGTGGCCGGTTTCGACCGTTATTTCCAGATCGCGCCGTGCTTCCGCGATGAAGACCCGCGCGCCGACCGCCTGCCGGGCGAATTCTACCAGCTCGACGTCGAAATGAGCTTCGTGACCCAGGAAGATGTCTGGACCACGATGGAGCCGATGATGACGGCCGTGTTCGAGAAATTCGCCGAAGGCAAGCCGGTTACGAAACAGTGGCCGCGCATTCCCTATGACGAGGCGATCCGCAAATATGGTTCCGACAAGCCGGACCTGCGCAACCCGATCGTCATGGAAGCCGTGACCGAACATTTCGACGGTTCGGGCTTCAAGGTCTTCGCCAACATGATCGCTTCCAACCCCAAGGTTCAGGTCTGGGCCATTCCGGCCAAGACCGGCGGCTCGCGCGCTTTCTGCGACCGCATGAACGCATGGGCACAGTCTCAGGGCCAGCCCGGCCTCGGCTACATCTTCTGGAAGGAAGAGGACGGCAAGGTCGGCGGTTCCGGTCCGCTCGCCAAGAACATCGGCGAAGAACGCACTGAGGCGCTGCGCACGCAGCTCGGCCTTGAGGCGGGTGATGCCTGCTTCTTCGTCGCCGGCGATCCGGCCAAGTTCTACAAATTCGCAGGCGAGGCGCGCACCCGCGCTGCCGACGAACTGAACCTGATCAACCGCGACCGCTTCGAAATGTGCTGGATCGTCGACTTCCCCTTCTTCGAATATAACGAGGAAGAAAAGAAGATCGATTTCGCCCATAACCCCTTCTCGATGCCGCAGGGCGGTCTGGAAGCGCTGGAAGGGCAGGATCCGCTCTCCATCAAGGCGTTCCAGTATGACGCGGTCTGCAACGGCTTCGAAATCGCCTCCGGCTCGATCCGTAACCAGTCGCCTGAGCTGATGGTCAAGGCCTTCGAAAAGGTTGGCCTGTCGCAGAGCGATGTGGAAGAGCGCTTCGGCGGTCTCTACCGCGCCTTCCAGTATGGTGCGCCGCCGCATGGTGGCTGCGCATTCGGCATCGACCGCGTCGTCATGCTGCTGGTCGGCGCGAAGAACCTGCGCGAAATCACGCTGTTCCCGATGAACCAGCAGGCGCAGGACCTCCTGATGAACGCGCCGTCGCCAGCAACGCCGACCCAGCTTCGTGAGCTGGCGCTGCGCGTCGTTCCGTCCAAGAAAGACTGATATGGTGAAGACGCTGCTCGACCGCGTTCGTGCAGCCTTCACCCGTGCATTGGCGGCCGCACTTGCGGCCGCTTTTGCGTTCTGGGTCGCGCACCGGTGGCTGGGCCACCCGCAACCCGTCTTTGCCGCAATCAGCGCGCTTATCTGCCTTGCTCCGGGAATTCCAAGCCATGTTCGTCAGGGCCTTGGCCTGATGGTCGGTGTCACCATCGGCATTCTCGTCGGAGAGATTGCGCTCCTTGTCCCGCATGACTTCGCTGAAATCCGGTTGGCCTCGGCGACCTTCATCGCCATGATTCTTGCGTCCATGTTCGGTCTGCCGCCGGTCGTGCCGATACAGGCTGGTGCCTCGGCCATGCTGGTGCTTTTGATGGGGCCGCAGGCTGCCGGTTTTGTCCGTTTTGTCGATGTGATCGTGGGTGTGGCGACCGGTGTGGCCGTAGCGCTCGTCTTCTTTCGCGAGCGGCTGAAGCTCTAGCGGTCTTGTCATAAAACCTTAATTAAACTGACAAATCCGGTAGAGGAGTTCTTAAACCTTCTCAATCATTCATCCCATCGTGAAATCTGCAAACGAGGGTTGAATGTTTTCGCTGATCTCGACGTTTAAAATTGCGCATCGCGTATCCATGCTCGCACTGGCTGCGCTGTGCGGGATCGCCGTCATCGCGGGCATGCTGCTCTGGCAAAGACAGATGGAGGCGCGTTATCGCGTCGCCGAAGAGACGCTGATCGAGCGGGACGGGGTGCTGGCGGCGCTGGAGGACGGCTTGCATGAAAGCCGTCTTCACCAGAGAGATTTTCTGCTGACCCGCGATATGAAATCCGTTGCGCGGTTTGACCAGACGATGGGCCAGGTTCGGCAATCTTTGAACCATCTTGCAGACGAGGCTACACCGCAGACCCGGACGCGGCTCGAAACGCTCGCGCAGGGTGCTTCGACCTATTCCGACCGCATGAAGGCGCTGGTCGCCAAGAACGCGGAACTGGGCCTCACGCCTGCCGAGGGCCTTGAGGGCGCCATGCGCAATGGCGTGAATTCCATCGAAAAAATCATCGACGTCGTCGCCAATGCCGAAATCCGCGCCAGCATGCTGATGATGCGCCGGCACGAAAAGGATTTCATCCTGCGGCGGGATGAGGCCTATGTCGCAAAACACGCGGCCGAGGTGGAGACCTTCAAGGCGCTGGTGAAGCTGGAATATCGGCCGGGCGCCGAGCGTCAGCGCATCATGGATGCACTGGAAATATACACCGCCTCCTTCCGCTTTTATGCTCAGGCCGTGCTGGAGGAGGAGAAGGCGCGCGAAACCGTCGCCTCCGCCTATAATGCGCTGCTGCCCGTGGTCGCAGAGATTTCCACCATTTACCGGCAGGAGCGGGAAGCAAGCGCTCTCGAGAACAGCGCCGCGGCGGATAGAACGGTTTCGATTGTCGTCGCCCTTATCGCGCTCACCGTCGCGAGCCTTTTTGTCGGGGTCTATCTCATCGGCCGTTCGATAACCCGCCCGGCGACCGCGATTACCGGAGCGATGCGCCGTCTGGCCGAGGGCGAAACGGAATTTGCCGTTCCCGGTCTACACCGCCGGGACGAATTCGGCGCCATGGCCCACGCATTGGAAATCTTCCGGCAGGCGGCCATCGCAAAAATCGAACTGGAGGCGCAGGCGCTCGCGGCCCGGCAGCAGGCCGAAGCCGAAAAGGCCCGGTTCCAGCGCGAGGCGGAAACCGAAGCGCAGGCAAGGCTGATGCAGGCGACGACCGGCCTTGCGGCCGCACTTCGCCGCCTTGCCGACGGCGATCTCTCCTTCGAACTGAACGAGCCTTTCGCCCCGGATTTCGAAGCCCTGCGTCACGATCTCAACCGTACGATCCGCCAGCTCGATGCCGCCATGTCCGGCGTCGTGCAGTCTAGCGTGGCGATTGATGGCGGCAGTCAGGAAATCAGCCAGAGTGCCGCCGATCTCGCGCGCCGCACCGAGCAGCAGGCCGCCTCGCTGGAGGAAACCGCCGCCGCGCTGGATGAACTGACGGCGAATATCCGCATTTCGGCGGAGCGTGCGGTGGAAGCCCGCGCGGTCGCCCATTCGACCGACGAGGACGCCAGCCGCACGGCAGACCTCGTTGTCGATACGATCATGGCGATGGAGAAGATCGAGCAATCGTCAGGCCGTATCGGCAATATCATCGGCGTCATCGACGAGATTGCCTTCCAGACCAACCTTCTTGCGCTCAATGCCGGCGTGGAGGCGGCGCGCGCAGGCGAGGCGGGGCGCGGTTTTGCCGTCGTCGCGCAGGAGGTCAGGGAACTGGCGCAGCGCTCTGCGAAGGCCGCCGCCGAAATCAAGCTGCTTATCCATGCCTCCGGTACAGAAGTGAAGGACGGCGCGCGCTTCGTGCGGGAAACCGGCGCGGCCCTGTCGCGCATTGGCGGCTCGGTGAAGACGATCAACCACCATATCGAAGCCATCGCCGCCGCGACGAAAGAGCAGTCGCTGGGGCTCTCCGAGATCAACACCGCGGTCAATCATCTCGATCAGGGCACGCAGCAGAACGCCGCCATGGTCGAGGAAAACAATGCCGCCAGCGCCATGCTGGCGGGCGAGACGGCGCGTCTCAAGCAACTGGTCCATCAGTTCCGTCTGGGCGATGCAGAAATGCGGGAGTATGGCGGGCGCGAAGCGGCCTGAGGCATACGATCGCAGACATCGAAAGCGGGCGTGCAACTTGCGGCCCGCTTTTTTGCTGTTTATAGGTGAGTTACTCACCACGGACCCGGTGAAACCCCGGGTGGCTCTTCTGGCCGCCGATCCGCCAGACAACGCAAAGCACCGACATTTCATTTCAATCTACCGGACATGGCTCCGGCCGGTGCGTCATTCTTTGCGAAAAAATCAGATGAACAGATTTCAGACTTACAGACGTGAGTGGTTTTCCAATATTCGCGGCGATCTCCTTTCCGGCATCGTCGTGGCACTCGCCCTCATTCCCGAAGCCATCGGCTTTTCCGTCATCGCCGGGGTCGATCCGAAGGTGGGATTGTTCGCCTCCTTCGCCATCGCCTGCGTTTCCGCCTTTACCGGTGGCAGACCGGGCATGATCTCGGCGGCAACCGCCGCCACCGCCGTCCTGATGGTCACGCTCGTCAAGGAACACGGGCTGCAATATCTCTTCGCCGCCACCATTCTCATGGGCGTGCTGCAAATTCTGGCGGGCCTTGTGAAACTCGGCCGGGTGATGCGCTTCGTCTCGCGTTCGGTCATGACCGGCTTCGTCAACGCGCTGGCGATCCTGATCTTCATGGCGCAATTGCCCGAGCTGATCGGCGTGCCGGTCGAAACCTACGTCATGATCGTGGCCGGTCTTGCGATCATTTATCTCTTCCCGCTGGTCACGAAGGTCGTGCCATCGCCGCTGGTCGCCATCATCGTTCTCACCTGTGTCGCCGTCTTCTCCGGTATGGATATCCGCACGGTCGGCGATCTCGGTGAGTTGCCCTCGACGCTGCCGATATTCGCCCTGCCGCAGGTGCCGCTGACCTTCGAGACGCTGCAGATCATCTTTCCCTATTCCGTCGCGCTCGCCGCCGTCGGTCTTCTGGAATCGCTGCTGACGGCGCAGATCGTCGATGACATGACGGATACCGGCAGCAACAAGAGCCGGGAATGCATCGGGCAGGGGACAAGCAACATCGCCTCCGCCCTCATCGGCGGCATGGGCGGCTGCGCCATGATCGGCCAGTCCGTCATCAATGTCAGTTCCGGCGGTCGTGGCCGCTTGTCCACTTTCGTCGCGGGTGCGTTTCTGCTGTTCCTCATACTGGTGCTGGATGATCTCGTGCGTATCATTCCCATGGCCGCGCTGGTGGCGGTGATGATCATGGTCTCCATCGGCACATTCTCGTGGCGATCCATCCTCGATCTGCGCCGCAACCCGCCATCCTCCAGCATCGTCATGCTGGTGACGGTCGGCACGGTGCTTGCGACCCATGATCTTGCAAAGGGCGTGTTGGCCGGCGTCCTTCTCTCCGGCGTGTTTTTCGCAGGCAAGGTTTCAAAGCTTTTCCATGTCCGGCCGGAGCTTTCGGCCGATGGCCGGGAGCGGATCTATCGCGTCGATGGCCAGATTTTCTTTGCCTCGACGGAAAGCTTCATTGCCGCCTTCGATTTTGCCGAAGAGGTTGAGGCGGTGACAATCGATGTCACGCAGGCGCATCTGTGGGATATTTCCGCGGTCGGTGCGCTGGACAAGGTGGTCCTGAAATTCCGCAAGGCCGGCAGGCGGGTCGAGGTGATCGGCGTCAATGAGGCGAGCGCCCACATGATCGACCGTTTCGCCCTGCACGATAAACAGGGTGCGGCGGCAGCCCCGCTGCATTGAGTATAAATGAAAAGTCCCGACGTAACCGGGGCTTTAAACGACTGACAAACGGAAACCTTTCCTCCGTCATGCCGGACTAGATCCGGCATCCAGCCACGGCGCGTCTGCGCTGTGTGAAGAGTCTATTCAGCCCAAGGACTTGGGCTGGCTGGACCCCGGATCAAGTCCGGGGTGACGGGTGCGGACGAAACATATTCGCCATACACACAGGGTGTTATGGACCGCATCAATAATAAAAGCCCCGGCATGACCGGGGCTTTTTTAGTTTTATTCGTTTGCCGTCACCGTGACGCCGAGCATTTTCGGCAGGGTGTTCGGTGCGCCCATCGCAGCGCCCATGATCATCGGGAACGGAACCGGCTTTTCCGGCTCCGCCGTGATCGAGAAGTTCTTCGGATTGTCGACATAGGCGTTGACGGCCGCCGACACCATGTTCTGCAATTCCGGCACGTTGAGCGAGGCCATCATGATCGGGGCCATGCCCTTGATGGTCTGGGCAAGCTGATCACCCGTCATGCCCTGCTGGCTTGCCGCATAGTCGATGGCGCGCTTGGTGATGCTGGCGTCTTCGAAGCTGATTTCAGCGTTGATGAAGGAGAGCTGCTGCATCAGGCCGAGCATGGCGAGACTTGCTGCCTGGTCCGCCTGTTCCTTGTTCGGATTGGCGGCCTGCGCCTTCACCGTCTCCTGCATCGACTTGATGAAGGCGAGCGTGTAGCCGGAGAAACCGAACGACATGTTCAGGCGGCCGACATCATCGAGGTCGATGGCATATTCTTCAACATCGATAGTACCGGAGGCCACTTCCCAGCTGCCGCTCATGGTCATGTCGCCGGAGAGCGCCTGCAGCTTCAGCTTTTCGATCGCGTCCTTGGTCGCAGGATCAGTGACTTCGCTGAGATCGGCCTTGAAACCGGAAGCGTCGAGTTCGAAGCCGATAGAGTTCTTGTCATCGCTGACCGACATCGTCGCGCTGGTTTCCTCAAGCGAGAAAGCCGGTTTGCCGTCGATGGAAACGGAAACCGGACCGCTATGTGCTTCGTCGTAGAACATCAGCGCATCGACGGTGCCGGTGGTGGAGTCTGCGGGAATGACGAGACCGGACATGTAGATGTCGCTTGCCTTGATCTCCACATTTTCCTGCTTGTAGTCGATATTGTCGAAGCGGGCGTTCTTGATCTTGTAGCCGCCGTTGTTTTCCTCGACGCCTTCGAGCGTGACATTACCGACCGGGATCTTCTTGGCCGGATCGGCGACCGCGTTGAAGGTCACGCTGTTCAGGGTCACCGTCGAGCCGTTGACGGCGACGGAGCCGGCGGCGATCTCGCCGCCCTGTGCGGCATAGGCCGCATTGATCTTCTTCAGCACATCCCCGCCATCCAGCGCAAAAGCCGGCGCCGAAAGCGTAAGAAGCGCGGCGCTCGCGAAAAGAACCTGCCGGGTGGATTTCAGTCTCATGATGTTTCTTCCCTCAACGTACGGCTGTGTACCGTGTTCGAATTCGAATGCTGATACTTATATTCGCGATTATTCAAAGGTCTATAGGATTTAGATCGATTCCCATGACGGCGGCATTGCGGCATTTGCAACGCGGTTAACAAAAAATCGCATGAAAGGGTTGCGTTCATCCACAGGCGCGACCCCCGAATTTCTTGCCGGGAATCGGCATTTCCGCTAGTCAAGCACCATGGGAAAAAATCTTGTACCTCCGTCCGGCGGAGACGATAACATTCATCCGGTCGATTTGAAGGCGGCGCTTGAAGAGCGCTACCTCGCTTACGCCTTGTCCACGATCATGCATCGTGCGCTGCCGGATGTGCGCGACGGCCTGAAGCCGGTTCACCGCCGCATCATTCATGCCATGAGTGAAATGGGCATTCGCCCCAACTCGGCCTTCAAGAAATGCGCCCGTATCGTCGGTGACGTGATCGGTAAATTCCACCCGCATGGCGACCAGTCGGTCTATGATGCGCTGGTACGTCTCGCGCAGGATTTCTCGCAGCGTTATCCGATCGTCGACGGGCAGGGCAATTTCGGCAATATCGATGGCGACGGCGCTGCCGCCTATCGTTACACCGAAGCGCGCATGACCGAGGTTGCGGCGCTGCTGCTCGAGGGCATCGGCGAGGATGCGGTGGATTTCCGCGCCACCTATAACGAGGAAGACGAGGAACCCGTCGTCCTGCCGGGCGCTTTCCCCAATCTGCTCGCCAACGGCGCCTCCGGTATTGCGGTAGGCATGGCGACGTCGATCCCGCCGCATAACGCCCATGAACTTTGCGACGCGGCGCTTTACCTCATCAAGCATCCCGATGCGACGGTGGAAAAGCTGGTGGAATTCATTCCCGGCCCCGACCTGCCGACCGGCGGCGTGATTGTCGAAAGCCGCGAGAATATTCTCGATGCCTATAAGACCGGTCGTGGCGGGTTCCGCGTGCGCGCCAAGTGGGAAACGGAAGATCTCGGCCGTGGCGGTTACCAGATCGTCATCACCGAAATTCCCTTCCAGGTGCAGAAATCGCGCCTGATAGAGAAGATCGCCGAGCTGCTGATTGCCCGCAAGCTGCCGCTTCTCGAGGATATTCGCGACGAATCGGCCGAAGACGTGCGCATCGTGCTGGTGCCGAAGAGCCGTACCGTCGATGCGACGCTGCTGATGGAATCGCTGTTCCGCCTGTCGGACCTCGAAAGCCGCCTGCCGCTCAACATGAACGTGCTGTCGCTCGGCAAGGTGCCGAAGGTGATGGCGCTGAACGAGGTGCTGAGCGAGTGGCTGGCCCACCGCAAGGACGTGCTGGTCCGCCGTTCCCGCCACCGTCTGGCGGCCATTGATCGCAGGCTGGAGATTCTGGGCGGCCTGCTCGTTGCCTATCTCAATCTCGATGAGGTCATCCGCATCATCCGCGAGGAGGATGAGCCGAAACAGGTGATGATGGCCAAGTGGTCGCTCACCGACAATCAGGCCGAAGCCATCCTCAACATGCGGCTGCGCAACCTGCGCAAGCTCGAAGAATTCGAAATCCGCAAGGAATTCGACGAACTCAGCAACGAGAAGGCTGAAATCGAGGGGCTGCTTGCCTCCGATGACAAGCAATGGCAGACCGTCGCCTGGGAAATCGGCGAGGTCAAAAAGAAATATGCCAAGGCAACCGAGATCGGCCGCCGCCGCACGCAGTTCGCGGATGCGCCGGACGCCGATATCGAGGCCATCCAGCAGGCGATGATCGAAAAGGAACCGGTCACTATCGTCATCTCGCAGAAGGGCTGGATCCGGGCGCTGAAGGGACACATGTCCGACACCTCGTCGCTCACCTTCAAGGAAGGTGACGGACCGAAACTCGCTTTCCCGGCGCAGACGACCGACAAGCTGTTGCTGCTGACGACGGGCGGCAAGGCCTATACGCTCGGCGCCGACAAGCTGCCGGGCGGTCGCGGTCATGGCGAGCCTATCCGCATCATGGTCGACATGGAAAACGATCAGGACATCCTGACCGCCTTCGTGCACGATCCATCCCGCAAGCTGCTGCTCGTCTCCACGGCCGGCAACGGTTTCATCGTACCCGAGAGCGAAATGGTCGCGAATACCCGCAAGGGCAAGCAGATCATGAATGTCTCGATGCCCGATGAAGCCAAGCTCGCGGTGCCGGTCACGGGCGACCATGTCGCCGTCGTCGGCGAAAACCGCAAGCTCCTGGCCTTCCCGCTTTCGCAGATACCGGAAATGTCGCGCGGCAAGGGTGTGCGCCTGCAGCGCTACAAGGATGGTGGCGTCGTCGACGTCAAATGTTTCGCGCTTGCCGAAGGCTTGTCTTGGTCCGACACGGCCGGGCGTCTCTTCAATAAGGTGGGTGAAGAACTGCGCGAATGGCTGGCCGACCGCGCAACGGCAGGCCGCACCGTGCCGAAGGGCTTTCCGCGCAGTGGGAAGTTTGGCGGCTGATATTTGAATGTCGTCCCGGGGCTGTCCCGGGACGTTTTCAATCTCATGTGTTTGGCAATCAAACCACCGAGTGCTTATGACTTCGCGAGCGCTTTTAAAGCAACGTGGTACTTGCGCATCGCGTGCCGTGCATGTTCCAGCTGACGATCAAAGTCACCTGTTGCTTCTTCGTTCGGGCTCTCAGCAGTTCGCAATTCAAGTACGTTGCCGTCAGTTCTTGAACTGAGAACGTCGCCAATCTTCCAGCCAAGCCGTTTAAGCATATCCTTCGGGATGACGACGCCTGCCTCTTCACCGAACTCGCAAATGGTTGCTTTCATCTGAAATACTCCAAGTTTGATTGGAGTTTAGCATGCGATTTTGACGGTTGGACCAGCCCGTTACTTTTCTTCCGGCGTATAAACCTCCCACCCGCGCGGTGTCAGATGCTCCTGCGGATGGTAGCGGGTCTTGTAGCCCATCTTTTCCGAACCATCGACCCAGTAGCCGAGATAGACATGCGGCAGGCCAAGCGCGCGGGTGCGGGTGATGTGATCGATGATCATGAAGGTGCCGAGCGAGCGTTTTTCCAAATCGGGATTGAAGAAGGAATAGACCATCGACAGGCCGTCGCTCATCACGTCGCTGAGCGCCACGGCCAGAAGTTCGCCGCGCTTGCTGGAATCGATGCCGGAGCCGGGTTCGCGCACGCGGTATTCGATGATGCGGGTGTTCACATGCGTGTCTTCCACCATGATCGCATAGTCCAGCGCCGACATGTCGGACATGCCGCCCGACTGGTGGCGGTGGTCGAGATAGCGACGAAACAGGGCGAATTGTTCGGTGGAGGGCTCGGCGGCATGAACGGTGGCGACGACATCCCTGTTGGCGGCCAGAACGCGCCGCATCGATTTCGTCGGCTGGAACTGTTCGGTCAGGATACGCACGGAGACGCAGGCGCGGCAGTTTTCGCAGGCCGGGCGATAGGCGATGTTCTGCGAGCGCCTGAAACCGCCCTGGGTCAGAAGATCGTTCATTTCCGAAGCGCGCGGGCCGACCAGATGGGTGAAGACCTTCCGCTCCATCTGGTTCGGCAGATAGGGGCAGGTGGCCGGCGCCGTAAGATAGAATTGGGGAGAGGGCGTCGCCTGCGTGTTCATCGAACCGTGATCGCCTCCTGCGTCTGTTATGAAAGCGCGCCGCGATTTCACGGGGTTGGCGGCGACGCTTCAAGCGACATGCATAATGTCACAGAATGGCAAAATGCCGGAAAACGTCAACTGCGAGATGCGGCATTTGCGGGGTTTGAAAGCCACGTTTGCGTGGCTTTCCGCAATATCAGCGCGTTCTGACGATGACGGTGCCGAGCAGGAAGTCGTGAGCGAGGCGCGAGCGCTCGGTAAACAGGCCTGCAAGCAGGATCAGCGGCGTCAAAACCGAGTTGATGATCCAGAAAAGCACGATGTGAACGGTCGACAGCAGGAAATCGATTCGCCGCCCGTCCATCCGCGCCATGGCTATTCCCATCGCCCGCATGCCTGGGGTCGCCTGCGAGGGGCCACCAAGCGTCATGCCGAAATAAAGCACCGCAACGATGACGAACAGCGCCGGGAAGAGGAACCACCCGAGGCCGAAGGTAATCACGCCGAGAAAGAACACGATCACAGCCGCTGGAATGCACAGCAGGAGAACGATCGCATAATCGATCAGGAACGCGAAGACCCGCCGGCTCAGGACGCCGCTATAGGCGCGCCAGTCATCCGGTGCGGCATAAGTGGGGTTCTGTTCGAGGCTCATCGGTCGTTTTCTCCTGAGAGGGTATGACAGCGCGGCATGAGTGCCGTGTCAGCAGACAATATGGGAAGAAAACGACCGAATACAATAAGTGCAGGCCTCAGCCCTTTGCGAGTTTGCGTGCGGCCTCGATAGCGAAATAGGTGAGAACACCATCGCAACCGGCACGCTTGAAACAGAGAAGCGTTTCCATCATCACGCGCTCGCCATCGATCCAGCCGTTCATCGCGGCTGCCTTGATCTGGGTATATTCGCCGGACACCTGATAGGCGAAGGTCGGCAGGCCGAAATTTTCCTTCAGCCGCCAGCAGATGTCGAGATAGGGCAGGCCGGGCTTGACCATCAGCATATCCGCTCCTTCCTCCACGTCGAGCGCCGCGTCGCGGATTGCCTCCATGCCGTTGGCAGGGCTGATGTAATAGCTGTTCTTGTCGCCCTTCAGCAGGCCGGCCGTGGAGATGGCCTCGCGATAGGGACCGTAATAGCCGGAAGCGAATTTCGTCGCATAGGCCATGATGCCGACATTCTGGTGCCCGGCGGCATCGAGACCGCGACGGATGGCGCCGATACGGCCATCCATCATTTCGGATGGAGAAATAATGTCCGATCCGGCTTCCGCCTGCAGGATCGCCGCCTTGACGACCTGTTCTACCGTCTCGTCATTGACGATCTCGTCGCCGCGCAGAATGCCGTCATGGCCGTGGCTGGTGAAGGGATCGAGCGCGACATCGGTGATCATGCCGATATTGGGAACGGCTTTTTTGACGGCGATGGTTGCCTGATTGATGAGATTATTCGCCTCGAGCGCGTTGGAACCGGTCTCGTCACGCAACTCCATTTCGATGTTCGGGAAGGTCGCGATTGCCGGAATGCCGAGATCGGCGGCTTCTTTTGCGGCTTCGACCAGTTTGTCGACGCTCATCCGGTTAACGCCCGGCATCGCCGGAATGGGATCGAGAATATTGCTGCCCGGCACGATGAAGACCGGCCAGATGAGATCGTCGACGGTCAGCCGGCTTTCCTGTACCAGACGGCGCGTCCAATCCGCCTTGCGATTGCGCCGCATGCGACGATGGCCGGTGATCTCGTCGACCAGATGCGTTTTGTCCTGCATGTAAGAATGTCCTTCGATCAAATTTGGAAAGCTGCATAGCATGAAGCTTGGCCCATGCGAATGCGACAATCTTCCCTCATTGACGTCCTGCGATGACGATGATGCTTTGACAAGGCAGGCGGCGGGATTCAATATGGGCTGGTCGCCCGTTCGTCGAGACCGTATCTTCCGGCCATGGAACCTGATTCTCAACCTCTGCCGAAACGCCCGCTTACGGAAATCCTCTTTCTGGTCTTCATGAGGCTGGTCGCGGTTTCCTGTTTCTGGTTCGGCCTGCAATATTGGGCGATGCTGACGGGCTATTCGCTTGGGGGGCATGGGCGGTTCGATATGCTGAACCTGCCCTGGCGCGTGGCCGGCAGCGCGCTGGCCGTTATTTTCCCTGTCGCGGCACTCGGTCTGTGGCTCGGGGCCTCCTGGGGCGCGGTTATGTGGGTCATGGGCGCGGGTGCGCAGATAGCCATGTATAAGGTGTGGCCGCATATCTTCGGCGCCAACACGCTCGTACCCGTCATGCACGGCCTTGTGGCAACCATTTATATACTATTCCTGGTCGCTTTCTGGCTGGATCAGCGCCAGAATGAAGAACGCGCAAGAATTGATTTACCATAAGAATAAAGCAATTCGGCCTGATTTTGGGCCGTATTTCATGGATAAGTCATTGATTTATAATAGATGACCTTGGGCCATTCCCGCTTCGCCACAAGTTGGGCCCTCCGGGGAAAATGCAGGTAACCATTTGTTAATCGTAGCTTTTAAGTAGAATTTTATGCGCATTGATTAGGTTCTCACTCAAGGCGGGAGACAAACAAACACACCGCCAAACAAAACAGTGAGGCAGTCATGATCAATAGCAAAGTTAAGCCCCAGGCCGTTGTTGCCGATGCACATGAAGATACCATCCGCTCGCTCTACATGGAGTCGCTGCACCTGGTGGAACGTCTCCACCGCCGCCTCCTCGATGTCATCAAGGATGAGTTCGACCGTCAGGGTCGCGATGACGTCAACGCCGTTCAGGCCCTGCTGCTGTTCAACATCGGCAATTCCGAACTGACGGCCGGCGAGCTTCGTTCCCGCGGTTATTACCTCGGCTCGAACGTCTCCTACAACGTCAAGAAGCTGGTCGACCTCGGCCTCATCAACCACCAGCGCTCGCGTGTCGACCGCCGCTCGGTCCGCATCAGCCTGACGGAAAAGGGCCAGGAAATCGCCGAAACGGTTGCCCGCCTTTATGAACGCCACGTCGGTTCGATCGAAAAGGTCGGCGGCATCGGCACCGGCGAGTTCTCCGAAATGAACAAGCTGCTGCAGCGCCTCGATCGCTTCTGGAACGACTCGATCGCTTACCGCCTGTAATATCGCGACGGTTTCACTGTTTAAGCCGGGAGCATCCTTTTGCTCCCGGCTTGCGGATTCCGCGTTGTGCGTTTTTGCGTGTCAAGCCCATCCCTTTATCGAGCCTTCGCCCTGTTTTTCAGGCGAACAAAGCTTCGTGAGAATAGGTCCGTGACACGAATCGGCCATATTGATATGGGACCGGCAAGGTTGAAGGAGCCGGCTGTTTCTCCTGCTGTCGCGGCAAGTCCCGACTGTTCTGCCAGACAATGGCGCCCAACGAATGGGTGTTGAGTATTACCAGCCGGCAGACACGTTGTACGTGTTTGTTAATCATATTGATTTAGGCATTGTTGAGAATGCCGAAGAGAGTGGCTGGTAGGTAGAATGACAAAGAAATCCGTTTCCGATTCCGTATCGCGCCGCGCGCTTCTGCGTTCGGCCGTTTCCGTTGGCGCTGCCGCGCTTGCCGCGCCGGCCTTTGCGCAGAACGCGCTCAACGATCTCATGGGCTCTTCGCGCCGCGGCAACTGGGATGACCAGTTCGATGCCAATACGTCGCGTTCGGCCGTGGGCGTCGTTTCCAACAATCCGGTTCTCGGACGCGAAGCGCCGGTCTACATGCAGCAGGCGATCATGCAATATCAGCAGATCGTGCAGAATGGCGGCTGGCCGGAAGTGCCCGCGTCCCAGCAGCGTCTCCAGATCGGCGTCTCCGATCCTTCCGTACAGGCGCTGCGCCAGCGCCTGATGGTTTCGGGTGACCTGCCGCGTGAAGCCGGCATTTCCAGTGCCTTCGATAGTTACGTCGATGGCGCGCTGAAGCGTTTCCAGGCCCGTCATGGCCTTCCGGCCGATGGCGTCAGCGGCGAATACACCACGAAGGCGCTCAATGTTTCCGCGCAGATCCGTCTGGCGCAGTTGCAGACCAACCTCGTTCGCATCCAGTCCATGTCCGGCGATCTCGGCCAGCGTCACCTGATGGTGAATATCCCGGCGGCCGCCATCGAAGCCGTTGAAAATGAACGCGTTGTGCTGCGCAACACGGCCGTCGTCGGCCGCGCCAGCCGCCCGACCCATGTGATCAATTCCAAGATTTACGAAGTCATCCTCAACCCTTACTGGACCGCGCCGCGCTCGATCGTCGAAAAGGACATCGTGCCGCTGATGCAGAAGGACCCGACCTATCTGGAGCGGAACAACATCCGCCTCATCGACGGCAAGGGACAGGAAGTTTCGCCAACCGCAGTCGACTGGTTCGCGCCGAAGGCTCCGAACCTGATGTTCCGTCAGGACCCCGGCAAGATCAACGCCATGTCGTCCACGAAGATCAACTTCCACAATCCGAACAACGAATATATGCACGACACGCCGCAGCAGGGCCTGTTCAACAAGCTGATGCGTTTCGAATCCTCCGGCTGCGTGCGCGTGCAGAACGTGCGCGACCTGACGAGCTGGCTGCTGCGCGACACGCCCGGCTGGTCGCGTCAGGAAATGGAGCGCGTCATCGCCACCCGCGTCAACACGCCGATCAAGCTGGCGCAGGAAATCCCGGTCTATTTCGTCTACATCACCGCCTGGTCGGCGAAGGACGGCGTGGTGCAGTTCCGCGACGACATCTATGAAAAGGACGGCAACGCCGAACTGGCGCTCAACACCACGAGCGGCATGGAACAGCCCGCCGGCCCGGTGGATGACGATCTGTTGCCGCGCAACTGATCCGGCATCGCCGCCATTTCATTCCATCACCATGAGCCGCACCTTCGGGTGCGGCTTTTTTCTTGGCGATTTTCTGAAAACATCTGTCGTTTTTTGTCGCAACGTCGCAGTTTGACGGGCAAATCTCGCTGCCCGTATTGCTCTTGTCGGGGCAGGGCGCTAAGACGCCATCGCATTACTGTTTCAGGAGCCTTCACCATGTCGAACACAGATGCTTTCTTCTCCCGTCCGCTTGCCGATGTCGATCCGGAAATTTTCGGCGCGATCGAGAAGGAACTGGGTCGCCAGCGCCACGAGATCGAACTGATCGCCTCGGAAAACATCGTTTCCCGCGCCGTGCTCGAAGCGCAGGGTTCGATCATGACCAACAAATATGCGGAAGGTTACCCGGGCAAGCGTTATTACGGCGGCTGCCAGTTCGTCGACATCGCTGAAGAACTCGCCATCGAACGCGCCAAGAAGCTGTTCGGCGTCAACTTCGCCAACGTCCAGCCGAACTCCGGTTCGCAGATGAACCAGGCCGTGTTCCTCGCGCTCCTGCAGCCGGGCGATACCTTCATGGGTCTCGATCTGAACTCGGGAGGCCACCTGACGCATGGTTCGCCGGTCAACATGTCCGGCAAGTGGTTCAATGTCGTCTCCTACGGCGTGCGTGAAGGCGACAATCTGCTCGACATGGACGAGGTGGAGCGTAAGGCCAAGGAACACAAGCCGAAGCTCATTCTCGCCGGCGGCACCGCCTATTCGCGTGTCTGGGACTGGAAGCGCTTCCGCGAGATCGCCGATGAAGTCGGCGCCTACCTGATGGTCGACATGGCGCACATCGCCGGTCTCGTCGCCGGTGGCCAGCATCCGTCGCCGTTCCCGCACTGCCATGTCGCCACCACCACAACGCACAAATCGCTGCGCGGCCCGCGCGGCGGCATGATCCTCACCAATGACGAGGATCTGGCCAAGAAGTTCAACTCGGCCGTCTTCCCCGGCTTGCAGGGCGGCCCGCTGATGCACGTCATCGCCGCCAAGGCCGTCGCCTTCGGTGAAGCTCTGAAGCCGGAATTCAAGGACTATGCCGCACAGGTCGTCAAGAACGCCAAGGCGCTGGCCGAAACGCTGGTCGAAGGCGGTCTGGATGTCGTCTCCGGCGGCACCGATAACCACCTGATGCTGGTCGATCTTCGCAAGAAGAACGCCACCGGCAAGCGCGCCGAAGCAGCGCTCGGCCGCGCCTACATCACCTGCAACAAGAACGGCATTCCTTTCGATCCGGAAAAGCCTTTCGTCACCTCCGGTGTCCGTCTCGGCACGCCGGCCGGCACGACGCGCGGTTTCAAGGAAGCGGAATTCCGCGAAATCGGCAAGCTGATCGTCGAGGTTCTCGATGGTCTGAAGGTTGCCAATTCGGATGAGGGCAACGCCGCCGTCGAGGCTGCGGTGCGTGAAAAGGTCGTCGGCCTGACGGACCGTTTCCCCATGTATCCGTACATGTAAGAGAAAGGACGAAGATGCGCTGCCCTTTTTGCGGTTCTGAAGACACGCAGGTCAAGGACTCGCGTCCGGCGGAGGACAATACCTCCATCCGCCGGCGGCGCATCTGCCCCGATTGCGGCGGCCGCTTCACGACCTATGAGCGCGTGCAACTGCGCGAGCTGATGGTCATCAAGAAAAGCGGCCGCAAGCTGCCCTTCGACCGGGAAAAGCTGGTGCGATCCTTCGAGATCGCCCTGCGCAAGCGCCCGGTCGATCGCGACCGGATCGAGCGTGCCGTCTCCGGCATCGTTCGCCGCCTGGAAAGTTCGGGCGAGACGGAAATTCCCTCGGAAGAAATCGGCCTGCAGGTTCTCGAAGCGCTGAAGAGCCTCGATGATGTGGCCTTCGTGCGTTACGCCTCGGTCTATCGCGATTTCAGCCATGCCGAGGATTTCGAAAACGTCATCGCCGAAATCAACGCCAAGATCGCCCGCGATACGGACGCCGGAGTCTAGCCGTGACCACCCGCGCCGATGACGAAAGATTCATGGCAAGGGCAATCGAGGTTTCGCTTCGCCACCAGGGCCAGACGCTTACCAACCCTTCGGTTGGCTGTGTTCTCGTCAAAGACGGACAAATCATCGCTGAAGCCGTGACCGCCATAGGCGGCCGCCCCCATGCCGAACGGCAGGCGCTGGAAATCGCCGGCGAGGCGGCGCGCGGCGCGACCGCCTATGTGACGCTCGAACCCTGCTCGCACTGGGGCAAGACCCCGCCCTGCGCCAATGCCCTGGTGGAATATGGCGTCGCCCGCGTCGTGGTGGCGGTGGATGATCCGGACGAGCGTGTTTCCGGCCGTGGTTATGCGATTTTACGGGATGCCGGCATTGTCGTGGAAACCGGCCTGTTGCGGGATGAGGGGAAGAGGGCGCTGGCCGGTTACCTCACGCGTCAGGTGAAAAAACGCCCGCATGTGATTCTGAAACTTGCCGTTTCCGCCGATGGCATGATCGGCAGGAAAGGCGAAGGGCAGGTGGCGATTACCGGTCCCGAGGCGCGCCATGCCGTGCATGAACTGCGCGCGCGTTGCGATTGCATCCTTGTGGGGATTGGCACGGCGATTGCCGACGATCCGGAACTGACGGTGCGTATCGCCGGCATGGAACAGCGTTCCCCGGTGCGGATCGTGCTGGACCGGCAGTTTGAGTTGCCGTTGACATCGAAGCTGGTGAAGACAGCGCGGGAGGTGCCGGTGATCGTTGCGGCGATACCCCCCTCTGCCCTGCCGGGCATCTCCCCCTCAAGGGGGGAGATCGATGGAGCGCCACTCCGCCCTGCATCGACGGGAACAGAGGGTGCACCACCGGCGCAATTTGAACGAGCGGCTAGCCCCTTGCCGATCTCCCCCCTTGAGGGGGAGATGCCCGGCAGGGCAGAGGGGGGTAGCCGCGACCGCCGTCGCCAACTTCTGGAAAACGCCGGCGTCCAGATCCTCGAAGCCCCAACGCTCGAAAACCTCCTCCACATCCTCGCCGAAAGCGGCATGTCGGAACTTCTGGTCGAAGGCGGCGCCTTTGCCGCAAAATCATTCCTTGAAGCAGGATTGGTGGACCGTATCATTCTGTTCGAAAGCCCGGTCGTGATCGGCGAAGGCGGCATTGAAACGCCGCTCAAGCGTGCCGATATTCCGGGCGACTATGCTCTGGTCAGCGAGACCGCCTATGGGCGGGATCGTTGCTTCGATTATGAAAGGCCGATTTGATGTTTACCGGAATTGTCACCGACGTCGGAACCGTTTCCGAGCTGGAAGCTCTGGCCGAAGGTGTGCGTCTGCGGGTGGCGACCAATTACGACCCCAAGACCATCGATATGGGCGCATCGATCTCCCATGGCGGCGTCTGCCTGACGGTGACGAGACTGCCGGAAGACGGCAGCAATGAGCGCTGGTACGAGGTCGAGGCCTGGGAAGAGGCGCTGCGCCTGACGACGATTGCCGGCTGGCAAAAGGGCACCCACATCAATCTGGAGCGGGCGCTGAAGATCGGCGATGAGCTTGGCGGCCACATCGTCTCTGGCCATGTCGATGGCAGGGCGGAAATCCTTTCGGTGGAATCGGAAGGCGAGGCGGTGCGCATCCGTCTGCGCGCGCCGGAGCATCTGGCGAAATTCGTGGCGCCCAAGGGTTCCGTGGCGCTCGACGGCACCTCGCTGACCGTCAACGCCGTCGAAGGCACGGACTTCGACGTGCTGTTGATCCGCCATACGCTGACCGTCACTACATGGGGCGAACGCCAGCCGGGCGATTTCGTGAATTTCGAAGTCGATACCATGGCGCGTTATGCCGCAAGGCTTGCGGAATTTCCCTCAGCATGAGCTGGAGTGCTGGCTCGGCGGTTTATTATCGCTGACACCTCTCCCTCTCGTCATTCCGGCCTTGAGCCGGAATCCAGCCAGCCCAAGTCCTTGGGCTGAAAATAGTTTTTCCGCCGCGCAGACGCACGTCGACTGGATTCCGGCTCAAGGCCGGAATGACGGAAGGGCTTTATCGTCGTCCAGCGTGGCGACAGATCAATTCTTGTCAGACACTCTGCTTCCGATTGACGCGCAAACGTTATAAAGACGTCTTTAGGCCCAAACGGGGTAGGGGAAATACATCATGCCGTCCTTCGAACTGCTGACAGCCTTTTTCGTAACCACCGCTTTGTTTGCCTATATCCCCGGTCCGGCCATGCTTTATGCGGCGGCGCAGACCATGGCGCGCGGACGGTTTGCCGGGCTGATGGCGGTGCTTGGTATCCATGTCGGCTGCTATTTCCACATTTTTGCCTCTGCGGCAGGGCTTTCGGTGCTGTTTCAGGCCGTGCCGTGGCTTTATCTCGCGGTAAAGCTCTGCGGTGCGCTTTATCTCGTCTGGCTCGGTTTCTCGATGCTGCGCAGCAAGCTTGAGGGCGAGGCGGTCAATCTGACCATCGAGCCGAAATCGGCGCGCCGCGCCTTCATCGACAGCATCATCGTCGATGTGCTCAATCCGAAGACGGCGCTGTTCTTTCTGGCCTTCCTGCCGCAATTCGTGGACCCTGCGGCGGCCTTTCCGGTCTGGCTGCAATTGCTGATCCTCGGCATCGCCGTCAATTTCATTTTTTCCTCGGCCGATCTTGTCGGCGTGCTTCTCGCAGGCGCCATGGTTGGGCGTTTGAAGCGTTCCGGGGCGGTGCAGGTGCTCGCTCGCCGCGCTGCCGGAACGGTGCTGATGGGGCTTGGCGTCCATCTCGCCTTCCAGAAAACCTGATTGACGCGAAGCCGCGCCGGAAGGCGTGAAACCCGGCCAAATGCCCCGCAAACGCGGCCTCTTGCGCCGCTGATACATGAAATTACTTGCCAAAAATGGCCAGCCGTGGTTTGACCGCCGCAAAAGCCGGTATGATCCGGCATTAAGCTTTTCAGGAAAATATCATGTCCAAACCCCATCTTCTTATCGTGGAAGCACGTTTTTACGACGATATGGCGGATGCCCTTCTCGAAGGCGCGAAATTCGCGCTCGATGAGGCTGGCGCCACCTATGATGTCATCACCGTTCCCGGCGCGCTGGAAATCCCCGCCGCCATCGCCATGGCGCTTGACGGTGCTGACAATGACGGCACGGAATATGACGGTTTCGTTGCGCTCGGCATGGTAATCCGCGGCGAGACCTACCACTTCGACATCGTCTCCAACGAATCCTCCCGCGCCCTGATGGATCTCGCCGTCAGCGAATCGCTGCCGATCGGCAACGGCATCCTCACCGTCGAGAATGACGAGCAGGCATGGGCGCGCGTGCGTCGTTCCGACAAGGATAAGGGCGGTTTCGCGGCGCGTGCGGCGCTGACGATGATCGAGCTGAAGAAAAAACTGGGTGGCTGAACGCATGTCGAATGTTGAAAATGGCGGCGAACCGCGCCAGCCCTCGGTAAAGCCCGCCAACCAGCGCGGCGCGGCCCGCCTTGCGGCCGTGCAGGCGCTTTACCAGATGGATGTCGGCGGAACCGGCGTCATGGAAGTCGTGGCCGAATACGAGGCGCACCGTCTTGGGCAGGAAGTCGATGGCGATACCTATCTGAAGGCCGACCCGTCCTGGTTCCGTTCCATCGTCTCCGGCGTCGTTCGAGATCAGACGAAGATCGACCCGCTGGTGCGCTCCGCCCTTCTGGAAGACTGGCCGCTATCGCGCCTCGATGCCACCGTGCGCGCCATCCTGCGTGCAGGCACTTTCGAGATTCTGGAGCGCAAGGACGTGCCGGTCGCCGTCATCGTCACGGAATATGTCGAAATCGCCCGTGCTTTCTTTGAACACGACGAGCCGAAGCTGGTGAATGCGGTACTTGACCGCATTGCCAAGCAGGTGCGCGGCGAGGCAAAACGCTAAAAAAACTTAGGTGAGGAAGACATGAGCGCCGTTTCCGTCCCCGGACTTGAAGTTCAACTGGACGAGGCGAAGCGCAATGTCTTCCTCCTCACCATCGCGCAGGCGATCATGGGGTCGGCTGCGCCCTTAAGCTTTTCGGTCGGCGCGCTTGCCGGCTACCAGCTACTCGGCGCGGACAAGTCGCTGGCGACCGCGCCTCTCACCGGCTTCAATATCGGCGTTGCGCTCGGCGCGATCTGCGTGGCCGCCGCATCCCGCTTCCTCGGCCGCAAGGCAGGCTTCATGGTCGGCGCGCTGATGTGCTCCATCGGCGGCGGCATTGCCGCCGTGGCGCTCTTCCGTTCGGATTTCTGGCTGTTTGCGGTCGGCCTGCTGCTGATCGGCATTTCCGGCGGCTTTACGCAAAAAATCCGTTTCGCCGCAGCCGACGCCTCTCCATCTTTCTACAAGCCGAAGGCGATCTCCTGGATTCTGGCGGGCGGCATCATTTCCGCCATCGTCGGGCCGCAACTCGCCATCTTCGGCAAGGACCTGCTTGCGCCGGTCACCTTTGCCGGCGCTTTTCTGGCGCTCGTTCCGCTCGGCCTCGTTTCGATCGCCATTCTGGCATTTCTGAAATTGCCCGACCCCAAGGCGGCTGCCGCCCATGTCGAATCGGTAAGGCCGCTGTCGGAAATCGTCCGCACGCAGCGTTTCGTCACCGGCATGATCTGCGGCATCGGTTCCTATGCCCTGATGACTTTCATGATGACCGGCGCACCGCTTGCCATGGTGGTCGGCTGCGGTTTCCCCACCGAACTCGCCACGCTCGGCATCCAGTGGCACGTTCTCGCCATGTTCGGCCCGAGCTTCTTCACCGGCATGCTGATTTCCCGATTCGGTGCGGAAAAAATCGTTGCGGCGGGCCTCATCGTGCTGATGGCTTGCGCCATCGTTGCCCATATGGGCATCGAGCTGTGGAATTTCTGGGCGGCGCTCATCCTGCTCGGCCTAGGCTGGAATTTCGGCTTCATCGGCGCAACCGCCATCATCACCTCCAGCTACCGCCCGCATGAGGCGGACAAGGTGCAGGGTTTCCACGATATTGTGCTGTTTGGCACCGTGGCCCTGTCATCCTTCTCTTCCGGCAAGGTGTTTACGGCCTGGGGCTGGTCGGTGATGAACCTCGTCATCTGGCCGGTTGCCGGGCTTTGCCTCCTGCTTGTCCTGTCGCTCGTCCTGACAAGCCGCAAAAAAGCAGCCTGAGTCGCGCGCCGCACTCTACTCCTTTCAAGTTTCAGGCAAATTTGTGGGCTTGACGCGGCACCTCGCGCCAACGCAATCTCCGCTCCGAGGACATTTTTCCTTGGGAGGGGAACAAATGCCCAAGACGGGATTTGGGACAGGCCGTCCGCATCTCCCTGCACAAGGTTTCGCCACGCCGGGGAGGGAGTGAGACCCGGCCTTTTGGGAGGTAAGTGCGCATGACCGTAATACCCATAGTAATTTTATGCGGTGTCCTGTCCGTCGTTTACGCGGTATGGGCCACCAAAAGCGTTCTCGATGCCGATCAGGGCAACGAGCGTATGCGTGAAATAGCAGGTTTTATCCGTGAAGGTGCGCAGGCTTATCTCACCCGTCAATATCTCACCATCGCCATCGTCGGACTGATCGTCGCCATTCTGGCCTGGTATCTTCTGTCATCCATGGCAGCCATCGGCTTCCTCGTCGGCGCGGTGCTTTCAGGCGTTGCCGGCTTCGTCGGCATGCATGTCTCCGTGCGCGCCAATCTGCGCACCGCGCAGGCCGCCTCGCACAGCCTTTCCGCCGGTCTTGATATCGCTTTCAAGTCGGGCGCCATCACCGGCATGCTGGTGGCGGGTCTCGCGCTGCTCGGCGTCTCGATCTATTATTTCATCCTCACCTCGGTGATGGGCCATCCGGCCGGATCGCGTGAGGTGATCGATGCGCTGGTGTCGCTCGGCTTCGGCGCATCGCTGATCTCCATCTTTGCCCGCCTCGGCGGCGGCATCTTCACCAAGGGTGCGGATGTCGGCGGCGATCTCGTCGGCAAGGTCGAGGCCGGCATTCCCGAGGACGACCCGCGCAACCCGGCAACCATTGCAGACAATGTCGGCGACAATGTCGGCGATTGCGCCGGCATGGCGGCTGACCTCTTCGAGACCTATGCCGTCTCTGTCGTCGCGACCATGGTTCTCGCCGCAATATTCTTTGCCGGAACGCCGATACTGGAAAGCGCCATGGTCTATCCGCTGGCGATCTGCGGCGCCTGCATCCTGACCTCGATTGCCGGCACCTTCTTCGTGAAGCTCGGCACCAACAATTCCATCATGGGCGCGCTCTACAAGGGCCTGATCGCCACCGGCGTCTTCTCGGTTGCCGGTCTTGCGGTCGCCACTCATGCGACGGTCGGCTGGGGCACGGTAGGCACGGTGGCCGGCATGGAAATCACCGGCACCAATCTCTTCTTCTGCGGATTGGTAGGCCTCGTCGTGACGGCGCTGATCGTCGTCATCACCGAATATTATACCGGCACCAACAAGCGGCCGGTCAACTCCATCGCCCAGGCGTCTGTCACCGGCCATGGCACCAACGTCATCCAGGGCCTTGCGGTCTCGCTGGAATCGACGGCGCTGCCGGCCATCGTCATCGTCGGTGGCATCATCGGAACCTACCAGCTCGGCGGCCTGTTCGGCACGGGCATCGCGGTCACCGCCATGCTCGGCCTCGCCGGTATGATCGTGGCGCTCGACGCCTTCGGCCCGGTCACGGACAATGCCGGCGGTATCGCCGAAATGGCCGGTCTCGATCCTGACGTGCGCAAGGCGACCGATGCGCTGGACGCCGTCGGCAACACCACCAAGGCCGTCACCAAGGGCTATGCCATCGGCTCTGCCGGTCTCGGCGCATTGGTGCTGTTCGCCGCCTATGCCAATGACCTCTCCTATTTCGCCGCCAATGGCGATACCTATCCCTACTTCAAGGACATTGGCGAGATTTCCTTCAGCCTCGCCAATCCTTACGTGGTTGCCGGTCTGCTGTTCGGCGGCCTCATCCCCTATCTCTTCGGCGGTATCGCCATGACGGCGGTGGGCAAGGCGGCAAGCTCGATCGTCGAGGAAGTGCGCCGCCAGTTCCGCGAAAAGCCGGGCATCATGGCCGGAACGGAAAAGCCTGACTACGGCAAGGCCGTGGACCTGCTGACACGGGCGGCGATCAAGGAAATGGTCATCCCGTCGCTCCTGCCGGTTCTGGCGCCGCTCGTCGTTTATTTCGGCGTGCTGGCCATTTCCGGCTCCAAGGCGTCTGCCTTCGCGGCACTTGGCGCATCGCTGCTTGGCGTCATCATCAACGGCCTCTTCGTGGCGATTTCCATGACCTCCGGTGGCGGCGCATGGGACAATGCCAAGAAGAGCTTCGAAGACGGTTTCATCGACAAGGACGGCGTGCGCCACGTCAAGGGTTCGGACGCCCACAAGGCGTCGGTGACGGGCGATACGGTCGGCGATCCCTATAAGGATACCGCCGGTCCCGCCGTCAACCCGGCGATCAAGATCACCAATATCGTGGCGCTGCTGCTGCTTGCGGTTCTTGCCCACTGAGGGCTTAGGTTCCGACCAATGAAAAAGGCCCGGGGAGCGATCCCCGGGCCTTTGAATTTTCCGTTTCTTATTCCGATCAGGGGGTGTTGTTGCCCTGACCCAGAATGCTCTTGGCGATATTGGCGCCCGAGGTGCCGCCGGAAAGCAGCTGCTGCAGGAAGGTGAGGTCCTTGCCGCCCGTCGGCGTGGTGCGCGAAATCGTGTCGAAGACCTTGCCGTCCTGCAGCGTGTAGTTGGCCTTGCGCTCGATCACGCCGTCCTTGTTGAAATAGATCGCGAGAATGTTCTGCTCGACCAGCGCCGGCTTCATGAAGGCCGCGCGGCGCACACGCTTCTGCGAGATGTAATAGAAAACCTCGTTGCCGAAGGTCGCGGTGGTGGAGGGCGTGCCCATGGTCAGCAGAACCTGCTCGCGGCTCGAACCTTCCGGGATCAGCTGGAGCGACTGCTCGTCCATGACATAGCCGTTATGGAACACATCGGTCGTGCTGCTGCAGGCGGAAAGCAGGCCGGATGCGAGGACGATTGCGATGGCGGTCTTGCTCAGAACATTGCCGTGACTTGCGGATTTCTGCTTGCTCAACTGCTTTTCCCCGACTGCGATCATGAATGGCACCTTCCGGCATTGCGTGGTGCACAGTGTCTGTGCACATGATTGTGTCAATCCGGGGACGGAAAATCCCGGTCACTCCCCAAATTCAATGCTTTCCCGGTCTTTTGGAACTCCTCCGGTTCTCTTCGACTGTTTCAGGCGAAAGACGAACGTGACCGCGACAGCATTGCAATTCGTGGATGCTTCGGTAAACCAGCTTTGACGATCATGCAACAAGGGCGATGGGCGGTAAGCGAATTCACCCGTCCCGTTCGGAAAAAAAACGATGATATTCGGGCTGTTCAAGAAGAAAAACAACAATCGCGCCATTGTCGACCGGCAATATGCGACTTTGACCGCCGCTGCCCGCACGCCCGCTTTCTATCTCGATCTCGGTGTTCCCGATACGGTCATGGGCCGCTTCGAGATGCTGTCGGTCATCATGATTCTCTATTTCCGCCGCACCAAATCCTCCGATGTCAGCGGACAGGAAATTGCCCAGGAGATCGTCGACGCCTTTTTTCAGGACCTCGATCATTCCATCCGCGAATTGGGAATCGGCGATCAGGGCGTGCCGAAGCGCATGAAGAAATTCGCCGGCATGTTCTATGGGCGGCTCGAATCCTATGCGGCGGCGCTGGATGCTTCCGACCGCGTTGCCCTTGCCGCGGCGCTCCGGCGCAATATATATCCGCAGGTAGATGAGAAGGCGCCCGAGATGGAGGGGCTGGCAGGCTGGATGATGGACGCATCCACGCAACTTGCCGCCCAGTCCGAAGACACAATAGCAACCGGAAGCCTTACGCTGCCCTTGCCTGGACGATGAGGTTCACGATGAACGCGCGACACCCTGCAAATGACGACCTGCCTTTTTCCTATCCCGTAAAGGTAGGCCATATTTCCGCCAATCCGGTCAGGATTGGTCTCGAAGCCAGTGCCGAGGAACTGAAGGCGCTGGCGAAATTCTGGAATGTGGTTTCCGTCGAATATCTGAAGGCGGAGCTTCAGGTTTCCCGCTGGAAGAAGGATGGCGTGAAGATCAAGGGCGAAGTGCATGCGGCGGTAACGCAATCCTGCGTCGTCACGCTGGAGCCGATCTCGAGCAAGATCGACGAGCCAGTCGAGCAGATTTTCGTTCCGGAAGGTTCGAAACTGGCGCGCATGGTGACCAATGAGGAAGGCGAGATCGTGCTCGACCCCGACGGCCCGGATATTCCCGACCAGTTCACCGGCGACAGCATCGATGTCGGCGCTGTGGTCGCGGAATTTGCGGCACTCGCGATCGATCCCTATCCGCGCAAACCGGATGTGGAATTTGCCGAAGCGGCCGAAAAAGAGCCTGAAGAAGAAAAGCGCCCGTCGCCCTTTGCCGTGCTCAAAGATTGGAAAAAAGACTGAATGGCCCCGTTGGGCTGAAATAATTTTATTGTAACGAAGGCCGGAAAAGGTATTTTCGCGCAAAACCGCTGATTGGCGGGAAGAAGGATAAGGGACGAGTGATCAGAATTGCAATTGACGTCATGGGTGGCGATTTCGGCCCAGATGTTGCCATACCCGGTGCCGCCAAGGCGCTTGAACGGCACAACGATGTAACTTTTCTGCTCTACGGGCAGAAGAGCAAATGCGACCCCATTCTGGCACAATATCCCGCACTTCGGGAAAAGTCGGTCTTTCACGATTGTGAAGTCTCGGTCAGCATGGATGAGAAGCCGAGCCAGGCGCTGCGCCGTGGCCGCTACGTCTCCAGCATGTGGCGCGCCATCGAAGCGGTGAAGCTCGGCGAGGCGGATGTCGCCGTTTCCGCCGGCAATACCGGCGCGTTGATGGCCATGGCGAAATTCTGTTTGCGCACCATGGCGCGGGTGGAACGCCCGGCAATCGCCGGCATCTGGCCGACGCTGAAGGGCGAAAGCATCGTGCTCGACATCGGCGCGACCATCGGCGCCGATTCCCAGCAGCTTCTGGATTTCGCCCTGATGGGCGGCGCCATGGCGCGTGCGCTTTTCGATATCGACCGGCCGACTGTCGGCCTGCTCAATGTCGGCGTCGAGGAGGTCAAGGGTCAGGAAGAGGTGCGTGAGGCCGGACGTCTGATCCGCGAGGCCGATCTCGCCACCATCGATTATCGCGGTTTCGTCGAAGGCGACGATATCGGCAAGGGCACGGTGGATGTGGTGGTGACCGAAGGTTTCACCGGCAACATCGCGCTCAAGGCCGCCGAAGGCACCGCCCGCCAGATCACCACGCTTTTGCGTGAGGCGATCTCCCGCAGCTTCTTTGCCAAGATCGGTTATATCCTGGCGAAAAGCGCCTTCGATGTTCTTCGTGAAAAGATGGACCCGCGCAAGGTCAATGGCGGCGTGTTTCTCGGCCTGAACGGCATTGTCATCAAGAGCCATGGCGGCACGGATGCCATCGGTTTTGCCTCCGCCGTCGATGTCGGCTACGACATGGTCCACAACGGCCTGACGGCCAAGATTGAAAATGATCTGAAGATTTACCACGCAAGACGGCTTCCGCCCCCGGCGCCCGAAGCTCTCGTGGCTGACGAGGAATAAGGGAATGATCCGCTCTATAGTCCGTGGTTTCGGGGCAGCGCTTCCGAAGCGTGTCATGACCAACAGCGAAATCGAAGGGGTCGTCGAGACTTCCGACGAATGGATCGTGCAGCGCACAGGCATCAAGCAGCGCTATATCGCCGGCGAAGGTGAAACCACCGCGTCTCTCGGCGAAGCGGCGGCGCGTGCCGCACTCGATAATGCCGGTCTCACGCCCGACGATATCGACCTCATCATTCTGGCCACTTCGACCCCGGACAATACCTTTCCGGCAACGGCGGTGAACATCCAGAACCGGCTGGGCATGACCCACGGTTTCGCCTTCGACATGCAGGCCGTCTGCTCCGGTTTCGTTTATGCCGTATCGACCGCCGATCTCTATATTCGCGGCGGCATGGCCAAGCGCGTTCTGGTGATCGGCTCCGAAACCTTCTCCCGCATTCTCGACTGGAAGGACCGCACCACCTGCGTTCTCTTCGGCGACGGCGCCGGCGCGCTGGTTCTGGAGGCCGGCGAAGGCGAGGGCACTTCTGCCGATCGCGGCATCCTGACGGCGCAGCTTCGCTCCGACGGCTCGCATAAGGAAAAGCTCTATGTCGATGGCGGACCTTCCACCACTGGCACGGTCGGTCATCTGCGCATGGAAGGCCGGGAAGTGTTCAAGCACGCCGTCGGCATGATCACCGACGTCATTGAACAGGCCTTCGAGGCGACGGGCACGACGTCCGACGATCTCGATTGGCTCGTTCCGCATCAGGCCAACAAGCGCATCATCGACGGTTCTGCGAAGAAGCTCAACATCGACCCGGAAAAGGTCGTCATCACCGTCGATCAGCACGGCAATACCTCGGCCGCCTCCATTCCGCTGGCGCTCGCCGTTGCCGCCGGTGACGGACGCATCAAGAAGGGCGATCTGGTCATGCTGGAGGCCATGGGCGGCGGCTTCACCTGGGGCGCGGTGCTGCTGCGCTGGTAAAGGCCTGATTTCCACCTTTGCCGGGGCGATGGCGCGAAATCGGTTGTGATTTTCGCGCTCACGCCCCGATCGGACGCGCCGGAGCGGCCCGAGCCTGTGTCAAAACCGTATCACTCGCTCTAAGCCCTTGCACTGATTGCCGAAAGCCTCAAATGAATCTGGAACAATCCCTTGACCGGTCGCCACAAGGGAAATAATCTCGGCGGCTCCTAGAGAAGAGTTCAGACACGGTTTGCGGGGAAAAATGGCCGGGAAGACAGTGACACGCGCAGATCTTGCAGAATCTGTGTTTCGTAAAGTCGGGCTGTCCCGCACCGAATCCGCCGAACTGGTCGAAACGATCATCGACGAAATATGCAACGCGATCACCCGCGGCGAAGTCGTCAAGCTTTCGTCCTTCGCGACATTCCAGATCCGAGAAAAGAACGAGCGTATTGGCCGCAACCCGAAGACGGGTGAGGAAGTTCCGATTTCCCCACGTCGCGTCATGACCTTCAAGGCCTCGAATGTGCTCAAGCAGCGCATTCTGAAGGCCCATACGGCCCGCAAAGCCAAGCAGAAGGGCCAGAAGGCCGGGGCATAATCCCTCTCTCAAGGTCCAGGCGAGACGCCTTTTTTGCCGTATCGCAAGCCTTTTTCCCCATTCTTCTTGTGAACATACTTGAATTTCAACGTGCAAGCCGTTGAAATCCGGTCGACTCACATCATAATCAATTTTAGTGATTTGTATCTCGCCGCAACGGCGTCGGCGCGGGGTCGTAACCGACTTTGCGTGCTGTTTGACCGGTGGGTGAAAAGCGTTCTCGTTCAGTGTCCGGCCGGATGCATGGCGCTCCGGTTCGGATGGGAGTGGAAATTTGGATAAAAGCCCCGACGCGTTTCGGACGATCAGTGAAGTGGCGGATGAGCTGAACCTGCCGCAGCATGTGCTGCGTTTCTGGGAAACACGCTTTCCGCAGATCAAGCCGATGAAACGGGGCGGGGGCCGCCGTTACTACCGTCCTGACGATATCGATCTCCTGAAGGGCATTCGTCACCTTCTTTATGACCATGGCTACACCATCAAGGGCGTACAGAAGCTGCTGAAAGCCAATGGCAACCGCTTCGTGGCGGCCATCGCCTCCGGTGATCTTGCGACCATGGAAGCCATCATGGCGGCGAGCGGTGAAAAGGAAGTCGCCGAACCGCGTGTCGTCGATACCGATGGGGACGAGGTCGTCGGTCGTCCGAAGGCCAAGCCAAGCGGCCGTTTTTTCGGCTTCGGCGGTGGCGGCGGCGATGCGGAAATATCGGTCGGCAAGTCGAGCATCGGCAAGGACGACCAGGCGCTTTTGCAGGAAGCCCTGTTCGATCTCCTCGAATGCAAGCGCCTTCTCGATCAGGTTCGCTGACGGTTTATCCACAGCTCATTTGCGTGCTTTCCATTCGGAAAATCGGGAAAACAAGGGGTTAGGGCGTTTTCCCGATTCTCTGAAAAACGAAAACGCCCGGCAATGCCAACCTTTCGGAAACTCCTTTGGCCGATAATGCGGCTCCGTAAAAAGGAGTCCGATCGTGAGCAATCGAAAATCGACAGCACGACGCCGCACGGCGAAGAAATCGGGTGGCGGCAGCGTTTGGCCCTGGGTGCTGATGCTGGGCGTCGTTGCCGGTGGCATTCAGGCTTACGAACATCGCGACAGCCTTTTGCCGCAGCGGCATGTTGCAAAGGCGACATCTCCGGCCACGAGTTCTTCGAAAGTCGCGACAGCGGTCAAACGCGATTCCGTCACGCCGGAAAAAGTGGCGTCCATCCGCCCCGCATCGCCGGCTCTGCCCGGCAACGGCCCGGTGCCGCCGCGCCCGATCGCTATGCCATCCGCCTCGCAACCGAGCCAGGTCGCCGCTATCCTGCTGGAAACGCGCCCTTCGGTCGAAAAAATCTCGCTCGGTGAAAAAAGCGGTACTTTTGCCTTTTGCGGTCGTTCCGGCCTCAACAATTGCGTGGCCGATGGCAACACCTTCTGGATGAAGGGCGTGAAAATGCAGCTTGCCGGCATAGAAGTGCCGCAGATCGACCGGGCGCGCTGCATGGAAGAGCGCCAGCGCGGCTTCGTTGCAAAGGTCAGGCTTCGCGACATGCTGAACGCCGGCGCCTTCGATGTGGCGTCCTCCGCTGCTGCGGGTGGCCAAGCCACGGAACGCAAACGGCTTTCGCGTTCGGGCGTATCCTTCGCCGACCAACTCGTGCGGGAAGGGCTCGCGCATCCGGCATCGGCAAAAAATCAGTCGTGGTGTGGCTAGAGCGTTCTCGCTTTTCTTCGAATCGCGAAAACGCTCCAGCTCTTTGTTTGCCGCATTTCCGAACGGAAAACCGGGCCCCACTTTTCCTGGAAATGCTCCGAGGCCCCGTTGACCGAAACGGTTCGGCCTGTGTAGATGAGGCTCAGTCGTGTTTGGGACCGGCCCCAGCGCCGGGCGCCAGAAGCATGACGATTTTTTGCAGCGCCCCGACCGAAACGGTACGCGGCGCGGCAATGCGGACGTGGCGAAATCGGTAGACGCAGCAGACTTAAAATCTGCCGACCATTGGTCTTGCGGGTTCAAGTCCCGCCGTCCGCACCACTTTTTTCCCCTGACTTATCGTCTGTGTCCACCTTCTGAGCCGGCGTAAAACACCCGTTCACGTGCACGGCATCGTCACTTGAAAATCATCAAAAAGAACCTATTGACCTTGCCACGATGGGAAGCCCTATCTTTTTTTTAACACAAGAAAAGAGGGGTCATACGCATGTCACAAATGGAGATCCGGGCGAGTCATCAGATTGCGATCGATGGCATGACATGCGCCTCCTGTGTCGGTCGCGTGGAAAAGGCCATTGCCAAGGTACCGGGCGTTCTGAAAGCTTCGGTCAATCTGGCAACGGAACGTGCCGACATTTCCTTTTCCGGGCCGCCGGATGTGCCGGCCGTTATCGAGGCGGTGCGGCAGGCCGGTTACAGCGTCGAAGAGAAAACCATCGAACTCGATATTGAGGGCATGACCTGCGCCTCCTGCGTCGGACGTGTCGAAAAGGCGTTGAAGGCCGTATCCGGTGTTTCCGGCGCAAGCGTCAATCTGGCGACGGAGCGCGCCACCGTCCGCGTCGCCGGCAACGCCGCCTCTGCGGCCAATCTCGCGGATGCCATCAAACGGGCGGGCTATAAGGCGAATGAGGTTGTTGCCGACAAAGCCACGGATGGAGAGCAGGACAAGCGTGAGGCGGAACTGCGCAGCCTCAAAATCAGCCTCGCCGTCGCCGTTGTTCTGACGCTACCGGTTTTCGTGCTGGAAATGGGGTCGCATCTGGTGCCCGCCATCCATGATTTCGTGATGGAAACGGTCGGCATGCAGGAAAGCTGGTATCTGCAATTTGCGCTGACGACGCTGGTTCTGTTTGGACCCGGCCTGCGTTTCTTCAAGAAGGGCATACCCGCACTTCTGCGGCTGGCGCCGGACATGAATTCGCTTGTCGTGCTGGGCACCGCCGCCGCCTGGGGATTTTCGGTTGTCGCAACCTTCATGCCCAAAATCCTGCCGAGCGGCACGGCCAATGTCTATTACGAGGCGGCGGCGGTCATCGTCACGCTCATCCTTCTCGGACGATTTCTGGAAGCGCGCGCCAAAGGCCGCACCAGCGAGGCGATAAAGCGGCTCGTCGGCCTGCAGGCCAAGTCCGCCCGCGTGCTGCGCGATGGCGAAACCATCGATGTGCCGTTGCAGGATGTGCGCACCGGCGATGTGATCGTCGTTCGCCCCGGCGAAAAAGTGCCGGTCGATGGGCTGGTCCTCAGCGGCTCTTCTTATGTCGATGAATCGATGATCACGGGCGAACCGGTGCCGGTCACCAAGGCGGCGGGTTCCGAAGTTGTCGGCGGCACGGTCAACCGCAACGGTTCTTTCACCTTCCGCGCCACCAAGGTCGGCGCCGATACGCTGATTGCCCAGATCATCCGCATGGTCGAGGAGGCGCAGGCCGACAAGCTGCCCATTCAGGCGCTGGTGGACAAGGTGACCAACTGGTTCGTGCCGGCGGTGATGCTGGCAGCGCTCGCCACCTTCATCGTCTGGTTCACGTTCGGACCCGATCCGGCCTTGACCTTCGCGCTCGTCAATGCGGTTGCGGTGCTCATCATCGCCTGTCCCTGCGCCATGGGCCTTGCCACGCCGACCTCGATCATGGTCGGCACCGGCCGCGCCGCCGAAATGGGCGTGCTGTTCCGCCGCGGCGATGCGCTCCAGACGCTCCGCGATGCCGATGTGATCGCCGTCGACAAGACCGGCACCCTGACGCTCGGCAAGCCGAAACTGGTGCATTTTACCACGACAGAGGGCTTCGATGCGGATGAGGTGTTGCGCCTCGTCGCCTCGCTGGAGAACCATTCCGAACATCCGATTGCTGAAGCGATCGTCGAGGCTGCGAAACATGGCGGCCTGACGCTTGCCGATGCGGAAGGCTTCGAGGCAACCCCCGGATTTGGTGTTGCAGCCATGGTCGACGGCCGCAGGGTGGAAGCGGGCGCGGACCGGTTCATGACCAAGCTCGGTTACGATGTCGCGATGTTCGCAGCCGATGCCGAGCGGCTGGGCAGGGAAGGGCAGTCGCCGCTTTACGCCGCCGTCGATGGCAAGCTGGCCGCGATCGTCGCGGTTGCCGATCCGGTCAAGCAGACGACCCCGGAGGCGATTGCGGCGCTGCATGCGCTGGGCCTCAAGGTCACGATGATCACGGGTGACAATCGCCGCACCGCTGAAGCCATCGCCCGTCGGCTCGGCATTGACGAGGTGGTGGCGGAAGTCCTGCCCGACGGCAAGGTGGAGGCCGTCAAGAGGCTTGCCGCCGGCGGGCGACGTGTCGCCTTTGTCGGCGATGGCATCAACGATGCGCCGGCGCTGGCCGCCGCCGATGTCGGCCTAGCCATCGGCACGGGCACGGATGTCGCCATTGAAAGCGCCGATGTGGTGCTGATGTCTGGCGATTTGCGCGGCGTGGCCAATGCCATCGCACTCTCCAAGGCCACGATCCGCAATATAGGCCAGAATTTGTTCTGGGCCTTCGCTTACAATGCCGCTCTCGTTCCCGTGGCGGCCGGAATATTGTATCCTGTCAATGGCGTTCTGCTGTCGCCTGTCCTTGCCGCCGGAGCCATGGCGCTTTCCAGCGTCTTCGTATTGACGAACGCGCTGCGCCTGAAAAGCTTCCGCGCACCGCTGGTGGACAGATCGTCCGGCATGCAGCTCGCAGCGGCCGAATAGGAGGCGGACATGATGACGCCTGGCAACACAATCTATCTGCCGCAGATCGGACGCAGCATCATGGCGGCGCAGGGTGAGACCGTGCTTCAGGCCGCACTGGCGGCAGGGGTTACTTATCCGCATGGCTGTCGCATGGGCCGCTGCGGCGCCTGCAAGTCTCATCTCATTTCCGGCGAAATCGATCTTCTCAAGCATACGCCCTTCTCCTTGACCGAAGAGGAGAAAACCGATGGCCTGACGCTCGCCTGCCGGGCCGTGCCGTTGAGCGACATGACGATCAGCTGGCTCGACGGGGCGGATGAGATCGCCGATATTCCGACCGGCCGCTTTGAGGGCGTGGTTGCGGAAGCGCTGGATGCCACGCACGATATCAAGCTCATCCGCATCCGGCTTGACGATCGCGGGCAGTTTACCTTCAAACCCGGACAATATGTGCGCCTGCTTTATCCCGACTGTTCGCCGCGCGATTATTCCATTGCCAGCAGGGTGGATGAGGAACTGATTGAATTCCACATCCGGCATGTTCCCGGCGGCATGACGAGCGGCCGCATCTTCTCGCTCGCCAGAGCGGGTGACCCCGTCACGATAGTCGGGCCTTTCGGCTCTTCTTTCCTGCGGGAAAAACATTGCGGGCCGATCCTCGGTATTGCCGGCGGTTCGGGGCTCGCTCCGGTCAAGGCGGTTGTCGAGGCGGCGCTCGCAACGGGCCGCGAACGACCGGTTCATGTCTATTTTGGCGCGCGCGCCGAGCGTGATCTCTATATGCTCGACCGCTTCGGCGATCTTGCCGCGCGGCATGGCAACCTGAGTTTCGTTCCGGTTCTCTCGCATGAGGAACATGCCGATATCCGTTGCGGTTATGTCGGTGCGGCCGTGGCGGATGATTTCGACGATCTCGATGGCTGGAAAGCCTATATTGCAGGCCCGCCGGCCATGATCGAGGCGACGGTGCCGCAGCTTCTGGCGCGCGGCATGCGCAATGCCGACATTCATGCAGACGTGTTTTTCACCCCGGAAAGATAGGAGCAGGATCGATGAATATTGGCACAGCCGCCACCGCATCCGGTGTTTCTGCGAAGATGATCAGGCACTACGAGACAATCGGCCTGATCAAATCGGCAAACCGTACGGCGTCGGGATACAGGGTCTATACGGCCAATGATCTGGAAACGCTGCGTTTCATCCGGCGCGGACGCGATCTCGGTTTTTCCATCGAAAAGATCAGGCAGCTCATGACGCTCTGGCGCGATCCGGGCGGCGCCTCCTGCGATGTCAAACGCATCGTCATGGAACATGTCGTCGATCTGGAAGCGAAGATGCATACGCTTCGCGAGATGGCCGACACGCTGCGAAACCTCGCAACCTATTGCCCTGACAACGGTGAGCCGGATTGCCCGATCATCCATGATCTCGCCCATGCCGAGGATATCGATTTTACGACCGTGGCCATCGTGCCCAAGCGCACCGGAATGCTGAAGGGCACCTCCGGTCCGGTGATGGATCTACAGCGCCCGGTGAAATAAGCGGCCGTTTTTCTTTTGGGAAACGGGCGTGGATTGCAGTGCAGACGCCAATTGTGGTGAAGGAGACCAAGCCATGTGGATACAGATAATACAGCGCTTCCTTATTCTGTGCCTGATGCTGGCGATCGTGTCCGTCATCGCGTTTCTTTTGCCCTATATGGCGGGCGGCGATCCGGCCCGCACCATTCTCATGTCGCGCATGCGCGATACGGCGCTCGATCCGCATGCGGTCGAGGCGCTCAGGGTCAGCCTCGGACTGGACCGCCCGCTCTATGTGCAATATTTCGCATGGTTGTCGGGCGCGCTGCGGGGCGATCTCGGATTTTCCTTCACCAGCAGCCAGCCGGTCGCCGCCGAGCTTTTACGATCGCTCTGGGTGTCGGTGACGCTGGCGCTGACGGCGCTGGCGGTCGCGGTGGCCGTCGCCCTGCCGCTCGGCACCCTGGCGGCGATGCGTCCCGGCGGTCGGCTGGACAATTTCGCGACGCTGATGATCCAGACCTTCGTTGCAACGCCCGAATACTGGTTTGCGCCGATGTCGGCGCTGGTCTTTGCGCTCTATCTCGGCTGGTTGCCCTCGGCCGGATGGGATAGCTGGCGTTCGCTGGTGCTTCCCGCACTGACCCTGACGCTGCGGCCGCTCGCCTATTTCACCCAGGTGACGCGCGCGGCAATGGCCGAGGTGCTGCGCGCGCCCTATATCACGGCGGCCCGCAGCCGCGGTCTCGGCATGCATGGCACGGTCATGCGCCACGGCATCCGCAACGGCTCGCTGCCGGTGGTCACCTTCTTCGCCCTGTGGCTTGCCGGCCTGCTTGGCGGATCGGTGGTCGTGGAGGTGATCTTCGCCATTCCCGGCATGGGCCGGCTTCTCTACGACGCCGTGGTCAATCGCGATATTCCGATGCTGCAGGGCGGTTTCATCTGCATCGTGGCGCTCTCCATCCTGATCAATACCCTGGCCGACAGCTTTTATGTCCTGATCAATCCAGCAATGCGAGCTCACCATGACCATTAGCCACTTCCCGAGCGCGCCTGCCGCCGCCATGCCGATGACCACGCCCAAGCGCCCTTCGAACCTCGCCCGGTTCACGGATTTCATCCGCCGCCGGCACTGGACCTTCTATGCGGGATCGGCGATTTTTCTCGTCATCATCCTGCTGCTGGTGATCGCGCCGTGGATTTCGCCCTATGATCCGGCAAAGCAGAGCCTTCGGCTCAGGCTGAATGCGCCGAGCGCCGCCTATTGGCTTGGGACGGACCATCTCGGGCGCGATGTCTTGAGCCGGCTGTTGATCGGCGGCCGCTTCACGGTCACGATTGCCGCCATCACCGTCATTCTGTCGGTCGTGATCGGAACCTTCATCGGCATCATCAGCGGCCGCAGCCGTGGCATCCTCGACGAAGTGCTGATGCGCATCGTGGACCTGCTCATCGCCATACCGGACGTGGTGATCGCGATTTTCCTCGTCGCCATTTTCGGTCCGGGATATGGCACGCTGATCGCGTCGCTGACCATCGTTGGCTGGACACCTTTTGCGCGGCTGGCGCGGGGGCTGACGCTCTCGATCAATTCCCGCGAATATATCCGCGCGGCAGAGGTGCTCGGCTGCACACGGCGCTTCATCATCTTCCGGCATATCATTCCCAACACGATCTGGCCCATTGCGGCCGTGGCGTTCCTGCGCTTTGGCCACAAGCTGATCACGGTGGGCGGATTGTCGTTTCTGGGCCTTGGCGTACAGCCGCCGGCCGCCGACTGGGCGCTGATGCTGGCCGATGCGCAGGCTTACGCGGAGCGGATGCCCGTTCTCGTCATCGCACCGGGTCTGGCGATTTTCCTGGCGGCGCTCAGCGTGACGTGGATCGGCCATGGCCTTAACCTGGAAACGAAAAAAACCAACGGTCATTGACGCCTGCCAACGGGCAATGGTCAATTTGACGATTGTCAAACATAGATGACGCAACGGAACCGGAAGGAGAGTAATATCGTCTGAAGCCGCATGAAGAATACGCAATGCCTCCGATTCAATAAAAATAAGGGGAACTCTTATGAATATCGAAGGACAAACGCTTGCCAATACGGCCATGTCCCCTGAATGCGCACCGCTTCTGGAGATAGAAGACCTGCACGTTTCCGTGCCGGCGCAAAATGGCCGCAAGTTTGTTATTTCGGGCCTGACGCTTTCCGTCAACGCCGGAGAAGTCGTCGCTCTCGTCGGCGAATCCGGGTCGGGCAAGAGCATGACGGCGCTGTCGCTGATGCGGCTTTTGCCGCAGGGCGCGGAAATCAATTCCGGCCGTATTTCCTTTGCCGGGCGCGACATTCTCGCTCTGTCATCTTCCGAACTCGATGCGCTGCGCGGCGCCGATATCAGCATGCTGTTCCAGCAGCCGCAGGCCATGCTCGACCCGACCAGCCGGGTGAGGACGCAGGTGGCGGAGCCGCTCTGGATTCACCGTAAAATGAGCCGGCACGCCGCGCTTAACCGGGTCGTCGGCCTTCTGTCGGACGTCGGCATTCCCGATCCTTCGGCGCGGGCGCAATGCTTCGCGCACGAGCTTTCCGGCGGCATGGCGCAACGTGTGATGATTGCGGCCGCACTCTCCGGCAATCCGCAGCTTCTGATCGCAGACGAACCGACGACGGCGCTTGATGTCACCGTTCAGGCACAAATCCTGCGCCTGCTCGACGACGAACGCCGCAAGCGCCGGCTTGCCACGCTGCTCATCACCCATGACCTCTCGGTCGTCGCCGCCTTCGCCGACCGGATCGCGGTCATGTATGCCGGCCGCATCGTGGAGGAGGGGCCGACCCAGGCGATCCTCAAGGCGCCGCAGCACCCCTATACCAAGGCGCTCATCAGCTGTTCGCTGTTGACCACCGACAGCGAAGGACAGTTGCTGACGATCCCCGGCTCCAGTGCGCAGGCCCATGACATGTCCTGTGGATGCCGGTTTCATCCGCGCTGCGCGCTTGCCAATTCGGCAGGCATGGGCGGCCGCTGCATGGCCTCGGAACCGGATCTGAATGCCTTGCCCGAAGGGCGCAAGGCGCGGTGCTGGGCGGTCGGTCACGACCATGCCAACCACGATCATACCGGTCACGATCATGCCAGTCACACGGTCTGCTGAGGGAGGGCGACGATGCTAGCGACAGCGACGACACAGACCCCGCCATCGGCGGAAAACGGCAAGCGACCCTTCGTGGTCGCGAAGAACCTTTGCAAATATTATCCCATATCGGGCTTCGGTCACCGTGTGGTGAAATCCGTCGACGATGTTTCCCTGACGATCGGCGAGGGGGAAGTGCTTGGTCTCGTCGGTGAATCCGGATGCGGCAAAAGCACGGTTGCCGGGCTGATTACGCGGCTGACCCATGCAACGAAAGGCGAGGTCAGCATCGGGCAGAACGATATGCTGCACATGCAGGGCGAGGCGCTTCGGCGTATGCGCCGGGTCGTGCAACTGGTGTTTCAGGACCCTTATTCCGCACTCGATCCGCGCATGCGTATCGGCCAGAGTATGGAAGCGCCGCTTGCCCAGCATGGCATCGGCACGCGCGAGGAGCGCACGGCCCGGGTTTTCCGGATGCTGGAAGAGGTCGGCCTCGACGGCTCTTTTTACGATCGGTATCCGAGCCAGTGTTCCGGCGGCCAGTTGCAGCGCGTCGTCATCGGCCGCGCGCTGCTTCTCAATCCGAGCTTCCTTGTCTGCGACGAGCCGACATCGGCGCTCGACGCCTCGATGCGCACGCAGATCCTGAACCTTCTGATGGACATGAAGCGCCGTCACGGTTTGACGGTTCTGATGATTTCCCACGATCTGCGCGTGGTGCGTTATCTCTGCGATCGCATCGCCGTGATGTATCTCGGACGCGTCGTTGAAATCGCCGACCGGGAGGAGCTTTTCCGGGCGCCGAAGCATCCCTATACCAAGGCTCTCATAGCATCGTCGATGCTGGACGAGACGGGGTTATATGCACCGGAGATGCTTCTGGACGGCGATCTGCCGAGCCCTCTCAATCCTCCGAGCGGCTGCAAATTCCACACCCGCTGCAAATATGCGACCGAGATATGCGGCGAGGTGGAACCCGTTCTGGAAGGCGTTTCCGGCGAGCATTTCGCGCGCTGCCATCGCTGGCGGGAATGGGGCTGACGGACAACGCAGTTACAGTTTTCTGTTGCCGTAAAAACAGATGAATTGTGTGTTTACGGATTAATATCGGAATAAAATTCCGAGTACAAAACGTAAAATAGATAATATTCGAATGGATAATCGAGAGATATCCATAGGGTATTCTTATTGCCTTTGTAGTGATTGAGTGAAATTTCGTGAAAATATACGAATTGTGAGCGTTGTCATCAAAAATAAAAGGGGAATATTCTATGATGAAGCACGCACTTTTGGCGTCATGCGCCATTGTGGTTTCGTTTGGAACGCATGCGGCAGAGGCCGCCACGATTACCTACGACGATAATTTCGGTGTGAAGACCGGCTGGCAGATGGCTTCCGACGACGCCTATCTCGGCTCGCGTGCGGGTTGTTTCGAAAGCCTGGTGCGTGTCGGTTATGACATGAAGCTGGAGCCAAGCCTTGCCGAGTCCTGGAAGCAGTCTGATCCCAAGGTGTGGGAATTCAAGCTGCGCAAGGGCGTCAAGTTCCAGAACGGCGAACCGCTCGATGCCAAGGCCGCGGTCAATGCACTCAGCAATCTCTTAAAAGCACCCGTGCCCGCCCGTGCCTTTTCTCCGAAGCTGATTGCCGCCGTCGAAGCTGGCGGCGATGATGTGGTGAAGATCACGACGATCGAACCTTCCGTGCTGCTGCCGGCGCAGATGGCAAGCCCCGCCACCTCCATCCTTGCTCCATCCGCCTATAAGGACGGTAAGGTCGATCCGATCGGAACCTGCACCGGACCTTTCAAGATCACCGAGGTCGATCCCAGCCAGCATATGGTTCTGACGGCCAATCACGACTATTGGGGCGGCATGCCGAAACTTTCCGGCGGCCGTGTCAATTTCGTGCCCGATGCCGACACACGCGCCACCCAGGTCCGAACCGGGGAAGCGCAGGTTTCGCGGCTCGTGCCGCCATGGACGGTCAAGACCATCGAATCCACCGATGGCGTCAAGGTCGCGCCGATCCCGTCGCCGCGTATCACCCAGTTGCTGCTGAACAATTCAAAGCCGCCTTTCAACAATATCAAGGTGCGCCAGGCGATCCAGGCCGCCATCGATACGGGTGGTATCGCCGAGAGTATCTATGAAGGCGTGGTCAAGGGCGCGACCATGCCTTTTGCGGCCGGCGAACCATGGGCTGCAAAGGAAACCAAACCCGCCTATGACGTTGAAAAAGCCAAGGATCTTCTGAAAGAGGCCGGCGTTGCACCCGGCAGCCTGAAAGTGACGCTCCTTGCCTATACCGCAAAGACCGAACTCAAGGATGTCGCGGCGATCATCCAGGCGCAGTTGCAGGAAATCGGCATCAAGGTCGATGTTCGCGTTGCCGATTACAGCGCCATCGAGCCTGATATGCTGGCCGGCAACTTCGACATGGCGCTGCTGTCTCGCGGTTACGCCACCGATGTCGCCGAACCGGCCGGTTTCCTGAATGCCGACTATACTTGCGGCGGCAGCTACAACATCTCGCATTATTGTAATGCGGAGACGGACAAGCTGATCAAATCCGCCTATTCGGCGGGTGAACCCGTCAAGCGCTACGCCATTTACGGCGAAGCGGCGAAGAAGATTTATGACGAAGCCGTCTCCGTCTTCCTCATCCATGAGACCGTGTTCGACGCCTATTCGGCAAAGCTCGAAAACTACAAGCCGCATCCGCTGAACTATTTTGTCATGACCAAGGATCTGGCAACGAAGTAAGTTGGCGTGATGGTGTTGATTGAGAGGGACCCGGCTCGCAAGAGCCGGGTCTTTTTTGTGATGAGGCCCTTGAACCTCTCCTCCGTCATTCCGGCCTTGAGCCGGAATCCAGCCAGCCCAAGTCCTTGGGCTTAAAGGAGTCTTCCCGCCGTACAGACGCACGTCGGCTGGATTCCGGCTCAAGGCCGGAATGACGGAGGAGGGGGACAGACAGGTTCACAAGGCCGGTGTGACGGCATGTGGATGATTCGCTTCATTAAACTGGAAAAACCTCCACCGTCATCCCTGATCGAAAGGGAGAGGGCGTTCGCCGTCGGGGAGGAAAGAGGGACGGATGCCGTCCAAAACCCGTCACATAATGCAGCGTGAAGCGGGGCAGGTGGGGCGATCCGGCGG
The DNA here is from genome assembly GCF_006970545.1 of Agrobacterium sp. T29. NCBI lineage: Bacteria > Pseudomonadati > Pseudomonadota > Alphaproteobacteria > Hyphomicrobiales > Rhizobiaceae > Agrobacterium > Agrobacterium sp. T29. The sequence goes on from NZ_CP040640.1 coordinate 890,458, forward strand.
CCGCAGGGATGAAGCGCCGCCGGTATCTCTTCGGATCAGGCGCGCGCTTCCGGCGTATAGCCTGCAGCGGTGATGATTTCGGCAATACGTGCCGCATCGGAGACGCCGCCAACCACAACCGTGCGGCTTGCCGGATCGGCATGCACGGCAGCGCCGGGAACGGTTTTTTCGATCGCGCCCTTGATCACTCCGGCGCAGTGACCGCAGGTCATGTCTTCAACGTGAAAAGAAAGGTCTGCATCAACCGGTGCCGTGGTGGTTTCGGCGTGATGCTGGTGAGCGGTGCACATAGGCGGTTCTCCATGGTTTGGAATTCTAACAGGAGGAGCCTGGACTATTCCAACGTGGGAAGGTCAAGCGCTTTATTCGCTGGCGCTCAACAAGTGTGCCATGACATCAGCTGCGCCAGAAGATCGGCATCAGCAGCACCAGAACCGTCAGGATTTCCAGACGTCCGAGCAGCATCAGGACCGAGAGGAGATAAAGCGCGGGATCGCTGATGGTGGAGAAATTGCCTGCCGGGCCGATGATCGGGCCGATGCCGGGTCCGACATTGGCGAGCGAGGTCGCAACGGCCGAGGTGGCGGTCAGGAAATCGTAACCCATCAGGCTCATGGCAAGGCTGCCGGCGATCCACAGCGCGATGAAGCAGCTGACGAACAGGAAGATCGTCCGGATCGTATCGGGATCGACCACCTGCTGGCCGTAACGCACCGAATAGACCGCGTTCGGATAGATCAGCTTCTTCAGCCCGGCGCGCACCACGTTGAACATGATGAGAAAACGATAGGCCTTGATACCGCCCGCCGTCGAGCCGGAACAGCCGCCCATGAAGGTTGCGAAAAAGGCGACGACGACGACGAAAGGCCCCCAGAGCGTATAATCGTCGCTGGCAAAGCCGCCGGTCGAAAGGATCGAGGTCATATTGAAGAAGGAATGGCTGAGCGCGTCATCCAGCGGCACGCCGTTCCTGAAATGATGGTAGACGCCAACCGCAATCGAGATCGCACAGAGATAACCGAGGAAGACGGCGATCTGCGGGTCGCGCAGCGTTTCCAGCCGGCGCCGCACGGCCAGCAGGATCATGACCGAGAAGGGCAGGCTGCCGAAGATCAGGAAGATGGTGGCGATCCACAGCAGCGCAGTATTGTCGAAATAAGCGAAAGACGCGTCGTGGGTGGAAAAACCGCCGGTCGCGACCGTCGACATGGCATGGTTCAGCGCATCGAAATGCGACATGCCGGCAAAATCGTAAGCGATCGTACAGGCAAGCGTCATGATGATGTAAATGGCCACGAAAGCCCGGGTAAAGCTCGCCAGCCGCGCGAAAGGCCGGTCGTTGCCGGTGTCGGAAGATTCCATGCGGAAGAAGGTCATGCCGCCGACGCGCAGCAGCGGCAGGATGAAGAGGCCGAGCGCCACGATACCGATACCGCCAAGCCAGCACAGCAGAGAGCGCCAGAGAAGGATGCCCTGCGGCGCGTTGTCGAGACCGGCAATGGCTGTCGACCCCGTCGTCGTAATGGCGGAAACGGATTCGAATAGCGCCTGGCCGAGCGTCAGGTTGAGTTCGGACAGGTAAAGCGGAACCGCGCCGACAATGGAAAACACCAGCCAGAGCAGGTTGACGAGCAGAAAGCCGAAACGTTTGTTGAAGGCCGCAATCGGCCCGCGCGTCGCCAGCGCGCAGGCAAGCGCAAAGCCCCCGCACATGAAACCCGACAGCGCAAACACCATCCAGTCGTCATTGCCGTAATAAAGATCGGTGAGCGCCGGCAGGAACATGGCCGTCGCCATGTAAAGCCCGAAGATGGACGCCACATATATGACCGAGCGCAGAAGGTTGCTGTTCAAGAAATGAAACCCGGAGTTTGTTGCCGCGCTGAAATGAGTCTTTGTCTCGGACGTCTTCCTATGGCATAGCGGGTGCCATTATGAATTTCAATGGATTGACTATCGTGGACAAGCAGCTTGTGGAAGCAGCGCGGCGAGAAGTGCGGGAAATATTCCCGGAAACGCCGTTGCAGTTGAATGAACATCTCAGCCGTCGGTATGGCGCGTCGATTTGGCTGAAGCGTGAGGATCTGTCTCCGGTTCGTTCCTACAAGATTAGAGGCGCATTCAACTTCCTGCGCAAGGCGGTGGCCAAGGCCGGCAAGAACAAGGTTTTCGTCTGTGCTTCGGCCGGCAACCATGCGCAGGGCTTTGCTTTCGCCTGCCGTCATTTCGGTGTTCACGGCGTTGTTTTCATGCCGGTGACGACACCGCAGCAGAAGATCGAAAAGACCCGCATCTTCGGCGGCGAATTCATCAGCATCCGTCTGGTGGGCGATATATTCGACCAGTGTTATGCCGCCGCCCGCAAATATGTTGAGGACAATGACGGCTACATGGTGCCGCCATTCGACCATGAGGACATCATCGAAGGCCAGGCGACGGTCGCCGCCGAGATCATGGATCAGCTTCCGGAAGGCACGAAGCCGGATATCGTCGTCATGCCCGTTGGCGGCGGCGGTCTTTCTGCCGGTCTTTCGGGCTTTCTCGCCGGCACGGTCCGCAAGGAGAACTTCGTGTTCTGCGAGCCGGAAGGGGCGCCGAGCCTGAAGAAAAGCCTTGAACGCGGCGAACCGGTGACGCTCACCAAGGTCGACAATTTCGTCGACGGCGCCGCCGTCGCCCGCATTGGCGACCTGAATTTCAAGGCCCTGAAGGATTTCCCGGCCGAGCAGGTCATGCTCATCCCGGAAAACGCCATCTGCGTGACGATCATCGAGATGCTGAACCTCGAAGGCGTGGTGCTGGAGCCGGCCGGTGCGCTGGCGATTGCCGCGCTGGAAAAGCTCGGCCGCGAGAGGCTGGAAGGCAAGACGGTCATCGCCGTGGTTTCCGGTGGCAATTTCGATTTCGAGCGCCTTCCGGATGTGAAGGAACGCGCCATGCGTTACACGGGCGTGAAGAAATACTTCATTCTGCGCCTGCCGCAGCGCCCCGGCGCGCTGCGCGATTTCCTCAACCTGCTCGGCCCGGATGACGATATCGCCCGTTTCGAATATCTGAAGAAATCGGCCCGCAATTTCGGTTCGATCCTGATCGGCATCGAAACCAGCGCGAAGGAAAACTTCGCAGGCCTGCTGGAACGCTTCGAAGCGGCCGGTCTCGGTTATGAGGACATCACCGAAAACGACATCCTGTCGAACCTGATCATCTGATCGGAAGAGACAGGGAAGGGCGGATCGCCTCCGCCCTTCAAACGTGACACAGATTGAGGGAGTGAAAGCCATGGCATCGTTTTTTTCCAAAATCCTCTCGGCATTCGGCTCCGGCCAGCCGTCCTCCGACGCGCCGCAAAAGACGGCCCAGGCGGAGCCGCATGCGCATGGCGACTATCTGATCTATGCGACGCCGATCAAGGAAGGCGGCCAATTCCGCCTGGCGGGCCGCATCGAAAAAAAGGCCGGCGATGAAGTGCTGGTGCATGAATTCGTGCGCGCCGACGTCTTCACCAGCATGGACGATGCGGTGGAGTTCACGATCCGCAAGGCAAAGCTCATCATCGACCAGAACGGCGCTTCGCTTTTCCCAGGAAAATGATGACGCATTCTTGCCGCGGATATTAAGATTCCGTTGTTTGCTTCGGCCTATCGTCTCTAGAGGGCATGGAGTCGCGCCAATCAACCCGCGCGATATGGATCGATAGGGCATGTGCCGATGCAATGGGCAAATCTGGCCCTCTTTCTGACGGAGGCCATCGTCTATTTTTCGGTAATGACGGCATTCCTTCATTACCGGCATATTCTCGGCATCGGTGTCTTTCTCACCGCGCTGGGCGTCATGCATTTTCTGGAGACCTATCTGGCGGCCGTCTTTTACGTGCAGCTGCCTTTCGGTGTGGCGTCGCCCGGCTCCTCGATCCTTTTTGCCGGCAAGCTGATGATGATCCTCATGCTCTATATGCGGGAGGACGCGGCGGTCGTTCGACAGCCGATCTACGGCCTGTTTCTCGGCAATATAGTGACCGTCGCCATGGCGCAGATCATCCGTTTCCACCAGACGGTGGCGATCGTTCCCGGGCAATCGGTCAGCACCGCATTTCTGGATGAGATGGGCGTGCTGATGGTCTGGGGAACCAGCCTGCTTTATATCGACGCCATCGCCATCATCCTGTTTTACGAAAAGCTGGGGCGTTATCTGCAGCGCCATATCGTGCTGCGCTTCGCGATTTGCGGCGTCGTTATCCTGAGCTTCGATCAGGCAGGTTTTTATGGGGCGCTGCGATTGTTGTTCAACGCACCTCTCGATGTCTTTTACGATGGCTGGAAGGCGAAGATGGCGGCAGTCGGCATCTATTCGCTGCTGTTTGCCACCTATCTCTGGCTGACATCGGCCAAGGGCCGCTTTCTGACACGCCGCAGCGTTGCCGATGTCTTCAACGATCTCACTTTCAGGGAACGTTACGAGGAGCTTCTGTCCCGCTCCGGACGCGATATGCTGACCGGCGTATCGGACCGCGCCCGCATGGAGCTCGATGCGCCCTCCGTCGTCGTGGAATGCCTTGAGAAAAAGCGGCCGGTCAGCGTGCTGATTGTCGATATCGATCATTTCAAGACCGTCAACGATACGTTCGGGCACCTGCAGGGCGATGAGATCTTGCGGGAATTCGCCGCCGTCCTGAAGCGCGCCGTGCAGCCGCTGGGGCATCTCTACCGCTTCGGCGGCGAGGAATTCGTGGCGCTCCTGCCGGCGATGACGCATGAAAAGGCGCTGGCATTTTCGGACAGTCTTCGGGCCGCGATCCTTGCGGACCTGCAGCGGCCGGATGGTTCGCCGCTGACCGTCAGCATCGGCGTCGCCACCGCTTTCGAGGATGGACAGCTTTTCCGCGCGCTCTTGTCGGAGGCCGACGCGCGGCTCTATGCGGCAAAAAATAACGGCCGGGATCAGGTCCACGGCCGTTACGGAATGTGGGTCGGCTGATACCGGCAATCCTGGCCGGCATCAGCCCGACATTCGATGTGCCTCAGGCGGCCTGCGCCAGCTCGGCAACCTTGGCTTCAGCGGCAGCCACAGCCTTTTCGACGGCTTCCGGACCGAATGCCAGGCCTTCGACATAGATGACTTCCACATCGGTCATGCCCATGAAGCCGAGAACGGTCTTCAGGTAAGGAACGGCATGGTTCATCGATACGGCCGGGCCTTCGGAGTAAACGCCGGCAGCGGCCAGAACGATGTAGACCTTCTTGCCAGTGGCGAGGCCGACCGGGCCGGTTTCGGTGTATTTGAAGGTCTGGCCGGCGCGGGCGACATTGTCGATCCACGACTTCAGGCCGGAATAAATGTTGAAATTGATGAGGCCGGTGCCGATGACGACGGTGTCGGCGGCCAGAAGCTCTGTCACCAGCTTGTCGGAATAATCGGCGGCAACCGCTTCTTCGGCGGTGCGCTGGTCGGGCGCCTTGCGGATGGCGGCGGTCTTGACGGTGTCGAGATGCGGGATCGGGTCAGCAGCGAGATCGCGATGGACAAGGGTGTTGGAAGCCGACTTGGCCTTCAGCTTGCTGGCGAGTTCACCGGCAAACTTGTTCGAAACCGATTCGTCGCCACGCGGGCTGGAGGTGATGAGAAGAATGTTGGACATGGTCTTTCCTTGCATATGCGATGAATTGACGGGCGCCTTGGGAGGGCGGGAGAGCACGATGCCCTTCCTTTGCGCTCTATATGAAAAATTACTGCCATCAAGAAAACTGTGATAATGTGGAAGCAATCTATCGATGAAATGGATGGGACATGGACGCGAACCCGACGCTCGATCAATTGCAGGTGTTTTTGACGGTTGCCGAGACCGGCAGTTTTTCCGCCGCGTCACGGGCGCTCAATCGTGCCCAGTCGGTGGTCAGCTACACCATCGCCAATCTCGAGGCGCAGCTTGAAGTGACGCTGTTCGAGCGCAGCGGCGTGCGCCAGCCGAAGCTGACGGATGAAGGCCGCGCCATGCTGGAGGATGCAAGGCGCATCGTCGCCGGCCTGCAGGAGATGCGCGCCCGCGCCAAGGGGTTGAAGCAGGGGCTTGAGGCGGAACTCTCGGTCGCCATCAGCACCATGGTGCCGGCGGAGGCCATGGTGGCCGTGTTGCGGGATTTTCGCCAGCAATTCCCAACCGTCACCCTCAGCCTCAATGTCGGCGAGCTGGGCATGGTCATGGAGATGGTGCTCTCCCGCAAGGCCGGTATCGGCATTGGCGGGGCGATGCTGCGTCAGGACGATGAACTCGTCGTCGAAAAGGTCGGCCATTCCTTCATGTTGCCGGTCGTCGCGTCGGATCACCCGCTGGCGCAGATCGAGCGGCCGCTGGGCCTTGCCGATGTGCGCGAGGAGGTTCAGCTTGTCGTCACCGATGCATCCGGCCTGACCAAGGGCCGCGATTTCAATGTTCTTTCCTACAAGACATGGCGGGTCAGCGATATCGCCACAAAGTACCAGCTCATCAAGGGCGGTCTGGGTTGGGGCGGCCTGCCCGCATCGATCGTCCGTAACGACATCACCAATGGCAGCCTCAAGGCGCTTGAACTCGAGGCCTATGAACAGGGCGAATATCCGCTCTTTGCGCTGCGGCGGGTCGATTCACCCGCCGGCCCTGCCGGCCAATGGCTTGCCGAAGCATTTCAGCAACGCCTCTCTGCCTGCCCGAACCATAAGGATTTCAACGGGATGCTTGCGGCGCAAAAGCAGAGGACCATTTCTGTCGCCGCTGAGTGACATTGGCTAATTATATCTGGACCGAGCGGGGCCTGCTCGTTTCTTCTCCCCGGTGGGGAGAAGAAACGCGCGGCAACCTCGGCGCTATGCCAGCAAGGCCAATTGACGTGGGCGGGTCGCCTGCCTATACCTAAATCACGGTCAGCAGTTCACCGAGGCATCGCCGTCCCGCAAGGGAAGCTAAACCTGCATTTTTAAAGTTTGACAGCACTTATCCCGTGCCATGTCGGAAGCCGGCGATCAGCGACACCTTTTCGGAATGGCACTTGAGGGTAAGTCATGCCACGTTCGATCCTTTCCATTGATATCGCCGACCTCTCGACTTTCGCCAAATCCGTCCGCGAACAGATCGGCAGGCTGGACCGAAAGCCAAGCCATGTGGAGATGCTCAATCTTCTGAGCCGCGCTGCCGGGTTCCGAAATTTCCAGCATTTGCGAGCCTCGCGCGAGCCATCCGATGACAGCGGACCATCCCGGCCAGATATGCTGCCGGCAGCTAATGAGGGCAGGGTGCTGAAGACCGTTCGTGTCTTCGACGCTGCCGGCCGGCTGATGCAATGGCCGGCCCGCCGCTCCCAGCAGGAACTGTGCCTCTGGTATCTATGGGCGAAAATTCCCGCCGGGCGGAGCTTTTCAGAGCGCGAATTCAGCAGCTTTCTGGATAGGCTGCACCTGTTCGGGGATGCGGCCATGCTGAGGCGCGACATGGTCGGCCTCAAGCTCATCCGCCGTAACCGTGACGGCAGCGATTATCGGCGCATCGAGCAGAAACCGCCATTGGAACTGCCGCTTCTGCTGCGAGCGCTCGGTGGGCGCGGTTGAGGCGATAGCCCTCGGTATTGCCGATAGTTTCCATCAAACTCGACGTTATCCTCGGGCTCGTCCCGAGGATCTGCTACAGATTTATTTTGTTGACGTGGTTAGATCCTTGGGACAAGCCCAAGGATGACGGCAGAGCTTCACCCTGCCGCCAACAGTCGAAAGGCCGCAGCCCTCAAAGAACCAGACGGAACTTCGCGAAACCTTCCGCGCCGTCGCCGGCATCCTCGATCTTTGCGCCCTTGATATCGGCCGCATAGTGGCGGCCTTTGGGGCCGGTCTCGAAGATCGCCGTGGTATTGGCCACCGGCGCAAAGGACCAGTTCGCATCCGCAGACGGGTTGATGGTGCCCTGATCGATGATATAGCGCACGATGACGTCGCGGTTGGTATCGGGGGCCACGAAGATCACCTTGTCGCCGGCGATATCGGGGAATTTGCCGCCGCCGCTCGCCCGGTAATTATTGGTCGCCACCACGAATTTCTGCTCGGGATCGATCGGCTTGCCTTCAAATTGCAGGTTGACGATGCGGTTGCTGTCCGGGTTGACCGCCTTGCCGTCCTTGTCGAATTTCGCCGGTTTGGAAATGTCGATCTGATAGGTGACACCGTCGATGACATCGAAATTATAGGACGGGAAGTCCGCATTCAGCAGCGGCGCATCCTTTGCGCCGGCCTCGACCGTATTGAACATGCCCGCCGACATTTCCAGCCAGTTCTTCACCTGCGCGCCGTTGATCAGCACCGCCTGCACCGTGTTGGGGTAGAGGTAAAGATCGGCGACATTCTTGATGGCGATGTCACCGGCGGGGACATCGGTATAATAATCCGCACCGCCGCGGCCGCCGGACTTGAAGGGGGCTGCTGCCGAAAGCACGGGCAGATCCTTATATTGCCCTTCCTTCAGCATGTCTTTGATGTACCAGGTCTGGGCATTGGAGACGATCTGCACGGAAGGGTCGTCGGCCACCAGCGCGAAATAGGAATAGAGCGGTGCGGAGGTCTTGCCGACGGGACGGCGCACATAGGCAAGGGCAGCCTCGTGATCGGTCTTGGCGGCGGCGAGGACTTCCGCCTTGTCGGTGAAATCGGCGACGACCTTGCGGTTTTCGTCGCGGTGGTAGATCGGCCGGGCTTCGGAGGTGAAGTCGACGATCTTCCAGCTCTTGCCGTCCTTTTCGAGCAGCAGGTCGATAAGGCCCATATGCGAGCCCCAGAAACCGGCCATGACCGCCGGCTTGCCCATCAGCGTGCCCTTGACGGCATCCGCACCCTCGATGCCGTCCCAGGTCTTCGGACCGGGGAAGACCAGATGCTGGTGGCCGGTGAAGATCGCGTCGATGCCTTCGACACCTGCCAGATAAAGCGAGGCGTTTTCCATGCGCTCGGTCTGGCCCTTGCCGTCGATACCCGAATGGGAAAGGGCGATGACGATATCCGCCCCTTCCTCTTTCATGACCGGAACCCAGGCTTTCGCCGCCTCGACGATATCGCGCGTCTGCGCCTTGCCTTCGAGGTTCTTGGAATCCCACATCATGATCTGCGGCGGCACGAAGCCGATGATGCCGACCTTGACCGGGCTCGTCACGCCGCCGCCGTCGCGGATCTGCTTTTCCAGAATGACATAGGGCTTGAAGAACAGTTCGTCGTTCTTCGGATCGGAAGCAAGCTGGCCCTTGGTGAGGTTGGCGCAGACGTAAGGGAAACCCGCACCCGCCAGCGTGTTCGACATATAGTCGAGACCGTAATTGAATTCGTGGTTGCCGAGCGTGCCGCAATCGTAACCCAGCACGTTCATGGCGTTGATCACGGGGTGCTTGTCGCCGGCCTTCATGCCGCGCTCATAGGCGATATAGTCGCCGAGCGGGTTGCCCTGCAGGAAGTCGCCATTGTCCACCAGCATCGAGTTTCCCGCTTCGGCGCGGATGGTGTCTATGATCGAGGCGGTGCGCGCCAGTCCCATCGTGTCGTTCGGCTTGTCGGCGTAATAATCATAGGGAAAGACGTGAACATGGATATCGGTCGTTTCCATGATGCGCAGATGCGCCTGGTTGGCCGCCGCACGCGCAGCAAAAGGGTGCAGCATCACCAGCACCGAGGAGGCTGCAATGCCGCCCAGAAGCGAACGCCGGGTAATGGGGTGGAGAGCGAGAAGCGACGACATGGGAACTCCTTCGGATGAAGCTTGCTCTGTCTTGAAAAATGACAGGGTAGAAGCAATCGCAGAGGAGTCCATCACCAAAATGACAGGCCCGTGACAGATGGGCCGGTTTTCAACCGTTTGATAAATTTTTTATCACGGAAGTGCGGCGCAGGTGTCGCCGCACCGGAGAATGCACGTTGCTGCGCTCAGGATCAGCGGGCGAGGGTCGGTTTCACTTCTTCGTGGAAGAAGCGGAAATAGGAGGAGAGCTGCGCCAGCGTGTTGGTGGAAAGCTTGAGCTGCAGGCCGAGGCGGTTCATGTGCTGCCATTGCACGACGCCCTCGATGAAGCCCAGATCCTCACTCTGCACCTTGACCCGGCTGCCCTTGGCCGCGGCGAAAGGCCCGTCCAGCTCGAGCGCCATTCCGGTGGCGGAAAGATCGACCACACGCCCTCTGGTCGACTGGCTGAAATAATGCACGGTCGCAAAAATCCTGGTCTTGCTGCGGGGCGCGGTCCGTGTCGCCATATTGAGGTTGTTTGTCATTTCGCTGCTCAAATCAATTGTTTCCGATACCTGCATCATGGCGCGGAAAACTTGAGAGCCGTTTAGTTCTTCTCTTAAAATTGCATGTAATTGCCGATTATGCTGTGTCGATACGGCACTGATAGCAATTATTGCGGGCGGAGCGCACATGTACATAAGCGACATCCGCGCGCTCCAGAAGGTGCCGCGCGCGCGAAACGATCTCGCCTGTCGCCGTCACCGCGCCGGTGCCGTAGACGATACGGTCATCGGCTCCATAACCGCGCACGATATAATCCGGGCTGTTCAGCATCGGCGGAATGGCCTGCGTCTGCGGGTAGCGCTCACAGGCGTCGGCATGCAGAAACACCGGGCCCGTTTCCGCATAGGGCTGCAGCGAGGGAAAGGGCCGGTAGGCGAGGATCAGCATCCCTTCGCCTTCCCCGATCTGACAAAGGCAGTGGCGGCAGGGCATGCCGCCCGGAGAAACGGCTTTCTCCGGCGGATTGCCATAGGCGTCGGCGGCTCCCGCCCGGTAGGCTTCGGCTTCCTTAGCCGGCATTGCAGTGAAAACGAGATCGGTCATGGCGGAGAGCTCCTGGGTTGGGATCGGCGTTGCTTCTTTGCAGCTATGGTCCCGAAACGGATCACTATCCACCCGATTCTTGACAGGCGATGCAACCAGCCCATTGCGTGACTCGTTAGCTTCGGGAATCAGTGACGCTCCTCGTTCCCGGAAGGTCTGATTTTATGTTCCGTCGTTTTCTGGCCGCCGTTCCGCTGGCTTTCGTTTCGTTGACGGCTCCGCTTGAGGCCGAGGCACAGGTCGCCTCCGGTCTCGATGGCCTGTCCGACGAACAGCTTCAGCAGGCGGTCAATTTCGTCATCGGCAATGCGATCTTCTCGCTTTATCATGAGGGCGCGCGCATGCTGATCTCGGATTTCGGAACGGCGGACACGGCAAGTGTGCAGGCGCCGGCCGATCAACTGGCTGGCACACTCATCCTCCAGGCCAACGAGGAATGGCTCGACACCGCGCTCGTCAATGCCACGGACAGCTGGTATCTGGCGCGTGAGGCGGAGACCTTGCCTGAGCACGAAGCCCCGGTCTTCTCCGCGCTGGTGCCCGACAGGAGCCGCGATCGCAACATGGCCTGCCTGATGGTCGGCCGTGACAAGGACGGTTATGGCGATCTGGCCGCCATGATGGGGCTCAACAATGCCGAATTCGACAAATGCGCCGCCGCCTATCCGGGCGTTGCTTCGGCCTGGGAGAATTTTCTGAGCCCCCACCGCAGTCAGACGCCTTCCAGATTTTCCGTCAGCTACGTGCCGCCGCGCGACCCGGAGCTTGAGCCCTACGCCATCATGATCAAGGAATCGAAGGTTCTCGATCTCATCAGCCGCAGTTTTAGCGGCTATGGCTTGAAGGGGGACGTCAAGCTGACCGCCAAGTCCTGCGGCCGTCCCGACGTCTACTGGTCGGCGGAAAAGCGCGAGATCACCTATTGCTATGAACTCGGCAAGTTCCAGGCGGAACTGATTGCCGATCATCTGCTGAACACCGTCACGGAAGACAAGGGCGCTGCCGGCGGGCAAATCCCGACCGCCGCCGCTAATCTGGAACGGGAAATCTGAAGCCGGATTGCCGGACGCTGGCAATCTGGCTTCCCGATATGGGAGGAGAGTGCCGTGCCAAAGGTTGTCGTTCGCAATTTCGCCATCTCGCTTGACGGATACGGCGCGGGCCCAGACCAGAGCCTGCAGAACCCGCTGGGTGTGAACGGCGAAGAGCTGCACCAATGGGCCTTCAAGACCCGCACCTTTCATCGCATGTTCGGCAAGCAAGGCGGCTCGACCGGGACGGACGAGGATTTTTCCGAAAAGAGCTTCGAAAATATCGGCGAGAGTCCTTTTCAGCCCAAGGACTTGGGCTGACTGGATTCCTGTGACGAGCACAGGAATGAGGGAGTGGGGACCAGACACTCCTTATCGGAGAATGGCACGCGTTGCTCTCGATGGCGCTACTCAGTTGCGCAGCGATATCTCCAGAAGCTCGGTATCGGCAAGCGGCTCCACCCAGGCCTCATAGGTACCGACGGGCGAAAAGCCCATCATCTGGTAAAGCTGCAGCGCGCGCGGATGGTCGAGCGTGTTGGTGGTCACCGTCACCCGTTGCGGATTGTCCTGCCAGGCGGCGTAAAGCGCCTGTAACAGGAACCACTTGCCGACGCCTGCGCCGATCGCTTCTTCGAGCAGCCCGAAATAGGACAGCTCGGTTACCTCGTCGCTCGCCTTGTTCAGTTCGAAGAAACCGGCGGGCGCACCGTTCATATAAAGAACCGTAACGCTGTTTTTCGGATCGCGCAGGATGGCAGAAAGCTCCGCATCGCTCATGCGCATGCGCTTCTGCCAGTGCCAGCGTTTCCCCACCCGCCAGTAAAGATAGCGGTAGAAATGCAGGGGAATATTGTTGACCCGCATCAGCGCCGTCTGGATGTTCACGGGGATCGGCAGGCTGACCTTCGGCGGAGCCGTCATTTCCAGCTGCGTCACATGCGCCTTCAGCGGTCCGTGCGACAATGTGGGGATTGCATCCGCCGGACCGGTAACCACCGGCGTATCCTGCAATCCGCCCCATTCCGACCATGAGCCGTCGTAAAGCGAATTATCCTTGTGACCGAGCGATTCCAGCGCCAGCGTAATGACGGCGGCGGTGACGCCCGAGCCGCAACTGGTGACGACGGGCTTCGAAAGATCGATACCGGCATCGGTCACCATCTTGCGGATGGCGGTGAGGTCCTTGAAGTGGCCGTTTTCGGAAAAGGCCGTCGCGGGCAGGCTGCGCGCGCCGGGCATATGGCCGGAGCGCATGCCGGCACGCGGCTCGGCCTCGTCGCCGGTAAAGCGTCCGGCGCCACGGGCATCGGCAATCTGTTTTTCGCCGCTGTCGACGATGCCGCGCATCGCGCCAAGCGAGGTTACGCGCTTTTCGTTGAAATCAGGCGTAAAGGTTGCCGGTTCGATTTCCGGCGTACCGGTTTCGAGCGGCCGGCCTTCGCGTTTCCAGCCATCGAGGCCGCCATCCAGCACATAGGCCTTGCGCACGCCCATCACCCGCAGCATCCACCACACGCGCGGCGCGGAAAAGAAGCCGGGGCCGTCATAGACCACGATCGTATCGGTGTCGCTGAGGCCGAGCGCGCCGGCCTGTTCCGCGAAAAATTCCGGCGAGGGCAGGGAATGCGGCAGGCCGGTCGTGTGATCGGCGATCTTGTCCTGATCGAAGAACACGGCGCCGGGCAGATGGCCGGCTGCGAATTCTTCCGCACCGTTGCGCTTGTGCGCCGGCAGATACCAGGAGGCATCAACGACACGAAACCCGGCCGTGCCGAGCTGCTTTTCCACCCAGTCCGCCGAAACGACGAAACGGCTCTTATCCGTGCTCACGATGTTTCTCCCAATCTCAGGCAACAGCTTCAGGCGCGCCGAAACGAATGCGAAACCGCCTGTTCTCCTTGCCCTTCTTTTCTATCTTGGCAATGTGAATATCGCCCACTTCCTGCGTTTCGGAAACATGGGTGCCGCCGCAGGGCTGGCTGTCGATGCTGGAATTTTCGCCGATGCAGACGAGGCTGACCCGGCCAAGGCCCATTGGCGGGCGCACATTCTTGGATTTGACGATGCCCGGATTGGCCTGCAATTCCTCGTCGGTGATCCATTGCAGGAAGACGGGATGGTTGGCTTTCACCAGCTCCATCAGTTTTGCCGTCACCTCGTCCTTGTCGATGGTCTCGGACATGTCGAAATCGACGCGCGATTCGTCCTCGCCGACCGCAGCGCCGGTGATCGGCCACTGGCAGACAACGGAGAGCAGGTGGCAGGCGGTGTGCATGCGCATCAGCTTGTAACGACGCGGCCAGTCCACATGCAGGGTAAGTTTTTCGCCGATCTCGGGGGAAGGCTGGCCTTCGAGCGGCACATGGATAATCACGCTCTTGTCGGCACCGTTTTTGGTGATGCCGAGTTCGATGCGCGAACCATCGGCCCGCTCGAGAAAGCCGCTATCGCCCGGCTGGCCGCCGGAGGTGGCGTAAAAGCAGGTCTGGTCCAGCTCTATGCCGCCATCCTCATGCACCGCCGTGACGATCGCTTCTGCGGTGGAAAGATAAAAATCGTCACGGAACAGGGCATTCACAGGCATTTCGGCATGTCCTCAAACGGTTTCGTACGGAACCGCAATCTCGCTTTTCGTCGCCAGCCACTGTGGGATCGGAAGTCCCTTGGAACGCAGGAAATCCGGATTGAAAAGCTTCGACTGATAACGATTGCCGTAGTCGCACAGTATCGTCACGATTGTATGCCCCGGACCGAGCTCGCGGGCAAGGCGGATTGCGCCGGCAATATTGATGCCGGAGGAGCCGCCAAGGCAAAGCCCTTCCTTTGTCACCAGATCGAACAGAACCGGCAGCGCTTCCGCATCGGAGACGCGATAGGAGAAGTCAGGCGTAAAACCTTCCAGATTGGCGGTGATGCGCCCCTGTCCGATGCCCTCGGTGATGGACGAGCCTTCGGATTTCAGCACGCCGTGCTTGTAAAATTCATAGAGAGCCGCACCCTCGGGATCGGCAAGGCCGATCTTGATGTCGGGGTTGAAATCGCGAAGGCCATCGGCCACGCCCGCAAGCGTCCCGCCGGAACCGACCGAGCAGATGAAGCCATCGACCTTGCCATCCGTCTGGTCCCAGATTTCGGGGGCCGTCGTTTCGATATGGGCCTGACGGTTGGCGATATTGTCGAACTGGTTGGCCCAGATCGCGCCGTTCTCATCCGTCGCGGCAAGCTGTTTTGCCAGCCGGCCGGAAACCTTCACGTAATTGTTCGGGTTGGAATAGGGGGCTGCCGGAACTTCGACCAGCTTGGCGCCGAGAAGCTTCAGCGCGTCCTTCTTTTCCTGGCTCTGCGTCTCGGGAATGACGATGACCGTCTTGTAGCCCAGCGCATTGGCGACCAGCGAAAGACCGATGCCGGTATTGCCCGCAGTACCCTCCACAATGGTGCCGCCCGGCCGCAATTGACCGCGCCGCTCGGCGTCGCGGATGATATAGAGCGCCGCACGATCCTTCACCGACTGACCGGGATTGAGGAATTCCGCCTTGCCGAGGATTTCACACCCCGTCGCTTCAGAGGCAGCTTTCAGACGGATGAGCGGCGTGTTGCCGATAGCACTGAGCGCAGAGGAGTGAATGGTCATGATTGAGCCTTCTTGTCTGAGCGGAAATTAGGTGCCGTTATGTCCCGTTACAACCGCTTCAAGGCAAGAAATTATCTTCCCGGCTTTGGCTTAGCCACGCAAAATTTTGCCGATACCCAATTTTATGCGTTCTTCTTGACGTCGGCATAGGCCGCAAGCGCTCTTTCCCGCGCTTTTCCATGGTCCACAATCGGCAGCGGATAGGTCTTGCCAAGTTCGATGCCGGCCTTCTTCAGCGCCTCTTTCGGCGCTTCGAATGGCTTGTGGATATATTTCCGTTCGAGCTTTTCCAGTTCCGGCACGAAACGGCACACATAATCGCCATCGGCGTCGAATTTTTCGCCCTGCAATATGGGGTTGAATATGCGGAAAAACGGCGAGGCGTCCGCGCCTGAACCCGCCACCCATTGCCAGTTGGCGGCGTTGGAGGCCGGGTCCGCATCGACAAGCGTGTCGCGGAACCATTTCTCGCCCTTCCGCCAGTCGATCAGCAGATGTTTGATGAGGAAGGAGGCCACGATCATGCGCACCCGGTTGTGCATGGTGCCGTGTTTCCACAATTGCCGCATGCCGGCATCGACGATCGGATATCCCGTCATCCCGCGGGTCCACGCCGCGAAGGATTTTTCATCGTCTCGCCAGCCGAAGGCGTCGAAACTGTCGTTCCAGTTCTTTTCGTCGAGTTCGGGAAAATGAAACAGCAGGTGATAGCAGAATTCGCGCCAGACGATTTCCTTGCGAAAACGGCTGATATCGTTTGAGGCGATGTGGCGGGAAAGCCCCTTCGTCGCGTGCCAGACGGTAGAAGGCGATATTTCGCCGGACGCCAGATGCGGCGAAAGCAAAGAGGTGGCGTCCTTTGCCGGAAAGTCGCGGCCTTCTTCATAACCCTTCAAAGCGCCATCGATGAAATCGTCAAGTTTTTCCCGCGCCCCGCCTTCGCCGGGAGACCATATGTCGCTGAAGTGTTTCGCCCAGTCCGGCTTGGTGGGTAACAGTTTCCAATCGCCAGGCTTTTCCGATTTCGGCCACGTCTTCGGCGCCTTCAGACCCTTCGGCGCATCCGCCGGCGCATGCGGCTCCTCGCCGCCCTCCAGCGCCCGCCAGAAGGGCGTATAGACCCGGTAGGGACCGCCGGATTTCGTCTGCAGCCTCGATGGCTCATGCAGCAGATGGCCGGAAAAGCTGTAAACGGTCACACCGTCATCCCGAAGCGTCTGTTTCAGCGCCTTGTCCGTCGCCATACCGGCGGGATCGTATCGGCGGTTCCAGAATACCGCCGCCGCACCGGTTTCCGATATCAGATGGCGCAACGTCTCGCCGGCATCGCCGCTGAGAAACACGAGGCGACTGCCGATTTTCTCGAGTGCGGCGGCGAGGGACGTTAGGGAGTGATGAAGCCACCATTCCTGTGCGCCGCCCAGCGGGCCACATGATTTTTCCCTGATATAGACGGGGATGACGGGGCCGCCATGCTCCACGGCGGCGAGCAGGGCGAGGTTGTCCGAAAGGCGCAGGTCCTTGCGGAACCAGACGATGGCGGGGGAGGCTGTTGTCGGCATGAAAGGACCCGGTTCACTTCCGCTTGAACGAGTGTTGAAACGCTTTGTTCCGCAAATCGGCTAGAATGGAAAGATGGAGGCGCATGGTTTTTCGAGGGTTATTTTTTCGCCCTTGAAACCGCTGATAAAGGGAACCAACTGGAGGAGCCGGCGTTTGTCGCGGGTTAATAGAGCATGGAAGTGCAATCAATGTTGCTGAATGACGTGAAGTGGGAAAAGCCCGTTACCATCTCCCTTGAAAACGGTGCTCCCCGGATTTTCAATGGCGTTTACGAAGCCTTCGATTTTCTCCAGCACGAATGGCCTGAGCGTGGCGACAAGGTGCATGAACAGGCGCTGCGCCTGTGCCGCGCCTCGCTGATGGGCGACGTGGCGGGGGAAATTGCCCGCACGGCCTTCGTTGCCGCCAGCCGGCAGGCGCAGTGCCTTGTGGAAGAACCGGGCAAAATCGCGTCCTGAACGGATTTTCGGAACTGATGCCTATAAGGCCACCCGCCAAAAACGGGTGGCCTTGTTTGTTGAGGAGCAGGAAACGGGTTGTTTCGAATGCGGGATATGGCATCGTGCATGCGAAAAAGCGGATGAGCGACGGCAATGAGCAACCACTACGGCTATATTGTTTTTCCCACAGCCCTCGGCCATTGCGGCCTTGCATGGGCGGGGCGGGGCATTGTGCGTCTGCAATTGCCCGGCTCTGACGCCGGCGAGACCGAAAAACTTCTCCAGAAGCGCCTGCTATCCGCCTCCATCGCCGTTCCCGAAACACGCACGCGTGAGGTGATTGCGATGATCACCCGTTATTTCGGCGGCGAGGAGATCGATTTTACCGCCGTCGAACTCGATCTCGCCGGGCAGGAGCGCTTTTTCCTCGATGTTTACGCCGTTGCGCGGCAGATCGGCTGGGGCGACACGACGACCTATGGCGGCATCGTAAAAACCCTCGGTCTTAGCATGGAAAAAGCCCGCGATGTCGGTCAGGCCATGGCGAAAAATCCGGTGCCGCTGATCATTCCCTGCCACCGGGTTCTCGCCGCCGGCGGCAGGCTTGGCGGCTTCTCCGCACCGGGCGGAACCACCACCAAATTGCGTATGCTGGATCTCGAAAATGCCGGACGCAGCCGCACTGACGAGGCGCAGGGCAGCCTGTTTTGAAGCAATGACAGATCAGCGCACATGAATAGGCGTCTGATTTCCGCCCATTTCTCGTCAAATTGTCGCTAAATTGTCACAATACACGGGCGCCCTCTAACATAAGGGCGAGACGTTTGAGAGTATCCGCGTTAATTCTATCGGTTGCCTTGTCTTTTACAGTTGCTGCATCGGCCTCTGCCGGCATGCTGAACCAGGCAGAAAAATACACCGGGCTGCATGAGTCCAAGAACAACAAGAGCCTCAAGAACATTCTTGGCGCAAATCCCCGCAGTACCCCATGGTGCGGCCTTTTCCTGCATGCGGTCGCCAGCAAGGCCGGCCGGCAATCTCCCAAATCCTATGGATTTGCGAAGTCCTGGACATCCTTCGGTTATGCCGTGCCCGTCAGTCAGGCAAAGCCCGGCGATGTCGTCGTCATTCGCAACGGCCGTGGTTACCATGCCGGCATTTTGAAGAGCATGAGCGGCAAGACCGCCCAAATACTCGGCGGCAACCAGTCCGGCCGGGTGCAGGTGTCGAACTTCAACCGCAAGGCCATCGTTTCGGTCCGCCGATAAGTTTCCTGACATTTTTGACGGCATTTTTCGATAAAGGCGGGCTTTGACCCGCCTTTTCCATTTTCGGGCCTAGGGCTGCTCTCTGGTGCCGGGCGCTGCGTCGCGCTGATCGTCGTCTTCCAGATCGGTTGCCACGATAAAGGCATCCTCATGCTGCCGCGCCGCCTGCCGGCGCGCACGCAAGCTCACGCTCTCGTCCGGGTAAATCTCGACATCTTTGGCTTTCAGCTCGCTGTCTGTTTCGAACCGAGCGACATCATCGTCCTCAATATCAAGCGGTTCGGTTTTCGGCTTCTGCGGGGTGGTCATGAAGCGATCTCCTGCTGGTTTCTGCAGGCCAAACGATCGGCGGCCGATGACGGTTCCGTTTCTCGCGGAAATGCTTATTCGTCGCAGGTCAAAGCGGAACTAACTCTGGCTTTTTTTGTTTTTTCAATGGCACAATCAAAACCGGTGCAACGTAAAAAGGGAGGTCCGTTATGAGCCATGACCGCGAAGCCGCAATCCGTGAAAAAGCGCGCGCAATATGGGAGAGGGAAGGAAGACCCGACGGGCACCATGAAAGACACTGGATCGAGGCGGAACGGGAGCTTTCCGCAGATGCGGAAGCGGCGAAGTCCAAAAGCGGAAATGGCGTGAAGAAGTCTGCTGCCGCGAAAGCGCCTGCGAAGAAGACGCCAGCGAAAAAGGCAACTCCGGCAGATGCCAAATCACCCGCGGTAAAATCGCTTGAGAAAGAGCGGAAATCTACGGATAAGAACAAGGAAGACGATCTCACCGAGAGCCTTGAGGAGAGTTTTCCGGCAAGCGATCCTCCGGCGCTGACCAACGCCACGAAGGCGACGAAAAGGGCTGTCAAGAAGAACTGATCGTTTGGCGGTAGGATAATGGGGAAGTCACGACAATCCCCCAAGAAGAATGGGGCGAATTGCAGCTGCACTTCGCTCTTCAAAACATGTTTTTGAGAGAAATGGCTCCCCGGGCCGGATTCGAACCGGCGACCTGTCGATTAACAGTCGAATGCTCTACCGCTGAGCTACCAGGGAACGTCCACCGCTTGGCGCGGTGTGAGCGGGGTAATACAAATGCTTTTCCGATTTGCCAAGCGGTTTTTTCAAAAAAAACGCATTCCTCTTGTTTTATCCATCCAAAGTCCCGATTTTCCGGGCTTATCGCCGGTGAAAAAATTATCCACAGGCCAGATGCAAAAGGGCAGGATGGAATGAAATTCGGTATCGACCACAGAACGCACCGCCTCCATGTCGGAAAATGGAGCTTTGCCATGCCGCGTTCGCGCGTCGGCAGGATTGCGACCGGCTCGGCGCTGGTGGTTGGCGGAACGCTTGGTTTCCTGCCCGTGCTCGGCTTCTGGATGGTTCCGCTTGGTCTCGTCGTGCTTTCCCACGATCTGCCGGCGGTTCGCCGCCAGCGGCGACGGCTGGCGGTCTGGTGGGCATCGCGGCAGAACCGCCGCGACACCCGCAAGGGCGACCGGCAATAGGTCTTATGCGCCGATGGAACTGCTGATGCCCTGGCCGGCCCAGAAGGCCGCATAGGCGAGCGCTGCGAAATAAATCGCCGTCAGCCCCAGAAACAGGTAGCCGCCGAGCACGGTAACGCCATCCCTCTGAATCATCCCTGCCGAAAAAAGCAGGATCGCAACGCCTGGAAGGGTGTTGGAGAAGGGAATGAAGCCGAGCGGCATCATCAGCAATACGCCCGCCGTCATCAGCGCAAGTCCGTTTATGCGGTTGGCGATAATGCCGGTCGTCAGCGCGGGGATGCGCGGACGAATGAAACCGTCCAGCTTGGAGACAATGGCGACGCCTTTTTGAAGGGCGGGAACGAGCTTTGCCGTCTCCATCTGCCGATCGAGGATTTTTGCCGGCAGCCATGGCAGGCGGTTGAGGGTGATTGCCAGGCTGACAAGAATGATCGCCGCACCAAAGACCGTGCTGACGCCGGGAATGGAAACCGGGATGAGAAAGGGCAGGGAGGCGATTGCGCAGATGAGCAAAAGGCCCTGTTCGCCGATCGCTTCCATCAACTCGCGCAACGTGATCGTCTGGCCCTGCAACTTTCCTATCAGCTTCTCAAGCGTCGTGCTGAGCTTTTCAGACGTATCAGTGAATGCGAATTCGTTCGTCATGCGGCTTCCCGGAAGTTGTTTAACTCCGGGATTGATAACATCCATCCGGCCCGATGCCTATCGCCGATAGAAAAGGAGCCTCATCACATTTGGTCGCGCGGTTCGCCTGGATTAGTGCGAAACCCAGTTGCTGTAGGCGCCCGCAAGAAGAACCACCAGCAGAATGACAAGTATGACCGGATTGATCGATGTAACGAAGTTTACATAGTCCATGATAACTTCCTCCTCATTCCTCCACCTCTTATTCTACAGCAAAAAGGCGAGTTCATCTACCGCAGGGTGAAATTTCGCATTGCAACAACCGGCTTGCGGTGAGGGCTGGAAATGCTTGTCTTTATGATTTTTTGCGATGCAAAAATAAATTTTCCAACATTTGCCATTCTCTTGCGTTGTCTCTAATCCTCATTCGGGGCCGGTCTCTCCGGCTCGCCGGCAACCGCATGAATCACCGCCGATATGCCTTGGCTCCCGCCTGCCTTCACTCCGCAACACTCTTCCCCGGGGACACGACATGCTGAAAAACATCTATGCCTGGACGATGGCGCTCGCCGCGCGCAAAACCGCCGTGTGGTGGCTGGCAATCGTGGCTTTCGTGGAAAGCTCCATCTTCGTCGTGCCTGCCGATGTGCTTTTCCTGCCCATGGTGCTGGCCAGGCCGAAAAAGGCGATGTTTTATGCGCTCGTGGCAACTGTCGCCTCGGTTCTCGGTGGCATCGCCGGCTGGTTCCTCGGTCATTATGCCTTTGAAAGCATCGCCCGACCCATTCTCGAATTCTACGGCAAGCTCGACAGCTTCGAGCATCTGAAGAACTCCGTGGATTACGAAACCATCGTTCTCCTGCTGGTGACATCGGGGCTTGCGCATCTGCCGCCGATCAAGGTCGTGACTATCCTTTCCGGCGCGGCCAATATCAGCCTTGGCCTGTTCATTCTTTCGGCGGTCGTCACGCGCGGCGCGCGCTTTTTCATCCTTGCCGGATTGCTGCAGAAATACGGGGAATCGGTGCGCCATTTCATCGAAAAACGCCTTGGCGCCATCACCGCAGCGGCAGCCGCCGCGCTCATCGCGGTCTATGCGGTTTACGTTTTCGTGCGTTGATCGAGCGCAAATTTTCTACTCTTACAATACTGTCGTATAACTTTCAGCTTACTGTCAGAATCCGCCTGTATCGGTTCTCTCGTCGAATGAGGGAACCGTTTTATTATGAGAAGATTCTGGAAGTGCTCTTTTTGGGGCATGGGTATTGCTGTGCTTGCCGCAGGCGGTTATCTCTACGCCATTCAGCTCCTGGGCAATTTTCACGAGGTTGTCGCGGGGCAGCTCTATCGCTCCAACCAGCCGAGCAATGAGCAGCTCGTCCGCTATACGAAAGACCACGGTATCAGGACGGTCATCAATCTGCGCGGCGCGAACGAATCCAAGGCCTGGTATCGCGATGAGGTCGAAACCGCCCGCGAGCTGGGACTTAATCATATCGATTTCGGCATGTCGGCAAGCCAGGAACTTGACATGAACAGGGTCAACGAACTTGTCGCCATCATGCGCGATGCGCCGAAGCCCATTCTCATTCATTGCAAGGCCGGTGCGGACAGGACAGGCCTCGCCACCGCGCTCTATCTCAGCCGCGTGGCAAAGCTTGATGAGGAACAGGCGGAAAGCCAGCTGTCCTTCCGCTTCGGCCATATCGGCATTCCCTATCTCTCGGAAACCTACGCCATGGACCGGACCTGGGAAAACGCGGAAAAGATGCCCGTCGTCGACGATTTCGCCATCGCCTCCAACGAGTTCTGAAGTCGGCTCGGGCGCATTTCCCACAGGGCACACTTCAATGATCTGAACGGGATCTTGCGTCCTGTCTCGATGACGGAGGTTATCGGGACGGGCGCAATCCACAGATCGTGGCCGGCTGAGGGCGCGGCGGCGCAGCATCTATTGCCGTCGCCCAGCGCAATATTTCACGGCATGCATTTTTGCCGAAAATGACAATTTTCATTTTTATATTAGCAACTTATGTGATTTTGTAATTTAAGTTGACTCACAGTGTCACCTTTTATACAGCGGCATTGTTTCAACTTCTGGATCGCATCATGACCCGCAAAACATTTATCGGCGGCCTTGCCGCATCGTTCTTATCCGTTTTCTTTATCGCACCTTCCGCCACCGCCGCAGAGAAGACAATCACCGACGTCATCGGACGCGAGGTGAAGGTTGATCTTCCTGCAAAACGCGTCGTTCTCGGTTTCTATTTCGAGGACTACATGGCGGTGGGTGGCGAAAAGGCCTATGATTCCGTCGTCGGCATTTCCCGCGAAGCGTGGGAAGGCTGGGTTCCCGCCAACTGGAAAATGCATCTCGCTCACCGCGCCTCGCTTGCGGATATTGCCGATGTCGGTGAAGTCGAAGCCCAGACCTTCTCGGTCGAAAAAGTTCTGAGCCTCAATCCCGATCTGGTGATCCTGGCGGATTGGCAATACAAGGCGCTCGGTCTCGATGCCGACCGTCTGGAAGAAGAGGGCATTCCCGTCGTTGTCGTCGACTACAACGCCCAGACGGTCGAGCGCCACGTCGCCTCCACCCGGCTTTTCGGCGAACTCACCGGACAGCAGCAGCGCGGCAAGGAAATTGCCGAATTCTACGCCGCTTCGCTGAAAGACGTCGCCGAACGGGTGGCGAAATCCGGTCAGCCGAAACCGAAGGTCTATGTCGAATTCGGCAATAAGGGACCGGCCGAATATTCCTTCACCTATGGCAAGAACATGTGGGGCGCCATGTCCACCGCCGCTGGCGGCGACAATATCGCAGCACCTTTCGTTGAGTGGTGGGGACCGATCAATCCCGAGCAGGTTCTGGCTTCGAAGCCCGACGCCATCTTCATTTCCGGCCGTGAAAACAACAAGAACCCCGCGGCGCTGCCGATGGGGCAGGCGGTGAAGGCTGCGGATGCCCGCGAAAAGCTCAAGACCTTCGAAACCCGTCAGGGCTGGAGTGAATTGCCGGCCATCAAGAACGGTCAGCTGTTCGGTGTCTATCAGGGCGCGTCGCGCACGCTCTCCGATTTCGCCATGGTGCAATATATCGCCAAGCAGCTTTATCCCGAGCAGTTCAAGGATGTCGATCCGATCGCCAACTATCTCGGCTATTACAGGAAGTACCTGCCGGTCACGCCTGAAGGCACCTTTGCCATCGCCGTCAAGGATTGATGGTTCTATTGCCGGCGGCGGAAAAGCACATTTGCTTGCCGCTGAAGGTTAAATTCTGCGGACGCCACTCCAGGCGTCCGCTTTTCAGCGTCTTTTTCAAACAGGTTTTCCATGACAATTGCCGCCCGCAATGCCGAAGCCATCGGTGCGCACCGGCTGCGTGAACGTCGTCGCTGGCGCGTCGTCTTGGTCTTTTTCGTGCTGATGGCGGTAAGCCTCGTTCTCGATATCGCCACCGGTCCCTCGCTGCTGTCGCCCGCCGAAGTGGTGAAGTCGCTGACGGGCCTTGGCGAACGGGCGGCGATGACCGATTCCATCGTGCGCGGCCTTCGCCTGCCCATGGCGCTGATGGCGCTCGCCGTCGGGGCGGCGCTCGGCGCCGGCGGCGCGCAGATGCAGACCTTGCTTAATAATCCCATGGCAAGCCCCTATACGCTCGGCATGGCGGCTGCGGCGGGCTTTGGCGCCGCGCTGGTGCTTGCGCTCGGCGGTCTCGGGCTGGATGCCATGATTGCCGTTCCGCTCGGCGCTTTCGTCTTTTCCATGCTCGCCGCGCTTTTCCTTTTCATGCTGGCCTCCATGCGGCAGATGACGGCCGAAACCATCATTCTCGGCGGCATCGCACTTCTTTTTCTGTTTCAGTCGCTGCTGTCGCTCATCCAGTTCCTGTCCTCGCCGGAACTGTCGCAGCAGATTCTTTTCTGGCTGTTCGGCAGCCTGACCAAGGCGACCTGGCCAACGCTCGGCCTGACAGCCGCCGTCACCGCCTTCTGCTGCGCCCTGCTGATGGCGGATTGTTGGAAACTGACGGCGCTGAGGATGGGGGAAATGCGGGCGGCGAGCCTCGGCATCAATGTGCGCCGGCTGCGCATGAAGGTTCTCATCATCGTCGCCATCATGACAGCGACGGCAACGAGTTTTGTCGGGGTCATCGGTTTCATCGGGCTGGTTGCGCCGCATATCGCCCGTATGACGGTGGGCGAGGATCAGCGTTTCTTTTTGCCCATGTCGGTACTGAGCGGCGCGCTGATGCTTTCGGCAGCCTCGATTCTCTCCAAATCGATCATTCCCGGCGCTCTGTTCCCGGTCGGCATCGTCACCGCCATTGTCGGCGTGCCGTTTCTCCTCTGGCTGATTTTCGCTCCGAAGAGGCGCGGCCGATGATGGTTCTGGATAATATTTCCGTCGAACGCGGCGGGCAGACCGTTGTGAGAGACCTCTCGGCACGTCTGGAACCCGGGCAAATCCACGCCGTCATCGGCCCCAACGGCACAGGCAAGACGACGCTTCTCAGAGCGATCTTCGGCGACCTGCCGCTCGCCGCCGGCGCGATCAGCCTCGGCGATCGTCGCCTTCAGGCTGGCGAGAGGGCAGGGCGGCACACAAGGGACTGGCGGGATCGTTTCGCCTATATGCCGCAGGATACGGCGGCCGATATAGCGCTCAGCGTGCTGGAGGTGGTGGCGCTCGGCCGCTTCGGCCGGCTTTCGCTGCACATCGACGACGAAACGCTCGATCTGGCCATGACACGCTTGCATCAGGCCGGAATAGCCCATCTGGCGGGCAGGGAGATCGCCTCGCTCAGCGGCGGGCAACGGCAGATGGCGCTTTTTGCGCAGGTTCTGATGCGAGAGCCGCAGGCAATGCTGCTCGATGAGCCGGTCAGCGCGCTGGACCTCAAGCATCAGGTGGCGCTTCTCGATCTGGTGCGGCAGGAAACCCGCGCCAATGGCCGGGCGACGCTTGTCGTGCTGCATGATCTCAACCTCGCCTGCCAATATGCCGACAACCTGCTGGTGATTTCGGAGGGCACGCTGAAGGCGACCGGCGCACCGGGCGATATCGTCACGCCGAAGCTCATTTCCGAGACCTATGGCGTTGCCGTGGAGGTGTTGCGCGACCGGCGCGGCAATCCCGTCATCCAGCCGGCGGGCGACCCACCGCTCGAACATTTCAAAACCCTTGAAGGAATAATTGCATGAAACGATTTTTGATGACGCTTGCCACGGCTTTGGCCGTAATCCTGCCCGTCACGCCATCCCTTTCCGCCGAACACAAGATCCTGATGCTCAATTACGGCAAGGATGGCGGCATGGTGTTCGAGCCTTCCTATGTGAAGGCGGAGCCGGGCGACACCATTACCTTCGTGCCGCAAAATTCCAGCCACTATGTGCAGTCCTATGCGGTTCCGGACGGCGTTAGCCCCTGGAAAAGCAAGCTCGATGAGGCTTTCACCGTCACCGTCGAGAAGGAGGGCGTCTATCTCTACTATTGCCCGCCGCATCTGATGATGGCGATGATCGGCATCATTCAGGTCGGCAAGCCCGTCAATCTCGAAGCCGTCAGACAAAAGGCCGAGAAGCTGCGGCCCAAGCTCGTCATGAAGAGCGAAAGGCTGGAGGCGGCGCTGGGGCAGGTGACGCCCGCGCAATAACGCCCCGCCTTTCAGGCCGCGCCAATCCGCACCGCAAACCCGCTTCTTCAACCCCGAAACCAAGGATAAAACCATGGCAAACAAAGCGATCGAAACGACGCTGAACGATCTCCTCAATGGCGAGCTGCGCGCCCATCACGCCTATCTTCAGGCGGCCGCATGGGCGGCGGAACGCAATCTCGACGGTTGCTATAAATTCCTGCTCGGCCATGCGGCGGAAGAGCTGGAGCACATGCACCGCATCTTCGGCTTCCTGAACGATCTCGGCGCACGCGTCACCTTTTCCGAACTGCCAGCGCCGCAGGTCACGGCAAACGACATCAAAGGCCTGTTCACCATCGTGACGGAGCACGAATCCCGCGTCACCGCCGCCATCAACGCGGCAGTCGATCTTGCCCACGTGGAAAAAGACCACGCCACCACCTCATTCCTGCAATGGTTCGTGGATGAGCAGCATGAGGAAGACAGCCTTTGCCGCACCATACTCGGCAAGATCGAGTTGATCGGCGACGGCCCCAATGCGCTTTACCTGATCGACCGCGAAATCGGTCAGTTGGCGGACAAGGGCTGATTGCTGCGCCAGTTTTCTTGCGCTCCACAAGCTGCAACTAACACGGCTTGTGGAGTGGAGGCCGTCGGCTCAATCGCGTCCGATATCCGGCGTCCATCCGCGCGTATATCCCTTTCCCATGATGGCAACCGCCAGGGAAAGCTGTTCCTGCAAATGCTCGATTTCGCCGAGAAGGGCTTCGACAGCCGCCTTCGCATCGCCGTCATGACACTGGATGACATATCCGGCTATGTCGTCAGGCCGTATGGGGGTGATTTTTTCAGCGTCGGACATAGTGGATGACCTCTCTTTTGTTCACTAAATGTTCTAATTTTAGCAGAGAGTCAACAAGGCAATGGGCGTCGCCCTTTACAGTCCGGCACTGCGGAATTGAACGTTAATGGACCGACGGATCCTCGCCATCCAGAAAGCTGCGAATCCCGTCTTTCTCACACGTGGCCAGGAATTCTTCCCAGGCGTCTTTGTCGGTTGCGAAGGGTTCGTCCCAGGTGGTGACATCGTCATGCTCGCTGATGACCTCGAGCGTCCAATCCTGCTGGGTGCCAGCAGGCCGGTAGATATCAACCAGAACCGTGATGCCGTCGTCTTCAAACTCGCCCGAGAATTCTGAGTGTTCTATTTTCGTTTTTTTGGCCATCTCGGCACACCTCATTCTCAGGCCTGGACAAACGTATAGCCCAATCCGGGCTTTTAAATTCGCGCATGGCGCGGGTTACCAGATAGCTGAAACAAATATAGCCAGCTCTGGGGGAACTGGCTATCTATCTGATTTTAATGGTCGGAGCGGCGGGATTCGAACCCACGACCCCTTGACCCCCAGTCAAGTGCGCTACCGGGCTGCGCTACGCTCCGAACCTGAAAGCCGTTTATATATAAGCCTGTTAGGGCGCAAGCGGAAAATGGTCTTTTCATAAAAAAAGGAGCAAAGGGTGTGGATGGCGCAGAAGGGGACTAAGCAGCCCGATGCTTACACGGATGGGCGGCCGTCAAACGCATGACACATCCTCTTTCCATCATTGCCGGAACAAGCCGCCCGCTTCGGCGTTCAATCGCAGCGGAATTGAAACTCAGGGAGACGAACTATGTCCGAACTTGTCGTTGTTGGCTTTGACGGAACGGAAGTGGCCGACAGGGTGCTTCTGAAGCTTGCAGGCCTGAAAAAGGAATATCTGGTCGATCTGGAAGATGCCGTGGTTGTCGTTCGCGATGAAGACGGCAAGGTGCATCTGAAACAGAGCGTCAATCTGACGGCGATCGGCGCAAGCTCCGGTTTCCTGTCTGGTGGTCTCTGGGGCGGCCTCGTCGGCCTGCTGTTCCTCAATCCACTGGCGGGATTTGCCATTGGCGGCGCGATCGGTGCCGGCACGGGCGCTCTTGCGGGTTCGCTGACGGATTTCGGCATCGATGACGATTTCATCAAATCGCTCGGCGAGACCATTCCCAACGGTTCTTCAGCGCTGTTCGTGCTGATCCGCAAGGTGCAGCCGGAAAAGGTGCTGGCGGAATTCGAAGGCCTGCGCGGGCGGGTCATCAAGACGTCGCTGTCGCCGGCGCAGGAAGCGCAGTTGCAGAAGGCGCTTTCCGGCGGAGCCGAACCGGCTGCCGCGCCTGCTGTCTGAGCAGACGATGAAAGCGAGGCTGCGGCAGGTTCCATGTCGCAGCCATCCGCTCGGGCATCGGGAAATTCGGCTTATACGGTCAAAGTGCCGTTTTTCGCCTGCGGCCAGGTGAGATAATAATAGCGGCTGCCGACGCTGCCGAAAAACGCGTTGTCGCCGGAAACGGTATCGATATAGGCGCCGGTCTCGCTTCTCGCATAGGCCGAGCCGTCGCGTTTGAGATGGTCTTTCAGAAAGTCGCTCCATCCCGTCATGGCGATGTCCGAGGCCGGTCTGGAAGTGGTTTCTGTATCGGAGGCCACATCCCAGGCCTTGATTTGCGCACCCTCGGCGGGATCGGAGACGGTCAGCGTGCCGGCCGTCAAAGCCTCGAGCATGGCCTTGGCCTGCGAAGCCCTGTCCGGATCCGCGGCCAGTTCTTCCAGCGTCTCCTTCAGCTCCTTCATGAAATCGGCCCTGGTAATATCGCCGGAAGAAAGCTGGGTGTCCGTGTCGTCGGTCTGCGTATCCTCGTTCGAGGTCTGGGCATATTGCGCCAGAAGCTGCGTGAGCCGCGTGTTGGTGGAAGACGACGAGGAGGAGGTGTCTAGCCCGTAGGAATCGAGGAGAGACGTCCGCGTCGAGGAGGAGGATGTGACGGCGGAATTGTCTTCCTGCTCCTTGATGGCCTTGAGGGCCAGTCTGGTGGCGGTGAGGCGTGTGGACGGGTCGATGGAGGAGACCATTGCGCTAGCTGTTTCCTTGATCGGGCGATACGCATCATTCGTATCGAACCGGCTCGGCGGGCATCGATCCCGCCTTTCGTCTCCTCTCATAAGAAGACCGGGCGAATCCCGGCCGTGTTCGGCTTGGGATGCACCCGGTCTTAATGGCCGGACTTTGCGCGACGCTTGCGGATCAGTTCTCCTGAACGGAGACGCCGTTAGGGCCGATATTCATCTCGATCCCCTTCGGCTTGCTTTCCTCGTGCCAGACATAGATGCCAAGGCCTGCGATGACCACGATGAGCGCGCCGATGATGAGATAGAGATTATTGGTCTGCGTCATTAAGATGTCTCCCCGTGTGACAATCAGAATCCGGGGCTAAACGCATGAAATGGCGTAAGGTTCCGTAAGGGCAAGCGTTTTAGGCGGCACGCGCGCGGCGGCGTAGGCTTTCGCGTTTTTCAAGTGCCATGCATCCCCACAATATGCCGAGCAGCAGGAAGAAATGTCGCCAGTGGTCGGTATCGATGACGGCGCCGATCATCACATGCCCGACGAAAGTTACCCAGGAAATGATGAGGAACGGCTGCCAGGGCCGTGGCCGCAGCAGATGCCTGAAGCCGGCGGCGATGGTCCAGCAGATCAACACGAGATAGATCACGAAACCGAACCAGCCATGCGTCGTCAGGCTCTTCAGCCAGATATTATGTTCGGCGGCGGGAAAAATATTGTCGAACACCATGGGGCCGATACCGAGCGGATGTTCCATGGCGAGCAGGAAACCGAGATAGTGGCGGGCAAAACGCCCGAGATGGCCGCCGTCATAAGATTGCACCGCTGAAGCGCGGCTGGAGAACAGATCTGCCACCTGCTTGAACTGCAATGCGATGATGACCGCCGCGACCATCAGCCCGGCGGCGACGAGAAACAGCACGAGGATCTTCAGGCGAAACGCGGCCGTGCGCTCCTTCAGCAGCATCACGAAGACGAGGAGGATGGTGGCGAACAGAAACAGGCCCCAGGCCGCGCGCGAGAACGACAGGAACACGGCAAGCGACAGGATGAGCAGCCCGGCGATCCGCCAGGGCGCATGCATCGCCTTGCCGGTGAGAAGGCCGTAAATGAGGTAGAGCGAGGGCGTCACCAGAAAGGGACCGAAAACGTTCGGATCCTGAAAGGCGCCCTTGGCGCGGTCGTAAAGGGTGAAGACCTCGAAACCCGGAATGGCGTGGAAATATCCGATGATGCCGAGCAGGGCGGTGATCAGCGCCGCCGCAAGCCAGGCCCGGAAAATCAAAAGCAGCCGCTGGTATTTGTCCTCGACAATCGCCGCATAAAAAACCGAGGTCAGCGCCAGAAAGGTCGAGACGGCGAGATAAAGCGGTCCCTCATCCAGATCGGCCATGGTGGTGAGCGAAAGATAACCGCCGACATTAAAGGCAAGCAGCAGGCACAGAAGCAGGACGACGGTGCGCGAAAGGCGAAGGCCGAGCAGAAACCAGATGGCCACCTGTCCCACCATCATCAGCTCATAGGGCGCCGGCTCGGAAATGACGAAACCGGAAAGGAACACGCCGAATGCGATCAAGAACGAGCCGACGAGCCGCATGGCGGCCAGCGGCGCGTCGAAATCCGGTGCGTGCTGGTAGCCGGTGTGGGTCAATAGGCGTTTTCCGATTTCAGCAGCCGTATCGGCGTGAGGAACAGGATCTTCAGATCGAGGAACAGCGACCAGTTCTCGATGTAATAGAGATCGTATTCGGTGCGGAACTTGATCTTGTCGCCATGGTCGATCTCGCCGCGCCAGCCGTTGATCTGCGCCCAGCCGGTAACACCGGGCTTGACCTTGTGGCGCGCGAAATAGTGCTCCACCACCTCGGTATATTTCAGGTCGCCCGTCTGGGCATGAACGGCATGCGGGCGCGGCCCGACGAGAGAAAGATCGCCGTAAAGAACGTTGAAAAGCTGCGGCAGCTCGTCCATCGAGGATTTGCGCAGGAAGCGGCCGACGGGCGTGACGCGCGGGTCGTTCTTCGTCACGGCCTGTTTCGCGGTCGGATCGCTGAGTTCCGTATACATGGAACGGAACTTCCAGACGTTGATCGTCTCATTGTTGAAGCCGTGGCGCTTCTGCTTGAAAAGGACCGGGCCTTTCGAGGTTGTTTTCACGGCAATTCCCGCGCCCACCATCACCGGCCATAAAAGGGCGATGCCGATGAGGCTGAAGGTGATGTCGAACACCCGTTTCGCCACCGAATCCCAGTCGCGGATCGGCTTGTCGAACACATCGAGCATCGGCACCTTGCCGACATGGGAATAGGCGCGGGGGCGGAAACGCAATTTATTGGCATGCGCTGCGATGCGGATATCGACCGGCAGCACCCACAGCTTGCGCAGAAGCTGGAGAATGCGCGCCTCGGCGCTGAGCGGCAGGGCGATGATCAGCATGTCCAGCTTCGTCAGGCGGGCAAATTCCACCAGCTCCGCGAAGGTTCCGAGCTTGGGATAGCCGGCGACAACCTCGGGAGAACGGGCGCTTTTCCGGTCATCGAAGATACCGCAGATGCGGATATCGTTATCGGACTGCTGCTCCAGCGAGCGGATAAGGTCCTTGGCGGTATCGCCGCCGCCGACGATGACGGCACGGCGTTCCATCACGCCGTTGCGGCCCCAGTGGCGAATGGCGAAGCCGAGGATCAGCCGCCCGGCGAAGATCGCCACCGCACCCGTTGCATACCAGATGCCGAAGGCTGGCCAGGAATGCAGCGCATCGGGAAAGAAGAGGAGAAGGAAACAGGCAATTCCCACGAAGGAAAGGCAGACAGCGCCCTGAATGCGCGCGAACATCTTCAGCGGCGTGCGCAGCGTCGGAAGCTGATAGCAGTCACCGGCCTGCAACAGAAACACGCAGAGCGCCGCCCCCAGCACGCCGCCGCCGAAAACCGACAGAAAGGTTTCGAGACCGCGATCGGCTGCGATGCCGTTGACGATGGCGGCGATGACGACGAGCATCGTGAATTCCAGAAGCCGCAATTGCCCGATCACCATGTTGGGTGAATGGTTGCCGGCGCGAAGCTGGTTGGCGATCTGCCGTGCAAGCGGATTGAGAACTACGGTTTCGGAGGCCGAAGCCCCACCGGCTTCATGGTCGGAGAGTTTCTTGCGCAATGACGCCAGATCGAATTGCAGTCTGTCCTTGTCAGTCTTGGTCATTGCTTTGGTCCGCACCCTCCAGCGCATCGGCCTTAAAATCGCATTGGATTTTCGACCGGAACGATGCGCAACCTCAAAGTGGTAGAGTGCCCTTTGTGCATCCGAATGGACACGCGCGCTCTACGAGCAGAAAACTAGCCGAAACATGCTAAGAAACGTTTATGATGAGTTTCTACAGGACGGCCGGAATATACAATTAAAAATCGTGTTTTTGAAATGGCTATTAGGTCGATAACAGGTCTCGATAGAGTTTCATCATCTCATCCGCCATGACCGGGGTTGAAAATTTCGCCTTGAAGCTGTCCGGGCGAGGCATGATCCGCTGCGCCCAGCCGGCATCCTCGGCATCCTTGACCATGATCCGTGCCAGCGCATCGGCGTCGCCAGCCGGTACGAGCGCCTCGCTGTCTTCTCCAAGGACTTCGGGAATGCCGCCGACATGGGAGGCGATGACCGTTTTTCCCGCCGCAAGCGCTTCGAGCACGATATAGGGCATGGCTTCGGCGCGCGAGGGCACCACCACTGTCGTTGCCAGTTCGAAGGCCTGCCTGGCGGGCATTGCCGCATGCATGGAAATCCGTCGGGAAAGCCCGGCCTTGTCGATCATCGCCGCATATTTGTCCCTGTCCGGTCCGTCGCCGACGATCACGCCGGTCATCGGCTGGCCGATGCTGCGTTCCATTTTTGCAAATGCCCTGATGAAGACATCCGGTCCCTTGAGGTCGCGCAACATGCCGATATAGAGAAAACGGGCCGCATCTTCGCGGGCGGGTACGGTTTCGAACTCGCTTTCCTGCACGCCGTTATAGATCATCGCAGTGCGGGTGCGTGGCCTGCCGACCTTGGCCTCGTAAGTCGCCTGCTCGAAATTGCAGACGAAACAGAGCGCATCGGTGAAATGCTCCTGAAACCGCTCCAGCCGTAGGAAAAGCTGCCCTTTGAGGCTGTTTCTGGCGTAATGCAGGCTGCCGCCATGCGGTGAATAGAGGCGGGCTACGCGATACCTGTTCGCCCGCAGGAGTGAGCCGATCAGCCGGGCAAGAGCGCCACCCTTGGCGCTGTGCCCGTGCAGGATGTCCGGCCGCAAACTTTTGATGTGCTTGTAGGATTTCCACAGCGCCATGAGGTCGCCGGGGCTGATGGACCGCCGGATGGGCAGGCGGGTGAGGCCAAGCTCCAGCATCGGGGTGATCTGTGCGAAAAGCCGCTCCTCATGCACGCCGCCGGTGGAGCTGTCGCAGACAATGCCGACCTTGTGGCCCTGTTTCACATGTTCTTCGATGAGGTCGCGCACATGGCGGAAGACACCGCCCACCGGGGAGCGGAAGCAGTGAATGATGCGCAGGGGAGGGCCGTCATCCGACACGTTCGCCACTCCGTTTTCAGAAGAAGCGTTCACGCACATAGACGGTATCGCCGGCCAGAATGGGCGCAGTGATACCGATCCGGCCGGTCATCACCTCGGCATTGATCTTGCGGGTGATGTCGACATCGGCCTGATTGGCGCGCGGGGTGAAGCCGCCGGCAATGGCGATGGCGTTTTGCACGGTCATGCCCGGCACGTAGGAATATTGGCCGGGACGGCCGACTTCGCCCATGATGAAGACCGGGCGATAACGGTCTATCTCGATCGTCACGTCCGGATCGCGAAGATAACCCTGGCGCAGTTTGGCGGCGATGGCGGCTTCGAGCTGCGGCAGGGTCTTGCCGCGTGCCGGAACCTGGCCGACGAGCGGGAAGGCGACATAGCCGGCCTGATCGACCGTATAGGTATTGGTCAGCCCGGTCTGCTCGAACACGTTGATGCGCAGCCTGTCGCCGCTATCGACATGATAGGGTTGCAGGGCGGCCTCGTTGAAGGACCTCGGAGCGGGTTGATATGCCGCGCAGCCGGAAAGGGCCGTCAGAACGGCGAGCGTCAGTGCGGTGACATGTCGTGATCCGGCGAGCGGCATCTCATCTGGCTCCGAGTCGAACTTTGATCATTCTTATCGTTCTGTTAGGGTTAATGTGCGGTAAACGAGCAGCGCGAGCGGTGGTAATATCGGCTTTATTTCGTCGGATTCGCCGGGATTAACTGTTGTGTTACCGGCAAGACTTAAACTTCGCGAAAATTGACCATCTATATTTGAGCGCCCGAGGTTTGTCTCGGTTACGGAGCCCGCATGAACGGCGATCGCATTGACGACAGGGATGTGGATATCGATCTTGCGCAGCTTGTCGCAGCCATATGGCAGCGCAAGGGCCGGATCGCGGCGATCACGCTTCTGGCCGGGGGCGCCGCCTTCGTGATCTCAAGCATGATGTCGCCCGCCTACAAGGGCGAGGCGCGCGTGTTGATCGAATCCCGCGCGGCCTCCTTCGGCGCCTCGCAGCAGTCCAATGCACCCGCCGAACCCGTGCTCGATGAATTGACCGTTTCCAGCCAGGTGCAGATCCTGCAATCGGTCGACCTCATCAAGCAGGTCGCCAAAGACATGAAGCTCTACGAGCTGGATGAATTCGATCCGGAGGCCCATCCTTCGCTCATCTCGCAGCTCCTGGTCGCCGTCGGCGTCAAGAAGGACCCGCTTCAGGTGCTGCCCGAAGAGCGGGTGCTGAAGGCCTTCCGGGAAAAGCTGCAGGTCTATCAGGTCGAAAGCTCGCGCGTCATCACGGTCGAATTTTCCTCGCAGGACCCCAAGCTTGCCGCCGCCATCCCCAATGAGATGATGAAGGCCTATATCGCCCTGCAAAGCGGCGCGAAGCTGGATACAAGCACGGAAGCGGCGCGCTGGCTGGAGCCGGAAATAGCCAATCTGCGCGAAAAGGTGCGCGAGGCCGACAGGAAGGTCGCGGATTACCGCGCCTCCTCCGATCTTCTCTCGGCGGGGCAGGGCGAAACGCTCGCCACCCGTCAGCTCGGCGATATCTCCACCGAACTTGGCCGTATCCGCGGAGAGCGCGCCAATGCGGAGGCGCGGGCGGAAGGCGTGCGCAGCGCGCTTGCAAGCGGCCGCCCGCTCGATACTTTTCCCGATGTCGTCGGTTCCCCGACGATCCAGAGGCTGAAGGAAAACGAAACGACGATCCGCAGCCAGATTTCCGATCTCACGTCCTCGCTGCTGGAAGGCCATCCGCGTATCCGCGCGCTACGCAACCAGCTCGACGGCATACAGCGGCAGATTCAGGAAGAGACCCGCAAGGTGCTGGCAAGTCTCGAAAACGAGGCCAATGTTTCGCGCCTGCGGGAACGGCAACTGGTCCAGCAGCTGAACATGCTGAAATCGGAAAGCGTGCGTGCGGGCGAACAGCAGGTGGGCCTCAACGATCTGGAGCGGGAAGCCTCAGCGCAAAGGCAGCTTCTGGAAACTTATCTTGCCCGTTACCGCGAAGCGACGTCGCGCGCCGGCTCGGTGGACTCCACGCCGGCCGATGCGCGCGTCATCTCGACGGCGGTGGAGCCGCGCGAACCCTATTTCCCGAAGACCGGAGCTATCACCATCGTCGTGACGCTGGCGGCGTTTCTGCTGTCCTGCATCGTCGTCATGCTGGTGGAGCTTTTCACCGGCCGGGCTTTGAAGCCGATGGGCAGGAATCAGGTTCCGCCGCTCTCCGATCCGCCTTCTCCTTCGCGTGCTCCAGCCGATCCGGACAAGACCACGGATGCGCCGGAACAGCCTGAAGCCGCGCGCCATGAAACCATGCAGCCTGCTGCGCGGGCCATGCCGGTCGCGGCATACCAGCCCGTTGCTGAAGAGGAAGAACGGCATCTACCGGCCGTCGCTGCTGCTGCCATACCGGCCTCGCAGGTGGAAGATGTCGCGGCTGCGAAAGAGGAGGCAATGGAGGAGGAAATCGATACCGATGACGATTTCTCCATCGACGCCGTTGCAGGTTTCCTGGCCACCCGCCTTGCCAAACCGGTCGCCGCAATCGTATCTCCGGCTGGTGATAGCGGTTCGACCACGAGCGTCATGCTGGCGCGGGCTTTGTCCGAAATGGGCCGTTCGGTCGTTCTCGTCGACATGACGGCGTCAGCCTGTCCGACGCGGCTGATGGCGCCGGAAGCCGGGCTTCCCGGTGTCATGGACCTTCTGGCCGGCGCTGCCGCCTTCGGTGAAACCATTCACGGCGACCGCCTGTCCGACGCCCATATCGTGCCGCGCGGCAATGCGCAGCCGCGTGAGGCCATGCGCGCGATAGACCGTCTGACGATGATCCTCGGCGCGCTCTCCGACGCTTATGATACCGTCCTCGTCGAATGCGGCGCGGTGCAGATTTCGAGCCTCGGGAAAATGCTGCGCAACCTGCCGGCGGAAATCATCGTCTCGGTTCCCGGCAAGGATAGCGAATTGTTGGAAAAGACGCTCGGTGAACTGGTTGTTGAGGGCTATGAACAGGCATTGCCGATGACCGGCATGCGCAAGCCGGACCATCTGAGCGCGGCCTGAGGTGCTGCAAGACCCTGCTCAGTCGGGGGCGATGTCCATCTTCGAGCGTCCGGCGCGAAAACGCTGAATCAGCGCATAAAGCGCCGGATTGGATTTGATCAGGCTCTTCGTCCGGGCGATGGCGACATAGGCCGAGGCCGCAACACGACCCTTCAGCGTCACCGGCAGGAATATATCGTGCTGCACGGTGAAAAGCGGGCACCAGCTGCGTTTGTAGAGCTGGTCGCCGACGCCGAAATCGAAGATTGCCGCCTTTTCGCGGCATGCCCTTTCGATCATCAACCAGAACAGCAATTCACCGGGGCTGAGTTCCGAAACGGATTCATCGATCGAACCGAACTGGCAGATGATGTGATCCTGCTTGCGCGAAAGGCCGGCTATCGCGGCGATGACGCCCTCGCTTTCGCCATGCAGGCGAATGGCATGCAATTCCAGCAGACTGTCCGTGCCCGTCTCGGGAAAATTGGCCAGATCGTAGAAGAAATCCCGCACCGATTGATCCCGAAACACATCCGGAATGCCCTGCGAGGCGAAACGGGCGGCCTTCTGGCGGAAAAATGCCTGCAACAATTCGCATTTTTCCTGTGGCGACCGTGCGATCACATGGCTGTAACCGCCCATTTCCTCGGCCCTTCGGCTCTGGATGCGGA
This sequence comes from Agrobacterium sp. T29, assembly GCF_006970545.1. Classification (NCBI taxonomy): domain Bacteria; kingdom Pseudomonadati; phylum Pseudomonadota; class Alphaproteobacteria; order Hyphomicrobiales; family Rhizobiaceae; genus Agrobacterium; species Agrobacterium sp. T29. The sequence continues at coordinate 928,200 of NZ_CP040640.1, forward strand.
ATTTCTTCCGTCGCCTCTTGGCATTGACCTGCCGAAGCGTGGCCTCGAAACTTTCGAACAGCGGAAGCTGGAAGGCCGGATTCTGGTTTTCGACGGAAGCAAGATGCGAGAGGGGATTGGTCCTGTCGCGCCACGTCAGCGGTATGTTCTGCAAGGCCAGGATATCGGCCCGGCCATGCAGCAGCTTCCGCGCTTCGCGGGCAATCGCCGCTGCGATTTCCTGTCCGGCCTGTTCTGCAAAGGAGGGGTCGAAAAGCCCCGTATTGATATTGTTGAAACGGCCGCCGGGAAAACGCGCTTTGCGGATGCCGCCTTCCAGTACGATTTCGAGCGGCAGCAGAAAGATCGTCTTGCCGCCCTGCCGGCCGCGAAGCGTCAGGAGCGCGCTATTCTGCGTCTGCGCCCAGATGGAGCACCAGCCGAAACCCTGATGCAATGAATTGAGCGGGTCGTTTTCCAGCTGCTCCCAGTCGGAGCGGATGGTTGCGGCGTCATCGACCAGATCGATCAACAGACGATCAGCACCCCGCCGCTCGTTTTGCACGGCGGTCGGTGCTTGCTCGTCGCTGATAAAGACCGGCCCCTCAGCCGCCATCCACTCTCTCCGGTTGTTTCGGTCGGACTATATCGCTGAGCGGCAAACAATCGGTTTATAAAATTGCGACCTCAGGGTGTCATGCAGTGGTCGGCGCTTAACCCTGCTTTTTGGGTCCGGCCATCCATTTGATGATCAGCATCGCCGGCAGAACCCACAGGATTCCGGTCAGCACAAAATAAGCGAGATGCACCCACCAGGGCGATTGCGCCAGCGCCGCCGATGCAATGGCCGTCGCCACCACGGCGTAAACGACGACGAGGCAGATGATGACGATGGTGCCGATAAGCGATCTGAGGCGAGGGTGCATGAAGTCTTCCGTCATTGAGTATCTGCGCGGGACTATAGCGCCGCGACCGCATGCCGCAAACCCTGAGGCCTTGTTTTGTGGTGCCGGTTGGGGCTAATCAACATGACTGTATGATGGAGACCTGAAAGATGCGTTCGAGCGGCATGACGATGGCAAATGGTTCTGCGGAAATGGTGGTGGAGGCTGCCCTGCAGAAACAGGAGAAGGACCGCCGCCTGCTGCGAATCTGGCTGCGCGTCGTGCTCTTCACGCTCTTCTGTCTGGTCCTCGTCGGCGGCGCCACGCGACTTACCGAATCCGGTCTGTCGATTACCGAATGGAAGCCGATCCACGGCGCGATTCCGCCGCTTTCCGTTGCCGAATGGGAAGAGGAGTTCCAGCTTTACAAGCGCATTCCCCAATATCAGGAAATCAACAAGGGCATGTCGCTTGACGAGTTCAAGACGATTTTCTGGTGGGAATGGGCGCATCGCCTGCTTGCCCGCACCATCGGCGTCATCTTCGCTTTGCCGCTCGCCTTCTTCTGGCTCACCGGCCGCGTCGAAAAGCGCCTGCGCCTGCCGCTGGTCGGCCTTCTGGCGCTTGGCGGCTTTCAGGGTTTCATCGGCTGGTGGATGGTCTCTTCCGGCCTCGTCAACCGCACGGATGTCTCGCAATATCGCCTTGCCACGCATCTGACCATCGCCTGCCTCATCTTTGCGGGCTGCATGTGGATTTTGCGCGGGCTGTCGCATCATTCGCCTGAGGCCGCCGACGAAAAGACGGGCAGGGGTTTTGCCGCGCTGCTGACGGTGCTCTGTCTCTTCCAGATCTATCTCGGCGCATTGGTGGCGGGGCTGAATGCCGGCCTTTCCTACAATACCTGGCCGCTGATGGACGGTTCGCTGGTGCCTGGCGATCTCTTCCTGCAACAGCCGTGGTGGATCAACCTCTTCGAGAACCCCAAGACGGTGCAATTCGTCCACCGCCTCGGCGCCTATACGCTGTTTGCCGCCACGCTGTGGCATATGGTGTCTATGGCGCGCGCCTTGCCTAATACACCGCATGCTCGCCGCGCCGTGCTGTTCTTCGTGCTCGTCTCCATTCAGGCGGCGCTCGGCATCACCACGCTTTTGATGCATGTGGATATTCACGTCGCGCTCGCTCATCAGGGCATGGCGCTGATCGTGCTTGGTTTCGCCGTCGCCCACTGGCGCGGTTTTATCGGCGAATATCCGGCGCCCGTTGCGGTCGAAGTCAGGGACTGAGGCGGCTTAGAACTGCCCGAGCACCGTTTTGATGGTGGCCGCGACGGCGAGTTCGTTGTCGCGTTCCTCCGCATTGCCATCCTCTTCGTGCCACGCGGCAGAAAGGCAGCCATAGGCAAAGGCATATTGCAGCAATAGCCGTTCTTCCCGTTGTAAAGCCTTCGCAAAAATCGCCGCCATGGAGGCGATGCGCGCCTCGCTGCGGGTAAGGTCGAAACGGTCGAGCGGGTTGGAGAACATGTTGGCGACATCGAGCGCCGCATCGCCGATCAAGCCGGCCGGATCGATGATGATCCAGCCGCGTTCACTGCGCATGATGTTCTCGTGATGCAGATCGCCGTGCAGCGGCTTGATATCTCGCTGCCGGTCGATCAGTGCCTGCGCCAGCGCGGCTGCCTCGATATAGGGGCTGTCCACGCCGTCAGTACGGTCCTGTTCGGCCTTGCGGAACAGGCTCTCAAAATAGAGCGGCAGCGTCAGCAGGCTTGAAGGCGGCGGCTGCTGCGATGGCTGATGATATCTGAGCAGGACATCGGCGGCGATCTCCGTGGTGGCATTGTCATTGCCGTCGCGAAACAGCACGTCGCGCAGGGTCTCCGTGCCGGCATGTTCCATCAGCAGAATATCGTCGGAGCGGTCGAGCAGCTCCACGCAGCCGATGCCGGCGCGCCATTTAATGAAATCCGCGCCGCGAAGGCTATCCTTCAGTACTCTCTGTTTCAGAACCTTGGCGACGGCGAGGGAACCGTCGCCGCGCGTAAGCTCGTAAACCACCCCGGCCGGCGTATCGGCAATCTGTTTTGCGGCCTCGATATTCCACGAGGCCGGAAAAGATGGGGTGGTGGTCACGAGATAACCCTCATGCGGAGAGCATCAGTTCCATGTTCTGCACGGCAGCACCGGATGCGCCCTTGCCGAGATTGTCGAGCAGCGCGACGAGGTTGATGTGTTCGCCGCCCGGCGTACCGAAGACGAAGAGTTTCATCGTGTCCTTGCCTGCCAGTTCCTCGGCGTCGATGCGCGCGAGCCCCTTGCTTTCGGCAAGCGGCACCACGTTGACGATGTCCTGTCCCGCATAGTGGGCAGTCAGCGCCGCATGGATCGTTTCGACGGTCGCGCCTTCCTTCAGGTCGGCGGCAAACAGCGGCACCTGCACGATCATGCCCTGCGGGAAACGCCCGACGGAAGGCGAAAACAGCGGTGCGCGGTCGAGCTGGCCATGAATGGTCATTTCCGGCACGTGCTTGTGCTTGAGCGTCAGGCCATAAAGGAAATTATTGGCGCTGATCGCGTCATCGCGGCTCTGGTCTTCCATCTGGGCGATCATCTGCTTGCCGCCGCCAGTATAGCCGGAGACCGCATTGACGCTGACAGGATAACCGTCCGGCAGGAGGCCAGCGGCCCGCAGCGGGCGAATAAGGGCGATAGCACCGGTCGGGTAGCAGCCGGGATTGGCGACGAGGCGGGCAGAGCGAACCTTCTCGCCCTGGTCCTTATCCATTTCGGCAAAGCCATAGGCCCAGTCCTGATGGACGCGATAGGCGGTCGAGGTATCGATGATGCGGACATTATTGTTGCCAGCCACCATTGAGACCGCTTCCCGGGAAGCATCATCAGGCAGGCAGAGGATCGAAATGTCGGCATCGTTGAGCATATCCTCGCGCATCGCCGCATTGCGGCGCTCGGCTTCGGGTATGGACAGCAGCTCAATATCGCGGCGACCGGCAAGGCGCGTGCGGATCTGCAGACCCGTGGTGCCGTGTTCGCCATCGATGAAGATCTTCGCTGTCATGTCCTTGTCCTGACTTTTCAAAGGGTTGCGAGGGTAATCGGAATCAGTTTGGCAAGCGCCGTTTTCTTTATCAGCCGGCCTTGGCCAACCGTTCGGCGCGCAGGCCAAGCATATACATTGCAACGGTGGCTCCGGCAATGGCGGTAATGTCAGCATGGTCGTAAGCGGGTGCGACTTCCACCACGTCCGAGCCGCGAATATCGAGCTGGCCAAGCCCGCGCAGAACGGAGAGAATTTTAGCACTGGTCGGCCCGCCGGCCACCGGCGTTCCGGTTCCCGGCGCGAAGGCGGGATCGAGGCAGTCGATATCAAAGGTCAGATAGGTGGGCATGCCGGCCGTGTGCTTGACGATCAGCGAGGCGATATCGCCCGCCCGCATCTCCTCCACCTCGTAACCGTGGAGAATGCGAATGCCGAAATCGTCAGGCGCATGGGTGCGGATGCCGATCTGGATGGACCGGTCAGGATCAATCAGTCCATCGCGCACGGCGCGGGCTACGAAGGAGCCGTGGTCGATACGCTTGCCATCGTCGAACCAGGTGTCCTGATGCGCATCGAACTGCACCAGCGCCAGCGGCCCATGCTTGGCCACATGTGCCTTCAAAAGCGGCCAGGTAATGAAGTGATCGCCGCCAAGCGTCAGCAGGTAATCCGTCTTGGAGATGATCCGGCGCGCTTCCTTTTCGATCGTATCAGGCGTTTTCCAGTGATTGCCATAGTCCAGCAGACAGTCACCATAGTCGATGGTCGGCATATGGGCGAAGAGATCGCGCGCGAAGGGATATTGCGGGTCATTGTCGAAGATCGCCGAGGCGCGGCGGATCGCCTGCGGCCCGAAGCGTGCGCCCGGCCGATTGGAGGTGGCCGCATCGAAGGGAATGCCCCAGACGGCCGTCGATACACCCTTGAGGTTCTTGGTATATTTGCGCCGCATGAAGGAGAGGACGCCCGCATGGGTCGGGTCGGTGGCGGCCGATGTCAGCGTCGTTGCGGTGAAGGCATGGTCGATGGTTTTGGACGGCATTGATCACCCCATTGCGATTTGCGCCGAGGTTGCTGTCTTCCCGCTGAAAAAACAAGGGAGGAGACCATGAAAAAAAGGCGGAGCCGAAGCCCCGCCTTTCGAAGTTCTGAACGAACCGTTCGTAGAAGCGATTAGCGCTTCGAGAACTGGAACGAACGGCGGGCCTTGGCCTTACCGTACTTCTTACGCTCGACAACGCGGCTGTCGCGGGTCAGGAAGCCACCCTTCTTCAGAACGGAGCGCAGGCCCGGTTCGAAGTAGGTGAGGGCCTTGGACAGACCGTGACGAACGGCGCCGGCCTGACCGGACAGACCACCACCGGCAACGGTGGCGATGATGTCGAACTGACCCGTGCGGGCAGCGGCGACGATCGGCTGCTGAAGGATCATCTGCAGAACCGGACGTGCGAAATACGTGGTGAAATCGCGGCCGTTGATGATGATCTTGCCAGAACCGGCCTTCACCCATACGCGGGCTACGGCGTTCTTGCGCTTGCCGGTCGCGTAGGAGCGGCCGAGGGTGTCAACCTTGCGGACATGCACGGGAGCCGAAGCTTCCGATGCCGGGGCGAGGTCTTTCAGAGAGGAAAGATCGGCCATTATCAGGCGCTCCTTACGTTCTTCTTGTTAAGCGCGGCCACGTCGAGAACGGTGGGCTGCTGTGCTTCGTGCGGATGGTTCGAGCCGGCGTAAACGCGCAGGTTCTTCATCTGGCGACGGCCGAGCGGGCCGCGCGGGATCATGCGCTCGATGGCCTTTTCAACGACGCGCTCCGGGAAGCGGCCTTCGATGATCTGGCGAGCCGTACGCTCCTTGATGCCACCCGGGTGACCGGTGTGCCAGTAGTACTTCTTGTCGGAGTACTTGTTGCCGGTGAAGGCAACCTTTTCCGCGTTGATAACGATGACGTTGTCGCCATCATCAACGTGGGGGGTGTAGGTAGCCTTGTGCTTGCCGCGCAGGCGGGTTGCAACGATGGTGGCGAGGCGACCAACAACGAGGCCTTCGGCGTCGATGATGACCCACTTCTTCTCCACCTCAGCAGGCTTCTGAACGAAAGTAGACATGGATTTCACTTTCTAACGTGGACCCGTCATCCTCTTTTAAATAAGAGCATACGGGCGTTTCTTGTTGCTTGGTTTGGTTGCCATCAAAGGCAACCGCAAATGACCCTATTCCGGCTGGAATCCGATCTGGCGCGCTTATACGGTGCGCGAGCGAAAGCGTCAATATGACGGATTCTGGAGGTCGTAAAAATAATAAAGCAAAAACAATGACTTGATAATGGGGTATTATTTTACCTCATAGAACGGTCCCGTTTTACCCCAGTCGCATCACCAGAACGCCTGCTGCAATGATGCCTCCGGCAAGATAACGCCAGATGCTGGCGCGTTCTTTCAGGATCACCACGGAGATCACCAGCGCAAAGAGAATGGAGGTTTCCCGGAGCGCCGCGACGACGGCGACGGGCGCCTTGGTCATGGCGTAGAGCGCCAGCCCGTAGGAGAGAATGGAGCCGCCGCCGCCAATCAAGCCGCGCCACCAGTTGCGCCGGACATGGTCCGCGACCGGGCCCACGCCGCGCTGGTAGAAGGCGAAGCCGAAAAGCAGCACGGGCGGCAGAAGCGACATCCACAGCGTATAGGAGATGGCGTTGCCGGAAAGCCTTGCGCCGACACCGTCGACGAAGGTGTAGGATGCGATCACGAAGGCGTTGAGCAGGGCGACCATGATCGCCTTTCCGCCACCGCGCCGCGCCTCGAAAGCGAGCGTCAGAATGCCGCCGGAGATGACGATGATGCCGGCAAGGGCCAGCGGGCTTAAAATCTCGCTCAGGAACAGGCTGCTCGTCGCCGCGACGATCAGGGGCGCCACGCCGCGCATGACGGGATAAACAAGGCCGATGTCGCCGATCGTATAGGCGGCGGCGACAAGCCGGAAATAGGCGAATTGCAGAACGGCCGAAGCGATCAGGAAAGGAATGGCGACCGGCGCGGGAAATGGCAGGAAAGGCAGAAACGGCAGCGAACAGGCCGCAGCGCCCGCCGCGATCAGCGAGGCGTCCAGCGATTTGTCGGATCCGGCCTTGACCAGCGCATTCCATCCGGCATGCAGTATCGCGCCCAGGAGCACCAGAAGAAGAATGTCAAATGTCACAATAGAGACTCGCTCGCGGGCTACTTTGGGCAACCTATAGCATCGGCTTGAAAACCGGAATCGATTTTCGGCGAGGCGATATGCCTCTCCCGATCATTCGAGCGAGCGTTTTGCGCCCGTGGAACCGCCCGCAAACGGCCTGTGATCGCAGCAGATACTGCAACGCGCGTAAAATTTATGCTTTGTGCATGTCATGGCGCCGGGGAATGATTTTGCGTCGGGGTGATATGACATTCTGCTCATGATTTCATCCGTCAGATGGACGCATGAGCGTCCGACGCACAGCTTATGGTTTCGCCTCACGACGAATTTTCGCTAAAAATACTACCAAATTTGTCAAATATTGGCGCCCAGTGCGCCATGGTGCTTCGGGCGCAAGGTGTATCAATCGGGCGAAGGCGTGCATGAAAAGAAATTTCATATCTTTCACGAATTGGCAACTGTAACGTTGTAGATTTGTGTATAGATTGATTTACAGAATAACTTTCTGAAAATTAGATATTTCTAATTTTCCTGCGAACGGAATGAAAACAAACAGGAGACGAAGAGCGCATGAATTACACGCTAATGTTGTTTGGGCCCTTATTTGCGGCAATTCGCGTCATTTTGAAAACTGGACAAAAATAGTCAGTACAACCGGCATTCCGACGTTTGGTGAAATCATTTTGCGTGGGCGAAAACGTGCCACTGTGCGACGGGATTGTCTGCGTAGCGGCAATTTTTCAGCCGGGCAGGGGTTCAAGAGAGCGAAGAACCTTCCTAGATGGAAGGGCGGACGCAACCGGTAGCGTCAGGAATGCGTCGGTGGAATTATGCAGGAGACGCTATGCTCGCGGCGCTTTCGAATGGCGCAGCTGCATTGGTATTCTTCAAACCATGCGACGCTCCAGAAGGGATAAGTTGACATGCAGCATGATAGTTACGAGCCCGACTACCTCAGAAAAATTCTGACCGATGTCAAAACCATCGCCCTGCTCGGTGCTTCGCCCAACCCGGACAGGCCGAGCCACGGCGTGATGCGCTTCCTGCTGTCCAGGGGGTATCGTGTGTTTCCGGTCAATCCCGGCCAGGCAGGCAAGGAGATATTGGGGCAGAAGGTCTATGCCAAACTCGCCGATATTCCCGAGCCGGTGGACATGATCGACGTTTTCCGGGCGCCGGAATATTTGTCGGCAATCGTCGAGGAGGCGATATTGCTGCCGGAGCGGCCATCGGTAATCTGGGGTCAGCTTTCCGTTCGCGATGACAATGCCGCCGCCAAGGCGGAAGCCTACGGCATGGAAGTCGTGATGGACCGTTGTCCTGCAATTGAGTATCCGCGTCTCAATATTGTGCGATAGTTGGTACGGATCGGACTTATCATTTGGCGGCAAGGCATTATGATCCCTCCGAAATTCCAATTGGAGGAAACATCATGCCGAGCAGCAATCCCGGGTTTTCGACGCTGGCCGTTCATGCGGGCGCGCAACCGGATCCGACCACCGGCGCGCGCGCCACACCCATTTATCAGACCACGGCCTATGCTTTCCGCGACGCCGATCACGCCGCCGCCCTGTTCGGACTGAAAGAGTTCGGCAATATCTACACCCGCATCATGAACCCCACTCAGGCGGTTCTGGAAGAGCGCGTGGCAGCACTTGAGGGCGGTACGGCCGCGCTTGCCGTCGCGTCCGGCCATGCCGCGCAATTGCTGGTCTTCCATACGCTGCTGCAGTCCGGCGACAATTTCGTCGCCGCCCGCCAGCTCTATGGCGGCTCGATCAACCAGTTCGGCCATGCCTTCAAGGGCTTCGACTGGCAGGTCCGCTGGGCCGACGCCACCGATCCGGCCAGCTTCGAGGCGCAGATCGATGAGCGCACGCGTGCCGTCTTCATCGAAAGCCTTGCCAATCCGGGCGGTACTTTCGTGGATATCGCCGCAATCGCCGACGTCGCCCACCGGCATGGCCTGCCGCTCATCGTCGACAATACCATGGCGAGCCCCTATCTGCTGCGGCCGCTGGAACATGGCGCGGATATCGTGCTGCATTCGCTGACGAAATTCCTCGGAGGCCACGGCAACTCCATGGGCGGCATCATTGTGGACGGTGGAACCTTCGACTGGTCGGCGACGGACCGATATCCGGCGCTGTCACAGCCCCGGCCGGAATATTCCGGCGTCGTGCTGCACCAGACCTTCGGCAATTTCGCCTTCGCCATCGCCTGCCGTGTGCTGGGATTGCGTGACCTCGGCCCGGCGATCTCGCCCTTCAACGCATTCCTCATCCTGACCGGCATCGAGACGCTGCCGCTGCGCGTTCAGCGCCATTCCGACAATGCGCTTGCCGTCGCAAAATGGCTGAAGGCGCATCCCAAGGTCGGCTGGGTGCATTATGCGGGGCTGGAAGACAGCGACAACTACGCTATCCAGCAGCATTATTCGCCAAAGGGGGCGGGCTCCGTCTTCACCTTCGGCGTCAAGGGCGGTTATGCGGCCGGCAAGGCGCTGGTGGAAGGGCTGCAGCTCTTCTCCCATCTCGCCAATATCGGCGACACGCGCTCCCTCGTCATCCACCCGGCCTCCACCACCCATGCGCAGCTGACACCGGAACAGCAGACGGCCGCCGGCGCCGGGCCGGATGTGGTTCGCCTGTCGGTCGGTATCGAGGACGTCAAGGACATCATCGCCGATCTCGAGCAATCGCTCGCCAAGGTCTGATCTGGTGGCTCACGCGAGTTTGGTGCCCGCGTGACCCCCAATGATATTTAAGTGTGATTGAGCGGCCGCCGGAAAACCATGGAAACAGGGTGCTTTCGGCGGCAGCGGATTTGCGTGTTGCAGCGAGGTGCACTCGCTCGGCTGCATTCAGCTTATTTCTTCTGCAAAGTGCCAATGAAGTCCTTCGAAATGGCACATGATTTTTCCATGAAACCGATGATGAGCTGCAATTGCTCTTCATCATATTCCCCATAGAGCGCCTCCATCTTTTCCTGAAGGGGCGCATAGATCTGAAACAATTCCCGCATTTTTTCGGGATGAGGCGCCGCCAGCACGCGCCGGCGATCCGCAGGATCGGGCAAGCGTTTTATGAAGCCGGCCTTCTCCAGCCGGTCGAGCAGCGCCGTCACCGCTCCGGTCGTCAGGCCGGTCGATCTTGCAAGTTCACCTGCACTTGCCTGGCCCTGCATCTGAAGGATGTCCAGGCACTCCAGATCGGTGGTGTTCATCCGAGCCTTTGCCGCGATGGACTGGCTGATGAGCAATGATTGCGCGCTGGCCTGACGAAGTACGTCGGTCAACCGGCTATCCAGGATATCTCTTGACATGTGAGTATCTCAATAATTAAGAAATAATAGTCATCAAGATAGTTGGCCGGATGCGATTTCGCCAGCGTTAAATGTGCTGGTTACGCCTGCGAGCGTCGAAAAGTGGAAAATGCGTGCTGGTCGAACATGCTTTCGCAGGCGTCACGGCGTTTTCTGGAAGAGGTGAAAGATGTTCGATCCGCTGGTTTTCTACGCGATTGTCGTCGCCGGTGTTCTTGGGAGCGTCGGGCTGGGCGGCGGCATCTACGAGACGCTTCTTGTCGATAGGGTGTGGCCTTCGCAGCCGATGCTGATCCAGCCTGAACGGGGCGGGATCGACCGAAAGCTTTTCTGGGGTCCCGCTCACGGGCTGTTTGAGGTGGCCTTGCTCCTCGCTGTCTGGCTGACATGGGCTCATCCCGCAATTCGCGTCTGGATATGGTCCGCACTCGCCGCGCATCTTGTAGCGCGGATCTGGTCCTTTGCATATTTCATCCCAATGGCGCTTCGGTTTGAGACGGGATTGGCCGGTGACGCAACGGCTACTTCCAATGCTGCGGCCAGATGGGTCCGATTGAGCCGCTGGCGACTGCCCATCGAGTTTCTTGCGGTGATCCTGCTGTTCATCGCGCTCGCGAAATCAGCGGGAAACTGAGGCCGTACGCTGCCAGTTTCCACTGGTCTGTGGAGAAAGCCTCGGTGCCAGGTTGAACGGTGCGCTGCTTCCGTTCATCCGCGACCATCTTACTCAAAGCGCCGAATCCGCCTAGAACAGACCCTTGCAGTCCCATCGCGAAAGATACGCCACATGAAAAACCGAACCGGAATGCTCCGTATTGTCACCCTTCTCCTTGCAATCGGGGTCGCGGGTATGGCTGATATACCGGTCGTAGCGTCGGTTTCGCCGGCAAAGGCCGAGGCGGAATATTTCCCGACGCAGCAGGATTTTGTCGGAAAATGGAAGCTCACCGGCGCGACCAGCCGCCCGCCGCGCGATATGAAGACTGAGCCCACCGCCCAGCAGGAAGCGGATGCGACACTCTTCCAGGAGACGGTGACGACATTTTACTCCGCTTTTGATTATCTGGAGATCACGGCGGACGGTCGCTACAATTTCCATCAACCCGGCGATCCTTCAGGTTCATGCGTCTGGTGCGGCACATGGTCTTTTGACAAGAGTTCGCTGTGGCTGAAGCTGGATACCGCGCCCCGGCTCGATATTTACGCGAAGGATGGCGATATACAGATGACGTACACCGCCGAACCCGACAAGAAGTCGAAATACACCTGGCTGGTTTTCGGCTGGACGAAGATGGAGTAGGCGCCTCGTTTCCCCGGCGGCAGCGCCCAACCGGCACACCCGAGACTATTTGACGAAGCGCCCACAATTGAGCAAAGCTGTATGGCCAACCATATTTGACGGACAGGGGACGTCATGACGAATTTTCTGTCCTTCGATTATGTCGCAGAGCTGGAATACGGTGCGCCAGCGCCGGAAAGACTGATTTCCGGCGATCCCAAATTCACCACATGGAATATCGAGGAAGCTCCCGGCGGCATCTATGCCGGCATCTGGCAGTCCACGCCCGGCAAATGGCGGGTGGTCTATGACGAATGGGAATATTTCAACATCCTCGAAGGCCATTCCATCCTGACCGAAGATGGCGGTGCGCCGCGCGATCTGAGACCGGGCGACCGCGTTATCCTGCGCCCGGGCTTTACGGGCACCTGGGAGGTCGTGGAGACGACGCGCAAGGATTATGTCATCCGGCTCTGATGGCGCGCTACCAGCGTGTCATGACGCCGAGCGATGGAATTTTCTCGTCGATAGATATCAACGCCATGTTTTCCAAAATAGATTGAGCCGCAAGAATTCGATCGAACGGATCGCGGTGCTCGCCCTGCAGCATGGCGCTTCGAACCATATGAGCGCTGTTGATGGGAAGTTCGAGAAAGCCTTCCTGTTCAATTACACCCGCAAAATCGGGAAGTATGAGCGACGCACCGGGCAAACGGCCTCGTGCGAATTTCGTGGCAATTTCCCATGCTGAAGCCGCGCTCACATAGAGGTCATTATTGGGGTCGCTGATGATTTCGCGCGCATCCGGCGAAAGCCGGTCATGGTCATTCAGCCACCAAAGCAGTGCATGGGTATCCAGTAGATATTTCATTCGGTCGCGAACTCTTTAAGTTCGTCTTCCGTCAGCGGTTCGAAGAACTCAGGTCCGACCACGAGCACGCCCTTAAAACGGCCCGGAACGCGTCGGCGTTTTTCGTGTGGAACAGAGCCCGATTTACTCTCCGAAAGACCCACCGCATCCAATTGACGCGATAGTCTCTCAAGATGCGCCTCCAGTTCGGTAAAAACGACCGGAGGGGGCGGCGTCATATCCGTTTTTTTCTTCGACTTGGTTGCCAAGGCATTTGCCTCATCACTATTGGACGAAAATACCATAGCGCATCGGGGATCATAAAAAAACTACTTCACCACGCCAGATCGAGCCGCTCCAGACCATGGAAATGATAGACATCCTTGACCCTGGGCGGCTCGGCGATCTTCAGGCCCGGCAGGCGTTTGAAAAGCAGCGGCAGGGCAAGATTGAGCTCCAGCCTCGCCAGCGGCGCGCCGATGCAGAAATGAATGCCGGCGCCGAAGGAGACGTTGGCGCCTTCGTTTCTGTCCGGCCGGAAGGTCAGCGGATCGGAAAATTTTGCCGGATCGAGATTGGCGGCGGCCAGAATGAGGCTGACCTTGTCGCCGCGCTTGAACGCGACGCCGTCGATTTCGACCGGCTCCAGAACCCAGCGTTGGAAAATATGAACCGGTGCACAGATGCGCAGGGTTTCTTCCACAGTCCGTTCTGTGGCGGCATCGTCGTGGAACAGGACCTCGGGGGAGATGCCGCTTTCCAGAATGATGCGCACGGAATTACCGATCTGGTGCACGGTCGCCTCGTGCCCGGCATTCAGCAGCACGATGGTGGTGGAGACGAGCTCGTCGTCGGTCAGATACTGGCCCTTGTGCTCCGTATGGATCATGTGGCTCAGCAGATCGTCCTTCGGCTCGGCCCGCCGCTCGGCGATCACGCTGCGCACATAGTCTGAAAATTCATGCGCGGCCCTGTCGGCCAGCAGCTCGTCTTCCGGCGTGCGCTTGAACATATACATGCCGACATAGGCGTGCGACCATTTCAGAAGCTGCGGCCCCATCTCCTCGGGAATGCCGATCATGCGGGCGATCATCGTCACCGGGATGATGTCGGCATAGGAAGAGAGAAGTTCCGTTTCGCCATTTGCTTCGAAGGCGTCGATCAGACGGTTGGCGAGTTCCTCGATTTCCGGCTTCATCTTGTCGACGTGCCGCGACACGAAGGCGCGGTTGATGAGCGTGCGCAGCCGCGTGTGCTCCGGCGGCTCGAGCTCCAGAAGCGAATGCTGCTCGGCAGCATCGAAATGCTTCACATGTTCGAGCGGCTCCGCCAAACCGATCTCTTCGCGGCTTGCCACATGCAGGATCTGCCGTCCGAAGCGGCGGTCGCGCAAAAGCGCGCTCACATGGTCGTATCCGGTGAAAAACCATTGCCGCTGTTCCTCCCAATAGAAAGTGGGACATTCAGCGTGCAGGGCCGCATAGACCGGGTTCGGATCGTTGTAGAAAGCCGGGTCGCGGGCATCAAGGGAAACGCGGCGGGTGGCGGGATCGATTTTGAGAAACGGAAATGTCGCTGTCATGCCCATGGTCTATTCCGCGCGCGGCGCTTTGGGAAGGGAGGGAAATCCCTTCCGGATACCTCTATGTCTGTCACTGGGTGGTTACATCGTCACCGGCTGGCGATGGCGGCTATCCGGTTCAGCGCCGCGACCTGGCGGTCGGCATTGTTGTCCATCGGATTTTCGTCACGGTCCGAGGCGGGCACGACGACATTGGCTGAATTGACATGGATGACGGTCCGGTTGCGCCCGGCCTTCTTGGCGGCATAGAGCGCGCGGTCGGCTTCCGTCATCATCGTGTTGAGGTCGGCGTCCTTGATCATGGCTTCCGATATGCCGACGCTGGTGGTCACCTCGATGGCTTCACCGCGCGAACTGATCTTCGAAAGGCGCAGATTGCTGCGGATGGCTTCCGCAAGCGTCGCCGTGCTGGAAGGGCTTTCCACTTCGGCAACCAGCGCGAATTCCTCGCCTCCCATCCTGACGAAAAGGCCGCGATCGCCGATTGCGCGCTGGGCGATATTGCAAAAATGCACTAGGACCGCATCGCCGGACTGGTGGCCGTATCTGTCGTTGATCTTCTTGAAATGGTCGATGTCGAACAGCACCAGAGCCACGTAACGGCTGGAGGCCGGCGACCTTTTCTTGATACGCTCGAACTCCTCCAGCAGGCCGCGCCGGTTGAGAACGCCGGTCAGATGATCGGTCATGGCGAGGCGATGGAGGCGGCTTTCCGTATCCTCCATGATGATCTTGGCGCTGATCATGATGATGGCCGTGAAGCCGAGCATGCCGGAGAGGGCAAGCGCCGATGTCATGGGAATGGCGTTGGGGATGGCGGCATTGACGGGGATGACGATGGATGCGACGAACGCCCCGGCAAAAGCCTGCAGGATCAGGATCGCGGCCAGAACCCGGCGGCTGCGTGAGGCGCGCGCCTTGCTGGCCAGAAGGACGCCGGCGAGCATGAAATAACCCGTGGCCGCACTGGCGTGATAAAGCAGGATGCGGGCCACCATGTTTTCACGCACGGGCGGCAGGAACATTCCGGCGATCCACAGGAGAGCCGGAATGGCGACCCAGCCGCCGATTTTCCGCTGTTCGAAGCACAGCAGGCCCGCAAGCCAGAAACCGAAGGCGGAAAGTGCGAGCGTATTGCCGACCTGGATGGACAGAAAACTGGAAATATCCCCGCGAAACGCCACCATGACAGCGCCGAAGCCCGTGGCGAGGAAACCGGCGGCGAAAAAGAGATTATGCCGGCGGGAAGGGCGGTGCAGCCACAGCGTTCCCAAAAGCACGGCAAGGGTGAACGTTTCCGCCGCCCACAGTAGCGTGCTCGTCTTTGCATCCAGCATTGCAAAATCCTATCTGCGCCATAATGCGATAAAAGCGGGCTCTTTCGCACGAGGTGCGTTATGCCCGCTGGAATTGTTGAGCTGCCATTTCGCCCGGTGGGCCCATTCCCCAAAGGGAACCGGAAATTCGCTGGCCAGTATCGGCAGCAAATACTAACGAGTTCTTGCCGGTGAGAAGTTATATCTGTGCATGGCGGGCGATTTTTGCCGTCGTCGCCTGCCATAGTAAAAAAATGGTGGCAGCGGGGAAAGAGGCCCGGCTGGCGCCGCCCGGTCCGAAAGCCCTGTCAACCTCGGCCCGAAAGGCCTGCAAACGCTGTTGAGCCGTTAAGGATATGCGGCTTCGTGTCTTGAAGTACGGGGCAGGGACACTCTATGTAGGGAGTATGAAGGTTAGAAGTGATTCCGGAGCGGTTTTTCGCGAAGGGCAGAGTTTGACAAAGGACGGACATGAAAAATCCAGTTGATACCGCCATGGCTCTGGTGCCGATGGTCGTTGAGCAGACCAATCGCGGCGAACGCTCCTACGACATATTTTCCCGTCTTCTCAAGGAACGCATCATTTTCCTCACCGGCCCGGTGGAAGACCAGATGGCTTCGCTCGTCTGCGCGCAGCTGCTTTTCCTCGAGGCTGAAAACCCGAAGAAGGAAATCGCGCTCTACATCAATTCGCCGGGTGGCGTTGTGACCGCCGGCATGGCGATCTACGATACGATGCAGTTCATCCGCCCTGCGGTCTCCACGCTCTGCGTCGGCCAGGCTGCCTCCATGGGCTCGCTGCTTCTGGCTGCCGGTGAAAAGGGAATGCGTTTCGCAACCCCGAACGCCCGCATCATGGTGCACCAGCCTTCCGGCGGTTTCCAGGGGCAGGCATCGGACATCGAGCGCCACGCCCGCGACATCATCAAGATGAAGCGCCGCCTCAATGAAGTCTACGTGAAGCACACGGGCCGTACGCTCGAAGAGGTTGAAAAAACCCTCGATCGCGACCACTTCATGGATGCAGACGAGGCGAAGGACTGGGGCGTGATCGACAAGATCCTGACCTCGCGCCAGGAAATCGAAGGCGCCGCCGCGAATTGAGGCGCGCCGCTTTTTGACGTTTGTTTGAACCCGCAAAAGTAATTTCGGGGCTTTCAACCGCAACAGAAAGCGATATTAGTATATATAAAGGCTATGTTGAATTTTTATGACGTGGCCTTTGGTTTGATGGGGAATTCGTTGCAGCCGGTTGTCAGCTCATGTATCTGATACCGGTTAGTACCCCGGGAAACGAGGCGGATACGGCGATGCACCCCAAGGGCTGCCGTATCGGCGGGCGGTAAGTTGACCGCGATCCGTTTGGCGGACCTGCGGCGTGCTGGAAGGAAAGTGATATGAGCAAAGTCAGCGGCAGCAACGGCGGCGACTCTAAGAATACACTCTATTGTTCATTCTGCGGCAAGAGCCAGCACGAAGTCCGGAAACTCATTGCCGGACCGACGGTATTCATCTGCGATGAATGCGTCGAATTGTGCATGGACATCATCCGCGAGGAGAACAAGACGTCGATGGTGAAGTCGCGTGAGGGTGTTCCCACCCCGCAGGACATCATCAAGATCCTCGACGAATACGTCATCGGCCAGAAGCAGGCGAAGAAGATCCTGTCTGTTGCCGTTCACAACCACTACAAGCGCCTCGCGCACGCCTCCAAGAATGGCGATGTCGAGCTTGCGAAGTCGAACATCATGCTCGTCGGTCCGACGGGCTGCGGCAAGACCTATCTTGCCCAGACGCTCGCCCGCATCATCGACGTTCCCTTCACCATGGCGGACGCAACGACGCTGACCGAAGCCGGTTACGTCGGCGAGGACGTGGAAAACATCATCCTGAAGCTGTTGCAGGCTGCGGATTACAATGTCGAGCGCGCCCAGCGCGGTATCGTCTATATCGACGAAGTCGACAAGATTTCCCGCAAGTCGGACAACCCGTCCATCACGCGCGACGTGTCGGGCGAGGGCGTTCAGCAGGCGCTTCTGAAGATCATGGAAGGCACGGTCGCTTCCGTTCCGCCGCAGGGCGGCCGCAAGCATCCGCAGCAGGAATTCCTGCAGGTGGATACGACCAACATCCTGTTCATCTGCGGCGGCGCCTTTGCCGGCCTCGACAAGATCATCTCGGCCCGTGGTGAAAAGACCTCGATCGGCTTCGGTGCGACCGTCAAGGCGGAAGACGATCGCCGCGTCGGCGAGGTTCTGCGCGAGCTGGAGCCCGAAGACCTGGTGAAGTTCGGTCTCATCCCGGAATTCATCGGCCGTCTGCCGGTTCTCGCGACGCTGGAAGACCTCGACGAGGATGCGCTGATCCAGATCTTGTCCGAACCGAAGAACGCGCTGGTCAAGCAGTATCAGCGCCTGTTCGAGATGGAAGATGTGGAACTGACCTTCCACGAGGACGCGCTGCGCGAAATCGCCCGCAAGGCGATCACCCGCAAGACCGGCGCCCGCGGCCTGCGCTCGATCATGGAAAAGATTCTGCTCGACACCATGTTCGAACTGCCGACGCTGGAAGGCGTGCGCGAAGTGGTCATTTCCGACGAGGTCGTCAGCGGCCTTGCGCGCCCGCTCTACATCTATGCGGATCGTCAGGAAGAAAAGACCAACGTTTCGGCCTGATCGGCCGGTCCGGTGCTTCGATGAAGTTAGAAGGCCCGCCTCCGAGCGGGCCTTTTCTGTTGTCGCCGGGTGTGAAACTTGCGCCTAACTTGGCGAAGCCCGATTTTGCGTTTGGAGCGGATTGCGCTTTGCTGATAAAGTCTTACAACTGATTTGCAGCGCGATATGACGGAAATGTGAATTCCCGTCGGCGACCCGGTTCCCATGTCCTTCGGGATAACCGGAAATGTCGGGAGTACTAGCCGGCGCTGGGTTTTGTTGAATTTCACGGTCTTGCGGCTTAGCGGGACCGTCTGTTCCGGCGACTTGAAATCGGTGTTTCGAAACTCCACTTTCAGTCTCGAGAAATGAATGTGCCGGATGCCCCAAGCTGTCCGGCAAAGTGTCCCGAAAGGGACCATGGAAAGGAAATGATATGACGAACATCACGTCTGCGGCATCTGGCGGTACCTATCCGGTACTTCCCCTGCGCGACATTGTCGTTTTCCCGCATATGATCGTTCCCCTGTTCGTCGGGCGGGAAAAATCCATCCGTGCGCTCGAGGAAGTCATGGGCTCGGACAAGCAGATCATGCTTGTCACCCAGATCAACGCCAGCGATGACGATCCGGCCCCGGAGGCCATCCACAAGGTCGGCACGGTCGCCAATGTCCTGCAGCTCCTGAAGCTTCCCGACGGCACCGTGAAGGTGCTGGTGGAAGGCAAGGGCCGCGCCCAGATCGACAGCTACACCGGCCGTGAAGACTTCTATGAAGCCACTGCGACGCCGTTGCAGGAGCCTGCCGAAGATCCGGTCGAAATCGAGGCGCTGTCGCGTTCGGTCGTGTCTGAATTCGAGAGCTATGTGAAGCTCAACAAGAAGATTTCGCCCGAGGTTGTCGGCGCTGCCGGCCAGATCGACGATTATTCGAAGCTTGCCGATACGGTCGCTTCGCACCTGTCGATCAAGATTACCGAAAAGCAGGAAATGCTGGAAACCGTCAGCGTGAAGCAGCGGCTTGAAAAGGCGCTCGGCTTCATGGAAGGCGAAATTTCCGTGCTTCAGGTTGAAAAGCGCATCCGCTCGCGCGTCAAGCGCCAGATGGAGAAGACACAGCGCGAATATTACCTGAACGAACAGATGAAGGCGATCCAGAAGGAGCTCGGCGACGGCGAGGACGGCCGTGACGAGATGGCCGAGCTGGAAGAGCGCATCGCCAAGACCAAGCTTTCCAAGGAGGCCAAGGAAAAGGCCGAAGCGGAAATGAAGAAGCTGCGCCAGATGAGCCCGATGTCCGCGGAAGCGACCGTCGTGCGTAACTATCTGGACTGGCTGCTCGGTCTGCCCTGGGGCAAGAAGTCCAAGATCAAGGCGGACCTCAACAATGCCGAGAAGATCCTGGATCAGGACCACTTCGGTCTGGACAAGGTCAAGGAGCGTATCGTCGAATATCTGGCCGTGCAGGCCCGTGCGACGAAAATCCGTGGCCCGATCCTCTGCCTCGTCGGCCCGCCCGGCGTCGGCAAGACCTCGCTCGCCAAGTCGATCGCCAAGGCGACCGGCCGCGAATATGTGCGCATGGCGCTGGGTGGCGTTCGTGACGAAGCGGAAATCCGCGGTCACCGCCGTACCTATATCGGCTCCATGCCGGGCAAGATCGTCCAGTCGATGAAAAAGGCCAAGAAGGCGAACCCGCTCTTCCTGCTCGACGAAATCGACAAGATGGGCATGGATTTCCGTGGCGATCCGTCGTCGGCACTACTCGAGGTGCTCGATCCGGAGCAGAACTCCACCTTCATGGACCATTACCTTGAAGTGGAATACGACCTGTCCGACGTGATGTTCGTGACCACGGCCAACACGCTGAACATTCCCGGCCCACTGATGGACCGCATGGAAGTGATCCGCATCGCCGGTTACACGGAAGACGAAAAGCGCGAAATCGCCAAGCGTCACCTGTTGCCGAAGGCGATCAAGGAACATGCCCTGCGTCCGGAAGAGTTCTCGGTTACCGATGACGCCCTGATGGTCGTCATCCAGCAGTACACCCGCGAGGCGGGCGTGCGCAGCTTCGAACGCGAGCTGATGAAGCTGGCGCGCAAGGCCGTCACCGAGATCATCAAGGGCAAGGTCAAGTCCGTGGAAGTCACCGCTGCCAACGTGCCGGATTATCTGGGCGTTCCGCGGTTCCGCCATGGCGAGGCCGAGCGCGAGGATCAGGTCGGCGTCGTCACGGGTCTTGCCTGGACGGAAGTTGGCGGTGAGCTGCTCACCATCGAAGGCGTGATGATGCCGGGCAAGGGCCGCATGACGGTTACCGGCAACCTCAAGGAAGTGATGAAGGAATCCATTTCGGCGGCGGCATCCTATGTCCGTTCGCGCGCCGTGGACTTCGGCATCGAGCCGCCGCGCTTCGACAAGAGCGACATTCACGTGCACGTTCCGGAAGGTGCGACCCCGAAGGACGGACCGTCCGCCGGCGTTGCCATGGCAACCGCCATCGTCTCCATCATGACCGGCATTCCGGTCTCGAAGGATGTGGCGATGACGGGCGAGATCACGCTTCGTGGTCGCGTGCTGCCGATCGGCGGCCTGAAGGAAAAGCTGCTTGCGGCCCTTCGCGGGGGCATCAAGAAGGTGCTGATCCCGGAAGAAAACGCCAAGGATCTGGCGGAAATTCCGGACAATGTGAAGAACGAGATGGAAATCATCCCGGTGTCGCGGATGGGCGAGGTCATCAAGCACGCCCTTATCCGCCAGCCGGAGCCCATCGAGTGGGACGGCAGCATCGAGACGCCGGTGATCGCAACCGTGGAAGGCGTCGACGACGGCAGCCAGACCATCGCGCATTGATAATGCATCGTCGCGAGGGGCGGGAATCGCCTTTCGCGATGGCTGATGCATAGATTCAATGTCTTAGGTGTCGGAAGGCGCATGTGGCGTAAAGCTGCGCACAAGTGATGCGAATTTGGCACGAATATGTGGAAGGCCGGCAGAAATGTCGGCCTTTTTTGTGAAAAAAAACGCAGACCCCTTGTTTTTCAGGCGATTCCAGCGCTTTTGGGTTGCTGCGCGCGGATGCGAACGTATTCTGCGCCGGCTTAATTTGAGTCGTTTCAAACCATTGAAAGGGGTGGAAACATGAACAAGAACGAGCTCGTCTCTGCTGTTGCCGAAAAGGCTGGTCTCACGAAGGCAGATGCTGCTTCCGCTGTTGATGCTGTATTCGAAACTGTACAGGGCGAACTGAAGAACGGTGGCGACATTCGCCTGGCCGGCTTCGGCAGCTTCTCCGTCAGCCGTCGTGAAGCCTCCAAGGGCCGTAACCCTTCCACGGGTGCTGAAGTCGATATCCCGGCTCGCAACGTACCGAAGTTTTCCGCAGGCAAGGGCCTGAAGGACGCCGTCAACTCGTAAGGTTTCCGGAAAGCCGCAACGCCCGGCGGCGGGCGGGCGGCTTTTCAGGTTCACGAGGAAACATGTTTTGACGCCCTGACGCCGTCACATCGCCGCCAAAAGCGGATGGTGTTTGGAAAAACTCTTTTCGGACAGGCCGGGTTTTCCCGGTCAAGATGTGAATGAAAGCAGGGAAGCGCCTGTGTAGCTTCCATCCGGACACACGGCGTTTTTCTACGCGGAATGTGGGCATAAACACGAAAGCCCGGCCTTCTAGGCCGGGCTTTTTGATTCAGCGGTCAGGAAGTGTCATGCCACTGTCATGTCTGTAACGCAGAAGCCTTGGGGTATTTCTGGACCCAAGGGGGATTAAAATGGCGTTCCGATTTTCTCAAATGGCTTTGACCGCTGCTCTGCTCACGTCCGCAGCCATCCCGGCCGCTGCCGAGCCGGTTTTCAACCGCATCGCATCTTTCCCGGTGGCGAAAAACCTTCCCGCGGACAAGGACGCCAAGTCCGTCACCTCGGCTGAAATCATCACCGCCAGCGAAGACGGCAAGACGCTGATCTATTCGGACAGCCCGCTTGGCGGCATCGGTTTCATCGACATCACCGATGCCAAGGCTCCCAAGGCCGGCGGCGCGTTGCTGCTGGAAGGCGAGCCGACCTCCGTTGCCGTCGCAGGCGTCAAGGTTCTGGCCGGCGTCAATACGTCGGAAAATCGCGCCAAGCCGTCCGGCAAGCTGGTGACGGTCGATATTGCTACCAAGAAGATCGAAGCAAGCTGTGATCTCGGCGGCCAGCCCGATTCCGTCGCCGTTTCCCCGGACAAGACCTTCGCCGCCATCGCCATTGAAAACGAGCGCGATGAAGAGGTAAACGAAGGCGCCCTGCCGCAGATGCCCGCCGGTTATCTGGTGACTGTCGGTCTGAAGGACGGCGTTGCCGATTGCGCGACGCTGAAGAAGATCGAACTCACCGGCCTTGCCGAAATTTCCCCTGAGGATCCGGAGCCGGAATTCGTGTCGATCAACGCCAATGGCGAGATCGCGCTGACTCTTCAGGAAAACAATCATATCGTCATTCTCGACGGCAAGACCGGTACGGTGAAGACGCATTTCTCCGCCGGCAAGGTCGATCTTGAAGGCATCGATACGAAGACCGACGGCCAGTTGAAGTTCACCGACAAGCAGGAAGGCCGCAAGCGCGAGCCGGACGCCGTGAAGTGGCTGGACAACGACCGTATCGTCATCGCCAATGAGGGCGACTGGCAGGGCGGTTCGCGTGGCTTCACCATCTTCGACAAGACCGGCAAGCTCGTCTATGAATCCGGCTCCTCGCTCGAACACGCGGTTGCGGCCATCGGCCACTATCCGGAAAAGCGCTCCAAGGCAAAGGGCATCGAGCCGGAAGGTCTGGAAGCGGCGACTTTCGGCGACCAGAAATATTTCTTCGTGCTGTCCGAACGCGCCTCTGTCGTCGCTGTCTACAAGGACACTGGCAAGGAGCCGGAACTGACGCAGCTCCTGCCTTCAGGCGTTTCGCCGGAAGGCGCTGTCGCTATCCCGTCGCGTAACCTCCTTGCCACGGCCAATGAGGTCGATCTGATCGAAGACGGCGGCGTCCGCTCGCATGTCATGCTCTATGAACGCGGTGAAGGTGAAGCAGCCTATCCGCAGCTCGTTTCCGCGACCGTCGATGGTGCACCGATCGGCTGGGGCGCTCTTTCGGGTCTGGTCGGCGATGCCGAAAAGCCCGGCATTCTCTACGCCGTGTCCGACTCGGTCTATGGCAACCAGCCGTCGATCTTCACCATCGATGCGACGAAAAAGCCTGCCACCATCACCAGCGTCCTGCGCGTCAAGCGTGACGGCATCGCCGCTCAGAAGCTCGACATCGAAGGCATCACGCTGGACGGCAAGGGCGGTTTCTGGCTGGCTTCTGAAGGCGACAGCGCCAAGCTCGTCCCCCACGCGCTCTATAACGTCAACGCCAAGGGCGAGATCAAGGCCGAGATCGCATTGCCGAAGGAACTTCTCGCCGGCGACACCCGCTTCGGTTTCGAAGGCGTGACCATGATAGGCAAGGGCGACGACGCGACGCTGTGGATGGCCGTGCAGCGTGAGTGGGGCACGGACGAGAAGGGCTTCGTCAAGCTCGTTTCCTACAATCCGAAGTCCAAGGAGTGGGGCGCCGTGCGTTACCCGCTCGACAAGACCGAAGCAGGCTGGGTTGGCCTCTCCGAAATCACCGCCCAGGGCGACTATGTCTATATCGTCGAGCGCGACAACCAGATCGGCGACAAGGCCAAGATCAAGAAGCTCTACCGTGTTGCAATCGCAGACCTGAAGCCGGGCAAGATCGGCGGCGAACTGCCGCTGGTGGCCAAGCAGGAAGCCCATGACTTCCTGCCCGACCTCAAGGCCCAGACCAACGGTTATGTCGTCGACAAGCTGGAAGGCTTCACCTTCGACAAGGCGGGAACGGCCTATGCCGTGACCGACAATGACGGCGTGGACGATTCTTCCGGCGAAACGCTGTTCTTCACCGTCAATATGAAGGCGATCAACTGATCGAGCCGATTGGCGCCGCAAATGAGAAAAGCCGGGCTATGCCCGGCTTTTTTTGTGCAGCGAGGAGCCCCTTGGCCGGGTTTCCCGATCTTGCACGATGCCTGACGATGCAAGCCGTTGAAATCGGCATTGCCGCTTCGATATCGGATTGTGGAGGATTTCGTCCGGAGGGCATCCGGGAAAATGCTGCGGATCGATCGTAACGGATCACCGCCCCAGGGAATTCTTGCTTTTGGGAGTATCTTGTTTTTCCGAGTCCTGCTGGACCCAGCGGAAAAAAATATAAACAGGCAGCGCAATAAGCGCGAGTGTTACAAACGCGTCGATCGACATGGTTTCATCCATCAGTTCAACCGTTCATCATGAAACGGTGTGCAAACAATGCCTGAAATCTCTTTAGAAAGTCTGAATCTTCCTTATTTTCCGGTATGTTGCGGGGTGATACAGGGGGCGGTCAAGCTGTCGGAATATGGAACAGCAGTGCCGATTTGGCATGGTGTAACTGGAGAAATGCGATTCCAGCGGTTGGGAATCATGACGACGCTTTACCGACCGCAGTAAGGGCAGGGGGCGATAATTCCGAATACTCGAGGGCTTATCGCATCGCGAAAGCAAACACGAAGGATCTCGGCTTCACGGATGATATTTAAATCTTCTGGGAAAATGGTGGGCGATGAGAGACTCGAACTCCCGACATCCTCGGTGTAAACGAGGCGCTCTACCAACTGAGCTAATCGCCCTTCGCGTGTCTCGGATCATGTCCGCCGCGTCGGTGGCCGTGATGTATTCGGATCGGAAAAAAACCGCAAGGGCTTTTGTGAAGTTTTTTTGTTTTTTTTGCCGAGAGAATTTTCCGTCGCCGGGGGGCGGGGGCAAAAAGCCGGGAACTGCGGGCTTTTTGCCTGAAACAGGACCCGAGGACGCCTTGATGGCCATGTGGAAATCCCGTTACGGAAGCCTGCGGCTGTGGACAAGTTTTTTGTTTTCGTTGGGAAAAGCCCGCAAAACAGGGCGTTTGCCGCAATCGCGTTCCAAGGCCTTCCGGTTTTTCCCGATCAAAATGAAGAAGCTTATTCTTTTGTCGTGAAACCTGCTTGACACCCCCGCACGAACGCCGTAGTTAGCCGCTCATCGAACAGCCGAGGCTGGTTCGAGCGGCGGGACTGGTTCCTGTCGTCAGGAGATGCGGGTGTAGCTCAGTCGGTTAGAGTGCCGGCCTGTCACGCCGGAGGTCGCGGGTTCGAGCCCCGTCACTCGCGCCATCCTGTCCCTCGGAAAACGCAGATGAATGTCTGTGGTGCGCGGGTGTAGCTCAGTCGGTTAGAGTGCCGGCCTGTCACGCCGGAGGTCGCGGGTTCGAGCCCCGTCACTCGCGCCATTTCTTTCTCCTGAAATGTCTCCTCAAAAACAGATCGACGTGCGATTTGCGCGCTCGCCTATTGACGATTCCAGCGCCTGATTCCGGGCTTTTTAAGCGCGATTTTTCCTGCATTTTTTAGTCAAGTTTCGATTCCCGAATATCGTCACTTCACCGCCATCCGGACGTAAAATTCGTGTGACTTTTTTGCGGTTGCGTCGTTCAATCGATTATTATTGTATTTGAGTGGCTTAGGCCGGAATTGTGGCCCAAATTTGCGTCAATTCCGGCAATATTGTTGCCAATCAATGCGGCAGGTGTCTTGAAATGGTGCCTAAACTCTTGCAGAGAGAGCGCGGCTGCGCTAACGACTTTGGCGTTGCAACATATTTGTGCGCTCTTTGAGACTTCGGGTCACAAAGGCAGGTCCGGCACCCGGCCGGGCAGGGAAGAGACCATGACTGAACTCCTCAGTTCCTACATTCCGATCGCAATCTTCATCGGTATCGCTCTCGTCATCGGCCTGGCGCTTCTCATTGCGCCTTTCGCTGTCGCCTACAAGGCGCCGGACCCGGAAAAGCTCTCCGCTTTCGAGTGCGGTTTCAACGCCTTCGACGACGCCCGCATGAAGTTCGATATCCGCTTTTATCTGGTATCGATTCTGTTCATTATCTTCGATCTGGAAGTGGCCTTCCTGTTCCCATGGGCGGTGTCTTTCGGCGAGATGGGCTGGTTCGGTTTCTGGTCGATGATGGTGTTCCTCATCGTTCTCACCATCGGCTTTATCTATGAGTGGAAGAAGGGAGCGCTGGAATGGGCATGAGCCAGAACAACACCACGCTCGTTGCGCCGCAGCCGAAGGGGATCATCGATCCCTCGACCGGCAAGCCGGTTGGCAGCAACGACGCCTACTTCACGGAAATCAATGACGAGCTGGCCGACAAGGGCTTTCTCGTCACCTCGACCGACGAGCTGATCACCTGGGCCCGTACCGGCTCCCTGATGTGGATGCAGTTCGGTCTCGCCTGCTGCGCCGTCGAAGGCCTGATGCAGGCTTCCGGTCCGCGTTATGACATGGAGCGCTTCGGCGTTGCACCGCGCGCCTCGCCGCGCCAGTCCGACGTGATGATCGTCGCCGGCACGCTGACCAACAAGATGGCGCCGGCTCTGCGCAAGGTCTATGACCAGATGCCTGAGCCGCGTTACGTCATCTCCATGGGCTCCTGCGCCAATGGCGGCGGTTATTATCACTATTCCTACGCTGTCGTGCGCGGCTGCGACCGCG
Organism: Agrobacterium sp. T29; assembly: GCF_006970545.1. NCBI lineage: Bacteria > Pseudomonadati > Pseudomonadota > Alphaproteobacteria > Hyphomicrobiales > Rhizobiaceae > Agrobacterium > Agrobacterium sp. T29. The sequence continues at coordinate 954,923 of NZ_CP040640.1, forward strand.
TCGTGCCGGTGGATATCTACGTTCCGGGCTGTCCCCCCACGGCGGAGGCGCTGCTTTACGGCGTGCTTCTGCTGCAGAAGAAGATTCGTCGTACCGGTACGATCGAGCGCTAAGGGCAAAGGACGGATTAAGAATGAGCGAAGCTCTCAACGATCTTGCTGCGTACGTTAAGGAAGCGCGCGGTTCCCTCGTGGTGTCGGCTGATATCGCCTATGGCGAACTGACGCTGAACACGACGCCTGAAAGCGTGATCGCGCTTTTGACCTTCCTGCGTGACGACGTGCAGTGCGGTTTCGTCAACATCATCGATATTTGCGGCGTTGACTGGCCGCAGCGCGAAAAGCGTTTCGATGTCGTCTATCACCTGCTGTCGCCGCGCCAGAACCTGCGCGTGCGCGTCAAGCTGCAGGTGGCGGAAGACGAGGGCGTACCGTCTTCGACCTCCGTTTACATGGGTGCCGAATGGTTCGAGCGCGAAGCCTGGGACATGTATGGCATTCCGTTCGAAGGCCATAAGGACCTTCGCCGTATCCTCACGGACTACGGTTTCGAAGGCCATCCGCTGCGCAAGGATTTTCCGGTTACCGGCTTTGTGGAAGTGCGTTACGATGACGTGCTGAAACGGGTTCTTTATGAACCGGTCGAACTGAAACAGGAATTCCGCAACTTCGATTTCCTCTCCCCGTGGGAAGGAACCGAATATGTTCTCCCGGGCGACGAAAAGGCCAAGCAATGAGCCAAGCCCCCGCGACAGAGCATGCGCAATGTCTTTGCGGCGCCGTCGGCCTCAATGCCGTCATCGGTGCCCGCGAATTCGGCGTTTGCCATTGCTCCATGTGCCGCCGCTGGTCCGGCGGTGCGTTTCTGGCTGTCGAATGCGCTGATATCTCCGTCGAAAACGAAGAGAACCTCGGCGTCTATTCCTCGTCGGAATGGGGTGAGCGCTGCTTCTGCAAGAATTGCGGCAGCACGCTGATGTGGCGCTCGAAGGACGGCAAGCATTTTGCCGTTTCGCTGCAGGCTTTCGATAACCCTTCCAGTTTCAAGTTCGCGTCGCAGATTTTCACGGATGAGAAGCCCTCGAGCTACTCTTTCGCTGAAACCACGCAGAACATGACCGGCCCCGAATTCATCGCCATGATCACCTCGGCGGAGCACTAGAATGACTGAGCATAACGTCCGCAATTTCACGATCAACTTCGGTCCGGAACATCCGTCCGCGCACGGCGTGCTGCGTCTGGTTCTGGAACTGGACGGCGAAATCGTCGAGCGCGTCGATCCGCATATCGGTCTTCTGCATCGCGGCACCGAAAAGCTGATCGAGACCAAGACCTATCTGCAGGCCGTTCCTTACTTCGACCGCCTCGACTACGTCGCGCCGATGAACCAGGAACATGCTTTCGCGCTCGCCGTCGAAAAGCTGCTCGGCCTCGAAATCCCGATGCGCGGCCAGCTGATCCGCGTTCTTTATTCGGAAATCGGCCGCATCCTGTCGCACATCATGAACGTGACGACGCAGGCCATGGACGTCGGCGCGATGACGCCGCCGGTCTGGGGCTTCGAAGAGCGCGAAAAGCTGATGGTGTTCTATGAGCGCGCCTGCGGCGCCCGCATGCACTCGGCTTACGTTCGTCCCGGCGGCGTGCATCAGGACCTGCCGCCGGAACTGGTCGATGATATCGGCAAGTGGTGCGACCCGTTCCTCACCGTTCTCGACAATATCGAAGGCCTGTTGACCGATAACCGCATCTACAAGCAGCGTAACGTCGATATCGGCGTCGTTTCGCTTGAAGACGCCTTCGCCTGGGGTTTCACGGGCGTGATGGTGCGCGGCTCGGGCGCTGCCTGGGATTTGCGCCGCGCGCAGCCCTACGAGTGCTATTCGGATCTCGAATTCGACATTCCCGTCGGCAAGAACGGCGACTGCTACGATCGTTACCTGATCCGTATGCAGGAAATGCGCGAATCCGTGAAGATCATGAAGCAATGCGTCGATCTTCTCTCCGGCAAGCACCGCATCGGCCCGGTTTCCTCGCTCGATGGCAAGGTGGTTCCGCCGAAGCGTGGCGAGATGAAGCGTTCGATGGAAGCGCTGATCCACCACTTCAAGCTTTATACCGAAGGTTACCACGTTCCGGCCGGCGAAGTTTACGCCGCCGTCGAAGCGCCGAAGGGCGAGTTCGGCGTTTACGTGGTCGCAGACGGTTCGAACAAGCCCTATCGCTGCAAGATCCGCGCGCCGGGCTACGCACACCTGCAGGCCATGGATTTCCTGTGCAAGGGTCATCAGCTTGCTGACGTTACAGCCGTGCTCGGCTCCCTCGACATCGTGTTCGGGGAGGTCGACCGCTGATGCGTCTGCCGCTGGCCATACCGGCTTTTCTCGCTGCGATGTCTGCCCCCGCTCTCGCCCAGACGGCGACGGACGAGGGCGGTATATCGCTGTCGAGCGGCGGCTCTTCGACCATCAAGCAGCTTCTGTCGTCGGGATACGAGATCAAGGCCTCTGTTCCCAATGGCAGCAAGTTCATCGTGTTCATGCAGAAAGACAAGGCGGCTTACGCCTGCGAATTCGTCACGGTGGCGAGATCGCGTTGTGAGACGTTAAACTGAAAAGGCGTGAGGAAGTATGTCCGTTCGTCGACTAGCCGAAGATCAGTTCCAGCCCGTGGCGTTTGCCTTCAATGCGGAAAATACCGCATGGGCTGAAAAGACGATCAAGAAATATCCCGAGGGACGCCAGCAATCGGCGGTCATCCCGCTGCTCATGCGTGCGCAGGAGCAGGACGGCTGGGTTACCCGCGCCGCCATCGAGAAAATCGCCGACATGCTGGATATGGCCTATATCCGCGTCATGGAAGTGGCGACCTTCTATACCCAGTTCCAGCTGAAGCCGGTCGGCACGCGCGCCCACGTTCAGGTTTGCGGCACCACGCCCTGCATGCTGCGCGGCTCGGAAGCGCTGATGGATGTCTGCCGCAAGAAGATCCACCACGATCCGCTGCACACCAATGAGAGCGGCACGCTCTCCTGGGAAGAAGTGGAATGTCAGGGCGCCTGCGTCAACGCGCCGATGGTCATCATCTTCAAGGACGCCTATGAGGACCTGACGCCCGAGCGTCTGGAAGAGATCATCGATACGTTCGAGGCAGGCAAGGGCGACACCGTCAAGACCGGCCCGCAGATCGACCGTCACCAGTCGGTCCCGGTCGGCGGCCTGACGACGCTGACGGAAGAGATCAAGCCGGATCGCTCCAATCTCGACAAGCCGGCCGAAGTGGTTGCGGACGCCGCACCGGTTCCGCCGTCCAACGCCGCCAAGCCGAAGACGGACGCCCCGGAAACCGATCCGAAGCTGAAGACGCCGGCGACCGCGCCGAAGGCTGCCGAAGCCAATGTAAAGACCGCCGAAAAAGAAGCTTCGGGATCTGCGAAGCCGTCGCTCGATTCCAAGGATCGTCCGGCAGGCATCGAAAAGCCGGCAACGCCCGACGACCTGAAGCTTATTTCCGGCGTCGGTCCGAAGATCGAAGGCACGCTGCACGAGCTCGGCATCTTTACCTATGCGCAGATCGCCGGCTGGAGACAAGCCGAATGCGACTGGGTCGACGGTTATCTGAATTTCAAGGGCCGCATCGAACGCGACGAGTGGATCAAGCAGGCCGAGGCGCTCGCCAAGGGTGGCGAAGCCGAGTATATCAAGGTCTTCGGCAAGAAGCCGCGGTAAGAGGTGAAGCATGTTAAAAGATCAGGATCGCATCTTTACCAATCTCTACGGCCTCAAGGACAAGTCCCTGAAGGGCGTGAGAGCGCGCGGCCACTGGGACGGCACCAAGCAGATCATCGAAAAGGGCCGTGACTGGATCATCAACGAGATGAAGGCTTCCGGCCTTCGTGGTCGCGGCGGCGCTGGCTTCCCGACGGGTCTCAAGTGGTCCTTCATGCCGAAGGAAAATGACGGCCGCCCGCATTACCTCGTCGTCAATGCCGACGAATCCGAGCCCGGCACCTGCAAGGACCGCGAAATCCTGCGCAACGATCCGCATACGCTGATCGAAGGCTGCGTGATCGCCGGTTTCGCCATGGGCGCGCATACCGCCTATATCTACGTTCGCGGCGAATATATGCGCGAGCGTGAGGCGCTGCAGGCGGCCATCGACGAGTGCTACGATGCCGGCCTGCTCGGCAAGAACAACAAGAACGGCTGGGACTTCGATATCTACGTCCATCACGGCGCGGGTGCGTATATCTGCGGCGAAGAAACGGCTCTGCTCGAAAGCCTCGAAGGCAAGAAGGGCCAGCCGCGCCTGAAGCCGCCGTTCCCGGCCAATATGGGTCTTTACGGCTGCCCGACGACTGTCAACAACGTCGAATCCATCGCCGTTGCACCGACAATCCTGCGCCGTGGCGCGGTATGGTTCTCGTCCATCGGCCGTCCGAACAATGTCGGCACCAAGCTGTTCATGGTCTCCGGCCATGTCGAGCGTCCGTGCACCTTCGAAGACGCGCTGGGCCTGTCCTTCCGCGAGCTGATCGAACACCATTGCGGTGGCATTCGCGGCGGTTGGGACAATCTGCTCGGCGTCATCCCCGGCGGCGCATCCTGCCCCATCGTTCGCGGTGAGGACATGAAGGACGCCATCATGGATTTCGACGGCATGCGCGAAGTGAAATCCTCCTTCGGCACCGGCGGCATGATCGTCATGGACAAGTCCACCGACGTCATCAAGGCGATCGCCCGCATCGCGGCCTTCTTCAAGCATGAAAGCTGCGGCCAGTGCACGCCGTGCCGCGAAGGCACCGGCTGGATGTGGCGCGTGCTGGAGCGCATGGTCAAGGGCAACGCGCAGAAGCGCGAAATCGACATGCTGTTCGAAGTGACGAAGCAGATCGAAGGCCACACCATCTGTGCGCTCGGCGACGCCGCCGCATGGCCGGTACAGGCGCTGATCCGCAATTTCCGTCCGGAAATCGAAAAGCGCATCGACCAATATACCTACAGGGCCATGGATGATGGCGCTGTTCTGGAAGCCGCTGAATAAGCATTGAGGCTTCAGGCGGAGCCGGAATTTTCCGGCCTCGCGACACCATGAAGCGTCTGGCAGATGATATGAGTGCCGGGCGTGATTAAGGATTTGTTGCGGACCGTGTGAGACATGGGACGAACAGGCAACAGGACGTAAGTAGGACCATGGCAAAGCTCAAGGTTGACGGTAAAGAGATCGAGGTTCCGGATCATTTCACGCTGTTGCAGGCGTGCGAGGAGGCTGGTGCCGAAGTTCCGCGCTTTTGTTTTCATGAGCGCTTGTCGGTCGCGGGTAACTGCCGCATGTGTCTCATCGAGGTGAAGGGCGGACCGCCCAAGCCCGCCGCCTCCTGCGCCATGGGCGTGCGCGACGTTCGCGGCGGCCCGAACGGCGAATTGCCTGAGGTTTTCACCAACACGCCGATGGTCAAGAAGGCCCGCGAAGGCGTGATGGAATTCCTGCTCATCAACCACCCGCTGGATTGCCCGATCTGCGACCAGGGCGGCGAATGCGACCTGCAGGACCAGGCCATGGCCTTCGGTATCGCCGGTTCGCGTTACGCGGAAAACAAGCGCGCGGTTGAAGACAAATATATCGGCCCGCTCGTCAAGACGGTGATGAACCGCTGCATCCACTGCACGCGCTGCGTCCGTTTCACCACGGAAGTGGCCGGCATTGCTGAACTGGGCCTTATCGGCCGCGGCGAAGATGCCGAAATCACCACCTATCTCGAGCAGGCGATGACCTCGGAGCTGCAGGGCAACGTTGTTGACCTCTGCCCGGTCGGCGCGCTCACCTCCAAGCCTTTCGCCTTCACCGCCCGTCCGTGGGAACTGAACAAGACCGAAACCATCGACGTGATGGACGCGCTCGGTTCGGCCATCCGCGTCGATACCCGTGGCCGCGAAGTCATGCGCGTCATGCCGCGCGTTAACGAGGCGATCAACGAAGAGTGGATTTCCGACAAGAGCCGTTTCATTTGGGACGGCCTGAAGACACAGCGCCTTGACCGCCCTTACGTCCGCAAGGATGGCCGCTTGCAGCCCGCGAGCTGGGGTGAAGCCTTCGGTGCTATCAAGCAGGCGGTTGCCGCGACCAACGGCCAAAAGATCGGCGCGATTGCCGGCGATCTGGCCTCCGTTGAAGAAATGTTCGCGCTGAAGTCGCTTCTGGCGTCGCTCGGTTCGGCCAATGTCGATTGCCGTCAGGATGGCGCTGCACTCGATCCGTCGCTCGGCCGTGCAAGCTACCTGTTCAACTCCACCATCGAAGGTATCGAACAGGCCGACGCCCTGCTGATCGTTGGTTCCAATCCGCGTTACGAAGCGGCCGTGCTCAACGCCCGCATCCGCAAGCGCTGGCGTCGCGGTGGTTTCCCGATCGGCGTGATCGGTGAAGCCGGCGAACTGCGCTACAATTACGAATATCTCGGTTCCGGCGCTGAAACGCTGTCCGATCTGGCCAACGGTTCGCACAGCTTCGTTGACAAGCTGAAGTCCGCCAAGAACCCGCTGATCATCATCGGCCAGGGTGCTCTGGCGCGCGCCGATGGTGCGGCCGTGCTCGCCGCTGCTGCAAAGCTTGCCGTGTCGGCTGGCGCTGTCACCGAAGAGTGGAACGGTTTCTCGGTTCTGCACACCGCCGCTGCCCGCGTCGGCGGTCTCGATATCGGCTTCGTGCCGGGCGAGGGCGGTGTTGCCGCCGCTGAAATGGTCGCGTCCATGGATGTTCTCTTCCTGCTCGGCGCCGATGAACTCGACCTCTCCAACAAGGGCGCCAAGTTCACCGTCTATATCGGCAGCCATGGCGACCAGGGCGCGATGAACGCCGACGTCATCCTTCCGGGTGCGGCCTATACCGAAAAATCCGGTATCTGGGTCAACACCGAAGGCCGCGTGCAGGTGGGCAACCGCGCCGGTTTCGCACCGGGCGAAGCCCGCGAAGACTGGGCGATCCTGCGTGCGCTGTCCGATGTTCTCGGCAAGAAGCTGCCGTTCGATTCGCTGTCGGCCCTGCGCGTCCAGCTCTTCGTCGCGCATCCGCATCTGGCGGAAACCGACGAGATCGTTGCCGGCACGGCCACGGATATCGAAGCGCTGGCTGGCAAGACCGGCTCGCTCAACAAGTCGGCGTTTGCCTCGCCGGTAAAAGACTTTTATTTGACGAACCCGATTGCGCGCGCATCCGCCGTCATGGCCGAGTGCTCCGCATTGGCCCGCAACAATTTCCAGGCTGCGGCAGAGTAAGGGTAGGGGATTTATGGAACAGTTTTTCTGGAGCTACGTCTGGCCCGCGCTGATCATGGTCGGCCAGTCCCTGCTGCTTCTCGTTTGCCTTCTGGTGTCCATCGCGTTCCTGCTGCTTGCCGACCGCAAGGTCTGGGCGGCGGTGCAGCTGCGCCGTGGTCCGAACGTCGTTGGTCCCTTCGGTCTCTTCCAGTCCTTCGCCGACCTTTTGAAGTTCATTCTGAAGGAGCCTGTCATTCCGGCCGGCGCCAACAAGGCCGTTTTCCTTCTGGCGCCGCTGGTTGCGGTGACGCTGGCGCTCGCCACCTACGCCGTCATTCCCTTCAACGAAGGCTGGGTCGTCGCCAATATCAATGTCGGCATCCTCTATATCTTCGCGATTTCCTCGCTTGAAGTATACGGCATCATCATGGGCGGCTGGGCGTCGAACTCGAAGTACCCGTTCCTCGGCGCGCTGCGTTCGGCGGCACAGATGGTGTCCTACGAAGTGTCGATCGGCCTCGTCATCGTCACCGTTCTGCTTTGCGTCGGTTCGCTGAATCTGACGGACATCGTTCTGGCCCAGAAGACCGGCCTCGGCACCATGCTCGGCCTGCCGGCCTCGTTCCTCGACTGGCACTGGCTGTCGCTGTTCCCGATGTTCATCGTGTTCTTCATTTCGGGCCTTGCCGAAACCAACCGTCCCCCCTTCGATCTTCCGGAAGCGGAATCGGAACTGGTCGCCGGTCACATGGTCGAATATGGCTCCACGCCTTACATGATGTTCATGCTCGGCGAATATGCTGCGATCGTCCTAATCTGCTGCCTGACGACGATCCTGTTCATGGGCGGCTGGCTGCCGATCGTGGATGTGTGGTTCCTCAACTGGGTTCCGGGCATTGTCTGGTTCGCGTTGAAGGGCTGCATGGTCTTCTTCATGATCGCGCTGACCAAGGCTTTCGTTCCGCGTTACCGTTATGACCAGCTCATGCGTCTCGGCTGGAAGGTGTTCCTGCCGCTGTCGCTCGCCATGGTCGTTATTGTTGCATTTGTATTGAAGCTGACGGGGTGGGCCGGTTGATGTCCGTACTCCTCGCTCAGAAATCTGGAGACTGAGATGGCAAGCCTTTCCCAAGCCGTCAATTCACTGTTCCTCAAGGAGTTCGTGGGCGCGATCCTACTCACGATGCGCCACTTCTTCAAACAGAAGGCAACGGTGAACTATCCTTTCGAAAAGGGTCCGGTCTCTCCGCGCTTCCGTGGCGAGCACGCGCTGCGCCGTTATCCGAACGGTGAAGAACGCTGCATCGCCTGCAAGCTGTGCGAGGCGATCTGTCCCGCTCAGGCGATCACCATCGAGGCCGGCCCGCGCCGCAATGATGGCACCCGCCGCACGGTGCGTTACGACATCGACATGGTGAAGTGCATTTATTGCGGTTTCTGCCAGGAAGCCTGCCCGGTCGATGCCATCGTCGAGGGCCCGAACTTCGAATTCGCGACGGAAACCCGCGAGGAGCTTTATTTCGACAAGCAGAAGCTTCTCGACAATGGCGACCGCTGGGAGCGTGAAATCGCGCGCAACCTCGCACTGGATGCACCTTACCGTTAAGGTGCAACCGTCTTTCCGGGGGAGACCCCGGAAAGTGATGAAAAAGTAAAATGCCTGCGCGGTTTTCGCCGGCGGGGACGAAACGGGTGAGGGGCCTTCGAGCCATCTTTGCCCGATGAGGACAAGAAGGCACCAACATGGGTCTGCACGCTGTATTCTTTTATATATTCGCTTTCGTCGCCGTGGCGTCTGCGTTCATGGTCATCGCATCGAAGAACCCTGTTCATTCGGTGCTGTTTCTGATTTTGACCTTCTTCAACGCAGCCGCGCTGTTCCTGCTGACGGGCGCCGAGTTCCTCGGCATGATCCTGCTGGTGGTTTATGTCGGCGCCGTGGCGGTGCTCTTCCTCTTCGTCGTCATGATGCTGGATGTGGATTTCGCCGAGCTTCGCTCGGGCGTGCTGCAATATGCCCCGGTCGGCGCGCTGATCGGTGTCATCCTGGCGGCGGAACTGATCGTCGTGGTCGGTGGCAGCATGCTGAACCCGATTGCGGCCAAGTCCATCACCATGCCGATCCCGCCTGTCACCGAACGCACCAATACGGCCGCACTCGGCGACGTGCTCTATACCAATTACGTCTACTTCTTCCAGCTCGCCGGCCTTGTGCTGCTGGTGGCCATGATCGGCGCCATCGTGCTGACGCTGCGTCATCGCACCGACATCAAGCGGCAGGATATCTCCACGCAGGTCGGCCGCGACCCGAAGACTGCCGTTACCACGGTCAAGGTCAAGCCGGGCCAGGGCATCTGAGGCGCGAACGGATCCAAGGAAACAGAACATGGAAATCGGTCTTTCCCACTACCTGACGGTCAGCGCGATCCTTTTCACGATCGGCGTCTTCGGCATCTTCCTCAACCGGAAGAACGTCATCGTCATCCTCATGTCGATCGAACTCATCCTGCTTGCGGTCAACATCAACATGGTGGCCTTCTCGGCCTTCCTGAACGATATCGTCGGTCAGGTCTTCGCTTTGTTCATTCTGACCGTCGCAGCCGCCGAAGCGGCCATCGGTCTTGCAATACTCGTTGTCTTCTACCGCAACCGCGGATCGATCGCCGTCGAAGACGTCAATATGATGAAGGGCTGATAAGGCTATGATCTACAAGGCTATCGTCTTTCTTCCACTGATCGGCTTCCTGATCGCCGGCCTGTTCGGCCGCTCCATCGGCGCCAAGGCTTCGGAATATGTCACGACCGGTCTGATGATCGTGGTCGCCATCCTGTCGTGGATCGTGTTCTTCACCGTCGCGCTCGCCCATGGCGAGCCGGGTGAGGTGATCAAGGTCACCGTGCTGCGCTGGATCCAGTCCGGCGGCATCGACGTCGAATGGGCCTTCCGCATCGACACGCTGACGGCCGTCATGTTCGTCGTCGTCAACACGGTCTCGACGCTGGTGCATCTCTATTCGATCGGATACATGCACCACGATCCGCATCGTCCGCGCTTCTTCGCCTATCTGTCGCTCTTCACCTTCGCCATGCTGATGCTGGTGACCTCCGACAACCTGCTGCAGATGTTCTTCGGCTGGGAAGGCGTGGGTCTGGCGTCCTATCTGCTGATCGGTTTCTGGTTCAAGAAGCCGTCCGCATCGGCTGCCGCCATGAAGGCCTTCATCGTCAACCGCGTCGGTGACTTCGGCTTCATTCTCGGCATTGGTGGCGTGTTCGTGCTGTTCGGCTCGATCAATTTCGAAACGATCTTCGCTGCCGCTGCGACCTATCTGCCGGCTGAAGGCGCTGCCTCCTCGGAAACCGTCATCAACCTGTTCGGCATGCAGCTGGACAAGGCCAATGCGATGACGGGCGTGTGCCTGCTGCTCTTCATGGGCGCCATGGGTAAATCGGCGCAGTTCCTGCTGCACACCTGGCTGCCGGACGCGATGGAGGGCCCGACCCCGGTGTCTGCCCTCATTCACGCCGCAACCATGGTCACCGCCGGCGTCTTCCTCGTCGCCCGCATGTCGCCGCTCTTCGAACTGTCGCATGATGCGCTGACCGTCGTGACGCTGATCGGTGCGATCACCGCCTTCTTCGCGGCAACCGTCGGCCTCGTACAGAACGACATCAAGCGCGTCATCGCCTATTCGACCTGCTCGCAGCTCGGTTACATGTTCGTGGCGCTCGGCGTCGGCGCTTATGGCGCTGCCGTGTTCCACCTCTTCACGCACGCCTTCTTCAAGGCCCTGCTGTTCTTGTGCGCCGGCTCGGTCATCCATGCCGTCGATGGCGAGCAGGACATGCGTTACATGGGCGGCCTGCGCAAGCATATCCCCATCACCTTCTGGACCATGACCGTCGGCACGCTGGCGCTGACCGGCGTTGGTATTCCGGGCACGATGATCGGTTTTGCCGGCTTCTTCTCGAAGGACGTCATCATCGAATCCGCTTATGCTTCGCATTCGGTTCTCTCGGGCGTCGCCTTCACGCTGCTGGTCATCGCGGCCCTGTTCACCAGCTTCTACTCCTGGCGTCTGGCCTTCATGACCTTCTTCGGCAAGCCGCGCGCTTCCGCCGACGTCATGCACCATGTGCATGAATCGCCGATGGTCATGCTGATCCCGCTCTTCATCCTCACCGTCGGTGCGATCTTTGCCGGTGTGGCCTTCGAAGGTTATTTCTTCGGTCATGAATATGCCGAGTTCTGGAAGGGCGCTTTGTTCACGCTTCCGGAAAACGAGATTCTCGAAGAGTTCCACCATGTTCCGCTATGGGTGAAGTGGAGCCCGTTCTTCGCCATGGCGCTTGGTTTCGTGACCGCCTGGTACATGTATATCAAGTCGCCGGAGACGCCGAAGCGTCTGGCCGAGACCCATCGCGGCCTCTACCAGTTCCTCTTGAACAAGTGGTACTTCGACGAACTCTACGACTTCCTCTTCGTTCGTTCCGCAAAGGCGCTCGGTCGCTTCCTGTGGAAGAAGGGCGACGTCGCCGTCATCGACCACTATGGACCGAACGGCATTGCAGCGCGTGTGGTTGACGTGACCAACCGCATGGTCCGTCTGCAATCCGGTTACCTCTATCATTATGCCTTTGCGATGCTGATCGGCATCGCGGCGCTTGTCACCTGGATGATGCTCGGGAGTGCCCTCTGATGACCGATTGGCCCATTCTTTCAACGGTCACCTTTCTGCCGCTCGTCGGCGTGGTGCTCCTGCTGCTGACGAATGAGAACGGCCCCTACGGTCGCCGCAACATTCTCAATGTCTCGCTGCTGACGACCGTTTTCACCTTCCTGGTGTCGCTGTTCGTCTGGATCGGCTTCGACAATTCGAACCCCGGTTTCCAGATGGTGGAAAAACACGCCTGGTTCGGCAACATCGCCGCCTATCATCTGGGCGTCGACGGCATCTCCATGCTGTTCGTCATCCTCACCACCTTCCTCATGCCCTTCTGCGTGCTGGCAAGCTGGGATTCGATCGAGAAGCGCGTCAAGGAATACATGATCGCCTTCCTGCTCTTGGAAGTCGTCATGGTCGGCGTCTTCGTGGCGCTGGATACGGTTCTTTTCTACGTATTCTTCGAAGCGACGCTGATCCCGATGTTCATCATCATCGGTGTCTGGGGCGGCAAGGATCGCGTCTACGCATCTTACAAGTTCTTCCTCTACACGCTGCTCGGCTCGGTTCTGACCATGCTCGCCATCATGGCCATGTACTGGCAGGCCGGCACGACCGACATGACGGAACTTCTGAAATACGGCTTCCCGGCCGGCATGCAGACATGGCTGTGGCTTGCCTGTTTCGCCGCCTTCTCGGTCAAGATGCCGATGTGGCCGGTGCACACCTGGCTGCCGGATGCCCACGTGCAGGCGCCGACCGCAGGTTCCGTCATCCTTGCCGGCGTCATGCTGAAGCTCGGCGGTTACGGTTTCATCCGCTTCTCGTTGTCGATGTTCCCCTTGGCGTCTGACTATTTCGCCCCCTTCGTCTTCACGCTGTCGGTTCTTGCCATCATCTACACCTCGCTGGTGGCGATGATGCAGGACGACATCAAGAAGCTGATCGCCTATTCCTCCGTCGCCCACATGGGTTACGTGACCATGGGCATCTTCGCCGCCAACGTTCAGGGCGTGCAGGGCGCAATCTTCCAGATGCTGTCGCACGGTATCGTCTCGGGCGCGCTCTTCCTCTGCGTCGGCGTTGTCTATGACCGCCTCCACACCCGCGAGATCGCGGCCTATGGCGGCCTCGTCAACAACATGCCGAAATATGCCGTCGCCTTCATGATCTTCACCATGGCCAATGTCGGTCTGCCCGGCACCTCCGGCTTTGTCGGTGAATTCCTGACGCTGATCGGCGTATTCCGTGCCAACACGCTGGTCGCGCTGTTTGCGGCAACCGGCGTCATCCTCTCGGCCGCTTATGCGCTGTGGCTTTACCGCCGCGTGATCTTCGGTGCGCTGGAGAAGGAAAGCCTGAAGTCGATGCTCGATCTGTCGACCCGCGAAAAGGTCATCCTTTATCCGCTGGTTGTGCTGACGATCTTCTTCGGCGTCTATCCGGCGCCGGTGTTCGATGCGACAGCCGCATCGGTCGATCTTCTGGTAAACAACTATACGGCTGCATTGCAGGCGGCGCAAAATGTTGCGCTCTCTATGAATTGACGACAGGACCCGTTGGACATGACCGCTGAAATCCTTTTTGCCAGTCTGCACATTGCGACGCCCGAGCTGATCCTTGCGGTCGGCGCGCTGGCGCTGCTCATGATTGGCGTCTTCTCGGGCGACAAGTCGACAACGACGGTCACCGGCCTTGCCGTTGCCCTCCTGCTCGTCGTCGGTCTCTGGATCATCTTTGCCCCCGCTTCGGGCGTGGCTTTCGGCGGTGTCTACATCGCCGATGCCTTCGGCAACTTCATGAAGGTACTGGCGCTGATCGGCTCCATCACCGCCATGATCCTCGCCGTCGGTCAGGGCCGTTTCGAACCCATCGGCCGTTTCGAATATCCGGTGCTGCTGGTTCTTGCGACCCTCGGCATCCTGCTGATGATCTCGGCCAACAACCTGATCTCGCTCTACATGGCGCTGGAACTGCAGTCGCTGGCGCTCTACGTCGTCTGCGCGATCAACCGTGAAAGCCTGCGCTCCACGGAAGCGGGCCTGAAGTATTTCGTGCTCGGCGCGCTGTCTTCCGGCATGCTGCTTTATGGCATGTCGCTGGTCTACGGCTTCACCGGCAATACCGGCTTCACCGAAATCGCGCAGGTTCTGGCCTCGGAAACCCGTTCCCTCGGTCTGGTGTTCGGTCTGGTCTTCGTTCTCGCCGGTCTCGCCTTCAAGATTTCGGCCGTGCCGTTCCACATGTGGACGCCGGACGTTTATGAAGGTGCGCCGACCCCGGTAACGGCGTTCCTGTCGGCTGCGCCGAAGATCGGCGCCATGGCGATCCTCGTTCGCATCGTCATCGAGGCGTTCCAGCCGGTCTTCGCCGACTGGCAGCAGATCGTCGTGTTCATCTCCATCGCCTCCATGCTGCTCGGCTCCTTTGCCGCAATCGGCCAGAAGAACATCAAGCGCCTGATGGCTTATTCCTCCATCGGTCACATGGGTTATGCGCTGGTCGGTCTTGCTGCGGGCACCGAAGCCGGTGTTGCCGGCGTCATCCTCTACATGACCGTTTATATGGTCATGACGCTCGGCACCTTCGCCTGCATTCTCTCCATGCGCCGCAAGGAAATCGGCAATGTCGAGACTGTCGAGGATCTGGCCGGTCTTTCGTCCTCTAACCCCTTCATGGCGGTTGTGCTGACGATCCTGATGTTCTCGCTTGCCGGCATCCCGCCGCTCGCCGGCTTCTTCGGCAAGTATTACGTCTTCCTCGCTGCCATCGAGGCGAAGCTCTATCCGCTCGCCATCATCGGTGTCATCGGCTCGGTTGTCGGCGCTTATTATTACATCCGCGTCGTCAAGGTCATGTGGTTCGATGAGGCCAAGGACAAATTCGAGCGTCCGTCGGGCGAACTCAAAGTGGTTTATGCGCTTTCGGCCTTCTTTACCGTGGCCTTCATCGTCTTCGGCGGTGCACTCGGCAACGCGGTGACAGTTGCGGCGAAGACCTTCTTTTGAGTAGCACACACAAGCATACGGGCCGGATGTCCATCGATGACTTCCGGCACGAGGCGATGGCGGAAACGCCATCGACCAATCTGGAATGTTTCGCCCAGGCAAGGGCGGGCGATGGCGGCAATCTGTGGATCACCGCCATCCGCCAGACCGGCGGACGCGGCCGTCGTGGCCGGCCATGGGTCTCCGAACCCGGCAATCTCTACGCCTCGCTTCTTCTGATCGATCCCGCTCCGATGGACCGTATAGGGTCCCTGCCGCTTGCCTTCGCGCTGGCTGTTTATCGCGCCATCCGCGCGGTGCTGCCGACGGGTGGTGAGCCGCTCGAAATCAAATGGCCGAACGACGTGCTGATCGGACGCCGCAAGACCTGCGGCATTCTGATGGAGGCGGAGCTGCTGCCGGATGGCCGACGCGCCATCGTCATCGGCATCGGCATCAATATCGCCCATAAACCGGAAAATCCGCTTTACCCCGTCACCATGCTTTCCGAACATGGTGCGTCCTGCTCGCCCGACGAGTTGTTCGCCCATCTTTTCCGTGAGACGGCGGAGGTGCTGGGGGATTGGGACGAGGGCAGGGGCGTTGCCGGCATCATGGCTGGCTGGCGTGCCGCCGCCTGCGGTATCGGCGAACATATCACCGTCAACTTTCCGGACCGTTCGATTGGCGGGCGTTTCGTCGGGATTGATGATAATGGTTATCTGCTGCTGGATGAGGATGAGGGCGCAAGGCGCTCGATTGCCGCCGGCGACGTGTTTTTCGGATGAGGTGAACGGCGCGACCCGAAGGCCCGCGCCGAACCGCTTTCGACGGGTTGGAGCTTTCCTGCGGCTCATGAAAAGCAGGGTGACAAACCGGTTCCGCATCGGCCCGGTCGATCAGATGGTTCAACAGGTCCGATGCTTAAGAGCGCGGTGGGCGCGGCCAATTGCCGTCGCCTGCGTGCTTTCGTGAATGGATAAGAAAAACAATGGCTAAACAGGACGAACTGGTCTTTGTGCCGCTTGGCGGCGTGGGTGAAATCGGCATGAATCTGGCGCTTTACGGCTACGGGCCGGAAAGCAAGCGCCAATGGATCATGGTGGATTGCGGCGTAACCTTCGCCGGCCCGGATCTGCCGGGCGTCGATCTGGTACTGCCTGACATCAGCTATATCGCCGAGCAGAAAAAGAACCTCAAGGGCATCATCATCACCCACGCCCATGAAGACCATTATGGCGCGCTGAACGATCTCTGGCCCGGCCTCAACGTGCCGGTCTATGCCTCGCCTTTCACCGCCGGCATGCTGGAAGCCAAGCGCGCCTATGAGGGCACGCGCGCCGAAATTCCCGTGACGATCTTCAAGGCGGGCGACCGCATCAATGTCGGTCCGTTCGAAATCGAGGCGGTCGGCGTCAACCACTCCATTCCGGAGCCGATGTCGCTGGTCATTCGCACGCCGCTCGGCAATGTCATCCACACCGGTGACTGGAAAATCGACGAAGCCCCGTCGCTCGGTCCATTGACGGATGAAGCCCGTTTCCGCGCCATCGGCGAAGAAGGCGTGCTGGCGCTGATGTGCGACAGCACCAATTCGGTCCGCGATGGTGTATCGCCGTCCGAACACGAGGTTTCCGAAGGCCTGCGGCAGATCATCGAAAATGCCGAGGGTCGTGTGGCCGTCACCACCTTCTCCTCCAATGTCGGTCGCATCCGCTCGATTGCGCAGGCCGCGGAAGCAGCCGGCCGCGAAGTGCTGCTGCTCGGCTCGTCGCTGAAGCGCGTCGTCAACGTCTCGCAGGATCTCGGCATCATGGAAGGCATCAAGCCGTTCCTCGCCGAAGACGAATATGGCTATATTCCGCGCGACCGGGTGGTGCTGATCCTGACCGGTTCGCAGGGCGAGCCGCGCGCCGCACTCGCCAAGCTTTCGCGTGACGAGATGCGCAACGTGGCGCTGGCTTCCGGCGATACCGTTGTGTTTTCCTCGCGCGCCATCCCCGGCAATGAGAAGGCGATCATCGACATCAAGAACGGCCTCATCGAGCAGGGCGTCCATATCGTCACCGACAATGAGGCGCTGGTGCATGTCTCGGGCCATCCGCGCCGCAACGAACTTCTAAAGATGTACGAATGGACGAAGCCGCAGATCGTCGTGCCCGTCCATGGCGAGGCGGCGCATCTGGTGGCGCAGAAGGAACTCGCCGAACAGGCCGGCATCTCGCAGGTGCCGAAGGTGCGCAACGGCAATGTTCTGCGCCTTGCGCCGGGTCCGGCGGAAGTCATCGACGACGTGCCGCATGGCCGCGTCTTCAAGGATGGCAATCTCGTCGGCGACATGGACGAGATGGGCATCAGCAATCGCCGCAAGCTGTCCTTCGCCGGCCATGTGGCCGTCAATGTCGTGCTGGATAGCCGTTATGACTTCCTTGGCGACCCCGATGTCGTGCCTTTCGGCCTGCCGGAATTCGACGACGAGGATGAGGCGATGGAGGACACGCTTTATGACGCCGTGCTCGGCGCCGTCGAAAGCATTCCGCGTGCCCGCCGCAAGGATCTGGATCTGCTGCGCGAAGCGGTGCGCCGCGCCGTGCGCGCCGCCGCCAACCAGAGCTGGGGCAAGAAGCCGATCGTGACGGTTTTTGTAACCAAGGTCTGAGCCGGGAGCTTCCCGGCAGTCGGCCGGGGCGTCTGTCTCTTTCCCGATGATTCCAGGGCCGTGCCGCAAAGCGCGGCCCTTCTGTTTTTCTTTTAGGGTTTCTTGCGGAGAAGTGATTCCGATCCGCGGATGAATGCGTTACAAGAAGCCCATTGTGCAGGAGGATCACATGCCGCTTCTTTCGGCCTTCGCCGTTTATTTCATCGTCTGGTGGACGGTGCTTTTCATCGTGCTGCCGATTGGCCTGCGCACCCAGGATGAGGAGGGCGATGTGGCGCTGGGCACGGTCGCCAGTGCGCCATCAAGGTTCAAGGGCGGGCGGATCGTTTTGTGGACGACCCTGATCTCGGCCCTGATCTGTGGGCTGTGGTACGGCGGAACCTGGTGGTTCGGCGTCAGCCTCGATGACCTGCCGAGAATTATTCCCGTTTTCGATTGAAAAGCTGCGCATGTGATCGCCGTTCGCGCGCATCTGCGCACTCAGACTGGCGGTGAGCCCATGGTCGCGGCAGTTTCCGGCGGATATGAGCGGGATTCTGTCATATGGATGTCATATCTGTCGTGCACACAGCAAGAACGTGCTCGGTGCCTGATTCACCGTCATAATTTTACCGGAATATAGCGGCGGGGCGGGGTTTTTTGTGTAGAAGCAAAAAAAAACAAGGCCTTTCAGCCTTGTTTTCCAGGTTTCGCGTGATCTGTAACCGTTGCCGGGGCTGCGAACGAGCGCGCCTAAGATCTGATCCTCCCAAGACTGACCGCGAAAATGACAAGAATTTAAACTTCCTGCCTCTTTTGTAAGCTAAAGCTAGCTCAAACCCCCATGCTTGTCATCTCATTTTTTGCATATTTGTTACAGTCGGCAAAAAATTCTCCGTGGTGCAATTTGTCGCACCGGATCAAGAATAATATTCCGATCAAAGCGTTTTGACGCGAATTAGCTATCGCGAAAATACCGCAAAATCGCCTTTAACGCTCTTTTCATGGCGGGTTTTCATCTCGGCCGGAAACGGCTATATCCGGCGCCAATATCCCTCTATTCGGGGCGATTCCCGCGCCTTTGCGCGCTGTCGTCCGCATCAATGGAAGCCGTCATGCGTCTCAGCCGTTATTTCATGCCCATCCTGAAGGAAAACCCCAAGGAAGCGGAGATCGTCTCCCACCGCCTCATGCTGCGCGCCGGCATGATCCGGCAGCAATCGGCTGGCATCTATTCCTGGCTGCCGCTCGGCAAGCGCGTGCTGGACAAGGTGAACAGGATCATCCGTCAGGAGCAGGATCGCTCGGGCGCCATCGAGCTTCTGATGCCGACGCTGCAATCGGCCGAGCTCTGGCAGGAAAGCGGTCGTTACGATGACTACGGCAAGGAAATGCTGCGCATCAAGGACCGTCAGGACCGCCAGATGCTCTACGGCCCCACCAATGAGGAGATGATCACCGACATCTTCCGTTCCTATGTGAAGTCCTACAAGAACCTGCCGCTGAACCTCTATCACATCCAGCTCAAGTTCCGCGACGAGGTGCGTCCGCGTTTCGGCACCATGCGTTCGCGCGAGTTCCTGATGAAGGATGCCTATTCCTTCGATCTGACCAAGGAAGACGCGATCCATTCCTATAACAAGATGTTCGTGGCTTACCTGCGCACCTTCGAGCGCCTTGGCCTGCGCGCCATTCCGATGCGTGCCGATACCGGCCCGATTGGCGGCAATCACAGCCATGAATTCATCATTCTGGCCGATACCGGCGAATCCGAAGTCTTCTGCCACAAGAGCTTCCTCGATCGCGCCGTTCCCGCCGAAAACACCGACTTCGACGATGTTGCGGCCCTGCAGGGCGTATTCGACGAGTGGACGGCCGATTATGCCGCCACGTCCGAAATGCATGACGAAGCCGCCTATAACGCCATTCCCGATGGCGAGCGCCTTTCCGCGCGCGGCATTGAAGTCGGCCACATCTTCTATTTCGGCACCAAATATTCCGAGCCGATGGGCGCGAAAGTGCAGGGTAAGGATGGCAAGGAACACCCTGTCCACATGGGTTCCTATGGTATCGGGCCGACACGCCTTGTTCCCGCCATCATTGAAGCATCGCATGACGAGAACGGAATCATCTGGCCGGCCTCGGTCGCTCCCTTCGATGTCGTGATCATCAACATGAAGGCTGGCGATGCTGCCTGTGATGCGGCTTGCGAAAAGCTGTATTACTCGCTCTCCAACGCCGGCAAGGATGTTCTTTACGACGACACGGACGACCGTGCGGGCCAGAAATTCGCCACCGCCGACCTGATCGGCGTGCCGCTGCAGATCATCGTCGGCCCGCGTTCGGTCGCGAATGGTGAAGTCGAAGTGAAGGATCGCAAGACCGGCGAGCGGGAGACCGTGACGATCGAGGCGGCGATGAACAGGGTGCTTGGCTAAGAGCGAGCTGAAGACGGAGCGGCTTCACCCGAAGTCCGCTCCGGTTTCGTAACGCAGATGCCGCAGAAATATGGGCCGGTTTTCGGAAAAGACCGGCCTTGCAGTTTGAGATCAGGGAGACGACATGGCACAAGCCGAGGCTGACAAGGGTGCGGCTGTTTCCGCCGGGGCAAAAACCGCCCGGCCGTTTTCCGCTTTTGAACGCATGGTGGCCTGGCGTTATCTGCGGTCGCGGCGCAAGGAAGCGTTCATTTCCGTCATCGCCGGTTTTTCCTTCGTCGGCATCATGCTGGGCGTGGCGACGCTCATCATCGTCATGGCGGTGATGAACGGGTTCCGCACCGAGCTCATTTCGCGCATTCTCGGCATTAACGGCCATATGATCGTGCAGCCGATCGACCAGCCCTTCAATAATTATGATGAGCTGGCGAAGAAGTTTGCCGCCGTTCCCGGCGTCACCATGGCCCTGCCGCTGGTGGAGGGCCAGACGCTCGCCTCCGGCCGCGGCGGCGCGGGTTCCGGTGCGCTGGTGCGCGGCGTGCGTCAGGAAGATATCGACAAGGTCAAGGAAGTCGCCACCAACATCAAGACCGGCGATCTGGTTGGCTTCATGGCCGGAGATGGCGTTCTCGTCGGCTCAAGGCTCGCCGCCCAGCTCGGCGTAACGGCCGGTGACGACATTACCCTCATTTCCCCGGAAGGCGACGTGACGCCGATGGGCGTCAATCCGCGCGTCAAATCCTACAAGATATCCGGGGTCTTCGAGATCGGCATGTCGGAATATGACGCCTCGATGATCTATATGCCGCTGTCCGAAGCCCAGCTTTATTTCAATGCCGAAGGCCTCGTGCAGTCCATCGAGCTTTATGTCAGCCGCCCCGACGATGTCGACGGAATCCGCCCGCTGGTGGAACAGGCCGCCGAACGGCAGATATATATCACCGACTGGAGACAGCGGAACCAGACCTTCTTCTCCGCCCTGCAGGTGGAAAGAAACGTGATGTTCATGATCCTCACCCTCATCGTTCTGGTGGCGGCGCTGAACATCATTTCCGGCCTCATCATGCTGGTGAAGGACAAGGGCAGCGATATCGCCATTCTGCGCACCATGGGCGCAAGCTCCGGCTCCGTGATGCGCATCTTCTTCATGACCGGGGCAGCCATCGGCATGGTCGGCACCTTTGCCGGCGTGGCGCTCGGTGTCATCGTCTGCCTCAACGTGGAATCCATCCGGCAGTTCTTCTCCTGGATATCCGGCACGGTGCTGTTTGACCCGCAGCTTTATTTCCTGAGCCAGCTTCCGGCCGAAATGGATATCAGCGAGACCATTTCCGTTGTCATCATGGCGCTGACGCTCTCTTTCCTGGCAACGATCTTTCCAGCATGGCGGGCTTCCAAGCTCGATCCGGTGCAGGCCCTGCGTTACGAATAAGGACCGCTTCGCAATATGGCAAAAAAAACAGTGCTGCGGCTTACTGGCGTCGAGAGAACCTATGGTCAGGGCGAGACGTCGCTTTCCATTCTGCGCAAGGCTGATTTCGAATTGAAGAGCGGCGAGATGGTGGCGCTGGTCGCCCCTTCGGGAACCGGCAAATCCACGCTGCTGCATCTGGCGGGACTTCTCGAACATCCAGATGCCGGCGAGGTCTATATTAACGGCGCCCCCTGCAATGACCTGCCGGATGAAACGCGAACCGCGATCCGCCGCAGCGATATCGGTTTTGTCTACCAGTTCCATCATCTCCTGCCGGAATTCTCGGCCGTGGAAAATGTGATGATGCCGCAGCTTATCGCCGGTCTGACACAGGCCGAAGCCCACAAGCGCGCCAGTGCGCTGCTCGACTATATGCGGGTGGGGCATCGCGGCGAGCACCGCCCGGCGGAACTCTCCGGCGGTGAACAGCAACGTGTCGCCATCGCCCGCGCCGTCGCCAACGCGCCGCTTTTGCTGCTCGCCGATGAGCCGACCGGCAATCTCGATCCGGAAACAGCGCATTATGTGTTCGACGCGCTGGAGGCGCTGGTACGCCAATCCGGCCTCGCAGCGCTGATCGCCACCCACAATCACGAACTCGCCGCCCGCATGGACCGGCGTGTGACGCTGGCCGACGGCAAGATCGTCGATTTCTGAGCTGATGCGCGAGGCACGACCATCGTGCGTCAATTTTTCCATAGCACTCGAAACGATCATTCCCGCCAATTGGGGTGAATGACGGTTCCGGGACGGATTGCGCCAAGCTGGCGAGTCGGTCCGTCCGATGCTCTACAGAGAACGCCTGTTCTCCAAATTTGAATTTTTTCCGAACCCGGGGGTGTTTTTACCTCCGGGTTTTTTCGTTTTGGAGTCAGTGGCTTGCTGTTCTCCATGCGGGAACCGAAGGCGATTCTGCGGCATTAGCAAGGGGAATATCAGCAAAACCCTGTTGACAATCGAACAAAATGAGAACAAAGTTGGAACATAACGAGTAAGGAGAGACCAATGACTGATTTCATCCGTGACGTTGCCGCTTTTGCCTCCATCGCTGTCTTCGTAGCCAGCTTTTCGGTGATCCTCACCGCCCTGTGAAGGGCACGCCGGCGCAGAAACCTGTATGGACGCCGTAAAGCGGTGGACTTTGAGCGCCGGAAATCGGAAAATCGCCCCCTCGATTCAGAATGACAGGATGATGACATGGGCGATGCGGTTGTGCGTGGAGAAACCTCTGGCGAAACGCTGAAAACTCCCGGTTTCGTCCATTTGCGGGTTCATTCCGCCTATTCCCTGCTTGAGGGGGCCTTGCCCCTCAAGAAAATCATGTCCAAGGCCGTCGCGGACGGCCAGCCGGCCATTGCCATTACCGATACCAACAACCTCTTTGTCGCGCTGGAATTTTCCGAAAAGGCGCGCGATGAAGGTTTGCAGCCCATCATCGGCTGCCAGTTGTCGATCGACATGCAGGATGCGGCGGAGGACCGCCGCAACCACAACAGCCACCTTCAGAAACTTCCCGCCATCGTTCTGCTGGCGGCCAATGCCGAAGGTTACGAGCGGCTGGTGGATATCGTCAGCCGCGCCTATCTGGAAGGCGAGGGCAGCGGCCATTCGGTGCATATTACCCGTGCATGGTTGGAGGAAGCCTCCAATGCCGGCCTGATCGCGCTGACGGGCGCCTCCGGCGGTCCGGTGGATATGGCCTTGAAGGAAGGTCACGCTGCCCAGGCGAAAGAACGGCTGCTGACGCTAAAGTCACTCTTCGGTGACCGGCTTTATATCGAATTGCAGCGCCAGTCCGGTTATGACCGTTCCCATGAGCGGCGCATGATCGGCCTTGCTTATGACCATGATATTCCGCTGGTTGCCACCAACGAGGCGTTTTTCCCCTCCAAGGCCGATTACGAGGCGCATGATGCGCTGATGGCGGTGGCGCATAACGCCATCGTCTCCGATGACAGCCGGTTCCGGCTCACGCCCGATCATTACCTCAAAAGTCGACAGGAAATGGCGGCGCTGTTTGCCGATCTTCCCGAGGCGCTGGAAAACACCGTCGAGATCGCGCTGCGCTGCTCCTATGTGCTGAAGAAGCGCGGGCCGATCCTGCCGCGTTTCACCGGCGCCAGCGACGACCCAGAGGCGGCGGAACACGCCGAAGCCGAAGAGCTTCGCCGCCAGGCGGTGGAGGGGCTGGATCAGCGGCTGGCGGCGCTCGGTATGGCGGCCGGCTATACGGAGCAGGACTATCGCGACAGGCTGGATTTCGAACTCGGCGTCATCTCGCGCATGAAGTTCCCCGGTTACTTCCTGATCGTTGCCGACTTCATCAAATGGGCCAAGCAGCACGATATTCCGGTCGGGCCGGGCCGCGGTTCGGGTGCGGGCTCGCTAGTCGCTTATGCGCTCACCATTACCGACGTCGATCCTCTGCGCTTCTCGCTGCTGTTCGAACGCTTCCTCAATCCCGAACGCGTTTCGATGCCCGACTTCGATATCGACTTCTGTCAGGATCGTCGCGAAGAGGTGATCCGCTATGTGCAGGCCAAATATGGCCGCGAGCAGGTGGCGCAGATCATCACCTTCGGTTCGCTGCAGGCGCGCGCGGCCTTGCGCGACGTCGGCCGCGTGCTGGAAATGCCCTATGGGCAGGTGGACAAGATCTGCAAGCTGGTGCCCAACAACCCGGCCAACCCGACACCCCTGTCGAAAGCGATCGAGGAAGAGCCACGCCTGCAGGAAGAGGCGGACAAGGAGCCGGTCGTCGCTCGCCTCCTGGATATCGCCCAGAAGATCGAGGGACTTTACCGCCACGCCTCCACCCACGCCGCCGGTATCGTCATCGGTGACCGCCCGCTGTCGAAGCTCGTGCCGATGTATCGCGATCCGCGCTCGGATATGCCGGTCACCCAGTTCAACATGAAGTGGGTGGAAAGCGCCGGCCTCGTCAAATTCGACTTCCTCGGCCTGAAGACGCTGACGGTGCTGAAGGTCGCCGTCGATTTTGTTGCCAAGCGCGGCATCAAGGTCGATCTCGCGGCGATTCCGCTGGATGACGCCAAAACCTACGAGATGCTCTCGCGCGGCGAAACCATCGGCGTGTTCCAGGTGGAAAGTGCCGGCATGCGCAAGGCGCTGATCGGCATGCGGCCGGACTGCATCGAGGACATCATCGCGCTGGTGGCGCTTTATCGCCCGGGACCGATGGAAAACATCCCGGTCTATAATGCCCGCAAACATGGCGAGGAGGAGCTGGAGTCCATCCACCCCACCATCGACCATCTGCTCAAGGAAACGCAGGGCGTTATCGTCTATCAGGAACAGGTGATGCAGATCGCCCAGGTCCTCTCCGGTTATTCGCTCGGCGAAGCCGATCTTCTGCGCCGCGCCATGGGCAAGAAGATCAAGGAGGAGATGGACAAGCAGCGCGAGCGTTTCGTCGACGGCGCCATCGAGAACGGCGTCTCGAAGCCGCAGGCCAACACCATCTTCGACCTTCTCGCGAAATTCGCCAATTACGGCTTCAACAAGAGCCACGCCGCCGCCTACGCTATCGTGTCCTACCAGACCGCCTATATGAAGGCGCATTATCCGGTGGAGTTCCTGGCGGCCTCCATGACGCTCGATATGGCGAACACGGAAAAGCTCAACGATTTCCGCCAGGATGCCGGCCGCCTTGGTATCGAGGTCGTCGCACCTTCGGTGCAGACGTCGTTCCGGCAATTCGAGACGGGTGAAAACCGCATCTATTATTCGCTCGCCGCCATCAAGGGCGTGGGCGAGGGGGCGGTGGAACACATCGTTCAGGTACGCGACGGCAAGCCGTTCACGAGCCTTGAGGATTTCTGCCTGCGCATCGATCCCAAGCAGATCAACCGGCGTGTACTGGAAAGCCTGATCAATGCCGGCGCCTTCGATTGTTTCGGCCGCGACCGCGCCGAGCTGATCGGCGGGCTGGATCGTATCATCGGTTATGCGCAGATGGCGCAGAACAACCGCGCCATTGGACAATCGGACATGTTCGGCTCCGGTGGTGGAAGCGGCCCGGAAAAGCTCATCCTTCCCGCCTTCCAGCCCTGGCTCGCCTCCGAAAAGCTGCTGCGCGAATATCAGGTGCTCGGTTTTTACCTCACCGCCCATCCGCTCGATACCTATCGCCCCGTGCTGGAAAAGCTGCGGGTGCAGAATTTCGCCGATTTTTCCGCCGCGGTGAAACAGGGCGCGACTGCCGGGCGTCTGGCCGGCACGGTGACCGGCAAGCAGGAGCGCAAGACCCGCACCGGCAACAAGATGGGCATCGTCACCTTCTCGGACGCCTCGGGCCAATATGAGGCGGTGCTGTTTTCCGAAGGGCTCGGCCAGTTCCGCGATCTCCTCGAGGTCGGTAAATCGCTGGTCATCACCGTGCAGGCGGAGGAGCGCCCGGAAGGCATCGGTCTGCGTATCCAGACGGCGCAGTCACTGGAAGAGAAATCCGTGCAGATGCAGAAGGCGTTGCGTGTTTATGTGCGCGATTCCGGCCCGCTGAAAACGGTGGCCCGCCACCTCAATACGAAAGGCGATGGTTCGGTCTATTTCATCGTCATCAAGGATGAGGGCAGCCGCGAGATCGAGGTGGAGCTGACGGAGAAATATCGCATCTCGCCGGAGATCGCCGCTGCGCTGCGGTCCGCGCCCGGTGTCGTCGATGTGGAACTGGTGTGAGGCTTGAGGCCTCACCCGCCGCTCATACCGGCCCTTCTTTGGTCACGGTGATGAAGTCCGTTCCAGCGCCTGTCTCCATCTGGTGACTGATATCGGAAACGGTAATCGAGCTGCCGCTTGAAAGCTCCTGCTCGATCCGGCTGCGTATTTCCACGGGAATTTCGAGGCGGCCGAGCACGGCGCTCAATTGATCGAAGCCGCCCGGCGCTTCGGTAACGGAGATGCCGAGCCGCTTGCGGGCAGCCGCCGGCAGATGGTTTTCCAGCGTCACGCCGTTCCATTCGGCGGTTCCGGCGGCGCGATCTACGGACACGGCTTCGAAGAAATGGGTTCCGAGCGCCACTTCCGGGTCCTTGATGTCGATGGCTGCTTCGAACAGCGGCTTGAAATCCTGCCGCACCATGATCTGGCCGGTCGGCGGGTGGTCTTCATCGGCGGAGGCATAAAGCGCCGTCACGAAGGCGTCGGTCAGAAGCGGGCCGGTGGTTTTCAGCCCCTTCCAGCGCTTGAAACCATTGATGGCGCCGATCGTCATCTCCCCGGCATAACCATCGGCTGAACCGGCATCGAAGCCGAGGCGGGTCAGCACGGTCTGAATATCCATCACCTTTTCCCGCTCGCCGCGCCGGGTGATGAGAATGCGCAGGGGCGAGGGCTCCCTGGTCTTCGCCACCGGCTTGAGGGCCTGGGTCTTTTCATTGACGGCAACCTCGACCGTCCCCAAAGCCGCATCGAAAGTCGCCGGGCGCAATTCCACATCCGACAGAAGCAGCTTGCCGTCATCGGCATCGTCGCGCGGCTGAAACAGCGCTGGATGCTGCACAAAGCGCAGCGAGACCGGCCGGTCGGTGATGATGACATGCACGCCGGTCTTGGTGTCTCCGAAGAGAGACTTCGCGAATTTGGACGGCAGGCGCACGCAGCCGTGCGAGGCCGGATAGTTCGGTACCTTGCCTTCGTGCAGCGCGATGCCGGACCATGTCAGCCGCTGCATGAAGGGCATGGGCGCGGCCGAGTAGATATTCGACTCGTGGTATTTCCGCTTTTCCAGAATCGAGAAGATGCCGCTCGGCGTCTCATGCCCGGCCTTGCCCGTGGAGACTTTCGAGGTAGCGACGATTTCGCCGTTCTCATAAAGCGCGAGCGACTGGTCGCTTTTCGATACCAATATCTGCAGGGACCTGCTGTCAGCGGCAAGCGCCGGAAAGGCAAGAATGCTGGCCGACAGCATGCCGGCCATAAGACGGAGGCGGAGGGACATGACGCAATACACCACATGTACAAAACTTGCCTCACTCAATCACGCGAAGTTTAATGAAGTTTAAGGACCGTCCATTCGCAACATCACTAATTTGTGTAAAATCTAAAATATATCCGGCGCGAGGCGGTGAGGGCAGGATTGCGCGGCCTGTCGCACAATCCCGCAACTGTTATTTGCGCGTTCCGAACGTATAGCCCGTCTCGACGCTGCCCTTGCCGAACTTGTCGCGCAGCTTGTCCATCGCCGCTTCTGCCGCAGCCCGGCGCCCCGCCTGTTTGTCGACGAGATCGGGCGGATCGGCCAGACCCGCATCGCGCAGATCGCTGACGCCGATGCCGATGAGGCGGAACCTGGTGCCGTCCGTTTCCTTTTCCAGCAGCGAAAGGCCGGTGCGGAAAATCCGGTCGGCAAGCTGAGTGGGGTCGTCCAGCTTGCGGTTGCGGGTGCGGAGCTTGAAGTCTGCCGTCTTCATCTTCAGCACCACCGTCTGGCCGGCAATGCCGCTCTTCTTCAGCCGCCAGGCAACCTTTTCGGAAAGCGAGCGCAGGATCGGCACCAGATCCTCATGGCGGGAAATATCGTTGAAGAAGGTGGTTTCGGAAGACACGCTTTTGATGGGGTCGTTATTGTGCACATGCCGCTCGTCAATGCCGCGCGAAAGCCGGAAGAGGCGTTGCCCCATCACGCCATAGCGGCGCATCAGTTCGCTTTCCTCCATTTCCTGCAACTGCGCGATCATGCGGATACCGTCCGCCTCCAGCGTCGCCGCAAAGGCCTTGCCCACGCCCCAGATGGTGGTGACCGGCCGTGTCGCCAGAAAGGACAGCGCCTCCGTTTCGCCGATCACCGAAAAGCCGCGCGGCTTTTGCAGGTCGGACGCGACCTTGGCGAGAAATTTGCAGTAGGAAAGGCCGGCTGAAACGGTCACGCCCACTTCCTTTTCCACGCGCCGGGCGAATTTCGCCAGCACACGGGCCGGTGGATCGTGATGCAGCTTCTCGGTGCCGGAGAGATCGAGAAACGCCTCGTCTATGGAAAGCGGCTGCACCAGCGGCGTCAATTCCTGCATCATCGCCCGGATTTCGCGCCCGACACGGCTGTATTTTTCCATATCCGGCTTGATGACGATGGCGTCAGGACAGGCTTCCAGCGCCTTGAACATGGGCATGGCGGAACGCACGCCGTGAATGCGGGCGATATAACAGGCGGTGGAAACCACCCCACGCTTGCCGCCGCCAACGATCACCGGCTTGTCGGCCAGTTCCGGATTGTCCCGTTTTTCAACGGAGGCATAAAAGGCGTCGCAGTCGATATGGGCAATGCTCAGATCGTAGAGTTCGGCATGATAAACGAGGCGCGGGCTGCCACAGGCGCGGCAACGCCTCAGCCCCTCTGGCTGGCCGGCCAGACAGTCGCGGCAAAAACCGGGATCATAGGGTTGCGACGTGGACATGGGCCGAAAACAAAACCAGAACGTTGCCGACCATACCCCGGCCGTGACAACGGCTCAAGGGGGCGACCCGTCAATACATGCCTGAATCCAGCCCCGGCCCGGAAAAGTGATGCCAGGCGGCCGCCACTGTTTCGGGGGAAGTATCGGTCGCGGCGCAAAACGCCATGAGGTCCGGTTCATGGCTCATCAGAAAATCGGTGAGGCCCGCAAGAAAGCCGGGATCGTTGACGGCCCGGCGCAACATATTGGCCTGCAACCCGCTCAGCGCCAGAAAACGCGCCAGCATTTCCGGTTCGTTTGCCAGCCAGCCAAGTATGGCGGCTGCCGTTTCTTGCGGATCCTGGCCGGCATTGCCTTTGTTTTTCGTATCGCGCAGCATTTCTTCCCCGAAGTTACCTATTTTGAAACCAAATCCCTCTAGCCTTGCGCAACAAATGGACGATGGAATCGGTTCTCTGGCAACTTATATGTCTGGATGAAGGTTTCAAAGCGAAACGGGGACTGCTCACCATGCCCAAGCAGGTCATGATAGTCGAAGACAACGAGCTGAACATGAAGCTCTTTCGCGACCTGATCGAGGCGTCCGGTTATACGACCATCCAGACGCGCAACGGCATGGAGGCGCTCGATCTCGCCCGCAAGCACCGCCCGGACCTCATCCTCATGGATATCCAGCTTCCGGAAGTCTCGGGGCTGGAGGTGACGAAGTGGCTGAAGGAAGATGACGAGTTGCATGTCATTCCGGTCATCGCGGTCACGGCTTTTGCCATGAAGGGCGACGAGGAACGCATTCGCCAGGGCGGATGCGAGGCCTATGTATCGAAGCCGATTTCCGTTCCGAAGTTCATCGAAGTCATCAAGACTTATCTGGGCGATGCGTGAGGCGACTGGGGAACGGTTATGACGGCGAGAGTTCTGGTTGTTGACGATATTCCGGCCAATGTGAAGCTTCTCGAAGCCCGCCTTCTGGCGGAATATTTCGATGTCGTCACCGCCGAGGATGGTTTCAAGGCGCTGGCGATCTGCGACGAAGAGCAGGTCGATATCATCCTGCTCGATATCATGATGCCGGGCATGGATGGCTTCGAGGTCTGCGAAAGGCTGAAGGCCAACCCGAATACCGCCCATATTCCGGTGGTGATGGTCACGGCACTCGATCAGCCGTCGGACCGCGTGCGCGGCCTCAAGGCCGGCGCCGACGATTTTCTCACCAAGCCGGTCAATGACCTTCAGCTCATCGCCCGTGTCAAAAGCCTTGTGCGCCTCAAGGCCGTCAGCGACGAATTGCGGCTACGCGCCGAAACTGCACGGCAGATCGGCATCGAGGAGATGCTGCGCAGCGATGGCCTGATGCAGACGCCCGGCCGCGTGCTGGTTGCGGATGGCCGCGCCAGCTCGCAGGAACGTATCGTGCGGGCGCTGAAGCCGGTTGCCGAGGTCGATGCCGTCACCGAGCCGCAGGCGGCGCTGCTCAAGGCCGCGGGCAATCCGTTCGAGCTCGTCATCGTGAATTCCAATTTCGAGAATTACGATCCGCTGAGGCTGTGCTCGCAGCTTCGCTCACTGGAACGCACCCGCTTCCTGCCGCTGCTTCTGGTGGCGGAGCAGGGGGCGGACGATATGGTGGCGCGGGCGCTCGATCTTGGCGTGAATGATTACATTCTCCGCCCGATCGATCCGAACGAACTCGTCGCCCGCTCGCTGACGCAGATCAGGCGCAAGCGCTACAACGAGCATCTGCGGCTCAATCTCCAGCACACGATGGAACTCGCCATTGTCGACGGGCTGACCGGCCTCAACAATCGCCGTTACCTCGACAACCACCTGAAGATACTCTTCGACCGTGCTGCCGTTCGCGGCCGTCCGATCTCCATCTGCATGACGGATATAGACCGCTTCAAGCTGGTCAACGATACCTATGGCCACGATGTCGGCGATGAGGTGCTGCGGGAATTTGCAGCGCGCATCCGCAGTACGGTGCGCGGCGCGGATCTCGCCTGCCGTTATGGCGGGGAGGAGTTCGTCGTCGTCATGCCCGATACGCCGATGGAACTTGCGGCAAGCGTCGCCGAGCGCCTGCGGGCGATAGTCGAGGACAAGCCTTTTTATGTTCGTTCCATCGACCGGGAATTGAGCATTACCGCCTCCCTCGGCATCGCCACCAGCAGCGGCGCCTTCGGCGCACCGGACGAAATCCTTAAACAGGCGGACAAGGCGCTCTACGAGGCGAAACACGCCGGTCGCAACCGCGTCGTTGCTGCCGCTGCCTGAGCGTCAGCGGCGGATTGACTAAAAATATTGCGCAATCTCTCCGTTATATCCCGGCGAAATAGTTATTCGGGAATACGGGGCGGGCGTCGCAAGACTGCAAGCCATTGACCTTGGATGTATTTTATCGCTTTGCAATGAAAAGATGCAGATTGGCGATATAAATAGAGTTCAAGTTGAAAAATACGTTGAATTCAATCTCTCCGGCAACTATAGTGTGCCAGCTTTGTATACTTAACCATGTTTCCCAGGTGATGTATCTCTGGCTTAAGAATTTGTTGATTTTTATTTTACTTCTGCGCACACTCCCTATTGAGAGTAACAGTTCTTCCGGCGGTTTATCCGTCTTGTGATGATGAATGATAGCGGCTTTAGCCGTCGCGATTTCGCTCGTCAGGGGCTGGTATTGCGTAGTTTGAATGCCCCATGATGCTCAGGTCCGCCGCATCTCCTGAATCGTGGGGTCGGTCGGCTGACGATGTCCGAATCGGTTCCTCGTGCCGTAATCGCATCGTTGGCCGACCGCCTTCTTCCCGAAAATTGCCTGTTCGTGGTGCGCGTGTCGCAGCGTAGCGGCTTGTGCGGTCGTCTTCGTTCACGTCATGTGCGAGGTCGTGATACGGGGCAGGGGCGGATGGCCGTAGCCCTTGGGATACTTCTTCCGAGCATCAGAATGATTGCGGCGGCGGGTGGGGCGTCAGACCATATGGTCGGACTTACCCATGGCTGCTCGCGCGCTTTGCCAGTAACGGCGGCAATTTCCGAGGCAGCGGGGAGGCAGGGCCTTAGTGGCCGCCTGCAAAGCCTCTGGGCGCGGCAAGGCTGGTGGCAGCCTCTTCCTTCGGCACAAACAAAAAACGCGCCCGTTGGGCGCGCTTTTGTCGGAGACCGATCAAGAAATTACTTGATCTTGGTTTCCTTGAATTCAACGTGCTTGCGTACAACCGGGTCGTACTTCGTCTTCGTCATCTTGTCCGTGAACGTACGGCTGTTCTTGGTGGTGACGTAGAAGGTACCGGTGTCGGCTGTCGACAGCAGCTTGATCTTGATTGTTGTAGCTTTCGCCATGGTCGTCCTGCCTTTAAACAAAAGAGAAGCCGCAGGCGCTTCTCACCTCGGCTAAATCTGGCGCGAAACTACGTATCGCGCCTGAAAAGTCAAGCCTGTTTTGCCCGGAAAACAAAACGGACGATATAAAGCACCACGTAAAGCCCGAAAAATACCGCCAGCGACCAGGCAAAGCCGTCGGTTCCGGCAAGGTCCATGGAAATGCCCACGGCCTGCGGCCCCGCAATCGTGCCGACGGCGTAACAGAAGATGAAGGCGGCATTGGCGGCGACCAGATCGGCGCCTTTCAGGCGCGATCCGAGATGGGTGAGGCCGACAGTATACATGCCGGAGACCAGCCCGCCCCAGAACAGCAGCAGGGCCGCCACCAGAAGCCAGCTTTCCACCAGGAAAGGCAGCGCCAGTGTGCCGCAGACGCCGGCAAAGGCCATCAGCCCCAGCATCGTCCTCCGGTCTTTCATCCGGTCTGAAAGCAGGCCGATTGGTATCTGGAAGACCATATTGCCGATGCCCATCACGGTAAGGAGAAGCGCTGCCTGCGATTCGTTGAAGCCTTCCCGCGTCGCATAGATCGGAAACAGCGAAAGGCCGCCGGCCTGCACCGAACCGAAGACGAAGGCAGCCGCGGACGCCATGGGCACCAGCCAGACATAACGGACGAAATGGTGGTTGGGCCGTTCGTCCAGCTCCGGGCTTTCGCCGCGCGCCATGAAGATCGGGATCGCGGCGAGCAGGATGATCGCCGCGCCGACTAGAAACGGCAATATGCCTTCGCTGCCGACCACGGAAAACAGCAGCGGACCGACCGCGAAGCCGACCGCAAGGCCAGTGGCGTAGATGCCGAGAACCATGCCGCGTTTTCTGGGCGGCGCGGTCATGTTGATCCAGTATTCGGAGAGGATGAAAAGCGTGGTGGTGGCGCCGTGGAAAATGATTCGCAGCGGAAACCACATCCAGAAGGCTTCGGCGAAATAAAAACCGAGCGCGCTCAGCGCCGAAACGACGACCGCGAACAGCATGGTTCGCGCCACGCCGAAATCATGGGCGATCTTGGTGGTCACGGGGGCCGCCATCATCGCTGCGACGCCGGCCATGGCCGAATTCACCCCGATCATGGTGGAGGAGATGCCGCGCTTCTCAAGGATGATCGACAGGAGCGGAAGGCCAAGGCCGATGGCGACACCGACCGCACTGATGGCGGAAATGGCGGCGATCAGTGAGGGCCAGTGAATGGCGTCCGCTTCTTCGCATTTCATTTGTGACATGACGGCCTTTATACAAAGTCTCGAATGAACCGGCCGTGGCGCGTGACATAGAGCCGCGCGGGGCTTTCAAAGGGCAATGAGGGATCACCTATCATGAGTTTTGTGACATCTTCGAGAACCGTGCGCGTGATTTTCGGCATGTTCAGACCGGAAAGGTCTGTCATGTCAAGCCATTGCACATTGTGCAACTCGTCGGAATCACGGGTTAGCCGGGTATCCAGCCGCAATTCGTCGGCATAACAGCAGAAGAATCGCGTGTCGTAGCGCCGCACATTGCCGGGTGGGGTGATGGCGCGGGCCACATATCGGAAACGGGAAAGATCGGGACCCCTGGTGCTCAAGCCGAGATCCACGCCGGTTTCCTCGAAAAGCTCGCGCGCGGCGGCAAGCGCCAGAGCTCTCGCGCCGGCAGCGCTCAGCCGCCGCGCTGCGGAGGCGGTGAGGCTGTGGAGGACGGCGGGATGCAGATCGCCCGAAAAGGGCAGTGCATGGTCGCGCGGATCGCGTTTGCCGCCGGGAAACACATAGGCGCCGGGCATGAAGACATGGGCGCTGCTGCGCTGGCCCATCAGCACCCTGAGCTGCGAGCCGGAGCGGTCGAACAGAATGATGGAGGCGGCGTCGCGCGGCCGCATGGGCGCGCTCGCCGTTTCGGCACGCCGGGGAAGCTGAGGCATGTGCAAGGTCCCGCCCGCCGTCAGTGAGACGAGCCGTCGATCTGCGCTTTTTGCTGTTTTCGGTCGAAGCCGTGCATCTTCAGCGCCCATTGCAGGCCAATGACGCCGCCCTTGATGGGTTGCAGCGTCAAAAGCGCGGCGAGAACGGTGATCGGCACCCAGATGGCGAAATGCACCCACATGGGAACGGAAAACACCATATCGGTCATCATGAAACCGCCGACGGCGATATGGCCGATGATGACGATGGAAATATAGGGCGGCAGGTCATCGGACCGGTGATGGTGCATTTCTTCGCCGCAGGCGGCACAGGCGTCCACCGGCTTCAGAAAGGCCCGGAACAGGCGTCCGCTGCCGCACGCAGGACAGCGATTGGCCATTCCCCGCATGATCGAGCGGCCAAGCGGCCGTTCCGCGCTATCGTCTCCGAAGGTGACTGTTTCCGAGCCCTGATGTGCACTCATCCTTAAGTCCTTCTCCCGTTTTTCAACCGCCTGAAGCGGTCTTGTTATCGTCGCCTTCTGGGCGGTCGCGTTCCGGGCTTTGCGGCAGGACGCGATGTCCGCCGGCCTGCCTTGTGGAACGACCGCGAGCCGACCGGCATTTTGCGCCCCGGGCTCAGCATATCGAAACGAAGCGCGCCTGCCAAAGGCACCGCTTCCGCAAGCCGCACCTGAACCGTGTCGCCAAGCTGGTATCCAAGGCCCGTCTTCTCTCCTGTCAGGGCCTGATGGGCCTCATCGTAGAGGAAATAGTCGATTCCGAGTGTAGATATAGGAACAAAGCCGTCCGCGCCAAATTGCGGAAGCGCGACAAAAAGTCCCGCCTTGGTGACACCGGAAACGCGGCCCTCGAATTCTTCGCCCACCCGTTCAGACAGATGATGCGCGATCAGCCGGTTGATGGTGTCGCGTTCGGCAGCCATGGCGCGGCGCTCGAAGGTCGAGATTTCGGCGGCGATATCGTCCAGCGTCGCCTCTTCCTGCGGGGTGATGCCGCCTTCGCCGAGGCCCAGAGAACCCACCAGCGCGCGATGCACGATGAGGTCGGCATAACGGCGGATCGGCGAGGTGAAATGCGCATATTTCATCAGGTTGAGGCCGAAATGGCCGATATTTTCCGGGCTGTAGATCGCCTGGCTCTGGCTGCGCAGCACCATCTCGTTGACCATGATCTGGTGCGGCGTATCGAGCGCGCGGGCCAGAATGCCGTTGAAGGAATTGGCGCGCATGGCCGCACCCTTGGCCATGGAAATGCCGATGGTGCCGAGGAATTCGCGCAGCACTTCCTGCTTGGAAAGTGTGGGCGCATCATGGACGCGATAGACCAGCGGCTGCTTCTTCTTCTCCAGCGTCTCGGCGGCGGCGACATTCGCCTGGATCATCATTTCCTCGATCAGCTTATGCGCGTCGAGGCGTTCGGGAATGACGACCTTGTCCACCGTGCCATCGGGCCGCAGCTGGATCTTGCGCTCCGGCATGTCGAGTTCCAGCGGCTGGCGGCGGTCGCGGCCGCGCTTCATCACCGCATAGGCGTGCCATAGCGGCTTCAGGACCGGCTCCAGCAGCGGGCCGGTCTTGTCATCCGGCCGTCCGTCGATGGCCGCCTGAGCTTGGCTGTAGGAGAGCTTGGCAGCGCTCTTCATCATGATGCGGTGGAAGGTGTGGCCGGCCTTGCGGCCTTCCTTCGAAAAGATCATCCGCACCGCAAGGGCAGGGCGGTCGACGCCTTCCTTCAGCGAGCAGAGATCGTTGGAAATGCGCTCCGGCAGCATCGGCACGACGCGGTCGGGGAAATAGACGGAGTTGCCGCGTTTCAGCGCTTCGCGGTCTAGCGGCGAACCGGAACGCACATACCAGGAGACATCGGCAATGGCGACGGTGACGATGACACCGTCAGGATTGTCGGGCGACGTGTCGGGCTCGGCATAGACCGCATCGTCATGGTCCTTGGCGTCGGCCGGATCGATGGTGATGAGCGGCAGGTCGCGCCAGTCCTCGCGGTGCGACATGCTGGCCGCCTTGGCGGCATCCGCCTCGGCAAGAACGTTCGAGGGGAAGATGTGCGGAATGCCGTGGGAATGGATCGCGATCATCGAGATCGCCTTTTCCGAGGCAACGGAGCCGATGACCGACAGCACCTTGGCGCGCGTCAGCCCATAACGGCCGCTGTTGCGCGAGGTTTCCACCTCGATCAGGTCACCGTCTTTCGCATCGCCGACGCCATCGGGGTCGATGACCATTTCTTCGCCGCGCCGGTCGATCGGCATCAGCCGTCCGCCACCACCCGCCGTCTCCTTGAACACGCCGAGCAGCGCATTCTGGCGGCGGTCGATCAGCTTGACGACGCGGGCCGTATAGGCCGGGCCGGAGCTTTCCTTGGAGGGGAAGATTTTCGCCAGAATGCGGTCGCCAAGACCCGCCGCCGGGGCCTTCTTGCCGCGATCCTGCGATGACTGGCGGATGAGCACGGCCGGCGCCGCGCCCTGATCCTCCGGCCATTCTGCCGGCCGGCCGATCAATTCGCCGTCCTTGTCGCGGGTGGTGATATCGAGAACCGTGACCGGCGGCAGGCCGCCCGGCCGCGTCAGCGACTTGCGGCTCTTCTGCACCATGCCGTCGGCTTCAAGCTCTTTCAGCAGCGCTTTGAGAACGACGCGGTTCTCGCCTTTCAGCCCGAAAGCCTTGGCGATTTCCCGCTTGGAGGCCTGTTGCGGATGGTCGGCGATGAATTTCAGCAGCACCTCGCGGGGAGGCACCTCGCCATGGATGATGCCTTCACCTTCACTGACCCGCTTGCCGCGCCCGGTGCGTCCGAAACCGTCGCTGGCGGAACCCTGTCTCTGACGCGGCGCTTTGCTCACTCTGCTGCCTTCTTGGGTTTGGCCGCTGCCTTCGGCTTGGCGGCCGTCTTGCTCTTTGCTGCCGCCTTGGCCTTGGTCGCCTTTGGCTTAGCTGCGGCGTCACCATCGGCCTTCTTGGCAGCCGTCTTCCTGCCCTTGGCAGGCTTGCCGCCGGTGCCCGTCTTGGCAATGCGCTCGGCGATCAGCACCAGCGCCTCGTCCAGCGTCACCGAAGCCGGGTCCTGACCCTTCGGAATGGTGGCGTTGACCTTGCCCCAGTTGACGTAAGCGCCGTAACGCCCATCACGAACGGTGATCGAGCCGCCATCGGGGTGGTCGCCCAGCTCCTTCAGCGCCGCCGGCGTGCCGCTGCGGCCGCGGCCCGGTCCCTTGCTCAGCTTTTCGGCAATCACGGTCACGGCGCGGTTGAGGCCGATAGAGAACACGTCCTCGATGCTTTCAAGGTTCGCATAGGAACCGTCATGCAGCAGGAACGGCCCGTAGCGGCCGAGGCCGGCGGAAATCATCTTGCCGGTTTCCGGATGCTTGCCGATATCGCGCGGAAGGTTGATGAGCGCCAGCGCCTTTTCGTGGTCGATATCTTCAGGCTTCCAGCCCTTGGGCAGCGAGGAGCGCTTGGCCTCCTTGCCGTCGCCGCGCTGGATATAGGGCCCGAAACGGCCGGAGCGCAGCGTCAGCTCCTCGCCGGTCATCGGATCGGCACCCAGCGCCTTCGGCTCGTTCGAAGCCGCAGCTTCGGCTTCCGAACCGTCCGAGGTCAGCTGGCGGGTGTAGTTGCATTCCGGATAGTTGGAGCAACCGACGAAAGCGCCGTATTTGCCGAGCTTCAGCGAAAGATTGCCGGTGCCGCAAACCTGACAGATGCGCGGATCGGAACCATCCTCGCGCTTGGGGAAGACCAGCGGCGCCAGAACCTCGTTCAGCGCATCCAGAACGTTGGTGACACGCAGTTCCTTGGTGTCTTCGATCTGGGCGAAGAAATCCTTCCAGAAATCGCGCAGCACCTGCTTCCAGTCCAGTTCGCCGGCGGAAATCCGGTCGAGCTTTTCTTCAAGCGCGGCGGTGAAGTCGTATTCGACGTATTTGGTGAAGAAGCTTTCGAGGAAAGCCGTCACCAGCCGGCCGCGCGAATGCGGGATCAGCTTGCGCTTGTCGACGACGATATATTCACGGTCGCTCAGCGTCTTCAGCGTCGCCGCATAGGTGGAAGGACGGCCGATGCCGAGTTCTTCCATCTTCTTGATCAGCGAGGCTTCCGAGTAGCGCGGCGGCGGTTCGGTGAAGTGCTGGCTGGCGTTGATCTTCTGCTTGGCGAGGTTCTCGCGCTCGTTGATCGGTGGCAGACGGCCTTCGTCGTCACCGTCGTCGCTCTGTTCGCCATCTTCCTTCTGGTCGGTATAGGCGGCGATGAAACCGTCGAAACGGATCACCGAACCGACGGCGCGCAGGCCTGCCTTTTCGCCGCCATTGCTGGCAAGGATTTCCACCGTGGTCCGCTCGATTTCGGCCGAGGCCATCTGGCTCGCTATACCGCGCTTCCAGATCAGGTCATAAAGACGCAGCTGATCGGGATCGAGGTAACGCTTCACCTGATCCGGCGTGCGGTTGAAATCGGTCGGGCGGATCGCTTCGTGCGCTTCCTGGGCGTTTTTGGCCTTGGTGGAATAGAAACGCGCCTTTTCCGGCACGTAACGGCCACCGAACTGCTCGCCAATGGCGCGGCGGGCGGCATCGATCGCTTCCGGGGCCATCTGCACGCCGTCGGTACGCATATAGGTGATCAGACCGACGGTCTCGCCGCCGATGTCGATGCCTTCGTAAAGCTTCTGCGCCACCTGCATGGTGCGCGAGGCGGAAAAGCCCATGCGCGAGGAGGCCGCCTGCTGCAGCGTCGAAGTGGTGAAGGGCGGGCCGGGATTGCGCTTGACCGGTTTCGCCTCGACGCTTTCGACCACATAGCTCGCGCCTTCCAGCAGCGCCTTCAGCCGGTTCGCATCGTCTCCGGTCTTGATCGAGCGGCTTTGCAGGCGCTTGCCATCGGCCGAAACCAGCTTGGCTTCGAATTCGTCACCGCGCGGTGTCTTCAGAAGTGCGCTGATGTTCCAGTATTCTTCGGAGACGAAACGCTCGATCTCGGATTCGCGGTCGCAGACGAGGCGCAGCGCCACCGACTGAACGCGGCCGGCGGAACGCGCGCCGGGCAGCTTGCGCCACAACACGGGCGACAGGTTGAACCCGACCAGATAATCCAGCGCGCGGCGGGCGAGATAAGCGTCGACCAGCGGCACATCGATGTCGCGCGGGTTCGCCATGGCGTCCAGCACGGCCTTTTTGGTGATGGCGTTGAAGACCACGCGTTTTACCGGCTTGTCGCCGAGGACGCGCTTCTTCTTCAAAAGATCGAGAACGTGCCAGGAAATGGCCTCGCCTTCGCGATCCGGGTCGGTTGCGAGAATGAGGCCGTCGGAGGATTTTACCGCATCGGCAATATCCTTCATGCGCTTGGCGGATGCGCTGTCGACCTCCCAGGACATTTCGAAATCCTGGTCGGGCAGCACCGATCCGTCCTTGGCAGGAAGGTCTCTGACGTGGCCAAAGGATGCAAGAACCTTGTAGCCCGAGCCAAGATACTTGTTGATCGTCTTGGCTTTGGCAGGAGATTCTACGACGACGACATTCATATTGTTTTTCTCTGGAACTGGTCCGTTAACGTGGCCGGGTCACGGCGCAATGCCGCAATTCGCCTTCTTTATATTTCGACATGGACAGGTAATGCGCGCGGGTCAAGAGGCAAGGCCGATTTTATCGCTTCAAGGTGATTGCAACCTATGGATAATCTATTGTTGTATTGCAATCTTTGGTAAATTGGTTATGATGGGCAACATCATTTGAATCGACTTATTGCTCTTCGTTTCAGGCAAATTTTGCAGGATAGATATATGGTCCCCAACGCAACAAACAATAATGCCGATAATGAAGGGACCAGAGAGAACTTGGCTTACATTCGCCAGATGCTCGCGGAACTGCGGCAGGTCGCAAGCCGTGAGGGGGCCGACATGCTGTGTTATCTGATCGAGATGGCCTATGTCGAAGTCGGCGATATCCAGAGCGGACGGCGCAAGCTGTCAATCCGCGATGAAGAGCGACACACGCCCCCCGGCATGCCGGTTTAGACGTCCGGCGATATCAAGCTCCAGCAGCACCAGATGAACGGTTGCAGCGGAAAAACCTGTGTGACGGATGATATCGTCCGTTTCCACGGGCGAGGGACCGAGAGCGGCGGCGATGATGCTGCGCTCGTCGTCCCCTGGTGGTGACATCTCGGTGTCGGATCTCGGTTCCTCGATCTTGCGTTCATAGGGCAATTGCGGCTCCATCAGCGGGCGCAGCGCTTCCAGAATATCGGCCGCGCCCGTGGTCAGCATCGCGCCTTCCTTGATCAGCCGGTTGGTGCCCTCGCAGCGTGCATCGAGCGGGGAGCCGGGCACGGCGAAAACCAGCCGCCCCGCTTCTCCGGCAAGCCTTGCCGTTATCAGCGAACCGGAGCGCTCCGCCGCTTCGACGATGACGACACCGAGGGAGACGCCGGCGATCAATCGGTTGCGGCGGGGAAAATCGCGGGCGCGCGGTTCCCAGCCAAAGGGCATTTCGCTGATCGTCGCGCCGCCCTGGTCATATATTTCCTGCAAAAGCCCGAAATTTTCCTGCGGATAGGGGCGGTCGAGACCGCCGGCCAGCATGGCAACCGTGCCGGTTGCAAGGCTTGCCCGGTGTGCGGCCGCATCGATACCGCGCGCCAACCCCGAAGCGATCGTATAACCGGCGCGGCCGCAATCGCGCGCCAGCATGGCGGCGAATTTCGCGCCGTTGATGGAGGCGTTGCGGGAGCCGACGATGCCGATGCTTGATCTTGTCGCGGTCGCTGCCGATCCTTTCATGGCAATCAGCGGCGGCGCGCCATCCAGCTGCCGCAGGGCAGGCGGGTAATCCGGCTCGCCGATGCCGACGAAACGCGCGCCGAATTTTTCGGCCGTTTCGATCTCGCCTTCCGCTTCCGCCTGCGTCGCGATGCGCGGACTGCGCGACGAGCCGCCGCGTCTTGAAAGCTCGGGCAGGGCATCGAGCGCCTTTTCGGCGCTGCCGAAATGATTGATGAGTTCGCGGAAGGTGACGGGGCCGATATTGTCGCTGCGGATGAGCCTCAGCCACGCGACCCGCTGCCGCGCGGAAAGCTCTATGCCCTGCCGTGTCGTTTCCTCATGCGGCATGGCACATCCTTAAATGGGTCTCAGCCCTTTTGCCCGATCCTGCTTTCAGTGCCCGCCAGCAGGCGCGCGATGTTCTCGCGGTGCTTCCACCATGAAATCGCACTCAGCAGCGTCACCAGCAGCGCCGTCTTTTCAGGTCCGAGCACCCAGAGGGCGACGGGAATGACCAGCATGGCCAAAAGCGCCGACAGCGACGAGTAGCGGGTGATGAAGGCGGTTGCGAGCCAGATGAGCGCAAAGGCCAGCATCATCAGCGGTGCGGCACCCAAGAGCACGCCGATATAGGTCGCCACACCCTTGCCGCCCCTGAAGCCGAGCCAAACCGGAAACAGGTGCCCGAGAAAGGCGAAGAAACCGGCGACCAGCGACGCTTCGTAACCCCAGAGCGCATTGGCGACCAACACCGCCGCCGTGCCCTTCAGCGCGTCCAGCAGCAGGGTTGCGGCGGCGAGCTTCTTGTTGCCGGTGCGCAGCACATTGGTCGCGCCGATATTGCCGGAGCCGATCTTGCGAACGTCGCCCAGCCCCGCCATGCGGGTAAGAATGAGGCCGAAGGGAATGGAACCGAACAGATAGCCGATCAGCGCCGAAAGCGCGAGAAGGGCAGGCGCCGTCTGCCAGTCAGTCAAAGCACTCATTCAAACGTCCCCTCTGTCGCGCTGGCCGCGTGATCTCTGTCGGTGATCTTATGCCAAGGAATGAACGGCTTTGCCAGCCACATAAGTGGCAACCGCGCGGCCGCTGAAACGGGCATCCTCGAACGGGGTGTTCTTGGATTTCGAGACCAGCTGCTCCTTTGCCACGAGCCACGGCTCGTCGAGGTCGATCAGCGTGATATCGGCCTTCGCGCCCGCCTTCAGCGTTCCGGCATCCAGTCCGAAAATCTTTGCCGGGCGGGTGGAGAGCGCATCGATCAGCCGCATCAGCGGAACTTCGTCGCTGTGGTACAGGCGCAGCGCCGCCGCCAGCAGGGTTTCGAGCCCGACCGCGCCGCTCGCCGCATCCGAAAACGGCAGGCGCTTGGTGTCGACATCCTGCGGGTCGTGCGAGGAGACGATGATATCTATGGTGCCGTCCTTCAGTGCTTCCACCATGGCCTTGCGGTCGTCTTCGGCGCGCAGCGGCGGCGAAAGCTTGAAGAAGGTGCGGTACTCGCCGATATCGTTCTCGTTGAGCGTCAGGTGGTTGATCGAGATGCCGCAGGTGGCCTTAACGCCCCGCTGCCGCGCAACGCGGATCGCTTCCGCCGATTCGGGCACGGAAATCTTGGCGGCGTGGTAGATCGCCTGTGTCAGCCCGGCAATGCGCAGGTCGCGCTCCAGCGGGATGATCTCGGCTTCCTTCGGAACGCCCGACAGCCCGAGCCAGCTTGCGAAAAGCCCCTCGTTCATGTCACCGCCGCCGATATATTTGTCGCGTGTCTCGAGCGCGATCACTGCGCCCAGTTCACGCGCATAGGTCATGGCGCGGCGCAGCACCAGCGTATCGGAAAGCGCCTTGCGGCCATTGGTGAAGGCAACCGCACCGGCTTCCTTCAACATGCCGAATTCGGTCATTTCCTCGCCGTTCAGACCCTTGGTCAGGGCTGCTGCGGGATGCACATTGACGAGCGCCTTGTCGCGCGCTGTCTTTTTCACATATTCGACCAGTGCGATGTCATCGATGACGGGGTCGGTATCGGGCATCACGATGATGCTGGTGACGCCGCCGGCCGCTGCCGCGCGCGAGGCGGATTCGATGGTTTCGCGGTGTTCGGCACCCGGCTCACCCACGAAAACACGGGCATCCACCAGACCGGGAACGGCCAGCAGACCCTTGCAGTCGCGAACCGTCGCTCCTTCGGGAGCACCCTGATTATGGGCGTCCTTGCCGGCCGCCAGAATGGTGCCGTCGGCGCCGATGATCACACTGCCGGTCTCGTCGAGGTTACGGGACGGATCGACGATGCGGAGATTGTTGAGAACGGTAACGGCACTCATACGCGCTCACCCTGATTTTGCGAGACAAGCAGGGTTTCCATGACCGCCATGCGCACGGCAACCCCCATTTCCACCTGACTTTCAATCACGCTTTGCGGACCGTCGGCCACGTCGGAGGCGATTTCCACGCCGCGGTTCATCGGGCCGGGATGCATGACCAGCGCATCTTCCTTCGCCGCCTTCAGCTTTTCGGCATCGAGGCCGTAATAATGGAAATATTCGCGCACCGAAGGCACGAAGGAGCCGGACATGCGCTCGCGCTGCAGACGCAACATCATCACCACATCGGCGTTCTTCAGCCCTTCCTTCATGTCGTGGAAGACTTCGACGCTCATGTCGCGGATACCGGAGGGCAAAAGTGTGGCGGGGGCGACGACGCGAACGCGCGCACCCATCTGGTTGAGCAGGATGATGTTGGAGCGGGCAACGCGCGAATGCAGCACGTCGCCGCAGATTGCCACCGTGATGCCGGACAGTTCGCCCTTGGCGCGGCGGATGGTCAGCGCGTCGAGCAGGGCCTGCGTCGGGTGCTCATGCTGGCCGTCTCCGGCATTGACGACGGAGCAGGCGACCTTTTGCGCCAGCAGCGCGGCGGCGCCGGCGGAGGAGTGGCGCACGACCAGCACATCCGGGCGCATGGCGTTCAGCGTCATCGCCGTATCGATCAGCGTTTCGCCCTTCTTCACCGACGAATTGCCGACCGACATGTTCATCACGTCCGCGCCGAGGCGCTTTCCGGCAAGCTCGAAGGAGGACTGCGTGCGCGTCGAGGCTTCGAAGAACAGGTTGATCTGCGTCAGGCCCCGAAGCGTCGAGGTCTTTTTCTCGCGCTGGCGGCTGATTTTCACCGCCTCGTCGGCCTTGTCGAGAAGCAGGGTGATATCCTGGTGGGAAAGCCCCTTGATGCCGAGGAGATGGCGATGGGGGAAGAAGACCATGCGGTTTGCCTCCTGACGGGCGCCGCATTTTCCCGTGAAAATGCCCGGAACGCCCGAATGCTGATCCGCGCGCTCCCATTCGCTGTGAACACGCCTCAGGAGTGCGGCGGAATTCGGTCCTGCGCTCTATAGAGACTGCATGGTCGCGGGGCAAGCGCCCGCAACTCCTGAAATGAAAACATGCCGATGTTTCCCCAACCCTCGAGCACAAACGGCCTGACGATGGA
This sequence comes from Agrobacterium sp. T29, assembly GCF_006970545.1. Lineage (NCBI taxonomy): Bacteria > Pseudomonadati > Pseudomonadota > Alphaproteobacteria > Hyphomicrobiales > Rhizobiaceae > Agrobacterium > Agrobacterium sp. T29. Next base: position 999,344 of record NZ_CP040640.1, read on the forward strand.
AGGCGCAGGCATTAAACGATGCCATGCTCCTTCAAAAGCGCCTGCTCGTCTCCTGACGCCCAGCCGAAAACTTTCGGGGCTCCGTCCAGCCTCTGGACGAAGTAATGAACATCGAAATCGATTGCGACATCCGGTTGCCGCTTGCGATCGAAGGTCGCCGTCCAGGCAACATGGGCAAGGCAATGGTGTTCATCGATGGGCGAGATACGGATGTCGCGTATCCGCATCTCCTTCGTTCCGATCGTCCGGTAGCGCTCGTAACCCGTCATCATGACCTGCTTTAAGTGGTCATCGTTCTTTCCGGTCATCACCCCGGCGGGGGAGGCGGCGATGAAGTCGGAGGCGTAGAGGGAGGCGACCTCCTCCATATCCATGTCGCCCTTGAGGGACTTATTGAAAAATCGTTCATATCGCTCGAAGAGCTTTCTTACGCTGGCCTCCATGGTCTCCTCCCTGTGCAGCCGTTTAGCAAAGTCGCCAACCGAAAAAGCCTGCCGCAGGTTCCACATCCGGCCGCAGATTATGGAGAATGCGTTTATCCGCATGCCCGCCGGTTGCTGCCGCAACTTCTGCGTGGCTTTTTTGGGGACTGTCGTTGATCTTGCCGGAAACGTGTTTGGTATTCTCCGGGCCGGATACCTAAATCAGGATCACTCCCGAAAAATGCTGAAAGCGGCGGTTTAATCGTCTCAATCGCTTCCTGCGGGTGGAATTATGCAATATCACCCCACTATGCAACGCCAGTACAAAACAGCTAGAAGCAGCGGATGACCCAGAATTCCCGGACAGAAGAAACGCTCGCCGAACTGAACCAGCCAAGCCTCTGGTCCGGTATCAACGCCTATCGTTCCGATCCGCTGATCGTCGATCTCACCTCCGGCCTGTCGCGCAATCTGAGAGACGAGTTCGACCAGCTCGGCCGTTACGTCACGTCGCATGAGGCGCAGGAACTGGCGCGCATGGCCAATCAGGGCGTGCCGCAGCTGCATACCCACGGCCCGCGCGGCGAGCGTCTGGATCAGGTGGAATTCCATCCCGCCTGGCACGCGCTGATGCGCCGTTCCATGTCGTCAGGCCTGCATTCCAGTGTCTGGGAGAATTCTCCCGATACGCGCGGCAATGAGCACAAGGCCCGCGCCACGAAATTTTACCTGACCTCGCAACTTGAGGCCGGGCATCTTTGCCCGCTGACCATGACCAGCGCCTCCGTTGCCGCCATCATGGCTTCGCCGCGCGTGCAGAAGGAATGGGCGCCGAAGATTCTCTCGCGCAAGTATGATTCTTCGCAGAAACCGGCCCTGCAGAAAACCGCCGTCACCATTGGCATGGGCATGACGGAAAAGCAGGGCGGTACGGATGTGCGCGCCAACCGCACAACGGCGGAGCGGGTGGGCGAGGGCATCTATCGCCTGTCCGGTCACAAGTGGTTCTTGTCCGCGCCGATGAGCGACGGTTTCGTCATGCTCGCCCAGATGGGCGACGGCATGGGCTGCTTCCTCGTGCCGCGTTATCTGGAGGACGGCTCAAAGAACGGCCTGCATTTCCAGCGCCTGAAAGACAAGCTCGGCAACCGCTCCAACGCATCCGCCGAAGTCGAATTCACCGATGCCTTCGGTTATCTGCTGGGCGATCCCGGCAGCGGCATCCGTACGATCCTCGACATGGTGACACTGACGCGGCTCGATTGCGCGCTTGCCTCCGCCGGCATGATGCGCGCCTCGCTTGCCGAAGCCGTGCATTATGCCCGTGGCCGTTCGGTTTTCGGCAAGATGCTGGTCACCCAGCCGATCATGACGCGCGTTCTCGCCGACATGGCGCTGGATGTGGCGGCGGCCACTGCGCTCTCCTTCCGGCTGGCGACGGCATTCGACGCCGCACGCAACAATCCGGCTGAGGCCGCCTATGCGCGGGTGATGACGCCCATCGTGAAATATTGGTGCTGCAAGATCGCGCCGGCGCTTATCTATGAGGCCATGGAGTGCCTTGGCGGCAACGGTTACGTGGAAGAGCGGCCGATTGCCCGCCACTATCGCGAAGCGCCCGTCAACGCCATCTGGGAAGGCTCCGGCAACGTCATGGCGCTGGATGTGCTGCGGGTTCTCCAGCGCGGCAAGGATTTGTTCGATCTCGTTTTCCAGACGCTGGAGCGCGATCTCGGGGCAGCCGGCAAGAAGACCACCGACGTGCTGCGCGCCGCAATCGCCCTTGCCGAGCGTGACGAGGGAGCGGCCCGCCTGCTGGTGGAGCAGTTCGCGCTTGCGGCCGCTGCCGCCGAGCTTTGCCGTCTCGGCGCCGGCAAGATCGCCGATGCCTTCCTCGAGACCCGTCTCGCGGGCGGCTGGCGGCATACTTACGGCATGCTCGATTCCCGCTTCGATCCGAATTATATAATCGATCTTCTTTATCCGCCTGCATCTTGACCGATGCTTGCGTATGAAGGTTTTGCAGTCCCGGCGGGAGGGGTCTCGGATTTGAGAAACAGCAATGGCGTAAAGCGTGTTCTGATCTGTCAAGACACTTTCGCGCATCGATGCGCGGCAAGGGAAGGCGGCTGCCAATGCTGACCTTCCGTTCCGCCCGCGCCGAGGATGAAGACGCGCTCTACGCCATAAGCCTTGCCACCGGCGATGCCGGGCAGGACGCCACCGTCCTTTACAATGATGGCCGCATGGTCGGGCATATCTATTCCGTGCCCTATCTGCATCTCTGGCCCGATGCCGTTTTCGTGGCGGAAGATGAGGAAGGTGTGTGCGGTTATATCGTCGGCGCACTCGATACGGCGGTGCACGAAGAGCGGCTGGAGCGGGAATGGTGGCCGCATCTGCGCAGCCTTTATCCCGATCCCGGCGGCGACCAGCAGACATGGGACGCCGACCAGCGCCGCGCCCAGTTCATCCACCATCCGCGCCGCACGCCCGTCTGGCTCACCGATCCGTTTCCGGCCCATATCCACATGAACCTCTTGCCGCGCACGCAGGGCAAGGGCGGCGGCACCCGGCTTCTGTCGCGCTGGCTCGATATGGCGAGACAGAACAACGTCTACGGCATCCACCTCGGCGCCAGCGAACGCAACCATGCGGGCATGCGCTTCTGGGAAACCCGCGGGTTCAAACGCCTCGAAAGCCACGAAACGCCCGGCAGCGTCTGGTTCGGCATGGCGCTGGAGTAATTCAGGTTCTAATGACCCGCGCTGTCCCTGCCGCCAGAAACGGTGCAAAGGCAGTGCGAATGTCTTCAAGAAATGTCTCGCTGAAACGCCCGACGGGCTGTTGCAGCGCGTTGAAATGGTAGGATCGTTCGATCACGTCGTAATTGCATTCGCTGACGGTGATCCAGCCGTGATCATAGCCGGTTAGTTTTGCGCGCCGAAGCTCGAGCTTCGGTATTTCGATTGCCCGCTGCTGGCTGTCCTGCGGAGGTTTCGATGAAATGGGCAGCAGCAATATATGGGACAAGCCCTGTGCGTCCGTAATCGTCAGGATCATGCAGACGGGGCGATCTTTTTCCCCATGGTCACGCGTTGGATTAGCCGCAGACTGCCATCGCCACAAATAGGGATAGGAAACGATATCACCGCGTCTGAACTTGGACACTATCTGTCCTGCTCATCGCGGGATGTCCGATATTCTTCGGAGTCTTTTTCCAGCTGGGTGTTGAACATGGCGGCCAATTCATCGGGCATTTCACCGGCAGCGTAAGACCTGCGCGGATCGTCGCCTCCCAGCATTTTTTCGAAAAGTTCGACCGGCACCACTACGACAGAAGGTCGCCCATGCTTCGTCAGCAAAATGGGCGATTTCTGCGCCTCGTCATGGTAGCGACCGAAATGTCGCATAAACTCCGCTGTGGAAATAGATTTTCTTTTCATGAGGAATCCTCAAATCTGTATTTCCTGAATAATACAGAAAATACAGAAAATTTAAAGCCGTCGATTTTGGTCTGGCGGCCGGCTCATCCACAAGAACCTTCTCCTCATCCGCCCTGCCACGTTGTTCTTCCCTTCATGCTTTGTTAACCCGTTGAGGAAGGCCTTTCAGAAAACGGGTAGGGAATCATGCTGGCGACCGCAGAGGCGATTTCAGCCGACAGACCGGAAAAGCGCATCAAGGATCGCGCTCAGACCGAGAAGGCGATTTTTAATGCGGCGCGGTCGCTGCTTGCCGAAGAGGGATTTCAGGGCTTTGGCATCAATGCCGTTGCCCGCCGCGCCGGCTGCGACAAGCAGCTTATCTACCGTTATTTCGGCGGCCTCGATGGCCTGATCGAGGCGATCGGCGAGGACCTCGGTTCCTGGGTGAAGGATCGAATTCCGGAAGATACCGGCGGCATGTTCCTTTTGACCTATGGCGACCTCATGGAAAAGCTGGCGCTTTATTTCATGGATGCGCTGCGCAGCGATCCTCTCGTCTGCAAGATCATCGCCTGGGAAGTGTCTGACGGTTCGCCGCAGGTGCGGCAACTGGCCGAAGCCCGCGCCAAATCGCTGGGCAAGTGGCTGGAGCGTATGCGCGGTTCGCTGGCGGCGCCGAAGGGGGTGGATACAGCGGCGGTCAATGCCGTACTGTTCGCCGCCATTCAGCACCTCGTCATTTCCGCTGCCACCAGCGGTCAGTTCGCTGGCGTACCGCTCAAATCGGACCGGGACTGGGACAAGATCGCCACTGCCGTCAAAAGGCTGGTGCGCGGCGTTTACGGCTGAACCGGTTTCCGCAGGCGGATGGCAGTCGCGCTCGGGCCTGTGCATTAAAGAAAAATCAGTCATGTTTTCGCCGAGCCGGCAACCGCCCGGCGCATCCGGCCGTTCACGCGATCACGTTCTTTTCCACATGCCGGCCGCCCGTCGTTAACCATAATGACAGCTTTCATTTGCCTCGCCGTGGCTGCCGGTCCAGTGTGGATTAACGAAATATTAACCATGCGCAATGACTGCGCATAAGGGAGCCGCAAGTGAGCCGCTGGACAGCTTTAGGCGTCATGATGACGTTTTTTGTGATGCTGCCGTTGGATATCGACGCGCCGGCGCTGAACCTCTGCCTTATGGCCGTGGTGCGCTGGGCGGTGCTTGCCGGCGTTCCCGATACGATGTTTGTGCGGGGGCAGGCGGCATGAAGTGGTTTCTGATCCTCTGGGCCGGTCCCGTCGCGCTACTGGGCAGCTGGTACTGGCTTTCCTATTACGACATGAGCTTCGGCTTCTACATGCTCACACGCCAGACCCATGATCTGGTGTTCGAGATTTACGGCAATATTCTCGGCCTGCCGCCGGAAAGCCTGCCGCCGCTGGTGGCGCGCGCCATCGCCGTCGACAGCCTGATCGTTTTTGCGATTCTCGCCTTCCGCAAGAGAAAACAGATTGCGGCGTGGTGGCAGGGCCGTCAGTCGGCCGCGCGGGTGAGTGCGGAAAGCCTGTCCAGCGCGCCCTGAAGAATGAAGCTTGCGGCTGCCGAATCGATCCGTTCGGCGCGCTTTGCGCGTGAGACGTCCATTTCCAGCAATGCGCGCTCGGCCGCGACCGTCGAAAGCCGCTCATCCCAGAAAATGAAGGGCAGGGCGGTTTTTTCGCCCATCGTCCGCACGAAGGCGCGCGTCGCCTGCACGCGGGGACCGGCCGAACCATCCATGTTCATCGGCAGGCCGATGATGAAGGCGAAAACTTTTTCCTTTTCGGCGAAGGCCAGCAGCACTTCCGCATCCTGCGTGAATTTCACCCGTTTGATGACGGGGCGCGGCGTTGCGAAACGCCGCGACAGGTCCGACATGGCAAGCCCGATCGTCTTCGTGCCAAGGTCGAGGCCGGCAATCGCCTGTCCCGGCTGAAGCGCCTGCGCCAGTTCCTCAATGGTGAGTGTTGCCATGTCGCGTGTTGCCTTTATCGTTTGCGGACGAATTCGGTGCGCAGCACCAGACCCTTCACCGCATCATGTTTGCAATCGATCTCTTCCGGATTATCGGTCAGGCGGATCGACTTGATGACGGTGCCCTGCTTGATGACCGTGCTGGTGCCCTTGACCTTCAAATCCTTGATCAGGGTGACGGAATCGCCATCCGCCAGCACATTGCCCGCCGCGTCGCGCACTTCATTCGCACGCGCCGCTTCGGCAGCCAGCTCGGAGGCCGGTCGCCATTCACCGGTCGCCTCGTCATACACGTACTCGTCATCATTTGCGGCCATGGTCGCCTCTCTTAAATATTGGTAGTGCGGTTGTTCAGGCCGTCCTATGTCATAATATACCGGCAATACAAAGGAGAACTTCCCATGAAAATCACCTGGCTCGGCCATTCCGCCTTCCGCCTCGAAAACGGCAGCGCGAAGATCCTCATCGATCCATTCTTCACCGGTAACCCCGGTTTTGCCGGACAGGATGGAAAGTCGGCAGCCGAAGGCATCACCCATATTCTCCTGACTCACGGCCATGGCGACCATGTCGGCGATACCGTGCAGCTTGCCCGCGAGACGGGCGCCACCGTGCTGGCGAATGCCGATCTTGCCGCATGGCTTTCCGCAAAGGGTGTTTCGAAGGTCGATATGGGAAATACCGGCGGCACGGTGCATTTCGACGGTTTTTCCGTCACCTTCACCAATGCGCTGCATTCCTCCGCCCAGATCACCGAAGACGGCGTCTCCCATTCGCTTGGCAATGCCAACGGTCTGATGCTGCATTTCGAAGACGGCCCGGCCGTCTATCACATGGGCGATACCGACATCTTTTCCGACATGAAACTCATCAATGAACTGCATCAGCCGGATATCGGCCTCGTGCCGATCGGTGATCGCTTCACCATGGGCGGAGCCGTTGCAGCGCTCGCCTGCCAGCGCTTCTTCAATTTCGGCAATGTCATTCCCTGCCATTACGGTTCCTTCCCGATCATCGACCAGACGCCGGAGAAGTTCGTGGCCGGCATGGAAGGGGCGCAAGCGCGCGTCCACACGCCGAAGGCCGGCGATACGCTGTCCTTCTGACATTTTTCCTGCACATGTCGCGACCGCAAAACCGCCATACAGTTTGGCGCGACATGCTTTCTACCGTTGCGAATGGCGGACATGGTGATTATAGCGAATGGGAAATATCCCATCGGAGTAGAACCATGTCCGTCGATCTCGCCACCGTAAAGCGCGTTGCGCGCCTTGCCCGTATCGCAGTCAGCGAAGAAGAAGCACAGAATATGCTCGGCCAGCTGAACGGCATACTCGGTTTCGTGGAGCAGCTTTCGGAAGTGAATGTCGACGGCGTTGAGCCGATGACCTCGGTGACCCCGGTGGACATGAAAAAACGCGCCGACGTGGTGACCGACGGCAACAAGGCGGAAGACATTGTCGCCAATGCGCCCGCGACCGACCGGGACTTCTTCATGGTCCCGAAAGTGGTCGAATAAGCCGACCGCCTCTGCCGCCCGATTTTTCCAAGATTTCGAAAGCCGTTGCCGACCATGACCGACCTGACGAGCCTGACCATTGCCGAAGCCCGCGAAAAGCTGAAGGCCAAAGAATTTTCCGCCCTCGAGCTGACCGACGCCTATCTCTCCGCCATCGATGCGGCCAACGGCGCGCTGAACGCCTATGTCGCCTTGACGCCTGAAAAGGCGCGCGACATGGCAAAAGCCTCCGACGACCGCATCGCCGCCGGCAAGGCTGGCGAGCTGGAAGGCGTTCCTCTTGGCGTGAAGGACCTGTTCGCCACCCGTGACGTGCACACGCAGGCATGTTCGCATGTTCTCGACGGCTTCAGGCCGAAATATGAATCCACCGTCACCCAGAACCTCTGGGATCAGGGCGCCGTCATGCTCGGCAAGCTCAACATGGACGAATTCGCCATGGGCTCGTCCAATGAAAGCTCCTGGTACGGCCCGGCCATCAACCCGTGGCGCGCCAATGGCTCCGACCAGAAGCTGGTGCCCGGCGGCTCCTCCGGCGGTTCCGCCGCAGCCGTGGCCGCGCATCTCTGCGCCGGCGCCACCGCAACCGATACCGGTGGTTCCATCCGCCAGCCGGCCGCCTTCACCGGCACCGTCGGCATCAAGCCCACCTATGGCCGCTGCTCGCGCTTCGGCATCGTCGCTTATGCCTCTTCGCTCGACCAGGCAGGCCCGATTGCCCGTGACGTGCGTGATGCCGCGATCCTGCTGAAGACCATGGCAAGCGTCGACGCCAAGGATACGACTTCCGTGGACCTGCCGGTGCCGGATTACGAAAAGGCCATCGGCCAGTCGCTCAAGGGCCTGAAAATCGGTATTCCGAAGGAATATCGCGTCGACGGCATGCCGGAAGAAATCGAAAAGCTCTGGGCCAAGGGTGTCGAGTGGCTGCGCGATGCCGGTGCCGAGGTCGTCGATATCTCGCTGCCGCACACCAAATACGCGCTGCCTGCTTACTACATCGTCGCGCCGGCGGAAGCCTCGTCCAACCTTGCCCGTTATGACGGCGTCCGCTACGGCCTGCGCGTCGACGGCAAGGACATTGCCGACATGTACGAAAAGAGCCGCGCCGCCGGTTTCGGCAAGGAAGTGCAGCGCCGCATCATGGTTGGCACCTATGTGCTGTCGGCCGGTTATTACGACGCCTATTACCTGAAGGCGCAGAAGGTCCGCACCCTCATCAAGCGCGACTTCGAAAACGTCTTCCACGAGGGCGTCGACGCCATTCTGGCGCCGATCACCCCGTCTTCCGCCTTCGCAGTCGGTGACGAGGAACTCGCCTCCGATCCGGTCAAGATGTACCTGCAGGACGTCTTTACGATCACGGTCAACATGGCCGGCCTTCCGGGCCTCTCGGTTCCGGCCGGCCTCGACGGCAAGGGTCTTCCGCTCGGCCTGCAGCTCATCGGTAAGCCCTTTGAGGAAGAAACGCTGTTCAAGACGGCGCATGCCATCGAGCAGGCCGCCGGCAAGTTCACCCCCGCCAAATGGTGGTGAGTGGATTCACCAAGCTCTCTACACGAACGGGCGGCATCAAATGCCGCCCGTTTGTTTTTCATCGATTGTCCAGCTCACCCCGCACGAGTTCCAGCCCGCGCGTCGTGATGCGGTAGGGTTTGCCGCCCGAGGAGGCGATGGCTCTCTTCCGTTTCAGTTTGCGGAAGGTGAGGAGATCGAGGCCGCTGAAAATCCAGCCGTCACGCGTGTAGAGCGCGAGTTTTTCGATTTTGTGGGCGTCGTCTCGAACGAGTTCAATTCTGCCGCCCTGGGCGAGCAGGTGAAGAATGCGCTGTTCGGCGCGGGAAATGTCCATTTTTGGAAGTCCGGTCGGCGTCATATAGACGCGTGAAAGCAAATCCGGGTGCCGTTAAGGCATCCGGCTCGGTTTCAGCATGGCCCGGCGCGCAATAAACTTGCGGGCAGGGCCTTTACCGGGACTCCGATTGAGCGAACATAAAAACTCCGTTCTTGCTCCTTTTGGGTAGCGGGCAAAGCCGAGGCGGTCAAGTCCCGCCAGGCGCGAGAAAACCACGCTGGTCGAATCGCGCCGGCAATGGTTTAATTTCAACGGCCATGGAGGGCGCGGCTTGATCGTCATTCGCAATGCGCATGAGCAGGAAGCGGAGGTTCTGGCGGCCATCGGCCTCAGGGCATGGCGACAGGCAACCGCGGCTCTCGGCATCACCCCGACCCTTTACGACAATGCGGCCAGTGCCTTTTCCAATTTTACCCGCTCGTCATGGCTGGCGATCAGGGTGGCGGAGTTTGGCGGCTCGGTTGCCGGATGGGCGGCGCGAGAGCACTTCGACGAGACGATTTCCGATTTCTGGATCGATCCTGATTTTCAGCGCAGAGGTGTCGGCAGCCACTTGTTGGGCGATGTCGAAAGGCTGATTGAGGACAGGGGGTTCGAGACCATCCGGCTTGAAACCCATGCCCAGAATGAGCCGGCCGTCGCCTTTTTCCGCCACCATGGCTATAGCGTCCGCTGGCTCTCCGTCTCCTATGCGCCGAAACTCGACCGCGAAGTGCAGTCGGTAGGCCTGCAGAAGCAATTGGCCGAGGTCGAGAGCGGTCTTTATGGGCCAGCTTTCTGAGACAGAGTTTGCAGAGCCTCCACCAGCCGCATCGGCCAATCAGGCATGATGGCGAGCGATGCGACAAGGCCTACCTGCAATATCACAATCGATATCAGGATGCTGCGGAACGGTTCCTTGCGTGTTTTATGACGCAGCAGACCTTGTGCCAAGATTGCGCCCAGGCTGCCGCCGATGAGCGCAAGCGATAACAGCTTGCTTTCCCGGATGCGCCATGCGCCATTTCTCGCCGCTTCCTTGTCCCACCAATAGACAAGAAAGACGAAAAGATTGAAGGTGATATAGGTTATGAAACAGAGAGCGACCGTCACCATGACGTGAATTGAAACCGGGAAGCGTAAAAAACGCGTATCCTCTATCGGCGAAAATCCCGGGCCTGGCGTGAGAGGGTGCAAGATGTCTTGCGCCCGCGCTCCATTTGTTCTACCCACCAAGGCCAAAGAACCCGTATATCGTGAGCTTCAGATGACCCTTGTAGACGTGCGCACCCCCGACCCGAAACGCTTCATTCCCGGCGCCACCGGCGATTGGGAAATCGTGATCGGCATGGAGGTGCATGCGCAGGTTCTCTCCAATTCCAAGCTGTTTTCCGGCGCTTCGACCACCTTCGGCAATGCGCCGAATTCCAACGTGTCACTGGTGGATGCCGCCATGCCCGGCATGCTGCCCGTCATCAACGAGGAATGCGTGAAGCAGGCGGTGCGCACCGGTCTTGGCCTGAAGGCCAAGATCAACCATCGCTCGATCTTCGACCGCAAGAACTACTTCTATCCGGACCTGCCGCAGGGCTACCAGATTTCGCAGTTCAAGGACCCGATCGTCGGTGAGGGCACCATCACCATTTCGCTCGGTCCGGACCGTCAGGGCAATTTCGAAGATATCGAGATCGGCATCGAGCGTCTGCATCTGGAACAGGACGCCGGCAAGTCCATGCACGACCAGCACCCGACCATGTCCTTCGTGGACCTGAACCGTTCGGGCGTGGCGCTGATGGAAATCGTTTCCAAGCCGGACATGCGCTCGTCGGACGAAGCCAAGGCCTATCTGACCAAGCTGCGTTCCATCGTGCGTTATCTCGGCACCTGCGACGGCAACATGGATGAAGGCTCGATGCGCGCCGACGTCAACGTCTCCGTGCGCCGTCCGGGCGAAGGTTTCGGCACGCGCTGCGAAATCAAGAACGTCAACTCCATCCGCTTCGTCGGTCAGGCCATCGAATATGAGGCGCGCCGCCAGGTCGCCATTCTGGAAGATGGCGGCGTCATCGATCAGGAAACTCGCCTGTTCGATCCCGGCAAGGGCGAGACGCGGTCCATGCGCTCCAAGGAAGATGCGCATGATTACCGTTATTTCCCCGATCCGGATCTGCTGCCGCTCGAATTCGACGATGCCTTCGTTGAAGCGCTGAAGGTCGACCTGCCAGAGCTTCCCGACGACAAGAAGGCTCGTTTCGTGGCCGATCTTGGCCTGTCGGTTTATGACGCCTCGATCCTCGTTTCGGAAAAGGCGATTGCCGATTATTACGAGGCCGTCGCCGCCGGTCGCGATGCGAAGGCCGCCGCCAACTGGGTCATTAACGATCTGCTCGGCGCGCTGAACAAATCGGGCAAGGATATCGAGACGACGCCGGTTTCGCCGGAACAGCTCGGTGGCATCATCGACCTCATCAAGGCCGAGACCATTTCCGGCAAGATCGCCAAGGACCTGTTCGAAATTGTCTGGAACGAGGGCGGCAACCCGGCGGAAATCGTGGAAGCCCGCGGCATGAAGCAGGTGACCGATACCGGCGCCATCGAAAAGGCCGTGGACGAGATCATCGCCGCCAACCCGGATCAGGTCGAGAAGGTCAAGGCAAAGCCGACGCTTGCCGGCTGGTTCGTCGGTCAGGTCATGAAGGCGACGGGCGGCAAGGCCAACCCGCAGGCGGTGCAGGCGCTGGTGAAGGCCAAGCTCGGTATCGAGGAAGAGTAAGCGGACGCTGCCTCGTGCTCATAGGTATCGAGGCAGAAAGCTCTCATCCGTCATCCTCGGGCTTGTCCCGAGGATCTAACGACCCACAAAGTCCAACGTGCTCAGGACCTCGGGACAGGCCCGAGGATGACGTCGGGTACGAGGGACTGACATCACTTCTGCCGGGATCAACGCCCGGCATTTCTGTTTCAAGACGGAGCCAAATCATGTTCTTCATCCGGACGGCAAGCCTGCGTGACATTGAGCCGGTGCGCACCCTGCTCGCCACGACGTGGCACGCGACCTACGATGCGATCTATGGCGTGGACAAGGTGAATCAGTTGATCCTCGCATGGCATTCGCCGCAGGCCATGAAGGACCGCATCGAGAAAAAGGGCGGCGAGTTTCTGGTGGCTGACGACGGCAAGCGGATTGGCGGCATGGCCTATGGCTCCATGTCCACCAAGATGGCGAAGACGGCCCTGTTGCACCAGCTCTATGTCGCGCCCGACCTCCAGCGGCAGGGCATCGGCCGCGATCTCTTCGCCGAACTCGAAACCTGTTTTCCGGATGCGGAAATCATGCGGCTGGAAGTCGAACCTAAAAATACTGTCGCAATCGCCTTTTATGAAGGCGTCGGATTTGTCGAGGTCGACCGAATCGAGCGCATGGCCGGCATCGAGGGTCTGCCCGGCATCGTTATGGAAAAGAGCCTGACCCGATGAATGAGACACTTCAACAACTGATCATCCGCACGGCGCGCGAAGACGATCTTCCGGCACTCGCCGCCATTTTTGCCGCCGACGAGATCGGCGGCCACGGCGATACGGCGGAAGAATCGGCGCAGCCGGATTATCTCGCCGCTTTCCGCGCCATCGAAGCGTCGCCGAGCGAAACGCTCTATGTGGCGGAACTGGACGGCGACGTTGTCGGCACCTTCCAGACGGCGATCCTGACCAAGCTCGTCGGGCGAGGGGCGAAGTCCATGGTGATCGAGGCGGTGCAGACGCGTGCCGACATGCGCGGTCGCGGCATCGGTGCGGCGATGATCAATCATTGCCTGGAAGAAGCCCGCCGTCAGGGCCTGAACGCCGCGCAGCTGACGTCCAACATGGCCCGGCTGGACGCTCACCGCTTCTATGAGCGGCTGGGTTTCGAGAAGCGGCATTTAGGCTTCAGGATGAAGCTGAAATAGCGCGGATATATCTCGAAATGCTGGACAATTGCCGTGAGGGGCGGCATAAGCATGTCTTGTGCCGTGCACGGAAAATCGCTGCGGCGCATTCAAGCCCGAGGAACGTAGAATGAAGACTCTCCTGACGCAAATCTTCACCTGGTGGAACGGCCAGACGATCGGAACGCGGTTTCATACCTGGCGTTTCGGCAAGAAGGTAGGACAGGACGAGTTGGGCAACACCTATTACGAAGGCGGCACCACCTCCTGGGGCATGCCGCGCCGCTGGGTGATCTACAATGGTTATGCCGAAGCGTCGGCCATTCCGCCCGGCTGGCATGGCTGGATGCATTACCGCACCGATGTGCCGCCGAGCCAGGAAAGCTACGTCGCGCGCGACTGGCAGAAGCCGCATCAGCCTAACCTCACCGGTTCGTCCAAGGCCTATCGTCCGCAGGGATCGTTGGCCGTGGCCGGCGAGCGCCCGCGCGTGACCGGCGACTACGACGCCTGGACCCCCGGCAACTAAGCATCTTGTGATGCGCGGTGTGTGCAAAACGCCGCGCTTGCATCCGGCCTCACCGGTTTTTGCCACATTCCGCCCTTAGGCGTTGATCCGGTCGGCGGTTCGACACAGGCAAATATTTGGAGACATATCGTATGAGGAAATTCACGCGGGATCGTTCTTTGCGTGCGCTGACAGTCTCGCTGTTTGCTGCGGTCTCTGCTGTCATCCTCATTTCGCCCGTTTCTGCTGCTCGTCTTGAAAACCGCGTGGCGGTGTTTTCCGGCATCGACAAGATCACCGGCCGCATCACTTCCTTCGATGTCTATATCGATGAGACGGTGCAGTTCGGCGCGCTTCAGGTGACGCCGAAAGTCTGCTATTCCCGCGACCAGACGGAAGCGCAGAAGATCGATGCCTTCATCGAGGTGGATGAAATCACCCTCGACCGCAAGATCAAGCGGATTTTCACGGGCTGGATGTTCGCCGACAGCCCCGGCCTGAACGCCGTGGAACACCCCATCTACGACGTGTGGCTGACGGGCTGCAAGCAGGACTCGGAAGTTCCCGCTCCCTCAACGGCAAGCAAGTAATTAACCCACGACCGCGCCTATTTCTGGCGTCTGAGCTTCTCGGCCAAATCGGCCAGGGCTTTGCTTTTGCTTTCCAGTTGTTCGATCATTTCCTCCCGCGTCAGTACGGGCTCGATCACGATCGGAACGGTGAACTTATTGGGCTGATCGCCGGCGGGAGGTGAGGGGAACCTGATTTCAGAAAATGCCCTCTTTACGGCCGTTCTTGTCTGATAGGTGCTATCCCTTATGTTTTTGACCTGAACAGCCTGCATCTTTCCCGCCGGGTCAACGCGGAAAGTAACAAGGAGCACCTGCTTCTTGTTCGTCCGCACGACCTTGAATTCCGGGCGGCCGGTTACGCCCGTCAAGGCTCGGGAAATTTCGCTTCGCCAGACGGCCTGCGGGTTCGGGCGCTGTTCGGCAGCGGTGACATTCGCCGCCGGCGTCAACATCAATAACAAGGCCGCAATCCAGCGCATGACCATCCCCCGGTGAACTATATATCATGACCGGATAAGTCATGTTTTTGAGGGTTGCAAGCAAAATCTCAGGTTGTTTTCAGCGTGGATTTTCTTGCGCCGACAATTTTTCGAAGGGCACATCCGGCCTGTCGACAGCCGCTTCAAGTATCGTGGCATATTCCGACTTTGGAATATCGATCGCCCCGAATGTCTTCAGATGTTCGGTCGTAAATTGCGTGTCGAGCAGCGTAAATCCCTGCTGCCGCAAACGCTCGACCAGATGCACGAGGCAAATCTTCGATGCATTGGTGCGGCGGGAAAACATGCTCTCGCCGAAGAAGGCAGCGCCCAGCGAGACGCCGTAGAGTCCGCCGACAAGTTTCTCGCCCTCCCACGCCTCGACACTATGGGCGTGGCCGATCTGGTGCAACTCGGTATAGAGCCTGCGGATGGTGGCGTTGATCCAAGTGCTCGGCCTGTCCGGCGCTTCCGCCGCGCATCCGGCCATCACCGCTTCGAACGCGGTGTTGAAGCGAATCTCGAACGGCTTCCTGCGCATCGCCTTGGCGAGGCTTTTGGAAACGTGAAAACCATTGAGCGGGATGATTCCCCGAATTTCCGGCTCGACCCAGAAAAGCTCGGGATCGTCAGCCGAATCGGCCATTGGGAACAGGCCGGCGGAATAGGCGCGCAGCAGGATATCGACCGTTATGCCGTTATTTCTGCTGCGCCGCCCAACCATATCGTCTTAGTGAGACGCGTCACCGGCCAGATATTTTTCCAGCCAGTGAATGTCGTAATCGCCGTTCAGGATATCCTCGTTCTGGAGGAGATCCTGGAAAAGCGGCAGCGTGGTCTTGATGCCGTCGACGACGAACTCATCCAGCGCCCGACGCAGGCGGCGAATGCACTCGTCACGGTCGCGGCCGTGAACGATAAGCTTGCCGATCATGCTGTCGTAATAGGGCGGGATCTTGTAGCCCTGATAGGCGCCTGAATCGACGCGCACGCCAAGGCCGCCCGGCGTATGGAAATAGGTCAGCGTGCCAGGTGAGGGAACGAAGGTGCGCGGGTCTTCGGCATTGATACGGCATTCGATGGCATGGCCATGGAATTCGATATCGTCCTGCGTGACCGACAGGCCCTGACCGGAAGCGACCCTGATCTGTTCCTGCACGAGATCCATGCCGGTGATGGCTTCCGTCACCGGATGCTCCACCTGCAGACGGGTGTTCATTTCGATGAAATAGAACTCGCCGTTTTCATAAAGGAACTCGATGGTGCCCGCGCCGCGATATTTCAGCTTGCGCATGGCGCTCGCGCAGATTTCGCCGATCTTCATGCGCTGTTCGACGGTCAGAGCCGGCGAATTGGCTTCTTCCAGCACCTTCTGGTGACGGCGCTGGAGCGAGCAATCGCGTTCGCCGAGGTGAACGGCATTGCCTTCGCCATCGCCGAAAACCTGCACTTCGATATGGCGCGGTTTGCCGAGGTATTTTTCCATGTAGACGGCGTCGTTGCCGAAGGCTGCTGCCGCTTCGGAGCGGGCCGTCGCAACGGCCTCTTCCAGATCGGCTTCGGTCTTCGCCACCTTCATGCCGCGGCCGCCGCCGCCCGCCGTCGCCTTGATGAGGACCGGGAAGCCGATCGTCCGGGCGATTTCGAGCGCGTTTTCAGGCTTCACTTCGCCATCGGAACCGGGAACCACGGGAATGCCGAGTTCCTGCGCCGTCTGCTTGGCGGTGATCTTGTCGCCCATGATGCGGATATGTTCGGCGGTCGGTCCGATGAAGGTGATGCCGTGCGCGTCGAGAATGTCAGCGAACTTGGCATTTTCCGACAGGAAGCCGTAGCCGGGGTGAACGGCGTCCGCACCGGTGATTTCGCAGGCCGCAACGATCTGGTGGATGTTGAGGTAGCTGTCACGCGAGGGCGGCGGGCCGATGCACACGCTTTCGTCGGCAAGGCGCACATGCATGGCGTCCGCGTCGGCCGTGGAATGCACGGCTACGGTGGGAATGCCAAGCTCCTTGGCGGCGCGCAGGACGCGTAGCGCGATCTCGCCGCGGTTGGCTATGAGGATCTTCGAAACCATGCTGAACCGCCTTTATTCGATGACCACGAGGGCTTCGCCATACTCCACGGGCTGAGCGTCGTTGACGACGATTTCCACGACCTTGCCGGACTTGGGAGCCGGGATCTGGTTCATGGTCTTCATGGCTTCGACGATGAGGATGGTCTGGCCTTCCTTGACGGTTGCACCCACTTCGATGAAGGGACGTGCGCCCGGGGCAGGCGACAGATAGACCGTACCGACCATCGGCGACGACACGGTGTTGGCCGGGTTGCGGGCAGGCGCTGCGGAGGCCGCAGGGGCGGCCGGCGCGGCTGCGGCCGGTGTAGCAACGGAGGCTGCTGCCGGTGCGGGCGCATAAGCAGCAGGCGCTGCGGCATAGACCGTGGCGGCGGGAGCGGCGCGGGAAACGCGGATGCGCAGGTCGTCCTGCTCCACTTCGATTTCCGAAAGGTCGGTATCGTTGAGGATATTCGCGAGTTCGCGGATCAGTTCCTTGTCGATACCCTGTTTCTTTTCAGACATGACAAACCCTATTCTTTGTTTCTTTTTATGCCGTGATGTTTTTCAGCGCGTGAAGCGCCATGATGTATCCATATGGTCCGAAACCGCAGACCATGCCCTTTGCCGCGGGTGATACCATCGATTTGTGACGGAACTCTTCGCGGGCGTGGATGTTGGAAATGTGCACTTCCACGACGGGCGTTGAAATCGCGCGAATGGCGTCATGCAACGCGATGGATGTGTGGCTGTAGGCGCCGGGATTGATGACGACGCCTACCGCCCGCTCGCCCGCCTCCTGCAACCAGTCCACCAGCACGCCTTCGTGGTTGGACTGGCGGAATTCCACTGCGAAACCGAGATCGGCACCGGCTTGAAGGCAATCATTCTCGATGTCCTTCAGCGTCTTGCCACCATAGATACCCGGTTCCCTTTTTCCCAGCATGTTGAGATTGGGGCCGTTGATGACGATGATGATGTTGCTCATTCACGTTTCCATAAGAAAATCAGCGACACCTATAGACTGCGCAGCCGTCAAGGAAAAGCCCCCGCAAGCCCTAAACCGGCCGCTTGGCAGGCATCTCACAGGGAATGCAGTGGCTTTTTTAGCAATCAGGAGCAGGTGGCTTTTCCACAGCTGCGCATATTGGCGATTTTTTCCTTCAGCGGGTCAGCGCCGACCGCACCGAAAACCGCCTCGTCGCCGACGATATAGGACGGCGTTCCGGTGATGCCGAGGCTGGTTGCCAGCTTGTAAGTCTCCTGCACCTGCTCGTCATTGGGGTTCTCCGCCATCGATTTGCGGATGTCGGCTTCCTTGAGGCCGAGCGAGGTCGCGACTTCCATGGCGCTGTCCTCATTCGCCCTTCCTCGGCCGCCGAGGAGCGTACGCTGGAATTCGGGATACTTGGCCGGCGCAAGCAGCTTCACGGCATTGGAGACACGGTGGGCCGCAACCGATTCCGGTCCGAGGATCGGGAATTCCTTGAGGACGACGCGCACCTTCTTGTCGCTCTTCAGAATATTGTCCATGTCGCCCATGGCGCGTTTGCAATAACCGCAATTGTAGTCGAAGAACTCGACCAGCGTGACGTCGCCATCCGGGTTGCCGAGCGCCAGATCGAATTTCGATTCGAAGATGGCCTTCTTGTTGTCGGCGACGGCTTCCGCCGCCTTGGCGTTGCGCGCCGCATATTGCTTGCGCTCAAGCGCATCCTGAACCTCGAGCATGATTTCCGGGTTCTCGATCAGATATTGCTTGATGAACTCGCCCATTTCCTTCTTCTGCTGCTCGTCGAGCGCATGGGCGGGCAGGGAGGCGAATACCGTCGAAAGGGCCGTCACACTGGCGAGAAGGGTGGAACGGAGAAAATGCGCCATATCGGTCCTCATTCTGTGCGGCCGGAGCCTCTTGAAATCTGATGAAGGCAATTACCTTACTTTAAGCCAAATGCCATACGGCAAAAATACTTGTCCGCATTATGATCGCATGATTGTGAAGATTGTGATTCTGCGGCAAGTCTCTGAAATACGGTTCAGGAAAGAGCATGCCCTTGATTACGATGTCGAAGCGGAGCGCAGTCGAACCCTTTCACGCCATGGATATTCTGGCGGAAGCGAATCGGCGCAGGCAGGCGGGCCGCCCCGTCATTTCCATGGCGGTTGGACAGCCATCGCATCCCGCACCGAAAGCCTCGCTTGCGGCGGCTGAGGCGGCGCTGAAGCATGGGCGGATCGGCTATACCGATGCGCTGGGTCTGCGCGAGCTGCGCGAGGCGATTGCCGGCCATTATCGGCTGCGCCACCAGGTCGCAATCGATCCGGCCCGCATCGCCGTGACCACGGGCTCATCTGCGGCCTTCAACCTCGCCTTTTTGAGCCTTTTCGATGCGGGCGACCATGTCGCCATCGCAAGGCCCGGCTATCCTGCCTATCGCAATATTTTGAAGGCGCTCGGCCTCAATGTCGTGGAAGTGCCGGTCACCGCCGAAACCGGTTATACGCTGACGCCGGCAAGTCTGGAGCGGGCGGAGACAAAGGCAGGCTGCAAGCTGAAGGGCGTGCTTCTGGCAAGCCCGGCCAATCCGACCGGCACCGTTACCGGCCGTGAGGCGCTGAAGCGGCTGGCGAGCTATTGCGAAAGCCGCGACATGGCTTTCATTTCCGATGAGATCTATCACGGCCTTACCTTTGTCGGCGAAGAGACGAGCGCGCTCGAAATCACCGACAATGCCGTGATCATCAACTCCTTCTCGAAATATTATTGCATGACCGGCTGGCGCATCGGCTGGATGGTGCTGCCCGAGAACCTTGTCCGCCCCGTCGAGTGTCTCGCCCAGAGCCTTTATATTTCCGCGCCCGAACTGTCGCAGCTTGCGGCGACAGCGGCCTTTTCGGCGGCGGAGGAACTGGATGTCTACCGGGAAAGCTATCGCACCAACCGCGATTTTCTGATGGCGCGCCTGCCGGAGATCGGCCTGCCGCTGGCATCCCCGATGGATGGCGCTTTTTACGCCTATGTCGATACCAGCCGTTTTTCCAATGACAGCATGGATTTTGCGAAGCGCATGCTGGCGGAAATCGATGTGGCGGCGACGCCGGGCATGGATTTCGATCCCGAGGAAGGGCACAGGGCGCTGCGCATTTCCTATGCGGGTTCCGTGTCGGATATCGCCGAGGCCGTTGGACGTATTGCCGGCTGGCTGAAATAAGCCGGGATCATCCGTTCGGGGAAATCAGGTAAGGGAGATCAGGCGGGCGTGCAGCCGAAGGTGCTGTTGAACGCCTTCTCGCCCTTTGCAGTGAAGGTCAGCACCCGGCCGTTTCCGCGCCGCAGCCAGTCGCGCTGCTGCATGGCTTCGAGAAGCGACGCGCCAAGCCCGCCGCCGAGGTGATGGCGGCGTTCGCTCCAGTCCAGGCAATGCAGGCAGACGGGGCGACGGGCCTTTTCGAGTGACGAAAGGTCGATGCCGAAGCTTGAGAAGAAGTCGCGCCCGCTCTCCGTTAGGGCAGGATCATCACCTAACGTCACGAGCCCTTTTGCGGTGATGGCCGCAAGCAGCGCCACGCCGCTTTCCCCGGCCAGATGATCGTAGCAGATGCGCGCTTCCCGCAGCGCCTTGTCCTTCGGTCCCGTGCGGACGCGGACTGCGCCCGTGCGCTGGGCAAGACCCATCAACGCTTCCAGAACATGCGCCACATCCTCGTCGGAAAGACGGAAATAGCGGTGACGCCCCTGTTTTTCCGCTTTCAGGAGTTGCGCCTCGGATAGCTTCGACAGATGCCCGCTGGCGGTCTGCAGGGTCACGCCGGCGGCTTCGGCAAGCTCGCTTGCGGTCAGCGCGCGTCCGTCCATTAGCGCCGTCAGGATGTTGGCGCGGGCAGGGTCGCCGATCAGCGCGGCGACATTGGCGATCAAGGGTCCGTCTTTCATGCTTCGATGGTAGTCGAAGCATTGATGCAAGGCAATGGCTTAAAAGAGAGAGGCAAACCACGAGGAGACAAACGATGCTGACCTGTTTCATCCGCTACGAGATCGATCCTTTCAAGGTTGATGCCTTTGAGCGATATGCCCGCACATGGGGTGAAGCGATACCGCGCTGCGGGGCCGATCTGATCGGCTATTACGCTCCGAAGGAGGGATCGAGCACCATTGCTTACGGTGTCTACAACATCGAAAATCTCGCCGCCTACGAAGCCTACAGGGCACGGCTCGCCGCCGATCCTGCAGGGCGGGAAAATTGCGAATTCGCCCGCCGCGAGCAGTTCATCCGCCGCGAGGACCGGCTTTTCCTGCGTCTCGCCTCCGCTCCGCACGCCGGAGGCGGACAATGATCGCCGTTATCTTCGAGGTCTGGCCGGCTGAAGGCGAGAAGCAGCATTATCTCGACATCGCGGCAGGCCTGCGGGCTGAGCTGGAAACCATCGACGGCTTCCTGTCCGTCGAGCGGTTTCAAAGCATCGGCAATCCGGACAAGATGCTCTCTCTGTCCTTCTTCCGGGATGAGGAGGCGGTGAGGGCATGGCGCAACACCATGCCGCATCGCGCCGCGCAGTCGCTGGGCCGGTTCGGTGTTTTTTCCGATTACCGGCTGCGTATCGCGCAGGTGATCCGCAACTATGGCCTGGAGGAGAGGGAGGAAGCGCCAGCCGACAGCCGGAAAGCCCATCCGGGAGAGGGAACAGCTTAGGCTGATATTTCCAGCATCAGTTTTTCTGCATGCCGCTGCAAGGCTTTCTGGTTCGAACTCGCCTTTGAAACCCGTTATAGATGGGCCAATGTGGTGCGGGACACCCTTAAGGTTAGGACAAGGAGAAAAGCGATGTCGGCAGAAAAAGTAGCGATTGTAACGGCAGGCGGCAGCGGCATGGGGGCCGCCGTGGCAAAACGTCTGGCCGCGGATGGCTACAAGCTCGCGATCCTGTCTTCTTCCGGCAAGGGAGAGGCGCTGGCGCAGGAGCTGGGCGGTATCGGCGTTACCGGCTCCAACCAGTCCAATGACGATCTCCAGCGGCTCACGGATCTGACAATCGAAAAATTCGGCCGCATCGATGTGCTGGTCAACAGCGCCGGCCATGGCCCGCGCGCCTCCATTCTCGATATTACCGACGAGCAATGGCACACCGGCCTCGATGTCTACCTCATGAACGTCATCCGCCCGACGCGGATCGTCGCCCCCGTCATGGTGAAACAGAAGGCGGGCGCCATCGTCAACATCTCGACCGCCTGGGCTTTCGAACCGAGCAGCATGTTCCCGACATCCGCCGTGTTCCGCGCCGGTCTTGCCTCCTACACCAAGATTTTCGCCGATACCTATGCGGCCGACAATGTGCGCATGAACAATGTTCTGCCCGGCTGGATCGACAGCCTGCCGGCGACGGAGGAACGCCGCGAGAGCGTGCCGATGCAGCGTTACGGCAAGAGCGAGGAAATCGCCGCCACCGTGGCATTCCTTGCCTCGGAGGGGGCCGGTTATATTACCGGTCAGAATATCCGCGTTGATGGCGGGCTGACGCGGTCTGTTTGACGGGTTGGCATTTCCCACTCCTCATTCCTGTGACAAGCGCAGGAATGAGGAAATGTCAGCGGCTCAAAAAAACCGCTCTTTGCGCCGACAAAAGAAAACGCCCGCAACATCGTTGCGGGCGTCTTTTATTCAGGATGTGGCTTCTCTCAGAAGAAGCCCTTGCGCTGCCACCAGCCACCCTTGCGGGGCTTCGGCTCCTCGCCATCGGCGGGGGTGGAGGAACCGGAAGAGGTGACCACCGGCTCCGAGCTCGAGACATTGCTGCCCCGGTTCGCGCGGACCTTTTCTTCCGTGGCCGGTGCTTCCGCTTCCGAAGCCAGATCGGCCGAAGCCTCACCCGCTTCTTCAATGGCGACGTCCACCACGGTTTCCTCAACGATCACCGGCTCCACCGTTTCAACGGCTTCGGCCTTCGGCGCTTCCTCGGTTTCAGTCTTGGTCTTTGCCTTGCGGGTGCGGCGCGGCTTTTTCGGCACGTCCTCTTCCGCGACCTCGGCAACCGCACCTTCCACCACCTCGGCGGCGGTCGGCTCTTCGGTTACGGATGCTTCGGCGGAAGCCTCTTCGCTTTCACCTTCTGCTTCCGCGCCGGCGGCATCGAGAGCCTCGTCTTCCGCACGGTTGCGACGTCCGCCGCGCTTGCCGCGACGGCGGCGCTTGCGCTTGCCGTCCTCTTCGGAGGTTACCGCTTCGGCTGCACCGTTTTCGGCTTCAGTATCGGCTTCATCGGTTTCGACGCCATCGTCGTCACCTTCGGCATCATCGCCTTCCGCATCGCCGGACTGGGCGTCGAGCGCGCCGTTCTGCTCGCCCTGACCGCCCTTGCCGCGACGGCGGCGGCGACGCTTGCGCTTGCGCTTGCCTTCCTCGCCATTGTCGCCCTGCTGCTGCTGGCGTGGCTCGGAGGTCTGCGCCTTGACGATTTCTTCCTCGTCTTCGTCCTCTTCCACCTCGGCGACGAAATCGTCTTCCTCTTCCACGAAGTTCGGCAGCATCTGGATGAGGCTTTCGATCTTCACTGGATTTTCGACGGCTTCACCGCGATCGATGGCGAAATGCTGCGCACCGACGCCGGAATCGGCGGCGATGATGATCGACACGCCGAAGCGGCCTTCATAATCGACGATCGTGCCGCGCTTGTGATTGAGCAGGTAGAGCGCCGTTTCCGGCGTGCAGCGCACCGTGATGTTGTGGGTGGTGTTGCGCAGCAGATATTCCTCGATGCCGCGCAGCACATGCAGCGCGATGGAGGATTCCGAGCGAACATGGCCCGTGCCGCCGCAATGCTGGCAGACCTGCGTGGTCGATTCCAGCACCGAAGCGCGGATGCGCTGGCGCGACATTTCCAGGAGGCCGAAATGCGAGATGCGGCCGACCTGAATACGGGCGCGGTCGTTCTTCAGGCAATCCTTGAGCTTCTTCTCGACAGCGCGGTTGTTGCGCTTTTCTTCCATGTCGATGAAGTCGATGACGACAAGGCCGGCAAGGTCGCGCAGGCGAAGCTGGCGAGCCACTTCTTCCGCCGCCTCGAGGTTCGTCGTCAGCGCGGTTTCCTCGATGGAATGCTCGCGGGTCGAACGGCCGGAGTTGACGTCGATGGAAACCAGCGCTTCCGTCTGGTTGATGATGAGATAACCGCCAGACTTCAGCGTCACCTGCGGCTGCAGCATCCGGTCGAGCTGGGCTTCGATACCGGAGCGCGAGAAGATCGGGTGAATATCGCGGTAAGGCTGAACCACCTTGGCGTGGCTCGGCATTAGCATCTTCATGAAGTCTTTGGCTTCACGATAGCCGTCTTCGCCCGAAACGATGATCTCGCCGATATCCTTGTTGTAGAGATCGCGGATCGAACGCTTGATGAGCGAGCCTTCCTCGTAAACGAGGCAGGGGGCGGTGGAGTTCAGCGTCAGCGTGCGGACATTTTCCCACAGGCGCATCAGATATTCGAAGTCGCGCTTGATTTCGACGCGGGTGCGGTTGGCGCCGGCGGTGCGCAGGATGACGCCCATGCCCTGCGGCACTTCCAGATCGCGCGCGATTTCCTTCAGGCGCTTGCGGTCGGCCGGCTGGGTGATCTTGCGGGAAATACCGCCGCCACGCGCCGTATTCGGCATCAGAACGGAATAACGGCCGGCGAGCGACAGATAGGTGGTCAGCGCCGCGCCCTTGTTTCCGCGCTCTTCCTTGGCCACCTGCACCAGAAGGATCTGGCGGCGCTTGATGACTTCCTGAATGCGATACTGCTTGCGCGGCTTGCGGGCGACGCGGTCCGGAACCTCTTCCATGGCGTCTTCGGCGCCGACGGATTCGATCACTTCCTTTTCGTGGTGATCGTCATCGTCGTCGTCATCATCGTCATTGCCGCGGCGAAGACCCTCGACTTCCTCGGAAATCGTGTCGGTATCGACCATGGCGGCCATTTCGCCGCCGGCGCTGCCGTCGTCTTCGGAAGACGCTTCGGCGGCCTCGGCCGCTGCGGCTTCTTCTTCCGCCGTCTTCTTCTTGGCGCGGGGGCGACGGGTGCGCTTCTTCGGCTTTTCTTCCTCGGCGGGCGCTTCTTCGGCTACGGCCTCGACGGCCGCTTCCCCGGAAACCTCTTCCGCGACGGTCGCGGTTTCTTCCGTAATAACGGTTTCAATGGTTTCGCTGGCGGAAATAATGCCGACATCCGGCTGATCCACCTGCGAAAGGTCGATCATGGGGGCGCCGGGCTCGGGTGCATCAGCGGATTCGAAATCGTCGCTACGGCGATGATCCTCGGCTTCCGCTTTCAGGAGGGCCTGACGGTCGGCGAGCGGAATCTGGTAATAGTCCGGATGGATTTCCGCAAAAGCGAGAAAGCCGTGGCGATTTCCACCGTAATCGACGAAGGCCGCCTGAAGCGAGGGTTCAACCCGCGTGACCTTGGCAAGGTAGATATTGCCGCGGATCTGTTTCTTGTGCTCCGATTCGAAATCGAATTCTTCGATCCGGTTCCCACGGACAACGACTACGCGTGTCTCCTCTTCGTGGGAGGCGTCGATAAGCATTTTGTCTGCCATGTAAGCTGTGCTCCTCGGCGCAGCCTTGTTTTATACGAGAACAGGCCCGCCACACGGACGAGCCTTTCATATGAGTGCAAGGATGTGCCGGAAATGAAGTCTCCTGCCGGGCGTCTGTAAACTGGCAGCATCCGGACCGACGGCGAGGCGCTTGGCCTGCTCCTGGTATCCGGTTCATGTGAAAACTGCTGCGACATCATTGGCCAGGCGGAACGACAATAATATATAGACCCCTTGGGATCCGATGAATTTGCTCTCCTCAGAGCGGCGGTGGCAGCGCCACCGGGTAGGTCTCCGGCCACGGCCGGAATTGATCGAGTTTCAGGATAAATGTAACGACGGCAGATGATTGCCCGATTTGCAGCGCCAGCGTCTTTTTCGATTGGCAGCCGGCGGGCATCTATCCCGTCAACACTTTTAACCCTCATCCGTGTTGTATGTTTTCTCTGTCATAATAGCAATAGGCTGGCTAAATATGCCATATTATTGGTGGAATTTCCGGGTTAACAATTGGTTCACCAAGGCCTGCGATTGTGGGGCGCAAACGCGCAAACTATCGTACGGCGTGGTCGAAACGGCACTGTTGCCGGCGTTTTTCCTCGCCGTTTATCGAAAATGACTGAAATACGGAATTTCTTGAAGACCATGAATTTCACGCGCAACGCAGCGATATTCGGTGGGAGAGGGCGGCTTGGCGCGCGAATCGCGCGGCTTGCGGCGGCTCTGGCATTTTCCGTCGTCGCCTCTGTTTCCGCCGCGCCGGCAGCCCATGCCGTGGAGCCGATCGTCGTCCATCAGGCGCGGATCATAGGCGATGAGGCGCGCACGCGCATCGTTCTCGACTTCGCCGAAGAGCCGGAATTCGACGTTCACTATCTCGATTCGCCCGCCCGCATCGTTGTGGACTTTCCGGCGGTGAATTTCAGCTTTCCCGCATCCGACCTGAAGCCGACCGGTCTTTTTTCGGATATCCGTTTCGGCAGCATGGGGCAGAACAGCGCCCGCATCGTGCTGACGGCGAAAAAGCCGGTTCAGGTGGCGGTTGCCGAAACCAAAAAGACCGATAACGGCCAATCTTTCCATTTCGTGCTCGATACGGAAATCACCACCAAGGGCAAGTTCGCGGAACTGGTGAAGGATCAGCAGTGGCAGGCGCCGGCCCCGGTGACGACTGCCGCGATCACGCCGGATGACAAGACGTCGCGGCCAGCGGAATTCGTCATCGCGGTCGATGCCGGCCATGGCGGCATCGATGCGGGCGCCACCGGCGGCACCACCGGCACCGAGGAAAAGGTTATCACGCTGACTTTCGCCAAGGAGCTTGCCGAGCGGCTGAACCGCGAACCAGGCATCAAGGCTTTCCTGACGCGTGATTCCGATACGTTTCTCGCCTTGTCGGAACGGGTGACCATCGCCCGCCAGAACAATGCCAACCTCTTTATTTCCCTTCATGCGGATACGTTGAAGCAAAAGGGCATTCGGGGAGCGACCGTCTATACATTGTCGGACCGGGCATCGGACCGGCAGGCGCAGGAACTGGCGGAGCGCGAAAACAAGTCTGACCAGATCGCGGGCGTCGCTGCTTCCAGCGAGCCGCCGGAAGTGGCCGATATTCTTCTCGATTTCACCCGCCGTGAAACGCAGGCCTTTTCGGTGACGCTGGCTGAAAACATCGTCTCCTCCTTTGAGGGGCAGGTGGGGCTCATCAACAATCCGCACCGTTACGCCGGTTTCATGGTGCTGCGCGCCCACGATGTGCCGTCGGTGCTGCTGGAACTCGGTTTCCTCTCCAATCCGGAAGACGAAAAGCTGCTTCTCGATGGGGAATGGCGCAAGAAGGTGGCCGATACGCTGGCAACCGCCGTTGGGCGATACCGCGCCAAGGCCATGGCAAATGGCGGCTGAGAGGGCAGCCGGCAAAGCGGCAATGCTGTTGCCGCCCTGCCATTGACCGCCGAAAAGCTGTTCAATTCTTGGGTCTTGCAGACGATTACGAAGGCGAAGCCCTATTTTACTCACATTCGCCGCGTTACTCGGAAAGCGGATTCGGTGGCGATCCGCAAAGCGTCCGCAGCGCGATTGCGGGCCTACCGCCCGGTAACATATCAGCGAATGCTGCCGTATCCGGCTTGTCATCGAAGGTATGGTGTGCAAAACGGCACGCGATATGCAAGGATGCGCCCGTAAATCGTCGGGCGTTGATGGTTACGATTCGAATTATCGGTAGCTTGGTATGATCAGACTGATTGGATATTTTTTCGGCTTGGCCAGCGTGCTCTTCCTGTGCGCCGCCGCCGCCGGTGCGATTTATTTGCACGGCGTGACGAAGGACCTGCCGGATTACGCAGTTTTGAGCACCTATGAGCCGCCGGTGACGACCCGCGTGCATGCCGGCAACGGCGCGCTGATGGCGGAGTATGCGCATGAAAAACGCCTGTTCCTGCCGATCCAGGCCATTCCCGACCGGGTGAAGGCTGCTTTCCTTTCGGCGGAAGACAAGAATTTCTACAACCATCCGGGTGTGGATGTCTTCGGCCTCGGCCGCGCCATTCTCGTCAATATCCAGAATCTCGGCTCCGGCCGCCGTCCGGTCGGCGCCTCCACCATCACCCAGCAGGTGGCGAAGAACTTTCTGCTCACCAACGACCAGACCATCGACCGCAAGCTTAAGGAAGCCATTCTCTCCTTCCGCATCGAGCAGACCTATTCCAAGGACAAGATTCTCGAGCTTTATCTCAACGAGATTTTCTTCGGCCTGAATTCCTACGGCATTGCCGGCGCGGCGCTCACCTATTTCAACAAATCGGTGACGGAACTGACGATTGCGGAAACCGCCTATCTTGCATCGCTGCCGAAGGGTCCGGCCAATTACCACCCGATCCGCCGCGAAAAGGCGGCTCTTGAGCGTCGCGACTGGGTGATCGACCGCATGGCCGAAAATGGCTACATCACGGTCGCCGACGCCACGGACGCAAAAAAGCAGCCGCTTGGCGTCAATCTGCGTCGCGGCGGCGCGCATATCTTCGCATCCGATTATTTCGCGGAGGAAGTCCGCCGCCAGATCGTCGAGAAATACGGCGAGGAAGCACTTCTCGAAGGCGGGCTCTCGGTCCGCACCTCTTTCGATCCGCAGATCCAGATGGAAGCGCGCAAGGCGCTTCAGGACGGTCTGGTGCAATATGATGAGCGTCGCGGTTTCCGCGGACCCGTCGAAAAGATCGAGACGGCGGGTGACTGGACGGCGGCGCTCGCCAAGGTCAAGGGCCTGCGCGACGTCCCGGAATGGAAAGTCGCTGTGGTGCTCGCCGTCGCTGCCGATGGCGTCGATATCGGCGTACAGCCGGACACGGAAACGGAAGATGGCGACAAGCGCACGCGCGGCCATATCTCCGCTGAAAACATGCGCTGGGCTTTCCGCGATGCGACCGGCAAGAAGGCGACCGCCAAGTCGCCGGTCGGCGTCCTCTCGGCCGGTGACGTCGTTTATGCGCAGCCGCTTGCCAATTCCGGCAATGAATACCGCCTGCGCCAGCCGCCGAAAGTGCAGGGCGGCATGGTGGTGATGGACCCGCATACCGGCCGTGTTCTGGCCATGGTCGGCGGTTTCTCCTATGCGCAGTCGGAATTCAACCGCTCGACGCAGGCGATGCGCCAGCCGGGCTCCTCCTTCAAGCCGTTCATCTACGCGGCGGCACTCGATAACGGCTATACGCCGGCGTCGGTCATTCTCGATGCGCCGATTGAGGTCGTTTCCGGCAATCAGGTCTGGAAGCCGCAGAATTACGGCGGCGGTTCTGCCGGTCCGTCGACCCTGCGTCTCGGTATCGAGAAATCCCGTAACCTCATGACGGTGCGTCTGGCGCAGGATATGGGCATGAATCTGGTCGCGGAATATGCCGAACGCTTCGGTATCTACGACAAGATGCCGCCGCTTCTGTCCATGTCGCTCGGTTCGGGTGAAACGACCGTGATGCGCATGGTCTCGGCCTATTCGGTCATCGCCAATGGCGGCAAGCAGATCAAGCCGACACTGATCGACCGCATTCAGGACCGCTACGGCAAGACGATCTTCCGGCATGAGGAGCGCGCCTGCGAGGGCTGCAACGCGACAAGCTGGCAGAACCAGGATGAGCCTGTCATCGTCGACAATCGCGAGCAGGTTCTCGACCCGATGACCGCCTATCAGACGACCTCGATGCTGGAAGGCGTCGTGCAGCGCGGCACGGCGGCTGGCAAGATCAAGGTCGATCTGCCGGTTGCCGGCAAGACGGGCACGACCAACGATGAAAAGGACGCCTGGTTCGTCGGTTACACGCCGGACATGGTCGCCGGCCTCTATATCGGCTTCGATTCGCCTGCACCGCTCGGCCGTGGCGGCACCGGTGGCTCGCTGTCCGCGCCGATCTTCGGCGAGTTCATCTCCGATGCGGCCAAGCACATGGAGCCGAGCAAGTTCATCGTACCGAGCGGCATGAACTTCGTCGCCGTCAACCGCAAGACCGGCATGGCGGCGGTCGAGGGCGAGCCGGACACCATCATGGAAGCCTTCAAGCCCGGCACGGGTCCTGCTTCCACCTTCTCTGTCATCGGCGATGACGGATACATGTCGCAGGAAGACATTCTGAAGACCTCGCCGCAGGCGCAGCAGGCCATCACCGGCGGTGGCGGCGGTCTTTATTGATATCACTCCTGACGTTTGGCGGGGGCGCGGGTCTTTACATCCGCGCCCCCCGCATTTATTTGAGCAACGAGTTTCAATGAAGGTGAAGAACCAGCGAAATGCGCAATGAAATCGTGAACGTAGTCGACGAAATCAAGCAGGCCATAAGCCTGCTGAGGAGGCATCTTTGACTGGGACCAGGCGATAAGACGACTGGACTGGTTGAATAACAAGGCAGAGGATCCGACCCTCTGGAACGATGCCACTGAAGCCCAGAAGCTGATGCGCGAACGCCAGCAGCTGGATGACAGCATCAATGGCGTCAAGGCGCTCGAGCAGCAGCTCAAGGACAATATCGAGCTGATCGAACTCGGCGAGATGGAAGGCGATGACGAGATCGTCAAGGACGCCGAAGACGCATTGAAGGCGCTGAAGAGCGAGGCGAACCGCCGTCAGGTGGAAGCCATGCTTTCAGGCGAAGCCGATACCAACGATACCTATCTCGAAGTGCATTCCGGCGCCGGCGGCACCGAAAGCCAGGACTGGGCGAACATGCTTCTGCGCATGTATACCCGCTGGGCCGACCGCGAAGGTTTCAAGGTCGAGGTGCTCGAAGTTCACGACGGCGAAGAAGCCGGCATCAAGTCCGCGACGATCCTCGTCAAGGGCCACAATGCCTTCGGCTGGTTGAAGACGGAATCGGGCGTGCATCGCCTCGTTCGTATTTCGCCCTATGACAGCAATGCGCGTCGCCACACATCGTTCTCTTCCGTCTGGGTTTATCCGGTGGTCGACGATTCGATCCAGATCGACATCAACGAGAGCGATTGCCGCATCGATACCTATCGTTCGTCCGGCGCGGGCGGCCAGCACGTCAACACCACCGACTCGGCCGTGCGTATCACGCATATTCCGACCGGTATTGCCGTTGCCTGCCAGCAGGAGCGTTCCCAGCACAAGAACCGCGCCAAGGCGTGGGACATGCTGCGCGCCCGCCTCTACGAGGTGGAGCTGCAGAAGCGGGAAGAGGCGGCCAATGCGCAGGCTGCCTCCAAGACCGATATCGGCTGGGGCCACCAGATCCGTTCCTACGTTCTGCAGCCTTACCAGCTGGTCAAGGATCTGCGCACCGGCGTGGAAAGCACCGCACCCGGCAACGTGCTGGACGGCGATCTGAACGAGTTCATGGAGGCGGCCCTCGCGCATCGCATCAGCGGCGGCGCGGATGTGGAAGTCGCGGATATCGACTGACGCGCCAAGTGCGTCGATTGGAAAAGATTACCCCTCGCAAATCGATTGCGAGGGGTTTTTCGTTGGAGGACAAGCATGAAACAGGCGCTCTATATCGTCGACGTCCAGCCAAGCTTCAATCCGCCGGCTGCGCTGGTGGCGGAAATATCCGCTCTCGCCCTGACAATGCACAGCATCGCCACCGTCGAGCGTCATGACGAAAGCGTAACACCCTTCGAGCGGCAACTCGGGTGGAAACCGGGCAGGGACGACGAGTCGCTTGTTGCGGCAGATCGAATATTCATCAAACACGGCTATGCGCCACCCCGGGAGGTCATCGACCATCTTCTGTCGCTGAAACTCGACAGGGTGCTGGTCTGCGGCATTCAGGCCGATACCTGCGTGCTGGCCGCCGGTTTTGCCCTCTTCGATGCGGGGCTGCATCCCACGCTGTTGCCGTGGCTTACGGTGGGCTCCAGTCTCGACCGCAGCGGTGAACTCGGTGCGAGATTGTGGAAACATCATTTCGGTGCGGTTCTTGCCGGGCCGGAGGCACTGCAAGCGTAACCTTGCCTGGCCCGCGCATCGGGCCGATCAGTTGGAGGCTTTCTCGATCTTCATCTCGCCCAGCTCGTCGATCAGGATCGTCCAGCTTTCCGCTTCCTTGGCTATCGGGTCCGTCTTCAGGTAGACGGTCACGAACAGGCCGGGCGAGGCGGGTGCGCCATTCGAGCTTTCGGGACGAATATCCGTGACATAGGATTTCATTTGGCTGAATTCTTCCAGCTCGATATTTTCCAGGAGATTCGGCCCTTCGGCGGTAAAGACGATGCGCTGAAGGTAGATTTTCGCCGTGCCGTCGCCCTGGCGGATGGCGATGACCTTGTAATAGCCGCGCGTGGGCGAGGCAGGCGGCGGCCGCAACTGCCCGTCGGGGCCTTTCACCGGCTCAAGATTGCGATCTTCCCACATGCCGCTGCTGACGACGAAGATCGCCGAAACCGGCAGCGCGTCAATCGCTTCCGTCTGCGCCCGCGCGGGAAGCGCGGCGACGGCGAAAAGAAAGGCAGCGAGGATAGGTCTTGTCAGTTGCATGGCCATTGTCGATTGTGGGCGTCAATTGTTGAACTGTTCGGCGAGAACCCGGTCCGACCATGAACGATCCGGATCCGAGAGAATTCTGGCCGTCCTGTCCTGCGATTGTGCAATCCGAACGTGACGAACGGATTTCACTTCGGTGTGGTCGGCCACCGCATTCACAGGGCGCTTGTCGCGTTCGAGAACATGAATATCGACCGTTACCTTATTCGGCAAAAGCGCGCCGCGCCAGCGCCGCGGCCGGAAAGCGCTGACCGGGGTGAGCGCAAGCAGCGGCGATTCCAGCGGCAGGATGGGTCCATGGGCGGAGAAATTGTAGGCTGTCGACCCTGCCGGGGTTGCCACCATCATGCCGTCGCAGATCAATTCTTCCAGCCGCACCTTGCCGTCCACCTCCACACGAAGCTTGGCGGCCTGATGCGACTGGCGAAACAGGCTGACCTCGTTCATGGCGAGTGCCGTGAATTCGTCGCCGTCGGAATCCGTCGTCGTCATCCGCAGGGGATGGAAATCATTGCCGCTCGCCACCGCGATGCGCTCCAGCAGGCCGTCCACCCGGTAGTCATTCATCAGGAATCCGACGGATCCCCGGTTCATGCCATAGACACGCTTGCCGGAATTCATCGTCTCGTTGAGAATCTGCAGCATGAAGCCATCGCCGCCGAGCGCGACAATCACTTCCGCCTCTTCGAACGGCGTATCGCCGTAAATGCCTTTCAGCTCTTTCAGCGCCGTCTGCGCCTCCTCGGTTGCGGAGGCGACGAAGGACAGTGAATAGGTAGAATGCGACATCCGCTTCCCTCGACAACGCGCAGATCGGAAACCGTCCACGCAAGGCGCTGTAACCCGTTGAAGCGGCTCGAAATCTTGAAACCTCGACAGGGAGGTCGATAACAAGCCGCCAGACGCACCCTTGGTACATGAAGACGGCCGCTGGCGACAAGGCCTTTCGAAGACGCAGGCGTTCCCTGGCGGCGGACCGCACCGCTCCGGTCCACAGCTTCTTGATTTGCGCCCGCCGACAAGGGTTGCGATGCGGGACAGCCTGATGCAGTTTGCCAAGGCAGTCGGAATGACGAGTGGCAGGAGACGGATGTGGCGCTGAACTACGATATCTACGATGTCTTTACCGAGACGAAAATGGCGGGAAACCCGCTGGCGGTCATGTATGACGCCGATGATCTTCCCCAGGCCATGATGCAGGCGATCGCGCGGGAAATGAACCTCTCCGAGACGGTTTTCGTCAACCGGTCCAGCAATCCGGCTCATGCGGCTTCGCTGCGCATCTTCACGCCCTCGGGTGAGTTGCCCTTCGCAGGCCATCCGACAGTCGGCGCGGCGGTCGCCATCGCCGAGCGAAATCGCGGCGAGGGCGATGACGATATCGATATGGTCTGCGTGCTGGAAGAGCAGGTGGGTCCGGTGCGTTGCGCGGTGAAGATGCGTGCCGGCGCGGTCAGCTTCGCGGAATTCGACCTGCCGCGCAAATCGTCCCGCGTGGAACTACCGCTCGATCACTCCGCGCTTGCCGATGCATTGGGCGTCAGCGAGGCGCATCTCGGCTTTGAAAACCATGTACCGTCGATCTGGACGGCCGGGGTGCCGTTCCTCATCGTACCGCTGCACAACATCGCCGCCATCAGGGATATGGATTTCGACGCCAATCTGTGGCTGCGCACCGCGCCGCTGGTCGAAGGGCGCCTGACGGCGGCCTATATCTACTGTCGCGGCGGCGTCAATCACGCTGCGAAGTTCCACGTCCGCATGTTCTCTCCGGATATGGGCATTTCAGAAGACCCCGCCACCGGTTCCGCCGCCGCCGCCCTTTCCGGCGCCATCCACCATTTCGACGGCCTGACCGACGGCCATTATCCGCTGCTCATCGAGCAGGGCGTGGAGATGGAACGACCGTCCCATATCCATCTGCGTATGGACATCAAGGACGGCGAAATCGCCCGCGCCCGCATCGGCGGCCACGCGGTGCGCGTTGCTTCGGGCACGTTCGAGATTTGATTTCAGCGTCACCCGCTCAGTTCGATGTCGTCGAAGAGCGATAAAACAGCGAGCAGAGCCAAAAGAAAAACCCCGGTCTTGACCGGGGTTTTGTCATTTCAGCGTCAATCGGCTCAGTTGAACCGGCCCGCCGCATGGGCAAGCATCGTATAGACCTTGCCGGTATCGGAGGTGAGGTAGGATTGTGTCACGGTCCGGTCGCGGTCGGTGCGGGCCACGTCGGCAAGCAGCTTCTCGAAATCGGTGATGTAGCGGTCCACGGCGGTGCGGAATTCCGCTTCCCGCTCATATTTGCGCTTGATTTCGTCGAAGGTCGTCTGACCCTTCAGCGTATAGAGGCGACGGGTGAAGACGTCGCGCTCGCCGCGCTGGTAGCGACGCCACAGCTCCACGGAGGCATCGTGATCGATGGCGCGGGCGATGTCGACCGAGAGCGAGTTCAGCGATTCCACCATGTGGCGCGGATTGCGGGTATCGGCCGCACGGGTCGGCTGCTGTTCCGCGCCGGCGCGTGGTGCGGACGCCGCTGGCGTTTCCTGTGATGCGCCGCGCAGCAAATCGCTGATCCAGCCGCCGCCTTCTTCGCGGCGTCCGGCCGGAGCACCCGGCTGGGCCGGGGCAGGCGTCTGACGGCTCTCGACCTGACGGTTCTCAAGTGGCAGGGTGCCGCGCAATGCGGCCGGCGCGGGAGCAGGCTGCGGCTGGGCCGGGCGCTGCTGCTGAACCGGAGCCGGAGCTGCCGGCTGCGGACGCGTCTCGACACGGCGCTCGGCTGCCGGCTGGGTTGCGGCTATGGCGCGGGCGACCGGTTCGGAGACTTCCATCTGGTGGGTCGAACGACCAACGAGCTGGGAAATATCCTGCAGGGCCTTGATCTGTTCGGAAACGGCGCGACGCATGGCGGCAGCGCTTTCCTTGGCCTCTTCCGGCAGGTCGAAGGCGCCACGCTTCAGTTCCGCGCGGGTCGCATCCAGTTCGCGGCGGATGTCGTGGCTCGAGCGGCGGATTTCGTCCGTTGCGCCGGCGAAGCGGCTGACGGCTTCTTCCACGGCCTGACGCAGCGTCTCCTTGAGGCTGGCTGCGGCGGCGTTCGATTTTTCCGAGGCGCTGCCGAGAAGATTGTCGACTTCCGAAAGCGAGGATTCGACACCGCCACGCAGGCGGTTGACCAGCTCGTCGGAATATTTCTGCGCGTCGGACAGCGTGCTTTCAATCGAGCGGCTGGCATCCTGACCGGCGGAGAGCAGGGCGCCCCGCATGGTCTGTGCCGCCGAACGGGCGCGCTGTTCGGTTTCATCGAGCGAGCGACCGATATCGGAGAAGGAGGCCTGCAGATTGTCGCGCAGATTGCCGGCGACGTTCTGCGAGCGCTCCTCGGCCTCGTTGAGCGTGGTTTCCACCACGCCGATGACGTTGCGCATGGCGCTTTCGATTTCCTCGGAACGCTTGACGAGGCCGACGGACAGGCTGCGCAGCGCGTCCTGGCGCTCCTCCAGCGTGCCGACGAGGCTCGACTGTGCGGCATTGAGGAGCTCGGAAGCCTGGCTCAGCACCTTCGAATGTTCCTCGAAACGGCCGACGATGCCGGCAACCTGCGCCAGCGTCTGGCCGGAAATATTCGACAGGCGGTCGATCTTTCCTTCGAGCAGACGGCTGGAGCTGGACACCATGTCGGCGGCCTGCGAGGCGGATTCGGAGAAGCGGGTCGCCGAGGCGTTCAATGCCTCGTCTGCCGCGCCGAAGCCCTGTGCGGCGCGCTCGACAGCGGAGTTGAAGTTGGTTGCCGACTGTTCGACGATTTCCGCCATGCTGTTATGGGTCTGCGAAAGCATATCGGTGCTCTGGCGGGTGGCGGCCACCAGCTTGTTGGCCGCATCGCTGCCGGCGCGGGCATATTTGTCGATGCCCTGTTCGACGGCGTCCGCCATGGCCGTATGCGTCTCCGACAGCATGTCGGTGCTCTGGCGGGTGGCCGCGACGAGCTTGCTTGCCGCATCCGTTCCGGCAGCGGCATAATCGCTGATCGCCTGTTCCACCATACCGACCATGCCGCTGTTGCTCTGCGACAGAAGGTCCGCGCTTTGCTGGGCTGCGGAAACGATCTTTTCGGCAGCTTCGCGGCCGATGGTGGCGTATTCGTCGACGACAGGCTTGGCTTTCTCCTCGATCAGGCGCGAAAGCTCGGCGGAGCGGCTGGCCAGCATCGAGTTGAGTTCGCGGGTGCGGTTGTCCAGCGCCGAGCGAATGGATTCGCCGCGCGCGTCGAGGGCGGATTCGACACCTGTGAGCGTCTCGGAAATGACGCCGACTTGAGAGCGAACGACGGCTTCAGCCTCGGCAACTTTGTTGACGATGATGTTGCCCGCCTCGGAGAAGGTCTGGGCGACGGCGGCGGCCTGACCGGAGAGACGCGTCTGCGCATCCGAAATGCGGTTGACGATCTCGCCGGAGCGTTCCTCGATGGCCTTGGTGAAGGCCTCGTTCTGCGCCTGCACCTGTTCGGCGAATTCCGAACCGGACTTGGCGAGAAGGGAGGTGGAGCGCACGGCTTCTTCGCCGATGCTCTGGGTGGCGGAGGTGACCGCGCCGCGCAGGCTGACAGCGAGATCGCTCGCCTTGCCTTCAATGGTGCGGTTGACGTTTTCAAGACCGATGGTCAACGCCCGGTCCATGGTGCCGAGGCGTTCATCGATGCGGGCCGTGCCGGTATCGAAGGTCTCCGCCAGACGGCTGGTGCGGTTTTCGAACGTGTCCGCGACACGCGTGGTCTGTTCGTCCAGAATGCCCGTGATACGCTCGGCCGCCTCGTCGCTGGCGCGGGCGAACACAGCCGTCTTGTCTTCCAGCGCTTCGGCAAAGCGGCGGCCGGCATCCTCGATCGAGGTGTTTACATTGGCCAGATCGCCGCCGACGCGTGCCTGCAGCGTATCGAGCGAGGTCTCGATACGGGCGCCGGTCTCGTCGAGACGGGTGGTGACATTGCCGATGGAGGTCTCGATTTTCGAGGACAGGGCATCCGTCGCGCCGCCGATTTCGCGGGCAGCCTCGCCGATCTTGACGGCGATGTCGCCGGCGCTGTTGCGCAGGCGCTCTTCCAGCGTCTGCGCGCTGCCGTCGATCGCCTTCTGCAGCGTTTCCTGCTGGGTTTCGAGAGACAGTTCGAGCATGCTGGCGCTGGAGGCGACCGTGGTGCCGATCATCATCGCCTGTTCGGAGAGCATGTCGCCCATCTGGGTCGTGGCGGAGCTGAGCGTCGCGGCAAGATCCGCCTGGCGCTGATCGAGCGCGGTGCGAATATCCTCATGCGATTGCGACAGATTGCTTTCGAGGCGGGACACACCTTCTTCCACCGTCTGGGCAAAACGGGTGCTGCCGTCTTCAACGACGCTTTCGATGCGGTTGGCCGCACCCGAGACGCTCTGCTCGATCAGGCCGCTATTGCGCTCCAGCGATCCGGCAATGCGTTCAGCCTGCGAACCGAGCATGGTTTCGAGCCGCTCATGGCCGCTGGCAAGCGCGTTTTCAAGCGTGAATGCGGTGGCTTCGAGGCGCTGGCCGACGCCGGCTGCGGCAAGCGAAAGCGACGATGCTCTGGCATCCATAGCCTCGGCAATACGGTCCTCGACGCCGGAAATCGCCATGTCGAGCGCCATGGTGCGGCTGTCGAGCGCGTCTGCGATGCGCTCCTCCGCACCGGAGACGATGCCCGAGAGGGCCGCAGTGCGGCTGTCGAGCGCGCCGGCAATGCGCTCTTCGACGCCGGAAACCGCATTGTGCAACGCTGTGGTGCGACCGTCGAGAATATCGGCGATCTTTTCCTCGACGCCGGAGAAGCTCATATCGAGCGCCATGGTGCGGCTGTCGAGCACATCGGTGATCCGCTCTTCAGCGCCGGAAACGACGGTCTTCAGCGACTCGGTTCGGCTGTCGAGCGCCCCGGCGATGCGGGTCTCGGCGCCGGCCACCAGTTCGCCAAGGGCTGTGGTGCGGGTGTCGAGCGCTTCGGCGATTTTTTCTTCCGCGCCGGAGAATGCCATGTCGAGCGCCATGGTACGGCTGTCGAGCGCATCGGCGATGCGTTCTTCGGCACCGGAGACAACGGCGTTGAGGGCTGCGGTGCGGCCATCCAGCGTTTCCGCGATGCGGGTTTCAGCACCGGCGACCACGTCTCCGAAGGTGGCCGTGCGGCTGTCGAGCGCGCCGGCAATCTTTTCCTCAGCACTTGCGACAATGCCGGTGAGGGCAGAGGTGCGATTGTCGAGCGTCTCGGAAAGTCTTTCCTCGACATTGGCAAAGGTCATGTCGAGCGACAGCGTGCGGCTGTCCATCGTGTCGGCAATACGTTCCTCGACGCCGGAAATGGCGCTGGAAAGCGCGGCCGTGCGGCCGTCAAGCGTATCGGCGATACGGCTCTCCGCACCGGAGACGACGTCATGCAGGGCAGCCGTGCGGCTTTCCAGCGTGTCGGAAATGCGGTCCTCGATGCCGGAAACCGCGCCGGTGATGGCTGCTGCCCGGGTTTCGAGCGTTTCGGCAAGACGGCGCTCGACATCGGCGACGACGTTGTTGATTGCGGCGGCACGTTCGTCGAGCATGGCGGCGAGACGTTCGGCCGTGCCGGAGACGGAGCCGGTAATCGCCATCGAACGGCTGGCGAGCGCTTCGTCGAAACGGTTCTGGCTGGCAGAAAGCGCGCCGAACAGGGCATTGCTGCGTTCCGCCAGCACGGCGTCGATCTTCTCGTGCGAACTGGTGAAGGCATCGGTGATTTCGGCGGTACGCTGGCCGATTGCGTCGCTGAAGGCCTGCGTCCGGCTTTCAAGCGCGCTTTCCAGCATTTCCTGACCCGTGCCAAGCGCGGTTGCGAGCGCCAGCGATTGATCGGTCATGGTGGTGCCGATGCGCTCCAGACCGGCGCTCAGCATGGTGTCGAGCGCTTCGGAGCCGCCGGCAACGGTCTCGTTGATCCGGGCGAGACTTTCCATCAGCTTGCTGTCGAGGCTGCCGGCGCGCTGGTCGAAGGCGCTGGCGAACTGCGCGACATGCTCGTCGAAGGCAGAGTTGACCTGGCCGACCGTCGCCTGCATCCGCTCCTCGTAGAGGCCGGAGCGAAGATCGAGATCCATGATCGCGTCGTCCGCCGTGCTCTGCAGGCTCTGGCGGAAGGAGAGACCCTTTTCTTCAAGCGTCGTGGACAGCTTGTCGAGCACGGTATCCAGCGAACCGCCGATGATCTGCTGGCCGCGGTCGATATTGCGGTTGAGTTCGAGCGTGCGCGTGGACAGCGTCTCGTTGAGCTGGCGGGTGCGCTCTTCAAGCGCGCTGTTGAGGCTTTCCGCACCGCTATCCAGCGTCGAGGCATGGATTGCGAAACGCTCGAGCAGGACTTCACCGCGCTCATCCAGCGTCGAGGTGAGGTTGTGCAGGCGCATGTCGAATTCGTTGGACAGCGTCGCGCCGGAGGAATTCAGCGCCTGAAGCAGATTTTCGGTCTTGGCGGCGATCAGGCTGCCCATCGCTTCGGTCGAGGCGCGCGATTTTTCCAAAAGCGCGGCCGAGCGGGTGTCGATCATCGAGGCGAAAGCCTCGCCGGTCGTGGCGATCCGCATCGAAAGCTCTTCACCGACGATGGAAAGCTCTTCCTTGATCTGTTCCTGGGCACCGACGATGGAGGAGCGGATACGCTCGGCGTGATTGACGATGGCGTCACGCTCGGCGGTCAGTTCCTGCACGAGGCTGCGCACGCGCAGTTCATTGTCGGCATAGCTGCGCTCAAGCGCGTTGACCTCGGAATGAACGAGGGTTTCGAGTTCCGTCGCGCGGGCGATTGTGCGCTCGATACCGTCATTCATGGCCGAGACTTCACGGCGAACCGCCTGGCCGACGGACATGATGCGGTCGGATGCGACCGTTTCCGGCTCGGCAAGGCGAAGGGCGACTTCGGCCATGGAGCGGGCGGCGTTGCGCAGATCGCGAGCGCGCGCCATCATGATCGCAAAGGCGAAGAACAGCATGATGGGAACGAGGATGCCGACGACGATAGCCATCAGGCCGGGGATCGCGGTGAGATCGGCCAGCGAGGCGATGTTCCACAGCGCGTTGCCATAAAGAAGATGTGCGATGCCAAGACCGCCGAGCGCCCAGATGACCGACATGATCGTGGCGTTGCGCAGCGCGCCGCCGATGGAGCCGCCTTCCAGCGATTTCAGGATCATGGCCGGGCTGCGCTTGGAGCCGTCATTGGCCGCTTCGAGATTGGGCGATCGGGGCGTCTGTTCTGCGGGCGCGCGGGCGGCCTCGGGAGCAGGGGTCTGTCTGCTTGCTTCCTTCAATCTGGCCTCCGGCTGCTTCGGCGCTGCAGTTTTCCGCGTCTCCGGCTTTTCTTCGAAAGCACCAAGCTGCAGGGCGTCTTCCAACGCCTGAAATGCAGTCTCGTCGACAGAGTCGCTGATCTTGTTATTCGCCATGCGGTTACGCCTCGTTACACATACGCCCGGCTTCATGCCGTTGACCACTTGCGTTCCGCAAGCGGACTGCCGCCATCATGCCAGCGGAACATTATCCCTTGAAGAGAGAACAATTCCGCCATTTACCAAATCCCGAATTGCTGGTGGTCCAGCTTTCGGGCGAAATTACATCACTGTGCCGCAATAACAAAGCTTGAGCTTAAGCCTCGTGGGAACGGCAGTACCGTAGTGACACATTTAGGTGTTCGAAACAATTAATGCGGATTTGCGGCGGTGGCGAAGTGTCGGCTTTTTAACAGTTTTTAAACCTGAGTTTCACGCTGAACGCCTTGTTTCGCATAAGTTTAACATAAATTAACCATAGCAGAAGATTTTCGCCCGCGTCACGCCGTAATTTAAGCCGATAGCAGCGGCCCGGATGCGTGAATACGACACAGATGTGACACGAAACAGGAAACGGCGAGACAGGAATTTCAGCCATGGCAGCGGTCAGTATTGCTTTCGAAGCTCCCGACAATTGCGGCGGTGCGCCCGCCGCCGGTAAAAAACCGATCGATTTCGATCATCTCGCCCGGCAGACGATGGGCGACAAGGATCTGGAGATCGAAGTACTGCAACTCTTCAGCCGCAACGCCCGCGCCGCCCTGCATAAAATGGCAGGCGCCGACGACAAGGCGGTCATGGCGACGGCCCATCGTTTGAAGGGGTCTGCGCAGGCCGTCGGCGCCTCGGCCGTTTCCGCAGCCGCAGCCGTGGTGGAAGACAAGGGCAATGACAGCGCGGCGATCGCAAAACTCGCGGCAACCATCGTCGAGGCCGAAAATTTCATCCTCAAGCTCTGCCGCTGAGGCGTAACACATCAAATTTGTCATTTTGCAAGGCTGGTTGCGTCTGCGCGCCCTTGAAGCGGGTTGCCAAGGCGGACCGGCCTTTCTATGTGTTTAGAACAGTTCTTAGATCACATTTTGGATTTCCGGCATGACAAAACTGACCATCGTTGCCTTTGACGGCACGCCCCATGAACTCGACGTGAGCAATGGCTCCACCGTCATGGAGAATGCGGTGCGCAACTCCATTCCCGGCATCGATGCGGAATGCGGCGGCGCCTGTGCCTGTGCGACCTGTCATGTCTATGTCGACGACGCCTGGTCGGAGCGTGTCGGCGGACCGGAGCCGATGGAAGAGGATATGCTGGACTTCGCCTTCGACGTGCGCCCCACCTCGCGCCTTTCCTGTCAGATCAAGATGAACGACGAGCTCGATGGTCTCGTCGTTCATGTTCCCGAACGTCAGGGCTGAAATCTTTCGTCATTGCTAAACGCAGAAAAAGCCCCGCTCACCTGGTAGCGGGGAGCGGGGCGAGGCGGGTACGCAGCATGCAGGCGAGGGAGGAAACACCTGCGAGCCCTCAAGCGCGCACCGGGAGAACCGGAGACGGTTGCAACCGTCGGACCCGCCGTGGGCCGCAACCATTTCAAACCGTATGAACAAGCTACAATGAGTCTTGCCGGCCGCACCATGACGAGAATTCACGGGTGATATCGGACATGACGTTACGTCATGTCCGGTGTTGTTCGTTTTGATTTGGGGGAGGTACGTCCAGCGACCGTCAGCGGCGGTTCTGGCCCTGCTCGAGCCGGTTCTTCAAAAGCCGTGTCATGCGGGCATCGAAATTTTTCGATTCCACCACATCGAAGCGCAACTGATCGCGGTCGTGTTCGTCCATCACCGTCTGGGTGATCTTGCCGACCATTTCCTGCAACGTCTCGCAGCTTTTCTGCGGGCGAAGCGACGTCAGCTGTCTTTCAAGCGAGCGGGCGTGGGTGCGGGCGATTTCCGCGTGGCGCTCCTCGTGGCGCTTGATATCGGCAAGCAGCGTATCCCAGATGAAGGCCAGTTCCGCCGTGGTGCGGCGGCGGTTTTTCCATTGCGGCAGGAGAATGCGGGTATTCAGCACCACTTTGGCCGTTCCGACGCTGCAAAGGCCGTTTTTCTCGACATAGGTGAGCTCGCCGCCGAATTTGATTTCGGTGGCGCCGGGATGGCGCGCGCCGGTATTGCGCGTCAGCGGGCCGTGCCTGGAAAGCTGCTGGTCGAGGTCTGCGGCGGTTTTGCCGCTGATCGAAAAATAGGAATAGGTCTTGCGGACGATGGTTTCGGAAAAAGCCGATCCGGGTAGGGAAAGTGCCACTGCGGCCGCTAAAGCGGCGCAAAGAGCACGTGATGATTTGGTCATGACCCGGCCTTCCGGTTGAACTTGAAAAAGGTTTGCTGCATAGGCGGAGCGGAACTTATAAGAATTGGCATAACACTCCGTTATTCCCGAAAGGCGCGTGTTACGTGATAACAGCCGGCAGCAACGCGTGGCAAGCGGCCCATGGCCGCTCCCTGAAACTTGATGGGCGTGGCCGTATTATGGCCATCGTCAATGCAACGCCCGATTCCTTTTCCGATGGCGGCCGTTATCTCGCCGTCGATGCGGCTTTTTCCCATGCGCTGACCTGCGTGGAAGAGGGCGCTGACGTCATCGATATCGGCGGCGAATCCACCCGGCCGGGTGCGGCCGCGGTGACGGAAGCCGAAGAACAGGACCGCGTGCTTCCCGTCATCGAAAAATTGCGCCGCGAGACGGATGTGCTGATTTCAGTCGATACCTATCGCGCCTCGACAGCGCGGCTGGCGGTCGCGGCGGGCGCCCATATCGTCAATGATGTCTTCGGCCTGCAGAAAGACGCGGAGATGGCCGGCGTGGTCGCCGCCACCCGCGCCGGCGTGTGCATCATGCATACCGGCCGCGACCGGCAGAAGC
This sequence comes from Agrobacterium sp. T29, assembly GCF_006970545.1. Taxonomy (NCBI): domain Bacteria; kingdom Pseudomonadati; phylum Pseudomonadota; class Alphaproteobacteria; order Hyphomicrobiales; family Rhizobiaceae; genus Agrobacterium; species Agrobacterium sp. T29. The sequence goes on from NZ_CP040640.1 coordinate 1,042,938, forward strand.
TTGCCGATGTCATCGCCGACCAGTTCGAATTTCTCAATCGCTCGCTGGAGATCGCCGAGGATGCGGGTATCGCCCGCGACGCCGTCGTGCTCGATCCCGGTTTCGGTTTCGCCAAGGACGAGAGCGAAAATGTCGCGCTGATGGCGCGTTTCGGCGAACTTGCCGCTTTCGGCCTGCCGGTTCTGGCCGGTACGTCGCGCAAGCGTTTCATCGGGTCGCTGACGGGCCGGGATGCGGCCCATGAACGCGATATCGGAACGGCTGCGACCACCGCGATCCTGAGGCTTGCCGGCGCTTCGATTTTTCGCGTGCACAATGTCGCCGCGACCCGCGATGCGCTGGCAATCGCCGATGCGGTTCTTGCCAAAACGTCGGCAAAGGCCGATGCGTAGATCAACGAGTGCCGGAACGCCGTGTCCCGAAGGTGGCGCGGCTTTTTGGCGAAACAGTCCTGCCATGGAGGCGATGCGATGAGCCGCTATACCATCATCCTGAAAAACTGTTCTTTTTTCGCCCGTCATGGTCTTCTCGAGCAGGAGGAGGTGCTGGGCCAGCGCTTTTTCGTCGATGCCGAGATGGAAGTCGAGGCGGGTGATGCGCTGGAAACCGACGATATCGAAAACACCGTCGATTATGGTGTGGCTTTCGCCGTCATCGAAAAAATCGTCGTCGGCCAGCGCCGTTATCTCATCGAGGCGCTGGCGAACGACATCGCCAAGGCGCTGCGCGCCCGTTATCCGCAGATCGTCTGGCTCAGGATCACGGTACGCAAGCCTTCGGCGCCGGTTCCCGGCATTCTCGATTATGCGCAGGTGAGCGTTGAACACCGTGCCTGAAAAGATGACTGTCGCCGCCTTGGGGCTCGGCGGCAATATCGGCGATCCCGCCGCCGCCATGGCAAGGGCGCTGCGCGAACTCGATGCGCGTGACGATTGCCGCCTGCTGGCCGTTTCCGGTCTTTACCGCACGCCGCCCTGGGGCAAGACGGATCAGGCGGATTTTTTCAATTGCTGCGCCTTGGTCGAAACCTCGCTTTCAGCGCCTGCACTGCTGCAATTATGCCTCGATATCGAAAAGGGCATGAAGCGGGTGCGCACGGAGCGTTGGGGCCCGCGCACCATCGATATCGATGTGCTCACCTATGGGAATGATTCTCTCGTAACGGAAACCATTGAAGTACCGCATCCGCGCATGACGGAGCGCGCTTTCGTGCTGATGCCGCTCGCCGATATCGCGCCCGACCTTGAAGTAAAAGGCAAGCCCGTGCGGGAATGGCTTCAGCAGACGGACAAGACGGGCATTGTCAGCGCAAACGAAAAACGGGAGTGGTGGACACTCCCGCTTGGTGATGGCTGAAAAGATTGTAATCGTTACGGCTTGATCGAACCGACGGCGAGTTGGTCGATATCGCGCGCCAGCGTCACGCCGATGACCGGGATCATCTGGTCGGCGACCTTGACCGAAATGGTGATGTTCATCGAATTGTCGTTCGAGACGCGGGCGACCATTGCACCGTTGAGCTTGGCGCGGTTGATGCCGACGACGACCTTGTCGCCGCTGACCTGTCCGGAGGTGATGTCCAGCCCCTTGCCTTCGGCGCCGTCGAGGAATTTGCCCTCGTAAGAGTTGCCCTTCTGGCTGATGACGGCGGACATGGGCTGGCTGAAGACGCCGACGCGGCAGGTGCCGCCGAGCTTGATGCCGGTCTGCTTGTCATCGAGCGGCTCGCCCGTCAGATCGCAGGTGAACTTCGTGCCCTTGTATTTGCCGGCTACGATTTCGCCCGGGCCTTTCCAGACACCGGCCACGGAGCGGAAGAACACGTCGTCGCGATCGCGCGATGCCGCATGGACGTCAGACATGCCGAAACCGCCGCTGACGGACAATATGGCGGCAAGCCCGCCCACAAGCGAAAAGAAGCGCGAATACATGATACTTTCCCCGGCGAAGATGCCTGTTCGATAGGCTGCAATCTACCGGCGGAATGGTTAATGCTTGGTTTATTTCACTCTCATTTGCGGCTTCGTTCGTAACCTTTTGAACCGTCCAAGCCCGGGCAATCAGGCTTTTTCACCGGTTTTTCCACCGCTTAAATCGGGCGTCAGGTCGGACATGAAATCGCCGATCCCCGGCCGCTTCACCGCCCTGAACGGCAGCGGACGGCACAGATCCATCGCGGCAATGCCGATTCGCGCCGTCATCAGGCCGTTGATGACGCCTTCGCCGAGTCGCGCCGAGAGTTTCGAGGCAAGACCGTGGCCGAGAACCTGCTGGGCGAGCCCGTCGCCAACGGCGATCGAGCCCGTGACGGCAAGATGGGCGACGACATCGCGCAGGAGTTTCAGCATGCCGAGCGTACCGGGACGGCCGCCATAAAGCTCCGCCATGGCGCGCACCAGCCGCGTCACTTCAAACAGTACACAAGCGAGATCGACCACCGCGCGCGGGCTGACGGCAGTGACGACGGAGACGCGCTTGGACGAATTGAGAATGAGGGCGCGGGCCTGCCTGTCGAGCGGAACGAGCAACTCACGTTCGGCAAGCTCGATCAGATGCGGGCCGTCGATCACATCGTTTTCGGTTTCCTTCAGCGCCGCACGTCCCTTGGCCGTTTCGGCCCGGTGGGAGAGAACGGCATTCAGGCGGGTGACGATGGCGCGTGCGGGTTTCGGGCTCTTGTCGAGGCTCGCTGTTTCAGCATCCGCCTTGAGAGACTGCACGGCATTGAGCCGCATGATGCCGAAGATTTCCCGGCCGAGGAGAACGAGAACGGCGAAAAGCGCCAGAATAAGAGCGGTAGTGGCCGTGTAACCCAGCCAGTCGGAACGGGAGAACAGGTTGCGGATGAGCTGATCCGCCCACAGCCCGAAGGCGAGCGAGAACAAGACGCCAAGCGCGCCGAGCGCAAGCTTGCCGAAGGAGAAGCGGCTTTTCTTCGGAGACGCCACCGGCAGCGCGGCGGCATCGATCTCCTCAGGCGCCAGAAACGGATCGTCCTCGTCGGGCGTCAGCGAAATCTCGGCGTCGAAGCTGCGCGGCGCACGTTTCTGTGCGGCGGACGGTCGTGCCGTCTCTTCGGTTTCAAGCGTGAAAGCGGCCGGGCGGCGCGCCTGCGGATCGTTTTGTGTGGGAAGCTTCATGCGAGCTTGTCTCCGAACAGGAACTGCATGGCGCGGTCGAGCCTGATATGGGGAACGGAAAGCCTTATGCCGCCGCTGCCCGGCTCATCTATGTTCGGCGGACGGAAGCGCACGACATTGACGTCCGGCAGCGACGCCTTGTCGCCATCCCTGTCGATGCTGCGGAAAAGCGGCTCGGGGTCTTCAGGCAGATCGCCGGGAAATATCGCCGTCTTGCGATTGCCGTCGAAGGTCTCGCCATTGATGGTTTCACCGGCCATGGGCGTGCCGACGATGACGGGCAGCTCGTGGCCGTCCTGTCGCACGCTTGCCTCTCTGGTAGCGCGCACGGAAGCGAGCGCCATGACCTCGATGCCGGCGCCATTCATGCCGATGGTGGTGATGGCGCGGTCCACCAGACGGCGGGTCAGGCGCTCCAGCCGGTCGTGGCTTTCGTGATGCAGGTGATCGGCTTTGGTGGCGGCGATCAGCACCTTGTCGATACGCCGGCCGATCAGCGACGACAGCAGGCTGTTGGTGCCGGGGCGGAAACAGGCAAGCACATCGCCCAGCGCCCGCTCCAGATCCTGCACGGCTTCCGGGCCGCGATTGACGGCCTGCAGCGTGTCGATCAGAACGATCTGCCGGTCGAGGCGGGCGAAATGCTCGCGGAAGAAGGGTTTGACCACAATCGACTTGTAGGCGTCATAGCGCCGTTCCATCATGGCGCGCAGCGAGCCCTTGGGCGCTTTCTCATCCGTCAGGCCGGGAAGCGGCGCGAAGGTCAGCGCGGGCGATCCTTCGAGATCGCCGGGCATCAGGAAACGGCCGGGCGGCAGGGTTGAGAGTGACCTCTCGTCGGATTTGCAGGCTTTCAGATAGGCCGCGAAACTTTCGGCCAAACGTCGGGCCGTCATCTCGTCGGCCGGTGCGTTGATGTCGAGCGAAGAGGCGATCGCCAGCCATTCCTGCGCCAGTTCGGCGCGGATGCCGCTTCCGGCAAGGGCGACGGTCGCGTCGCTGAACTGTTTATAGTCCTGTAACAGAAGCGGCAGGTCGAGCAGCCATTCGCCGGGATAATCGACGATATCGATGGAAAGCTTGCCGGCCGAAAACCATCGGCCCCAGCCGCTGGCGCTCTGATAATCCAGCGTTATCCTGAGTTCCGAGATCGCCCGCGTCGAATCCGGCCACAGCCGGTCGCGCACCAGCGCCTGAATATGATCCTCATATTGAAAACGGGGAATGGCGTCGTCCGGCTGCGGCTCCAGCCGCACATTCGAGACGCGTCCGGACCGCATCGCCTCGAACAGCGGCAGCCGGCCGCCATTCAGAAGATTGTGGACGAGGGAGGAGATGAAAACCGTCTTGCCCGCCCGCGAAAGGCCGGTGACGCCAAGCCGCAATGTCGGGTGGGTGAGGTTGCTCGCACGGTCGGCCAGATTATCGAATGCGATAAGCGCGCTGTCTGTCAGGGACGTAAGAGAAGGCGGCAATGGCAGTTTCCTGGCTGTGTTTAACGGTCACGGCTGCAATATAGGAAGGTATGGCTGCCCAAAAAAGAAGCGCTCCAGCGGATTTTCAGCAGGGCGGCTTTGCAAAATTCTTACGAAGGGCTGTAGCGATTATTTGCCCGGCGCGAGAAAATCGACCAGCCGCCAGCTGTTTTTACCGTTTGCGGCGCTGTCATCATGGTCGAGTACGGCAAGACCAGAGGTGGGAAAACCCGAGGGCAGGGCGGCATGCAGCAAATCTTCGCCGATCATCGCTTCCAGCGTCGCCTCCATGGTGGGGTTGTGGCCCACCAGCATCACCGATTGCGCCTGCGCCTGCGCGGCGATGAGGGAGAGGTAGGTTTCGCTGCGCGCATTATACATCTCATCGACGTAGAAGATGTCTATGCCTTCGTTGAACGCCCGCTGCCAGGCCTGTGTGGTCTGCCGGCAACGCGCGGCGGTGGATGACAGAAGCAGTTCGGGGCGGTAATGCCGGTCGGCGGCAAGGTCGGCGATGATCTCCGCCTCGGCAAAACCGGCTTCGTTCAATCCCCGGTCGAAATCCCGTTCTCCCGGCGCCGCCCAGGCGGCCTTGGCGTGGCGCAGAAGATAAACTCGGCTCGGGGAAGATGCTGTCAAGGGCGGGGACCGGCGTTCGAATGTCAGGGCACGGGTTGAATGCTACAGGATAGGGTTGCAGGACCGCAAGTCCTCTTTCCTGTTGGTAAGTCGCGTTGAAGTGATTGAAGAAGAGTTCGCTTCAATACGAATAAAGGATAAAAATTAGTCATTTAGATGATTTTTGTGTCAGTTTTAAAAATGCCTGAAAACTGATCTGCAGACTTGAATCGGCCACTATCATTGGAGTATACACCGCCGCATTGAGATGTTCTTCGAGGAGAATCGCGTTGAGTGAGAAGATCGATCTTAGCAAATATGTGCTCTCGGAAGACGATGAGTTCATGAATGCCAGCCAGCGGGCTTACTTCCGCGCGAAGCTGGTCGCCTGGAAAAATGACATCCTGAGAGAAGCGCGCGAGACCCTCGGACATCTCGCCGAAGAAAGCGCCAACCACCCCGATCTCGCCGATCGGGCTTCTTCCGAAACGGACCGGGCGATCGAACTTCGCGCCCGTGACCGTCAGCGCAAGCTGATTTCAAAGATCGATGCAGCTCTTCAGCGGATCGAAGACGGCACTTACGGTTACTGTGAGGAAACGGGCGAGCCTATCGGCCTCAAGCGTCTGGACGCCCGCCCGATTGCAACGCTTTCCATCGAGGCGCAGGAGCGTCACGAGCGTCGCGAAAAAGTCTATCGCGACGAATAAGGCGCTGCGGCCAAGAGGTCGGCAAATCGCATGACAAATAATAAGGGCACGGAAATCTCTTCCGTGCCCTTTTTCTATTTCGAATTTCTGGTCGGAAGACCCGCGCGCGTCAGCGGTCGCGGGTCACGGAAAGCTCTCCGAAGATACGCGCCATTTCCTTCTGCATGTCTCCATCCGGTGAAGCGCCGGTGACAGGCGAGGAAGCTGGCTGCGGCTTGATCTGCTTTTCCGCGACAGGGACGACGGACGGTTCGTTATCCGCCTCCCTGCTCTTGGCGATTTCCGCCTCGAGGAAGCTTTCGAAATCGCTGGCGAGCTCATCGGAAAATTTCGGCTCGGCGTCGTTGGAAGCCACTGCCGGATTTTCAGGCTTGGGCGGGAAAGGTGCGGGCGGCGTTGTCTGTCCCGGCTTCAGGTCGGGAAGAACGCGCTCCCGTGCAGCGTCGAGAAAATCGGCGGCGATGGACTGATCGATCACCGGTTCGCGCGCGGCAAAGACCGGCGGGGCGAACTCCGCAGTCCGTTCTTCCGCCCTTGGCTCGGCGGGTGCCTGTGCAGGGATCGGCGGTGCGACCGGTACCGGAGCCGGCACGACGGGCTCGGCACGCCTGGGTTCCGTTCGGGCCGCCGCCATGTCGAGCGACGCAGCCGCCATCGGCAAGACGGCAGCGACCGGAGCCGTTGCAACCGGTATTGGCGGCGGCGTGGGGCGTGCTGTCTCCCGCTCGGGTGCCGCCTGTCTTGCCGGCGGCGCGGTTTCGCGCGCCGTTACAGGCGTGGGTACGGGTTGCGGCGGGGTCGATGGGCGTGGCGGAACCTGAGCGGCGGCCGCCGCAACGGGTGCTGGACGCGACGAGGGCACAGGTGCCGGCGGCTCCGGCCGCTGTGCTTGCTTCACGGGTTCTTCAGGCGCGGAAACGGGAGCCGCAGCCGCAACGGGCTGCTGTTGCGGCAGGGCGGGGCGACGTTCCTGCTGGATCGCCGGCTCGGCTCTCTTTTGATCGCTTTCCTGGCGCGGCAGCGCCTTTAATTCCGGCTCCTGCACGTCCCTGACAATGGGGATCGCACCTATGCCGCTTTCGATGACGATATCCGTCGGACCGCCGATCATGACGAGATGCTCGACATTGTCACGGCGCACCAGCACCAGACGGCGGCGTGCGTCCACGGCCGTCGCATCGAGAACCTGCAGGCGCGGCTGCCGGTTACGCCCGCCCCGGATGAAAGGGGCAGAACCGCTGCGCCTGCGCAGAAGCCACAGCGCAATCGCCAGAACAAGCAGGGCCACACCCACACCGACGACGGCGACGATGAGACGGTTTCCATAAGCGCCGATAAAATCTTCCATCATGGAGATCATCCCTTCAGATTTTTTGGCTTTTTCGTTTCTTGGGCAATTAATATTGCCGTGGTTCTTATAAAGTGAACGTCAAGCAGGAAAAGACGATTTTTTTGGGCGCGATACAAGGTTTATTCATTTCGCCCCACAGGATTGCCGCCTCAACCGTAACGACGCCACCAAAGCGCCATATCTCGTCCTTCAATGCTGAAAGACAGTGAAAGTTGCAATTCTTTTCCCGAAGGAGCGTTCCGGAATGTCCCAGTCATTGCGCATTAACGGCTCCCTCGCACGGCATTTGATGCGTGTTGTTTTGCTGTTGCCACCGTTTTTCGCGTTTCCACATTCGATGGCCTGGGCCGAAGACAAGGTGCCGGATAACGCAACGACCATGGCGGAATTCGTGCGCGACAACCCTTCCTGCGTCGACTTCACGGACGGATGCTCGGTTTGCACCGTTGCTGACGGCAAGATCGTCTGTTCCGCGCCGCGCATTCAATGTCAGGTGAAGGAGCTGACCTGTACCAGGCCGTAGTCTTTTAAGGCTTTTATACACCTTTCAGGCCGTTTTCGCTGTGCGTTTTTAAGCCTTTGTGTCCTGGCGGAGCTTTTTGCCGGTCAAGCGAGTTGCTACAAGAAATTTTACTGCCCGATTCCGTCGGGGAAATGGGGCTGACCGAATGACGACCTGCACGACTGCGAGGCCAAGATGACACGGGTGCGCGAGACAAGCGACAACGACCTTCCGCTGGTGGACAGGCGCGCCCGTTCCGGCACGGTCCTGCGCATTCTGCTTCTGGCGCTGGTTCTGATCGCCGCCGCTGCCGCCTTCGTCTATTTCAAGGATTCGCTCGAAAACGAAATCGTGCTCGGCATTCTCGGCGTGCTGGCCATGATGGGCATCTTCTTTCTGGTCTCGTCGATCATCGGTTTCATCGAGGTCATGCCGCAGTCGCAATCCGACGGGCTTGCCCGCCGGTTTCTCTCTGCTCACCCTGAAGGCACGCTGATCACCGACGCCAAGGGGCATATGGTCTATGCCAATGCCACCTATTGCCGGATGAGCGGCACCACCAAGGCGAGCGATATCCAGAGCCTCGAAACGCTTCTGTCGCGCAGTCGGGAATCAACCGAAGCGCTTTACCGGCTCATCAACGTGCTGCGCGAAGGCCGCGACGGTTACGAAGAGTTCCGGCTGCTGAAGCCGCTGGGTGAGGATTCCAATGCAGGCCCGCACTGGTACAGGCTGAAGGGCCGGGTGCTGAAGGATGCGGGCGGCGAGGGGCTGCACGTCTTCCAGATCGCCGATATCACGCCGGAGCGCGAGGATCAGGAGCGCTTCTTCCGCGAATTGCAGAATGCCATCGATTACCTCGATCACGCCCCGGCCGGTTTCTTTTCCGCCGGGCGCAAGGGCGAGATCGTTTATCTGAACGCTACCCTGTCGGAATGGCTCGGCATCGATCTGGCGCAGTTTTCGCCCGGTTCTATGACGGTTTCCGATATCGTCGCCGGCGAGGGCATGGCGCTGATCGAATCGGTGCACCCGCAGGGCACGGCGAAGCGCACTGAAATCCTCGATCTCGACATGCGACGGGTTAACGGCCAGAGCATGCCGGCCCGCCTCGTGCATCAGGTCACCTCGAAAGATGGCGCGCCCGGCGAGAGCCGCACCATCGTCCTGATGCGCCCAAAGGGGCAGGAGGATACGGAATCCTCCTCCGCCATGCGTTTCACCCGCTTTTTCAACAACACGCCGATGGCGATTGCCTCGCTCGACGGCGAAGGCCGCATCCTGCGCATCAACGCGCCCTTCCTGAAATTGTTCTCCGGCGTTGTCGGACGCGATGATATCGATCGCGGCGTGGCGCTTGAGACGGTCATCCATGACAATGAGAAGCCGCGGCTCGAACAGGCGCTGGCCGAAGCCAAGGACCGTCAGGGCGATATAGCGCCTTTCGATTCCCGCCACCCGAGCGACGAGGGCCGGCATTTCCGCTTCTACGTCAACGCCGTCATCGATCAGGACGATGAAGCGCCGGAAGAGGTGGCTATCGTTTATGCCATAGAAGTGACCGAGCAGAAGGCGCTCGAGACCCAGATGGCGCAGACGCAGAAGATGAATGCCGTTGGCACGCTGGCGGGCGGCATCGCCCACGATTTCAACAACGTGTTGACCGCCATCCTGCTGTCGTCGGACCATCTGCTGCTACAGGCGCGGCCTGCCGATCCGAGCTTCGCCGATCTCATGGAGATCAAGCGCAACGCTAACCGCGCGGCCGTGCTGGTACGCCAGCTTCTGGCGTTCTCGCGCAAGCAGACCATGCGTCCGGCCATCCTCAACCTGACGGATGTGATCGGCGATCTGCGCATGCTGGTGGACAGGCTGATTTCCGGCACCAATGTCAAGCTGGAGGTCGATTACGGCCGCGATCTGTGGCCGGTAAAGACGGATCTGTCGCAATTCGAGCAGGTGCTCATCAATCTCTGCGTCAATGCACGCGACGCCATGCCCGACGGCGGTAAGATCACCATCAGGACGCGCAACGTCGACGCGAAGGAAATCGCAGCGCTTGGCCGTCCGGAATTCCCGGCCGAGGACATGGTGATGGTGGAAGTTGCCGATAATGGCACGGGTATTCCGCCCGAGATCATGGACAAGATTTTCGAGCCCTTCTTCACCACCAAGGAAGTCGGCAAGGGCACCGGCCTTGGCCTGTCGATGGTCTATGGCATCGTCAAACAGTCGGGCGGTTATATCTATCCCGAATCGGAAGTGGGCAAGGGAACCGCCTTCCGTATCTACCTGCCGCGCCATGTGGTGGAGGCCGTTCAGAGCAACGGGCAGCCCGGCGAGGCGGCGCTTGCTCCGGTCATCGCAGCCGAACCGGTGAAGGAAGAGCCGCTGGATCTCACCGGCAAATCCGCTGTCGTGCTTCTGGTTGAGGACGAGGAAGCGGTGCGGCGCGGCGGCAAGCGCATGCTGGAAACCAGAGGCTACACCGTGCATGAGGCCGGCTCCGGCACCGAAGCCCTGGAGGTGATGGAGGAGCTGGAAGGCAAGGTCGACATCGTCGTTTCCGACGTCGTGATGCCGGAAATGGACGGTCCGTCGCTGCTGAGGGAACTGCGAAAGTCCTATCCGGACCTGAAATTCATCTTCGTTTCGGGTTATGCCGAGGATGCCTTCGCAAAGAACCTGCCGGCGGACGCCAAGTTCGGTTTCCTGCCCAAACCCTTCTCGCTCAAGCAACTCGCCATCGCCGTTCGCGAAATGCTCGACGACAAGGAATAAGGCGGGCGGCGGCGAACCGGATTCGGCTGCGCCGCGACCTGTCGCATCCATTGCATCCGGCCTGAAAAATGCGCCGCTACTGCGGGTCCGTGTCTTCCTGCGCCCTGGCTGCCTCCATATCCGCACTTTTCCCGAGGTTTGCCTCTTCGCAAACGCAATAGTGATTGCACCGTTTCGCAAGGGGCTTAAAATCGCGTCTTAACGACCTAGATATGAAGAGGCGAAGTTCTCCCTCCTGGCAAAGAACTGTCGGTTTGAGAACGGTTTGGAGAATGATGAAAGATGATCGCTAGGCCGATCTACATGCAGGGCGAGGGCGAAGGGGAAGACGGCGGCGGCACCAACCGCGGAACGTCTGTTATCACCCGCGTCAAGCCAAAAACAAAAAGACCGAATTTGTACCGTGTTCTTTTACTGAATGACGACTACACTCCCATGGAATTCGTCATCCACATTCTGGAGCGTTTTTTCCAGAAGGATCGCGAAGCGGCAACCCGCATCATGCTGCACGTGCACCAGCACGGCGTGGGCGAATGCGGGGTGTTTACATATGAGGTCGCAGAGACGAAAGTAAGCCAGGTCATGGATTTCGCCCGACAGCACCAGCATCCGCTGCAATGCGTCATGGAAAAGAAATGAGGATCGCAACGTGCCAACTTTTTCCCCAAGTCTCGAGAAGGCGCTGCACCAGGCACTGACCTTTGCAAATGAGCGTCACCACGAATATGCGACGCTGGAACATCTCCTTCTGGCGCTGATCGACGACGCGGATGCCGCAGCCGTGATGGGCGCCTGCAATGTCGATCTCGATGCGCTGCGCAAGACTGTCAGCGATTACGTCGACAATGAACTGACGAACCTCGTCACGGGTTACGACGAGGATTCCAAACCCACATCCGGCTTCCAGCGGGTCATCCAGCGGGCCGTCATCCATGTTCAATCGTCCGGCCGCGAGGAAGTGACCGGCGCGAACGTGCTTGTGGCCATTTTCGCCGAGCGCGAAAGCCACGCCGCCTATTTCCTGCAGGAACAGGAGATGACCCGTTACGACGCGGTCAACTACATCTCCCACGGCATCGGTAAGCGCCCCGGCACGTCGCAGACGCGCACGCCGCGCGGTGCCGATGAACCGGAAAGCGAAAACAAGGCGAGCCGCAGCAATCCCGAGGAAGACGGATCGTCCGCCAAGAAGCAGCAGGATGCGCTGAAGGCCTATTGCATCAACCTCAATGAAAAGGCGAAAAACGGCAAGATCGATCCGCTGATCGGCCGTCACGACGAGGTCAACCGTACGATCCAGATCCTCTGCCGCCGCTCCAAGAACAACCCGCTTTATGTGGGGGATCCGGGCGTGGGCAAGACGGCGATTGCCGAAGGTCTCGCCAAGCGTATCGTCGAAGGCAAGGTGCCGGAAGCGCTCGCCAACGACACCATCTTCTCGCTCGACATGGGCACGCTGCTGGCCGGAACCCGCTATCGCGGCGATTTCGAAGAGCGGCTGAAGCAGGTCGTCAAGGAGCTTGAGGAATATCCGGGCGCGGTTCTGTTCATCGATGAAATCCACACCGTCATCGGTGCGGGCGCGACCTCCGGCGGCGCGATGGATGCATCGAACCTCTTGAAGCCTGCTTTGTCTTCGGGTGCGATCCGTTGCATCGGCTCGACCACCTATAAGGAATATCGGCAATTCTTCGAAAAGGATCGCGCGCTCGTGCGCCGTTTCCAGAAGATCGACGTCAATGAGCCGTCCATCGATGACGCCATCGCGATCATGAAGGGGCTGAAGCCTTATTTCGAGGATTATCATCACCTGAGATATTCCAACGAGGCGATCAAGGCTGCCGTCGAACTGTCGGCCCGCTACATTTCCGACCGCAAGCTGCCGGATAAGGCAATCGACGTGATCGACGAGACCGGTGCGGCGCAGATGCTGCTGCCGGCCTCCAAGCGCCGTAAGCTGATCACCGAGCGGGAAATCGAGGCCACCATCGCGACGATGGCCCGTATTCCCCCGAAGACGGTCTCCAAGGACGACGAGATGGTTCTCGCCAATCTCGAAAAGGAACTGCGTTCCGTCGTTTACGGTCAGGATATCGCCATCGAAGCGCTTGCCACGGCCATCAAGCTGGCGCGTGCGGGCCTGCGCGAACCGAACAAGCCGATTGGCTCCTACGTCTTCTCGGGCCCAACCGGTGTGGGCAAGACGGAAGTGGCCAAGCAGCTTGCCGCCTCGCTCGGCGTCGAGATGCTGCGCTTCGACATGTCGGAATACATGGAGCGCCATACCGTGTCGCGTCTGCTCGGCGCACCTCCCGGTTATGTCGGCTTCGATCAGGGCGGCCTGTTGACCGACGGCGTCGACCAGCACCCGCATTCCGTGGTGCTGCTGGACGAAATCGAAAAGGCACATCCGGACATCTACAACATTCTGTTGCAGGTGATGGACCATGGCTCGCTGACCGACCATAACGGCAAGAAGATCGACTTCCGCAACGTCATCCTCATCATGACGACCAATGCGGGCGCATCCGAAATGGCGAAATCCGCCATCGGTTTCGGTTCTTCCCGGCGCACGGGCGAGGATGAAGAGGCGATCAACCGCCTGTTCACCCCGGAATTCCGCAACCGTCTGGATGCGATCATTCCGTTCTCGCCGCTGCCGACTGCCGTTATCCACAAGGTGGTGCAGAAGTTCGTCATGCAGCTGGAAACCCAGCTGTCTGAGCGCAACGTCACCTTCGATCTGCATGAAGACGCGATTTCCTGGCTGGCGGAAAAGGGTTACGACGAGAAGATGGGTGCCCGCCCGCTGTCGCGCGTAATCCAGGAAAACATCAAGAAGCCGCTCGCCAATGAAATCCTCTTCGGCAAGCTCAAGAAGGGCGGCGTCGTCAGCGTCACCGTCGGCAAAAAGGATGACGGCTCCGAAGGTCTCATACTCGAGGTCCTGCCGGAGACGGCGCCCGTGAAGCCGCAGCCGGAGGCCGAACTGAAGGCGGCCAAATCGCCCGGCAAGGCAAAGGCCAAGACGAAACCTGCTTCCAAGGCGGCGAAGGCCAATGAAGAGGCGGATGTCCTTGTTGCCGAGGCCGACAAGTCGGACGAGGACAGCAAGCCGCGCCGCAAGACCAATGCGGTGCCGAAAGTGCCGAAGAAGAAATGATCAAGGTGTTCGACCGATAAACCGATGCCGGGCGAAAGCCCGGCATTTTCATGTATGAAGCGCGTCGCGTTTTCCCTGATACCTCCGGCGCGTTTTGTTTTTTGTTTTATGCATGACGTTACCCCGAAGCTGCGGCACAGTTTCGGGTGACATGCACAAGTGGGTCAGCAATGCAGACTGCCGACAGCGATACCATCCCCCTGAGCGGCTGGTTTTTCCGGGGAATGCGGGGCATATTTTCGCTGCCCTCGCTCATTCTGATGACATCTTTCGTCGGTTTCAGCGCCTTCGCGCTGGAATCCGGTGTCGCGCGCGGTGAAGCCGTGTTCATGACGCTGATGATCTGGGCCCTGCCGGCGAAGATGATCCTGATCGGCTCCATGGTCGGCGGCGCCAATCTTGCCGCCTGCTTTCTGGCGGTGACGCTGTCGTCGGTCCGGATGATGCCGATGGTCGCCTCCATCGTTCCGGAAATGCGCGGCGCGAAGACGCCGACATGGATTTTGCTGTTTCTCTCGCATTTCGTCGCAATCACCGCCTGGGTCTTTGCCACGCAGAATCTTTCCAGGGTACCGCGCGAAGCCCGGGCCGCCTGGTTCGCCGGTTTCGGCATGACGCTCACCGTGGTCAATGCCATCATCGTCGGCCTGTGTTACGGCGTTGTCGCCGCCTTTCCGCCGCTTGTCGCTGGCGTGCTGTTTTTTCTCACGCCGGTCTATTTCGTGGCATCGATCTGGGCTTCGGCCCGTCATTCCGTCGTCAAGGTCGCCTTCGTCATCGGCGTCATCGCCGGGCCCGCCTTCGCGGTCATCGCACCGGAATTCGATATTCTCTATGCCGGGATAGGTGGGGGCACGGCGGCCTATCTGATTGACCGCCTCGTGTTCCGCCGCCGGATAAAACCCGTCTCACCGGAGAGCGAACCATGATGACCGAACATTGGTGGGCGCCCTACCTCTTCATCGCGATTGCCGGCTGGCTGGCGACCGATCTCTGGCGCTGGCTCGGCGTTCTCGCCGGTAACCGCCTGAAGGAGGATTCCGAAGCGCTGCACTGGGTAAGGGCAGTCGCCACCGCACTCGTCATGGCCGTCACCGCCAAGCTGATCGTCTTTCCAACCGGAACGCTGGAAGCATCCCCCCTGTGGCTGCGCGTCGGCGCTGCCGCGCTCGGTTTCATCGCTTTTCTGATGGCAGGCCAGCGGGTCATCGTCGGCGTGGCGGTGCCGATCCTGCTTCTGGCGGGTGGGTTGTTCGCGCTCGGTTTCTGAGATTGGTTTATTCGACCTCAGAGACCGCTCTCTCGGGCTTCCGCAACAAGCCAATCCGCAAGAAGTCTAGCCGGTGCGGTCATCTCGTCTCCTTCCATCAGCCAGTAATATTTCTCCGTATCGGCCGCCCGGTCGAAGAGCACGGTCAGTCGACCTTCGGCAATCTCGTCGTGAAAAAGCGCCGTCGGGCAGAGGCCGATGCCTTGACCGGCTTTGAGAGCGGTCACGAGCAGATTGAAATCCGCAAAAACCGGACCGGCGTTATCGGGCAGGGATATTCCCCCGGCTGCGAACCAGTTCTGCCAGGCCGCCTCGGTATCGTCATGCAGCAATTCCGCTCGTAACAGGCTGTCAATATTGTCGAAAGGACCGAATTTAGCGACATAGCCCGGCGCGCATGTCGGCCGCGTCTCCGCGCTGAAAAGCGCAACCGCATTTTCCCCGGAGGCGATGCCATGTCCTATGGTGAGATCGGCCGGTATTGCGTGATGCGCGCCGGAATAGCTGATGGATACCTGTATATCGGGGTAAAGCGCCCGAAAGCGGGGCAGGCGGGGCGTCAGAAAATGCGCTACGACCGAGGGCAGGCTGGCAAGGCGAACGGTCACGCGGTCATGGCCCTGACGGATCCGGGCGGCACCAGAAGCGATCTGCCGTAGGGCGGTCGAAATCGTCGTGCCGAATTCCTTTCCGGCTGGAGTAAGTCTCACGCCCCGCGCGTGCCGCTCGAACAGCGCCACACCGAGCCAGGCCTCCAGATTGCGCACATGCTGGCTGACGGCAGTTGCCGTCATGCCGAGTTCCTGCGCAGCCAGAGAAAAACTCGTTCTTCTGGCTGCGGCTTCGAATGCGCGGAGGGTGGTGAGCGGCGGTAATTTCATGGTGTCTCAAGGGTAAGTAAGACTTGGCCTGAGCGCAAGAAAAACCCGTCTTGTCAGGCGAGCAAGCATGGCGCAATTTCGCCTCGAGATTTTGATTGCCCGAGGATTTCATGACCCCCATGCCCGCCGCCGAACCTGTCGACGCCGCTGAACGCCGCGCCGTCCGTCCTGTTGTCGTTTATCCGAACGGGACGCTTGAAATGCCAGACCTCGCGCGTCTGGAAGAAGCCAAACAAGGCATGGAAAAGATCGATGAGGTCATCGTGCCGCCGCGTGACGGCCGCACCTTTCATGTGCCGAAGGGGCATTTCTTTCGCATCGTAAGCGTTGAAGGTCCGCAGGTCGGAGACCTGAACCTCTGGAACGCCAATGATCTGACCGAGCGGTTTTTCAGCGGCAAGACCCGCGCCCTGCACGCTACCCATGTTTCGGTCGGCAACCGGCTGTGGAGCAACCTGCCGTCCCTGCGGCCGATGGCGACGATCACGCATGATACGTTATCATGGTATGGCTTCGATGAAGACGGCGGCGGTGTGCATGACGTGATCGGCACACGCTGCGATCCCTATACCAACAAGCTCCTGAGCGGCGGCGATTACCACTATTGCTGCCATTCCAATCTGACCAATGCGCTGGCCTCCGCCAAGGGCCTGTCATTCCGGCAGGCGGAGCCGCATGTGCATGACGTCCTCAACGTCTTCATGTGCACGGGTTTCACCCGCGACACACACCAATATTTCATGAAGGCGAGCCCGGTGCGGCCGGGTGATTATCTGGAGCTTTTTGCGGAGATCGATCTTGTCGGCGCGCTTTCCGCCTGCCCGGGCGGTGATTGCAGCGCCACGCATTCGAGCGACACGGCAACCTGCTATCCGCTGAAGGTGGAAATATTCCGGCCTGATATGACGGCGCTTGAAGGCTGGCCATGGCCGGAACGGAATGCTTACCGTTCTCCGGAATGATCAGTCCGAAAACCTCTCCTGCGTCATGCTCGGGCCTGTCCCGGGCATCTGCAACCGATTGATTTTAGATACGTGTTTGGATCCTCGGCACAAGGCCGAGGATGACGTCGCATGCGAGGCAGCCATCACGAAGCAAGCGCGGCCTTTATCTTATCCGCGTGGGCTTTCAATACCTCGCCATCGGCCATCACGCCGGAATGCGGCTTCAGCGGCTCACCTTCCTTGCGCGGAATGACGTGGAAATGCAGGTGAAAAACGGTCTGGCCAGCCGCCGGTTCGTTGAACTGGGCGATGAAGACGCCATCCGCATCGAAGGCTTCCTTGGCCGCCACTGCCAGTTTCTGCACCACGGGAATGGTTTTCGCCAGCACTTCAGGGTCGGCATCGAGCAGGTTGCGTGAACCGGTTTTCGGAACGACCAGCAGATGGCCGGGGGCCTGCGGCATCACATCCATGAAAGCAAGCGTATGCTCGTCTTCATAAAGCTTGTGGCTCGGAATCTCGCCGCGCAGGATTTTTGCGAAGATATTGTTGTCGTCATAGGCGCTGGCCGTCATCGTGATCTCTCCTCATGGCGGACTATACGTCCGGTTCCTGTCTCTCGCCCTTGCGGAAGGGCGTGTGTTCATCAAGATAATCGCCGATATGCGCGACTTCCTCGCGCTCGCGCTGAAGATAGTCGGCAATGGCGCGGCGCAGGCCCGGATGGACAATGAAATGCGCCGAATGGGTGGTGACCGGCATGTAACCACGCGCCAGCTTGTGTTCGCCCTGGGCGCCGGCTTCCACCCGTTTCAGTCCCCTGGAAAGCGCGAAATCGATCGCCTGATGATAACAGACCTCGAAATGCAGAAAGAGATGATCCTCGATGCAGCCCCAGTGGCGGCCATAAAGCGCGTCCGAGCCGATGAAATTGATCGCACCGGCAATATAGCGCCCCTCACGTTTCGCCATCACCAGCAGCACGTCATCGGCCATGCGCTCGCCGATCAGTGAATAAAATTCCCGCGTCAGATAGGGCCGGCCCCATTTGCGGCTGCCGGTATCCATATAGAAGGCGAAGAACTGGTCCCAGATATCCTCGGTCAGGTCGCTTCCCGTCAGCCAGTCGATCTCGATGCCGTTTTCGAGTGCGGCGCGGCGTTCTTTCTTCAGCCCCTTGCGCTTGCGCGAGGAAAGGGCGTCGAGAAAATCACCGTGATCGCGATAACCGTCATTGATGAAGTGGAACTGCTGGTCGGTCCTGTGCAGGAAATCGCGCGGCAGAAGGGCGGAGAGATCGTTCTCTTCCAGAAATGTGACATGTGCCGATGAGACGCCGATCTTTTCCGTCACCTGCGCGAGACCGGAGGCCAGGAGCGCCTTGAAGCGTGTCTCGTCCTCGTTCCCGCAGACGAGCAACCGTGGTCCGGTTGCCGGCGTGAAGGGAACCGAGCACTGCAGTTTCGGATAATAGTGCCCGCCGGCCCGTTCGAAAGCATCCGCCCAGCCATGGTCGAAAACATATTCGCCCTTGCTGTGGTTCTTCAGATAGGCCGGCACCGCTCCGACCAGAGCACCGGAGGCGTTTTCGAGAAGCAGATGGTGCCCAAGCCAGCCGGTTTTCGCTGTCGCCGATCCCGATTCTTCCATGGATGATAAAAATTCATGGGAAATAAACGGGTTGTAGATTTTTCCTGATGTATTGCGCGAGGTTCCGGAAAGCCGCTTCCAGCTTTCCGGATCGATATCCCTGAAGGATTGCGCAACGCGAATGGAATAGTCTTCTGTCATGCCGTGGCGGACGGGTTCTCTCTCGGGTCGAAACCTTCGAATGTCATCTGGTCCGCATATTTATAGGTAGTCTCGCGCGCATTTTCATCCCTGACCGTCCAGGTAATCACCGGAAGGCCAAGTTTTCTTTGCGCCTCGATGAAGCTGTTGGGCAGATGACCCCAATGATAGGAGATAAAATCGAGACCCATCTGCATCGCTTCGTCATGTTTGAAGAAGTCTTCCGGCTTGTCGCCTTCGGCCGTCAGACCCAGCGGCCAGGGCGAGCCGGCTGCCTTCAAATCCTTCAGCAGATGGTGGTCGAAGCTCATCAGCGCCACATGGCCCTTATAGCCTTCGAGGTCTTCCAGCACCGCCTCGGCAAAACCGTCGTCGACGCCTTCGCCGGCGCGGCCTTTCAGCTCGATGACCAGCGGCACCTTGCCGGCGCAGAGCGTGAGAAGCTGCTTGAGGGTAGGGACCCGGTCCCCGGTCTGGCCGACGGCAAGAAGCAACAGCTCGGCTGATGTGCGTTCGCGCACATCGCCCTTGATGCCGGTCAGGCGGGCCATGTCGTCGTCGTGAAAAATCACCGGCACACTGTCGGCGGCCAGCTGCACGTCGCATTCGATGGCGAAACCGGCCTCGATGGCGCGGGAAAAGGCGGAAAGCGTGTTTTCCCAGATCGCTTTATTGAGATCATGATAACCGCGATGGGCGACGGGCTGAGCCGTCAGCCAGGAGAGTTTCAGCGTCATACGTCGATTTCCACGATGGCGTCGATTTCGACGGCGGCATTGAAGGGCAGGCAGGCCATGCCGACGGCGGCGCGGGCATGTTTGCCGGGCTCACCGAGAACATTGGCAATGAGATTGGAAGCACCGTTGATGACGAGGTGCTGTTCGACGAACTCCGGAACCGACGCAACAAAGCCATTCAGCTTGATGATACGGCGGATTTTCGAGAGGTCGCCATTCAAAGCGGCCTTGACCTGTGCGAGAATGTTGACGGCGCAAAGTTCGGCCGCGCGCTGGGCGCCTGGCACGTCGACATCGCGGCCAACGAGGCCCGTCACCGCAATCTTGCCCGATTCCATCGGCAGTTGACCCGATACATAAAGCAGATTGCCGCTGATGGTGAATGGAACGTAGTTTGCGGCTGGTGCTGCGGCTACGGGGAGCGTAAAGCCAAGTTCCTTGAGGCGGCCTTCGATGACGTCCGACATTTTCGTCTCCGGTTTTGTTGTAAATCCTTCAAGAATCCGGCATTCAGAAGATGTTGATCCAAAAGCCGGGCGGTTGCTTGTACAATATGAGCGGCGAGTCCAACAGGAGATATTGCATGTTTGTCAGGACGCTTGGTTTCGTTGCCGCAACAGGGCTTATGACCGGCCTGTCAAACGCTGCCAATGCCTTGCCGGTCACGGTTCCCGATCTCGTCGCCCACCGCGCCGTCTACGATCTCGAGCTCAAGGATGCGTCCGATCGATCCGGTATCGAGGGCATGACGGGCCGTATGGTCTATGAGTTCACCGGCTCGGCCTGTCAGGGCTACAAGACGGATTTCCGTTTCGTGACGCAGATCAACACCGGCGATGCCGTGCGCATGACCGACCAGCAGACCACGACCTTCGAGGATCTCACGGCCAAGAAATTCACCTTCGAAACCAAGTCCTACACCGACGACAAGCTGGACAAGGAAGTGCAGGGCGCTGCGACCGACGGCACCGATGGCGTGAAGGTCGATCTGACCCGCCCGGATGCCCGTCAGGTCAGTCTCGTCGCCAGCGAATTCCCGACGCAGCATATGTTTCAGGTCATCGAACATGCCAAACAGGGAAAGCGCATCTTCGAATCCCGGATATTCGACGGTTCGGACGATGGCGATGAAAGCCTGATCACCTCCACCCTGGTCGGCAAGTCGCAGATGCCGAAGGATGGCGATGCCGACGCCGGCAAGGCGGGGGAATTCGCCAAGGCGGCATTCTGGCCGGTAACGATCGCCTATTACAACGACAAGACCGGCACGGACGCTTTGCCGATCTACCGCATGTCGTTCAAGCTTTACGAAAACGGAATCACCCGCGATCTGACGATGGATTACGGCGATTTCGTTCTGACGGGAAAGCTTGCGAAGCTGGATATTCTCAAGCCCGAAACCTGCGAAAACAAGCCGGTTCGCTGAAAGGCGGCTATTTGAGCGATTTTTTCGCATAAATGCTTGCATTTTCACGCGGGCGACTGTATGCGGCTCACCATTCCACACGCGAAGCTTGGGATGTTCCGGGAGAAATCCGGTCCGTTCCGCCCGGTGGTATCGATGAAAATCGGTGCTGTTCGCTTCGCGGGGGTTAAACCGGAAAAGGAGTAACAAGGCATGGCATTGCCCGATTTTTCTATGCGCCAGCTTCTGGAAGCTGGTGTTCACTTCGGCCACCAGACGCACCGCTGGAACCCGAAGATGAAGCCGTACATCTTCGGCGACCGTAACAACATCCACATCATCGACCTGGCTCAGACCGTTCCGATGCTGTCGCGCGCCCTTCAGGTCGTGTCCGACACCGTCGCTCGCGGCGGCCGCGTTCTGTTCGTCGGCACCAAGCGCCAGGCGTCCGAAATCATCGCCGACAGCGCAAAGCGTTCGGCCCAGTACTACGTCAACTCCCGCTGGCTCGGCGGCATGATGACCAACTGGAAGACCATCTCCAACTCGATCCAGCGCCTGCGCAAGGTCGACGAGATCCTGAACTCGGAAGCTTCCGGCTACTCCAAGAAAGAACGCCTGAACCTCGAGCGCGAGCGCGAAAAGCTTGAGAAGGCTCTCGGCGGTATCCGCGATATGGGCGGCGTTCCGGACCTGATGTTCATCATCGACACCAACAAGGAAAAGATCGCGATCGAAGAAGCCAAGCGTCTTGGCATTCCGGTCGTTGCGATCATCGACAGCAACTGCGACCCGGATCACATCGACTACCCGATCCCGGGTAACGACGATGCTTCGCGCGCCATCTCGCTTTACTGCGACCTGATCGCCCGCGCTGCCATCGACGGTATTGCCCGTCAGCAGGGCGCTTCCGGCCGCGACATCGGCGCTTCGGAAGAAGCTCCGATCGAGCCCGCTCTCGAAGACGAGGCTGGCGCCTGATATAGGCCCTGTCTGGCGGCGATCTCGGTCGCCGTCTCCTCGACCAGGATATGACAAGGCCGTCAAAGACCTTCAATGGGTTGACGGCCTTGTTCGTTTCAAGCGCTCCGCCACGTTTTTTATGAAATCGCTGGCGTCCGATGCGGTTGAAACGGAAGGCAGTCTTCATAACGCTGTCATACTTCAGCGGCACCCATCATCTCGATGCATGGAGACGCCGCCGCACTTGGGAATGCGCATGCCCCTTTCCTGAAATCCTCTCCGGTTTCAAAGGGTGTGCGGCCGGGTACAGTCATCACCCAGAACTTCGGCACGGCAAATTCCGCCGGCTGACCGATCGAACCGATAAGAGGCAAACAATGACCGAAATCACAGCCGCAATGGTGAAGGAACTGCGCGAAAAGTCTGGCGCAGGCATGATGGACTGCAAGAAGGCTCTTGCTGAGACCAATGGCGACATGGAAGCGGCGATCGACTGGCTGCGCGCCAAGGGCATCGCAAAGGCCGACAAGAAGTCCGGCCGTACGGCTGCCGAAGGTCTGGTCGGCGTTGCCACCATGGGTCACAAGGCTGTCGTCGTTGAGCTGAACTCCGAAACCGACTTCGTTGCCCGTAACGATGCGTTCCAGGACCTCATCCGCGGTATCGCCCAGGTTGCCCTCACCACCAACGGCACCGTTGACGCTGTTTCCGCTGCCACCTATCCGGCAACCGGCAAGTCCGTTGCTGACAGCATCAAGGACGCGATTGCCACCATCGGCGAAAACATGACGCTCCGCCGCTCGGCAGCGCTCGAAGTTCCGCACGGCGTTGTTGCGACCTACATCCACAACGCTGCCGGCGACGGCATCGGCAAGCTCGGCGTTCTCGTTGCCCTGAAGTCGGAAGGCGACAAGGCCGTTCTGAACTCCATCGGCCGCCAGGTTGCCATGCACATCGCTGCGACCAACCCGCTCGCCATCCGCGCTGAAGAAGTCGACGCCGCCGTTGCCGAGCGCGAGCGCAATGTCTTCATCGAACAGGCCCGCGAATCCGGCAAGCCGGAAGCCATCATCGAAAAGATGGTCGATGGCCGTATGCGCAAGTTCTTCGAAGAAGTCGCCCTTCTGTCGCAGGCTTTCGTCATCAACCCGGACCTGACCGTCGGCGCTGCCGTTAAGGAAGCCGAAAAGGAAGCCGGCGCTTCCATCGAAGTGACGGGCATGGTTCGCCTGCTGCTCGGCGATGGCGTCGAGAAGGAAGAAAGCGATTTCGCAGCCGAAGTCGCAGCCGTCGCCAAGGGCTGATTATATTTACCCAATCTTGGGAAAACGGGAGGGCATCGCGTGACAACGCGGTGCCCTTCGTGTATCCGCGTTTCGGTTACATTTCCGAGGAGTCATGATGTCTTCCAAGCCGATCTACAAACGCGTTCTTCTCAAGGCTTCCGGCGAAGCCCTCATGGGCGATCAGGGTTTCGGTATCGATGTGGCGGTGGCTGACCGCATCGCTTCCGATATCGCCGAGGCGAGGGCGATGGGCGTCGAAGTCGGCGTTGTCGTCGGCGGCGGCAATATTTTCCGCGGTGTCGCCGTGGCCTCCAAGGGCGGCGACCGGGTTACCGGCGACCATATGGGCATGCTGGCGACCGTCATCAACGCGCTGGCGCTCGCAACCTCGCTGCGCAAGCTCAGCATCGATACCGTCGTTCTTTCCGCAATCGCCATGCCTGAAATCTGTGAGAGCTTCTCGCAGCGTGCGGCGCTCCATCATCTCGCGCAAGGGCGTGTGGTGATTTTCGCCGGCGGCACGGGCAACCCTTTCTTCACCACTGATTCTGCCGCGGCCTTGCGCGCTGCGGAAATGGGCGCCGAAGCGATCTTCAAGGGCACGCAGGTGGATGGCATCTATTCCGCCGACCCGAAGAAGGACCCGACGGCGACGCGTTTCGACGAATTGACCCACAGCGAAGTGCTCGGCAAGGGCCTGGCGGTCATGGATATCGCCGCCGTTGCGCTTGCCCGCGAAAACCATATTCCGATCATTGTTTTCTCGATCCATGAGAAGGGCGGTTTCGCGCAGATATTGACCGGCGGCGGCCGCAAGACCATCGTGCACGACAAATAATCAAAACGATGCCGCCTCTAGGGGCGACTACGGCCGGCTTGGCCGACAAGATGGAGTATCAAGATGAGTGGTGTTGACCTCAACGATATCAAGCGCCGTATGGACGGCGCCATCAATGCATTCAAGAGCGATATCGCATCGCTTCGCACCGGCCGTGCATCGGCCAATATTCTCGATCCCGTGACCATTGAGGCCTACGGCTCGCGCGTGCCGCTCAATCAGGTCGCAAACATCACCGTTCCGGAGCCGCGCATGCTCGGCGTCAACATCTGGGACAAGTCGATGGTCAACGCCGTCGACCGTGCGATCCGCGAATCCAATCTCGGCCTCAACCCCATCGTCGACGGCCAGAACCTGCGCATTCCTCTGCCTGAACTCAACGAGGAGCGCCGCAAATCGCTCGTCAAGGTCGCACATGATTATGCCGAAAAGTCCAAGGTGGCGATTCGCCATGTGCGTCGCGATGGCATGGATGGTCTGAAAAAAGCCGAAAAGGACGGTGACATCGGTCAGGACGAAAGCCGTGGACAGTCGGAAAAGGTTCAGAAAATGACCGATGACACGATTTCGGAAATTGACCGCTTGCTTGCCGAGAAGGAAAAGGAAATCATGCAGGTCTGATATCGTTCGCGATAGACCTGTATTTTATTCGTTTTAATTCCGCGCTGCCCTGTTACTGGATCGATATGCCGACGACGACACGTTCCTCCATACCCGAGCACGTCGCCATCATCATGGATGGCAATGGACGCTGGGCAAAGCAGCGCGGTCTTCCGCGCGTGATGGGGCATCGCCGCGGTGTGGAGGCCGTGCGCGAGACCGTGCGCGCGGCCGGCGATTGCGGAATACGCTATCTCACGCTCTTTGCCTTCTCGTCGGAAAACTGGCGCAGGCCCGAATCCGAGGTGAGCGATCTGATGGGGCTTTTGAAAGCCTTCATCCGGCGTGACCTTGCGGAACTGCACCGCGAAAATGTCCGCGTGCGGATCATCGGCGACCGGCAGGGGCTGAAGCACGACATACGCTCTCTCCTCGAAGAGGCGGAGCAGATGACGGCGGACAATACCAAGCTGACGCTGGTGATCGCCTTCAACTACGGAAGCCGCGACGAGATTGCGCGTGCGACAGCGGCGATTGCGCGCGATGTCGCCGAAGGCAGGATTAATGCCGAATCCATTACGCCGGAGATGATTTCGGCCAGACTCGACACGTCGGGTATGCCCGATCCGGATCTCATCATCCGCACCAGCGGCGAAGAGCGCCTGTCGAACTTCCTGCTCTGGCAGGCCGCTTATTCCGAGTTCCTGTTCGTTCCCGAATATTGGCCGGACTTCGACCGCCAGCGATTCTTCTCTGCAATCGAGCAATATGCAACGCGTGACCGCCGCTTCGGTGCACTCACCGAGCAGGTTGCCGTGGCAGGCGCCTGATGAGCCGTGAACTCAGACTGCGGATCGTGTCCGCAATCGTCATGGCGGCGGTCATTCTGGCCGCGACCTGGTATGGCGGCATTCTCTTCCGCATCGTCGCGGGCCTTCTGGCGATCCTCATCTATTATGAATGGTCGACGATTACCCGGCTGTCGGAGACCAATTCGACCGGCAATGCCTGGGGCTGGTTCGCGGTCGCCGTCATCGCCGGCAATACGATTTTCGGCGAATCCTCGCTCGATCTGCCGCTCTTATCCGGTTTCACGCTGACGGCGGCGCTGTTTCCAATTTTGCGCGGCAGGAACTGGTGGCTGGTGGGCGGCATTTTTTATGCGGGCCTGAGCGGCATATCGCTGGCAGCCATCCGTGGTGACGAGCTGACCGGCTTCGTGTCCATCCTGTTTATCTTCGCCGTCGTCTGGTCGACGGATATTCTCGCCTATTTCGTCGGACGCGCCATTGGCGGGCCGAAGCTTGCGCCTTCGATCTCGCCCGGCAAGACCTGGTCCGGCGCCATCGGCGGGGCGGTAGCGGCCGTGATCGGCGGCGGTGCGGTGTCCATGGCCTATCACGGCAGGATCAGCGTGCTCGTGCTGGGGCTCGCCCTTATCCTCTCGGTGTTCAGCCAGATCGGTGATCTCTTCGAATCCTTCGTGAAACGGCGTTTCCAGGTCAAGGATTCCAGTCATCTCATTCCGGGCCATGGCGGCTTCATGGACCGTGTCGACGGTCTTGTTTTCGCCTGCTTTACGGTATTCCTCATTGCTTTCGTGCATGCGGCGGCAACCGGCGACGTGCCCGGATCGGGCGGCGGTCTGTTGCCGGGTTTCTGAGCGGCGCGAAAGGTCACGACACAAAGGGCAGATTGTCATGAACACAGTAATGGCGGCGACCGGCTTTCTGACCGGCTATATCGTGCCCTTCATCCTAGTGCTGTCACTGCTCGTTTTTGTCCATGAAATGGGCCATTATCTGGTCGGTCGCTGGTGCGGCATCCGCTCCACCGCATTCTCCATCGGCTTCGGCCCGGAGCTGATCGGTTTCACCGACAAACGCGGCACGCGATGGAAGATTTCCGCGATCCCGCTCGGCGGTTACGTCAAGTTCTTCGGCGATGAGGATGCGGCGAGCAAGCCGGATAGTTCCGGCCTGTCTCATATGTCGCTGGAGGAGAGGGCGCAGACGCTTTCCGGCGCAAAGCTGTGGAAAAGGGCGGCCACGGTTGCCGCAGGCCCGATCGCCAATTTCATTCTCGCGATTCTCATCTTCGCGGTGCTCTTCGGCATTTACGGCCGGATGATCGCCGATCCGGTCGTGGCGGAAGTCCGTGAAAACAGCGCGGCGGCTGCCGCCGGCGTGCAGCCCGGCGACCGGCTCATCGCGATCGATGGCGAAAAAGTGATGACCTTCGAGGATGTCCGCCGTTACGTCGGCATCCGGCCGGGCACGCCGATCACGGTGACGGTCGAAAGGGCGGGCGAGGAGCTGAAGCTGCCGATGGTCCCGACCCGCACCGAAACCACCGACCAGTTCGGCAACAAGCTGGAAATGGGCATTATCGGCATCGTCACCGACCAGACCAGCGGCAATTTCCGCCATATCGAATATTCGCCGTCCGAGGCGCTGGTCGAAGGCGTGCGTGAAACCGGCCACGTCATTACCGGAACATTCAACTATATCGGCAATCTCGTGACAGGGCGCATGAATGCCGATCAGCTTGGCGGTCCGGTGCGTGTGGCGCAGGCGTCCGGCCAGATGGCGACGCTCGGCATTTCCGCCGTTATCCAGCTTGCCGCCGTTCTTTCCGTCTCCATCGGTCTTTTGAACCTGATGCCTGTGCCGGTTCTGGACGGCGGGCATCTGGTGTTCTACGCCATCGAGGCCATTCGTGGCAGGCCGCTTGGTGCGGGCGCGCAGGAAGTCGCGTTCCGTATCGGGATGATGATGATTTTGGGTCTTATGGTTTTTGCAACATGGAATGATATCAGCAGCTTGATCGGCTGAGGATTGTGTTTTAACGGTTTTGTTAGTTATTTGTTTACCTTGTTTTTATGCCGAAGTGGCGAATGAGCCACTCTGGAGCACGAAGTAAACAGAATTTAACGTTCGCGCTTGCTTGTAGGGGAAAAGCAGGTAAAACGACGCACATGGCCGGAGTCGGGTTCCGCCCGCTGAGGGACAACGTAAAAAGGTAAGAATTGAAATGAAGGCTGGTTCAAGATTTTTGAACGCTGTGTCGGCGGTTGCTCTGTCTGCCGGTGTTGCTTCGGTTGCGGGCCTTGGCGTGCTTGCCTCTGCTGGCGCTGCAAATGCGGCCGTCATCAGCAGGATCGATGTTCGCGGGGCCGACCGGTCCGGTGCGGACTCCGTGCGTTCCAACATCACCATTGCGCCGGGTAAGAACTTTTCCAATTCGGACATCGATGAATCGGTGAAGCGTCTTTACGCCACCGGTTACTTCTCGAATGTTTCCATGCGCGTTTCCGGCAGCACGCTGGTCGTGACCGTCAATGAGAACCAGCTCGTCAACCAGGTGGTCTTCAACGGTAACCGCAAGATCAAGGACGACAAGCTCGCCGGCGTTGTGCAGACCCAGTCCCTCGGCCCGTTCAATCAGGCCATCGTGACGGCGGATATTGCCCGCATCAAGGAAGCCTACGCCGCCATCGGCCGTAGCGATGTTGAAGTCACCACGCAGACCGTTTCCGTCGGTCAGGGCCGTGTGAACATTGCTTTCGTCATCAATGAAGGCGAGCGCACGAAGATCGGCCGCATCGATTTCATTGGCAACAATGCCTATAGCGATGGCCGTCTGGCCGCCGTTATCAATACCAAGAAGTCCAACATGCTGTCGTTCCTGACGCGTAAGGACGTCTATAACGAGGACAAGCTGCGCGCCGACGAAGAGGCGCTGCGCCAGTTCTATTACAACCGCGGTTATGCCGACTTCCGTGTCGTGTCCTCCGAGGCTGTGCTGGACGAGTCCAAGAACGAATACACCATCTCCATCACGGTCGATGAAGGTCAGCGTTACAACTTCGGCAACGTCGCCGTCGAATCGACCGTTCCGGGCGTCGATGGTTCGGAACTTCAGGGCCTCGTGGAAACCCACCAGGGCGGAAGCTACAGCGCCAAGGAAGTTCAGCAGAGCATGGAAGCGATTTCCAAGCGCGTGGCCGGCGAAGGTTATCCCTTTGCCCGCGTAACGCCGCGCGGCGACCGCGACATGGCTGGCAACACCATCGGTGTGACCTATATCGTCGATCAGGGCGAGCGCGCCTATGTCGAGCGTATCGAAATCCGCGGCAACACCCGTACGCGTGACTACGTCATTCGTCGCGAGTTCGATATTTCCGAAGGCGATGCATTCAACCAGACGGTCATCACGGCTGCAAAGCGCCGTCTCGAAGCGCTCGGCTATTTCTCGAAGGTCAATATTTCGACCGCCGGCGGCAGCGCGCCTGACCGCGTCGTCATCGTTGTTGACGTAGAAGATCAGTCGACGGGTTCGTTCGGTATCGGCGCCGGCTATTCGCAGAACGACGGTGTGCTGCTCGAAGCTTCCATCGAAGAAAAGAACTTCCTCGGTCGCGGCCAGTACATCCGTCTCGCCGCTGGTGCGGGTGAAGATGATGCGCGCAGCTATACGCTGTCCTTCACGGAACCCTATTTCCTCGGCTACCGTCTTGCCGCAGGTTTCGACCTGTTCAAGAGCCAGAGCCGCAGCGAAGACTATTACGACTATGACGAGCAGGGCTTCTCGCTGCGCGTGACCGCGCCGATCACCGAAGACCTCTCGACGACGTTCAAGTACACCTACAAGCAGCTCAATTATGACGGCGAAGGCGACTGGGAAACCGGCAGCAACCTTGCCGCTCCCTACAAGGACCTGATCCGTGGCGGTGACTGGACGCAGTCCATCATTTCGAACACGCTGAACTACAATACGCTCGACGACCGCAACATGCCGCGCGAAGGCTGGCAGGCTGCTCTGACGAACGAATTTGCAGGTCTCGGCGGCGATTCCGAATATTACAAGATTTACGCCAAGGCTCGCTTCTTCTACACGCTCTCCGATGAGTACGATGTCATCGGCTCGCTGACCGGCCAGGCCGGTCACGTGGTGCCGACAGGCGACAATCTGCTGGTATTCGATCAGTTCAAGTTCGGTGGCCGTCAGGTTCGCGGCTTCAAGAACGACGGTATCGGTCCTCGCATCGGTTCCGACTCCATCGGCGGCACGACCTATTTCGCCGCTTCTGCTGAAGTCACGGCTCCGATGCCTGGCGTTCCCGAAGATTTCGGCCTGCGCCTTGCTGGCTTCGTGGATGCCGGCACGCTCTATGGCAACAAGGTTGCCAACAGCGCCGGTGTGAAGGACGACAACTCTATCCGCGCATCCGCCGGTATCGGCGTGATGTGGGCGTCGCCCTTCGGTCCGATCCGCGTCGACTACGCCGTGCCTTTCGCCAAGGAAGACTACGACGAGGAACAGCGTTTCCGGTTTGGCATGTCCAACACTTTCTGATATCGGCAGTCCAGAACTGCAACTTTGAACGTTCTGGAGTTTCCGGCTGATGGAATACAACGCCTTTTTTCCGCCCCACGAGGGACTGCGATTGAAAGATATCGCAGACCGTTTTGGGGCGGAACTGTCTGATGACGCGGCGGGAGAGCGGATCATTCGGTCCGTTGCGCCGGTCTACCGGGCAAAACCCGATCAGCTCTGCTATATCCTTTCGCGCAAGAACCGCGATGAGCTGCAGACCTGCGACGCTGGCGCCGTCATTTGTGACGCCGCACTTGTAGACATGCTTCCGTCTCATACCCCTGCGCTGATATCGAAAAACCCGCATACGCTTTTTGCGCAGGTGGGTGCCTTGCTGCATCCTTCCGCCATGCGTCCGGGTCCGATCGCGCGAATGGAAGCTGAAATTTCCCATGCTGCGCATGTCGATCCATCCGCGAAGCTGGAGGCGGGCGTCATCGTCGAGTCGCTCGCCGTGATTGGAGCTGGCGCCCATATCGGCGCGGGCACTAGGATCGGTCCCGGCGTCATCATAGGGCAGGATGTGCAGATCGGGCGCGATTGCACCATTGCCGGCGGCGCAAGCGTTCTTGCGGCCCTCATCGGTAATAATGTGATTATCCATAACGGCGCGCGCATCGGTCAGGACGGTTTCGGTTATGCTCCCGGTCCGCGCGGCATGTTGAAGATCGTGCAGATCGGCCGGGTCATCATTCAGGACAATGTCGAGATTGGCGCCAACACCACGATCGATCGCGGCACCATGGATGACACGGTCATCGGCGAAGGCACCAAGATCGACAATCAGGTCCAGATCGGCCACAACGTCCGCATCGGCCGCCATTGCGGCATCGTCAGCAAGGTCGGCATTGCGGGCAGCACCCGCATCGGCGACGGTGTGATGATTGGCGGCGCGGCCGGCATCAATGGCCATATCAACATTGGCGACGGCGTACAGATCGCGGCGATGAGCGGTGTTGTGGCGGACGTGCCGGCAGGAGCCCGTTATGGCGGCACGCCCGCGCGTCCGATGAAATATTTCCTGCGCGACATGGCCGAAATTCTGGCGCGCGCTGAAGGGCGTGATAAAAAAACAGGAGAGAAAAACAATGACTGAAGAAACGAAGACGGCGCTCGGCGCGGCTGACATTCTGGAAGTCATGAAGCTTCTGCCGCATCGTTACCCATTCCTGCTGATCGACAAGATCATTGAGATCGACGGTAACAACTCGGCGATTGGCATCAAGAATGTGACGGTCAACGAACCGCATTTCACCGGTCATTTCCCGGACCGGCCGATCATGCCGGGCGTTCTTATCGTCGAGGCCATGGCCCAGACGGCGGGTGCGATCTGCGCTCGCAGCCAGGGTGAGGGCGGTCACCTGGTCTACTTCATGACAATCGACAATGCGCGTTTCCGCAAGCCCGTGATCCCCGGCGATCGTCTGGAAATCCATGTCGTCAAGCAGCGCCAGCGCGGCAATGTCTTCAAATTCCATTGCGAGGCGAAAGTGGACGGCGCGCTAGTGGCGGAGGCAGATGTCGGCGCCATGATGATCCCCGAGGATCAGCAATGAGCACGATTGCCGCCTCGGCCAGAATTCACCCGAGCGCCGTGATCGAAGACGGCGCGGTGATCGGTGAAAACGTCGTCATCGGTGCGTTGAGCTATGTCGGCGCGAAAGTCACGCTGCATGACGATGTCCAGCTGCACAATCACGCCGTTGTTTCCGGCCTGACCGTCATCGGCCGTGGTTCGGTTGTCCATCCCATGGCGGTCATCGGCGGGACGCCGCAGGCAATTCGCCACGACGGTTCGGAAACGACCCTCGAAATCGGTGAACGCTGCATCATGCGTGAAGGCGTGACGATGAACGCCGGCAGTTCCGATGGCAGCAGCAAGACCATTATCGGTGACGATAATCTCTTCCTCGCCAATTCGCATGTGGCGCATGATTGCCGCCTCGGCAGCCACATCGTGCTTTCCAACAATGTCATGCTGGCGGGTCATGTCACCATTGAGGACCGCGCTATTCTCGGCGGTGGCTGCGCCGTGCACCAGTTCACCCGCATCGGCCGCCAGGCCTTTATCGGCGGACTTTCGGCGGTCAATTACGATGTCATTCCCTATGGCATGCTGAATGGCAATCCCGGCATCCTCGGCGGCCTGAACGTCGTCGGCATGACCCGTGCCGGCATCGAGCGCGCCGATATCCATAAGGTCAGACGCGTCTACAAGGCGATTTTCGAGGCTGAGGGCACGATCCGCGGCAATGCGGCGGCCATCGACCGTAACGACTATCTGGATTGCCCGCAGGCGCTTGAAGTCATCGATTTCATCGGCGCGGATAGCGACCGCGCGATCTCTTCGCCCAACCGGGGCAAGTGAGCCGTGACAGGCGGCGGGCGTCTCGCCATTGTGGCCGGCAGCGGCCAGCTGCCGCTTTATGTGGCGGCGGCTGCCCGTGAGATGGGCGAGAACCCTTTCATCGTGCGCCTGCGCGATGATTCCCGTTTCGACTGGAGCGGTTTCGACAATGCCGTCATCAGTGTCGGCGATGTCGCCGGGCTTGGCCGTCTGCTGCGCGAAAACCGGGTAGACCGTGTCGTGCTATCCGGTGGTGTGGCGCGGCGGCCGGAATGGCGCGAAATCCGCCCCACAGTCGGTATCTTGCTCAAACTGCCGTCCATTGTCAGGACGTTGCTGTCGAGCGGCGACGACGCCGTTTTGCAGATGGTCATCAAGATCATCGGCACGCTCGGTGCAAAAGTCATCGGCGCTCACGAGATCGCCCCGGGCCTGCTGGCCGCTATAGGCCCTTTCGGTACGCAAAAACCTGCCGAGGATGATCTGCGCGATATACGCAAGGCGGCTGAGGCCGCGCTTGCACTCGGCAAGCTCGATGTTGGGCAGGGCGCCGTCGCCGTCGGTGGCCGTATCGTCGCGCTGGAAGGCGTCGAGGGCACGGATGCCATGCTGGCGCGCGTTGCGGCATTGCGCGCCGAAGGACGGATATCCCCGCGCCGCAGGGGGGTGCTCGTAAAGCTGTGCAAGCCGCAGCAGGATGTGCGCGCCGACCTGCCGACAATCGGTGTGGAAACGGTGGAGAATGCGCGAAAAGCCGGGCTGGCGGGTATCGCCGTCGAAGCCGGGCGGGCGCTGGTACTCGATCGCGAGGCGATGTTGAAAGCGGCCGATGAGGCGGGCATATTCGTCTGCGGCATCGATACATCACTTGGCGGAGACATGATCGGATGACGGCGGCATTAAAAGTGGCGGTCATAGCCGGGGAAGTATCCGGCGATCTTTTAGGCGCGGATCTGATCCGCTCGCTTAAGGCCCAATATACGGGGTCTGTCGAGCTGGTCGGGGTCGGCGGCGAGGCGCTGGAGGCGCAGGGACTGGTTTCCCTGTTCGACTATTCCGAACTCTCCATCATGGGCTTCACGCAGGTTCTGAAAAAACTGCCGAAGCTCATTGCGCGGATCAACCAGACCGCTCAGGCAATCGCCGCCGCAAAGCCCGATATTCTGCTGATTATCGACAGCCCGGATTTCACCCATCGCGTTGCGAAAAAAGTCCGGCAGCAATTGCCGCATCTGCCGGTCGTCAATTACGTCTGCCCCAGCGTCTGGGCGTGGAAGGAATATCGCGCCACCGCGATGCTCTCCTATGTCGATCACGTTCTCGCGCTGCTTCCTTTTGAGCCGGAGGCGATGCGGCGTCTCGGCGGCCCACCGACAACCTTTGTCGGCCATCGCCTCAGCGTCGATAAAGATGTGCTTTCCGTGCGGGCGAAGCGGGCGGAACGGTCGCTTCCTGCCCATGGCGAACCGAAAACCATTCTTCTCCTGCCGGGGTCGCGCTCCACTGAAACGACGCGGTTGATGGAGCCGTTTCAGGAGGCCGCAAAAGCTTTTGTGGAACGCAACGGCCCGACCCGATTTCTGCTTCCCACCGTACCGCGCCAGGAAAGCCGCATCCGCGAATTGGCGGCGGCATGGCCGCAGGACATCAGGCCCGAGATCGGCAGCGATTCTGCTTTCAAGTGGAGTGCCTTTGCTGAGGCTGATGCGGCGGTTGCAGCGTCTGGCACCGTCATTCTCGAACTGGCACTTGCCGGCGTACCGACGATCTCGGTTTACAAGACCGACTGGATTTTCACCATGCTGAGCAAGCGGGTGAAAACCTGGACCGGGGCGTTGCCGAACCTGATTGCCGACTATGCCGTCGTGCCGGAATATTTCAACGAGGTTGTGCGTGCGGGCTCGATGCTGCGTTGGGCCGAGCGGCTGTCATCCGACACCACCGAGCGGCGGGCAATGCTGGAGGGTTATGCTCTGGTGCAGGAACGTTTACGCACAGATGTGCCTCCGGGCGAAACCGGTGCGCGCATTCTTCTCGACGTCCTGAAAAACAAGGCTCGTCCTTCGGCATAATCATTTCAATCCTTTCTTCGGACGGGCCGCCGTCCTGCTGCCGATGCGGGCAGGCGAGGGGTCGATTTTACTGCATTTGATCGTTAGTGCGGCAAACGGCTGACCATCGAGTGGCTCCCGGCCCATAAATTTCCGTCTGGCACACCTCTTGCTTTCAATCTTGTATGCAAGATAGCCATACATCCGAAAGCGCCCAGAGCGCGGTAGAAGACGCCATCATCTCCGGCATTCTTTCCGCGCGCATCCGTCCGGGAACCCGCCTCAGCGAAAACCAACTCGCCAGCCTTTTCAGCGTGTCGCGCACGCGCATTCGCGAGGCGATGATGCGGCTGGAGACGCGCGGCATCGTCACCGTCAGCCCGCGCCGGGGCTGGTTCGTGGTGGAGCCTTCCGCCGAAGAATCCATCAAGGTCTATGAAGCACGGCGCATTATCGAATATGGGCTCTTGCGCAATCTTTCCGGCGTCAGCCCGGAAGGCATCGCCATCCTCGCCGATCATCTCGATGAGGAAAAGGCGGCGATTGCCAAAGGCGACCGCCAGCGCCTGACCTGCCTGATGGGCGACTTCCACATTCGCATCGCGGAAATCGCCGGCAACGACATCATCGTCGAAACGCTGCGCGACCTGACGGCGAGAACCATCCTCATCTCCATGCTCTATCAGTCCGATTTCCATGCGCAGCAGTCGCATGACGGACATTGCCGCATCTTCGAAGCGATCAAGGTTGCCGATTTCCATGGCGCCGCCGAACTCGCCATCCGCCATCTCGACGAAGTCGAAACCGGTCTCGATCTCACCCGCAGGCCGGATCCGCTCTACGAGCTTCGCAATTCCCTTTCACTTCAGCCTCTTTCCTCAAGCCCCAAGGAGTAATTCCCAATGTTTTCCAGACGTTCATTGCTTGCCATTGCCGCGATTTCCGCAACGCTCGGCTTTTCGCCCGCAGCCTTTGCCGATGCGCTCGGTGATATCACCTCCCGCGGCACGATCCGCGTTGCCGTCCCGCAGGATTTCCCGCCTTTCGGCAGCGTCGGCACGGATATGGCCCCGCAGGGCTATGATATCGACGTCGCCAATCTGATCGGCGAGAAGCTGGGCGTGAAGGTCGAACTCGTACCAGTGACCAGCGCCAACCGCGTTCCCTATCTCCAGACCAACAAGGTCGATCTCGTCATTTCGAGCCTCGGCAAAAACCCGGACCGTGAAAAGGTCATCGACTTCTCCACCGCCTATGCGCCTTTCTTCAACGGCGTGTTCGCTCCGGATTCTGTTGCCGTCACCAAGGCGGAAGATTTGTCCGGCAAGACCGTCGGTGTCACCCGTGGCGCTGTCGAGGATCTGGAGCTGACGAAGGTGGCGCCTGCCGATACGACCATCAAGCGCTACGAGGACAATAACGGCACGATCTCCGCCTTCCTCGCTGGCCAGGTGGAAGCCGTCGCCACGGGCAATGTCGTGGCCGCCGCCATTCTCGCCAAGAACCCGCCAAAGCGCCCCGAGCTGAAGTTCCTGATCAAGAATTCGCCCTGCTATATCGGCCTGAACAAGGAACAGCCGGCGTTGCTTGAAAAGGTCAACGCCATC
Organism: Agrobacterium sp. T29; assembly: GCF_006970545.1. Classification (NCBI taxonomy): domain Bacteria; kingdom Pseudomonadati; phylum Pseudomonadota; class Alphaproteobacteria; order Hyphomicrobiales; family Rhizobiaceae; genus Agrobacterium; species Agrobacterium sp. T29. The sequence continues at coordinate 1,078,777 of NZ_CP040640.1, forward strand.
ATCGCCACCGCAAAGACCGATGGTTCGCTGAACACGATCGCGCAGAAATGGCTGAAAACCGACCTGCCCAAGGATCTCTGAGCAACCCGGCAAAATGCATGCGCCGGCCTCGCTTTGAGGCAGGACCGGCGCATGGTTTGTCCTCGCCGAAAGGAAGCATCGGGTGAAATACACATTCGATTTTGGATGGCTTCTCGACTATTATCCGCAGATTGCCAAAGGCATCGCCGTTACGCTGGAATTGATTGCCATCGGCGGCGTTCTCGGCATCGCCCTCGGCATCGTCTGCGCCTGGGTGCGTGCGCTCGGGCCCAAATGGCTGCGGCCGCCGGTCGCGACCTATGTGGAGCTCATTCGCAACACGCCATTCCTCATACAATTGTTTTTTATCTTTTTCGGCCTGCCGTCGCTTGGCCTGCAATTGTCGGAACTGACCGCCGCCAATATCGCCATGGTGGTCAATCTCGGGGCCTATAGCTGCGAAATCATCCGCGCCGGCATTCAGGCGACGCCGAAGGGGCAGTTTGAGGCGGGGGCAAGCCTTGCCATGACCCGCTTCGAAACCTTCCGGCATGTGGTTCTGGTGCCGTCCCTGCAACGCATCTGGCCCGCTCTTTCATCGCAGGTGGTGATCGTCATGCTCGGCTCGTCGGTCGTCTCGCAGATCGCCGCCGAGGATTTGACCTTCGCGGCCAATTTCATCCAGTCGCGCACCTTCCGCGCCTTCGAAGCCTATATGGTCTCCACCGTCATTTATCTCGTGCTGGCCATTCTTCTCCGGCAGGTGCTGGTGATGGGCGGCAACCTCATCTTTCCGCGCAGGAGTGTCCGATGATCGAATTCTCCACCTGGGATATTCTCAGAAACCTGCTGCTCGCCACGCGCTGGACGGTGCTGCTGTCGCTCGTCTCCTTTGCCGGCGGCGGCTTGGTGGCGCTGCTTCTGCTGTTCATGCGCATTTCCCGGAAAAAATCGATGCGGGCTTTCGCACGCTATTATGTCGAGCTTTTTCAGGGTACGCCGCTTTTGATGCAGCTCTTCATCGCCTTTTTCGGCCTCGGCCTGTTCGGCATCGATGTGCCGGCCTGGCTGGCGGCGGGCCTGACGCTGATCCTGTGGGCAGCGGCCTTCCTCACCGAAATCTGGCGCGGCTGCGTGGAATCCGTCGCCAAGGGCCAATGGGAGGCATCGGCGAGCCTTGCCATGGGACGCCTGCAGCAGATGCGCTATGTCATCCTGCCGCAGGCCATGCGGGTCGCCATTCCCCCGACCGTCGGTTTCTTCGTGCAGGTCATCAAGGGAACGGCCGTAACCTCGATCATCGGCTTCGTGGAACTGTCCAAGGCCGGCACGGTCGTCACCAACGCCACCTTCCAGCCCTTCACCGTTTATGGCCTCGTCGCCCTCATCTATTTCGCGCTGTGCTGGCCTTTGTCGAAGAGCAGCCAGATCCTCGAAAGGAAGCTCAATGTCGCTCATCGAAATCACTGAAGTCCGCAAAAGCTATGGCAGCAACGAGGTTCTGAAGGGCATCAACCTCGATGTGGAGCCGGGTGAGGTCATTGCCATCATCGGCAAGAGCGGATCGGGAAAATCGACCCTGCTTCGCTGCATCAACGGGCTGGAGACGATTTCGGCCGGTTCCATATCGGTCGCCGGCGCGCAGCTTCTCGAAGACGATCTGCATCTGAAAGCCCTGCGGCTGAAGGTCGGCATGATCTTCCAGCAGTTCAATCTCTTCCCGCACCAGACCGTTGGCGGCAACGTCATGCTGTCGCAGACCGTGGTGAAGAAGACGCCGAAACCGGAGGCGGAGGCCGTTGCCCGCAAGATGCTGGAACGGGTCGGGCTGGCGCATAAATTCGATGCCTATCCCGATGAATTGTCCGGCGGCCAGCAGCAGCGCGTCGCCATTGCCCGGGCGCTTGCCATGCAGCCCATCGCGCTGCTCTGCGATGAAATCACCTCGGCGCTCGATCCCGAACTGGTTGCGGAAGTGCTGGCCGTGGTGCGCGAACTCGCCGCCGAAGGCATGACGCTCCTGATGGTGACGCATGAAATGAAATTTGCGCGCGACGTCTGCTCCCGCGTCGTCTTCATGCATGAGGGCAGAGTGCATGAAATTGGCCCGCCGGAAGAGGTCTTCTCCAATCCCGCGACACCCGAACTCAAGCAGTTCCTGGGCGTTGCTGCACGCCACTGAGAACCATTCCGACGGCCAACAAAAAGGCCGGCGGGTGAAAACCTGCCGGCCTTTGATTTATGGGGTTTCGCGGCTTAGCGCTTGGAAACCGGAACGTAATCGCGCTTGCCGGCGCCCGTGTAGAGCTGGCGCGGACGGCCGATGCGCTGCTGCGGATCTTCGATCATTTCGTTCCACTGTGCGATCCAGCCGACGGTGCGGGCAAGAGCGAAGAGAACGGTGAACATGGTCGTGGGGAAGCCGAGCGCCTTCAGCGTGATGCCCGAATAGAAGTCGACATTCGGGTAAAGCTTCTTTTCGACGAAGTAGGGGTCGGAAAGGGCGATCTTTTCCAGTTCCAGCGCGACCTGCATGATCGGATCGTCCGAGTTGCCGGTGGCTTCCAGCACTTCGTACATCGTCTTCTGCATGATCTTGGCGCGCGGGTCGTAGTTCTTGTAGACGCGGTGGCCAAAGCCCATCAGGCGGAACGGGTCGTTCTTGTCCTTGGCGCGGGCGATATATTCCGGAATACGGTCAACCGTGCCGATTTCGTTGAGCATGTTGAGCGCCGCTTCGTTGGCGCCGCCATGAGCCGGGCCCCAGAGGCAGGCGATGCCAGCCGCGATACAGGCGAACGGGTTTGCACCCGAAGAACCGGCAAGGCGCACCGTGGAGGTGGAAGCGTTCTGCTCGTGATCGGCATGCAGGATGAAGATGCGGTCCATGGCGCGGGCCAGAACCGGATCGACCTTGTAATCCTCGCAGGGCACGGCAAAGCACATGTGCAGGAAGTTGGAGGCGTAATCGAGATCGTTCTTCGGGTAAACGAAGGGCTGGCCGATATGGTACTTATAGGCCATGGCGGCGATCGTCGGCATCTTGGCGATCATGCGCAGCGAAGCGACCATGCGCTGGTGCGGATCGGTAATGTCGGTCGAGTCGTGATAGAAGGCAGAGAGGGCGCCGACCGTGCCGCACATGACGGCCATCGGATGCGCATCGCGACGATAGCCGGTGAAGAAGCGGCTCATCTGCTCATGCACCATGGTGTGGCGCGTGACGCGGGTGTCGAAATCCTTCTTCTGAGCCGCGGTCGGCAGTTCGCCGTAAAGCAGCAGATAGCAGGTTTCCAGGAAGTCGCCCTGTTCGGCGAGCTGCTCGATGGGGAAGCCACGATGCAGCAGAACGCCCTCGTCACCGTCGATATAGGTGATCTTGGATTCGCAGGAGGCCGTCGACGTGAAACCCGGGTCATAAGTGAAAGAGCCCGTGTGCTTGTACAGCGTGGCGATATCGACGACGCTTGGTCCGATCGTGCCTTCCCTGACTGGGAGTTCGACCTGCTTTTCGCCAAGTGTCACTGTAGCGCTTTTTTCCGTCATACTGATCCTCCGAAAACATGCGGGTGGGGGCGTTGAGACACGCCCCGCGGTTAAGCGTCTACCGATTAGCTATATGATCCTTGCGCAGATGCCAAGCTATCCAAAGGTCAAATTGTGCATTGCGGCAAACGCAATTGCCTTGCTTTCGTCTTTCCCGGCGATGGCAATTCAATCTCAGTCAACGCTGGGTTAAAGGAAAGGATTGCAATCCCTCGCATCCGCCTGCAAACCTGTTCCCGGTGCGGCAGGGGCGCGGCGCGGATTGCTCGGTCAAGGGGAAAAACAGCATTTCAGATATGCCGAAACGATGCAGGGCGATTTGCCCGGCACGGCGGAAATCCTTTATCCGCTTCGCAGAACCGGCGATGTTGCGACATATGACATGCCCGCCCTTGTCGGCAAGCCGAACCTGCGAGCTGTCGCCTCTCAAAAAATCGCCGCATGCTTCGCCGAGGAGCGCGCATTCGGCCACGATTTTCTTTTCGTCCCGGTTTTCATCGGCTGCGGTGCGATCCTCTGGTTTTCCCTCAATACCTCGCCTTCATTCTCCGTTCTGGCGATTACATGTCTCATCGCCGCCGGTCTGGCGTTCTTCGCGAAATATCGCTCGGAATTCACAGCGACGGCCTGCGGCCTTTTCGCGCTGCTTTTGCTGGGCATGCTTTTCGCCGGGGTCGAAACATGGCGTGCGGGAACGGTGGTGCTGGATACGCCCGTCACCACCACCATTACCGGCACGGTGACCCGCCGGGAGGTGGATGCGCGCGGGGACTGGCGATATGTGGTGCAACTAACCGCAACGGAAGCGCCGGCATTGTCACGCCCGCCGGGCAAGGTCTCGCTCCTGTCACGCGGGGGAGGCGAGCCCGCCGCACTCGGCGCGACCATTCGTGGCAAGGCGCGACTTTCGCCGCCATCTGGCCCGGCCTTGCCGGGGCTCAACGATTTCGCCTTCGCCTCCTATTTCAGGGGCATAGGCGCGACCGGATTCTTCTATAAGCCGCCACAGACGGTAACTCCACCCGGCATCGACGCGAAGACGAACTGGCTGGAATGGGCCGACATGCGGCTCTATGGCCTTCGCACCGTCATTGCCGAACGCATTCGCAACACCATCGGCGGCGATGCCGGCGCCTTTGCCGCCTCCATCGTCACCGATGAGAGACAGGCCATATCCGCCGAAACGATGGAAGCGTTACGGCTCTCCGGCCTTGCCCATATCGTCGCCATATCCGGGCTCAACATGGCGCTGGCGTCGGGCATATTCTTCGTGGGGCTGAGGCTTGCCTTCAGCCTTTTTCCGGCATTTGCGCAGCGCTGGCCCGTGAAGAAGATTTCGGCTTTCGCCGCGCTCTTGATGACGCTTGCCTATTACCTGATTTCAGGTTTTGCCGTTTCCGCCGAACGCGCCTGGCTGATGATGTCGGTGATGCTGATCGCGGTGCTGTTCGATCAACCTTCGCTCAGCCTCAGGAATGTCGCGCTTTCCGCTTTGGTCATTCTCGCTTTTTCGCCCTCGGAAATCATGGGCCCGAGCTTTCAGATGTCTTTTGCCGCGACCATCGCGCTCGTCGCCTCCTATGCCGCCTGGAGCCGCTGGCGTATCGATCGCGAGCGTCTGTTCATCGGACGCAAACCGGCATGGATGACGGTGGCGCAAACGGCGGGCGCCATTATCGGCGGTGTCATCACGACGTCGCTGATCGGTGGTCTTTCGACGGCGATCTATTCGGTCGAGCATTTTCAGCGTGTCACCACCTATGGACTTTTCGCCAATCTGGCCGCCATGCCGCTGATGTCGCTGATCGTCATGCCTTTCGGCCTTGTCGCCATGCTGCTGATGCCTTTCGGGCTAGACGCACCATTTCTGAAGGTCATGGGATACGGCATGGCCCTCGTCATCGAGGTTGCGCAGGAGGTGGCGTCCTGGGGCGGAAGCGCTGCGACGGGCCGGCCTCACGGGTGGTTTCTGGGGCTTGCCTCGGCTGGTTTTCTGCTGCTGACATTGCTGCGCAGCCGGCTTGCGCTTCTGGGCATGCCGCTTCTATTCCTCGCCTTCGGCCTGTCGTCCGCCACGGCCTATCGCGATCCGCCCGATTTGCTTGTTCATGAGGATGGCGAGCTGGTGGCGCTGCTGGAGGACGGCAAAGCCTACACGACGAAGGCTCAGCCGCAGGGTTTCGTTTATGGCCAGTGGCAAAGGGCGCTGCTTTTGCCGGAACAGCCTGTGCCGCCGGTCTTTCTCAAGACCGAGGCCACGGCAAAAACCGTGGCGTTGACCTCGAAGGCGAAGCTTGAACCGCAAGAGATGAGTGCAGTTGCACGGCAGATGACAGCGGCCCTGAGAGACGCCGAGCCCGGTGTTTTCACCTGCAGCAAAGGCACATGGTGCGTTGCGCGCGCGGGAAGCGGCGAATGGATCATCGTTCTGGAAGATGGCCGCTTTGCTGGAAAGGCTTGCGATATTGCCGATATCGTTATCGTCTCCCGCAGAACGTCCTTCTCCCAATGCCGCTCGGGCGCACTTCTGCTGAACCGCGATATCCTGCGGCGGATCGGTTCGCTGGAAATGGACTTCGCCGGCAGCGATCAGGCAGGGGTAGTCGGCAGGCTGCGCGCCGCAATCGTCGGAATGGACAGGCCCTGGAGCGAACATCGCTATTACGACTGGAAAAGCGGCCGTTTCGATCGCGACGTGCCTGATGCCGTCATGCGGTTGCTGGCGGCATCGCAATAGAGCGCCGCCAGCATGGACCGTCAGGCCTTGATGCGCAGATCCGCGGTCAATTCGCCGATCCCGCTAATTTCCTCTTCATGCGCCGCATCGCGCCAGACTTCCTTAAGCCCGGCCTCGTACCATTCGCGCATGGCGGGAAGGGCGAGCAGCCGGTCGCAATAGGTTTTCGCCGCAGGGGAAAGTTCCGCGCCATAAGTCTGGAAACGAAATGCCACCGGGCAGAAGAAGGCATCGACCGCCGTGAATTTCTGGCCGGCAAGATAAGGTCCGCCGAATTTCGCGAGGCCTTCGCTCCACAGCATATCGATGCGCTTTATATCGGCCGCAAGCCCGGCATCGCCACCCTTCGGTTTTACGCGAATGCCGACCGACATGGGGTAGAGATTGCGCAGCGAGGAAAAGCCCGCATGCATTTCGCTCGCCGCCGACCGTGACCAGGCCCTTGCCTGCTTGTCGCTCGCCCAGACGCCCTGATGTCTTTCCGCCAGATATTCGGCGATCGACAGCGATTCCCAAACCGTCACGTCCTCATCGACAAGGCAGGGCACCTTGCCGGTCGGCGAGAAGGTGGAGAAGGAAACGCCTTCGCCGAAGGGAACGAGTTTTTCATCGAAGGCGATGCCGAGCGTGCGCATCAATACCCAGGGCCGCAGCGACCATGAGGAATAGTTCTTGTTGGCGATATAAAGATCGTACATGACGTGTTTCCCCGATATGACGCGCATTTCTATACCGACGGATGGGCCTTGGAATATTGCAAATAATCCATGGCTCCCATAAGCCGCGTTGATGAATGGGAAGTTGAGGGCAGGGAGAAAGAAAAAGGCAAACCCGCGTCACCGCCCGGAGACGAGAGCGAAACGTACCCTCTCTTTACTTCCGCAGAGCCACGTTGTTCCAGGAAACAAGCCAAGATGCCTCAAAGGGAGCGTCATCTTCTCGATGACGCCCATAGCGAAAAAAAGGCGGGCTGCCAATTAATGGTAGCGGCGGATCAGACCAACCAGCTTGCCCTGGATTTTCACCCGGTCCGGTCCGAAAATGCGGGTCTCATAGGCGGGATTGGCCGCTTCCAGAGCGATGGAGGCTCCCTTGCGGCGGAAACGCTTCAGGGTCGCTTCTTCATCATCCACCAGTGCTACGACGATATCGCCCGGATTGGCCGTATTGCCGTTGCGGATGATGACGGTATCGCCATCAAAAATGCCGGCCTCGATCATCGAGTCGCCCTTGACCTCAAGAGCGTAATGTTCGCCCGAACCGAGCATGTCCACCGGCACGGCCACATCATGGGTGTTGTTCTGGATGGCGGAAATCGGCACACCGGCGGCGATGCGGCCCATGACCGGCACGGTGACGGCGCCGCCGAGATCATTGGCCGGCGCCTTGGGGGCAGGGGCCGGCTCCGGCGTCTTCGGCTTGCCGAGACTGCCTTCGATGACGCTCGGCGAGAAGCCGCGCTGTGGCCTTGCACCCGGAGCATAGGCCTCAGGCAATTTGATAACTTCCAGCGCCCGCGCCCTGTTAGGTAGCCGGCGAATGAAGCCGCGCTCTTCGAGTGCGGTGATCAGCCGGTGGATGCCGGATTTGGAAGCGAGATCGAGTGCGTCCTTCATTTCATCGAAGGAGGGCGGCACGCCGGACTCTTTCATTCTTTCATGAATGAAGAGAAGCAATTCCTGCTGTTTGCGCGTGAGCATGAGGAAAACACCCTTGAGAATCGTCGTTGAAGTCGCGAAACAAATACAGAACGAACACTATATGTTCCATATGTGTTCCGCAATCCCCTAAAATTTCGTGAAGGGTGCATCGCAGATCGTGATTTGATCGTCGAAACCATGAACAAAGCAGATTGAACGATGTAAGCCGCATCTTGAATACCAGAAACCACCGACCGGGTAGACCCGGCCGGTGGTTTCCGGCTGCCGTTTGCTACAGCTCTTATGTCAGTAGATCGTGAGCGCAGGAATGAAGCTGACCGCGATGAGAAGCAGCATCGCCATGGTGAAGAATGGCCACAATTCCCTCGTCGTCGCGCCGAGCGGCGCTCTGGCGATGGAGGACGAGATGAAGAGCGTGGTGCCGATCGGTGGCGTATAGAGCCCGATACCGAGATTGATGACCATCATCATGCCGAGCTGCACCCGGTCGAGCCCGATCATATCCGCAAGCGGCACGAAGATCGGTCCGAGCAGCAGGATCGATGGCGGCAGATCGAGCGGCATGCCGATGATCAGCATCAGGATGTTCATCATGAGAATGATCAGGATCGGGTTGGAGATATTCTCGGCCACCCAGGTGGCGAAATGCTGGGGCGCCTGATCGAAGGTGAGCACCCAGCCCACCGCCGCACTGCCCATGATGACCAGCATGACGACGCCGGTTGCGGAGCCAGCCTCGACGAAATTGTCGCAGAAACGCTTCCACGTCAGATCGCGATAAAAGAAGATGCTGAGCACGAGCGAATAGACGACGGAAAGAACGGCCACTTCGGTCGGCGTTGCAAAGCCGAAGCGCAGGCCGAGGATGATGAGGATCGGCAGGAGGATCGCCGGCAGGCTGCGGAATGCAAGTAGTGCCAGATCGCGCTTGCGGATGCGTTCGTCACGCACCGCATAGCCACGCCGCACGGCAATGGCCCAGCAGACGAAGATGAAACCAACGGCCATGAGCAGGCCCGGCAAAATGCCGGCGATGAACAGATTGGCGATGCTGACGCCGCTGACCAGCGAATAGAGGATCATCGGGATCGACGGCGGAATGAGCACGTCGATGACGGCCGAGGTGGCATTGTTGGCCGCACAGAGGGGAGCGGGGTAGCCCTGGCGCTTCTGCCATGGAATGAGCACCGAGCCGAGCGCACTCGCATTGGCGACCGCCGAGCCGGAAACGCCGCCGAACACGACCGACGAAATGACGGTGGTGGAAAGCGGGCCGCCGCGCCAGCGCTGCATGGCCTTGGAGGCGAGTTCGAGAAGCTGGGTGCCGAGTTTGCCGCCGAGCATCAGCGTTCCCGCGAGCATGAAGAACGGCAGCGCCAGCATCGGGAAAGACTGCGTCTGGTCGTAAACCTGCTGCGCCACGATCGAAAGCGGCACATAACCGTTCCACAGTACGGCGACGCCGGCAGAGATGATCAGCGCATAGCCGACCGGAACCGCAATCATCATGAGAATACAAAATGCAATGATCATCACGATGGTCATAGCGGCATCTCCTCGGTTGCACCGTGCGGGCGGGCATGCCAGCCGCCGGAGAGAATGCGCAGGCTTGCTGTTGCGGTGGTGACCGAGACCAGTGCTGCGCCGAAGGCGATGGAATAATATCCGATGCTGTTGGGCAGCTGCAGCACAGGGCTGATTTCCGCGCCGGCGATCTCGGCGACGACAAGCGCCTGCTGCGCGAGAATGACGAAGCTTGCGACCGTCACGAGATTGGCGAACAGCAGAACCGCCACCTTGCCGCGTTCGTCGAACTTGTCATAGATCCATTCAACCGCCATATGCGCGCCGCTCTGCGCGGCAAGGGTAATGCCGGCGACGATGAACCATGGAAACAGCATGGTCGGCAATTCTTCCGCAAAGTCCAGCCCGCCGGATGTCGATAGATAGCGGACGATGACGTTTGCGGTCATAATGACCGTGAGCAGAATGCCGGTTGCCACGATGATGATGCGGCAGAGGATGGCGATGAAACTGTCAACGCGATTGGCGGCGGACAAGGCTCCTTCGAGCATTGGCGCATCTCCTGAAAACTGAAACCGTATGAATGTCGGCGTGAGCGAGGCTCCCGCCGATCCTGTCGGTGGACATGAAGGTGAGGCCGGGCGGCATGAACCGGCCCGGCATCCTGATCGTCAGCCCTTGGCGGCCTTTTCCAGCTCGGCGACGAAATCGCCGAAGGGCTTCTGCTTCCATGTCTCCAGCACCTGCGCGGTCGCTTTCGCGAAAGCGGCGTGGTCGATGTCTTCCACCACCTCGATGGCGGCATTGGCCTTGAAGGCGGCCAGAGACGCGCTTGCCTTTTCCGCCGAGAGTTTGCGCTGAAGCGCTCCGGCCTCCTTCGCAGCCGCCTTGACCGCCTCGAAATCCTTGCCCAGCCGCCCCTCGGCGAATTTGGACATCAGGAACGGGGTGGATTCCCATTTATGGGCGGTGAGGCTGATATGTTTGTTGACCTCGTAAAGCTTGGAGCTTTCGATATTCACCAGCGGATTTTCCTGCCCGTCGACGACGCCCTGCTGAAGCGCGATGTAGAGTTCGCCGAAGGCAATCTGAACCGTCGCCGCATCCAGCGCCTTGAAAATATCCATGGTCATCGGGTCGGCGGGGGTACGGATTTTCAGGCCCGCGACGTCCTGCGGCTTGGTGATGGCGTGTTTGGAATTGGAGACATGGCGGATGCCGTTGTCCCACCAGTCGAGCGGCACGATGCCGACCTTCTGGAAACGCGCATCGAGCGATGCGCCGACATCGCCTTCGAGCACCTTGATCGCCTGATCGGCATTGCTGAACAGGAAGGGCAGGCCGAGCGCCGCAAGTTCAGGAACAACGCTCGAAACCGGACCCTGGCTGTTGGCAGTGAAATCCAGCGCCCCGGTGCGCAGGCTGGTCAGCATGGCGGCGTCGCTGCCAAGCGTTTCCGAACCGGCGACATTGATCGCCACGCGGCCTTCGGTTTTCTGGGCAACGAGTTCCGCGAATTTCGCGGCCGCGAGCGTGCGTGGATTGCCCGGCGCAGCCCCATGGCCGAGCGTCAGCGTCGTGGCAGCCCGGGCGTTGCGGGCTGTCGTCAGAATGGTCGGCGCAGCCAGTGCCAGTCCGGTACCGGTCAGGAACATACGCCTGTTGATGGAAATACTCATTTTTCTCCTCCCTGGATTTAAACACCCTCGGCGTTGTCCGATCACGCGGATAACGCGCTCCACTCACTTGAAACCGCCGGCTCCCTCCGGCTGATTCCGCACCATGTTTCAGCTTCAGCCTTTAGACCGAACCGCGCGGTACTTCAAAACTTTCATTCTCCAGCCACGCCCTTGCGCGCGCCACGATCATCGCCGTCGAGATGCCGTAGCGGTCATGCAGGGTGGGCAACGCACCCGCATCCAGAAAAGCATCGGGCAGGGCGATCTGCCGCAGGCGCGGCGCCCGGCCGCTTTTCATCAGCGCCATTGCCACGGCCTCGCCAAGCCCGCCGATTTCGCTGTGGTTTTCCGCCACGATGACCAGACGATCCGCCCGGTCCACTTCCGCGAAGATCGAGGCGGTATCGAGCGGCTTGATGGTGGGGGAATGCAGCACGGCACAGCCGACGCCCTCCTTTTCAAGCAGGGCAGCCGCTTCGAGAACCCGCATCGTCAATATGCCGGACGATATGAAAAGGACCTGCGCACCATCGCGGATAAGCTTCGCCTTGCCGAGTTCGAAGCGATAGCCATATTCTTCCAGCACCACCGGCACCTGGCCACGCAGCAGGCGCATATAAACGGGGCCGTTATAATCCGTAATCGCCGGTACTGCGCCTTCTATGTCAGTGGCGTCGCACGGGTCGATGATCGTCATGTTCGGCAGCGCGCGAAAAATCGCCAAATCGTCGGTTGCCTGATGGCTGGGGCCGTAACCCGTCGTCAGGCCGGGCAGGGCGCAGACGATCTTCACCGGCAGGTTTTCCTCGGCAATCGCCATGGCGATGAAATCATAGGCGCGGCGGGCGGCGAAGACCGCATAGGTGGTGGCGAAGGGCACGAAACCTTCGCGCGACAGACCGGCCGCAGTGCTCATCAAAAGCTGCTCGGCCATGCCCATCTGATAAAAGCGCTCGGGAAAGGCTTTGGCGAAAATATGCAGGTCGGTATATTTGCCGAGATCGGCGGTGAGGCCGACAATATTCTCGCGTTCCTTCGCCAGCTGAACAAGAGCGTGACCGAAGGGCGCAGGCCGTGTCGGCTGGCCTTCGGCGGCGATGGAGGCGATCATCGCCGATGTGGTGAGGCGCTTCTGCGGAGCTGCTGCACTCATTGCGGCCGTCCTTCTTCAAGCGCGTCGAGCGCCAGCTTCCATTCATGTGCTTCCACGCGAATGAAATGGGTGATTTCGCGGTTTTCGAGAAAGGGCACGCCGCGGCCCATCCGGGTATCGAAAATGATGGCGCGCGGCCTGTCATCGGTGAGTGACATGGCGATATCGAAGGCCTCTCGAACCTTGTCGATATCGTTGCCGTCCACGCGCTGCACATGCCAGCCGAAGGCCGCGAATTTGGCGTCCACAGGTTCAGAGGACAGCATCTCGCGGGAAGGGCCGTCCGCCTGCTGATTGTTGAAATCCACGAGATTGATGAGATTGCCGAGCCTGTGATGGGATGCGCCCATGGCGGCTTCCCAGGTGGAACCTTCGCCCAATTCGCCATCCGACATCAGGTTGATGATGAACCGGTCGGAATTCTTGCGCTTGAGGCCGAGAGCCATGCCCACCGCAATGCCGAGCCCATGGCCGAGCGATCCGCCGGTGATTTCCATGCCCGGCGTATAGGAGGCCATGCCGGACATGGGCAGGCGCGAGCCGTCGCAGCCATAGGTCTCCAGCTCATCTTCCGGAATGATGCCCGCCTCGATGAGCGCTGCGTAAAGCGCAATCGCATAATGGCCGATGGAGAGCAGAAACCGGTCGCGGCCTTCCCAATGCGGATCGTCCGCCCGGTAACGCATGGTGTGAAACCAGGCCACCGCCAGAACATCGGCAATGCCGAGCGCCTGACCGACATAACCCTGTCCCTGCACCTCACCCATCAAAAGGGCGTTGCGCCGGATGCGCCAGGCACGTTCCGCCAGCGATACATTCGCCAGCGCCGCTTCCTTCGTTGCATCTGCGTGCCGATATCCCTGAGCCATGGTTTCCTCCTCCCGGTCAGAAAAATCGAAGCCGGTTTCCCGGCTTCGACAGGTGGTTTTCAGTGAATGAGCATTCCGCCATTCACGTCGACAACCGCACCGGTGACGTAGGAGGAGAGGTCCGAGGCGAGGAAGAGATAGATATTGGCGACATCGATGGCGTCGCCGAGACGGTTGAGCGGAATGCCCTTGAGAATGTCGCGGCGCATGTCGTCGGTCAGCTTGCCGCCTGTAATGTCGGTCTGGATCAGGCCGGGAGTGACGGAGTTGACGCGAATGCCGTCGGGACCGAATTCACGCGCCATGGCCTTTGCGAGACCGAGAACGCCCGCCTTGGCCGCCGAATAATGCGGCCCGCCGAAAATGCCGCCGCCACGCTGTGCGGAGACCGACGACATGCAGGCAATCGAGCCGCCGCCATTGTCGCGCATATTGGGAATGAAGGCCTGGCTAAAATTCAGCACACCGGTCATGTTGACATCGACGATGCGCTGCCAGTCCGCGCCGGTAATGTCGAGCGTCTTCACCGGCTGGGTAATGCCGGCATTATTGATGAGGATATCGATTTTGCCGAAAGCGGCGATGACTTTTTGCGCGGCCGCCTCGCAGGAGGCACGATCCGCCACATTGCCGCCGACGCCGACATGCTCGCCGCCATCCACTTTTTCAAGCGAGGCCGCGGCTTCGATGCTGCCGGCTTCATCGAGATCCACGATGGCGACGCGGGCGCCGTGGCGGGCGAAAAGTTCCGCCGTGGCGCGGCCGATGCCGCGTTTGCTGGCGGCGCCTGAAATAACCGCAGTCTTTCCATTCAACAACATAAGCAATCCTCCCAAGCCGGGCGGGCCGGCTCCATACGCTTGACGGCGGTGCTCCCGACCTGCCGCCGCATTCCATCCTGCGACGAATGCAGCCTCGATATTGCAGATGGGCAGAGGGCGCTTCAAACGCGAAGTTTACATCATCTCATGAATCTGCTTCAGTAATCGAATGTTGAACGGCATTTCACTCACCTCCATCCGCGCCTTCGAATCCGCCGCCCGGCTCGGCTCATTCCGCGCCGCTGCCGATGAACTCAACCTGTCGGCGAGCGCCGTCAGCCATGCGATCGTCAAGCTCGAAAGGGTGCTCGGTACGCCGCTTTTCGAGCGCACCACGCGAACCGTGCGCCTGACGGCGGCGGGGCAGACGCTTCTGACACATGCATCGAACGCCTTCGAGGAGTTGCGGCAGGGCATCGAGGTGGTGTCCTCCAACCGCTCCCATCTTCTGCGCCTGCATTGCGCGCCGAGCTATGCGGCGCAGGTATTGTCTCCGCGCCTGCCGCAATTCTTGAACGCCAATCCGGGGATCGAGGTGCGGCTGGCGGCCAGCACCGCCTATGTGCGTTTCGTCGATGGTGAATTCGATGCCGATATCATCTACGGCGAACCGCAGGGAGACGATCTCATCATCATTCCGCTGGGCAGCGAGCGTGTCACGCCGCTGTGCTCGCCGGCGCTCGCGGACGAGATCAGGACATCCCGGGATTTGAACCGGCAATTGCTTATTCGAAGCGACAACAAACGTCTGCAATGGCCGGACTGGTTCGAGGCCAATGGGCTGGGCAAGCCGCCCATTCAGGCCATGAGTTTCGACCGCAGTTTCCTGGCGATCGATGCCGCCGCCAATGGCGTCGGCGTGGCGCTGGAATCGACACGGCTTGCCCATCGCGAGATAAAATCCGGGCGGCTGGTCGCACCCCTGAGCGGCGCGACGCAGGACCTTCACTATGTCGGCCATTATCTCGCTTATCCCAAGTCCGGCAGCCAGCGCAGGCTGGCAAGACGGTTTGCTGACTGGCTGATCGAAGATCTTCAGGATCCCGCATTTGAATAGGAATGCGGCTGTTACGTGAATTGAATTCACTGGCGCGTTAATTTTTTCCGCTTGCTCACGAGCGGACCTCTCCGTCATTTTCCGGTCGGAATAATGAGGTTGCAGCGTGATTGGCATCGTCCCTTCGGCTGCGGCTCAAGGGGAGGATTGCATGAAAGATCGCATCATATCGGCGTCCGGCGCGCCATATGACGGCTATGGGCGCGAGGAGATGCTGGAGAGCATCGCCAGGATCGGTTTTCGCCATGTGGAGCCAGCCTTTATCGTCGGTTACACCGAACCATTCGATGAAAGCGCGTTCCTGCCGGCTGAAATGGCGTCATGGCGCCGCTCGCTTGATGATGCCGGGCTCGGTTGCCATGCCATGTCGTCGCATATCGATCTTGGACTGGACGATTCCGTTGAAATTTTTACCGGTAGAATGGCTTTTGCGGCGGGAATCGGCGCGAGGGTAATCGCCACCAATGCCTCGGCCCGGCAGCGCGAAGACCGGTTCCTGCGCAATATCGAGGTGCTTCTGCGCCGTGCCGAAGCCTTCGGCATCGTGATCGGGCTGGAAAATCCCGGCGATGGCAGCGACAACCTTTTCAACATCGCGCAGGAGGGCGTCGCGCTCACGCGGCGTTTCGGCTCCCCATGGCTTGGGCTGAATTATGACGCGGCCAATACCGCGTCCCACCGTCCGCACCTCAAGAATTTTGCCGATGACGCGGTGGCGGCGCTGCCCGCCTCGGTTCACGCACATATCAAGGATGTGAAGCACGCGCCGGAAGGCTGGTTTTTCGTGCCGGTGGGCGAGGGCGATATCGATTGCGGCAAGCTGCTCGGTGAGATTGCCAAAAAGCCGGAGATGCCGATCAGCATCGAGTTTCCAGCGCGCCTTCACCGTCGCGCGGATGCCCAGCCGGTAAGGCGTATCAGCCCCGCATCGCTTCGGGAAATAGAGCAGGCGCTGACGGTTTCGCTTGACGCGGTCAAAAGAGGATTGGCCGGGGGCGGAGCCGCAAGCTCGGCCGCTGTCGCCTGAGAGGCGGCCCGAGAAGCGATAGGGGCTGGCGCGTAGACGGCATAAAGGAGGAGAGTAATGCAGAGATTTGTGAATAACCCCGACGAGGTGGTCGAGGATACGGTGAAGGGCTTCGTCAAGGCCCATCGCGACATCGTGCGCCTTGCGGAGAATCCGCGTGTCGTCGTTGCCAGGGGCGCGCCGGTCGCCGGCAAGGTCGGCGTGGTCACGGGCGGCGGCTCGGGCCATGAGCCGGCCTTTATCGGCTACACCGGCCGCAACATGCTGGATGCCGTCGCCGTCGGCGAATTGTTTTCATCACCCACGGCCAAGAGCTTTCACGACGCGATCCGCGAAGCCAATGGCGGCAGGGGTGTGATCGTGCTCTACGGCAACTATGCCGGCGACAATATGAATGTGAAGATGGCGACAAAACTCGCCGCCAAAGACGGCATCGAGATCGCCACCGTCGTCGCCAATGACGATGTGTGTTCCGCTGCCCCCGAGGAGCGTGAGAAACGCCGCGGCGTCGCCGGCGAAATCTTCATGTGGAAGATCGGCGGCGCCAAGGCGGCAAGCGGCGCTTCGCTGGAGGAGGTGCGCGCCACCGCCCAGAAGGCTATCGACAATTGCCGTTCGATCGGCGTCGGTCTCGGCCCCTGCACCCTGCCGGCGGTCGGCCATCCCAACTTCCAGATCGAACCGGGCGCGATGGAAGTGGGCATAGGCCACCATGGCGAACCCGGCGTTCGCGTCGAGAAGCTGAAATCCGCCGCTGAGGTGGCGAAGGACATGTGCAAGATCGTGCTCGACGATCACAACCTGCCGGCCGGCAGCGAGGTGGCGGTGCTGGTCTCCGGGCTTGGTGCGACGCCCGTCAACGAACTCTACATCCTCAACGACACGATAGAATCCGAGATTTCGGCGCGTGGCCTGAAAATCCACAAAACCTATATCGGCAACTATTTCACGTCGCTTGAGATGGTGGGTGCGACTTTGACCGTGATGGCGCTGGATGACGAGCTGAAACCGCTGCTCGATGCCGAGGCGCTTTGCACCGTTATGCTGTGAGGAGAAAATTCATGCAGTCTTTTCAGAACGCCAAGGCCGGCGACATCGTTCTCTCCATGGCCGAAAGGATCATCGAAAACCGCGCCTATCTCAGCGAGATCGACGGTAAAATCGGCGATGGCGACCATGGCGTGAACATGGCCAAGGGATTCGGCATGGCGGCAGACCGGCTGAGAGGGCAGGACGCCTCGCTTGCCAAGGCGCTCGATACGCTCGGCACGATCCTGATGACGGAAATCGGCGGCTCCATGGGGCCTCTTTATGGGGTGATGTTTACGGAATTCGCCGAGAAAATCGAAAATGCCGAGATTATCGATGCGCTGTCCTTCAGCAGAATGCTGCATGCCGGTCTTGAAGGCGTCAGTTCCATCGGCTCGGCCAAGGTGGGCGACAAGACGCTGCTGGATACGCTGGTGCCGGCCGTTACGGCATTCGACACCGCCACCGCCTCGGGCGCGTCATTCCACGATGCCGCCGCAGCCCTTGTCGCCGCCGCCGAAACCGGCAGGGATTCGACCATCAATCTCGTGGCGAAGATCGGCCGCGCCAGCCGTCTCGGCGAGCGCTCGCTCGGTGTTCTCGATGCGGGCGCCACCTCCTGCGCGCTCATCCTGCGCAGCCTTGCCGAAGGCGCACAGGCCAGATTGCAATCTTGAAAACAGGACATGGCGGCTGAAGCCCATGAGGCTCGCACGCAAATAACGGGAGACATCGAAATGAGAATTGTCGCGGGCGCCGACAGCGCCGGAAAACCCCTGCTGGATGCGGTGCTCGCCCATCTCTCGGGCAGGCAAGGGCTGACGGTCGTGGATCGAAGTCAGGACGGATTTTATGCCGATCTGGCCGAGGCCGTGGCCGGCAGCATCATCGCCGGTGAATTCGATCGCGGCCTCTTGTTTTGCGGAACCGGCATCGGCGTGTGCATTTCCGCCAACAAGGTGCCCGGCATCCGAGCCGCCTTGACCCATGACACCTATTCCGCCGAACGGGCGGCGAAATCCAACAACGCCCAGATCATCACCATGGGCGCCCGCGTGATCGGCCCGGAACTGGCGAAAGCCATCGTCGACACCTGGCTGGCATCGGATTTCGATCCGAAAGGATCTTCGGCGAAAAACGTGGAGGCGATAAACCGTCTCGATGCATACCGGTGAGCCATAGGTGCGTGACCGGGCCGGCCCGGCGAAGCTGATCGTTTGCATTGCTGGCGTCATCTGTGCTTTGGTCACGCACAAACCCGCAGCACAGGGGCTCGATCATGGCGAACCGAAATAGTGTCGATCATCTCGTTTTGCCGGTCCAGTCTCTTGCCGTGGCGAAAGACCGCCTTGAGCTTCTCGGCTTCACCGTCGCTCCGGAGGCCCTCCATCCCTTCGGCACGCAGAATGCCTGCGTTTTCTTCGCGGACGGCACCTATCTGGAACCGCTCGCGATTGCTGACCCGGCTAAATATAATGAATCGGTGAACAGGGGCGACGTGTTCACCGGTAGGGATCGGGCCTTTCGGCAGCGTCATGGCGAGGACGGTTTTTCGGCCCTGGTGGCAAGAAGCGAAAGCGCCATTGCCGATCATGACAGGTTTTCCGCGTCCGGCTTCTCGGCGGGCGATATCTTTGAATTTTCACGGCTCGTGCGGATGCCGGACGGCTCACAGAGTGAGGCGGCATTCCGGCTGGCTTTCGCAGCGAGCGGCGCGGCTTCGGATTTCTTTCTGTTCAGCTGCCAGCGATTGCAGGCTTTGCCGAACAACCGGGCGGTGCTGGAGCGCCACGCCAATGGTGCTTCCGGCCTCAGCGAGATCGTTCTGTTTTCCGGCGGCGATCCCAACGCGGTCCGTCTGATCGAAACGGTATTTGCCTGCGAGGAGGAGATGTCTCCAGATGGAGATATTATTTTTACGACCGGCAATGTGCGCATCAGGCTGAACCAAAAACCGGCCTTCAGCGAAAGCCTGCCCAATCCTCCGAATGGACTGCACGGCGCAGGCATCGTCTTTTCCGTTGACGATCTTGCCGTGACAGAAGCGGTGCTTGCTGCTAATGGCGTCTCCAGCGCAGAAGCGGGCGGCCGTCTGGTGGTGTCCGCCGCGCCCGGTCAGGGCGTTGCATTCGCCTTCGAGGAAAAATGATGAGCGTTACGAACAATCTCAAAGTCACCGCCGGCGACGGCGCCAATTCGGTTTCCTTTTCCAATACAGAGCGATTTTCCCTGATCGCTGGCCCCTGCCAGATGGAGAGCCGCGAACATGCCTTCATGATCGCCGGTGTCCTGAAGGAGCTTTGCGACAAGCTGGGGGTCGGGCTCGTATATAAGTCGTCCTTCGACAAGGCGAACCGTACTTCGCTTTCCGGCAAGCGCGGCATCGGCCTTGAGAGCGCCATGCAGGTTTTCGCCGATCTCAAGAAGGAATTCGGCTTTCCTGTTTTGACCGACATTCACACCGAAGAACAATGCGCCATCGTGTCCGAAGTGGTGGATGTGCTGCAAATCCCGGCCTTTCTCAGCCGCCAGACCGATCTTCTCGTCGCCGCCGCGAAAACCGGCCGGGTCATCAATGTCAAGAAGGGCCAGTTCCTTGCCCCCTGGGACATGAAGAACGTGCTGGCCAAGCTGAATGAGAGCGGCAATCCGAATGTGCTTCTGTGCGAGCGCGGCGCCTCCTTCGGTTACAACACGCTTGTTTCCGACATGCGCTCGTTGCCGATCATGGCTTCGCTCGGCGCGCCTGTTGTCTTTGATGCCACCCATTCGGTGCAGCAGCCGGGTGGACAGGGCGGTTCCACGGGCGGCCAGCGCGAATTCGTCGAGACTCTGGCGCGGGCGGCGGTTGCTGTCGGCGTCGCAGGCCTCTTCATCGAAACCCATGAGGACCCGGACAATGCGCCGTCCGACGGTCCCAACATGGTCCATCTGAAGGACATGCCGAAACTGCTGGAAAAGCTGCTCGCTTTCGACGCCATCACCAAAGCCTAAGGGGCGGCGGGGCGTTACGGCGGGCACTGTCTGTGCCAATCGATTTTAATGGCGGGCGGGCCGTTTCTGCCGCCCGTCGTCATTGTAATTTCTTCGCCATCGTCTAAGACAGGCGACGGAAAATATCTGTTCCATTCCCAAGGGAGAGACCATGACTGCCATTACCGATATCATCGCGCGCGAAATCCTCGACAGCCGCGGCAACCCGACCGTTGAAGTCGATGTTTACCTCGAAGACGGCTCCATGGGCCGCGCTGCCGTTCCTTCGGGCGCCTCCACCGGCGCGCACGAGGCGGTTGAGCTGCGCGATGGCGGCAAGCGTTATCTCGGCAAGGGCGTGGAAAAGGCGGTCGAAGCCGTCAATACCGAAATCTTCGACGCCATCGGCGGTTTCGACGCTGAAAACCAGATCCAGATCGACCAGACGATGATCGTGCTCGATGGCACGCCGAACAAGTCGCGCATCGGCGCCAACGCCATCCTCGGCGTATCGCTCGCTGTCGCCAAGGCTGCCGCCGAAGCCTCCGGCCTGCCGCTTTACCGTTATGTCGGCGGCCCGAACGCACATCTTCTGCCGGTTCCGATGATGAACATCATCAATGGCGGCGCGCATGCCGATAACCCCATCGACTTCCAGGAATTCATGATCCTGCCCGTCGGTGCGGAAAACATCCGCGAAGCCGTGCGCATGGGTTCCGAAGTGTTCCATACGCTGAAGAAAGAACTGGCGGCACAGGGCCACAACACCAATGTCGGCGACGAGGGCGGTTTCGCACCGGGTCTCGAAAGCGCACCGGCCGCACTCGATTTCATCATGAAGTCGATTGAAAAGGCCGGCTACCGTCCGGGCGACGACATGTTCGTCGGTCTTGACTGTGCATCGACCGAATTCTTCAAGGACGGAAAATACGTTCTCGAAGGCGAAGGCCGCACGCTGGAATCGGGCGCAATGGCGGAATATCTGGCGGAACTCGTCGCCAAGTACCCGATCATTTCCATCGAAGACGGCATGGCCGAAGACGACTGGGAAGGCTGGAAGACGCTGACCGATCTCATCGGCAACAAGTGCCAGCTCGTCGGCGACGATCTCTTCGTCACCAACTCCGCGCGTCTCCGCGACGGCATCAAGATGGGCGTTGCAAACTCCATCCTCGTCAAGGTCAACCAGATCGGTTCGCTCTCCGAGACCTTGGACGCGGTCGAAACGGCGCACAAGGCCGGTTACACCGCCGTCATGTCGCACCGTTCAGGCGAGACGGAAGATTCCACCATCGCCGATCTCGCTGTTGCGACGAACTGCGGTCAGATCAAGACCGGTTCGCTTGCCCGTTCCGACCGGCTCGCGAAGTACAACCAGCTTATCCGCATCGAGGAAATGCTCGGCCCGCAGGCGGCTTACGCTGGCCGTTCGATCCTGCGCGGGTAATTCCGGCACTATTGGTTTGTGATGCGGCCCGCCGCCTTGGCGGGCTCATTCAGGGACGAGCGATAGCATCCGCATTCCGTCACCCCGGACTTGATCCGGGGGCCAGCGCGATCAAGTCCTTGATCGCGAAAGACTCTCCCCACAGCGCAGACGCGCTGTGGCTGGATGACGGATCATCCTCGGGCTTGTTCCGGGGGCCGGCATGATGAGGGTTCTTTTGACGTCGCTGCCATTCTTAGCCCGCCCTCCGGCGGGCTTTTTTGCGTCCATCTGCCGATTGGAATTTAAGGTCAACGGATAGTTAAACAATCCGCCTTAGTCTCGAGACTCACGTTATGCGTTTTAAGGCTTCTCTCCGGTATGTGGACCAGACATCATAAAAAGAGACGATTCGGCCGTTTGATCGTTCCGGCCATCACGATCGCTTTTCTTTCCTATTTCGGGTATCATTCCATCCATGGCGACTTCGGCCTGCAGGCGACGGAGCGGCTGGAGCGGCAGCGTATCACCCGCACTGCGGAGCTCGCAAAGCTGACGCAGGCCCGTGTGGCGCTGGAACGGCAGGTGGAATTGATGAGCGATGGCTCGCTGGAGCGGGACATGATCGACGAGATTTCCCGTTACCAGCTGAATATGTCCCGCACGGACGAAATCGTCATCATGAACACATATTTCTAATTAACTGAAATCGAGTTAATTTAACATTTCTGATTTATTCACAGCATCTTAGCGTGAATATGTGCCATGCGTTTAAAGCATTGCTGCATGGCATTTTCTTGCATATGGTACGCGCCACTCTATCCATTCAAACGGCAACTCAGGGAGGGATGAATGGCGCCGCGAAAACCAGCGACCGTATCCGGCCGCAAGACCACGGCAAAGGCCGCAACCGAATTCACCGGCAAGAACAGCCCGGACTTCTCGAAGGAAGAAGAGCTTCACGCTTATCGTGAAATGCTGCTCATCCGCCGTTTCGAGGAAAAGGCCGGCCAGCTCTATGGCATGGGCTTCATCGGTGGTTTCTGTCACCTCTACATCGGTCAGGAAGCTGTCGTCGTCGGCATGCAGATGTCGCAGAAGGAAGGCGATCAGGTCATCACCGCTTACCGCGACCACGGCCACATGCTGGCGCTCGGCATGAGCGCGCGTGGCGTCATGGCCGAGTTGACCGGCCGCAGGGGCGGCCTGTCGAAAGGCAAGGGCGGCTCGATGCACATGTTCTCCAAGGAGAAGCATTTCTACGGCGGCCACGGCATCGTCGGTGCGCAGGTTTCGCTCGGAACCGGTCTCGCTTTCGCCAACCGCTATCGCGGCAACGACAATGTCTCCGTAACCTATTTCGGTGACGGCGCCGCCAACCAGGGCCAGGTCTACGAGAGCTTCAACATGGCCGCTCTCTGGAAGCTGCCGATCATCTATATCGTCGAAAACAACCGTTACGCCATGGGCACCTCGACCGCCCGCGCCACCGCCCAGTCGAACTACTCGCTGCGCGGCCAGTCCTTCGGCATTCCCGGCATCCAGGTGGATGGCATGGATGTGCGCGCCGTCAAGGCCGCCGCCGACCAGGCGCTGGAACATTGCCGTTCGGGCAAGGGTCCGATCATTCTGGAAATGCTGACCTACCGTTACCGTGGTCACTCCATGTCCGACCCGGCGAAATACCGTTCGAAAGACGAAGTGCAGAAGATGCGCTCCGAACATGACCCGATCGAGCAGGTCAAGGCGCGGCTTCTGGAGCAGGGCTGGGCAAGCGAAGACGAACTCAAGGCCATCGACAAGGATGTCCGTGATATCGTCGCCGACAGCGCCGACTTTGCCCAGAACGACCCAGAGCCGGATGTATCCGAGCTCTACACCGACATTCTGCTCTGATCGGGAAAGGGAAACCCATGCCAGTAGAAATTCTTATGCCCGCCCTTTCCCCGACCATGGAGGAAGGCACGCTTTCCAAATGGCTTAAAAAGGAAGGCGACAAGGTCACCTCCGGCGACGTGATCGCCGAGATCGAGACCGACAAGGCGACCATGGAAGTGGAAGCCGTGGACGAGGGCGTCATCGGCAAGCTGCTGATCGATGCCGGCACCGAAGGCGTCAAGGTCAATACGCCGATCGCAGTCCTCATCCAGGAAGGCGAAAGCGCCGACGATGTCGCGTCCGCTCCCGCGCCGAAGGCTGAAGCCGCAAATTCCGATTCGGATGCGGCCGGCGGCAAGACCCGCGAAGCAACCGAGGAGCCGAGTGCTGCCAAGGAAGCCGCCAAGGTTCCGGCAGCACCCAAGATCGAAGTCGCAGCCGATCCGGACATCCCGGCAGGCACGGAAATGGTGATGACGACGGTGCGTGAAGCGCTGCGCGACGCCATGGCCGAAGAAATGCGCGCCGACGAAAAAGTCTTCGTCATGGGTGAGGAAGTCGCCGAATATCAGGGCGCCTACAAGATTACCCAAGGCCTGTTGCAGGAATTCGGTGAGCGTCGCGTCATCGATACCCCGATCACCGAGCACGGCTTTGCCGGTATCGGCGTCGGTGCGGCGATGACGGGCCTGCGGCCGATCGTCGAGTTCATGACCTTCAACTTCGCCATGCAGGCGATCGACCAGATCGTCAACTCGGCGGCAAAGACGCTTTACATGTCGGGTGGCCAGATGGGCGCTCCGATGGTGTTCCGCGGTCCTTCGGGCGCTGCTGCCCGCGTCGGTGCACAGCATTCGCAATGTTACGCCGCATGGTACAGCCATATTCCGGGCCTCAAGGTCGTCATGCCTTACACGGCAGCTGACGCCAAGGGTCTGCTCAAGGCCGCCATCCGCGATCCGAACCCGGTCATTTTCCTGGAAAATGAAATTCTCTACGGCCAGAGCTTCGAAGTTCCGAAGCTCGATGATTTCGTGCTGCCGATCGGCAAGGCGCGCATTCACCGCAAGGGCAAGGATGCGACCATCGTTTCCTTCGGCATCGGCATGACCTACGCGATCAAGGCGGTTGCGGAACTCGAAAAGCTCGGCATCGACGTCGAACTGATCGATCTGCGCACCATCCGCCCGATGGATCTGCCCACCGTCATCGAATCGGTCAAGAAGACCGGTCGTCTGGTCACGGTCGAGGAAGGTTTCCCGCAGTCATCGGTCGGTGACTTCATCGCCAACCAGGTCATGCGCGCCGCTTTCGACTATCTCGATGCGCCGATCCTGACGATCGCCGGCAAGGATGTTCCGATGCCTTACGCGGCAAACCTCGAAAAGCTGGCTCTGCCGAACGTCGATGAAGTCGTTCAGGCCGTCAAAACCGTCTGCTACAAGTAAGGGGAGGCGTTTCGATGCCGATAAACATCACCATGCCTGCCCTTTCTCCCACGATGGAAGAGGGCAATCTGGCCAAGTGGCTGGTCAAGGAAGGCGACAAGGTCGCACCCGGTGACGTGATCGCCGAGATCGAGACCGATAAGGCGACCATGGAAGTGGAAGCCGTCGACGAAGGCACCGTTGCCAAGCTGGTCGTTCCGGCCGGCACGGAAGCCGTCAAGGTCAATGCCCTCATCGCAATCCTCGCCGCCGATGGCGAGGATGTGGCCGAGGCGGCAAAGGGCGGCGATGCCGCTCCTGCCAAGGCGGAAGCCCCGAAGGAGGAAGCTGCAAAGGCTGAAGCGCCGAAGGAAGAAAAATCCGAAGCTGCTCCTGCCAAGGCTGAAAAGCCGGCCGCCGATCAGGCGCCCGCGTCCTCTACCCCGGCCCCGGTTTCCAAGTCCGGCGAGCGCATCTTCGCTTCGCCGCTTGCCCGCCGTCTCGCCAAGGAAGCCGGTCTCGACCTCTCGGCCGTCTCCGGTTCCGGCCCGCATGGCCGCATCGTCAAGACCGACGTCGAAAAGGCTGCCGCTTCCGGCGGTGCAAAGGCTGCGCCGAGCGCGGCTGCCGCATCCGCAGGGGCACCGGCCCCCGCTCTCGCCAAGGGTCAGTCGGACGAAGCGGTTCTCAAGCTGTTCGAAGAAGGCTCCTACGAGCTTGTGCCGCATGACGGCATGCGCAAGGTCATCGCTAAGCGTCTGGTCGAATCAAAGCAGACCGTTCCGCATTTCTACGTCTCGGTCGATTGCGAACTGGATACGCTTCTGGCGCTGCGCGCCCAGCTTAACGCTGCTGCCCCCGAAAAGGACGGCAAGCCGGCCTACAAGCTGTCGGTCAACGACATGGTCATCAAGGCGCTCGCCCTTGCTCTGCGCGATGTACCGGATGCCAACGTCTCCTGGACGGAAAGCGCCATGGTCAAGCACAAGCATTCGGATGTCGGCGTCGCCGTTTCCATTCCGGGTGGCCTGATCACGCCGATCATCCGCAAGGCCGAGCAGAAGTCGCTCTCCACCATCTCCAACGAGATGAAGGACTACGGCAAGCGCGCAAAAGAACGCAAGCTGAAGCCTGAGGAGTATCAGGGCGGCACGACCGCCGTGTCCAACATGGGCATGATGGGCGTCAAGAGCTTCTCCGCCGTCATCAACCCGCCGCATGCCACCATTCTGGCGGTTGGCGCGGGTGAAGAACGCGCTGTCGTCAAGAACGGCGAGATCAAGATCGCCAACGTCATGACGGTCACGCTCTCCACCGACCACCGCTGCGTCGATGGCGCGCTCGGAGCCGAACTGATCGGCGCCTTCAAGCGCTACATCGAAAACCCAATGGGCATGCTGGTTTGATCGGAGCGTGACATGGTGAAATCGGTCCTCTGCTTTGGCGATTCCCTGACCTGGGGATCAAATGCGGAAACGGGTGGCCGTCACAGCCATGACGATCTTTGGCCGAGCGTCTTGCAAAAGGCGCTCGGTCCCGACGTGCACGTGATCCACGAAGGTCTTGGTGGCCGTACCACCGCCTATGACGATCTGACGGCCGATTGTGATCGCAACGGCGCAAGGCTTCTGCCGACGCTGCTGCACAGCCATGCGCCGCTTGATCTCGTCATCATCATGCTCGGCACCAACGACATGAAACCGGCGATCCATGGGTCGGCGATTGTTGCCATGAAGGGCGTGGAGCGGCTTGTGAAGCTCACGCGCAACCACATCTGGCAGGTGCCGGACTGGGAAGCGCCTGACGTGCTGATCGTCGCCCCGCCGCAGCTTTGCGAGACGGCAAATCCTTTCATGGGCGCGATCTTTCGTAATGCGATCGATGAATCGGCAATGCTGGCATCCGTTTACCGGGATTTGGCCGACGAGCTCGATTGCGGCTTTTTCGATGCGGGTTCCGTGGCGCGCACGACGCCGGTGGATGGCGTCCATCTCGATGCTGAAAATACGCGAGCCATCGGGCGGGGGCTGGAGCCCGTCGTCCGCATGATGCTCGGACTTTAAGAACAATTCCCGGTCGTGGCGCTGCTCGCGACCCGATAGGACAAGGCAGGATTTCCAATGGCTCAATCATATGACGTCATCATCATCGGTTCGGGACCGGGCGGTTACATTGCCGCGATCCGCGCAGCCCAGCTCGGCATGAAGGTTGCCGTCGTGGAGCGTGAGCATCTGGCCGGCATCTGCTCCAACTGGGGCTGCATTCCCACCAAGGCCCTGCTGCGCACCGCCGATGTCATGCACACCGCCACCCATGCCAAGGATTACGGCCTGACGCTGGAAGGCTCGATCAAGCCGGACGTCAAGGCAATCGTCGCGCGTTCGCGCGGCATTGCCGCGCGCATGAACAATGGCGTCGGTTTCCTGTTCAAGAAGAACAAGGTCGATATCATCTGGGGTGAAGCAAAGATTACCAAGCCGGGCGAGATCGTCGTCGGCAAATCCACCAAGCCGGTGGTTCAGCCGCAGGGTCCCGTGCCGAAGAACACGCTGGGTGAGGGCACCTATACCGCCAAGCACATCATCGTCGCCACAGGCGCCCGCCCGCGCGCGCTGCCCGGCATCGAGCCCGATGGCAAGCTGATCTGGACCTATTTCGAGGCGATGAAGCCGGAAGAACTGCCGAAGTCGCTGCTCGTCATGGGCTCGGGCGCCATCGGCATTGAATTCGCCAGCTTCTACCGCACCATGGGTGTGGACGTGACCGTTGTCGAAATCATGAGCCAGGTCATGCCTGTAGAAGACGCGGAAATCTCCACCTTCGCCAAGAAGCAGCTTGAGAAGCAGGGCATGAAGATCCATCTGGAAACCAAGGTTTCCAAGGTGGAGAAGGGCGCGAACTCCATCACTGCGACGCTGGAGAAGAAGGACGGTTCTTCCGAGAAGATCACGGCTGATCGCATGATCTCCGCCGTCGGCGTTGTTGCCAATATCGAAGGCATTGGCCTGGAGGCTGCCGGCGTGAAGACCGATCGCGGCTTCATCGTCATCGACGGTTATGGCAAGACCAACGTTCCCGGCATCTACGCCATCGGCGACGTTGCTGGCCCGCCGCTGCTCGCCCACAAGGCCGAGCATGAGGCTGTCATCTGCGTCGAAAAGATCGCCGGTCTGCCGAATGTGCACCCGATGGACAAGCTGAAGATTCCAGGCTGCACCTATTGCAACCCGCAGGTCGCTTCTGTCGGTCTTACCGAAGCCAAGGCAAAGGAACAGGGTCGCGATATCCGTGTTGGCCGCTTCTCCTTTGCGGCAAACGGCAAGGCGGTCGCGCTTGGCGAAGACCAGGGGATGGTCAAAACCATCTTCGACAAGAAGACCGGCGAGCTGCTCGGCGCCCATATGGTCGGTGCGGAAGTGACGGAACTCATCCAGGGCTTCGTCGTCGCCATGAATCTGGAGACGACCGAAGAAGATTTGATGCACACCATCTTCCCGCACCCGACCATTTCGGAGTCGATGAAGGAAAGCGT
This sequence comes from Agrobacterium sp. T29, assembly GCF_006970545.1. NCBI lineage: Bacteria > Pseudomonadati > Pseudomonadota > Alphaproteobacteria > Hyphomicrobiales > Rhizobiaceae > Agrobacterium > Agrobacterium sp. T29. The sequence continues at coordinate 1,107,137 of NZ_CP040640.1, forward strand.
GCTCGACGCTTACGGACGTGTGCTCAACGCATAAGTGCCGCGTGATACCCGGCATTGTCTAACCTTGCCGGGTGTCCCATATGTCTCGATGCAGCCCTAAGGCAGGCTGCTGTTTCAGGGAGCGTGGGAATGGAAAGTGTTGGCTGGATTGCAGCAATCATCATCGGCGGTCTCGCCGGCTGGCTTGCGGGCAAGCTCATGGACATGCGCTTCGGCATTTTCATGAACATTGTACTTGGCATTGTCGGTTCGGTCGTCGCTGTCGCCGTGCTGCGAACCTTCGATGTTTTCGTTCAGGATAACAGGCTCGGTTATTTCGTCACATCGTTCCTCGGCGCAAGCCTCTTGCTGTTTCTGGCAAAGCTCGTGCGGCGCTGACAAGGCTTCGTGACCGGAAGGGGCTTACGCTTTTTCTGGAATTGTTCTAAAGCATCGCACCAAAGATGTCTGGATCGCCAAAGGCGATGGAAGCAGGTTTTTATGGTCACTATTCTCGACAGGACGTCGTCCGACGAAAAGCGCATTCGCCACCCGGAAAAGGCGCACAAGCCCGATACCGAGGTCATGCGCAAGCCGGAATGGATCCGCGTCAAGGCGCCGACATCCAAGGGCTATCACGAGACGCGTGAACTGGTGCGTTCGCACAAGCTGGTGACGGTGTGCGAGGAAGCCGGCTGTCCGAATATCGGCGAGTGCTGGGACAAGAAACACGCGACCTTCATGATCATGGGTGAAATCTGCACCCGCGCCTGCGCTTTCTGCAATGTCGCGACCGGCAAGCCCAATCCGCTGGATATGGCCGAGCCCGAGAACGTCGCCAAGGCCGTCAAGCAGATGGGCCTTTCCCACGTCGTCATCACTTCGGTCGACCGAGACGATCTCGCCGATGGCGGCGCTGAACATTTCGAGAAGGTCATCTGGGCGATCCGTGCTGCGTCTCCGACGACGACCATCGAAATCCTCACCCCCGACTTCCTGAAGAAGCCCGGCGCGCTGGAACGGGTCGTCGCCGCCAAGCCCGATGTCTTCAACCACAATATGGAAACCGTTCCGGGCAACTACCTCACGGTTCGCCCCGGTGCGCGCTATTTCCACTCCGTGCGCCTTCTGCAGCGGGTGAAGGAACTCGATCCCACCATGTTCACCAAGTCGGGCATCATGGTCGGCCTCGGCGAAGAGCGTAACGAAGTGCTTCAGCTGATGGACGACCTGCGCAGCGCCGATGTGGACTTCCTGACCATCGGCCAATATCTGCAGCCGACCCGCAAGCACCACAAGGTAGAGGCCTTCGTGACGCCGGAAGAGTTCAAGTCCTACGAGACGGTGGCTTACACCAAGGGCTTCCTGATGGTGTCTTCTAGCCCGCTGACCCGCTCTTCCCACCATGCCGGCGACGATTTCGAACGCCTGCGTGCCGCCCGCGAAAAGAAGCTGCTGGCGGCTGCGGAGTAAGGGACAAAGGTTCGGCAACATAGGTTGCTGCATCGGGCGATATACGCTCTCTCCACCGTCATGCTCGGGCTTGTCCCGAGCATCTGCAACCTATCGATTGTACGATACGTGATTGGATCCTCGGGACAGGCCCGAGGATGACGGGGAGTGGGAGGCGAGGCTTGTGAAATGGTTCAGCCGCCAGTAACGCCCCTCAATCCAATCATGCCGTGATTCTCTCCGGTCGGTGCGCCCGCATGCACAGCACAACGCTCAGCACCACCGAACATATTGCCACGACCTCAATTAGTGTCGGGCCACGCCCTTCCCAGAGAAAACCGTAAAGCAGCGCAAACAGCGTTTCGAACAGGATCATCTGCCCGACCATGGTGAGCGGCAGAAGGCGGCTCATGCGGTTCCATAGGGCATTGCCGAGAATGGAGGCGGTGAAACCCAGTCCGGCAGCAACAGCCACAAAATGCAGCCAGTCGCCCGAATTATGGCTTCCGCCACCAAAGCCAAAGGCCGGAATGGCGAGCGCGAGCGCAAGCCCACCGGTCACGACGCCGGTCATCATGTTCCAGTCATCGGCGCTGACATCGTGAAGGCGGGAGAGCCAGCGGGCGTTACCGACGGCAAAGGCCGTCCATGACGCCAGCGCACCGAGCGCACAGGCAAGTCCGATGACGCGAGAGACATCGAGCCCCGCATCGTTTTCCGTCAGCGACTGCCAGGAAATGCCGATAATCCCCATCGCACCGAAGGCCAGCGACGGCCACAGCCGCTTCAGCGACACCGCGCCATGATCACGGCTGCCAATGATAGTGACGGCGACGGGCAGGAAGCCGATGATGATCGAGGTAAAGGCGACACCGCTCAATTTCACTGCGGTCGATATGAAGACATAGTAGGCGATGTTGCCGATCATGCTCAGCCAGCCGAGCGCTATCCACTCCCGCGCGCCAAAATGGGCCGAGACGCGTTTCAGGCGCGGCCCGATGATGATGAGGGAAATCAGCCCATAGGTGAGATAACGCGCCGTCGACAGTTGCAGGGCGGAAAAATCCGGCACGAGTTTGGGAGCGAGAAAAATCCCACCCCAAAGCGCGCCCGCCAGCATGCCGTAAAAAACACCGAGACCTGTTCTGTTCATGTCATGTCACATCCGCATTCACATTTGCCTGCGATGTGCCACAGCCCTCTGCGGCTGTCTTGACAAAAACTCCTGATGGATATGCTGGCGGTTTTAATGAAGCCCGTAGGTCCGACGGTAGGCTGCGGGCGTTTCACCCACTGCATTGCGCATGGCGCGCGTCAGTGCAGTCTGGTCGGAAAAACCGGCCCGCAAGGCGATTTCGGCAATTGGCAGGGTGGAATTGCTGAGCAATGCGCAGACCTTGTCCATGCGAAGCCCGGCCAGCCAGCGGTGAGGCGGGAGGCCGAATTCTTCGAGAAACAGCGCATGCAGGCGGCTGTCGCTGATCGTCACGCAGGAGGCCAGCATCTCGATGGTCCAGGGGAAGAACGGTTCCGCCCTGACAAGTGCAACGAGCCTGTGCAGGCGTTGGCGGATGTCAGCTTTCTCGTTGGCAAGGCTGTCGACCAGGAGTGGCGCCCACAGGCCGGCAATATCGTCGCGTCGCCCCTCTGTTCCGATGACGCCGCGCATATAGGCGATCAATTGACGCGTATCCTGCGCTATGTCGAGAAACGGCGAGCGAACGAATTTCTCGAGCGTTTGCTCGGGAAGGGCGCCTTCATCGATATCGACCACCAGCGAGCGGTTGCTTGCCGTCGCTTCCTGCGTATGCGGTGCATCGCGATGGATGAACACGCCGCGTCCGGTCGACAATTCGTCCTGCCGTCCCGCCACATCGATCAGCAGACGCCCGGAGACAGGAAGAACGATCTGAACGAAGCCATGCCGTTCCTTCGGTCTTTCTTCCCTGTAGGTTCTGATATTTGCGGATGCGGCCATCATGACGCTGTCGTTTCCATTGTGCAAAGAAATGGCCGCCTCGAAAAAGCGGCCAGTTTCATTGTTTGATTATGACATCGTCTTGAAGATTGGGCCAGTCGGCTTTATCGGTCGGCTCTGCGCGCCGGCAATTAACAGTCTTCCTTGGCGGTCGATTCGCCGCGTTTGCGCTTGCGCAGAACCGGCTTGTTCTCTCTCGCCTCGCATTTCGCGACGTCGATGAGATAGGCAAGCACCGGCATGCCATTCATCGATGCGAGTTGCTTGGCGGATTCGAGAAGGTTGATGATGTTGGAAAAATCGTCCATCGGCTCACTCAGTGGCTCAAAGCGGTTATGTCGGGTCTGAACCCAAGGATGAATACGCGTGGGGAAATCGGGAGTGCCCGGCGCGTTTGCATCCAGTGGGTGTAATATTAGTGGCAAATAAATAGCAATCCCTGCGAGGGGGTTGCAATAGTCAATTTTCCGTAACTGCCATGCGCAACGACGATATCGTTCTGGAACGTTATATCGGGTTGGCTGCACGATGTTCCGGCGGTCCTGACGAGGTTTACGCGATGCCGCAGTATCTGGATAGAGCCGAAGACGCAGCAAAAATCATTGCTGGCGCAAAACGTATCATGGTCGTTGGCTGCTCGGGTGGCGGCAAGTCGACACTGTCACATAAGCTCTCGGCTGCCTTCGGGCTTCGCTACATTTCCATGGATCGCGAGATTTTCTGGCTGCCGGGCTGGCAGGCGCGTCCGCGCGAGGAGCAACGGCAGAAGATCGCCGCCATCGTCGCAGAGGAGAACTGGCTGATGGATGGCAGCAATCCGTCATCTTTCGACATGCGCCTGCCGAGATCCCACATCGTCCTGTGGGTGCGCATGCCGCGCTGGCTTTGCCTGTGGGGCGCGGTCAGCCGAATCGTCAAGGGTTACGGCAAGGCGAGGCCTGAAATGGCGGAGGGTTGCCCAGAAAGGATCGATCTCGATTTCCTGCGCTATATCTGGAATTTCGAGCGGCGCCATACGCCGATCTTCGAGCAGAATTTCGCGCTTTATGGTCCTGATGTGCCGGTATTCCAGCTGAAAAGCCGAAAACAGTTTCGCCGCCTTCTTGATCTTCTGCGTATCGAGGATTAACTGCCGCTCATGCCACAGTTCGAAACGCATCGCCACGTCAAACACTCGCCCGACCGCATGTACGACCTCGTCGCCGATGTGGAGAAATATCCGCAGTTTCTGCCCCTTTGCGAGGCGCTCACCGTCCGCTCGCGCAAGGAGCGCGATGGCAAGGTGCTGCTGGTGGCGGATATGACGGTGGGCTACAAGGCCATTCGCGAAACCTTCACCACGCAGGTGCTGCTGAACCCGGCCGAGCGCGCCATCGACGTGAAATATATCGACGGCCCGTTCAAATATCTCGACAATCGCTGGCGTTTCGAGGCCTCGGACGAGGGCGGATCGGCCATCCATTTCTTCATCGATTATGAATTCAAGAACCGTCTGCTCGGCGCGGTGATGGGGTCGATGTTCGACCGGGCCTTCCGCATGTTCGCGGAAGCCTTCGAAACGCGTGCCGATAAAATCTATACGGACCCTGCCTGATTAAGGGCAATCAGCATCTCAAGCGCCGTCATCACCGTCGCAAGCCGGATTTCGGTGCGGTCGATCTCGCCATAACGCATTTCCCGATGCAGGATTTTACCGCTGCGCGCCTTGGCGGCCAGATGTACCAGCCCAACCGGCTTGTCGGCGGAACCACCACCCGGACCGGCAATACCGGTAACAGCCACGGCGAAATCCGCCCGTGAACGAAACAGGGCGCCATGCGCCATCTGCAACGCTGTCTGTCGGGAAACCGCGCCGAAATTCGCCAGCGTCTCGGCGCCAACGCCCAGCATGTCCATCTTGGCTTCATTGGTATAGGTGACAAAACCACGATCGACGACGGCGGAGGAGCCGGCAATCTCCGTCAGGGCACCGGCGATCAGGCCGCCAGTGCAGCTTTCCGCGGTCGAGACCATGAAACCATGCGCGGTGAAATCGGCAATGATCTGCCGCGCCAGGTCTTCTATGTCAGCGGGAAAAAGGCTCATAAAGGTCTGCCCCTGTAGACGACGGTAGCGGTGGCGATTGCAGCTATGCCTTCCCGGCGGCCGACGAAACCGATGGTCTCATTGGTCGTCGCCTTCACCGAGCAGCGCTCCAGCGCGATGCCCAGCATGTCCGAGAGTGCCTCGCGCATGGCCTGGCGGTGCGGGCCGATGCGCGGTGCTTCCGCAATCAGCGAGACATCGGCATTCATGATCGTGCCGCCATTGTCGCGAACCACTTTGGCCGCATGTTCGAGGAAGATGCGCGAGGCGGCACCCTTCCATTGCGGATCGGAAGGCGGAAAGTGATCGCCGATATCGCCAGCACCGCAGGTGGCGAGCAGCGCATCCGTCAGCGCATGCAAAGCCACATCCGCATCCGAATGACCTTTGAGTTTCTGGTCGTGTTCGATGAAGACGCCGCACAGCGTCACGCCGTCGCCGGCTTCCAGCTGATGCACGTCGTAACCATTGCCGGTGCGCACGTCCGGCAATCCGTGGGAGAGCTTCTCATCGGCCATGGCGATATCCCGCTTGAGAGTGAGTTTTACATTGTCGACCGAACCCTCGGTCAGCTTCACCGTCAGTCCCGCCCATTCGGCGATCGAAGCATCATCGGTAAAATCGGACTTTCCGGAGGCGGCAGCGGCGCGGTGCGCGGCGAGAATATCGCCATAGCCGAAACTCTGCGGTGTCTGCGCGGCATAAAGCCCCTGCCGGGAAACCGTCTCTACGACGCGACCATCCGAGCCGCGCTTCAGCGTGTCAGTGACGGGCAGGGCAGGCAGGACGCCGCTGGCGCCGGCCCGGTGCAGGGCGACGATCCGTTCCAGCATGTCCACGGCGACGAAAGGCCGCACGGCATCATGGATCATCACATGCGTCAGCTCTTCCGAAGAGAGCGCTTCCAGTCCGGCAAGCACCGATTGCTGGCGTGTCGCGCCGCCCGTGACGGTAACGATCCGCTTGCCGGTATCAAGCCGCTGGAGGATCGGCGACAGCAGTGCTGCATCGTCGGCATGACTGACGATCACGATGGGGGAGGCCTGGTCCCAATCGAGGAAGGTCGACAATGTATGCTCGATCACGGCCCTGCCTCCGATAGGGCGATATTGTTTCGGCCCTTCCTCGGGGGAGCCCGCTCTTTCTCCGCGTCCGGCGGCGACGATGACGATGCCGAGTTTCATAGTACTTTCCTGCATTGGTCTTATGCTTTGTGCGCAACCCTTAGCGGTTGACAGTCCTGCTCTAGCGTTTCAAAACCCGGATGGCCAGCCCGATAAGACGCGCATTCGCCCCTGCATGCCGCAGGATCAGCCACCATTGCGTGTTCGAACCTGCACAAATTGCTGCCGACAGCAAAACAGGCAGGCAGTCGCCCAGCAAATAAAAGGTGCAACCCTCTAAAAGTGCTTGGCAACTGCACAAACACTGTCTAAAAATAATGCAAATAACCCTTCTGCATGAAAGATCATCAATTGCATCTTCCGGAGTTGTCAGAACCGTTCAGCATCGGCTCAGTCACGATCCGTAATCGTGCCGTGCTGGCGCCCATGTCGGGCGTGACGGATCTGCCGTTCCGGCAGCTCGCCTGGCGTTATGGCGCGGGCCTTGTCGTTACGGAAATGGTGGCAAGCCGTGAGCTCGTCGCCAACCGAGGCGAATCCTGGGCGCGGCTGAAAAATGCCGGCATGGTTCCGCATATGGTGCAGCTCGCAGGACGCGAGGCGCATTTTATGGCCGAGGCAGCGAAGATCGCGGCGGATAATGGCGCCGGCATCATCGATATCAATATGGGTTGTCCTGCCAAGAAGGTGACGGGCGGTTATTCCGGCTCGGCTTTGATGCGCGATCCCGATCATGCACTCTCGCTCATCGAGGCGACGGTCAATGCAGTCGACGTACCTGTGACGCTGAAGATGCGGCTCGGCTGGGACGAGAACACCATCAATGCGCCGGAGATCGCCCTCCGTGCCGAAGCCGCAGGCGTCCAGCTGATCACCATTCACGGCCGTACCCGTATGCAGTTTTATGAGGGGCATGCGGATTGGGACGCCATCCGCGCCGTGCGCGAGGTGATTTCCGTGCCGCTGATCGCCAATGGCGATGTGGAAACAGCCGAAGATGCGCGGGAAATCCTGCGCCGCTCGGGTGCGGATGCCGTCATGGTCGGTCGCGGCGCGCAGGGGCAGCCCTGGCTGCCGGCGGTGCTTGCCGGACATTCAGCGCCGCACCGCGACGATATTCCCGCCATCGCCATCGAACATTACGATATGATGCTGGAATTTTACGGAAGGGAAGCCGGTCTCCGGCATGCCCGCAAACATCTTGGCTGGTATCTCGACCGTTTCGCGCCACAGATCGCCACGCCTGACAAGGCTGAAATCATGACATCGCGTGACACGGCGGAAGTGGCGGATCTGCTGCGCTCCGCCCTTAGCGAAAATGCGGGCGAAGAAGCCGCAAGGAAGGCCGCATGAGCGCTGACAAACACAGCCCGGCAGATGCAAACCCGCTTGCTATGGCGGTTCTGAACGCGGTGCAGAACCCGGTTATTCTGGTGGATGCCGAAGGTTTCATCGCCTTTGCCAACTGGGAAGCCGAAGCCTTTTTCGGGGCGAGCGCCTCCCATCTCGCCCGCTACCGCGTTTCCACCTTCATTCCCTTCGGCAGCCCGTTGCTCGCACTGATCGATCAGGTGCGGGAGCGCCGCGCGCCGGTCAACGAATATCGCGTCGATCTGAGTTCGCCGCGTCTAGGCCAGGACAAGCTGGTCGATCTTTATGTCGCGCCCGTTGTCAGCGAACCGGGATCGGTGGTTGTCGTGTTCCAGGAAAGGTCGATGGCCGACAAGATCGACCGGCAACTGACCCACCGGGCGGCAGCGCGCTCCGTTACCGGCCTTGCCTCCATGCTCGCGCATGAAATCAAGAACCCGCTGTCCGGCATTCGCGGCGCTGCCCAGCTGCTTGAGACATCGGTTGCCGATGAAGACCGGGCGCTGACGCGGCTGATCTGCGACGAGACCGACCGCATCGTCTCGCTGGTCGATCGCATGGAGGTGTTTTCCGACGAGCGGCCGGTGGATCGCGTGCCGGTCAACATCCATTCCGTGCTCGATCATGTGAAGGCCATCGCCAAGGCCGGCTTTGCCCGCAATATCAAGATTTCGGAGAATTACGACCCGTCGCTGCCGCCTGTTTATGCCAATCGCGATCAGCTGGTGCAGGTCTTTCTCAATCTGGTGAAGAATGCGGCGGAAGCCGTGGGCAACCAGCCGGATGGCGAGATCATCCTCACCACCGCCTATCGCCCCGGCATGCGGCTTTCGGTCGCCGGCAGCCGCGAGCGCATCTCGCTGCCGCTCGAATTCTGCGTGCATGACAATGGCCCGGGCGTTCCGGCCGATCTTTTGCCGCATCTTTTCGATCCCTTCATCACCACCAAGACGAATGGTTCGGGCCTTGGGCTGGCGCTTGTCGCCAAGCTGATCGGCGCCCATGGCGGCATTGTCGAATGCGACAGCCAGAACCACCGCACGACTTTCCGCGTATTGATGCCCGTCTCGCCGGAAGTGGCGCTCGACGACCGCTCTTTGCCGAACACGACAGGAAATGACCAATGACAGCTACGATCCTCGTCGCCGATGATGATGCCGCAATCCGCACGGTGCTGAACCAGGCGCTGAGCCGCGCCGGTTACGACGTGCGCATCACCTCCAATGCCGCCACGCTCTGGCGCTGGGTTTCGGCGGGTGAGGGCGATCTTGTCGTGACCGATGTCGTGATGCCCGATGAAAACGCTTTTGACCTGCTGCCGCGCATCAAGAAGGCCCGCCCGGACCTGCCGGTTCTGGTCATGAGTGCGCAGAACACTTTCATGACGGCCATCAAGGCCTCGGAAAAAGGCGCTTACGATTACCTGCCGAAGCCCTTCGACCTGACGGAACTGATCGCCATCATCGGCCGCGCCCTGTCGGAACCGAAGCGCAAGCCGGCCAAGCTCGATGACGACATGCAGGACGGGATGCCGCTCGTCGGCCGCTCGGCGGCGATGCAGGAAATCTACCGCGTTCTCGCCCGCCTGATGCAGACCGACCTGACGCTGATGATAACGGGTGAATCCGGTACGGGTAAGGAACTGGTGGCGCGTGCGCTGCATGATTACGGCAAGCGCCGCAACGGTCCCTTCGTTGCCATCAACATGGCAGCAATCCCGCGCGACCTGATCGAATCCGAACTCTTCGGCCATGAGAAAGGCGCCTTCACCGGCGCGCAGAACCGCTCCACCGGCCGTTTCGAACAGGCTGAGGGCGGCACGCTGTTCCTCGATGAAATCGGTGACATGCCGATGGACGCCCAGACGCGGCTGCTGCGCGTGTTGCAGCAGGGCGAATATACCACGGTGGGCGGCCGCACGCCGATCCGCACGGATGTCCGCATCGTCGCCGCCACCAACAAGGACCTGAAGCAGTCGATCAATCAGGGCCTTTTCCGCGAAGACCTTTATTACCGCCTGAACGTCGTGCCGCTGCGGCTGCCGCCGCTGCGTGACCGCGCTGAGGATATTCCCGATCTGGTGCGCCACTTCATCCAGCAGGGCGAGAAGGAAGGTCTGGAAGGCAAGCGTTTTGAGAGCGAGGCGCTGGAGGTCATGAAGGCCTATGCCTGGCCGGGCAACGTGCGCGAGCTGGAAAACCTGATCCGCCGCCTGATGGCGCTTTACCCGCAGGAAGTCATCACCCGCGAGATCATCGAGCAGGAACTGCAATCGGATGTTCCCGACAGCCCGCTCGACAAGATGGCGGTCCGCACCGGTTCGCTCACCATTTCGCAGGCGGTGGAGGAAAATATGCGGGATTATTTCGCCAGTTTTGGCGATGGCCTGCCGCCGCCAGGCCTTTACGACCGCGTTCTGCGCGAACTCGAATATCCGCTGATTCTAGCGGCTCTGACCGCGACGCGTGGCAACCAGATCAAGGCCGCCGATCTTCTCGGCCTGAACCGCAATACGCTGCGCAAGAAAATCCGCGAGCTTGGTGTTTCCGTTTATCGCAGCTCCCGCCCAACCTGAGAATGTTGACAAGGTTGCATTTGTCGTTGCACTTTCGCCACATTGTGTTGCTTGAAAAACACTAGGAAGGAAAGAGATTCGCCGGTCTGAGGCGCGTCTCGCCTGACTTCAGAAATGTGGTGCTGGCTGGCCAGCGATTGGGAGTAGTGCATGCGGAAACCCGCCGCCGAAAACGCCGTTGCCGATGAAGCAGCGGGCATGGTGGTTGCCGATCGCAGGATGTCTTTCGCTTTGCCGGGGCTGGTGCTCGCCGGCGTCGCTCTCGTTTGCGCCATCCTCACCCTGTTCGTGCTTCTGGGCGTCACGCCAATCGCGCCGACATCGAACGTCGTCATCGCATCCGTCGTCATCAATTCGATCTTCGTGATCGGCCTGATCTTCCTCATCGGGCGCGAAATCAACCGGCTGCTGAAAGCGCGTAAAAAGGGCAGGGCGGCTGCTCGTCTGCATGTCCGCATCGTCGTGCTTTTCTCCATCGTGGCGATTACGCCTGCGGTGCTCGTCGCCATCTTCGCCAGTCTGACGCTGAATGTAGGCCTCGACCGCTGGTTTTCGCTGCGCACGCAGTCGATCGTCGATTCATCGAGCAATATCGCCCAGGCCTATATGATGGAGAATGCCGGTTATCTTCAGGGTCAGACCCTGTCGATGGCGACAGACCTCGACCGCAACCGTGCGCTTTTTTATCTGGATCGCACCGGCTTCGTCGACCTGATGACCCGTCAGGCCAAGGGGCGCGGCCTTCTCGGCGCGTTTCTGGTGCAGGAGGACGGCGACGCCGTTGCTCAGGCCGACATCAAGACCGAAAAACCGCTTCCCGCCATCCCGCATGACGCGCTTGAAAAGGCGGCCGCCGGCCAGCCGACGCTGATACCGCCCGGTATCACCAACCTCGTCGGCGCCATTATCAAGCTCGAAGGCATCAGCGGCACCTTCCTTTACACGGTGCGCGCCGTCGATCCCAAGGTGATGAGCGCGATGCGGCTGATGGAGGAGAACCGTGCCGAATACAAGGCGATGGAGGCAGGCCGCGCGCCGCTGCAGATCGCCTTTGCGATCCTCTATCTCGGTTTCGCGCTGATCGTTCTTCTCGCCGCCATCTGGACGGCGATTGCGGTGGCCGACCGTATCGTGCGGCCGATCCGTCTCCTCATCAGTGCGGCAGACAGTGTCGCCACCGGCAACATGCATGTGCTGGTTCCCGTCCGCGCGGTCGATGGCGACGTCGGGCGACTGTCGCGCACCTTCAACAAGATGGTCTCGGAACTGCGCAGCCAGCAGGAACAGATCATCGAGGCCAAGGACGATATCGACGACCGCCGCCGCTTCATCGAGGCCGTGCTGTCAGGCGTCACCGCCGCCGTCATCGGTGTCGATGAGAACCGCAGGATCACCATCGTCAATCCGTCGGGCGAAGAATTTCTGGCGCAGACATCCGAGCAGCTTATCGGCGCGCAACTGTCGGAGATCGCGCCCGAAATCGAACAGGTCGTCAACGAGGCCAATACCTGGTCACGCGGCAATTTCCGCAAGCAGATCAACATCATGCGGCGCGGCAAGGAACGGACGTTGAATGTGCAGGTGACCCGCGAGGACGCCCGCGACAGCCGTGACAGCTACGTCATCACCCTCGACGACATCACCGATCTCGTCATCGCCCAGCGTTCGACCGCATGGTCGGATGTGGCGCGTCGCATCGCGCATGAGATCAAGAACCCGTTGACGCCGATCCAGCTTTCCGCCGAGCGTATCAAACGCCGTTTCGGCAAGCAGATCGACGAGAGCGACCGTGCCGTCTTCGACCAGTGTACGGACACCATTGTCCGGCAGGTCGGCGATATCGGCCGGATGGTGGATGAATTCTCCGCTTTTGCGCGCATGCCGAAGCCGACGAAGGAAAAGTCGGACCTGCGGGCGATCCTGAAGGATGCGGCGTTCCTGCGCGAGATCAGCGCCGCCGATACGAAATTCTCAACCGAACTGGGCGATATCCCGCTCGAGGGCATGTTCGATGCCCGCATGCTGGGTCAGGCCTTCGGCAATCTCATCAAGAATGCGACGGAAGCCATCGAGGCGGTGGAAGGCGAAAAGCGGCCGGGTAAAATTCTGGTGCGCGCCGCTTTTGACGAAGCCAATTCGCGTTTCGTGGCTGACATCATCGACAATGGCCGCGGCCTTCCCGTCGAGAACCGTCACCGCATTCTAGAACCCTATATGACAATGCGGGACAAGGGCACGGGCCTCGGCCTCGCCATCGTCAAGAAAATCATCGAAGAGCATGGCGGGTATCTGGAACTCCACGATGCCCCGCCGGAGTTCGATCACGGCCACGGCGCCATGATCAGAGTGCTGCTGCCCTATATCGAGGCGGTCGGCGGCGAAAATAACAAGGAAGCAGCATATGGCGTCTGATATTCTGGTCGTGGATGACGAGGCGGACATTCGCGAAATCGTAGCGGGCATTCTTTCCGACGAGGGCCACGAGACCCGCATGGCGTTCGACAGCGACAGCGCGCTGGCCGCCATTTCGGAGCGCGTGCCGCGTCTGATCTTTCTCGACATCTGGATGCAGGGTTCGAAGCTCGACGGTCTGGCGCTGCTGGATGAGATCAAGAGCCGCCATCCCGAAATCCCGGTGGTCATGATTTCCGGTCACGGCAATATCGAAACCGCCGTCAATGCCATCAAGCGCGGCGCCTTCGATTTCATCGAGAAGCCGTTCAAGGCCGACCGTCTCATTCTGATCGCCGAGCGGGCGCTGGAAAACTCCAAGCTGAAGCGCGAGGTTCAGGAACTCAAGAAGCGGACCGGTGACGCGGTTGAACTCGTTGGCGCGTCGCTTGCGGTGTCGCAGCTTCGCCAGACCATCGACCGGGTTGCGCCCACCAACAGCCGCATCATGATCCTCGGTCCCTCCGGTTCCGGCAAGGAACTTGTGGCGCGCATGGTGCACAAGAAGTCCTCGCGTGCGAGCGGACCCTTCGTGGCGCTCAACGCCGCGACGATCACGCCGGACCGCATGGAAATCGCGCTGTTCGGCACTGAAGGCCTTCCCGGACAGCCGCGCAAGGTCGGCGCTCTGGAAGAAGCCCATCGCGGCGTGCTTTATCTCGATGAAGTCGGCGAAATGCCGCGCGAGACGCAGAACAAGATCCTGCGCGTGCTGGTCGATCAGCAGTTCGAGCGCGTTGGCGGCGGGAAGCGGGTGAAGGTGGATGTGCGCATCATTTCCTCGACCGCCCATCACCTCGAAAGCCTGATTGCCGAAGGCCAGTTCCGCGAAGATCTCTATCATCGCCTCGCCGTGGTGCCGGTTAAGGTGCCGGCGCTTTCCGAGCGGCGCGAGGATATTCCTTTCCTCGTCGATATGTTCATGCGCCAGATTTCCGAGCAGGCCGGCATCCGTCCGCGCAAGATCGGCGACGACGCCATGGCCGTTCTCCAGACGCATGACTGGCCGGGCAATATCCGCCAGCTGCGCAACAATATCGAGCGGCTGATGATTCTCGCCCGTCCAGAAGGCGGTGAAGCGCCGATCTCGGCCGACATGCTGCCGTCGGATATTGGCGACATGCTGCCGAAGATTTCGGCGCAGGGCGATCAGCACATCATGACCCTGCCGTTGCGCGAAGCCCGTGAAATGTTCGAGCGCGACTATCTCATGGCGCAGATCAACCGTTTCGGCGGCAATATTTCGCGAACGGCGGAATTTGTCGGCATGGAACGGTCTGCACTGCATCGCAAACTGAAATCTCTCGGCGTATAAGGAAAGAAGGCGCTTCGCCGTAACCGATTATTCCGTCAGAGAGACAGCATGAAAGTCATCATTTGCGGCGCAGGGCAGGTGGGTTACGGCATCGCCGAACAATTGTCGCGGGAGGATAATGAAGTATCGGTCATCGATACCGCCGCGCCGCTCATCACCGCCATTACCGAGACGCTGGATGTGCGCGGTTATGTCGGCCATGGCGCGCATCCCGACATGCTGGCCAAGGCCGGCGCCGACCAGGCCGACATGATCATCGCCGTGACCTTGCATGACGAGATCAACATCGTCGCCTGCGAGGTGGCGCATGCCCTGTTCAGCGTGCCGACCAAGATCGCCCGCATCCGCGACCAGAGCTATCTGAAGCCGGAATATGCCGATCTCTTCAGCCGCGAGAACATGTCCATCGACGTGACGATTTCGCCGGAAGTCGAAGTCGGCAAGATGGTGCTCCGGCGCATCGCCTTTCCGGGCGCAACGGATGTGGTGCGTTTCGCCGACGACACGATCTACATGCTGGCCATCGAATGCATGGAGGATTGTCCGGTCATCAACACACCGCTGCAGCAGCTTTCCAGCCTCTTTCCAGACCTCATCGCCACCGTGGTGGGGGTGTATCGGGATGGTATCCTCAAGGTAGCGCATTCTTCGGAACAGTTGCGGGTGGGCGACCTTGCCTATGTCATCTGCCAGCGCCAGCATGCCCGCCGCACCTTAAGCCTTTTTGGCCATGAGGAGCAGGAAGCGCAGCGCATCGTGATTGCCGGCGCCGGCAATATCGGCCACTTCGTCGCCCGCAAGATCGAGGAAATGCAGCCGAAAACGCGGGTGAAGATCATCGAGGCGGACCGCGACAGGGCGGTTGCCGCATCAGAACAGCTCAGCAATACCATCGTCATGCACGGCTCGGCGCTCGACCAGAAAATCCTGATGCAGGCCGATATTCAGGATGCCGATCTGATCGTGACGCTCACCAATAACGATCAGACCAATATTCTGGCGGCGGTGATTGCCAAGCAACTCGGCTGCAAATCGAATCTGGCGCTTTTGAACAGTACGTCGTTCCACGACGTCGCCCGCTCTCTGGGGCTCGATGCCTATATCAACCCGCGGGCCGTGACGATCTCCCGCGTGCTTCAGCACGTGCGCAAGGGCCGCATCCGCTCAGTCTATGCTGTCCAGCGCGGCTCGGCGGAGGTGATCGAGGCGGAAGCGCTGGAAACGTCGCCGCTGGTCGGCCAGTCCTTCCGCGACATCGATATGCCCGACGGTGTGCGCATCGGGGCGATCTATCGCGACGGCGTGGTGATCCGCCCGGATGGCAGCACGAAAATCAAGGCGAAGGACCGGGTCGTGCTGTTTGCATCCGCCGATGCGGTGCGCGACGTGGAACAACTTTTCCGTGTTTCGATACAATATTTTTGACTGTCCCGAATTGAAAATGTGGGTCAATACTCGTACTCATTCGGCTGTTTTGACCGTTGCGGAACGGAACACGATTTGATACCAGAGTTTGAGGTCGGCCAAGCGGGGGACAAGACTCGGCCGGCTTATTATTGATTGATTATTTTCCGGTATCCCTGCCGGCAAAAAAGAAAGAAGCGGCGCCATGGCGGAACGTTCTCAAAACCTTCAGGATCTCTTCCTCAATACCGTTCGTAAGCAAAAGATTTCGCTCACGATTTTCCTGATCAACGGCGTCAAGCTGACGGGCGTTGTTACCTCCTTCGACAATTTCTGCGTGCTTCTGCGCCGTGACGGTCATTCGCAGCTTGTCTACAAGCATGCGATCTCCACCATCATGCCCGGCCAGCCGATGCAGATGTTCGAAAGCGAAGAAGGCGCTGCCTGATCGGGCTCCCTCGACGGATATTCGACATAGACTGACCCGGACCGGGAACATTTTCCGTGCCGTCAGGTTAATCCCCATGGCCGCCCGCGCGGATGCGGTCGGCCGCAATCCTCTTTCTGGACAAGGCTGAACCCATTTCAACGCGCGACACCTCGAACGAATCGATTATTCCGGAGCAGGAAAAGCGCCGCGACGACATGCGTGCGGTCGTCCTCGTGCCGGTTCTCAAGCAGCGCGAAACGCGCGACGCGGCTGCCGGCCCGGCTGCCCCCGGCCGTTCGGTCGAAGCCAAGCTTGAGGAAGCAAAGGGACTGGCGCTCGCCATCGATCTGGAAGTGACGCAGGGTCTCATCGTTCCGGTGAACCAGCCGCGTCCCGCCACGCTGTTCGGAACCGGCAAGATCGAGGAAATCGGTCATCTTCTCGACGAGACCGATTCCGGCCTGGTGATCGTCGATCATCCGCTGACCCCGGTGCAGCAGCGCAATCTCGAAAAGCAGTGGAATTGCAAGGTCATCGACCGCACGGGCCTGATCCTTGAAATCTTCGGTCGCCGCGCCTCCACAAAGGAAGGCACGCTGCAGGTCGATCTTGCGCATTTGAACTACCAGAAGGGCCGCCTCGTCCGAAGCTGGACCCACCTTGAACGTCAGCGCGGCGGTGCGGGCTTCATGGGCGGTCCGGGTGAAACCCAGATCGAAGCCGACCGCCGGCTTTTGCAGGAACGCATCGTCAAGCTGGAGCGCGAGCTGGAGCAGGTGGTGCGCACGCGCCAGCTTCACCGCGCCAAGCGCCGCAAGGTGCCGCATCCGATCGTCGCACTGGTCGGTTACACCAATGCCGGCAAATCCACGCTGTTCAACCGCATCACCGGCGCCGGCGTTCTGGCGGAGGATATGCTGTTCGCTACGCTCGACCCGACCTTGCGCCGCATGAAGTTGCCGCATGGCCGCACCGTCATCCTGTCCGATACGGTCGGTTTCATTTCCGACCTTCCGACGCATCTGGTCGCCGCTTTCCGCGCCACTCTGGAAGAGGTGCTGGAAGCCGATCTCGTTCTGCATGTGCGCGATATGTCCGATCCGGACAATGCCGCTCAGTCTGCGGATGTGTTGCGTATTCTCGGTGACCTCGGCATTGACGAGAAGGAAGCGGAAAAGCGCATCATCGAGGTCTGGAACAAGGTCGACCGTCTCGAGCCGGAAGCGCATGACGCCATCATGCAGCGTGCCGAGGGTCGTTCGGATATCCGCGCCGTTTCGGCCATCACGGGCGAGGGCGTCGATGCCCTGATGGACGAAATTTCAAAGCGTCTTTCCGGTGTTCTGACGGAAACGACCGTTGTCCTCTCCATCGAACAATTGCCGCTGATCTCCTGGGTCTACAGCAATTCCATCGTTGACAGCCGTGAAGACCATGAGGACGGGTCGGTTGCGCTCGATGTGCGCCTTTCGGAAGCGCAAGCGGCCGAACTGGAACGGAAGCTTGGAAAAGCGACGGTTCGCGAGCGGGAAGACTGGGAGCGCTGAGCGCTCCTTGCATTATCCCAAACTCTCTCCGTCATTCCAGCCTTGAGCCGCAATCCAGCCACGGCGCGTCTGCGCCGTGAGAAGAATCCTTTGCGATCAAAGACTTGATCGCGCTGGAGCTAGGACTAAATCCGGAGTGAAGGTTTCGGATGCTGCGCTGCTGCCAGATGCATTCGGCAGTCGTAATAGAAGTGCTGTGCCCTAGCGGATTCACCGCATGTCCCTGCGATCAGGACGAAACCGTATCAAGCGAACGTTCGATGCGTTTCGCCGCCTGCCAGAGATCTTCCATTCTCTCGAGGCTAGCTTCTTCCAGCGTTTCGCCATTTTGGCTGAGCGACGTTTCGATGTGATTGAAACGTCTGCGGAATTTCGTATTCGTACCGCGCAGCGCATCTTCCGGATCGGCTTTGACATGCCGACCGATATTGACGAGCGCAAAAATGAGATCGCCGAGTTCGTCCGAGACCTTTTCCGGTTTTCCCTCCGCCAGCGCCTCACGCAGTTCCGCGATTTCCTCCTCGATCTTGTCGAGAATGGGAGCGGGGTTCGACCAGTCGAAACCGGCACGCGCTGCCTGTTCCTGCAGCTTCAGGGCTTCGGTCAGCGCCGGCTGGCTGCGCTGTACGCCGCCCAGAAAGCCTGCCTTGAAATCCTCGGTGATGCCGCGTCGCGCGCGTCGCTCTGCACGCTCGCGTTTTTCTTCCGCCTTGATGCGGTCCCATTGCAGTTTGACGCCGTCCGGCGTGTCGGCGTCGGATACGGCGAAGACGTGGGGATGCCGTCGGATCATCTTCGAGGTCACGGCGTGCACCACGTCGCCAAAGGCGAATTCGCCCATCTCTTCGGCAATGTGGGCATGGAAAACCACCTGCAGCAGAAGGTCGCCCAGCTCCTCGCAAAGATCGTCCATATCCTTGCGCTCGATGGCGTCGGCAACTTCATAAGCCTCTTCAATGGTATAGGGCTTGATCGTCTCGAAGGTCTGCACGACATCCCAAGGGCAACCGGTTTCCGGCTGCCGCAGGGCTTCCATGATCTCGATCAGGCGGGAAATATCCTTCGAGGCTTCCATAGTGTCTCAAACCTTCGTTTTTTGTTTCTGCGCATCGCCCGGACGGAAAACCGCCACGCACGTCCTGCGGAAATGCTCTAGTTCAATGGAATGTCGTTACCGCTCTTGGACGACTGGTAGCTGGTGGAAAGATCGTCATAGGCGGCCTTGATACGGGCCGTCTGCGCTTTCAACGTGGTTTTCAGCGGGTCTTCTTCACCCTCCACCAGATCGGCGATGAAATACGAATTCCAGAAGGCATTGTTGCGGCGATAGCCGCCCGGTTCCAGTCCGAAAACTTCCTTGAGGATTTTCAGGTCGTGAGGGATCGCGAAAGCGTCGCGGGAATCCTCGTGGCTGAAGAAGGAGTAGAAATTATCGAAGCCGGCCCAGGTGATGGCGGACATGCACATGGTGCAGGGTTCGTGGGTGGAGAGAAAAATCAGCTCCTTCGTGTTCGGCTTTTCGCCCAACTCGTAAAACCGTTTCAGCGTGTGTACTTCACCATGCCAGAGTGGATTTTCCAGCTCGTTATTGGTCTCGGCGATCACCAGCGACAGGTCCGATTTGCGCAGGATTGCCGCACCGAAAACCTTATTGCCAAGGCTGACGCCACGCGCCGTCAAGGGCAGAATATCCTGTTCGATGACATCGAGAAGGCGGGCGGCGAGAGTGGGGCTGGTCAAGGGTCTGGTCCTTCGTGCCGCTTTAAGAAAAAGCGGTCTTCGCATGGGGAAATCGACAGTCGATGGTCGCTCCTTGTTCGGCGCGAGGACCCGCTTTGTCAAGGGATTGCGAGGGGATTCTCAGGGCTTGCGCGGGTGTGGAAAAGCATCGCCGGTTTGTTTTCCTCCAAAACCGGGGTCTTCGAGAAATAAAAATCCAGGTGCCGGAAAGGCTTGAATTTCTGTTTCTTCAATCTTGCACCGCAATGCGGGATATATGTCCAATGCACAACGAACATGATTTTTCCGCTGCTGGCGACCGCCTTTCAACCTTCCCCGCTTTCTTCCGGGTCGAGGGACGGCAGGTCGCTGTTTTCGGAAATGGCGATGAAGCCTTCGCGAAGGTAAGGCTTCTTGCCAATACCAACGCGCATATCATTGCCTATGCCGACCAGCCGGAAGCCGATTTTGCCCGTTATATTGGCAAAAACGGCATCGATCATCGAGCTTTGGCTTTCGCCGGCGAATTGATCGAAGGCGCCACACTGGTCTTCGCCGCTACCGGCGATGAGGCGCTGGACCGTGAGATCGTCACCGTCGCGCGCGCCGCGAAAATTCCCGCCAATGCGGTGGATCAGCCGGAATTATGCGATTTCTTCACCCCGGCGCTCGTCGCCCGTGCGCCCGTCGCCGTGGCTATCGGCACGGAAGGGGCAGGGCCGGTTCTTGCCCAGATGATCCGCGCCCGCATCGACCAGATGCTGTCGCCGTCGCTTGGCAAGCTTGCGCGCCTTGCCGTGCAGTATCGTGATGCGGCCGAGGAGAACGTGCCGAAGGGTGCCTTGCGGCGCAATTTCTGGCGGCGGTTCTTTTCAGGTGCGGTGGCGGATGCCGTCGCCGTTGGCGACACGCTTTCCGCCCGTCAGGCCGTCGACCGCCTGCTGCAATCGCCCGAACGCAGCGAAGGCCGTATCTGGCTCGTCGGCGCAGGACCGGGCGCTGAAGATCTGCTGACGCTGCGCGCGCAGCGCGTGTTGATGGAAGCCGATGTGATCGTTTACGACGCGCTTGTGCCGCAGGCGATTATCGATATGGGCCGCCGCGACGCCGAGCGCCTCTCCGTCGGCAAGCGCAAGGGCTGCCACAGCAAGTCGCAGGATGAGATCAACCGTCTGCTGGTGCGCCTCGGCAAAGATGGCAAGCGCGTCGTGCGCCTCAAATCCGGCGATCCGCTGGTCTATGGCCGGGCGGGCGAAGAAATGGCGGCACTGCGCGAGGCCGGTATTGCCTATGAGATCGTGCCCGGCATCACGTCGGCCTTCGCCGCCGCTGCGGATTTCGAATTGCCGCTGACGCTGCGCGGTGTCGCTTCATCGCTGATTTTTACTACCGGCCACGATCTGGCCGGCGATGTCCTGCCCGATTGGGCCCGGCTTGCCGTTTCCGGCGCCACCATCGCCGTCTATATGGGCCGCAGCGTTGCTGCTTCGGTCGCGAAGCGGCTGATCGACGCGGGATTGGGTGTGGAAACCACCGTTGCCGTCATCGAAAACGCCAGCCGCGCGGATCGCCGCCTGCTGCATGGCACACTGAACGATCTGCCCGAGCTCGAACATCGCGATGAACTGACCGGCCCGGTCATGGTCATCATCGGCGATGCGGTGGCGGGCGCCAATTTTGACAGGTCCGAGGCGCTTGCATCGTCAGTGCGGCCGGCGGATTTCAAACGGGAGTATGTAAATGGCTGACAAGGTTTTGACCGCCAACCGCCTGAGCGATGGCATCGCCGTCTGGCTCGATGCCAACGGGGAGTGGACGGAGAACCTGCAGGGCGCAATCGTTGCCCGCCATGCGGAGGCCGTCGCCTCGTTCGAGGAAATCGGCAAGCGGGATTTTTCCGCCAACAAGGTCGTCGATGTGGCCGTCATCGATGTCATAGAGGAGAACGGCAAGCTTTGGCCGACGCGTCTTCGCGAACGCATTCGCGCCGCTGGCCCCACCGTGCACTATGCCACCGGCTTCAAGCCGGCCGATGCAGCATTCATCGCAGTCTGAGGAAGAATATGTACCGTTACGACGAGTTCGATCACGCATTTGTTGAAGGCCGCGTGGCACAGTTTCGCGATCAGGTTGAGCGCCGCTTGTCCGGTGAGCTGGCTGAGGATGCGTTCAAGCCGCTGCGCCTGATGAACGGCGTTTATCTTCAGCTGCATGCCTATATGCTGCGCGTCGCCATTCCTTACGGCACGCTGAATTCGAAGCAGATGCGGATGCTGGCCCATATCGCCCGCAAATATGACCGGGGTTACGGCCACTTCACCACCCGCCAGAACATCCAGTACAACTGGCCGCGCCTTTCCGATACGCCGGATATCTTGTCCGAACTGGCGAGCGTGGAAATGCACGCGCTTCAGACCTCCGGCAACTGCATTCGCAACGTCACCGCCGATCATTTCGCCGGTGCGGCCGCCGATGAAGTCGCCGATCCGCGTCCCTATGCGGAAATCCTGCGTCAGTGGTCTTCCGTGCACCCGGAATTCTCTTTCCTGCCGCGCAAGTTCAAGATCGCCGTCACCGGCGCCGAGCGCGACCGTGCCGCCATTCAGGTTCACGATATCGGCCTGCATCTGAAAAAGAACGACAAGGGTGAGATAGGGTTTGCCGTCTATGTCGGCGGCGGGCAGGGCCGCACACCGATGATCGCCAAGAAAATTCGCGACTTCCTGCCGGAAGAGGACCTCTTGTCCTACACCACGGCCATCATGCGCGTTTATAACCTGCACGGCCGCCGCGACAATAAATACAAGGCGCGCATCAAAATCCTCGTGCACGAAACCGGTGCGGAAGAACTGGCCCGCCAGGTCGAGGTGGAATTCGCGGAGCTGAAGAACACCGAGTTGAAGCTTCCGGATGCCGATATCGCGGCAATCACCGCTTATTTCGCGCCGCCGGCGCTGAAGGATCGGCCGGAAGGCTGGGAAAGCCTGGCGCGCTGGAAGCGGGCCGATGAAGGCTTTGCCCGTTTTGTCGAGCAGAACGTCGCGCCGCACAAGCATCCCGACTACGGCATGGTGACGATTTCGCTGAAGCCGATCGGCGGCATTCCGGGCGATGCGACCGATGAGCAGATGGAACTCGTCGCCGATATCGCCGCGGAATATGCCTTCGACGAAATCCGCATCAGCCATGAGCAGAACATCATCCTGCCGCATGTGGCGCTGGCCGATCTCGAGCCGGTTTATCGCGCGCTGGTAGGCGCTGGCCTTGCGACCGCCAATGCCGGGCTCATCACCGATATCATTGCCTGTCCCGGGCTGGACTATTGCGCGCTCGCCAATGCGCGCTCAATTCCGGTGGCGCAGGAAATTTCCACCCGCTTCGGTTCGCCGGAGCGTCAGGCGGAAATCGGTGAGCTGAAGATCAAGATTTCCGGCTGCATCAATGCCTGCGGCCACCACCATGTCGGCCATATCGGCCTGCTGGGTGTGGAAAAGAAGGGCGCGGAACTCTACCAGATCACGCTTGGCGGATCGGGCGATGAGAACACCTCGATCGGTGAAATCATCGGTCGTGGCTTCGAGCCGGAAAAAGTCACCGACGCCATCGAAACCATCGTCGACACCTATCTCGGGCTTCGCCTTTCGAAGGAAGAAATTTTCCTCGAAGCCTATCGCCGTGTTGGACCGCAACCGTTCAAGGATGCGCTCTACGGTTCCGCTGCAGAAGCCGCCTGAGGAGAATGCGATGACGAAGATCTGGAACCGCGACGGCTTCGTGGAAAACGATCCCTGGCTGATCGAAACGGAAGAAGTGAAAGCGACGGCGGAGCAGAAGCCCGTGCTGCCGCTCGCCGATTTTCTGGTTCGTGCCGCCGAAAGCAACGATATCGGCCTCGGCGTTCTTATCACGCCCGCCGACGATGTGACGCGGCTCGGACCCTATCTCGACCGTATCGACCTTGTCGCCATAAGCTTCCCGGCCTTCAATGACGGTCGCGGTTTCAGCCACGCTTCGCTGCTGCGCAGCCGTCTCGGTTTTGCGGGCGAGGTGAGGGCGGTTGGCGACGTCCTGATCGATCAGGTGCCGCTGATGCTTCGTACCGGCTTCACCAGCTTTGCAGTGACGAACGGCACGGCCATCCGCCGCCTGTCCGAAAATCGCTTGCCGGAAATTCCGGTTTATTACCAGCCGACGGCCAAGCCGGCGAGCGGCGGTGAGGCCTATAGCTGGCGTCGTCGTGCGTCTCTATGACACGTTGCGTGGAAATATGAGTTTTTGATACATATTTCCTACGCACATGGCAGTATTGACATTCTCATGCCTTCAAACCGGAGCAAAAATGGTATAATTGCCCGGTCGGAGAATGTCGCATCGAATAAGAATGGACGGAACCTGAAATGAACGCGCCAGCCAAGACGGAAGATTTCGCGATCAAGATACCTGACGGTGTTTACGCCGAGACGGTTTTATCGGTGGAACACTATACCGACCACCTGTTCCGTTTCCGCATGACGCGCCCGGCCGGCTTCCGTTTCCGTTCCGGCGAATTCGCCATGATCGGCCTGATGGTCGGCGACAAGCCGATCTACCGCGCCTATTCCATCGCCAGCCCTGCCTGGGACGAGGAACTGGAATTCTTCTCGATCAAGGTTCCGAACGGTCCGCTGACATCGCATCTTCAGGCGATCAAGCCCGGCGATACGGTGCTGATGCGCAAGAAGCCGACAGGCACGCTGGTTCTGGATGCGCTGACGCCCGGCAGACGGCTTTACATGTTCTCCACCGGCACCGGCATAGCGCCTTTCGCGAGCCTGATCCGTGACCCCGAGACCTATGAGAAGTTTGAAGAGGTCATCCTCACCCATACCTGCCGTGATGTTGCAGAGCTGAAATACGGCTTCGATCTGGTCGAGGAAATCCGTAACCACGAATTCCTGAACGAAATCGTCGGCGACAAGCTGAAGCATTATGCGACCGTCACCCGCGAAGATTACCCCTTCAAGGGCCGTATCACCACGCTGATCGAGAACGGCAAGCTGTTTGCGGATCTCGGCGTTCCGGCGCTCGATCCTGAAATCGATCGCGGCATGATCTGCGGCTCCTCGGCGATGCTGAAGGACACCAAGGAGCTTCTGGAAAAGGCCGGTCTGAACGAAGGCGCCAACAACAAGCCCGCCGAATTCGTGATCGAGCGCGCTTTCGTCGGTTGATCCCATAAAAGCTACGAGATTTCAGGAGGCCGTCAGGCCTCCTTTTTGTTTGCGCCTTCAGTGCCGGTGGTGAGAGGCGTCGTCGTCATCCTGTTTCGGCGCTATCTCGTTGCGATAGAGAAGAAAAAGCCCGATGGCGATAGCGGCAATGCCGCCGCCGACGAGATGCGACAGCGAATAACCGCCCTTCGTCACCAGCCAGCCTGCGACGACATTGCTGAACGATGCGCCGATACCCTGAACCATCATGACGCTGGCAAGGCCGACATTAAAACGACCGGTGCCCTTCAAAATCCTCTCCACCGCAACCGGGGTGACGATGCCGAGCAGGCCGGCGCCAACGCCATCGAGAAACTGCACCGGGAAAATCACCCAGAAATCCGAAAAGGCCGAGGCGAGGAGGCCGCGTATCGGCAACGCGATCAGCGCGATGATGAAAACGGTCGAGAGACCGAAACGGCGTATCAGCCATGGGGCCATTGCGGCGACGAAGATCATCGCGAATTGCGCGACGCCGGTAATGATGGCGGTGGTGCGGAAGGGCGTCTGCAGTTCGATGGCGAAATCCTGCGCGATCAACCGGCCCATCGGCGCGTTGCCGAAGTGGAAAACAAGCAGAATGATGGCGAGAAAGATCAGCCCGCGTTCGTGCATCAGCACCCTGATGCCGGACGGCCCCGGCTCTCCCTTGTCTTCGGCAAGGCCACGCGCAACCTTGTGATCAATCCTATCGGGATCAATGGCCGCCGTAGCGAGCAGGGCGCCTGCAGCTGTCAGCAGCATCAGACCGATTATCCCGTTCATGCCGAAGAACGTTACGACCACATAAGTCGCGAAAAGCGACGCAAAATTACCACCGTGGTTCCAGAACTCATTGCGCGAAATCTGGTGGGAAAACAGTCGCTCGCCGACAAGGCCGAGTGTGAGGCCGGCAAGCGCGGGACCGACCACTGCGCCAACCACCGCCGTCATGATCTGGCCGGTCCAGACGATCCAAACATCCGGAAAGATCAGCGTGATCAACGCCCCGACGGTCACGAGAACAACGGGGATGGCAATCAGCGTTCGTTTCCACGTCGTCCCATCCACCAGCGCGCCGCAGAGCGGTGTGGCAAGCAGACCGACGAGGCCACCGACCGTGGCGATCATGCCCAACGAAAGCGAAGACCAGCCCTGTGTCGCCAGAAATGCATCCAGAAACGGCCCGAGGCCGTCACGGGCATCGGCAAGGAAAAAATTCAGCGCTGCAAGGGCAAAAAGCGTGCGGTCTGAGATACCACCGCTACGCGGCAAGCCACCGGAAGGAAGTCCGCCGGGTGGTGCCGAAACGCCGATTGTCGTCATGAAATATGCTCCGAAAAATATGCAAGAGGGAATGGGAATTAATTGAGGCTGGCGAAAAACATCTGTGCCCGCATTTGGTTGCATTGGCACGACATGAGGATAAATCCTAGATGTTTTTGGTCGCTGCAAAGTCGGCTGGAGGAACGTTTAACGGTACTCGTGAGTTAGTCTTCGTGGAAAAACGGATACGCGCCATGAAGATCAAGGTTTTTGCAGTTTTATTTTCGGCCGCATTGCTCGGCACGCAGCCCGCACATGCGGACGAACGCGCATTTCTCTCATCGCTGAAAGGCACATGGGCAGGCAAGGGAACCGTGATTACCCGGATAGGCACGCCGCCGATCAATGTGAGTTGCACACTGAACTCCAATGCGGGGGCATCGTCGCTCTACATGTCCGGCACTTGCCGCGGCCTTCTCGTGGTAAGGCGGGCAATCGCTGCCGATCTGTCGGAGAAAGGCGGACGCTACAGTGGCGCCTATACTGGGCCTTCCGGCCGCCCATCCGCACTTTCCGGCACAAGACAGGGAAACGCCATAAATCTGACAGTGCGATGGAACCGGGATATCAACGGCGATCGCATTGCTGCCATGACCATTGAAAAGATTGGAGCCAACGGTCTGCGGCTGCGCACCACCGATAAGGACGGCAGGACCGGCAAGACGGTGGTGACGAGCGATATCCGGCTCGTTCGCTAAGTCAGCGGTGAGACAATGACGGATGGGCGGCTCGGGTTTCTAGTGGAATTCGAGCAGCAGGGGGCAATGGTCCGAAACTTCCGGCTGCCTCACCACATCGAAAAGATCGATCTGCACGGCTGGATTGACCAGCATGTAATCCGCATAACGGTTCGCTTTGGCATAATGTGAGGTCCGGGTGTCCGTAAAGCCGCGTGTCGTGACGAGTTCGGTGAGTTCCAGTTCCTTCAGCACAGCGAAGGTCTCGCTGTCAGGCAGGACATTAAAATCACCGCAGACGATGATCCGGTCGCCATCCTCAGCAATGTTTTTGACAAGTTGTAAGAGGCGTTTTGCCTGCGCCAGACGGGCGGGGATATCGTGTTTGCCGCTGAGGTCGCGCAATCCGTGCATATGGGCGATGACGGCCGGCTGACCGGTGGTGAAGTCGAAAACCCTCACGGCGTGGCCCGTGCGCGACCGTGGATGATCTCCATATCCGTCCGCGGAAAAAGTGCCGTGCACGAACCCTTGCGCCTGCGCAACGATGGCGATGGATTTGCGCACAAAGGTCGCCAGCCCCCATTGGGAAGGATATCTAATCTCGCCGTGCCAGAGATCACCCTGCGCCGCCGGACAGAAGATCGCGAGGTGATCCGGCAAGGCCTCGGCGATTTCGTGAAAGAAGTTTGCCCTCTGCGGCAGGTCGATGCCGTGATCGCGGTAGCTCAGCCAGTCCTCAAAGGCAGTCGGCGTGCGCACCACCTCCTGCAGGCAGAGAATATCGGGATCGGATGAGGAGATATAGGGAACAATCTCGTCATGAAGCTTTCCGCCCCAACCATTCAGGCAAATCACACGCATTCCCGCTCCATCGTGGCTTGTTTGCGGCATCCGTTCTAGCATGGAACGTGTGGTGAGCAATCGTGTGTGGCGGGGCCGCGAAACGTTGCTGTCGTAAAGGAAAAGGCCCGGATCGCTCCGGGCCTCTGCATGTGCCAGTCGCCTGCCATTTCGTTATATTACATCTTCGGCAGCAACACCTTGTCGATGACATGAATGACGCCGTTGGATTGCTTGACGTCGGCGATGGTGACGTGAGCAACCGTACCATTCTCATCCGTCAATGTAATTTTGCCCTTGCTTTCCTTGGCCTTCAGCACACAGCCGCCAACAGTCTTCACGTCATGTTCGCCTTTGTCGTCCTTGATCATTTTTTCGATGGCAGGTGACAGTGCATTGGCGGCAACCACGTGACAGGTCAGCACTTTGACCAGCTTCTCCTTGTTCTCCGGCTTGAGAAGATCGTCGACCGCGCCCTTCGGAAGGGCTGCGAAAGCTTCGTTGGTCGGCGCGAAGACCGTAAACGGACCTTTGCCCTGAAGCGTTTCGACAAGACCCGCGGCCTTCACCGCTGCGACGAGCGTGGTGTGGTCTTTCGAGTTCACCGCATTTTCAACGATGTTCTTGTTCTCGAACATCGCGGCGCCGCCAACATTGGGGTTCGCGGCATAAGCGGAAACCATGCCGATGGAAAGAGCAGCGGCCAGCGTCAGGGCGCGAACAGAAACTTTGTGCATCATTATTCCTCCTTGGTGACATTCAAAGCCCCGAAAGGAAGCCCTTCCAGCGGCCGCTATCGGTCATCCGTAGCGACACAAGAGACGGAGGTTTGTCCAGCCAAGTTTCAATCAAGCGAAGAAAAATGATAAATATTTGATTTTTATAGTGTTTAACTGCGTGCGTATCAGAGCCGACATGCAGGCGCTCAGCGATTTTGGATTGCCCGCCGGTGGCACCAGCCATTTCTGATATAAAAAAAGCCCGGATCGATCCGGGCTTTTGTCTTGAGCAAAGCGTAACTTACTCAGCCGCTTCGGCGTAAGCCTCCATCGGCGGGCAGGTGCAGATGAGGTTGCGGTCGCCATAGACGTTATCGATACGGTTGACCGGCGACCAGTATTTGTCGATGCGGAAGGCGCCGGGCGGGAAGCAGCCCTTTTCGCGGCTATAGGGACGATCCCATTCGCCGACCAGATCTTCCACGGTGTGCGGTGCGTTCTTCAACGGGTTGTTGGTCTTGTCCGCACGGCCTTCCTCGATGTCGCGGGCTTCCTCGCGGATCGCCAGCATGGCATCGCAGAAACGGTCGATTTCTGCCTTGGTCTCGGATTCCGTCGGCTCGATCATCAGCGTGCCGGCAACCGGCCAGCTCATGGTCGGTGCGTGGAAACCGCAGTCGATCAAGCGCTTGGCGACATCGTCCACCGTCACGCCGCAGCTATCTGCGAGCGGTCGGGTGTCGATGATGCACTCATGCGCCACACGTCCGGTCTCAGACTTGTAGAGCACGTCGTAAGCACCCTTCAGCCGTTCGGCGATGTAGTTGGCGTTTAGGATCGCAACCTTGGTCGCCTGCGTCAGCCCTTCACCACCCATCATCAGGCAATAGCTCCAGGAAATCGGCAGGATCGATGGCGAGCCAAAAGGAGCGGCAGACACCGCACCCTCGCGTCCGTCCGTCGCCGGATGACCGGGAAGATAGGGAGCGAGATGCGCCTTGACGCCGATCGGCCCCATGCCCGGGCCACCGCCGCCATGCGGAATGCAGAAGGTCTTGTGCAGGTTGAGGTGCGACACGTCGGAGCCGATATCGCCAGGACGGGCAAGGCCCACCATGGCGTTCATGTTGGCGCCATCCAGATAGACCTGGCCGCCGTGCTTGTGGGTGATCTCGCAGATTTCGCGAACCGTCTCCTCAAACACGCCGTGTGTGGACGGATAGGTGATCATGCAGCACGAGAGGTTTTCCGCGTACTGCTCTGCTTTTGCACGGAAATCATCGATATCGATGTCCCCGTTATCACGCACTTTCACCGGCACGACTTTCATGCCGACCATCTGCGCCGAGGCGGGGTTGGTGCCATGCGCCGAGGTGGGAATGAGGCAGACGTCACGATGTGTGCCGCGATTGGCGAGGTGATAGTTGCGGATCGTCAGAAGCCCCGCATATTCCCCTTGCGCGCCGGAATTCGGCTGCATGGAGAAGGCATCGTAGCCGGTGACCAAGCACAGTTTTTCCGAGAGATCGTCGATCATCTCCTTGTAACCGAGCGCCTGATTGGCCGGCGCAAAAGGATGAATGTCGGAAAATTCCGGCCAGGTGATCGGCAGCATTTCCGCAGTTGCGTTCAGCTTCATGGTGCAGGAACCGAGCGGGATCATCGAGCGGTCGAGCGCCAGATCGCGGTCCGAAAGGCGGCGGATGTAACGGGTCATCTCGCTTTCGGCACGGTTCATGTGGAAGATCGGATGCGTCATGTACTGGCTGGTGCGCAGCAGCTCCTTCGGCAGGCGATATTCCGGCTCGAAATCCGAGATCGAGAAATTGCCGCCGAAAGCACGCCAGACGGCCTCAAGCGTTGCCGGGCGCGTGCGCTCGTCAAGGCTCATGCCGATCTTGGTGGCGCCGACCTTGCGCAGGTTCACACCTTCCGCCACGGCCGAGCGCAGGATGACGCCCTGCATGTGGCCGACTTCAACGGTGATCGTGTCGAAGAAGGTCTCCGGCTCGATGGTGTAGCCGAGCTTTTCCAGGCCCTTGGCCATCAGCACGGCCTTCTGGTGGGTCTGCTGGGCAATCGCCTTGATGCCCTGCGGGCCATGGAAGACGCCATACATGGAGGCCATGACGGCGAGCAGCACCTGCGCGGTGCAGATGTTCGACGTCGCCTTTTCGCGGCGGATATGCTGCTCGCGGGTCTGCAGCGACAGGCGATAGGCGCGGTTGCCGCGTGCATCGACGGAAACGCCGACCAGACGGCCGGGCATGGAACGCTTATGCGCATCCTTTACGGCCATGTAGGCCGCATGCGGACCGCCGTAACCGACCGGAACGCCGAAACGCTGCGAGGTGCCGATGGCGATATCCGCACCCATTTCGCCGGGAGACTTCAGGAGCGTGAGCGCCAGAAGATCGGCGGCGACGGCGGCAATCGCGCCCGTCTGGTGCAGGCGGGAAATCAGGCCGGAGAAATCGCTGACATGGCCGTGCGTGCCCGGATACTGGAAGATCGCGCCGAACACATCGACCGGGTCGAGATCGGTAAAGGGGTTGCCGACGATCACCTTCCAGCCGAGCGGGGCCGCGCGGGTCTCGATCAGCGCGATAGTCTGCGGATGGCAATTGGCGTCAACGAAGAAGGCGGTCGCCTTGGATTTCGCGACGCGCTGGCACATGGCCATGGCTTCGGCAGCCGCCGTCGCTTCATCGAGCAGCGATGCGTTGGCAACATCGAGACCGGTCAGATCGCAGACCATGGTCTGGTAGTTCAGCAGCGCCTCAAGGCGACCCTGGCTGATTTCCGGTTGATAGGGCGTATAGGCCGTGTACCAGGCCGGGTTTTCCAGAATATTGCGCTGGATGACCGGCGGCGTGATGGTGCCGTAATAACCCTGGCCGATAAGCGAGGTCAGCACCTGGTTCTTGTTGGCCGTTTCACGAAGACGGTCGAGCGCCTCGCGTTCGGTCAGCGTGGCACCCCAGGTCAGCGGCACCTTCTGGCGGATGGAAGAGGGAACGGTGGCGTCGATCAGGGCGTCGAGGCTCTTATAGCCAACGACCTTCAGCATCTCGGCCATTTCCGACGGCGACGGCCCGATGTGACGCCGGTTGGCGAAATCATAGGGCTGATAGTCGGTGAAATGGAATTCGGTGGGCGTCGTCATTACGCGATCAGCTCCTTGTAGGCTG
The DNA here is from genome assembly GCF_006970545.1 of Agrobacterium sp. T29. NCBI lineage: Bacteria > Pseudomonadati > Pseudomonadota > Alphaproteobacteria > Hyphomicrobiales > Rhizobiaceae > Agrobacterium > Agrobacterium sp. T29. Next base: position 1,138,551 of record NZ_CP040640.1, read on the forward strand.
CTTCATCGAGCAGCGTATCGGCATCTGCGGCGTTGGAAAGCTTGAGCTTGAAGAACCAGCCGGCGCCCTGCGGGTCGGAATTGACCAGCGAGGGGTCATCGACGATGGCCTGGTTGATTTCCACCACTTCGCCATCCAGCGGACAATAGACGTCGGAAGCCGCCTTGACGGATTCAACGGTTGCCGCGTCGCCATCCTTGGAGAAGGTGGCGCCCACTTCCGGTAATTCGACAAAAACGAGATCGCCAAGCTGTTCAGCGGCGTGGCTGGTGATGCCAACGGTGGCGATATCGCCTTCGAACTTCAGCCATTCGTGTTCTGCGGTAAATTTCAGCATCGTATTCTCTCCGGAGATGGGATGAAGATTATCGTTTATAGGTGGGCTTGATGAAGGGCAGGGCGGCGACGGTGACGGGCAGATATTTGCCGCGCACTTCCGCGAAAATCGCCGTACCGGGAGCAGCGTGGGAAACAGGCACGTAACCCATGGCGACGGGACCTTCGACCGAGGGACCGAAACCGCCCGAGGTCACTTCACCGATCTCCGTCTTGCCTTCGGCATCCGCAAACAGCTTCGAATGGCCGCGCACCGGCGCCTTGCCTTCTGGCTTCAGGCCGACGCGGCGGCGCGATGTGCCGTCTTTCAGTTCGCCGAGAATACGCTCCGCGCCAGGAAAACCGCCCTCGCGGTCTCCACCGGCGCGGCGCGCTTTCTGGATCGCCCATTCGAGCGAGGCTTCGATGGGGGAGGTCGTAGTGTCGATATCGTTGCCGTAGAGACAAAGGCCGGCTTCGAGGCGCAGGCTGTCGCGCGCACCAAGCCCGATGGCATCGCAATCGGGATGTTCGAGCAGGGCTTTGGCAATTTCTTCGGCCTTGTCGGCCGGTACGGAAATCTCAAAGCCGTCTTCACCGGAATAACCGGAGCGCGAGACGATGCACGGCACGTCATGCAGCGGCACTTCCTGCACATCCATGAATTTCATTTCCGAGACGCCGGCCCAGAGTTCAGCCAGAACGGCCTCCGCGCGCGGTCCCTGAAGCGCGATGAGCGCCCGGTCATCGAGAAGCGTTATCTCGCAGCTGTCTGAAAGATGCGCCTTCATATGGGCGACGTCGGCATCCTTGCAGGCGGCGTTGACGACGACAAAAAGATGATCGCCGCGATTGGTGATCATCAGGTCGTCGAGAATGCCGCCGTTTTCGTCGGTGAAGAAACCGTAACGCTGGCGGCCTTCCTTCAGGCCGAGAATATCCACCGGCACCAGCTTTTCCAGAGCGATCGCGGCATCTTCATTGTTGCCGGACTTCGCCTTCACGATTACCTGGCCCATATGGGACACGTCGAAGAGGCCGGCGGAGGTGCGGGTCTGGAGATGTTCCTTCAGAACACCGGCCGGATATTGCACCGGCATGTCGTAACCGGCAAAGGGCACCATGCGGGCGCCAAGCGAAATGTGCAGGGAATTGAGCGGCGTGATTTGAAGCTCGGCGGTATCGTCCAAGGACGCCTCCAGGGTTGCGCGAAAGATCGCGCGGGCTCAGGTCATGGCGCAAAAACGCGCCGGTTCAAGAGCCCCCTCTGTCCTTGTCGCCTGAGATTGTTATCCCTTCGGCGAGCCGTCCTTATGAAAGGTGGCTTCTCTCCAGAGTTCCGTCGTCACCGCTGGTCCTTTTGCCTGAGAGTTTCCGGGGCGGTTGCTCCTTCGGCACCGCAATGAAGCGGTTTCTCCCAACGATGATGCGACGCTCATTATCTTCGAAGACCCGTTATTGGCAAGGACCAAATGACGCATCTGAACAGATTCTTGCTCCATCTGCGCCATCGGTGCAGCGATCTGCGGCGACAGATGGTCTTGGCGGCTTTCTTCAGTCGGATTTTTTCTCCGGCAAACCCTTGCGTTTCGTCGATGCGAAATCCTCAAGTTCCTTTTCTGTCATGGACTTCTCCATGCTTTTTGAAGCACCTTTTAAACTGGATTTCTTCATTTCTCCGCGTTTGGCCGCCAGTGCGGCGCCCGCCGCTTTCTGCTGGGCCTTCGATTTGGCTGGCATTGTCGGGCCTCCCTTGAACGATGATTCCGGCAGGAAAATGCCGCCTTGCATCTATTGTTCCCTTGCGACGGTCTGGCCTGCGGCAAAATTCCCCTTTGAAATCGGAGAGAAACAGGGATATCGCCTAGAACATGGATGCAAATCGAAAAAGACGGTTGATGGGGATGGAGAAAATGCTTCGCATTTTCTGCGCGACCCTGATGTTGTCCCTCGGTTTCGCCCACAAGCCGGCACTTGCCGCAGCACCCGCCGTTGCGCTGGATGAGAGTTACCGGCTGCCGGACGGCACCTTCGCGGAAATCTGCCTTGGCCATGGCAACGGCGTCAATGCTCCCCATACCAAGGAAGGCCCCGCCCATTCCGGCGACGCCATCCTGTTTTGCGAGGCCTGCCTGCTCGCCTCGTCCATTCTTCTGCCGATGCCCGATACGGCTGGCTGGCTGAAGACGGAATTTGCCTGGCTCGACAACCGCCTGCCTGCGGAATGGAGCTTCCGCTCCGTGCTGACGATCCAGAAGCCCGCCGCGCGCGGCCCGCCATCCCTGTCCGCCTGATTTTTCGTTTTACGGGATCATCGCCGCCTTTGGCGGCACGGAGCGGCTGCGCGGACCCAGAGGGATAGCAGCCGCAGGGACAAGCAAATGAAAACCACCAAGATCATCACCTGCAGCCTTTTCGTCGCCTCGGTTTCGACCGCGCAGGCATTCGCCCACGCCACATTCGTTGAGGGGTCGGCCGAACAGGAAAGCACCGTCGTTGCTGCCCTCCAGGTGCCGCATGGCTGCGAAGGCGGGCTCGCCACCACCGAGGTTCAGATCAAGCTGCCGGAAGGATTCATTTCCGCCAAGCCGCAGCCCAAGGCTGGCTGGGAACTGGAGGTCATCAAGGGAGACTACCAGAAGGCCTACAAGAACCACGGCAAGGAGATTAAAAGCGGACCGCTCGAAATCCGCTGGAAGGGCGGTAACCTGCCGGATGAATTCTACGACACCTTCGCCGTGCAGGGAAAAATCTCCGGTATAGAAGCGGGGCAGGAGCTGCCATTCAAGGTAACGCAGCTCTGCGGCGACAAGGGCAAGGTTTCCTGGGACGAAGTGGCAGCGGCCGGCGTCGATCCGCATTCCCTGAAAAGTCCCGCTCCCACCATTCGCGTTGCCGCAAAGGCCGCGCATGCCGGCGGCCATGATCACTCGGCCATGGATATGGATGTCGTGAAGGCCGGCAGCCTCGAAGTGTCGGACGGAACGACAAAGGCCATGCTGCCGGGCCAGCCCGTGGGCGGTGGATACGTGACCATCAAGAATGCCGGCGATAGTGACGACAAGCTGATCGGTGTCGAATCGTCGTCCGCCGGACGTGCCGAAATTCACGAGATGGCCATGGTCAACGACGTCATGAAAATGCGCAAGCTTGATGACGGCATCGTCATTCCCGCCGGCCAGACGGTGGAACTGAAGCCCGGCGGCCTGCACATGATGTTCTTTGATGTGAAGAAGCCCTTTGCCGAAGGCGACAAGGTGCCGGTAACGCTGATCTTCGAAAAGGCCGGCAAGGTGGAGATCGTGCTGTCCGCAGGCGCAGCCAAGGGCGGCGGCGACCACCAGCATAATTGACCGATAAAAAACGGCTACCGGAACGCGTGACAGGTCCGGTAGCCGCAAATTTTTATCTATCGTGTTTGTTCTTCAGCGCCGTGGCGGAAAAGGCAGGATGGCATTCGCCCACGTGATTTTCCGGAACTCGGTCGCAAATCTCTAGAAGATCAGTCTGACACCAGGCTGAATGCGGGGATCCCGCCTATATGTCGAGAAACTGAAGAAACCACATTAAAATATCTATATATAAACTTGATTTATAAGTTACTTTCAGATTTCGAGGTGAGGCTGTTTTCCTCGTAGGCCTCCACGGCCTGCTCCAGTGTCGCCTGTGGCTCCTGGCGCTGGCTGCTTGCTATCAGGAAATAGAGGGTGAGGGCCGGCGGCTTGATCGTCGTCATCAGGCCCCTGAGCTGGAAGTCATCCCCGTGTTCGGCCTTGCGCGCCAGTTCGTGAATGGCCTCTTCAACCTCGCTCTTGCGCGGCACGCGTTGCGGCGGCTTCATGGCCTCCAGCGCATAGGCCGCTGTATTCGCGGAAACGGAAAGAACCTGTGTCATCGAACCTCCGGCCATCTTCGCCGACCCTGAAAAACCAGAGATTAACAGCTGCCCATTGTTGGAAGGCTAAATCGCACAGCTGCAATTTAATCGTATTTTAATAGCCGAAAGCGCCGGGCAAAGGGGTTTCGTCGGCGGTTCCCGTGGTCTAAAAATGTCCTGGGCCGTTCGGTCCGACGATTTCTTCCGGAGACACAATTCCCCATGATCAATATCGCCCTTGTCGCCGCAGGCGGCGCAATCGGTTCCGTTTTCCGTTATCTGGTCGGGGTCTGGAGCATGCGGTTGGCCGGACCGAATTTTCCCTGGGGAACCCTTGCTGTCAATGTGGTCGGATCTTTCCTGATCGGTCTGCTGGTCGAGCTTGTGGCGCGGAGGCTGAACGCCTCGATGGAAATGCGCCTGTTTCTCGTCACCGGCGTGCTCGGAGGGTTCACCACATTCTCGTCCTTCTCACTCGATGCGGTCGCGCTGTTCGAACGCGGCGCGCTCGGGCTGTCGGCCGTTTACGTGCTTGCAAGCCTTGCGGTTTCCATCGCGGCGGTTTTCGCCGGGCTGGCCTTGGGCCGCAGTTTGTTCTAAAGGCTTGGTCCAAACGGCGCGCTGACGAATAGGGCGCGCGATCAGGACAGAAAGACTGGAAATTTCATGGCAGGTATCGAGCATATCAAGGTCGGGGCCGACGAGGCCGGTATGCGCCTCGATCGCTGGTTCAAGATTCATTATCCGGGACTTGGTTTCGGGCAGCTGCAGAAGCTTCTGCGCTCCGGCCAGGTGCGTGTGGATGGCGGCCGGGTGAAGACGGATGCACGCGTGCAACCGGGACAGATGGTGCGCGTACCGCCGGTCGATTCCGATCTCAAGGTCAAGAGCGGCCCGATCGGATCGAAGGACCTCAAGCATTCCGAAGATGGCGAGCTTCTGGCGCGCATGCTCTTGCATGAGGACGACAAGGTCTTCGTTTTCAACAAGCCGGCCGGCATTGCCGTGCAGGGCGGCTCCGGCGTCACCCGGCATATTGACGGCCTGCTGGAAGCCTGGACCAACCAGAAGGGCGAAAAGCCGCGTCTGGTGCACCGCCTCGACCGCGATACGTCGGGCGTGCTGGTGGTTGCCCGCACCCGCGGTGCTGCGCAGAAGCTGACCGCCGCCTTCCGCGAACGCGATACCAAGAAGACCTATTGGGCGCTGGTCAAGGGCGTGCCGCGCAAGCATCAGGACAAGATTTCCACCTGGCTGGTCAAGGAACAGACGATGGATGGCGATCGCATGCGTATTGCCAAGCATGGCGAGGAGGGGGCCGATCACGCCGTTTCCTATTACCGCGTCATCGATACCGCCGCGCAGAACCTCGCCTGGCTGGAGATGGAACCCTATACCGGCCGCACCCATCAGCTTCGCGTTCATGCGCTGCATATGGGCCATCCGATCATCGGCGATCCGAAATATTATATCGACGATCCGAACTGGGATTTCCCGGGCGGCATCCAGAAGCGCCTGCATCTCCACGCACGTCACATCGACATTCCGCATCCGAATGGCGGCCGGCTTCGGGTCAGCGCACCCCTGCCGCCGCATATGGTACAGACCTGGAACCTGCTCGGTCTCGACGTGGCCGATGGCGATAGGGAAGACTGACAGCCCATGAAACTCGTTCTTTTCGATTGCGACGGCACGCTGGTGGATAGCGCCGGCCTGATCCATGCCGTCATGTCCGATACTTTCGCTGATTTCGGCAAGCCGCGCCCCGATATCTCCGAAACCAAGGCGATCATTGGCCTGACGCTGGATATCGCCATCGCCCGCATGCTGGGCAAGGCGCATGTGGATGATGAAGCGAAGGCGATGACGGAACGTTACAGGGAACTCTATCATCCCCTGCGGGAGCGGCCGGAAATGACCGTACCGCTTTTCGACGGTATCGCCACGCTGATCGATACGCTTTCGAAACGCGACGATGTGCTGATCGGCGCGGTGACAGGCAAGGGTCGGCGCGGTCTTGCCCATATCCTGCAGACCCACGGCCTTGCCGATCACTTCGTCGTTTCTCGCACGGCGGATGATTGCCCCTCAAAGCCGCATCCAGCCATGGTGATGGAATGCTGCCATGAAACCGGCATGGTTCCGGCCGATACTGTCGTTATCGGCGATGCGATCTATGACATGCAAATGGCCAAGGCTGCGGGCGCGAAAGCAATCGGTGTCGCCTGGGGTTATGCCTCGGTCGACGATCTATGGAAGGCGAGCGCGGATGCGGTCGTCAGCCACCCGCGCGAAATTCCGGCCTATATTCCGGGCAATATTACTGAATGACCCTTTCTACCCGACTGATGAGGACGTGCCATGCGTGATCTCCTGAATGACCTTACGGAGGGCCTGAGCCATCCCGATCCGATCCTGCGCGCGCAAATCCAGATGCAGAAGCCTTTGCCGAAGCGGTTCTACAAGGATGTTACCGTCGCCGAGACGGAGGAGGGCGGCTTCACTATCCATCTCGATGGCAAGCCGCTGCGCACGCCCGCCAAGAAGCCGCTGATCGTGCCGACGCGGGCGCTGGCCGAACTGCTCCGCGATGAGTGGGACGGGCAGAAAGAAGTCGTGAACCCGGTGGTCATGCCGGTGTCGCGGCATGTGAATACGGCCATCGACGGCGTCGCCAACGACACCCAGGCGGTTTTCGAGGACATACTCCGTTTCTCTTCCTCCGATCTTCTGTGCTACCGCGCCGGCGATCCGGCCGCGCTGGTTCAGCGTCAGACAGACCATTGGGACCCGGTTCTCGACTGGGCGGCCAATGTGCTTGGCGCGCGCTTCATTCTCGTTGAAGGCGTCATGCATCGCGAGCAGCCCCGCGAGGCGATCGCGGCCTTTTCCGTCACGCTCAGAAAATACGACAAGCCGATTGCGCTCGCCGCTCTTCATACCATGACGTCGCTGACCGGCTCCGCCATTCTGGCTTTGGCGCTGGCGGAAGGGGAGCTGACGCTGGAGGAAACCTGGGCGCTGGCGCATCTCGACGAAGACTGGACCGCCGAACAATGGGGTGAGGATGAGGAGGCGCTGGAACGCCGCGCCGTCCGGCTGATTGACATGCGCGCGGCGCTCAGCGTTCTTGAGGCCCTGAAGAGCGCTTCTTAACGCTTTCCTAACCCTGATCGCCGAGTATGCGGTTACCTCACGTAAGGGGAGCCGCTGATCATGAACACCACGCTGAAACGCCTTGGCATTATTGTGCTGGCGTGTTTCATGCTCATGTCTTTCAGGCTGGAACCGGAAGCGACCAATGCCGACCGGCTGCTTTACGATGTGCGCGGCGCATTTGTCGCCGCCCGCCCGGATGTTGCGCCGGCGCTGATGCAATCCATCCATGCGCAGGTGCAGAATGCGATCAAGACCACGGCACGGGGTGAGACCCGGCCGCGCGTGGTGCTGACAATCCGCCTCGCATCCGTCACACGCGGTCCCTTCCTGTTCGGGGAAAGAGCATCCGCCAGGGTCATCGTGCGCGCTGCCGCCGTGGCGACGGGCGAGGTGATCGCCGAAGCCAAATTCACCGCCACCGTCGTCAGCTTCGACAATCAGTCCATCGAGCAGGAACTCGCCTATGGCGTCGCCGAGCGGGTGATCCGCGAATTCAGGCTGAGCCGGCCGGGTCCGGCGACGCTCGCGACGGCTCTGTTTCCGTAAAGTTTTCCCCGAAGCCCACAGCCTTCAATGCGTCCCTGCGGGTAATCTCACGCAGCATGTCTGAATGTCAAACGGGTCGCCGTCGACCTCCAGCTTGCCTTGATCCATCAAAGTTTGAAGCCGAGCGATCAGCATTAGATCTCCGACCTGATAATATCGCTCAGAACTCGCTCCCAAAGCATTTCCCACAACGTAAGCAGCCTTTCGCCATGTCGTATCCGCTTGTTGAAGTAACAAAATATCAAAATGGTCTGCTGCTGCGGAGGTGAGCCCTGTTGGTGTTACGATGCGGAAAAATGCGTTTTCTTTCCGTAGCCTAGCCCATTCGTTCTGATTTCGAGCATCCTCTTCGGCAGATACGGATTGCTCGCTTCCAACCAGCTGCATCATAGATTCCGCCAGCATCACAGAAGCGGCCTTGGCAGGTCTCGTGATTGTGTCTGCGCTATCCTGCCCCGAAATTAGAGAACGCCTGCTCGAAACGTCGATGACGTGATAGGGCCGCCCATTCATATGCGCTGCCCAAGCAAGTCGAAATGCAAATTCCCGTGCCGAATATTTGCCAAACCATAGGACGATCTTGTCCTCAGCGGCGTCGACTTGTTCCCAGAAATCGTCAAATTCATTCGTCGCCGAGGGCCAGTCGAAATATTCCTGCCACCAACTCACCCTATCTGCCGAAGCAAGGGAAGCGATAGGCCCGCAACTGAGATCGTCGCGGAACGAGAGGATTCTGTCTTCCGCACTGTGTGCGGAAAGCGCCTTCTTAAGAGAACCGCTGGCGGACAAGCTCGGCACGACATGCAACATTCTTTTCCTCCAACCTCGTTTTCTTGTCCAGATTCGCAGACTTTTCGCCGCTTACCCAAGCCGCTCTGCATGCCACTTCAGATGGTCGTCCATGAAGGTGGAAATGAAATAATAGGAGTGGTCGTAACGCTCATGCATGCGCAGCGTCAGGCCGATATCCGTGCCCTTGATCGCTTCTTCGAACAGCCAGGGGCGCAGGCCCTTTTCGAGAAAACTATCGGCCTTGCCCTGATCGATCAGGAACTCGGGGAAACGCGCACCGTCCTCGACCAGCGCACAGGCGTCGTATTGACGCCATGCGGCCTTATCCGCACCGAGGTATTTTTCCAGCGCCGGCTCGGACCAGTCGGCCGAAGAGGGAGCCACGATCGGCGCAAAGGCGGAGCAGCTCTTGAAACGCTCGGGGTTCTTGAGCGCAATGGTCATTGCGCCATGGCCGCCCATCGAATGGCCGAAAATGCCCTGGCGGCTCATATCCGCACGGAAATGCTGGCCGATGAGGGCAGGCAGTTCTTCCGTCACATAGCTGTACATCCGGTAGTGCTCGGACCAGGGCTCCTCTGTGGCATCGAGATAAAATCCGGCGCCCTTGCCCATCTGCCAGTTGGTCAATTCGTCCGGCACGTCATTGCCGCGCGGGCTGGTATCCGGGCAGACGACGATCAGTCCCAGTTCGGACGCCATGCGGCGATATTCGCCCTTTTCCATGACATTGGCGTGGGTGCAGGTGAGGCCGGAAAGATACCACAGGACAGGGCAGGGTTCATGGATCGCCTTCGGCGGCACATAAACCGCAAAGCTCATCTCAGATTTCAGGGTTTCCGATGTGTGCGAAAATACGCCCTGCATGCCGCCAAAGGCCGTATTTTGCGAAATAATGTTCATGAAGCCATTCCTTGTGAAATTTCCCGGTTCAGCCCGCAAGCGAGACGGCTGCATTGACCGCCGCCGCCACCAGAACCGTATTGAAGAAAAAAGAAACAATGGAGTGCAGCAGCGTGACCTTGCGCATGGCGGTCGTGGTTATCCCCACATCCGACGTCTGCGCCGTCATGCCGATCACCACGGCGAAATAGAGAAAGTCGTAACCGCAGGGTTCCTTCGTGCCCGGAAAATCCATGCCGCCGCGATGCTGGCGTTTGCCGTCCACCATGGCGGGCCGCCAGTAAAGATGGGCGTAGTGCAGGGCGGTCATGGTGTGGATGGTCAGCCAGCCGAAGATCACCGAGGCGAAGGCGATGAGCAACGCCCAGACCGTTTCGCCGGTATGGTTGAGCGCCTGAAACAGCGATACAACCGCGACGACAACGGCAAGCAGCGTGACGGCGATGATGGCGACCGCAGGCAGATCGTCGCTATCGGCGTGGGCCTTCAGATGCTGCGCCGTCAGGCCCGACAGGCGAAAGGCGATCAGGGTGAGGTAGGTCAGGAAGAACAGAACGGCCGCGATCTCTATCGCCAGCGGCGGCGCAAAAACCAGCCCCAGGCCAAGACTCACGGCGCCGACCAAAAAGGCAATGACGAAAGGTTGATGGCGGCGATAGCTGTTGCTTCTCATATTGGCCGGGGTCATGGGCGGCACCTTTCCGTTGGCGCCGTCATTTTTTGACACGGCGGCAGAAACGGTCAAGCGTCTCCAGAAAAGCGGAGCGGTCACGCGGTGAAAAAGCCGCATTATATCCCTTGCTTTCACCGGTTTCGCGCAGATGCGCGCCAAGATCGCGCATCGCCGTCGCCATCCCGATATTCGACTGATCAAAAATGCGGCCCGTCGGCCCGGTCACCAACGCCCCCTTGGCGACGCAGCGCCCGGCCAGCGGCACATCTGCGGTGATGACAATATCGTTCTCACCGGCATGATCGGCGATCCAGTCATCCGCCGCGTCGAAACCGGCGGATACGATGACGTTTTTCACCATGGGATCGCGCGACGGGCGCAGACCGGAATTGGCAACGAAGGTCACTTCCAGCCCATGCCGCTCCGCCACCTTGAGAATCTCCGGCTTCACGGGGCAGGCATCGGCATCGACATAGATTTGCTTTTTTTGCGGCATGGGCACTCTTTTCGGATAATTCCTGCCACGCTTCTAAGCGCAAACGCCGCGATTACCAACCCCGCCATTGCTGAAATGCGGGTTCGATGCCGGGCAGGGACCGCACTTGCGACCACCCCAAAAATTGCCTATGTTCACTTTATGTTCTTATCCCGAAAGGTTTCCCATGCTGGAAGAGTTCATCGTGCGGGCCAAGTCCGCCACCTATGTCGGCGGCGGCAACAAATCCGCGACGCCCACCCGCAAGGGATCGCACGATCTCGGTTATCAGAGCGGCGACTGGCAATATATCGACAGCTATTTCGGGGGAACCGATTTCATCGGCCAGGAGGTCGTCTGGCATGAGGGAACGGCGGTGTGGGCGATGAGTTATTACGGCCGCATCCTCCGGCCAGAGATGATCGATGGCGCCACGGCTGGCATGGTCATTCAGCGGTCGCTTTCCACGCTCTATCGGGAGGGCCGGTTCCTTGGCGGCTTCACCCACCCGGTGGAAAATCTGGTCTATGTCGACACGAATGAAGGTGAATTCCGTTCCTTCACCGGCATCGAGCGCATTTACCGGGGCCATGTCGAAACATACCGGCTTGACTATCATGGCGGGATCATAAAGCCATAACGCACAGGAAATGCCATGGACGGGATTTGCAATGGCAAATGGCGACACTCAATTTTTCAAGGCGACACTCTATTTCGACAGCGAACCCACGATCTCGGATTTGACCCTGACGCAAGCGTGGGGCGAGGAGGGATATGAATGTGAGCGGCTGAGCGAAAAGGGCGTGTTTGACGGCCTGCGCGGTTCGACCAGGGTTTTTGTCGGCACTCCCGAGCCGGTCGCAGTGGCGCCGGTTGCGCCGGCCCAATATCCGGCCGTCGCAGAGGCCAGGGTTGACTGGTCAAAGACCTTTTGCGTCGATGCCAAAGCGGCATATGACGATTTCAGCCGCGCAACGCATCAGTGCGAGTTCAGATTCCTGATCATGGCGGATGAGGACGATCCTGAAATCGCTCATAACGAGATCGCTTCAGCCCTGCTCGGCATTCATCAGGTCGCTCCCATGCAGGCCGTTGCATTGCATTATCTCGACATGATCGTCGGCCGCGCCAATCTCGATGACTATCTGAATTACGCAAACAGTCATCTGGACCAACCGCAGCAAATGGCAACGATGCTGGCCTTCGGAACCTTCGTGATGGAGGAGGGGGAAAAGATCAGGGCCTGGACAACGGGTCTGGAACATTTCGGCCAGACGAATCTGCTTTTCGAAACCCCGGCCGGAGATGCGACGGAAGCGCTTCTCACGCTATTCGGCCTCGGGCATCTCGTCGTCAACGGGCGACGCTTCGCTGCCGGCGAAGCCATAACATCTTTCGACCTTCTTGCGCATTTTACGCCCGCCGAACTCGATGCCCGGCCCATGCTGCGCGTCGTCAGGCAGGAAGCCGGCTAGAGCCTGCTGTCTTACCTGGGAGCGAATGGGACGATGATGTTTCACCGCCCATCACAGGCTTCAAATCAGCCGGGCTGCTTGGTCTTGCGCAGATAGGGAAGAACCGTGTCGTAGGAACCGAAACGGGCAATCGCATCCTCGTTGGAGACGGCCGCGGTGATGATGACATCCTCGCCCTGCTTCCAGTTGGCCGGGGTCGCCACCTGATGTTTGGATGTGAGCTGAATGGAATCGATCGCGCGAAGAATTTCCTCGAAATTGCGGCCGGTGGTCATGGGGTAGGTGAGGACCAGCTTGATCTTCTTGTCGGGACCGATGACGAAGACGGAGCGCACGGTGGCGTTGTCGGCAGGCGTGCGGCCTTCGGAACTGTCGCCAGCGCCGGCCGGCAGCATGTCATAGAGCTTGGCGACTTTCAGGTCCTTGTCGCCGATCAGCGGATAATCGACATTGAAGCCGGTGGCCGTGCGAATATCGTTCTTCCATTTTTCATGGCTTTCGACCGGATCGACCGAAATACCGATGATCTTGACGCCACGCTTTTCGAATTCCGGCTGCAGGCCGCCCATCGCGCCGAGTTCCGTCGTGCAGACCGGCGTGAAGTTCTTCGGATGCGAAAACAGGACCGCCCAGCCGTCGCCGATCCAGTCGTGAAAGCTCACCGGACCATGGGTGGTCTCGGCGGTGAAGTCGGGTGCTATGTCGTTGATACGCAGGCTCATCTGATGTTTTCTCCCTAATGATTTGAACTGAAAACTGATGGTTCTCGGCAATCCGCGTCCGGCGCTGGAGCTTAGAGTTTTTGCATGAAATGGCCAGCCCTTTCATCGGGCTTCGGCGGTATTTGCTTCAGCCCCACAGAGATTTGATGGCCCTGATTTTCCCCGTTTGTCGCGGTTGCACGATATCCGCCCGGTTGATTGTTTCAGGAGGACATGATTATTCCAGAGACGATCGGGGGGCCATCATGACGACTTCTTCTGCGCCTGTTTCCGCGACGGTTCGGGCACGCATTCCAGCGGCGGTCTGGGTGTTGGGCATCGTTAGCCTTCTGATGGATATTTCTTCGGAAATGGTGCAGACACTGCTGCCCTATTATCTCGTTTCCGGTCTTGGTGCTTCCGCGGTCACCGTCGGTTTCATCGAGGGCATGTCGGTTGCCATCGCCACCACGACCAAGCTGTTTTCCGGGATTATCGCGGACTGGACGAGGCGGCGGAAAATGCTCGCCGTGCTTGGATACGGTCTCGGCGCAATCTCGAAACTCGCTTTTCCCTTCGCCACCTCGCTTGGCTGGATCGTCGCCGCCAAGGCGGTGGACCGGGTCGGAAAGGGCATTCGCGGAACGCCGCGCGACGCTCTTATTGCCGATGTGACGCCGCCTGAAATTCGTGGCGCCGCATTCGGGCTCAGAAAGTCGCTCGATACGGTCGGCGGCTTCATCGGGCCGCTGGCGGCCATCGGGCTGATGTTCGCGCTCAGCGAAAATGTGCTCGCCATTTTCTGGATCGCGGTCATTCCCGCTTTCCTTGCGGTGTTCATCCTCATCGCCGGTGTGAAGGAGCCGGATGCGCCCGCAAGACCGAAAGCCGAAAAGCCATTCCGGCTCGCCGATTTTGCGAAACTCAATCGGGCGGTCTGGATCGTCATCATCGCGGCGTCGCTCCTGACCTTCGCTCGTTTCAGCGAAGCATTCCTGTTGCTGAAATCCGAAGAGGCAGGCTTCCGGCCGGCTTGGATACCGATCACGATGGTCATCATGCATGCCGTCTATGGCCTGACAGCCTATCCCGCTGGCCGGCTTTCAGACAGGATCGGCCGCTCAGGGATTATCGCGGCAAGCGTGGCCGTGCTGGTGGGCTCCTATCTGACGCTCGCTTTTGCCAATTCCATTCCGCTGTTCCTGTTCGGCATTCTTCTGTGGGGCCTGCATATGGGCCTGTCGCAGGGGCTGCTCGCAGCCCTGATTGCGGAAACGGCGCCGCCACATCTCAAGGGAACGGCCTTCGGCGTCTTCAATCTGATGACAGGTCTGGCGGTACTGGTCGGCAACGTCATCGCCGGCTTGCTGTGGGACCTCCATGGTTCCTTCGGCACCTTCCTGGCGGGCGCTGTACTGTCTTTTACCGCATTGCCGGTGTTGATCTGGGTATCCTGTCGAAAGCGCAGCGCCGCCTGAGCCTGTGCCGAAAATACGACGACGTTGTTTTCGCCCATCCCAGCGCATAGTGTGACGCAACGTCAGGCGACATTCCGGGGTGGGGAGTGATGGAGAACAGCAATGACAATCACCATTACCGCTTTTGAACGTTCGCCCGATGGCGGCAAGGGTCTCGCTCGTGACATGCGCGTTCGTTGGGCACTCGAAGAAGTGGGCCAGCCCTATGACGTCCGCCTTCTTTCCTTCAAGGCGATGCGGGAACCGGCGCATCTGGCGCTTCAACCCTTCGGGCAGATCCCGACCTATGAGGAGGGCGATCTCGTCCTGTTCGAATCCGGTGCGATCATATTCCATATAGCCGAACACCATGCCGGCCTGTTACCACAGGATGCGGATGCGCGGGCGCGCGCAATCATGTGGATGTTCGCCGCGCTCAGCACCATGGAACCGCCCATCGTCGAGCATTTTGTCACCGGTTTTCTCGAAAGGGACAAAAGCTGGCACGGAGAGCGCCTGCAGATCGTCGATGAACGTATCCGCAAGCGGCTTGGCGAATTGTCCAGCCGACTGGGGAAGGCCGAATGGCTCGACGGCGCTTTCAGCGCCGGTGATCTGTTGATGATATCGGTGCTGCAACGGATAAAGAGTTCGGGAATTCTCGATGAATACGCAAATCTCGCGGCCTATGTCGCCCGCGGCGAGGCGCGTCCCGCCTATAAACGCGCCTTTGCCGATCAGTTGGCGATTTTCAAAGCCGCATCGAACGGCTGAACCGCATCGACGGCGGGCCCCCTCGATGCGGACTGCCTGCGATCAAGCCGAGGTGCTGACGCGATAGGCCATTCCGAGCGACCGCGGCGCTGTCTCCTTGAAGCCGAATTTTTCGTATAGCCTGTTTGCCGGTACATCGGCGATCAGGCTGACATAGGCCGAAGCGGGAAGCTCGCTCTTCACATGGCCCATCAGCGCCTCCATGACCGCCTTGCCCAAGCCTCGGCCCTGATGGGCGGGATCGACGGCAATGTCCACGACCTGAAAAAAGCAGCCGCCATCGCCGATCAGCCGGCCCATGCCGATGGCGGAACCCGCATGCAGAACCAGCACGGAGAAGACCGTGCCCTGCAAAACCTTCTCCGCCGCCTCCCGTGAAAAGGGGCTTAGCCCGGCCACGGCGCGAAGGCGCAGATAGTCCTCGACAGACGGGGTTTTCGCGACGATGGAATAGTCGGGGGAATAATCGGGTTGGTTCATTCGACTCTCCTCTTGGCCGCGCTCTGACAGCGCCGCCCAATATGTGGAGAAGAGTTCTACAGGAGCTTTACCGATTCTGAGGCGCAATTTTCAGCGCCTGAAGATCGTGCTGCGCGCGGACGCCCATGAAGGCGGCCATTTCTGCCTGTTATCGGCGGCCTTCCACGGCGGAACGGATATCCGAGCGGCTGACGCCGATGTCGGAAAGGCTTCTGTCATCGAGCGCGCTCAGTTCGGCCACGGCGCGACGGTTGCGGAAATAGTTTCGAACGGTTTCGTGAAGTTTCATTTTCATGGTTTCCAGTGATGAGATTGCATAAAATATGCTCATTCTGACGCGAAAAATACAGGCATTTGCCTGCATGGAAGACATGCAAAAATCGACACACGCCGTCTGGATAGGGGGGAAACGACTGCCGGCATAAGGAAACGCTATAGCGGCAGAAAGGACTTGTGTTGGCAAAATATCCGGCGATGAACCTACTCTGCCTGAAAGATTAGCATGACGTTAATCGACAAGAACCGCAAAAGCGGCAAAAGCTCGCCCGGCTAAAGCCGGAACAGATAAATCCGAAAAGGAGTGGGAACATGAAAAACGGTATTACTCGCAGACTTCTACTGGTTTCCGCAGCGGTCGCTCCGATCCTGAGCCTGTCGCCGGCGCTCTCCGCCTCCGCTTATGCGGCAGAGACGATAAGGCTCGGCCTCGTCGCGCCGATGAGCGGCCCGAATGCGCGCTACGGCGCTTTCTCCATGCATGGCGCGGAACTCGCGGTAAAGGACATCAACGCGGCCGGCGGTATCAACGGCCAGCAGATCGAACTCTTCAATGCCGACAGCCAGGGCACGCCGGTCGAAGGTGTTTCGGCCACCCGCCGCCTGATCGATCAGGACGAGGTGGATTTCGTCATCGGCGATGTCTCCAGCTCCGTGACGCTTGCGATGCAGCCCGTCGCCGAGGATGCCGAGGTTCTGCTGCTGAACGCCGCGTCCTCCAACCCGAAGATCACCTATCAGGCGGGCGTCGGCGGTTTCAAATGGACATTCCGCAATTATCCGACGGATGAGAACCGTGCGCTTGTCGTGGCGAAATACGCCGCCGAACAGCGTGGTTTCACCAAATTCGCCGTCCTGTCGGTCGATAGCGACTACGGCCGTTCCGCCATCACCTTCACCAAGAAATATCTGCCCGACTTCAAGGGAGAAATTCTGAGCGAGGATTATTACAAGGAAGGCGAGGTCGACTTCCGCAGCGTGCTGGCGAAGATCCGCGATAACGGCGCGCAGGCGATCATCATGTACGGTCTCGCCGACACGACGCCGATTGTCGCCCGTCAGATGCTGGAACTCGGACTTGCCGGCAAGGTTACACTGATCGGCAACGGTGAATTCAACACCGAAAAGACGATCAAATCCGCACCGAAAGCCATGGAAGGCGCAGTTGAGGCCGCCGCCTGGCTGCCGCAATTCGATAGTCCGGCCAGCAAGGCTTTCGTCGAGAAATTCACCGCGACATACAAGGAAGCGCCGAACAATCACGCCTATGTGCATTGGGATACCGTCAACCTGCTCGCCCAGGCGATCAAGGAAGCCGGCAGCGCTGATCGCAATGCGGTGCGCGAGGCGCTCTCGAAGATCAAGTACAAGAGCCCGGTCGGCGAAGTGACCTTCGACGATCACAATCAGGCGCGCCTTCCGATGATCCTTCTCCAGATCGAGAACGGCAAGCCCAGCATCAAGGGCGCTTATACGGCGGAAATCCAGTACCCTGCGAACTGATAGACCGGGAGGGGTACAGCCATGTTCTCGACAATTCTCGAGCAAGTCGTAAACGGGATCGTCACCGGTTCCGTCTACGCGATCGTCGCCGTCGGCATGACCATGATTTTCGGGGTGCTGAGAGCCATCAACTTCGCTCACGGCGAATATTACATGCTCGGAACCTTCGGGGCGTGGTTCGCCATCGATTATCTCGGCCTTTCCTATGAGGCTTCGATCGTCGTCGGCGTTCTCTCCACCGTGGTGGTGGCCTATGTGGTCGGCCAGCTCGTGATGCGCAGAATGGTGGGGGCGCCGGCGGAGTCCGGCGTTCTCGCCACCCTCGGCATCGCGCTGATCCTGCAAAACACGATCATTTTTGTCTTCGGCGGCGGCTACAAGTTTTTCGCCGGCGGTTATATCGAGCCGATTTCCATTCTCGGCTTCACGCTGGCGCAGCAGCGCGTGCTCATCCTCGTTGTCTGCCTCATCGTCTTCGTCGGTCTGGAACTGATGGTGACCTATAGCCGTCTCGGTATGGCGATGCGGGCGGTCTCGCAGAATGTCGAATGCTGCGGCGTGGTCGGCATCGATGTGTCGCAGGTGGTGTTGCGCACCTTCATCCTGGGCGCCGCGCTTGCAGCGCTTTCCGGCGTGCTGACAGCTCCGGTCAATGTCAGCGTCTATGGCGGCATGGGGGAGCTTATCACCTTCAAGACCCTGCCGATCATCATCATGGGCGGCCTTGGCAACGTACGCGGCACCTTCTTCGCGGCCATGATCCTCGGCATCGCCGAAAGCCTCGTCGCCACCTATGTCGGGCTGCAATTCCGCGACACGGTGGGCTTCGCAACGCTGATCCTGATGCTGATGTGGCGTCCGCACGGCCTGTTTTCGACGCAGGCGCGCTTTTAGAAGCCGCGCCCGCCGAATTTACTCGAATTTTGAGGACTAGACATGTCTCTCACAGACACCGTTCCCCAGGCACGCCGCCGCGATCTGCGCATTCCGCTCGCCGCCGTCCTGATCGTCGTAGCACTTGCCGCGCCCTTCATCGGCACGCGTTACGTCACGCATTCGCTCATCATCGCGCTCATCTTCATGCTGCCGGCGCATGGGCTCAATCTGCTCGTCGGCTATACCGGTCTGCTGTCGCTGGCGCAGGCGGCTTTCTTCGGCATCGGCGCCTATACGGCCGGCCTGCTGGCGGTTCACTATGAAACACCGTTTTATGTGAACCTTATTGCCGCCGGCCTGGTCTCCGGCGCACTTGCCCTGCCGCTCGGCATTCCGGCTTTGCGGCTTCGCTCGACATCCTTCGTCATGTGTACGCTCGGTTTCGTCATCATCGGCCAGGCAATCGCCAAGAACTGGATTTCGCTGACCCGCGGCGACATGGGCCTCTCCGGCATTCCGAAACCCTATTTCGCGCTTGGCCCGCTCTCCTTCACTGTCAGCGGAACCACCAGCTTCTATTATCTGGCTCTGGCCATCTGCGTGCTGGGAACGCTCGCCGCATGGGCAATCGTCCGCTCGCCGGCGGGCCGCAACATGGTCGCCATTCGCGAAAACGAAACGCTGGCGGAGTCTCTCGGCGTTCCGACCTGGCGCTACAAGCTGATCGTTTTCATGCTGAGCGCCGTTTTTGCCGGGGTAGGGGGCAGCCTCTATGCCCATTACCTCACGGTGGTCAGCCCGCTGACCTTCCAGATGTATTATTCCACGACGATGCTGATCATCGTTCTTGGCGGTGGTGCTGGCATGATCTCGGGAACCGTCTTCGGCAGCCTGCTCTTCGTCGGATTGACCGAGGCGCTGCGCGTGGCTCCTGAAGTGCGGATGATCGCCTATGGTTTCTGCCTTCTCGTTCTCGTCTTCTGGTTCAAAAAGGGCTTTGCTCCCCTGATCAATCGCTTCTGGAACGCGATCGGAGGCTCGAAATGACGGCTCATCTTCCCATCCTTGAGATAAAGAACCTCAGCAAGTCCTATGGTGCGGTGAAGGCGGTCAACGATGTCAGCATGCACATCAATCGCGGCGAGATCGCCGGGCTGATCGGGCCTAACGGCTCGGGAAAGTCCACCTTCTTCGATTGCAGCACTGGGCTTGCCCGGCCGGATACCGGCAAGGTGATACTGGACGGGCAGGATATCACCGGCTGGTCGCTCAACCGCATCGCCCGCGAAGGCCGCATGCTGCGCTCGTTCCAGAAGACGGTGACCTTCAAGGCACTCGATGTGGAGGAGAACCTCATCATCGCCGGCCAGATGTTCACCTTTCCCTCGCTCCTGTCGACCTTCGGCCTCGGCGGCATGTCACGCCGCCGCGTGGCCGGGTTGAGAGAGCGGGCGCGCGAGTTGATCAAGATGGCAGGCCTCTGGGATGTCCGTCATCAGCCTGCCGGCAATCTGTCCGGCGGCCAGCAGAAACTTATCCAGTTCGCTTCCATGCTGATGCCGGAACCGAAGCTTATCCTGCTCGACGAGCCGATGGCGGGCATCAATCCGAAGATCATTGAGCGCGTGGTGGAGACGATCCAATATGCGAATAAATCGCTCGGCGTGAGCTTCCTCGTCATCGAACATAATATCGATGTCGTCACCAGTATCTGCCAGCGTGTCGTCGTGCTCGATCAGGGAACGAAACTGGTCGAGGGACTGCCGCATGACATCATTCAGGACCAGCGTGTGAGGGAGGCCTATCTTGGCGGCTGACAGCAATCTTTCTATCCAGGGCCTGCGCGCGGGTTACGGCAATCTCGATATCCTGAACGGCGTCGATCTGGATGTGCCGGCCGGGCAATTCGTGGCTCTCATGGGGCCGAACGGGGCGGGCAAATCCACCCTGCTCAAGACGCTCTATGGCATGACGACCATCAAGGAAGGCGGCATCGACTGGCGCGGCAGGAACATCGCCGGATTGTCGTCGCGCGCCATTCTGGGGGAGGGCATATCCTTCGTGCCGCAGGGCCGTTGCAACTTCCCGGTCATGACCGTCGATGAAAACCTGCAAATGGCCGCCTATACCATTCGCGATGCAAAGGTGAAGGCGGACCGGGATTATGTCTACGACCTTTTCCCGATCCTGAAGACACGGCGCTCGACGCTCGCAGGCAATATGTCGGGCGGCGAGCAGCAATTGCTCGAAGTGGCGATGGCGGTTCTGCAGCGGCCGAAGGTGCTGCTGGTGGATGAGCCCTCGGTTGGTCTCTCACCCGCCGCAATCGGTATCGTGTTCGATGAGCTGCTGCGGCTGCATGCGAATGGCATGACCATCCTGCTGGTCGAGCAGAACACCAAAAAGGCCATGGAGGTGGCTGAGCGCGCCGTCATTCTCCGTCTCGGCAAGGTGATCTGGGACGGCAGGCCGGCGGAGATCACCCATGATGAACTTGGCGAATTGTTCCTGACCGGAAAGATGCGCGGCGAACTCGAAGCCGCGCATTGACAGGTCCAAAGCTTTAGATTGAGACGAGGAAAGACCATGAGCACTTTCGTGCCAGCATCACGCGTGTCGAAAATTAGGGTTTCGCCAAGCACGGCGGCGGCGGCCCGCGCCCGCGAATTGAAGGCCGCCGGCCGCGACATCGCCGACCTGACGGTGGGCGAGCCGGATTTCGATACGCCGCAAGCCGTCAAGGCGGCCGCCCATGCCGCCATCGACCGGGGCGAGACCAAATATACCGCTGTCAACGGCACGCCGGCGCTTCGCAAGGCGATCATCGGCGACTTCCAGAAACGTCTTGGCATCGCCTATGGCGATAGCGAAATCTGCGTCGGCGGCGGCGCCAAGCAGATCCTGTTTCTGGCGCTGATGGCGAGCGTGGAGAATGGTGCGGAAGTGATTATTCCGGCTCCCTACTGGGTGTCTTATCCAGATATGGTCATCGCCAATGACGGCACGCCCGTCATCGTCGCATGCCCGGAGGAAACGGGGTTCAAACTGACGGCCGAAGCGCTGGAAGCGGCGATCACCCCGAAGACGCTGTGGCTGATCCTCAACGCCCCTTCGAACCCGACGGGTGCCGCCTATAGCGAAGCGGAACTGAGAGCGCTAGGCGACGTATTGCTGCGCCATCCGCATGTCATGATCCTTTCCGACGATATTTACGATCAGGTCTGGTTCAGAAACGAGCCGATGAAAACCCTCGTTGCCGTCGTTCCTGAACTGAAGGACCGGGTGCTTCTGACCAACGGCGTTTCAAAGTCCTATGCCATGACGGGATGGCGAATCGGTTACGGGGCAGGGCCGGCAGCCGTCATCGCCGCCATCAACAAGTTGCAGTCACAAATGTCATCCTGCCCGTCCTCGGTCAGCCAGGCCGCCGCCGCCCATGCGCTTTCCGGCGATCAGACATTCGTGACGGAAAGCGTTGCGGTCTATAAACAGCGGCGCGACTACGCCTGCGCGCGCCTGAACGCGATCCCCGGCCTTTCCTGCATGGTGCCGGACGGCGCGTTCTACCTCTATCCGAGCTGCGCCGGTGTGATCGGCAGGACGATGGCGGATGGCAAGGTGATCGAAAACGATCTCGATTTCGTCCTCTATCTCCTCGACAGCGTCGGCGTGGCGGCCCTTCAGGGCGCGGCCTACGGGCTTTCGCCCTATTTCCGCATCTCCTTCGCCACCTCCATGGAAGTGCTGGAGGATGCATGCGACCGCATCGAGCGTGCGGTGGCGGCCCTGCGGTAAGACAGACCGCTCGGCCCAAAGGACGCTTTTTTTGCGGTCCGCTCACCGTCCCTCATCCCTGTGCTTGTCACAGGGATCCAGCCAGCCCAAGTCCTTGGGCTGAAAAGAGTCCTCTCGTCGCGCAGACGCGCGTCGGCTGGATTCCTGTGACAAGCACAGGAATGAGGGCGAGGGAATGTCCGATTACATAAAGCACTTGTGTCGTCTACAGTGTTCGGGACATGTGAAACGCTCTATCCCATTGAAATTACGCGCCGTCCTTGCAGAAATCCATTCCCGTTTCCTCCTCGATACGCTAGGATTTCCCCAAAAAGTGGGGACCGATGAGCGTCGATTTCAAAAAACTCAAGAGCTTCGTCAAGATCGTCGATACCGGCAGCGTTTCGCGTGCCGCCGGCATTCTTCGTGTGGCGCAGCCGGCGCTGTCGCAGCAGATCGCGTCGCTGGAACAGCATTTCAAACACCAGCTTCTGTTGCGCAGCAATGTCGGTATCGCACCGACCGAGGCCGGGTTGATCCTCTATCGCCATGCGCAGATCATGCTGAAGCAGATCGAGCAGGCGCAGACCGATATCGACCGCTCCGCCCGCTCGGTCTCCGGCCGGGTCTCCATCGGGCTTGCCACCTATTCCTCGTCCAGCGCACTGTCCCTGCCGCTCATCAAGGAAATGAGGGCGCGGTTTCCCGCCATTACGGTCCATATCAACGACAGTTTCGGCCATATCCTCAGCGAGCTGATCATGACCGGCAAGATGGACATGGCCCTGATCTACACCTCCGATCCGATCAAGGGCGTGACGCTGGAACCTTTGTTCCGCGAAGAAATGTTCCTCGTCTCGCCCGCCGATATGAAGCTGCCGGCCGAACCCGGTCAGCCGCTTCCGCTCTCGGCGCTGGATGGCCACGCGATGTTGCTGCCAAGCAAGGCGCATTTCCTTCGCCGGCTCATTGATGAAGGTCTGGCGCGGGCGCGCGCAAAGCCGGAGGTCATTTCCGAGCTGGAATCCGTGCCGGCGCTCGGGGCGGCGGTGCTGGACGGTCTCGGCTCAACGATCCTTCCGGCCTCCGTTGTCCTGGAAACCCCGAGCTTCAGCGGCGCCCAGCTGCACCCGCTCACAACCCCCGTCATCGACGCCACGGTTTCGCTCTGCGTCTCCGATCATATGCCGCTTTCCGAGCCGGCTCTGGCGGCGCGTTCCGTGCTTCTCGAGATCGTCACAAAGCTCAAGAGCGGCCATCACCCCGGCATTCGCGCCATCTGAATTCGCTATAAGCAAACCCTATGGCGGCAGACCGAGGTTGTGTTGGTAAAGGCCCGCCGAACGTTTCAAATTTTCCATCAGTGAACGGATTCAAATTTGGGTCCACAAGGCAGCCAAAGAGGCTGCATGGTCGCTCGAGGGAAACAATGGCAAAACTGGCTTTCGATACTGGCGGTACCTTTACCGATTTCGCGCTTCTGGACGACAGCGGCGAACTTCACCTCCATAAAGTCCTGAGCACGCCGAAAAATCCGGCCGAAGCCGTTGTCCAGGGCGTGTCGGAGCTGCTCGAAAAGCATGCGGACGCGATTGCCATCGAGAACCTGCAGGTGCTTGGCGCAACCACCGTCGTCACCAATGCCGTGCTGGAGCGCAAGGGCGTGGAGACCGGTTTCGTCACCACCGACGGTTTTCAGGACATGCTGCGGATCCGCAACGAGGGGCGTTACGATCTCTATGATCTGAACATCAAATATCCCGATCCGCTGGTCACCCGCGCCAACAGTTTCGGCGCCGAAGAACGCATCGCCGCCGATGGCGAGGTGATGACGGAACTCAAGGAAGCGACCGTTCGCGAGATTGCCGGACGGCTGAAGGAGAAGGGCATCCGCTCGGTGGCGGTCTGCCTGCTGCACGCTTACAAATATCCGCAGCACGAGCAGCGCGTCGCCGCCCTTCTGCGCGAAGAAGACCCGGATATCTTCGTGTCCTTGTCTTCCGAGGTCTGCCCGGAAATGCGTGAATTCGACCGCGCCTCGACAACGGTGGTCAATGCCTATACCCGCCCGCAAATGTCGGGCCACGTCGCGCATCTGCAGCGGGAGTTTGCTGAGAAGGGAATCGACCGGCAAGTGCTGTGGATGACCTCTTCGGGCGGTCTTGTGCCGAGCCGCCGCGCCGCCGAACTTCCCGTGCGCCTGATCGAATCCGGCCCCGCCGCAGGTGCTGTCGCCGCCGCCGAATTCGGCCGCACGGCAGGTGAGGCGAGCGTGCTTTCCTTCGACATGGGCGGCACCACCGCCAAGCTTTGCCTCATTCCCGATGGCGAACCGAATGTCGGCACCGATCTCGAAGTCGCGCATTACCAGCGTTTCCGCAAGGGCTCCGGTTTTCCGCTGAAAATCCAGTCGATCCAGATGATCGAGATCGGCGCTGGCGGCGGTTCCATCGCCGCGAAGAACCCTCTCGGCCTTCTCGATGTCGGCCCGCATTCCGCCGGCGCCATGCCGGGTCCGGCCGCCTATCAGCGCGGTGGAACCGAACCGACGGTGACCGATGCCGACATTCTTCTCGGTTACATGGGAACGGAATCCTTCGTCGGCGGCTCGTTCAAGGTGTCGAAGGACGCGGCCCACGGGGCGATGGCCAAACTGGCCGCCTCGCTCGATGTGTCGGTCGAGCGCTGCGCCTGGGGCATCCACGATCTCGTCAACGAATCCATGAGCAAGGCGGCTGCCATGCATGCGACCGATCTCGGCGTCGATCCACGCTCGCTGCCCATGGTGGCTTTCGGCGGAGCCGGCCCGGTGCATGCCTATGGCATCGCCCGCAAGCTCGGCATTTCGCGCATCATCTGCCCGACGGGCGCGGGCGTCAGTTCCGCCATCGGCCTGTTGATCGCGCCGGTCGCCGTCGATCTCTCAGCAAGCCATCCGATGGCGCTCGACGCCTGGGATATCGACGCGATGAACCGCCTGCTCGATGATCTTTCCGCTCAGGGTGCGGAAGTCGTTTCGGCCGCCGGCGTTCCGAAGGAGACGATCACCAATCGCTATACCGTGGATATGCGCCATGTGGGGCAGGGCCACGAGATCACGGTGGTACTGCCCGACCGTAACCTGCCGAAAGACCTTTTCCTTGAAGAATTGCGCGGCAGTTTCTTCAAGCTCTATCGCGAATTGTTCGGCCGCACGGTGGCCGCACCGCTAGAAGTCATCACCTGGCGTCTGCGCGCCAGCGGCGAGAAGGATCAGGTCACCCGGCCGCATGAAACCGTCATTGCCGAAGCCCGCAAGGGCAGCCGACAGGTCTATTTTCAGGAGGCGGGCGGCTATGTCGAAACCTCGGTTTACGACCACTACAAGCTGCCCGTCGGCCACGAGGTGAATGGACCTGCCATTGTGGAACAGCGTGAATCGACAGCCGTTGTCGGGCCGAGCGGCACCTTCCATGTCGATGCCCACGGCAATCTCGTGATCAATATTCTCTAAGGGGGCAGTCAGATGTCGAAACCCGCAACCGATTTCAACGATCCGATCAACCTTCAGGTCATGTGGAACCGCCTGATCTTCATCGCGGATCAGGCCGATAACGTGCTCGGCAAGACGGCATTTTCGCCGATCGTGCGAGAGAACCATGATTACGTTACGGTACTTCTCGACAGTAAGGGCAGGGCGCTGGCGCAATGCACCTGGTCGATCCCGGTCTTCATCACCTCGCTGCCGGCGGCGGCGCAGAAATATTTCCTGCCGAAGTTTCCGGTGGAAATGCTGGAAGAGGGCGATGTTCTCGCCACAAACGATCCGGAAATCGGAACTGGCCATCTGCCTGACGTGACGATGATCACGCCGATCTTCAAGAATGGCAAGGTCGTCGCCTATGCGGGGTCCATCGCCCATCTTCCCGATATCGGAGGCGCGCCGCTGCATTCGGAAGCCAGCGACATTTTCGCGGAAGGTATCCGTTTTCCCATCGTCAAGCTGCTCAAGGCCGGCGTTCCGAACGAGGATGTGTTCGATATCATCGCAGCCTCCGTCCGCCTTCCCACGGAAGTGCGCGGCGATCTGGAATCGATGATCGCCGCCAACAATGTCATGGGCCGCGAACTGGTGAAATTCCTCGATGAATACGGACTGGACGATGTCGACGGGCTGGCGGACGCCATCCATACCCGCTCCGAGGCGCAGACGCGCAAGGCGATCCGCGAATGGCCGAACGGCACCTATTCCGCCGAAGTCCTGCTCGACGGCTACGATGTCGACGTCAAACTCAAAGCCGCCGTGATCGTCAGGGACGATTCCATTCATGTGGATTATACCGGCACCTCGGATCAGGTCCTGCACTCGATCAACTGCCGCACGAACTACCGTTACGCCCATTCGGTCTACGCGTTGAAATGCCTGCTCGATGCCGAAACACCCAATAATGAGGGCTGCATCGTCCCGATTACCGACGAGGCGCCGCTCGGCTGCATTCTCAATCCGCAGGAATGGACGGCGGGCAATTCACGCAACCTGATCGGCCACGTCATTCCTTCGCTCATCTTCAAGGCGCTGGAAGGCATCGTGCCGGAAAAGGTTCTGGGCGACAGCGGCGGCGCGCCGATCTGGGCGGCCAACTGCGTCGGCCAGCGTAACGATGGCACGCAATACGGTTCCGTGCAGAATTTCCACGGAGGGCAGGGCGCGCGCGCCGAATTTGACGGGCTGGACACGCTGAGCTTCCCCTCCAACTGCAAGGTCACGGCCATCGAAATGTTCGAGGTCGCCGTTCCGGTGCTGACGGAACGCAAGGAACTCATCGCCGATTCCGGTGGTGCCGGCAAACATCGCGGCGGCCTTGGCCAGCGCGTCGTTCTGCGCAATCTCGGCAAGAACCCGATGAACATTTATCTGGCATCGGAACGCGTCCGCCATCCCTGCTTCGGCGTGGTGGAAGGCCAGAGCGGGTCCGCCGGCAAGGTGATGAAGCAGGGCAAGTCGCATTTCCCCAAGGGTAAGGTCGTTCTTCAGACCGGCGAACGTCTGGAAGTTCAAACACCCGGCGGTGGCGGCTGGGGCAGGGCCAGCGAGCGTTCGCGCGCGCTGATCGAACAGGATATTTCCGAAGGTCTGGTAACCGCCAAGGCGGCGAAAGAAATCTTCGGCTATTCTGGCGCCATTGCTGCCGCAGCCGAATAGGAGATGAGAATGGGACTGCTGAACGGAAAAATTGCGCTGGTAACCGGCGCCGGTTCAGGCATCGGCCGCGAAACCGCAATTTTGCTGGCGAAAGAAGGGGCGGCGGTCGTTCTGACCGGACGCCGCCTCGATCCGCTGCGCGAGGTCGCGGAACTGATCGAAAAGAAGAAGGGGAAGGCGATTGCCCGGACGCTCGATATCGCCTCGCGCGAGGCGATCTTCGCCACGGTCAAGTCGATCGGCGAGGCCGTCGGTCCCATTGATATTCTGGTCAACAATGCCGGTTCCGCCAGCAAGGTGCTCAACGCCCGCTTCATCGGCGAGGAGGAGTGGAATGCCACCATC
This sequence comes from Agrobacterium sp. T29, assembly GCF_006970545.1. Taxonomy (NCBI): domain Bacteria; kingdom Pseudomonadati; phylum Pseudomonadota; class Alphaproteobacteria; order Hyphomicrobiales; family Rhizobiaceae; genus Agrobacterium; species Agrobacterium sp. T29. Next base: position 1,166,134 of record NZ_CP040640.1, read on the forward strand.
AACGTCAATCTGACGGCCGTGTTCAACCTGACACAGGCGGTGCTGCCGGAGATGATCGCAAAGGGTGAGGGTACCATCATCACCGTCTCCTCGCTCGCCGCTCTCAATCCCAATCTTCTGGGCGGCGTGGCTTACGGCGCTGCCAAGGCGGGCGTGAAGAACTTCATGACCTTCCTGCACAATAGCTATCGCAACCAGGGTATCCGCGCGACGACCATCCTGCCGGGCGAGACGGATACGCCGATCATGAACAACCGCGCGCGTCCTCCTCTGAAGGAAGAACGCGCCGTGATGATGGATCCGCATGACGTGGCCCGCGCCATCCTGCTCTGCGCCAGCCTGAACCAAAGCGCAGTCATTCCGGAACTGCACATCTGCCCGACCCATATGCGTGACACCTCGAAGGATATCGAAGTCGCGCGCTGGGTGGGCGCGCCGGACGACACGCCGGACATGCCGAAAAAAAACTAGGGAGAGACGTCCATGAATGGAGCAAAGCTGCGTGCCCGTCTTGCGGCGGGTGAAGCTATCAGCATGTTCACCCCGCACCATACGTCGTCGGGCCTTTCCGCCCGGCTGGTGGAACTGGGCGCGGACGCAATCTTCCTCGATTGCGAGCACGGCACATGGAGCTTTGAGGATGTGCGGGCGACCGGGCAGGTGGTGCGCTCCGTCGGTGGCGCTGCCATCGTGCGCCCCCATTCGCACGAGCGGCCGATCATCATTCGCTATCTGAATGCCGGCGCGGACGGGATCATGGTGCCCATGGTTGGCAATGCCGAGGAGGCCCGCGCGATTGTCGATGCGGTGCGTTACGCCCTGCCGTCAGACTATGAAAAGCGGCTGGTCATCGCCATGATCGAGACCGTCGATGCGATCGATGCTCTGGACGAGATGCTGACGGTCGAGGGTATCGACCTCTTCTTCATCGGTCCCGGCGATCTTTCGCAGGATATGGGCTATCCGCCCGCGCCGCCATTCGGCGAGCCGCGCCCGGATGTGGTGATGGAGAAAGTCGCCATTGCTGTCGACAAGATACGCGCAGCCGGAAAGATCGCGGGAACGCTCGCGACGCTGGAAGAAATGCCGCACTGGCGGGAGCGCGGCGTACAATTCTTCTACGTCCATTCCGATCCGTTCCTGCGCCGAGGTCTCGCCGCGGTGAAAAAGGCACTTGCCTGAGGTGGAGCAGGGGTTTCTCGGCTGAACGATGCCGCAAGCGAGGGCCTGAACCTTCAGGCCCTCGTTATGCTGTTAGAAATCCGCCGTGACGGGTTTCCACAAATGCTCCGGATCGAAGCCGTCGCAGCGCGCGATCACGATCCGGGTGCCGTTTTTAACGCGCCGCCGCAAAAGATCGGAACGGTCGGACTGCGCCCGAAGCCAACCGTCATCCTGGAGCTTCTGCAGCATCGACCGCGAAAGCCCGAGTTCAGACGCCAGCAGTCGGTCAAGGCGTATGCCGGTCTGAAACGGAACCGTGAGATCAATCTCCGCCATGACCCAGTCGGGAGGTTCATCCCGTATCTGTTTCGCGATATCGAATTCGGGAAACTCATCGACGCGCTGCGATTTACGTCTCAAGGCTTCGAGGTTGAATGTCTCCGCCCTTATCCATTGCGGATCGTTGGACTGCAGCGCTTCGAGAACGGCAGGGCTGATGTCCCGGACATTCTGTCGCTCGAAAATCGGCCTGTTCCAGCTCTTGTCGCAGATTATGCATCTATAGATAAGCCAGGCATCCAGCTTGCGGCCATTGGCGTTAAGCCGGATCTTGCCGCTGGCCTGAAATGCCCTCAGGCCGCCGCATCCGCTGCATGCAATCCAGGGCTGGGGCGCCGTTCGTGGCGTAATGGTCCATTGGACCCGAAGTAAATTGCACATAGTCTCTTGGTCTTCCATTCGGAAGTCCACCAAGATGGTGCAGGAGAAAACCCTTACGGGAACGGTATGGCGGTGTTCTGGGGTGGTGAAGAGCTGAGACAGCGGTGCTGCGCAGGGCACATTATAACAATGCCAGACCGGTCTCTTGCCACCACCCGATGAACATGATCATACGCAGACAGCCTGTGGCTATCCGCAATACGGGTGAAACTGGATTGAGACCGGTATTTACTTAGGCAAAGTCTACCTCGATGCGCCAATGCTCTTCGGCGGCGACAATAACAAATGATCGCTCCGAAATAGAGTCATCCAGTGCAGCGAAAAGGCCGAAAGCCGTTGCGATGCGACTTTTATGCAACGTCAGGTGATCCGCCCATTCTTCCCGGTTCAAATGAGGCTACCGGCCGGATTTTATTTCTCAGAAAAATAATGAAAAAACATACACTTACACAAAAATGGCTTGTGCGTTTATTTCCGGGAGGAGGCGGTTTTACCCCTGCTATCTGCGGCTGTCGGAAACGGAAGCATACGCCGGAGCGTCGAATCCTTGCGGATAAAATGGTGCCACAACGCCGCCGCTACATGAAGAAAGACGATGGCTGCGGCAAGGTAGGCGAGGGTGGCGTGAACCTCGCTCCAGAAGGCCTCCGACTGATCGGAAATCACCAGAGGCAATCCCGGCACGACCACGAGGTCGAAGACGTAACTGGGGATTTGCAGAGGCGAGGTCGACGCAATTGCCCAGCCGGCGAGGGGAACGGCGAGCGTAAGGAACAGCAATGCGGCGTGAGCGGCCCGCGCGGCGAACCTCGATGCCAGCCCTTCGCCTTCAAGAGCCTGCGGCTTTCTACTGAAAACAGACCACAGGAAACGTGGCGCGGCGAGGGCCAGCACCAGAAATCCTATCGACTTGTGATATTGGAACAGGTCGAACTGAAGAACCGGGTCGATATTGTCGCGGCTCATCAGATATCCCAGCGCAAGCTGCACCAGGAAAAGCACCGCGATTGTCCAATGGAACGCGATTGCCACCAGTCCGTAAGATATGGACGTATTACGCCACGGCCGTTCCCGCGTCGTTGCGCTATCGGAATGATCCTCGAAATATCTCATCGGCTAGCTCAATTGTTGATAGGTATCTTTCGCGATGGCGTCCATGCGGTCGGATGGCAGGTTGCCGACCAAAGCACAGCGGATGGTTTCATCGTCCCAGGAGATGGCCTCCAGCGAACCGAGGCTGGACCGCTGCATGGCGGTGTCGCTCGAATCGGCCGCAGCTACGATATAAAGAGTGACGCGCTGCCCGCTTTTATCCTCATACATCAGCTGGGCGGCGGCGCCTTCGGAGCTGGGAAGAACCCGGCCGCCGACAAGGGACAGACCGTGGCGGGTGAGGTCGGGAATGTTCAGTTTGCGGTCCAGCCGTTTCGAAATCCATTTCGGCAGGCTGGAAGCATTCTCCGCATCGGCCCGGATTTCCACCGGATGCAGAACCTCGCTCGCAAACAGCTTATGCGCCTGCGTTGCATCCGCCACGATGGAGGGGGTCGGTTCCGCGACCTGGGACACCAGCCCGCGCCCGAACCAGCCGCCTGTCAAGCCAATGGCCAGAATGAGGATGGATGCCGCCGCCATGTTACGCCAATCGGCGCGCTGCGACCGCAGACGCCGCTCGATGCGGTACACATCGAGGCGCTCGGGCAGGGCGTCGGTATCAAGAGGGCCGTAGAGAGCCTTCAGCGTCGCATTCTGCTGTTGCCATATCGCGACCTTGCTTGCGTCGGCCGGATTGGAGGCGAGGTGGGCACGAACGGCGTCACGCTGCCTGTCTTCGAGCTGCCCGTCGACATAAGAGATGAGATCGGCTTCGGTTATCTGCGGTTCGCTGCCGGTCATTTTATCACCTTGAGATTTGGCTGGTCTTCCTGGGTCATACGGGCGAGAGCCGTTCGGGCCCGCCCCAGACGGGACATCAGCGTGCCCAGCGGAATTTCAAGAACATCTGCCGCTTCCGCATAACTGAGGCCCTCGATGACGACGAGGAGCAGGGCCTCGCGATGTTCGCCGGACAGTTTTTCGATGGCGCGGGCCATTTCGGCAAGCGCAAGCCGGCCCGTCTGCGCCGCCGGCACAAACAGTTGTTCCGCGACATCATCGATCGGGATTTGCGAGGGCCGGCGATTGCGGCCGCGCAGATTGTTGCGGTAGACGTTGACGAGCACCCGGTACAACCACGGACGCAACGGTCCCTGAGGTTTCCACAGCGCCTTTTTACGGATCGCTCTTTCCAGACAGTCCTGGACGAGATCGTCAGCCGTGTCACGATCATGCGTGAGCGCATTCGCGTAGCGGCGAAGCGCTGGTATGCAATTCGTCATCTCGTCCAGAAAATCCGGCATGGACACTATTCCTTGGCAATGTGCCAGACGCCGCCGACGCCATCGCCCGTGACATCGCCGGGCTTCCTGTCCATCTGCCAGCGATAGAGCGGCTTTCCGTCATGCGACCATTGCATCGTACCATCTTTGCGGGAGATTGGTTTATAGTCGCCATCCGTCTTGTCGGTTTTCGAGGCGGCGAGGGGCGGCCATTTCTTTGCGCAGCCATCGTAGCAGACCGATGCGCCATTTGTATCACTGTCGAACGTATAGAGTGTCATGCCCTTGGCGTCGGTCAGGATCGTGCCTTTGGCCGTTGCCTTTTCAACCACGGCGCCACCGGCATAGGGTTCGGTGAGGGCAGCCGAGGCGGCAAGCGCTGCAACGCCGGCCAGAACGAAATGATGTGCACGCATGACGATAGTCCTTTGAAGGGTAATGGATCGGACGATATGCCCGATATTAGACAAACACCCGCCCGCGGCTTTTAATCCCACCGTCGCTCGATTTTTAGATGCCCCAGCGCCTTTATCTGACGCCCTTCAAATCGATGTCGAATGCAACCGTATTCGAATAGAGCGGCACTCCGACACCCATGCCATAGGGCAGGCGTGCGACATTGCCGGTGACGTGGAAGGTGACGGATCCCTTCTGCTGTTCAACGAATGTCGCGTGAAACGTTTCGGGTCTGGATATGCCTCTGGCTGTCAATGTGCCTTCAACCACGGCGCTGCGCGGTCCGTCCTGCGTAACGCGGCTGGAGCGAAACACGATCTGCGGATAAACGGCGATATTAAAAACCGCGCTGGATCGCAGGAAGTTTTCCACCCGTTTCTGCCCGGTCTGGACACTGGAAGGGTTGAGACTGATTTCCACGTAAGACCTGGCCGGCTGGTCCGGGTCGATATCAAAGCGGCCGGAAATATCAGGAATTGTGCCCTTGATCCCAGGGCCGGCAACCTGCGCAATTGAAAAGCGGATGTGAGAGGCAGGATCGATACGATAGCGTCCGGCCGCCGACGAGAATGGACTGGCAGAGACCGGCGAACAAACCAATGTCAGGATAAAGAGAGTGATGGAGTGGAAATATTTCACGGCGCAAGCTCCTTGATGAGTAGTCGCACTCAGGAGAACACCACAGGAAGAGGTTTAATCCACGCCACGCCGGCACATCGTCAAAATCCCACCCATAAGGGAAGACCGGCGTTCGCTGCGCCGGGAGAATACCCGTCAGGGCGATGGCTTCAACCCACAAACAATAATCGCATAAGATAGATTATGGAACTTATTTGATGATGTAGTTCCGGATTTGTGTGGCTATTGCTGGTTATATACGTCGCCGCACGATCAAGCCATGGCTGGTTCAACGCCTCGAAAGCCCGTGAATATCTTCTCCCGCCGCAATCGAACCGATCATATGGTTCAGGGATTGAAAAGCACGAAGCGTTGAACCGAACCCAGCCCGTCAGATTGATTTTAGCGAAACACGTTTCTCAAGTTCATCTGCCAACTCTTTGCGTTCGCTATATCTATCTGTGAGATAGCTGGAAGCGTCACGCGTCAGCAGCGTGAATTTCACCAGTTCCTCGCAGACATCCACGACCCGGTCATAATAGGATGAAGGCTTCATCCGGCCTTCCGCGTCGAATTCCTGATACGCCCTTGCCACCGAAGACTGGTTGGGAATGGTGATCATCCGCATCCATCGGCCGAGAATTCGCATCTGGTTCACGGCGTTGAAGGACTGGCTGCCGCCGGACACTTCCATGACGGCGAGCGTCTTGCCCTGTGTCGGCCGTACAGAACCGATCGCAAGAGGAATCCAGTCGATCTGCGACTTCATGATGCCGGTCATCGCGCCATGGCGTTCCGGGCTTACCCAGACCTGTCCTTCCGACCACTCTGAAAGTTCACGCAGTTCCTGCACCTTGGCATGGCTGGCCGGCGCTTCATCGGGCAAAGGCAGGCCCTTCGGATCGAATATCCGAACCTCGCAACCGAGCCGTTCGAGCAGCCGCCCAGCCTCGAATGCCAGCAGACGGCTATAGGACACCTCGCGCAGCGAGCCATAAAGGATCAGGATGCGTGGTTTATGGGTCGAAAACGCCGGACGCAGAGCCTCCGGGTCAATGCTGTGCAGGTGATGCGCCTGCAATGCGGGGAACCTGTCAGACAATGCGCTTTCCTTCATTATTGAGAACCTGCTCGCCGTCCTCCTTGAAGAACGGCCCTTTGAAAATGTCCGGCAGAATATCCAGCACGACCTCTGAAGGACGGGCGAGCCTGGTGCCGAGCGGTGTTACGACAAAGGGACGATTGATGAGGATCGGCGTTTCCATCATCGCATCGAGCAACTGGTCGTCAGTCAGGTCCGGATTGTCGAGACCGAGCTCGGCATAAGGCGTCCCCTTCTCGCGCATGGCTTCGCGCACCGTCAGGCCCGCATCCGCAATCATTCTTGCGAGATTTTCGCGTGTCGGCGGTTCCCGCAGATATTCGATCACGGTCGGCTCGATCCCTGCCGCGCGGATCAGCGCCAGCGTGTTGCGCGACGTCCCGCAGGACGGGTTGTGATAGATGGTGGCGTCCATGGTCAATGCCTTTCGGTCATTATCGTTCGGGAAACGGCGGGTGCAGCCTCATACCAGCCCTTCGAGCGGTTCACGATCCAGACGACCGAAAGCATGACCGGAACTTCGATGAGGACGCCGACAACGGTTGCCAGCGCCGCACCTGACTGAAAGCCGAACAGGCTGATGGCGGCCGCGACCGCGAGTTCGAAGAAGTTGCTGGCGCCAATGAGTGCGGATGGCCCGGCGACGCAATGGCGCTCACCCGTCATGCGGTTCAGCAGGTAGGCAAGCCCCGAATTCAGATAGACCTGGATGAGGATTGGAATGGCGAGCAGGCCGATGATGGCCGGCTGGGCGATGATTTGCTCGCCCTGAAAGGCGAAGAGAAGAATGAGTGTCGCGAGCAGCGCCGCCAGAGAAACCGGCTGCAGCTTTGCGAGAACGCAATCCAGAATCCGTGAGGTTCCGTCAGTCATGAGCCGATGCCTGATCAGCTGCGCAAGGATGACCGGAACGACAATATAGAGCGCAACGGAGAGAACAAGCGTATCCCAGGGCACGGTAATGGCGGAAAGGCCGAGCAGCAGGCCGACCACGGGAGCAAAGGCCACGACCATGATCGCATCGTTGAGCGCGACCTGCGACAGCGTAAACAGCGGCTCACCGCGTGTAAGGTTGCTCCAGACGAAGACCATGGCGGTGCATGGAGCAGCGGCAAGGATGATCAACCCGGCGACATAGGAGTCGATCTCACCAGCCGGAAGATAAGGGCGGAACAGCCAGCCGATGAAAAACCAGCCGAGCAGCGCCATCGAGAACGGCTTGACGGCCCAGTTGATGAACAACGTCACGCCAATGCCGCGCCAGAACATGCCGACCTGCGAAAGAGAGCGGAAATCGATCTTGAGCAGCATCGGAATGATCATCAGCCAGATCAGGATCGCGACCGGAATATTCACTTTTGCGATCTCGGCCGCAGCGATGAGCTGAAAGACGCCGGGCATCAAATGACCGAGCGCGACACCGGCGACGATGCACAGAAACACCCAGACCGTCAGATATCGTTCGAACAAGGACATCAGGCCGACTTTCCTTCCGGATTGGTGGTTCCATCCAATGCACCGATCTGCCGAAGCTGCGTTTCCAGCGCCATCCGATCGATGGATTGCAGGGGCAGGCTGACGAAAGCCACGATCCTGTTCTTGAGGAAACGCGCGGCCTGCGCGAAGGCGCGCTGAACCTCGATCTCCGAGCCGACCGCAGCGGCGGGATCCTCTACCCCCCAATGGGCCGTCATCGGATGGCCGATCCAGACCGGACAGGCTTCGCTGTCGGCGCTGTCGCATACCGTGAAGATGAAATCCATCCGTGGCGCATCCGGCCCGGCAAACACGTCCCAGCTTTTCGAGGTGAAGCCGCTGGTGGGATACCCCAGCACCGCCAGTTCCTTCAGGGCGTGAGGATTTACCTCTCCCTTCGGCTGGCTGCCGGCCGAATAGGCATTGAACCTCCCCTCACCTTCCTTGGCGAGAATGGATTCGGCAAGAATGGAGCGAGCGGAATTGCCCGTGCACAAAAAGAGCACGTTATAGATCTTGTCGGTCATGGTTTCGGTCCGTGGTTAGATCGGTGGTCTCGCAAGCCCCGCGATCAAAGCAGAAGAAATGGTGGACACCAGCCCGGCGGCGTTCATGACGACTTTGCCTGCGGGCTGCAGCAGGGTGTCAGTTCTGCGATCAAAGGCGCGCAAAGTTCGGTCGAACCACCGCAGCAATCCTTCAGCAGAAACAGGGTCAGCAGACGCAACCCGTCAAGATCGGCGCGATAGATGATAGACCGGCTCTGCCGCTCACTCTTGACCAGACCGGCCCGGGAAAGCGTGGCGAGATGCGCCGACATCGTGTTCTGGGGAACGTCGACAAGACGCGCAAGCTCACCGGCCGGAATACCATCCGGCTCATGGCGCACGAGAAGCCGGAAAGTCTCCAGTCGGGTAGATTGGGCGAGCGCGCCAAGCGCGGTGATTGCACTACTGTTATCCATATATCTAGAATAATGGATATATTGGGCGTGTCAAGTACCGGATATCGTCATGGTCGACAGGCCGGGCGAAGGAATTCCCCTCGCCCCGCCCCTGCAAGCGCTTAAACCAGTTTGGCGTCGTAAAGCCGTTCCATGAAACCGCGCGGCACGACGGTCCTCGAAATTTCGGCCAGCGGAAAGCCGCTACCGGCGAGCGGCAGAAAACCTTTTTCGAAGGCATAGTCGAGATAGCGCATCATCAGCATGACATCGCATTCATGGCAGCTAATTCCGCTTCCCGCGAGCGCCTTCCGGGCGTTGGCGGTATCGTATTTGCCGCTGTCTCGTACATAGTCGCCATTGCCCAGCATCGACAGCAGATCGGTGAAGACCGAGCTGTAAGCCTTGCCCTCCCGCAACATACGGCCCTGATTGAGCGCATCGAAATAATTGTCGCGCGAGAGTTCGCGGATCACGTAGCCGCAATCGCGCACCTGTTCCACCAGCGTGTTCCAGTCGATAGGCCTCGGATTGACGAGATTGAAGGTGCGGCGGTTGTGCGCGCGCCAGTTCAAGGCGAGGTAAAGGCTTGCCCGCGCCACGTAGTCGACCGGCGTGATGTCGAAATCCTCATCCGATGCGAAGGTGAAGCCGGTTTCCACGATGGCGCGCACGGCCTCGTAATAAATGCCCTTCACCTTGGTCTGGGTCAGCGGATAACGGCCGGTGCGGCTGTCGCCCCAGATATTGCCCGGCCGTACGATGATGAAATCGAGACCCTTTTGCCCGGCGGCATGCATCAGCTTTTCTGACTCGAATTTGGAGCGTTCGTAATCCATGTCGGGAAAACGCTGACCGACATCGAGCGCATCCTCATAAAGCGTGAAATCCTCATAGAGCTTGTCACCGATCACGCTGAAGCTCGATGTATGCATCAACGGGATTTTCCCCTCGAGGCAGAACTCCACCATATTGGCCGAACCGCCGACATTGACCGGCGCGATCTTGCTGTAGGACGCGATCAGATTGACATTGGCCGCGCAATGCAGCGCAAGATCGATCCTGGCGGCGAGGTCGCGCCACACCTGCCGTTGCAGGCCGAGATGGGATCTGGAAATATCGCCGAGAACCGGCACGATGCGCGCGGCGGCTTCCTGTTTGAGGCTGCGCTCCTCGTCGTAGCAGAACAGGACGCTCTCGATCTTGTTTTTCGCCTCCGCCGCGTCGCTGGCGCGCACCAGGCAATAAATCGTTGCTTTCGTTGCGCTCAATAATTCCAGCAGCAGACGGCCGCCCATCACGCCGGTGGCGCCGGTCAGCAGGATATTGTCCACATCGTTCCCATATGTCATCGCCGATCTCCGTTCACAGCGTTCCGACCCGCATGCCGCCATCCATCGGGATCACCGCGGCATTGAGATAATTGGTTTTGCATGTGGCCAGAAAGGTCACGACCTCGGCCACATCATCCGGCGTGCCCCAGCGCCCGACCGGCACGATCGAGCGCACCAGACGTTCATCGGCCACCGTGTCGTTGATGCCTTCCTGTTCGAAAGGCTTCGACATGTTGGTCTTGCAGATGCCCGGCGCAATCGCCGTGACGCTGATGTTGAACTGGCCAAGTTCCTGCGCCCAGGATTCCGAAGCCTTGATGAGACCGGCCTTGGAGGCGGCATAAGCCGCCCCTCCCCCTGCCCCCCAGATGCCCGCAATCGAGGCGATGTTGATGACGCGCCCGTAACGCTGGCGCACCATCGAGCGTGTGAAAACACCGGTGCAGTTGAACGCGCCCGCAAGGTTGACGTCGATGACCTTGCGGGACTGCATCTGGCTGCGATCGTTGACGCAATAGGTGCGGTCGAGAATGCCGGCATTGTTGACCAGCACGGTCACCGGCAGTCCCATTTTATCGGCAATGGCGCCTGATGCCTGCTCGACGCTGCCATGGTCCGTCACGTCCATGGCGAAAATGCCTAGACGCTCCGGATTGCCGGTCTCCCGCGCAAGGCGTTGCAGCGCGGCGACGTCGATATCCGTCGCCGCCACCGCATAACCCACCTCGAGCAATGAGAGGGTAATGGCGGCGCCGAAGCCGCCGGAGGCACCTGTCACGACCGCGATTTGCTGGCTCACGCGACTTCCTCATCCTTGAAGGCGATTTCCATGACCTTGCGTGCATTGACGAGTGCGTCGGAAATACGCTCCTCGAAGAAATGCACGTCGTCCTGGTTCATCAAAAGGTTGGAATAGATGCGCGACAGCGGCGAGAACTGGATGCCGTGGCGCTTGCTGACCTCACGGATAATGATGTCGCAGAATTTCACCTTGTGCGAATAGCCTTCGGAACGATCCACCGGCTCTTCCTGCGAGTGATAGACCAGCGCCGTCGGCATGCCCTGAATGACGAGCGGCATACCGGCAGCCTTCGCCGCCCGGGTGAAGACGCCGGAGATCTGTTCGGTGTAGCGGCGCATCCGGTCGTAGCAACCGGGATCCTTTTCAATGATGTCGAAGGTCGCCTTTATCGCGGCGAGACCCAGCGGATAACCGTTGAAGGTGCCGGCATGGATGACTTTGCCGCGCGTATAAAGGTCCATGATGTCGCGCCGGCCGGCAATGGCCGAAATCGGCATCGAGCCGCCGCCAAGCGCCTTGCCGAAGGTGGCGAGATGCGGGGTGACGCCGAGAATATCCTGCGCGCCGCCAAGGCCCAGCCGCACGCCGGTGATGATCTCGTCGAAGATCAGAACGATATTATGCTCTTCGCACAGTTCCTTCGTCCGCTCCAGATAACCTTCGACCGGGAAGATACCGCCGCCATTGATGCAGATCGGCTCCATCAGCACGGCCGCGATCTCGTTGCCGTAACGGCGGATAGTGGCTTCCAGCGCGTCGATATCGTTCCACGGCAGCATGAAGCTCTGGCTTTCCAGCACGCCTTCGGCGCGGCCGAGCGTATCGAGCATGTCGCCCTGGTATTTTTCCGGCACGGGAAAATCGAGATTATCCCGCTTGCGCCAGCCCATGACGTTGTCGGCATTGCCGTGATAATGGCCGTGGAAACGGATGAAGCGGTTCTTGCCGGTAAAGCCGCGCGCCAGTCGCAGCGCATTCTGCACCGCCTCGGTGCCGCTCAGGCAAAAGCGCACCATTTCGGCGCAGGGAATATGCTTGATCATCAGTTCCGCTACCTCGATCTCCAGATCGCAGGTATCGACGGAGGTGACCTTTTCCATGTAGCGGATCAGCGCCTCGTTATAGGCCTCGTTGTGGTGACCGACGAAAAGTGCGCCGAATTTGCAGAACAAATCCAGATGTTCGTTGCCGTCCAGATCCCATACGCGGGAATTGCGGCCCTTGTTGAAGGGCACCACGAAGGCGCGCTCGGCATCGCCGAAATTATAGTGGGTGCCGCCCGGCATCAGTTCCCAGAGGCGCTTGTAGAAATCGCGCGAAATCTTCAGCGTCAGCTTGCTGTCTGTATCCGTGATCATGGCTGTGCTTTCTCCAGTTAGGCCGGCTATGCTGCCGGGACGGTTCCGATTGGCAGGGAGGAATTGGCTGAGGACGGCATCAGGTGCGGCGCGACATTGTCCGCCCAGGGCCGGTAGCGATAAAGCGCTTCTGGCACCGGCATGCCCGCATGTTTGAGGGAGGCGAGCCGCGCCAGATAGGCCGCATTGCGCATCAGGAGATCGGCGATCGTGACGACGGAGCGGTTTTCGACCGTCTCATAGGGGCTGCCGCGCAGCCATTCGTTGATCGCGCCCATGGCGGGGCCGCACCAGATCTGGTAGTCGACCGCGCGGGTTTTCTCGCCGGCAATGGCCCAGCGGGAGGATTGGCCAAGATACCACTGGAAGACCAGCGCCATGCGCTTCTTCGGATGCGCTTCGGCTGCCTCCACAATTTTAGGGTTGCCGCGCGACTGGAAAAACTGCCGTGTCTCCTCCCAGACCTGCGGCAGCGACTTCTGGAAAATTACGCTTTCCAGACTGGCGATCTCGGCGGCCGGAATATCTTCGAGGCCGTCATATTGCTTGTAGAGATTGTAGAGTTTCTGGGCACGCATGGCATACATGGTGCCGCCCTTCAGCACCTGCACCCTGGCGCCGATCTCGAACATGTCGGCGGAGGGCGCCATCGCCACATCGTCCGTTTTCGCGCGTCCGAGCAGCGTCTTCACCTGCGGCGAGGTGCCCGCCTCAATGCAGGCCTGATTGATCGAGCCGGTGCAGACATAGGCCGCACCCATGGCGAAAGCGGCGTAAACCGCCTGCGGATTGCCGATGCCACCCGCCGCACCGATGCGGACGCGGAAAGCCTCGCCACGGGTTTCGACGATGTCGTCACGCAACGCCGCAATGGAAGGAAAGGCGCAGCTCAGCACGCCATTATCGGTATGGCCGCCGGAATTCGCCTCGACGGTGATATCGTCGACCATCGGCACCTCGCCCGCCATCGCCGCCTGCTCGGCGGATATCAGGCCGTCCTCCACCAGCCTCGCCAGCATTTTTTCCGGGGCCGGATGGATGAAATGCTGCGCCACCTCGCGCCGCGAAACCTTGGCGATGATGCGGTGGCGGATCTCGATGCCGCCCTGCCCGTTTCGGGCAAGCCCGGCCGCCCGCCAGTAAACGATGGCCGGCGACAGGTTCATATAGGCCGAGGCTTCCACAACCCTGACACCGTGGCGGATGCACAGGCGCACCACATCCATCTCCCATTCGGCGTCGCCGGGATTGTGCAGGAGATTGACGCCCCACGGCCCCTGCGGCAACGCCGCGCCGATGCGCGCCAGCGCCGATGCGACACGTTCGCGACCGAGCCCGCCCGCGCCGAGAAAGCCGAGAAGCCCCTGCCTGCCGAGCGCAATCACCATGTCTTCGGAATTGATGCCGTTGGCCATCGCGCCGGCGTAATAGGCCATGCACACGCCGTAATCGTGAAGGAACGCCGGATCGCCGAGCTGCTGCGGTTCCAGCGCCGGCACCATGCCCTCGCATGCCTGCGCATCGTCGCAGGCCGTTTCAAGCGACAACCGGTCGCCGGCGTTCACCACGTAGAGCCGCTGGCGGAGATCGGCGAGAAGCCGGCCGGTCGTCTCGATGGAAGCGGCGCTATCGGCCTGTTTTCGCCATGCCCGCAGAAGCGATGTGGAATTGATGTGCAGGTTCTCGTTCATGCTGCGGCCACCCATGATGATTGGTCGTTGCGGCGACGGGAAAAACCGGCGCCGAGATTGTCGCAAATGCCGATGACATTGTCCTTGTGGATGATCTCGGCGACGAAGACGAAGGCTGCGCGCTCCAGCGTGACGCCATCCTCGCCATAGGCGACGTCGATCGTTTTGCAGGTTAACCGGTAGCGCAGCGTATCGCGCTGCGGCTTCACTTCGCCGCGGAACTTGGCGCTGTACTGGTGATCGGTCAGCGTGTGGCCATCGAGACCGGGAGCCGAATAAAGCCCGAGATAGGCGAGATAGAATTTCAGCAGCTGTTCGCAGCCTTCCACCAGAAGCGTTCCTGGCACGCAGGGGTCGTTCTTGAAATGTGCCTTGAAAGCCCAATGGTCGGGATCGATATCGCGCTCGCCCACCACCACGCCGAGGCCGAACGCCCCGCCTTTGGGGTCGACGGACACGACCCGGTCGAGCATCCGCGCCATCGGCGTCCAGAGCTTCGGCGGAACGGCCTCGGTCCGATAGTCTGTCCCGAAGCAGCCGGCAGGATCGCCGGCCCCGAGCGCCTCGATCTCGGTCTCGTCGAAACGTTGTTTCGCGCAGGTGAGAAGCGGCATGAACGGGCTTCGCGCCGCGCCGTCATTCTTGAGGAACGGCGCCGGATCGACACCCTTGGAGCGCTCCAGATCGCGCGGCAGGAAGAAGCCGGAATTCGCTTCCAGACGGAAGACGGGCCGCCCATCCGCAAGGCACCAATATTCATAGGAAACCAGAATATTGCGCCCGACCTTGAGGAAGGACTTGATATCCACCCGCCCGCGCAGCAATTCGCCGGCGCGCGGCATTTCACCGTAAACGAAGGTGCGACTGTCCACGGCGCGATAGCGCAATTCGCCCCGGAAAAGCTGGTCGCAGCCGATGAGCGTGAAGGCGACGATCATCGCGTGCGAGGATTCCAGCGCCACGAAAGCCGGAACCTTGCCCTCGCACATAAACCAGGCATCGTCAGGCAGATCGAGTTCCCATTCGATGCGGCACGGCTCCAGCGCACCGGCTTTTGCGGTCGTACCGGTGATGCGTGACGCGAACATATAGGGCGGCGACGGCATGCGCGTGCGGATCGCGTAGCTATCGGCCAGCGCATAATCCGGCCCGAGCACGCGGCTTACCGAACCGTCCGTCAGTTCGATCAGTTGCGCTTCGTCGAACAGCGCGGGACGCGAAGGCATGACCGTTTCGCTGGCCATCATATGGCGCAGGCGACGATAAAACGCCTGTTCGGTTTGCATGAACCGCAGATTGGTGCGGGCATTGCGGACCGCCTGCCGCTGCTGCCAGTCCAGCGGCAGGCGTTGGAGGCAGTCGGTAACCGGATTGGGGAAAGATTCGGCCACCACTGCCGGGGACGGCCGAAGCGGCGTCCCGAACCGTGGTTTTTGAAAGAGGGCGATATTGGCGGGATCGAGAATGATTTCGGGGATGGTGCGTTCCCGTCCGGTGAAAACCCTGACCAGCAGCGGATCGGTCGCCGGCGTCTGCACCGATGGGCGCTTGGCATGCGGCCGCGCCACGGCCGGGCTTTCCAGCAGGATATGCGCATAGGCCCGGTCGATACCCATGCCGCTGATGGCCGCCAGCTGCCGCCCATTGGTGGATCGCGACGAGAGGCCGTAGTGCAGAACCAGCGCCGCGTGGATGAGGCTGAGCATGCCGGATGCCGCACCGAGATGTCCGTAATTGTTCTTGGAACTTCCCGCGGGAACCGCCGCGCCATAAACCTGCGCCAGCCCATCCGCCTCGACACGCGCTTCCGTGTCCTGCGCCATGCTGTAGCGCTCGATATAGCTGATATCCGCAGGCGCGACGCCGGCTTTTTGCAGGCAGGCCTGCGCCGTGCGGGCCACCGCATCCGCCGATGGCATGAAGGTCACGCCAGGGGTCGTGTCGTGCTGGATTTCAAGCCCGCGCAGGCGCGCATAGGCACGGCCCGCCGCCCCGCTCCCGGCCTTTTCCAGCATCAGTACGCCGCAGCCCTCGCCCACGGGTTGGCTGCGATGGGGTGTGGCATAGATCATGTTTTCGAGCCCGCCGTCGCAGGCGCTGCTGGCCAGAATGACCGCGTCGACCATATTTTCGGAGAGCATGTAGCGCGCCAGTTGCAGCCCCTTGAAAGCCGAGCTTTCATGCGAGCAGAGCGCAAAGGCCGGACCGTCGAGCCGCAAATGCGCGGCGACACGGCTTGCGGCGATATTGCCGACTCCGCCGGTAATGCCTTCGGCGAAGGGTTCGGGGAACAGGCTGTCCCTGACGATCCCCTGCAGCGCCTGCACCTGCTCGGCCGAAAGTGCGATGCCGCAACGCTCAAGGCTGTCGCGCAATTGCCAGCCGATCTCGTTGCGCGCCTGATAGCGCAGGCAACTATGATCGACATCCCTTGCGACGATCACCGCAATATTGCGTCTCTGCCCATCCAGCGCATAACCCGCATCAAGAAAAGCCCGTTCGGCCACCGGCAACAAAAAGGCATGGGCGAGAAGATGATTGCCGATGACCTTGGGCGGCAGCTTGAAATGGCGGCAATCGAAATCGAAGCTCTCAATGTAACCACCCTTCGGCGCCTCATCCATGCCGCCGATGGCGAGAATATCGCGGCGCTTTTCGAGGCCGAGCCAACGCGTGCGCGGCAGGGGCTGGAACCATTGGCGTCCGGTGGCGACGGTCTCGCGGAAGGTTTCGACATTGTCGGTTCCCGGCAGGGCCATGGCGATGCCGACAATATCCAGTTCGGCAGGAGCCACGACAGGGGTGTTCGTGACAGTCGGAACGGCCCCATCGGCAACATGTTCGCGCAGCACCATATGGCCGTTCACACCGCCGAAACCGAAGGCGTTGATGCCGGCGCGGCGCGGTTTCTCACCCTTCGCCCAGGGCCGGTTTTCACGCACGATATGGTCGCGGTTGACGAGGCCCTTCGGCGTGGCGACGAGGTTCTCGATATCCAGCGTCGCCGGTATCAGGTCATGGCGCATGGCCAGAAGCACTTTCAGAAGGCTCGCCATGCCGGACGCGGTGAGACTGTGGCCGTTATTGGCCTTGTTGGCGCCGAGAAGCGGCAGCGAGGTTTCGCCGAAGAAGCGCTCGATTGTGGAAAGCTCCACCTGATCGCCGGCCGGCGTGCCGGTCGCATGGCATTCCAGATAGTCGATCTCGGGCGAAATGCCGGCATAGGCGCGTTGCAACGCCAGCATCTGCCCATGCGGGTCCGGCAAAAGCATATGTTTCGCGCCGCCATCGTTGGAAACGCCGATCGCCTCGATGACGCCGTAAATCCGGTCGCCGTCGCTAAGCGCGTCCTCATAACGTTTCAGCGCCACAATGCCGGCACCCTCCCCGGCCTTCAGCCCCTGCGAGGCCCGGTCGAAGGGAACCGAACGCCCGTCGCTCGGAAAAGCCTGCAACACGTTGAAGCCGTGATCGAGATAAATATGATCGGCATGGCAGACCGCGCCGGCCAGCATCATGTCGGCGCTGCCATCGAGAAGGTAGGAACTCGCGACCCGGATGGCGTAAAGCGCCGAGGAGCAGGCCGCATCGATGGCATAGGTCGGCCCCGACAGGCCGAGCGCCAGAGCCGCGATGGTAGCATTGTGGCTGCCGGTCATGAGGTTGAGACCGGAAAGCCCCGAGGCATCCCAATAGGAGGAAAAGGAGAAATCCGGCCTGTCGAGCAATTCACGCAGATAGGGCTCGAGAATGCTATGGTAAAAACCCGACATCAGCCGTTTGCCTGAATGGGTCGGCATGCCGATATTGCCGGCGATCAGGCCGCAGCGCTTCGGCGAAGCGCCGCTGTCTTCAAGCGCCTGACGTGCGGCATGCATCGTCCAGTGAAACAGCGGATCAAGCGCGCGAAGCTCATTTGCCGGCAGCCGGTAACCCTCCGCATCGAAACGGAAGTCGCGCACATGTCCATTGCGGGTATAGCAGATGTGGTCTGGCGTTCCCGGCTCGGGATGATGGTAAAGGGCGGGATCGACGCCCAGTTCGACGGCGGAAAGCAGGGAGGTGCAGTCCCTGCCCTCGACCAGATTGCGCCAGTAACGGTCCGGCGAATCCGCTCCGGGGAAAACGCATCCGAGCCCCGTGATTGCTATCTGTCCCATCGCCATCATCCTTCGTCAAATTGCGCGCAGAAGAGAGCGTTCCCGGCCTGAACGACCAGAAGCGGAATGCGGAAACGCGTCTCTTTGCCTGTTGTTACGGGTGCCCCGGAAAGCCTTCGCTTTTCCGAAGAATTGTCGGGCGACTATTCGGCCGCCTCGACCTTGTCTTCACGCCCCACCAGCCGCTCGCGCAATTGCCGGGAAACGGTGAACTGGACATCCGATAGCCGGAAATAAAGCTGCCCCGCCTCGTCATGCACGGCGATATCCACCAGCAGGCTTGCCTGTGTGAGGGATTTGATTGTCATCGAGAGGAAGAACGGCTCACAGAAACCGAGCGTGGCGAACCGGTCGACACGGCCGATGGCGGAAGGCAATCCGGCATAGTCGCTGCCGAGGATCAGCCACAACCACGGCGCCTGCATGAAGACGTCACCGAGATAGGCGTTGAAGGATGTGGTGCGGAACTGCCCCTGCATCGCCTCTTCCACCGGCGTCAGCTCGCAGGCGAGCGTCAGGCCGTGATCGCCGCCATTCAGCACCTCCCGCAGCCCCCGGAAACTTGGACCGTGGAACAGCAGCGGGCCTTCCTGCAGCGTGCCATAGAGCGGATATCCGAGCGGCTCATCATCCTTGCTGAGATCGAAGGAACCGAGGCGCGGGCGAAGGCTCATTTCACGGCTCAAGACCACGGTGCCGATATAGCGGTTGTGACGTTCGGAACCCGACCGGCTGGAAACCGAGATCGTCAGCGCATGCCGGTCACCGGCAGCCAGCGTCTCCGCCGCCGGCTCGATCTGCGCTTCCAGCAGGCAGGTTTCCCCGCTCTCAAGGGCGACGCCCTTCAGAACCTTGAAGCCGAGCAGGGTCTCAAAACGGTAGCCGGGCAACATGTCTTCGGCGAGCTTCACCAGCCAGCTCGCCGCAGCCGTCGCCGGCAGGACGAACCGCCCGTCGACCATATGGTCGGCAAGGAAAGGCGCGGTCCCGAGATCGACATTGCGCTCGACGATGCGTGATGCCGTTACCGTCTTGACCGTCCGCGCCACCTTGTAGCTGTCGCCACCCACCAGGATTTGCGCACCGTCGCCGGAGCCGAATTCGTCGGCGAAAAACTTGATACCCGTTTCCACCGGAATGATCGCCAGCCCGCGCTCGCCATAGGCTTTTTTGAGCACGTCATTGACCATGCCGCTATCCCACGGACCCCAGCCGATGCTCCGGACGAAAGCGTCGGGATAGTTCGCCTTGAACATATGCGCGAACTTGTTCAGCGCCTCGTTCGCCATGGCATAGTCGGTCTGCCCGGCATTGCCGAAGAAACCCGAGACGGAGGAAAACAGCACCAGATGTTTCATCGCCTCCGGCCGGAGCGCCTGCATGAGGTTTTGCAGGCCGCGCACCTTGGTATCGAAAACGGCGGTGAAATCCTCAGCCGTCTTTTTCTCGATGCGCTTGTCGGCCAAAAGGCCAGCGCCATGGACGATGCCGGTGATCTTGCCGAGGGTTTCCTCGACGGCGACGACCGTGCGCTCGACATCTCTGGCGTCGGCGATATCGCAGGCGAAATAAGCCGCCTTGCCGCCAAGCTCCTCGATCTTCGCCAGCGTCTGGCGAATATGTGCCGCATGGCGCAGGCCATTCAGCATCTTTTCGACTTTCACCGGCGTCGGCTGCTCGCCTTCGGCCTGCATGGCTGCAATCGCCGCCGCCTTGAGGGCCTCATCGCCATCGATGCCCTCAGCCCATTCGGGCAGCGGCACATCGATATCGGTGCGTCCCAGAAGGGCGAAACGGACGGGATGACGTTCGGCCAGGGCGATCACGCAATCGGCGGTAATGCCGCGCGCGCCGCCGCTGACGAGGAACACACTATCCGCATCGAGCCCGGTTTCCTGCTGATCGACCACCGGCTCGGCACGGCCTGTCAGGGTCATACGCGATCCCTGAAGGCCACGTCCGACCTCCACCAGCGCCGTCTGCGGGTCTTCCAGCTCCTCGACGATGAGGTCAGCCGTCTCTTCGGCCGTGAGTTCCGGATCGATATCCACCCAGCGGCAAAAGACGTCTTCCCATTCGACGGCGAGCGATTTCGTTAATCCGCCGACACTCGCGCCGGCCGCATTGAAGAGACCCCTGCCCGCTGTTCCCAGCGCACCGTCATATTGGCTGACGGCAAAGAAGGTGCTGCGTCCTTCCGCATTCGTCAGTCTCGGCTGCAGGACGCCGGCCAGGGTGAAAAGCGTCGCGGCGGCGTCATAACCCGCCTCGGCAAAGACCTCGCCCATCGATGCCGCACCGGTTGCGGGCTGCAGATGGATGAAACCGCCGATGGGGCCTTCCGCCTGTTCGATTTCCGCGATCAAAGCCTCGGCGGCCGCTTTGCTGCGGTCCTGGAGGCTGTAATCTCTCACACCGTCGATAGCCGTTCCGGCTGCTTGCTTTCTTTTGCCCTTTGCCGGTTTGGCCGGTGCGGACAGATGAATGCGGACGACTTTCTGCGCCTGCGCCAACAGGCGCGCGGCCAATATCTCGCTCAATCCCTTGCCGTCATCGACAAGCAACCAGATGCGGCCGGCGGCGAGCGCCAGCGGCATTCTGTCCGGCCGTGCAAGGTCCTGACGCACCACAATGTGACGATAGACGGAAGGGGCAGCGATAACCGGCTGAGCAAGAGGTGCAAAGGCATCCTGCTCAGCCAAAGCTTTTTTTGGCTGGGAGGTCTCCTCGTCGCCGGCGCCGGAGAGCTTCGTGGATGTCACCACACCGAGACGCTGGAGGGTCACGACGGAAGCGCCGGCCGCGGCAGGCGCGCTGGCGCGGGCAGCAGGTTTCGGCGTTTCCGTAACGGCGGTCACGGGCGACACGCCTTTGATATCGGCCAGCAATTCACCGATGGTGCGCAGGAAGAACTGCGTCATCTTACGGATATTGCTCATGGTTTCGATGTCGAAATTCTCGTCGTTGCGATTCTTGTCCGCATCCTCCAGAAGCCGGGTGCCATTCGACAGACGGTCGAACATCGCCCCGAAAATCTCCAGACGCTTGATGGAGTCGATGCCGAGATCGGCCTCGAGATCCATCTGATCGCCGATCATGTCGACCGGATATCCCGTGCGCTCGCTGACGATTTCCGTCAATTCACGCACCAGCCGCTCTTCGGTGATCCCTTCAAGCGTCGCAATTCGCGCCTGATCCTCGGCGCTGAGAACCCGAGCCGCCGCTACCGGCGTTACGACTTCTGCGGCGGGTGTAACGGCGGGCGACGATCCTTTGATACCGGCGAGCAATTCGTCGACCGTTCGCAGGAAGAACTGTGTCATCTTGCGGATATTGCTCATGGTTTCGATATCGAAATTCTCGTCGTTGCGGTTCTTGTCCGCATCTTCGAGAAGCCGCGCGCCATTCGATAGACGGTCGAACATTGCGCCAAAGATTTCCAGACGCTTGATGGAGTCGATGCCGAGATCGGCCTCGAGATCCATTTGATCGCCGATCATGTCGACCGGATATCCCGTGCGCTCGCTGACGATTTCCGTCAATTCGCGGATCAGCCGCTCTTCCGTGATGGCTTCAAGAACGGCGATCCGCGACTGATCCTCGGCGCTGAGAAGCGGAGCCTGAGCGGCCGCCGGCACTGGCTGAGGAACGGATATTGCCGGCACAATCGGTTTCGGAGCGACAATGGCCGTAACCGGCGCAGCGGGCAGCTGCGGAGCCGGGACGATAGCGGGTTTCGCTACGGCCTGGGTTGCGGGCGCAAAACTCTGCTGATGCGGCAATGCCTGCGGCTCCGCCGGTTTCGGCATTTCCAGCGTGTTCGGCAAAAGGGCCGGAATAGGCGGACGGCTGCGGACCGCCTCGCCGCTCATCAGCGACATCTGGTTATCGAAATAGCGCTCATGGTTGAGATGGTAGAGTTCCTGATTGCGCTCGAGTAATTGCAGGCTGCGGGCCAGACTTGCGGTCATGCTCTCCATCTGCGGATGGCCGTGGAACTTCTCCAGCAGGCTGTGCTGCTTGCTGACCAGAGACCCCAGCATGTCGATATAATCTTTCTGGTTGGTCTGGAACTGCTGGTGAAGCTGGCTGAGCAAATTCTGGCTTTCGATCTGCCTGTCCATCTGGTCCGGCTTCGGAATATTCTCGGATTGGCGCGTCATTGCTATCTCGATCCTGTCAGTGGCATGGGAGGACGAAGTGGGAAGAACGGGTTTGGCAACCGATGGGAAAACCGGAATGTTCTGCGTCGGCTGAGGCCCGGCCTCAGGGTCCGGATAAACAGCCGGGCCGGGCGTGTTTCGTGCGGTGCGCTCGGCGAGGAATTTCTCCACCACGCGCGTATCGTGGCGCAGTGCATGTTCGCGCCGCTTGCGGTTCTTCTCGGTCAGGTAAAAGCCGCCCTGAAGGGTGAAGCTCGAAGTCTGTCTGGCCGGCCGCTCCTCCGGCGGACGCTTGCGGACATAGGGGTCGGCGTCGGAAAGGGCCACGCCCTCCACCACCAGCTTCGCCAGCGCCCGGCGCAATTGCACCGCTTCTTCGCCATTGGCGCTCGGATTGAGCGAAACCACCGCATGCGGTTTGCCCTTCAGAATGTCGGCGGTCAGTTTGCCGAGAATGCCCTTGGGGCCGATCTCGACGAACAGATAACCGCCATCGGCGTAGAGCCGCTCGATCATTTCGCGAAAACGCACCGGCTGCACAAGCTGCCCGACCAGCGCATCGCGATAATGCGCGGGGTCTTCGCCATAGGGTTCGGCCGTCGCGCTGGAATAAAGCGCGCAGCGCGGGCTTGCGAATTCCACCCCGGCAATGCCTTCCCGGTAAGGATCGGCCGCATGGCTGACATAGGATGTATGGAAGGCTGTCGAAACCGGCAGGGTCTGGCTGCGGCGGCCACGCTGCGAAAGCCAGGCATGGGCGCGCGCAATCGCTTCAGTTGGACCGCCGAAAACGAGCTGTTCCGGCGCATTGTCATTGGCGATCACGATATCCGGGACGGCCGCAAGCAATTCCCCGGCTTCTTCATGACGCATCTGCGCGGCCAGCATCGCGCCCGGATCGGCAAGACCGCTCGGCATCTCGACCGCGCGGCCGCGCGCAAGCGAGGCCCGGTGAAAATCCGCATCCGAAAGCACGCCCGCCGCCCAGATCGCGGTCAACTCGCCATAGCTGTGCCCGGCGACGAAATCAGGCGCAAAACCGAGACGTTGCAGCAACCGGAAATAGCCGGCGCTCACCGCGCCGATGGCCGGCTGGGCATTGGCGGTGCGGGTAAGTTCGCGGGCCTGCGCAAAAGTTTCCGCATCGGAAAAGGCCGGCGGCGGATAAATGACCGCCGACAAAGGCGGCAGGCCGGCGTCGAGCGCCACGGCATCGGCATTTTCCACCGCCTGACGCAGCTCAGGATAATCGAGGGTCACGCCCGCGCCCATATTGACATATTGCGCGCCCTGCCCCGGGAAAAGCGCAACGACACGGCCCGCAACCGGCGCCGCCTCGGGCCGGTAATAAATGCCCGCCGGATGTTCGAACACCTTGTCGGGTCCAGATTGCAGCAAGGGCACGGCCTGCGCCAGAAACTCTCGCGCCTCCTCCGGCGTCGCTGCCGCGAAAGCGAGACGGGCGGAGGATGGCGCAGGTGCAAGCCTGCCGCTATCTGCCAGATGGGCTTCGAAAAAGGCCACCTTCGCCTCCCCGGAAAGCTGCGAAAGAGCGTCGCGGCACGTCGCCTCCAGCAAGGCGGGTGTCGGTGCATGAAACGCAAGAACCTGCGCCGATCGGCTGAGCCTGTAGGCCTCTTCGCGCGTTTCCGGTTCGTATTCTTCCAGAATGACGTGGAAATTGGTGCCGCCGAAACCGAAGGCGCTGAGCGCACCGCGCCGCAATTCGCCGCCCGGCGGGCGCATCCACGGCCGCGCCAGCGTATTGACGTAGAACGGCCGGGTCAGAATCTCTGTCGGCTCCTCCACATTGATCGTTGGCGGCAGAACCTTGTGATAAAGGCCGAGCGCCACTTTCATCATCGCCACCGCGCCGGCCGCGCAACGCGTATGGCCGATCTGCGATTTGATGCTGCCGATGGCGATGGAATGGCTCCCATCGAGCCCCTGCTCCTCGGAAAGCCTGATGAGGCTCTTGATCTCGGTCTCGTCACCGGATTCCGTGCCGGTGCCATGCGCCTCGATCAATTGAATATCGGCCAGCGTCAATCCCGCCTGGGCATAGGCGCGCTTCAGCGCCTTCACCTGACCTTCGGAACGCGGTGCGAAAATGCTCTTGGCGCGGCCGTCGCTGGAGGCGCCGAGCGCCCGGATCACCGCATAGATGCGGTCGCCGTCGCGCTCGGCGTCCGAAAGCCGCTTCAGCACCAGGTAACCGACGCCATCGCCCAGCATCATGCCGTCCGATTTCTTGTCGAAGGGCCGCGAGCGGTTGCTTTTCGATAGAGCGGGCGTCTTGCTGAAGCACAGGAACGAGAAAATCGAATTTTCGAGATTGATGCCGCCGGTCAGCACGGCGTCGCAACTGCCATCCGTCAATTCGCCGATGGCGGCCTTGATGGCGGCGAGACTGCTCGCGCAGGCGGCGTCGACCATGTAGGACGTGCCGCCGAGATCGAAATAGCTGGCGATGCGGCCGCAGGCCACATTGCCGAGAAAGCCGGGAAAACTATCCTCGTTCCATTCCAGCGACAGGCCTTGCAACCGCTCGACCGTGTCTTCCGCCACCTCTGCGGACAGGCCGCTATTGAGGAGGATATTGCGCAGGAACGGTATCTGCTGACGCACCGCCAGCGAAAACGCCGTATTGCCGTTGCCGGAACCGCCCAGAATAACGCCGATCCGGTCGCGGTCGATCTTGTCGGCCCCCGCCCCCAGAAGACCGGCATCCGCCATGGCCTGTTTCGCCACATGCAGCGCGAAAAGCTGCGCTGTGCTGATCGATTGCAGCATCAGCGGTGGCAGCTTGAAACCGACGGGATCGAAATCGATCGGCGGCACGAAGCCCGCCTTGCGGCCATAGACCTTGTCGGCGGCCCGCGGATCCGGATCGTAGAAATCCTCCGGCTTCCAATATTCGACCGGATCGACCGTATCGACGTCGCGGATCGCGTCGTGACCGTTCACGATATTGGACCAGAAATCATAAAGATCGGCCGCATCGGGAAAATGGCTGGCCATGCCGACGATAGCGATATCCAGAGGCGGCGGTGCGGGAGTGTGGTTCTGCAGCATCACAATAATAGTCCTTCCCTGGGGACGGAAAGCAACGCTCCCGTCAGAGACAAGAAAAATCAGGATGTAATTCGAAATTTTCGCGCCTTAGCGCGTACATATGCATGATCAATACTCCGATATCGGAATATTAATTCAGTATATTCGTCAGTTAATTTCGCACTTAAGCGTCTGCGGACGTATAAAACATATATTCATTCACTTGAAAAGCATTAATATACTTTACGTTGAAATTTTCATAATTCAGACATCTTTGGTTGAACTGGTGAAAACTGACTGTCAAAATCCACACATCAACGATCGGATTTCTCATAGATACAAGCGAGCCCGCCGCCGCATGTCGGCGGCTGCCGGAGACATGAAATGAAAACCGCAGTCCGGTTTTCCGGGACAAATCGGTACGGGCCTATGCCCCAGCCGTTGCCGGCGTCGGACATCGTCCGGTTTCATCCGCTGCATTGGAATATTGCCGCGCCGACAGGAATCGGCCGATGATCAGATGCATCATCTCGGCCTCTTTCAGGGGCTGGAAATCGGGATCGACTGCCAAACGCGAGAAAACACCGTCTATCAATGCGGCGATCCAGGTGGCGGCGCGCTCGGCGTCGAGATTGGCGTCGATCTGCCCCCGCTCCATTCCTTTGCGCACGAGATCGGCGATGCCCGCGCGAATTTCCTGGTCGGCGGTGCGTACAAGCGCATGAATGGCTGGATTTCGAATGGCTTCGGACGCGATTTCCAGTACCAGTCGGGCATAGGTCGGATCGGTCGCAAGCTCCAGCGAGGCGTCGACGAAACCCAAAATCGCACCGAACTGATCGTCCGCCGCGCCGAGTTCGGCGAAATAGTCAGCGGTTTCCCGTCGCTCTTCGGCAACGATCGTTTCGATGATCGCTTCCTTGCTGTCGAAATAATGGAAGAGATTGCCGGAGCTCATGCCGACCGCCGCGCAAATCTGCGCCGTGGTAGTCTGGTGAAAGCCGTTTTGCGCGAAGCAGGTGATGGCGGCCTCGAGAATCTGCTGCCGCTTGGCTTCATGCTTGGCTGGATCCAGCTTGCGGGCCATGATCGCTCCCATAAATTAATTGAGCACTTAATCCATTAATTATATCGCGGTCGCCTGTCAACCCGCCCTTACCCGTAAAAGGCGAATGGGGGGCGGAGAGGCACCCGCCCCGACTGGATTTCGGCTGCCAGAGGTATCAGGCGATCAATTCAAACCGCTCGCATTCGCGAAGAAAAGGCAGTTTTGCCCGGGTTTCATCCAGCAATTGGCGGGAGAGCCGCTGCTGATGCACGGTCGCTTTCACATTGGCGTGAAAACATATCTCGCCCAAGGGGTCGATGACCATGCTGTCGCCGTCATAGGAGAGATCGTTGCCATCGATACCGATGCGGTTGACGCCGATGACATAGGACTGGTTTTCGATGGCCCGGGCCGGCAGCAGCGTTTTCCAGTGGGAAGCCCGGCGGGCGGGCCAGCTCGCTATATAGATCGCAGCATCATATTGGCCGCGATTGCGCGACCAGACCGGGAAGCGCAGATCGAAGCAGATGAAGGGAGCGATGCTCCAGCCCTTTAGCTCGATCAACTGCTGCGCCTGCCCCGGCGTATAATGCTCGTGCTCGCCCGCATAGGTGAACAGATGCCGCTTGTCGTAATGAATGAGCGTGCCGTCCGGACGCGCCCAGATCAGCCGGTTGAAATAACGGCCGTCTTCGGCAATCGCCACGCTGCCGACGATATCCGCGTCATGTCGGCGCGCGGTCTCCAGCAGCCAGTTTACTGCCTGCCCATCCATGGGTTCCGCCACGGCCTTCGGGTTCATGCTGAAACCCGTGGTGAACATCTCTGGCAGAACGACCAGATCCGTCGCCTCGACCTCATCGAGATGCCGGTCGAATTGCTGCAAATTCCGCTCGGTATTTTCCCACGCCAGATCGGCCTGCACGAGCGTTACGCGAAGATCCTTGTCACTCATCAATATCTCCCTGAAAATATGGGTTTAACGACAAACAAGCCAGGTGCGGACGAAACTGCCCGTCACCGAAAAGCGGATGGAAAAACGACGTCCCGCCGGAAGCGAGCGATGCAGCGGGCGCGTCAGTTCCAGCCGCAATTCATCGCGGCCGGGTTTTTCGAAAAGACGCGCCGCCTGGAAATCGAAATGGCGTCCAACCACCGGATAAAGCGCCTTGAACAGCGTCTCCTTGGCCGAAAACACCAGGAAAGGCAGTATGCTTGCGTCACATTCCTCGCGGTCGGCAATCAACCTGCGCTCCAGCGGCTCAAGGGCGCGCTTCAGGATGACCTCCGTTACCGCTCCCGGCTCGATTTTCTCGATATCGACACCGACCCTCACATCGCAGTCCTGCGTTACCATGCAGACGCAGATACCGTGGGAATGGCTGATCGAACCGCTTATGCCTGAAGGCCATACCGGCTCGCGCTTGTTGCCGATGCCGATCGGTTGAGGGGCATGCCCGAAGAGTGTGAGCGCCGCCTGCCCCAGAAAACGGCCCGCGAGAAACTCCGCCTGCCGCTTGGGAACCGCTTCCGCCAGCAGTTTCGGCATCGCCACGTCCAGCCGGTCGAACAGGGCCGTCCGATAAAATGGCAGGTGATATTGCACCTCGAGCGCGATGACGTTTCCCGATCCGGTATCGAGAAAAACCGGACCAGAGAGGAAACCCTCAGATCGCCCGACGGCGGCGGCGATATGCTCGTGCATGGCGGGCGCCTTCAGGCCTGAGACCGGATAATCCGCCATCATCCCTGCCCCTGCACCGTTGCGGCCTCGCCGGCGGCTATCTGACGCTCCGCCCCTGCCCGGTCTGCGGCGGTCACGGAGGTGAGACGCTGTAGCCTGCGGCCGAGCCAGCCGCGCAGATCGTCCATATAGGTGAAGACCACGGGCACGAAAACGAGGCTCAGCAGGGTGGATGTAATCAGGCCGCCGATCACGGCAATCGCCATGGGCGCGCGGAAACCGGCATCCGCCCCCACCCCCAGCGCCGCCGGCATCATGCCGGCAACCATGGCAAGCGTGGTCATGATGATCGGGCGCGCGCGCTCGACGCCGGACTCCACCAACGCCCGTTGGCGGCTCAGCCCGCCATTGCGCTTCTCGATGGCGAATTCCACCAGCAGAATGGAGTTCTTGGTGACGATACCCATCAGCATCAGCAAGCCGATGACCGCCGGCAGATCGAGCGCGCCGCCATAAAGCAATAGGCCGACGATTGCGCCGCCCACCGAAAGCGGCAATGCCACGAGAATGGTGATCGGCTGGAGAAAATCCTTGAAGAGAACGATCAGCACGGCCAGCACCATCATGAGGCCGAACAGCATGGCGGCGCTGAAACTCTGGAACATCTCGCCGATATATTCGGCATCGCCATATTGCACCTGCCGCACGCCGGCCGGAAGCGAAGCCACGGCGTCCAGCGCATTGATGCGCTCCAGCGCGACGCCGAGCGGAATGCCGGCAAGATCGGCGCTGACGGTCACCCGGCGCAGGCGGTCGAAGCGGTTGAGCTGCCCCGGTCCCTCCGAAACCGAAAGATCGGCGACCGACATCAGCGGCAGGCTGCCATTCGCCACCGATACCCTGAGCATGCCGAGCGTATCGAGATTGCTCTGCGCGCCCCGGTCGATCATCACGCGGATCGGCACCTGCCGGTCGCCGATATTGAACTTGGCGGAATTGGCGTCCGTATCGCCCGTCGTGGCAATGCGCGTGACGGCGGCGATGGATTGCGTGGACACGCCAAGCCGGGCCGCCTCGTCAAAACGCGGCCTGATCTGCAATTCCGCTCGCGGCAGGGGTTCGGTGGTCTGCACATTGGCGATGCCCTCGATGCCGCGCATGCCGGTTTCCACGGCAAGAGCCGCAGTGGCGAGCGTCTGCGGCTCGTCACCCACGAGGATGATGGAAATATCGCGCGCCGCATTTTCATTCTGGAAGGCAAAGCGGATATTGGGTGTGCGGGCAATCAGGCCTGCGGCGCCAAGCTCGAACTGACGCTGGGAAAGCGAACGCTCGGAGGCAGGCACGAGATTGACCAGCAGCGAGGCACGGGCAACGTCGGGGCCGTCATCCGTCCTGCCGATAGAGGCGAAGACGCTTTTGACCTCCGGCATGTTCCGGAGCGCCGTGGTAACGGACTGCACGGCATTGTCGGTATCGCGCAGCGTCGAATCCGGCGGCAGCTCGATCAAAATACGCGACAGGCTGCGGTCGTCGCTCGGCAGGAAGCCTGAGGGCAGAAGCGGCACCAGCAGGAAGGAACCGACCAGCACCAGAACGCCGATGCCGCAGGTTTTCAGCCGGTGGCGAAGCGCAAGCTCCAGAAGCGCCACGTAACCCAGGCCCATACGGGATTTTGGCGCGCCGTGATCTTCATGCTTCACCCCCTTCGGCACGAGAATATAGGCGGCCATCAACGGCGTCACAAGACGCGCCACCAGCATGCTGGCGAGCACGGCAACCGACACGGTCAGTCCGAACTGCTTGAAATATTGGCCGATGACGCCGCCGATGAAGCTGACCGGCAGGAACACGGCGACGATGGTTGCGGTAATGGCGAGAACCGCAAAACCGATCTGGTCCGCCGCATCGATGGACGCCTGAAACGGCCGCTTGCCCATATGCAGATGCCGGTCGATATTTTCCACCTCGACGATGGCGTCATCCACCAGAATGCCGATCACCAGCGTCAGCGCCAGAAGGGTGATGCTGTTAAGGGTGAAATCGAACCACAACATCACCGCGAAGGTGGGCAGGATCGAAAGCGGCATGGCGACGGCCGCGATCAACGTCGCCCGCCAGTCGCGCAGGAAGAGGAAGACGACGACGACGGTCAGCGCAGCACCTTCGATCAGCGTCTCCATAGCGACCTGATAGCTCGCCCGGGTATAGTCGACGGTCGAAAGCACCCGGTCGATCTCGACACCCGGATAGATGTCGACCAACCGCGCAATCGTGGCATTGACGGCGTCTTCGACCGCCGTATCGCTCGACCCCTTGGCGCGGAACACCGAAAAGCCGACCACCGGCTCGCCGTCGAGACGCGACAATTCACGCGGCTCGGCCGCGCCATCCGTCACCTTGCCGAGCGTGGCGAGCGTCGTCCATTGACCGTTCGGCAGGCTGATCGGCCGTTCCGCCAGCTCGCCGGCGGTGATAGCGCCGCCGACCGCGCGGATCGACTGTTCCTTCTCGTTGAGCCGGCTTCTGCCGCCGGGCACATTGGTGTTGAAGGCCTGAACCTGATTGTTGATATCCTCGGCATTGATGCCGAAGGCGATCAGCTGGTCCGGATCGAGCTGGACGGTGATTTCCCGGCTGACGCCGCCGATGCGCTGCACCCGCTGCACACCCTTGGTCGTCAGCAATTCGCGGCCGATGGTCTCGTCGACGAACCAGGAGAGATCGACGGGCGACATTTGCGGGGCGCGAACCGCGAAATAAAGGATCGCCCCACCCTCGACATCGACGCTGGCGATGGTCGGCTCCTCGATATCGCGTGGCATTTCGGAGCGGATCTGCGAGACGGCCTGGCGCACATCGTTGGTGGCGCGGGCCGTATCGATGCCGAGCTGGAACTCGACCGTCGTGGTGGAAAGCCCGTCGCCGATGGTCGACTGTATGTGTCTTATGCCGGCAAGGCCGGAAATCGCGCCTTCGACACGCCGCGTCACCTGCGTTTCAAGCTCCGCCGGGGCCGCGCCCGCCTGAGCGACGGAAACCGTGACAATCGGAAAATCGACGCGCGGATTGGCGTTGACCGGCAGCTTCATGAAGGACTGGATGCCGATAAGCGTCAAAAGCAGGAACAGGACGATGGTGGGAATGGGGCGGCGGATGGCCCATGAGGAAATATTGGTCATCGGCGATCCGTCTCCTTCTGCGCGACTTCGCTGACGCCGACGATCTCATCGCCGTCGCGCAGGAAGGCGCTGGCGCTTTCCACAACGCGCTCGCCCGCGCTCAACCCTTCGAGGATTTCAACGGCGCCGTTTTGCGCCCGCCCCACACGAACGGCGCGGCGCGCCACCCTGTTCTCATCGTCGACCACCACAAGCTGGGCCGCACCTTCGCGGCGCAGCCGCAGCGCGGCTTCGGGAACGGAAACGAGAAAACGGCGCTCGCCGAGATCGACCTTGCCGCGCGCGAAGGCGCCTGCCCTTAGATCGGCGGCCGGTTCAACGGCGATGCGCACGATGCCGAGACGGCTTTGCGTGTTGACCGCTGGTTCGACGACACGGATGGTCCCTTGAATGGCCCGGCTGACGCCATTGACCGCGATTGCCACGGATTGACCGGTTTGCAGGGACGGCAACACCCGTTCCGGCGCTTCGGCCAGAAATTCCAGTTCGCCATCCTGCAACAGGCGAAACAGCGGCTCTGTGCTGTCCGGCATCGCGCCGATACGGGCATGGCGCTTCGTGATGAGGCCGGGTTTCGGCGAAAGGATCTCGGTCCGCTCCAGTTCGAGACGGTGCTGGGTCAGTTGCGCCTGCGCGCCCGCCAGTTCGGCACGGGCGCCCTCTATCTTTGCCTGCGCCATGGCCGCCGCGGCGCGGCGCTGGCCAAGCTGTTCCTTGCTGACGCTGGAGCCGGAAAGCCCTTCGGCGCGGCGCAGATTCTCGCTCGCCTCTATCTCCGCCGCCTCGGCCTCGGCGAGTGTCGCATGGGCGCGGGCGACGGTCGCCTCCGTCTGTTCGACCTGGGCCGCGAGTGTCTTGCTTTCCAGCCGCGCCAGCAATTGCCCGGCCGCAACCGTGTCGCCGACATCGACGAAAACCTCGACGATGCGCTGGCCAGTGACGGCCGTGCCTATGGAAATATCGTTGCGGGCGGCGAGAAGGCCGGCAACATCCTGCCCGGCGTTGAAACCATAAGGCGCTGAGGTGACGACGGACACATGCGGCCGCACCCTGACGGACGCCACGGTCTGCGCCTCTGCGGGCGTCTCCTCTACCGGCAGCAGCAGCCAGGCAGCGCCACCTGCAAGTCCAATGGCAAGCAACGTCCACCATAACAGGCGTCTGGAAGGCCGTCGTCGGATCATTTCGCCGGGTATTGGCCGAGTGTTTGTGGGCTGTGGATTGGGGAAAGAGGAATTCAGGTCGTTCATGGCAGGACGGGTCCGGGTTTGAACATCGGGTGCGGCAAAAGCCGAGGCGCACGGGTGGTTTGATTGCATCTCGACGGAACAAATGGCCGCCCGCTCATGGCGGCGATTTCGCCAGCGCGCGTGCGGCCGGGCTGAGTAAAACCCAGAGCAGCAGCAGGCAGAGCGTGGCGCTGAGCCCCCACAAGAACCAGACGGCGCCAGCGGCTTCCAGACCGAAACCGGTGATCAGCACGGCAAGAGGGGTCGCCATCATCGCAATCGCCGCCGTGGTTCCAAGCACGCTGCCGCGGATCGCGGCCGGCGCGCGCTTCAGAAACATCGCATTGGCGAGCGGGCCGAGCGCCCCGGTGGAAAGGCCGATCAGGGCGGCCGCGATGAGCAGCAAGGGACCGCTTTGAAGGAAAGCGATGAGACCGATGGAAAACGTCGCGCCTGATATGCCGGCGAGCAGCACGGCCCGTCCGTTCCAGGAATGACCGCGAATGGCGAAAACCACCGCCGACAAAGCCGCCCCTGCCCCGGAGACCGAAAGAAACAGCCCGAGATCGAGGACATCCGCGCCGCTGGCCTTGAACAGCACCGGCAGGACAACGGCGTTGAGCGCCCCGAAAACCGCCAGCATCACCATGGCGACGATAAGCAGAAGACGCAGAAGCGGCTCCGTCAGCAGAAAGCACAGACCCGCAAATGTCGCATCGCCGCTCTCCGCACCGGCGGACTTGCGCCTATGACGCGGCAAACAGATCGCGCCGATCATGGCGGCGAGCAGCGAACAGGCCGCCGTGATCATCAAGGCATATTCCATCCCGAAAGCGGCAATGGCGATGCCCGCGACCGGCGGGCCGAAAATCATCGCCGCATTTTCGAGCAACTCATCTATCGAGGTGACCCGCTCGATCGGCATCCGGGCGATGCGGGCAAGTTCCGGCACCCTTGCATCATGGGCGATCATGCCCGGGCCGTCGAGCAGCGCCCCGACCACGATCAGGCCGAGCAGAAGGCCGATATCCATCTGCCCCGCCATCATGAGAAAGGGTATGGCGGCGACACTCACGGCGCTGGCAAGATCGGCGGTAACCGCAACGATGCGCGAACCGAAACGGTCGACGATGGGGCCGCCGCAGAAAGCGCCGATAACCAGCGGTATCATGCCCGCCGCCGCCGCTATTCCCGTCCATGCGGCATTGCCGGTCAGGGACAGCACGATCCACGGCAACGCAACGGCCGCCACCGCATTGCCGAAAAGCGACAGGCCTCCGGCAAGGATGACGCCATAAAGCGGCGCACGACGATGCGGAAGACTAAGCCCGCGAAACCCGGCCCCCGAAACCCTTTCGAGTTCACCGCAGGACGTCGCAAGAGGCATCGTCTCAACCGTGCTGCTGTCTGAAGGCATCGCACTCTCCAAGTTTGATCGGCTACCGGCGCTGCCGGTAAGGATGAAGACGGTAAAATATCTCGCCACTCGGGCTTCGGGACCGGACGGGTGCGAACATGTCCACCTCGCCTTCCCCGACCGGCTATTTTCCGGCTCGGCATTTCATTAATTAAGTAGTCAGTCTATTTATTGCGGCGAATGTTTTTTTGTCAAGCGGGCACTGAGAAAAATGACATGACGGCGAAAAATGCCGTGTGGGATCAAATGTTCAGTGCCGCCGGGTGCTGGGCCAGAAGCTGACTTTGGTGGATTTGTTGTGCATCACATACGCGACAAATTGGCTCCCCGGGGCCGGAGTCGCTCCTCCGCCCTCGTTCCTGTGTCGGTCGCAGGAATCCGGCCTACGCGCGTCTGCGCGGTGAAAAGACCGTTCCCGATCAAGGATTAAAAGCAATGAAACTAGATTATAAAAAATATAATTATATCAATAGATAAAACTGATAGTCTCATGCAATTTCAAAACTCACCTGACGCCTCCCGGCGTCTTAAGTCCAGTTCTTCGCTATAGCGCCTCAGCGTATGGCTTTCGGTAAGCAATCCGACAGGCCGATTTTCGATCTTGTCATTGACGACAACCAGCGCTTCGCTCTCCGCCGCATCGAAGGCTGCCGCCGCCTGGCGGGCATTCATGGTCGGCAGCAACACATCGTTCTTGTATTGCAGATAGGTTTCGAGGCTGATTTTGCTGGGGTCGCGATCCATCGGGTCGGCGTAGATTTCTGGCACCAGGACGATGCCGGCATAACGCCCGTCATCATGGGTCATGATTACCCGTTGCGTCGAACCGAGCGGGAACTTCTCCTTGAAGGCCGCAAGGCCCATGCTGACATTGGCCTTGCGAATATCGGCGCGCATCATCCTGCCGACCGTCAGGTCGCGGATCCAGCCGATATCATGGGCGCTGCGAATGCTCTCGCCCCGCAGGTGAAAACGCCAGGTGGCGAAGGAGTAACCGAAGGTGGTGCGCACCACCAGCGAGGTGGTGATGACGGCGGCAAGCACCAGCGCCGTGATCTGGAAGTCGCCAGTCAGTTCCAGCGCCAGAAACGTCATCGTCAGTGGGCCGCCGATGATGGCGGCGGCAAAGGCGCTCATGCCGATCACGGCATAGACGATGGGCGCTGTCGACCCATAACCGATATAGGGTGCGCAGAGCGCGAAAATCTTGCCGAGCAGCGAGCCCATGAACAGCGACGCGAAAAACAGGCCGCCGCGGAAATTCGAGCCGATGGAAATGGCGCTCGCCGCCGCTTTCAGCAGGAACAGCCCGGCCACTCCGTATATCGTCAGTTCGGCATCGATATTGAGATGCAGCGCGCCATGGCCGCTCGACAGCACCTGCGGTGAAATCAGCGCAAGCCCGCCCACCGCCACGCCGCCGATGGCAGGACGCAGCCAGCCCGGAATGGCGCTTTTGCGTGCGGTTTCTTCGATGAAGGACACCGCCTGCATCAGCACGATGCCGATGGCCGCACACACGACGCCGAGAAAGATGGCGGGCACATAATCCGCCAGTGTTACGCGGCTGGCGTCGACAATATCGATCGAGATGCCATGGCCGCCGATAATCCCGATGACCGTCGTCGCCACCAGCGCCGAGACGATGAGCGGCGCAAGCGTCACCACTGTATAGGTGCCGATGATGAGTTCGATGGCGTAGAACGCCCCTGTCAGAGGCGCGTTGAAGGCCGCAGCAATCGCGCCCGCCGCACCGCAGCCGACAAGGATACGCATGTCCCCTCGCCGCAGCTTCAGCTTGATGCCGATCTTCGAGGCGACGCCGCTGGCAATCTGGGTGTAACCGGCCTCAAGCCCAACGGACGCGCCAAAACCGTTGGAGACGATATTCTGCACGCAGACGATGATGCTGTCCGTCAGCGACAGCCGGCCGCCATGCAGCGCATTCGCCTCGATGGGGTCGACCATGGGTTTCTTGCGGGTCTTCGAAAGAATGAAGATGATCAGCCCGAGCACGATGCCGCCGATGATCGGGCCGGCAAGCACTATCCGTCCGGAAAGATCGCTGCTGCTCAGCCGCTCGACGCCGAAAACCAGCATATGCAACGCCGTGCTCAAAGCGCCGATCAACGCCACCAGAAGGCCCGCCGCAATGCCGATGAAGACGGCAAGGAGCACCAGTCCCAGCTCGCCGCGCCGGAACATCGCCCGCAGGCGACTGGCGCGCAGATTGTCGAAGAAGCTCGCCATACTGGGTGCACGGAAAGGCTTGGTCGACATGCTGTTCCTTTTCAGGCGGCGTCAGGCTGCTTCGAACTCAATCTCGAAACGCATCTGGTCATAAGCCGGTTCGACATGATCAGGCGTTTCCCGCATCACCGTCTCATAATCGAGCGGAATATGCATGTGGGTCAAGATCGCCCTTTTGGGTGCGAATCTCTTGATCCAGCCAAGCGCCTGTTCCAGCGAAAGATGGCTGGGGTGATAACGGTGCTGCAGCGCGTCGATGACGAGGACATCGAGACCGGCAAGCTTCGGCAGGCTTTCTGCCGGAAAATCGCTGACATCGGTGCAATAGGCAACGTCACCGATGCGGAAGCCCAGCGAATGCACGTCGCCATGCTGCTGCATGTGCACGTTGAATGGGATCGGCCCGCCTGCCCCATCGATGATCAGCGCCGCGTCGATATCGGCGATGATCCGCGGTTCGACGATGGGCGGATAGCTGCTGCCCGGCGGGGTCTCCAGGCAATAGGCAAAACCGTCCTTTATCCGCGCCATGGTAATAGGATCGGCATAGATCGGAATACGGTTTTGCTGAAGGGCGAAATAGATGCGCAGATCGTCGATACCGTGCAGATGGTCGGCATGGGCATGGGTGTAAAGCACCGCATCCACCGCCTCCACCTTCGCCGCGATCATCTGCTCGCGAAAGTCCGGGCCGGTATCGATGACAACAGTCGTCCTTCCGCCATCCGGGCCGATCTGCTCTACCATGAAGGCCGTTCGCGTGCGCCGGTTCTTCGGGTTTTCGGGATCGCAGGCGCCCCAGTCGCCGTTGATGCGCGGCACGCCGGGCGACGACGCGCAACCGAGAACCGTGAAGCGACGACGGTAGATTGCCACACCTACACCCTTGTCATCTTGGAAAAGCAGCGGAAGGCGTTTTCGGTGGTGATTTCGGCCATGCGCTCATAAGAAACGCCATGCACCTCGGCCAGAACCTCAGCGGTATTGACCACATAGGAAGGCTCGTTGCGCTTCCCCCGCCAGCGCTTCGGCGCAAGATAGGGCGCATCCGTCTCCACCAGCAGCCGGTCCACCGGCACGGTGGCGGCGATATCGCGTATATCCTGCGATTTCGGGAAGGTCAGAATGCCGGAAAAGGAGACATAACCGCCAAGCTCGACACCGGTTTTCGCCAGCTCGGGACCAGCGGAAAAGCAGTGGAGAATGAAGGGGAATGGTCCCTTGTCGCTTTCGGCGCGCAAAATAGCGGCCATGTCGTCATCGGCGCTGCGGCTGTGGATGACAAGCGGCAGCTTCGTTCGTCTTGCGGCCTCGATGTGGCGAATGAGGCCGGTCTTCTGGTCTTCCGGCTTCTGCGTATCGTAGAAATAATCCAGACCCGCCTCGCCGATCGCCACGATCTTGTCATGGCTCTCCGCCAGCCGTACCAGATCGTCGGCGGAGATATCCAGTTCCTCATCGGCATTGTTCGGATGCGTGCCGACCGAACAGAAGACCGACGGATATTTTTCCGTAATCTTCAAAAGTTCGGGCAGCCGGCGCACCCGGGTCGAGATCGTCACCATCTGGCTCACACCAGAAGCATGGGCGCGGGCGATGATATCGTCGCGCTCAGCCTCGAAATCGGGAAAATCCAGATGGCAATGGGTATCGATCAGCATGGGTCTCGCCTTCACGCTTCCGGTGCGACGTAACGCGGGAAGACCGGCTTCGGTGCTTCCAGCGGCGTGCCCGGAACCAGACGGCCCGCTTCGCCGAGTGCTGCAAAATCACGTTTGTCGGCAGGTGCCGCAACGAGATCCAGCAGCTTGTCGCAGGATTCCGGCATGAAGGGTTGCAGGAGAATGCCGATCTGGCGCACCACTTCCGCCGTAACGTAAAGCACGGTGCCCATGCGCTCGGGATCGGTCTTCTTCAGCGCCCACGGCTCCTGCGAGGCGAAATAGCGGTCGGTTTCCGAGACGACGGCGATGATGGCCGCAAGCGCGCGGTGGATGAGCTGCTTGCCCATCTCCTCACGGCAGAGCGCCAGCAGCCCGTCGGCGGAAGCCAGCATCGCCTTGTCTTCTTCGGTGAACTCACCGGGCGTCGGAATATGGCCGTCGCAATTCTTGACGATCATCGACAGCGAACGGCTGGCGAGATTGCCGATACCGTTGGCAAGATCGGCATTGATGCGGGTGGCGATGCCCTCTTCGCTATAGCTGCCGTCCTGGCCGAAGGAGACTTCGCGCAGGAAGAAATAACGGACCTGATCGAGACCGAAATGGTTCACCAGATTGGCCGGATCGACGACATTGCCGAGCGATTTTGACATCTTCTCGCCCTTGTTGAGCAGGAAGCCATGCGCATAGACCCGCTTGGGCAACGGCAGCTTCGCGCTCATCAGGAAGGCCGGCCAGTAAACCGCGTGGAAGCGGATGATGTCCTTGCCGATGATATGCACGTCGGCCGGCCAATATTTGGCGCGCGGGCCGTTCCTGTCTTCGATGTAACCCGTGGCAGTGAGGTAGTTGGTCAGCGCATCGACCCAGACATACATGACGTGTTTCGGATCGTTCGGAACCTTGATGCCCCAGTCGAAGGTGGTGCGGGAAATCGACAGGTCTTTCAGACCGGATTTGACGAAGGAGATGATTTCGTTGCGGCGTTCTGCCGGGCCGATGAACTCCGGGTTCTCCTCATAGAGCTTCAGCAGCTTGTCCTGATATTCGGAGAGCTTGAAGAAGTAGCTTTCCTCCTCCACCCACTCGACCGGCGTGCCCTGCGGCCCGTAGCGAACGCCGTCAGCGCGCACTTCCGTTTCGTCCTCGGCGTAATAGGCTTCGTCGCGCACGGAATACCAGCCGGCATAGCTGTCCTTGTAGATGTCGCCGCTATCGGCCATCAGGTTCCAGATATTGCGCGAGGTCTCGTGGTGCCGTTCTTCCGTGGTGCGGATGAAATCGTCGTTCGAAGCGTTGAGCAGCTTGCCCATCGCGCGGAACTGGTCGGAATTGCGCTCAGCCAGTTCCTCCGGCGAAATGCCTTCCGCACGCGCCGTCTGCTGCATCTTCTGGCCGTGTTCGTCGGTGCCAGTCAGGAAGAACACATCCATTCCATCCAGGCGCTGAAAGCGTGCCATGGCGTCCGTCGCAATCAACTCATAGGCATGGCCGATATGCGGCTTGCCGTTAGGATAGGAGATCGCGGTGGTGATGTAGAATGGTGTCTTGTCTGTCATGACGGTCTATCGACTTTACAGGCTGTTTTTTGGATAGACCGCTCTTAAACCATTGTTCGCAGCAGCGAAAGAAAAAGCGTACGTTTTGTACGACCGCTTGCAGACAAAGTGGATTTGGCGAGCGCTTGGCATCCGCACTACCGTCACCCCGGACTGGATCCGGGGTCCAGCGCGATCAAGTCCTTGATCGCAAAAGACTCTCTTCACGGCACGGACGCGCCGTGGCTGGATGCCGGATCCAGTCCGGCGTGACGGAGGAGAATTTATGCACCGTCGAATCGTACATTCCGTACGATCCCTCGCCTTCACACGCCGCGGATATCCTCCAGAATGGAAAGCACCATCTGCTTCTTGTCGAGATTATAGGCCTGCGCCACGGTGATGCGTTCCGAGAGCGCCGAGGAAAGCCGTGCATGTTTCTCCGCCGCCGCGATATCGCCCGCCATCGCCGCCGCCCGTGCGCGTTCCATCAGTTCTTCCGTCACATGCTCCATGAAGAAGCCGAGAACGATGTCGCCATCCTTCTGTGCCAGAACCTCGGCAAGCTTATGCATCTGCTTGCGCGCGCCAGGTCCCTCAGCCGCCATGACCTCCGCAAAGGCCTCGACAATGTCGGAGCCGCCGTAATTCATCAGCTTCAGCGCCTGCGCCACGCTGCCCTTGGAGGCGGCAAGCAGGGCGTCGCGTTTTTCGCCTTCCGGGCTGATGCCGAGATGAGCGAGAGATTGCACCATGGCCGCATCGGAAAGCGGCAGGAGCCTCAACGGCATGCAGCGTGAGCGGATGGTCGGCAGCAACTTGCCCGGTGCGTGCGACAGGACGAGGAACATCGCCCGTTTCGGCGGCTCCTCCAGTATTTTGAGGATCGCATTCGCGGCGTTGCGATTGAGATCGTCGGCGGGATCGATGATGACGATACGCCAGTTGCCGGTGCCGGAGGTCTGCGAAAAGAAGTGCCCTGCCCGCCGCACCTCGTCCACGGTGATGGCGGATTTCACGCGACCGGTCTTTTCATCCACCGGACGGGTCAGATGCAGCAGATTGTGCGAAGCGCCGGTAGTAATCTGCCGGCTGACCAGCGATTGCGGATCGGGATCGGCGAGAAAATCCGGCGCCAGCGACGGATCGGGATGGCTGAGCACATGATTGGCGAAACGGAAGGCAAGCGTCGCCTTGCCGATCCCCTCCGGCCCCTCGATCAGAATGGCATGATGGC
The DNA here is from genome assembly GCF_006970545.1 of Agrobacterium sp. T29. Lineage (NCBI taxonomy): Bacteria > Pseudomonadati > Pseudomonadota > Alphaproteobacteria > Hyphomicrobiales > Rhizobiaceae > Agrobacterium > Agrobacterium sp. T29. The sequence goes on from NZ_CP040640.1 coordinate 1,206,802, forward strand.
CCTTGCCGGAGCGATAGGACTGCGCGAGGAAGGCTTCCGCTTCCTCATGCCCGAAAAGCTTCGTGTTCTGCTGCGGCGCAATCGCACCGTCGAGAACGCCCTGAACCTCACTCATGCGCTGCGCCCGCTGCTGTTTTCAGCTGTTCGAGCAAGGGTTCGACGAAGGACATGACATCCTCCGCCACTTTTTCTTCCGGCTGGTCGGCGTTGACGATCCGGCAACGACGCGGCTCGGCGAGCGCGATGTCGAGATAGGCCTCACGCCGCTTCTCGTGGGTCTCGATTTCCTCTTTTTCGAACCGGTCCGGCGCAGCGCCTTCATCCGCGCGCTTTCTGGCGCGGGCGAGCCCCTTTTCGGCGGCAATATCGAAAATCAACGTCAGTTCCGGCACGACACCGTCAATCGCGATGCGTTGCAACGTCTCGATGAAATCCGGCTCCAGATTGCCGGTCGTGCCCTGATAGACGCGGGACGAATCGAGGAACCGGTCGCAGAGCACGATCTCACCGCGCGCAAGCGCCGGGCGAATGACCTCTTCGACATGGTCGTTGCGCGCCGCCGCAAACAGGATCGCTTCCATGCGCACCCCGAAGGATTCGGCAGCACCCGAGAGGAGAACATGCCGAACGGCCTCCGCGCCCGGCGAGCCGCCCGGCTCACGCGTCACGACCACCTCGAAACCACGGCCGCGAAGCGCCTCGGCAAGCGTGCGAATCTGCGTCGACTTGCCGGCGCCTTCGCCGCCTTCGAAGCTGATGAACAATCCGGTCTTTTCGGCCAATGTCACGTCCTGCGAGGAATTCACGTCAATGTTGAAATGCCTGTTTACAGCATCGAACGGAAAAGTGTGAAGCGCTTTTCAGAAAATCCGGTGGCTGAACAAAAGCATAGGAACAAGGCTGCGCGTCAACAGGCTTTCAGAGCCAGAACAGCAGTAGTTCCTTCAGCGCGCCAGTCGCATTCTGGGTGAGCGACCCCTTGCCGACTGCCGCCTTCGTATAAAGCGGTACTTCCCGCAACAGGCGCTCGCCCGAAAAAATCTTAAGCGTTCCGGCATTTGCCCCGACGTCCAGCGGCGCATTCAGGGGCCAGCGATAGACGATGCGGCCGGAAATACGATCCGGATTATTGACCGGCACAAGCACGCTGACATCTTCCTTCGGCGAAAGATCGATATGCGAAACATCGCCGCCATAAACGCTGACCGACCCGACCGCTTCATCCTTGCTGAAGAGATGGCGTTTTTCAAAGGCGGTCAGGCCCCAGTCCACCACGCGGCGGGCCTCTTCCTGCCGCGTCTTGTCGTCCACGATGCCGGCAAGCGCCAGATAGACCCGGCGGCCTTCCCGCTCGGCCGAAACGACAGCCGCAAAACCGGTGCCTTCCGCAAAACCGAGACCGAGACCGTCGATACCGCTGCCGGGCATCAGGAGCGTATTCTTGTTGCGCTGGAAAATCCGGTTCCATTCGAAATCCGGTTTGGTGAAGAGCCCGTAACGCTCGGGATAGGTGTCACGCAGATGTTGCGCAAGACGCACCATGTCCCGCGCGGTCGTCCGGTTGCCGGGGTCGGGAAGCCCGGTCGAATTGGTAAAAGTGCTGCTGCTCATGCCCAGTTCGCCCGCCCGCGCCGTCATGCGCTTGGCGAAGGCGGCATCCGAACCCGCCATGCCTTCGGCAACGACGATGCAGCCGTCATTGGCGTTCTGCACGATGATGCCGGTCAAAAGATCGTTGATGCTGACGGAGGATTTCAGCGCCGCGAACATGGTCGAGGTGCGCGAGGGCGCGCCGCCCGTGCGCCAGGCATATTCCGAGACGGGGTAAGCCGTCTCTGCCGTCACCTGCCCCTTTGACAGCGCATCCATCACCACCTCAACCGTCATCAGCTTGGCAAGCGACGCGGGCGGAAAGGGCTGATTCTCGTTTTGCGAAAGAAGCACCGTGCCTGTTTCGGCATCGATCATATAGGCCTGTTCGGCCTTTGCAATGAAGGGGCCGGTCTGCGATTGCACCGGGCCTGCACTGAAAAACGCAAACGCTGCCGCTGCGACGACCGAACAATAGGAGCGATGAATGGCCTTGCGCATGAAACCGCCCAGTCCTGCCTGCCGTAACCGGCTGCCCGCGATAAAGGCGAGAGGCCGGCCGTATCCTTCAATCCGTCAGCGCGACTTGGCCTGCTGACGCTTCACATGGGCGAGTATCGATTGCTCGTTGAGCGCGCCACGGTCGACGAGCACGCTGTCGAAGGCGCTCGCGGTCCTGGAGACCGTAGCAGATTCTTCGGAATAGGCCGCCGCAAATTTGGAGGAAGGCGTCGGCACGCGCAGATAATTGCCGCCGGGCGCCGCCGGCTCACGCATGAAATTGCCTTCCGGACGCTCCGCCAGGATAGGGCCGATTTCCGGCAGGATCGCGAACTGCTCGAAAGCCGGCGCCGGGCCGTTGACCAGCGGCATGGCTTGAAGCGCCGCATTCTTCTTGGAACCGACGAGCGCCGTCTGTGCGGAGCCGCCATAATTCGGGTTGGACGCAGGAGCCGGAACGAAATTCGGCGAGGCCGAAGCCACCATCACGCCCGTCGCGATCTGCCCTTCGGGTGCTACACCCGGCGAACGCGAACCCTTCGGAATATAGGATGCCATCAGATAAGGCATGTCGTGACCATCGAGCGGTGCGCGACCGGCATATTGTACCCGCACATTGGCCGTGCCGGTGGCCTTCATGTCGAGAAGATCGGCCGTCTTGCTGGAAACGTCGATCAGGCGGCCTTCATGGAACGGTCCGCGATCGTTGACGCGCACCAGAACCGAAGCGCCATTTTCCATGTTGGTGATGCGCGCGTAGCTCGGCAGGGGAAATGTCGGATGTGCGGCAGAAAGATGTTCTTTGTCGTAGACTTCGCCATTGGCGGTCAGGCGACCGTGGAAGGCGGAACCGTACCAAGAAGCAAGACCGGTCTTGTTGTAACCCGGCTCTTCCTTCGGGAAATAACGGCGGCCCTTGACGGTATAGGCATTACCGATCAGCTCTCGCCCGCCGCCCTTGGGAATGGCCTTGCCATCGGCCACACGCGGGCTGGCTTTGACGCCATATTCGGATTCGGAAAAATATTCCTTGCTGCGCTTGGGCTTAGGCTTGGTCTCGGATGTCGTGGAACACGATGCGGTTGCGGCGCAAAGCACGGAAATTGCAAGCCACTTCACGCCCGACCTGGCGTTGATGCCGAGTTTCTTGACCGTAGAATTCAAATCGTCTGCCCCACGCTGCTATTGGCTCGGAGAACCGCACCCTCACTTACCTCGATTATTTGCCCCTGCCATCGAAGCACCTAACAGTCGCTTAATCTTGTGCATAACGTGGCGAAAATGCGAACGACTTCTGCAAATTCGATAAAATTGTAACGAACGTGGTTAATAATTTCTATCTTTTAAGCCCACCCATCGGGCCGAATTTACCCGCCTCAGCATCTCCCACTCACCGCATCGGCAAGGAACAAACCGACGGTAACCGCGTTCTCTCCCCGCAAACAAACGAGCTTCCCGCCGGTTTCGGCTGAAGGAGGAAACATGATCAATCTTATGAAAACCAAAGCTCTGGCGATGGGCATCGCCCTGGTATCCTTCGCCGCGCCGATCCCCGCAGGTGCGCAGGACATGGAACTCAGAATCGGCCCCGACGGCGTTCGCCCCGTCATCCGCGATCGTGACCGGGACGTAGACCGCCGCGGCCCGCCCCGCATGCGTGGCTGCAGCGAACGCGAAGCCCGCGCCGCCGCCCGCGAAGCAGGCCTGCGCGATCCAGAGGTCGTGCGCGTCACCCCTGGTCGTGTCGTCGTCGAAGGCTTCACGCGTCGGGGACCGGATCGCATCACCTTCGCCAATGAACGGGGCTGCCCGGAAATCTGATTGGATGAACACATGGAACCCGCCGCAAGGCGGGTTTCTCATTCGCGCTAGATTCGAGCCATTCCAAAGCTGAGCAAAGCGATCGAGGCATCCCTCGTCGCAGCGTTGTTCGAATGATCTTTGCGCTTGATGGCAGATGGGGTGGGATTCGAACCCACGGTACGCTCTCACGCACGCCGGTTTTCAAGACCGGTTCCTTAAACCACTCGGACACCCATCCATCGGTGGTGAGGCTTTATAGCGGTTTGAAAAAGGCCGTCAATCCCGCCCGGTCGAGCTGTGTCGCCCTTCTCGTATGGTTGGCAGATCATTGCCCCGGGGGCGTTGCCGGCGGCAGCAGGGATCCGTCGCCTGAAGGTATCGAGGGCACCTGCTGAGCCGTCTCGAATAGCGTCAGGCTTAAAACGATTGCGACAAGCACCAGCAAAAGCGCCACGAAGAGGATTCCCGATTTATCCATGCGTCTGCTCATGTCACGTTATGTTAAAGGCGAATATGTGCAATTCGAGGCAATGCGAAGAATAAAGCAAAAGTCTGTCAAGTTGTCTTACAGATTTTCCGAACTCATCGTTCAAAAATCTGCTGATTGAGCGAAATTTATGCATAGGCGTACTGTTTGGGACGGAAATGGCCTATCGCGTCAGCACTATTGTCACTTATATCAACCCATCGCTCCCGGGCATTGCCCAACTTTCCCCGAGCGATCAACCTGCCCCGCCTCTTTGCGGGGCTTTTTTCTTTTATGGCCCAGAAGACGAAGCGCGACCGAAAGGCCGGCGACTCTCCATACTGCCCTCGCCTCAGACGCCGATGCTCGGCCCGCCATTGCCATGCCGGCCGTCACCCCGGAGAATATCCTCAAACAGGTTCAGCAGCGCCGGCGGCAAGGTATCGGACAATTCCGCGATGATTTCGTTGGCGCGATTATAGGAATAAATGGCTGAAAGCGTCAGCACCAGCAGCACGATCCACGGCCAGATCGGCTTGCGCCTTTGCGGCGCTCCGTTCGGTTGTTGCGGTAAAGTCATGCCGGTACCTTCCCTTCAGGCCTTCACGCGCGGCTCGCCTCCGGGCGCATAGGCGGTTTTCTGCAGGAAACGGAATATATTGCCGCACTGGGCGCAGCGGATCATGAAATCCGTCGGATCGCCCGAGGCGCGCTCCGCGCGAAATCCACGCGGCATTTCATCGATGCGAAAATCGACGTCCCGACGGCTCTTGTCATCCGATTCCGACGCTTCGGCAAAACCCTGATGACCACATTTGGAACATTCGAGCTTCCGGGAATATCTGTCGCGCGCTGCCATATGCCGTCCTTTGCTTGGTCGTTATCAGGTAGCAGCGGCAAAACATCATTTCAATGCCGATCGCCTCGGGTTAAAGCTTTGCACGGCTATTTCCCGGCCGGAAACTCATCCGGCGACCGGAACGAATATGGAAGCCCATGAACGACCAGAAACCCCTGCTTTCATCGTCACTCATGCTCCGGGCCGCTCTCATCGCCGGAATTCTTCTCGTCTTTCTCGGCACCCTCAATGTCGGCATCAAATGGTATGGCGAGCGGATTCTCCAGGCGGGCCATACGACGGCCACCGAGGAGGTGGAGATCGTCATCGGCAACGACCGGCTGAAGCTTGCCAAAAACACCCTGCGGGCGCCTTCCGAGCGCCTCGGCGGAGAACGCGAGCGCGTCGACCTCTATCTGAGCTGGCCCGACCTCAAGGGTTACGAGGAAGCGAATCGCGCCGTCTTCGACGATCCGGCGCAGGCGGCAGGGCTGATCTTCATCCAGCTTTCGCAAAGCACCATGTCCGAGGACATGTCCGGTCGTTTCGGGCCGATCTATTCGCGGCTGACGGAAGGAGAGCCCGTGCCGCTGAAGCACGGCCTGCTGCTGCACCGCCTGCGGGCCGATTCCGGTTACGGCAAGGAAGTCATATTGACCGGCGAGCGCGAAGGCGAAAGCGCCTATGTGGTGCGCTGCCTGCTGCCGCAAACGCCGCAGGCGGCCACCGGCAGCGATTGCCAGAGGGATATTCACGCCGGACAGGACCTCAGCCTGTTCTACCGTTTCTCCTCCGCCCTGCTGCCGCAATGGCAAGAGCTGGACGCGGATGTGAAAAACTATATCGAGCGCCGCCTCGTAAAAGACGGAAATCGGTGAAACAGCACGGCACAGATTGCGTGCGAAAAGTCGCATTTTATGGAAGGCGGATACCTTTCATAAACCACTTGGTAACGCCATCCCGATAAAGTTTCTTCCCGGAGCATCGGGCGGGGCGTGTCCGAGCGGAACAGAAATATGCGATTGAAGAGTTCAGCAGTGTTGAAAAGTCTATCTGGGGCACATTCGCGCAAAGCGGGTGCGACGTCTTTCGTAAGGTTTATTGCGTTAACCCTTGCTGCGGCGTTCATAACCGCAACATCCGTTCAAACCGCAAAGGCCGATCCGAAATATGCGGGCATCGTTATCGATGCCAAGACCGGCAAGGTCCTCTATGGCGAGGATCCGGACGGGCTGCGTTATCCGGCTTCGCTGACGAAGATGATGACGCTTTATCTGACATTCGAGGCGCTCAATACCGGACGTATATCGCTCGATTCCAAGGTGCCGGTGTCAGCCAACGCCGCCAAGGAGCCGCCGTCCAAGCTCGGCGTGCGCGCCGGCGGCAGCATAACCGTGGAACAGGCTATCCTTGCACTCGTCACCCGGTCCGCAAATGACATGGCAACCGCGCTCGGCGAATATCTCGGCGGCTCGGAAGACCGTTTCGCCAGAATGATGACCGCCAAGGCCCGCGCACTCGGCATGACCCGCACGACCTATCGCAATGCCAACGGCCTGCCCAACACGGCGCAGATGACGACGGCACGCGACCAGGCCCGTCTCGGCGTCGCGCTTCGCCAGCATTTCCCGCAATATTACGGCTATTTCTCCACCCGCACTTTCAATTTCGGCAAGCAGGTTATCGGCAACCATAACCGCCTCGTCGGAACCGTGAAGGGTGTGGATGGCATCAAGACCGGTTATACCCGTGCAGCCGGCAGCAACCTTGCCACATCGGCTCAGCTGGACGGTCGCTCCATCGTCGCCGTCGTTCTCGGCGGCCGCTCCAGCGCTGCCCGTGACGCCACCATGCGCAAGCTTGTCGCAACCTACCTGCCGCAGGCATCGCGTGGCGGCAACAGCAACCTGATCGCGCAGACCCGCTCAGCGCCGGTCGAAGAGCCCGTCGCCGTGGCCGCTGCTGTTCCTTCCGTGGCAGTTGCAGCAACCGCAGCCGGCCTGCCCAATTCCGGTCCGGTGCCGCAGACCCGTTACGAAGAAGCACCGGTTACCGCCTTCGCAGGCTCCTCTTCCAATGCAGCCGTCAAGGCCATGGAAGCCGCCACCTGGCAGAAGGGCAAGGATCCAATCAATCAGGCGCCCGCTGCACCGGACCGCAAGTTGATCACCAACTCGACCAAGGTGGACAATATCGTTACCGCGTCCACCACGGCGCCTGTTGTCTCCGCCCCTTCGGTCTCGGCTAGGTCCGAGGCTCCGCAGGGCGGCTGGGTCATCCAGATCGGTGCATCTCCGGATGAGAACTCCGCGCGCGGCCTGTTGCAGAACGCGCAGGAAAAGGGCGGCGCGGCACTGCGCTCCGCAAAACCCTTCACGGTCGCCTTCAGCAAGGACGGCTCCCAGATCTACCGCGCCCGTTTCGGCGGCTTCGATGGCCAGAACGCCGCGGTGAATGCATGCAATGCATTGAAAAAGAAAGGCGTCAGCTGCTGGGCGTCACTCCAGTAACAGACGTTTCCGCAGGCGGTGGTTCATGGTCGAAACATCGCCTGTCTCCTCGAAGTTTGTAATGTGTAGCGAGGCTTTCCAAGATGGCAGTCAACGAGAATTATTCGGACATTGCGTCTGGCAACGGGCATGGCAGCCTGTCGGTTCTGCATCCCATTCACGAAGCGGCGATGCGTATCGCCGATCTCGGTCTTAATCGTTCCAAGGCGAAGACACGCGATCTCGTAGCGCTGCTTCTGTCGCATGGCGCCCGCGCCTGGCGCTCCAATCAGCCGGAAGCGAACATCCACCTTCATGTCGCGAGCCGCTCGGGTCGCGCTCCGGTCCATATTCGCATTCGCTGAAGATCAAACACAGTCGATACGACACAAACAAAAACCCCGCGGAGCCTGAGCGCCGCGGGGTTTTTCTTGATTGGTAACCGAAGATAACGAGGCGGCTTACGCCTCGTTATCCGGTGCCTCCGGCGTATCCGGCAGATCGTCGGCGGCATCTTCGCCATTGCCGTTCTCTGCTTCGTCGTCGCCTTCCGGCTCGTTGATACGCTCCACGGAAACCACCTTCTCATCCTTGGCGGTCGAGAAGATCGTCACACCCTTGGTGGCGCGGCTGGCGATGCGGATGCCATTGACCGGCACGCGGATGAGCTGACCGCCATCGGAAACCAGCATGATCTGGTCGCCTTCTTCCACGGGGAAGGCTGCGACGAGTTCGCCGATCTCGTTGGTCTTGGAGGTATCGGTGGCGCGGATGCCCTTGCCGCCGCGACCCGAGGTGCGGAAATCGTAAGAAGAGGAACGCTTGCCGAAGCCCTTCACGGAAACCGTCAGCACGAATTCTTCGCGTGCCTTCAGTTCCTGATAGCGCTCTTCACTGAGTTCACCCTCCTCCGTCACTTCCTCGCCGACGAGCGCGATATCGTCCTCATCGACGCCTGCGGCACGCCGCTCGGTAGCCGAGCGCTTCAGATAGGCCGCACGCTCCCACGGTTCAGCTTCCACATGGCCCACAATGGTCATGGAGATGATGCGGTCGCCCTCGGCCATGTTGATGCCGCGCACACCGACGGAGTTGCGGCCGGCAAAGACGCGCACATCGTCCACGGGGAAGCGGATGCACTGGCCGAGCGCGGTCGTCAGCAGCACGTCGTCGCGGTCGGTACAGGTTTCGACAGAGAGGATTTCATCGCCCTCCTCGTCCAGCTTCATGGCGATCTTGCCATTGCGGTTGACCTGCACGAAATCGCCGAGCTTGTTGCGGCGAACCGTGCCGCGCGTCGTCGAGAACATCACGTCCAGCGTTTCCCAGGTCGTTTCGTCCTCGGGCAACGGCATGATGGTGGTGATGCGCTCGCCGGGCTCCAGCGGCAGCATGTTGATGAGGGCCTTGCCCTTGGACTGCGGCGTGCCGATCGGCAGGCGCCAGACCTTTTCCTTGTAGACGATGCCACGCGAGGAGAAGAACAGCACCGGCGTATGGGTATTGGCAACGAAGAGACGGTTGACGAAATCCTCGTCGCGCGTCGCCATGCCGGAACGGCCCTTGCCGCCGCGACGCTGCGCCCGGTACGTGGTCAGCGGCACGCGCTTGATATAGCCGAGATGCGAAACGGTGACGACCATGTCCTCGCGGGCGATGAGGTCTTCATCGTCCATATCGGGACCGCCCTCGACGATCTCGGAACGGCGCGGCGTGCCGAACTCGTCACGGATGGCGACAAGCTCGTCCTTAACGATCTGCTGGATGCGCAGGCGCGACGACAGGATTTCGAGGTACTCGGAAATTTCAGCACCGATCTTGTTCAGCTCGTCGCCGATTTCATCGCGGCCAAGCGCGGTGAGGCGGGCAAGGCGCAGTTCGAGAATGGCGCGAGCCTGCTCTTCCGAGAGATTATAGGTGCCGTCTTCATTGATGCGGTGGCGCGGATCGTCGATCAGACGGATCAGGCTTTCCACATCCTGCGCCGGCCAGCGCCGCGTCATCAGCTCTTCGCGGGCCGAAGCGGGATCGGGCGCATGACGGATAACCCGGATGACCTCGTCGATATTGGCAACCGCAATCGCCAGACCAACCAACACATGCGCACGCTCGCGCGCCTTGCGCAGCAGATATTTCGTACGACGGCTGACCACATCCTCGCGGAAGGCCACGAAAGCGCGCAGCATGTCGATGAGCGTCATCTGCTCCGGCTTGCCGCCGTTAAGCGCCACCATGTTGCAGCCGAAGGAGGTCTGCAGCGGCGTGTAGCGATAAAGCTGGTTCAGGATGACTTCGGCATTGGCGTCGCGTTTCAATTCGATGACGACGCGATAGCCCTGACGGTCGGATTCGTCGCGCAGGTCGGAAATGCCCTCGATGCGCTTTTCCTTGACCAGTTCGGCCATCTTTTCGATCATGTTCGCCTTGTTCACCTGATAGGGAACTTCGGTGATGATGATCTGCTCGCGGTCGCCGCGCATCGGTTCGATGGTGGCGCGGCCGCGCATGATGACCGAGCCGCGGCCGGTCTCATAGGCCGAACGGATGCCGGAACGGCCCATGATCAGCGCGCCGGTCGGGAAATCCGGGCCGGGAATGATCTGCATCAGCTCCGGCAGCTCGATCGCCGGATTGTCGATCATGGCGATACAGCCGTCGATGACTTCCGAGAGATTGTGCGGCGGAATATTGGTGGCCATGCCGACCGCAATGCCGCCTGCCCCGTTGACCAGAAGGTTCGGGAACTTCGCCGGAATGACGACCGGTTCCTGCAAGGTGCCGTCATAGTTGTCGCGGAAATCGACCGTTTCCTTGTCGAGATCGTCGAGCAAAGAATGGGCGGCCTTTTCCAGACGGCATTCGGTATAACGTTCTGCCGCCGGCGGATCGCCGTCGATGGAGCCGAAATTGCCCTGCCCGTCGATCAGCGGCAGGCGGAGCGACCAGTCCTGCGCCATACGCGCCAAAGCGTCATAGATCGCCGCATTGCCGTGCGGATGGAATTTACCCATCACGTCCCCGGTAACGCGGGCGCATTTGACGTATTTCTTGTTCCAGTCGATGCCGAGTTCGGACATGCCGTAAAGAATACGGCGATGAACCGGCTTCAGGCCGTCTCGCACATCGGGAAGCGCGCGGGACACGATGACGCTCATGGCGTAATCGAGATACGACCGCTGCATTTCCTCCATGATGGAAATCGGTTCAATGCCTGGCGGAAGTTTTCCGCCGCCGGGGGGGCTCTGGTCAGTCAAAACGGATCACATTCTCTGTTAAGAATCGGATGGATTTTTATAGCGGAAACAGCCACGTTAAGCCAATTTCCCGGCGAGTTTTGAACAGGCTTTTGCGTCATTTGCAAGACGAACGCCGCATTTCACGATTTAGCCCGGCAAAAGCGCCGCCGCTCCCTTTCAAAGTGCCGGCGACTTGCGTAGGCTCCGCCCTAAAAACAGATGAGACGGGGAAAGAATGGCCAGCAGCGAAACGCTCATCAACGCGCTTACCACACTTCTGGTCACGCTCGATCCGCCGGGCCTCGCCCCCGTCTTTCTGGCGCTGACCGCCGGCATGACGCGCGACCAGCGCAGCCAGGTGGCGCTGCGCGGCTCCATCATCGCCTTCGGCATTCTCGCCGTCTTCGCGCTGTTCGGCCTCGCCATCCTCAATCTTCTCGGCATCTCGCTCGGCGCTTTCCGCATCGCCGGCGGCCTGTTGCTGTTCTGGATTTCCTTCGAGATGATTTTCGAAAAACGCCAGGAGCGCAAGGAAAAGACCTCCGAGATCGCCATCACCAAGGACCACCTTCACAATCTGGCGGTCTTTCCGCTGGCGCTGCCCCTGATCGCCGGGCCGGGCGCCATTTCCGCGACCGTGCTACTTGCCGGCTCGATGAAAACCACCGTCGAGATGCTGGTGCTCATCCTGATCCTCGCTTTCGCCATGGCTCTCGTTTATGCCGCGCTGATCGTCTCGGAGCGGATGGACCGTTTTCTTGGCAATACCGGCCGCGCGATCCTCACCCGTCTGCTCGGCGTGCTGCTTGCCGCCCTTTCCGTGCAGTTCGTGGTCGACGGCATAAAATCGGCCTTCGCGTTCTGAGCCGCTCCCCTTCGCGACACCAGCGCAATAAATTCCCGCCAACCGCTAAAACGCCGGAAAATCCTCCCTTTAAATCCGACCGCCGCTTCGGCTAAAAGACGCATGTTTTTTTCGGATTCGAAAGTTATCTCCATGCGTTCCACGCTGCGTCGCCTCATCCCGGATGCCGCACCCGTCAGCAACAGGGAAAGGCTGCGCTCTGCAACCGGCGCCTTTATCGGCATTCTGCTGACCGGCCTTATGGGAAGTCTCGCTCTCAGTTTCGATCCCACCCTGCCCGCCATGATCGCCCCGATGGGCGCTTCGGCCGTGCTTCTGTTCGCCGTGCCCTCCAGCCCGCTGGCGCAGCCCTGGTCGATCCTCTGCGGCAACCTCGCTTCTGCCTTCGTGGGCGTGACAGTGGCGCTGCTGGTTCCGGATCTATTCCTTGCCAGCGCGCTTGCCATCAGTCTTGCCATCGCCGCGATGATGGCTTTGCGCTGCCTGCACCCGCCAAGCGGAGCGGTGGCGCTGACCGCCGTTCTCGGCGGCCCGGCCGTGCACAGCCTCGGTTATGGCTTTCTGCTCTGGCCCGTCGCCGGAAATTCGCTGATCCTTCTTGCCTTGGCCCTCGCCTATAACAATGCCACCGGCCGCGCCTACCCACACGGCCTGAAGCTCGGCAAGGCCGCCCATGGCACCACCGATCCGACCCCCATCCAGAAAATCGGCTTTTCCTCCAACGACCTCGACGAGGTGCTGAAGGAGTATGACCAGGTCCTGGATATCGACCGTGACGAGCTCGAAACCATTTTACGCAAGACCGAACTGCGCTCCTGGCGTCGCCGTGCGCTGCATCTCGATTGCGCCAGCGTCATGTCGCGCGATGTCGTCGGTGTTGCGCCTGATGACAGTCTGCGCCATGCCCACGCGCTGATGCACAGCCACCATTTCAAGGCATTGCCGGTCACCAACGATAAAGCGGAGATCGTCGGCATCGTCACCCAGACGGATTTTCTGGAAAAGGCGAGCTGGAGAAACGGCCGCCCCTCCATCGGTTTCCTGCAGCGGCTGCGCCTCATCCTCTCCGGCGCAAGCGCCCCCAACGATACCGTCAAGGACATCATGACATCGCCGGTCAGAACCGTACGGCCGGAAACGGCAATCGAAGAGGCCATCATCCGCTTTGCCGAAGAAGGACTGCACTACCTGCCAGTGATCGACGCCAGAGGCAAGATGGTCGGCATCGTGTCACAATCCGATGTCATGGTCGCGATGCTGGCGGACAAGGTCGCGGCATAGTCTGCCGCGACGCCGAAATACCTTCTCCCCTATTGGAGAGCCGGCAAAGCCGGATGTTAGCGCCTCGCCTTCAGGAGACGCTGCCATAGCGTGCCGCCAAAGAACCGGCCGAGCACGACAAAATATGCGATGATAAGCGCAAACGCGATAAAGGCAGGCACACCGTTCAAGGCAAAACCCTGTGGCGTGCGCCCGCCTGCAACCGCCGCCACGAGAAATCCGGCGGCGAAAAACGCCGTCCAGAAATCGAGGAAGAAGGCAAGAACGATGCGCCAGGTCGCCGGCTGTTTCGGTGCGGGCGCATCACTCATGCCTGTCTCCCGTTACGCTTTCCCGAATTCGCCATCCGCTCAGAACGGAATATCGTCATCCATATCGTTGGAGAAGCCGCCGGAAGGCTGGCCGCCGCCACGGGAAGAGCCGCCGCGCGACGAGGACTGCTGGTCGTAACCGCCGCCATAGCTGGAGCCGCCGCCGCTGCCATAATCGTTGCCGCCGCCGAAATCGCCGCCGCTACGGCCACCGCCCTCACCGCGACCATCGAGCATCGTCAGCGTGGAGTTAAAGCCCTGCAAAACGATTTCAGTGGAATAACGGTCATTGCCGGTCTGGTCCTGCCATTTGCGCGTCTGCAGCTGGCCTTCAATATAGAGCTTGGCGCCCTTCTTGACATATTGCTCGACGACCTTGCACAGGCCTTCGTTGAAGACGACGACGGTGTGCCATTCGGTCTTTTCGCGGCGCTCGCCGCTGTTGCGGTCCCGCCAGGTCTCCGAGGTGGCAATACGCAGATTGGCGATGGGACGGCCATCCTGCGTCCGGCGGATTTCGGGATCGGCGCCCACGTTTCCGATCAGAATTACCTTGTTTACGCTACCAGCCATCTCGTCATCCTGTCCGCCGGCCATCATGACCGGCAATTGCATTTCAAAAAATTCGCCACACAATAGCTGCCGCTGCCGGCAAAGGGCACCGCAAGCATGGAACTATCCACAAAGAATAATCTTAAGCTGCGGGAGCAGACATTCGCGCTTGCAATTCGTTCCTTTTTTGTTCTATTAAATCGCAGATTTCGAGTCAAGCATTCCGAAAAGCTGCGACCGATTGGGAATAGACCTCGACACATCCGGCTGCGTCACTACATAAGGACGCGCTGCCATCAAGCCTGTTATTTTTTGTCCGAGCCTTGTCATGAGTGAACTGAAGACGATTTCCATCCGTGGCGCCCGCGAGCACAACCTCAAGGGCATCGATCTGGACCTGCCGCGCAACAAGCTGATCGTCATGACCGGCCTTTCCGGCTCGGGCAAGTCCTCGCTTGCCTTCGATACGATCTATGCCGAGGGCCAGCGCCGTTATGTCGAAAGCCTCTCGGCCTATGCGCGCCAGTTCCTGGAAATGATGCAGAAGCCGGATGTCGACCAGATCGACGGCCTGTCGCCGGCAATCTCCATCGAGCAGAAGACCACATCGCGCAATCCGCGTTCCACGGTCGGCACGGTCACCGAAATCTACGACTATATGCGCCTGCTGTTCGCGCGTGTCGGCGTGCCCTATTCGCCGGCCACGGGCCTGCCGATCGAAAGCCAGACAGTCAGCCAGATGGTCGACCGCATCCTCGCTTTCGAGGAAGGCACGCGCCTTTATATTCTCGCGCCGATGGTGCGCGGCCGCAAAGGCGAATATAAAAAGGAACTCGCCGATCTGATGAAGAAGGGCTTCCAGCGCGTCAAGGTGGATGGCCAGTTCTACGAAATCGCCGACGTGCCCGCCCTCGACAAGAAATACAAGCACGATATCGACGTGGTGGTCGACCGTGCGGTGGTGCGCCCGGATATGGCCGCGCGCCTTGCCGACAGTCTCGAAACCTGCCTCAAGCTCGCCGACGGTCTGGCGGTCGCGGAATTCGCCGACAAGCCCCTGCCGCCGGAAGAAACCGCCGCCGGCGGCTCCGCCAACAAGTCGCTCAACGAAACCCATGAGCGTGTGCTGTTTTCGGAAAAATTCGCCTGCCCCGTTTCCGGCTTCACCATTCCGGAAATCGAGCCGCGGCTGTTCTCCTTCAACAATCCCTTCGGCGCCTGCCCTAGCTGCGATGGCCTCGGCTCGCAGCAGAAGGTTGATGAAAACCTGATCGTGCCGGAGCCGGCCCGTACCCTGCGCGACGGCGCCATCGCTCCCTGGGCGAAATCCTCCTCTCCCTATTACAATCAGACCCTGGAAGCGCTCGGCAAGGTTTTCGGTTTCAAGCTGTCGAGCAAGTGGTCGGATCTCTCGAAAGAGGCGCAGCACGCCATCCTTCAGGGCACCGATGACAAGATCGAATTCAACTATCAGGACGGCGCCCGCTCCTACAAGACGGTGAAGAATTTCGAAGGCATCGTGCCCAATCTGGAGCGTCGCTGGAAAGAGACCGACAGCGCCTGGGCGCGTGAGGAAATCGAACGCTACATGTCGGCGGCCCCCTGCCCGGCCTGCGCCGGTTACCGCCTGAAGCCGGAAGCGCTCGCCGTCAAGATCAACAGGCTGCATATCGGCGAAGTCACCGAAATGTCGATCCGCACCGCGCGCGACTGGTTCGAGGTACTGCCGGAAAGTCTCAACGCCAAGCAGAACGAGATCGCAGTCCGCATCCTCAAGGAAATCCGCGAACGCCTGCGTTTCCTCAACGATGTCGGGCTGGATTATCTCAGCCTGTCGCGCAATTCCGGCACGCTTTCCGGCGGTGAAAGCCAGCGCATCCGTCTTGCCTCGCAGATCGGTTCGGGCCTCACCGGCGTTCTCTATGTTCTCGACGAACCCTCGATCGGCTTGCACCAGCGCGACAATGCCCGCCTGCTCGATACGCTGAAACACCTGCGCGATATCGGCAATACCGTCATCGTGGTCGAACATGACGAGGATGCCATTCTGACGGCGGATTATGTGGTCGATATCGGCCCGGCCGCCGGTATTCATGGCGGTCAGGTGATCGCTGAGGGCTCACCGCAGGAGGTGATGGCCAATCCGAAATCGCTGACCGGCAAATATCTCTCCGGCGAGCTCGGCGTCGCCGTGCCGGCGGAGCGCCGCAAGCCAAAGAAGGGCCGCGAAATCAAGGTTTTTGGCGCACGCGGCAACAATCTGAAGAATGTCACGGCCGCCGTGCCGCTCGGTGTTTTCACGGCCGTAACCGGCGTATCGGGCGGCGGCAAATCCACCTTCCTGATCGAGACGCTCTACAAGTCGGCGGCTCGAAGGGTGATGGGTGCGCGTGAAATCCCGGCCGAACACGACCGCATCGACGGTTTCGAATTCATCGACAAGGTGATCGATATCGATCAGTCGCCGATTGGCCGCACGCCGCGCTCCAACCCGGCCACCTATACCGGCGCCTTCACGCCGATCCGCGACTGGTTCGCCGGTTTGCCGGAAGCGAAGGCGCGCGGTTATGCGCCGGGCCGTTTCTCCTTCAACGTCAAGGGCGGCCGTTGCGAGGCCTGCCAGGGCGATGGCGTCATCAAGATCGAGATGCACTTCCTGCCTGACGTCTACGTCACCTGCGATGTCTGTCACGGCAAGCGTTACAATCGCGAGACGCTCGATGTCACCTTCAAGGGCAAATCCATCGCCGACGTGCTGGATATGACGGTGGAGGAAGGCGTGGAGTTCTTCGCCGCCGTGCCGGCCGTGCGCGACAAGCTGCAATCGCTTTTCGATGTCGGCCTCGGTTACATCAAGGTCGGCCAGCAGGCCAATACGCTCTCCGGCGGCGAGGCGCAGCGCGTCAAGCTCGCCAAGGAACTGTCTAAACGCTCGACGGGCCGCACGCTCTATATTCTCGACGAACCGACGACCGGCCTGCATTTCCACGACGTCAACAAGCTCCTGGAAATGCTGCATGCGCTGGTCGAACAGGGCAATTCCGTCGTGGTGATCGAGCATAATCTCGAAGTCATCAAGACGGCTGACTGGATCATCGATATCGGACCCGAAGGCGGCACGGGCGGCGGCGAGGTGGTGGCGACCGGCACACCGGAGGACATCGTCAAGGTTGAGCGTTCCTATACCGGTCACTTCCTGAAGGAGCTTCTCGAGCGCCGGCCGGCCGGAAAACGGGAGGCTGCGGAATAATCCGCAGCTTTCGTCGCAAGGGTTCGATAGGCCGAAGGCCGGAGGAGGAACAGCATATGTCGACATCAGGCACGATCCGCACCGGTATCGGCGGCTGGACCTTCGAGCCATGGGAAGGCACTTTTTACCCTGAAAAACTGCCGAAGAAGCGCCAGCTGGAGCATGCGAGCCGGCAGCTCACGGCCATCGAGGTGAACGGCACCTATTACAGCAGCCAGAAGCCGGAAACTTTTGCAAAATGGGCTTCCGAAGTGCCCGAGGATTTCGTCTTCTCGCTAAAGGCAAGCCGTTTCGTCACCAACCGCAGGGTTCTGGCCGAGGCTGGTGAATCGATGACGAAGTTTCTGACGCAGGGGCTGACGGAGCTCGGGTCCCACCTCGGTCCGATCCTCTGGCAATTCGCGCCGACGAAAAAATTCGACGCGGAGGATTTTGGCGCATTTCTGTCCCTGTTGCCCGAGAAGCAGGACGGCATCCGTCTTCGCCATGTCGTCGAGGTACGCAACGAGACATTTCAGGTTCCGGAATTCATCGATCTTCTCGCCAGGCACAAGGTCGCCGTCGTCTGCGCCGACCATCATGATTATCCGATGCTGCCTGATGTGACGGCCGATTTCGTCTACTGCCGCCTGCAGAAGGGCGAGGACGATATCAAGACCTGTTACCCGAAAAAAGACATCGACCATTGGGCCGAGCGGGTAAAGACCTATGCTAAGGGCGCCGTGCCGGACGATCTGCCGCTGATAGCACCGGATCGGAAGGTCGAAAAGACACCGCGCGATATCTTCGCCTTCTTCATCACCGGCGGCAAGGTCAATGCGCCTGTTGGTGCGCAGGAACTGCAAAAGGCGGTCTGAACTCTTTCAGCCCGCCATGTCTTTCGTCGGGCTGAAATCGATGGTCGCGAAAGCGGCCTCGATAACCTCCGGGCCAGCGCCCGGCCGGGTGGCGTCGCTGGAGAGGATTTGCCGGAAACGGCGCGCGCCGGGCATGCCTTGAAACAGCCCGACCATGTGGCGGGTGACGTGGTTGAGACGTCCGCCCGCGGCGATATAGTCGGCGGCATAGGCGATCATCGTGTCACGCAACGCTATCCAGTCCGGCTGGCGAGCCTCTTCGCCATAGATGCGATGGTCGACATCGGCAAGAATGGACGTGTTGTGATAAGCGGCACGGCCGAGCATCACGCCATCCATATGCTGGAGATGCCCGCTCGCCTGATCGAGATCGGCGATACCGCCATTGATGCCGATAAAGACATCAGGGTTTTCCCGCTTCATGCGATAGACGAGATCGTAATCGAGCGGCGGCACTTCGCGGTTTTCCTTTGGCGAAAGCCCCTGCAACCAGGCTTTTCGCGCATGAACCCAGACCGCGTCCGCGCCTGCCGCAACAACCCGTTTCAGAAAATCCGGCAGAACCGCTTCCGGCTGCTGATCGTCCACCCCGATCCGGCATTTCACCGTAACCGGCACGCGGGCGACAGCTTTCATCGCGGAGACACAGTGCGCCACCACCTCCGGCTCGCGCATCAGGCAGGCGCCGAATGTGCCGGACTGCACCCGATCCGACGGACAGCCGACATTAAGGTTGATCTCGTCATATCCGTAATCGCCGGCGATCCGCACCGCCTCGGCAAGTTTGGTCGGATCAGACCCGCCAAGCTGCAGCGCGACGGGATGTTCCTCAGGGTGATAACCGAGCAGTCTGTCGCGCTGGCCATGGATGATGGCATCGGCGACGATCATTTCGGTATAAAGCAGCGCGCGCTTCGACAATTGCCGGTGCAGAAATCTGCAGCGGGTATCGGTCCAGTCGATCATGGGGGCCACGGCGAAGATTTTTTCGCCGCTTGCAAGCGCTTGTCTGTACATGGATTTACCTCTTTGCGCCGGCTTCTACAGCAAAGGACCGTAAAAAGCCAGTTTTGCAGCCAGGGTCATTTTGAACTGGAAATCGGCCCGGAATCGCGGGACAAGAATTGCACCGAAAAAGACGACAGGAAATCGACATGGCCGCCACCGTCATCCCCGCTCCGAAACCCGTTCTGCTGCCCGTTGAAGGCACGGACGACCTCTTCCCCGTACGGCGGGTCTATTGCGTCGGCCGCAATTATGCCGATCACGCCATTGAGATGGGCCACGATCCCTCGCGCGAGCCGCCCTTTTATTTCCAGAAAAACCCGGACAATCTGCTGCCCGCCGGTCAGGATTTCCCCTACCCGCCGCTGTCGTCGAATGTGCACTACGAAGTCGAGTGTGTCGTGGTTCTGAAAAGCGGCGGCGCCGATATCCCGGCGTCCGAGGCGCTGGACCATGTCTGGGGTTACGCCGTCGGTATCGACATGACCCGCCGCGACCTTCAGGACGGCCTGAAGAAGATGGGCCGCTCCTGGGAGGGCGCGAAGGCCTTCGAATATTCCGCACCGGTCTCCCCAATCGTCCCGGCAGACAGGATCGGCCATCCCGCTACGGGCGCGATCTGGCTCGACGTCAATGGCGAACGCAAGCAGACGGGCGATCTTGCCCAGATGATCTGGAAGGTGCCGGAAGTGATTGCCGAGCTTTCCAAGCTGTTCACGCTTGCCGCCGGTGACGTCATCATGACCGGCACGCCGGCCGGCGTCGGCCCCATCGTGCGTGGCGACCGCATCGAATGCGGCGTCGAGGGTGTCGGCACGCTGGGCGTGACGGTTGCCTGAGGCCGTCGAAAAAAAACAAAAAGGGAGGACACCACCATGCCGCTTTACCGCCTCGCCGACCGGGTGCCGCAGACCCCTGCGCCCGATCGCTACTGGGTGGCGCCCGACGCCAATGTCATCGGCTCTGTCACGCTCGGCGAGGATGTCGGCATCTGGTTCGGCGCAACGCTGCGCGGCGATAACGAGCCGATCAGCATCGGGCGCGGCACCAATATTCAGGAAGGCGTGATGGTGCATAGCGATCCCGGTTTTCCCGCCGTCATCGGCGAAATGTGCACCATCGGTCACCATGCCATCGTGCATGGCTGCACCATTGGCGACAATTCGCTCATCGGCATGGGCGCGACGATCCTGAATGGCGCGAAGATCGGTCGCAATTGCCTCGTCGGCGCCAATGCGCTGGTGACGGAGGGCAAGGAATTTCCGGACAATTCCCTGATTGTCGGCTCGCCGGCGCGCGCCATCCGCACGCTGGATGATGAGGCAGCCGCGGGGCTTCGCCGCTCGGCGGAGAAATACATCGAAAACTGGAAGCGCTTTTCGAAAGATCTGGCGATCATCGAAGGATAGGAAACGGCGGGCATCCACGCCCGCCCTGCCCGTGAGCTTAAGCCGAGCAGGCGGCGCAGAGGCCGCGAATTTCAATGGTGGTCTTTTCCGCCTTGAACTTGCTGTCCTTCACCCAGCGCTCGAGGCGGTGGTCGATTTCATGATCGTGGAATTCCGTCACCTGCCCGCAGGATTCGCAGATGGCGAAAGCCACCGTGCCATGGTGGTGCGAGCAGCACTCTGCCTGCGTATGGGTGCAGGCGACAAAGGCGTTAAGGCTCTCGAGCCGGTGCACGAGACCAAACTCCACCAGCTTTTCCAGCGCCCGGTAAACCTGCAGCGGCGCACGAAAACCCTCATCCCGCAGCTTGTCGAGGATCATATAGGCGCTGAGCGGCTGATGCGCGTTTGAGAGGGCATTCATGACCAGCGACTGGTTCTTGGTGAGGTTCTGCTGGGTCTGCGCATTCATGATTTGCCTCCTTCATCCGCGGCGCGGGAAAAACCCGGCGCCGGCAACAGGCTTATAACGAAGAGGATCACCGCGGCAACCACGATGGATGGGCCGGACGGCGTATCGTAGGTGAGCGAGCCGAACAGTCCGCCTACAACGGCGACCGCGCCGATCAGCGAAGCCACCACGGCCATAACCTCAGGCGTGGCGGAAAAACGTCTGGCAGTCGCCGCCGGTATGATGAGCAACGATGTGATGAGCATGATGCCGACCACCTTCATGGCAATGGCGATCACCAGCGCCATCAATAGCGTGAAGATCAGCTTTGCGCGCTCCGGGTTCAACCCCTCGGCCTCGGCCAGCTCCGTATTGACGGTGGAGGCAAGCAGCGACCGCCACAGGAACACCATGGAGACGATGACCACCAGCCCGCCGCCCCAGATCAGGGCGATATCGCTGCGGGTAACGGCGAGAATATCGCCGAACAGGAACGAGACGAGATCGATGCGCACCCAGCTCATGAAAGCGACGATGACGAGACCGATCGCCAGCGCCGAATGGGACAAGATGCCAAGCAATGCATCGGCGGAGAGCGCCTGCCGCCGTTGCAAAAAGAGCAGCAGGATCGACACGGCCGACGCCACCAGAAAGACGCTGACGATGAGGTTGAGCTGCAACAGCAGCGACAGCGCGACGCCGAGCAGCGCCGAATGCGCCATCGTATCGCCGAAATAGGCCATGCGACGCCAGACGACGAAGCAGCCGAGAGGACCGGCAGTGAGCGCAACGCCGATACCGGCGACCATGGCGCGAACGAAGAAATCGTCAAACATGGCGCTCTCCCTGCCGCTGGCCGGGAGGCGTATGGCCCTCATGCTCATGGCCGCAGCCGCATTCGTCATGGCTGTCATAATGGTGGCCGTGGTCATGCATATGACGGTGCCCATCCTCGGGGTGGCAATGATCGGTCACCGAACCATCCGCATGCTGCACCCGACCATCGGGCAGATGGGTATGATCGTGATGGTGGCTATAGACGGCAAGCGCCTTGGCTGCGGCGCCGCCGAACAGCCGCATATATTCCGGGCTCTGGCTCACCGCCTGCGGCGTGCCCCGGCAGCAGACATGGCCGTTCAGGCATATGACGGTGTCGGTTTCGGCCATCACCACATGCAGGTCATGCGAGATTAACAGAATTCCGCAATTATTTGAATTTCTGATATTTTTTATCAGATCATAGAGCGCGATCTCGCCGGAGAAATCGACACCCTGCACGGGCTCGTCAAGAACCAGCAGATCGGGTTTGCGGGCGATGGCGCGGGCCAGAAGCGCGCGCTGGAACTCGCCGCCGGAAAGGTGTTGCACTTCCGCATTGGCGAGGTGCGCAATGCCCGTCGCATTCAGCGCCGCGTCGATTTCGCGGGCTGGCAGCGGCCCGGTCAGCGTCATCAGCCGGCGCACCGAAAGCGGCATGGTCCAGTCCACGGAAAGCTTCTGCGGCACATAACCGACCTTCAGACCGGCAATGCGCGAAACCTCGCCCTCGGTCGGCTTCACCACGCCGATTGCCATTTTCGCGCTGGTGGATTTGCCGGAACCGTTTGGCCCGATCAGCGTGACGATCTCGCCTTTGCTGACGGAAAACTCCACGCCGCGCACCAGCCAGCGGCCGTTGCGCTGCACGCCGGCATTGGCAAGGGAAACAAGTATCTCTTTGCCCCGATGGGCGGAATGAAGCATGGGATTGTCCGTTCGGCGATGTTGCTTACCGCTATTGCATACGTTATAGAGTTACGCAATAAATGTAATAACATAACTATACTTCTTCAAGTGGAGTGCATTTCATGAAATCGTTCCTGATCCCGCTCATGGCATCGGTGGCAATAGCGGCCGCCGCTTCCGGCGCCACCGCCGCGCCCGATGTCGTGGTCTCGATCAAGCCCGTCCATTCCCTCGTCGCCGCCATCATGCGGGGCGTCGGCGAACCGCAGCTCATCGTCGACGGCGCGGCTTCGCCGCACACCTATAATCTCAGACCGTCCAATGCACGCAAGCTGGAAAAGGCCGATGTGGTCTTCTGGGTTGGGCCGGGACTGGAAGCATTCCTGGAAAAGCCGCTCGAAGCGCTTGCCAGCAAGGCAACCGTGGTGGAACTGGAAGACGCAAAGGGTCTGGAAAAGCTGCCCTTCCGCGAAGGCGGCCCCTTTGAAGCACATGACCATGGCGATGAAGGCCACGAGGCGCATGACGGCCACGCTGAAGAGGAAGGCGCGCACGATCATGGACACGACCATGCGGAGGGTCACGAGGACCATGACCACGGCGCATACGATACCCATCTCTGGCTCGATCCCGAAAATGCCAAGGCCATGGCGCAGACGATAGAAACCGCGCTGATCGCCACCGATGCCGGCAATGCCGCGACCTATCAGGCCAATACCAAAAAACTGATCGACGACCTCGATGCGCTCGACGCCGAACTCAAGGAAACGGTCAAGCCGGTGAAGGACAAGCCCTTCATCGTCTTCCACGATGCCTATCAATATTTCGAGCATCGTTACGGCGTGAAGACCGCGGGATCGATCACCGTCAGCCCCGAAACCCTGCCCGGTGCGGACCGCGTCAAGCAGATGCAGGAAAAGGTTCGCCAGCTCGGCGCAACCTGCGTTTTCGCTGAACCGCAATTCGAGCCGAAGCTGATTTCGGTCATCACCGAAGGCACCGCGGCGAAATCGGCGACGCTCGATCCGGAAGCAGCGACACTGGAACCCGGCCCGGACCTCTATTTCAAGCTGATGCGCGGCATTGCAGGCTCGCTGAAGGACTGCCTGTCCTGATGCGCATTGCCGCCCCTAACGCCCCGGTTCCGTCATTCCGGCTTTGAACCGGAATACGGCCGAGGCGTGAATTATCGGAATAATATATATTTCAATACAGTCATTTGCGATTGAAATATAAAGTACTGCATAAGGAAACGAGGCGCGACCATCGCTGGGTAGAGACGTCGCGCCATCAATCGCAAAGCAGCTCGTTACGGCTTCGGCGCCATCGAAGACCAGACAGGGCTGCTGATGCTCTGCAGGGTTTCCGGCGGCGCGCCGTTGATGCGCGCCAGAAGGGCCTTCGCAAGCTCCCTGCCCGCCAGCTTGATATCCTCATTGACGGTGTGGATCTGCGGTTTGATCCAGTTCAGGAACTCGGCGGACTGTTTCGAGACGATATCGATATCTTCGCCGATCCTCACACCTGCCGCTTCGAAACCCGCCACCAGCGCAATGGTGCTGCTGCCGCTGATCGAAACGATGCCGTCGGGACGGTCATCCGATTGCATCAGCCGCTGGCCGAAATCGCGGATTTTTTCGAGCGGCGTTTCGATGGTGATGGCATCCAGCGGAAATTCGCTAAGGCCGAAATCCCTGATTGCCCTCAAGAACCCCTTGCGGGCGTGATCGTGGAACGAAAACCGCGATGGCGGCACAACGACGGCGATCCTTTTGCGTCCGCATTGCGCCAGTCGCTCGACCGCCTCATAGGCATAGGCTTCGTTATCGAAATCATGAAAGGCATGGTCGATGCCCATATCGGACCGCCCATGAGTGACGAAGGGCATGTTGCGCTCGGTCATGAAACGAACGCGCGGATCGTTGGGCTCGATCTTCGAAATAATGACCCCATCCGCCGAACCGGTATCGAGAATATAGCGGATCGGCACCATGGAATCCTTGGCATGGATGTGGGGCGTCACGACCAGATGATATTGTGTTGTGGAAAGAACCTCGGTGATGCCGAAGACCATCTGGCTGGTGAAACCCATCAGTTCTTCATCGACACTCAGCACAAGGGCAATCACATTGGTCTTGCCAGTGCGAAGGCGCACCCCGGCGCGGTTTGGCTGGTAACCGATCTGCCGGGCGATCAGCCGCACGCGCTCCTTGGTTTCAGCGCCGATATCGGGCGCATCCTTCAGTGCGCGCGAGACGGTGGTGATGCCGAGACCCGTCATATAGGCGATTGTCTTCAAGGTCGGACGCTCGCCCGTGGTCGCGGGTATGTCGTTCCTGCCGGATTTACCAGTATCGTTCATGTCATTTCGCCACGCTTTACCGAACGATAATCATAGATAGCTTTTGCTCCGTTGCAAAGGCAAAGGTCTGCGGTCAAAGGCCGGTCTTGTCCGGCTATCGGCCAATTCAGCTAAAACGATATAGGTCCGGAAAATATTTCCCGACTGCGATCCTTTTCTTACGGGGCCAAAAGTCCGAATATCATTGGATAAATACCTCATTATATAGATTAAAAAACGAACATAAATAACTAATATAAAATGATAAAAATCGATAAATTTCGAATGGGACAATGTCATTATCAAGACCGGGCGTTCCCCGGCATTTTTCATGTTATTGATTCCCACTCAAAGGAATGACGGAACGATTGTTTTACGGTAACGTTGCCGAAGGGAGGAAATCGCAAAGCCGGATAAATGTGAGGCAGCCGCTTTGCGAGCGTCCATTCCCCCAGATTCTGACACAAGCCTGCACCATGATGCAGGCCGGTCTTCTTCGAATTCATATTATGCAGGGTCCGATTATGATTTCTTCTTCCTCGCCCGAAACCGTCATCAATCTGGCCGGGTCCTGGCGCCTGACGTCGGTGGAAGGAGACCACGCCACCCAGCTTTCCGTACCGGGCGATATTCACACCGCGCTCAAAAATGCGGGCATCATTCCAGATCCGTATCACGGCGCCAATGAGAAGGCGGTACAATGGGTCGCGCAGCAGGACTGGGTCCTCGAGCGCACATTCATTCTCGATGAGGCGGATGCCAGCTGGTATCTCGATATCGATTACCTCGACACCGTCGCCATCGTCTTCGTCAACGACATCCCGGTCCTGAGCGCCGACAATTGTTTCCGCCGTTACCGCCCGGATGTTTCGCGGGCTGTGCGGCCGGGTGAAAACACCATCCGCATCCATTTCCATTCCAACATCGCGGCCGGCGCGGAACGGCAGGCGCGGCAGCCTTTTTATATTCCTTATCACCCCGGCAACTCACCAATCGCCAATGGCAACATGCTGCGCAAGCCGCAATGCCATTTCGGCTGGGATTGGAATATCGCGATTGCGCCGCTCGGCCTTTACGGCAAAATCCTGCTGAAGCGCCTCGATACAGCCCGCATCGAACATGTCGTCACGTCACAGCACCATGTCGAAGGCGGTGTGGAACTGCATGTGGCCGTCGCGCTGTTTGCCGAAGGCCCGGCCAGCCTGCCGGTATATCTGTCTCTCAACGATGAAAGGCTCAGGCTCGATTGCGGCGTCGGCGCCGGTGAAACGGTGGTGCGCCACGTCTTCTTCCTGGAGAATCCTGAGCTCTGGTGGCCGGCCGGCAGTGGTGAACAGACGCTCTACACGCTGACGGTGGAATTGCCTGATGAGACAGTCACCCGCCAGATCGGCTTCAGGACCATCGAGCTTCTGACGGACAAGGACGAGGCCGGCAGCCGCTTTGCCTTCCGCATCAACGGCCGGGAAATCTTCTGCCGCGGCGCCAACTGGATCCCCGCCGATGCGCTTTATTCGCTCACCAGCCGGGAAAAGACCGAGGACCTTCTATGTTCGGCTGTCGAGGCCAACATGAACATGATCCGCGTCTGGGGCGGCGGGTTCTATGAGGAAGACTGGTTCTACGATCTCTGCGACCGCCTCGGCCTGCTGGTCTGGCAGGATTTCATGTTCGCCTGCAACCTTTACCCCTGCAGCGAGGATTTCCTCGATAATGTCGAACACGAGGTCGATTATCAGGTGAAACGCCTCTCCTCCCATCCCTCCATCGCGCTCTGGTGCGGTGATAACGAGCTGGTGGGTGCGCTGACCTGGTTCGATGAATCCCGCAACAATCGCGACCGTTATCTCGTAGCCTATGACCGCCTGAACCGCACCATCGAACGGGCCCTGAAAAAAGCCGCGCCCGAAGCGCACTGGTGGCCATCGAGCCCGGCCTCCGGTTATCTCGATTATGGCGATGCATGGCACGCGGATGGTTCCGGCGACATGCATTACTGGTCCGTCTGGCACGAGAACAAGTCGTTCGATAATTATCGTTCTGTGAAACCGCGCTTCTGCTCTGAATTCGGTTTCCAGTCCTATACATCCATGCCCGTCATCCGCAGCTATGCGGAGGACAGAGACTTGAACATCGCCTCCCCGGTCATCGAGCTGCACCAGAAGAATGTCGGCGGCAATGAGCGGATTGCGGGCACCATGTTCCGCTACTTCCGCTTCCCGAAGGATTTCGAGAATTTCGTTTATCTCAGCCAGGTCCAGCAGGCGCTGGCGATCCGCACGGCCGTCGATTACTGGCGCTCGCTCAAGCCCCATTGCATGGGCACGCTTTATTGGCAGCTCAACGACACCTGGCCGGTCGCCTCATGGTCGAGCCTCGATCATGGCGGCGGCTGGAAAGCGCTGCATTATGCCGCCCGCCGTTTCTTCCAGCCCGTCACGGTCTCGGCCATACCTTCAGAAGATGGACGCCGGGTGAGCTTCTCCATGGTCAACGACACGGCGGAGGATGTGGAAATCGACATGAACATCGTTGCCCTGACCGTGGACGGCAACCGCGTGCCGCTGAAATCGGCCAACGGCACCTGCGCGACCGACAGGGCCGCCATGCTGACCGATATCGACATGGACAGCCTGCCTGACGGCGCCGTCCTTGCCTGGAGCTTCATCGCTTCCAACGGCATGACCGGCGAAGGCCATCATGTGCGCGATAGCTACAAGGCGCTGGAGCTTCAGCCCGCCGGCCTGACATTCACGACCAACACACTGAAAAACGGCCAGTTCGAAATCGATGTCACCGCCACCGGTCTCGCCCTCTTCGTCATGCTGGAGGCAGATCAGCCCGGACGTTATTCCGACAATCTCTTCGATCTTGCCGCCGGCGAAACGCGCCGCATCATCTTCACCCCGAAAGCGGACGGCCCCCAGCCGCATTTCCGCATCTTCGATCTTCATACCTGCCAATCCTCGCCCAATCCCGGCATTGAAACCATGCGGAGAAAGGCATAACCATCCCTCTCGGGAATGACAGGTGAACCCACGCCTGTCTTCATCGGTTCAAAAGGTTGCCGGGTTCTCCGGCAGCCAGTCATCAGCAAGCGGAGGAAGACCCATGGTTTGGCAACCGGCCGAAAACCGATATGCATCCATGAAATATAATCATTGCGGCAAGACCGGCCTGAAGCTGCCGGCGATTTCGCTCGGCCTATGGCACAATTTCGGCAACGACACGCCGCACCAGACCAAACAGGCCATTTGCCGCCGCGCTTTCGATCTCGGCATCACCCATTTCGATCTCGCGAACAATTACGGCCCGCCGCCCGGCAGCGCCGAAACCGCCTTCGGAGAAATTCTGAAGACGGATTTCAGAGGCTATCGCGACGAGATGATTATCTCTTCCAAGGCGGGTTACAACATGTGGCCCGGTCCTTACGGTGAATGGGGCAGCCGCAAATATCTGATCGCTTCCTGCGACCAGAGCCTGAAGCGCATGGGGCTGAACTACGTCGATATCTTCTATTCCCACCGTTTCGACCCCAATACGCCGCTTGAGGAGACCTGCGGCGCGCTGGACCAGATCGTGCGCTCGGGCAAGGCGCTTTATGTCGGCATCTCGTCCTACAATTCGAAGCGCACCCGCGAGGCCGCCGCGATCCTGAAGGACCTCGGCACGCCCTGCATCATCCATCAGCCGAGCTATTCGATGATCAACCGCTGGATCGAGGAAGACGGTCTCGTCGATACGCTGCAAGAACTGGGCATCGGCTCCATCGTCTTCTCGCCGCTGGCGCAGGGCATGTTGACGACGAAATATCTCGGCGGCGTGCCGGATGGCAGCCGTGCATCGCAGAGCAAGTCTCTCAACCCGGCCTTCCTCAACGAGCGCAATGTCGAGAACATCCGTGCACTCAACAGCATTGCCGAGCGGCGCGGCCAGACGCTGGCGCAGATGGCGATTGCCTGGGTTCTGCGCGGCGGCCGCATCACCTCGGCGCTCATTGGCGCAAGCCGTGTCGAACAGGTCGAGGATTGCGTGAAGGCGCTCGACAAGCCGGATTTCACGGCCGAGGAACTTGCCGAAATCGACCGTTACGCCAAGGAAGCGGATATCAACCTCTGGGCAAAATCCGCCGAACGCGTCTGACTGATGAGAGACCGCCCGGTTCCGCCGGGCGGTCTACACACTGCAAAAGCCGGGCAAAAAACCTCAAAACAAAAGATTAACTCCCGCCCCTAACCGTTAACAACCATTACATAAATGTAATTTTAAATTCAGTTTCCGTTCATTCGTTTATTCGTAAGTTCTCCTCATCGAAACACGAGAGGAAACTTCCATGAAAAAGTTCGTCACCATTCTTCTGGCCGCCACCGTTCTCGCCGCTCCGATGGCTCAGGCGCAAAGCCGCCACGACGATCGCCATCGCGGCGTCACCATCGAGCGTCAGGTCACCACCAAGAAGGTCATCGTCAAGAAGCACCGCTGGGATCGCGGCCAGCGCCTGTCTGCGGGTGAACGCCGCAACGTCATCGACCGCCGCGATTATCGCCGCTATCGCCTTGCCGAGCCGCGCCGCGACCAGCGCTGGGTGCGCGTCGACAACCAGTTCCTGCTCATCAACGCCGTCAGCGGCCTGATCGTCGGCCTCGCCGCCGCCCGCTAATCCAGGCATCAATGAAATGAAAAAGGCCCGCTTTCGCGGGCCTTTTTGTTTGTCGTTTCAGCCGATCAGAAAATGTCGGCGCCGCTGCCCCAAGGGCCATGCGGCTTGTCCACACCGTCGGTGCGTTCGAAGCCATGCGCGCCGAAGAAGTCGCGCTGCGCCTGAATGAGGTTGGCGCTGCCGCGGCCACGGCGATAGGCGTCGAAATAGCCGAGCGCCGAAGCCAGCGCCGAAACCGGCAGGCCGGAGAGAACGGCGTAGGAGACGACACGGCGCAGCGGTGCGTCGGTATCCTTGACGATGCCGGCAAAGGCAGGCGTCACGATGAGGTTAGCCACATGCGGGTCCTTGGTGAAGGCCGACGTGATCTCATCGAGGAATTCCGAGCGGATGATGCAGCCGGCGCGCCAGATGCGGGCAATCGTCGGCATCGGCAGGTTCCAGTTGAACTCCTTGGAAGCGGCCGACATGATGGCGAAGCCCTGCGCATAAGCGCCGACCTTGGCGGCCAGAAGCGCGCTTTCCAGATCGGCGATAAACGCCTTTTTGTCAGCCGGTGCGGGCGCAACGGTCGGCAGGCCGAAGATCTTCTCGGCAGCTTCACGCTCATCCTTCTGCGAAGACAGAATACGGGCAGCCACGGCCGCCTCGATGGCGGTTGCGGCGACGCCCATGTTCTGCGCCTCAATGACCGACCACTTGCCGGTGCCCTTCTGGCCGGCCTTGTCGAGGATCAGATCGACCATCGGCTTGCCGGTGATCGGATCGGCGGCGCGCAGGACCTTCTCGGTGATTTCGATCAGGTAGGAATTCAGGCGGCCCTTGTTCCATTCTGCGAACACATCGGCGATTTCGACGGCACTCATGCCAAGGCCATCACGCAGGATGCCGTAGATTTCGGCGATCATCTGCATGTCGGCATATTCGATGCCGTTATGGATGGTCTTGACGAAGTGGCCGGCGCCGTCATTGCCGAGCCATGCCACGCACGGATCGTTATTGTACTTGGCGGAAATGGAAGTCAGCACCTTCTCGACACGCTTCCAGCTATCCTCGGTGCCGCCGACCATGATCGACGGTCCATGGCGCGCACCTTCTTCACCACCGGAAACGCCCATGCCGATAAAGGTCAGGCCGCTATCCTTCAGATTGTCGAAACGGCGGATCGTATCGCGGAAATTCGCATTGCCGGCGTCGATCATGATGTCGCCGTTGGCGAGGTGCGGTTTCAGGATTTCCATCTGCTGGTCGACCGGATCGCCGGCCTTGATCATGATGATGATCGGGCGCGGAGGGCGAATGGCGGCGACGAATTCCTCGATGGTTTCGCAGGGGATCAACTGTCCCTGCAAGTCCCCAGCCTCGGCGTAGAATTTTTTCGTCGCTTCAGGGGTTCGGTTGAATACGGCAATCTTGTTGCCCTTTTCCGCGATGTTCAACGCCAGGTTCGAGCCCATGACGCCGAGACCGATCAAACCGATTTCTGCCTGTTCCACGGATGTGCCTCCATCTTGCTTTTTGGTGGTCGTGTTGTGGCACTGTAATGAACAAACGGCAAGGCTGGGGGCGACTGAAACGATTAAATTTTGATGACGCAAATCAGCTTTGCATATTTGCGACAGGTCGAGGCCAGTTCAAAACGGCAAGCCCGCCTCGCCTTTTATGATCGTCGGGGCCGGTCGTCACCATCATCCAGCGCCCGCCAGGCGGCCCCGTCCATATCCTCATATTGGCCGGAGCGCACCGACCAGAGGAAGGCGAAAAGGCCAAGCGCTCCTAAAAACAGCGCGACAGGAATGAGATAGATCAGCATGTTCATGCCAGTTGCGCCCCCTCGCCTGCAAATCCGGTCTTCGCTTGGTTCTGAGGACTGACGGTTTCAGCCGTACCGGCAAGACGCAGGGCATTGGCGACAACGATCAGGGACGATGTCGACATGGCGATCGCCGCAATCATCGGCGTCGCATAACCGGCAATCGCAATCGGCACGGCAATGATGTTGTAGCCGATGGCAAGGGCGAAGTTCTGCCGGATCAGCCTTCCTGCCCGCTGCGATGTCTCGATTGCGAAAGGCACGGCATCGAGATCCTCCTGCATGAACACGAAATCGGCGGCCTGCCGGCCGATATCCGCGGCGGTGGCGGGCGCCATGGACACATGCGCGGCAGCAAGCGCCGGCGCGTCGTTGATACCGTCTCCCACCATCAGTACCCTGCGCCCCTCGCCGGCAAGCTCGGCGCAGCGCGCCGCCTTGTCCTTCGGCGACAGATCCGCACGCCAGTTGCCGATCCCCAGCCGCTGCGCCATGGCGCTGACGGCTGCTGCCCGGTCACCCGAAACGATTTCCTGCATCAACCCACGCACTGAGAGGCTGCGCAATGCCGCAACCGCACCCGCCCGCGGATTATCCTCGAAGCCGAAGCTTGCCAGATGCCTGCCATCGAGGGACAGCACCACTTCCGACCGCGCATCGCCATTGTCGACGCTCGCTTCACTTGGGCACGCGAAACGGCGGCTACCGAGCCGGTAGGTTCCGGCTTCCGTCTCCGCCTCGACGCCGGAGCCCGGAATTTCCCGTACCGCCTCATAGGTCGGCACAGCGCCGCTATAGGCAGCATGCAGGGCTTTCGACAGGGGATGACGCGAATGGGCGGCAAGCCCCGCTGCAACCGCCATGGTGGCAGGCTTCACATCGCCGGTCTCGACCAATCTCGGTTTTCCGACGGTCAGGGTGCCGGTCTTGTCGAACAGCACGGTATCGATTTCGGCCAGCCGCTCCATGGCCGAGCCTTCCTTGACCATGATGCCGTGCCGGAAAAGCCTTCCGGCGGCCACCACCTGCACCACGGGAACGGCAAGACCAAGCGCGCAGGGGCAGGTGATGATGAGAACCGCAATAGCGATCAGCATCGCCTGTTTCCAGTCGCCACCGAAAATGCCCCAGCCGAGAAACGTCACCAGCGCAAGAAGATGCACCACGGGAGAATAATAGCTCGCGGCACGATCTGCGATACGGCGGTAACGCGCCCGCCCGCCTTCGGCCGCTTCCATCAGCCCGATCACTTCGGAGAGGAAGGAATCCTTCGCCGATGCCGTCACCCGCGCAGTCAGCGAACCGGTGAGGTTGAGCGTACCGGCCTGAAGACTGTCGCCTGCCGCAACGCGGCGTGGCGCGCTTTCGCCGTTGACGATGGACATGTCGAGATCGCTGCTGCCGGAGACGACCACGGCATCCACCGCCACCCGGTCCCCGGCCGCAATCGTAATCGACATTCCCGGCTGGATATCGGCAAGCGGCCGATACTCCCGCGTTCCATTCTCACCGATCACCGTTGCCCCGCGCGGCGAAAGACGGGCAAGCCCGGCAATGGCCGAGCGCGCCTTGTCGCGCATGATATGGTCCAGCGTTCGGCCGATCAGCAGGAAGAACAGCAGCGACACGGTCGCATCGAACCAGGCATGTTCGCCGTGATGGATCGTCTCCCACAGCGAGACGGCATAAGAGAGCGTGATGGCAAGCGCGATCGGCACGTCCATATTAGTGCGGCCATGTTTCAGCGCATTCCAGGCCGACTGGTAAAAGAAACGACCGCCATAGATCAGCGCCGGCGCGGCGATCATCGCCGAAATCCAGTGGAACATGTCGCGCGTCGCAGCATCCGCCCCCGACCAGACGGAGACGGACAGAAGCATGATATTGGCGGAAGCAAAGCCGCACAGCGCCACCGCCCTTATCAGCTGCGAACGCAAGGCGTCCGAGGCATCCTGCCCGCTGGCGAAAAGATGTGTGCGGTATCCCGTCGACAGGATTGCGCGGGCAATATCGGCGGGATCGGTCCTGACGCCGTCGACTTCTTCTTTCCAGACGACCGCCACGCGTTTGGAAGACAGGTTCACGCGCGCCCGCTCCACTTGGCGCAGACGGCCGAGCGCGGTCTCGATGGTGGTGATGCAGGCGCCGCAATACACATCCGGCACGCTGAGATCGGTCTGGCGCAACCCCTGCCCCAGATCGCGGCTCGCCAGCAGCAATTCCTCCGACGATGGCGGATTGACCGGCTCGCCGAGTTGCAGTGATCCTTCCGTTCCCGGTGCGCAGCAGCTCATTTGCGCCCCCTGATGACGGCGATCCGCGTGCCCTCATGCACGATGATCCGGCCGTCCCTGACGGCGGTAACCTCGACGATCCATTGGCCCGGCAACATGTCATGCGGGCCGGTGAAGACACCGGTGGAAACCGGGGTCAGTTCCATGTCGAAATTCTGGCGTTCCCCGACAGGTCGGCGAAAATGCGCCGTCACCTTATCCGTGTCGACCGGGCCGGTGTCGGGATGAAACACCTCGTAACGCACCGTCGTTTCATCCACGATGAGCTTGCCCTTGATACCGGTCGCAGCCCTTGCCTTGGCGGCTTCCGCCTTAGCGTTGAACTGCTGGCTGGCCACATAGGTATTGGGCACGACAAGCCCGCTCCAGCTGTTGACCGCGTTCCAGGCCATCACCATGTTGACGGTGATGACGGTGCCGAAAAACAGCAACATGACACCCAGCATATGCCAGCCGGTGAACGTGAAACCGGACGTCTGGCGATTGTTCACGGTCATTTTTTCACTCCCGGAGCGTTGAAGACAGCATCGTAGCGGGCCGTCTCATGGCCGCCCGTATCGCTGACGATGAATTCGAAATTTTCCGCCGCCCGCGCAACATCTTTGCCCGGCAGGGTGACGAAGACCTTCAGCGTCGTCGCCTCGTCCGGCTCCACCGTCACCTCGAAGGTGCGTGCGGCCGTGTCCGGCATGCCGTTGATCTTCATCACCGCATTCGGAATGCCCTCGATGGTCAGGCTCATTATGCGCGGCTGCGGCACCATGTTGAGAATGCGCACCGTATAGCCGTTGCGAATGGAGCCGTTCGATTCCAGCACATATTGCGGATTGCGGTCATGCAGCACATTCAGCGCCAGCCGCTCGCGCGTCACCAGCGCAAACAGCATGCCGATGCCGACCGCCGACCATATGGCCGTGTAAAGCAGCGTGCGCGGCCGGAAGACGATGCGCCAGTTGAAGTGGCGGATGCTCTTCCTGAAACTGCCATCCTCCTCGCGCACATTGGCGGGGCGGATGGAATGCTCACCATTGCCGGTCGCCAGCGCCATGTTGGACTGGTATTCGGAAAGCGTCGCATAGGCAATCAGCCCGCGCGGCTTGCCGATCTTGTCCATCACCCCGTCGCAGGCATCGATGCAGAGCGCACAGGTGATGCATTCCAGCTGCTGCCCGTCCCTGATGTCGATGCCCATGGGACAGACCGCGACGCAGGCATTGCAATCGACGCAATCGCCGATGCTCTCCCCTGCCGCCGCAGCCTTCTTGGCATGCCGCGAGCGCGGTTCGCCGCGCCAGTCATTATAGGTGACGACAAGCGAATTCTCATCCAGCATCGCCGCCTGAATGCGCGGCCAGGGACACATATAGGTGCAGACCTGTTCCCGCATCAGCCCGCCGAAGACATAGGTGGTGGCGGTGAGGATGGCGACGGTGGAATAGGCGATCATCGGCGCCTGCCCGGTCATGAACTGCATGGCCAGCGTCGGTGCATCGGCGAAATAGAAAATCCATGCGCCGCCGGTCAGAACGCCGATCACCAGCCAGATCGCATGTTTCAGCACCCGCTTGCGCAATTTGCCGAATGTGAAGGGCGCGGCATCCAGTTTCATGCGCGCATTCCTGTCGCCCTCTATCGCCCGTTCGACCACCAGAAACAGGTCGACCCAGACGGTCTGCGGACAGGTGTAACCGCACCATGCGCGCCCGACAGCGGAAGTGACGAGAAAGAGCCCAAGCCCGGCCATGACCAGCAATCCGGCGACGAAGAAGAACTCCTGCGGCCAGATTTCGATGAAGAAGAAATAAAAGCGCCGGTTGGCGATATCGATCAGCACCGCCTGATCCGGCGCATAGGGACCGCGATCCCAGCGCAGAAACGGCGTCAGATAATAAATGCCGAGCGTGACCAGCATCACCAGCCATTTGAACCGCCGAAACCGCCCCTCAGCGCGCTTGGGAAAAATCTTCCTGCGTGCTTCGTAGAGCGGTTTGCGCGTTTTTGCGGAATTGACGGCTTCCGCTTCCAGCCTTTCGACAGGCTGTTGCGGGCGATCCTGTCCGGCGCGATAGATGTTCATGATAGGAGTCCGTTTTTATCTCCTTGCTTTCTCCCATCTCCCCGGTGAAACATCCTTGACTTACATCAAGTGACGACAAAGTGGCGCAGATGGGAACGCGCCGCCAAGGGAGGATGAAATGCCTGTCATGCAGTCGAGAATCATTCATCTGTCGGTCGAAAAACCCTGGAGCCACGTCTATGACTTCGCCTCCAACCCGCAGAACATGCCCCGTTGGGCCGCAGGCCTTGCGGGCGGCCTCACACCGGACGGCGAGGACTGGATCGCCGAGGGCGGGCCGCTTGGCGAAGTGCACGTCAATTTCGCGCCCGCAAACGAGTTCGGCGTCATCGACCATGTCGTGACATTGCCGGATGGCGTGAAGGTTTATAACGCGCTACGGGTAACGCCGAATGGCAGCGGTACGGAGGTGAGTTTCACCCTGCTTCGCCTTCAGGGCATGACGGACGAGGATTTCGAGCAGGACGCAAAAGCTGTCACGACCGATCTCGAAACGCTGAAGGCGCTGCTCGAAACGGATTGATGGAGGAAGCATGACCACGAATACGAACGACCGGCGGATCGACTATGTCGAATTCAACGTCGCCGATATCGAACGCAGCAAGGAATTTTACGGCGGCGCCTTCGGCTGGTCCTTCAAGGATTACGGTCCGCAATATTGCGAATTTTCCGATGGCCGGCTGACCGGCGGTTTCACCACCACCGCGCCGGTCTCGGCAAAGGGCGGACCGCTCGTCATTCTTTACGCCACCGATATCGAGGATGTGCAACGACGCGTCGAAGCCGCCGGCGGGCAGATCAGCGTCGCAATCTTCGAGTTTCCGGGCGGGCGGCGTTTTCACTTCACCGATCCGGACGGATATGAGCTGGCCGTGTGGTCGGACAAATAAAAAAGGGCCGCATAGCGGCCCTTTTAGTGTGATGGCAAAGCTTCTTTACACTCGACGTCATCCTTGGGCTTGTCCCAAGGATCTAATCACGTCCAATTAAATCGAGACGTTGCAGATGCTCGGGACAGGCCCGAGCATGACGGAAGAGAGCTTTCAGGCCGCTGTCATCTCTCCGCGGGGGGCATGACACGGCCTTCTCCATTTCCTGTCTTTGCTATCACTCGCCGCCGCCAAGCGAGTGCACGAAGATCGCAAGCTGCTTGACCGTCGTATCGCCGAGACGCTCACCCCAGGCGGGCATGACCCCGTGCTTGGGCGAACGGATCTGCGCGACGATACCTTCCTCCCCATGCGACTTCAGCCAGATCGCGTCGGCCAGATTGGGCGCGCCGAATTCGCGATTGCCCTTGGCATCTTCCCCGTGGCAGGAGGCGCAATTGTCGGCAAAGAGCTGCTTGCCGGGCTCCACCAGCGCCGGGTTGGAGGGGGTGCCGGTGAGACTGACGACATAGGCGGCAACCTCGCGGATTTCATTCGACTGGAGGATATCGCTAAAGGCCGGCATTTCCGAAGCACGCGTATCCGCATCGTCGGCAAAACGAATGCCGTGCTTCACCGTCGTATAGATGTCGTCGACGCTGCCGCCCCACATCCAGTCGTCATCGTTGAGGTTGGGATAGCCCTGCCCGCCTTCCGCGCCCGAACCGTGACACTGAATGCAATTGACCTTGAAAGCGGCAGCGCCGCCGGAAAGGGCAAATTGCATCAGGGTCGGGTCGGCCTGAATTTCGGCAAGCGACGAATTGGCGATCTTGTCGACAAAGACGCTCTGCGACTGTTTTGCGTCGGCAATTTCGGCGGCAATATCGCCGCGGCTGTTCCAGCCGAGCAACCCTTGCGTCGCCCCATTGATCAGCGGCCATGCCGGATAGGCGATGGTGTAGCCGATGGCCCAGAGGATCGTGAAATAGAAGGTCCAGACCCACCAGCGCGGCATGGGATTGTTCAGCTCGCGGATACCGTCCCATTCATGGCCGGTGGTTTCGACGCCGCTGATGTCATCAATGTGTTTTTCGGACATATCCTAGTCCTCCTTGAGCGGAATGCTGGCGGCATCGTCCGCGGCTTGTCTGGATCCGGGGCGAAGGGTGAAAACGACGACGCCGGCAAAGAACAGGGTCATGGCAAGCAGACCCCAGCTATCAGCGAAGTGGCGCATGGCCGTGTAGGTTTCCATGGCTTAAACCTCCTCACCGGTATCCGGCGGCATCGTCATAGGTCGAGAAATCGACCAGCGTGCCGAGCATCTGCAGATAGGCGACCAGCGCATCCATTTCGGTAAGCCTGGCCGGATCGCCGTCGAAATCGCCCACCTTCGCCTTCGGATAACGCGCCAGAAGTTCCGACGAATCCGCATTCGGGTCGGCCTGGGCGGCAAGATCGGCAGCGGATTTTTCGATCATCTCGTCACTATAGGGCACGCCGACGGCGCGGTTGGCCTTCAGCTCCATGGAAACGTCGGTGATCTTCAGCGGCGTGGTCTTCAGGAACGCATAGGAGGGCATGATCGATTCCGGCACCACCGAACGCGGATCGGCCAGATGCTGCACGTGCCACTCGTTCGAATAACGATCGCCGACGCGCGCAAGGTCAGGCCCCGTGCGCTTGGAACCCCACTGGAACGGGTGGTCGTACATGGATTCCGCCGCCAGGCTGTAATGCCCGTAACGCTCCACCTCGTCGCGGAACGGCCGGATCATCTGGCTGTGGCAGACATAACATCCCTCGCGGATGTAGATGTTGCGCCCGGCCAGCTCCAGCGGCGTGTAGGGTCGCATGCCCTCCACCTTCTCGATGGTATTTTCGAGATAAAAGAGCGGTGCGATTTCAACGATGCCGCCGATGGAAACGACCAGCAGGGAACCGACCAGAAGCAGCGTCGCGTTGCGTTCGATGACGGCGTGTTTGTCAAGAATGGACATGGGCCCCCTCCTTATTCAGCAGGCTGCAGCGAGGGTGCCGCGCCTTTGCTGGCGCCCTCCTCGCGTTGATGACCGAGGATGGTCATCGTGACGTTGTAGGCCATGATCAGCGCGCCGCTGAGGAACATCAGGCCGCCCAATGCACGCATCACGTAATAGGGGAACAGCGCCGCGACCGATTCCGCGAAGGAATAGACGAGGAAGCCTTGGGCATCGTATTCGCGCCACATCAGCGCCTGCTGGATGCCGGCGACCCACATGACGGCGGCGTAAACGACGATGCCGAGCGTGGCGAGCCAGAAGTGCCAGTTGACCAGTTGCAGGCTGTAGAGACGCTCCCTGCCCCAGAGTTTCGGCGTCAGGTAATAGATCGCGCCGAAAGTGATCATGCCGTTCCAGCCGAGTGCGCCGGAATGAACATGGCCGATGGTCCAGTCGGTATAGTGGCTGAGCGAGTTGACGGCCTTGATCGACATCATCGGGCCTTCGAAGGTCGCCATGCCATAGAAGGCCACCGCCATCACCATCATGCGCACGACGGGATCGGTACGGATCTTGTCCCATGCGCCCGAAAGCGTCATCAGGCCGTTGATCATGCCGCCCCACGACGGCATCCACAGCATGACAGAGAACACCATGCCAAGCGTCTGCGCCCAGTCCGGCAGCGCCGTATAGTGCAGGTGGTGCGGGCCGGCCCAGATATACATGAAGATCAGCGCCCAGAAGTGGATGATCGACAGGCGGTAGGAATAGACCGGGCGGTTCACCTGCTTCGGGATGAAGTAGTACATCATGCCGAGGAAGCCGGCCGTCAGGAAGAAGCCGACGGCGTTATGGCCGTACCACCATTGCGTCAGCGCGTCCTGCACGCCCGAAAAGGCCGAATAACTCTTGATCCCGAGGAAGGACACCGGCACCGCCAGATTATTGACGATATGCAGCATGGCGATGGTGACGATGAAACTCAGGTAGAACCAGTTCGCCACATAGATATGCGGCTCTTTGCGCGTGAGGATCGTGCCGAGGAACACAAGCAGATAGGCGACCCATACGATGGTCAGCCAGATGTCCACATACCATTCGGGTTCCGCATATTCGCGTCCCTGCGTAATACCGAGCAGATAGCCGGTGGCGGCCATGACGATGAAGAGGTTGTAGCCCCAGAACACGAACCAGCCGAGATTGCCGCCGAACAGGCGCGCCCGACAGGTTCTCTGCACCACGTAAAAGGAGGTGGCGATCAGCGCATTTCCCCCGAAAGCGAAGATCACCGCCGATGTGTGCAGCGGCCGCATCCGGCCGAAATTGAAATAGGGCGCGATATTGAGATCGGGAAAGGCTAGCTGAAGCGCCACCACGACGCCGACGAGAAAA
Source organism: Agrobacterium sp. T29 (assembly GCF_006970545.1). NCBI lineage: Bacteria > Pseudomonadati > Pseudomonadota > Alphaproteobacteria > Hyphomicrobiales > Rhizobiaceae > Agrobacterium > Agrobacterium sp. T29. The sequence goes on from NZ_CP040640.1 coordinate 1,246,841, forward strand.
CCGACGACACCCCAGAACACGGTGGCGATGACGCCGTATTTCACCACCTCGTCGAAATATTCCGACTTGAGGCGGGCACGCGCGGCTGAATCGACAGGCGCGAAGGAGACACGGCGCAGCAGAAGCACCGTGCTGACCAGAAGCGTAAAGAACAGCACCCACATATGGGCGGCGAAAAGACTGTCATGGGCAAAGGCTGCCCCGAGCAACGCGAGAAAGGCGCCGAGCGCCACGATCGCGGTTTCTAACGTGTAATTCATTGTTGGTTTCCCCCAACGTGCAAGCCGACCGACGAAAGGCACGGCACGCGCCTGGGAGAGCGGAAACGCGCCTTTGCGTCGGTTGGAGCATTGCCACCGGCAGGGGAACGCCACCTTGATCCAGATCAAGAAAGCAAAGCTGTCGCAGCCCCGGCAAAACGGGGCGCGGCTTTATGAGAGGAATTTGCGTAAGAGCAAAAATACACGGCGATGTCGGCCCGCTTTCGCGGGTGCCGCTTCAGCCCTTCATCTTCAGGGGCAGACCGGCGGCGACAAAATAGACCTCACCGGCAATGGCGGCGATTCGCTGATGCAGGCGGCCGGCGTGGTCGCGAAATTCCCGCGCCATGCGGTTTTCCGGCACGATGCCGAGACCGACTTCGTTGGAAACGAAAATCAGCCTCGCCCGAGCCGATACAATCGCCGCCTCGAGCGCCGCAAAGGCAGCCTCGATATCGGCATTCTCCATCATCAGATTGGTGAGCCACAGGGTGAGGCAATCGATGAGAACGACATTTTCCGGCGCATCGAGCTGCTCCAGCACGGCGGCAATATCGACGGGCGCTTCATGGGTGGTCCATTCACCGCCGCGCCGCCCCTGATGATGGACGATGCGCTCACGCATCTCGTCATCCCATGCCCGGCCGGTGGCCAGATAATGCAGGCTTCCACCGAACTTGCCCGCAAGCTCTTCCGCAAAACGGGACTTGCCGGAGCGCGCGCCGCCAAGAATGAAAACGGAGCGGTTTTTATCTGTCATCTAAAACCTGAAGGAAGAGAATGAAGTGGACCGGCATCTTCGCCGTGTCGCAAGCCAGGGACAGGCAGACATGAAGGGAACGATTCGTAGAAAAAGGCGTCCCCCGGTTGCTCATGCCGGACTGCCGCTGATACCGGGCCGGAGAAAACAAGACCTGCCTGCAGGATGCCGGGCATATTAGCCTTGGCGACTCCGGATACCGGAAACACCGGTCCTGATGAAAGGCTAGGTGCGAACGGCCATCCTGTCAATCGGTCCCTGCCGTTAGCCAAAAATCAGGCGGAACCGGAACGCAAAACCTTAATCCGGAACCGGCAGACCTGTCGTCCGCGACTGGATTGATAAAGCGACTTGGTTACCGGAAAGTTAGCGAAAAACCGAATGATGAAACCGCAACGCCAAAGGAGAATATGGAGTGACGGCAGCCGCCGCCATTGCCTTGCCATGGCCTTCAAATCAATATGCTTTCGAAGATTCGCAAACAGCAAGGTGGCCTGCCCGTGATGACCGTCATGGACTATATCTCGATCGTCGTTTTCATCCTGTTATGGGCCGTCTATACCCATGTCACGACGGGAACGAGGCTATTTTCGAGAGCCAGCCTCAATCAGGCCATGGCCGAGCGTCGGCGAGACTGGATCATGAATTCGCTGAAGCGCGACCTGAAGATGATCGACACGCAGATCATGGCCGGCCTGCAGAACGGTACCGCTTTTTTCGCTTCCACCTCCATCTTCGCCATCGGCGGATGTTTCGCCCTTCTGGGCGCGACCGAACAGGTCGAATCGGTGTTTCGCGACATGCCCTTCGTGCATTATGCCGGGCGCACGGCCTTCGAGCTGAAGGTCATCGGGCTAACCTGCCTGTTCGGTTATTCCTTCTTCAAATTCGGCTGGTCCTATCGCCTGTTCAACTATTGCACCATCCTGTTCGGCGCCATTCCCATGGTTCACGACGTCGGCGCCGATCGCGAGGCGGCGGAGCGGGCGGCGGAAAACGTCATAAAGATGAACATCATCGCTGCTAAGAACTTCAATGACGGCCTGCGGACCATCTTTCTGTCCATCGGTTATCTCGGCTGGTTCATCAGCCCTTACGTCTTCATCGCCAGCACGGTCATCATCATCGTGGCGCTGCTACGCCGCCAGTTCTTTTCCGAAGCACGACGCGCCATCATGGAAGAAAACAGGCCTTGAAATAGCCGCACTTCAAGGGCCAAGCCCAGCGTGATACCGGCCTCCCCGAAAGCTTGAAAAACGGAAACCATGGACACGAACGCAGCCGCAAACGAAAACCGCCGCAAAGGCCGCATAGGCGGCCTCGACACCCTGCGCGGGCTGGCCCTCATCGCCATGGCGTCCTACCACTTCACGTGGAATCTGGAATATTTCGGCTATCTCGAACCCGGCACGGCGACGACCGGCCTGTGGAAACTCTATGCGCGCGGCATCGCCAGCTCGTTCCTGTTTCTGGCCGGTTTCAGCCTGTTTCTCGCCCATGGCAAGGGCGTGAACTGGCCGTCCTTCGGCAAGCGTTTTGCGATGGTGGCCGGCTCGGCGCTGCTCATTACCGTCGCCACCTATTTCGCCTTTCCGGACAGCTTCATCTTCTTCGGCATATTGCACAATATCGCCGCCGCAAGCCTTGTCGGGCTGTTGTTCCTGCGAGCACCCGCGGCCGTGACGCTGCTTTTTGCAGCGATCGCTTTCATCCTGCCGCACTATCTGCAATCCGAACTGTTCAACGTAAAATGGCTGGCCTGGATCGGTTTTTCCACCATGCCGCCCCGTTCGAACGATTATGTGCCGCTGCTGCCCTGGCTTGCGCCCTTCCTCGCCGGACTTGCGGTCTCGCAATTCGTCACGCCCCGCGACTGGCTCGACCGCTTTCGAAGCCCGAGTTCGCCTCGCAATCTGATCGCAGGCGCCGGCCGTCACAGCCTTGCCTTTTACCTCATTCACCAGCCGGTGCTGATCGGCCTCGTCTACACGCTGTCGCTCATCGCCCCGCCCCCGCCTGTCGATCAGGTCGAGCTTTACAAATCGAGCTGTGAGAAGAGCTGCGTCGAGCAGGCGAACGGGCTGGAACTGTGCCAGCGTTTCTGCGGCTGCACGCTGGAGAAGCTGGAGGCGGAAAACCTGTTCGACACGATGATGGAAGGCAAGCTCAGCGCGGATCAGCAGACGAAGGTCAGTGAGGTGGCGCAACAGTGCACGGTTGAGGCGCAGTAGGTACGAGTGGGCCAAATCGAGCCGACGTTTTCGAGCGTTCCCATCCGCACTCGGCGTCATCCTCGGGAGAGGCCCGAAATTTCGTTCACGTCCCCACGCCGATTTCGGCAAGCCGCGTCAGACAGGCTTCTTCGACATTGTCGAGTTCCGCCAGCGTCTCTTCGATGTCCTTGCGTTTTTGCCGAAGCTCGGCGCGCTTTTCATCGACCTTCTTCATCAGAAGCACCAATTGGCCCGATTCGCCCGGCGGTTCCTTGTAGACGTGGATGATTTCGCGAATTTCGGAGATCGTGAAACCGATACGGCGGCCGCGCAGGATTTCCTGAATGAGGCGGCGGTCCGCAGCCCTGAAAAGCCGTGTGCGCCCGCGACGCTCAGGGTGAATCAGCCCCTCGTCCTCGTAAAATCTCAAGGTACGGGTGGAAACACCGAATTCGCGTGTCAGTTCGGTTATGCTATAATACTTGTCCAAGGGTCTATCCGATTCATAACCGGATGATATTATTTGACCTTCACGTAAAAGTCAATTTTCGCCCGCCTAGCCTTACCCGGAAATACCGTACCACCAGGTCGCGATCCCCAAAAAGGCGAAAAAGCCGACAATATCGGTGACCGCCGTGACGAAGACCGCCGAGGAGACCGCCGGGTCCGCCCCGAACTTGTCGAGCACCAGCGGAATGAGAATGCCCGCCAGCGCCGCCGCCAGCATGTTGAGACACATGGCCGTGGCGATGATGCCGCCGATATGGATATCCTGAAACCAGATGCCGGCAACAATGCCGATGGCGCAACCGAACAGCATGCCGTTCAGGATACCCACACCCGCCTCACGCCGGATGATGCGCGCGGCGTTGTGAATATCGAGGCTTTTGGTGGCAAGTGCCCGCACCGACACCGTCATGGTCTGCGACCCGGCATTGCCGCCCATGCCGGCCACCGCCGGCATCAGGATCGCCAGCGCGACGATCTGCTGGATCGTCGCATCGAACAGGCTGATGACGGAGGCGGAGAGAAAGGCGGTGATGAGATTGACCGCAAGCCAGGGCACGCGTGAACGGGATGTGCTGGCAATCGAGTCCGACAGTTCTTCGTCACCGACGCCGCCAAGGCGCAGCAGATCCTCTTCGGCCTCTTCCTGAATGACGTCCACCACGTCATCGATGGTCAGCACGCCCACCAGTCGGCCGTTGTTGTCGACCACGGCAGCAGAGAGAAGGTCATATTGCTCGAAAAGCTGCGCGGCCTCTTCCTGGTCCATTTCCGCCGGAATGGAGTGGTTGGTCTCGTGCATGATCGTTTCGATCTTCACCTGACGCTTGGCGCGCAGCACCTTGTCGAGATCGAGCGCGCCGACCAGCTTGAAGGTGGGGTCGATGACGAAGATCTGCGTGAAGGAATCCGGCAGCTCCTCCTCCTCGCGCAGATAATCGATGGTCTGCCCCACTGTCCAGAACGGCGGCACAGCCACGAATTCCGTCTGCATGCGGCGGCCGGCCGAGCTTTCCGGATAATCCAGAGCCCGCATCAGCCGCACACGTTCGGTGAACGGTAGTTGCGAGAGAATATCCTCGCGGTCCTCGTCGTCGAGGTCCTCGAGAATATAGACGGCGTCGTCCGAATCCAGCTCGCCGATACCGGCGGCGATCTGCTCGTTCGACATCTGGTCGACGATATCGAGGCGGATGCCCTCATCCACCTCGGTCAGCGCCGTCATGTCGAAGTCGGAACCGAGAAGACGCACCAGCGCATGGCGCTGTTCCGGCAGGATGGATTCCAGCACGTCGCCGAGTTCGGATTCGTGCAGCCGCGCCACGTTCTTGCGCAGGAAAAGCAGATCGCGGTCAGCGATCGCCGCACCCACCATCGTCAGAAAATCCGAGCGGACGGAGCCGTCTTCTGCATAAATATCGGAGGGCGCTTCCGCAGGCTTCATGTCCTCGGGCGCGACAGGATCGTCGTCACGGTCTGTCATCTGGCGTCCCCTTGTATTCAAATGCCGCAGTGCACGGATGCGCAGGCAGAATGGCGTTAAAAGGTTTATTGTCAACAACCGGATAGCGGCAAATAAACAAGCTCTCCGGCTGCGGCGAAAAATCCATTCGACATTCCTCTTCCGGTTGGCAGGCTTAGCCACGGCCAGCGGCTATAGGCATGTTTAGCCAGGCGTTGCAGCTTGTTTTGCGACAACGCCCACCCCCTTTACGCCGTTCCCGTTTTAAATGTCGAACGGGCGAACAAAGGTTTCGCCGCAATGCACAATTAAGACATTGACAGGCAGCGTGGAACGGCGCTTCTGGATAGGCATTTGACAAACGGCAAACGCCGACAGGCGGCACGAGAAGACAGATTCCGGGAATCAGGAACATGAGCAAGACGGACTTCATTGGCAAGGCATCGACAGCCGCAGGCGGCTGGGGCGCACTCAAAAGCGTCGGCAAACGCCTTCTCGAATCCGGCGCCCCGATTTCCGGCGCCCGCACGCTTTTGAAGACCAACCAGCCGGATGGATTCGACTGCCCTGGCTGCGCCTGGGGCGACCCGGAACACGGCTCCTCTTTCGAATTTTGCGAGAACGGCGTCAAGGCCGTGTCATGGGAGGCGACGGAGGCCCGCGTGCCGCCGGACTTCTTCGCCAGCCGCACCGTCTCGGAACTGCGCGGCTGGTCCGACTACGATCTGGAAAAACAGGGCCGCCTCACCCATCCCATGCGTTATGACCGGGCGAGCGACAAATATCTGCCCGTCTCCTGGGACGATGCCTTCGCCGAAATCGGCCGTATCCTCAACAGCCTCGACAGCCCGGACCGGGCGGAGTTCTATACCTCCGGCCGCGCCTCCAACGAGGCGGCCTTCCTATATCAGTTGATGGTCCGGCTTTACGGCACCAACAATTTCCCCGATTGTTCGAACATGTGCCACGAAGCGAGCGGCGTCGGCCTGAAGGCTTCGATCGGCGTCGGCAAGGGCACCGTTTTGCTTGAGGATTTCGAACAGACGGACGCCATTTTCGTCATTGGACAAAATCCCGGCACCAACCATCCCCGCATGCTGGGCGACCTGCGCCGCGCCGCCCTTCGCGGCGCTCGCATCGCCGTTTTCAACCCCATCCGTGAAAAGGGTCTGGAACGCTTTGCCGACCCGCAGGACAAGGTGGAGATGATTACCGGCGGCAGCACCCGCATCGCCACCAATTATTACCAGCCGCGCCAGGGCGGCGACATGGCGGCCGTGCGCGGCATGAGCAAGGCGGTCTTCGCCGCCGACGATGCCGCAAGGGCGGCGGGCGAACCCGCCATCATCGATTACGACTTCATCGCCGAACATGCAGCGGAGTTCGAGGCCTATCGCGCTGCCGTCGATGCGACGAGCTGGGAAAGCATTCTCGACCAATCCGGCCTCACCCGCGCGGAAATCGAGGAAGCCGCCCGTATCTACATGAATGCCGGTTCCGTCATCGCCACCTGGGCCATGGGCGTCACCCAGCACAAGCATTCGGTCATCATCGTTCGCGAGATCACCAATTTCATGCTGCTGCGCGGCAATATCGGCCGGCCCGGCGCCGGCCTTTGCCCGGTGCGCGGCCACTCCAACGTGCAGGGCGACCGCACCGTCGGCATCGATGAAAAAGCCCCGCCCGCACTTCTCGACGCGCTGGAAAAGGAACTCGGCGTCCCCATGCCGCGCAAGCCCGGCCACAACACCGTCGAAGCCGTCGCCGCCATGCTGGACGGCGAGGCGGATACTTTCATCGCGCTCGGCGGCAATTTCATGCGTGCGACGCCCGACAGCCCGCTGATCGTCAAGGCCTTCGAAAAGCAGAAGCTGACCGTCAACATCGCCACCAAGCTCAACCATTCGCATCTGGTGCCGGGCGAAACTTCATTCGTGCTGCCCTGTCTCGGCCGAACGGAAATCGACCGCAATTCGGCCGGCCGCTCGCAGATCGTCACGGTGGAGGATTCCATGAGCATGGTGCACGGTTCCGGCGGCATCAATCCGCCGGCCTCGGATGAGCTGCGTTCGGAAGTCGCCATCGTCGCCGGCATCGCCGAGGCGACGCTTGGCAATGCCCAAGTCGACTGGAAGGCGCTTGCCGATGACTACGATCTCATCCGCGACATGATCGAGCGGGTCATTCCCGGTTTCGATAATTTCAACGAGCGTGTCCGCGTGCCGCGCGGTTTTCATCTGCGCAACGCAGCAGCCGAACGGGAATGGAACACACCGGCGAAAAAGGCCACCTTCTATAGCGGTCCGCTGCCCGAACAAACCGAACACCAGCAGGCGCTCACGCGCGACGACCTGTTCGTATTGCAGACCTTCCGCAGCCACGATCAATACAACACCACGATCTACGGCATGGATGACCGATATCGCGGTGTCTATGGCGAGCGCCACGTCATCTTCATGAATCCGAAGGACATGGAAGCGCTCGGCGCCCATTCCCGCCAGCGCGTCGATGTCATCGGCGAATATGGCGACGGCGTGGAGCGCATCGCAAAGAATTTCCGGCTGGTGCCCTATAATATCCCGCAGGGCAGCGTCGGCGGTTATTATCCCGAACTTAACGTGCTGGTGCCGCTGTCGAGCTATGGCGAAGGCAGTTTCACGCCGACATCGAAATCGGTGCTCGTCTCCGTTCGCCTGCGCCGGGATGCCTCCTGATGGAAGAGGAGCAATCCGCCGCCGCGTTCATGGCGGCGGTGGAGCGGGTTCATGAAAGCTCCTCACGGGCGCTGACAGCCACGGGCGCAGCGATCCTTCTTTCGGTTTATCTGAACATCGCCGCTGACAGCCGCAGCATCGCCAACCGGCTGGGGCTTGCGCACGCCCTCATTCTGCGCGAAATCACTGCTCTGTCGCCACGTTTCGTGCGGGTAACAAAACGCGATGCCCGCACCCAGCGCAGCTTTCTGGAGGCAACCGAAGAAGGACAGGCCCTTGCGGCGGCATCCCTGCGGATTTGAAACGAACGGAGCATTCCTTGGCAATCAGGCCGATCCTGCCCTACCCCCATCCCGGCTTGTCCGAAATCTGTCCGCCGGTCACGGCTTTCGACGGGCAATTGCAGGAGCTGGTGACGGACCTGATCGACACGATGCGCGCCGCGCCCGGTGTCGGCATCACCGCCGCCCATATCGGCGTCAAGCAGCGCGTTTTCGTGCTGGAGCTGACACCGGGAACCGTGCTTACCTACATCAATCCTGAAGTCGTCAGCCAATCCACGCAGACCATGCGGCATATGGAGGGCAGCGTCTCCATGCCGGGCTTTACCGACGAGGTGGAGCGGCCCTCCGAAATCGAGGTGAGATTTCAGGACATAGCCGGCGGCGAACACCGGCAGACCGCCGAGGGATTTCACGCCATCTGCATCCAGCACGAGATCGACCAGCTGGACGGCATTTTCTGGCTGAAGCGCCTCTCGAAACTCAAGCGCGACCGGCTGGTGAAAAAATGGGAAAAATCTCGGAAATCCTGATGGTCAGCCGGTAATCGACAGCGCAAATTCCGCATCGCCCTTCAGCGTGTTGCTGACGGTGCAGATATCCTCCGCCATATGGGCGATGGCGCTGCGCGTCGCCTCATCGAAATCCCCCTTTATCTCTATCCGAACATCGAAACGCACGATCCGCGACGGCTCCTCCTCAGCCTTTTCGCCTGCTACATGCACCATGACCTTTTCGAACCGGTCGAGCACGCCCATGCGGCTCGCCGCAATCCGGGCGCTGAGCGCCAGACAGGCCGACAGCGAGGAATAAAGAAGGTCGAGCGGATTGAAACCCGGCTCCGAGGCCGCCGTCACCACCGTCAGGGCGCCTCCGGTGGCGGTGACGACATCGGGATGCCCAAGACGGCCAAGAGTGACGACAGCCCCCGTCGGCCGCTTTTTAACCCTGAACTGATTCATACCCGACCTCACACCGCGATTTCACCCGATGGAACCAAAATTAGCCTCGCGCTTTTACTCACGCAACGGTGAACGACCGTTGAGTATTGATTGAAAAGGGAGCTGGGACATATGGTTACATCTACGCTCGTCAGCATTCTGATCACCTTCCTGGTGATTGTGCTCGTCTTGTGGCTTATCGCGCGACTGCCGGTCGGCGGCGGTGCGAAACAGATCGCACAGGTGATCGTCATCATCATCGGCATTATTTCGCTGCTGAAATATCTTGCCGTCTTCTGATGTCCCGGCACAGTGCAGATGAAAAAAGGCGGCGAAAGCCGCCTCTTTTTATGCACGGTTTTCACCCCGTCCGGTCGCTATTGCCGAGGCTCGAACTGATAGGTTTTTTTCAGGGTAATATCCCGAACGCTGCCAATACCCAGAAACGGTGTATTGTCGGCATCAAAAATCGCCCTGCCCTTCGCCACGATCCACCGGTCCGACCCATCCGGCAGATTGACCTTGTAGCGCTGGTCGAAAAACACACCGGTAGTGATGCTCTCAAAAATGGCCTGCGCCACCTGATCGCGCATCTCGACATCGATTCTTTCCAGAATCTCCTCGATCGTCACCCCGCGCGACGCAAGCGGCTCCGAAAACCCATGGCATTCCGCAGTGACCGCATCCATGATCAGCCTGTTATCGGAAATGCTCCACATGTAATAGCCAAGCGCATTGTCTGAATCCGTTTTGTCCCCCTGCACGAAAACCCCCAGACATATTTTCCTGACAAAAGCTAACATCGGACCTCTAATATTCCACCCCTCGTTTTTGTGGGGGGAACCGCACGGCTACTGCAGCGTGCATCGATATCCACCGAAATTTGACGATGACCGAATCCAGCTAGAGCATTTCCAGTAAAAGTGCGTAGCGGTCTTACGTCTGGGAATGCGAGAACAAAGTGATAGAGCACGCCCCACGATTCCGTTTTGACCGGACGTGCTCCAGGGTTTCGAAATGGACGATAAATTTCGAAGAGGCATCGCAAAATCACCTGGCTGCGCCTACATGGCTTGTGATGACATGTCGAAGGAGTTCAATATGGTGCGAGCCGCCCTCACTTTCGGATTGCTGACCGCAACCGTCTTTCTGGCCGGGTGCCAGACGTGGCATAGTCCATATCGTGGAAACGAGTGGCGCATGGATCAGGTCATGGATGGTGACCCCTACCGTGTCGGTGACGGCCAGCGCAACCGACGCTGATCCACCTCGTCCATTCAATTCGAACGGCGGCAGGTCGATAATTTGCCGCCGTTAATTCATGGCGCTCTGGCTGCGGGATAAAGCAGATTGGTGTGGTTTGGGACACATCCAATACCGGGGACAGAAAACAGAGAGCAAGCTAAACGACTGGCTAAAAAAGAAAAAACCCGCCGAAGCGGGTTTCTTTGGTGCGGTCGAGAAGACTCGAACTTCCACGGGTTGCCCCACAGCGACCTCAACGCTGCGCGTCTACCAATTCCGCCACGACCGCATCGTGGTAGGCGTCGACTTGCGCCGACGGGGGTGCATGTAGCAAAAGGATTTTCGGTGCACAAGAGCGTCGTGACAGTTTTTTGAAATTAAAAATCGCACCGCACCATCCTATATGCAGGAAGCCCGGAAATGCTGGGGTTGCGGCCTTGTCGCCATTTTGCGAGAAGGCTGTGGAAAGGACTTTTTCATGCTCACACGCACCGATATCGAGACAAACATGCTGCCCGCCGCCGGATCGCCGCCCGTTCGCTGGCGAATCTCGGAAGGCCTCGTCCCCTATGAGCAGGCGATTGAGGAAATGGAGCGTGAAGTCGCGGCCATTGCAAACGGCGAGGCCGACGAACTCGTCTGGCTTCTGGAACACCCGCCGCTTTATACCGCCGGCACCAGCGCCGATGCCGCCGATCTCATAGAGCCGGAGCGTTTCCCCGTCTTCGCCACGGGTCGTGGCGGCGAATATACGTATCACGGGCCGGGACAGCGGGTCGTCTATGTCATGCTCGACCTGAAGCGTCGGCGGCAGGATGTCCGCGCCTATGTTGCGGCGCTGGAGGATGTCATCATCCGCACGCTCGACAAGATGAATGTGCGTGGCGAGCGGCGCGAGGACCGAGTCGGCGTCTGGGTCCGGCGGCCGGAAAAACCGCTGCTTCCCGATGGCGGCATGGCCGAGGACAAGATCGCAGCACTTGGCATCAGGCTGCGCAAATGGGTGAGCTTCCACGGGCTCTCGATAAATGTCGATCCGGACCTCTCGCATTTTTCCGGCATCGTTCCCTGCGGCATCAGCGCCTATGGCGTCACCAGCCTTGTCGATCTTGGATTGCCGGTTATGATCGGCGACGTCGACGTTCTGCTGCGCGAGGCCTTTGAGGAGGTGTTTGGCGAGGCAGTGCCCGAAACCGGCGCAAGCGGCTGATCCCACCGCAACCTTTGCCGCAGGCCGGTGTTTCCAGCATCGATCACCACAAGAGGAGGAACGATCATGTTCACAACGTCCGCCTATGCCTGCGATGACGGTTCTTCGCCGATGAAGCTCGCGACCATCAAGCGTCGCGATCCCGGCCCGCGCGATGTCGAAATCGAGATCGAATTCTGTGGCGTCTGCCACTCCGATATCCACACTGCCCGCAGCGAATGGCCGGGTTCCCTCTATCCCTGCGTTCCCGGCCACGAAATCATCGGCCGCGTCGGCCGTGTCGGCGCGCAGGTCACCCGGTTCAGGGCGGGCGACCGCGTTGGCGTCGGCTGTATCGTCGATAGCTGCCGGGAATGCGCAAGCTGCGCCGAGGGGCTGGAGCAATATTGCGAAAACGGCATGACCGGCACCTATAATTCGCCCGACAAGGCGATGGGCGGCGGCGCGCATACGCTCGGCGGTTATTCCGCCCACGTCGTCGTCGATGACCGTTACGTCCTCAACATTCCCGAAGGCCTCGATCCGGCGGCGGCAGCACCCCTGCTCTGCGCAGGTATCACCACCTATTCGCCACTGCGCCACTGGAACGCCGGACCCGGCAAGCGTGTCGGCGTCGTCGGTCTTGGCGGTCTTGGCCATATGGCCGTCAAGCTCGCCAATGCCATGGGCGCGACGGTGGTGATGATCACGACCTCGCCCGCCAAAGCGGAAGACGCGAAAAAGCTCGGCGCCCACGAGGTGATCGTCTCGCGCGATGCCGAGCAGATGAAGAAGGCCGCTTCGAGCCTCGATCTCATCATCGACGCCGTGGCCGCCGACCATGACATCAACGCCTATCTGGCGCTGCTGAAACGTGACGGCGCGCTGGTGCAGGTGGGCGCACCGGAAAAGCCGCTCTCGGTTATGGCCTTCAGCCTCATTCCCGGCCGCAAGACCTTTGCCGGTTCGATGATCGGCGGCATTCCCGAGACGCAGGAAATGCTGGATTTCTGCGCCGAAAAAGGCATCGCTGCCGAAATCGAGATGATCGATATCGATCAGATCAACGACGCTTATGAACGCATGATAAAAAGCGATGTGCGTTATCGTTTCGTCATTGATATGAAGAGCCTGCCGCGCCAGAAGGCCGCCTGACCCCGGAAGGGGGGCGACCTTTCGGGCGTCCCCTCTCCCGTTGGACCTTTCGGTCGAAAGCGCAGCCTGACCCATGACTCCCCGATCCATGACCAGCCAGACCGGTTTCAACGATATCGCCAAGGGCATGACCATCATGGCGGGTTGCATGCTGGTGCTGCCGGTCATGGATGCGATTGCCAAATATATGGCGGTGAGCGGCGGCATGTCGCCGGCGCAGGTGACCTTCTACCGCTTCTTTTTCCAGGTGCTCTGCACCCTGCCGCTGTTGCTCGTGGTGTCGCCCAGGGCGCTGTTCAGCGCCAAGCGGCCGTGGATGAACTGCCTGCGCGGCGTGCTGCACGCCTCGGCCAGCCTGATGTTCTTCGCCTCCGTTAAATATATGCCGCTCGCCGATGTCTTCGCGATCTATTTCGTCGAGCCTTTCATGCTGACGATGATGTCGGCCCTCTTCCTCGGCGACAAGGTGGGCTGGAAGCGCTGGACGGCGATTGCGGTCGGGTTCGGCGGCGCGCTGATCGTCATACAGCCCAGCTTCGAAATCTTCGGCTGGACATCGCTTCTGCCGGTCGCATGCGCCTTTCTTTATACGCTCTACCTCTTCCTGAACCGCGCCATCGGCGATGCCGACAGCCCGCTGGTCATGCAGACAATGTCCGGCATTGCGGGGACCGTGTTCATGGGGGCCGCACTTTTCGCCGGCGATGCGCTGGGCGACAAGGATTTTGCCGTCTCGCTGCCGCAATCCGGCTTCGCACTTGCCCTGCTCGTATTGTTGGGGTCGATATCCGGCTACATGCACCTGTTGATCGTCAGGGCCTTCCGGCTGGCGCCGCTCTCTCTGCTGGCGCCGTTCCAGTATTTCGAGATCATCTCGGCGACGATTCTCGGTTATGCGCTGTTTTCGGATTTCCCGACGCCGTCGAAATGGCTCGGCATCCTCATCATCGTCGCATCCGGCCTGTTCATCATCTGGCGCGAGCGCCAGCAGGCCGGTGCGACCCCACCGCTTGACGGGCAGTGACAGCCGACACCTGACATGCCTCAACCGTTCGAGGGCAGCGGCCCTTCGCCGTGATGGTCCTGCGCCTCCACGAGACTGCCGAGCAGCCAGAGGGAAACCTCGGCCGCCTCTCCGGCCGATTTGAACCGGTATGAGCCGCTATATTTCGGCATGTCGAAGAAGGTGACGACGAAACCGTCGCCGCTCTCAAGACTTTCGACCCGGATGCGCTCGGGATCGATCATCACGCACACATAATGCGATCCCATATTGCGCATGAAGCCGGCCTTGTTGTCGTGCAGCCGCACGAAGGCTGCGCCGCCATCCGCTGTCATATGCAGACTTCTGATCGCCTCATTGGGAAAGGCGCGGGCGAAATCCATGATCGCCTGCCCCACATCATGACTGTTATCCTCATCCGTCGCCCGCGTCATGCGCCAGGCGTAAACAGCGAAGACCGAAAGCAGCACGAAAACGATAATCCAGATCGCAATACTCATCCGGGACGCTCCCTCAGCATCGAAACATCAAGATTCGCGAATCGAAACGATGCGAACCCGGTTCAGCTTCATATAGACCGAGGCTTGTGTGAAGTGTGGCTTTGCGGGATCGACGTCGTTTCACCGCCTGGCGCGATCCGCGCCATCAGAAACGCTTGAGGAAGGAAGCCTTTGCCAGCAGCCATTGCCGGCGAAGCTGTGACAGTTGCAGGTCGCCGTCGAATACGCCGCTCCCCGCCTTTCTGGCGGCAGCGATGACCGGGCCCGACAGGGCGACGGGAAGATAGGCGGCAAAGACATTTTTCGAAATCTTCGCGCGTCTCGCCTTCTCGATATGATCCAGCGCATGGGCCGCGAAAATTTCGATGGCGATGCCGATGCGCTGCCTGTCCTGCCCTTCAAGAAAGGTCTCGCGGTCGAGCCCGGCCGCAGCCAGCATATCGGCGGGAATATAGACCTGCCCGCGACGCCGGTGCAGCGGCATGAGCAGCAGCATGCCGGCCATGGCCTGCGCCACGCCCGCGTGCCCTGCCGCCTCCGCGCTGGATGCGGCGTCTTCAGTGGAAAGCACGAGACTTGCAAGCTGGATCAATGCGGATGCGGTCTCTCCGGCATAGCCTTCCAGCGCATTGCGATCCTCGAACAGGTCGTCATAGAGATCGAAGATACGCGCCTCGATCATATTGGCGAGAACTGGGCGCGGCAGGCGATAGTGCTCGATCGTCGTCAAAAGCGCTGCTGCCACCGGGTGGGACTGGCTGTCGCCGTGCGGATTGCCGTCGAGAAGATCGCGCCACCATTGCATGCGTACCTCGCCGGGCAGCGCTTCGCGCACGGAATCGCGGATGCGGGCGATTTCGGCATTGAAGGCGTATAGCGCGGCAAGCGCATTACGCCTGTCGGCAGGCGACAGAAGACAGGCGAGATAGCGGTCGCGATCGGTATCGCGCAGCGTCGCGAGGCAGACGTCGAGATTTTCTGTGGGTGCCATGGTTCCCCGCGCGAAACGTCCTGTCAGCCTTCGACGGCAATCAGCGCCGCGGCCACGGCGCGCGATTCCGACAGCATGATATTATAGGTGCGCACGGCGGCGCCCGTGCTCATCGGATCCACCGAAATGCCCGCCTCCTTGAAGGCGGCGCGCAATTCCTTCGGCAGGACCCGCATGCCGTCGCCCGTCCCGATCAGCAGCACTTCAATATCCTGCGCTTCCGTCAGAACCTTTTCGAAATGTCCGACCGTCAGTTCTTTCGCATCGACAGGCTCCCACCCATAGATGCCCGAAGGCAGGAGCAGAAGCGAACCGCGATGCGACATGTCGGCAAAACGGAACCCGCCATTGCCATAGGCATCGATGGGCGCCCGGCCGGGAAAATGGGCCGGGCGTATTTCAATCCCGCCGGCCATCAGACGGCAGGCTTGCCGCCAATGGCGCCGGTGTTGTTTTCTTTCTTGTCGTCCTTCTCGTCTTCCGCATCCTTGCTATCAGGACGCAGCTTGAAGGCGATCAGCACTGGAGCGGCGATGTAGACCGAGGAGAACACGCCGATACCGACACCGAACAGCATGGCGAAGGTGAAGGAACGGATGACCTCGCCGCCGAAGAGATACAGTGCCAGCAGTGCCAGAAGTACGGTCAGACCGGTAAGGATCGTACGTGACAGAGTCTGGTTCAGCGACACGTCGATGATCATTGAAAGCGGCATCTTCTTGTATCGCCTGAGGTTTTCACGGACACGGTCGTAGATGACCACGGTATCGTTCAGCGAATATCCGATGATCGTAAGGATCGCCGCGATACTGGTCAGATTGAACTCTATCCCAAGGAAGACGAACAGGCCGATAGTGAAGACCACGTCGTGCACCATGGAGATGACCGCGCCGAGTGCAAACTGCCACTCGAAGCGAACCCAGATGTAGACCATGATCGCCGCCATGGCGAGCATAACGCCGATGGTGGAGGTAACGGTCAGGTCGCCGGAGACGGCAGGACCGACGACTTCCACGCGGCGGAAATCGTATTTGTCCTCAAGCTCGCCGCGCACCATGGTGATGGCGGACTGCTCGGCATTTTCGCCACCGTCCTGCGCCTGGATGCGGATGAGAACATCCTGCGGCGTACCGAAATTCTGCGCCTGGATTTCACCGAGATTGAGCTGGTTCAGACGATCGCGAATATCGGCGAGATCGGCTTCACCCTGCTTGGCGCGCACTTCGATGACCGAACCGCCCTGGAAATCGATGCCGAGGTTCAGACCCTTGGCCACGAAACCGCCGACGCAGGCGAGCATGATGGCGCCGGTGATCATGAACACCACGCGGCGATAACGCATAAAGGGAATGTCGCGACCGTCGAACATGGCGGTGCGGACACCTTTCGGCAGGTGTTTCGGACGGCTGCGGCGAACCCAGTAGCCGAACATCCATGCCGTCAGCGTATAGGCCGTGAAGACGGTGGTGATGATACCGACGGCCAGCGTGACTGCGAAGCCCTTCACCGGGCCTGTGCCCATGTAGAACAGCACACTTGCCACGATCAGCGTCGTCAGGTTGGCGTCGATAATGGTCGCAAAGGCGCGGGTGAAGCCGTTATCCAACGACTGGATCAGCGGTTTACCGCTCTTCACCTCCTCGCGTATTCGCTCATAGATCAGAACGTTCGAATCCACGGCCATGCCGATGGTCAGGACGATACCGGCAATACCCGGCAAGGTCAGCGTCGATCCGATCACACTCAGCACCGCGAGCAGCATGATGACGTTGACGATGAGGGCAATATTCGCCAGCAGGCCGAAGAAGCCGTAAAAGACGAACATGAAGATGAGGACGCCGACGGCGCCGATGGCGCTGGCCGTCAGGCCGGCGGTGATGGAGTCGTTACCGAGGCTCGGGCCGACGGTGCGTTCTTCAACCACGGTCAGCGTGGCCGGAAGCGCGCCGGCGCGCAGCAGAACCGCAAGGTCGTTCGCGCCCTGCACCGAGAAATTACCGGAAATCTGTCCCGAACCGCCGATGATCGGCTCGCGGATGACAGGTGCGGAGATGACCTGGTTATCGAGCACGATGGCGAAAGGCTTGCCGACATTCTGCTGCGTCGCCTGCGCGAAGCGCTGCGCGCCGCGGCTGTCGAAGCGGAAGGTGACGACCGGCTCGTTGGTCTGCTGGTTGAAGCTTGCCTGCGCGTCGACGAGATTGTCGCCGGAAACGAGCGCGCGGCGTTCCACCAGATAGGGAACCGGCGGATCGTCCTGCGAATAGAGAACCTCGGAGGTCGCGGGCGGACGGCCGTTCATGGCTTCCTGTACCGGCATCGTCGTATCGACCATGCGGAAGGAGAGCTTTGCCGTCTGGTTCAGAAGCGACTTCAGGCGCTGCGGATCCTGAAGGCCGGGCACCTGCACGATGATGCGATCCGAACCCTGACGCTGGATGAGCGGCTCGGTGGTGCCGACTTCGTCAACGCGACGGCGCACGACTTCGATGGATTGCGAAACGGCGGATGACAGGCGGTAGTCGATGCCTTCATCCGTCAGGTTGAGCCTGAGCAGATTGTCGCCGCCGTCATTCATCGTCACTTCGGTGATGGAGCCGCCGACCAGCGTGCCGGCGGACACCGGCTGCGTCAGATCGCGAAGCGCGTTCTTGGCGGCTTCCACCTGCGCGGGATCGCTGATGCGGACCTGAATCTGCTGGCCGTTGCCGGTAAGCCCCGAATAGCGGATGTTGGCGTCGCGAAGCTGCGTGCGCACATCGCCCACGATCGTTTCGAGCCGTTCCTTGACGATGTCGGAACGCTCGATCTTGAGCATGATGTGCGAACCGCCCTGAAGGTCGAGACCGAGCGTTACCTTGTTGTCCTTGTACCAGGCAGGCATGCCCTCCAGCTGTTTGTCCGTAAACAGGTTGGGAGAGGCGATGAAGACGCTTGCCAGCACAAGCAGCCAGATGAAGACTGTTTTCCAACGGGAAAAATGAAGCATTTCGATCTCGGTCAGGGTTGGGGTCGCGCTTTGCGCAACCCGTCAAAATTCGCAATCGGGCATTCGATAATCCGGCAGGATCAGGAAGCGGCTTCCGTCTTGACCACTTCGCCCTTCACACGCACTTCGGCAATGTAGGCGCGGGCGGCACGGATTTTCACGCCTTCGGCGATTTCGACTTCGAGTTCATTGTCATCGATGACCTTGGTCACCTTGCCGACGATACCGCCGCCGAGAACGACCTGATCGCCACGGCGAATATTGGTCAGCGTTTCCTGGCGCTTCTTCATCTGCGCGCGCTGCGGGCGGATAAGGAAAAAGTACCAGACCACCATAAGCGGCGCAAACAGGAAAAGCATCTCAAGGCCGGAACCGAAGGCCGATGCGCCGCCCGCTGCGTCCTGGGCAAAAGCTTGACTAATGAACATATAAAACTCCTCAGAATTACGGCACGACCTTGGATGCCGCCCCAGCTTTCAAGCCGCCGGAATATAGTGGGGAACGCCGGGATTGCAACAGATGCAGGGCCCACGCCGTACCGATTCCGGACCTCTTAACCTTTATGGGCCTGAAACGCCATGCTAGGCCGGGCGCAAAACAGAGTTTTGAACACCAGACAAGCGGAAGAAACACCATGATTCGAGAAGAAACGGCCTCCCTGCTTCTTTCAGAACTGCGCCGGCTCACCATCGCCGTGGAACGTCTGGCCGGACCGGCGCCCGCCGTAAACGACTGGAATGCGGCCGATTGTTTCGTCTGGGCGCCAGTCAACTCCTTTATCCAGCCGGTTCCCCGCCCCAACCGCATCGCCCTGAAGCTGATCCGTGGCGTCGACCATGTCCGCGACATTCTCCACGAAAACACGCTGCGTTTCGCGGAAGGTTTTGCCGCCAATAACGTGCTGTTGTGGGGTGCGCGCGGCATGGGCAAATCCTCGCTGGTCAAGGCCGTTCACGAAGATGTGCGCGCGGCAAGCGGCGTTTCGCTGAAACTGGTGGAAGTGCACCGCGAAGACATCCACACCCTGCCCGCTTTGCTCGATATATTGAAAGCCTCCGGCCATCGCGTCATCGTCTTCTGCGACGACCTCTCCTTCGACCATGACGATACGGCCTATAAATCGCTGAAGGCGGCGCTCGACGGCGGCATCGAAGGCCGGCCGGACAATGTGCTGTTTTATGCGACCTCCAACCGCCGCCATCTTCTGCCGCGCCACATGATGGAAAACGAGCAGTCCACCGCCATCAACCCTTCGGAAGCGGTGGAGGAAAAGGTCTCGCTTTCGGACCGTTTCGGCCTGTGGCTCGGCTTCCACAAATGCGGCCAGGACGATTATCTGACGATGATCGACAGCTATGCGGCGCATTTCGATCTGGGGCTGGACCGCGAAACGCTGCATCACGAGGCGCTGGAATGGGCGACCACGCGCGGCGGCCGCTCGGGCCGTGTCGCCTGGCAATATATTCAGGACGCCGCCGGCCGCCTCAGAAAACCGCTCGACAGATAACGTCACCGTGACATCGGGCGAAACGCGGTGTCGTTACGACCACACCGCGTGTCGTATTCCCGAACGCCACATCTCCCCTCACATGGTTTGCTGCACCGATGGAGTCACCTGTTTCCGGAGGAGCGGACAGGTACGGTGTTCAAACCATGGAGGAGATGGATATGAGCAGGAACAGAGGCGTCGTTTACATGCGGCCGGGTCAGGTCGAGGTTCGCGATATCGATGACCCGAAGCTTGAGGCGCCGGATGGTCGCCGCATTGAGCACGGCGTCATTCTCAAGGTGATTTCCACCAATATCTGCGGCTCCGACCAGCATATGGTGCGCGGCCGCACCACGGCGATGCCGGGCCTCGTCCTCGGCCATGAAATCACCGGCGAAGTCATCGAAAAAGGCGTCGATGTCGAGATGCTGGAAATCGGCGATATCGTCTCTGTGCCCTTCAACGTCGCCTGCGGCCGCTGCCGCTGCTGCAAGTCGCAGGATACCGGCGTCTGCCTGACGGTGAACCCGTCCCGCGCCGGCGGCGCTTACGGTTATGTCGATATGGGCGGCTGGATCGGTGGACAGGCCCGTTATGTCACCATCCCCTATGCCGATTTTAACCTGCTGAAGTTCCCGGACCGCGACAAGGCAATGTCGAAGATCCGCGACCTCACCATGCTGTCCGACATTCTGCCGACCGGCTTCCACGGCGCGGTCAAGGCAGGCGTCGGCGTCGGCTCCACGGTCTATGTCGCGGGCGCCGGCCCGGTCGGCCTTGCCGCCGCCGCATCCGCCCGCATTCTGGGTGCTGCGGTCGTCATGATCGGCGATTTCAACAAGGATCGCCTTGCGCACGCGGCAAAAGTCGGTTTTGAACCCGTCGATCTTTCCAAGGGCGACCGGCTGGGCGACATGATCGCCGAAATCGTCGGCACCAACGAGGTGGATAGCGCCATCGACGCCGTCGGCTTCGAAGCGCGCGGCCATGCGGGCGGCGAACAGCCGGCCATCGTTCTCAACCAGATGATGGAAATCACCCGCGCCGCCGGCTCCATCGGCATTCCAGGCCTCTATGTCACCGAAGACCCCGGCGCGGTGGATGCGGCGGCGAAACAGGGCAGCCTGTCGCTACGCTTCGGCCTCGGCTGGGCAAAGGCGCAATCCTTCCACACCGGCCAGACGCCGGTGCTGAAATATAACCGCCAGCTCATGCAGGCGATCCTGCACGACCGCCTGCCGATTGCCGATATCGTCAACGCCAAGATCATCGCGCTCGACGATGCGGTGCAGGGCTATGAAAGCTTCGATCAGGGCGCGGCCACCAAGTTCGTCCTCGATCCGCATGGCGATCTGTTGAAGGCCGCCTGATACTTCAGCGGCATATGGCTGATCATCGTAAAAGCGCCCGCGACGGATATCGTCGCGGGCGTCCCTGTTTTCCGGCCCTGTCACTACCCGGTGAAATTACGGCTCCCCTACCAGCAGCGCTTCCAGCTCGGCTTTCGCTTCCGCAGAGAGATAGGGTCTGAACAGGCTTGAGACCTGCTTCAATCCCCAGTCCAGCTGCGGCGGACCGAACTCGGTGATGCCTTCCTGAAGGTTGAGATAAGACGCCCAATAGGTGGAGACGATCCAGAGGTTTGTCAGAACGGCAGGCCGCTCTTCCTCGGGAATCGCGGCGAGCCCCGCTTTCTCCATGCGCGCGACGATATCGCCGACGGCAAGGCGCATCGCGGCGCTTATGGTTCGCACGGGCTCCACCAGCGCCGGGGCGGAAGAGACAAGACCGACCAGATCGCGAAACAGGAAACGATAGTCCCACACCAGCGAAAACCAGAGCCGCAGAAAACCGGCATAGGTTGCCGCCGCTCCCTCATCGGCCTCGTCAATCTTTCCGACAATTGCCAGCGCATCGGCTTCGAACCGGGCAAACAGCGCCAGAACCAGCGCTTCCTTGGTGCGGAAGTGATAATAGAGATTGCCCTCATTGATCTCTACCACCCTTGCGATTTCGGCGGTCGTCACGTGGTCGGGCCCGCGCTCGTTAAACAGAGTAAGAGCGGCGTCGAGAATTCTCTGGCGTGTGGGGCGTGCCGCCGTCCGCCCGGTACTGCTTTTCTTCATTGATTTCGAACCCGACCATTGAAATCTAAGGTGTGCACCTTAAATACCCAGAATAAGGTATACACCTTAACAGGAAATGTAAGTGTTCAACGCGAACAAAGGACCTGCAAATGACCGGAACCGACCTTCGCACCGCTTCCCCGGATACGCCCGGAATCGCTGCCGTCTCCAAATTCGCAACAGCCCGCGCCGCGCTGTCGCTCATCCGCAATCCGTTGAAGGCTCTGCCGCCGGAAATTTTCAGCGAGCCGGCGGTCTTTACCCGTCTCGGCGGCGTCATGCGGGTTCATCTTGCCGATCCCGCGCTTATCCATGAGGCGCTGGTCAAGAACGCCCATCTGCTCGGCAAGGGCGAAGATGTGCGCCGCGCCCTCGGCCCCGCGCTCGGCCAGGGGCTTCTGACGGCCGATGGCGATCACTGGAAGTGGCAAAGGCAATCCGTCGCCGCAGCGTTCCGGCACGAGAAGCTGCTGGAACTGCTGCCGGTCATGATCGACGCCGCGCGCCGCACGCAAGAGCGCTGGCACGCATCGCCTGCCGGCGACATCGATATCGGCCATGAGATGATGCGGACGACCTTCGACATCATCGTCGAAACCATGATGTCCGGCGGCCACGGTATCGATATCGGGCGTGTCGAACAAAGCATCACCGACTATCTGAAACCCACGGGCTGGACCTTCGCACTCGCCATGCTAGGGGCACCGGAATGGCTTCCGCATCCGGGCCGGCGCAAGGCGCGCGCGGCGGTGGATTATCTTCGCTCCAGCCTTGCAACCGTCATTTCCGAAAGGCGCCGGAAGCCGATCGAGAGGAACGATCTGGTTTCCATGCTGCTCGAAGCGAAAGACCCGGAAACCGGTCGCATGATGAGCGACACGGAAATCATCGACAATCTCCTGACCTTCATCACCGCCGGGCATGAAACCACGGCCCTCGGCCTTGCCTGGACCTTCCATCTGCTCTCGCAAAACAGCGACGTGGAGCGCAAGGTCATCGACGAGATCAAAACCGTTACCGCCGGTGAACCGGTCGCGGCCGAACATATCGCCCGCCTGACCTATATCAGACAGGTATTTTCGGAAGCGATGCGGCTTTACCCGCCCGCCCCTGTCGTGACACGCACGGCATTGCAGGACTTCAGGCTCGGCGAACACGATATCCCGGCCGGCACCGTTCTTTATGTGCCGATCTACGCCGTCCACCGGCACACAACACTGTGGGAAGAACCCGACCGCTTCGACCCGTCACGCTTCGAGCCCGAAAAGGTCAAGGCGCGCCACCGCTATGCCTATATGCCCTTCGGCGCCGGTCCGCGCGTCTGCATCGGCAATGCTTTTGCCATGATGGAGGCTGTCGCAATCCTTGCCGTTCTTTTGCAGAACGACCACCTCAGGAACAAAAGCCCGGCAAATACCGAGCCGCTGATGCGGGTCACCCTGCGTCCAGAAAACCGCCTGATGATGCGGGTCAGCAGCCGAAAAAACAAATCGCCCGCGGCGTAACCGCCACGGGCGACTGATTCAGTGCGAAACTCCATCCGTCACCGGATGGTGACGATCACAGATCGACGTCGAGGATCGCCATGGAGAAGTTGTAGGAGCGGTCGCCGTCTTCGTCATCGATATAAACGACGCCGAGAAACTCTTCGCCAAGATACACTTCGGCGGAATCGTCCTTGCGCGGACGCGCCTTGACCACCATCGTCGGGTTGAAGGTGCGCTTGAAATAGGCGTCGAGTTTTTTGATTTCGTCGGCTTTCACCACTATTCTCCTGTACGGTTCGCGTTGGCCCGCTTTTGGCATGGGACAAAGGCCAAAGTAAAGTGAAAGCGGCAAGTCATCCGTGTCTTCCACACGGACGACCGTGAAAATGCCGGCCCCATCGGAGCGCGACAGGGCCGGTCAGATATCGGCCCCGATAAGCTGGTCCATCAGGCGCGAGGGTTCGGAACACCCTGCTTCTCCCACCACACGCGCCGGCACGCCGGCAACGGTCGTCTTGGGCGGAACCGGCTTCAGCACCACCGAACCGGCAGCGATGCGCGAGCAGCTACCGATCTCGATATTGCCGAGAATTTTCGCTCCGGCCCCGATCATCACGCCGTTTCCGATCTTCGGATGGCGGTCCGCCCCTTCCTTGCCGGTGCCGCCGAGCGTGACGCCGTGAAGGATGGAGACGTTGTCGCCGATCACGGCCGTCTCACCGACCACCAGCCCGGTGGCATGATCGAGGAAGATGCCCTTGCCGATGCGCGCGGCCGGATTGATATCCGTCTGGAAAATGCTCGAGGAGCGGCTTTGCAGGTAAAACGCGAAGTCCTTGCGGCCCTTCTGCAGCAGCCAGTGGGCGAGCCTGTGGGTCTGGATGGCCTGGAACCCCTTGAAATAGAGGAGCGGCTCCATGAAGCGCGTGCAGGCGGGATCGCGGTCGTAAACGGCCTGAATGTCGACGCGCAGCACGCTGCCCCATTCCGGCCAGTCATCCAGCATGTCCTGGAAGGTCTGGCGTAGAAGCACGGCCTGCATGTCGGGATGATCGAGGAGTTCGCAGATGCGGTAGATCACACATTCTTCGAGAGACCGGTGATTGAGGATCGTCGAATAAAGGAAGGCCGAAAGCAGCGGGTCCTGCGCCGCGGCGCTGCGGGCTTCATTGAGCAGGCTGCCCCAGATGGGATCGACGATCGTCAGCTGTTCGGGCTGACGGGCCTCGGTACGTGCGACCATGAATGGTCTCCTCGTTTGCAGTGGTCGTTCTTTATACAGAAAAAGACGTGCATTAGAAATGGGATTCGAATGACGACTTTAAAGGCGGCAAGGCTTCAGTTTTTCTTCATGCAGCATGAAAAACCGTTTCTTGCTGTCCTCAGCGTTGCCGCATTTCCGGACGCAAAACCGGGCTCCGCTTTTCCCGGAAATGCTCCGGGTCAAAGCGAGCGGTAAAATTCCAGCACCGCCGCCTTGAACACCCGGTCGCCCACGGCCAGCATGTGGTCGCGGCCGGGAATATCGATGGCCCGCGCATGCGGCATGATCGCGGCAAGCTCCGCGCCGGACCCGGCGATATCGTCCTTCGTTCCGACCGCGATCAGCGTTGGCGCATCGATTTTCTCAGCCTGTTCGCGCGTGACGAGAACCCGCGACGTCTCGATACAGGCAGCCAGCGCCAGCCGGTCGCTTTTCGTCTGGTCGGCAAAGGCGCGGAACATGCGGCCGCGCTCATGGGTGACGACATCGAGCGAAGGTGCGAGAAGCGCCTCGGCAATCGGATCCCAGTCGCCGACACCTTCGACCATGCCGATGCCGAGCCCGCCGAAGACCAGCGAACGCACGCGCTCCGGATGCGCCATGGCCAGAAAGGCGGAAATGCGCGCGCCCATGGAATAGCCCATCACATGCGCTTCGGCGATGCCGAGATGGTTGAGCAGCGCCACCGCATCCCCGGCCATGACCGGAGGATAATAGGCTTCGGAATCGTGCGGCTTGTCGCTTGCGCCGTGGCCGCGATTGTCGATGGCGATCACCCGGTAGCCCGCTTCGCCCAGCGTCTTCAACCAGCCGGGATGCACCCAGTTGACATTGGCGCTGGAGGCGAAGCCGTGGATAAGCAGAACCGGTTCGCCCGCCGGATCGCCCTCGTCAAAATAGGCAAGGCGAAGGCCGTCATGGGAAAAATCGGAAAACTGCGGCGTGTTGAGATTCATCAAGGACATCCTTTTTGCCGGACCATATGGCAGGAATTAGCAATGTTGAACATGTTTTGCTGACGATTTTTATGGAGATGCAATGCGTTTGAGGCTACATATCCGCAACGACGAGCCGGCACGCGAAGACGGATTGCGGCTCGATAACGATATTGCATTTGGAGACGAACATGGCCGGGCATTCCATTCCCCACTTCCAGAACGATGGCGGACACCGCATGATCGAGATCGGCGTCAAGGAATTCATGTGCACCGGCGCTTCCGTGCCCTACGATCATCCGCATATCTTCATCGATATGGGCGACGACAACGAGAAGGTCTGTTCCTACTGCTCCACCCTTTACCGCTACAATCCGTCGCTGAAGGCCGAGCAGACCAATCCTCCGGGCTGCGTCTTCCATGTGAAGGCCGCCTGACCTTCCACTTTTCCTGATCGGGGCGCACCAATGCCCATCAAATCCGTAGCCATTGTCGGTGCCGGCATCGCCGGTCTCACCGCTGCCCTTTCCTTTGCCCGGTATGGGATCGACTGTGACATCATCGAACAGGCCGGTGAGCTGACGGAAGTGGGTGCGGGCCTGCAACTCTCGCCCAATGCCGTCCGCATTCTCGCCGAACTCGGCGTGCTGCCGGAAATCGAAGCGCGCTGGACCGAACCGGTCAGCGTCGAACTCGCCTCCGGAAAATCGCTCGCCACGCTGCTCTCGCTGCCGATGGGCGCGGTGGCGCGCACACGCTGGGGCGCACCCTATGGCGTGCTGCACCGCTCGACGCTGCAGAATGCGCTTCTCCAGGCGGTGACACGCAACCCGCTCTGCCGCCTGCATCTCGGCAAGCGCATCGAAAACGCGACGGTGGACGTGATTGCAGCAACCACCTTCCGTGACCATGATCTGATCGTCGGCGCGGATGGCGTCTGGTCGGCGGCCCGTTTCGCGGTCCCTTCCGCTCCCGCAGCCACTTTCTCCGGCAATATTGCCTGGCGCTTCACCGTTGCCGCAAACGATGTGCCGTCAGCCATCAACAAAAGCGCGGTGACCGCCTATCTCGGTTCCGGCGGCCATATCGTCGCCTATCCGCTGAAGGAAGTCGGCGGCTTCAACATTGTCGCCATCGCGCTCGGTGCCGATCCCGGTGCAACCTGGCGGGCGGAATCGAGCGGGCGGCAGAAAGCCATGCTGCTGGAACAGTTTCGCGGTTTCAGCCCGGATATCGTGCGATTGCTCGATTCGTCTGAAAATCCTACCTTCTGGCCGCTCTATCAGGCCGGCCCGGGCCGCTGGCACAATGGCCGCGACACGGTGCTGATCGGCGATGCGGCGCATGCCATGATGCCCTTCGCCGCACAGGGCGCGGCCATGGCGATAGAGGATGCGTTTGAACTTGCGGGAGCGACGGCAGGCGGCAATGCCGAAAAGCCCCTGCCCTTGCCGCAGGCCCTTGCCAGCTTTGAGGCCCTGCGCCTGCCGCGCATAGAAAAGGCCCGCAAGCGGGCCTCTCTCAATCGTTTTGCCTATCACGCCACAGGCCCGGTGCGTATTGCGCGGGACTTCGTGTTTTCCACGCGCCCCACCGACGCCTTCCTGAAAGACTTCGACTGGCTCTACGGCTATCGCGCCAAAGGCTGAGGTCAAACCCCGGCCGCTGCCGCAAACCCGACCTCGAGGTCCTTCTTGAGATCGGCGATATCCTCAAGCCCGATCTGCAGGCGGATGACCGGCCCTTCCGACGGGCCCTTGGCAATGGTTCTGTCGACAAGCGAGACCGAAACGGCAAGCGATTCGTATCCGCCCCAGGAATAGCCGAGCCCGAAGAAGGTCAGCGCATTGAGGAAGGCCGCCGCCGCCTGCTTGTATTTGCCCTCTTCCGCCTTCAGCACGAAGGAGAAGACACCGCTTGCGCCCTTGAAATCGCGCTTCCAGAGTTCGTGCCCGGCAAAGCTCGGCAGCGCCGGATGCAGCACACGGACGACGTCGTCACGGCTCTCCAGCCATGTGGCGATATCGAGCGCGCTTTTCTGGTGGTGCTCCAGCCTTATTCCCATGGTGCGCATGCCGCGCAGGATCTGGTAGGCATCGTCGGAGGTGACGCAGATGCCGAGATTGGTATTGGCCTGATAAAGCGCCTTCCAGTGCTTTTCATTGGCCGAAACGAAACCCATCAGCACATCCGAATGACCCGAAGGATATTTGGTGGCGGCGTGAATGGAGACATCGACGCCGAAATCGAGCGGCTTGAAATAAAGCGGCGTCGCCCAGGTATTGTCCATCGTCACCACGCAATCATGCCGGTGAGCGATATCGGTGATCAGCCTGACATCCTGAATCTCGAAGGTGTTGGAGCCCGGCGCTTCCAGATGCACCAGCTTCGTATTCGGCCGGATGAGAGCCTCGATGCCCTCCCCGATTGCCGGGTCGTAATATTCCACCTCGACACCGAGCTTCTTCAACATCGTGTTGCAGAAACGGCGCGTCGGAAAATAGACGGAATCGACGATCAGCGCATGATCGCCGGCGCCGAGATAGGCAAGGAACGGCACGGTGATGGCCGCAAGGCCCGAGGGCACGAGAATGGTTCCGGCGGACCCTTCCAGCTCGTTGACGAGATTGCACAAAGCATCCGTCGTCGGCGTGCCGTGCGTGCCATAGGTATATTTCTGGTTTTCGGTCGAAAGCGTCTCCGCGTCTGGAAAAAGCACGGTCGAACCGCGCACGATGGGCGGATTGACGAAACCGAAACAGTCCGCGGGATCGTTGCCGCCATGGGTCAGGCGCGTATTCACACCTGCGGCGGAAAGCAGGTCATTTGTCTTGGTCATTTCAGATCAGCTTTCGAAGGAACATTGACGCGTGCGACAATGCTAAGACCGCAACGCAAGGTCAAGTCCCGCAGGGACGCCTGAGCAGGTCGGATTGATCCATTGCCAACCAGAATACAATAAGTATACAAATACTGTGCAAGTGCAAATTTCCGCAAAAATATGCTTATATTTTCACCCTTTGCACACTTCCCGACCAAAATTTGGAAAATTCCGTTTTATAGGCACAATTATTGCCCGCACGTCTTGACCCCGCTGCCAATTGTGATTGTGATAGAAAAAGCGGATCGAAAAAGATCTCGCTGAAGGGGGAGCTGGGGAAGACAAACATGCCGGTCCCCTTCCAAGTGACGATAACAAACAAAGGTTGGGAAAAATGAAAAAGGCAATTCTGTCAGCCGCCATCGGCGCAGCAGTTTTGGGAGGAGCCTCGGTCGCTTCGGCTGCGACGCTTCAGGATGTGAAGGGAAAAGGTTTCGTCACCTGCGGCGTCAGCGCGGGCATTCCGGGATTTTCCAATCCCGATGACAAGGGCGAATGGTCCGGTATCGACGTGGACTATTGCCGTGGTATTGCCACCGCGGTTTTCGGTGATCCTTCGAAAGCCAAGTTCGTCGCCCTTTCGAGCAAGGACCGCTTCCCGGCTCTCCAGTCCGGTGAAGTCGATGTTCTGACCCGTAACACCACCTGGACGATCAGCCGCGACACGTCGCTCGGCTTCAACTTCCGCACCGTCAACTATTATGACGGCCAGGGCTTCATCGCCAAGAAGAGCCTCAACGTGAAGTCCGCTCTCGAGCTCTCCGGCGCCGCCGTCTGCGTTCAGACCGGCACGACCACCGAGCTCAACCTGGCCGACTACTTCAAGACCAACAATCTGCAGTACAACCCGGTCGTTTTCGAAAAGGAATCCGACGCAACCTCCGCCTATGATTCGGGCCGTTGCGACGTTTACACCACCGACCAGTCGGGTCTCTATGCAATCCGTCTGAAGCTGAAGAACCCGGACGAAAACGTCGTTCTGCCGGAAGTCATCTCCAAGGAGCCGCTTGGCCCGGCCGTTCGCCAGGGTGACGATCAGTGGTTCGATATCGTGACCTGGGTTCACTATGCGATGGTCAACGCCGAAGAGCTTGGCGTCACCTCCAAGAATGTCGATGAGCAGAAGAACAGCGCCAATCCGGACGTGAAGCGCCTGCTCGGCACGGAAGAAGGCACCAAGATCGGTACCGATCTCGGCGTGACCAACGACTGGGCCTACAACATCATCAAGCTGGTGGGTAACTACGGCGAAGTCTTCGACCGCAACGTCGGCGCTGGCTCTCCGCTGAAGATCGAGCGCGGCCAGAACGCGCTGTGGACCAAGGGCGGCCTGCAATACGCACCGCCGGTCCGTTGATCGGCCCCATTACCGGCTAGATCATAAGGAGGCTGGGCGACGCCCGGCCTCCACTTCAAATTATATAAATAAGCTCGCAAAGAGCACATAAAAGGGAAAGGTGCCTATGGCAGGCAACGCGGTCAGTTCGCAACGATCGCGCGCGCAAAGCGCGTCGTCACTTATCTACGATCCACGCATACGCGGCATTTTCTATCAGGTCCTGACAGTCGTCGTCCTGGCCGCCTTCGTCTGGATCATCGTGACGAATACGATCACCAATCTTCAACGGTCAAACATCTCGTCCGGCTTCGGCTTCCTCAACGGAAGAGCCGGTTTCGATATCGGCCAGTCGCTGATCGCTTATACCAGCGACGCGACCTATGGCCGGGCATTGCTCGTTGGCATTCTCAACACGATCCAGGTTGCGTTTTTCGGCATCATCGCCGCCTCGATCATCGGTTTCATCGTCGGTATCGCCCGGCTGTCCAACAACTGGCTGATTTCGAAACTCGCGCAGGCCTATGTGGAAATCTTCCGCAACATCCCGCCGCTGCTCGTCATCTTCTTCTGGTACAAGGGCGTCATCTCGGTTCTGCCGCAGGCGCGCGAGTCGCTCGAGCTTCCGCTTGGAACCTACCTCAACAATCGCGGCTTCTTCTTTCCCAAGCCGCTGTGGGGAGAAGGCACCTGGCTCGTGCCGCTGGCCTTCCTCGTCGCCATCGTTCTCAGCGTCTTCGTTTACCGCTGGGCGAAGGCCAGACAGGAAAGAACCGGACAGCAGTTCCGCACTGGAATAACGGCGACGCTTCTCATCATCGGCCTGCCGCTGGCGACATTTCTGGCGCTCGGGGCGCCGCTGACATTCGACTATCCGATTGCAGGGCGGTTCAATCTCTCGGGCGGCGCGGTCGTCGCACCTGAATTCATGTCGCTGTTCCTGGCGCTTTCCTTCTACACCGCCTCCTTTATCGCCGAAATCGTTCGCGGCGGCATCAAGGCCGTGGCGAAGGGTCAGACGGAAGCTGCGGATGCACTGGGACTTCGCTCCAGCACCACGACGCGCCTGATCGTCGTTCCGCAGGCGATGCGCATCATCATCCCGCCGCTGACGAGCCAGTATCTCAACCTGACCAAGAACTCCTCGCTTGCGGTCGCTGTCGGCTTCGCCGACATCGTCTCGGTCGGCGGCACGATCCTGAACCAGACGGGACAGGCGGTCGAAGTCGTTGCAATCTGGCTGGTCATCTATCTCTCGCTGTCCCTGCTCACGGCCGTGGTCATGAACTGGTTCAATGCGAAAATGGCCCTGGTGGAGCGATAACGATGACGATCAGCAATCACGCATTCGTGCGACAGACCATCGAGGACGCCAAACCCGCGCCCTCGAGCGCCGTCGGCTTCGGCCACTGGCTGCGCACCAAACTCTTCGCCACGCCGAAGGACACCGTCCTGACGGTTATCGCCCTTGCCCTGCTCGCCTATCTGGTGCCGCCGATCATCAAGTGGCTGTTCATCGACGCGGTATGGACCGGCAGCGATCGTATCGCCTGCCTGACCGCTTCGCAGGGCGGCGCGCTGCCGGACGGCCAGTCCGGTGCGTGCTGGGCTTTCGTTTCGGCAAAGCTCGGCCAATTCGTCTTCGGCCGCTATCCGATCGACGAACGCTGGCGTCCCATCCTGGTGATGGTGGCGTTCGCCATCCTGCTGATACCGATGCTGATTCCAAAAGCACCGTTCAAGCGACTGAATGCGCTGGCGCTTTTCATCATCCTGCCCTTCATTGCGTTTTTCCTGCTCATCGGCGGCGTCTTCGGCCTGCCGAAGGTGGAAACGCAGCTCTGGGGCGGCCTGATGGTGACCCTCATCCTGTCGTTCTTCGGGATCACGGTGTCGCTCCCCTTCGGCATTCTTCTGGCGCTCGGCCGGCGGTCGAACCTGCCGGTGATCAAGATGCTCTGCGTGCTCTTCATCGAAGTCATCAGAGGCATTCCGCTGATCACCGTGCTGTTCTTCGCCAGCATCATGCTGCCGCTGTTCCTGCCCGATGGCTGGACCTTCGACAAGTTCCTGCGCGCGCTCGTCGGCGTGTCGCTGTTCTCCTCGGCCTATATGGCGGAGGTGATCCGCGGCGGCCTGCAGGCCATTCCGAAGGGACAATATGAAGGTGCGGATTCGCTCGGCCTGAACTACTGGCAGAAGACGAGGCTGATCGTGCTGCCGCAGGCGCTGAAGCTCGTCATTCCGGGCATCGTCAACACCTTCATCGGGCTGTTCAAGGACACGTCGCTGGTCTCGATCATCGGCATGTTCGACCTGCTCGGCATTGTCACACTCAACCAATCGGATGCGAACTGGGCCACGCCCGTCACCGCCATGACTGGCTATATTTTCGCAGGCTTCGTATTCTGGATATTCTGCTTCGGCATGTCGCGTTATTCGCTGTTCATGGAACGGCACCTCGACACCGGGCATAAACGATAAGGGACGCTCAAATGGCAGAAACCCAAGCAAAAAAACTGACCGTCTCGACAACGGACGTAGCGATCGAACTCATCGGCATGAACAAGTGGTATGGCGACTTCCACGTGCTGCGCGATATCAACCTGAAGGTCATGAAGGGCGAACGCATCGTCATCGCCGGCCCTTCGGGCTCCGGCAAATCGACCATGATCCGCTGCATCAACCGGCTTGAAGAACATCAGTCGGGTACGATCAATGTCGATGGCATCGAGCTCACCAACGACCTGAAGAAGATCGACGAGGTGCGTCGTGAAGTCGGCATGGTGTTCCAGCACTTCAACCTCTTCCCGCATCTGACGATCCTCGAAAACTGCACGCTAGCGCCGATCTGGGTTCGCAAGATGCCCAAGAAGGAAGCCGAAGAAGTGGCGATGCACTATCTGAAGCGCGTCAAGATCCCCGAGCAGGCGAACAAATATCCCGGCCAGCTCTCCGGTGGCCAGCAGCAGCGCGTGGCGATTGCCCGCTCGCTCTGCATGAAGCCGAAGATCATGCTGTTCGACGAGCCGACCTCGGCGCTCGACCCGGAAATGGTCAAGGAAGTGCTCGACACCATGGTGAGCCTTGCCGAAGACGGCATGACGATGCTGTGCGTCACCCACGAAATGGGCTTCGCCCGCCAGGTGGCAAACCGCGTCATCTTCATGGACCAGGGCCAGATCGTCGAACAGAACTCGCCCGCCGAATTCTTCGACAACCCGCAGCACGAGCGCACCCGGCTGTTCCTCAGCCAGATTCTGCACTGAGACTGCGATCGACATGTATATCGAGCGGGGCCGTTTCGGCCCCGTTTTCGTTTCTGGAGACCTGCTGAAATCGTCATCTCCATGCACAAGCGCGCAGATTTCGATTCCGTGATTCCACCGCTCTCGAAGCGCCAAGAGCACAAAACTGGGCGCGGCGGCACAGTTTAACCATTTGTTACGAAACAAGAATCCTTGTTTTTCAGGGCTTCTGGCGGCCCATGTCATTTTTTTGTCAAATCATGCATTTTTCCGCTTGCAGACCTTCGGGAGCCTGACTATAAGGGCGCCACACCACAAGCGCACGCGCCCTTCGTCTATCGGTTAGGACGTCAGATTTTCATTCTGAAAAGAGGGGTTCGACTCCCCTAGGGCGTGCCACTTGCCTTCGTGTCCTCCCCCTTCAAAATATGACCACATCGCATCAGCTCACAAATTCGTCACGCGTGCTCAATGCGCCGGAACCGATTCCCGCCGGGCACGTTAGAATGCTGTCCCCCCGATGGAAGGCAAGCCGGACGAAACGCCAACAGGCAAATCAACCCGGCTTGCCTTTCCCCTTCAGCCCTCCCCACAGCATCCGCTTCATCCAGCCGACAGCTATGCCAGCTAAGGGTTGGAAAACTGTGTCCCCGGCCTCCCGCAAGGCATGGGAGCATTACTGACCCACAGCGATAGGAGCGATATTTCAAGGCCTTGGCCAGTTCTGGCGCAGTTTTCCACAGCCCTTCCGGCCTCCATAAAAAAACTCGTCACGAAGCGAGAAAAATCAATTTTTCCGCTTGCGGACCAACCGGAGCCTGACTATAAGGGCGCCACACCACAAGCGCACGCGCCCTTCGTCTATCGGTTAGGACGTCAGATTTTCATTCTGAAAAGAGGGGTTCGACTCCCCTAGGGCGTGCCACTTGCTTCTCCTTTAAAATCAGCTGCCTGCACGAAAATCTTCACGCATCGCGTAAAGAAGTCTCGTTGCGTCTCATCCACTCGCCTGAACCGGTGTCCGGTGAAATTCCAAGATAGCTGGAAGGCCCTGTCAGTGCGCAAAGTCAGGGCGCGAAAGCCGCGTCCAGAACGCGCAGTTGAACGCGCCTCTGGCCCTGCCAGAGATCGGCGCCCACGGTGCCGGCGACATGGATGTTCCGGCCACGCGCATTCAGCAGCATCTGCCCCAGAGGCGCTTCTGCGGCGCGAAACGCGATGCCGTCCAGCCGCGAGCCATCCATGGCCTCCAGCGTGATCTTGACGTGAGCTGTACCCACAAGCCGCACATCGCGCAGACGATGCGCCGGCACGGCAAAGATGGGCTGCGAATGACCGGAGCCATATGGACCGGCCTGCTCCAGTTGGTCGACAAGCTGCAATGTCGCGCCCGACGCGCCGATAGCGCCGTCGATCTTCAGCACGCTGCTTTCCACCAGCTCGTTCACGGTCTTTGCCGCCGCCTCCTCGAAGAAAGTCCTGAGCTTGCCGAGATTGGCGCGCTCCACCGTCAGGCCGGCCGCCATGGCGTGACCGCCACCCTTGACCAGCAAACCGGCCTCCACGGCGGCGCGCACCATGCGCCCCATATCGAAGCCGTTGATCGAACGGCCTGAACCGGTGCCCTTGCCGGAAGGATCGAAGGCAATGGCGAAGGCGGGACGGCGGAAGCGATCCTTCAGACGCGAGGCAAGCAGACCAACAATGCCGGGATGCCAGTTTTCACGCGCAGTAACGATGACGCCCGCACCCGAGCCGTCGCCATATTCGAACAGCGCCTCCGCTTCTGCTTCCGCCAGCATGGCTGCTTCCATCGCCTGCCGCTCGCGGTTCAGCTCATCCAGCCTCTCGGCAATGACCTCGGCCTGCGACGCATCGTCAATGGTCAAGAGACGGCTGCCGAGCGCAGCGTCGCCGATGCGGCCGCCGGCATTGATGCGCGGCCCGATCAGGAAACCGAAATGATAGGGCGTCACAGGCCCGCCCAGCCCCGCCTTCTTGAACAAGGCGGCAAGCCCGGCATTGTTCATATGGCGCGCGGCAATCAGCCCCTTCACCACATAGGCGCGGTTGAGTCCCTTCAGCGGCACCACATCGCACACGGTGGCAAGGGCGACGATATCGAGAAGCGATAGCAGATCGAGCGTGAAGGCCTGCCTGTGCCGCTTCTCTTTCAACAGCCGCAGGGTGGCCACCAGCACGAGGAACACGACGCCGGCGGCACAGAGATGCCCCTGCCCCGACAGATCGTCCTCGCGGTTGGGATTGACCAGCGCCACGGCCGGCGGCAGCTCCGTGCCGACCTGATGGTGGTCGATCACCACCACATCCGTTCTCGCATCCCTGGCAGCCTTCAGCGATTCATGGCTGGTGGAGCCGCAATCGACCGTCACGATCAGCGTCGCACCATTGGCGGCAAGCTGCTGCATCGCCGCCGGGTTCGGCCCATAGCCCTCGAAAATACGGTCGGGAATATAGATTTCCGGTGTCAGACCGAAATGCGCGAGAAACCGGTACATCAAAGCGGAGGAAGCAGCGCCGTCGACGTCGTAGTCGCCAAAGATCGCCACCTTCTCGCCTGTCTCGATGGCCCGCACCAACCGCTCGGCGGCCTTTTCGCAATCGGTCAGCACATGCGGATCGGGCATCAGGGAACGAATGGTCGGATCGAGGAACGCCAGGGCGTCATCGACACCCACACCGCGCCCGGCAAGCACCCGTGCGATCAGTTCTGGAATGGCGTGGATCTGGGACATGGCCAGCGCGCGGTTCTGCCCGGCCTGATCCAGCCGCGACACCCAGCGCTGTTCTGTCGCCGACCGCTCCACGCTTAGAAACGCGCGGGCCACGGTATCGGCCGGCTCCATCATTGCCATCCTGTCCATTCATCCTGTCATGCGCCCAATCGCGCTTTAAAACGGGCTAAATGGCGATGGCGCGTTTTTCAAGCAAAAACGCGCTTATGAGGATTCACACCGAAAAAATCGAGAAAAACGGGCTGACGATCGAGACCGCGCCAACAAGCAGCAGCAGCGAGAACACGGCAAGCGAACACCAGTTGCGCTCATGCTCCCCCATATCGAATTCCATGCTGCGAATATTGTCATTGGCATTGTGAGGCCGCGCCCGGTGATGGGCGGCCGCAACGCCTGCACGCTTATTGTCCTTGAACAGGATGATCGATGTCACGGCCACGCCTCCCTCGCTTGGTGAACAGGATTAACCATAGTGCCGAATCGCCTTGTTTTCCAGCGCTTCCGACGCCGTCCCCCCAAATTTTATGGGCACGAGATTCCCGGCACGATGCGGGCAGCCATAGAACGAAAAACCGCGCCTCCATCCGGAAGCGCGGCCCTCGATAACATCAAGATGACGAAGCGCCTCAGGTGCGCTCGATGCGGATGACCTGCGGCTCGCTGACGAGATATTTCTCGTTCTTGATCGCCTTCACGGCCTTGCGGATCGCATCTTCCATCGTCGCATGGGTAACAAGGATGATGGTCTGCGGCGCGCCTTCCACATGCACGCGCTGGCGCTGCACGATGGATTCCAGCGAGATGTTGTTATCCGCCATGCGGGTGGCGATGGAGGCGAAGACGCCGGCCTGATCCTTCACCGTGAGGCGAATGAAATAACCACCCTCGTGGCTCTTCATCTTGGCGCGTCGATATTCCGTCAGCGATTTCGCCGGACGGCCGAGAACGGGCACCTGCTGGGCGCCCGGACGGCTCTTGGCGATATCGGCAATGTCGCCGAGCACGGCGGACGCCGTGGCGTTGCCGCCCGCACCCGGGCCAACCATCAGCAATTCGCCGAGAATATCGGATTCGATAGCCACCGCATTGGTGACGCCATCCACCTGGGCGATAACGGAATCGAGCGGCACCATGGTCGGATGCACGCGCTGCTCGATACCGGATTCGGTCACCTGCGCCACGCCGAGAAGCTTGATGCGGTAACCGAGTTCGGCGGCCGCCTGAATGTCCTCGCTGGAGATATTGGTGATGCCTTCCAGATAGATGTCATCGGCCGAAATCTTGTTGCCAAAGGCAAGCGTCGTCAGGATTGCCAGCTTGTGGGCCGTATCGTTACCCTCGATATCGAAGGCCGGATCGGCTTCGGCGTAACCCAGCCGCTGCGCTTCCTTCAGACAGGCCTCGAAGGACAGCCCTTCCTTCTCCATCTTGGTCAGGATGTAGTTGCAGGTGCCGTTCATGATGCCGTAGATGCGCGACACATGGTTGCCGGTGAGAGACTCACGCAGCGCCTTGATGACGGGGATACCGCCGGCCACCGCCGCTTCGAAATTGAGAAGCGCGCCCTTGTCTTCGGCAATGGTCGCCAGTTCGACGCCATGCTTGGCCAGCAGCGCCTTGTTGGCTGTCACCACATGGAGACCGCGTGCAAGTGCGGCGCGCACCGCATTTTCCGCCTGGCCGGAAGCACCGCCGACCAGTTCGACGAAGACGTCGATCTCGGCTTCGCTCGCCAGCTGCTCCGGTGTGTCGAACCAGGTAATACCCGTGAGATCGATGCCGCGGTCACGCGAACGGTCGCGCGCGCTCACCGCAATAATCTCAATCGCGCGTCCGCAGGTAATCGCAAGTTCGTTGCTTCTCTGCTGGAGGATGCGCACGAGCGAAGCGCCGACAGTGCCGAGCCCCGCTATGCCGATTCTCAATGAATCTGCCATGGGTATGTTCCTGATTGCTGTTGATGGTGGCGGCCGGGACCCGGCCGCCTTGGGTTGCCCTTATCTGTGGGCGTTGAGCGAAACGACGTTATGCATCGTTTCGTCTGCGCTCGACAGGAAACGCTTCAGATTGCGCGCTGCCTGACGAATTCGATGCTCGTTCTCCACGAGCGCGAGACGGACGTAATCGTCGCCCATCTCACCAAAGCCGATGCCGGGAGCAACGGCGATATCTGCCTTCTCGACCAGAAGCTTGGAGAATTCCAGGCTGCCGAGATGACGGAATTTTTCCGGGATTTTCGCCCAGGCGAACATCGTCGCCGCCGGCGGCGGAACTTCGAAGCCGGCCTTGCCGAAGGTATCGACCATCACATCGCGGCGGCGGCGATAGACATTGCGCACTTCGGCGATGTCGGAACCGTCACCGTTCAGCGCATGGGTCGCCGCAACCTGGATCGGCGTGAAGGCGCCGTAATCGAGATAGGATTTCACGCGCGTCAGCGCCGCGATCAGCCGCTCGTTGCCGACGGCAAAGCCCATGCGCCAGCCGGGCATGGAGAAGGTCTTCGACATGGAGGTGAATTCCACAGCAACGTCGATTGCGCCGGGAACTTCGAGAACCGATGGCGGCGGATTGTTTTCGTCGAAATAGATTTCCGAATAGGCAAGGTCGGAAAGCACGATGATCTCGTGCTTCTTCGCAAAGGCGATGACGTCCTTGTAGAAATCGAGCGAGGCGACATGCGCCGTCGGGTTCGACGGGTAATTGACGATCAGCGCCAGCGGCTTCGGGATGGAGTGGCGCACGGCCCGTTCCAGCGGTCCGAAGAAGCTGTCATCCGGCTCGACATTCATCGAACGAATAACCCCGCCCGCCATCAGGAAGCCGAAGGCATGGATCGGATAGGTGGGGTTCGGACACAGGATCACGTCACCCGGTGCGGTGATGGCCTGCGCCATATTGGCGAAGCCTTCCTTGGAGCCGAGCGTGGCGACAACCTGCGTGTCAGGGTTCAGCTTCACGCCGAAACGGCGGGCATAATAGGCTGCCTGCGCGCGGCGAAGGCCGGGAATGCCCTTGGACGAGGAATAACGATGGGTGCGCGGGTCCTGAACGACCTCGCAAAGCTTGTCGACGATGGCCTTCGGGGTCGGAAGGTCGGGATTGCCCATGCCGAGATCGATGATATCGGCCCCGGCCGCTCGCGCGCTCGCTTTCAAACGGTTGACCTGTTCGAAGACGTATTGCGGCAGACGCCGGACCTTGTGAAACTCTTCCATCTCTTTCCTCATGGGAATGGACCGGTTCTGCCGGCCCATAACGAAGGTTCGTTTTTTGTTGTTAAACGCCGCCGACACGAACCGACCCGGCAGGCGTTATTCATTGTAGCGCAAAGCACGGGAAAACCTACAAGGCTTTTCTCGGCCCACGCCGCATAGCGGTGATCCGCCCGTCCTTCCGGCACGGCCTTCTCAGCCCCGCCGGCAAGGCGGATCGCGCACTATGATCAGGGAACTTGCATAACGCCAGATTCTTGGAAAATGCAAGGCAAGCCATGCTCAAGAACGGCCATTCCTGCCCTTCAGCCGCGCTCACCCTTCACAATTGCCGCGCGGATGACCGAAAGCACGCGCTCCGGCTCGATATCCGTGCAGATGAGCTGGCTCGGATGCCCGTCCCAGTCGCCAGGCGGAAAGGCGCGGCCATCCGGCTTCTGGATCGTCTGGCCGTCGGCAAGACCGCCGCACACGACACGCACCGGGCCGCTGCGGGTGGTAAACAGTTCCGGCGCGACGAGATAAACGCAGGCGCAGCTATCATGCACCACCATGCCGTCGCCGGTGCGGGTCTTGTAGAAATCGATATAGAATTGCGACAGGTCGGAAAGCAGCTGCACGGGCTTGCCGCCGGCCTCTGCCATCTCCGCCATGAAGGCGCTGGTCATCACGGTTTTCGTCGTCACGTCCAGACCGACGACGACCACACGCCAGGGCGCGGTGAAGACGAGATCGGCCGCTTCCGGATCGCCGTGAATATTGGCTTCGGCCGCTGGCGAGACATTGCCGTTCATGTCGAAGGCGCCGCCCATGACGATCACTTCCTTCACCAGCGCGGCGAAATCCGGTTCCTCACGCAGCGCCAGCGCCAGATTGGTCATGCGGCCGACGGCGATCAGCGTCACCTCGCCGGGATTGGCCTTCACCGTCTCGATGATGAAGCGATGCGCCGGGCGCGGATCGAGCGGCAGATCGATGGTTTCAGGGATATCGATATCGCCGAGACCGTTTTCGCCGTGGATGAAGGTCGGCCAATGGCCTTCCTTGCGGGCGGGATCGAAAGTCACGCCGGCGCCTCTCACAACCGGTGCGGTCATCTGCCATTCCCGCTTGAGGAAGAGCGCATTGCGGGTGGTGATATCGATGGGGGCGTTGCCGAAAACCGTGGTGACGCCGATCAGATCGATATCGGGGTGGCGGTGCAGGAACAGAAGCGCCATGGCGTCGTCTACACCGGGATCCGTATCGAATATCACTTTATGCATAATGCCCTCATCCATATGTCTTCAAGCGCCATCCGCTTCTGCCGGCGACGCGCCACGGAAACATAACGATAAGCGGCAACACCGCAATCCCCCCGCAGGCGGCATATCATGCAGAAAAATATTGCGTGGCGGTCTTTTCAGTGAAAGAAGAAGCCCTCTCCCGCCGCCTGCCCGGACATCCCCAGTGCAAGACATCGCCCTCAACGTTTTTCTCGTCCTTTTCTGCGTCGCCATCTTTGCCGGCTTTATCGATTCCATCGCCGGTGGTGGCGGTCTCATCACCATTCCGGCGATGCTGATCATGGGCATTGCACCGCTCGATACGCTCGGCACCAACAAGCTGCAATCGCAGTTCGGCTCTGCCTCCGCCACCATCGCCTATGCCCGGCGCGGCCATGTCAATCTGAGGGAACAATTGCCCATGGCCGTCATGGCCATGCTTGGCGGCGGGCTCGGCGCGGTCACCGCCGCCTTCGTGCCGTCCGACCTGCTGCGCACCATCATGCCGTTCCTGCTGATCGCGATTGCGATCTATTTCGCCTTCAAGCCCCAGCTCAGCGATATCGACAGCCACCGCCGCATCACACCCTTCGTGTTCGGCTTCACCGTCGCGCCGCTGGTGGGCTTCTACGACGGCGTTTTCGGCCCCGGCGCGGGATCCTTCTACATGCTTGCTTTCGTGGCGCTTGCCGGTTTCGGCATGTTGAAGGCAACCGCCCACACCAAGCTTCTGAACCTCGGCTCGAACTTCGGCGGTTTCGTTGTGTTTGCGATAGGTGGTGCGGTTTTGTGGAAACTCGGCCTCGCCATGGGCGTCGGCCAGTTCATAGGCGCACAGATCGGCTCCCGCTTCGCCATGAAGAACGGTGCGAAGATCATCCGCCCGCTGCTGGTGCTTTCCTGCCTGGCCATGGCGACGAAGCTCCTTGCGGATGCATCATCCGCATGGTCCATCACCGCGATATGGGAAACCATTTTCCCGAAATAGCCGGAAAAGGCAAAGCCGGGAGAGTGTCGTCAGAGACCAGTGGTGACGTCACGCCGTGGCGCGACGTCTGCGATCGGCAATTTCCCGGATCACCACCATGGCGCCCACGAGCTTGTAGGCGGAGGAATAGCAGGGGGACATTTCCAGCGATTTCACGATCGTCCGGCCGTTCTGATCTTCCGCATAGGTATATTTCGACGTATCGCCCTTGAAGCAATTGTCGAGTTTTTCCCGAAGGTCGTTCTGGAAGCGGTGGACGCCGACGAGTTCGGCAATATGGCAGCCGACGAGCCCTTCCGGCGCATTGCGCTGGAAAGCGTCAAGCGCATTGGCAAAGGACACGCGGTAGCCGGGAGAAACGATGACCACCGGCTCGTCCAGATCGTTGAGCATGTCCTCATCGAGGATCAGATGGCGATGATGCCATTCCAGGGTGTCCTCGTCCTCGTCACCGATGACCTTGGCCTTGGGCGGCATGCCGACATAACGGTCGACCAGGGTTCTCAGAAGCTCGGAATTACGCTGCACGCAGCCGAGATCCTCCGCCTCGTGGTTCAGTAGGTCGATGGCGAAACGGAACTGTTCGCGAATATCCTCGGAGTTTTCAGTCTGACGCCCGACGACCCGCTCGAGAAGCTGCTCCAGTTCACGCTCCAGCACTGCGATCTTGTCGGCTTCGTTTTTACCAACGGCAGATTGCAGTTCCGTATAACGCAGCCAGAACAACTCAATCAAATCTTTCAACCCAACTCTCCCTGAACGGGCATAACCCGGTTCCCAATGCGAACGGATTAACCCTTTGCCCCCTGATTATAGCGTCTTTGCGCTTAAAAATGACGTAACGAAACGCAGGAACGCCGCGAGGATTGTTGTCCAAAATATCACAGCAGCCGCCAATTTTTCAATTTCGATAATCCATGAACGAAAAATGAGGTTCCGCTAATATGGAAAAACACCGAAACGCACGGTTTCCCGGCCGAATTTCGTGAAAATCGCGGAAAATCCGGCCCCTCAAATCTGGTGCTTCACGTCCCAGCGGTCGTGATACCACAGCCATTGTCCGGGGTATTCGCGCACCCAGCTTTCCACCTTGTCGTTCAGAAGCTGCGCCGTCGCCTGAATGTCGACATTGCCCTTCTCATCGCGCGGAATTTCAACCTTGGGCTCTATTTCCAGCCTGTAGCGATTGTCGGGAAGACGCACGCAACGGGCCGGATAGACATCGCAGTTGAACTGCCGCACCAGCTTGGCAAGCAGCGGATTGGTGCGGACTTCAAGGCCGAAGAACTTCGTCGTCAGACCCTTGCCGAACTTCTGGTCGACGAGCACGCCGACACCGCCGCCCTTTTCCAGCTGCCGCGCAAGCGCGAAAGAGGAACCGGCGTGCGACGGCACGAGATTGCCCATGCGTTCCTTGCGGAAATTGAACACCTTGTCGGCCACGAATGGATTGTTCGGCGGACGGAACAGCACCGTTACATCGAGACCGAAAGCCGAGCCGGCCACCGGCAGCAATTCGAAATTGCCGCTATGGGCGGTAAAGACGATGAAGGGCCGCGGATTGTCGCGCAGCTCGAGGAAGGTGGGGATGCCCTCGACCTCGATGCGGCCCGGTTCGTTCTTTTCCGGATCGAAATCGAACAGCCGGTCGAGAAACACATATTCCGCCGCAAGCCGGCCCATATTGGCCCAGCTGTCCATGGCGATCTCAAGCCGCTCCTCCTCGGATTTCTCCGGAAAGGCGCGCGCCAGATTATGGAGCATCAGCTTGTGGCGGCCGGTTTTCGGCCCCACCCAGCGCGCCAGCCGGTCGGCGGCGCGAATGCCCGCATCGGCGGGAAAAAGCTTCAGCAGGTTGAGAAGGCCGAAGGCGAATGTCGCAATCAGCCACTGCCGGAAGTGGTCCAGTTTCAGGACAATCCGTGTCAGGAAAAGCTTCAAGATGCTCAGTCCATCCGCAGCACGATTTTGCCGAATACCTGGCGTGTCTCCATGCGCTCCAGCGCCCGGTCGATATCGTCGAAGGTCACTTCGGTGTCGATGACGGGATGAACGATGCCGCGCGCCATCTTCTGCATGGCGTTGGCCATGTTTTCCATGCGGCAGCCGAAAGAGCCGAGCAGTTTCAGCTGCTGCTGGAACAGCATCATCAGGTTGATATCGGTGGAGACGCCCGAGGTGGAGCCGCAGGTAACGAGACGGCCACCGCGCTTCAGCGAGAACATCGAACCAGCCCAGGTGTCCTTGCCGACATGTTCGAACACGACGTCGACGCCCTTCTTTTTCGTCAGCTTGCGCACGACGCCTTCGAAACGGTCGGTCCGATAGTTGATGACGTGGTCGGCGCCCAGCGCCTTCGCCCGTTCGATCTTGTCGTCGGAACCGACAGTGGTGATGACGGTGCAGCCCATCTTCTTGGCAAGCTGGATCGCCGCCGTGCCGATGCCGGAACCGCCGGCATGGATGAGAATGGTTTCGCCGGATTCCAGCCTGGCATTGTCGAACAGCATGTGCTCAACGGTGCCGAAGGTCACCGGTGCGAGAGCCGCAGCAACGGCATCGACGCCATGCGGTGCCGGCACAAGCTGGCGGGCGGGAATATTGATCTTTTCCTGCGCGAAACCGTCGAGATGGAAACCGTGCACGCCCTGAACATGTTCGCACAGATTGTCACGGCCTTCGCGACACGGCTTGCACAGCCCGCAGGTGCGCGCGCCGTAGATCGACACGAGTTGGCCGGGCAGCACGTTCGAAACGCCCGGACCGATGGCTTCGACCACGCCCGAAGCCTCGGCACCGATGGTCAGCGGCATCTTGCGCTTGGCGAAAGCCATGCCGCGCCAGCCCCATACGTCGATGTGGTTGAGCGCAACCGCCTTGACGCGCAGCGTCACCTCGCCCGGCGCCGGCGCATCCGGTTCGGGCAGGTCCACTTTTTCGAGCTTCCGGTCGTCCACGAGTTGAAGAGCGCGCATGTATCAGTCCTTCGCCCAGGGGCGTTTATCTGGGGGCGTTATCTAAAAGCTATTCCCGCAAAACTCTGTAACCGTTTTGCGGCCGGAATGCGTAATCAAAGAAGCGAGAGCGTTTCCGCAATTGCCGCGGAAACGCTCCTGTTGATGGCGAAACCGGTTAAGCCGGTTCCCGCGTCATGACAAGGCTTGCATTCTGCCCGCCGAACCCGAAGGAGTTGGACAGAACCGCG
This sequence comes from Agrobacterium sp. T29, assembly GCF_006970545.1. Classification (NCBI taxonomy): domain Bacteria; kingdom Pseudomonadati; phylum Pseudomonadota; class Alphaproteobacteria; order Hyphomicrobiales; family Rhizobiaceae; genus Agrobacterium; species Agrobacterium sp. T29. The sequence goes on from NZ_CP040640.1 coordinate 1,291,246, forward strand.
CTTACCTGAGCATCCCGCTTCACATTCGGCACCACGTCGAGCGTGATGGTCGGATCGGGATTGTTGTAGTTGATCGTCGGCGGCAGCGTGCCGGTCAACATGGTCTGCAGCGAGAACACCGCTTCCACGGCGCCGGCGGCGGTGAGCGTATGGCCGATCATCGACTTGTTGGACGACAGCGGAATATTCTTCAGACCCTCGCCGAAGACGGCGAGCATGGAGCCATATTCCATCTTGTCGTTCTCAGGCGTCGAGGTGCCGTGGGCGTTGATGTAACCGATATCGCTTTCGGCCACGCCCGCATCGGCCAATGCCGCGCGGATTGTCGCAATTGCCGGGCCGCCATCGGGCGAAGACCGCGTGCGGTGGAAGCTATCGGCCTTCTCGCCCGCACCCTTGATGATGCCGAGCACCTTCGCACCGCGCGCAACCGCGGCTTCGAGCGATTCCAGCACCAGTGTGGCCGCACCTTCGGCGATCACGAAACCGTCGCGGTCCTTGCTGAACGGCTTGGAGGCCTTTTCCGGCGGGTCGTTCTGGGTCGAAAGCGCGGAGAGAAGCGAGAAACGAATGAGCGCCTCGGCGCTGACCGAACCGTCGGTCGCAACCGTCAGCGCCCGCTCGGTGCGTCCCTGGCGGATCGCCTCGACGCCGAGCTGGATCGCGGTCGCGCCCGATGCACAGGCCGTAGACAGCGTGACAGGTAGGCCGCGCGTGCCAAAACGGTCGGAAAGACGCTCGGAAATCGCGCCGAACAGGGCGGCTTCCTGGAATGCCGGGTCGGGACGCTGGCGGAAGGCCGTCAGGAACCGTTCATAGGCGTCACCCGGCTGGGCAGCCGGCGGAGACCGGTCGGCAAGCTCGAAACGGGCGCTCCATTCCGGCTCGATAGGCGGCGCTGCGAGAAACAGCGGGCCGTCGAAATCGCCGGAGATACCGGCCTGCGCCAGAGCCTCGATGGTGGTTTCGCGCGCGAAGGCATAGGAACGCTCGACGGAATTCGGAACCGGGATATCGATGAAATCCACCGTGCCGCTGATGCGGGTCGAAAGCCCCTCAGTCGGGAAACGGGTGATCTTGTGGATGCCCGATTTGCCCGAAGTCAGCGCCGCCCAGTTATCGGCAAGCCCCTGCCCGAGCGACGTGATGATGCCCATGCCGGTGACGGCGACGATGGGACGACCGAGATGATCCCTGAAATTGGAAGTCATGGTCTTTCTCCTCAAACGTCGCGGGACAGAACGGCGACACCTTCGCCGCGCACATGGCCGACGGTGGTGACGACGGCTTCGCTGGCCGCCTCGCCCATGGGCTTTTCCTCAGCCGCATCGAAGATAGGCACCTTCGCGCCGCTTTCAAGCGTCAGCGCGGCAAGCGCCAACCCGAGCGGGAACTGTGCTTCCAGCCCATGACCGGTGACGCCGCCAAAACCGCGAATGACGGCATTCGGCAGGGCCTTTTCGAGAATATCCTTCTCGCGGGCCGTCACGCCGTCATAACCGCTCGCACCGGAGAATACGACGGTCGCCGCACTGTCCTTGGCGGGTGCAAGCAGCCGCTCCATGCGCTTTTCCATCTTGCCTTCGTCACGGCTGCCGCGGTCGCCCTCGATGGCGTCGATGCGGGCATAAATGCGCGCGCCGCGCTCGCTGGCGTGCTTGCGCGATTCCAGCACCAGGAAGGCTCCGAGCGAACCGGAAACCATGCCGCCGCCTTCCTGGCCTTGGCGCGACCACAGCGGCTGCCAGCCGCCCTGCGCATGCGCGCCGATGGCTTCAAACAGCAGGATCATGTCGGGACGTTCCGCCGAGAAAGCGCCGCCCACCAGCGCATGGCTCGATTCGCCGGAGCGGATGCGGTGAAATGCGGTTTCAACGGCGGAAATGCCGGCCGCTTCCTCGCCCATGAAGGTGCGGGAAGAGCCGGTGACCTTGTGCACGATGGAAATATTGCCGGCCATCAGATTGGAAAGCTGGGCGAGAAACAGCGTCGGGCGCAGCTCCGTCGTCAGCTTCTCGTTGAGCAGCTTTTCGCGGTCATTGCGCTTCAGCGCCTCGTCGACGATCAGCGTATCGACATTGATGTCGCGCTCGCCGCCGCCGGCGGCAACGATCATGTCCATGGTGGCGCAGGCTTCGGCATCTTCCTTCAGCCCGGCATCGTCGAGTGCGAGACCGGCGGCGAAAACGCCGAGGCGCTGCCAGTTTTCCATCTGGCGCTGGTCGCCGCGCTTGGCGATCTGCGCGGACCAGTCGATCTCCGGCATGGGATGGACCGGATAGGGCTTGAACTTTTCGGTCTCGACCACCGGCTCCGGCACGGCGGTTCCAGAAAGAAGCGCCACATGCGCCTGGCTGCCGACGCCGTGACAGGTCACGATGCCGACCCCTGTTATCACCACATCATTGTCAGATTTCATCGTCTGTCATCCTTTGCAGCCGGCCCCGTCGAAACGGTCACGGCTATCCAACAGCGGTCGCGAACAACCACTTCATGCGTTGCGGAATAAAGCGCGCGATGCGGATTGGCAATGGTGAAGGCCTGATCCGCCGTCGCGAGCCCACGATTTTCGTGCTCAAAAACCGGGCCGGCGGGAAAAACGCTCTCCTTCGAAACGGACGGAAACGCTTATTTCTGCGCATCCGCGGCAATCGCCGCCATCAGGCCGACTTCCTCGGCCCGCTTCTTGACGATAGGCCCAAGCGGGATTTCGCTGAAGGGCATGGTCCTGAGCTTAAGCTGCGCGTCGCAGACCTTCTTGCCATCCGAGGTGATCTTCGCCTTGGTAACGGCAAAGCCGGAACCGTCATGCTCCAGCACCGCCTCGATGTCGAGAACCGCGCCCGGCTCCACGAAGGTGCGCATCTTGGCGCCGTCGACCGACATCAGGAACGGCATGGAGGCAAAATCGGAAAACGCCAGAACCAGCATGCCGGAAGCCTGCGCCATGGTCTCGATCAGAAGCACGCCCGGAACCAGCGGCATGCCGGGAAAGTGGCCTTCGAAAACCGGGCTTTTGTCGGGAACGACTGACTGCGCCTTCAACGTGCGCGTCGTCATGTCCACGGCCTCGACCTTGTCGATCATCTGAAAATATTCAAGCAGCATTCGTCCGGCCCGTCTCTGGTCGGTTAGTCATGGTTTGCCCGCAGGCGGCATCAAAAGAAAATGCCCGCTGCAAGCGGGCATTGTCACATCAGCCCTTGGCTGCGCGCAATTCGTCGATCTTGGCGCAAAGGTTCTTCAGCACGAAATATTCTTCGGTGGAAACCTTGCCTTCGTTGACTTCCTGCGTCCACTGCTCGAGCGGAATCTTGATGCCGAATTCCTTGTCGATCGCGAAAACGATATCAAGAAAGTCGAGGCTGTCGATGCCCAGATCGTCGATCGTGTGGCTCTCCGGCGTAATGGTTTCGCGGTCGATTTCGCTGGTTTCGGCGATAATGTCGGCAACCTTGTCGAATGTAGCTGTCACGCCCATAATCCTTATTGTCGTTCGTATGAATTATCCTGTCTGACGCACCACATAGGCAAGTCGCACAAAAAAGCCAATGGTTTCGTGACGTAACTTTGAAATTTGCCCCAAAACTGTTGCCTAAACAGCAACCGAATGACGGCCGCGTCCATTGCCGAGATAGGCGTCGAAGATTGCCGCGATGTTACGCACGAAGGGCTTTCCAGCCTCCGTCACCGCAAAAATATCGGCGTCCATCCGCACCACGCCGTCCCTGTCGCTTGCGGCAAAATGCTGCGCCTGGGCTCTCACGGAATGGCTCGCCTTGCCGAAACGGTGCTGCAACTGCGAAAGATCGATAGCGAAATCGCACATCAGCCTTTCGATGACATGCGAGCGCAGATGATCGTCCTGCGACAACTCTATGCCCTTGACGGCGGCAAGACCGCCCTCGCCCACCATCCGCTGATATTCCCCCGTCGCCACCATGTTCTGCACATAACCCTGCGGCAGCCTGCCGATGGACGATGCGCCAAGCCCGATCAGCGCATCGGCCGTGTCGGTCGTATAGCCCTGAAAATTCCGCCGCAGGGCGCCCGCTTCGGCGGCCTGACATAATGTATCGGTCGGCTTGGCGAAATGATCGATACCGATGGCCTCGTAACCCGCCTGTTTCAGCATCTCCGCCGCCATCGTCATCTGGCGGTAGCGCTCGGCAATATCCGGCAGGGCATGCTCCGGGATCAGCGACTGGTGTTTTTTCATCCACGGAACATGCGCATAACCGAAAAGCGCGATGCGATCGGGGTCGAGCGATACGATCTGGTTCACCGTCTTTTCCAATGTCCCGCAGGTCTGGAACGGCAACCCATAAAGAATGTCGCAATTGACCGAGTGAACGCCCCTCGCCCGCACCGCATCCACAACGGATTTCGTCTGTTCGAAGGACTGGATGCGGTTGATGCTTTTTTGCACTTTGTCATCGAAGTCCTGAACCCCGAGGCTCGCCCGCGACATGCCGATGGCGGCAAGCGCATCGTAGCGGCTGTCATCCAGATCGTTGGGGTCCATCTCGACGCTGATCTCGGGTGCGAGGCCGAAGGTGAAATGACGCCGCAGACAGTCCATCAGGCTCTGCATGTCCTCCGGCTTCAACATGGTGGGCGAGCCGCCGCCGAAATGCACGGCACTCACCACCGCATCCGGCGAAACAAGTGCGCCGACGGCCTCGATCTCCTGCTTAAGTGCTTCAAGATAAACGGCAATCGGCTCGTATTTCAGCGTGTGCTTGGTGTGGCAGGCGCAGAACCAGCACAGCCGGTCGCAATAGGGAATATGCAGGTAAAGCGACAGGCGATTCCTGTGACCGAGCGCGCCGAGCCAGCGGCGATAGGCGCCATTATCGATTCCCTCGTGGAAATGCGGCGCGGTCGGATAGCTCGTGTAACGCGGCACTGCACCCGAATATTTGTGAAGAAGTTCGGTATTCATCGCCCGATTTGCCTTTTATCAAGAAAATGTCGATTTCCTCTCTTTCAGTAACGGCTGCGACAGTTTGCAACTTTGACTTCAATCAAATTGCACCGTAAGTTCTTGCTAAAGTAGACGCAGGGGCGACGGCTACGTGGCGAAAGCCTTGCATGAGACCGGATTTGACACCCACGGTCGCAATCGTCCTGAAAAAGCCAGCATTGGAAAAGGCTTATGGACACGCTGCAGAAGACCATCCACAATTCGGAAGAACCCGTCGTTTGTCGCTCCTGCGAGGCGCGCCATGGCGGGCTTTGCAGCAGCCTGACGCCGCAGCAGCTTTGCGAGCTGAACCGCCATTCCAGCCGCAAGAAACTGGAAGCGGGCAACGAGCTTCTTGGCCAGGGCGAACTCGTCACCTCCTACGGCAATATCCTGAACGGCGTGGTGAAGCTGTCGAAAATGATGTCGGATGGCCGCCAGCAGATCGTCGGCCTGCAATTCGCACCGGACTTTCTCGGCCGCCCCTTCATGGCGGAAAGCAAGATGACGGCGGAAGCCGCAACCGATGTGGAGATTTGTCTCTTCCCGCGCCGCGTCGTCGACCGGATGGTTTCCGAAGTGCCCGATATGGAACGCAAGCTCCACAACCAGTCCCTCAAGGAACTGGACGAGGCGCGCGACTGGATGCTGACGCTGGGGCGCAAATCGGCGCAGGAAAAGGTTGCCAGCTTCCTTTATATGATCGCCACCCATATCGACCCGGAAAACGACGACAAATCCTGCTTCGACCTGCCGCTTTCACGCGCCGATATCGCCGATTTCCTCGGGCTCACCATCGAGACCGTTAGCCGGCAAATGACCAAGCTGCGCAAGGAAGGCATTATCCGCATCGAGAACAATCGCCATATCACCGTGCCCGATCTCGACGTGCTGAGCGAAGCCGCCGGCAACGACTGACGGAATTTGCCTCTCACTGCCCCTGAAGTGCAGGTGTCCCGAAATTGATGTGCGGCGCCCGCGCCTGAGCGGGTGCGAGCGCAAAACCGGCAAGAACCAGCAAAGCGGCGATGCATTTCATGATATTTCACCCCGTGCCCCGCTTTTTCAGCGGCCTGTTTGTTATGGCCGCATCATAAGCGGCAAACCGCATCCATCCGCTTAACATCTTGGGTAAGCGGAAGGTTCAGAGGCAGGGTAAAGAAGGGGTTATGATTGCCGGGCCGACAGGACCTTCAGCCGTGATTGTCGCTGTAGCAAGTTCGGCATCCCCGCTTGTTTCTTCTCCCCGCCGGGGAGAAGGTGGCCCGAAGGGTCGGATGAGGGGGCTAGCGCAAAGATATACGGAGAGCTTGCCCCCTCATCCCGCTGCCGCGGACTTCTCCCCGGCGGGGAGAAGAAACGGGGCGCACCCGCTCGCTCCATAGGGAATTCCCCGTTTGGGTGCATGTTTCGTCAATCAAAGATAATCTGGCCAGTCGCTGAGACCGCGCAAACTGCGCGGCGTGATCTCACTGCGAGGCGGCAGGTGTCGCAACCGGCTTCTGGTTTTCGGCAAGCGCCCGCAGCTCCGCCACGCGGCGCTTGTATTCGGCTTCCGAAATCTGGCCGTTGCGCCGTGCCGCACCGAGGCGCGACAGGCTCGATTCCATGGTGGAGGCCTCATCTTCGCCCATCTGGGTGCCAGCGGCCGTCAGCGGCTGCGAGAAGGTGGGATAGGTGCCGGTGTCGCGCTTCTGGCTAACCGCAGTGTCGCTGACCGGGCGCGGGCCGACGATTTCGGCCGTCGGGCGGCGCATATGGGCGGGCGCGACGATCGGCTCCGGAGCCTTGCAGGCGGCAAGTGTGGCGGCGAGCATTGCGCCGGAGAGCGAAAGCACAGCGATTCTTGCCGCATTTTCCGCATATGTTCCCCATGTGCCCATGTGCTTGCCCATCGTCATGTTCCGCCTGTAAGGATATCTGCCGATATCGAATTCGACCACGGTTCGGCCCTTTGCGGCCTCCCCTTGCTGGTGGAACTTGTATTCGTTTTCATGCAGAATGTGCAAACACAAATTTGGTGGAGGATGGTGCATGGCAGGTGTTGACGGCGGGGACGCGAAAAAGGGCGGCAAAACGCCCGGCTTCGACGCCAGCTCCGCCGAGGCCTACCTGATCCGCGACCCGGAAACCTTCGCGATCAACATCGCCCGTGCGCTCGAAAATCTCGGCAAGGCCGCATCCGAGTGGCTGGCGCCGCGCGAACGCGGTGAGATTCCCCAGACCAGCGCCGATCCGGTAACCGATCTCGTCAAGACGCTCTCCGATGTCGCCGAATACTGGATGGCCGAACCGAAGCGCTCACTTGAGGCGCAGACCCATCTGCTTTCCAGCTATTACGATCTCTGGGCGAAATCGGTGGCGCAGTTTTCCGGCGATGCCGATTCGGCCCCGGAAAAACCCGCCGAAAGCGGCCCTGCGGAACGCAGGAACAGGCGTTTTGCCGATGCCGACTGGCAGGCTAATCCGTTCTTCGATTTTCTCCTGAAGGCCTACCAGACCACCGTCGGTTTCGCCGACCGGATGGTGACGGAGGCAGACGGGCTGGACGAACATACCCGCACCAAGGCGCTGTTTTACATGCGCCAGGTGACGGAGGCCCTTTCGCCGGCCAATTTCGTCTTCACCAATCCGCAGGTCTTCCGCGAAACGGTCGCCTCCAGCGGCGCCAATCTCGTCAAGGGCATGGCGCAGCTGGCGGAAGATGTCGCGGCCGGCAACGGCCACCTGAAACTGCGCCAGACCGATTACAGCAAATTCGTCATCGGCCAGAATATCGCCGTCACGCCGGGCAAAGTGGTGGCGAAAAGCCCGCTCTGCGAAATCATCCATTATGCGCCGACGACGCAGAAGGCCTTCAAACGGCCTTTGCTGATCGTGCCGCCATGGATCAACAAATTCTACATCCTCGATCTCAACCCACAGAAATCCTTCGTCGGCTGGTGCCTCGAGCAGGGCCACAGCGTCTTCATGGTCTCCTGGATCAACCCGGATGCCCGCCTCGCCGACAAGGGCTGGGATGATTACGTCCGGGAAGGCATCGATTTTGCGCTGGATACCATCGAGGAGCGGACCGGCGAAAAAGAAATCAACGCCATCGGTTATTGCGTCGGCGGCACGCTTTTATCCTCGGCGCTGGCGCTGCATGCGCAGCAAGGCGATGAGCGCATCCGCAGCGCCACACTGCTGGCCGCCCAGACCGATTTCATCCATGCCGGCGATCTCAAGGTCTTCATAGACGAAGGCCAGCTTGCCGCGCTGGACAAGCATATGCAGGCGGTCGGTTATCTCGACGGCTCGATCATGGCGACCGTCTTCAACATGCTGCGCGCCTCCGATCTCATCTGGCCCTATGTGGTCGACAATTACCTGCGCGGCGCCGAGCCCCTGCCCTTCGACCTGCTCTACTGGAACTCCGATTCGACGCGGGTGACGGCCGCCAGCCACTCTTTTTATCTGCGCAATTGTTACCTCGAGAACAATCTCGCCCGCGGGCTGATGCGGGTCGCCGGCAAGCGGATCAATCTCGGCGACATCAAAATCCCCGTCTATGACCTCGCCACCCGCGACGACCATATCGCCCCGGCGAAATCGGTCTTCACGGGTGCTGCGCTGTTCGGCGGGCCTGTGGAATTCGTACTCGGCGCATCCGGCCACATAGCCGGCGTCATCAATCCGCCGCAGCTCGAAAAATACCAATATTGGACAGGCCCGTCACCGGCCGGAGACTTCGACGGCTGGCAGGCCGCCGCTACCGCCCATAAGGGCTCCTGGTGGGTGCACTGGCAGAACTGGATCGAAAGCCAGGATGGCGAGAAGATAAAGGCGCGAAAACCGGAGGACGGCAAGCGCCCCGTGCTCGGCGATGCGCCGGGAACCTACGTCCTCTCCTGACCCTCCATCATTTCTCACCTTTCAGGCCACATGTTCTTCACACCCCCGCTTACTCCCGCCACGCTGATTTCCCGCTACAAGCGCTTCCTGTTCGATGCCGTTCTGGAAGACGGCACCGCGATCACCGGCTCTTGCCCCAATACCGGCTCCATGCGCGGGCTTACGGCTCCGGGCTCCCGCATATGGCTGTCGGAACATGACAGCCCGACCCGCAAGTACCGGCACATGCTGGAAATGGTCGAGGCCGATGGCACCACGGTCGGCATCAATACCGGCATGCCGAACCGGCTGGCGGAAGAAGCGATCCTGAACGGCCGTATTCCGGAACTCGGCGGCTATTCGACGATCCGGCGCGAACAGAAATACGGCCGCAATTCCCGCATCGATTTCCTGCTGTCGGAACCCGGCCGGCCGGATGCCTATGTGGAAGTGAAGAACGTGCATTTCATGCGCGAAAAAGGTCTGGCCGAATTCCCTGACACCGCCACCAAACGCGGCGCGAAACATCTCGAAGAACTGGGTGACGCCGCGGAAGCAGGTTACCGTTCGGTGATGCTCTATCTCATCCAGCGCGACGATTGCGACCGAATGCGCATCTGCGACGATCTCGATCCCGTCTATGCGCTGGCGTTTCAGCGAGCCATGATGCGCGGCGTGGAGGCCTATGCGGTGAAATGCATGGTCTCCCCGGCACAAATTTCGGTCAGCGGAACGGTTAAGATGGACGAATGGCGTCCGGCTGTTTTATGAACAGGGACGTAAAGAGACAGAAAGCACCAAGATGGTCACCTATATCGACGCAGCCTCCGCCCCCCTCAAGAATACCGGCGTCATCCGCCTCTATACCCCTGAGGACTTCGACGGGATGCGCAAGGCGTGCCAGCTGACGGCGCGCTGCCTCGATGAACTCGCCGCAATCGTCAAGCCGGGCGTGACGACCGACGCCATCGATCGTTTCGTCTTCGAATTCGGCGCCGACCACGGCGCGCTGCCGGCGACGCTGAATTATCGCGGTTATACCAAATCCGTCTGCACCTCGATCAACCACGTCGTCTGCCACGGCATTCCGGATGCGAAGCCGCTGCGCGAAGGCGATATCGTCAATATCGACGTGACCTATGTGCTGGATGGCTGGCATGGCGATTCGAGCCGGATGTATCCGGTCGGCCAGATCAAGCGCGCCGCCGAGCGGCTGATGGAAGTGACCTATGAATGCCTGCTGCGCGGCATCGCGGCGGTGAAGCCCGGCGTGCGCACCGGCGCAATCGGCGCGGCGATCCAGGCCTATGCGGAAGCGGAGCGCTGCTCTGTCGTGCGCGATTTCTGCGGCCATGGCGTCGGACGCCTGTTCCACGACACGCCGAACATCCTGCATTACGGCCGCCCGGACGAAGGGCCGGAAATCCGCGAAGGCATGATCTTCACCATCGAGCCGATGATCAATCTCGGCAAACCGCATGTGAAGGTGCTTTCCGACGGCTGGACGGCGGTAACGCGCGACCGGTCGCTCTCCGCACAATATGAACATGCCGTCGGCGTCACGGCCACCGGCTGCGAAATCTTCACACTGTCGCCCGGCGGCTTCGACCGTCCGGGCCTGCCGCCGCTTCCCCCCGCATAAGGCCAGACCGCCTATGGCAAAACGCCCCGCCTCGCCTTCCGCCGATCTTTCCACGACGTCAGGCTTTGAGGCGGGCGAAGGCGATCTCTTTGAAGGGGCGGATGAGCGCGGCTTTTTTGCAGAACCGCGAAATGCGCCCGGGAAACCCGAGCGGGCCGCAGCCATCTCAGAACAGGAAGCGGATGCGGCCCATTATCACGGTCACCGCGACAGGCTGCGGGCGCGTTACCGCGATGGCGGCGATGCAGCGCTTGCCGATTACGAGTTGCTGGAGCTTCTGCTGTTCCGGCTGATCCCGCGGCGCGATACCAAACCCATCGCCAAGGCCCTCCTTGCCCGGTTCGGAACCCTTGGCGGCGTTCTCGGCGCTCCTTTGGCATTATTGCAGGAAGTGAAGGGCGTGGGCGAAGCCGTGGCGCTTGATCTGAAGCTCGTCGCCTCCGTTTCCCAGCGCATGCTGAAAAGCGAAATCCGCAACAAGCAGGTTCTCGGCTCCTGGTCGTCGGTCATCGATTATTGCCATGCCGCCATGGCCCACGAGACGCGGGAACAGTTCCGTATCCTCTTCCTCGACAAGCGCAACGTCCTGATCGCCGACGAGGTGCAGGGTCAGGGAACCGTGGACCATACGCCGGTCTACCCGCGCGAAATCGTGCGGCGCGCGCTTGAGCTATCCTCTACAGCGTTGATTTTAATTCACAATCACCCGAGTGGCGACCCCACCCCTTCGCGAGCGGATATCGAGATGACCAAAACCATCATCGATACGGCAAAGCCGCTCGGCATCGCCGTTCACGACCATATCATCATCGGCAAGGATGGCCACGCCAGCTTCAAAGGCCTTCGGCTGATCTGAAGCAAACGCGAAAGTTTAACGCGAGTTGCAACCCATAGAGGCGGCATCAACACAAAATTAACACCTATAAATTAGCATTTCCGAAAATAATAAATCAAGGCATCGAACCTTGATGCCTGAAGGAACGGGGGTGCTTTATGTTTAATGGAGTGCGTTTCTTTCGCGATAGATCCGGCTCGTCTGCTGTCGAGTTCGCCATCGTCGCACCGATATTCTTTCTCGTCCTGCTCACGATGATCGCCTACGGCATTTATCTGATGGCCGCCTATTCAGTGCAGCAGATCGCCGCCGATGCGGCAAGAACGGCCGTTGCCGGACTGAACACCTCCGAACGCCAGCAGCTTGCCCGCGATTTCGTCAGCAAAAGCGATCTCAGCTACGCCTTCATGGACAAGACGCGTTTCACCGTCAACGTCGCCACCGATCCCGCCAATGCCAACCAGTTCACGGTCAAGGTCGAATATGACGCCCGTAACCTGCCGATCTGGAGCCTCTACAGCTACACCCTGCCCGAGCCGGTCATCCGGCGTTTTTCCACCATCCGGATCGGAGGAGCATGACATGCGAGATATTCATTCCCTGCTTCCCCGCTTCCTCAAGGATAGAACGGGCAACATCGCCATTTCGGCGGGGCTCACCGCACCGCTCTTCATCGGCATATTGGCGCTCGGCGTCGATTACGGTTATCTGACATTGCAGAAACGGCAATTGCAGCAGACCGCCGATCTCGCGGCCATATCGGCGGCAGCCAACGCCACGGACGCCGAAAAGGCGGTTCAGCAATATTTCGCTCTCAATGGCATGGATCTCGGTGTCAGGACGGCCCAGGGACTTTTGACCGAAAAGGGCCTGCAACCCTTCGACCCGCTGAATGAATTCGCCAACAGCAAGGGTTATGCCGAGGTCATCAAGGGTCATTACGAGCCGGATGCGACAATCCCGGTCGGCCAGCGTTTCGTCGATAACGCCCTGCCCACCAATGCGATAAAGGTGAACATCGTCGAACAGGGCCAGATATTCTTCGCTTCCGCCTTCACCAAGCCGCCAAAGGTCTCGGCGGTCGGAACGGCCTCGTCCCAAAGGATCGCGGCATTTTCGGTGGGATCGCGGCTCGCCAGCCTCGATGAGGGAATTCTCAACAGCCTGCTCGGCGGTCTGCTCGGCACCACGGTTTCATTGAAACTCATGGATTATCAGGCGCTTCTCGCCGCCGATGTCAATGCGCTGAAGATCGTCGAGGCGCTGGCCGTCGATCTCAACCTCACCGCCGGCACCTATAAGGATGTTCTGAAGACGGAAATCAGCTACGGCAAATTCCTCGACGTGCTGACGAAAACCACAGGCTTGCAGCCGGCGGTCGTCAACATTTTGAATACGCTGCAAAAAACCGTCAACAAGAGCAACGTCAAGATCAAGCTCGAGGAGATCCTCAATCTCGGCCCATTCTCGGACAAGCTGATCGGTACGGGCGAAAACCTCAAGGTCACCGCCGGCGTCTTCGATCTCATCAATGCCGCCGCCGTGGCGGGCAATGGCGGCAACCAGCTGGGGCTTAATATCAACGCCAATCTTCTCGGCCTCGCCTCGGTCAAGGCAACGCTCGCCATCGGTGAACCGCCGGTCGAAACGCCGTCGCTCGCCGTCGGCGGTCAGGGCACCGTGGTGCGCACCGCACAGACCCGTCTTGCGGTCAGTGTCGTGGTGGACGGGCTTCAGGCCATTGCCGGCCTCAAGGTCAATCTCCCGCTTTATGTGGAAGTCGCCCATGCCGAAGCGCGGCTTGCCGATATTCGCTGCACGGGCGGCGGACAGGGCACCGTCGATGTCGAGGTCGTTCCCGGCGTCGTCGAAATCGCCCTTGGCAATGTCGATACCACGGCCTTTGCCAATTTCGGCAGGGACCCGCGCGTCACCAAGGCCGCAATCGTGGATTCGGCGCTGCTCGCCATCAATGGCAGCGCCCTGATCAATGCCACCAATATGACCAAGACCAAGCTGACCTTCACGCAGTCCGATATTACCCAGGCCAAGATCAAGAGTGTCTCCACCAAGGACACCGTCACCACTCTTGTCAGTTCACTGCTGAAGAACCTCAACCTGGATATCAGGCTTCTTTTCCTCAACCTGGATTTGGGAGGTCTGGCGGGCATTCAGTCGGCGCTTGCCAACACGCTTGCGGCAGTCACCGCTCCGGTCGATCAGCTGCTCTACAACGTGCTTCTGGTTCTCGGCGTCAAGATCGGCGAAGCCGATGTACGCGTCACGGATGTCCGCTGCCAGCAGCCGGCGTTGGTGCAATAATTCAGTACCGCGCATGAAAAAGCCGCCGGAGGGTCTCCCGGCGGCTTTTTTGTTTATGGTGTCAGATCAGGCGTTGGCGATTGCCAGACGCTTCTCATCGCGGCCGCTCTTCATGCGCTCGGACAGCAGGAAGGCCAGTTCCAGAGCCTGATCGGCATTGAGGCGCGGATCGCAATGGGTGTGGTAACGGTCGGACAGGGAATCCGCCGTCACGGCGCGCGCACCGCCCGTGCATTCCGTCACGTCCTTGCCGGTCATCTCGATATGGATACCGCCCGGATGCGTGCCTTCGGCGCGGTGGATCTGGAAGAAGCTTTCGACTTCCGACAGGATGCGCTCGAACGGACGCGTCTTGTAGTGGTTGAGCGTGATCGTGTTGCCATGCATCGGATCGCAGGACCAGACGACCTTGCGGCCTTCCTTCTCGACAGCTCGGATGAGCTTCGGCAGGCTGTCCGCCACCTTGTCATGGCCGAAACGGCAAATCAGCGTCAGGCGGCCGGCCTCGTTCGCCGGGTTCAGCGCATCGATCAGCTCGATCAGATTGTCGGGCGTCAGCGACGGGCCGCATTTCAGGCCGATCGGGTTCTTGATGCCACGGAAATATTCCACATGCGCATGGTCGAGCTGGCGCGTGCGGTCGCCGATCCACAGCATGTGGCCGGATGTGGCATACCAGTCACCGGAGGTGGAATCGACGCGGGTAAGCGCCTCTTCGTAACCGAGAAGCAGGGCTTCATGGCTGGTGAAGAAGTCGGTCTCACGCAGGCTCGGATTATTGTCCGCGCTGATGCCGATCGCCTTCATGAAGTCCATGGTTTCGGAAATCCGGTCGGCCAGCTTGCGGTAACGGTCCGCCTGCGGGCTGTCCTTGATGAAGCCGAGCATCCATTGGTGAACGTTTTCAAGGTTGGCGTAACCGCCCATCGCGAAAGCGCGGAGCAGGTTCAGCGTCGCGGCCGACTGGCGGTAGGCGTCGAGCTGGCGCTCCGGGTTCGGAATGCGCGAGGCCTCGTTGAATTCGATGCCGTTGATGATGTCACCGCGGTAGGACGGCAGCGTCACGCCATCGAGCACTTCCACGTTGGAAGAGCGCGGCTTGGCGAACTGGCCGGCAATACGCCCCACCTTCACGACAGGCAGCTGCGCGCCATAGGTGAGCACAACGGCCATCTGCAGGAACGCGCGGAAGAAGTCGCGGATATTGTCCGCGCCATGTTCGGCGAAGCTTTCGGCGCAATCGCCGCCCTGCAGCAGGAAGGCGTTGCCTTCCGCCACATTGGCAAGCTGCTTCTTCAGGCGGCGGGCTTCACCGGCAAAGACCAGGGGCGGATAGGTCGCAAGCGTGGCTTCCGTTGCCGCAAGCGCTGCCGCATCCGGATATTCGGGAACCTGCTGGATCGGTTTCTGCCGCCAGCTGCCGGGGGTCCAATTCTGTGCCATGTTCTCACCCTTTTCTCGCCCGCGCGACGTCGCGCGGCCGCCTCGAAAAATTGAGCGGCTTATAGCTCCAAGCATCGGCTTTGCATAGCCGATCCCTGAGCCATCCGGCTCATTCTGCCCGTTTTGAGCGCTCCAGACGCACAAAAGTCAATTCAAACGATTTAACAACCCCGCCGCCCTTCGAAAACTTCGCTTTCGAAGGGCGGCAGGCTGATGTGGGCGGCGATTATATCACGCCTGTACCGGCGTTACACACGCTCGCCATTCACGACGCGATAGCTCGGCGAATACATCGTCACCAGCTCTTCGGCCGCCGTCGGATGAACCGCCATGGTGCGGTCGAAATCATCCTTGGTGCAGCCGGCTTTCAGCGTGATGCCGAGAAGCTGCGCCATCTCGCCCGCCTCATGGCCGAGAATATGCGCGCCGACGACCCTGCGGTCGGCGGCATTGACGATCAGCTTCATGATCGTCTTTTCCTGACGGCCGGACAGCGTCGCCTTCATCGGCCGGAACTGGGCGCGATAAACTTCCAGTTCCGGATATTTCTTGCCGGCTTCCTCTTCCGAAAGACCGACGGTGCCGATTTCCGGCTGCGAGAACACCGCCGTCGCGATCAGCTCATGATCCGGCTTGGTCGGGTTGTTCTTGTATTCGGTTTCGATGAAGCACATGGCCTCATGAATCGCCACCGGCGTCAGCTGTACCCGGTCGGTGACGTCGCCCAGCGCAAAGATATTCGGCACATTCGTGCGCGAATAATCGTCGACGACGATCGCGCCCCGCGCATCGAGCTTCACACCGGCGTTTTCAAGACCGAGACCTTTCGTGTTCGGATCGCGCCCGAGCGCCAGCATCACCGTCTCGACGACAAGCGTGCCATGGTTCTTGGTGCGGGCCTGCAATGCGCCCTCACCCTTCGTCACTTCTTCGATGACATCGCCGAGCAGGATCCTGATGCCCTTGGCTTCCATGGCCTCGTGCAGACCCTTGCGCATATCCTGATCGAAACGCGACAGGATTTCCTTGCCGCGATAGATCAGGGTCGTTTCGACGCCGAGCCCATGGAAGATATTGGCGAATTCCACCGCGATATAACCGCCGCCGGCGATCAGGATCGATTTCGGCAGCTCTTCCAGGTCGAAAGCCTCGTTGGACGAGATCGTCAGCTCATGGCCGGGCAGCGCCCTGTGCTCGTTCGGCGTGCCGCCGACGGCGATCACGATGCGCTCGGCGGTGAAGGTCTCGCCGGTTTTCGTCAGCTTCACGGTATGGGCGTCGACCAGTTCCGCCCGGCTGTCGAAAATATCAGCCTTGGCGTTTTCCAGACCCTTGCGGTAGAGCCCTTCGAGACGGGCGATTTCCTTGTCCTTGGCCGCAATCAGCTTCTTCCAGTCGAAGCTGCGCTCGCCGACGCTCCAGCCGAATCCTTCGGAATCCTCGAAATGCTCAGAGAATTGCGAGGTGTAGACGAACAGCTTTTTCGGCACGCAGCCGCGGATGACGCAGGTTCCGCCATAGCGGTATTCCTCGGCGATTGCGACGCGCTTGCCGAGCGAGGCCGCCACGCGGCCGCTGCGCACGCCGCCGGAACCGCCACCGATGACGAAAAGATCGTAGTCATAAGCTGTCATAGTCAAAACCCCTGATCAAAACCGCCGCCGTCAGCCTCGAGACGGGCGGCGGCGCATTCACGGCACATATAGGTGCTGCGACGCACAAATGAAAAGCCCGGTCTTGCGGCCGGGCTTTGAATATTTCTGAAGGTAGGCCTTTTTGCCCGAGCGTCGGATTTTCCGGAAACCGCTTCACACGTTCCGGCCCGATGCTCTCCCTGTTCAATCAGGGCTTGGGAGCAGCCGGAGCGCCACCGGTGGCGTTCTGATCGGCCGGAAGCGGCTTCAGATCGGCGCCGGCAACCTTCTGCAGTTCCGACATGCTGGAAGCGTTGAGGTCGCGGTTGATGCCGGCGGCCCAGATGTCGGCGGCCTTCATCAGTTCGCGCGTGGCGATCGGGCCGTCCTTCAGGAGCTTCTTGCCGGCTTCGCTGCTGTAGAAGGTGGAAATGGCATTCAGCTCTTCAACGGTGAAGGCGCGCGCATAGGTGAGCGCTGCTTCGCGCTCCAGATCGGCGCGGCGCGGCGCAAGCTCAAGAGCCTTCGCGTCAACAGTCTCGGTGATCGCGTCCTGAACGTTCGGCGAAGCCTGAATGAGTTCGGCCTTCAGACGCTCCGCCAGACCCGGCAGAATGTCGTCGAAACGGTCGGTAACGCCAAGAGAGGTGATCGCCTGCCGTGCGGCAGCGATATGCGCTTCCGAAATTTCCTGCGCGCGTGCGGCAGTACCGAACACGATGCCGGAAATGAGGATCGAAGCAGCGGCAGCTTTGCCCAGTCCCGCTAGTTTGACCATGAAAATCTCGCTCCTGTTATACTGCCTGCATCACGCGGGCGCCTTCAGGACCCGCGATAATGGCAAGCGATGCCAAATTTATGAAAAGTCCGTGCTCGACGACACCGGGAATCGTGTTCAGCTCGCGTGCTAGCGCTTCTGCATCAGGAATACGGCCAAAAGATGCGTCGAGGATAAGGTGTCCGCCATCCGTCATGAAGGCGCCGTCGCCGGAAGAACGCATCGTCAGCGTGCCGGAAAGCCCGGAACGCGACGCCAGTTTTTCGATGGCGATACGCGTCGCCACCTGGCCGAACGGGTTGATTTCGATGGGAAGCGGAAAGGCGCCCAGCGTCTCCACCACCTTGCTCTGGTCGGCAATCACGATCATGCGGGCGGATGCCGCCGCGACGATCTTTTCGCGCAGCAGCGCGCCGCCGCCGCCCTTGACGAGACGCAGCGCATGATCGACTTCGTCAGCGCCGTCGATGGTCAAATCCAGTTCCGGCAATTCATCCAGCGATTTCAGCGGCACGCCAAGCTCGACGCACAGGCGCGCGGTGCGCTCGGATGTCGGCACGCCCTCGACTTTCAGACCGGCGGCGACCTTTTCGGCCAGAAGCCTGACGAATTCCTCGGCCGTCGAACCCGTGCCGATACCGAGCCTCATCCCATCCTGTACGTGGGACAATGCGGCCTCGGCGGCCTTGATCTTCATCTGGCGGGCATCCATGTGCCTGAAACTCCGGTAACTTTGTCGTCGCCGTGCTGTTTACACGGGTCGAAAGCCAAACGAAAGCCTTTTTCAAGCCAACGAACAGAACGTTGTGACGCGGTTGCAAAGACAGGCCCGTTTGCCTAGGCTTGGCGTGAATGAAAGCACCGATACCATCAGTTACACGCATTCCCGAGAGGCCAGTTCCCGTGACATCCCGCCCGCTCTCCCCGCTCGCCATTTTCGATCTCGACGGCACGCTGGTCGATACCGCCGCCGATCTGGTCTCGAGCCTCAACCACACCATTGCCGCAGCCGGGCTTGCTCCCGTCACCTATGACGACCTGACCCACCTCGTCGGCCAGGGCGCGCGAGTGATGATCAAGCGCGCCTTTGCGCTTCGCGAAACGGAACTGCCGGAAGCTGAAATCGAGCCGCTCTATGAGCGCTTCATCACCCATTACCGCGCCGAAATGCCCGGCGAAAGCCGTCCCTATCCCGGTATCGTCGATACTCTGGAGGCGCTTTCGGAAGCCGGCATCACGCTCGCCGTCTGCACCAACAAGACTGAAATCCTCGCTCTGCCGCTGCTCGAAGAACTCGGTCTGACACGCTATTTCGCCGCCATCACCTGCGGCGACACCTTCTCCTTCCGCAAGCCGGATGCCCGCCATATTCTCGGCACCATCGAAAAGGCCGGCGGCGACGTCCTGCGCTCCATCATGGTCGGCGACAGCATCAACGACATTCTCGCTGCCAGGAACGCCGCCGTCCCGTCGATTGGCGTCACTTTCGGTTATTCGGATGTGCCGATGGTTGAATTGGAGCCGGATGTGGTGATCGACGATTTCACTGAATTGACGCCGGCGCTGTTCGAAGAACTGGTTGCGAAGGGTGCAGCGGCCGCCTGAGAGGCTGGACCAGACAAGTAGAGCGCCAGAGAACGGCGATTCCGACGTCAATGAGAGCTGAACAACCTCTCTTCCGTCATGCCGGACTTGATCCGGCATCCAGCCACGACGCGTCTGCGCCGTGAAAAGACTCTTTTGCGATCAAGGACTTGATCGCACTGGACCCCGGATCAAGTCCGGGGTGACGGAGTACGGTGTTGCCGTTAACGCCAAATGTAGCAGGTGGACTCCAGCACCAAACAAATTGGGCAGGCCTTTCCTTCAAACAAAAAAGCGCCGTTTCCGGCGCTTTTTTCTCGATGCTATTCTGATCAGATCGACGCGGCCCGCGCCTTCGTCGTCACGGCGAACGCCTTCTGCACATAGCTGTCGCGGTCATACACATCGTCGAAGAACTGCACCTTGCCGTCCTTGTCCGGCCAGGCGGTGAAATAGGCCACGTAGACCGGAACCTTCTCCGGCACCTGCACGGCGCGGTTCTTGCCGGATGCGATCTGCTCGCCGACCTTGTCGACGCTGGTGCCGAGAACCGCGGCGGCCATGCGGCGCGGATCGACCAGACGGATACAGCCGTGGCTCAGCGCCCGCATGTCGCGGTTGAAAAAGCTCTTGGCAGGCGTGTCATGCATGTAGATGGCATGCGCATTGGGGAACAGGATTTTCAGGTCGCCCAGCGCATTGTCGCTGCTCGGCGGCTGGCGCACGGAAACGGCATTGGTAGAGCCATACCAGTTGACGCTGGTGGAGGAAACGGCACGACCGCCCACCTGCACTTCGTAGCCCAGCCGGTCGAGATAGGACGGATCGCGGCGCAGCTTCGGCAGCATTTCGTTGACGATGATCGACTGCGGCACGCCCCAATAGGGGTTGAACTCCACGGTCTGAATTTCGTCCTGGAAGAAATAGGTCTGGTTGGCCTTGGAGCCGACGACCACCTTCATGCCGAACTGTTCCACGCCATCATTGTGATAATAGGCCATGAAAGCGGGCTGGTTGATGAAGACATAACGCTGGCCGAGATCGGCCGGCAGCCAGCGCACCTGCTCCATCGCCACCTGCACCTTGGCGATCTTCGCGTCATTGCTTTCGCCGACCATGGCGCGCACGGTGGCGCGGCCGATCACGCCATCGGGTTTCAGGCCGTTTTCGCTCTGGAACGCCTTCACCAGATCGACGAGATCGGGCGTATAATCAGGCGTCTGCTGGTAAGCGGAAATGATCGCGGCATGCTCGGCCTTGAAGGCGGGCGAAGCGCGATGTTCGATGGCCTTGACGACATTGGCCATATCCGCGCTGCTGTTGCCGGGCTTCAGCACCAGATCGGCGGGAACGCGGACGACATGCGCCGCATCGCCCTCACCGCGCAGACGGGCAAGCTCCGCCTTCAGCGCCAGATATTCGGCGCTCGACGGTTCGCGGCTGCGCAGATAGGCGGCAACATCGGGGCTCAGGCCCGCAAGCTTCAGCACCGGTGCGAGGCTCACCGTCTTGCGCTTGAAATCATGGTAGCCGGAAAGCCGGTTCGGATCGACACGGCCACGGGCCGTATCCTGCACATAGGCGAGAACCTTGGCGGAAAGCGCCAGCTCGAACTGCATCTGCGCCCGCTGATAGGCGTCGGACACGGGAGCCGAGGCCGTCTCCACCGGCGTACCGGTCGCAGCCGAACCGGAAGCGTTGCTGATGCTGGCCGTCACATCCTTTGCCGGTGGCGAAATGCTGTAATCGGCCGGATCGAGGCCGCTTTCACCGACCGTCTCGAGAAAGGCGATGACAGCATTGGCGCGCGCGGTCAGCTCGCCTTCCGAAACCCAGAGCGTCTTGCCGCCGGCGCCGTAATAGGCTTCCAGCGCCTTGGCGATCTCGGGGGTGGCGCTGAATTTCAGATTGGCAAGGCCATCGCCGAAATTCGCCGTGTTCACCGCACGGGCCGTATCCGCCTTGTAGTCGTAATAACGCGGGCCGGAAACGCGCGGCAGCGGCTCGGGATCGGAAGCATCGGCACTTTGGCCGGCACTCGATCCGGGGGGCGAGGTGACGATGCCGGCCGGCGGCAACTCACCGCGATCGCGCGCGATCTTGCCGGGGCCGCCGCGCAGGAGGTCCATCAGCGTTACCGCACCGGCGCTGCCGGGAAGAGCGGTGGAAACGGAAAGACCGAGAGCCAGCACCAGTGCTGCCGATGTTTTTCCAGATGTGACTTGCAATTTGATCCTCGTAGCACCCAGCACCGCCAGCGAAAGGGCGGGCATCAGTTTCATGCCTGTCTAGCCGATCGACGGCCCGTTGAAAAGAAAACGCGAAAAAGCCCACAACCGTGCCGAAATGAACCTTATGATACAGCCAAAGCCGTAAAAACGTAATTTCCAGAATTGGCGAGAATGGTTAAATTTCCATTTATTTCATTCACTTTGCCCTGCCCCGCGCGACCTTCCGGGCGCCCCGGAAAGCCCGGTTTTCCGGCCATTTTGCGTCGTAGTAAAAATGACACGCCGGCGCCTTTTTCATCCCGCGCCGCGCCATACGGCGAAATCGCTTTTACGCGGCGGGAAATATCTGCCTCCGCTGCATTGCAGCGCTTTCATTGCCGGCGCGATGATTCTATATATCGGCCGCGCAAGGCGGGCGAAGGCGCCGTTTTGGCGGAGGAAAACGAGTAAAAAGGCAAGATTGATGACAGCCACACGGACGGAAACCGATACATTTGGACCCATTGAAGTTCAGGCCGATCGCTATTGGGGCGCGCAGGCGCAGCGCTCGCTCGGCAACTTCAAAATCGGCTGGGAAAAGCAGCCCGCCTCTGTCGTTCGCGCGCTCGGCATCGTCAAGCAGGCAGCCGCCCGCGCCAACATGGCGCTGGCCGGCCTCGACCCCAAGGTCGGTGACGCCATCATCGCCGCCGCGCAGGAAGTCATCGACGGCAAGCTGACCGAGCATTTCCCGCTCGTCGTCTGGCAGACCGGTTCCGGCACCCAGTCCAACATGAACGCCAATGAGGTGATTTCCAACCGCGCAATCGAGATGCTCGGCGGCGAAATGGGCACCAAGAAGCCGGTTCACCCCAACGACCACGTCAATATGAGCCAGTCCTCGAACGACACCTACCCCACCGCGATGCACATCGCCTGCGTGGAAGAGATCGTTCACCACCTGCTGCCGAGCCTCAAGCACCTGCACAAGGCGCTGGAAGCCAAGGTCAAGCAGTTCGAGAAGATCATCAAGATCGGCCGCACCCACACGCAGGATGCAACGCCGCTGACACTCGGCCAGGAATTCTCCGGCTACGCCGCGCAGGTCGCCTCCGCCATCGCCAACATCGAAACCACCCTGCCAGCGCTTTCCAAGCTCGCGCAGGGCGGCACCGCCGTCGGCACGGGCCTCAACGCCCCCATCGGCTTTGCCGAAAAGGTCGCCGAGGAAATCTCCAAGATCACCGGCCTGCCCTTCGTGACTGCGCCGAACAAGTTCGAGGCGCTCGCCTCGCACGATTCCATGGTCTTCTCGCACGGTGCGATCAATGCGGCCGCTGCTGCGCTGTTCAAGATCGCCAACGACATCCGCTTCCTCGGCTCCGGCCCGCGCGCCGGTCTCGGTGAATTGTCGCTGCCGGAAAACGAACCCGGCTCGTCGATCATGCCGGGCAAGGTCAACCCCACCCAGTCGGAAGCGCTGACGCAGGTATGCGCCCACATCTTCGGCAACAATGCAGCGCTTTCCTTCGCCGGTTCGCAGGGCCACTTCGAGCTCAACGTCTATAACCCGATGATGGCCTACAACTTCCTGCAGTCGGTTCAGCTTCTGGGCGACGCGGCCGTCTCCTTCACCGACAATTGCGTCGTCGGCATCGAGGCCCGCGAAGACAATATCAAGAAGGGCGTCGAAAACTCGCTGATGCTGGTGACGGCGCTCAACAGCAAGCTCGGCTATGACATCTGCGCCAAGATCGCCAAGACCGCGCACAAGAACGGCACGACGCTGCGCGACGAGGCCGTCGGCGGAGGATACCTCACCAACGAGGAGTTCGACCAGTATGTGCGCCCGGAAAACATGATCGGGCCGAAGTAAGCCTGTCGGATTTTTTGAAACAAGGAACGGGCCTTCGGGCCCGTTTTTTGTTTGTTCAACAAAAGACAAGCCTATCCAGAACGAATCTCAGGATGATCAGTCGGGGAAGAGTTTTCCGTCATGCCGGACTTGATCCGGCACCCAGCCACGGCGCGTCTGCGCCGTGAAAAGAGTCTTTTGCGATCAAAGACTTGATCGCACTGGACCCCGGATCAAGTCCGGGGTGACGGAGGAGATGTCTAGACTTCCCGCAATAAAAAAGGGCCGCAAAAGCGGCCCTCTTCATCTCATTCAAACCGTCAAACCAGCCGGCTCTGCTCCACCGCCGCTTCGATGAAGCTGGCGAACAGCGGATGCGGGTCGAGCGGGCGGCTCTTCAGTTCCGGGTGGTACTGCACGCCGATGAACCACGGATGGTCGGGATATTCCACCGTTTCCGGCAGGACACCATCCGGAGACATCCCCGAGAAGACCAGGCCACATTCTTCCAGCCGGTCCTTGTAGTCCACATTCACCTCATAGCGGTGGCGGTGGCGCTCGGAAATATCCGTGGTGCCGTAGATTTCGGCGATCTTGGTGTCTTTCTTCAGCGCCGCCTTGTAGGCGCCGAGACGCATGGTGCCGCCGAGATCGCCCTTGGAGGAGCGCTTCTCCAGCTCGTTGCCCTTGACCCACTCGGTCATCAGGCCGACGACCGGCTCGGAGGTCGGGCCGAATTCGGTGGAGGAGGCATTTTCGATGCCGGCAAGGTGACGGGCCGCTTCCACGACCGCCATCTGCATGCCGAAGCAGATGCCGAAATAGGGCACGTTGCGCTCACGCGCGAACTGCGCCGCCATGATCTTGCCTTCCGAACCGCGCTCGCCGAAGCCGCCCGGCACCAGAATGCCGTTGACCTTTTCGAGATAAGGCGTCGGGTCTTCCTTTTCGAAGACTTCCGACTCGATCCATTCCAGCTTGACCTTGACGCGGTTAGCGAAGCCACCGTGATGCAGCGCCTCGATCAGCGACTTATAGGCATCCTTGAGGCCGGTATATTTACCGACGATCGCAATGGTCACTTCGCCTTCCGGCGTGCGGATGCGGTTGCAGACCTCTTCCCACTGTTCCAGACGCGGCTTGGGCGCCGGCTCGATGCCGAAAGCGGCCAGCACTTCCGAATCGAGGCCTTCCTTGTGGTAGGCAATCGGAACGTCATAGATGTTCGCCACATCCAGCGCCTGGATGACGGCGGACGGACGCACATTGCAGAACAGCGAAAGCTTGCGGCGTTCCGCTTCCGGGATTTCCCGGTCGGCACGCACGAGCAGAATGTCGGGGTGAATGCCGAGCGCCTGCAGTTCCTTCACGGAATGCTGGGTCGGCTTGGTCTTCAATTCGCCAGCTGCCGGAATGTAAGGCATCAGCGTCAGGTGAAGATAGATCGCCGTGCCGCGCGGCAGGTCGTTGCCGAGCTGACGGATCGCTTCCATGAACGGCATCGCCTCGATGTCACCCACCGTGCCGCCGATCTCGCAGATGACGAAGTCGTAATCGTCATTGCCTTCGATCACGAAATCCTTGATCTCGTTGGTGACATGCGGAATGACCTGAACGGTTGCGCCGAGATAGTCGCCGCGCCGTTCCTTGTCGATGATGTTCTTGTAGATGCGACCGGTGGTGATGTTGTCGGTCTTGGTTGCCGAACGCCCCGTGAAGCGCTCGTAGTGGCCAAGGTCGAGGTCCGTCTCGGCACCGTCATCCGTCACGAACACTTCGCCGTGCTGTGTCGGGCTCATGGTGCCGGGATCGACGTTCAGATAGGGGTCGAGTTTACGAAGCCGCACCCGATAACCACGGGATTGCAACAAAGCTCCGAGTGCTGCCGCGGCGATGCCCTTACCTAGAGAGGAGACCACGCCGCCTGTGATGAATACATATCGCGCCATGGGATTCACCGGATACCTTTTTACCTCTGATTCCGCCAGCCCAAATTTCATGCTTTCGAAAATTCGCTGTTGACGAATTTGCGATGGGTCAGGCCGGAATGCGAACAAAAGAAAACCGGCAGGCTTTTGGCCTGCCGGAGCGTTAAATCAAAACCGGGCTTATTGACCGGTCGGAACTGCGTTCGGATCGGCGGGCTGCGCCGGGGCCGGAGCGGCCGGAGCCGGGGTCGTCTGAGCCGGTGCGGCTGCACCATTGGTCGGCACGCCATTCTCAGCCGGAGCCGGCGTCGACGGCGTCGTCGCCGGGCCGAGCGTATCGAGAATGCCGTTACCCTGGCCCTGCGTGGCCGGAATACGGTTCAGAATATCGGTCGGGCGCGATTCGTAGCGCGTCAGGAGACCGAGGCCGAGCGAGGTCGCGAAGAACAGCGCGGCAAGGATCGCCGTGGTGCGCGTCAGCGCATTGGCCGTTCCGCGCGCGGACATGAAGCCCGAACCGCCGCCGATACCGAGGCCGCCGCCTTCGGAACGCTGGATCAGGACCACACCGACAAGCGCCAGCACGATCATGAGGTGAATAACAATCAAAACGGTCTGCATGACAATCCATTCCATGCCCCGCGCGGAGCACTACAAAGAAGGTTTCGCGGCTCTTTACATGAGGCGAAGGCTTATTCCAAGCCCCTTTCCCGCCATCTGTAACAGGAAAACCTGTCTCAGGCCGTCAGTTGCTCGTATGCCGCATAGATGGACAGGAAGTCTGCGGCTTTCAAGCTCGCGCCGCCGATCAGCGCGCCATCCACGTTCTCGACGCCCATCAGTTCCAGCGCATTGGCCGGCTTCACAGAGCCGCCATAGAGGATGCGCATGGTCTTGCCGGCGTCGCCGAAGCGCTTGACGAGTTCGTCGCGCATGAAGGCGTGGGCCTCGCGCACATCGTCCACGGTGGGTGTCAGACCCGTGCCGATCGCCCAGACGGGCTCATAGGCGATGACGGTATTTTCGGCGGTCGCCTCATCCGGCAGCGAGCCGGCGAGCTGGCGCTTGAGGATATCGAGCGTCTGTCCCGCCTTGCGCTCATCCGCCGTCTCGCCGATGCAGACGATGGCGATGAGATCGGCCTGATGGGCGGCAACGGCCTTGGCGCGCACCAGATGATCCGTCTCGGCATGGTCGGTGCGGCGCTCGGAATGGCCGACGATGACATGGGTGCCGAAGCAGTCGGCGATCATCTCGGCGGAAATATCGCCGGTATGGGCACCGGAGGCGTTCTGGTGGCAATCCTGTCCACCGATCATCAGCGGGCTGTCATCGCACAGCGCCGTTGCGACATAGAGCAATGTCGAGGGCGGGCAGATCAGCGCATCCACCTTTTCGGACAGCGCGCCCTTGACGCCCTCTGCCATGGCCTTGATCTGATCGAGCGAGGCACGGGTGCCGTTCATCTTCCAGTTTCCGGCAACAAGCGGTCGAACATTCGGCGTCATGCGTATCCCATTCCCTTTGTCTTGAGGCCGCCTGTGGCGGCGCCCCTTCCCTCAGCCGTATTACGGCCCATAATCGCGACAGAAACACTGCCGGAAATCCCGGGATATTCCTTTAACCTCAGCCGGCAACAAATGGTACAAAAAAGCGGCCGAAAGGTTCAAAACGACGGGCAATTTCTAAAAATTTGCCGTTGCTGACCCAAATCGAGGCCTCAGCGGCTCAAAATCCAGTTCAAAACCGCCCGCCAGTCGGTCATGCGCACCGGTGTGCCGTGGCTGCCGGTCTCATACCGCGTGAACCGCGACGGCTCGCCGGCCTTCAGCAAAGAGCGGAAGATGCTTGCCTGCTGATCGGCCGAATAGACCTTGTCGGCGCTGCCATGGGTGAACCAGACCGGCTTCTTCGCCCTGGCAAAGACGCTTTTCGGAAAATCCGGATCGACCGCACCGCCGAGGATCGCCATGCCCTTGAGATTGGCGACGGCAGCCTTGTCGCGGCTGATGCCGTAGCAGATGAAACTGCCCATCGAGGCGCAGGTCAACACGACAGGCTTGCCGCCCGATTTTTTGGCCGCATCGGCAATCAGCGCCGCGATATCGGCAACGCCGTTCTCATCGAAGGAGCGCACGCTCGGCGCATAATAGGTGCCGCCATTGGCGACGGCCAGATTTTTTAGCCGGTTGAAATTGCCGCCGAAGGTGTAGTCGTTCATGCCGAGCCGCCGGTCGCCGCCGCGTCCATGGATGAAGATGACCGTGAAGGCCTGCCCGCTCGCCGGCCCGACACGGCCGACCTCAAGCGCCCTGCCCTCGGCGGAAACGGTTTCGAGCGCCTGCGCCTTCTTCGGAGTCATATCGACATATTGCCGTTTCACCCGCCGCTCGGGCACCTCGTCGCGGCCGTTGATATCGCGCATCTCCTGATAATCGATCACCTCGGACGCGCCGCCATCGGCCGTGGAGAGCACCGTCTGGGCGGAAAACAGCTCATCCTTGAAGGGACGCAACGGCCCGTCGGAGGCGAAGGCTGCAACCGGCATGGCCGCAACAGTCAGGCTGAAAAGAGTACAAAACGTGAAATGAGCTGTGGACATGCCTTGGCTAACCGTTCATTCGTGGCTGCGAGACTTGCCATTGCAACCTCGCCAGCGCAATCCTCCTGTTGCGAAACCCTGACACAATCGTGGCATAGGATGCGCCGCATCTGCCAGGCGGACCCACTTCAAATCGGACGGGAACCGCGTTTGGCGTTATGATTGACGCTATTGGCATAATGATTCGCATGGCGAAATTCTGACACACGCTTTTGAACTTTGGACATGATGGACGACAGCAACGATCTCTTCTCCGGTCTTCCGGCAGCACGAAACAGCGATACGGAAACGAACGAGGACACCGCAAAGACGCCGGTGACCGCGGCCGCCAACGTGCCCGCCAACGCGAATGTGCAGCCGAAGCCCGCAGCCGTTGCGGCCGTGACGCCGCCCGCCCCCGTATCACCATCCGGTGACGACTACGGCGCGTCCTCGATCCGCGTGCTCGAAGGGCTGGAGCCGGTGCGCATGCGCCCCGGCATGTATATTGGCGGCACCGATGAAAAGGCGCTGCACCACCTGTTCGCCGAAGTCATCGACAACTCCATGGACGAGGCCGTCGCCGGCCACGCCAATTTCATCGAGGTCCATCTCGATGCCGAAGGTTTCCTGACGGTCACCGACAATGGCCGCGGCATTCCGGTGGAAAACCACCCGCAGGTGCCGGGCAAGTCAACGCTCGAAGTCATCATGACGAAACTGCATGCCGGCGGCAAATTCGACGGCAAGGCCTATGAGACATCGGGCGGCCTGCACGGCGTCGGCGTTTCCGTGGTCAATGCGCTGTCCGATCTTCTCGAAGTGGAAGTGGCCCGTAACCGCAAGCTTTACCGCCAGCGTTTCTCGCGCGGCCTGCCGATCGGTCCGCTGGAAGAGCTGGGCGACGTGCACAACCGTCGCGGCACCCGCGTGCGTTTCCATCCCGATCCGCAGATCTTCGGCGACCACGCGAAGTTCGAACCGGCCCGCATCTTCCGCATGGCCCGCTCCAAGGCCTATCTCTTCGGCGGCGTCGAAATCCGCTGGAGCTGCGATCCCGGCATGGTGCCGGCCGGCGGTGAAATCCCCGAAAAGGCCGTGTTCCATTTCCCCGGCGGCTTGAAGGATTATCTCGCCGCCACGCTCGGCAAGGAATTCACCGTCACCCGCGAGATTTTCTCGGGCCGCACGGAAAAGACCGGCGGCCATGGCGCGCTGGAATGGGCCGTTACCTGGTATGGCGGCGACACGCAGATCCATTCCTATTGCAACACCATTCCCACGCCCGAAGGCGGCACGCATGAGGCGGGCCTGCGTATCGCGCTCACCAAGGGCCTGAAGAATTACGCGGATCTGACGCAGAACAAGCGCGCCAAGGACATCACCACCGATGACGTGATGATCTCGGCCGCCGGCATGCTCTCCGTCTTCATCCGCGAGCCTGAATTCGTCGGCCAGACCAAGGACAAGCTCGCCACCGTCGAGGCCCAGCGCATCGTCGAAAACGCGCTGCGCGATCCCTTCGACCATTATCTCGCCGGCAATCCGGGCGAAGCGGCGAAGCTGCTCGACTGGGTGATCGAGCGCGCCGAAGAGCGACTGCGCCGCCGCAAGGAAAAGGAAGTCAACCGCAAGACCGCCGTGCGCAAGCTGCGCCTGCCCGGCAAGCTGGCGGATTGCGCCCAGAACACGGCGGAAAATGCGGAACTTTTCATCGTCGAGGGTGACTCGGCGGGCGGCTCGGCCAAGCAGGCGCGCAACCGCGCCAATCAGGCCATCCTGCCGCTGCGCGGCAAGATTTTGAACGTCGGCAGCGCCAGCCGCGAAAAGCTCTCCGCCAACCAGCAGATCGCCGATCTCATCCAGGCGCTCGGCTGCGGTACGCGCACCAAGTACCGCGAAGAAGATTTGCGATATGAGCGCATCATCATCATGACCGATGCCGATGTCGACGGCGCCCATATCGCCTCGCTGCTCATCACCTTCTTCTATCAGGAAATGCCAGAACTCATTCGCGGCAACCATCTCTATCTCGCCGTGCCGCCGCTTTATGTCATCCGTCAGGGTGCTAAGAGCGCTTATGCCCGCGACGACGCCCACCGTGCCGAGCTGATGGAAACCGTCTTCAAGGGCAAGAAGGTCGAAATCGGCCGCTTCAAAGGCCTTGGCGAAATGATGGCCCAGCAGCTGAAGGAAACCACCATGGATCCCGAAAAACGCACCCTGCTGCGTGTCGAGATCGACGATGTGGATTTCGAAGGCACCCGCGAGGCCGTCGACAATCTGATGGGCACCAAGGCCGATGCCCGCTTCCGTTTCATTCAGGAACGGGCGGCCTTCGCTGATAATCTGGATATCTGATGAGAAACCGATCTAAGTATTGGCCAAAAAGGCGTTAGATCTGGCCATTTTGGAAGCTAAAACTGGCCAAACCACATTCTACTGTTTCCGGGTGCTGAAAGGTGCCCGGAGAATACCTTAAGGAACAAAACAGGAATAAACTAGACAGGCCCGGTGTTGGATTATGGCAGATGCAGTGATTGCAAGTTGGGACGGGCACGACTATCAGGCTCGGTTCTTCTGGATACATGCTTCAGGCCTTCGCAATCCGCAGACCCCGCATGTCGTCGAGGTCTCGTACGAGACCGATGGCCCAAAGGGCTTTGATGATATCGTCGTGCGGTATAGCCCGGGCCAAACTGAATGCCGTTCGTTTAGGGTGGAGACGGCCCACCACCGGTTATATTCCTTTACCGCTCCATTGATTCTGATGATGTTCGGGTTGTCTTGAATGGACATACGAGTCTCCCTGCAGGTTTTCGGGAGACGGTGGCTGTTTCGAATCAAGGGAGTTGCCTGTTTGGCAGGGGGAAACTACCCGATCTCCGGCTGGAAAGGTGGATTTCTGGGCCCCGAGCGCCTGCCGCTTTCAGGCTTCAGCGAAAATAGGGACAGACCCGCGAGCCTACAGCCCCTTCCCCATCACCGCCTAGAAAACACACGTAAAGGTCGTTCATCTTCGCCCTTATTGGCCGGGCAAATCAAAAAATCTGTCCCGGATTCGCCGCGTTTCGTGCCCATGCCGGCATTTGGGGCAGATCACAAACAATCACATATGACTTTTTGCACCTTATCCTGCGACCAATTCAACTGCTTGCAACCGGCTGCCTGTTTAACTTCGACCGGAAAAAATAAAACTAGCGATGGCAAACACTTAAATATAATTTTGACGTGAAGCATCGACCCTTGGATACGCTCTGGCCAGCACCGTGCGAGCTTCGATCTCAACGAAATGCAACGAATAACTGATGCAAATTGGTAACGCAATTATGATTATTCGGCTAAGCGCGCCAGAGTTGTCTTGCAAAACACCCTCTATTGATTAATGCGTCGCATTGGGCAACATGGGGTTGAAGTTTATTGATGACCAGATATCTGGCCAGAGCGCGGTTTGTCGTTCCGGCAGCTACCAAATCATCTACAGCAAGTGGTTTCGACAGGAAGGTGATCGGTGGTATCGCACCGGCCTCACCCGCGTTGCGAAACTCGGTCGTCGTTCTCTGCGCAGCTCTTTGCCTTGCTCCGCAAACGGCATTGTCACGGGATGATCTCAAAGGGCGGCCGCCGGCAAAGGCAAACGCAGGCCAGGCAGTTCCAGGTGTCGCCGCATCGCAGGAGCCTGCCCTGACGATCCAGACATTTGCGGGTCCTATATCTGATAATGCGACGTCCGGTGCTTCACCATGTTTTCCGGTAGACACGATCCGCATCGAAGGCGGCCACGAACTCATTGGCAGCGAAGCTGTGGAGGACGTGACAAGACCCTTCGCATTGTCCTGCCAGAGCAATGAAAGCGTCGGCGGATTGCTCAAGGCGGTAAACGGTCTTTTTGCCGACAAGGGTTTTGCCACGACGCAGGCCTGGTTGCCGGAGCAAGACATTGCCGCCAGCAGAACGCTGGTCCTGCGCGTTGTGCCCGGGCGGATCGATGCGGTCGTCTACAAGGAGGAGCAGCAGCCTTATAAGGCGTTCTTTCCCCGGATGGCGGAATTAAGTGGCAACGTCGCACGATCCACCTCCATTTCCGAGTTCGTGCAGCAGGCAGATGCCTGGTGGGAGGGCCTTGATGACGATCTTGAACGCCTGACCTTGTTGCCGCCATCCGCCCGGATCGCGATGACTGGGACAATTGCCAAAGACGATGTCCTGCATGTCGATCGCCTGCAGGACACACTCGATAGCCTCAACAGGGTTCCTTCGAACAAGGCAAAGGCGGAGCTTGTTCCGGGCAAAAGGCCGGCGACCTCCGATGTGCAGATCACGAACCGCATCCATGACGCGTTCAGGCTCTACGGCGGTTACGACACGGAATCGATCGAAGGTGTCGACAAGCTTCGCTTCGGGATCACGGCGGAGAAAGACAATCTCATCGGCATCAACGACATGTGGGGACTGACGCTTAAGAGCGGCGTCGAGACCAATGAGCTGAGCGGCGATTTCGCGGTTCCCGTCGGACGTGCCACAATGAGGCTCAAGGGCGACTGGTCCGAAAACATGATCGACCTAGGCCCGCTTTCCGAGTTGTTCATGACGACCTGGAACGTCAGCGCAGGTGCCGACTGGATCGTTCATTCGTCGCGCACGGAGCGGCTGGTTGCCGATTTCACAGTCACGCATCGCGAACAGAACCGCTACATCAACGGCGTTGGGCTGATGGATCAGCGCGTTTCTCCGCTTCAGGCAGGCCTGACTTACAGCCGCTTTTTTGAACGCGCCAACGTTTCGGCCCGGATCGGTGCCAGCCAGGGGCTGTCTATCTTCAATGCCCGCGAAGATGCCGACGATATCGACGACTCCACGCCCCACAGCCAGTTCACAAAGCTGGATGCGTCTCTCTCGGGGTCTTATGTCTTCCCCGGGCGCGCCTCCGTTTCGTCCAGCCTGTCGACGCAATGGGCGGCAACAGCGCTTTATTCCGACGACCAGATGACGATCGGCTCGCGCAGTTCGGTACGCGGCTTTTCCAATGGAAGCTTCAAGGCTGACCGCGGCGCGGTGTGGCGAAACGAGGTCGCATTCGCCATGCCGGTGGATTTGCTTTTGGGGAAAGCCGGATCAGGCACACAGCCGGACAGCCAGGGCCCAGTGCAAATATCTGCCCAATCGTCGGAATGGGCGCGAACGACCCTCTCCCGTCTCAACCCCTATCTCTTTCTCGACGCAGGGCTCGGCCGCGACGTTGCCAATGAAGTCACCGGATACCGGGTCGGCAGTGGTGTGGGCCTGCGATATGGCGGTCCAAGGCTTTCTTTCGATGTCGGCTACGCCTGGCGGGTTGCCGAAGACAGCCGAAGCCGACGCGTGAGCGAGGAAAAGGGCGAGTTGTTCATGACACTGCGTTTGAAGGTTTTTTGAGCGATGCCGTTTTTGTTCGATCCTCCCTCAAGAAATGCTGGCGATAATCACCTCACGTTTGCGCTGTGCCGCTGGCGGTTCTCATCGGTCTCCGGAATTGGCATGGCGCTTGTTGCCGTTGGATTGATGCTGATCGCTCCTGCGGCGAAAGCAATTGCGGAGGACGGCAAGGCTCCCGCTGTCCGGGAAGAGACTTCCGGGGTTGCGGCAAAAGCAGTCGTAGAGCCCAGGCGTTATGGCGATTGGGAACTGGTCTGCAAGCCACAGGCGGCTTCCGACACCCCGAAAGCGGAAAGCGCGACATGCCGTCTCCAGCAGGCCCAAGCCGTCAACGGCGGAAAGGATGTCGTCTTTCTGTTCAACATTGCGAGGCAGGGAAAACAACGTGTCGCGATCATTTCGACGCCGCTGAACGTCTATCTGCCGGCAGGTCTGGAGTTGAAGATCGATGGCGGGCAGGTTCAGCGTGTTATCTTCGAGACCTGCAATATCTCCGGATGCCACGCCGGCTTTGCTCTCAGCGGCGCGCTGCTCGGCGCTTTGCGCAAGGGAAACGTTCTGACGGTCGCTCTCAAGGACACCAAGGCAACCACCATTCCGCTCAAGGTTTCACTCAACGGGATCAGCGCCGGTATCGACGCGCTGGATGCGGCAACACCATGAGAGCAGACAGGGAGATATGCGCAGGAATAGCTCGCCATGTGTTGGTTGCCGGCCTGATGGCGGCAGGCTGGCTATCAATGGCCGGACAAGGATTGGCGGCACCCGGCGAGTTCAAGGACTGCACGGGCAGGATTGAAGAGGTGTCCAGCAGCCGCCCGATCTCTTTTGCCGATCTGGCCGGTCGCATCGGCAAGGTGGATTACGTGCTCTTTGGCGAACGGCATGGCGTCAGGGAGCAGGCAGTTGCGTCGTCCTGCGTGCTGTCGGCTATGGCAAAGGATGATCGTCCCGTAACCGTCGTGATGGAAATGCTCTCGCGCGATGACGATGCGGCAATTGCCCTCTATCGCAAAAACCATCCGGAAACACCGGCCGGGCTGGGCGCAGAACTTAAATGGTGGACGCGAGGCTGGCCAGCCTTCGACAACTGGTTGCCGCTCGTTGAGCGCGCATTCAGCCTTCGCGTTCCCTTACGTGGCGGCGATCTGGCGGAAAAAGATGGACGCACGAGCGAACTGACACCAAGCGAGAAAAAGGCGATCCGCAAACGGCTCGGTGCAGCCGAAACCGCAGTCCGCAAAAGCTGGACGAAAGCAATGATGGCAGCGCATTGCGGACTGATCTCGGATCGGCAGGCCGCGCTGAACGCCGACCATCAGATCCGGCGCGATCTTTCCATGGCCGATGCCGCAGAGCAGGCCCGGATGTTGAAGCATGGTGTTCTGCTACAAGTCGGCCGCGGTCACGGTCGCAAGGACCGCTCTCTTTATCAGGCCCTTGCCCGGGCAGACGCGTCGGTTCTGACCGTTGGCGCTTTCGCCGAAGGTGAAAATATCACCGACGAGGAGCGCAGGCTCTACGATTACCTGTGGATCGTCGGCAAGGCTGAACTGGCCGACCCGTGCAAACTGACAGGGCTGACGAGCAAGACAGGGGAGTCCATCTCCAGATGAGAAGCATGTTCCAATCGTTTGACATTAGACGTTCGTTGAGATGTGGGCTGCCTCTGCTGTTGTGCGGTGTCGCTCTGCCAGCTTTCGCGCAGGTCATTCCTGATCTCGGGACCAATACGACGACCAGCGTCGATGCGGTGAGCGGCGCGACGAACGTCCAGATCGCTGCTCCGGTCGGCAACATCAGCCGTAATACCTATACGGAATTTTCGGTCAGTCCGGTCGGTGTCAATCTCGACAACCGGACAGCCAATGCCCGCACCATTCTCAATGAAGTGACATCCTCCCGCATATCGCATCTCAACGGCCCGCTGGAGGTGCTGGGGGCCAGCGCCCATGTCATCATTGCCAATCCGAACGGCATTTCCGTCGATGGGGCAAGCTTCCACAAGACCGGTGGCGTCGTGCTTTCCACCGGCAAGGCGTCTATCGTGAGCCGACAGATCACATCCGGCTCCTTTCAAGATAATGTGGTGCTCAAGACAGAGGGCGGCACGATCGATATCGGCGCGGGAGGTCTCTCCGGCGCGATGTCTACCCTGCATTTGTTGGCAGGCCGCATCCGCGTCGACGGCCCTGTCGAAAACAGC
Organism: Agrobacterium sp. T29; assembly: GCF_006970545.1. Classification (NCBI taxonomy): domain Bacteria; kingdom Pseudomonadati; phylum Pseudomonadota; class Alphaproteobacteria; order Hyphomicrobiales; family Rhizobiaceae; genus Agrobacterium; species Agrobacterium sp. T29. The sequence goes on from NZ_CP040640.1 coordinate 1,326,518, forward strand.
TCCCCCCAATTGCGCTCGTCTATAGAACTGACCGCCGGCGGCAGTTCCGTCGAATACGATTCAGCGATCGTGCCGAACTCCGATCTCGAGAACTGGGGACGGAGGAAAGACGAGGGAAGCAACGACAATTCTGTCGCTATTGAAATAACCTCGCGCGGGACGCTGAAGGCCAATACGGTCCGCATCCGCGCCACCAACAATGGCGCAGGTGTCAGCCACGCGGGCAACGGGCTCGCGGCATTCGGCGATTTCGTGATCGATGCATCCGGCAAGGTCACGACGAGCGGATCAATTGAAGCGAAGAACAATGTCCACATTAACGCAGGCTCGATAGAGGCCCGCTCAATGGCCGGTCAGCCTCAAAGCAAAATCGAAGCCATCAACGGCGCATTGACGCTTCTTGCCGGAACGGGTGACATCACAAGTACCGGTGTTTTGATGAGCGGCAGCAGCCGCGACGGAGCGAATGCAGACTCCAAAGGTGCCGCTACACTCAAGGCTGCGGGTGATATCGCGCTTCTAACCGAGAATGCCGATCAGCTCGCAATCGTATTCGGTGCGAAGGGTGATCTCGATGTCCGCGCCGAAGGCACGATCATTAATAATACTGGCAGGCTGCTCTCGAATAACAAGGCCATTGTCGAGGCTGGTGGAGACATCCTCAATATCGCCGAGGTCCTTAACGGCGAAGGTGTCTGGCACTACCAGAAGGACGACGGCAAGCGGCTCTGGTACACACTCTGGCAATCGCGCGAAACGATCGAAACCATCAGCCTGGATTATGGTCAACAACGGGTGCCGGGCCAGCAGGCATATATCATCGGTGACAGTGTCGCGATGAAGGCCGGTGGAAACGTCGTCAACCGCGGCAGCTCGATCAATGCCAATACAGGATCGGTGCTGATTGACGGGACAAGCATCCATAATGAGGGCGGTCTCTCCGGCTCCCTGCAGTTCGTCAAGCGCTGCAGGTTGACCTGCATCGGTTATGGATCTTCCACAACAAATGTCTCGGGTGGCGCGATCAATGCCAACGGCAATATCGAATTGCGCGCCTCATCCTCAATCCTGAACAGATATGGCCAGATCGTCAGCTACGGCAGCATCAACGCGAGTGCTCCCTCCGTGGTGCTGGAGGGGGGCTCGATCCCGACCGTCGTTCAGCGTCCAACCGGCCTCTACAATTTCTGGGGTGGATCGACCGCGTGGATCGGGACCGGTGATCAGGGCGGCGTTTTTGAGGCGCCCCAGGGCAGTATCACGATCAATGCCTTCCGTCCTGTTCAGGTGACCGCGGGCACGCTGCGGGCGCGAGATGGTGTCTTTGCCCCGTCAGGCATCGAAACCTTCAAGGAAACGGCAGGCGAAGAATACCCGTTCGGCCTCGACGCCATCGGGCTCTTCCCGGGGATGGTCGGTAGATGATGGCAGGCCGAATTCACCGGAAATCACCATTCCTGTTCGCCATGACGCCCAAACTCACGGCGCCGAAAAAAGACGAAATTGCTCCCGGGCATGACCCGGAAAATCCCGATCACGGAGTTCGATCCATGCGCAACACGCTATGCCGCCGCCCCACCCTCACCTCTTTGGCGCTTATCGCCCTTATGGGAGCCCTGGGTTTGGCGCAGCCCACATCGGCTGGCCCGCTTGAAGATGGCAAGGCGCTTCTGGAAAAGAAGGATTTTTCCAATGCGGCAAAGGCTTTTGCCGACGGTTTTGACAAGGGCGATGGAGAAGCCGGCTTCCATCTGGCTCGCATGGTCGAGCTTGGTGTGGGTTTTACGCCCGACGCGGTGAAAGCGCGGGCTCTCTATATCGCTGCGGCGGAAAAGGGTTCGGCTGCGGCGATGAACCGGCTGGGGCTCATGCATCTTCGCGGCGAAAATGTCCGCCAGGATTTTGCTGCCGCGGCTGAACTGATCTGCAAGGCTGCCGATCTCGGTAACCCAGAAGCCCAGTTCAATTGCGCAGGTCTTGCTCTCGATGGTCTCGGTCGCGCCAAGGATGCCGCAATTGCCTTCGGTTATTACGAGAAGGCCTCGCAAAATGGCCACACCGGCGCGCGCAACATGGAGGCCGCACTTCTTCGAACCGGTACTGGAACCGAACAGGACCTCGCCAGGGCGGTGAAGCTGTTCGAACAGGGCGCGTCACTCGGAAACCCGGTCTCGCTCTACGGTTTCGCCGAGATGCTGGAAAAGGGTGAAGGTGTGGCTGCCGATCCGATCCGTGCCCACCTCTATTACAATCTCGCCAATGAACGCGGACATCCCGGCGCGCGTGCGGCTCTCGAGCGCCTGACGGCGAGCATGACACCGACAGAGATCGAGGATGCGCAGGCGCGTGCCCGCAACTGGAAACCGGCTCAGGCCGTGGAAGCAAATTGATCGATCACATTGAATTTCGAGAGGGACCATGAAGATCACGACGATTTTGATCGCGGCGGGGGCTGCACTTTTGTTGGCGGGTTGCCAGACGACGAAGCCGCTTTCTCCGGAGCAACAGGCGAAACAGGACGAATATAATCGCGAGAATGATCGAGTCGCCAAGGCGGATTGCGGACTGGTGGATTTGCTCAATCAGCGCAGGACCAAGGTGGACGAGAAGCCACTACATGCACCCGACTGCGCCTATATGCGCAGGAACAATACTCTTGTGGGTTTCGACGGCCGCCCGACGCCTTTACCGAATTTTGCCTTCAACGGGATCCCCGTGCCGATTGGCGGCGTCGTTGCACTCGCCCAGGCGGCGGAAAAGGCGACCAACGAGGAACGCGCAAAGAAAGCGCAAATACCAGCCCATCTGAAATCCGAGGATGGAGCAATCGTTTATCGGAAGATGATCCTTCGCGGGTTCAAGGAGGCCGAGGTTGCCGCAGTCGCGGACACTGCAGCTTTCTCTCACGCGGCCGTAGCGACGGGTCGCGGTCGGCAATATCTGGCATCGGGCGCGAGGTAAGCCATGCGCGTTACATTTGTCGGCAAGGCTTTGATCGCATTCAGCCTGATTGGACTTGTCGGATGTCAGGGGGCTGCTCCGTCTGCTGAACAGGCAGCCAGGCGGGAAAAAATCGAACAAGCGAATCTGCGCAACGCACAGGCGTTTTGCACGATGATCGATGAGGCAAATCGATTGACAATCGCTCGCCGGCAGATGCCGCCTGAAAACGACGATTGCGCCTATTTCAGGCGCAACGGCACCCTTGTCGGCTACAGTCCGGCGGTCAGAAACCAATATACGGGCTTCTTCGACAATCTGCGGGATGTCGCGGCCTACGGTCGCGCGCAGAAGGCAGCGTTGCCGGTCTCGGTGAAAAACGACCCGGATGCATCGGATATCTATCGCAAATTGCTGATCCGCGGTTTCGACGAGGAGATTGCCGGTGAAGTGTCGCGTTCGCGCGCGTTCCTTGAGGCAGCTATCGCCTTCCGGCACGCACGGCAGTCGCAAGGAATAAAATAATGGCTTGGTGGAAGATGACGCGTTTCCTTCCCGTTTTCCTCTCGCTGGCCCTGGCTGCCGGCTGCCGGCCCACCGATCCGCAGCCGGTCGCGACACTGAACGGCGAAAAGATCATGTCGGCGACATGCACCAATTCGATCGTCACCCCGACGGAGCAATCCTGCAAAAAGGCTGTCCTCGAAAAATGCCGACCGGGGGCGACCATCGCCGACATGAGCGAAACATCTCGCCCGGTTTACCGCCATCCGGGATGGACCACGCAATATATCTGGACCGTCCTCATAAAGAACTGCTGACGGCGCAGTTTGCGTCTACCCGAATATGAACTCAATTGCCCTTGCTGGTGGGAGTATCCGAATGAAAACGATGATGGTCAAAGCGCTGATCCGCAAGTCCAGACCGGGCAAGCTGGTCAAGAAGGCGACCGCATTGGTGACGTCGGTCAGCCTCGTGCTGACGACGATCGCCAGTTCATTTGCACCCGCCAGCGCGCAGGTCATCACAGATCCGACCGCACCAATTGAGTTTCGTCCAAATGTGACGTCTTCGGGCAATGGAACGCCGACGCTGAACATCGTCAAGCCGTCGAGCGGCGGTGTCAGCCATAACAAGTTGCGCGAGTACAATATCGATACGCGCGGACTGATCCTGAACAATTCCGGGCTTGGCGGAACCTCGATCATCGGCGGCAAGGTTGAATCCAATCCCAATCTTGTCGGTGGCAGCTCCGCCAAGATCATCGTCAACGAAGTGACAGGCAGCAGACGTTCCAACCTCAATGGCGTGACCGAGGTTTTTGGTTCGAAGGCTGATGTGATCGTGGCCAATCCCAATGGCATCGATTGCATGGGGTGCGGATTTATCAACACCGGTCGCGCGACGCTGACCACTGGAACGCCGCTTATCGACTACAATGCCGGCACGGTAGGGCTGGAAACCAGATCCGGCGACATCACCATTTCCGGTACCGGTGTTTCGGCTGCCGACGGCCAGTCGCCGGACGAGATCCGGCTTGATGCAAAATCAATCCGGATCGATGGCCTGATCGATGCGCGGGGTCGTATCGACCTCAAGGCCGGCTCCAATCGTACTGACGGTTCGACGGACAAAACGACGACCATCGCCGGCGATCCCGTGGGCCAGGGAATCGTTTCGAGCGCGGCAGGCGTTGTACGCGCGGCATCGATTGCGGCCCTTTCCAGCGATCTGAACACAGGTATTTCGCTGGCTGGCAATATACAGGCTCTCGGTATGCTCGATGCCAATGGCGCACTCCTGCCGGGTGCGCTTTCGCTCGTCTCCGCCGGTCAAATCCAGTTGGTGTCGGGCGGTGTGGTCGGCAACGCCGACCTTCGTGCAGCAGGCGCGCTTCAGATTGCGCGCGATCTCGCGGCCCAGGGAGAAATCTCCATCACTGCCCGAGATGTCTCATTGCTCGATACGGCGACCGTAGAAGGCGGGCGCGGCCTTTCCATCGTTGCGAGTGCTGACATCGTTTCCGCTGCTGTTCTCAAATCCGGCGGTGCTATGACGGTGGATGCGGGCAGCAGCGCCTCTCTGTCCGGCATTATCGCCAGCGTCGGCAATATGAACCTGCGCGCGACAGACAAACTTGCCACCGACACGGCGACCCTTGTTGCGCCGAACATCGACATCAGGGCGAAGGACGTGGTGCTGACCTCGACTTGGCTCGAACCGGAAAACCAGGGTTCGATCACGGCAACCAATGTCGAGATCGGTGATGGCACCCAGTTCAAAAAGACGTCTCCCGTCTTCATCAATGCGGCTGAACAGCTCACCATCGGCACCCGAATCGATACCGCGGGCTATCCCGCGCTTGCGATGGCATTCCGGGATCTCGCGATTTCGAACACCGGTGTGTTCACGACGGGCGACCACCTGTTCGATGTCCGCAACTTCAGGAATGCCGGCGTACTCCTTTCAAGCGGCCAACTCGCGATCAACGCTCAGCAGGCTATCGTTGATGCAACGGGTGTCATCAAGGCCGGGACGCTCAGGATAACGACCGCAGGCAATCTCACCAACTTGGGAAGTCTCCTTTCCGAAACGACGCTTACGCTTCTTTCTGACGGAAGCGTAACAAATAACGGAAAGATCACCGCAGCAGGTGAACTTGAACTCGATGCCGTAAATTATATCGCCAACTCGCAGGGGGCTCAATTGGCTGCCCGGATGGCAGTGCTGATCCTCGGAAGCGAGCTCCGCAACAACGGAGCGATTAGCGCACTCGAGACCGTCGATATCAGCGCCGGTGGCGCGATCACGAACACCGGTACGATCAGCTCCAATGCAGACCTCACTCTCGTGGCGGCTGATATCCTCAACTCTGGCGCAACAGCATTGATCGGAACACATGGAAATCTTTCGATCACGTCCAGTCACCTCGCCAACCTGTTCGGCACTCTCCAGGCCAATGGAAGCTTCGAAATCGCCGCATCCGGCTCTCTCATCAATGCTGGCCTGCTGCTCGGACGGTCTGACCTTGGAGTTACAGCCTCGGCACTGACCAATCTCGAAACCGGCAAGATCCATGCAGGACGGATAGACATCAAGCTGGATGCTGGAGACCTGAGCAATCTTGGTCAGATGGTCAGTGGAGAGACGTTCGGTATTGTCACTGCGGGAACTGTCCTCAACGATGGTATCGTCCAGGCGAGGTCATCCACGCTGCGCCTTGAAGCCGTTTCCTACGTTTCGAATTCTCCTGCCGCAGAGCTGGTTGCGGCAAACGCAAATATCATCCTGTCTGGATCCTTACGCAATGCGGGTCTGATCGCCACGCCTGGAGCGCTGACTCTGCAAGCGGCACAGGGTGCGCGAAATGAGGCAAGCGGCGAAATCGTCGCCAAGGTGATTGAGACGAAGGTCGTTGGTGATCTCATCAATCTCGGCAAACTCGTTTCCGAAACAACGCTGAGTGCCACCGTTTCCGGCCTTCTTGCCAATAGCGGTTTTATCCATGCCGCCGGCGATCTGGAACTGACTGTAGCCGATCTGATCAACAGTGGTTCCGGGTCAAGTATCGCCAGCAACGGCGACATAACCGTTCTCGCCTCGCGCGGTATCGCCAACAATGCAGGTTCAATCGCTTCCAATCGCGCGCTAACGCTTTCGGCAGACACTACCTTGTTGAACTCTGGTCTTCTGCAAGGTCGCGAGGGACTTTCAGTTTCGGCTGAGAAGCTCGATAACCAGCAGACGGGGCGTATCTATGCCGGTTCGACACGCCAGACAGAAAATGGCCTCGTACCCGTTGGCGAACTGACCGTAAACCTCTCCGGAACTCTCTCCAATCTCGGGCAGATCGTTTCGGCCAACGGTGCCCTGCTTTCAGCGACCGCGAGCCTTGGTAACAGCGGATCAATCGAGGCCGGTGGAAACCTGCGTCTGCAGACTTACAGCTATATTCCCGGTTCTTCGTCTGCCCGTCTGGTGGCCCGCAATCTCGATCTCATCCTTGGATCGTCCTTCACGAATGCAGGGCTGCTTAGCGTCGCCGGCAAGCTGGGCCTCGATATCAAGGGCAATCTTGTCAACAGCGCCACAGGTAAAATCGATGCCGGCGCGATAGAGACCAGTGTCAGTGGAAACCTGTACAATCTTGGTTCGATCCTGACACCCGGAACACTGAACGTTGTGGTTGGCGGCCTGCTGACAAACGAAGCGCTGATTCATGCCGGGGCAGGATTGAAAGCCCAGACCGCATCGCTCGCCAATGTCGGGACCAATGCCGCAATCAAGTCCAGCGGTAACATGATCCTCGAGGTTCGTGGCAATCTCGATAACAGCCTCGGCCGTATATTCGCCGGCGGCAATCTTGCTATCGAGGTCCTGGCAACGCTGACGAACGCATCGGCCCGCATCGAAAGCGGCGCCGACATGCAGATCAAGGCGACGGCACTGATCAATACCGCATTGGATGGTACGGACAGCGCGCAGGACTATTACCAGCTCGGTGACCTCAGCATCCTCTATGCGACCGAGCGCACCAGCAGCCCCGCGCGGTACTGGGGAACGATGACTGCCACGCGCGACGAGTTCTCCGGGATTGTTCGCGTTCGATTGCCCGGCACGATTCGCGCGGGCGCAAACATGGCGATTTCAGGTGATGCTCTTGAAAACCGCGAAGGCCGTATCCTCGCGGTCAAGGACCTCTCCATCGACGTGAACCGTATCCTCAACGATATGGTCACCAGCAATGTCGATCACTATCGCGTGCAATGGGGCGGTGTCCGCAGCTTCATGGATAGCGGGTCGGGCAAGTTTCATGCCCCGGTCGGTGCCGATCCGCGATGGCTCGTGGCACAATTCAACCCCGCCATTTTCAAGGACCCGGCGCTTGCCGAACGCGCTGAAGGCGGCAACCGGATGATTGTCATTTCCAAGGGCAAGTCTCCGGTGACGATCACCTATTCGGGCAAACAGAAATACAAGGATGGCGTCATCAACGGAGGCGCCGTCCAGGTCATCGAATACGCGGACGCGGCAAGTCTGCTTGATCTGGCTGCACTCGGTATCGATCCGAACAACATCCCCGACGTGATCATGATCGGCAGCCGTATGGCCGAGGTCGGAAGTGGACCCTACGGCAACGCCACGAAAACATATGTCGGAACCGCCACGGTCGGTGTCGGCTCCATGATAAAGTCCGGCGGCTCTCTGATGATCGATGGCGGCGCCGCGATCACCAATCGCGGTACGCTTTCCGGAAGCCTCGTGTCCATCGAGGCCGGAGAATTGCAAAACGGCCTCGGCACGCCCGGCGGTATCGATGGTTCCGGTTTCGGCAATTATAGCGGCACGACGCCTGTTGGCATCAGTGGCAATGTCGGTTCGGCTATTGGCGGTGCTGCAGGCCAGTTGGGCATCGTCAACTTTGTGCTCGATGATGTCTCGGTTCCGCCTCTTGACCTCGGGGCTTTCGAAGCGCGCAATCTCCACAGCGTCAACGCCTCCGATTTCGGTAACCTCGTGCGCGTTACCGGCTCGGCCGAAGCTGCACGCCTGCTCGGCTCGGCGCGCATAGATGGCGCGGCGCTCACCTTCTATGCGGATCCGGTCGCAGAGGCGAAGGCCCTGGCCGAGGCGGCCCGCCAGCAGGCTGGTACGCATCTGGTCGTCGATCCTTCCCTCTCTGTGGAAGAGCAACGGGAGCAGCTTTACCGCAATGCGGCGGAATTCGCGGCGAGCACCGGCGCGCAATACGGCGTGGCCTTGACCGAGGCGCAGCGCGCTGCCCTCGAAAAGCCGATCGTATGGCATGAAACCCGTATCATCGACGGCAAGCCCGTGCTCGTCCCGCGCCTTTACCTGCCCTCGCAGGATGAACTGTTGCGTGGCGGACGCGGCGCCGGCCTGATCGCTGCCGATGATCTCCTGATCGATATCGACGGCAAGCTCAACAACAGCGGTGCGATCGTAGCCTCCGGGCTCGCCTCGATTTCCGCCTCCTCTATCCTTAACCAGCGTCTGATCGACCTCGATGAGCGTGACCGTGCACTTGCCGGAGGACGCGGGGACAGCGGCCTGATTTCGGCGGGCACGCTGTTCATGGCGACCGACGGCGATCTCCTGAACCGGGGCGGCACGCTTGCCTCGGCGGGCGATATCGACCTCAGGATCGGCGGCTCGCTGATCAACGAAACAGAGCGATACACCCGCACCGTCGATTCACAGGACGGTTGTGTCGGCAAGGCCTGCGGCACCCTGCGCACCGATTATAATGTTGCATCCATCACGGCCGGACGGGATCTGACCGTCATCGCCGACCGGGATATCGTCAATAGCGGCGGTACACTCGGCTCCGTCACCGACATGCTGCTGGCGGCCGGTCGCGATGTAACCTTCGAGACGCTGAAGGACAGTTTCGTCGCTGAAGATTACAAGAAGCGCGGTTTCCTGTCGGGCATTACGGTGCTGCGCAACGAGATCACCACAGCCGAGGCCAGCGCCCAGTCGCTGGTTGGCGATGTCTCGATCCTTGCCGGCTACGGCGTATGCGATGGCGGCAGCCTGTGCGCGAAGGGAACCGCTCCTGGCGATGTTCTTCTGAACGGCGCGCTGGTCAGCGCCTTCGACAAGCTCTCGATCGACGCCACCGGCAAAATCGACATGGGTGCCGTCAGTGAGGAAGTCGAGAACCGCTACAAGGAATGGGGTTTCAAGGGTCTGGGCTGGGGCTCGGTCAAGCAGGCGTGGAACGATGTCGATACGACCGTCACCCGGCTTTCGGGCAATGACGTCTCGCTCAACGCCAAGGGTCCGATCACCGGTACGGGCGTGAAGATCGCTGCCGTCAACGACCTTCTGATGAAGACCGATGACACGATCCGGCTGGAAGCGGCGCAGGATGCGCTTTATTTCACGGAGAAAGGTTTTTACGTCGGGCTGAGCTTCCCGGGATCGGCCGGCATAGATGCCGCGCTGAAGGGTGGCTCCGGCGGCCAGATCCTTTCCGGCCTTGCCGGCATCAATCCGCTGACAGCCAAACTTGCAACGCTCGCCAATGCCGACAATGGACTTGCGGCTGGGCTGGCTGCCGTCAATCTGGCGACCACCGGAGCTTCCGTTTTCGGCGGTGCTGTGGACGCTACCCTCGGACCCAGCAAAGGCGGTGTGGTTGGTTCCGCACTCGATCCCCTCAAATCTTTCAGAGATCCCGGAACGGGGCAAATTACGGCAGGTTCGATAGCGAAGACTGTCGGCATCAACCTGTCCGTCTGGAAGAGCGAACAGCGCTGGAGTGAGAGCCAGATTTCCGAACTGAAGGCTGGCGGCGATATCGTCATGAAGGCCGGGCTGGACGTCATTCTGGATCAGGGCACGAAGATGGTCTCCGGCGGCGATGTCACCATCGATGCCGGCCGCGATATCCTCATGGCCGCACTTGTCGATTACGCAAAAGACAAATCGTCCTCCTTCGGCCTACAGCTCTCCCTGTCCTCGATCGGCTTCGATATCGGCAAGTCGAAGGGCTATGACGAAACGCTGACGAACGCTTCAATCACTGCCGCCGGCAATGTCTCGCTCACATCGGGCCGCGATACGGCGCTTCTGGGCGGCAACATCATCGGCAGGACGGTAGATCTGGATGTCGGGCGCGATCTCACCATCCTCTCGCCGCAGGCTCAGGGCTGGCGCGACGGCTTTTCCTTCGGCCTGACGGTTGGCGTGAACCCCGCCGACTGGAGCGTTCGCGGCTCGAAGGAGGACGGTTTCAAGGCATGGTCCTCCGGCTCGGGGATTGTCGCGGCACAGGGCATCGACATCAAGGTTGCCGAAGACACCACGTTGGTTGGCGCGCTGCTTCAGGCGACCGATGGCGATATCAGCCTCGATACCGGCACGCTGACGGTGGCCGACCTGAAGGATACCGACCAGTACAAGAATGTCGGCGGATCTATCGGCATGAGCGGCGGTGGGCTTAATTCCGTCGGTTTTTCCTATGAGAAAAAGGACAAGCAGGGCGAGACCCGCACGACGCTCGATGCGTCCGGTGATCTGAACGTCATCATTCGCGATGCGGACAAGGACGGTGTCGCCGGAACGGAAGCGGACAAGGCGACCGCCGAGCAGCTTCTGGCTTCCATCAATAAGGATGCCTCGAAGTATCAGGAGATCACGAAGGACGACTACACCAAGCTGTCTGGTGAGCTTGATGTGCAGAACCTGATCGAGTTTGGCGATAATCTGAAGAAGATTCAGAGCTATCAGCGGGCACAGAACGCGGCAATTCCCGAAACTGTCGCGGCGCAGGGGCCGGAAGCCGTCGATCTCTATCGTGACGCTATCGTGCGCGGGCTGACTGGAGCAGAGCTGCAGAACTATGTGGCCTCGCAGGAGTTTCACGACCAACTCGTGAAACGGAACAATCTGTCTGCGGCAATTGCGTCTGGTGAGAAGACCAAGGAAGAGATCTCTCAGATTCTCTATCTTACAGCGGCGGGCGAGCAACTGTTCTTCGACAAGAAGGACAATCAGCTCAAGATCGTCACGGACTGCGGAATCAACGGTTACGGCTCAAGTCCGTGCGGAGTGCCGCTAAATGAACTTAGCAAGCTTTCACCTGACAAGGTACAGAGTTTCATCGATTCCTCGCTTGTTACTCTGCTCCAACCCCAGACGAACATCGATGCTGCAATCCAGGCCGCACTTGATTGCGCCATTGCCTGGACCATTCAGGGCGGCTCATTCGATGCCTTCGGCTACATTGAAAATTATCTGCAAACGAACACCAGCGCCATCAGTGACGAAAGCCGCTACAGGGCCGATGCCTATCTTGCCGTGGCCCGCGCCAATGCAATCCAGATTGCCAAGGCCGTTGATGCGAAGCTCATCAAGAACCTCAACGATGAAAGCATAAACTGGGGCTCCCAGCTCTATGATGTCGCTAAAATCGCACAGGCCGACCCGGATTCGGCCTGGGGCATGATTTCCACACTTCAATATCAATTGCTGGCCATGGGCGATGCCTCCGATCTGGGGGGGAATACCTGGGCGCGTATGATGCCGGCTCTCAGTGCACTGGCTGACAGCCTTGGCATGGGAGACGCCGTGGCGGCCGGTCGGGACCGCTTCCAGCAAACGAGCGACGAGGAGCGTACGCGCGTCAATCGCGGTATTCGCGCCTGGATGGCAGGCGACGGTAGTTTTGAGAAGTTGTCCTTAGCGGATCAGCAGGCGGCCACCGCCGCTTTGGGAGCCGGAATTGTCACAGTAGGGATTGCTCCTGGCTCCGTCGTTGGGGGGATCGTCGGTCACGTTGTTGGCCGTCCCATTGCTGACATGATACTAGGTGCGCCGCGGATCGGAAGTGGTCTGAAAGCTGATAGTTCGCATCGAGCCGCTAGTTTTGCGACTGCAGAACAGTTGATGACTGGAAAGGTCTTCGAATTAGTTGGAGGGGATGGCGTAAAGCGAACGCTCTTGCAAACCAAAGCTGAATATAACGGAAAGAGCGGAATATTTGAGTATATATTTCAATCAGGTAAAGGTGTAACCCATCAAAGGTTCATCGAAGGAGGAGTAATCAATGGCGCACCAAATCAACGAGTGAAACCATAATCATGATGAAATTAGAATTTAGTTCTGTCGGCCCTTTCATCAAATTGAACTGGATAGACATCCAGTGGGCGGTTAATTTTGGTCTAATAGATGAACGTTTCGCAATTCAATTTGCGGAATCCCGGATCCAGTCAGGCAGTTACTCTGAAGAGGAAATTTCACTCGCGCTTCAAGAGTTTGAGAATGAAAGTAACATTACCGCTCTCTTGGTCACATTAGCATCTTCTAATTTACCTGATACTGGATTCGATTCAAAGCGGAAGTGGCTTTTTATTGCCTTGTCCTATTTATTCAACCACAGGTCCGCTTACAGCGATGTTTTTTCCTGCATAGAGGAAGTTTATGCTGACTTCGATTACCCCGCCTGCATGGACGAGTTTGTTCCTTATATGCCGCCCAAGGATGGATATGATCCCACATCTCATTCATTGGAAGAGAACAGGTCGCGATTGCTGATGAAATGGGAGAATTATTTGAACCAAGAGAAAGAAACACTGACCTCACTTGGGAAGCAAAGTAGCTGATTGGACGCAGGAGTTTACTCACGAGTCCAACCACATCAGCAGTTTTGCTATGCAACCCAGCAAATCGATGATGTTTTGACCCAGATTCGCTCAGTGCTTCGCATGGTGTGGAACGAGCGTTCCCGGTTTCCCAATCGTCTCGCCGGATCGGGACGGCGATGATTTCGGCTGTCGGACGAGATGACATCGAACACGAAACTCTGGATGGCTCCGCCGCCGAAGGGGAGCGTCCGATGAAGCAGCCGTCGAGATTTCTCACATTGCGCTGAAGTTGCGTCGCTAAGTCCGTAGTTTGCGACATTGCCAAGCGTGAACTTAAAGGGCGGGTTGAGGTTGACGCCGCACTCGCATGGTTTGCGAAACTCAAGGCAGAAAGAGCCTCGGCAGCTCCGTCCACTGTCGAGCGACATCTTGGCGATGAGTCAGAAATTCAAGAAGATGAATACCGTTCTTCGGCCTCGGCTGGCGGTATGTTGCCGATGGGCTCCAGAAGGCGACGGTTGTTGAACCAGTCGACCCATTCCAGCGTGGCGAACTCCACGGCTTCGAAGTTTCGCCACGGTCCTCGCCGATGGATGACCTCGGCCTTGTAAAGACCATTGATCGTTTCGGCGAGAGCGTTGTCATAACTGTCGCCGACACTCCCGACAGACGGCGCGATGCCAGCTTCCGCCAGCCGTTCGGAATAGCGAATGGACACATATTGCGATCCGCGGTCGGAATGATGAACCAGCCCGCCACGATGGACGGGCCGCCGATCATGCAGTGCCTGGTCGAGGGCATCGAGAACGAAGCCCGCATGGGCAGTCCGGCTTGCTCGCAACCGACGATGCGGCGAGCGAAGGCATCGATCACGAACGCGACGTAAACGAAGCCCTGCCAGGTCGCCACATACGTGAAATCAGAAAGCCAGAGCATGTTCGGCGCAGGCGCGAAGAAGTGTCGGTTCACCCGGTCGAGCGGGCATGGGCCGGTCTTGTCACTGATCGTCGTACGAATCGGCTTGCCACGAATGATGCCCTGCAGCCCCATTGCCCTCATAAGCCGAGCAACAGTGCAGCGGGCGGTGTCAAAGCCCTCCCGCCGCAATTGCCGCCAGACCTTGCGCACGCCATAGACCTGGAAGTTCTCATTAATCACCCGGCGTATCTCGATCTTCAGGCCGATATCGCTGCGGGCGCGAACCGACAGGCGGTCCACATCCAAGCGCTTGGCGACGTTCTCGTAGTAGGTTGACGGGGCAATCGGCAAAAGCCTGCAGATCGGCTCGACCCCGAACACGCTACGGTGCTCATCGATGAACGAGATCATCGTTTGAAGGGACGGTTGAGCTCCGCCATCGCGAAATAAGCAGATGCCTTGCGCAAAATCTCGTTGGCCTGACGAAGCTCGCGGTTCTCCCGCTCAAGAGCCTTCATCTTCTCGGCCGCATCGCTCGGCAGGCCCGCTCGTTTGCCGCTGTCGACCTCGCTCTTCTTCACCCATTCGTGCAGCGTGGCAGGTGAGCAGCCAATCTTGGCCGCGATAGATGAAACGGTAGCCCATCGCGATGGATGCTCTGCCTCGTGATCCAGCACCATGCGGATCGCACGTTCGCGGACTTCGGGTGAAAACTGTTCGTTGTCTTGCTCATGTCGGCTCCACTTTCTCAGAAGTTGGAGCCTCCGGCAAACCCGGTGCGGTTCACAAGCTTACTATGCTTGGATATGATGTGAAGATTCTGCAGCGCGACTTAGGTGGCGATGGGATAGGCCGGATCGCAGATTTTGAAGTTCAAGGTTTTGGGCGACTTGATGTTTATTCTCCGGAGATTTTGAAACCAAGGTCAATATCAAGCGCCATTGAGAAAAAGTTGGGCCACCAAGCAGATACCGTCATGGTGCAGCTTCCGAAAAATTACTCGAATGTAGATATGTATAGTGTTGCCGTCAGAACCTTGATGAAACCGAATGTTCCACAAAACTCGCTTTTGCTTTTTCAGAAGGGATCTGAGGTTTATCAGTTCAATAGATCAATGGTCTTGGACCTAATTGGGAGGCGGTAATGGGTTCCTTTAAGTGCCGTTGCGGATACACCATGCTTTTGAAAAGCGGAGTGGAACCATACGAACAATACATCACGCAATCTAGGGTGGTCGATGTAGAGTTATATGATCTAGCGGAAGCGCTAATAAGCGACATTCAAAATATGAAAGGTCTAGCTCGCGATATGCGAATGGACGCATTTGTCTCTGCAGTAAAATCAGGGATGGAAAGTGTTTTGCGGTGCCCTAATTGTGATCGGATTTGGACAGGTACAAATAGGAATGAAGTATTGATGGCTCATGTTAGAGAAATTGATACAGAAAATATTGCGTAATGGCCTTCTTGTGATAGCTACAATAGGCTTCTCCTCTTAGCCAGATTTCCGAGCTGACGGCTGGTGGCGATATCGTCATAAAGGCCGGCTGCGGTCCTTGGGCTTGGTGCCGGAGTGGCGGCTGGTTTGGCCAAAAGAGCACAGACCTTCAACGGAACAAGTGTAACATCGATACCCACAGCAGATTGGCCACAACTCAATGGTGCTCTACGTGAGGCTGCCAATTGGGCTTCGCTCGCTTTGCAGGGCAAGGGAAAGATAAACTTTGGCATGGGTACGTTTGATACACGGCAAACGATGGCAATGGGTGAAGCTTGGGTGGGACCTGGATATCGCGTTACTTCGACGGGCTTTTACGAAAGTGCTGATGGATTGAGCGCGTTTCGATCTCCAAGCTATAGGGATAAGCTAGGGAAATTCCAGGCGAATTTCGAGCAACGACTTCCCGGGCAATAAAAATGGGGCGCAAATAGGCACGTGGATGTTATACCATGAAAGCTGAAATAAGATTTTATTCGATGGTTGGCGGAGAGTTAGCCAACTACTGGCCAGAAGATCCCTTTGATTTCTGTATTGGGATGGACGCTACCATTGGAGTGGAAGGAGGCACAGGAGGAGATATTTTTAGCTTCGAAGTTTGTTCTCCTAGGTGGTTTCAGGCGAACCGTGCGCAGTCTCCAACGTTTGCTCGGCATGTCTTGTTCGTAAACCAGTACGATGAGTACGCAATCAAACGAGCTGTGGAAGAAATAGTAGACCGGGCATCCGGGGAAAACTGGGATGAGATTGCTAGCATTTTAGCTCGTTATATGTTTTGGGAGTTTGAAGACTACGAGCCTTACCGTGCCACGAGCTATATTACTTGCTGCTTCTTTTTCCCTTTTAGGTTCCTACAGAGCAATCATGGCCATATACCCATAGCTGGCAACCCAAATGCGCCTTAGGAGGAACCATGAGTGGTCCGTTTGCTCGTGCTTTGTTTCGATTGTCATCGAAAGAGTATCAAGAGCGCTTTGTTATTTGTGGCGACAAAGATAACTACGTTGTTGTCGACGAATTGGTTGATGATGCCCTTTATTGGGCTGGAAAAAAACTCATGTCTGTTGATCGCGGAACAGAACTCTATTTAAAAATTGAGCGACTGTTTACTCTTTTGAAGGAGCGAGGTGGCGAAATAGATGGCATGTCGAACTACGATGTTATTAATAGAAGCCAATTCTGGAGGGATGCTGGAATATTGGCTAGAGATATATTGGATATCTTGCCGGATGGAAATGTATAACCGTACTTAGCCGTCAGGTTATCACAGTGCACAATGATGAGAAAAATTTCTGCCGAGTGTGCGGATATAATCTAAGGTATCCCATATGGGGAGAGAACGGAGAGACACCATCCTATGAAATTTGCCCCTGCTGTGGAGTTCAGTTCGGCTATGGAGATACCAGCCCCGAGAATTGCATCGATATTCGAAAGCACTGGATCGAAAATGAAAAATGCAAGTGGTTTAGTCCCAGGTTGAAACCCCAGAATTGGGATTTGTGTGATCAGCTTGAGAAAATACCCGAGGACTTTAAATAGTTTCTTCTCATTCTGGCGGTCAGACGGAAACGCTTGCCAATTGACCAATGCGCTACAAGCAAATCCTTTCGGGTATTGGTGATATCAATCCCGCGGCGAACTCCGCAGCTCTTGCCAATGCAGACAATGGACTTACGGCGGGACTGACTGCTGTCAATCTGGCTACAGGAGGTCTATGCCAAGGACAAATCATCTTCCTTCGGCCTGCAGCTCTCCCTGTCCTCGATCGGCTTCGATATCGGCAAGTCGAAGGGCTATGACGAGACGCTGACGAATGCCTCCATCACCGCCGCCGGAAACGTCTCGCTGACATCGGGCCGCGATACGGCGCTTCTGGGCGGCAACATCATCGGCAGGACGGTCGATCTTGATGTCGGGCGCGATCTCACCATCCTCTCGCCGCAGGCGCAGGGCTGGCGCGACGGCTTTTCCTTCGGCCTGACGGTTGGCGTCAACCCCGCCGATTGGAGCGTTCGCGGCTCGAAGGAGGACGGTTTCAAGGCATGGTCCTCCGGCTCGGGGATTGTCGCTGCGCAGGGCATCGATATCAAGGTTGCCGAAGACACCACGCTGGTCGGTGCGCTGCTTCAGGCAACCGATGGCGATATCAGCCTCGATACCGGCACACTGACCGTGGCTGACTTGAAGGATACCGACCAGTACAAGAACGTTGGCGGGTCTATCGGCATGAGCGGCGGCAAACTCGGTACGGTTGGTTTCTCTTACGAGAAGAAGGACAAGCAGGGCGAGACCCGCACGACGCTCGATGCGTCCGGTGATCTGAACGTCACCATTCGCGATGCGGACAAGGACGGTGTCGCCGGAACGGAAGCGGACAAGGCGGCCGCCGAGCAGCTACTCGCCTCTATCAACAAGGATGCCTCGAAGTATCAGGAAATCAACAAGGACAGCTATACCAAGCTGTCGGGTGAACTCGATGTCCAGAATCTGATCGAGTTCGGCGATAACATCAAGGCGATCCAGAACTATCAGCGGGCTATGAACGCCGCCATTCCGGAAGCCATCGCTGCGGAAGGGCCGGAAAACGTCGACTACTATAGGCGTCTGCTGGCCAACGGTCTAACGCCGACTGAAGCGGCACGCGCTATCGAAGCCCCAGAGATCCAGCAATTCGTCTCAAGCCAGCGTGTCTGGAACGACGCGGTTGGTTTCTATGGTTCGGCGAGCAAGGTCCCGGCTGAAATCAAGGCCGCAATTGCAAACGGTATAAAGCTTGATTTTTCTACAGGCGAACCGCTGATAAGACGGGAAGGCTGCGAAACCAATGGCTTCGGTTGCGAAGTAAAATTCCAGACGCAGAATGCTGAGGGCATGCGTCAGGCCGAGATTGCAGTTTCCAACGCGAAGTCCGAACTCGAAACGTTGGTGCCTCAATTACAAGGGCTGCTCGACAAGGCGCTTTCCGGCGACCTTACGATCAATCCTGCTGCACTGTCGCTCGAGATCGAGAAGACCAAGGCGAAGATCTCTGCCGCCATGTTCATCTATGAGCTCTGCTATGACACGGTCGGTGAAACCTCACTCGTCAAGGTCCTGAACGACGTGGTGAATTCAACACCATCTAACGCGGGTGGCATCTACGGGGAACTTGGTGCAGTAGATGTTACAGGTTTCCTCGAGACAAGCTTCAGCGACGTCCGCCGGAAAGTCTTCTACAGCGACAAGCCGGGAGCAATCGAAACTGCAGATGAAGTTTTTCTTCTGACACCAAGCCCCGCATTCGTCGCGTCGGGCGCCAAACTCACCGGGAAGGTCATCGCAAGTGGAGCTTTGCGACTCTACGAAACAACTGCTGGCAAGTGGTTGTCGAAAGAGGCGATCGAGTATTCGATCAGCAAGGATGTAATAGCAAAATATAATCCCTTAAACAAAGGGCCGCTTCCAAATGACATCGCGCAGACGTTTAGAAGCGGAACCTATGACGAAGTGGTGACGACCAAGCCCACGACCCTCTATCGCGTGATCAGTGACGATGGAAACCCCGCTGGCGGTTACTGGACTACGGCAAAGCCTAGGGGGCCTTTGCAATCTGTTATCGATAGTGCACTCGATCAAAATTGGGGTAATAAAGCGACGCGAATAGTCGAAATGGAGGTGCCTCCAGGCACGAAATTGTTTGAGGGCGTTGCGGCCCAACAGAGGGCGCTCGTCGGCGGCGGTAATCAAATCTATTTCGATCGATCGATCAACCCATTGAATCCCAACTGGATAAAACAATGAAAAACTGTGACTGGGAAGAAATTTCCTCCTTCAGAAGCTTAAGCGAATATCAGCGATTTTTAGCTTGGCTCGAAGAGCAAGTAAAAAGAGGAGAGTGCGAAGAAATCGTAGAAGATAAGACTATTTTCTTTGAACCGGCCGAGCGTAAGTTTCGCTGTAGAGAGAGTGGTCAAATATGGCGCTTGTTGTGTCCTGATCCGGGCTATTTCTCAGGTTCATGGCGTCCGGAAGTGATTGGCACTGAGAGGTGACACCGGCTCAGTTCCCCGGCAATTTTACATGCCAGCGTGAATCACCCTACCCCATCCCCTTTGGCTTAGAAACGATATCCATCACCTCACGTCCCCAGACCACGCCGCGATTTGCGATGGCTCGTGCAATATCTTCCACTTCCGGCTTCCGGGCTTGGATAATTGTCGTCGCCCGCGATAGCTCGACCTGCGGATATCGGTTACCAAGGTGGTTATCGTGGAAAGGCGCGATTGGTGTATCCCAACGATGGAATGATATATTATTCACCTGATCACTATAAGAAACTCGAAATGATTGGAAACAGAGCAGGAGGAATAAAATGAAAGAGATAAAGCTAGACCTTCTGAACATTGAAACGGAAGATCAGTTCCATGATTTTGTTCAAAATAACTTAGAATTTCCTTATTATTATGGAAGAAATGCAGATGCGTTTTGGGATTGTATCACCGATATTTTCGATGAAATATCATTTCATATATTAAACTACGACAAGCAAAGTTCTTTTGTTAAAAGGCAAATAGATGTATATATCTATATGATGTTTCTATATCAAGAGAAGAGAAAAGGACGATTTTCTATTCACGTTTACTTCGATTAAATGTAGAATATTTGAAGGGCTTTTAAGTTTGGCGCTCGACGTTTCAAACCCCTCGGTTGTCGCCGGAAAGAGGAATTGTCCGAGAGAAGCCACGAGTGGTCCGCTTGCACGTGCTTTGTTTCGATTATCATCGAAAGAGTATCAAGGGAATTTTGCTCTTTGTGGTGACAAGGATAACTACATTATTGTTGACGAGTTGGTTGATGATGCCCTTTATTGGGCAAGAAAAAAACTCATATCTGTTGATCGCGGAACAGAACTCTATTTAAAAATTGAGCGACTGTTTACTCTTTTGAAGGAGCGAGGTGGCGAAATAGATGGAATGTCGAACTACGATGTTATCAATAGAAGCCAATTCTGGAGGGATGCTGAAATATTGGCTAGAGATATATTGGACATCTTGCCCGATGGAAATGCATAACCGTATTTAGCCGTCAGGTTATCACAGTGCGCAATGAAGAGAAAAATTTCTGCCGAGTGTGCGGATATAGTCTAGGGTATCCCATATGGGGAGAGGACGGAGAGACACCATCCTATGAAATTTGTCCCTGCTGTGGAGTTCAGCTCGGCTATGGAGATACCAGCCCCGAGAATTGCATCGATATTCGAAAGCACTGGATCGAAAATGAAAAATGCAAGTGGTTTAGTCCCAGGTTGAAACCCCAGAATTGGGATTTATGTACTCAACTTGAGAAAATACCCGAGGACTTTAAATAGTTTCTTCTCATCCTGGCGGTCAGCCCTGCCGGGACTCTAGTCGCCGCTGGATAAAAGTTCAGTGGCAGATCAGCATCGTTTCACAAATGGCGGGCTAAATTTGGTGGCATGGACACAATACTGATCTGCCGGCATTGGAGGGACTACTTTCCACGAGCGACTGGATTCAAGCACAGGCTAGAGCATGACATCAGCAGCGGACCCCGGCCATCGCCGACGCTTTCACGCAAAGGGAATGGGCGCTGCCGGCAACGATTGACCGGATCTATTCACCCGCCCGAGCCGAAGAGAGGTTGGGCTGGACATCCCGCTTCAGCTTCGGAGAGGTACTTGCGCAGTTGGACCGGCTCAGTCTGGAGGTCCTGCCTGTGGGCGCCAATATCAGCAGGAAATCCGAATAACCGTCCGGCTTATGCAGCAACATCCTCACGAACGCCCAGAATGCGATCGATCAGGCCCCATTCCAGAGCTTGCTCCGCCGTCATGAAAAAATCCCGGTCCATGGCCGCTTCGAATTTTTCATAGCTGTGTTTGCAATGTTCGGAATAAAGCCGCGTCATGCGGTGCTTCGTCTGCTTCATCTCTTCGGCATGGATCAGCATGTCCGAAGCCTGCCCCTGGAAACCGCCCAGCGGTTGATGAATGTGGATGCTGGCATTGGGAAGGGCGCTCCGCTCGCCCGGTTCACCCGCCATCAGCAGAAACGATCCCATGGAGCGGGCCGTTCCCATGCAGAGCGTATGAACCGGTGCGCGGATATAATGCATGGTGTCATACATGGCGAGACCGCTGGTCACCACACCGCCCGGCGAATTGATATAGAGATGGATCGGCTTCTTCGGGTTTTCCGCCTCGAGAAACAGCAATTGCGCGCAGACCAGCGCCGAAACCGCATCGTTCACCTCGCCGTTGAGGAAGATGATCCTTTCCCGCAACAGCCGGGAATAGATATCGAAAGACCTTTCTCCCCTTGACGATTGTTCGACTACCATAGGGACGAGTTGCATCGCTTCGCGCATCGGCGAACTCCTGTCGTTGAAATGTCGGGGAACGTTCCGGATCAGGCGGCGAGCTTGATCGGCGAACCGTTGTGGTTTGCGGCGGCTTTTATCATCCGGCCGGTATTGACGGGCAGGTCATGAATGATGCGCAGGCTGGTGCCGCCATGGGCATTCGCCGCGATCCTGAAGGTGACGGTGCTTTCCAGAAATGGCGGATTATCCTCCCGCAGCCGATAGCGCACCTCTTCGCCGGGCTTGATATCGATCGCATCGGGCTCCGCCAACGCCTCCTTCGGCAGCCAGTTTTCACGAAACGCCGGAATGCTGATGGCGCGCCAGACCTTTTGCGGCGGCTCGTCCAGATCATATTCAAGCTCGATGCCGTTTTTCGGCGCTTCCGGTGTCTGCCTGTTCATTGGTCCATATCCTTCAGCAGGAGTTTGAGAGCCTCAATGCGCTGCGGCCAGTAGGCGCGATATTTGCCGAGCCATTCCGCAATGCGCGTCAGCCCGTCCGGATCCACTTCATAATTGACGAAACGGCCCTGCCGCTTCTCGACCACCAGCCCTGCCCCGCGCAATACCGAAAGATGCTGCGACATGGCCGGCTGGCTGATCTCGATCCCCTCACGCAAGGCGGAAGCGTTCATGGCGCCGTCCGCCAGCTTTTCGAAAATGGCGCGGCGCGTCGGATCGGCAAGCGCCCGGAAAATATCGTTCTCTGTCATGCCAACACATAAGCACACACTTATGTGATTCACAAGCCCTTTCGGCGCGTGGAAAACGCGCCTTTTTCACGCCGATGGCACGAGGTGCCGTGAACGCTTTATCCCCTCGCGCGTTTTCATCCCGCCTGATACTCTTCGGGCCGGGAGCGATCAAAACAAGTGACTGCATTTACGGTCTTCATCGTCATTCTTCTCATGGTCATCGGGCCGAGCCTGTTTGTCGTCATCGGCAAACAGCGGGAAAAGGCAATTCCCAAGCGCCCCTCCACCGCCCTGCCCCTTGCCGAAGACGCAACGACGCTGGACCGGCACTGGCAATCGATAAGAAACGGCTGGAACGAGAAAAATGCGCTCTGCCTGCTGCATTCCAACCGCGATGCCTTTGCGGTGCGCGTGGCGGCGGCGCGTGCCGCCGGGCGCAGCCTCGATCTGATGTATTACATGTGGAATGCCGACCTGACCGGACGGCTGATGATGCGTGAAGTCATCGCCGCCGCCGATCGCGGCGTGCGCGTGCGCCTGCTGCTCGACGATCTCGGCGTCTCCATCTCCGACCGCATCTTCCACGCCATCGACAGCCATCCGAATATCGAGTTGCGACTGTTCAACCCCACCAGGGCGCGGGAAAACATCCTGCATCGAAGCATAGAGCTGGTGCTGCGCTTCCGAAGCGTCAATCGGCGCATGCACAACAAGGCCTGGATTGCCGATGGTCGGGCCGTGATCGTCGGCGGGCGCAACATTGGCGACGCCTATTTCGACGCCGCCGAACGGGCGAATTTCCACGATTTCGATATTCTCGGCTTCGGCAGGATCGTCGCCGACGCCACCGAAATCTTCGACGATTACTGGAACAGTGCCGTTTCCGTGCCCGTGCGTTCGCTATTGGCGCGCAGGCCGAGCAAACTCGCAAGGCTGCGGCGCGAGCTGGACGCCCTGCCGAAAAGCGAAGCGGCAAAACCCTATCTGGAGCGCGTCGAAAGCCAGTATGGCCGCGACCATTTCCTGATGTCGGACCGTCTGCACTGGGTCGAGGCGGCGGATATCCTCGCCGACCCGCCGGAAAAGGCGGCGGGCAAGCGCCGCAAGGGTCATAACTTCCTGATGGAAAGCCTGCTGCCACTGATGCAGGCGGCAAGCGACAGCCTGCACATCACCTCCCCCTATTTCATTCCCGGCAAACAGGGCGTGGGGATATTTCTACAGCTCGCCGAGAACGGCGTGTCGGTCGCCATCCTCACCAATTCGCTGGCCGCGACGGATGTGGCCGCCGTGCACGCCGGTTATGCCCGCTATCGAAAACCGCTTCTCTCCGGCGGGGTGCGCCTGCACGAGCTGCGCGCGCAGGCGGATCAGTCGAACTTCACCCTGCGCGGCTCGGGACAGGCGAGCCTGCACACCAAGGCTTTCACCCGCGATGGCAGGACCGGCTATATCGGTTCGCTCAATTTCGATCCGCGTTCCGCCTCGCTCAATACGGAAATGGGCGTCGTGTTCAACTCCGCCCCGCTGGTTGCCCGTATGGACGAGATATTCGCGGGCGAAATCCGTCGCACCATGAGTTTCGAGCTGGAAATCGACAAAGGCAGGCACATCGTCTGGATGACGGAAGAACAGGGGCGGACAAGGACATACCGGCGCGAACCCGACGCCACCATCAGCCGCCGCATCGTTGCCGGTATCATGCGCTTCCTGCCGCTGGAATCGCAGCTTTAACGGGGAAAGCCTAAGCTCAGGCCGCCGGCCTTACCCCCGCTTTCGCTAGCTGTATCTGCACCAGCGTATCGAGGTTCTGGTTGACCCGGCAATAAAACTCCTCGTCGATGAAGGGGCGCAGCATGAAATCATTGCCGCCCGCCTTCAGGAACCGCGCCGAAAGCAGCCGGTTGGTGGAGGAGGACACCCCGATGATGCGCAGCTCATGCGACCCGCGCACGGTGCGGATGCGCCGCGTCAGTTCGAAACCGTCAATATCGGGCATGTTATAATCGGTCACCACGAGGCCGATATCGGGATTGGCCTTCAGGATATCGAGCGCCTTCGCACCGCTATCCGCCAGGCTGACGCGGAAATTATAACGCTTGAGACGGCTCGAAAGCAGCGCCCGCGCCGTCGGGCTGTCATCGACGATCAGCACGTGATGGCGATGGTTGGTGAGAAAGCGGCAGACGGATTCCGTCAGCATATCCACGGCGAAAATATTGTCCTTCAGAATATAATCGACCACATCCTTGGCGATCAGCGTTTCGCGCGTCGCCTCATGAAAAGTGCTGGTGAAAACGATGGTCGGGATCGAAAGATCGATCAGATATTCCAGCGCCTCGCCCTTTTCCGCCCCCGGCAGGTTGATGTTGGAAATCGCCAGCGTCACCGGTTCGGGAGAATGTTCGTAACAGGCCTGCAACTCCTCGAAATTGCGGCACACTTCCACGGTAACGCCCAGCAGTTCCTTCAGGCGCATGCTCACCATCTGGGTGAACACATTGGTATCTTCCGCCAGCAAGATACGGCTGTTGGTAAAAGGCACGCCAGAATATTGCATGCCCGTAATGCCTAGAAAATTCATTCTGCCCCGATCCCCCATCGTATGTCAGGGAAAGATAGCAGGCTCATTTTTCAGAATGATTAATAACACTTTTGCCGGAAAGCCAGTTGAGCACATGCTTACTTAAACGGAAATACGACCCACGAGGGGCCGTATTCCGACTTTGGGAGGGGATATTTTGTCTCAGGCGCGCAGAAGCGCATTGTCCGTGTCGAACGGGCTTTCTTCCACCACTTCGGCATCATAGGAGGTGCCGAGAATGCGGATCTTGAGCTTGGTGCCCACCGCCGCATATTCCGGTTTGAGCATGGCGAGCGCGATGGATTTGCCGAGACGCCAGCCGAAGCCGCCGCTCGTCGCGCGGCCCGCGAGCGCGCCGCTTTCATCGAAGATCGCTTCCGAACCGCGCGCATCGACATCCGTATTGCCTGATACGGTGAGCGTCGAGAACACCCACTTCACGCCGGCCTCTTTATAGGCCACCAGCGCATCGCGGCCGATGAAGCTCTTCTCCGGGCGCAGGAAGCGGTCGAGACCCGATTCATAGGCGTTATATTCCACCGAAAGCTCGCGCCCCATGTTGCGATAGGATTTTTCGAGCGACATCGACACCATGGCGCGGATACCGAAGGGCTTGATGCCGAATTCGGCGCCCGCTTCCATCAGCCGGTCGAAGATGTAGTTCTGCATCTCGATCGGGTGGTGCAGTTCCCAGCCAAGTTCGCCCACGAAGTTGACGCGCAGCGCATGCGCCGTCGCCACGCCGACGGAAATCTGCCTGCCGGTGAGCCAGGGGAAATCCTTGTTCTCAAGGCTGGTGCGGGTCAGCTTCTTCAGGAGATCGCGCGACTTCGGACCGGCAAGAACCAGCACGCCGTATTTCTGCGTGATCGGCTGCAGCACCACGGAACCATCGGTGGGCGCAAGGCGGCGCAGCACGTCATGGTCATGCGCTTCGAGACCACCGGCCGAAACCATGTAGAAGCGGCCCGGCGCCCATTCATAAACCGTGAATTCCGCCTTCACGCCGCCATTCGGCGTCAGAAGATGGGTGAGCGCGATACGGCCGCGCTTCTTCGGCACCGCATTGGCGAGAATGCTGTCGAGCCATGCCCGCGCACCGGGGCCGGAGACCTCCATCTTGGCGAAGGCCGACATATCGAGCACGCCGACATTCTGGTGAACATTCTTCACCTCGTTGCCGACATGTTCGAAATAGTTAGAGCGGCGGAACGACCATTTCTCGACGATACGGCCGTCATCCAAGGCCGGCGCGTGATTGTGGCTGGTGATGACATCGGCACCGACGCCGAGATCTTCCTCGCGCAGCGCATAACCTTCCGGCGCATACCAGTTGGCACGCTCCCAGCCATAGACGGAGCCGAACACGCCGCCGAGCTTCTTCAGGCGGTCATAAACCGGCGTCGTCTTCAGCGGACGGGCGGCGGAGCGCTCTTCGTCCGGGTAATGCATGGTGAAGACATTGGCATAGGCTTCCTCGTTCTTGGCGATGAGGTAACCTTCCGTAGCGTAAGGGCCGAAGCGGCGCGGATCGACACCCATCAGGTCGAGCGTCGGCTCGCCATCGACGATCCACTCGGCCAGCTGCCAGCCGGCACCGCCGGCAGCTGTGATGCCGAAGGAATGGCCTTCGTTCAGCCAGAAATTCTTCAGGCCCGGTGCCGGGCCGACAATCGGGTTGCCGTCAGGCGTATAGGCGATAGCGCCGTTATAGACCTTCTTGATGCCCACTTCGCCGAAGGCCGGAACGCGCACCATGGCGGTTTCGATATGCGGCATCAGGCGGTCGAGTTCCTCCTGGAACAGCTCATATTCGCTGTCGTCGGAGGGACCGTCGACATAACAGACCGGCGCGCCGACTTCATAAGGACCGAGGATCAGGCCGCCCGCCTCCTCGCGCATGTACCAGGCGGAGTCGGATTCGCGCAGCACGCCCATTTCCGGCAGGCCCTGGCGACGGCGCTCCTGAATGGCCGGGTGCGGCTCGGTGACGATATATTGATGTTCGACCGGAATAACCGGAATGTTGATGCCGACCATCTCGCCGGTCTTGCGGGCAAAGGAGCCCGTGCAGGAGATGATATGTTCGGCGACGATCTCGCCCTTGTCGGTCGTCACCTTCCAGTGACCGTCTTCCAGCTGCTCGATGGCGGTGACGGTGGTGTTGCGATAGATGGTCGCCCCGCGGTCACGCGCGCCCTTGGCGAGCGCCTGAGTCAGATCGGCAGGCTGGATATAACCGTCGTCGGGATGCTGGATGGCGCCGAGCAGACCGTCCGTCTCGCAGAGCGGCCAGATTTCCTTCACCTGCTCCGGCGTCAACATGTTGACGCGCACGCCGATGGTCTCGGCGATGCCGGCATAATACATATATTCGTCCCAGCGATCCTTGGTGCGGGCGAGACGGATATTCGAGACCTTGGAGAAGCCGACATTCATGCCGGTCTCTTCCTGAAGCTCTTCATAGAACTTCACGGAATATTTGTGAATTTGGCCGACCGAATAGCTCATGTTGAACAGCGGCAGAAGCCCGGCCGCATGCCAGGTGGAACCCGAGGTCAGCTCCTTGCGCTCGATGAGCACGCTGTCGCTCCAGCCCTTCTTGGCAAGATGATAAAGCGTCGAAACGCCAACGACGCCGCCACCGATCACCACCGCCCGTGCATGTGTCTTCATTTACAGAACCCCTGAAAAGCGCCGGCCTTGTCTTATTCCGCCGACATTGGATGGGAGGAATATGAAGCGCTTGCGGGTTGTTCAGCCGCCTGATTGCGACATGGCCATAGGGTGCTGCGACAGGGAAGAAATTGCGGAGCACGCCGGATGAATGCAGCACAGCTTTGCCGCTCGTTTCTTCTCCCCGCCGGGGAGAAGCTGGCCCGAAGGGTAGGATGAGGGGGCAAGCTGTCTAAATACGTCTACCCTAGCCCCCTCGTCCCGCTGCCCGGAACTCAACGTCCACAAGCAACAGCGATCTACGCTTTCGCGCCGGGTTTCTCCTTCGGCTCAGTCGGCTTCTCGCTCTTCAAGGTCTCTTTCTCCGGCGATGCCGCACCCGTATGGGCCACCACCGCCTTGTCGCCCTCCTCCGAAAGCAGCGCCGCCAGCATCTGCGGGTTGGCGTCGCCTTCCACGTGGATGTTGAGGTTGCGCTGCGGGAACGGGATGTCGATCCCCTCCTCCCGGAAGCGCTGGAGGATTGCGATACGGAGCGCGTTTTTCACGCCAAGCCCGTTGGAGAGATCGGCAAGGTGGAAACGCAGTTCGAAATCCAGCGAAAAATCGCCGAAGCGGAGGAACTCCACATGCGGCTCGGGATTGCGCAGCACCGGCGGTTGGGCCCGCACCAGTTCCAGCAGAATATCCATCACCTTCTGCGGATCGGAATCGTAAGAGACAGAAACGGGAATTTCCGCGCGCATGATGCGGTTGCGGTGTGTCCAGTTGCCGACCGAGGAATTGATGAATTCCGAATTCGGCACGATGATCGACTGGCCGCGGAAGGTTTCGATTTCGGTGGCGCGCACGGAAAGCCGCTTGACGGTGCCTTCCGTCGTGCCTGTCACCACCCAGTCTCCCACCTTGAAGGGGCGTTCGACCAGCAGGATGAGGCCGGAGACGAAGTTGGAGACGATGTTCTGCAGGCCGAAACCGATACCGACCGAAAGGGCCGACGCCACCAGCGCCAGGCTGGAGAGGTTGAGACCGGCCGAAGACACGCCGAAGATGGCCGCCACCGCGATACCGAGATAACCGATACCGGTCTTGACCGAGTTGCGCACCCCGGCATCCACTTGGCCGCGCGCCATGACGTTATTGTCCAGCCACTTCTGGAACCAGCGGGTGATGATGTAACCGATGGCGAAAACGAGGACGCCGCCGAAGAGGCCGATCAGCGAAATGGAGGCATTGCCGACGGTGATGCCGGTCAACAGACGATAGGCCCAGCTTTCGATATCGCCCGGCTGGAAGCCCCAGGAAAACAGGATGAGCGGCACGCCGAAGGCAAGCGCGACGGCATAGATGCCAAGCCCCGCGGCAAGACCGGCCTGATCGAGCGCCACCACGCCGAGACCGAAACGCCGCGCGAGATAACGGCCGGCAAGCGATTCCGCAAAGGCGCCCTGTCGCGAAATCGCCTTGCCCGAAAGAATGCCGATATACATCGTCGCCAGCACCGCGCCGGTGGCGACGATCTGCGTGGCAAGGAAGCGCGCAAGCCCGACATAACCCGTCAGGCAGGCGCCGATGAGAATGAGGCCGCCCACCCGCAGCAGGATGACGAGCCAGCGCGGCAGGCGCTGGTTGCCGGTCTCGTAATCCTGCCCCTCGCCGATCACCGGCCGCAGGAACGATACGGTCAGCAGGATAAGGCCGATGATGATCGAGGCGAGGAAACTCTTGGCAACCGTGACGATCAGCGGCGAATAAAGCGTCTCGCTGATCGTGCCGAGCAGGTAGTCGAGCCCGTTGACGAGCGCCATTAAAAGCACCGCCGAAGACAGCGTGTGCGCGCCCTTGTTGGACACCTTCAGAAGACGCCATTCCGGCTGCGTCGGCGCAAAGATCGCATAGCTCAGCCGCGAGACGAAATAAACGAAACCGGTGATCGCCATCGCCCCGAACAGGATCGGCGCGATATCGGAACGCAGCACGTTGAAATTATCGAGGAAGAAGGCGGAGGTGACGAGAAACAGGAACAGCGACAGCGACTGCACCATGGTCGACCAGAAGGCCACCGAAAGCCGTCTCAGATAGGAAGGCTCGCCCGTAAAGGCCCGCCGGTCCATGCGGCTGCCGAAAAAGCGGTAACCGCCCACGAGAAACAGCAGGGCGGCCATGATCGACAGCGTCACCGCCCCGAACATCGGCAGGCGCTTGTAATTCCAGACGAAGCTCGCCCAACTGCTGAAAGCGTTGTTGAGGTTGGTCAATTCGGTCAGAAAGGCGGAGGAGGCATCGCCCAGCGTCTGCGCCGAAACTTCAGTGCGCTTGAACAGGGTGGCGGCAAAAAGCGCCCGGCGAACGGCGGTGATGTTATTGGAAATCTGCGCGGCATTGGTGGCCGTGCTCTCCACCTCGCCGGCAATCGCATTCACCTCGGCCCGTTCCGCCGTCAGCCGGTTTCGCTCCTCCGTCACCATGCTCGCTTCCGGCGGCTGGTCGTCCGCAGGCGCCGCACCCAGCGCATCCAGCCGGGTCTTGATCTGGTCGAGACGGGTGCGCAGCTTGGTGTTGGCGGCGGCGGCATCGGCGGCGATGGTGTCGGCGCGGCCCTTCAGGTCCACAAGCTGCACATCGTCGCTGCCACCCGCTTCCACCTGTTTGGCAATCGCCGCGACATCGGCCTTCCATTTCTCCAGCTCCGCCCTTGCCTGTTCGACGGTCGAGGCCTGGATAGCCACCGGGGCGGGCGATGTTGTTTCCCCCTGCGCCGCCGCCGGCATTGCCGACAAAAGACCGCCAGCCAGAAAAAGCACCATGGCCATTATCGCCGCCATGGCGCTCCTTTGCCGCCGATCCCGCACCAGGCCGTCGAACACCCTTCTGCCGTCCATCAATCCGCCGAACATCAACCGCACATCCATGCCTTTCGTCTCTTTGCGCCGCATCAGGCTTTTTAGCGCCTGCCGCGCGGAAAACCACCCGCATAAAGCGAGGTTTTCAGGAGTTTGCCTTGCTTTTCACCACGAGAATCATCACCTTTGACGATGCAGCAACATGGGAGGAAATCATGGAATCTGCTGGCATTGGCTGGATCGCAGCCATCATCATCGGTGGTGTCGCCGGGTGGCTCGCCGAACAATTCATGAAAAGCAATATGGGTGTTTTCATGAACATCCTTCTTGGAATCGTCGGCGCGATCGTCGCCAACGCCATCCTTTCGGTGTTTGGAATCGTTTTGACGGGTTGGCTCGGTTATCTCATTGCCGGCTTCATCGGCGCCTGCATCCTCATCCTTATCGGCCGGGCTTTCAGGCGCGGATGAACAAAAGGAAAAATCCGTAAAACCCCGGATTTCCAGACTTTTCCAGCGCGGCTGAAATTTTTTCGTCACAAAAATCGAAGAAATTTCATTTCCGCGCTGGACAAGCCCAAACTTCCCCTTTATACGCCCCCTCACACCGCCACACGGTGCCGGTCGGGTGATTAGCTCAGTTGGTAGAGCAGCTGACTCTTAATCAGCGGGTCGTAGGTTCGAGCCCTACATCACCCACCAAATTCTTCCTGAAATGACAAGACGTTGCGATGCTAACTTAAAGCATCGCATGATCGCTTGTGCCGATGCGGCCCTCTCACTTTCGCATTGCCATCCCTGCCGCCGGCGACGATATCCTCAAGCGACAGGAATCTCGCTGCGGCACCGCCCGTTTCCCCAAAGCTGTCTCAATCGTCCTTATGATCGGGACCATGAGATTGCTCATCAACATATTGCTTTTCATTCTCGGCGCGGTCGGGAGCGGGATATGTGCGTTTTTATTATCGGCAGCGCTCGCCGATTCCGGATTTCTCGGCTCCTGTTTTGAGGGAAATTGCGCTTATGCGGCGCTTTTCATGGTGCTGCCCGTCACATGGTTTGTGCTTTTTGCGCTTTATGTGATGGCGCTGCTGATCTGGCGGCGAAAGCCTTTCCGGAACGGAAGGCTCTGAAAACGAAGATGGCGACGTCATCGCCGCCGCGCACGCGTTGACAGCGATCAAGACTTGCCGCTAACGTCCGCCTGCTGGGGGATTCGCTGCCAGTGATATGCGGGCCTCATGAGCATACCCGATATCACCGGCCTCTGAATGTGCATGTTCCGATTTGCGTCTCGCGTATGTGGACATGACGGAAAACAGGGAGACCAAAGGATGCGGGCCGCAATCAATTCCCCGTCGCTTTCGATCGACACCATGGACTATCAGGCCGAGTGCCAGTTCGCGCTGGAACCTTCCATTCACGGGCTGATCGAAAAAGCGGAACATGCCGGCTGGAACCGCCAGCAGGCCGCCCTTGCCATCGTCGCGCTCGCCAGCGAGCATCTCACCGATCTTTTGTCCGCCGGCGGCGTTCCCACGCCGGATCAACGCCCCCTCTCCTGATACCCTCCCTGAGCCGGGCGGATCAGCGCCGGCGTCATCGAAACATCATCGCAAAAATCAACACAGCAGGTCCGGAGTGTCCCTGTCGACACTGCCGGAACAGGTTCGTGCTGTGAAGATCGACATGTGGGCAAAGTCGATCCCGCACGGCACCCCGACGCAGCCTGTCGCGCCCCGGTCCGTTCATCGCGCCGGGCGCCCAATCGCCTGCCGGCAACCCTGCCATAGTGTTGACACAAGCCATCAATAATGAGAACATAAAGTGAACATTATGGAGGTCAGCGATGAACACAGCAGACGCAGCCATAGAAAATGCCCTCTCCGTTGTCGCCCGCTCCCGCGATATGCGCGAACGCGCGCTCGAGCGGCGGCGCGAGCTGCAACGGCGAACGGAAGTGATCATCACCCGGCCGCTTTACGTGCTCAAAAAGAACGAAGGGCCAAAACAGCTGTCGCTGAAACTCGACAGCTAGAGCACGCCCGGTTTAAACGGAATCGGTGGACGTGCTCTACCTCTTTGTTTTTACGCATTTTCCGGACGTAAAACCGCTTCGCACTTTTACTGGAAATGCTCTAGTCGCTGATGCAAAGAACCGGCAAGAGCGGCGCTGTGAAAGCGAAGGTTGCCCCGCCTTCCTCCTGAAAGCAAAATCCCGTGCGGATCACCTCACGCACGGGATTTTTAGAATGAAGAGGTTATTGTTCCTGTTTATTGCATGCGTTGCATTGCGGCTTCTGGTTCACCGGTCGTCGCAACCGTCGCAGGAAGGCGGTCGGTCTTTTTCAGGATGACGACTGGCTTTTCCACCGGATCGGTCGGCGGAACGATGCTTGCGGTTTTGAATTCACGGTCTACGGCAGGAACGGAAGCGTTGATCTGTTGATGACCTGCGCATTCCGCAAGCGCTGCACTGGCGGAAAAACCAAAGACAGCGGCGATAATGAGAACTGATTTCATGTCATTCTCCCTTCGCTCTGGTGGCGATCTCCAGTCTAGGTGGAGACGGGCCGGATTGAAAATCACACTTTAGAGACATCTAAAGCTCATCATCATTTCGGCAGTCGTCGTCATCAATGTGCGGGGGGCAGGCAACAGGCAAATGCCGTCGCCCTTATTTCTTCCGCACATCCAGCGGATTTCGGCAAAGCGGTCTGCGAAATATCATCGCCACATAACTTCCCTTAAGAGAAATGAGGCTTGGCGTGTAAGTCGAAACCTTTGCCGTGTTGGCGGCCTTTATCGTTCTCCCCTCAGAGGAATTCTGTTGCATGGCACGCCTCCTTCCATAAGCAATAACGAAAATGCGCCGGTCTTGTTCCGCGCTCACGCGAAACAACGGTCAAGCGAGAAGACAAGGTGCTGCCGCCTGTTTCTTCTCCCCGCCGGGGAGAAGGTGGCCCGAAGGGTCGGATGAGGGGGCTAGCTCAGAGATATGCGGAGAACGTGCCCCCTCATCCCGCTGCCGCGGACTTCTCCCCGGCGGGGAGAAGAAACAAGCGGCGACCTTCCAGCCATATCTGAGGTCCCAAATGAGCAGTGCTTGAAAAATTCGCCCACAACCTCTATATGCCTCAGCGCGAGGACGACCTCGGCCACATCGGCGACAGCATGCGGGACGGCCCGGTCACATACCGGAGAATGAAATGCGTTCCCTGCAAGATCGTATCCGCCACGCTCTCAGCTTCGAAATCATCGGCCTGCTGCTCATCATTCCGCTCGGTGCGCTGCTGTTTGGCATGCCGATGGAAGATATCGGCATTGTCGGCATCGTCAGCGCCACGCTGGCGACGGTCTGGAACTATGTCTACAATCTCGGTTTCGACCACGTCATGCAGCGGCTGAAAGGCACGACGCTGAAGACGCCCGCCCTTCGGGTCGCCCATGCCGTGCTGTTCGAACTCGGTCTGCTGATCGTGCTGATGCCCTTCATCGCCTGGTATCTGAATATCAGCCTTGCCCACGCGCTGGTGATGGATATCTCGTTTGCGCTGTTTTACGTGGTCTATGCTTTTGTCTTCAACTGGAGCTACGACCGGGTTTTCCCCCTGCCGGAATGGAAGTCGCAGCAGGACGCCGCCTGACCGGCGCGGAAAGGAATAACGTCAGCGCAGCGACGCCTTGAAGAAGCTGACCACCTCGGCGTTGAAGCTGCGGTGAAACCCCGCCCGGTCGAAACCCGCCGCATCGCTGCAAATCTGGGGCACGGCCTTTTCCATCTCGGCGGGGCAAGGGGCGATAAAGGAAACGTGCCCCGCCCCTTTTACCATCCGATAATCCGGCTTCACCGGCAGATCGTCGCGCAGCCTCGCAACATCCTGCGGCGCGACACCATCGCCGCCGCGTTCCGAACTCCACAGCTGGATGGGGATCGTGATATTCTTCAGGTCGCCCGCGCCGGGAAAGGCATTCAACGGGTCGGCGGCAACCACGGCCCTTATCCGCGCATCCTGACCGCCATGCTGCGGCAATGTCGTCTTCTGCCGCATCTGCGTGCAAATCGGCGCCTGCGGGTCGGGACAGGGCAGCCCGGCATTGGCAAAATCAGGCGTGCCGCCGGCAAGCACCAGCGCGGTATAACCGCCGCGCGAAAATCCGAAGACGCCGATTCGCCCGGCATCGATGGAACCGGCTTCGCTAAAACCTTCAAGCAGATGATCGAGTAACCGGGCAATATCCGCCGGCCGGCCCGTCAGCGCGGAAAGCTCGCCCGCCTTCTTCATTTCAAGCGCATTGTCTCCGGGGTGATTGATCGCCGCGACAATGAAGCCGGCATCCGCCAGCGCCGCCGCCGTGTCCCGATGGCTGAAATAGGTGCCGCCAAAGCCATGGGAGATGACGATGAGCGGATACTTCCCCTCAGGAACAGGGCAATCGCGCACGGCGGGCAAAAGGAAGGGACCGATCCTGACCTCTTCCGGCGCGGCCGCGCAGGGCGACCACACCGCAGCCTTCATGGCGGCTTTGCCGTTTGCCGATGGAACGTCGATCAGCCGGAGACCGGCTGCCATGGCGGCGCCCGTTCCAGACAGGGCGGAAAACATAAGGCAAAGCAGCAGCAGAAATCGCATCGCCAACTCACGGATCGGGCTCACGGATCGGGACCATTATGCACAGGCCGATCGGTGACCGGCGCTACGCGAACATAAAGCGGTTTCCTGTGACGACAATAACACCGAACGCTTAAAGCGATTTCAGCGTCCAGGCCACGACGTCGCGCGTGGCGGCGGCAAAGGCCTGATCCAGCGCCTTCACGAAATTGGCGTTGCCGGAACCGCTGACGCGGGCGCTGGCGCGGAATACTTCCTGCGCCTTCACCGTGCCGTTGCGGTCGTTCAGCAGCTTCACCGAGATTTCGATATTGGCGATATTCTTCGCCGTATCGATTTCGAAGGCGCGAATATCGGTCACGACCTGATAGTCGATTGCCAGCCCCTGCCCCGGCCGGCCGACGCCGCCGAGCTTGCCGGTATCTTCGAAGGCTTCCACCAGCTTGGATTGCACCATGCGCGGCAGGCGGTCGCTCCATTGCGAGTTGCCGAGATATTGCACCTCCGAGCCGGAAAGGCGCACCACGATGTTTTCGCTGTCGAGCGCCTTCAGGGCGGTCGGATCGGCGATCAGCAATTGCCGGCTTTTCAGCGAAGGCCCCTGCGCCACCGCCGCCGAAGAGACGGAGAGATCGAAAGTATCGTTCTTCGGCGCACCCGCGCAGCCCGCCATCAAGGCGGCAAACAGCGGAGCCAGAATAAGGGCGCGGCGTTTGTGGCCGGTCATCGATCGTATCATTGGCCCATACCCCTCTTAGCGCCTTGTTCTGCCGTCATATTGTTTCACGGTTTCGCCGCCGAAAATCAACCGCTGCGGATCGCGGTCGATATTGGTGATGGCATTGTTGAGATTGTCGACCGTGACCCGCGTGCTGCCGATCAGCGCCTGGAAATCCTTCAGGCCCGAACTGGAGAAACGGGTCAGATTGTCGGCAATCGGCCCGATACGGGCATTGAGATTGTCCGCCACCGCCTTGAAGGAGGTCAGCGTTTCACGCGCCTTGGCAAACAGCGAATTGGCGTCATCGGTGCCGAGCATGCCGTCGACCTTGGCAAGAATGCCGTCGACGCGGCTGGAGGCAAGGTTCAGCTTGCGGCCCATTTCTGTGAAGTCGGAAACCGCCTGGTCGATATCGGCACGGCGGGCGCCGACGTCATCGGCAATCCGTTTGAAATTCGCCACAGCGTCACGCGCATCGGCGGTCGCCGCGGAAACATCGCCCACCACGGTGCTGACCTTGGCGGGATCGACGGAGGCGAGAAGCTCATCCGCGCGCTTCACCACGGTCTGCACTTCCGTGCTCGCCGCTTCGAAATTGCGCGCCGTGCTCTGCACCGTCTCCATGATGCCCTGAATGTCGCTGGAAGCGGAAGCGACATCCTTCGTCACCTTGTCGACATTCGACAGGATGGAATCGATCTTGCCGGCATCCACCGCCTTCACCAGATCCTCGATGGCCGTCAGCGTGCCATCGAGACGGACCGAAACCGACTGCACGGTGGTGGAAAGGGAGCTGAGGCTGGCAATGAAATTCTTGATGCCGTCGGAATTGGCCGCCAGCGCATCGGAGAATTTCTCGGCATTGCGCACCGTCTGCGTCAGCGGGCCGCGCGCATCCTGCACGAAACCCTGCAATTCACCGATGGCGCCATCGGCGCGTTTCAGGATTTTATCGGCCGTGGCGAGCAGGTTAGTGACGCTGGAAAGATCGGCCGTCAGTTCGGCCGGAACCCCGCTTTCGACAGCCTTCTGCAGAATGCGCTCGCCATCCTTGTTGCCACCGGAAAGCTCGATATAGGCAGCACCCGTCAGGCCCTGAATTTCAAGCACGGCGCGGGTGGACGGGAAAACCGGGGCATCGGCCTGCACTTCGGTAAAGGCGATGGAATAGGCCGGATCATCGCGGTCAATGGCAAGCCCGCGCACGGTGCCGACCGGAATACCGTTGAAGCGCACGGGAGAACCGACGGAAAGGCCGTTTGCGGAGCCGGGAATACGCACGACGAGCTGGGCCGTCGGGCCACCTCGGCCAAACTCGGCCATCCAGTAAACGAAGCCGAATGCGGCGGCGATCACGATCAGCGTGAAAATTCCGACTATGGTGTAGTTCGCCTTGGTTTCCATGCTTCTTGTTACTCCACCGGATTTTCGTGTCTGCCGTCCGGAAGAACGACAGAGCGCGCCCGTTTGCCGCGGAAATAGGACTGCACCCACGGGTCGTCGCAGGCAAACATGTCCTGCAATGTCCCTTCCACCAGCACTTTCTTCTGGCCCAGCACCGCAATGCGGTCACAGACGGAGAACAGGCTGTCGAGGTCGTGCGTCACCATATAGACGGTCAGGCCGAGCGAATCGCGCAAGCGCGCAATCAGCATATCAAATTCCGCCGCCCCGATGGGATCGAGGCCGGACGTCGGCTCATCGAGGAAGACGAGGTCGGGATCGAGCGACAGCGCCCGGGCAAGGGCCGCGCGCTTGATCATGCCGCCGGAAAGCTCGGATGGGTACTTGTCGCCCGCATCGGGCTTCAGTCCCACCATCTCGATCTTCAGATAGGCAAGCTCGTCCATCAGCTTCTTCGGCAGGTCGAGATATTCGCGCATCGGCAGCTGGATGTTTTCCTTCACCGTCAGGCCGGAAAACAGTGCGCCCTGCTGGAACAGCACGCCAAGCCGCTGGTCGAGCATCATGCGGTCGTCTTCGCTCGCCTTGTCGTAGTCGGTGCCGAGAATGCGGATCGCACCCGCCTGCCGCGGCAGGAGCCGCAAGATCGCGCGCATCAACACGGATTTGCCGGCACCGGAGGGGCCGATAAAGCCGAGGATTTCACCGCGATAGACATCGAGGTCGAGATTTTCGAGCACGTTGCGGCCGTTGAAACCGACGGTCACGCCCTCGACGGAAAGCACTACCTCGCGCCCGTCTTTCCCGGTTCTGGTCTCCTGCGGTTTCTGGTCCAGTTTCTCCAACGCGCCCTCCCTAAAAATCGATGGCTGCGTAGAAGATGGCGAAAAGGCCATCCACCAGAATGACGACGAAGATCGACTTCACCACCGAGGAGGTGACGTGCTGGCCGAGCGATTCCGCCGAACCACCCACCTTCATGCCCTCCACCGCCGCGACGATGCCGATGATAAGCGCCATGAACGGCGCCTTGATCATGCCGGCGGCAATGGTCGATTCCTCGACAGCGCCGTGCAGGCGCGACAGGAACACCTCAAACGTGATGCCGGAATAGAGCAGCGCCACGATGGCAGCACCGAAAAGCGCTGCAAAATTGGCAAGAATGGTCAAAAGCGGCAGCGCGATGGTGAGCGCCACCAGCCGCGGAAACACCAGCACGCCTACGGGGTTGAGGCCGA
The DNA here is from genome assembly GCF_006970545.1 of Agrobacterium sp. T29. Classification (NCBI taxonomy): domain Bacteria; kingdom Pseudomonadati; phylum Pseudomonadota; class Alphaproteobacteria; order Hyphomicrobiales; family Rhizobiaceae; genus Agrobacterium; species Agrobacterium sp. T29. The sequence continues at coordinate 1,365,123 of NZ_CP040640.1, forward strand.
TCACCTTCAGCGCGTCGATTTCCTCGCGCATCTTCATCGAGCCGATTTCCGCCGTGATCGCACTGCCGGAACGGCCGGCGATCATGATCGCGGTCAGAAGCACACCGATTTCGCGCAATTGCAGAATGCCGACCAGATCGACAACGAAGACTTCCGCACCGAAATAACGCAGCTGGAACGCGCCCTGCTGGGCGATGATCGCACCGATCAGGAACGACATCAGCATGATGATCGGCACGGCGCGCACGCCCATATGGTCGATCTGATTGACGATCGCCGCCGGCGAGACGCCGCGCCCGCGCCCGAGCTTCATCTGCGCGCCGCGCACGGCCGAGCCGAGAATATACATGCCCGCCAGGAAATCCGCGCCGTTCTGAATGACGGCCTTGCCGATGGGCGCAAAAATACGCTCGGCGAGCCCCGCCTTCGCAGCGGCTTCGCCCTCCATCTCCACCTTTTCGGGCAACTGGCCGATGACCTCTTCGATACGGTCATTGCCCGTCACGGTGACGGTGGCGCCATTTGCCTCGAGGTCCTTGCGCAGGCGCTGGATGATCCAAGCGCCCGTCGTATCGATGGCCTCGACGGAAGAAAGATCGATCTCCACCGGACCGGCGGATTTGCTCTTTTCGATCTTTTCAAGACTGGGGAAAACACCGGCGAGATTGCTGTTGCGCCAGGAACCGCTCATGACAAAACGCAAGCCGCCGCCGGAGACGTTATCGTCTTCGGTGATTGCGGCCGGGTTCGCCTGTTGCCGTGTGTCCTGTTCTTGCATAATGCTCCGAGCGAGTGCAGCCGTCACGAGATTCTTAAAGGTTTCATAACGTTTTAGCCTCCGGCAAGCCACAGTGACGGCCGACAATTCGTGATAAATTTGGCGTCATGTGTCTTTTGCCGCCCAATCGGAAGTGAAAAAAACATGCCCCGTTACCTTCAAGCCACAACGGAACGTTTTCCCGTCGCCGGCAGCTTCACCATTTCACGCGGCACCCGCACACATGCGGATGTCGTAACGTGCACAATCCGCGATGGTTCCTTTACCGGCATTGGCGAATGTGTGCCCTATCCGCGTTATGGCGAAAGTATTGAAGGCGTCATCGCCGATATCGAAGCGATGGCGGAACAGATCGCCGGCGGCGTGACACGGCAGGAACTACAGCAGGCGATGCAACCCGGCGCCGCCCGCAATGCGGTGGATTGCGCGCTGTGGGACCTCGAAGCCAAGATCAGCGGCAAAACCGTTGCCGAGCGCATCCTTGGACAGGCGGCAAAGCCGCTCGTCACCGCCTACACCATCTCGCTTGCCGACCCCGAGACCATGGCCGCAAAGACGGCTGAAAATGCAGGCCGCCCGCTGCTGAAGATCAAGACCGGTACGGCGGATGACGAAGCGCGTCTAAGGGCCGTGCGCGCCGCCGCACCCGAAGCGCGCATCATCATCGACGCCAATGAAGGCTGGAACGATTATAATATCGAATATTATCTGCGGCTTGCGGCAGAGCTGAAGATATCGCTGATCGAGCAGCCGCTACCCGCCGGCAAGGATGATATCCTCGCCCGCATCGACCATCCGGTGCTGATCTGCGCCGACGAAAGCGTGCATTCCACGAAGGACCTCGCCGCCCTGCGCGACCGCTACGATGCGATCAACATCAAGCTCGACAAGACCGGCGGCCTGACCGAAGCGCTTGTCATGAAGGCGGAAGCGGAACGGCTCGGCTTCACCATCATGGTCGGCTGCATGCTCGGCACCTCGCTCGGCATGGCGCCGGCCGTGCTGGCGGCGCAGGGCGCTGCCTTTGCCGATCTCGACGGGCCGCTGCTGCTGGCCGAGGATCGTGAGCCTGGTCTGGTTTATGAGGGTTCGCTGGTTTATCCGGCACGGCGGGAATTGTGGGGGTAGAACTCTCGCTAAGGGTCCGCACTGGGTTGGCGTCGAGAGGCTGCATTCGCACCATCTCTCCGGTGCCTAACCGGAAGGTTACTGAGAAGGCTCTAAAGCCTCACCTCCGTCATGCCGGACCTGATCCGGCATCCAGCCACGGCGTGTGCGCCGTGAGAAATAGGTCTTACGCGATCAAAGACTTGATCGCACTGGATCGCGGCTCAGGGCCGGGATGACGGTATGCGGATGCCACAATTTTTGCCAAACACTTCGTTTACAGGTGAGCCTGCAACCAAACGCCCCAATTCAGGCCGCGTGCTTCCCAATAAGCCCCGGAATATCCACCGGCTCCATCTCGTCCGATGCCTGTTCGGCGGTAACGTCGCTCGTCTGCATCCAGGTGATCAGCTCGAAGCTGCCATCGGCATTTTCGGCAATCGCCGTGCAGCTTTCCACCCAGTCGCCGGCGTTGATGTAGCGGATGCCGTCCATGTCTTCCATGACAGCATGGTGAATGTGGCCACAGATGACGCCATCGACATTATTGCGGCGCGCTTCTTCGGCCACCACGCGCTGGAATTCGCCGATGAAGTTGACGGCGTGCTTGACCTGCAGCTTGGCCCAGGCCGAAAACGACCAGTAAGGCAGGCCGATGCGGCGGCGCACGGCGGCAATGGCGATGTTGAGCGCAATCGCCGCGTCATAGGCCCAGTCGCCGAGATAGGCGAGCAGGCGGGCATTGCGCACCACCACGTCGAACTCGTCGCCATGGATGATGAGGTACTTCTTGCCGTCAGCGGCCTCATGGATCATGCGTTCGGCCACCTCGATGCCGCCGAAATGCATGCCGGGAAATTCCCGCAGGAATTCGTCATGATTGCCGGGAATATAGACGATGCGCGTTCCCTTGCGGGCCTTGCGCAGCAGCTTTTGCACCACGTCGTTGCAGCCCTGCGGCCAGTACCAGCTGCGGCGCAAACGCCAGCCGTCGACGATGTCGCCGACGAGAATGATCGTCTCGGCCTCGTGATATTTCAGGAAGTCGAGCAGATAATCCGTCTTGGCCGCCTTGGAGCCGAGATGAACATCCGAAATGAAAAGCGTTCTGAACTGTCTGGTTTCGATTTGACCGGCCACGGATTTCATCCCCCTGTTCGGTTGCGTCCCTGCGGCTTTCTTACCTCTCAGAACCAGACTCGTGTTTCAGCAACATGACAGACGCCGGTTTTTATAGGGAATATGACGAAAGCCTTCACGAAAACGCGAATAAGCCATGGCCGCATTTGCATAAGGTGCGGTCAAATAACGGCTGTACCACGGGGAAGTTTGTTGTATTCAGGGGTCCGGAATTGAACCAGACATGACGGTGGAAGAATGACCTCTCACGATAAGAACAACACGCCCGCCAACACGGCAAAGGCCGACATCGAGGAACAGGCGCTCTTTTTCCACCGCTATCCGCGTCCCGGCAAGCTGGAAATCCAGGCCACCAAGCCGCTCGGCAACCAGCGCGATCTGGCGCTGGCCTATTCGCCGGGTGTTGCCGCCCCCTGCCTCGCCATCCATGAAAATCCGGAAACGGCGGCGGAATATACCGCCCGCGCCAACCTCGTCGCCGTCATCTCCAACGGCACGGCGGTGCTCGGCCTCGGCAATATCGGCCCGCTCGCTTCCAAGCCGGTGATGGAAGGCAAGGCCGTTCTCTTCAAGAAATTCGCCGGCATTGACGTCTTCGATATCGAAATCGATGCGCCCGGCATCAACGACATGGTCTCCACCATCGCAGCGCTGGAGCCCACCTTCGGCGGCATCAACCTTGAGGACATCAAGGCGCCGGAATGTTTCGAGGTGGAACGTCAGCTGCGCGAAAAGATGAATATCCCGGTCTTCCACGATGACCAGCACGGCACCGCAATCATCGTCGCCGCCGCCGTCACCAACGCACTGGAACTCGCCGGAAAATCGCTCTCGAGCGTCAAGATCGTCGCCTCGGGCGCCGGCGCGGCAGCCCTTGCCTGCCTCAACCTGCTCGTCTCGATGGGCGCGAAGAAAGAAAACATCTGGGTCCACGACATTGAAGGCCTCGTTTATGACGGCCGCAACACGCTGATGGACGAGTGGAAGGAAGTTTACGCCCAGAAAACCGACAAGCGCGTTCTCTCCGAAACCATCGACGGCGCGGATGTCTTCCTCGGCCTTTCCGCCGCCGGCGTCCTGAAGCCGGAACTGCTGGAGCGCATGGCGGAAAACCCGCTGATCCTCGCACTTGCCAACCCCAATCCGGAAATCATGCCGGAGGCGGCGCGTGCGGCCCGTCCGGATGCGATGATCTGCACCGGCCGTTCGGATTTCCCGAACCAGGTCAACAACGTTCTCTGCTTCCCCTATATCTTCCGCGGCGCGCTGGATTGCGGCGCAACCACGATCAACGAGGAAATGAAGATGGCCGCCGTGCAGGCCATCGCCGAACTCGCGCGTGAGGAAGTCTCCGAAGTGGCCGCAAAGGCCTATAGCGGCGAAACGCCGGTCTTCGGCCCGAACTACCTCATCCCATCGCCCTTCGATCCGCGCCTCATCCTGCGCATTGCGCCAGCCGTTGCCCGCGCTGCGGCCGCAAGCGGCGTCGCCGCCCGGCCGATCACCGATTTCGAAGCCTATCTCGACCAGCTGAACCGTTTCGTCTGGCGCTCCGGCTTCATCATGAAGCCGGTCTTCAATGCCGCGAAAGCCGCCGAAAAGAAGCGCATCATCTTTGCCGAAGGCGAAGACGAGCGCGTGCTGCGCGCCGCCCAGGTGCTTTTGGAAGAAGGCACCGGCATCCCGATCCTCATCGGCCGCCCGCAGATCATCGAAACGCGCCTGAAGCGCTTCGGCCTGCGCATCCGCCCGCATACGGATTTCGCCGTGGTCAATCCGGAAGACGATCCGCGCTACCGCGACTATGTCGATGACTATTTCGCCCTTGTCGGCCGCGTCGGCATCAACCCGGAAGCAGCCCGCACCATCGTGCGCACCAACACGACCGTCATCGGCGCACTGTCGGTGAAGCGCGGCGAAGCGGATGCGCTGATCTGCGGTCTCGAAGGCCGTTACGACCGCCATCTGCGCGACGTCAACCAGATCATCGGCAAGCAGGAAGGCGTGCGTTCCTTCGCGGGCCTCAGCCTGCTCATCACCCAGCAGGGTGCGCTGTTCCTCACCGATACTTTCGTGAATTACGACCCGACCTCCGAGGAAGTGGCGGAAATGGCCATTCTCGCGGCCAAGGAAATCCGCCGCTTCGGCATCACGCCGAAGATCGCCCTCGCCAGCCATTCCAATTTCGGCTCGCGCGATTCCGAAAGCGCCCGCAAGATGCGCCGTGCCCTGAAGATCGTGCAGGAAGCCGCACCGGAACTGGAAGTGGACGGTGAAATGCAGGGCGGTTCGGCCCTTTCGGAAGCGCTGCGCAAGCGCGCCATGCCGAACAGCGTGCTGACCGGCGAAGCGAACCTTCTGGTCTTCCCGAACCTCGATGCCGCCAACATCACGCTCGGCGTCACCCGCACCTTGACGGAAGGCCTTCATGTCGGCCCCATCCTGCTCGGCACGGCCCTGCCTGCCCATATCCTGTCGCCCAGCGTCACCTCGCGCGGCGTCGTCAACATGGCGGCGTTTGCCGTGGTGCAGGCTTCGCACCCTTCGGTGTGATAGAGGCCGCATTAACGCAATTTTGAACAGGCTGTTGCCGCATTGCGGCAACAGCTTATGTTATCTTCCCGAAACACGGATGTCGTGAAGTATAACGCCCCTGCCACCAGCCGGGGACATCGAACGGATCGAACAATTGACCCGCCGCAGCCGCATCATCGGCCTTCTGCTTCCCCTTATTTTCCTCGCCCCGGCCGCCGCCTTCGCGGATCAGGTCTGCGATACGCTTTATGCGCAATTGCGCGAACCACCACGCGTCATCGGCAACACGTCAGAGGTGCGCCGTTATGCCAACGCGCTCGCCCGCCAGAACATCGTAATCCGCAAGATCAGGAACGATCTGCGCGGCTATGGCTGCTCATCCGGCAGCGTCATCGTCTATGGCAATCCCAATGCCGGTATCTGCGCCGAAATCGGCGATGCGCTGGCGGAAGCAGAAAGCGAGCGCGACGCCATCATCCGTGACCGCGACGACGCCATGGCGGCCGCGCGTGACAACGACGGCGACATCAGGCGTCAGCGCATCCTCGCCGCCCTCGATGCCAATGGCTGCAACACCATGCCACAAACGGAAACACAATTGCCTCCGCCTCCGGACGTGACGCGTTATCCCGACGCCTTTCGGCAGAATGGCCCGCAGAACGACGACGAGCCGGGACAGGCGGGGCTTTCGCCCTACCCCAACGCCGCCGCCGAGGGTGGGCTTCGCACACTCTGCGTGCGCACCTGCGACGGCTCGTTTTTCCCCATCGCGTCCAATGCCTCGCCGCTTGATTTCCGCGCCCAGGCGGAGCAGTGCGAAAAGATGTGTCCGGGGACCGAGACGGAGCTTTATTTCCACTCCATGACAGATCAGGAAACCGCCGATATGGTGTCTGCAGAAACAGGCAAACCCTACAGGGACCTGCCAACCGCCTTCGCTTACAGGAACGCCACGGCAAAAGCGCCGGGCTGTGCCTGCAACATGGCCGCCTATCACAAGGAAATGCAAAAGCAGGAAGAGGCCGCCCGGCCGCAGCCCGAAAAACCCTATTCCGGCATCACCACCATTCCATCACCGCAAGGTGACAAGGCTGAGAAACCCACCGAACAGCAACAGGCCGCCAAGCCGCCGGAACAGCCCGTTCCCGAACGCGACTATGACCCGAACGATAGCCGCGTCCGCGTCATAGGCCCGAAATTCCTGCCCGACCAGACAGGCCGGATCGACCTGAAGAACCCGGCATTGAAGGGTATACAGCCGCAGCAGTGAAATCTCTTCCGCGCTCGTAGTGGGGCGAGCGCGCGCGCCTTGCTTCTTCTCCCTAAGGGGGAGAAGTCCGCGGCAGCGGGATAAGGGGACGGCGTCAGCGATATTCGGAGAGCTAGCCCCCTCATCCGACCCTTCGGGCCACCTTCTCCCCGGTGGGGAGAAGAAACATGCAGCAAAGTCCCGCCTGATTCACAGGCCTCCGCTTCTACACCCCGCCCCAGCGGTTACGGAACACCAGTTCCTCCAGCGGCACGCGCTGTCGCCAGCCCTTCACCGCCAGTTCCGGCTCGTTATAGAGCGCATCGACACGGCCGAGGCAGAGCCAGGCGACGATTTCGATATGATCGGGAATATCGAGAATGGTGCGAATGTCGCTATCGTGGAAAATGCTGACCCAGCCGACGCCGATGCCTTCGGCGCGCGCCGCGAGCCAGAGATTCTGGATGGCGCAGACGGTGGAATAGACATCCGTGCGCGGATTATGGGTGCGGCCCAGCACCACCTTGCCGCCGCGCGTCGGATCGCAGGTGACGCAGATGCTGAGCGGCGCCTTGCGGATGCCTTCGAGCTTGAGACTGCGATAAAGCGCCTGCTGCTCGCCCGTAAACATCGCCGCCGCCTCCTCATTGGCGCGGCTGAAGGCCACGAAGGCCGCCTGACGGATCGCGCCATCGGTGACGAGGGTGAAATTCCACGGCTGCATGAAACCGACCGAGGGCGCGGAATGGGCCGCCTTCAAAAGACGCTCCACCAGATCGTCCGGCAGCGGGTCCGGCAGGAACTGGTCGCGCACGTCACGACGGGTCTCGATGGCGCGGTAAATCGCCTCGCGTTCCTCACAGGAAAACGGGCGGGCGGGCGAGAGCGCGTGATCGAACGAACTGGCGCCGGGCGGATTGCTTACGGACGAATCGGCTGGCATCGTTTATCCCCAACAATGCGAAGACCGGGCGCAAATGCGCACCCCGCCTCGACAACAACCTGCCGCCGTCCGCGCGGTTCGGTCTATCCCGTCAGGCCGGTCTTCTGACTTGGCTTCATCCGCCCTTTTCGCCTTCCCGAATTGCTTCAGTGGCTTAAAAAAGAACGTCCGCCTCACAGCGCTGGGCACGTTCCGGTCTTTCACCGGATTCCCGATTCTCCCGCCGCAAGGGCAGGCACCTGACAGGCAAGCTATGGGCAAAAAAGTTTGCGAATGCAAGCATCCTGCCGGTGGTGCGGCAATGTGGCCTGCCTCACCCCCATCATTCCACCGGGAAATACCTGACATAAGCGAACTCATCCCCATCCGGTGACCAGTTGGGCGAATTCATCGTGCCCTGCCCGCCGAAAAGTTCGAACAGCGTCTCGGCATTGCCGCCATCCATGTCCATCAGCCGCACCCGCACATCGAGATCGCGCGGATGATCGAAAACGTCGCCGTCATAGGAAACGAACACCACCTTGTCTCCCCTCGGAGACGGGTGCGGAAACCAGTCGCCATAGGGGCTGTCGGTGATGCGCTCGACGGCGGAGCCATCCACCCGCACGCGCCAGATCTGCATCCGCCCGGTGCGGCTGGAATTGAAATAGATCCACTCACCGTCCGGCGAATAATCCGGCCCGTCATTGCGGCCTTCGCCATGGGTCAGCCGCGTCTCGACGCCGCTTGTTATATCCATCGAATAGATATCGAAGACCTGATCGCGAATGCCGCAATAGGCAAAACCTTTCCCATCCGGCGACCAGCCGTGCCAATAGGAAGGCAGGTTCTTCGTCATCAGCCTTGGCGCGCCGCCCGCCGATGGCAGAAGATAAATGGCGCTCTTGCCGAATTCCACCTTGTCGGAAATGGCGTAGAGCGAACCGTCAGGCGATATGCCGTGGTCGTTGTTGCAGAGCGTCGCAAAGCCGGTATCGACCTTTTCCGGCGAAATATCACCGGCAAGGGACAGGCGGTAAAGCAGCCCTTCGCTGTTCAGCAGCAGATATTTTCCATCCGGCGACCAGTTCGGCGCTTCAAAAAGATCAGGCGTCTGCCACACCGCCCGCATCTGCCGGGTGCGGATGTTGAAGATTTCGATGGAGCTGCGCATTCTGCCTCCCGGGCGTGTCCGTGTCTCGTTCAAAGCGCCCGGTGCAGACATTCCGTTTGCATCCGCCATCGCCTCGATTATGATCCTAGGGCGGCAGGCACCGTCCTGCAAATTCAAACCGGAAAAAACGCCAGCGCTCCGGCACCGTCCGTGACCTTTGCCGTTTCTCCCAGATCCGAGGTTCCGCGATGAATACCATCGCCGATCACGGCATCCGCTTCGGGCGGATCGCCGCAATGCTTCCTGTCAAAAACATCGAAAAGGCCCATGATTTTTACGTTGGCGTGCTGGGCTTCGAAAAGACCTTCGAAAACGGCACCCCTGTCGGCTTCATGATCCTCAAACAGGGCAATGCCGAGCTGCACCTGACATTGCAGCCCAGCCACAAGGCGGCACCCTTCAACGTTGCACATATGATGGTGAGCAATGTCGATGCGTTGCACGCCCTCTGCAAGAGCCAGGGCTTGCGCATCATCAAGGGCCTGCAGGATAAGGATTACGGCCTGCGTGCCTTTGTGTTTGAAGACCCGGATGGCAACCGCATCGATGTGGGGCAGGTTATTTGAGATGAGTGGGCGGCGCGGGGTTTTCTCCGCGCCGCTTGCTTAAACACGAAGGCTTGTTGTGGAACGAGCGCATGCCCCTTGTTTCTTCTCCCCGCCGGGGAGAAGTCCGCGGCAGCGGGATGAGGGGGCAAGGGCAGTGAGTTAGGGCAATGTTGCCCCCTCATCCGACCCTTCGGGCCACCTTCTCCCCGTCGGGGAGAAGAAACACACGGCAACGCCGGGCAAAACATCCGCTATCAGCGTCTTCCTTCAATCACCGATCCCGGAACCGGTTGGTGATCGGGTAACGCCGGTCACGCCCAAAGTTCTTCTTGGTGATCTTCACACCCGGCGCCGATTGCCGGCGCTTGTATTCGGCGAGATAAAGCAGATGCTCCACCCGGTGCACCGTCGCCACATCATGGCCGCGAGCCAGAATTTCCTCGACCGACATTTCCTTCTCGACGAGGCATTCCAGAATATCGTCCAGCACCGGATAGGGCGGCAACGAATCCTGGTCGGTCTGGTTGGGGCGCAATTCGGCCGACGGGGCCTTGGAAATGATATTGGCGGGGATCACCTCGCCGGAAGGGCCGAGCGCGCCCGGCGGCACATGGGCGTTGCGCCAGCTGGAAATGGCATAGACCTGCATCTTGTAGAGGTCCTTGATGGGGTTGAAACCGCCATTCATGTCGCCATAAAGCGTGGCGTAACCCACCGACATTTCCGACTTGTTGCCCGTCGTCACCACCATGGAGCCGAACTTGTTCGAGACGGCCATCAAAATGGTGCCGCGCGTGCGGCTCTGCAGGTTTTCCTCGGTAATGCCCTCTTCCGTGCCTTCGAAGAGATCGGAAAGCGCCGAGAGGAAACCCTCCACCGGCTCGACGATCGGCACGATATCGTAACGGCAGCCCAGCGCTTTCGCGCAATCGGCCGCGTCCTTCAGCGATTCTTCCGATGTATAGCGGTAAGGCAGCATGATGCAGCGCACCCGCTCCTCACCCAGCGCATCGACGGCAAGGGCGGCGCAGATCGCCGAATCGATGCCGCCGGAAAGGCCGAGAACCACGCTTTTGAAGCCGTTCTTGTTGACGTAATCGCGGAAGCCCAGCATGCAGGCGCGGTAATCCGCCTCCTCGCCTTCGGGAATCTTCGAGAAAGGTCCGCTGTCGCAATGCCAGCCGTCTGCCGTGCGTTTCCAGTCGGTGACGGCAAGTGTGGCCTCGAACTGACTCATCTGGAAAGCAAGCGTCTTGTCGGCATTGAAGCCGAAGCTTGCGCCGTCGAACACCAGCTCATCCTGCCCGCCCAGCTGGTTGGCGAAGACGAGCGGCAGGCCGCTTTCGATAACCTGCCGCAGCGCCACCTGATGGCGCACATCCAGCTTGCCGCGATAATAGGGCGAACCGTTCGGCACCAGCAGGATTTCCGCCCCGCTTTCGGCGAGTGTCTCGCAGACACCCATGTCGTTCCAGATTTCCTCGCAGATCGGAATACCGATCCTGACCCCGCGGAAATTATAGGGACCGGAAATCGAGCCCTCGGAGAAAACGCGTTTTTCGTCGAATTCGCCGTAATTGGGCAGGTCGATCTTGTCGCGCAGCGCGATGATCTTGCCGCCATCCAGAAGCGCCACCGAATTGTGCCTGCCCGTCTCACCCTGTCGCGGAAAACCGATGACGACGCCCGGCCCGCCATCGGCGGTTTCCGCCGCCAGCTCTTCCACGGCTTTCAGGCATGCTTTCAGGAAAGCCGGTTTCAGCACCAGATCTTCCGGCGGATAGCCGGATATGAACAGCTCCGTCAGAAGCAGAAGATCGGCGCCCTGCGTCGCCGCATCGGCCCTTGCCTCGCGCGCCTTGGCGAGATTGCCCGCCACGTCGCCAACGGTGGGATTGAACTGCCCGACGGCAATCCGGAGATGGTTCTGGATATCGTGTCTGTCGCTCATGGCTTTTCAATACCGCGCCCGTGGCCGCTCCGCAACGCGGCAATTGCATGGCGACGCCCGTTACGCATGGCAGGCGCGCGTTCACGCTAAGGTTATCGCCGCGCCGGCCAGACTCTTCAAAGTTCATGTCGCGTTCATCGCGCTTATGTGACAGTTACATGACACTTTTGCGACACCCGATTCACCTCCCCGGATCGGTCGTGCCGCCTGCAATACCGGAGTATGGGTTTGAGAGATTCGGCGCCAAAAACAACGGCTTCCGAAAAGGCTGGTTTCGTCTTTTCGCCTGCATGGACAAGGAGCCTTTCCAAGCTTTCGGGCATCGCCTATCCGCTTGCCAATCTGACGGTCGCGTCCGTCGTGCTGGTCGTGGCGCTGGAGTGGATCGCCCGCGGCTCGCTCACGGATGTCGGCGCTTTCCTCACCTCCTCCGCCCGCCCCGGCATGACCACCATTGCCGCCGTGCTCGCCCTTCTCGTGGCGCTGGATGCCCTTCTTGGCAGGCGTTACCTGTCGCTGATCGCGCTTGCGCCGCTCTGCGCGCTGACGGGGCTGATTTCGGCACAGAAACAGACCTATCTTTCTGATCCGCTTTATCCATCCGACCTGCTGTTCGGCCGGCAGATCCTCGAGCTTTTGCCGACCATGCTGAAGGCCCAGCCGATGACGGCAGCCCTCGTCGCCCTCGGCATCTGCGCCACGATTGCGGCACTTACGGGTCTCTGGCTGCTGGCGCGCCGCCACTCACCGGGCTTGAGCTGGCGCGAACGCGCCGCTGGTCTCGCGCTGACGCTGCCGCTTCTTGCGGGTCTCGCTTCGCTGATGGACTATTCGCATTATTCCTGGGTGCGCGATCGCCTCAACATCATTCCCATGATGTGGGACCAGCGGGAAAATTACCGCCATAACGGCTTCCTGATGGCCTTCGCCTTCAATATTCCGATGGCCAATGTCTCGGCGCCGCAGGGTTACGGCGAAAACACCATTGCCGACCTGACCTCCGAGCCCGCCGCCTTCGCCGCCAACAAGGGCGATTACCCCGATGTCATCATGCTGATGAGCGAATCGCTGTGGGATCCGACGCGGCTGGAAAATGTGAAGCTCTCCGCCGACCCCATGCCGACGATCCGCGCCAAACAGTCCGGCAACGTCTTTTCCCCGGAATTCGGCGGCATGACGGCGAATGTGGAATTCGAGGCGCTGACCGGCTTTTCCAACGCCTTCCTGCCCTATGGCAGCATTCCCTATCAGCAATATATCCGCCGCCCCGTGCCCTCGCTCGCCAGCTTCTTCCGTGGCGAAGGTTATTCCGCCATCGCCATGCACCCCTTCCAGGAATGGTTCTGGAACCGCAAGCAGGTCTACAGGAATTTCGGCTTCGAGGAATTCCGCTCCGAAGAGACGCTGCCGGCCATGGAAAAACGCGGCAATTTCGCCTCCGACGATGCGCTGATGGACGAGATCATGGCGACGGCCGAAAAGGCGCAGAACCCGCTCTTCCTCTTCGCCGTCACCCTTCAGGGACACGGTCCCTACGAGGCGACCCGTTACGCCGAAAACACCATCGGCATCGAAGGCGATCTCTCCGCCTCAGCCTCGCAGGCGCTGGCCACCTATTCGCAAGGGGTGGCGGAAGCTGACGAAGCGCTGCTGAAACTGATGCGCTGGGCGAAGAAGCGCGACCGTGAAACCATCATCGTCCTGTTCGGCGATCACCTGCCGCCGCTCGGCCAGACATTCGTGGAAAGCGGCTACATGCCGGGCATGGTTGCCAGCCGCCGCGCGCCGCTGGAGGTGATGAAGAAGGAACATGAGACGCCGCTCGTCGTGTGGTCTTCCAAAAAGGGCGTGCGCAAGAATATCGGAACCATCAGCCCGGCGCTTTTGCCCTATCACGTGCTGAAGACGGCGGGCTTCTCCGATCCCTTCTATACCGGCACGCTTGGCGACGTGCAGCAGGCCTTTTCCGTCATCGACCGGCATATGCTGGTGACGACCGACGGCAAGGCCCTGCCCGACTGGTCGATCGCACCCAATGCCGTTCCCGACGTGGTGCGCGATTACCGCCTGCTGCAATTCGACATGATGTTCGGCCAGCAATATGGCCGCGAACGCTTCTTCCCCGGTTTCAACTGGCTGCACGAGGGCGCGCCATCGGTCTGATGTTTTTCGGCGGGGACGCCTGAACCGCATGGCGGTGGAAATCGTTTGAATTCCACCGCCATGCGGGTTTATCTCGGGAAACATCCGCATCGCCCCATCAGAACCGGAGACACACCGTGTCAGATATCTCCGACTATATCGTTTCGCATTTTAAGCGTTCCTCTCGCGAAATCGGCGAAGTGGAGCGGCGCATTCTGGAACTGTCGCACCAAAAGAAGCTGGTTTCGAGCGACACCAATGCGGAATTTTCCGCTGGCGCGAGTTTCGGCGACAGACTGGCCGACAATATCGCCAAGGTCGGCGGCTCCTGGGGTTTCATCCTCGGTTTCTGCTTTTTCCTGATCTTCTGGGCTGTCATCAACACCATCATCCTGACGACCGGCGCCTTCGATCCCTACCCCTTCATCTTCCTCAACCTGCTGCTTTCCATGCTGGCGGCCATTCAGGCGCCAATCATCATGATGTCGCAGAACCGCCAGGCCGCCCGCGACCGTTTCGAGGCCGCCAAGGACTACGAGGTGAACCTGAAGGCCGAGCTTGAGGTTCTGTCCCTGCATGAAAAGATCGATGTGAAAGTGCTGGCCGAACTGGCCGCGCTCCGTCAGGACCTTGCGGCACTTCACCGCCATGTCACCCGCAGGGAAGACTGACGCCGGAAAATTCATCCCCGCTTTTCCCCACCCCGCGAGGCGCTGTTAGATTAAACGCAGTCCCGCCGGGTGGACGCCAGACGTGGCGGAAACCGAGGGACGGTCCTGGTGGTGGAACGCTGGCAACGTTCGTGGAAAGGACCATTTCGCAAAAGGCGGTGCACCGCCGCTTGCGAAATACGGCATGGTGAAAGACCCGGCTGCGCAACGCATCCGACCCACACCGACCTCAACCGAAGCGCAGCCGGGCAATCGCCCGACGCACGCTGAGTATATCCGACCGGCAACGCCGGGCGGGATGAAGCTGTTGGGTTTTGGGCGTTTTCAGGAAAAGTCGACCGAAGTGCGCGGGGCTTACCCCCCTCTGCCCTGCCGGGCATCTCCCCCTCAAGGGGGGAGATCGGCAGGAGGCGCGACCACCACTTCATTCGCAAATGTAGAGATGGGCGAAACCTGCCCGCGAGTCGATCTCCCCCCTTGAGGGGGAGATGCCCGGCAGGGCAGAGGGGGGTAAGCCCCACGCTCCTCCTCCCTCCATGAATCGCACAACCTCCTGAAACCTCACACCCAGTTACGAATCCGTCAGATTCTTACGCTACAGATTGACGCAGGCGTTTGTTGCATTGCACTCTTGCGGGCAAGGCTGAAGGGGAATCACTCCCCATCGTCAAAATGGCATCACGACCATTTCGCGGCGACGCCATGCCGGATGCGACATCCGGTCATCGCAATAATTCTGTTCCGGGGTTTTTCATGCACCAGTTCGATCTGATTGTTGTCGGCAGCGGTCCGGCGGGAAGACGGGCCGCCATTCAGGCCGCCAAGCTCGAAAAGAGGGTTCTGGTCATCGAGAAGGGCAGCCGCGTCGGCGGCGTTTCCGTGCACACCGGCACCATTCCATCGAAGACCCTGCGCGAGACGGCGCTCAACCTCACCGGCTGGCGCGAGCGCGGTTTTTACGGCCGCGCCTACCGCGTCAAGCAGGAGATCGATGCCGAAGACCTGCGTCGCCGCCTGCTCATCACGCTGGATCACGAAGTGGAAGTGCTGGAACACCAGTTCGCCCGCAACCGCGTGCAGCACATTCGCGGCACGGCGAGCTTCATCGACGCCAACACCATGAAGGTGGTGAAGAGCGACGGCGAGATCATGACCGTGACGGGCACCTCCATCCTGCTGACCATCGGCACCCGCCCCTATCGGCCGCCGCATATTCCCTTCGATGGCGAAGCGGTGCTCGATTCGGACGAGATTCTCGAGATCAAGGAACTGCCGCGCTCCATGGTCGTCGTCGGCGCCGGCGTCATCGGCATCGAATATGCCACCATTTTCAGCGCGCTCGATACGCAGGTGACGGTGGTGGAGCCGCGCGAAACCATGCTGGAATTCATCGACAAGGAAATCGTCGAGGATTTCACCTATCAGCTGCGCGACCGCAACATGAAACTGATCTTCGGCCAAAAGGCGGAAAAGGTGGAGCGCGACGAAAGCGGCAAATGCCTCGTCTCACTCGGCAATGGCCGCGTGCTGAAGGCCGAGACGGTGCTGTTTGCCGCCGGCCGCGTCGGCGCCACCGATACGCTCAATCTTTCGGCCTGCGGGCTGGAGGCCGACAGCCGCGGCCGCCTGAAGGTCGATCCCGAAACCTTCCAGACCTCGGTGCCGAACATCTATGCCGCCGGCGACATCATCGGTTTCCCGAGCCTTGCCTCCACGTCCATGGAACAGGGCCGCATCGCCGCCCGCCACGCCGTCGGCGCACCAGCCGGCGAACCGCCGCAATTCTTCCCCTATGGCATCTATGCCGTACCGGAAATCTCCACCTGCGGCCTGACGGAAGAAGAAGTCATCGAACGCGGCATTCCCTATGAATGCGGCATCGCCCATTTCCGCGAAACCTCGCGCGGCCACATCATGGGCCTCGACAGCGGGCTGTTGAAGATGATCTTCTCGCTCAAAACCCGCCGCCTGCTCGGCGTCCACATCGTCGGCGAAGGCGCAACCGAACTGGTGCATATCGGCCAGGCGGTGCTGAATCTCAAAGGCACTGTGGAATATTTCGTCGAGAATACGTTCAACTATCCGACGCTTGCCGAAGCCTACAAGATTGCGGGACTCGATGCGTGGAACCGCATGGGTGAGATCAGGAAGGATTGAGCGGAGTATTCAGCGGGACGGCACAACGCCATGCGGGCGCTTGTGGTAAGGTCGTAGCCTCCTCTCCCCGTCACCCCGGACTTGATCCGGGGTCCAGCCAGCCCAAGTCCTTGGGCTGAAAAGGCTCACCTCACGGCGCAGACGCGCCGCGGCTGGATGCCGGATCAGGTCCGGCATGACGGAAGAGAGACATTCATCTGCACCCCACTTATCTAGAGACGACCCCGGCGCAGCCAGCCCGCCCCCTCACCACCGAATACTATACCGCGCACTCACCCCCGGCCGGAAATGATCCGCATAGCCCTGATCGAGCGTCCCCCGCACAGTCAGGTGATCGCCCAGTTTCTGCTCCACCGCCACGCCGCTGCTGAACTCGTTGAAACTGTTGCGGCTCGCCCCCGTCAGCACGAAAGCCGTGCCGGTTTCGGACCGAGAAAGGCGCAGCGACTGCGACACATCCAGCCCGTTCCATTGCTGCGCCGTGCCGTCGTAACGCACGGTGAAATTGCGGTTCGCCTCGATATCCAGCTCCGGCGTGACGATGCGCTTCTGCTGCGAGGTCACGGAAACGCTGCTCGATCCCGTCAGCGCATTGAAGATGACGCCGACATCACGGGCGAGGGAAACGCCGGGCAACTGTTCGGCCAGCAGCGTGACATTGCCCCATACCCGCACCGGTGTATCCACCACCTGCCCCGTTTTGGAAGCGCTCATGCCCATTTCCAGCCCCGCGCGAATGGGCGTATCGACCGGCAGTTTCGCGCCGATGCGCGCCGTATAGGAACGGTCTGAATTCTTGACCGGCTTCCAGATCAGCCCGGCCTCATCGGCATGGGCCGCGGTACCAGTGGCGGTAAAAAGAGACAACAGAAGGGTAAAACCCATTCGTGGCGACATATCTTGTCCCCTGGCAAATTAAGGGCGCACCGGGAGAACCCGGCAGGCACGGTAAAAGCTTAAGGCCAATGGTTTGGCAGCGATAAGGCCGCGTAAGAGCGGCACACAGTGCCCGAACGACCGCATGCAGCGGCCGGGGCAAATCATGCTGCGCAGGGTGCCAGATGAACGGGAGATGAACAAGAGCAGATGCAGCAAAAAATCATGCTGCACTGCATTGTGATCGAAACGAAGGTACGGAAGCCCGCGCGCTGCAAGTTTCCTCAAGCTGAGTCAACGCAGCGGACCAGAATATCATCGACCACCATGTCCAAGGACCTTGATGAATCAATGACCGTTGCATCTGCGGGAAGGTCTTCTTTCGTCGCATGGAGTTGCAGGACAAATTCACGTTCGGCCGGTTTTCCACCGAACTCGTCCTCGGGCCTCTCCGTCAGCCGTCTTCGCAGGGTCGCAACGTCGACATCGAGAACGAAAACCTGATCGAAGAGCTCTATAAAACGCTGAAAGTTCCTTGAGCCGCCGCAGAAGAACGTATTTGCGTGACGCCGATCTGTGACAAGCGCCTGAACTTTTTCGACATCCCAAATATGACGCCGGTGACGGTAGACCATATCCCCATCGCCCTGAAACGGGGAGAGATCGACCGGTTCGCCGGTTTCAGGGTCGCCCTTGTAGGCAAGTTCACGGTCGCCGTGGATGACATGATAGCCACGCCGCTGGAGTTCCGTTGCCACCGAAGTTTTACCGGTTCCGGAAACACCCTCGATCAAGTAGTTTCTGACACCCATGGCACGACCCTTCAACATTCATCAGCCTCGCGGCGATGTGTCTACACCTTCGGTTCTGCCGCCACGATCTCTAATTATAGCGATCCAGAATAACGCAACGATGTCAAAAGTCCGAACCGGGTGGGCGATACCGCCCAGAAACCGGACGCCCAAAACGAAAAGGCCGCAGCTTTCGCCACGGCCCCTTGTTCAATCAGCTTGCACTGAAGAAGATTATTCGGCGTCGCCTTCAGCGGCCTTCTTCTTGGCCGGAGCCTTCTTCTTCGGAGCGGCTTCTTCGCCTTCAGCGGCGTCGTCAGCCTTGGCGGCAGCCTTTTTCTTGGCCGGCGCCTTCTTCTTGGTTTCCGTTGCTTCTTCGCCGTCGTCAGCCAGAAGCTCTTCCTTGGAAACGGTCTTGTCCGTTACCGAGATTTCGGAGAGCAGCTTGTCGATGACCTTTTCTTCGAAGATCGGAGCGCGCAGCGAAGCGGAAGCGCCGGGGGTGTTGCGGAAGAAATCGAGGATTTCCTTCTGCTGGCCCGGGAACTGCTGCAGCTGCTGGAACAGCGCGCGCTGCATTTCTTCTTCGGTCACTTCAACGCCGGCCTTTTCGCCGATTTCGGAGAGAACGAGGCCGAGACGGACGCGGCGTTCAGCAAGCTTGCGATATTCTTCGCGGGCTTCTTCTTCGGTCGTGTCTTCGTCAGCGAAGGTCTTGCCGGACTGGGCAAGATCGGTGTTGATCTGACGCCAGATGTTGTCGAACTCGGCGTCAACCAGGCCAGCCGGCGTGTCGAACTTGTACATCTCGTCCAGCTGGTCGAGAATCTGACGCTTGACCTTCTGGCGGGTGATGTTGCCGTACTGGCTTTCGATCTGGCCCTTGACGATTTCCTTCAGCTTTTCAGCCGATTCGAGACCGAGCTTGGTGGCCAGTTCGTCGTTGATTTCAACAGCAGCGGCAGCAGCGACTTCCTTGACGGTGATGTCGAAGTTGGCGTCCTTGCCAGCGAGGTTCGCAGCCGGGTAATCGGCCGGGAAGGTCACGGTGATGGTCTTTTCATCGCCAGCCTTGACGCCGACCAACTGGTCTTCGAAGCCGGGGATGAAGCGGCCGGAACCGAGAACCAGTTCGGCATCTTCGGCAGCGCCGCCGTCGAAGGCAACGCCGTCAACCTTGCCGAGATAGTTCATAGTGACGCGGTCGCCATCGGCGGCCTTGCCCTTCTTGGTCTCGTAGGTGCGGGCGCTTTCGGCAATCTTGAGGATCTGCTCGTTGATTTCGTCTTCGGAGACTTCAACGACTTCGCGGGTAACCTTGATGCCGTCATTGGCCTTCAGTTCGATGGCCGGAATGATTTCATAGGCAACGGTGAATTCGAAATCGGATTCGGCCGACAGAATCTTTTCGGCTTCCTGCTCGTCTTCGGTCATGGAGATGGCCGGCTGCGTCGCAGACTTTTCGCCGCGGCTGGAAAGGATTTCGGTCGGCTTTTCACGAACCAGCTCGTTGACGAGGTCGGCCATGATGGACTTGCCGTACATCTTCTTCAGGTGGCCCATCGGCACCTTGCCGGGACGGAAACCGTTGATGCGAACCTTGTCCTTGGCGTCAACCAGGCGCTCGTCCAGACGGGCCTTCATGTCGGCGGCCGGAATAACGACCTTGAGTTCGCGCTTCAGCCCTTCAGCGAGCGTTTCGATAACCTGCATTTTCCTAACCTTCACATCATGGCGGCGGTGCTCAGACAGCCGTTGGTTTACTTTCGAGCACTGCGCCGGAAACATCGTTCCCCGGCCGTGGCTTCCCTTATTTCTTTACACAAGCGCCTGCCGGACACCATTTAGCCCGCACCGGAGAAAAGACCAAAGGGGAGAAATGAACCCCGAAGCTCCCCGCATCCTATAAAGATGCACTCTGGCGCAAGCGTGGCGCAGCCATGCCTTGCTTGTGGTGCGGGTAGAGAGACTCGAACTCCCACGCCGAAGCGTTGGTACCTAAAACCAATGCGTCTACCAATTCCGCCATACCCGCACGTTGGGCGGCGGTATGTCACAATGTTCAGAAAGGGTCAAGCACGCCTTATCGCCGCCTTTCGTTTCCTCCGGACTTTTCTCATCCCCCGCGCCGGTGGCAGGAGCCGGCCGCCCTCTCCGCTTATTCGCCACCCGCGCCGGGGAACAGGGCGCAGCAGCCGGACAGAGGCGATTTGGCGCGGAAAACGGCAAGCCGCACCGCATCCGCCTCTCATCGACTTCCCGACCCGCCTCGCCCGGCGCATCGCACGCAGGCAGGAGGAGAAAACAGGCAATATTTATGCGGCTACATTGACATTATATATAGCGCGCGCCGCAGCCCAGTTCCCGGATTGCCGGCCCCTGCTTCAGATCAGCAATTGAGGGGGCTTCCGCACCCTGCCCCGCCCCTTATCCGGTCATCCCTCACACCTTCGCACTGCCGAACCCCTGGTGATCACCAAAAGCACACAAATTGGTCACAAATTATGCATGAATCGCCGCAATCGGCCTGTTTTACCGGCTTGCATTGCAATACGTGCATAGGTGGCATCTTGCTTTGTCTGTTTTTGTTTTGATTAAACCGATTATATTCATGGTCATACAGAGATCGAGTTCAGCCCCGGACCAAAGCCTCCCAAGACTGGCCGCAGAGACTGAACAGCACGAAGAGGAAGATGAAAATGAACATTGCACGCTCGCTCACCAACTGGCGCAAGTATCGTCAGACCGTAACCGAACTCGGCCGCATGACCGACCGCGAACTGAGTGACCTCGGCATTGGCCGTCAGGACATCCGCCGCGTCGCTAAGACCGCCGTCGGCTTCTGATTATACGCCCCGCCGCTTCTTGCGGCGGATGCGAGACGACCTACCCAAAAAGGCCTGAGGCTCCCGCCTCTGGCCTTTTTTCGTTTTGGGCAGCTCTCCGGGTCGAAGCGGCACTGCCTTAGCCGCCCGCAGTGTCAGCCGATGAAAAATGCATCGATGGCCGACCATTTGCGCAGCGCCCGGATAGCGTCCGAGCCCCTCCCGACGCGCCTTTTCACGCGGCAAAGCGCCTTTAGCGCCGGCAAAGGCTGCCAAACCCGTCAAAACCGCCTGAAACACAGGCATTTCCGCTCATATTTTGCTCAGATGATATTCAAAGCCGCAAATTTAGCCGACATACTGCACAAATGCATGGCAGTAGCCTAAATTCTGCACTGCACAACATGGCTCAATGTCTATATATAAACCTCAACAGCCGAGAGCACAGAGAAACGCTGAGCCGGCAGACGAAATCAACAGAGATAGATTGAGGAAACGACCATGAACCCCATCCGCATCGCAAAGAACTGGATCTCCTACCGCCGCACGATCAACGAACTTGGCAGCCTTTCCAACCAGGCTCTGAGCGACATCGGCCTGACCCGTTACGACATCCGTAA
This sequence comes from Agrobacterium sp. T29, assembly GCF_006970545.1. NCBI lineage: Bacteria > Pseudomonadati > Pseudomonadota > Alphaproteobacteria > Hyphomicrobiales > Rhizobiaceae > Agrobacterium > Agrobacterium sp. T29. The sequence continues at coordinate 1,386,609 of NZ_CP040640.1, forward strand.
CGTAGCAGCCCGTTCGTTCCGCTAAGGCGTAAACGATCGTCCCGCTGCCCGACCTCCAGGGCGCGACGATTGAGCGACAGGTAAAAAAAGCGGCGCCTCTGGCGCCGTTTTTGATTCTGGCAGAATCTACTGGAAATTCTCGCCAGTCGGCGATTGACGAACATCGGCCCGGCGCACCACGCCATGCGGCACCGCCCCCCTTCTTGTCGGCTGCTGTTTCGCTACGCTCCTCTCCCGTCATGCCGGTCCCCGGAACAAGCCCGAGGATGATCCGGCATCCGGTCACGGCGCGTCTGCGCCGTGGGAAGAGTCCTTTCAGCCCAAAGACTTGGGCGGGCTGGATTCCGGCTCAAGGCCGGAATGACGGAGGAAGATGGGCCACGACCAAAAACGCGCCGCCCATCACGGCGAATTACACATCCAAGACGGAAACGAGATCGCTAATTACATTCGGGCGACTCGCGGGTATAAAAACCACATTCTCTCTCACATCCCCCACCCTCAAAAACATTTGGCTGCCCCGGCCATGCATGCTAGTGCATCCGCAAACAATGCCGCGTCCTTCGGGACCCGTGCGGAACAATCACTCGAAAGACAGCGCCGGACGGGAGCCTTCGCCCCGCGGCCGCCCATGGACGCCAGCATGCAAGACAAGACCACTTCTCCCATTCATGTCGTGGGCGGCGGACTGGCCGGTTCGGAAGCCGCGTGGCAGATCGCGCAGAGCGGTGTACCCGTCATCCTGCATGAAATGCGCGGCGTGCGCGGCACGGATGCGCATAAGGGCGATACGCTGGCGGAACTGGTCTGCTCCAACTCCTTCCGCTCCGACGATGCGACCGCCAATGCGGTCGGCGTTATCCACGCTGAAATGCGGCTTGCCGGTTCTCTCATCATGGCCTGCGCCGACAGACACCAGGTGCCGGCCGGCGGCGCGCTCGCCGTCGATCGCGACGGGTTCTCCGAGGCCGTGACGAAAGAGCTGGAAAGTCACCCTCTGGTGACAATCATCCGCGAAGAGGTGAATGGCCTGCCGCCGAAGGAATGGGGCAACTCGATCATCGCCACCGGCCCGCTGACCTCGCCGGATCTCGCAGCCGCCATTCAGGCAGAGACGGGTGAGGATGCGCTCGCCTTCTTCGACGCCATCGCTCCCATCGTCCACCGCGACAGCATCAATATGGATATCTGCTGGTACCAGTCGCGTTACGACAAGGTCGGTCCCGGCGGCACCGGCAAGGATTACATCAACTGCCCCCTGAACGAAGAGCAGTACAACGCCTTCATCGACGCGCTGATTGCCGGTGACACGGTGGGTTTCAAGGAATGGGAAGGCACGCCCTATTTCGATGGCTGCCTGCCGATCGAGATCATGGCCGAGCGCGGCCGCGAGACGCTGCGCCACGGCCCGATGAAGCCGATGGGACTGACCAACGCCCATAACCCCACCGTCAAGGCCTATGCCATCGTGCAGCTGCGACAGGACAATGCGCTCGGCACGCTCTACAACATGGTCGGTTTCCAGACCAAGCTGAAATACGGCGTTCAGGCGGATGTATTCCGCATGATACCGGGCCTCGAAAATGCGGAGTTCGCCCGCCTCGGCGGCTTGCACCGCAACACCTATATCGATTCCCCGATCCTGCTCGACCGCTCGCTGAAGCTGAAATCCCGGCCGGACCTGCGTTTCGCCGGCCAGATCACCGGCTGCGAAGGTTACGTGGAAAGCGCCTCCGTCGGCCTTCTCGCCGGCCGCTTCGCCGCCGCCGAACAGAAGGGCGAGGCGCCAAGCCTGCCGCCGGCCACCACCGCGCTCGGCTCGCTCCTCAACCACATCACCGGCGGCCACCTTTCCTCCGATGATGAGCCGGGCAAACGCTCCTTCCAGCCGATGAACATCAATTTCGGCCTGTTCCCGGAACTGGCGCCGGGCTCCATCGTCAAGCCGGAAGGCGTGAAGCGTTTTCGCGGCAAGGACAAGACGATCATGAAACGCCAGCTTATTGCAGCGCGGGCGTTGCGGGATTGTGCGGCGTGGCTCGACGAAAGCCAGGCCGAGACAGAGGCTGTCTGAGGCCGATCAGTTTGCTTTGAACGGCGAGCGCTTGAGGTTCCATTTTGCGAAATCCGATTTGCCGCTCTGGTAAGGATATCGCTGGGAAAAGAACGGGTTGACGGCCGCAACATATTCGAATTTGAGCGTGATATCGGCCAGGACCGAGATCAGCGGCCGATAGCTGTAGCGACCGGAGACGACGATGATAGCTTCCTGAGCAACGAAACCGTTGGCAATCACGGTTTTCTCCCATGGCACATCTTCGGCAGATCCCAGAAAATTGTGGGCGGGAAATTGCAGCCGGGCGACCTTATCCACCAGTTTGACGCTTCTCAGCGTCAGGTCGAGTTTGCCCGTCTGGAGAATGCCGCTGCCGGAAAGGACGACGAAGCTCGGAACCCCCGTGCGCACCCGTTCCTCGAATTCGGGGAATCTTGCCGCCCAGCGCGCTGAATTGTCGACTATCGTCATGAACCGGTCATAGCTCAGCCAACCCCGCCCGACCTCAATGATCACTGCAAGCATAAGGACAAGCAGCGGCGCCAAAAGCCCCATTTCCACCGCCGCAGCGCCAGAACGGCAACGGCCGAAACCAGCAAGACGCAAAAACCATGTCGTTTTTTTCATTCGGTCACCCGCACGGCAGTGATCGCCAGGGAAATGTTGCGCAACTGATGAATGCCGCCCGTGTCCGGCACGAGGAAACGCGTCGTCGGCATCAAAAAATTCCAGTTGTAACCGATGGCCAGAATGTACTGCCCGGCGGTATCGGCGGGCGGGCGAAAATCGTTCACGATCGGTATGGGCACTTTGGCTTCGGCAATATCGTCGTCGGGAATCGGCAAAAGAGCAATCTTGAGAGTGGTCTCATCCGTCCCGCCAATGAAGCGAGAGGAAATTGCCTTGCGCAACGCAATCTCGGTTGCCGGTTTACCGTCCGACGCCGCCTTGCGGAGATATTCGATACCCGCATTCGATGCGAACGAGAGATAAAGATAATAGAGCATCAGCAGGCCGATTTCGAGCGTCCCGAAAATCAGCGCAAAAAACAGCGGCAACAGCAGAGCCGTCTCCACCGCCGTTGCTGCCTTTCGGTCGCCGAGCAGCCGATAACATTTGGCATGCGTGACCCGGCATCTGCTCGGGCCACCACGGCTTTTATCCTGACGCGGGGAAAGTAAGGACTTCATCTCAGCCCTCTTCCATTCGATCCACGTAGATGAGCTGGAAACCGGTGATGATGCCACCAAAGCTGTCGCTCAGGCCGGTTGCCTCAATCGTCACCCGATAGATCGAGTAGGCCTTGACCCTGAAACTGTAATCCCTCGGCGTCCAGGCAATACTGTTTTTATCCTGGGTCAACTCCCACACCCGCTGCTGGGGTTTCAGGTCAGGAAGGAGCTGTTGGAGCGAGATCTTGATTCCGTTTGTTTTCTCCACGTCCTCGACGGCCCGGCGCCCATTATACCAAACCATGATCTTATATATTCCGGGATGAAGCTCGACATCCTTGTAGATCGAACTATTGGCTTCGATATTTTTTTTCTTGCCGGGCTTAGGCGGGCCCCAGTCGCTGTCGAGCTCCATGACATAACGGGTTGGCAATGAGAGCTCGGTGCCCGCCTTCTTGTCGATTTCGATCTTGTCGGTGGTCTTTGCCTTATCGACCTCCTTCAAAGTGCAGGCTTTGTCGTTGGCGGTAGGGGCCTCGTTGAGTTTCTTGCTCTGCATTCCCGCCGGATAGCCCTCCCAATTGTGGTTGCGGCGGCAGCAGGGGCTGCTCCAGTCCTGCAACTCGACGCCGGGGCCGGTCCCGCCATCCCATCCGATCTCCGAATAGGGATAGACACCCCAGCAACCGCCGGGAGTTTCCTTGGTAACGCCGTTTTTCAGAACCCGCTCGACGCCGAGAGCGTTGCTCTCGAACATATTGTCAATGATGACCGCATCGTCCTCGGGATAAGGTGGGATGCCCTCGCAAGAGTAGGCAAGGCGATATTTCAGCTTCTCGAGATTGAACATCTCCGAGAAAATCAGCCCGTAACTGAACTCGGCATTGATTTTTGTCTCAGTCCATTTCACTTGCACGTCGCGCGAGAGGACCTTCTGCCTGGTGGATTGAATCATCGCATCGAAGGCCGCGGTCACATTGTCGCGCCGGACAGTGTCAAGCAACGTGTAGGTGCGTGTCGGCTTGGTGGCTCTTTCGCATGCCATCGCCATGACCCGCTTTGACTGGTTGTAATAGGCCAGCGCCCTGCCACCCTCAAAAAGCAGCCCCAGCAAAATGATGAAGACCGGCAGCAGCAGCGCGGTCATGATGGCGAAGGTACCCGCGCGGTCCCTGAGGAGCGATGAAAACACGCTCCATTTCCATGCCGCTTTTTTTATCCGCCTGCTCGTCATCAAAACACCGTTTCATGTCGCTCATCGCCATGGGAAAGGCGCGCTGTGAAAAGCGACAGGCCTGGCTTTCTGCGACGCTAAAAAATGTCCGGCTCACGCCGGTCGCTCTAAAATTGCTCGTTGGTCGCCGACGGTGCTGCTTTTCGAGCAACTTCGCTTGACCACTGTAAATACAGGGGTCAATTAACACGCAAACCGTAAATCAAAGCTCAATCGGAACCTAAAAATATGAAGCAAATTCATATGCTTAATTTATTAATCAATAAATTAGCGAGTACCTATAAGAGCATATGACCGCTTGACGGCCGTGCGGGGTTTCAATTCACGGCCGCTTCCGAAAACACAAACTTGGGCTCGCCCCTTGTCCCTCCAGCCAAGCTCGGGCAAAACAGCCCTGTTCAATCACAAGACAATGCCAGGAGATAAGATATGGACGTTCGCGCCGCAGTTGCCATTCAGGCCGGAAAGCCGCTTGAGGTCATGACCGTTCAACTCGAAGGCCCGCGCGCCGGCGAAGTGCTGGTTGAGGTCAAGGCGACCGGCATTTGCCACACGGACGATTTCACGCTCTCGGGCGCCGATCCGGAAGGCCTGTTCCCGGCCATTCTCGGCCATGAGGGCGCGGGCGTCGTCGTCGATGTCGGACCCGGCGTCACCTCGGTCAAGAAGGGCGACCATGTCATTCCGCTCTACACGCCGGAATGCCGCGAATGCTATTCCTGCACCTCGCGCAAGACCAATCTCTGTACCTCCATCCGCGCCACCCAGGGCCAGGGCGTGATGCCGGACGGCACCTCGCGCTTCTCCATCGGCAAAGACAAGATCCATCACTATATGGGCTGCTCGACCTTCTCGAACTATACGGTTCTGCCGGAGATCGCGCTCGCCAAGATCAATCCCGACGCACCCTTCGACAAGGTCTGCTACATCGGCTGCGGCGTGACGACCGGCATCGGTGCGGTCATCAACACCGCCAAGGTCGAGATCGGCTCCACGGCGATCGTCTTCGGTCTCGGCGGCATCGGCCTCAACGTGCTGCAGGGCCTGCGCCTTGCCGGCGCGGACATGATCATCGGCGTGGATATCAACCCCGACCGCAAGGCCTGGGGCGAGAAGTTCGGCATGACCCATTTCGTCAACCCGAAGGAAGTCGGCGACGACATCGTGCCCTATCTCGTCAACATGACGAAGCGCAATGGCGACCTGATCGGCGGCGCGGATTACACATTCGATTGCACCGGCAATACCAAAGTCATGCGTCAGGCGCTGGAAGCCTCGCATCGCGGCTGGGGCAAGTCGGTCATCATCGGCGTTGCCGGTGCCGGCCAGGAAATCTCCACGCGCCCGTTCCAGCTCGTCACAGGCCGCAACTGGATGGGTACGGCCTTCGGTGGCGCGCGCGGCCGCACGGATGTGCCGAAGATTGTCGACTGGTACATGGAAGGCAAGATCCAGATCGACCCGATGATCACCCACACCATGCCGCTCGAAGACATCAACAAGGGCTTCGACCTGATGCACAAGGGCGAAAGCATTCGCGGCGTCGTGGTTTATTGATCGGACAAGACGCGGGCGGGCGCGCGAAACCGCGCCCGCCCGCCATTCATGCAAATGTGATCGCCTCCAACCCGCTGCAGCCATTGCGATTAACGGGACGGTAAATCTATCGTCGTAAGCCGATACTACGCGGTGGAGTTGAAAATCCCTCCCCGCCCAGAACGACGCCAGACCTGCGGAGAGCGACCCTGAAAATCGTACCGATCGACAACGGAAACCGCGTCGCCGCCGTCGCTCTTCTGGCGAAAGGCTTCCCGGAAAAAAGCGAGGCCTTCTGGTCGCGCGGGTTGTCGCTCGTCAGCGAACATCACGAGCGGCGCGAACTCGGCGCTATCGGGCAATTGCTGATGAAGGGCGACGATGCCGCAGGTGTGCTGCTGACGATCAAAAGCCGCCTGCCGGAAACCGGCAGGATCGTCGTCAACCTGTCGAGCTGGTATGTGGAACCTTCCTGCCGCTGGTTCGCCCCGCGCATGTTGCAGATGGCATCCTCCAATGAGGACGAAATCTTCACCGATCTCACCCCCTCTCCCGAAGCCTGCAAGCTGAATGAGAGGCTGGGCTTTGCGACGGTGACCGATTGCACGCTTTTTTATCCGCTGCCCTTTGCAGCGCTTCGCCCGGCAAGCGCACGGCTGCGCCCGCCAGGCGAGATAAAACCGGAAATACTCTCCGGCGAAATGCGCGACATGCTGGAGGACCACGCCCGTCTCGGCTGCATCGTGGCTGTGATGGAGGCGGAGAACCGCCATTACCCGCTGGTCTTCCTGAAAACCACGACCAAAAGATTGCCATCTGCGCGCCTCATCCATTGCGAAGACCGGCAGGTCGCGCAAAGGCACATATCCGCAATTGCCCGCCACCTTCTCGGCCATGGCCGGCTTGCGCTGACCATGGCGGCAACGGGCGCAGAGCGAAAGGCCGGCGGCCTTGCCGCACATAAATCTGCACCGATACAAGTAAAAGGCGCATGGAACCCACGATTTATTAACGAAGCATACTCAGAGTTGGTGTTATTGCCACCGTAGGTATTTTAGTGAGTCGTGCGCGACTTGACGGAATCTTGGCCTTTACAGAAAAAGCGCCGTTCCGGGCAGGTCATTGGGAAACACGCGGGAAATCGGAGAACGAGCATGCTTGCAGCGAAAAAGAGTGAAATCGACGTTGCCGATACCATCTATTCCTATCTCTCCAACCGTTTTCCCGCCTATGCCCCCTTTTCCGCCGACACGCTGCTTCTCGAAGGCGGCGTGATCGATTCGCTCGGCTTTCTGGAACTGATGATCTTCCTCGGCGAGGGTTTCGGCATCATTCTCGATGACGAACATTTCACGCCTGAAAATCTCGGCACGCCGGCCGATCTCATTGCCTTCGTCCTCAGGGAACGGAGGAGATGACACCCCATTTCCTGCTGCACCACCTGCTTACCGCCCGCGCGGCGAGCGACGATCAGGCCCTCGTCCACAAGGACCGATCTCTGAATTATCGCGAATTTTCCGCAGCGGCGGCCCGTTGCGCGGCGGCATTGCAGGAAGCCGGAGCGCAACGCGGTGACCGCGTCGTCATCTATCTGCCGCGCGGCATCGAGGAATGCTGGTCGATCTTTGGCGTGAGCATGGCGTCCGGCGTCTTCGTGCCGGTGAACGCATTGCTGAAGGCGCAGCAGATTCGCCATATCGTTAAGGATTGCGGCGCAAAAATCGTCATCAGCGACGCCGCGATGATGGATGAGCTGAAAGCGGCACTGGAAGACCTTCCCGACGTCACGGTCCTGCTGGCGGAAGAGATAGAGGCCCGCGCCGACACACCCGCCCGGCCTTCAGCGGCAATAGGGGAAGACCTGGCCGCCATTCTTTATACCTCCGGCTCCACCGGATCGCCCAAGGGCGTGATGCTGTCGCACCGCAATCTTCTGGCCGGCGCGCGCATCGTGCGCACCTATCTGGACATCACCGGTAGCGACCGCATTTTGTCCCTCCTGCCCTTCAGCTTCGATTATGGCCTGAACCAGTTGCTGACGGCGGTGGAACAGGGCGCGGCCACGATCATCTCCACCTTCCGGCTGGGCGATGAGATCGTCCGCGATCTGCGCGACCATGCCATCACGGGTCTCGCCGGCGTGCCGACGATCTGGGCCATCCTGACGAAAGCGGCCCCGTCGCTCACAAAGACGCCTCTGCCGCATCTGCGTTACATCACCAATTCCGGCGGGCGCGTGCCGCAGGAAACCGTAAAAGCGCTGCGCGAGAAGCTGCCGGATACGAAAATCTACCTGATGTATGGCCTCACGGAAGCCTTCCGCTCCACCTTCCTGCCGCCTGAAGAAATCGACCGCCGCCCGACCTCCATCGGCAAGGCCATTCCCGAATGCGAAATCTTCATCGTCACCGCCGAGGGACAGAGGGCAAAGCCGGGTGAGCCCGGTATTCTCGTGCATCGCGGCCCGACCGTCTCGCTGGGTTACTGGAACCGGCCGGAGGATACGGCAAAGGTGCTGCGCCCTCACCCCTTCATTCCGGCGGCGCTGGGCGGCGAGACCGTGTGTTATTCCGGCGATCTGGCGGTGGAGGACGAGGATGGTTTCTTCAGCTTCGTCGCCCGCAACGATGCGATGATCAAATCGTCGGGCTATCGCATCAGCCCGACCGAGGTTGAGGAAAGCCTGATGTCGACAGGCCTTTTCCAGCAGGTCGCCGTCATCGGCCTGCCGGACCCCTTTGCGGGCGAAAAGGTCCATGCCGTGGCGACTGCCGCCAACCAGAATATAGATGTGACGGCGGCTCTGAAGAAGGCGGCCGAAATGCTAGCCCCCTTCATGATCCCGCGCGCCATCGAACTGGTGGAACGGCTGCCGGTCACGGCCAATGGCAAGGTGGATTACCGCGCGCTGGTGCGCGAACGGACAGACAATGGCGCCAACGGATAAACCCCAGAGCCACGGCCCGGCTTTTGCAGCCGCGTTATTCGACACAAGCGAGAACGATCTGATGATCGGCGGACTTCCCGTGCGCGATATTGTCGCCGGGACCGGAACGCCTTGCTTCCTCTATGACGCTGCCGCCATGCGCCGCGCCTATCGCGATCTCGAAACCGCGCTCGGCGGTTTTGCCGATATCTATTATTCGGTGAAGGCCAATCCCCTGCCCGCCATCGTCTCGCTTTTCCGGCAGGAAGGTGCGGGTGCGGAAATCGCTTCCGTCGGTGAATACCGCGCCGCCATCAAGGCCGGTGTCGCAGCGGAAAACATCATCTTTGCCGGCCCCGGCAAAGGCATGGCCGAGCTGCGCGAAGTGATCGAGGGCGGCATCGGCGAAATCCACATCGAAAGCGCCGAGGAAATCGCCCGCATCGAGGCAATCGGCAAGCCGGTCAAAGCCTCGATCCGCATCAATCCGGTGCCGGATGCACAGGCCGGCGCGATGCGCATGGGCGGCAAGGCCACAGCCTTCGGTTTCGATGAGGAGGAGCTGGAAAATGTCCTGACGCTCTTCAAGGACGCCCGATATATCGATCTCGTCGGCGTCCATATTTACGGCGGCACGCAGATCCTCGATGCCGACATGCTTGTCTCCCAATGGAGACACGGCATATCCCTTGCCGCGCGCACGGCCGAGATTCTCGGCAGGCCGCTCGAAACCATCGATCTCGGCGGCGGTCTCGGCATTCCCTATTTCGCAGGCGAAACGCCGCTCGATCTTGAAAAAGTCAGCGCCGCCATTGCCGATCTCAAGGCGCTCCTGAAGGCGCATCCGCTGATAACCGACGCCCATGTCATCGTCGAACCCGGCCGTTTCCTCGCCGGTCCCGGCGGCGTCTATGTGGCGGAGGTGAACTCGGTAAAGACCTCGCGCGGCACCACCTTCGTGGTGATGGATGGCGGCATGCACCATCACCTGGCCGCCTCCGGCAATCTCGGCCAGATCGTCAAGCGCAACTACCCCATCGTCGCACCGGCCATGATGCGGGCGGAGCATGAGGAAACGGCAACCATCGTCGGCCCGCTCTGTACGCCGCTCGATACGCTCGCCCGCAATGCGGCGCTGCCGAAGCTCAAGGCCGGCGATCTCCTCGCCATCCTGCAATCGGGCGCCTATGGCGCCAGCGCCAGCCCAGCGGGTTTTCTGAGCCATGCGGCGGCGAAGGAAGTGCTGGTGGAGAATGGGGTGTTTGAGGTGATCGGGCGCTGAGGACGTTTGGTAGCGAAAACCGTAGCCGGCTTTCCTAAGGGCACACATTTGGCTGCTTACCCCGGAGCTTCCTCCAATCTTCCTCATTCCTGTGCCTGTCACAGGAATGAGGGAGGCGACTAACCCCGAAGCAACCTGTCCCCCACCGCGAATTTCGATTTCAGCAGACACTCATCATATTCCGCCTCGGCAACGGAATCGAACACGATACCGCCGCCGACATTGAAGACGGCACGGCCGTCGTCAAACAGGCTGAGCGTGCGGATCGCCACGGAGAACCGCATCTCACCACTTGGAGACATGAAGCCGATTGCGCCGCAATAGGCGTCGCGCGGCGTAGCCTCCAGCTCGCGCAGGATTTTCATCGCCCACATTTTCGGCGCGCCGGTAACGGAGCCGCAGGGAAACAGGGCGGCGAAGATATCTTCCACCGTCACGTCAGGCAGAAGTCTCGCCCGCACATGGCTGACCATCTGGTGCACGGTCGGATAGGTCTCGATATCGAACAGCCGCGGCACATCAAGGCTGCCGACTTCGGTGATGCGGGAAATATCGTTGCGCAGCAGATCGACGATCATGCGGTTTTCGGCGAGCGTCTTTTCGTCCGCCAGCATCGCCGCGATGATGGCCCGGTCTTCTTCCGCATCGGCCCCGCGCGGCGTCGTTCCCTTCATCGGATGGGTTTCGATGAAACCCTCCCCATCCACCGAGAAGAACAGTTCCGGCGAGCGCGACAGGATGACCGGGCCGCCGAGATCGACCAGCGCGCCATATTTCACCGGCTGCCGTTCGATCAGCGACCAGAAGGCCGTCAGCGGATCGCCGCTCCAGCGGGCATGGACCGGCATGGTCAGATTGCCCTGGTAACAGTCGCCGCGACGCAGATGGTCGTGCAGACGCTCGAAACGCTGGCAATAGTCTTGAAGGGTCCATGCGGACACGGGATCGGACAGAAACGCATCCGCATCCGGCAGATTTGCCGGCCGCGCGAACGGTCCCTCATCCGGCTGCGGGCCGGAAAAGACGCCGAAATTGAGAAACGGCACGTTGCGAGGCTCGTCCGCGAAAGGCGCAAGCTTCGGCTCGAACAGGAAACCCGCTTCGTAGGACATATAGCCGGCGAGGTATTTCCCGGCCCGGCGCAGCTCTTCCATGCGCTTCAGCGCAGCAAAAAACGACGCCGGTTCATCCGCGACGATGATCTCTTCCGGCTCGGTGAAGGCTGTCACCGTGCCGGTCGTATCATCCCGGAAAAGAACGTAAGGCGCGTGTGCCAAGGAAAGCGTCCGAAACAGGAGAAAAAGTCGGGAAGAGTCAGATGGGGTCTATATCGCCCCGCGCCCACATTTCGATGGTTTCCGCATAAAAATCGGCGAAACGGCCTTCCTCGATAGACTTGCGGATACCCTGCATCAGCTCCTGATAATAGGCAAGATTGTGCCAGGAGAGCAGCATGCCGCCCAGCGCCTCATTGGCGCGGGTGAGATGGTGCAGATAGGCGCGGGAATAATCGCGCGAGGCCGGGCAGTTGGACTGCTCGTCAAGCGGGCGCATATCCTCAGCATGGCGGGCATTGCGGATATTGACCTTGCCGCGACGGGTAAAGGCAAGCCCGTGACGGCCGGAACGGGTCGGCATCACGCAGTCGAACATGTCGATGCCGCGCGCCACCGATTTCAGGATGTCATCGGGCGTGCCGACGCCCATCAGGTAACGCGGCTTTTCGGTGGGCAGGACCGGCAGGGTGATATCGAGCATGCCAAGCATCACATCCTGCGGCTCGCCGACGGCAAGGCCGCCGACCGCATAACCCTTGAGATCGAGCTGCTTCAGCCCTTCGGCGGAGCGGATGCGCAGATCCGGCTGGTCACCGCCCTGCACGATGCCGAACATGGCCTTGCCGGGCTGCTCGCCAAAGGCGACGCGGCAGCGCTCGGCCCAGCGCAGCGACATTTCCATGGCGCGCTCGATTTCCTTGCGCTCGGCCGGCAACGCGATGCATTCATCGAGCTGCATCTGGATATCCGAATCTAGCATGCCCTGAATTTCGATGGAGCGTTCCGGCGACATGTGGTGCAGAGAACCGTCCACATGGCTCTTGAAGGTCACACCCTTCTCGTCCAGCTTGCGCAGGCCGGAAAGCGACATCACCTGAAAACCGCCGCTATCGGTGAGGATCGGGTGCGGCCAGCGGATCAGCTCATGCAGGCCGCCAAGGCGGGCAACACGCTCCGGACCGGGCCGCAGCATCAGGTGATAGGTATTGCCGAGAATGATATCGGCCCCAAGCTCCCGCACCTGATCGAGATACATGGCCTTGACGGTGCCGACCGTGCCGACCGGCATGAAGGCGGGCGTGCGGATGACGCCGCGCGGCATGGCGACTTCGCCGAGGCGTGCGCCGCCGCTCGTGGCTTTCAGGGTGAAGGTGAATTTGTCGTGCATCAGTTTTTCCGGAACAACAGGCTGGAATCGCCATAGGAATAGAAGCGGTATCCGGTTTCGATGGCGTGCTTATAAGCGTCACGCATCGTTTCGAGACCGCAGAAAGCCGAAACCAGCATGAACAGCGTCGATTTCGGCAGGTGGAAATTCGTCATCAGAATATCGACCGCGCGGAAGCGATATCCCGGCGTGATGAAGATGCCGGTGGCATCGGACCATGGGTGGATAACGCCATTCTCATCGGCCGCACTTTCGATCAGGCGCAGCGAGGTGGTGCCGACGCAAACGATGCGCCCGCCGCGCGCCTTGACGGCATTCAGCCGGTCGGCGGTTTCCCGCGACACATGGCCGATCTCGAAATGCATCTTGTGATCGTCAGTATCGTCGGACTTAACCGGAAGGAAGGTGCCTGCCCCAACGTGAAGCGTCACGAAATGCCGCTCGATACCCACCTTATCAAGAGCTTCGAACAGATCGGGCGTGAAATGCAGCCCGGCGGTGGGGGCGGCAACGGCACCCTTTTCGCGGGCGTAGATGGTCTGGTAATCGGTCTGGTCCTGCGCATCTTCCGGGCGTTTCGCGGCGATATAGGGCGGCAGGGGAATATGGCCGACGGAGGCAATCGCCTCGTCCAGCACCGGGCCGGAGACGTCGAACAGCAGCGTGATCTCGCCCTCCTCGCCCTTCTCCTCGACGGTGGCTTCCAGATGGGCAAGGCCGCAGGCATTGTCGCGCTCATAACCGAAACGGATGCGGTCGCCCTGCTTGATGCGCTTGCCGGGACGCGCGAAGGCCTTCCAGCGGGACTGATCGGCGCGCATGTGCAGCGTGGCCGAAACCGCCGTCTCCGGCGCGCCTTCGCGCAGGCGTACACCTTCGAGCTGGGCGGGAATGACGCGGGTATCGTTGAAGACAAGCGCATCGCCGGGCTTCAGGAAGGACGGCAGGTCGAAGACGCGATGGTCTTCCATGCGGTTCTCATTCGGATCGACCACCAACAGGCGCGCGCTATCGCGCGGGTTCGCCGGGCGCAGGGCGATATTCTCCTCGGGCAGATCGAAATCGAACAAGTCTACACGCATTGCAAGGGTCTTCCAGAAATCCAATTTGACACGGCACGGTGTTTTGCGGCCCGACGCATCCGCACCCCTCATTCCTGTGCTTGTCACAGGAATCCAGTCGGCGCGCGTCTGCGCGGCGGAAGGAGTCCTTTCAGCCCAGGGACTTGGGCTGGCTGGATTCCTGTGACAAGCACAGGAATGAGGGAAGAAGAGAACGACGCGACGGATGGCAAGCGTCAAAACCGCCGCGTCTATCCTTAAAATCACATACCGTCAATAAACGTCAAAACCCGCCTCGCATAGACTGCGAGACGGGTCGAACTGCAATTTCCGAAAATCAGGCCGCAGAAGCGAGCTTGATGGAAACGATCGAATCCGGGTCCTTCACCGGCTCGCCGCGCTTGACCTTGTCGATGGCTTCCATGCCTTCGATGACCTGGCCCCAGACGGTGTACTGCTTGTTGAGCCACGGCGAATCCGTGAAGCAGATGAAGAACTGCGAGTTGGCGGAGTTCGGGTTCTGCGAACGGGCCATAGAGCAGGTGCCGCGCACGTGCGGAATGGCGGAGAATTCGGCCTTCAGGTCCGGCTTGTCGGAGCCGCCCATGCCGGCGCGGGCCGGGTTGAAGCTTTCCGCACCCTTCTTGCCGAACTTCACGTCGCCCGTCTGGGCCATGAAGTCTTCGATGACGCGGTGGAAAACGACGCCATCGTAAGCGCCTTCCGATACGAGTTCCTTGATGCGGGCGACGTGGCCCGGAGCAACTTCCGGCAGCAGCTGGATCACGACCTTGCCGGTCGTCGTTTCCATGATGATGGTGTTTTCCGGATCCTTGATCTCGGCCATGACTATTCTCCTCTGTTCGGGCTCCATTGCCCTTACCTTACTTTTTGCCGACGGTGACCTTGATCATCCGGTCGGGGTTGGAAACTTCGCCGTTGCCGCCGGCGCCGCGCTTGATCTTGTCGACGGCTTCCATGCCGGACACGACCTTGCCGACCACGGTATATTGGCCGTTCAGGAACGGACCGTCGGCAAACATGATGAAGAACTGCGAATTGGCGGAATTCGGATCCTGCGAGCGGGCCATGCCGACCACGCCGCGCGTGAACGGAACCTTGGAGAATTCGGCCGGAATATCCGGCAGGTCGGAACCGCCCGTACCCGCGCGCTGGGCGCTGAAGCCCTTCTCCATGTTGCCATATTGCACGTCGCCGGTCTGCGCCATGAAGCCGTCGATGACGCGGTGGAAGGCGACATTGTCATAAGCGCCCTTCTTGGCCAGCGCCTCGATCTGCGCCACGTGCTTGGGCGCGACATCCTGCATCAGCTCGATGACAACGGGACCGTCCTTCAGCTGCACGGTCAAGAGTTCGGCGGCGGAAGCGAAGGTGCTGGCGGCGAGTGCGCCTGCAAACATGGCGCCGGCAAAGGCAAATCGAACGAGTTTCATCGGATTGGCTCCAGAATGTGGGGCTGAAGTCAGCGCTTCAGCTTGGCGTTGAGGGCTTCAAGCACGGCTTTCGGCACGAAGGCGTCGACATTGCCGCCCATGGCGGCGATCTGCCGGACCAATGTGGCTGTAATGGGTCGCGACGAGGTGCCGGCGGGCAGGAATACGGTCTGGATATCGGGCGCCATCTGGCGGTTCATCCCGGCCATCTGCATTTCATAATCGAGATCGGTGCCGTCGCGCAGGCCGCGCAGCAGAAGGCGCGCACCGTGCTCTCGGGCGGCATCGACGACCAGATTATCGAAAGAGACGACTTCCATGCGCGCCGCTTCGCCCGGCAGATGTTCGGCAAGCGCCCGCTTTATCAGCCCTGCCCGCTCCTCGAAGCTGAACAACGGCGCTTTTCCGGGATGAATGCCGACCGCAACGATGACTTTCGACGCCACGTTCAGCGCCTGAATAAGCACATCCAGATGTCCGTTGGTCATCGGATCGAAGGATCCTGGATAAAAGGCAATCGTCATATCGCTCTCAGATGGTGGGCGCGTCTCGACGCTTCAGCATATGTGCCGCCTTTTGTCATGGAGAGGCACGCGGCGCAAGACTTTATAACCACCCCTCACAAGCGCGGCTGCGGCGTGAACCGCGGATGAATGGGCCGTTCAGTGCGGTTTCACAGCTATTTTGTCTAAATGCACGGCATCGGGAAACCGAAACGCCCCTCACTCGTTAAGCATCCGGAGAATTGAAAATGCTGGCCTTCATGATCGTCCTTTCGATCATCGCTTCATTCGCAGCCGAGTATATTTTTCTCGAATGACGGCCTTAGCCAGTTTCCTGAACGCCAGATGAACGAGCCATTCAAGGAAGTTTCACAGGCGCGATGCTAATCGATTTTTACGGTTGACGCGGAACATGTCGAGACATGGCGCGTTAAGAAAGAACCAAAGGAACGGACAGATGTTTATAAGAGAAAAACAGTCTACTTCGGCGAAAATCAGCGTTATCAGCACCGCCTGGACAGTACTGGTTATCGCAATGGTAGCAACGACGTTTAGCCTTTATGAACAGAAGCCTGAAAAGCTGGGCCCGGACTATCCGCAGCTGACCGCCCGTTATCAGTATATGAATTACTACTGATAACGGAGAGAATTTTCTCAAAACTCCCGGAGACGATATCATGTTCACATTTCTGACAATGCTTCTTGCCCTGATCAGCGTTATGTTCGTGACATCGATGGTCTCCGTGGTCGCCGAGATGCGACGTGAAGACGAGGAATTCAAGGCGATGATCCGGCGCGACCGCGCCTTCTGAGCGCGACGGGCCGGGCAGACGGCCGCTTAAAAGTGATTCTTTTCAACCGCCTGGACCTTCCGGGCGGTTTTATTTTGCGCCTCGCGGGGGCAATGGGGCGAAGACGATGGCGGAAAATCCCGCCTCCAATCACACAAGCGTTTTCAAAACCCCGTTTTTCCAAGGCAAATTCCCTTCAATTTCCGTTTGGATTGATTTAAGGAACGCCGATACGTTGCGGGCCGGACAGCCGGCGACCGCGATGACGTTCCTGTGAGGTTTGCATAACGATGCTCGATTCCCTGAGAAATGCTTCTCGAACCATGGCAGCCAAGCTGCTGCTTCTCCTGCTTGTTGTCTCTTTTGGCATCTGGGGCGTTTCCGCATCGCTTGTCACCGCCAATTCCCACGCCGTCATGACGGTGGGCGACCAGACGGTCAGCCCGGAGGAATTCCGCCTCGCCTATCAGCGCCAGATTTCCGATCTCAGCCGCCAGTTCGGCACAAGGCTGACGACCGAGCAGGCCAAGGCCTTCGGCATCGACCGTCAGGTCTTCAGCCAGCTTGCGGCCGGTGCAGCGCTTGACGAGCTCGCGTCCAGAATGAATCTCGGCCTTTCGGAAAACCGCCTCGCCAACCTCATTGCCGAAGACCCGGCCTTCAAGGCGGTCAACGGCCAGTTCGACCGCAATCTCTTCAGCGAGCGCCTGCGCAATTCCGGTTTCCGCGAGGATGACTATATCAAGGAACGCAGCAAGGTCGCCGTCCGCAGCCAGATCGTCGAAGCCGTCTCGGATGGTTTTGCCGCACCGCAGGTGCTGGTGGATGCGCTGAAGCAGTATCGCAACGAGCAGCGCGCCGTCGACTACGTCATTCTTTCGAACGCCGTCATTCCGCCGGTCAAGGCGCCGGGCGACGACGTGCTTGCCCCCTGGTTCGAAACCAACAAGACGAAATATCGCGCGCCCGAGTTCCGCAAGTTCACCTATGTGAAGCTTGAGCCGTCCGATATCGCCGATCAGGCCGCCGTCACCGACGCCCAGATCGCCGACTATTATAACAGCCACAAGGACAGCTTCCGCACCGCCGGCCGTCGCACGGTTGAGCAGCTGACCTTCCCTGAAAAGGAAATGGCGGAGGCCGCCGCCGAGCAGATTCGCCTCGGCAACACCACCTATGACCAGGTGGTGAAGGATCAGGGCAAGACCGCTTCCGACGTCACGCTCGGCGAATTCACCAAGGATACCATCCCCGACCAGTCGATTGCCGACGCGGCTTTCGCCATCCAGAAGGATGGCGGTGTATCGCCGGTGGTCCAGGGTTCCTTCGGCCCGGTTCTCCTGCGCGTCACCGGCATCAAGCCGGAAACGACCCGCACGCTGGATGAGGCGAAGGAAGATATCCGCAAGGACCTCGCCACCGCCGCCGCTGCGGAAGAAATCACCAATGTTCACGACCGTTACGAAGATTTGCGCGCCGGCGGTTCTTCGCTCGCCGATGCGGCAACGCAGCTGAACCTGAAACCCGTCACCATCGCCGCCATCGACGCTTCCGGCCTCGATGAAAAGGGCGATGCGGTTCAGGGCCTGCCTTCCCCGCAGCTCGCGCAGGAGGTCTTCAAGACCGAACCCGGCACAGAAGCGCTGCCGATCAATCTCGGCCGTGAAGGCTACATCTGGTTCGATGTCGACCAGATCATCGCCGCCCGCGACCGCACGCTTGCCGAAGTTCGCG
This sequence comes from Agrobacterium sp. T29, assembly GCF_006970545.1. Lineage (NCBI taxonomy): Bacteria > Pseudomonadati > Pseudomonadota > Alphaproteobacteria > Hyphomicrobiales > Rhizobiaceae > Agrobacterium > Agrobacterium sp. T29. The sequence goes on from NZ_CP040640.1 coordinate 1,404,803, forward strand.
ACGATGTCGTGGCCGACTGGACGGCGGAGCAGCAACGCAACGCGCTCGCCGCCAAGGCCGAGGAACTGAAGGCGCGCGTCGAAAAGGGCGACACGCTGGAAGCCGTGGCCGGTGAACTGAGCCTTGCCGTCGAACAGAAATCCGGCCTGCGCCGCAACAGCGAAGACGCTATTTTCGGTCAGCAGACGATCGCGGCGGTCTTCTCCGGCGCGGAGGGCAAGGTGGGCACGGCGGCCGATGCCGACGGTTCCAGCCGCATCCTCTTCAAGGTCACCTCGGTCGACACCAATGCGCCTGCCGACGCGCTCGCCAATGACGACCAGCAGTTCGCCGCCATTGCCCGCGCGGCCGGCGACGACATGCTGGACCAGATGGTCAACCGCCTGCAGAATGACTATGGTGTCACCATCAATCAGGCCCTCGCCGATCAGGCGATGGTCGGCTTCTAACCCGGGGGGCGACAAGATGGCCGAACTGAAGCCGCTGATCGCCAAGGTCGCCAATGGAGAAAGCCTGAACCGCGAGGAATCGCGGGCGGCTTTCGACATTCTGATGTCGGGCGAAGCCACGCCGTCGCAGATCGGCGGTTTCCTGATGGCGCTGCGCGTGCGCGGCGAGACGGTGGACGAAATCGTCGGCGCCGTCTCCTCCATGCGTTCCCGCATGCTGCCGGTTTCGGCCCCCGCCAATGCCATCGATATCGTCGGCACCGGCGGTGACGGCATCGGCACCTATAATATCTCGACGCTCGCCTCGATCATCGTCGCCGGCACTGGCCTGCCGGTCGCCAAGCACGGCAACCGGGCGCTGAGCTCCAAATCCGGCACGGCGGATGCGCTCTCCGCGCTCGGCGTGAAGCTCGATATCGGCCCGGAACTCATCGCCCGCTGCATCAGCGAGGCGGGTCTCGGTTTCATGTTCGCGCAGCTTCACCATTCGGCCATGCGCCATGTCGGTCCAAGCCGCGTCGAACTCGGCACGCGCACCATCTTCAACCTGCTCGGCCCCCTCTCCAACCCGGCCGGCGCCAAACGGCAACTGCTCGGCGTCTTTTCGCCGCGCTGGCTGGTGCCGCTTGCCGAAGTGCTGCGCGATCTGGGTTCGGAAAGCATCTGGGTCGTGCATGGCGACGGCATGGACGAGGTGACGACCACGGGCGTTACCCATGTCGCGGCACTGGAAAATGGCAAGATCCGCACCTTCGACCTGACGCCGAAGGATTTCGGTGTCGAGCCCGCTTCCATGGAAGATCTGAAGGGCGGCGACGGCATTGCCAATGCGGCGGCGCTGCGCGAGGTCCTGTCCGGCAAGCGCAACGCCTATCGTGACGTGTCGCTGTGCAACGCGGCCGCAGCGCTGGTTATCGCCGGCAGGGCGGAAACACTGTCTCAGGCGATGGCGATCGTCAGCGAAGCGCTGGACAGCGGCAAGGCCGCAGCCGCGCTCGACCGTCTGGTTGCCGTGTCCAACGAGGGTCAGGAATGAGAGCGAGATCATGAGCGACATTCTGAAAAAGATCGAGATTTACAAGCGTGAGGAAATCGCCGCCGCCAAGGCGAAGGTTTCGCTGGCCGACCTGAAGGCCATGGCCGCAGACCAGAGCGCGCCGCGCGGTTTCTACAGGGCGCTCCGGGCAAAGCAGGCCGAAGGCAAGTTCGGCCTGATCGCCGAAATCAAGAAGGCCAGCCCCTCCAAGGGCCTCATCCGTCCGGATTTCGATCCGCCGGCGCTGGCCGCCGCCTATGAAGCCGGTGGCGCCGCCTGTCTTTCGGTGCTGACGGATAGCCCAAGCTTTCAGGGCGCCCCGGAATTCCTGACCGCCGCCCGCAATGCCTGCTCGCTTCCGGCGCTGCGCAAGGATTTCATGTTCGAGACCTATCAGGTGCATGAGGCCCGCGCCTGGGGCGCGGACTGCATTCTCCTCATCATGGCCTCGCTTTCCGACGACGAGGCGAAACGCCTTGAAGACGAGGCTTTCGCGCTCGGCATGGATGTGCTGGTGGAAGTGCATGACGAGGAAGAAACGGAACGGGCGCTGAAGCTCGCCTCGCCGCTTCTCGGCATCAACAACCGCAACCTGCGCACCTTCGAGGTCAGCCTCGAAACCAGCGAGAAGCTCGCAGGCCTCGTGCCGGCGGAAAAGCTGCTGGTCGGCGAAAGCGGCATATTCACCTTCGAGGATTGTAAGCGTCTCGAAAAAAGCGGCATCGGCACCTTCCTCGTCGGCGAGAGCCTGATGCGCAAGGACGATGTGACGGCGGCCACCAAAGCCCTTCTGACCGGCCAATCCGGCATTCTGGCCGCGGAATAATGCACCGATGAGCGAGGCGGGAAAGCTCACCCATATCGATGCTGGCGGCGAAGCGCATATGGTCGATGTCGGCGACAAGGCCGAGACCGTCCGTGTCGCCGTCGCCGAAGGTTTCGTGAAGATGAAGCCGGAAACGCTGGCGCTCATCCGCGAGGGCAACGCCAAGAAGGGCGATGTCATCGGCACCGCACGCCTCGCCGGCATCATGGCCGCGAAACAGACGGCAAACCTCATCCCGCTCTGCCATCCGCTGATGCTGACCAAGGTGGCGGTGGACATTGCCGAAGACGCCGCCCTGCCCGGTCTGCGGGTCGAAGCGCTGGTGAAATTGTCCGGCAAGACCGGCGTGGAGATGGAAGCGCTAACCGCCGTATCCATCGCCTGCCTGACGATCTACGACATGGCCAAGGCCGTCGACAAGGCGATGGAAATCGTCAATATCCGCCTTCTCGAAAAGAGCGGCGGCAAGTCCGGCGATTTCCGGCGACAGGAGACTTGAATGAAACCGCTGCTGCCCGTGGATGAGGCCATGAGACGCCTTCTGGAAGCAGCGGTTCCGGTGACCGAAAGCGAAACCCTGCCGCTCGCCGAATGCGATGGCCGGGTTCTCTCGGCCGATCTCATTGCACGCCTCACCCAGCCGCCCTTCGATGCCTCGGCCATGGACGGTTATGCGCTGCGCAGCGCCGATGCGGCGGCGATAGGCTCGGTCCTCACCGTCATCGGTCAGGCCGCCGCCGGCCATGCCTTTACCGGCACGGTGGGTGAAGGCCAGGCCGTGCGCATCTTCACCGGCGCGCCCGTGCCGCAGGGTGCGGATACCATTCTCATTCAGGAGGATGCCGAAGTGCTGGAGGGCGGAAAAATCCGCACCGCCTTCGACGTCACCGCCGGGCGACATATCCGCCCGCGCGGACAGGATTTTACCGAAGGCGAAGCGGCCCTGACGGCAGGGCGTGAGCTCGGCTTCACCGACCTGACGCTCGCCGCGGCTATGAACCATGCCGCGCTCACCGTCTATCGCAGGCCGCGCATCGCCATCCTCGCCACCGGCGATGAATTGCTGCCGCCGGGAAGCGCGCCGCAGCCCGCCCAGATCATCGCCTCCAACACCTTCGGCGTCGCAGCCCTCGCCCGGCAGGCGGGTGCCGAGGTTCTCGATCTCGGTATCATTGCCGATGATGACAGGCTGATCCGCGCCGCCATCGGCAAGGCGGTCGCGGCGAAGGTCGATGTGCTGGTGACGCTCGGCGGCGCCTCCGTCGGCGACCTTGACCTCGTGCAGGCAGCCTTGAAGGCGGAAGGCATGCAGCTCGATTTCTGGCGCATCGCCATGCGTCCGGGGAAACCGCTGATGGTCGGGTCCATCGGCGCCATGCAGGTTCTGGGCCTGCCCGGAAACCCGGTTGCCAGCCTCGTCTGCGGCCTGCTGTTCCTCGAACCGCTGCTCCGCAGCATCGCCCGCCGTGCGCCGCTGCAACGCACGACCACCGCCCGCACCGCCACGCCGTTGAAAGCGAATGATCATCGGCAGGATTATCTGCGCGCCCGTTTCAGCACGGACGAAAACGGCCTGCTGGTGGCGGAAGCCCATGCGAAGCAGGATTCATCGATGATGAAGATATTGGCCCATTCCGACGGCTTGATCGTGCGCCCGCCGAACGCGCCGGCGGCGGCGGCCGGGGCGGAATGCCCGGTCATCAGGCTGAGATCCTGACACGCAGGCGATACGGCCAAACTTGGGCCGGCAGCATAACTGAGCTCTTCCTGAACCTTACCGAACGGTTGCCGCGCCGTCACTAAACGGCACCGCCGCGTGCCGCATGGCACGGGAACGGGAACGGAAGATAAGACTGTAACGTTCCTGTATCCCGACACGAATGATAAAAAAAACCGCCTATAGGCGGGATTTCCACGAATTCAAAAACCACCATGGCTTTCCGCCGCGGAATTATTTCTACATATTGTTGTGCCAAAATAAATCACACGAATCCCGTTATTGGGATTGACAGAATAAATGCGATGCTGTCACCAAGGCGAATAGTAGAGGGAAAAATTTCCGGAATTCTTCAGAATGAAAATTACTTATATTTATCAATTAAATAAGATAAAAAGTGACGAAAATGAAGTTTCCGGGCACAAAAATTAGTTTCCCATAAATTAAGCTTTCCAAAACGAGCTTCATAATAATAATCATAGTCGATAAGCAGACTCACTGGAGTTTCTTGATGAACACGGCATCCACGCCCAAAACCACGGGGCCCGACATTGCCGGGCAGATTGCCTATGCCATGCGGAGCATGGGTGTTTCGCCGATCCCGCGTAACTACAGCCTCTTTTACGAAGCCTATATCGGTTCGAACCCTGCCCTGACGAAGGATCTGGCCGCGCTTGGAAATCGGGTCACGCAGGAGGATCTGGACGAGCTGTCCTCACGTTACGGGGAAGGCAATCCCGCCCGGTCCATCGACGATGCGCATGAGAAGCTCAGGCGCGAACTGGAGGGCCTTCTGGGCACGCTGAGGCGCGAACAATCCTCCATCGAAAACTACAACAGGATTCTCGGCGAAACGCGCCAGCGCATCGATGACAAGAATGCCGCCAGCAGCAATATTCTGAGGAATGCGATTTCGCTGCTGGCCGAGGCCACCGGCTCGAAAATCATCGACGGCGAAAAGGCCTTCAACGATGTCAACCGCCATGCCGAGGAGATGCACCAGGTGCGTCTGGAGCTGGATGAGTACAAGCGCATCGCCAATACGGATTCGCTGACGCGCCTGTCCAACCGGCGCGCCTTCGACGACCGGCTGGCATCCGTCTATGACAGTTCCATCGGCCTGCAGTATACCACGCTCGTCCTGCTCGATATCGATCATTTCAAGCGGATCAACGACACTTTCGGCCATCCGGTCGGCGACAAGATTCTCGCCACCGTCGCCTCGGTCATCCGCGCCAATGTCCGCAAGGATGGTTTTGTCGCCAGAAGCGGCGGCGAGGAATTCGCCATCATTCTGGACGGCAATACGCCGGAAGAGGTGATGGTGATGTGCGAGCGCATCCGCCTGTCGCTGGAAAGCACGCCCTTCCGCAATTCGAGATCGGGCGCCGACTACGGCACGGTGACCATCTCCCTCGGCTTCGCTTCCGCCGCACAGGCCACCAACCCCAGCGAGCTTTACGGCCATGCCGACACCGCGCTCTACCATGCCAAGGAAACCGGCCGGAACCGCTCCGTCTATTACGAGGACGGCATGCAGAAGAACTATACCGGCAAGAACTGGCTGATCTATCGGACGTGAGGATGGTGGTGTGTGCGCCACTATCTCCTCCGTCATGCCGGACTTGATCCGGCATCCAGTCACGGCGCGTCTGCGCTGTGAAAAGAGTCTCTGGCGATCAAGGACTTGATCGCGCTAGACCCCGGATCCAGTCCGGGGTGACGGAGCGAGACGCTCCGCTTTCGCCAAGGGCGCAAGCCTTGCAAGGCTTGCCTCAACGGCCCGATGGTCGCGTCGTTATTGCGCCTCACCACATGGTCTTCGCCGCCCGCGCCGCCCATTCCCGGTCATAGGTCTCCTGATCGAATTCCGCCTTGGCCGCCTTGAGCAGAAGACCGGGTGTCGGAAGCGAAGCCGGGTCGACGAAATTATCGGGGTTCCACAGTTCCGAGCGCATCAGCGCCCGGGCGCACTGGAAATAGACTTCATCGATTGTCACCACGATGACGGTGCGCGGATGTTTGCCATCCATCTCGAAGCTTTCCAGCAGGTCGGGATCGACGGAGACCACGGCGCGGCCGTTGATGCGCATCGTCGTATTCGAGCCGGGTATCAGGAACATCAGCGCCACGCGCGGATCGCGCACGATGTTCAGAAGCGAATCCACGCGGTTATTGCCGCGCCAGTCCGGCAAAAGCACGGTCCTCTCATCGGCCACCCGGACCACGCCGCCCTTGTCGCCGCGCGGCGAACAGTCCATGCCTTCCGGCCCGACCGTCGCCAGCGCCAGGAAGGGCGAAGTCTCGATCATCAGCCGGTATTCGGCCGTCAGCGTGGCTGTCACCTTGGCGATCGATGCCTCGCTCGTGCTGTCATAGATGGCCTTCAATTCCTCAACCGTGCGAATGATCGTCATGTCCGTTCCTATCCCTGCCAATTCCCTCTGTCGCCGCCGAAAGACCGGGGCGTCCTATTCCTCTGCGGCTTCCGCCTTTTCCCGCTCGGCCCGCTCGCGCGCGGTGCGGGCGGCAACGAGGTCGGCCGGCTGGGCGTTGCCACGGATCAGCGAACGGCCGGCATAAATGCCGCCGACGACTTCCATAGCGAAACGTTCCTCGTCGCGGTCGCGGAATTCTTCCACCAGACGGGCGGCGTCTTCCCGCTCCTCACCCATGGCGCCCAGCACTTCCTCGCTGAAATTCAGCGCCGATTCCAGCGTTTCGCGGATCTGGTAATCGACGCCAGCCTTGAGCAGATCGATGGCGTGGCCGCGGTCGTAAGCACGGGCGAGAACCGGAACCAGCGGGAATTCGTGCTTGACGATCTCCGCGATCCTGACGGCCGCCTCCTTGTCGTCGACGCAGATGAGAACCGCGCGCGACGTGCCCGCACCGGCGGCATGCAGGATTTCCGCCCGCGATCCATCGCCATAATAGACCTTGAAGCCGAATTCCGCCGCTTCACGCACAAAGTCGGCATCCTTGTCGATCAGCGACAGCGTGTAGCCCCGCGCCAGCAGCGGCTGGCTGACGATCTGGCCGAAACGGCCGAAGCCGATGAGGAGAATGCTGCCCTCGACATTTTCAGGCACGTCGAGATCGTCGGTATTGGGAACCGCCGCCGGCACCAGCCGGTCATGCAGGATGACCATCAGCGGCGTCAGCACCATGGAGATGATGATGGTCGCCGTCAGGATGGCGTTCGCCTCCCGGTCGAGAATGCCGGCGCTGACGGCGGCCGAATAGAGCACGAAGGCGAATTCGCCGCCCTGCGCCATCAGCACCGCCCGTTCCAGGCTTTCGCGCCGGGTGGTGCCGAGCGCCCGCGCCACGCCATAGATCAGGAAGGCCTTGAGCAGCATGTAGCCCGCAACGCTGATGACCACGAGTTGCCAGTTGGAGGCGATGACGGCAAGATCGATCGCCATGCCGACACCGAGGAAAAACAGGCCGAGCAGAATGCCGCGAAACGGCTCGATATCCGCTTCCAGCTGATGGCGGAAGGAGGATTCCGACAGCAGCACGCCGGCCAGAAAGGCGCCCATTGCCATGGAAAGGCCGCTCACCTGCATCAGAAGCGCCGAACCCAGCACCACCAGCAGCGCCGCGGCAGTCATCACCTCCCGCGCGCCGGAAGCCGCGAGCAGCCGAAAGAACGGGTTGAGAAGATAACGCCCGGCAAGGATGAGCGCACCGACGGCGGCAAGCGCGATACCGACGGAAGCCAAGCGCTCCGACGCTGTTACATGTTCGCCCCCCGAACCGAGGAAGGCGACAAGCGCGAGCAGCGGCACGATGGCCAGATCCTCGAACAGCAGGATGGCGATGATGCGCTGGCCTTTCAGGCTCGACATGCTGTTGCGTTCCTGCAGCATCTGCATGACGATCGCCGTCGACGTCAGCACGAAACCGGTGCCGGCGACGAAGGACATGATGACGGGAAAACCGAGACCGACGCCGATCGATGTCAGGCCCGCCATGCAGACCAGCACCTGCAGCGCACCCAGCCCGAAAATATCCTGCCGCATCGACCACAGCCGCGACGGCTGCATTTCAAGGCCGATGATGAACAGGAACATCACCACGCCGAGTTCCGCTATATGCAGAATGGCCTGCGAATCGGAGAAAAAACCGAGACCGTAAGGCCCGATCACCAGGCCGGCGGCCAGATAGCCGAGCACCGAACCGAGGCCGATGCGCTTGAAGATCGGCGCAGCGACAACGCCTGCCGCCAGCAACACGACCACCTGGGCCAGATCATTTCCGTTCGCTTCTACAGCCACACGCCACCCCGTTTAAATAGTGAGACAAGAGCTTTGCCCCCGTCCGATTATCGGCAACGCGCAAGAACATTTCCTCCGTCATGCCGGACTTGATCCGGCATCCAGCCACCGCGCGTCTGCGCCGTGAAAGGACTCTCCCGCGATCAAGGACTTGATCGCGCTGGACCCCGGATCAAGTCCGGGGTGACGAAGCGCGGATGCAACAACGTTGCCAAACGCACCAGTTCTTCAACCCCTTTGCCATCATTCTCACGAGGGCGCCTCCCTCGGTGTTTTCTCTACCGGTATCGCGGCTCCCTGCTCAAGCCCTTTTCGGCGAGCTGCCGCTCATAATCCGCAAACAGCGCATCGCCGGTCTCACCCAGTTCCTTCAGATATTTCCAGGTGTAGATGCCGCTATCGTGGCCATCGTCGAAAACGATGCGAACCGCATAATTGCCGGTGGCGACCATGGAACGGATGGCAACATCGCGTTTGCCGGGCACCGTGACCTTTTGTCCCGGCCCATGGCCCTGCACCTCGGCAGAGGGCGAAAGCACGCGCAGCATCTCGGCCTGAAGCCGGTAAACGCTTCCATCGTCGAAGGAAACGGTCAATTCGCGCCGGTCTTTCGACACAAGCAGCTCGGTCGGCCAGGCATCGCTCATTTTTCACTTCCGCAAGCTCGTCATATGCGTCAGAATTACGGACTTGCCTCACGATAGGCAAGCCACTACATCAGCTAATAGAGCACACATTCGGCGTGTGTGCCCGGCGCAAGGCGCATTGAGGATGGAGACGTGAACGGTTTCTCCGGCTCGCTTGAAAAAGCGAAAACCCTGACGGAAAACAGCACACCGATGGTGGACCCTTTCGGCCGCGCCATCACCTATCTGCGCGTTTCCGTCACCGACCGCTGCGATTTCCGCTGCACCTATTGCATGTCCGAACACATGACCTTCCTGCCGAAAAAGGACCTTCTGACGCTCGAAGAACTCGACCGGCTCTGTTCCGTCTTCATAACGCGCGGCGTGCGCAAGCTGAGGCTGACCGGCGGCGAACCGCTGGTGCGCAAGAACATCATGTCGCTGGTGCGAAACCTCGGCCGGCATGTGCGCACAGGCGCCCTCACCGAGCTGACGCTGACCACCAACGGCTCGCAGCTTGCGAAATTCGCCGCAGAACTCGCCGATTGCGGCGTGCGCCGCATCAACGTGTCGCTCGATACGCTCGACCGCGACAAATTCCGCCACATCACCCGCTGGGGCGATCTCGACCGCGTCATGGAGGGGCTCGACGCCGCCCAGGCCGCGGGTATCAGGGTCAAGCTCAACGCGGTGGCGCTGAAGGACTTCAACGACGCCGAAATTCCCGACCTCATGCGTTTCGCCCACGGTCGCGGCATGGACCTGACGGTGATCGAAACCATGCCGATGGGCGAGATCGAGGAAGACCGGACCGACCGCTACCTGCCGCTTTCGCAGTTGCGCGCCGATCTGGAAAAGAGCTTCACGCTCATCGACAGCGACTACCAGACCGGCGGCCCCGCCCGTTACGTGACGGTGAAGGAAACCGGCGGCCGGCTCGGCTTCATCACGCCGATGACGCATAATTTCTGCGAAAGCTGCAACCGCGTCCGCCTCACCTGCACCGGCACGCTTTATATGTGCCTGGGCCAGGATGACGCCGCCGATCTGCGCACCGCGCTGCGCGCCTCCGACAGCGACGCCTATCTTTCCAGCGCCATCGATGAAGCCCTTCTGCGCAAACCGAAGGGGCATGATTTCATCATCGACCGCACCCACAACCGGCCTGCCGTCTCCCGCCATATGAGCGTGACCGGCGGCTGAAACTGTTTCTCGTCCACCCACCCATATAAACGGTTGAAATGCCGGCTGTGCCGTGCCACGTCTCTTTACATGGAGGAATGCGCGGTCACGCCGGAAGGGCGGCCCAAATCGCCCCGAAAGGGCGGCCGGGAAAACCGCGCATGGTCTGGGATATTTTGGAATGGCATTGACGGACAATACGCGCGGCGCCCTGTTGATGGCGCTCGCCATGGCAAGCTTCACGGCCAATGACGCCCTGACGAAATCCGTCACCCCCTATATCAACACCGGCCAGATCATGTTCGTCCGCGGCATCATGACGGTGGTGCTGATCTACATCGCCGCCCGCCATTTCGGCGCGCTCCGGCCGCTGAAAACCCTCATGCGCCCCATCATCATCCTGCGCTGTCTCTGCGAGGTGACGGCGGCCGTGCTCTATCTGACGGCGCTCGGCCTCATCGAATTTTCCAATGCCTCGGCCATATTGCAGTCCCTGCCCCTGGTGGTGACGCTGGGTGCGGCGCTGTTCCTGCGCGAACCCGTGGGTTGGCGGCGCTGGGTGGCGATCATCGTCGGTTTTATCGGCGTGCTCGTCATCATCAGGCCCGGCCCGGAAGGCTTCACGCCGGGTGCGCTTCTGGTCGTCGCATCGCTCGCCGTCACCGCTGCGCGCGATCTGCTGACCCGGAAAATGTATGCCGATGTGCCCTCGCTCGCCATCACCGTCATCACCGCCTTCGTCAACATGGCGGTGGGCGGCCTGCTGATCGTGCCCTTCGGCGGCTGGCAACCGATGAACTTCATGATCGTATCGCATCTGGCGGCTTCGGCCATTCTGGTGCTCGTCGGTTATCAGGCGATCATACTGTCGATGCGATCAGGCGAAATCTCCTTCGTCGCGCCGTTCCGTTATACCGGCCTGCTCTGGGGTTTCATGATCGGCGTGTTCTTCTTCAACGAAAAGATCGACAATTACACTATCGTCGGCGCCATGATCGTCATCGGCTCCGGCCTTTATACCTTCTACCGCGAAAGCCTGCGTAAGCGCTCGCAGATGGCCAAGCGCGCAGCCGCCACACCCACCGCCGCGACCACGGTACGGCCGGCTTCCTTAACGAAAGCTGCCGTTACGGAAGAGGCGGGAGAATGACATGAACAGCGGCCGTTTTCTGGACAGGACCACCCCGCCCCACATCATCACGCTGGTCGTCATCGCCGGCGTCGCGGCGCTGTGCATGAATGTGTTCCTGCCCTCGCTTGCGGCCATGGCGGTTTATTTCGAGACCGACTACGCGGTGATGCAATTTGCCGTTTCGGGTTATCTTGCCGCCACCGCCTGCCTGCAACTCATCATCGGCCCGCTCTCCGATCTCTTCGGACGCCGCCCGGTCATGCTGGCCAGCATCGCCATCATGATCGTCGCAACGCTCGTCTGCATGCTCGCGCCCAATATCACCGTCTTCATGATCGGGCGCGTCGCGCAGGCGGCCGTCGTTTCCGGCTTCGTGCTGGCGCGCGCCATCGTGCGCGACATGGTGCCGATGGAACAGGCGGCCTCGATGATCGGCTACGTGACCATGGGCATGTCCGTGGTGCCGATGGTGGGGCCGACGGTTGGCGGCCTGCTTAACGACATTTCCGGCTGGCAGTCGAGCTTCGCCCTCCTCTCCCTGCTCGGCGTCGGCATTCTGGTGCTCGCCTGGTTCGATCTCGGCGAAACCAACCACAATAAGTCGGCGAGCTTTTCGCAGCAGTTCCACGCCTGGCCGGAACTGCTGCGCTCGCCGCTGTTCTGGGGTTATGCGCTGACCTCGACCTTCTCATCGGGCATGTTCTTCTCCTTCCTCGGCGGTGCGCCCTTTGTCGGCAGCGTGCTTTACGGGCTTGCGCCGGCCATGCTCGGCCTGCAATTCTTCTTCATGGCCAGCGGTTACATGCTCGGCAACTTCATCTCCGGCCGTTATGCCAGCGAAATCGGCATTACACGCATGATGCTGTCGGGCAATGTCATCGCCATTGCGGGCATCGCCACGACCATGATGCTGATCTCCGCCGGGGCGGAAAGCGCCTATGCGTTTTTCGTGCCGCTCGCCTTGATCGGCGTCGGCAACGGCGTGACGCTGCCGAGCGCCAATGCCGGCATGGTCAGCGTCCAGCCGCATCTGGCCGGCTCCGCCTCCGGCCTCGGCGGCGCGATGACCATCGGCGGCGGCGCCGCCCTCTCGGTGCTCGCCTCCTCGGTCCTGTCCAGAGAGGACGGAACCTGGCCGCTTCTTCTGGTGATGCTGGCGACCGGCCTTGTCGCCCTCCTCACCACCTATGTCGTAAGGCTGCAGGAAAAGCGGGAATGACGGCCCCTTTCGAAATACCCGGTCTCGTGCTCGCCGGCGGGCTTTCGCGGCGCATGGGCAGCAACAAGGCGATGGTGCAATTGGGCGATGCGCCCCTTATCTCCCATGTCATCAGCCGCATCACCCCGCAGGTCTCAGATGTCACCATCAACGCGGCCTATGGCTGGGCGGAGAGTTTCGGCCTGCCGCTGCTGCCCGATACGCTGAACGGCCATGCCGGGCCGCTCGCGGGTATTTTGGCCGGCATGCGCCATTTCCAGCACCGCGGGGATGCGGCGAGCCACTTTCTGACGGCGCCCGCCGACAGCCCGTTTTTCCCGGACGATCTCGTGGCGCGGCTTTGCGAACACCTGTCGGACAATGCGATCGTCATCGCCGCCTCCAGCGGCCAGCTTCACCCGGTTTTTGCGCTGTGGCCGCTGGCGCTGGCCGACGATCTCGAGGCGTGGCTGAAGAACGATGCGAACCGGCGCATCCGCGCCTATCTCGCCCGGCATGTCACCATCGGCGTGGCCTTCCCGCCGCTGGAAACGGCAAAGGGCAGCCTCGATCCGTTCTTCAACATCAACACGCCGGATGAACTGGCGCTGGCGCGCAGCTATCTGGAGAACCTGCAATCATGACGGCACAAAAGGTCTTCGGCATCGCCGGCTGGAAAAACTCGGGCAAGACCGGCCTTGCGGTCCGTATCGTCACCGAGCTGACGGCACGCGGCTACCGCGTCTCCACCATCAAGCACGCCCATCATGATTTCGATATCGACAAGGTCGGCGCGGATAGCTGGCGTCACCGGCAGGCCGGCGCACACGAGGTCACCATCGTTTCCGGCACCCGTTTCGCCATCATGCATGAATTGCGCGGCGAACCGGAACCCTCCTTCGAGGATATTCTCGCCCGCCTCGCCCCCTGCGATCTGGTGCTGATCGAAGGCTATAAATACGAGCCGGTGCCGAAGATCGAAGCACGCCGGCTGGAGGCCGCCAAGACCGAACCGCTTGCGCCGCTCGATCCGCATATCGTCGCCATTGCCGCCGACCATGCGGTGACAGACACGGCGCTGCCGGTTTTCGATCTCGACGATACCGGCGCCATTGCCGATTTCATCGAGAAGACGGTTGGGTTAGTGAGGGCGTAAACAGGCGTCGGAACGGCGCGGCGTCGGCGCCCAGGCCGCCTCCCCACTTCCGTCATACCGGCCCTGAGCCGGTATCCAGCCAGCCCAAGTCCTTGGGCTGAAAGGACCCTCTCGCCGCGCCGACGCGTGTCGGCTGGATGCCGGATCAGGTCCGGCATGACGGAGGAGATGTGCCATGAAACCGAAACCCACAACGCCTGCCGCAACGACGACGTAAGCTCCCGTGATCCCCCACCCCAAAAATGAAAAAGCCGGGCTCTTCACCCGGCTTCATCATTCCTTGAGACGCAATACCTATTCAAGGAAACTGGAGGGGTTCACCGGCGTCGCATCCTTGCGAACTTCGAAGTGAACCTGCGGACGCTTGGCGCTGCCGGTCATGCCCGATGTGGCGATGGTCTGGCCGCGCTGAACCTTCTGGCCGCGCTGCACGTCGAGATTGGCCGCATTGCCGTAAACGGTGACCTTGCCGTCGTCATGGCGGACGAGAACCGTGTTGCCGAGCTGCTTCAGGCCGTTGCCCGCATAGATGACCACGCCGTTTTCGGCAGCCTTGATCGGCGTGCCCTCGGGAACGGAGATGTTGATGCCATCGTTGCGGCTGCCTTCGACATTGTCGCCGAAATTGTTGATGACCGCGCCGCGAACCGGCCAGCGATATTTGCCGATGCCCGTGGATTCCGGTGCGACGGAAGCCATGTCGGCCTTTTTCTCGATGTCGCTGACACTGGCGGTGGCCGGTGTGGCAGGCGCAGTCGGAGCCGCGGCAGCAGCCGGTGCCTTGTAGGGCTCAGGCTTGGCGGATGCGGTTTCGACCGGCTTGGCCGCTTCCTTGGCAGGAACGGAAGCCGTCTTGATGGCATCCGTCGAAGCGCCCGGCATATTGAGCGTCTGGCCGACGCGGATGCTTTCGTTGCTGAGACCGTTTGCCGCCTTGAGGGCAGCGACCGACACGCCGTTTTCGCGGGCGATCTTCGCCAGGCTGTCGCCGGCCTGAACCTTGTAGCCACCGGTCGGCGGCAGCGGCTTGCCGCCGGGAGGCGTCAGCTTGCCGGTCTCGGAGGAAACCTTGTCACGGGCGGCCGCCTGCGACGGCAGCACGGCCACGTTCCCTTCAGGACTACGCAGCGGTGTCGGCTGGTCGCCATTGCGGTTGAGAGCGATATCGCCGGCCGCGTCCTTGGCGGCATTGCGGACCTGACCGAACTTCGGAATGAGGATCGACTGGCCGGCCTGCGCCGAGGATGCGGTCTTCAGACCGTTGACGCGCAGCAGTTCCTTTTCCGGAACGCCGTAGCGGTTGGAGAGGGTCGCGATGCTTTCGCCGGGACGCAGGGTCACGGAGGAAGCGCCATCGGTATGCCAGCCGTTCTTGTCGGAACGAACGGTTGCGGTCGTCAGATTGTCGGTGACGGGAGCGGCAGCCTGCCGGGCGGGCGCAGCAAGAGACGGCGCGGCCTTGGGCTGAGCGGACGGGAAAGGCTGGGCCATGGCTTCGTTGCGGCTCGACGGATCGCGGCTTGCCACCGCCGTCGGCGCCGACAGCTCGGAGCGCTGCACCGGAGAGGCCGAAGCCGAGCGGGCCGTGGAAGGCTGAACGCCGCCATAACCACCCGATTGCGGGTAGGAATTGCCCGCCATGTTCTGGTTGGCATAACCGCCCTGCGGTGCGGCAGAGGCGTAACCGCCATTCATGTCGCCCTGCGGAACCGGGGCCTGCCCGTAAGCACCGCCGCCCTGACGGGCAGGAATTGACGCCGTGGTCATCTGATCCGGTCCACTGGAAAAGAGGCCGCTGAACCGCGTTGCATCCGAGCTACAGCCCGTTGCGACGCTTGCCAGCAATGCCGCTGCGAACATTTTTGCGACTGATTTTCCGATTTTAGACGAATGTCTCATACGCATGACTCGATCTACACTGACGCCAACCCGCCGCATCGAGACCGATCCGGCACAAATTTCACTTCTTGCAAGGCCCATTTCCCGAGGTGGGGAAAACCATGCGTCGATGTTTATGATTAAAGCGCGTTAGTGTTACCACGCCGTTAAAACGTTAAGCCGTTCAGCGCTTTTTTGACACTTCGATAACCATGACGAAAACCGGATGCGTCATGTTGATACAATAATGATATTGAAAATCAGTTAGTTGCGACAATTCAGAACATTAGGAGACAAAAATAGAATGTCGCCAAAATTTTCATTTTGTCACAAATGACGCGCAATATGAGTGCTGAGCGGCAGGTAAGGCGCCTCGAACAGCTCTTCCTTCTCGAAGCGGCTGCCGGTCTTGGAGAAGCGCGTCATCACGCAACGCTCGTCTTCAAGGATGATCGGCGCGATCATCATGCCGCCCGAAACGATCTGCTCGGCAAAGAAGCGGGGCATGGTGGTGAAGGCGGCGGTGGAGACGATGCGGTCGAAGGTGCCCTCGCCCACCAAGCCGTTGCTGCCATCCGCCTGACGGATGACGACGTTGCGAATGGAGAGATCGTCCAGACAGTTCTGCGCCTGCTGCACCAGCGTCTTGTAACGCTCCAGCGAAAAGACGCGCTCCACCCGGCGCGCAATGATCGCGGTCATGAAACCGCTGCCCGTGCCGATTTCCAGCACGCGCTGGCCGGGTTTCAGCTGCAGCCGGGCAAGGATCTTCACCGCCATGTCGGCGCCTTCCATGAAGGCGCCGCAGTCGATCGGGATCGTGCGGCTGGAATAGGCGTCCGCCGCAAATTGCGGCGGCACGAATTTGGAGCGTGGCGTCTGCTCGACCGCCGTCAGAAGGTCAAGATCGGAAATCCCCTCGCCCCTTAAGCGGAGAACGAGAGCGGCAAAACCTTCCTTTTCGACCATTGCGGATTTCAATCGGCGACTCCGAATCCAAGTGCTTGCGCAACCCGATCCTTCACCGTGTAGTCCGTCAGGTCAAGCTTAAGCGGTGTGACGGAAATCTTGCCATGTTTCAAAGCGTGGATATCGGTGCCTTCGCGGAAGGTGCCGAGACGTTCGCCGAAGCGCAGCCAGTAATAGGGAAAACCGCGGCCATCCTGACGTTCTTCCACCGTCAGGCCGAAATCGAGCTTGCCCTGCCCGGTCACGGAAACGCCTTGCACATCCTTCGGAGCGCAATTGGGGAAATTCAGATTGAGGAAGGTGCCATCGGGCAGTTCCACATTCATCAGCTTGCGCAGAAGGTCCGGCGCATAGGTCTCGGCGACTTCCCACGGCACGACGCGGCCATCGGCGTGGCTGAAGGCCTGGCTGAGCGCAAAGGAGCGCACGCCCTGCAACGTGCCTTCGATGGCGCCGGCAATGGTGCCGGAATAGGTCACGTCATCGGCCATGTTGGCGCCGGCATTGACACCGGAGAGCACGAGATCCGGCTTTTCCGGCAGCACTTCGCGAATGCCCATGATGACGCAATCGGTCGGCGTGCCGCGCAGCGCGAAATGCTTGTCGGAAACTTTTCGCAGACGCAGCGGTTCGGACAGGGTCAGCGAGTGCGCGAGACCGCTCTGGTCGGTCTCCGGTGCGACGATCCAGACATCGTCGGACAGCGTGCGGGCGATACGCTCCAGCACGGCCAGACCCTCGGCGTGGATACCGTCGTCATTCGTCAGCAAAATCCGCATGTTTTCCTCCGCTGCTGTATCCCACTATGAGGACACAATGATTTCTCTCACAGAAGCACCCCCACGACCGTCATTCCGGCCTTGAGCCGGAATCCAGTCGACGCGCGTCTGCGCGGCGGGAAGAGTCTTTTTCAGCCCAAGGACTTGGGCTGGCTGGATTCCGGCTCAAGGCCGGAATGACGGCCGCGCCCTTAGCAGACGAACAATCAGGCCGCTTTCTCAATCCGCTTCAGACCGCCCATATAGGGCAGCAGCACGTCTGGAATTGTGACGGAACCGTCCTCGTTCAGATAATTTTCGAGAACCGCAATCAGGCAGCGGCCGACAGCCGTGCCGGAGCCGTTCAGCGTGTGCACGAACTTCGTCGCCTTGTCGTCCTTGCCGCGATAACGCGCATTCATGCGCCGCGCCTGGAAATCGCCGCAGACCGAGCAGGACGAAATTTCGCGATAGGTGTTCTGGCCGGGCAGCCACACTTCCAGATCGTAGGTCTTGCGGGCGCTGAAGCCCATATCGCCGGTGCAGAGCGTCATGGTGCGGAAATGCAGGCCAAGGCGCTTCAGCACTTCCTCGGCGCAGGCCGTCATGCGCTCGTGTTCGGCAACGGCGCTTTCCGCATCGGTAATGGAGACGAGTTCGCATTTCCAGAACTGGTGCTGGCGCAGCATGCCGCGCGTGTCGCGGCCGGCCGAGCCCGCCTCCGAACGGAAGGACGGCGTCAGCGCCGTGAAGCGCAGCGGCAGCTTCTCCTGGTCGAGAATTTCGCCGGAGACGAGATTGGTCAGCGTCACTTCCGCTGTCGGGATCAGCCAGCGGCCATCCGTGGTCCTGAACAGGTCCTCGGTAAACTTCGGCAATTGGCCGGTGCCGAACATCGCCTCGTCGCGCACCATCAGCGGCGAAGACACTTCGGTATAACCGTGCTCGCCGGTGTGCAGGTCGATCATGAACTGGCCGAGCGCCCGTTCCAAACGCGCGAGCTGGCTGGTCAGGACGGTAAAACGCGCACCGGAAAGCTTGGCGGCACGCTCGAAATCCATATAGCCGAGCGCTTCGCCGATATCGAAGTGTTCCCTGGCCTCATGGTTCCAGCCGGGCTTCTGGCCGACCACGCGGGCCACCACATTGTCATGCTCGTCATTGCCGTCGGGCACATCGTCGAAGGGCATGTTGGGCAGGCGCGACAGGGCATCGTTGAGCTCGGCGGTGACCTGACGGTCTTCCTCCTCCGCGCGCGGCATGTTGTCCTTGAGATCGGCGACTTCGGCTTTAAGCTTTTCTGCAAGCTCCATGTTCTTCTGCGCCATGGCGGCGCCGATTTCCTTGGAGGCGGCGTTGCGGCGCGATTGCATGTCCTGCAGGGACTGGATGACGGAACGGCGCTTTTCATCCAGCGCGATCAGGCCGCTGGCGGCGGGCTCCGCGCCACGGCGCGCAAGCGCCGCATCGAAAGCTTCGGGGTTTTCGCGTATCCATTTAATGTCGTGCATCGTCGTTCCAGACCGTTGTTGCATCGTCGCGTTTTACAGCAAAACGCCGGGCATGAGCCCGGCGCGAGGAAATGTCGTGAGCGGCGAGACCTTCAAGAATGTCAGGTCTCCTCCAGCTCCGTGCTTTTGGATTCCGCCGCACGTTTCCTCTCCACGAGTCGAGCCATGTAGATGGAAATCTCGTAGAGAATGATCGCAGGCAGCGCAAGACCGATCTGGGACATGGGATCCGGCGGCGTCAGCACGGCGGCGACCACGAAGGCGAGGACGATCGCGAACTTGCGCTTTTCCCGCAGCCAGTCGCTGGTCAAAAGCCCGACGCGCGCCAGAAGCGTGGTGACGACAGGCAGCTGGAACACCAGACCGAAGGAGAGAACCAGCGTCATGATGAGGCTGAGATATTCCGACACCTTCGGCATCAGCGAAATCGCCACCTCGCCATCCTCGGGCAATTGCTGCATGGCGAGGAAGAACCACATGACCATGGGCGTGAAGAAGAAATAGACGAGCGCCGCACCGATGAGGAAAAGGATCGGCGACGCGATGAGGAACGGCAGGAAGGCCGCCCGTTCGTTCTTGTAGAGACCGGGCGCCACGAATTTATAGAGCTGCGAGGCGACCACCGGAAACGAGATCACCATCGCGCCGAACATGGCGACCTTGATCTGCGTGAAGAAGAATTCCTGCGGCGCGGTATAGATCAGCGACGATTTCGTGACATCGAGGCCCGCCCAGAGAACCGCCCATTTGTAAGGAATGACAAGCAGGTTGAACAGGTGCTTGGCAACGGCGAAACAGGCGATGAAGGCGACGAAGAACGCGCCGAGCGCCCAGATCAGCCGCGTGCGCAACTCCATGAGATGCTCGATGAGCGGCTGCGGCTTGTCCTCGATATCCCCGCTCATGCTTCATCCTTTTTGGGCTTTGCGGCCTTGGTTTTTGCCGTTTTCGCCGGCTTGGTCTCGGCCACGACCGCCTTGTCTGCGGCAGACTTCCTGACGGCAGCCTTTTTGGCGACGGCCTTCACGGTGGGATTGGAAACAGCGGGCTTCGAAACGGTGGGCTCACTGGTTTTCGCGGCGGTTTTCGTCGCCGAAGCGGTTTCGGGCGCTGCCGCCGCAGCCTTGCTGCGGGCGGCGCGTTTGGGCTTGGCGGTAACCGCTTCGGCCTCCACGGTCGCAATCGATTTCGCCCGCGCGCGCTTCGGCTTCTCCTCCGCAGCGACGGCTGCGGCAACCGGCGCGGCGGATGCGGCGACAACAGGCGGCGCATCCGGCAGCTTCATCTCCGGCTCGGGCACGCTCACCAGCGGCGCAACCGGCTCGCTTGTGACGGGCGCAGGGGTGGAAGACAGGCCGTCCGGCGGGGTGGTCGCCTTCTGCAGATCGGACTTGATCTCATTGCCAAGCTGGCGAAGCGGGTTCATCGCATCGCGCAGCGAATTGGTCGGGTTGAGATTGCGGACATCGGAGATGGTCTGGCGCACATCGTCCATGTCGGCCTCTTTGAGGGCCTCGTCGAACTGGGTGCGGAAATCCCCCGCCATCTTGCGAAGGCCGGCCATCGTCTTGCCGAAAGCGCGGATCATGGGCGGCAAGTCCTTCGGCCCGACGACCACGATCAACACGACCGCAATCACCAGAAGCTCGCTCCAGCCGATATCTAACATCAATATGCTCCCGAGACCCTAGCGCATCGGCCCGAAAAATCGGAATCGATTTTCGACCGGAACGATGCGCAACATACAAGTGGTAGAGCGTCCTTGTGCGTCCGAAAGAACGCACGGCGCTCTAGCGCCAGTCCCACACCAAGCGGCGACAGGCCGCTTACTTGATCTCGTCAGCCTTGTGGTCGACGGTCTTCGTGTTGGCATCGGCCGGCGGCGGCGTCTGGTCTTCGTCAGCCATGCCCTTCTTGAAGCTCTTGATGCCCTTTGCGACATCGCCCATCAATTCCGGGATCTTGCCGCGTCCGAAGAGGACGAGAACGATCACCAGCACGATGAGCCAATGCCACACACTAAAAGAACCCATAACTGAAACTCCTGAATTTCGCTTTCAGACGATGTAAGACGTTTGAAAGGCTTTTTCAAACGACAAATCGCCGCTTCGACAGCGAGTGCGCATAAAGTTTTCGTGGCCCCGCCAACAGGATGGCGATATCAGTCGTCGCCATCGCCGCCGCCCGGCGCAAGCAGGCCCAGTTCCTCGAGATCGAGCTGCGTGATCGGGTCTTCGTCCTCCCGCAATTCGTCGCTCATCATCGGCAGAGGAACGCCGAAATTGGAGGGAATGCGGCCCGAAAGCAGCCCTGCCCCCTTAAGCTCCTCGAGGCCCGGCAGATCGCGCAATTCCTCAAGGCCGAAATGGTCGAGAAACTCCACCGTGGTGCCGATCGTCACCGGCCTGCCGGGTGTGCGCCTGCGGCCACGGAACCTGACCCAGCCCGCCTCCATCAGCACGTCAAGCGTGCCGCGCGAGGTCTGCACGCCGCGGATTTCCTCGATTTCGGCGCGTGTCACCGGCTGATGATATGCGATAATAGCAAGAACTTCCAGCGCCGCGCGCGACAGCTTCTTCGGCTCCTTTTCCTCCGCGCGGATGACGAAGGAGAGATCGCCGGCGGTGCGGAAGGCCCATTGCCCGCCCACCTGCACGAGATTGACGCCCCGCTCCGCATAAAGAACCTTGAGATGCTGCAGAATGGTGACGACATCCATGCCGCGCGGCAGGCGCTCGGCGATGAACCCCACGGAAACCGGCTCGGACGAGGCAAAGACCAGGGCCTCGGCGATCCGCTCGGCCTCCTTCAGCTGGCGCTCGGAAAATACCGTGGGTTCGGGCTCTGCCCCATCGGCCGCGATGGTGGCCTCGGCGGTCTCATCGTCATTCATCATTGTCAGTCCTTTCGGCATTCACCGCACGGTCGTCTCGTCCACCCTTACGCATATAAATGGGCTGGAAAGCGCCCTCCTGCCGGATTTGCAGCGAGCCCTCGCGCACCAGCTCCAGCGAAGCGGCAAAGGCGCTGGCAATCGCCGTCACCCGCATGGCGGGATCGGGCACATATTGCAGCAGATACTGATCGAGCACGGTCCATTCCCCGACATCGCCGAGGAGATGGGTCAGAAGCTCACGCGCCTCGACAAGCGACCAGACCTGCCGTTTTTCAATGGTGACCTGGGTAATCGCCTGCCGCTGCCGCAGGTTGGCATAGGCGCTCAGGAGATCGTAGAGGTTCGCCTCATAGGCCGAGCGGTTGATATGGGGAATATGCTCCGGCGCGCCACGGGCAAAAACATCGCGGCCGAGCTGGGCGCGGTTGACGAGGCGTTCCGCCGCCTCGCGCATCGCCTCCAGGCGTTTCAGCCGGAAGGCGAGCGTCGCGGCCATTTCCTCGCCCGAGGGACCGTCATCCTTCGATTGCTGAGGAATAAGGAGTTTGGATTTGAGGAAGGCGAGCCACGCCGCCATGACGAGATAATCGGCCGCAAGCTCGATGCGCACGCGGCGCGCGCTTTCCACGAATTGCAGATATTGTTCGGCGAGCGCCAGCACCGAAATGCGCGACAGATCGACCTTCTGCGTGCGGGCAAGATGCAGCAGAAGATCGAGCGGGCCTTCGAAACCCGCGACATCGATGACCAGCCCGGCCTCGCCCGTCAGCCGCTCCGGCGTCACATCCTGCCAGAGCTTGTCCATCGGTGTCGAATTGCGAGACTTGTCTGCGGCCATTGTTCCATCCGCCGGGCGTCCGGCCTGTCGTCCCGAGTAACGGGCCGCCGCCCGACTGTCAGGAAACGGCCCACATGGCGTTGAATTCGGCTCTCAGTTCCGCTTCGTCGGAAGGGTCCGCAACGGGGAAACCCGCTTCCACGGCCCGCACCCGCTCCAGCGAACGGCCGGAAAGAACGGGGACCTCCTTCACGACCTGAAGCATTTCACCCATCACACCGTTGCAATGCAAGACTATATCGCAGCCGCCCGCAACAATATTCGCAGCTCTTTCACCGAGCGTGCCCTTCAGCGCATTCATGGAACTGTCGTCGGACATCAGCAGGCCGTCAAATCCGATCCGGCCGCGAATGATTTCCTCGATCACCTTCGGCGAGGTCGTCGCCGGCCGTTCGCGGTCGACGGCGTTGAACACCAGATGCGCGCTCATCGCCATCAATTCACGGTTCAGCGCCCGGAACGGCACGAAATCATGGGCGTCCAGCTCATCGAGCGGCACATCGACGACCGGCAGTTCATGGTGCGAATCCACCATGCCGCGGCCATGGCCCGGCATATGTTTCATGACAGGCAACATCCCGCCCGCCTTCAGGCCGTCGGCCGCCGCCTGCCCCATCTCCGCCACCATGGTCGGCGTGCAACCATAGGCGCGGTTGCCGATGACATTGCTGGCGCCTTCCACCGGCACATCGAGCACCGGCAGGCAATCGACATTGATGCCGAATCTCATCAGGTCGAAAGCGTGCAGGCGCGACATCAGCCAGGCGGCGCGCAGGCCGGCGCCCCGATCGCGCTCGTAGATTTCGCCGAGAATGCGGGCGTTCGGATAGGCCTGCAGGATCGGCGGCTTGATACGCTGCACGCGCCCGCCCTCCTGATCGATCAGCACCGGCGCATCTGGCCGCCCGACGGCATCGCGCATGGCGGCGACGAGATCGGTAATCTGCTGCGGCTCGCCAATGTTGCGCCCGAACAGGATGAAGCCCCAGGGCTGTTCATCGCGGTAAAGGGCAATCTCGTCGGCAGTCAGCGAAAGCCCGCTGCATCCGAGGATCATAGCTTTGCAATCGGTCATGGTGTCACGCCTGTTACAGAATAGATGGGAAGAACTTTGCCTGCTCCTCGGCCAATGCCGGGGCGGCGACGTTTACCGTCCGTCACCCCGGCCTCCGAGCCGGGGTCCAGCGCGATCCTTGATCGCGTAAGACTCGTTTCACGGCGCAGACGCGCCGTGGCTGGATGCCGGATCAAGTCCGGCATGACGGAGGTTAGGTGCTCCGTCACTGTCGTTAGACAACAGCGCCGGGGTACTACCCCGGCGCGTCTCTATCACCGCGCCACGAGGCAGCTACCGCCGGCCGAGCGGAACTTTTCGCACAGCGCCACGGCTTCGTTCTTGTCACCCGCCGGGATGCGGACGCGGTAGAACGTGCCCTTGCCGGCGATTTCGGCGGCCTTGATGTCGACGCCGCGTCCACCGATGACCGAGCCGAACTTGGCCGACATGTTCTGGTAGGACTTCTGGGCTTCCGCCTGGCTCGGCAGTGAGGCGATCTGGATGTAGTAGCCACCGGCGGAAGGCGTGCTGGTCGCTGCAGGCGTCGCGGCTGCCGTCTGCTGCTGCGCGGCCTGCGGCTGCGCCGGAGCTGTCGCGGGGCGGACATTGCCCTGGTTGGTCACCGTTGCCACCACATTGGCGGGCTGCGAGGACGGACGCGCCGCAGGAAGCGGTGCTGCCGACTGCGCTGCCGGCTTGGCAGCGGCGGCAGGCGTATTTGCCTGCGGCTGAGCCTGTTCCGGCGCGACCGGAACCCGCGATGCGGCGATGACGGCGGGAGCGCCCTCACCCGGCTTTGCGGTCTGCGGTGCTGCAAGCTCCTCGACCTTGTCGGCCTTCGGCGGCTGGGCTGCCGGTACCTCGACTTCCTGGGCAACCAGCGTGCCGTCAGGCTTGACGATCATGGTGCGGACCTTGCGCGGCGAAACGCCGGTTGCAGCCGAACCTTCGCTCTGCGCGGCCTTTTCTTCCGGCGAAAGCAGGCGCGGATCTTCCGTTTCACCAACCGGCGTGCTGGCGGCTTCCATATCCGCGTCGTTTTCGCCTTCCAGCGGCAACTGTTCGGGGATCAGCGTGCGCTGAACCACATCCACCGGCTGCTCGTTGCTGGAAATCAGCGCCGGCTGCTTCGGATCGGCAGCGCTGCCGCCGGCCACGCGGTCATAAACCGCCTTGTCCTGGTTCGGCACAACGCGACCGCCCGGATTTTCCGGCACGACCTTCATCGGATCGTTGTCGGCGGAGATGATGACCGGCGCGCCATTGGAACCGGTGCTGGACGAACCGCCGGAGACCAGCGCGTAAACGCCGCCACCGATCAGCACCAGACCGATTGCGGCGGCAACCGGCATGATCCAGCGGCGACCGCCGCGTTCATCTTCCTCACGATAGGCCGCCTGATGGTCGACATAGGTGTTTTCGGCATCGCGCGGGGCGCTGCCACGGGAAGCCGCAGCTTCCTGCATGGAGCGGCGGAAATCCTCTTCCAGCGCCCGTTCGAATTCATCGGCCTCTTCCGGAGCCTGCGCGGGACGCGCCTGGGCGGCGCCACGGTTTTCCGCGTGCTTATGACGGTCGAGACCGCCGGCAACCGCAGGCGCAAACAGCGTCGCAAGCTCGGTATCGATATCGAGATCTTCCTCGTGGCGGCGCGCGGTCGGCTTGGGTTCGAAAACCCCGACCGGCAGTTCCGGCACGTCCATCTCGATGATGTTTTCCGGATGCTCTTCCGTCTCGCCGATCTGCGAAGGATCGAAAGGCAGGCTTTCCAGCGTCTGCGGCGCGGCCGGCTGCGGTGCTGCGGCGGCCGGACGCGGCTGAACCGCAGCAGCGGCCACGGGTGCGACAACGGCAACGGGAGCCGGGCGCGGCTGAGGTGCCGGCTGTTCCCTCACCGGCTTCGGCGCAACGGCAGCAGCGGCAACCGGAGCGGCTGGCGGCTGACGAACGGGCTGCGGTGCGGGCGCAGGCGCAACTTCCGCCTCGGCAATTTCAGACAGGTCCAGATCAAGATCGAGATCGTCGAGCGCAAGCTCGAAATCATCGTCGTTGAAGCCGGCGAAATCCGTGAAATCAAGTTCTTCAGCGGGTGCTGCGGGTGCAGCAGCGACAATCGGCGCTGCCTTCACCGGCGCGGCGGCAACCACGGGCGGCTCCACCTTCGCGGCCTGCGCAGCGGGAACGTCCTGCACCAGCGGTGTTTCGCCGCGACCGGGAATGGAATATTTCGCGACGTCGTAAATCAGCTCGTCCATCGGCGAGAGATGTTTCGCTGCCGGCTTCCCGGCGGCCTCGAACGCCAGAGGCTCTGCGGCAGGCGCAAAGGTCTCGGCGAGCGGAGGCGTAAAGGACGGCGCGGTCTCTTCCGCCTGCACGACGGCAGGCGCGGGAGCGGGCTCCACCTGCGGCTCGATACGGGCTGCGGCAGGCTGCTGTTCGGAACGCGGCTCGACCCGCTTCGGATCGGCGGCAGAAACATCCCTACGCGCGCCGAAATTGGCGAGCGGCAGCCGCAGGCTGGAAAATTCCAGCGAAGAACGGCCGCCATGCGATGGCGGACGCACGGAAACCGGTGCGGGCGCCTCCTCGGCGACAGCTATTTCCACCTCATCGGCGAGATCGAAAGCCTGCGGCTCCGGCGCATAGGAATGAACATCGGCGTGAATGTTGCTCGAAACATCGGCCGGAAGCTCCGGCATCGTGTGCCATTCCGGCTCTACGGGTTCTGCGGCCTGCGGTTCTTCCCATGCCACCTGCTGGGCGGCGGGCTGGTAAACCATAGGCTCGGCGGGACGCGACTGGCGCGAATGCACATCGAAAACTTCCGCCACCGCGGAGGCATCGTCGCGGAAATCCGCGCGAATGTCCTGCGTGGTCGTTTCGACATAGTTGTGAATATAGGCCTGATCGACTTCTGGAAGCGGCTCTTCCCTCACCTCCGGTGTGGATGCGGCCACCGGCGCGGGTTCATCCGCCGGCGCAAGCTCGGGCTCGCGGCGGGCGAAAACCGATTCGACACGCTGCATGAAATCTTTGGGGTGGATGCCCGCACGGACATCGTTTGCCGGATCAAGAACGACCGGATCGGCGTGCGGTGCGTCGTAAACCTCGAATTCCCTCAGAAGCTCATCTTCGAGATTGAATTCGGGTTCGCGGCGGGTCACCGATGGCGCAGCCTCGGAACCCGCATGCGAAGGACGATCTTCGAAGCCGACGATACGCGCCAGTTCTGCCAGAGGATCGTTGTCAGCGAACCCTTCGGACCGGGCGTCCCGGTTATACGCGACATTTTTTTCGACCATTACGTGTTCCACCATCTACGCATTGCAGCTCTTGCCAGCGTATTGTGAGCAAATAATGGTGATATGTTATCGCATTTCAGCAGGTGCGTCCGCTCCTAAAAGCGTAAGGCCGGACCTCAAAACATTTGCGACAGCATTCACCAGCCCAAGTCTGGCAATGCTCAATTCTCGGTTTTTATCGTTAATAAAACGTAATTCCGGCTGGTCTTTACCCTTGTTCCAGTGTCCATGGAAGGAACTGGCGAGATCGTAGAGGTAAAAAGCAAGCCGGTGCGGCTCGTGCGAAAGGGCCGCAGATTCGATCAGGCGCGGATATTCAGCAAGCTTTGCAACAAGCTGCAACTCATTGATATCGCTAATCAAAGCAACAGAGGCCGCCATCTCCTCAGCCGAAGGAGAAAGCCCCGGAAACGCTTCCTGCGCCTGCCGGAAGATCGACATGGAGCGGGCATGCGCATATTGCACGTAAAAAACCGGATTATCCTTCGATTGTTCGGTCACTTTCGCGAAATCGAAGTCCAGCGGCTCGGAATTCTTCCGATAAAGCATCATGAATCGCACTGGATCGCGACCCACTTCGTCGACAACATCGCGCAGCGTGACGAAGTCGCCGGAGCGCTTCGACATCTTCACCGGCTCGCCGTCACGGAACAGCTTGACGAGCTGGCACAGAAGCACCGTCAGTTTCGACTTGCCTTCGGAGACGGCGCGCGCAACCGCTTCCAGCCGCTTCACGTAACCGCCATGGTCGGCGCCGAGCACATAGATCATCTCGGAAAAACCACGGTCGAACTTGTTCTTGAAATAGGCAACGTCGGCGGCGAAATAGGTGTAGGAACCGTCCGACTTCATCAGCGCACGGTCCATGTCGTCGCCCACTTCCGTCGAGCGGAACAGCGTCTGTTCGCGATCTTCCCAGTCTTCCGGCAATTCGCCCTTCGGCGGCGGCAGGGTGCCCTTGTAGACATGGCCCTTGAAGGTGAGATCGTTGATGGCCGAGAGGATCGGACCGCCATTGCCCTCATGCAGCGTGCGCTCCGAGAAGAACACATCGTGCCGGACGTTGAGCAGCGCCAGATCCTCGCGGATCATTGCCATCATCGCGTCGATCGCCTTGTCCTTGACGATAGGCATCCACTTTTCCTCGGGCATGGCGCGCAGCTTGATGCCATATTCATCCGCCAGCGCCTGGCCGACGGGAACGAGATAGTCGCCGGGATAAAGGCCGGACGGAATGGTGCCGATATCTTCGCCGAGCGCCTCGCGGTAACGCAGGAACACCGAACGGGCCAGCACATCGATCTGCGAGCCGGCATCGTTGATGTAATATTCCTTGGTAACGCCGTAACCGGCAAAAGCGAGCAGGTTCGCCAGCGTGTCACCGACGACGGCGCCACGGCAATGGCCGACATGCATCGGGCCTGTCGGATTGGCGGAAACATATTCGACGTTGATCTTCTGGCCGGCACCGATGGTGGAACGGCCGAAATCGACGCCCTGCCCGATCATGTCTGCCAGCAGACGCTGCCAGTAACCGACGGAAACCTTGAGATTGATGAAGCCGGGACCCGCGACATTGACGCTGTCCACATCGCCATCGGCCTGAAGAGCCGGCACGATGAGTTCGGCAAGCGCGCGCGGATTGGTGCCGAGCGGCTTCGCCAGCACCATGGCGGCATTGGTTGCGACATCGCCGTGGCTCAGATCGCGCGGGGATTCGACGGTAATTCGACTGAAATCGACCTTTTCGCGGTTCTCTTTCACGAGATCGAGGGTCTCGAGCGCGTTTTTGATCCTGGTATCGAAATCGGCAAAAATGTTCATCGTTCCAACCTGCGCGAAGGGCTTCTGTTTATATCCGGCCTTTTAACCGGGTCGGCTTCGCGATCGCCCGCTGCCCTATCGCAAATCGGGGGTGCGGTCAAACAGCCGCTGGTGGGCGCGCAGTGCATAACTGTCGGTCATGCCGGCCAGATAGTCGCCCACATGCCGGGCTTTTGCGGCCACGCTCATGCCGGAAATGCTGTCCACCCAGTAGTGGCTCTGCATTTCCGCCGGCGTTTCCATATAACGGTGGAAAAGATCGGTGACGATCTGTGTGGCGCCGGCGCGGATGCGCATGATTTCCGGATGCCGGTAGATATGGCCGAACAGCAGTTTCTTGATCTGCCGGTCGGTCTCGGCCATTTCCGGCGAGAAGGTCGCAACGGTGAAATCGGCAGCGCGGATATCCGCCGCACTCTTCGGCTTCAGACGGGCGAGATTCTGCTGCGCAACGCCAATCACATCTTCCACCATATGGGTAATCTGCCGGCGCATGATCTCATTGGCGAAACGCTCCTTGTCGAGCACGGGATATTTCGCCCGCACCTCGGCCATCAGGCCGCCGAGGAATGGCACCTCCTCCAGCATCTCGAAGGTGAGATATCCGGCGCGCAACCCGTCATCGATGTCGTGGGTATTATAGGCGATGTCATCGGCAATCGCCGCCACCTGCGCCTCGAGGCTGGCATAGCTACCGATTTCCAGATCCTGCAGCTCGCAATATTCGAGGATGGGCAGCGGAACCGGTCCCTTGATCCCCTCGCCCTTCGCATTCACCAACGGTCCATTGTGCTTGACGAGACCTTCGAGCGTCTCCCAGGTCAGGTTGATGCCGTCATATTCGGCGTAACGGCGCTCCAGTTTGGTGACGATGCGCAGCGACTGGGCGTTATGATCGAAGCCGCCATAGGGCAAAAGCACCGCATCCAGCGCATCCTCGCCGGTATGGCCGAAAGGTGTGTGGCCGAAATCATGCACCAGCGCCACGCCCTCTGCCAAATCCTCGTCGAGCTTCAGCGCGCGAGCGAGCGCCCGGGCGATCTGCGCCACCTCGATGGTGTGGGTGAGACGCGTGCGATAATGGTCGCCGTCAGGGCTGATAAACACCTGCGTCTTATGCTTCAGGCGGCGAAAGGCCGTCGTGTGGACGATGCGGTCCCGGTCGCGCTGGAACTCCGAGCGCGTCAGGCTTCCGGTTTCGGGAAAAAGACGCCCGCGCGTGGTCCATGGATCCGAGGCGAAAACCGCCCTCTCGCCGCTTCCGAAACCCAATGCGCGCTGGTCTATGATCATGCATCCACCTGTTGTCTTCTCCAGCCGGGACTTCCTTTTGGTCTCGGCCATTGACCTTTTCATTCGCCCTTCATACCTATCGCAGAGGTCAGCGCAAAGCATCATCGCCGTGTTGACCGTCTTCACACAGGCTATAGACCGTTAATTTGACCGGTTTATAATGGTGACAACGAGATTATTGCTCTCCGGTTCTTGACCCCGGCAGGAGAAACGACATGGAAAACAGCGACATTACCCTTTCTGAAGCTGCGGCGAAGCGAATCGCCCAGATCGTCGCGGCCGAAGCCGGCAAACAGGCGCTGCGCGTCTCGGTGGAAGGCGGCGGCTGCTCGGGCTTCTCCTACAAGTTCGATCTGGCCGAAGACAAAGCCGATGACGACATCGTGATTGCCCGCGGCGACGCCAAGGTGCTGATCGACAGCCTCTCGGTCGTCTATATGGCCGGCTCCGAAATCGACTTCGTCGACAATCTGCTCGGCCAGTCCTTCCAGATCAAGAACCCGAATGCGGTGGCAAGCTGCGGCTGTGGCACCAGCTTTTCTATTTGAGTGGGAAATACCGGCGTGCAATCCGCACGCCAGTCACCAAGCTTTGAAGTAACTCGCATCTCTCTGCTCTCCTCATTCCTGTGCTTGTCACAGGAATCCAGTCGACGCGCGTCGGCGCGGCGGGAAGAGTCCTTTCAGCCCAAAGACTTGGGCTGGCTGGATTCCTGTGACAAGCACAGGAATGAGGGAGGAGAAACGCAGCGACCCCGCCCGTCCGGCGTCTTTCCACCACATCCGCACCATCAATTTCCAAAAACGGTGGCAATCGCTTTTGCATCGGGTAAAAGTACCCTCGCAAAAGGGAAACTCCGATGAAGATTGCCACCTGGAACATCAACGGCGTCAAGGCGCGTATCGAAAACCTCTGCCAGTGGCTGAAGGATTCATCGCCCGATATCGTCTGCCTTCAGGAAATCAAATCCGTCGACGAAGGTTTTCCCCGGCTGGAGCTGGAGGCGCTCGGCTATCACGTCGAGACCCACGGCCAGAAGGGCTTCAACGGTGTCGCGCTGCTCTCGAAGGTCAAGCCCGACGAGGTCAATCGCGGCCTGCCGGGTGACGATGCCGACGAACAGGCGCGTTTCATCGAAGGCGTGTTTTCCGTCGATGGCGGCGCGATCCGCGTCTGCTCGCTTTACCTGCCGAACGGCAATCCGCCGGACGATCCGGTGAAATATCCCTATAAGCTTGCCTGGATGGAACGGCTGCGGCATTTTGCCGAAGATCGCCTCGCGCTCGAGGAGCCGCTGATCCTCGCGGGCGACTACAACGTCATTCCCGAGCCCTTCGATTGCCACGACCCACGCGTGTGGGAAGGCGACGCATTGTTCCTGCCGAAGACCCGTGCAGCCTTCCGCAAGCTGGAGAATCTGGGTTTCACCGATGCCGCGCGTGCGACGACGGATGAAGCAGGACTTTATTCCTTCTGGGATTATCAGGCCGGGGCATGGCCGAAAAACAATGGCATCCGCATCGATCATCTGATGCTGTCAGCGGAAGCGGCCGACAGGCTGCAATCCGTCAGCATCGAAAAACATGTGCGAGCCTGGGAAAAACCGTCCGACCATGTGCCGGTCTGCGGTTATTTCGATTTCAGTCCGGCCGGCTGAGCCACGCCTGGCGGGTGGATAAAACCACCCCTATCAGCACCCTCAATCCGGATCGTTGAACTGCATGTTCTGCGCCAGGGCGATAGCGGCGCGGCGATCGTTCTCACCGGCGAGCGAAAAAGCCTGCTCCTGCAGGTTCTGTATCCAGGTGCAGTCCGCTGCCGTGCACTTGTCGAGCGCCGCCGTCATGAAGGCCAGCCCCTGCGTCGTCTGGCCTTCCTGGAAGATCAGGTTGCCGAAAATCGACATGGCGCCGGCATGGCCGTGCTTGCGGGCCTGGTTGAGCCACTTCTTGGCCTGCTGCACATCGGCGCGGCCGCCCTCGCCGGCGAGAATCATCTCAGCCAGACGGAACTGCGCCTCAGCGACGCCAAACGTGGAAGCAACCTGGAAATAAAGCTGGCGGGCCTGCGACAGGTCCATCTTCACCGGGCTGCCGGGAATGCCGTGACGGTAATAATCCGCAAGGGAAAGCAGCGCGTTGACGAAAAAGCCGGTATCTTCCGAACCCGGCTCCACGCCCTGATTGGCGATTTCGCTGTAGATCTTGAAAGCTTCGAAGTCGTTCTTGGCGACGCCATCGCCATAGGCATACATATTGGCAAGCGCCCAGCGCGAGCCGGTATGGCCCTTTTCAGCCGCGTAGCGATAGGCCTCGACGGCTTCGCCCTTGTTGCCGTTCTTGTAGGCCTTGAAGCCGAACTTGAACAGGTCGAAGGGGCCGGATTCCTTGGTCACGCCCGCATTGATGTCAAAAGCCGCAGCAGGCATTGCGAGCGACGCAAGCAACATGCCCATGAGGAGCGGCTTTAAAACGTTGGCTTCACATTTCAGCATTTCAGCGAACTTCTCTCAACTCTTCCCGGCATATAGCCAATACTTGCGGAATACTGCAAAGCCGAACCCCGCCGGGTCGCGATTTTTCGAACACACTGCGTCTTTCCGGCAGCACTTTCCAGCGCACCACCGGTGGTCTTTTGCGGCAATTGCCCTAATTTTCCAGTGAGACAGATATAGGCATAATTTCCGGCAACATAACGGCATTCCGTCATCCGCCGGTCAGCGCCAGACAAGAAAGCCGGGCGAAATTCCCGTATTACTTGCTTAAACGCTGAATCCAAACCCGTTTTCACTTTCTGCAACTCCGCAGGCCCACATCAAACGCCTGCATGTTCTTTCATTCCCGCGCCTTTAAACATAAGCCAAGCACCTTGTTTGTGGCGGGAAATGGACAGATATGCTCACATTCCAACGCGCCCACACGCTTGCAGAAAAGTGTTGCCAAATCGTCACAAAACTTTCGGGCTAGAAAATTTTATCGAGCAGGAATCATAGTCGCGCATGAAAAAAGGCCCGGTTGGTAAACCGGACCTTTATTTTAACATCTACGGAAGGATGATGTCAGAACTTGACCTTCACACCGGTCGAGATGGCTGCGACGAGGTCGTTGCCGAAGTCGTAGCCCGCCTCGTTGCCGCAGGTGAAGCCTGCACCGCACGGTCCGCCATTGATGGACGAGCTACCGGAGGTCAGGAGGCCGAGAGCGCCGGCAATCTTGAACTCGATGTTCTTGTTCGGGGAGTAGACGATCTGCGTGCCCAGCGTCCAGGTGTCGGTCTGGGTGCCAATGATAGTCGATGTACCGCGATCCCAGGTCAGGCTCACAGCACCGCTCCACTGTTCGTTGAACTTGTGACCGACGCCACCCGAAATCGTCCAGCCGTCGCGATAAAACAGGTCAAGCGTGTTGAGCGTGTCAGCTCCGCTCGGAACGCACGGCGACGTGCCGACCGCGCAGAAAGGAATGACCTGAATCTGGCTCCAGTCCGTCCACTTCACCG
The DNA here is from genome assembly GCF_006970545.1 of Agrobacterium sp. T29. Taxonomy (NCBI): domain Bacteria; kingdom Pseudomonadati; phylum Pseudomonadota; class Alphaproteobacteria; order Hyphomicrobiales; family Rhizobiaceae; genus Agrobacterium; species Agrobacterium sp. T29. The sequence goes on from NZ_CP040640.1 coordinate 1,438,232, forward strand.
AACCGAAAGCAAGCCAGTCCGGCGCGATACCAGATTGCACCTTGAGTTCGATACTGTCTGGCATGGAAACAGAGCCATAGATCGGCACGAGCTTGCCACCGTATTTCGCAAGCGTCGGAGAAATGGACGGCGGCGTCTGCGGGATCGCCCTGACGTCGGCGAAACCGGTCAGGTCGTGATCAACGGCGCTGTTGTAAACGAGGCTCGCACGGAAGGCGATCTCGGGAATCTCGTAGGCCATGCCGGCGCGCCAGCCCCAGCCGTCACCTTCCATCTCAAGTTTGCCAACGCCGCTGAAGCTGGACCAGGCTGGATTGAGGCCCAGAACGGCCGGCCCGAGAACCTGACGGTATTTATAACCGCTGAGTTCCTGATAGAAACCGCCGCCGATGATCGAGAAGTCGCCTTTGCCAAGATCGAACTTCACCCGGCAGGTGGTAGCGTAGTTGTGCGACTTGACCTTGGTTTCGATATTGTAGCTCGATCCCTGCCAGATGCCGGGATTGAGATGGGCGCCCCACGGTTGCGAGTAATCGAACATGCAGTCGCCGAAATCACCGATTGCCGCCTTGGCACCGATGCGGGTCGACCAGAAATTTTCGGAATCATCTGCACTCGTGGACCAGGACGCAGGCAAAGGACCGCTTTTCAGCGGATTGTCCCGCGCATTCTCCACCTTGCGCTGCGGCGCGACGAAGGTTGCGGAACTATCGAGAACATAATCGGACGGATCGAACAGCAGGTCGATATTGTAACCGCCACGCTCAAGGCCGCCAGCCAATGAGGGCGTTACCGCCGCGATGCTGACTGCGAAACATACCGCGCCGCGAAAAATTGCAGTTTTTGCCATCTCTCTCCCCAATCAAGGCAATGTGATCATCAAAAGAGTGAAGCGCTTCGCAGCAAATGACAATCTGCCGCACTCTGGCACAGTTCTGCGACACTTCTCCATTTTTTACGTAAGAATTTCATGTCGATCCCCTTGCATAATCATTTTAGGTTATTTTTCTAATCCCATTGAAGCAATCAGACATAAAATGAAACAAATTCCCACTTGAGGCAGGAATTGTCGCCAAATAACCACACTCACGGGTTTCCCGAGGAAACGCGCTTATCAGGCCGTTTTTGTTGGATTTTTCGGCTGTTTCAGAGGTTTTTGACCGGACCTGGCGTGAAATAATCGCTCTTTCGGGTGCACATGATTCGCCATTGCAGTGCAGCAATCAATCGAGACGAATTGTTACGCGGAAACAAAAAACGCCCCGTTTCGAACGGGGCGTTTTGTTTTCATAAAAGAGCCAGAGGCAGCTATTACCCCGCTTCGCTGACCCGCATGAGCGCCGTTCTCAGGCTTGCAAGCTGCACTTCCAGCTCCGCCTTGCGCTCGCGCTCGGCGGCAACCACTTCCGGATCGGCATTGGCCACGAATTTTTCGTTCGACAGCTTCTTGTCGATGCGTTCCATTTCCGCATCCACCTTGCCGATCGCCTTTTCGAGACGGGCTTCCTCGGCGGCCAGATCGATGAGCTTGCCAAGCGGCAGGCACACCGTCGCCTCACCGACGATGATCTGCGCGGAGCCCTTCGGTGCGACATCGGCGGCGCGGATTTCATCCGCCCGCGCCAGGCGCCGGATGGCGGCGGCGTGGCGGTCGAGCCGCGCTTCGGTGGAGGTATTGGCGCCGACAACCACCAGCGAAGCGGTGGCGCCGGGCGGCACGTTCATCTCGGCGCGCGCGGAGCGAATGCCGGAGACGAGATCGATCAGCCAGTTGATTTCGGCCGCCGCGGCATCGTCGCGGAATTCCGGCACCGGCCAGTCGGTCAGGCAAAGCAGATTATCCCGCTCCTCGCCCTCGCCCGCCGTATGCGCCCACAGCTCTTCCGTCATGAAGGGCATGAAGGGGTGCAGGAGCTTGTAAATCTCGTCCAGAACATAGGCCGCACAGGCCTGCGATTCCCTCTTGGCCTTTTCGTCTTCGCCGCTGAAGACGGGCTTCAGCAATTCCAGATACCAGTCGCAGAACTGGTTCCAGACGAAACGGTAGAGAATGCCGGAGGCATCGTTGAAACGGAAGTTCTCGAGCGCCGCCGTCACGTCGCGCGCCGTATTGGCAAGCTCGGTCAGGATCCAGCGGTTGATGGTCAGCGACGCGGTTTCTGCAAGGAAATGCGGATCGCGCTTCACGCCGTTCATCTCGGCAAAACGGGTCGCATTCCAGAGCTTGGTGCCGAAGTTGCGATAACCGGCGATACGCGCCGGATCGAGCTTCACGTCGCGGCCCTGCGCCGCCATGATGGCGAGCGTGAAACGCAGCGCATCCGCACCATATTCGTCGATCAGTTCCAGCGGATCGATGACGTTGCCCTTGGACTTCGACATCTTCTGGCCGTTCTTGTCGCGAACCAGCGCGTGGATATAGACCGTGCTGAAAGGCTCGACCGGGTTGCCCGCATCGTCCTTCATGAAATGCAGGCCCATCTGCATCATCCGCACCACCCAGAACGGGATGATGTCGAAACCGGTCACCAGCACGTTGGTCGGATAATAGCGCGCCAGTTCCGGTGTCTGCTCGGGCCAGCCGAGCGTGGAGAACGGCCACAGCGCCGACGAGAACCAGGTGTCGAGCACGTCTTCGTCGCGGGTCAGGATTTCGCCCGGCTTGAAGTTCTCAAGCTTTTCCTCGACCCAGGCCTTCCACGGACCTTCATGGGCGATATAGTGCTGGATGGCCGCCTGAAGCGCCTCTTCTTCGGTCTTCTCGACGAAGACCTGTCCGTCCGGGCCATACCATGCGGGGATCTGGTGACCCCACCACAATTGCCGCGAAATGCACCAGGGCTGGATGTTTTCCATCCACTGGAAGTAGGTGTTTTCCCAGTTCTTCGGCACGAAATTGGTGCGGCCTTCGCGAACCGAGGCAATCGCCGGCTGGGCGAGCGTCTTGTTATCCACCCACCACTGGTCGGTCAGGCGCGGCTCGATCGGCACGCCGCCACGGTCGCCATGCGGCACGACATGCTTGTGCGGCTCGATCTTGTCGAGCAGGCCGGCTTCCTCGAAGATTTCGACGATGATCTTGCGGGCGGTAAAGCGGTCCTGTCCTTCCAGACGATCCCATGCGCCATGCAGCGCCGCGGGATGGCTGAGCCCCTCGAGGAAATCCTCGTTCTCCTTGATGGAGATCGTGCCGTCGATATTCATGATGTTGATGGCGCGCAGGCCGCAGCGCTTGCCGACTTCGAAATCGTTGAAGTCATGCGCAGGCGTGATCTTAACCGCGCCCGTGCCGGCTGTCGGGTCAGCATAGTCATCGGCGACGATCGGGATTTTGCGGCCGACGATCGGCAGGATGACATGCTTGCCGATGATGCCCTTGTACCGTTCATCCTTCGGGTTCACCGCAACGCCGGTATCGCCGAGCATGGTTTCGGGCCGCGTCGTGGCGACGACGATATAGTCGCGCGTTTCGAACTCGGTGGGCTTGCCCTCCTCGTCGAAAGCGACCGGGTATTGATAGGTGACACCCTTTTCCAGCGGATAACGGAAGTGCCAAAGGTTGCCCTTCACCTCGATCTGTTCGACTTCCATGTCGGAAATCGCAGTCTGCAGCTTCGGATCCCAGTTGACGAGGCGCTTGTCCTTGTAAATCAGGTTCTGCTTGTAAAGGGTGACGAAGACCTCGAGGACGGCCTCGGAAAGCCCCTCATCCATGGTGAAGCGCTCACGCGACCAGTCGCAGGAGGCGCCGAGACGTTTCAGCTGGTTGAAGATCAGGCCGCCGGATTCGGCCTTCCATTCCCAGACTTTCTCCACGAAAGCCTCGCGGCCCATCTCGCGACGGCCCGGAAGCTGCTGCTCCATCAGCTTGCGCTCGACGACCATCTGCGTGGCGATGCCGGCATGGTCCATGCCCGGCTGCCACAGCACGTCCTTGCCGCGCATGCGCTCGAAGCGGACCAGAATATCCTGCAGCGTGTTGTTGAGCGCGTGGCCCATATGCAGGGAGCCGGTCACATTCGGCGGCGGGATGACGATGGTGAAGGTTTCCGCGCCCGGCTTGGCGTTGGCGCCGGCACGAAAAGCGTTAGCCTCGTCCCAGGCTTTGGCGATCTTCGGTTCGACGGATGCGGAATCGTAGGTCTTTTCGAGCATTTCCTGACCTGAATTTTAGAGTTCTTGTGTGGATTTTTTTAAATAAGGATGGACGGGAGAGAGTCAACAGAAACCCGCCCGCGAGCCAACCATTGAGCGGACCCACGGGTGACTATGACCCCATAACACCTTCATCTTCAACAAAAAAGCCGCCCCGATGCCGGAGCGGCCCCTGTTTCGTCGCATCCGCCGCAATCGCAGATGCGGCCGGAGCGGAACTTAGCGGCGCGAACCGCGCGCCACGCGCTCGATTTCCTCGCGCACCAGACGCTCCACGAGCGTCGGCAGATTGTCTTCCAGCCAGTCCTGCAGCATCGGGCGCAGCATTTCGGCGGCCATATCCTCGATCGAGCGCCGCTCGACGCCGTCGAAAACCTGCGCCAACTCGCTGAACGAACGGGCGATCTGCGCACCGGCAGCGGCGGAAAGAAGATTGAGCGACAGACCGCCCTCGACACCCGCCTCGTCTTTTGCCTGTGGCTCAGCCAGATCGAATGCCCGTTTCTCAACGACAGGCTCCAGCACCGCAATATCGAAACGCTCCGCTGTCAGCGGCGTTTCGAGCGCCCCGCGCAGCGAAAGCTGATCGAAGCGGTTTTCGGCCGAAGACGCGCTTTCGATGGCGGCAGCAGCGGCGCGATCCTCAGCGGCAAAAGGTGCCGGCTGCTCGCTCACGCCAGATGCCGGCTGCTCGCTCACGCTCGCGGCGGCCGCAGCCGCCATCAGCGGCCGAACATCCGTCGGGCGCTGCGGTGCGGCGCGTTCGGAAGACGGCGCGGACAAAGGCTGCGATACGGTCGGCGCAGCAGCCGACGGCGCGGTCTCGGCCGCGCCACGCTGGGCCTGCGCGGCGAAAGCCTGCGGCCCCATGGCGGCGTTACGGTCTGCGGCGGCACGCACACGGGCGGCAACATCGGCAAGGGACATGGTCTTCTCGGCGGAGCTTTCCTGCCGTTCAGCCATGGGCCCTTCAGAAATCGGCGAAAAATCCTGCGCAGGCCGTGCGCCAAAAGCCTGGTTTGCGGCGGGGGGAACGCGCGCCGGCGGGCTGATGGGCTCCGCTACGAAGGCCGCTTCGCTCGCAGCCTCGTCTTCATCGTCATAGACCGGCGGCAACTGCCCGGAAAACGCACCGGCAGGTCCGGTCTCGTTGCTTTCGATGATCCGGCGGATAGACGCCAGAATCTCTTCCATGGACGGTTCACGCGCTACGCTTGGCTGAGCCATATCAATCCCCGGTTTCCACTCTTCGAACGCCCTTGCCGCATCCCTCGGACACCGGATGAGCGCTCCTTGACCTGTTCAATTTTCACATCGCGTTTTCGACAACCGAAATCGATCGTCACACCGATGCTCTGAAACATGGTCGGCCAAGCGCTTGAGCATTTCGCCGTCCCTGTCGCAGGATCATGCGGGGCAGAAATACGCACACCCCGAATCACCCTTAGTTTAGGTCAGCATAGCGAGGAACTAAATCACTGATTCGACAAGTTTCGTGATGATGCACAGCTTTGTGAGAACGGCCCGAAAGGATGCGCTCCGCTGGCAAACCGAACATAAAAACGCCGGGGCGGAAACTCCACCCCGGCGTCAAAAAAGAAGATGATCGTTTGCCGATCAGAAAACGAATTCGGCCGCCTTGGCAAAACCCGGCAGCGGCTTGACCGAAGCATTGAAGAAAGTGGCGGCCGATGTGCTGTTGCCATCGCGGCGATAGACGGTGGCCTTCGCGGCGCCGCCATATCCGACGACGACAACCAGACGGCCGCCGTCGCGCAGCTGGTCGGTCAGTGCCGCCGGCACTTCCTCCACCGAGCCGTTGATGAAAACGAGGTCATAGGGCGCCTCGCCCGCATAGCCCTTTTCGAGATCGCCGGTCACGACCGCGACATTGTCATATCCAAGCGAAGCGAGCGTCTCGGTCGCCTGTGCGGCCAGCGCCTCATCGCTTTCAAGGGAAACCACCGAACCGGCAAGCTGCGAAAGGATGGCAGCCGCATAACCTGCGCCGCCGCCGACTTCCAGCACCACGTCCTCCTTCGACACGGCCGAAAGCTGCAGCAGCTTCGCCAGCGGCGAGGTCTTCATGACATAACGGGCCGGACGGCCATCGCGGGCGGGACAGATCTGCAGGTCTTCGTCCACATAGGCAATCTGCCGCACGCCCGCCGGCACGAATGCCTCGCGCGGCACGCTCAAAAACGCCTTCAGCACGGAATGCGACGTCACGTCGGTCGTGCGCAACTGGCTGTCGACCATATTGGCGCGTGCGGTTTCGAAATCCATCATATCGTATCGCCTCAATTTCACGGATGCCGGTCGGGAAGCCTCGGCTCCAAAAGCTCAAAACGGCAGGGGCTCCCCCTCGCCTTTGGATAATCTCATAATTGCCCAAGCGCACGCTTTCAAGCGCGCTAAGCCGGATGTGTGGGAAAAAGCGAAATCGTCGAAATTCTCGTGGGCTCGACAAATGGCGACCACAATAGATTATTGCTTATATTCACTTAGCATTTCAGCACCGCCATCGCGAAATAATTTGTCGAGGCTGACACTACACGATTAGAAAACCGTTTCTTGAATATTAACGAGAATCAATTACATATATAACGCGCTCGGGAGCCTGACATCTATGGCGTCGAGGCTACGGCCTCGCCCGGCGTCTACTTTCTATCAAGGTCTTTTCTGAACTTGTCACGCGGATGGTGGACAATGCCATGACCTTGAATCGTGCCATCAGGTTTCGCTCTAATCCGCCGCTTAAGGATTTTTGCTAGTTCACCGTCTTTTGTTGAATAGGCACGATGGATTGCGCCAGAAATAAAATCAGCTAGCTGTATGCCGATTGAATGACATGAATCCTGAAGTAGAAGGCCCTCAATCAATCTATTGTATCCAGATATTGACTTTCCAGATTTAGCCAAGAGAGCATCATGATGCGCTCTGAATAGTCGATCATTATCGCGGCCTCTATGATCAGCAATTATTATTCCAAGACTTTTATTGTCCTGCAGAAAATACTGAAACCTTTCGGAAAGCGGCTTGTAAGCGAAATGATATAGCTCCTGCTGGTTTGTTACCGACGCATATTCAAATGCCGCACCAATATCAGTAACACAAGCGATAATTGTTACACGGGAGTCTGCAATTATATTCGCGAGTTCAAGGCTTAATTTTTTTCGCTCTTCTGCGCTTTTTCCAAGCATAGGATTGTCGGAGGAAGAATTGTGCGGTGAGAAAAATCGCCATTTTAGCTCACCTTTTATCTTATTTCGCGTGCAGTAGCCCCGAATAACAGCTGCGACATCGCGCCAGTCCTCATCTTTTATGATAATTGCGCCGAGCGTAAAGTAGGGCCGCTCTGGATTTGGTGATGAAGGCGGAGTGCCGCTTTCATCTACAAAGCACAGATGCATCAATCCCCCCGTCAGCGCGCCGTTATCGCACTAGCAAAAATGACCGGCGCGTTTAGGAAGTCAAGTATCTGTAGTGCAGACGACCGGCACATTAACAAAGCCTAGTCTAAGTCCAGCAAATCGTATCGCGTTGCATTTCGCGCCTGCGATCTGGATTAAATATCTTTTCGGTGAGATTTTGGAGGCCTCGCCCGGAATTGAACCGGGGTACAAGGATTTGCAGTCCTCTGCGTCACCACTCCGCCACGAGGCCTCACACGCTCATCAATCAAGCGATGGCGGGCATTTAGAACGAATCCATTATGGGCGCAAGAGGGTTCGTTCCGAATGTGGTGTTTTTTCGGATCGGACCGGCATACCGCTAAGGCCGACCTCCTAAGCGCTTAAGATTCCGAAGCTTTTTGTATCTGCCTCATATTTCAGAAGAAACAAAGCCCGCATCCGGCACGTTTGCGCCGTTGCGGGCAATGCTGCATTTCCTGTGCCGGCCGGTCAAATCCGCCCAAGCAGAACCAGGATCAGGACGATCACCAGAACCAGTCCGAGACCGCCTGACGGGCCATAGCCATAATTATGGTAACCCCAGCTTGGCAGTGCGCCGATCAGGAAAAGAATGAGCAGGATGACGAGGATGGTGCCGAGCATGTGTAACCCTCCACTATTGGCATGTGTCCTGCCTGTTTGAATGATGAAACGCGCAAAAAGTTCCCTTTCCTGTATAGTCGGCAGCACAATGGTGGAAAGGCATCATCTTCCGTTTCAACGGGTTACACCGGAAATTCAGGAATGCGGCCTTGCCTGCTCCGTCTCGGGAAATAATTCTCTGGCTAATTACATCGCCGCAAAAAGCCCTGAAGAGCTGCAGCGGGCTGGCGCTCACCGGCCTTCACCAAAGCAGCGATTTATTCGAGGTAATTTCTCGGCCTATGTCTATCGGCAGTTGTCCGTCATATTAGCGCTAGTCCCCCGTACCCTGAAACTGGCGGGAGACGGAGAGATCTGGCATCACTGGCAGTGCGCCAGATCTCTCCCGCCCCTCCCCACGCTTCTCGAATTCTCCTTTGCAGGCACACGGATATTTTACCGACTGTGTTCTCGTTCCCCTTGCCTTGCCGGTTTCACTCCGGCTAGACCCCGGACCGGGAGGGAGAAACGAGAATCATATGTCCGGTTTTGCGAACCTCATCCCGCTTTTCATCTTCGGCCTCCTCGTCTACTTTTTCTTTCGCTGGGTCGCGCGCGACATTCAGAATCCGAAGAGCAAATAGTCGGGGAAATCGTCTCCGGCCCCCTGCCCGCCGGGAACCGCCGCGCTTCGACATCGTTTTCCCAGACGCACTTCGGAGGACAGGATGAAAACGCTCGTATCGCCGGCCGCTATCGCGCTTACACTAGCGCTTGCCGGATGCACCACGGCCGGACCGGCCGCCTATGTCGGCCCCGCGCCCTATGTCGAACCCATCCCCGGCAGCATCATCTACAGAGGCCAGCCGCGCACCAAACTGACGAAATCGCCGATCGGCAGTACCTTCACCCATGAATTCCGCATCGACGGCAGCACGCGGGCGGTGGAAACCTACCGCATCGCGCCGGACCGCTCGCTGGAACTCATCGACCGCCGCATCATCCGCGAATGGCTGTTCGGGCGCGACGACTGACCGCACCGCAACCGCGCGAAACGGGCCGGTAACGGGATTGCGCATCCTGGCCGCTTGGTTTAGAGCCGGGCGCAACAACCACTATGGATAGGCGATGAATACGCGCTGGCAAAAACCCGTCCTGATCGCGTTCGAAACGCCGGGCGACTATACGAGCATCGACACCACGCAGGCGGCCTCCTGGGCGCTGATCGAGGATTGGCCGATTGAAGACGGCGATGCGCTGGACAAGGCGCTGCTGATCTGCGCCGCCGTCGATGCCGGCAGGAAAAAGCCCGAGGATGCGCGCAAGGCCTTCATCGCAGCCGCAATCGAAGCAGGCCTCGATATCAAGGCCTGACGGCGGAACACCTGCGGGCCGTCGACTAAAAATGCCGCCTGCGGCGTCAGCTTTTCAGGATAAGACGTTGGATGGATCGCAACAGATGGAAGCTTCCGGAAACATGAAAAAAGCCCTGTTCATTTTTCTCCTCTCCTGCCTGGCGATCGGCCTTCTCGGCCACCTCGTGGTGGCCTTCGTCGTCACCGGCTGAAGCGCGAAAATCCTCTCCGCCGGAAGACGGGGCGAGTGGACATTAGAATTTCCTGAATTTCATTCTTTCGTTATGGAACCGCGATAAACTCTGACCGTTCTCTTTTCATCCAACAGGAGGAGGATTGGAATGCGTGACGGATTGAACGGTTTTCTCGAAATCTCGATGCTCGGCTTCGTGGTCGCAAGCTGCCTTTTCATGGTCAACCTACCGATCTGACCCACGGCAAAAATTCTTCTTCGACAGGACCGGCGACGTGACGTTCCGGCATTAAAAAATGCGGCCTTGTGGGCCGCATTTTTTTCAACAGATCATCCAATCAGGCGGAAAGCTTGGCGGCCAGTTTGGCGACATGCGCGCCCTGATAACGAGCGGCTTCCAGTTCGATTTCGGAAGGCTGGCGCGAGCCGTCGCCATCGGTGATGGTGGAGGCGCCATAGGGCGAGCCGCCCTTGATTTCATCGACGCCCATCTGGCCCTGGAAAGCATAGGGCAGACCGACGACCGCCATGCCATGGTGCAGGAAGGTGGGGATGAAGCCGAGAATGGTCGATTCCTGGCCGCCATGCTGGGTGGCGGAAGAGGTGAAGGCCGAACCGACCTTGCCGACCAGCTTGCCGCTGAACCACAGGCCGCCGGTCTGGTCCCAGAAATTGCGCATCTGCGAGGCGACCGTGCCGAAACGCGTGCCGGCGCCGACGATGATGGCGTCGTAATCCGCCAATTCGTCCACCGTCGCCACCGGGGCCGGCTGATCCAGCTTGAAATGGGAAGACTTAGCAACTTCTTCCGGAACGAGTTCGGGAACGCGCTTCACAACGGCTTCCGCGCCGGTGGACTTCACGCCCTCGGCAACGGCATAGGCCATTTTCTCGATATGACCGTAAGAGGAGTAATAAAGTACCAGAACCTTCGTCATTCTCTTCGTTTCCTTTGCTGGAACTGTTTCCGGCGCACCGGCGACAAGCTTCTTTAAAAACTCAATGATCATCGGCTTTGACCTGTAAAAAGCGTATGACAAAAAGGTAGCGGACGGATCGGTCTGCCGCCAGCCGGGGATTGGCATACGCACTGTTCACGATGAGTGAACGCTCGCAGCCATCGTCAACCAATCCCCCTTTTGCGTTTCTTCAAAACCGCTTTGCATTCGCGCTGGCGCGGCGTTAACGTCGGGTGAAACAGATGACGAGTGCAACCATGTCCAATCCCTCCTCCGCCCAATCCGTCGTGACCGCCGCCATGCTTGCCATTGGCGACGAACTGCTTTCGGGCCGCACCAAGGACAAGAATATCGGCCACCTCGCGGATGTCCTCACCATGTCCGGCATCGACCTGAAGGAAGTGCGCATCGTCGCCGATGAGGAGGAAGCGATCGTGGAAGCGCTGAACGCGTTGCGCGGCCGCTATGACTATGTCTTCACGTCAGGCGGCATCGGCCCGACCCATGACGACATCACCGCGGATGCGGTCTCTGCGGCGTTCGGCCTGCCCTGCGAGCACGATGCCGAGGCGCTGCGCCTGCTGGGTGACATGTATCGCGTCCGCGAGATGGAATTCACCGAGGCGCGCAAGCGCATGGCGCGCATGCCGAGGGGGGCCGCTCACATCGCCAATCCCGTTTCCGTCGCCCCCGGCTTCGTCATCGGCAATGTTTACGTCATGGCTGGCGTGCCGCAGGTGTTTCAGGCCATGCTGGACAATGTCATGCCGACGCTGCGCACCGGCGCGAAGGTCATGTCGCAGGCGGTGCGGTCGCCCTATGGCGAAGGCGATATCGGCACGCCGCTGACGGCCATCCAGAAAGCCCATCCCGAAACCAGCATCGGCTCCTATCCCAAATATGACGGGCAGCGTTTTTCGACGGAGATCGTGGTGCGCGCCCGCGACGCCGGCGTCCTGAAGGCGGCAGCAGACGCGGTTGCGGCCATGATCGAGACCATCGGCCATGAAAAAAGACTGGCAGCCAGCAAGGGCGATGCAACCGCCTAAGGCAGAAAAGGCTTGAGACAGAAAAGGCTTGAGACCGGGAAGCTTTGACCAAAATCAAGGTGGCGGCCTGTAAAGGCGGCCACTCTCCCCCTGAGCATTTCCAGGAAAAGCGCAACAGCTTTTCCGTCCGGACAATGCATAAAACAGAGACTTAGATCGTTCTGGCGATTCGAAGAAAAGCCAGAACGATCTGAAAACGACATGTCACCGAGGAGAGAGAAATGGGTTACAAGACGATATTGGCAGTGGTCGACAATGTTTCGAACACGCAAAAGCTTGGCGAATTCGTGGTAAGCCTTGCCGATCAGTTTTCCTCGCATGTGATCGGCCTGCATATGGAGACGCTGGCCGCCGTTCCCCTCGTCGCGCCGATGGAAATTCCCGATCCCGCCACCGTGCAGGCGCTGCAGGACGTGGCGCATAAGGAAACCACCGATGTCGGCACTATCTTCGAGCGTACGCTGGCCGCCAACGGCATCTCGCATGAATGGCGCAGCTTCGTCACATCTGTGGGTTACGCCTCCGCATCGGCCATCGACAGCGCCCGTTGCGCCGATCTCATCGTCGCCCGCCAGAGCAACTCCTCCGCACTTTCCGACAGCCGTTCGGATATTGACGGTTTCCTCTATGAAAGCGGCCGCCCCGTTCTCCTCGTGCCGCATGTGCTGACCGTTGCGAAACCGATCAAGCGCGTCCTGATCGCCTGGAACGGCTCGCGCGAGGCGACCCGCGCCACGTTCGACGCCCTGCCCTTCCTCAAGGCAGCCGATAGCGTCGAGATATTCTCCGTCGATCAGGCCGAGAGCGAAACGCAGTCTTCCGGGCTCGCCGGCGCGGAACTGGCCGCCACGCTTGCCCGCCACGGCGTCAACGTCACCGTGACCTCGCAGGAAAAGATCGCCGGTGTCTCGCCGCAGGCGGCCATCGAAAACCGGCTGTCCGATAACAGCATCGACCTTCTTGTCATGGGCGCTTACGGTCATTCCCGCTGGTGGGAACTGCTGTTCGGCGGTGTTACCCGTACCCTGCTCGATTCCATGACGGCGCTGACGCTGCTGTCGCGTTAAAATCGGTGGAAGTGGATTGAGCCACAAGACCGTGCGGAAAGCTTGCCTTTTTGCCGGTCTTGCGGCTATTAGCCAAAGCCATCGACAATTTTGACCAGATGGTAGACGACATGTCCCTTCCCGATAAAGCCTTTCCCGTCTCCTGGGACCAGTTCCACCGCGATGCCCGTGCGCTTGCCTGGCGTCTTGCCGGCCTTGAGCGGGAGTTCCGCGCGATCGTCTGTATCACCCGCGGCGGCCTCGTGCCGGCGGCGATCATTTCCCGCGAACTGAATATCCGCCTGATCGACACGGTCTGCATCGCCACCCGTCATGATTACGTCAATCAGGGCGAAACGGTTCTGCTGAAGGGTGTCGCCCCGGAACTTTCAGCGGATGGCGGCGAAGGCGTGCTGGTGCTGGACGACCTGACCGATACCGGCAAGACGGCGCTCGAAGTGCGTGAAATGCTGCCCAAGGCACATTTCGCCTGTGTTTACGCCAAGCCGAAGGGCGTGCCGACCATCGACACCTTCGTCACCGAAGTCAGCCAGGACACCTGGATTTATTTCCCCTGGGACATGGGCTTCACCTATCAGGAGCCGATTGCCAAGGGATCGCGCGGCTGACCAGCCCCGCAGGGGAAAATGACGCTTTGAAACCGCCCCATCGGGGCGGTTTTTTTGTCGGGAAACGCCTTTCTGACGACAGCTAAAAAACACGGAAAAACCGCAGTGTCGCCTTTATGCCGCACCCCGGAAATGCGGGGTTTTGCCTTTCCGTTGCGGAAACCAGCCTCGCGCAAGCTTCAAACTTTCCCGCCAAGTCACTGATTTTTCTAAGAGCTTTTCCTATCCCCGTTTTCCACAGGCACTCCACACAATATCTTGTGGTTAAAAATGGGTTTCAATCTATGGCTTGACGAATCTGTGCCGCGAGAGGAAAGTGACAATTATGTTGCGGCGGCAACGGACCGGAAAGTAACGAGGCCGGTTCCTCTCCATCTTCAGCGCGCATGTCCAAAGCGGCGTCCCGGCCATGAGGGGGCGGTTCGCCGCGGGCTTTTGCGCGCCTTTTCGGAACCGCCAAAAACATGACGCGGGGACTGGCGGCAGGAAGCTGTTGATACTATATTTAGTATTCCACGACATGCTTGCAGCCGAATAAGCCACGAGATACAGGGATGACATCCAAGGATGAACATCCCTTTCAGATCGGCAACAACCGGCTGCGCGAAGGCATCGCACGGCTGGACCGGATTTTTGCGCCCTGTACCGGGCGCCCAATGGACGAGGACAGAAACCATGCGCATTGAACGCCGCTTCACGAAGCCCGGCCAATCGCCTTATGCGGAGATCGACTTCCGCAAGGCCGTCAGTGAAATCAAGAACCCGGATGGATCGATCGTGTTCCGTCTGGCGGATATCGACGTTCCCGCGCAGTTCAGCCAGGTTGCCACCGACGTTCTGGCGCAGAAATATTTCCGCAAGGCCGGCGTGCCGAAGTTCCTGAAAAAGGTTGAGGAAAACGACGTTCCTTCCTTCCTGTGGCGCTCCGTGCCCGATGAAAGGGCGCTGAAGGATGTGCCGGAAGCCGAACGTTTCGGCTCCGAGACCGATGCGCGTCAGGTTTTCGACCGTCTGGCCGGCACCTGGGCCTATTGGGGCTGGAAGGGCAAATATTTCTCCACCGAAGAAGATGCGCTGGCCTTCCGCGACGAGCTTGCCTATATGCTCGCCACCCAGCGCGTCGCGCCGAACAGCCCGCAATGGTTCAACACCGGCCTGCATTGGGCCTATGGCATCGATGGCCCCGGCCAGGGCCACTTCTATGTCGATCCCTTCACGGCTAAGCTGACCAAGTCCAAGTCCGCTTACGAACATCCGCAGCCGCATGCCTGCTTCATCCAGTCCGTTGAGGACGACCTCGTCAATGAAGGCGGCATCATGGATCTGTGGGTGCGTGAAGCGCGCCTGTTCAAATACGGTTCCGGCACCGGCTCCAACTTCTCCTATCTGCGCGGCGAAGGCGAAAAGCTTTCCGGCGGCGGCCGCTCCTCCGGCCTGATGAGCTTCCTCAAGATCGGCGACCGTGCAGCCGGCGCCATCAAGTCCGGCGGCACGACCCGTCGTGCAGCGAAGATGGTCGTTGTCGATGCCGACCATCCGGATATCGAAGCCTATATCGACTGGAAGGTGAACGAGGAGCAGAAGGTTGCCGCTCTCGTGACCGGCTCCAAGATCGTCGCCAAGCACCTGAAGGCGATCATGAAGGCCTGCGTCAATTGCGAGGCCGACAATGGCGATTGCTTCGACCCGGCCAAGAACCCTGCCCTGAAGCGCGAAATCCGCGCTGCCAAGAAGGACATGGTCCCGGAAAACTACGTCAAGCGCGTCATCCAGTTCGCCGAACAGGGTTACAAGGACATCCAGTTCAAGACCTATGACACGGATTGGGATTCGGAAGCCTATCTGACGGTTTCCGGCCAGAACTCCAATAACTCCGTCTCGCTGAAGGACGACTTCCTGCGCGCTGTCGAAAATGATGGCGACTGGAACCTCACCGCCCGCAAGGACGGCAAGGTCATGAAGACGCTGAAGGCCCGCGACCTCTGGGAAAAGATTTCCCACGCCGCCTGGGCATCGGCAGACCCCGGCCTGCACTTCAACACCACCATGAACGACTGGCACACTTCGCCGGCCGCCGGCCCCATCCGCGCCTCCAACCCGTGCTCGGAATATATGTTCCTCGACGACACGGCCTGCAACCTCGCCTCGCTGAACCTTTTGCAGTTCAAGGATCAGGCGACGAAGCGTATCGATATCGCCGATTACGAACATGCCGTTCGCCTCTGGACCGTCGTGCTCGAAGTGTCCGTCATGATGGCGCAGTTCCCGTCGCGCCAGATCGCCGAACTTTCCTATGAGTACCGCACGCTGGGCCTCGGTTACGCCAATATCGGCGGCCTCCTGATGTCCTCGGGCATTCCCTATGACAGCGCCGAAGGCCGCGCCATTGCCGGTGCGCTCACCGCCATCATGACCGGTGTATCCTATGCCACCTCGGCCGAAATGGCCGGCGAGCTTGGCCCCTTCCCGGGCTTTGCGCCGAACCGCGACAACATGCTGCGCGTCATCCGCAACCACCGCCGCGCTGCCCACGGCCAGTCGGAAGGTTATGAAGGCCTGTCGGTCAACCCGGTCGCGCTCATCCATGGCGATTGCCCGGATCAGGATCTGATCGCCCATGCCGTCGCCGCCTGGGACAAGGCGCTGACGCTCGGCGAACAGCACGGCTACCGCAACGCCCAGACGACGGTTATCGCGCCGACCGGCACGATCGGCCTCGTGATGGATTGCGACACGACCGGCATCGAGCCCGACTTCGCGCTGGTGAAGTTCAAGAAGCTCGCCGGCGGCGGTTACTTCAAGATCATCAACCGCGCCGTTCCGGATGCGCTGCGTTCGCTCGGTTACTCCGAAAGCCAGATCGCCGAGATCGAAGCCTATGCCGTCGGCCACGGCAACCTCAACCAGGCGCCCGGCATCAACCCTTCCACGCTGAAGGCCAAGGGCTTCACCGATGAGAAGATCGAAGCCGTCAATGGCGCGCTGAAGAGCGCCTTCGACATCAAGTTCGTCTTCAACCAGTGGACGCTCGGCGCCGACTTCCTCAAGGAAACGCTGAAAGTTTCCGACGAGCAGCTCTCCGACATGAGCTTCAACCTGCTCGAGCACCTCGGCTTCGGCAAGAAGGACATCGAAGCGGCAAACGTTCACGTCTGCGGCGCGATGACACTGGAAGGCGCACCGTTCCTGAAGGCCGAGCATCTGCCGGTCTTCGATTGCGCCAACCCCTGCGGCAAGATCGGCAAGCGTTATCTCTCGGTCGAATCCCATATCCGCATGATGGCGGCGGCACAGCCCTTCATCTCGGGTGCGATCTCCAAGACGATCAACATGCCGAACGATGCGACGGTTGAGGATTGCGGCGCAGCCTACATGCTCTCCTGGAAGCTGGCGCTGAAGGCAAACGCCCTTTACCGCGATGGTTCCAAGCTTTCCCAGCCGCTCAACGCTTCGCTGGTGGAAGATGAGGACGAAGAAGACCTGATCGAAGAGCTGATCCAGCAGCCGGCTGCACAGCAGGCCGTGACGATCACCGAAAAGATCGTCGAACGCGTCATCGAGCGCGTCTCGCGCGAGCGTGAAAAGCTGCCGAACCGCCGTCAGGGTTACACCCAGAAGGCAACCGTCGGCGGTCACAAGGTCTATCTGCGCACCGGCGAATTCGGCGATGGCCGCATCGGCGAAATCTTCATCGACATGCACAAGGAAGGTGCTGCCTTCCGTGCGATGATGAACAACTTCGCCATCGCCATTTCGCTCGGCCTGCAATATGGCGTGCCGCTGGAAGAATATGTGGAGGCCTTCACCTTCACCAAGTTCGAACCGGCCGGCATGGTGCAGGGCAACGACGCGATCAAGAACGCTACGTCGATCCTCGACTACGTGTTCCGCGAACTCGCCGTCTCCTATCTCGGCCGCCACGATCTGGCCCACGTCGATACGTCGGACTTCTCCAACACGGCGCTCGGCAAGGGTATCCAGGAAGGCAAGACCAACCTCGTTTCCACCGGCTGGACCCGCGGTTACAAGCCGACGCTGGTTTCCAGCAATGGCGGCGAACGTTCGTCTTCCGAGCCGAAGGGTTCGGCAACGGCAGCCCCTGCCCGCGCTTCAGCCAACGTCACCTCCTTTGCCGGCTCCGCCGCCCGCAAGCTGGAACCGACCGTCTCCATCGCGACCTCAGAAATCGTCTCCTTCAAGCGGGACTATGAAGAGCGCGCCAGGGAACTGGCCGAAGAAATCGCCGAGGAAGTGATCGACGACGTCGTCCAGGAAGCCCAGCAGACGGCAACCGCCCTCTTCTCCGACAAGGCCGCCGCCGACGCGGCATCGGCCAAGACGGAAGCCAAGAAGGTGGAAAACGAACGCCGCATGCGCTCGATTGCTCAAGGCTATACCGGCAACATGTGCTCGGAATGCCAGAACTTCACGATGGTGCGGAACGGCACTTGCGAGAAGTGCGATACTTGTGGGGCTACGAGTGGGTGCAGCTAAGCGTTAGCTTAGGCACCAAAAAATGATTAGTCTTGAGGGCTCTTTCAGATATGAAAGAGCCCTTATTGTTTTGATGTTTTATTTATTGCAACTACTGGAAACCCGTAGTTCAGAATGTTATATTTCGAATGGAATGCGCATAAGGCGTCAGCCAATCTCGCCAAACATGGCGTCAGTTTTGAAACCGCCCGCAGGGTTTTTGACGATCCGTTTGCCGTGGATATCGAGGATCGTTCAGCGAATTACGGTGAAGTCCGACGGCGTATAGTGGGGTTGGGCAACGGATTGGTTCTGGCCGTGATCTATACCGAACGAAGCGAAACGATCCGCATCATCTCCGCACGAAAGGCGACACGCGCAGAGCGCAAGGAATATGACGACAATGGCTGGTAAAACCGATCAAACCGACTGGGTCCGTCTTCACGCCATGACCGACGAGGAAGCAGAGGCCAATGCGCTGGCCGACCCTGATAATCTACCGCTTTCCGCCGAACAGCTCGCCGCAGCGCCCAGAATGCCCCGCATCAAGATCATCCGCCGGGCTCTGAAGCTGACGCAGGAAGAGTTTTCCGTGCGTTATCATATTCCGCTCGGCACCTTGCGTGATTGGGAACAGGGTCGAAGCGAGCCGGATCAACCGGCCCGCGCCTATCTAAAGGTCATCGCCGTCGATCCGGAGGGAACGGCGGCCGCCCTTCGTAAAGGCGCGGCCTGACCCACCTTAGCCCATAAAATCCACCAGCAACTTCACATTCAGCACCGCAATCACCACCGCGATCAGCCAGGCGAAGGCCGAGAGCCAGAGCGGTGAGCGCAGCTCGCCCATCTTGGCCTTATCGGCGGTGAACATCACGAGCGGGAAAACGGCGAAGGAGAGTTGCAGGCTGAGCACCACCTGCGTCAGGATCAGCAGTTCCGCCGTGCCGCTATCGCCATAGAAGATGGTGACGCTGGCGGCGGGGACGATGGCGATGGCGCGGGTGATGAGGCGGCGTAGCCAGGGGGCGAGCCGCATCTTGAGGAAACCTTCCATCACGATCTGGCCGGCAAGCGTTGCCGTGACGGTGGAATTGATGCCGCAGCAGAGGAGCGCCACGCCGAACAGCGTCGGCGCAATGGCAAGGCCGAGCAGCGGTGCCAGCAGATTATGGGCTTCGCCGAGTTCGGCAACGGTCGTCTGCCCCGCCTTGTTGAAGGTCGCTGCCGCCAGAATGAGGATCGAGGCGTTGATGAGGAGCGCGAACATCAGCGCGATGGTGGAATCGAGCGTCGCGAATTTCAGCGCCTCGCGTTTTTCGGCAATCGTCTCACCGATTTCGCGGGTCTGCACGATGCCCGAATGCAGATAGAGATTATGCGGCATGACGGTGGCGCCGAGAATGCCGAGCGCCAGATACAGCATGTCCGGATTGGTGACGATCTCCGTCGTCGGCGCGAAACCGAGAATCACCTGCCCCCAGTCGGGGTCGGCGAGCGCCACCTGAATGGCGAAACACACGGCGATGACGCCAAGCAGGGTGATGACCAGCGCCTCCACCCAGCGGAA
The DNA here is from genome assembly GCF_006970545.1 of Agrobacterium sp. T29. Classification (NCBI taxonomy): domain Bacteria; kingdom Pseudomonadati; phylum Pseudomonadota; class Alphaproteobacteria; order Hyphomicrobiales; family Rhizobiaceae; genus Agrobacterium; species Agrobacterium sp. T29. The sequence continues at coordinate 1,457,695 of NZ_CP040640.1, forward strand.
GCCGAGCTTTTGCAGATAAAGGATCAGGAATACATCGAGCGCGGTGATGAGAACGCCAAGTTCGAGCGGAATGCCGAAAATGAGGTTGAGGCCGATGGCCGTGCCGATCACCTCGGCGATATCGGTGGCGATGATGGCGATTTCGGCCAGCAGCCACAGCACCATCGCCACGGGTTTCGGATAGGCATCGCGACAGGCCTGGGCGAGATCGCGGCCGGAGGCAATCGCAAGACGGGCGCAGAGCGATTGCAGCACGATCGCCATGATGTTCGAGACCAGCGCGACGGTGAGCAGCGTGTAGCCGAATCTGGAGCCGCCGGCGAGCGACGTCGCCCAGTTTCCGGGATCCATGTAACCGACCGCAACGAGATAGCCGGGACCGAAAAAGGCCATCGCCCGGCGAAACGTGCCGGCATTCGGTTTGACCCGGATCGAGCTGTGAACGTCGGACAACGAGAGATCGTCGCCGTTCCGTCGCCATCCAAAGACTGGCTTGTCCATTTTCCGAACTTTCGAATTGGGAGGTTGAATTGGTGCAATTGCAAATCATTCGCATAAAGACTCCCGGCTGACAAGCGGGCTTTTATGGCTGCGTGACGGTGCGGCAAATTGGCCATCGCTGGCCGGCAAGCGGGAATGCAGTGCATGGCGCGTCGAACCGGCAAGATATTAACCCGTTCAAAACCGTGTATGCCGCACGAAAGCGGCTGACTTTCCAGCCGCCGCATGGCCTTATCGGCTCCGCCGCAGGCACACGGGATGTCGTGATATGCACACACACGCCCGATAGACTTTCAGCGAATGTTTCAGGAGGATTTGCCGTGAATCTCATTACCCATGTCGAAATTCCGGTCATCGATCTTGAGAGAGCGATCCGTTTCTATAGCGCGGTTTTCGATGTGGACTTCGGAGAGGTTGTGACAATCCACGACAACAAAATGGCCTTTTTCCCCTTCGAGGAGGGAAAGGATGGGGCCAGCGGCGCGCTTGCCCAGGGCGAGGCTTACGTTCCCACGCAGGACGGGGCAATCATCTATCTGGGCGTCAAGGACATTGACGATGTCCTCGCCAAAGCTCTCGCCAATGGCAGCGAGCTTCTGTTTCCAAAGACCCCGGTCAATGAAAACCTCTTTGTCGCCGAAATTTCCGATAGCGAGGGAAATCGTATCGCGGTTCAATCCGCCTGATAAAAAGCGCTCCCTGCGGCCGGTCAGGGCGACGGGCCTCACGGCCTTGTCATCGCCCCTGCCCCGCCATCCGGGAACAGCCGCGCGCATGCCTGCGTTTATCTTTCACGAAGCAACGATATTCGGGAAAGTTCATGCGACAGGGCCACAAATTCAGCCTGGTGAACCATCCGAGCCGATGGCCGAAATACATCATGGCGCACAGAAAGCCGCGCGACTGGCTGATGACGATCAGCGGCATCGTGCTGCTGTTCATCGTCGCCGCCGCGGTCGCCATGGGTTATCTTGTCACCAGCCATCCCGGCAAGCCGGAGCCCAACCCCGGCATCGTGGAGGAACAGGCAGCCGAAAACGGCGGATAGGTTGCGGCGCCAACGCGCCGCTTATCAGCTCAGGCCTGCAAGATGCCCGCTGAACTGCGCCTCGTGCAACCGGCTGTAATGGCCCTTGGCGGCCAGGAGTTCGGCATGGGCGCCGGTTTCGGCAATGCCGGTCTGGTCCACCACCACGATGCGCGAGGCGTCGCGGATCGTCGCCAGCCGGTGGGCGATGACGAGCGTGGTGCGGCCTTTGGCAAGCTCCGTCAGCGATTGCTGGATGGCGCGTTCGGTTTCCGTGTCGAGCGCCGAGGTCGCCTCATCGAGAATGAGGATCGGCGGGTTCTTCAGGAACATGCGGGCAATGGCGAGACGCTGTTTCTGGCCGCCGGACAGCTTGACGCCGCGCTCGCCGATGACGGTATCGAGCCCGAGCGGCATGGCTTCGATGACGCCATCGAGACGGGCGCGCCGCGCCGCATCCATGATGTCCGCATCCGAAGCGCCGAGCCGGCCATATTCTATATTTTCGCGGATCGTGCCGCCGAACAGGAAGACATCCTGCTGCACGATGCCGATCTGGTTGCGCAGCGAAGCAAGCTTCATCTTGCGGATATCGATGCCGTCAATGGTGATCGCGCCGCTGGTGACGTCGTAAAAACGCGGCAAAAGCGAGCAGAGCGTCGTCTTGCCCGCCCCCGAAGGACCGACAAAGGCCACCGTCTCGCCGGCGCTGATCTTCAGGTCGATATTGGTAAGAACCGTCTTGCCCTCGGCATAACCGAAACCGACATGGCGATATTCAATATTGCCGCGCAGCAGCGGCGCTTCCACCGCATCCGGCGCATCGACGATATCGGGCGCGGTGTCCAGCAGTTCGGTGAAGCGGCGGAAACCGGCAATGCCCTTCGGATAGGTCTCGATGACCGAATTGATCTTTTCCACCGGACGGAAAAACACGCCCACCAGCAGCAGGAAGCCGACGAAACCGCCTTCGGTCAGGCTGTCCGTCAGCACGAACCAGGCGCCGCAGATCATTACGATCATCTGCGTCAGGCGCATGCTCATATAGCTGAGCGAGGTGCTGGCCGCCATGATCTTGTAGGCGTCGAGCTTGGTGCGGCGGTATTTCTGATTGTCCTTCTCGAACAGCGCCCGCTCGTGATCCTCATTGGCGAAGGCCTGCACGACCCGCATGCCGCCGACATTTTCTTCGATACGGGCGTTGAAATCCCCTACCCGGCCGTAAAGCGCGCGAAAATTCTGCGTCATGCGGCCGCCGTAACGGCTGGTCACCCAGGCGGTAACGGGCACGACGGCGGCGGTGATGAGCGCCAGCGGCACATTGACCGAAAGCATCAAGAGGAAAGCGCCGATGAAGGTCATGATGGCGATGAACAGGTCTTCCGGGCCGTGGTGGGCCACCTCGCCGATCTCTTCCAGATCCTTGGTCAGCCGCCCGACCAGATGGCCGGTCTTCTGGTTGTCGAAATAACGGAAGGAGAGCTTCTGCAGATGATCGAAGGCCAGACGCCGCATGTCGGTCTCGATATTGATGCCGAGCATGTGCCCCCAATAGGTGACTGTCGCCATCAGCCCGGTATTCAGCACATAGATTACCAGCAGCCCCACGGAGGCGGCAAGGATGATGGCCCATTCACCGCCCGGCAGCAGCACATCCACAAAGGCCTTCACCGCCATCGGAAAACCGAGTTCGAGCACGCCCGACAACACCGCGCAGGAAAAATCGAGAATGAACAGACCGCGATAGGGGCGATAATAGGCGAAGAAACGGCGGAGCATGGCATGACCTGGAGATCGGGCGCGGCAACCTTACGCCGCAAGAAAAACGGAGTTCAATTCTCATATTTCGATGCGCGCGCCAAGACCGATGTTCTATTTTTACCAAAATCGTTCAATAGGTTCAGCAATAAACACACAACGGTAATGTGATCCGATTATATTGCACTTATATGTATCGGTGTGACAGAGTGAATGCACCCTTCGGGGAGAATGCGAGAAAGAGCCTGCCGTGAGTAACATTGACAGCCGTAAGCCCAGTGGCGAACCGAGATGGCTTGGTCCCGCCAGCCCGACGCGGATCGCCCTGATCCCGCCCATCTCGGCTGCGCGCTGGCTTCTCGTTCTCGTCGCCCTTGCCGGCATTTATTTCTTCCACGGCTTTCTTGTCCCCGTTCTCGCCGCTCTCGTCATCGGTTTCGCCAGCTGGCCGGTTTATACCCGGCTTCTGCGGCAGGTGGGCGGCAACACCACGCTCGGCGCCACCATCGCCATCATCCTCATCCTCGCCTTCCTCGTGGTGCCGATTTTCATCGCCGCCTCCTATACGGCAAGCGAAATCCGCGAATGGTTCGGCTGGGCGGTGCATGTCAACAAGACGGGCGCCCCCGTGCCGGACTGGATCGCCGCCCTGCCCGCCGTCGGCCCCTGGCTCGGCGAACAATGGGTGAAATATATCGGCACGCCGGGCGCCATCGGCGAACTTATCCAGCTCGTCAGCGGCGCTAATATCGGCAATATCTACCGGGCGATCCTCGCCGCCGGCAACGGCGCGTTCCACCTGGTGCTGACCCTGCTGTTCATGCTGATCGCGCTGTTCTTCGTCTACCGTAACGGCGCGGGCTTCACCCGACAGGTCGATCTGGTCGGCGAACGCATCCTGCCGACGCGGTGGGAACGCATTTCCCGCGTCGTGCCCGCCACCATCAGCTCCACCGTCACAGGCATGACGTTGATCGCCATCGGCGAAGGCATCATCCTCGGCATCGCTTACTGGATCGCCGGCGTACCCTCGCCCGTCACGCTCGGCGTGCTCACCGGCGTCATGGCGCTCATTCCGGGCGGTGCGCCGCTCTCCTTTACGCTGGTGTCGATCTATCTGGTCGCCAGCGGCTCGCCCGCCCACGGGCTGGCGCTGTTCGTCTGGGGTTCGGTGGAACTCTTCATCGTCGACAAGACCATTCGCCCGAAACTCGTCGGCGGCCCGATCAAGCTGCCCTTCCTGCCCACCTTTTTCGGCCTCGTCGGCGGCGTCAAGACCATGGGCTTCCTCGGCCTCTTCATCGGCCCGGTGCTGATGGCGCTCCTGGTCGCGATCTGGCGCGAATGGGTGCGTGAGGTGGAAATCTCCGCCGCCGCCAGCGCCGAGGTTCCGCCCCCACCGCCCACGCAGGAAAACGCCGTTGATGAGGTTGCCGCGCTCGAAGACAATAGCGAAGAAACGACGGCGTTTCGAAAAGCGGCGTTTTGATTTGTGAAGCCTACGGGCACACGCCTCGACGCTGGTGCCTATAGATAGTCCTTAAACCGCGCATCCGTCATGCTCGGGCCTGTCCCGAGCATCTGCCACCGATTGATCTACGATACGTGATTAGATCCTCGGCGCAGGGCCGAGGATGACGTGCAGGATACGGCAAACTCGCGCCGTAGGCTTAGAGCACCTTCTCCATGAACAGGCTGAGCGGATCCGGCTTATAAGGCGCAAAGGCCTCGATCTCCACAAACCCCGCCTTACGGTAAAGGCCGATCGCCTCCGGCTGGCTGATGCCGGTTTCGAGACGGATGGCGGAAAGGCCAAGCTCAGCGCCGCGCGCGACAAGCGTATCCATGATCAGCTTGCCGATCCGCAATCCCCGCGCCTCGGGATCGACGAACATGCGCTTCACCTCCGCCGTGCCGTCCCCCGCCTCCACCAGCGCGCCGCAGCCGACGACGCGGCCATCGTGCCGGGCCACGAAAAACGAGACATTGTCCTGCTCGAGCGCACCGATATCGACCAGATGGTTGCTCTCGGCGGGGTAAAGCGAGGCCATATAGGCGTTGGAAAGGTCGATGAGGCGCAGAACCGCATCCTGCCGGGGTGTTTCAAGCTTGATTTCGGTGGCCAATGCGATGCCTGCCTTCTCTATAAAAATGCGTATTTCGTCGTAATGTCACTGCAATCGGGATAGATGAGTTTCTAGAGCATAAATCCCGACAGAGGCAACAGACACCATGAAAACAGCCCTCGTTCTCATGACCTTCCTTGGCTGCGACGACAGCGCCACCGATTGCCATTACCTCGCCACCTCGCAGCAGCGCTGGACGAGTATCGAACTGTGCGACGCCGTGTCGGAAAAAGAGCTGGAGCGTTACGCCAACGCGCCTTACCCCGTGGTGGTGGCCGTATGCCAGACACCGGGCGAACAGACCCCGCAGACGGCCGGCGCGCAACCTCCCGCCTCGGCACCGGCCACTGCACCGCAGGCAACGGCGGCTGTTACGCCGAAGGAAGAGGAAAGCCTCACCAGACAGGCAATCAGCCGCGTCAGCCGTATCCTGCCTTCCACCGAAGGCATAAAGCATCTTTTGGGAACGCCGGTGAGGATGGTTGAAAACAGCTATTCGTGGATCGCCAAACGGTTCGATAAGTGATTGCTGGGAACCGATCTTCCCTCATTCCTGTGCTTGTCACAGGAATCCAGTCGACGCGCGTCCGCGCGGCGGAAGGAGTCTTTTCAGCCCAAGGACTTGGGCTGGCTGGATCCCTGTGACAAGCACAGGAATGAGGGTGAGAGGATGCACCCGCGGAAACCCGGGCCTCACGCCGCCTCGACCGTCAGCGCTTCCGCATAATACCGCGCCTTCTGCCGCTCTTCGGCGATGGCGAGCTTGCGCACGGCATGCAGCAGTTCGAACAGCGTTTCGGAACCGTTGACGTCACGGAAATGGGCCAGCAGTTCCGCCGAGACGGAGGCCGCCACATCAGAGAGCTGCGAGCGGGCGGCACGGCGCCACATCAGCGTCGCCTCGATGAAGACGTCGACAACATCGCCGAAAAGACCGACCGACTGGAACAGCGCCTTCAAGGCATGCGGCCGCCCCGTCGCCAGAATGGCGCGCACCTTGCGGTCATCGAGACCGGAGAGATTGACCATGGCCGCCGTGAAGAATTCCAGCCGACCCGAACAGACGGCGTGGATCAGCAGCGCCGGCGTCAGTTCCAGCCGATGGCGCAGATGCTCCACCAGCGCCGGCAGTTCCGGCGCGGAAACGCCGGCGGCGATGAGGATGGTGGCGGAATCCTCCGCCTCGCGGAAAAGATTGTCGGCGCGGTTTTGCGCGATCATCGCGTGAACCAGCGCGGAACCCGCCAGAGCTTCGCTGATGCGGCCCATCAACAGGTGACGCGCATCGGCGGGCAGCGCCTCGCGGCGAAGCAGGAGGTCGCGAATATCGGCGTCCGAGCCATGGCGCTCGGCGATGCGCCTGAGCGAAAACGGCGTGATGAAAGCATCGTCGTTTTCGAGCAGGATGATGGTTTCCGGCAGGTCGCCGACTTCGGCAAGCGCTGCGCAGACACCGCGCGGCAGGCCCGGCCTTGCGGCGATGAGCGCGCGCGTCAGGCTTTCTCCACGCCCGGCGAGATCGACCAGATCGGCCTCGCCGAGAACCGGTGAGCGGGCAATGACGGTGCAGGCGATTTCCGGCTGGTCTTCGGCGAGTGAAACGAGGATGGCGCGCGGTGCGTCATGGGCATCCGCCAGCGCTTCGGCAAGCGCCAGTCGCACACGCGGCGAAGGATCGTCGAGCAGATAGGTCATCGCCATATAGGCGGCATCGCGGTTCTCGCGCGCCATGTCGGACTGAAGATAGGCACGGCCGAGAGCATTGGCGGCTTTCGCCCGCTCGGTCGATCCAGCCTTTTCAGACCAGCGAAGAAATGCCTGTACGATCACCTGAGCCTCGAAAACATTCGCAACAATGGATGGCGGCATCATCGCCGCCACCATGTATAAAACTCTAGGCGCAAATGGTTTACGTTTGGTTCACCATAAAAATTAACCGTAGCCGAACAAGGACTATATTGACGGCGCAGTAGAGGGGCGCTGCAGCTGGAATACATCACTGCCGCCATCGCAGTAATCCATATAGCCCATGCGCGCCACGGGTCGCGACAGCCCCATATCGATGCGCCCGTCGCGAATGATGGTTTCATCGATATGGATCGCCATAACCTGTCCGATCACCATCCACGAATCCGCCGGCTGGCCGTCAACGTCCTTAAGCTGCTGTATCTGGGTCACGCGGCACTCCAGAACCGCCAGTGCCTCGCCGACGAAAGGCGCATCCACCACCCGCCCGTCGACGGCGGTGAGGCCGGCAAGGGCGAACTCATCGACATCATAACCGACGGGTGCCGAAGACGCATTCATCCGGTCCACCAGATGGCGGCTGACGAGATTGGCGGTAAAGACGCCGGTTTCCTCGACATTGCGCAGACTGTCCTTCCTGCCGCTGGAGGAGAACATCACAAGCTTTGGCCGGTCTGAAATCGCATTGAAGAAGGAATAGGGCGAGAGGTTGAGGGAACCATCCCTGCCCTTCGAGCCGATCCAGCCGATCGGACGCGGTGCGACGATGGCCTTGAACGGATCATGCGGCAGGCCATGCTGGTTGGTGTCCGTGGTGTAGAACATCAAACATCCCCGACCCAGGTGACGACATCGGCAAGCTCCGGCCGCGGCCGCTCCACCGGCGGGAATGTCGTCGAGCCGATATGAATGAACCCGGCCACCTTCTCTTCCGCGCCGACCTCGATTTCCGCGAGAAATGCGGAATCGAAAGCAAACCATTCGGTCAGCCAGTTCGCTGCAAAACCGCTGGCATTGGCAGCGAAGATGAGGTTGAGGCACACAGCACCGGCGGACATGACCTGTTCCCATTCCGGAATCTTGAAATGCGGCTTTGCGGTGCTAATGACGGCGATAACGACGGGCGCGCGGGTGAAACGCGTGCGTTCCGCTTCCTGCTGCTGCAGGTCCAGTTCCGGGTTCTTTTCAAGCGCGATCCTCAGCGCCGTCTCACCGAGACGCACACGCTCCTCGCCGCGATAGACGACGAAGCGCCAGGGGGCGAGCTTGCCATGGTCAGGCACACGCACGGCAAGGCGCAGGATGTCCTCGATCTGCCCCTTCGAAGGCCCCGGCTCGGCAAGTTGCAAGGCCGGTGTGGAACGGCGAACCTTGAGATAATCGAGGAGCTTGATATCATTTGTCATGATCAAAAATCTTCCATTCTGCTGTCATCGCAAAAACATGGGCCTTGAAATAGCCACGGCATTGGTTTTGAAGTGATCCGGGAAAATCAAGAAGTCAATCGGTATCGAAAATGTCGGCAATCAAAATCGCGGCACGTCTGACAATTGCATGTGCCGTGCTTGGTCTTTTATCGCAAGCCGCTTTTTCACAGGACGCCTTCAAAGACTTCAAGCAGCTCGGCGGTACGCCGAAAATGCCGAAGCTGAACGCTTTCACCGCCCCTTCCGCACCCAACGCCCCGGAAAGCACCGCCCGCGATATCAGCATGGAAGCCAAGCTGACCAGCGAAGGCGAAGCGGTGAAGGAAGGCCTGTCCTGGCGCGTCTTCAGCCCCATTCCCGGCGCGGACGGCAAGTTGCCGATGCTGGCAAGTTCGGAAGGCGGCTCGGCGGAATTCCATCTGGTGCCGGGCGAATATTTCGTCAACGTCGCCTTCGGCCGTGCGGGCGTCACCAAGAAACTCAATGTCCCGACCTCCGGCAATGTGCAGAAACAGGTACTGATTCTCGATGCCGGCGGCTTCGTGCTGAATGCGGTTGCGGGCTCCGACAAGCAGATTTCCGGCAACCAGCTCAAATTTTCCGTCTATTCGTCAGACGCCCGCCCCGATGGCGAGCGCGGCCTCGTCATGGCCGATATCAAGCCCAACACCATCGTGCGCCTGAATGCCGGCACCTATCACGTGGTTTCCGAATATGGCAACGTCAATGCGGTGGTGCGCGCCGACATCCAGGTGGAAGCCGGCAAGCTGACGGAAGCGACGCTCCAGCATCAGGCCGCTCAGATCACCCTCAAGCTCGTCTCCGAAGAAGGCGGCGAAGCCATTGCCGATACGGCCTGGTCGGTGTTGAACGGCGGCGGCGACGTGGTGAACGAAAGCGTCAGCGCCTTTTCGACCATGGTGTTGGCGGAAGGCGAATATACCGCCATCGCCCGCAACAAGGACAAGGTTTTCCAGCGTAATTTCAAGGTCACGTCAGGACGGGATTCGGATGTGGAAGTCCTGATGAAGGATCAGGCGCCGGAAGATATGACCGGGGATTTCGAGTAGGTTCGATTGAACTAATCGCGAGGCCAGCGGCATGCCCCAAAAACCTCTCCTCCGTCATGCCGGACTTGATCCGGCATCCAGCCACGGCGCGTCTGCGCCGTGAGGAATGAGTCTTTTGCGATCAAGGACTTGATCGCACTGGACCCCGGATCTAGTCCGGGGTGACGGAGTGCGGATGCCCCGCCTTCTGCCAGCACATCCCCACAAACAAAACGGCCCCCGAAGGGGCCGTAAGTATTATCAGGCAACCTGCTTCTTCGCCGCGAGCTTGCGTTTCACATCCGGCGGCGTCGCCTCGTCCACAAGGCTCGTAATCGCATCTTCCAGCGACATCGGCGTCTGGTTCTGCGAACCGAGACGGCGGATGTTGACCGTGCGCTCTTCCGCTTCCTTGCGGCCGCAGACGATGATGACCGGAACCTTGGTCACCGAATGCTCGCGGATCTTGTAGTTGATCTTCTCGTTGCGGAAATCGGTCTCGACCGCCATGCCAGCCTCGCGCAGCGCTTCGGCAACCTCACGGCCGTAATCATCCGCATCCGAGGTGATCGTCGCGACGACCACCTGAAGCGGCGCGAACCACAGCGGCATATGGCCGGCGAAGTTCTCGATGAGGATGCCGAGGAAGCGCTCCATGGAGCCGCAGATGGCGCGATGGATCATCACCGGCTGCGTCTTTTCGGAGTTCTGGTCGATATAGAAGGCGCCGAAACGTTCCGGCAGGTTGAAGTCCACCTGCGTCGTGCCGCACTGCCATTCACGGCCGATGGCGTCCTTCAGCGTATATTCGAACTTCGGCCCGTAGAACGCGCCCTCGCCCGGCAGGATGCCGGTCTTGATGCGGCCTTCGGACTGTTCCTCGATGGTCTTCAGAACATCCATCATCACGCTTTCGGCGCGATCCCACAGATCGTCGGAGCCGACGCGCTTTTCCGGACGCGTGGAGAGCTTGACGACGACTTCGCTGAAACCGAAATCCTCGTAGACCGAGAGGATCAGGTCGTTGATGCGCAGGCATTCCGCCGCCATCTGCTCTTCCGTGCAGAAGACATGCGCATCGTCCTGCGTGAAGCCGCGAACGCGCATCAGGCCGTGCAGAGCGCCCGAAGCCTCATAACGATGCACGGTGCCGAATTCCGCAAGGCGGACGGGCATTTCGCGGTAAGACTTCAAGCCATGCTTGAAGATCTGAACGTGACCCGGGCAGTTCATCGGTTTCAAGGCGAAGACGCGCTGATCGGCTTCCTCGTCATCGGGATGGGTGAAGGCATGGGCGGATTTCACCGCGAACATGTTTTCCTGATACCAGCCCCAGTGACCGGAGGTTTCCCACAGCGACTTGTCCAGAACCTGCGGCGCATTGACTTCCTGATAGGTATTGGCGAGCCGGCGGCGCATATAGGCCGTCAACGTCTGGAACATGCGCCAGCCCTTGCCGTGCCAGAACACGACGCCCGGGCCTTCTTCCTGGAAATGGAACAGGTCCATTTCGCGGCCGAGGCGGCGGTGGTCGCGCTTTTCGGCTTCGGCCAGCACATGCAGATAATTGTCCAGCTCTTCCTGCGTCGCCCAGGCGGTGCCGTAGATGCGCGACAGCATCGCATTGTTGCTGTCACCGCGCCAATAGGCGCCAGCCACCTTCATCAGCTTGAAGGCCGTGCCGATCTGCCCCGTGGAGGCCATATGCGGACCACGGCAGAGATCGAACCAGTCACCCTGATAATAGATCTTCAGGTCCTGACCTTCCGGAATGGCGTCGACCAGCTCGACCTTGTAGTTCTCGCCCTTGGCGGCGAAGACTTGCCTGGCCTTCTCGCGCGACCAGACCTCGCGGGTAAACGGCTTGTTGCGCAGAATGATTTCCTTCATGCGCTTTTCGATCTTCGGCAGATCTTCCGGCGTGAAAGGTTCGTTCTTGGCGAAGTCGTAATAGAAGCCGTTCTCGATCACCGGGCCGATCGTCACCTGCGTGCCGGGCCAAAGCTCCTGCACGGCTTCGGCCATGACGTGAGCGGCATCGTGGCGGATGAGCTCCAGCGCACGGCCGTCTTCACGCGTGACGATCTCGATTTTGCCATCGGTGATGGTCTCGGACAAATCGCGCACGGTGCCGTCAAGCGCAATGGCGACAGCCTTCTTGGCGAGCGATTTGGAGATGGATTCGGCGACCTCGCGGCCGGTCGTACCGGCGGGGTAGCTGCGCACGGATCCATCGGGAAATGTAAGGGAAACAGCTTCAGACATTGTCTAATCTCCTGTCCAGTCCCGCCAACGAATGCGGGTGGTGTTGGAATAATGATTTGCCCGCGACAAGCGGACAGGCAGGCTGATAAAGACTTTTGCCATTGCAGTCAAAGGCGAAGGATCGCTCAGCGAAGCATTTGCGCGAGACCATTGACCGTATTGGCGTTGCGGGTCGTACCGATACCGAGCCTTTTGGTGGTCAGCACGGACAGCAGCCTGCTCTCGCTCGGCTTGCCGCAAAAATCGATCCATAGATCGCCGCCAGCAAGCGCGATCTTTTCCCTCTCACGGTATTTCTCCAGCAATTCAAGGACGCCGTTGTCCAGCGGCGCGCGCATCACCCGAACGCAGACATCCGGCGGATTGCCCTGGGCAAAGGGATTGTCCGCCGCCAGTTTTAGCCAGTCGCTCCCCGAACGAACGAGAATATCGACATGTTTGCCGAAGCGGTCTTCGAAGGCGCGCTCCAGCCTGTCCTCAATCTCACGAACAGGTGCCGCCCCGGCGCGAAAAACCAGATTTCCAGTCGCGACCAGCGTTCTGCATTCGGCAAATCCCAGCTCTTCCGCCATTGCCCGCAGATCGGCCATGACGAGCCGCTTGCCCGCGCCGAGCACGATGCTGTGCAGCAGCGCCACATAGTCATTCATCGATGCAGGCTCCAGTAACGCCACGGCATCCACCAGCGCCTGCGGCCATCGAGCACTTCCGGCACCGGGTCCAGGCCGCTGGTGCCGCCCGGCCCGCAGCGCGCGACGCGAAACAGCGTCATCCATCCGCCGGCCCACAGCCCGTGTCGGGCAATGGCTTCATAGCCATATTCGGAACAGGTGGGGATATGGCGGCAGGAATTTCCGATGAAGCCGGAAAGCGTCAGCTGATAAAGCCGGATGAAACCGACGCCCAGAAGCCGCCCCGGCGTCTTGGCGAAGCTGCCCGTCCAGTTGCGGGATCGGCCCGCTTTTTCCGCCGTCTGCTGGTGCCGGCAGCCCGGTTCGCCGCACATCGCCTAACCCGCGGCGTTGAGAGCCGGCCGCCCTTCGATCTGGTCGAGCGCATCGACCACCGCTTCGAAGGTCAGCATGGTGGAGGCATGGCGGGCCTTGAAATCGCGGACGGGCTGAAGCACCCGCATATCCTCGAAACGACCCGTCGGCCCCTCACCGTCCTGTTTCAGCATGGCGAGCATGTCTTCCCGCGCCTGCCGGATTTCGCCGCTGGAAGCCCCGATGATGTGGTGCGCCATGATGGAGGCGGAGGCCTGGCCGAGCGCGCAGGCGCGAACCTCATGCGAAAACGCCGTCACGATGCCGCCTTCGACCTTCAGATAGACCTTGAGCTTGGAGCCGCACAGCCGGGAGTGTTTCTCGGCGCTGGCGTCGGCATCCTCAAGAACGCCGATGAGCGGAATATTCCCGGCAAAATCCAGAATGCGATTATTGTAGATATCGTCCATCGTCGGTGCCCGGCGCGCTCGAGATTGCCCAAAAACAGGACAGGTCAAATTTTTCAAACACAGCGTTTGTCGCAGTGAAGCTTTCCTGCCCTCCATTCTCATTATATGCTAACGAGCTTTCTGGACATCAAGCCGTGATGAAATTAACGGCTCCGATACCGAAATAACAGCATCGGTCTTGCCAAAATGCTGTAAAACAACCAGATAGCAGCAACTGCGAACAAGAGTTCGCGATGAAAAACGAATTCAGGTGCGGCCTTTACCCGCATCGGGAGAGACGGAATGGATGCGATCGTGAAGAATTTCCCCGGCGCTGGCGCAAAACCCGACGTGGCAGAAGCTCGCCCAAGCCAGGCCGAAGCGGAAGAAGCAGTGCGCGTTCTTCTGCGCTGGGCAGGAGAAAATCCCGCCCGCGAAGGACTTCTGGATACGCCGAAGCGCGTCGCCAAGGCCTATCGCGAGCTTTTTGCCGGTTATGAGCTGAACGTTCAGGACGTGCTCGGCACGACCTTCGAGGAAGTCGGCGGTTATGACGATGTGGTGCTGGTGCGCGACATCCCCTTCTTCTCCCATTGCGAACACCATATGGTGCCGATCGTCGGCAAGGCGCATGTCGCCTATCTTCCGGCGGGCCGCGTGCTCGGCCTGTCGAAGATCGCCCGCGTCGTCGAAATCTTCGGCCGCCGCCTGCAGACGCAGGAAAACATGACCGCGCAGATCGCCAGATCCATCGAGGAAACGCTGAAGCCGCGCGGCGTGGCCGTCATGATCGACGCCGAACATATGTGCATGTCCATGCGCGGCGTAAACAAGCAGGGGTCGACGACACTGACCACCAGCTTCACCGGCACGTTCAAGAACGATCCGGCCGAACAGGTGCGCTTCATGACCATGGTGCGGAACCGCTAAGCGCCGGACCGAAGGCCGTAACGCGGTTTTCGGAAAATCCGATGCGCAAGAAAATTCAGAGTGGCGGAAGCAGATCCGTTTATCCGCCGCTCCCATCGTTCCGCCAGTTGATTTTCCGGGGTTACCATGTCCATTCCCTTTCCATCCGCCCCTGCGGATAAGGAAGTGCTCGAAAACGCAGGTCTTTTTTCGCCGAAATTCGATGCGCACGGCCTCGTCACCGCCGTTGTCACCGATGCGCGTGACGGCGAGTTGCTGATGGTCGCCCATATGAATGCGGAAGCCCTGTCGCTGACGCTGGAGACCGGCATCGCCCACTACTACAGCCGTTCGCGCGACAATATCTGGAAGAAGGGCGAAACGTCGGGCAATCTGCAGACGGTGAAGGAATTCCGCACCGATTGCGATCAGGACGCCGTGTGGCTGAAGGTCTCCGTCGCCGGCCATGACGCGACCTGCCACACCGGTCGCCGCTCCTGTTTTTATCGCACGGTCGAACTCTCCGACGGCCAGGCGGTGACGAAGATCACCGACGATACCCGCCATTTCGATCCGGCGACCACCTATTCCGCAACTTGAACGGCCACCTTCCATCGGCCGCACCAATTTGCTACCAATATAGCGGGTTCCGGGGATAGGACGGAGCCTGACGGAACTGGCAGGGAGTGCGGTCATGTTGGGATGGGGAAATCGTCACAATCAACTTGCGGCTGGAAATCCCGAAGCCACCGGCAATGAGCCGCCCGTCACCCAGATCGTCGACAAACACCGGATAGCGCTCGCCCTTGGCGGCGGGGCTGCCCGCGGCTGGGCCCATATCGGCGTCCTGCGGGCGCTGGATGAGGCCGGGGTGAAGATCGGCATGATCGCCGGCACCTCTATCGGGGCGCTAGTCGGCGGTTGTTATCTCGCCGGCAAGCTCGATGAGCTGGAAGAATTCGCCCGCTCGCTGACGATGCGCCGCATTGCCGGCCTGCTCGATCTTACCATCGGCGGCGGCGGGCTCTTCGGCGGCATGCGGCTGACCAAGCGCATGCAGGAACATCTGGAAGGCCTGCGCGTCGAAAACCTCGACCATCCCTTCATCGCGGTCGCGACGGAACTGCGCACCGGCCACGAGGTCTGGATTCACCAGGGCGATCTCGTCACCGCGCTGCGCTCTTCCTATGCGCTGCCGGGCATTTTCGAACCCGTGCAGTGCAACGGCCGCACCCTGATCGACGGCGCGCTCGTCAACCCCGTGCCGGTTTCGGTCTGCCGGGCCTATGAGCAGGCGCTGGTCGTCGCCGTCAATCTGAATTACGACCTCTTCGGCCGCTCCGCCGTGGTCAAGCACGCCGCCTCGCCATCGCATGGCGGCGTCGCACCGGCGGTGGAAAGCCCGCCGCGTCCCGGCCTGCCGGGCGTCATGGTGCAGGCTTTCAACATCATTCAGGACAGGATTTCACGCTCGCGCCTGGCGGGCGATCCGCCCGACCTCATGCTTCACCCCCGCATCAACGATATCGGCCTCTCGGAATTCCATCGCGCCAGCGAAGCCATCGACCGGGGATATGAGGAAACGCGCTCCCGCATTCCGGAGCTTGAGCGCATGCAGCAGGCGTTCCGGCGCTAGCGCCCTGCTTTAAGCACGAAACGGATAGATGAAACGCCCAGCCGTGGTGAGACCATGTATTGGTATATCTCAGTCCTGCCCCCGACCGACGAAAACACACTGTGCGACACGAATCGATTGGTCGGGTTTCTGGAAGAACAACCTGAACTCAAACGGACTAACGATGTCAGCTTTGCGTCGGCGGAGGGTCAGCCCTGGATTGACATCACCATTGTGAAAGGAACGGCCGATGGCAACTGGTCAAGCAGCGGCAAATTCATTTCACAGTTCAATCGGGTTGAAATTGTCTGCGCCGATTGTCCTCAGCGAGACTTCTACGTGGACATATCCACCAAAATAGCCGACTTTCTTCAATGGCGATACGTGACGGAAGGCGATGTATGAGTCCCGGCCCGAGACTGAAGCTTTTCCAGCTGTCTGACGCCGGGACGCAAGATCATCCGGCAATATAGGCCTTGATGTGCTCCGCTTCGGCTTCGATCTCGCCAATCCGCGCCTTCACCACGTCACCGATGGAAATGATGCCGGCAAGGCGGCCGTTCTCTTCAACCGGCACATGCCTGAAGCGCCCGCCCGTCATGATTTCCATCAGCTCATCGGTGGTGGAATTGTGATGACAGCGGATGACATTCTTGGTCATGGCCACCGACACGGATTGCTGGAGGGAAGCGGCACCCTGGCCCGCCACGGCCTTTACGAGATCGCGCTCGGTGAAGATGCCGAGAACGACGCCATCGGCGTCGGTCACGACGACGGAACCGATCTTATGCGCGTGCAGCGTTCCCGCCGCCTCACCGATGCTGACCTCAGGATTGACAGTCACGACGTCCCGGCCCTTGCGGTCGAGAAGATCCTTTACGAATGTTGGCATGCCTTCCTCCTCTTTTCAGCGATACGCAGCGCCGCGGTCTCCCCCGGCGGTTGCAAATCATGGGATATCGTGCGCTGAGGTCCGCATGAATGCAATCCCGGATGGGACGCGCGAAAGCAAATTTGCGCCACGGCCGACAAGGAGCGTGATCGGCTCAGGCCAGTCGTCGATCGAAAAGCCCGAAGAACAGGAAGCCGAGCAGAAAGCCGAAGACGTGCGCATCCCAGGCGATTTCACCGCCGACATCGCCGAACAGCGGCACGCCGACCGCAATCAGCACATTGCCGAACAGCCACATCAGCGTGAAGATCAGCACGGTGCGGCTGGAAAGCGCCCCAAGAATGCTCTGCCGCGGCATCAGATGCCCGAAGGAGGCGCTATATCCACCGCGCGCAGGGAAAGCGAAGCGGCAGGCCGCCCCCATCAACGCCGAAACGACACCCGACGCCCCGATCAGCACGGTCACATCGCCCCAGTTCAGCGCCGCATGGCCGAAGGCGGAAACGGCGGCGGAAATGCACCATAACAGCACGAAGCGCACTGTTCCGATCCGGCGCAGAACCGGCGCGCCGAAGGCCATCAGCCACAATCCGTTAAAGAGAATGTGCTCGATGCCGCCATGCAGGAAAGAATAGGTCACCGGCGTCCAGAGCCATTCCAGCCCCTGCTGGGAAAACGGCACCGCATAACGCAGCGGAATGAAGCCGAAGGTGAAGATGAACCAGCCATTGCCTTCCTCCGACAGAAGATAGGCGGGAACCACATAAGCGACGATCAGCGCGGCCAGGATGCCCACCAGCAGCGATGGCAGGTTGAAGACGGGATTGTTCGTGTCGTCTTTCGGCTCCGGTGTTTCCGAAACCGGCGGCTGTTCGCCGTCCCCGTAGGACATGATCCCATCCCTGTCTTGGTCGAATTTTGCGTTCCCCGAGCAATATAGGAAGCCCGAACGAAAAAAAAGCCGTCCCGCCTTCGAAGCGGTCGACGCCCAAACCGCAATCGGCAAGGGCGCCGGGCCGCGGGCGGTCCGGCTTGCGGGCTCGCCTTAAAATAACAGGCGACGCCATCGAATTGTGCTGACGGAGCGTTCCCCGACATGGCCGCTTCGATGCCACGACCGCCGCCGCCATTCAACATCAACCCTTTGTTAACCTTAATAAATCCACTTGGCACGAAAATCGCTACACCTCCAGATACAGACGTTCGGATGGACATGATGTCCCAAAAACGAACATGGAGAGATGCTATGAAGAGCATGGCCGGACTGGACATATATGCCTATTGGGATGAACTGCGCGGCAAGCGATCGGCCCCGCGACGCGAGGACATCGATCCCGCAAAGCTGAAACATCACCTTGGCGATCTTTTTATCCTCACGGACAAGGGAGAGAACACCCCGTTCTTCCGCCTTGCCGGTACTCGTCTTTGCGATCTGTTCGGCCGGGAATTGCGGGATCGCCCGTTTTCGGAATTATGGCAGCCGGCAAATGCCGTTTTCCCCTGCCGAGTCGCGCGCGGCATCCTGCACCACCAGTTGCCCGTGGTCTTCGATGTCGAGGCAGAGGACAGCTATGGCGCGGCACCGCTGGCATTCGAAATGCTTCTCCTGCCGCTGCGCACCGATCCCGACGCCGCCCCAAGGCTGCTCGGAGCGCTGCTTGCGGAGCGGCCGCGACACGAATTCGCCGCGCCCATCCAGTGCCTGTCCATGCAAAGCAGCCGCCTGCTGCGCCTGGACATCGCGCCGGCAGCGTATCCGGTAAACAAAGGGGCCGAGGATACACCGCGCGCCGAAAGCTGCTGACGGACCTGTTCCAACGCTCCCCGCCCCTCCAGGAGAGGTCCGGCAGCACCGGAATCTCAAAAAAATACGTCAGAACTGTAACGATATTGCCGATCAGAAAAATTGTAGAGATTAAACAATACAGTCTGTTAACTCGCGCAGGGTAGAAACTTACCGTCATCATTCATTACAATTGCGCTGCCCATGTTTTCGTCCCGCTCGGTCAACACCGCCCAAATCCTGCGTCCGGTTGAGGAAGCTCATCTCGACGACGCCGTCCGTGTGTCCTTCACCGGCCGCCTGATGTTGCCCGACCATGAAGAATATGATTGCACTGCGACCGAGATGACCGCCGAAAGGGCGCAGTTCACCTGCTCGGGCATTGCCCGCCACGGTGACCGCGTCATCGCCTATCTCCAGCATATCGGCCGGATCGAAGGCACGGTGACATCGCTCACCGCATCGGGCTTCCTCATCGCCATCAACGCGCCGGAGCGCAAGCGGGAAAAACTCGCCGCGCAGCTCGCCTGGATCGCCAAGCGTCAATTGCTCGGCCTGCCGGAAGACCGTCGCCACGACCGCCTGACGCCGCGCAATGCGAGAGCCCAGCTCGTTCTGGAAGACGGCGTGCTCGTCGCCTGCCGGCTGATCGACCTTTCCCTGTCGGGCGCGGCAATCGAGATCGAAAACCGGCCGCCGCTCGGAAGCCGGGTCCAGCTCGGCAAGAACATGAGCGGCAAGATCGTGCGCCACTTCATGGAAGGCGTCGCCGTCGAATTCGACCGCGTCCAATCGCCCGACGCACTGATCGAATTTCTCTAAGTAGTTCCACCCGAACACGACAGGTTTTGCGCCCGTAAGAATGCGTGCGGCATTTTTGGCGCGTTTTGCGCTCGCCCAATCGCATAATTGCGAAGATTCCCGGACGGCGCCTTGGCAGTCAATGCTCCGTCTTCGGCCATATCGGGTTCACCAGCCGCTCCTGGCGTCAGGCGCCTCATTCTCCATTTCTCGCTACCGAACTTCCATTTTCACGCCCTGACGCCTACGGCATGCGGCAGACCAGCCCGGACCCACCATAGTCGGTAAAAAGGATGAGCGCGGCGGAACATGTTGCGCCATTGGCTAGCTCATCCACGGCGCGAAAACCGCTCCGCAAAACTTTTTTCCAGAAAAAATGCAGTTTTTTTGAAGTTTTTTTGTCGCTTTTTCCGGCCTGTATCAACCTGAAACAGCCATCCCAAAACGGGAAATCCACCTCTTAGCCACGCGCCGCCAACCGGCCGTGCGCGACCACGGAAACCGCAGGACGCCGAAAACCGCTGTCAATACAGCGGTCTAGATGGCTACCAAAAGCCTAAAGCCAGGATGCGTAAAATTGTAATAAAATTTGCTTCAAACACGCATAAAAACTAGTTCGAATACAGTTCAAAACAACGGCTAATTTGCTGAAATTTAAGCTCAAATTGCGCTTCGCAAATTTCCGCCGGGTCAAAATATACCTGCGAATGTCTCCTCACCACGGGGAGACAAGCAATGAACAAGAACAACCGTTTCGTTTTCACTCTGATCGCATTCATCGTCAGCGCCTTCGCGCATCAGGCAAGCGCCTCGCCGGCCGCCGTCATGCGCGTCATCGGCAAGGCCAACCCGCCGATCGGCCACTATGAATTCTGCCAGACCTATCAGAGCGAATGCCAGCCGACCTCGCTGGACAACGGCCCGATGAAGCTGACCGAAGAGCGCTGGAAGACGATGCTCGACGTCAACTACACCGTCAACACCACCATCACGCCGATGACCGACATGGAAATCTATGGCGTCGAAGAACGCTGGGCCTATCCCACCACGGTCGGCGATTGCGAAGACTTCGTGCTCCTGAAGCGCAAGATGCTGATGAACAAGGGCTTCTCCGCTTCCAACCTGTTGATCACCGTGGTTCTGCAGCCGAATGGCGAAGGCCACGCCGTTCTGACCGTCCGCACCGATCGTGGCGATTTCGTTCTCGACAACATGCGCAACAAGGTCATGAACTGGTCGGAAACCGAATATACCTACCTGAAGCGCCAGGACACCGCCAATCCCGGCCGCTGGGTCAAAATTCAGGATGGCCGCGCCACCAATGCGGTCGGCGGCATCAACTGACCGCACGACCGACCCGTCTCCCCAAATGAAAAAGCCGGCTCCGCAAGGATGCCGGCTTTTTCATGTTCAAATCCGTTAAGCGTCAGAGCAGCCCAAGCTCCGCCAGTTCCCGCCTGAGATCGGAAGGCATATCCTCGCCGCCCGTGCCGCCGCCGAGATCGCGGGGCGCCTCGTCGTCCTTCAGGTAACGCCAGCCCTGAAACGGGCGTTTCGGCGCAGGTGAGGTTTCGATAACCTCCGGGCCGAGAATGAGATCGCAGCGGGAGATACCGTCTTCGCCCTTGAAGGAGCGGATATCGAGAAGTTTCTGCCGCGCCTGCACCTGCCCCTTGATGACCCAGTAGAGCGAACCGCCCTCGAGCAATTCCTCGACACGTTTCGGGATCATGCGGGTGGTGTGGACGCTGTGCGGCTCAAAGCCCGCGGCAATTGCGGTCAGAGCGCGATGCGCGACCCAGTCTCTCAAGTCCTGGATTGAACCCGCGCCGACGCAAAGTTTGATGAGATGTAGAGGCATGGTTCTATCAATGCCTTTTTGCGGCGGGCGTCAAGCATGGCAACCCTGCCTGACGCCCTGCCCGCTCAGCACTCCACAACGTTCACGGCAAGGCCGCCGGTGGAGGTTTCCTTGTATTTCTCGCTCATATCGTTGCCGGTCTGGCGCATGGTCTCGATACAGGCATCCAGCGGCACGAAATGCTGGCCGTCGCCCTTCAGCGCCAGCGAGGCCGCCGTCACCGCTTTCACCGCGCCCATGGCATTACGTTCGATGCACGGCACCTGCACAAGCCCGGCAATCGGATCGCAGGTCATGCCGAGATGATGCTCGAGCGCGATCTCGGCGGCATTTTCCACCTGTTCCGGCGATCCGCCCATGACCGCGGCAAGGCCTGCCGCCGCCATGGCGGAAGCCGAGCCCACCTCGCCCTGACAGCCCACTTCCGCGCCTGAAATCGAAGCATTGTGCTTGATGATGCCGCCGATGGCGGCCGCCGTCAGCAGAAAGTCGCGCACGTCATCGACGCTCGCATCCTCATGGAAATGCCGGAAATATCTGACGGTGGCAGGAACAACGCCTGCCGCACCGTTGGTCGGCGCGGTCACCACGCGGCCGCCGGCGGCATTTTCCTCGTTCACGGCCATGGCGTAAACGCTCAGCCAGTCATTGGCCATGACGGGGTTCAGCCGGTTGCTGCGCCATTCCGCATTCAGCTTCTCGTAAATGGAGCGGGCGCGGCGGCGCACCTTCAGGCCGCCAGGCATGATGCCGTCCACTTTCAGCCCGCGCTCGATGCAGCCGTTCATCGCTTCCCAAATTTGGTCGAGACGTTCGTTCAGCTCCTCGCGGGAAACCACCGTCTCCTCGTTGGCGCGCTTCATCTGGGCGATGGTGCGGCCGGAACGGGCCGCCATATCCAGCATTTCCCGCGCGGTGGCGAAGGGATAAGGCACGCGCGGGCCGTTATCGATGGTCTTGCCGCGCTGCTTGATCGCCTCCAGCTCCGTATCGGTCACGACGAAACCGCCGCCGACGGAATAATAGATGCGCTTGATGAGGAGCCTGCCCTGATTGTCGAAGGCCGAAAAGGTCATGCCGTTGGCATGGCCGGGCAGCGGGTTCTTCTTGTCGAAGACCAGATCTTCGGCCGGGCGGAACGCATAGGACGGATGGCCGGGCGGCGTCACGGTGCCGGCCTTTTCCACCGTTTCGATGATGGCGTCCATCGCATCGGGATCGACGATATCCGGCCGTTCGCCGGTGAGGCCGAGAATGACGGCACGCCCGGTACCGTGGCCGATGCCGGTAAAGGCGAGCGAGCCATGCAGGCTGACCTTCAGCTGCGCAACCGCCGCGCCGGCCGGCCGCGGCCACTCATCGCTGAGGATCAGCGCCAGAAAGCGGTTGGCTGCCGTCATCGGCCCCATCGTATGGGAGCTCGAAGGACCGATACCGATCTTGAAGACGTCAAAGACCGAAAGAAACATGAAGTTCGCCTTGAATAAGAATGGATTCCACCACCATCATATCCAAAGCCGAAACGGATCGCCACAAAAGAGCGTCAGCGGTTTGCGCAGCTGCGACATAATTGCCTTCAAACGAAAACAGCACGGTTTCCAAAGGAAAACCGCGCCGTTTCAAAACCCGTCATTCAGGAGAGATGCTTATGGGCTGCCAAAAATGTACGTCAATGCGAGAAAAGCGGCAAAGCCTGCAAGTGCGCGCAAGGTGACGCCCCAGCAGGATTTCTGAGCGGTTTCTTCCATGATTACTCCAGCTATTCACTCTCCGGGGGATCTTCAAGACCCGGCCCGTTGAGGCAAGCATTTATTAAAATCCGGCGGCGAAGGCAAATGCAAAAAGCGGCTAAATGAAGGCGTTTTTGACAGGCTGCCATTCGCCCCGTGCATAGGTATGTGAAAAAACAAGGCGTTAGCGTGGGGCCCGTATAAGCGCCATTTTGGCGATCGCCGCAATTTGGACTAAAGTGTAACCGTTATTTAAAGCTTATGCACAAACGCCTGTTGAAAACCCCGGTCGCCGGCACGTTACGGTCGAACTTCCCGCGCTGAAATACTGCGCCTTGAAAGGGCGTAACCTGTGCTTTATCGACGATGGCAACGGCAACGATGCGAGTCACCCCATGCAGCAGGCATCCTCCTTCCCTGATCGCGAAACGGTCGCATCGAAGCTCACTTCGCTTGCAAGCGAGGATAAAGCCTGGGTGCTGCTGTTGATGGAAAACGCCCTGCAGGACGAAAACCTGCTGGCAGGCCTCAATCTTTATCTCGACCAGCAGACCAATGCCCGCTTCCTCAACAGCCTGAAGCTGGAAACAACCGGCGAATGGCTTGGCGGCAATGCCCCTGCCCGGCTGCAGATTCGCATCGCGGAAACCGCAAGGGCGAGCCAGCACCCCGCCTATCTCGCCTTCCGCAAGGGACTGACGGCATCGGCCGGTCTCGAAAAAGCCTATCCCAAGGCGCCGATCTGATCGTTCAGGCTAATCCGGCACCCTGTCGACAACGGCGATGATCGGCCCCATCAGAAACAGCGAGTCCCGCCTTTTCATTGCGGGAATATCGACGCTGGATATGGTGCCGTCGAGATAGAGCGCATTCGGCGCGTCCAGAACATCCCTGAACAGCGTGGCGAAATCGTAAAAGCGCACGGTATTTTCCGAAATGGCGAAATGCACCATGCCATCGCGGGAAACGCCGACGCCGTTGCGTCGCTTCAGGCTGTCGCTATCGGGCAGAAAGCGCGGATGCAGCTTGCCATCGATGACGAGCATCGGCCCGGATTGCGTGGCGAAGTCCGGCTTGGGATCCGCTGCCAGATAGGCCTGCGTTTCCAGCACGCCGGCCGCGGCCCCCTTCAGATAAAACACGCCATTGGGCAGAAGATGAAAATTGCCCCAGCCGCCGCCGGTGCTGATCGGCGAGCGTTCGATGCCATTTTCGATAAAGAGCCCGACGGGGGAATAGTCCGAATGGTACATGCCGCCATTCATGGCAAAGACGCTGAACATGTGCTGCCGCCACAGCGCCGACGAGAGAGCGGCAAACGAACCGTATCCCTCACCGGAGACATGATCGCGGTCGTAAATCCGGATGGTGCTTTTTGCCGGATCGAAACTGCAGACCGTATAACGACCGCCCGCATGGTCCATGATCCTGCAGAAATCCGCCTGCCCGCCGGCCTGAGCCGAAAACGGCAACAGCAAAGGCAACAGCAGTTTCGCCAGTCTTTTCATCGATCCGTTCATGCCCGCCCCGTGATTCTCGTCGGGGCACATTCGCAGGAAAATTCGGTCAAAGAAAAGGCGTCACCCGTGTTTCAGGATGACGCCGGACCTTTAAGGGGAGATGTCGTCAGCGACGGGCGGCGCGGTCCACACTTCGGCCTGCATCCTGCGTCGCGTCGACGGCGTTCGCCGTGTCACGACCCATGCCGCGAATGGTGTTACCGCAGGAGCTCAGGGTGACAACGGTCAACAAAGCCACGAAAACGGTCGAAAGAATGCGTGTGATCATGTGAAACTACTCCCCTATGACTTGCCGTCCAAAGGCAAGTACCGATGTAATATGCGTCACAATAACGTGAGTCCCAAAAATCCGTTCCAGCGGCATTTCAAAAAATCCTGTCGATGAAAATTAACATGGTTTTGAAGTTCACGCGTGAAACTCGGCGTCTGGATCATGGCTTAGGAAAATCCCGTGGGTGATATGACTGACATCAACAATCGGCTTCTGGTGATGACGGCGGGCGGGGTGAACCCCAATGTCATGATCAATGCGCTGGCGGCCCGATTTCCCGACATCCATGTTTTCATGGAGCAGCCGGAAAGCAAATCGGTCATTCTCAGGCGGCGCGCGCGCCGGCTCGGCTGGATTGTCGCTGCGGGCCAGATGGCGACGATGATCGCCTCGCGGCTCGGCAAACGCTTCACGGTTCGCAGAAGCGATGCGATCATCGCCGAACACGGCCTTTCTCCCGATCTTCACCACAGCCTTCCCGTCACCCAATTCGCCTCGCTCAACGATGAGGAATGCCGCAAGGCCGCCAATCTGCTGAAACCGGCAGCGATCTTCACCATTTCCTGCCGCCTGCTGACACCGACCACGCTTCAGGCCCTGCAATGCCCGGTCATCAATTTCCATGCCGGCATCAACCCCGCCTATCGCGGGCAGATGGGCGGTTACTGGGCGCTGGTGGAAAAAGACCGCGGCAATTTCGGCGCGACCGTGCATCTGGTCGACAAGGGCGTGGATACCGGCGCCACGCTCTACGAGAAGCGGCTGAAACCATCCCCTTCCGACACGATTGCCACCTATCCGCTGCTTTTGACCGCCGCTTCGGTGGATATCGCCGTCAGCGCCATCGAGGACGCCCTTTCCGGCAGCCTTGCGCCGCAGCCGCCCTCACCCGGCAAATCGATACTGCGCTTCCCGCCGACCA
This sequence comes from Agrobacterium sp. T29, assembly GCF_006970545.1. Taxonomy (NCBI): domain Bacteria; kingdom Pseudomonadati; phylum Pseudomonadota; class Alphaproteobacteria; order Hyphomicrobiales; family Rhizobiaceae; genus Agrobacterium; species Agrobacterium sp. T29. Next base: position 1,483,333 of record NZ_CP040640.1, read on the forward strand.
TCTGGACATGGCTATGGAATGGCCTGACGAAACGGATCTGGTGAGACCGCGCGTCAGGGATTGGGGCCGAGCTTCGTCGCAGATGCAAGCCTGTCTTGCCGCAACAGGCACAGACTTCGCCGCAAAATAGGTGCATGATAATAAAAAGGATCACGCACAAATTGCCCGATATTTCCGCCGCTTCCATCATTCCCGCCTCCATCGAAGCCTCGCCCGCGCAGGTGCTTGGTTCGACTGACCTTGCCGGTCTCTTTCCACAGGGTGTGCGCGTCTATCTCACCGACACTGGAGCGGCCTCGCAGGAAAGGCTCGTTGAAGCCGCAGGACATTTGCGCGACCTCGGTTACGAGCCGGTGCCGCATCTTGCAGCGCGGCGCATCCCCTCCCGCGCAGCGTTTGAGGAACAGGTAAAACGGCTTGCCGGAGAAGCGGGCGTAACCGATGTTCTGGTTGTCGGCGGCGGCGTCGACCGGCCGGCCGGTCCCTTCGCATCCAGCATGGACATGCTGTCGTCAGGCATTTTCGACCGTTGCGGCATAAGGCAGATCGCCATCGCCGGCCACCCGGAAGGCAGCCCCGATTTCAACGACGAAGCGGCGATGGCCGCACTCAGGCTGAAACGCGATTTTGCGGAAAGAAGCGATGCCGCAATGCGCATCGTCACCCAGTTCGGTTTCGATCCCGCGCGTTTCATCGCCTGGGCGGAAGGACTTGCGGCGTCAGGCATCGAGCTTCCGGTGCATATCGGCGTTTCCGGCCCGGCCAAGATCACGACGCTCTTGAAATATGCCGCGCTTTGCGGCGTCGGCAATTCCATCGCCTATCTCAAGAAGAACGCGCTTTCGCTGACGACGCTTGCCAAGGGCCATTCGCCGGAAAGCATCGTCGGACCCATCGAGCGGCACTGGCAGGCCAATCCGCAAGGGCCGATCCGGCAAATTCACGTCTTCCCCTTCGGCGGATTGCAGAATTCGGCCGACTGGCTGGTCAAGCGCGGAAGCTGGCAAACCGGCGCAGCGGACCGTTCGGCATCGCCGGATTCGATGGCGGGCTAAAAACCGCGATTCTAACGGCGCGACGGGCCACGGCCGCCGCGCACCTCCAAGACCTCAGGCCGCCTTGGCGACTTCGACAAAAGCGTTTCGAATGCTTTCAGCCACGGCAAGAACAGGGCGGGACGCCTTGTCACCCATAATCAGGCGGATATCGAAACAGCCGAGTTCCGGCAGGCCCTCCTTGTCGCCCAGAATCACCATGTCGTTCTGCACATAGGATCGCGGCAGCGGCGCGATGGCGAGATCGGCGGCAATCGCCGCGCGCTGCGCCATGGTATGGCCGCTGAGATAGGCCACGCGGAAATTGCGGCCGCGCTTTTCCAGCGAATGGATCGCTTCCGAGCGCCAGATGCAGCCCTCCTCCCAGATGGAGATTGGCAGCGGGTCGCGCAGATAGGCGGTGCCGCATTTTGCGCCCGCCCAGACGAGACGCTCGCGCATCAGCACCTCGCCCGTATCCCGAAGGGGATGGGAGGCACAGTTGACGAGGGCGAGATCGAGCCTTTGCTCATCCATGCGCTTATAAAGATTGGAGCTGGAATCGATGGTGACGTCGATCATGATGCCGGGGAAAGCCTCGGCAAAACGCTTGAGAATGCCCGGCAGCAGGCCACGCTCGCCAATATCCTCCGGTGCACCGAGACGGACGACGCCGGAAAGCTCGGGCATAACGAAACGCGACACGGCCTCGTTGGACAGCGCAATCATGCGCCGCGCATAGGTCAGAAGCGTCTCCCCATGCGCCGTCAATGTCACCGAACGGGCATCGCGCAGGAAAAGCGTCGTTTTCAACTGCTCTTCAAGCTTCTTGATCTGCATGGAAACCGCAGAGGGCGTTCTGAACACCACTTCTGCGGCGGTGGAGAAATTTCCCGTTTCCGCGATGGCGACGAAGGTTCTCAATATGTCGTTATCCAGCAACGGCAGCGGTTGGCGGAAAGTCACGGTCATGGCACGCACCTTCAAATATTTTGATTTATAGATGGATATCATTTCGTTTGATTGAATGTCAACAAGCGCGCACCATCCGGGACATCGATTGACGGGGCGGATTTAGCCTCGTCGGCAAGCGCATACCGAAGTCGCAAACAGGATCGTGGTTCAGGAAAGGATCAAGACATGACCATGATACATTATCTCCCCGTGGCGAACCGTTCCTCGCACCGTCCGTCATCCAGCGGCTGGCTTCATCGCCTGTCCGACCATGTTGCCGCCCGTTACGCCGCATGGCGCCGCGAAAAAATGCTTCGCGCACTGGAAGCATTGCCGCCTGAAACATTGAAGGATATCGGATGGCCGACGACGGACAACAGCCGCATAAACGTCATCCGCAGATGACATTCAACCGGTGGCTCGCAACGTTTCTGGACGTGCGAGCCATCCCTGCCCGTCCTTCGAATGGAAGGACAAGGGCGCAAAATAGCCTGCCTGTTTTACATGCGACACACCGCCTTTTTTAAAGGCTTGTCGCAAAATTTGCATATTTCAAAAGCTATTTTTTGACAGCCCCGATTCCACGGCGTATTTTTCGTTAAAGATGTCGTAAACAGGACATCCAGAAGACCAATTCCAAGGGAGGAATTGCGTATTCGCAACGGAGCACGGGCAAATGAGCAGAAACTCCCAGAAGAAGCGCTCAATCGTCTTTTTTCTCATTCCGCAATTTACCATGCTGCCATTCGCCGCAGCGGTTGAAACGCTTCGCATCGCCAACCGAATGTTGGGCTATCAGGCCTATGAGTGGCGCCTCTCCTCGCTCGATGGCCAGAAGGTCATGTCGTCAAGCGGCATCTGTCTTGAGCCCGACACCTGTCTTGCCGATGAGCGGCGCTATGTCAGCGGCGAAAACCGCCCTGAAATGGCGATCATCTGTTCGGGCATCGATGTGGATCAACACATCAACAAATCCGTCAATGCCTGGCTGCGCGAAGCCTATAATCGCGGCATCGCCATCGGCAGCCTCTGTACCGCCGCCCATATTCTCGCACAGGCGGGCCTTTTGAACGGCAAGCGCTGCGCGATCCACTGGGAAAACCTGCCCGGTTTTTCCGAGGCCTTCCCGCAGGTGGAAGTCTATGCCGACCTCTTCGAAGTCGACAGCAACATCTATACCTGCGCCGGCGGCACGGCCTCGCTCGACATGATGCTGAGCCTGATCGGCCAGGATTTCGGCGAAAATCTCGTCAACCGCGTCTGCGAACAGCAATTGACCGACCGGGTGCGCAGCCCCAATGACCGCCAGCGCCTGCCGCTGCGTGCGCGCCTCGGCGTGCAGAACAGCAAGGTTCTGTCGATCATCGAATTGATGGAAGGCAATCTGGCCGAACCGCTGTCGCTGCTCGACATCGCCGACGCCGCCGATCTGTCGCGCCGGCAGGTGGAACGCCTCTTCCGCCAGGAAATGGGCCGCTCGCCCGCCCGCTATTATCTCGAAATCCGCCTCGACCGCGCCCGCCACCTGCTGGTGCAATCGGCCATGCCGGTGGTCGAAGTCGCCGTCGCCTGCGGTTTCGTCTCCGCCTCGCATTTTTCCAAGTGTTATCGCGAAATCTACAATCGCACGCCGCAGCAGGAGCGCGCCGAACGCAAACTCCTTATCAGCGCCTCGCGGATGGCGACGGCGAGCCAGGCAGGCAAGGCTGCGCATTGAATGCGGGCTGAATGCCGCAAACGCGACGGACTTGCTTCAAGGACAAACCTCTCCTCCGTCATGCCGGACTAGATCCGGAATCCAGCCACGGCGCGTCTGCGCCGTGAGAAGAGTCTCTTGAGATCAAGGACGTGATCGCGCTGGATCCCGAAGCCCGGGGTGACGGAGTGCGGATGATAAAACTGTGGTAAAATCGCAGGTTCAGCGAGCGGCCAGCAAAGACCCGGTCCACAGGACTGCCCCAACACAATCAGACCAAGTCACCCAAACGGCCGAACCGCATGAGCAAGGTCCTCCGCCGTCAAACCGTCGCCTGCCCTATGGGCGGCCTCGCCATGCAGCCAAACACCGGCCGCAGCCGCCTCGAAGACAGGCGTGCCCTGCGCCAGCAGCGCGCCGATGATACCGGCCAGCACATCGCCTGACCCAGCCGTCGCAAGGCTCGCGGGAGCATTGGTGTTGACCAGCGCCCGGCCATCCGGCGCGGCAATCACCGTATCCGCGCCCTTGTAGACCAGTACAGCACCACTGCGCGCCGAGGCGACCTGCGCCTTCTCGATCTTGCTCAGCATCCTGTCGGCGGCAAGATCGGGAAACAGTCGTGCAAACTCGCCCTCATGCGGCGTCAGCACGAATTTGCCCGTGCCTGACGTGACACGCGCAAACAGGGCCTCCTTATGATCCCTGAAAGCCGTGATTGCATCGGCATCCAGCACCACAGCCCTGTCTCCAAGCAGGGATACGAATTGCCGCGCCTTTTCGAGATCGCCGAAACCCGGGCCGAGAACGAAAGTGCCATGACGCCCATCGTCCAGCCACGACCGTAGATCGTCGGCATCGTCCACCGGCGCGTTCATCACCGCCGTCAGCGTGACGGAGAGCACGTCGAGCGCTTGCCTCGGCGCAGCGATGGTGACGATCCCCGCCCCCGCCTTCAGTGCCGAAAGCGCGGTCATGCGGCTTGCGCCCGTCGCATGGGCCGGGCCGGAAAAGACGGTCAGATGCCCGCGACGGAATTTATGGGTTTCCATATCGGCATGAGGCAAGGCATCCCGCCAGATCAGCGGGCTATTTTCCGCAACCGATCCCGCATGGGCATCAAGGATACGGGACGGAATGCCGATATCGAACACCTCGAGCGTTCCACAAAGCTCCCGCCCCGGCATCAGCAGATGACCCGGCTTGCGCGCCATGAAGGTCACCGTCCGCTCGGCCCTGAACGAAGCGCCGAGAGGCACGCCCCGCCTGCCGCAGAGGCCCGAGGGCAGGTCGACGGCGAGAACCGGCACCTTCGCCCGCGTGACCGCCTCGATCACCCGTATGAGTTCCTGCGGAACATCGCGGGACAATCCGGCCCCGAACACCGCATCGATCACCACGTCGCCGGCAAGAGGCGCATAGCCGTCAAGCGGCAGCGGCGCCGCGCCGCTCCGCTCGAATGCCGTCCGCGCATCGCCCCTGAGCGCGCCGACATCGCCGAGATGATGAACCGCGACGACCGCCCCGCTCTGTAAAAGCGCCCGCGCCGCCACATAACCATCGCCGCCATTGTTGCCGCCGCCGCAGAGCACGACGAAACGCTGCGCCTGCGGATAGTGACGCAGCGCTGAGGCCGCAACCGCCTGCCCCGCCCGCTCCATCAGGTCATAAAGAGGAATGCCGGATTGCCCGGCCGCCGCATCGATGCGGGCCATGGCAACAGGGTCGATCAGGAAGAGGTGCGGGGATTTCATGTCCCGATCATCCCTTCAAAACGCCGGAAAGGCAATCGATACAAAAATAAGCAAATAGCCATGTCTAAATAATAGACAAATGCATAAAATATAAACAAACAGCCGTTCCTCCGTTCGCGCCTTTCCAAATATTCAAAAAAACTAAAATAATACAAATTCACAGAAATGCTGATGGATTTTTCGGGTTTCCGCGAGAAATTGGCTGGAAAAGCGCAAAAAGCGAATACATTTTGTGTCGGAAAGCCGGGGGATCGAAGTTTTTTCTTCAAGCCCGCTTCCGATCTGGCACAATACGTGCATTCTTGTGGCAGAGCGGGAGTTACCTGCTTTAACGGGAGAAGCGGAGAGATATTTTCTCATGAAAAAGATCGAAGCGATCATTAAGCCTTTCAAGCTCGATGAAGTGAAGGAAGCCCTTCAGGAAGTCGGACTTCAGGGAATCACGGTCACGGAAGCAAAAGGCTTTGGTCGTCAGAAGGGCCACACGGAACTCTACCGCGGAGCGGAGTACGTCGTGGACTTTTTGCCGAAAGTGAAAGTCGAAGTCGTATTGGCGGATGAGAATGCGGAAGCCGTCATCGAGGCGATCCGCAATGCGGCGCAGACAGGACGTATCGGCGACGGAAAGATTTTCGTTTCCAATGTCGAGGAAGTCATCCGCATCCGTACCGGTGAAACAGGCGTGGACGCCATATAATCAAGAACGTCCCGAGCCGGGGAGGCTTGGGTTTTCACCTCGTCATCATCACACTCAAGGAAAACGTTTAAATGACGACCGCAAACGATATCTTGAAGCAGATCAAGGATAACGACATCAAGTTCGTGGACCTGCGCTTTACCGACCCCAAGGGCAAGCTGCAGCACGTCACCATGGATGTTGTCTGTGTGGACGAAGACATGTTCGCCGATGGCGTCATGTTCGACGGCTCCTCGATCGCCGGCTGGAAGGCCATCAACGAGTCCGACATGGTGCTGATGCCCGATCCGGCCACCGCCCATATCGACCCGTTCTTCGCCCAGTCCACCCTGGTCGTCCTTTGCGACATCCTCGACCCGGTCTCGGGCGAAGCCTATAACCGCGACCCGCGCGGCACCGCCAAGAAGGCCGAAGCCTACCTCAAGGCGTCGGGTATCGGCGACACCGTTTTCGTTGGCCCGGAGCCGGAATTCTTCGTCTTCGACGACGTGAAGTACAAGGCCGATCCCTACAACACCGGCTTCAAGCTGGATTCGTCCGAACTGCCGTCCAACGACGACACGGATTACGAGACCGGTAACCTCGGCCACCGTCCGCGCGTCAAGGGCGGTTATTTCCCGGTTCCGCCGATCGACAGCCTGCAGGACATGCGCTCCGAAATGCTGACGGTTCTGGCCGAAATGGGCGTGGTCGTCGAAAAGCACCACCACGAAGTGGCCGCCGCACAGCACGAGCTGGGTGTGAAGTTCGACACGCTGGTCTCCAGCGCCGACAAGATGCAGATCTACAAGTACGTCGTGCACCAGGTCGCCAATGCCTATGGCAAGACGGCAACCTTCATGCCGAAGCCGATCTTCGGCGACAACGGCTCGGGCATGCACGTTCACCAGTCGATCTGGAAGGGCGGCAAGCCGACCTTCGCAGGTGACGAATATGCCGGCCTTTCCGAGACCTGCCTCTATTACATCGGCGGCATCATCAAGCACGCCAAGGCCATCAACGCCTTCACCAACCCCACCACCAACTCCTACAAGCGTCTGGTGCCGGGTTATGAAGCGCCGGTTCTGCTCGCCTACTCCGCGCGCAACCGTTCCGCCTCGTGCCGTATTCCCTTCGGCTCCAACCCGAAGGCAAAGCGCGTCGAAGTCCGCTTCCCGGACCCGACCCAGAACCCCTATCTCGGTTTTGCGGCCATGCTCATGGCCGGCCTCGACGGCATCAAGAACAAGATCCACCCCGGCAAGCCGATGGACAAGGACCTTTACGACCTTCCTGCGAAGGAACTGAAGAAGATCCCGACCGTCTGCGGCTCGCTGCGCGAAGCGCTGGAAAGCCTCGACAAGGACCGCAAGTTCCTGACCGCCGGCGGCGTGTTCGACGACGACCAGATCGACTCGTTCATCGAGCTGAAGATGCAGGAAGTCATGCGTTTCGAAATGACCCCGCATCCGGTCGAATTCGACATGTACTACTCGGCCTGATCGGCATTCGGGACGCTCTCAGGGCGTCCCTTTCCATCGCGGCGGCTTCCCAGGAGGCCGCCGTTTTCTTTTGAAGCCCAGCCATATCGCGAACAATGTCGAACAAGCCAGCCTCTCAGCAAACCCGCCTTTCGGACTGGCTCATCTTTCTGGCGGTGCCGTTCTTTTTCTCCAGTAATGTCATTTTCGGCCGTGGCGTCGTCGGCGAAGTCTCGCCTTTCATCGCCGCCTTCATCCGCTGGATCGGCTCGACCCTCATCATCGCCCCCTTCATGATCGCCGACTGGCGCAACTGCCTTGCCTTCGTGCGGCGGAAGACGCTGCTCTGGCTCGTCCTCGGCATTCTCGGCATGGGCATCTGCGGCGGCGTGGTCTATTGGGGGCTGACCATGACGACGGCCGCCAACGGCACGCTGATCTACACCACGTCCTCGCTGTTCATCATCCTGTTCCAGCGCGTCTTCCAGGGCCGCCCGATCCGGAAGCTGGAAGTGGCGGGCATGGTCATCGCCTTTGCCGGCGTGGCGGCCATCGTGCTCAAGGGCGATATGTCCGCTCTCTGGCACCTGAATTTCAACATTGGCGATTTCGCGATCCTGACGGCGGCCATCGCCTTTGCGGTCTATTCGCTGCTGCTGCGCGATCCCGCCGCACGGCAGATGGCCTCTTTCAGCCTTTTCGGCCTGATCGCCTTTTCCGGCGCGCTCGTGCTTCTGCCGCCGGCGGCGCTGGAACTGGCGCAGGGCGGCATGTTGCCCGCAACGCCAATGGCATGGGCCAAGATCGGCGGCATCATCCTGTTCGCCTCACTATTGGCCTTTTATTGCTTCACCCATACGGTGCGCGTCTTCGGGCCCGCCACCGCTGGCATCACGCTTTACATGATGCCGCCGGTCTCGATCCTCATGGCAACGCCGTTCCTGGGGGAGACTTTCGAGACCTATCACGCCATCGGCATCGTGCTGGTCACCGGTGGCGTCATCATCGCCACCGCGCCCATCGGCAGAAGGCGCTGAACGCGGACGGCAGACCGGCGCCAAAACCGCTAGGTCTTGATATTTCGCATTCCGATACCAACTAGTATTGGGAAAGGAAGTACATGCCATGAAACAAAGAAACGCAAAATTCACGCTTGGCGAAATCGTCCGCCACAAGGTGTTTCCGTTCCGCGGTGTGGTGATCGACGTGGACCCGGAATATGCCAATACCGAGGAATGGTGGAACGCCATCCCTGCGGAAATCAGGCCGGATCGCGACCAGCCCTTCTATCATCTTCTGGCCGAAAACGAGGAGACGGAATATGTCGCCTATGTTTCCGAACAGAACCTCGTCCACGACGAAAACGAGACGCCGCTCCGAAACCCCAATATCGGCCGCATCTTCGACAAGGCGCCGAACGGCGAATGGCGCCCGAAAATGTCGACGGCGCATTGACGCCCGCCAAATTTCTCCCCTCCCTCCCAAGGGCATAAAAAAACCGGTCTGTCGCCAGACCGGTTTTCCTGCTTTTGGAGCTTACTCTGCGATCAGGGCTTCGGCGCGCCCTTGGCAGCATCCTGTGCAGCTTCCAGCTTCTTGCGGGCCTCTTCAGCCTTCTTCTGCATGCCTTCCTGCAGGCTGCGCTGGCTTTCGGCGAGCTGCGACTGGGTGATCGCCGGGCCGTCATAGGCGCCGGTGAAGCCGGAGAGCGCGATCTTGATGGGGTTCGGAGCGCGGCGGAAGTTGATGGAGGTGAAGACCACCTCGCTACCCTTCTTCAGGGAAGCGATCATGGCGTCCGTCAGCGGAACTTCGGCCGTGCACTTGTCGGGAAGGCAAACGGCGTAGTCGAGCTTCTGGCCCTTGCCGCCGTCGATCTGCATCATCACGCCCGGAGGAACGAGACGCGCGGTCGGAACGGAGACCTGCAGCAGCTTGCGGTTGACCTTGCCTTCAACGGTGATGAGGCCGACGGCGGTGATCATCTGACCGTTCTGGGCAAGAACCACGTTCTGCACGACGCAGACATCGTTGTCTTCCTGCTTGGAGCAGGTCTTGAACCAGCCGAGCGGCGGAGCGCCAGCGCCCTGAGCGGCGGGCGCGGCATCCTGCGCCTGCGAGATGGCCGGAGCGGACATTGCGCCGAGAGAAAGGACCAGAGCGGACAGAGCCGTCCGGGTGAATGTGTTTGCCTTGTGCATCATAAGAGTTCCGTCTCCTGAATGTCTGCCAGAACAGAACCGCAAGATCCTGTTCGCCGATGGCGGTATCCTTCTGCCCGTTCAACTGTCGTTTAAATGAGGCAAATGCGTGACCCGTCTCTTCCGGTCCCCCTGTTACATGCCGATCGCGGCGATATCCAGCACTTCTTTAACTTTTTCTTGAGCTGACCCAAGATTTCCCGCCGTTGCATGGGTCATGCAATGTCCGTGTGCTACATATCTGCCAGAATCATGACGATAAACCGGTCAGGTCCACATATCGGACTGACCGTTGAGACAGGATAGTGACATGCGCAACCTTGCGGCCTTCATCCCCGCATTGTTCCTTCTGGGATCATCCCTGCTTCCCGCCGGAACCGCCCTGGCACAGCCGCTTCACGGCATTTCCATGCATGGCACGCCTGCCATGCCGGCAGATTTCCGCCACTTCCCTTACGTCAATCCGGACGTGAAGAAAGGCGGCCGAATCTCTTATGGCGTCGTCGGCACCTTCGACAGCCTCAATCCCTTCGTTCTCAAGGGAATGCGCACCACCGCACGCGGCGTCTGGGACCCGGAATTCGGCAATCTTCTTTACGAACCGCTGATGCTGCGCTCCAGCGACGAGCCTTTCAGCCTTTACGGCCTGCTCGCCGAAACCGCGGAGTGGGATGAGGAGCGCAGCTTCGTCCAGTTCAACCTCAACCCGAAGGCAAAATGGTCCGACGGCGAGCCGGTGACCGCAGATGACGTCATCTTCACCTTCAACCTCCTGAAGGAAAAAGGCCGCCCACCCTTCAACACCCGTCTGGACGGCGTGGCGAAGCTGGAAAAAATCGGCGATCGCAGCGTGCGTTTCACCTTCAATGACAGAGCGAACCGCGAAACGCCGCTCATTCTCGCCTCCTCCACCCCGATCCTGCCGAAACATGCGATCGATCCGGAAAAATTCGAGCAGGCGGGCCTCGGCGCTGTCGTCGGCTCGGGTCCATACCGAATCAAAACCCTGCGGCCGGGCGAACGAATCATCTGGGAGCGGAACCCGGATTATTGGGGCAAGGATATTCCCGGCAAGGTCGGCTTCGACAATTACGACGAGATCAGCGTCACCTATTTCCTTCAGGTCACCACCATGTTCGAAGCCTTCAAGAAGGGCGATATCGACATTTATCCTGAAGGCGACGCCATCAACGGCACTTCCGATACCTCCCACTGGGGACAGGCTTACAATTTCCCGGCCGTCCATCGCGGCGATATCGTCAAGGACGTCTTCCAGCCGCGCCTGCCCACCGGCATGTTCGGTCTCGTTTTCAACACCCGCCGCGTCGTCTTCGCCGACGAAAAGGTGCGCGAGGGCCTGTCCTATGCGCTCGATTTCGAATGGATGAACAAAAACATCCTCGGCGGCTCCTTCAAGCGCACACAGAGTTACTGGCAGAACTCCCCGCTCGGCGCCTATGGCAACGCCGCAGACGAGCGCGAGCTTGCCCTGCTTGGCGACGCGGCGAAAACCATGCCGCCGGAACTGCTGGCGGGAACCTATGCCATGCCGACCACCGACAGCACTGGCGCGGACCGCAAAGTTCTGAAAATGGCCGTCGACAAGCTGAAAGAGGCTGGCTACAGCATCAAGAACGGCAGGATGTCCGACGTCAACGGCCGTCAGCTTGCCTTCGAAATCATGACGCAGAACCCGGCGCAGGAGCGCATCGCGCTTGCCTATCAGCGCTCGCTCAACCTGATCGGCGTCGCCATGGGCATCCGCTCGGTCGATGACGGACAATATCAGGCCCGCTCGAACAGCTTCGACTATGATATGATCATCCGCTCCCTGCCCTCCTCGCTCTCACCGGGGATGGAACAGCTCAACCGCTGGAGTTCGCTCTCGCGGGATGCGCAGGGCAGCTTCAACTATGCGGGCGCTGCAAATCCCGATATAGACCGCATGATCGAGGCCCTGCTGCAGGCAAGGTCGACGGAGGATTTTCAGGCGGCGGTGCGCGGTTACGACCGCCTTCTCGTTGCCGGCCACTATGTCATTCCGCTCTATTATATCGGCGCGCAATGGGTGGCCCGCTGGAAATATATCGACCGCCCGGATATGACGCCGATATCCGGCAATCAGAAACAGACTTGGTGGGATGCGCGGGCGCAATAAACCGCACCGCACCCATCCCCGGCAGAGAAAAGGGAAGATAAAACCATGGAACGCATCGTTGTCGACGTCGTATCGGATATGGTCTGCCCGTGGTGTTATCTCGGCAAGGCAAGGCTCGATCTCGCCATTGCCGAGGTGCAGGACGAAATCAGCGTCGACGTGAACTGGCGTCCTTACCGCCTCAACCCGGATTACCCGCCAGAAGGCGTCGACCAGAAAGCCGCTCTCGAGGAAAAACTCGGCAAGGAACGCCTCGAACAGGCGCATGCCACGCTTGTACAGCTCGGCAAGGAAGTCGGCATCAATTATGATTTCGATGCGATCAAGATCGGCCCGAACACGCTCGACGCCCATCGGCTGTCGCTCTGGGCGCATTCCGAAGGCCGCGACGTTCAGGAAAAGGTCGTCACCGCCCTGTTCAAGGCCAATTTCGAGGAAGGGCGCAACATCGGCGATCACGCGGTGCTGACCGATGTGGCCGAAAAATCCGGCATGGACGCCAAGGTCGTGGCGCGGCTTCTCGCCTCCGACGCCGACAAGGACACCGTCATCGCCGAAATCGATGCGGCGCAGCAAATGGGCGTCGCCGGCGTGCCCTTCTTCATCATCGACCAGAAATACGCCATAAGCGGTGCACAAACGCCCGATGTATTGATTGCTGCACTGCGGGATATTGCAAAAATCAAGGCGGACGAGCATAGATCGATGAACTGACGGTCAAACCACCGGCGGTTTTCATCAACTCGATTTTTCGCCGGTGTTTCCGTGTCCGACCAGACCCTGAAAGGCATTCTGCTTGCCTTTGCCGCCTTCGCTGCCTACGCCTGGAGCGATGCAAGCGTTAAACTCATAGAAGGCCAGATTTCACCCATCGAATCGGCCTTCTTCGGCGCCCTTTTCGGCCTCGTCGCCCTTCCCTTCATCCGCAAGCGCAATGATCGCTGGGTGGATGTGGTGAAGACGACGAACCGGCCTTTGTGGATCATCCGCTTTTTTGCCGCCGGCACCGGCGCGGTGGGCAGCGTGACCGCTTTCACCCATCTTTCCATGGCGGAAGCCTTCGCGCTGATCTTCCTGCTCCCTTCCTTCGTCACCATCATGTCGGTGGTGTTCCTGAAGGAACAGGTGGGCATCAAGCGCTGGTCGGCCGTCATCATCGGTTTCCTCGGCGTGCTGGTCATCCTGCGGCCGGGCTTCCGCGAACTCGGCGTCGGCCACCTCGGCGCCATCATCGGTGGCTTCAGCGGTGCGCTCAGCATCGTCATCTTCCGCGCCATGGGACCGTCGGAAAAGAACGTCTCACTTTATGGGGCCGGTGTGCTCGGCTGTCTCACCATAAGCGGCATCGCCATGGTGCCGACTTTTGTCATGCCAGCCGGCGAGCAATGGCTGCTGCTGGCGGGATATGGCTTGCTCGGCGCTCTTGGCAACGTACTGGTCATGTATGCTGCCCGTTATGCGCCCGCCGCCATGATCGGCCCAACGCAATATAGCCAGATGCTCTGGGCCATCCTGTTCGGTTATCTGATTTTCGGCGACCGTATCGACGGATGGATGCTGGTCGGCATCGCCCTCATCGTCGGTTCCGGCCTGCTGACGCTGATCCGCGAGAAACAGAGAAAAGTGCCGCTGCCCGCTTCGATCGCCGCCACCGACCAGAACGTGGCCGTCGGCATCACGCCGGAAGACGGGCGCTGAAGCCTAACGAATGCGAAGAACCGGCAACGCGTATTCGCGTCGCCGGCATGGCATTCGATCAATCACAAACCCTGACCCGATACATATCGCCCCAGGCGTTCTGCCTCCACGCCACGTGGCAGCGCGGGTAGGCCGGCTGGTAAACAACCGGCGGGCCATAGGCCGGTGCGGCATAAACGGGTGGACCGTAGGCGGGCGCGTAATATGCGGGGCCATAAGCGTAGCCGGGATGTCTTGCACCCGCAATCAGCGCTCCGCCAATGATCGTGCCGGCAATGCCGGCGGCAAGGCCGCGGCCGAAATTATTGCGCGCTTCCGCCTGGCTGGTGGTGGCAATTGTGGTGCCCGCAATTGTCAAGGCAACCAGACCAGCGGTGGCAAACCTGTTGATGTTGGTCCACATCGTCCTGCTCCTTCATCACCCGGCGGCATCTACCGATCCGCCGCACCGGGTATGGAGCTGAGACTACGCCCGTGAAGACTACCAGCGCATGTCCGTTTCGTTACATCGGCGTAATTTTTGCTGAGCCTTGCGGGTTGGGTTTTTCGAGGATTGGCCATTTGTTAGCAAGCCGAGGGTGGGTGGGGCTTTACCCCCCTCTGCCCTGCCGGGCATCTCCCCCTCAAAGGGGGAGATCGGCAAGAGGCCCTTTTGTCGCTTCATTTTCAAGCTTCCAGATGGGCGAGACCTTGCCACAGATCGATCTCCCCCCTTGAGGGGGAGATGTCCGGCAGGACAGAGGGGGGTAAGCCCCACGCGCCTCGGTCTGCTTTGGGTCGACGACCTCCCGAAGTTTTAGGACCGCGCCAGTTCGGCAAGCTGTGTCATGATCATCGCCGCGCCCGTCAGCCGCTTTTCCGGCGTCGGCAGATCGCGTGTCAGGAACAGGCTGTGATCGGGGCGGATTTTCGCCATCGAGCCCTGCTTGCCGATATAAGCGACCAACGCTGCCGGATTGGGGAATTCCTTGTTGCGGAACTGCACGACCACGCCCTTCGGCCCGGCATCCACCTTCTCGACATTGGCGATGCGGCAGAGCGACTTGATGTAGACGATCTTGAGGAGATGCTGCACCTCTTTCGGCAACGGGCCGAAACGGTCGATCATTTCCGCGCCGAAACCATCGATCTCGCTGATATCGGCAAGCTCGCCGAGACGGCGATAAAGCCCCATGCGCAGATGCAGATCCGGAACATAATCCTCCGGAATCATGACAGAGGTGCCGACCGAGATTTGCGGCGACCAGCCGCTATCCTGCACCTGCTCGTCACCCTTCACTTCGGCCACCGCCTCTTCCAGCATCTGCTGGTAAAGCTCGAAGCCGACTTCCTTGATATGGCCGGACTGTTCCTCGCCGAGCAGATTGCCCGCGCCGCGAATATCGAGGTCGTGGCTGGCCAGCTGGAAGCCGGCGCCCAGCGTATCGAGCGATTGCAGCACCTTCAGCCGCCGCTCAGCCATCGTCGTCAGCACCTTGTTGACCGGCAGGGTGAAGAGCGCGAAAGCGCGCACCTTGGAACGGCCGACACGACCGCGCAGCTGGTAAAGCTGGGCAAGGCCGAACATATCGGCGCGGTGCACGATCAGCGTATTGGCGGTTGGCACGTCGAGGCCGGATTCGACAATGGTGGTCGACAGCAGCACATCATATTTGCCGTCATAAAAGGCATTCATGATGTCTTCCAGTTCGCCCGCCGGCATCTGCCCATGCGCCACCGCCACCTTCAGTTCCGGCACATCCGATTGCAGGAAGGCGTGAATGTCAGCAAGATCGGCAAGGCGCGGGCAGACATAGAAGCTCTGGCCGCCGCGATAATGTTCGCGCATCAGCGTTTCGCGGATCACCAGCGGATCGAAGGGCGAAATGAAGGTGCGAACCGCCATGCGGTCCACCGGCGGCGTGGTGATGAGCGACAGTTCCCGCACGCCCGTCATGGCAAGCTGCAAGGTGCGCGGAATGGGCGTCGCAGAGAGCGTCAGCACATGCACGTCGCTCTTCAGCTCCTTCAGGCGCTCCTTGTGCTTAACGCCGAAATGCTGCTCTTCGTCGATGATCAGCAGGCCGAGATTGGCGAAGCTGATGCCCGCGCCGAGCAGCGCATGGGTCCCGACGACGATATCCGTCTTGCCATCGGCCACTTCCTTTTTCGTCAGCGTCAATTCCTTGGAGCCGACAAGGCGCGAAGCCTGCTGCACCCGGATCGGCAACCCACGGAAACGTTCCGAGAAGGTGCGGAAATGTTGGCGGGAAAGCAGCGTGGTCGGCACCACCACAGCCACCTGCACGCCGTTCATGGCGGCAAGGAACGCGGCGCGCAACGCCACCTCGGTCTTGCCGAAACCGACATCGCCGCAGATGAGCCGATCCATCGGCCGGCCGGCGCCGAGATCCTCGCGGATGGACTCAATCGCGTTCAGCTGGTCTTCCGTCTCGTCATAGGGGAAACGGGCGGCGAATTCGTCGTAAAGCCCATCCGGCGCAGTCAGCACCGGCGCATGGCGCACCAGGCGCGCAGCCGCGATGCGGATAAGCTCGTCTGCCATGTCCAGCAGGCGCTTCTTGAGCTTGGCCTTGCGCATCTGCCATGCGCCGCCGCCCAGCTTGTCCAGCTGCGCTTCCGCCGCATCCGAACCGTAACGCGACAGAAGATCGATGTTTTCAACCGGCAGGAACAGCTTGGCGTCATCGGCATAATGCAGTTCCAGGCAGGCGCGTGGCGCACCCGCCGCTTCTATT
This sequence comes from Agrobacterium sp. T29, assembly GCF_006970545.1. NCBI lineage: Bacteria > Pseudomonadati > Pseudomonadota > Alphaproteobacteria > Hyphomicrobiales > Rhizobiaceae > Agrobacterium > Agrobacterium sp. T29. Next base: position 1,499,723 of record NZ_CP040640.1, read on the forward strand.
GTCCGCAGGCCGACGAAGCGGCCGATGCCATGTTCGGCATGGACGACCAGCGAGCCCTCATCCAGCCCCGCCACTTCCGAGATGAAATCCGCGCCGCGCTTGCGGCGCTTGGAGCGGCGCACCATGCGGTCGCCGAGAATATCCTGCTCGCCGATAACGGCCAGCGTCCCGGTTTCGAACCCCGCCTCAAGGCTCAGAACCGCCGAGGCCGCCTCACCCTTGCCGAGCTTCTCCACCTCTTTCAGCGAGGTGACCGGCTTGATCTTCTCAAGCCCGTGCTCGTTCAGCACCTGCAATAGCCGGTCGAGCGAACCTTCCGACCAGCCGGTAATCAGCACCTTCCAGCCCTTGGCGCGGCGTTCGGCAATGTGCTTCACCGCCAGATCGAAAACATTGACCCGCTCTTCGCTCTCGCCCTCGGTCGGCGGGCGTGCCCAGCGCGGACCGACATGGGCGTCGAGCGTCGCGACAGGGCGGCCTTCGCTGTCCTGCTCGTTGAAAGGCGTCAGGCGCACGGCGTTAACGGCAGCCAGTGCGGCATCGAAGCTCTTGCCGTCGAGATAAAGCTGGCCGGGCGAAACCGGCTTATAGGGCGCGCCCTGCGTCGAGCCCTTGGTTTCGCCGGAACTGCGGCGCGCATCGTAATAATCGAGCACCAGCTTGGAGCGTTCTTTCGCCGCCTCCCGCGCCGTATGGTCGGTGACGATGCGGAAATCCTTCAGATAATCGAAGGCAGTCTCCAGCTGCTCGTAAAACAGTGGCAGCCAGTGTTCCATGCCGGCATAACGGCGACCTTCGGAGACGGCCTGATAAAGCGCATCGTCTCGCGTCGCCGCGCCGAACAGCGACAGGTAATTCTTGCGGAAACGGCTGATCGTATCCGGCGTCAGCGTCACTTCGCTCATCGGGTTCAGATCGAGCGAGCGCGCCTGTCCGATGGTGCGCTGGCTGGCCGGATCGAAGGTGCGGATGCTTTCCAGCGTATCGCCGAAGAAATCGAGCCGCACCGGCTCTTCCGTGCCCGGCACGAAGACGTCGAGAATGCCGCCGCGCACGGCAAATTCGCCCACTTCACGCACCGTCGCCACCCGGTCGAAACCGTTGCGCTCCAGCCGCGCGGCAATCTCTTCCATGCGGATCTGGTTGCCGGGTTTGGCCGAAAAGCCGAGGCTCTCGATAATGTCGCGCGGCGCCATCTTCTGCAGCATGGCGTTGACGGTGACCAGCACGATGGCCGGATGCGGTTTCTTCGCATGGGCGATCAGACCGGAGAGCGCAGCCAGCCGGCGCGCCGAGGTGTCGGCGCTCGGTGACACGCGGTCATAGGGCAGGCAGTCCCAGGCGGGCAGCGTCATCACCGGAATGTCAGGTGCGACAAAACCGAGGATCTGCTCGAGATCGGCGACCCGCTGGCCGTCCGACATCACATAGGCGACCGACGTGCCGGCCCGCGCCATATCGGCAAGCAAAAGGGCTTCCATGCCGGAAGGCACGTTTCCGATGGTCAGCGGCGTATCGGCCGACGACACCAGCTTTGCATCGAATCCGGCTATCATATTCTCAGGCTTTCAGGGTGTCAGTGGTGACGAGATCGAAATCGGGACGGTAAGAGGCGATCTTCTCGAACAGCGGGGTCTGGAATTTTTCCGGTATGGCAAGCGCGCCCGTCACCATCTTGACGAGGTCGTTATCCTCTTCCGCCATGATGATCTCAAGCTCATCCAGCTGATCGTCGGAAAGCCCGGCAATATTGTCTTCCGCGAATTGCCCGAGCACCAGATCCATCTCGCGAATGCCCCGATGCCAGCAGCGGTAAAGAATCCGCCGGCGTCTCGGATCGAGGTCGGCACTCGTGCGCACCAGTCCAGTCATCGCATTCACCTTTCGGTTGGCTATTCAACAGGATGTTGACTGCGACCTCCTATAGAACAGGAGGCGAACGCTTGGGAACCGGTTTTTATCGAAATAATGCCACGGCGGTGAAAATCTGCCGGTGATAACCCGCCTTTGTGACCAGTGAAGTCTTGCATAAGCCGCCCCCTTCCCCGATTTTGCTGACCCATGCGTCCGGCCATTCTCGATCCGCTGTTTGCCTCCGTCTCCACCCTCGCCGGTGTGGGGCCGAAGCTTGCCGATCTTCTGGCCAAGCTTTTGAGCCGGGAAAGCGCCGACGACACGCGCGTCATCGACCTGCTCTTCCACGCGCCATCCAACGTTATCGACCGCCGCAACCGCCCCGGCATTGCGCTGGCCAGCCCCGGCGCCATTGTCACCATTCAGGGATGTATCGACCGCCACCAGCCGCCACCGCCGGGAAACCGTAATGCGCCCTATCGCGTCTTCCTGCATGACGAGACCGGCGAACTGGCGCTGACCTTCTTCCGCGCCAAGGGCGACTGGCTGTCCAAGGCCCTGCCTGTCGATGAAGAGGTTCTCGTCAGCGGCAAGGTGGACTGGTTCAACGGCCGCGCCTCCATGGTGCATCCGGATTTCATGGTGAAGCTTTCCGAGGCGGAAAACCTGCCTTTGGTAGAAGCCGTTTATCCCATGACCGCCGGGCTGTCTGCCAAGGTGCTGCGCAAGGCAATCGAAGGCGGGCTTTCAAAGCTGCCGGTCTTTCCGGAATGGATCGATGAGACGCTCAAGACCCGGCAGGGCTTCGGTGATGTCGCCTCAAGCTTCCGCGAGCTGCATGACCCGCGCGACAGCGCCGATATAGAACCACAAGCCCCGGCGCGCAGACGGCTCGCCTATGACGAATTCCTCGCCGGGCAGCTCTCACTGGCGCTGGTGCGCCAGCGGCTGCGCAAGGTGGCGGGCCAGCCGATCCGCGCCAAGGGTGATGTCGCCGCAAAAATCCTGTCGCAACTGCCCTTCTCGCTGACGGCAAGCCAGAGCGCTGCGGTGAAAGATATCCTGACCGACATGGCCGGCGAAGACCGCATGTTGCGACTGCTGCAGGGCGATGTCGGTGCGGGCAAGACGCTGGTGGCGCTGATGGCCATGGCAACGGCGGTGGAGGCCGGCGGACAGGCGGTGCTGATGGCCCCGACCGAAATCCTCGCCCGCCAGCATTACGCCACCATATCCAAACTCGCTCAGGCGGCGGGCATCACCGTCGAAGTGCTGACCGGCCGCACCAAGGGCAAGGAGCGCCGCGAGATCGAGGAGCGCGTGGCCTCCGGCGAAGCGCAGATCGTCATCGGCACCCATGCACTGTTTCAGGACAGCGTCAGCTATAAAAACCTCGTGCTGGCAGTGGTCGATGAGCAGCACCGTTTCGGCGTGCACCAGCGCCTGCGCCTCACTGCGAAGGGCATCACGCCGCATATGCTGGTCATGACCGCCACGCCTATTCCGCGCACATTGGTTCTGGCCGCCTTCGGCGATATGGATGTCTCCAAGCTCACCGAAAAACCGGCCGGCCGCAAACCCATCCAGACCGTGACGATCCCCACTGAGCGGATCGGCGATATCGTAGAGCGGCTGCGCGCGGCACTGAAGGATGGCAAGAAGGCCTACTGGATCTGCCCGCTGGTGGAGGAAACGGAAGAATCCGACCTGATGTCGGCGGAAGAACGGCATGCGGTTCTCTCGCAGATGCTCGGCGCCAATATCGGCCTCATCCATGGACGCATGAGCGGCCCGGACAAGGATGCCGCCATGCTGGCCTTCAAGAACGGCGAAGCCCGGTTGCTGGTAGCGACGACGGTGGTGGAAGTCGGCGTCGACGTGCCGGATGCAACCATCATGGTCATCGAACACGCCGAACGTTTCGGCCTCGCCCAGCTTCACCAGCTGCGCGGCCGTGTGGGCCGCGGCGACGAGGCCTCCACCTGCATCCTGCTCTATAAAGGCCCACTCAGCGAAAACGGCCGCGCCCGGCTTTCCATCCTGCGCGACAGCGAGGATGGCTTCCTGATCGCCGAGGAGGATTTGAAGCTGCGCGGCGAAGGCGAGCTGCTCGGCACCCGCCAGTCCGGCACGCCGGGCTTCCGCATCGCCAGCCTCGAGGCCCATGCCGACCTTCTGGAAATCGCCCGCAAGGACGCAGCTTACGTCATTGAGCGCGACCCCGAACTGACAGGCCCGCGCGGCAATGCGCTGCGCACCCTGCTCTATTTGCACCGCCGCGACGAAGCGATCCGCTTCCTCCACGCCGGCTGAAAGTGAACGCCCATGAACATGATCGACCCGCGCCGCCCGCCACCCGCTTTCCGCAAGGGCTACGCGCTCTGCTCGCCGCAGAATATTCTGCAACCGGAGACATTTGCGAAGAGCGCGAAAAAGGCAATCGGCAAGGCGTTCAAGAAGCCCGGCCGCAAGAAGGCCTGGAGCCAGGCGCTGGAAGAAGGCTGGAGCGTGCGGCTGGTCTATATGCGGCTTTTCGTTCCCGTATTCCACGCCACGACCACCGGCACGGAAGTGGACGATCTGGATGATGAGGATTGACCATGAAAGCCGGCGACTGTTTGGCTAAAGCGCCGAAGGCCACCGCTGCGATGTGTGGATGATCGTCAGAATTTCGATATCCCCGCCCACGCGATAGGCAATGATGTAGGAAATGTCGGAAAGCACGGCTTCCCGCGTTCCTCTGATGCGTCCGACCCGCCCCATGGCTCGCTGCTCCACCAACATATCAACCGCTGAAACAATGCGGGAAATCACTCGGGCCGCAGCCGCTGGATTATCCTTTTCGATATGCACACCAATTTCATCGAGCCGTCGCAGCGCCCGTAAGGTCCAACGAATTCGCCGGTCATTCATGACGGCCGGGCGGATTTTACATATTTCCCGACAATGTTTGCGAGATCCTCAGGTGTCCCGAACTCGCCGCGATCGGCTTCCGCCACACCCGCCTCGATCTCGGCAAGCTGCCACTCCTCGCGGGCAACAAAGTCCTCAATCGCCCGCGCCGCCATGTAGGATCGCGACCGATCAAGTTTTTCCGCCAATTGGTCGAGTTTGTCGGCAACCTCATCAGGCAGACGCACAGTGAATGCAGTCATGATCGCAACCCTTCTTGGTTCACGGTGATTATTGGTGAACCACATTGGTTCGTCAACCGTATGGCTTTACATCACTCCGCGAGAATGGAGGAAGGAATCTAGCGTCTTGCGAATGCGTTCAAACCGGCGCAATCATCTTCGGCGGCGTGAAATCCGGGGCCACCAGACCACCGGATATCAAGAGCTTTGCCGCATCTTCCGGCGTCATGTCCAGCATCACGATCTTGTCTTTCGGCACGAACAGCAGAAAACCGGCTGTCGGCACCGGTGTCGGCGGCAGGAAGACGGCGACCATCTGCTGGCCCATTTCATTGAAACGATGGGCAAGCTCGCCCTTGGCCTCGGAGGCGACGAACACCATCGCCCAGGTGCCGGATGACGGAAACTCGATCAGGCCGACCTTCTTGAAGGAGTTCGAATGCTCCTTCAGGACGGATTCGAACAGCTGCTTGATGCTCTTGTAGATCGGCCGCACCAGCGGCATGCGGTTGAGGATGGATTCGCCGACACCGAAAATCCATTTGCCGATGAGGTTATTGCCGAGAAAGCCGATGAGGGTGATGCCGATGACGGCGATCAGCAGGCCGAAACCGGGAATAGCCACATCGAAATATTGCTCGGGATCGTAACGGGCCGGAATATAGGGCTTCACCCAGCTATCGGCCCATTGCAGGAAGCTCCACACCAGCCACATGGTGATGGTGACGGGCGCGAGGATCAGAACGCCCGTGAGGAAACTATTGCGCAGCCGGGCTGCGAATGAAATTTTGACTGGAATATCGGTCATTTACCGTTCGGAGTTAAGCGTTGTCGCCATCGAAACCCGGATGAAAACCGACAATGCCGGATGGAGTTCCACCATGCAAGCGAAGAACTGTGAAATATTCGTCAGGAATCCCTTGCGCATTCACCCCTTCGACATGGCGAAAACCGAAGCGGCCATAGTAGTCCGGATCGCCCGCGACAACCGCGCCGGAAGCATTCAGACGCTCCAGAACGGCAAGCCCGTCCCGCACCAGCTTTGAACCGACGCCCTGCCCCTGCCGTTCCGGTGTCACGGAAAGCGGCGCGAGGCAGAACCAGCCGGTCTCGCCGCTGGTGAGCGTCACAGGCGAAAAACCGACATGGCCGATGATGCCTTCGCTGTCCTCGGCAACCAGTGAAACGGTGAGCGCGCCCGCCCTGCGCAACCGCTCGACGATCAGATGTTCCGTCTTGTCGCTGTAATCGACGTTACGGAAAGCATCTTCCGTAACGCGAGCAATCGCCTCTTCATCGCCCTGGCGCTCCGGCCGGATGATCATTCCACCGTTACCGATTTCGCCAGATTGCGCGGCTGGTCCACATCCGTGCCCATGAAGACGGCGGTGTGATAGGCGAGCAGCTGGATCGGCAGCGAGAAGACCATCGGCGCAATAAGCTCGTCGACATTGGGCAGCGTGATCGTCGCCATGGTGTCGAGCTTGGAAGCGGCGGCCCCCTTCTCATCGGTGATGAAGATGATGCGGCCGCCGCGCGCGGCGACCTCCTGCATATTCGAAACGGTCTTCTCGAAGAAACGATCATGCGGCGCGATGACGATGACCGGCATGTTCTCGTCGATCAGCGCGATAGGCCCATGCTTCAGCTCGCCGGCGGCATAACCCTCGGCGTGGATATAGGAGATTTCCTTGAGCTTCAGCGCGCCTTCCAGCGCCAGCGGGAAGCTGGTGCCGCGGCCGAGATAAAGCACGTCCTTGAAACGCGACAGATCGCGCGACAGCGCTTCGATCTGCGGCTGGATGCTGTTGAGAACCTTGCTCATGATGCGCGGCATCTCGGTCAGATGGCGAACCAGTTCGGTTTCCTGCTGGGGCGTGACCGTACCGCGCGCTTTTCCGGCGGCAACGGCAAGCGAAGCGAGCACGGCAAGCTGGCAGGTGAAGGCCTTTGTGGAGGCGACGCCGATTTCCGGACCGGCAAGGATCGGAAAGATCGCATCGGATTCGCGCGCCATGGTGGATTCACGCGTGTTGACCACCGCGCCGATCTTCAGCCCCTCCTGCTGGCAATAACGCAGGGCCGCCAGCGTATCGGCGGTTTCACCCGATTGCGAAATGAACAGTGCGGCCTGCGTGGGAACGAGCGGGATTTCGCGGTAACGGAATTCCGAGGCGACATCGATTTCCACCGGTAGACGCGCATAACGCTCGAACCAATATTTGCCGATCAGGCCGGACAGATAGGCCGTGCCGCAGGCGGAAATGGCAAGGCCGGAAAGCTTGGCGAAATCGATGGCCGTGTCGGCCGGCTTCACGGTCTTGGAAGCGAAATCCACATAATGGCTGAGCGCATGGGAAATGACTTCCGGCTGCTCGTAGATTTCCTTTTCCATGAAGTGGCGATGGTTGCCCTTGTCGACCACATAGGCCGTCGCCTGCGAGATTTGACGCTCGCGCTTCACCGGCTTGCCGGAGAAATCGATGATTTCCGCACCCTGACGGGTCACGATGGCGCAGTCGCCATCCACCAGATAGGTGATCTCGTTGGTGAAGGGCGACAGCGCGATGGCGTCGGACCCGAGGAACATTTCGCCTCGACCGTAACCGACGGCAAGCGGCGGGCCGGAACGCGCCGAAAGCAGCGTGCCGGGATCGTCCTTGAACATGACGACCAGCGCATAGGCGCCCGTCACGCGGTTCAGCATCTTCAGCATCGCCTCGCGATGGCCGAGACCCTCGCGGGTATATTTCGCCAGAAGCTGAGCGACCACTTCGGTATCGGTCTGGGTGGTGAAGCTCGCGCCTGCGGCGGTCAGCTCTTCGCGCAGTTCGGCGAAGTTTTCGATGATGCCATTATGGACGACGGCGACGCCGTCGACGAAATGCGGATGGGCATTGGTTTCGTTCGGAACGCCATGGGTCGCCCAGCGGGTGTGAGCGATGCCGACCACGCCCGGCAGCGGCTCTTCCGAAAGTCTCTTCTCCAGGTTGAAGAGCTTTCCTTCCGCCCGGCGACGGTCCATCGCGCCATTGTCGATGGTGGCGACACCAGCCGAATCGTAACCGCGATATTCGAGACGCTTCAGCGCATCGACAAGCCGTTCAGCAACGGGCTGGGTTCCGACAATTCCGACAATTCCGCACATATATTTCTCCAGACGGCGATCTCTTCGCCGAAACTACTAACCGTTCCCGAACAATCCGCAATTATGGCGCCGGTCACTTTCGGTATCGTTTGGTAACGTCCGTCAGGACGACTTTTTCTTCGCTTCCTTCAGCGCCTTCGCCCGCTCGCGCACAACGGTCGCCCGGCCCGGCTTCATCTCCTGCCGCGCGCGCCCGAACGCCAGCGCATCGGCCGGCACGTCATCGGTAATCACGCTGCCGGAGGCGATATAGGCCCCCTCTCCAATGGTGACAGGAGCGACCAGCGACGAGTTCGAACCAATAAAACTGTTCGCACCGATCCGCGTCTCGGCCTTGTTGTAGCCGTCGTAATTACAGGTGATGGTGCCAGCGCCGATATTGCTGCCCGCGCCGATGAATGCATCGCCGATATAGGTCAGATGATTGACCTTGGCGCCCTCGCCGATCTCCGCCTTCTTGACCTCGCAGAAATTGCCCACCTTGGCGTTAGCGTGCAGGTTCGCGCCCGGACGCAGCCGCGCATAAGGACCAACGGCCGCACCTTCGGCGACATGCGCCCCTTCCAGATGTGAAAACGCATGGATGACGGCGCCCGGCTCGATGGTGACGCCGGGACCGATGACGACATTCGGTTCGATCAAAACGTCCTGACCGATCTTCGTGTCATACGAGAGGAAAACGGTTTCGGGCGCAATCATCGAAACGCCGTCCACCATCAGTTCGTGGCGGCGGCGCTCCTGCCAGAGCTTCTCGATAAAGGCCAGTTCGGCGCGGTTGTTGCAGCCGACCAGTTCCGTTTCGGGCGCATCGATGGCGACGGCGCGGCGACCGAGGGAACGTGCGATCTCGACCACGTCGGTCAGATAATATTCGCCCTTCACATTGCTGTTGCCGATCCGGTCGAGCAGGTCCAGCGCGTTGCGGCCGTTGATGGCCATCAATCCGCTATTGCACCAGGTAACCTTACGCTCCGCATCGGTCGCGTCCTTCTCCTCGCGGATAGCGACAAGTTCGCCATCCTTGACCAGAAGCCGGCCGTAACCGGTCGGGCGGTCGGTATGGAAACCGATGACGGCGACATCGGCGCCGGCGGCAATCGCCTCACGCGCCCGGTCGAGCGTTGCAGACGTGATGAGCGGGACATCGCCATAGGCGACGATGAGATCGTCGAAACCTCGCTCGATGGCTGCGCGTGCGGCAAGAACCGCATGGCCGGTGCCCTTGCGTTCCGTCTGCAGGAAAGCTTCGACCTGAAGACCCTTCATGCTTGCGGCAGCAGCGACATTGTCGGCATCGCGCCCGACCACCAGCGCCACCGTGCCGACGCCAGATCCAGCCACCGCCTCAACCACATGGCTGATCATCGGACGCCCGGCGACCGGATGCAGCACCTTGGATTTCGACGATTTCATGCGCGTGCTGTCGCCCGCTGCGAGAATAACGGCTAGAGAGCTGCGCTCCATAAGACCTCCAACACCCAGTCACCGGCCGCAGGGCGGCCAGGACGGCGGCATATGTTTGACTTCACGCCGTCCGGCAAAACGAACGGGCGCATCGGTAATTTCATTCCGGAATTGCTATAACGGCGGCCCACTTAAGAAACCATGCAAATCTGCACCAAATTTCCGCACCGATTTTCATCAAACGTGATTGGAACGGGATCGCATCCCGCTCCCGCGGTTTGATTTATCGCCGGGGGTTGCGGGCAGTGAATTCCAGCACCTGCTGGCGGCCGTTTTCGATCAGCCTTTCCATCTCGCGGCGCGCTGCGGCCTCATCGCGCAGGCGAAACGCCTCCACGAGCCGCAGGTGGGACGCGGAGACGTCGGAAATCTCATTGGGATCGGTTTCCGGGTTGCTCATCCGGAAAATGCCCACCAGAGCCGCCTTTATCAGCGAACCGACGGTGCGCATGAACGGATTGCCGGACATTTCAGTGATGAGGACATGGAAATTCATATCCGCAAGCGCGCGCTTTTCCTTGGAATAGGCGGTATTGCCCATCTCGTTGGCGTAAGCGGCGAGCTTGGCGATATCCGCGTCCTTTGCCCGCGTCGCGGCAAGCCCCGCACCATAGGGCTCGAAGGCCTGACGGATATCGTAAAGATGCAGCAGAAACTCGTCGCTGACCCCCGCCTCGAAATGCCAGAGCAGCACTTCGCTGTCGAACATGTTCCAGCTTTCGCGCTCCGTCACCCGGGTGCCGATACGCGCCTTGGGGGAAATCATGCCCTTGGCGGTCAGCGTCTTCATCGCTTCGCGCAGCACTGTGCGTGACACTTTCAGCCGCTCCATCAGCTCGGCATCGCCCGGCAGGATATCGCCCGTCTTGAAGGTGCCGGACACGATATCGAGACCGAGCTTGTGAACGACCTGTGCATGATTTGTCCGCAGCTTTCGAAAACCGATAGCCGCATCGAGCATTCCGCGCTGCAAGTGCCATGTCCTTCCGTTCGGTTGGCGATCTTAAAAATCGCGCCAGACGTGTATATCTCAAGTCAGAATATAGTGAAAAACATCAAGTCGCCTGAAAAGCAAAGGCAAACTTCGTCCACGGCGTAAAACATATGAAAATAACAAAGGCCGCACATGAATTTCATGCGCGGCCTGTTATCGGCGGGAATGGAAAGTCCCGTTATTGCGGCAGCTTGTCGTCCACGCCGGCGACGTAGAAGTTGAGGCCGAGCAGAACACCGTCCTCGGCCTTTTCACCCGCCTTCAGCCATTCCGAACCGTCCTGCTTCTTCACCGGGCCGGTGAAGGGGTGCAGCTCGCCCGACTTGATCTTGGCTTCGGTATCCTCGGCCATCTTCTTCACGTCATCAGGCATGTTGGTATAGGGCGCCATGGTCAGGATGCCGTCCTTCAGGCCGTCCCAGACGGATTCGGACTTCCAGGTGCCATCGAGAAGAGCCTGCGTGCGCTTGATGTAATAGGCGCCCCAGGTGTCCTTGATGGCGGTAAGCTGCGTCTTCGGACCGGCCGCGATCATGTCGGACGCCTGACCGAAAGCCTTGATGCCGCGTTCGGCCGCAACCTGCATCGGCGCGGTGGTGTCGGTGTGCTGGGTCAGAATGTCGACGCCCTGGTCGATCAGCGCCTTGGCGGCATCGGCTTCCTTGCCGGGGTCGAACCAGGTGTTGGCCCAGACGACCTTGACCTTGAAATCGGGATTGACGGACTGCGCGCCGAGCACGAAGGCGTCGATGCCCATCACCACTTCCGGGATCGGGAAGGAGGCGATGTAACCGGCGAGACCCTTCTGCGACATCTTCGCGGCGATCTGGCCCTGAATGTAGCGGCCTTCATAGAAGCGCGAATTGTAGGTCGCGACGTTTTCGGCGGTCTTGAAGCCGGTGGCGTGTTCGAACTTCACCTTGGGGAACTTCTGGGCGACCTTCACGGTCGCATCCATGAAGCCGAAGGAGGTGGTGAACACCAGTTCGCAGCCCGAGCGGGCCATGCGCTCGATGGCGCGCTCGGCATCCGGGCCTTCCGGAACGCTTTCGAGGAAAGGCGTTTCGATCTTGTCGCCGAAATGCGCCTGCAGTTCCTGACGGCCGATATCATGCGCCTGCGTCCAGCCGCCATCGGTCTTTGAACCGACATAGATAAAGCAGACCTTCTTGGCGTCGGCGGCTTCCGCCGAGGAAACGACGCCGCCGAGAGCCGCAACCGAAGCGGCGAGTGCTATGACCAGTTTTTTCATTTTTACCCCTGTTGGTTTGGAGACGTGAGAATGCTTCACCTGTCCGGCACGAAGGATTTGCCAAGCGACGCCGGTGTATTGATCAAGGTCGTGCGGCGATTATGCGAGATGATGACCAGCACGACAATAGTTGCGAGATAGGGCAGCGCCGAAAGCAATTGCGACGGCACGCCGATGCCGAAAGCCTGCGCGTGCAATTGGCCGATGGTGACGGCGCCGAACAGGTAACCGCCCGCCAGCACCCGCCATGGGCGCCAGGAGGCGAAGACGACGAGCGCCAGCGCAATCCAGCCGCGCCCGGCCGACATGTTTTCCACCCATTGCGGCGTATAGACCAGCGAGAGCTGCGCACCGGCAAGCCCCGCGCAGGCGCCGCCGAACATGACGGCGAGATAACGGGTGCGGATGACATTGATGCCGAGCGCATGGGCCGAAGCGTGACTGTCGCCGATGGCGCGGATTTTGAGGCCCGTGCGGCTCTTGAACAGAAACCAGCCGATGCCGGCGACAAGCGCGATGGAGAGGTAGAAGATCAAATCCTGCCGGAACAGCAGCGGACCGAAGAAGGGAATGTCCGACAGCAGCGGAAAGACGATGGGCTGCAGTTTCACACCCGGCAGGCCGACGAAACTTTCACCCAGCATGCCCGAGACGCCGAGGCCGAGAATGGTGAGCGCAAGGCCCGTCGCCACCTGATTGGCAACGAGCGTCAGCGTCAGGAAACCGAAGAGCAGCGAGAAAACCGCACCCGAGGCAATGCCGGCCAGAATGCCGAGATAGGGAGACCCGGTCATATGCGCGGCCGCGAAAGCGCAGACCGCACCCATGATCATCATGCCCTCGACACCGAGATTGAGGACGCCGGAGCGCTCCGTCACCAGCTCGCCGGAAGCGGCGATGACGAGCGGCGTGGCGGCGGTGATGACGGTGAGGAGAATGGCCTGAAGCATATCCATCATGCCGCTCCTTCTTTACGATGCGCCTTGCCGGAAAAGACCACCCTGATGCGATAGAAGATCAGCGTATCGCAGGAGAGCACGAAGAACAGCATCAGCCCCTGAAACACGCGCGTCACCTTGTCGGAGACGCCAATGGAAAGCTGCGCCGCCTCGCCGCCGAGATAGGTCAGCGCCAGCACCAGCCCGGAAAGGATGATGCCGAGCGGATTGAGACGACCGAGAAAGGCGACGATGATGGCGGTAAAGCCGTAACCCGGCGAAATGCTGGGCTGGAGATGGCCGATGGAGCCGGAAGCCTCCGATATGCCCGCAAGCCCCGCCAGCGCGCCGGAAAGCAGCAGCGAAAACCACACCATGCGGCTGGAGGAAAAACCGGCAAAACGCCCTGCCCGCGCCGACTGGCCGAGCACGGTAACCTCAAAGCCTTTCAGCATGTAGCGCATCATGAACCACAGCGCGATGGCCGCAACGATGGCGAAAACGAAACCCCAATGCGCGCGGCCCGAGGCCAGCATTTCCGGCAAAACGGCGCTGTCGTTGAAGGGCTTGGTCTGCGGGAAGTTGTAACCGCCCGGATCGCGCCAGATGCCGCGCGTCAGCCAGTCGAGGAAAAGCTGCGCGACATAGACCAGCATCAGGCTGACGAGGATTTCGTTGGTGTTGAACTTCGTCTTCAAAAGTGCGGGAATACCCGCATAAAGCGCGCCGCCCACGGCGCCCATCACCAGCATCAAAGGCAAAAGCAGCGGCGAATGCCAGTCGGGATAAAGCACCGGCAGGATGGAGCCGGTGATCGCGCCGATGGTGAACTGCCCCTCCGCGCCGATGTTCCAGTTATTGGAGCGATAACAGATCGACAGGCCGACGCCGATCAGGATCAGCGGCGCGGCCTTGATCGCCAGCTCGTGCAGCGACCAGACTTCCAGCAGCGGCTCGACGAAAAAGGCGTAAAGCGCGTCCAGCGGGTTCTTGCCGAGCATGGCGAACATGATGGCGCCGACGAGCAGCGTCAGCGTGAGCGCCAGAAGCGGCGAAAGCAGCGTGAATAGCCTCGAGACCCCTGCCCGTTTTTCAAGCTCAATGCGCATGCTGGGCGGCTCCCGAATGTGTGTGGATGCCGCCCATCAGCAGGCCGATCTTTTCAAGCGTCATGTCTTCCACGGGATGGGTCTCTGACAGCTTGCCGTCGGAAATGACAGCGATATTGGTGGCGACTTCGAAGATTTCATCGAGATCCTGGCTGATGACGATGACCGCCGAGCCCGCTTTGGCAAGATCGACAAGCGCCTGGCGAATGCGGCTCGCCGCACCCGCATCCACGCCCCAGGTCGGCTGATTGACCACCAGCACGGCAGGCTGGCGGTCAAGCTCGCGCCCGACGATGAATTTCTGCAGGTTGCCGCCCGACAGCGACCCAGCCAGCGGATCTGCCCCGCTTTTGCGCACATCCATGGTTTCCGAAATGCGCCGCGCCGCCGCCTTAATGGCGGAACCACGCACTATGCGCAGGAAACCGCCGGTCAGAAACGCCTTCCGGTCGGAACGCGCCCGCGCCAGCAACAGATTATCGGAAAGGCTCATGCCGGGAACAGCGGCATGACCATGGCGCTCCTCCGGCACGAAACCCGCACCCATCAGCCGGCGACCATTGATGCCGATACGGCCGACCGGCTTGCCGCGCAGATGGATCGCATCGTTATTATAGACCGGATATTCGCCCGAAAGCGCATCGAACAGCTCGCCCTGCCCGTTCCCGGCAACGCCGGCAATCGCCAGCACCTCGCCGGCGCGCACGGTCATGGAAATCGATTTCAGCGCCACGGCAAAAGGCGTGCGCGGCGCGACCGAAAGCCCCATGACCTCGATCTGCGGCGCACCCAGCGCCTCGCCCGTGGCCCGCGAAACGCTTGCGACATCGCTGCCGACCATCATGCGCGCCAGCGATGCCGGCGTTTCCCTGCGCGGATCGCAGGCGCCCGTCACCTTGCCGTGGCGCAGAACGGTGGCGCGGTCGCAGATACGCTGCACCTCTTCGAGACGATGGCTGATATAAAGCACAGAACGGCCTTCAGCCTTCAGCTTCTCCAGCGTCTCGAACAGCTTGTCGGCCTCCTGCGGCGTCAGCACCGAGGTCGGCTCGTCGAGAATGATGAGGCGCGGATTCTGTAGAAGCGCTCGGACGATTTCGATGCGCTGTCGCTCGCCGACCGAAAGATCGGCCACATGCGCATTGGGATCGAGCGGCAGACCGTAGGCGCGCGACAGCGTTTCCGCTTGCCCGGCGATTTCCTTCAATGAAATTTTCGGATCGAGCGACAGGGCGATGTTCTCAGCGACCGTCAGCGCCTCGAACAGCGAAAAATGCTGGAAGACCATGCCGATGCCAAGCCGGCGAGCCTCACTGGGTGAGCCTACGGAAACCGGCTGGCCCTGCCAGATAATATCGCCCTCGGTCGGTGCGAGAACGCCGAACAGCATCTTGACGAGCGTGGATTTGCCCGCGCCGTTTTCCCCCAGAAGCGCATGGATTTCGCCCGGCGCAATATCGAGATCGATGCCGTTGCAGGCGGCGAAATTGCCGAACAGCTTGGTCAGCTTGCGAACGGACAGGAGAGGCACGGCCTCCGGCGCCAAAGTTCCAGTCACGAGTTCCCTCTCTCACCAACCGTCATGCCTTCTTCGAGGCGTTTCAAACGGTTGCGGTCATTGTTCCCAATCCCGCACCAAAAAGTATGCAATGATACGCGATCAGAACTTATTGATAACGGTTTTGCTGCTGCGCACAACTGAAAAAGAAGCCGCTTAAATGCAATTTGCACAAGCAATAAACGGCTTTACCCTTTTCTTATTTCGCGCCGAGCGAGGGGAAAAACTGCAATATTCCACCGATGCAATAAAGATAGATGCCGCTTGCCACAAAGCCGATCACGGCCCAGGTCGGGGTTTCGAAATGCATCAGCAGCGAATAACCGCCAAGCGCGCACCAGATGAAGACCACGGCGAGATTGAGCGGCCGCAATCGCTTCACCCGCACCGGATGCAGGAAGTTGATCGGCAGGAATGTCAAAAACACCGAAACGGTAACGACGATCATCGCCGTGGTGGCGCTGGCGTCCATGACGAACAGGGTGAACACCACCATGTTCCACACCACCGGAAAGCCGGAGAAGAAATATTCGTCCGTCTTCATGCCCATATCGGCGTAATAAATCGCGCTCGACACCACGATCATGCCGGCGGCCACGAAGGACAGCGGCTCGCCGATCATGCCTTTCTGATAAAGCGCAAAGGCGGGCAGCAGCACATAGGTAACATAGTCGATGATATTATCGAGCGTATCGCCGGACCAGTTGGGCAGCACTTCCTTCACCCTGACCTTGCGGGCGATCGGACCGTCGATGCCATCCACCAGAAGCGCAAGCCCCAGCCACCAGAACATGTCGACGAAGCGGTGTTCGGCTGCGGCGACCACGCCGAGAAAAGCCAGGAACGAACCGGAGGCCGTGAGCATATGGACGGAAAAGGCGCGGATTTCCGCGTAGGGAACACGCTTATAGTTGAAAATTTTCATAGTCAGCGTCTGTGCCCCGTTTTTTCATCCGCCTGTCCATTCCGGTATGCGGCCATTCACCACGCTTTGCAACCGGCTCAATCCGCTTATCCTAAGACTAATATCGCGGCACAACCAACGAATCTTCGCAACCGGATGTTCCGGGACCGAAGTGGATTTACCCGACCAAAGCCTTTATGATGCTTTGGAAATAACAACGGATCAGGACCATGAGACACTTCGATATCGCCATCACCGGTGCGGGACTTGCGGGCCAGATCGCGGCCATCGCGCTGGCGCGGGCGGGCCGCCACGTGGCGCTCATTGCACCTTCGAGCGACAGGAAGGACCAGCGCACCACGGCGCTGATGGACCAGTCCATCCGCTTCATGGACCGTCTCGGCCTGTGGTCGCGCATCGCGCCTTCGGCCGCACGCCTTTCCACCATGCAGATCATCGACGGCACCGACCGCCTGCTGCGTGCACCCACCGTGCAGTTCCGTTCGTCCGAAATCGGTCTGGACGCCTTTGGCTGGAACATCCCCAACGAGGCTTTGCTCGGCGTTCTGAGCGAAGCGGTCGGGCAGGAACACAATATTACCCGCCTCGACACGTCCGCCGAGACAATCGACATCGGCAACGAGCGCGTGACGGTGACGCTTGCGGACGGGGAAACGCTCTCCGCCGATTTCCTCATCGGTGCGGATGGCCGCAAATCGATGGTGCGGGATGCGGCCGGCATCGGCGTCAAATCCTGGTCCTATCCGCAGACGGCCATTGTTTTGAACTTCGGCCACAGCCGGTCGCATGGCAATGTCTCGACGGAATTCCACACACCCACCGGCCCTTTCACGCAGGTTCCCCTGCCCGGCAACCGCTCCAGCCTCGTCTGGGTCGTCACCCCGCAACAGGCGGAGGAATTGACGGCGCTGCCGCTGGAAGCGCTTAGCCTCCGGGTCGAGGAGCGCATGCAATCCATGCTGGGAGCCGTCACCGTCGAGGACAGTGTGCAGGCATGGCCGCTCTCTTCCATGACGGCGCATCGCTTCGGCAAGGGCCGCGTCGCCCTGATCGGCGAGGCCGCACATGGTTTTCCGCCCATCGGCGCGCAGGGGTTGAACCTCAGCCTGCGCGACATCATCGCGCTGACGGAATTGCTGAGCGCCGTCTCCGACCGGCCGATTGCGGCCGATGCCGGCAGCAGCTTCGACCGCAGGCGGCGGGCGGATGTGTATAGCCGCACGCTGAGCGTCGATCTCCTGAACCGCTCCCTGCTTTCCGATCTCCTGCCGGTGCAGATGGCGCGCGCGGCGGGCCTGGACGTGCTTTCCGGCATCGGCACGCTTAGAAGCATGGTCATGCGCGAGGGCATCGAACCAGGCCGTGGGCTGAAGGCCCTACCCTCGCTGCTGTTCGGCAGCTTCAAAAAGGCTGGATGAAATACACCACGCCGGTCAGCGTGAGGACCGACAGCACCGTCGAGATCAGGATCGTTGCCGACGCCCGCTCCTGCCAGACGTGATATTGCTGGCCGATGACGAAAACATTCGTCGCGGTCGGCAGCGCGGCCAAAAGCACGGCCGAATAGATCCACACCGGCTCGAACCGCCCGAGCGACGAGAGCACGAGATAAGCGGCGAGCGGATGCAGGATCAGCTTTGCCGGCACGATATAGCTGATTTCCACCGGCACCCGTTTCATCGGCCGAAGCGCCAGCGTCACGCCCATGGCAAACAATGCGCAGGGCGCCGCCGATTGCGCCAGATAATCCACCAGCCGCTGCACCGCTTCCGGCGGCTGCCATGACAGCGAGGCGGCGAGAAAGCCGGCGATGACGGAGACGATGAAGGGGTGGGTGATGACCTTGCGCGCCACGTCCAGCGCAAGTCTTGCCGGAGAGCGCTTGTCTCCGCCCGCAACCGCCATCATCGCCGGGGCGACGATGAAGTGGGCGGCATTTTCCAGACAGACTATCAGCGCCACCGGCACCGCCGCCTTTTCGCCAAGCGCCAGAAGCGCAAGCCCCGGCCCCATATAGCCGATATTGCCGTAGCTTGCCGCGAAACTCTGGATCGTGGTTTCGGCAAGGCTGTTTTTCCGCACGAACCGGCCGATCAGGAACACAGCCAAGAAAATACCATAGGTGCAGGCGAGACTGGCCGCGACGAAATCCATCCGCGCCAGTTCTTCCACCGGCGTTTTCGACACCAGCTTGAAAAACAGCGCCGGAAGCGCCGCATAGATGATGAAGGTGTTCAGCCAGCCCATCGCCTCGACCGGCTGCTTCGTGATGCGCGCCGCCCCGTAGCCGATGAAGATCAGGCCGAAAAACGGTAACAGCAATCCGACGATATCCGTCACTATGTTTCCCCCGCAAGCAACTCCAGCGGGAGGCTTAGCCGATTTGCATCAGGATCGGAAAGGTCTCCTGGAACCAGATCGCCACATTGGTGATAAAACCGGACATGAAAGCGAGACCCGTCAGCACCAGCAATACGCCGAGCAGCTTTTCCACGAGGCCGAGATGGCGGCGGAAGCGGACGAGGAAACGCATGAAGGAGCCGGAAAACGCCGCCGCGATCCAGAACGGCACCGCAAGGCCAAGAGAATAGACCGCAAGCAGCGCCGCACCGTCGCCAACCGTATCGCGCGCGGCGGCGACGCCGAGAATAGCCCCCAGAACCGGGCCAATGCAGGGCGTCCAGCCGAAGGCAAATGCAAGACCCATGACATAGGCCCCGGACAGCGTGGCAGGCTTGCCCGCCCCCTGAAACCGCGCCTCGCGCGAAAACAGGCCAATGCGGAACACGCCGAGGAAATTCAGGCCCATCAGAATGATGATGAAACCGCCGATCTTGGCGAGAATATCGAGATTCTGGCGCAGAAGCGTGCCGATCGTCGAGGCGCCTGCCCCCAGCGCCACGAAGACCGTGGCGAAACCGAGCGTGAAGAAGAAGGCCGAAAACAGCACGGCCCTGCGAATCTCCGGCCGCGGCGCGGTATCTTCCGTCCTGAACTGCTCGACCGAGACACCCGCCATATAACAGAGATAAGGCGGCACCAGCGGCAGAACGCAGGGCGACAGAAACGAAAGAGCGCCGGCCAGAAGCGCGCTGAACAGGGAAATATCGGCAATCGACAAGAAAGAACTCCGCATTCCGCAAAGCCGCCGCGATTCTCGAGCTTCGCCGGCACTTCACGCTTCATTTTCGTGCATGTCATTGCTGCAAAAGGATTTCACCCGTTCGTCCGACATGTCTTAAGCCGGTTTTATCCCCAGCCGCCCCCTCTCTCCAATCACCTTTTCGGGGGTGCGACAAAAAAAACCGGATTGATTGTCGAAACCGCTTTTTTTGGGTTGACCGAACGGATCGCTCTACCTATGTTCCGCGCACTTCCGAAGGGCAGCCAAGCCCCGACACGGGAGAGCGTAGCTCAGCCGGTAGAGCAACTGACTTTTAATCAGTAGGTCCAGGGTTCGAATCCCTGCGCTCTCACCACCTTCAAATACAATTTTCTGATATTTCACAAAGAGTTAGCACTGAAGGCGACCGAACTCCGGCAGGAATTGAAAAGATTCGCCCGCAGTCCTCGAGGGTAAAATAGCGATATCCGCCGCAAACCCGGGTTTTAGAACAGCCGTCGCGATAAGGATCACCGGCTCACGCGCCAGCATCCCGGCATGACCGGGCAGTCGTTTCAATCGATCGGGATAGTTCCTCAGGCCGAAGTCTCAGCCCCGGAAATCATGGGATTTAATATTCCCGCAAATCCAATCAGGAGATCATTTGCGCGCGGCAGTACGGCGGCAGCGCCAGTTCCAGTCTCTTGGCTCGCCCGTGTCCATATGGACCGATTCGGTGTGGCAATAGGTGCCGACGCCACCGCGTTCCGGCAGGGAACGCAGATAGGTGGCAAGCTCCCATTTGGAGACGCCCTTGATCTGGATGTCGGCGGCATCGCAGGTGTAGTGCTTGGAGCCCTGCCTTATGCCCTTCGGCGGACGATAGCCCGAGGTGACGATCGCCGGGCTGTTATAGTGGCGCTCCACATCCTTGATCATCCGCACCAGTTCCGGCTTGAAACAGCCGACTTCGACACGGTCCGTCTGCAGGAAAAGCCCGTTCGGAGCGACGCGGGTGAGGCCGGAGAGCGACGCGAGCTTCATCAGGCCGGTCGGCTGGTCATCCTCTTCATCGAGATGGGCGTCGTCGAATTCGTCGGACATCATTGAGCGGCCGGAAAGGGCGATGCCCATCGTCCCGTCCGAAACGCCGGGCAATGCGGCGACCTGCGTATTGCCGGCCGTGCCGCTTTCAATCATTTTCGGCAGGCGCTTTTTGGCCGCACCGGCGAAAAATGCCGCAAGCGTTACGCCCTTACCCTCGCTTTCCTGCCCCTCGCCCGCCGCCCTGGCGTCCTTGGCTGGTTGCGCGGCAACAGCCGCGAGCTGTTCCGATGCCGATTGCGGCACGGGTACGGGAACCGGCTGACGATTTTCGCTGTGCTGTTCCGCCGGCACCTGTGCGGCTGGCGGGACCTGAGCCGGCGCTGCCACCGGTTGCGGCTGCGCCGCCTGCACCGGCGCCGAATAGACGCTGCTGACGGCCGGAACGATTCTCTGGGAAGAAGCGCCCGCAGCGGCGGCCGTGCCCAGCGCCCCTGCGGCACCGACGGGCGCTGCTACTGCGGATGCGGTGGAATAAATGCTTGTCGTCCCTGCGGAGATCGCCGTTGGCTGCGTCGTCAATCCGCCGATATCGGGAGCGGTGCCATAGGCCTGCACCGGGCC
Source organism: Agrobacterium sp. T29 (assembly GCF_006970545.1). Taxonomy (NCBI): domain Bacteria; kingdom Pseudomonadati; phylum Pseudomonadota; class Alphaproteobacteria; order Hyphomicrobiales; family Rhizobiaceae; genus Agrobacterium; species Agrobacterium sp. T29. Next base: position 1,520,870 of record NZ_CP040640.1, read on the forward strand.
GCCCGATGCCTGCGGCTGGGCTGGCGCGGCCGCTCCGGCCGCCGATGCCACGGCCGGATCCACATAATGTCCCTGTTGCGCGCCAGCCGCAGCAGTTGAAGCGGCGGTCTGCGGCTTCTGTTGTGCGGAAATCTCCGGCTTTTTGGTCGCCGCCGCCATCTCATCGTCGGTCACCGCCGAAACGCATCCGGAAAGCCCGAGCAGCGAAACCGCGATGACGAGACGCTGACGGACCAGACGTCCTTTCGCGCTCTCGACAGTTTTCATGGGTGGCCTCCGTATCTTGCATTTCCAACAGCAGCACGGGAACGGGCGCGTGTGCTTCCCCAAAACGGGACTGGCCGTTTCGATTCGCGGACTATGCCTCATCCCCTCGGGACAAGGCAAGAGCACCCGAAAACGCCGCTGCTCACCGGAAAATCCCTACCAGGAACCGGTATTCTGCATAGATATCCACGGTTCGGCTGGTGCGAGGCTTTCGCCCTTCTGCAGAATTTCGAAGGAAATACCATCCGGCGAGCGCACGAAGGCCATGTGTCCGTCACGCGGCGGCCGGTTGATGACGATGCCGTTCTGCTGAAGCCGGGCACAGAAATCGTAGATATTGTCGACCTCGTAAGCCAGATGGCCGAAGTTGCGGCCGCCGGTATAATCCTCGGTATCCCAGTTATAGGTGAGTTCGAGGCACGGCGCCTTGTTTTCCTTCGCCGCAGCAATGTCATCACGCGCCGCAAGAAACACCAGAGTGAATCGGCCTTTTTCGTTCTCGATTCGGCGTATTTCCTCAAGACCCAGCAGGTCGCCATAGAATTTCAGTGATTCGCCAAGGTCTTTGACGCGAACCATTGTGTGCAGATACCGCATTTTCTTCCTCTCCATTACACGGGTCCGAAGCCGTTAAACGCACGATGGCAAGCCCCGGACAAGGACGGCGACATAAAAGCAGCTGCGTAAATCAAAAACTAGGGCTTGCGTGAAACCGTTACCAAGATGTTAATCTGGCGCACAGGAATCAGTTGACCGGTGTATGGCGCGTAATCGAGGGGTTGGCAGGATATGGCTGATAGGATGTCATCGAAAACGATAGTCGATGTCGAGGACCTTTCGGGCGATGCCGTGGACCTGACCGAAATTACCGGCGTCGTGAAGTGGTTCGATGTCGCCAAGGGTTTCGGCTTCATCGTGCCCGACAACGGCACGCAGGATGTGCTGCTGCACGTCTCCTGCCTGCGCCGCGACGGTTACCAGACAATTCTTGAAGGTACGCGCATCGTCGCCCTCATCCAGCGGCGCGACCGCGGTTTCCAGGCATTCCGCATCCTGTCCATGGACCAGTCGACCGCCGTTCACCCCTCGCAGCTGCCGCCGGTGCGCACCCATGTGCAGGTAACGCCTTCGAGCGGGCTTGAGCGCGCCATCGTCAAATGGTTCAACCGCACAAAGGGTTTCGGCTTCCTGACGCGCGGCGAAGGAACGGAAGACATTTTCGTGCATATGGAAACCCTGCGCCGTTTCGGCCTGACGGAGCTTCGCCCCGGCCAGGTGGTGCTGGTGCGTTACGGCGATGGCGACAAGGGCCTGATGGCGGCGGAAATCCACCCCGACAACCCGGTTTCCATCGGGATGTCGCATTGATGTCCGCCCTGCCCCATATGGTGAAAAGCGCCGTTATGGCGCTTCTTTTTTTCACGCTGGCCGCCGCCGCCCAGGCCCAGCAACAGCAGACATTCACCTCCGAACCGCTGCAAATTGAAACCGCCGGGGGAAAGAACCACGATTTCACTGCCGAACTGGCGCTGAACAACGCCCAGCGCGAACAGGGCCTGATGTTCCGCAAGAGCATGCCGCTTGAAAACGGCATGCTGTTCGACTTCGGTGAGCCGCGTGACGTCGCCATGTGGATGCGGAACACGCTTATTCCGCTCGACATGCTTTTCATTGGCCGTGACGGCCGTATTACCCATATTCACGAAAACGCGGTTCCGCATTCGGAAGCGATCATCAGCTCCCGCGGGCCAGTAAAATTTGTGCTTGAACTGAATGGCGGCACTGCGAAACGCTATGGCATCAAGCCGGGCGATATGGTTCGCAGCGCGCAAATCGGCAACCGGAAATGACGTTGCCGCGTTATTGCGTCTGAATGAGCCGGACGAGCTTTCGCCCGGCTGGCGCAATATTCAGTAGACCGGCTCGATATGGCTCAAAATCCGGCAATTGGAAATGGAAGCGGCAAGGTTGATGGCAATGTCGATCGCCTCGACCGAATCGGCCGTGCCTTCCAGATAGATCACATCATTTTCGACGGTTGCGGAAATGCGCGACTTCTCGAGACCCGATTCGAAGGCCAGAGCCGACGTGATTGCCTGGCATACGCCGGCCATGCGGTCTCCGAAGAAGCTTTCCTGAATGCCTGACAAATTGAACATATGCGTTCTCCTTCTTATGGACATAACAACGCCCTGAGGGCGGTTTTGTTCATCTCCGGTTCATCTATTTGTTCATCTTCCATTCATCTTGGAAAATTGGAACCCCCTGATCGATCACATTTTAGGTGATCGGGAACCATTTCGTGAGGCGGGCATTTCGCGCATGGGAGAATGAAAGACCTTCAAGGCAGGTAAAACAGGGAGGAGAATGACATGCTGATTAACAGAACGGAGCCGTGTCACCACGCCTCGTGGATGAAGCCGGTGGCGATCCACCTGCCGCTGTGCGTCGCCGTGGAAATCTACAGCCCGCTGGTGGCGCTGGACATGCTGATGTACCGTTGGCCCGAGGAACACGGGCCGGAATATGAAGAGGCGCGCAGGAACTGCCTCGATGCCATCGCTGGCAGATGCGACATCGAGAAAGCACGGGAATCGTTTCTCGTCGCAAGCAGTCATGCCCATATCCTGAACGTCCACTAAAATTCATCGACCGTCATGACGATTGGGCCCTTCCGTGCGGAGGGCTTTTTCTTTTGCGCGTGGCTTCTGCGACGCTTCCATACACGGCGCAGCCTGCACACCGGCCGATGATGACATGTAACTGTCACGCAAACGTTATAATCGGCAGAGACGAATTCCATGGAATCGATTGGCGCGCAGACCGCCAAAAGCTTGGGAGTGGAACTGGCCAGCATGGAAACTGTCTTTGCCCTTTGCGCAATTCTGCTCCTCGGCTTCAATCTTCTCGGCATCGTTCTGGCCGGCTGGCGACTGACGAGACGGGACGCGGAAAACGATCTCGTCCGGCAAAAGCCGCCTGTCTCGCTCGTGGTACCGCTGCGCGGCGTGGAGAACTTCACGCCCCTGACGCTGTCGCGCGCCTTCGAACTCAACTGGCCCGATTATGAGTTGCTGTTCTGCGTCGCCGATGAATTCGATCCGGTGATCGAGGAAGTTCGCAAAGCGCAAGCCGCCTTCCCCTCGGTTTCCATGCAATTGCTCATTGGCGATGACCGCATCAGCGCCAATCCGAAACTGAACAATTGCGTCAAGGGCTGGCGGGCCGCCCGGCATGAATGGGTGATTCTGGCCGATTCGAACGTGTTGATGCCGAAATCCTATATTGCGACCATGATGTCGGCCTGGCGGCAGGATAGCGGGCTCGTCTGCTCGCCGCCGCTCGGCTCCCGGCCTACGGGTTTCTGGGCGCATGTGGAATGCGCCTTCCTCAACGGCTCGCAGGGCCGCTGGCAATATGCGGCGGAAGCCATCGGCATGGGTTTCGCACAGGGCAAGTCGATGTTGTGGAACAAGCCGTTTCTGGAAGACAATGGCGGTATTCGCGCGCTGGCTGCTGAAATCGCAGAAGACGCCGCCTCGACGAAGCTGGTGCGAAGCGCCGGCCGCAAGGTGCATCTGGTCTGCGCCCCCTTCGAACAGCCGCTCGGCCAGCGCCATGCCGGCGAGATATGGTCGCGCCAGACCCGCTGGGCGCGGCTGCGACGCGTGACCTTCCCGCAATATTTCGCGCCGGAAATCCTCACCGGCGCGCTTCCCCCGCTTCTCTTTGCGCTCGCCGCCGCCGCCATGATGGATGTAAACCTCGCCGCAACCGCCTTTGCCGTCCTCGCCCTCATGTACGTGCCGGAACTTGCGCTCGCGGCCCTTAACCGCTGGCCGATATCGCTCCATACGCTGCCGGCAATGATCGCCCGGGACGTGATCATGCCCATCGTCTGGGCGCGAAGCTGGATCGGCAGCGCGGTGGCATGGCGCGGCAATGTCATGACGATCGGCACGGCGGAGAGCACCCTGGCCGGTCCGTCCGCGGAATAAATCACGGCTATTTGGAAGAAGTTACGCCGGAAAGCTGATGTTTTGCTTTAAAATGGTCGGAGTGGAGAGATTCGAACTCCCGACCCTCTGGTCCCAAACCAGATGCGCTACCAGACTGCGCTACACTCCGCCGAGGCGATGGCTGGGGAATACACGGTTCACCCGCAGTCCGCAACAGGGAAATTCATCTTTGTTCAGCAACGGCCCCGATGAGCAAAACGTAACCTCGAAACGGCAGCGCGCGATCGGACGGCAAGGGGATAATCGTCTTGACTCTCACCTGAAGTCAGTCCATTTCAAATTCAACGTTCCTGACACGATTTGGTTATTCTATTCAGGTACGTGATGAATAATTCGGGGCGTTTCGCCCCGCTGTCCAACCGGAGCAGTTTCGACATGTCTGCGAAGATTTACCGCCCTGCAAAAACCGCCATGCAATCCGGCAAGGCGAAAACCAATGTCTGGGTTCTGGAATTCGACGCCGAGGTTCCGCGCAAGATCGATCCAATCATGGGCTACACCTCCAGTTCCGACATGAAGCAGCAGCTCAAGCTGACATTCGAGACGCAGGAACAGGCCGAAGCCTATGCCCAGCGCAAGGGCATCGAATACCGCGTCATCCAGCCGAAGGAAGCGACCCGCAAGGTGGTTTCCTACACCGACAATTTCCGTTTCAACCGCACCCAGCCCTGGACGCACTGAAACACGACGATCAAAGTTTTTGCCGGAGTATCGATTGCCCGGCATGACGGCCCCTTAGCTCAACTGGATAGAGCAACTGCCTTCTAAGCAGTAGGTCGCAGGTTCGAGTCCTGCAGGGGTCGCCATCTTTTCTGCAACGCCAGATACGTCCGGATTATCGCAAGTGATTTCGCGGGTTTGGTTTGTCCCTGCGCTGACTGATCGGGGCGTTTTGCTGTGTTTGATTTGGGCATTTTCAATCCCGTAGATTTTCCGACTGAATAATTCCGCCTTGAGCAGTCGTTACCGTTTTGCTTTATGTAGATGCAGGCGCTCTCGAGCTTGCTGCTTTATCAGGCCAAACGTATTATCTTTGGTGAGGCATTGGGCCCGCGGTGGCTCTGTCCACCCTCGGAAAAAGAGCATGCACCTGGTCCCGAGATGGGTCTACTCTCACCGGAATTTTTCTTACCGCGAACCTGACCTGCGACCATATCTACGTGAGAATGGACAACGCGGACACTAGATAAGCCCGTCGGGTTAGGCATCACATGAATTCCGACTTACCTTGCGGGAACCACGTCAACTGCATTGGATCAGTATCAAGGCAGATAAGATGAAGGGTCATTGAAGTCAGCTTCGCAGAACCACGCCGTGGCTGCTAGCGTGGCATATAGAGTCCTGTTCCACCCATTGAGGTCGGAAGAGTTTGTCGTTGCTCCGTCCATCAGGTAGTCCCGAAAATCCGCAGCCTGAAGGCGGCGGAGACTTCGTTTCCGTTGATCAACGACTTTAGCGAGTTCCGCTCCCGCTTGAATTCCAAATCGGCCAGCGAGCTTGTAGTCGACGAAATGGGCGAAGGCTCTCGCCCGTTCTAAAGGCGTCCAGTCCTCCGGCGGGGCTGCGAAATACGATATAGAGACAGGGTCACTTCTATGAAGCTGTCCATGAACCCAACGTTGCTCGAAAAATTTGGCAGCATCAAAATAGGGGTGGAGCGGCTGCTCGTGGGCCTGCGTTCCGAATGAGCTGCTCTTGCCCGTGTTGCAGTCTTTACAGCATGGAACCAAATTCGATGGAAGTACTGAGAACAACGGGAAATTGGCTTTAGGGAGAAAATGATCCAAGGTAGACGTTTGGCCGATTCCCCCACAAAATGGACATCTGCCGTTTGCCCGGACCATGATCTCGTCGTAAACTCGTCGGGCTTCTCCGGAAGACGAGACCATCGCAATAGAGTACAGATCGGTCATGTCTTTCTTTGAGAGAGTCCCCGCAACAATTTGACCTTCATTTCCGCGAGGCACGCGTGGCAATCCGCACCAGGTGAATGCTTGGGAAGCTGCTCCATAGTCCCCAATCGCAGAAACGATATGCTGCTGATTGTCACGGTACTTTTGTTGGTTTACCGCGACGCGAGCTTCCACGATGCAAGACTCGAAAACCTCCAGGGCGACATGGTGAGGTGCAGCTATCCTTCTCATTGCTGGCGTTCGCCGTCCTTGGCGTTGAGTTCCATCGCTCTCAAAATTCCCTTGGCTTCCATCCCGAGCTGACCAGAATAGTTCGCGACAACATCTTCATAACTTTCCCCGCGGTCGACCTCCGCTTGAAGCACTGTGTGAAAGCCGGATTTGGAGACCTCGAGGCCAAAAACCTCGCGCGTCAAAACTCCGACGTTTTCACCGAAAGTTTCTATTGGCGGACGGATTGAGGACAGAGACAGGCGCGAGCGAGTAATGATCGTCACGCACGAACTCGGCACTTCCTGTAGGACCACTGGGGAGTGGGTCGCTATTATGGCTACTCCATTGCGGCTATGGAGTAGCTCGCTGAGCGCTCGCGTGAACGCGGATAGTAATGGTGGATGGAGGTGGCTTTCTGGCTCATCCAGTAGAACAAGGGTTTTTTCGTCCACCCGAGCAACGAGCTTTGTGATCGTGAGCAGCACAATCGCATGGCCTGCGCTCATGCGCTCGACGAACCAATTCGCCTGTAGTTGCCATTGCCCGTCGGGCATTGATGTCAGTTCCCAAAGAGCCATCTGAGCAAAATTTTCATCTGACCCTAAGGTCAAGATCGCCGCGAGCCACCGTTGTCGTTTTCTGGGATCGGCAAAGCACTCCCCCAACGACTTTAGGCACTCCAGCCGAAGCGCAGGAATGGTCTTCAGCGTCTCCGGTCGTTTCTGATCCTTTAACCCGATGTAGGAGTATCGAGTTCCCAGATCAGTGTTCTCACGATCCTGAGGTGGCTCAAAAGGGTCGAAAGCGCTGAATGACACCGAAACGAGATTTGAGAAGAAGTCGCGACCGATTGGGTCGTGCATCCCGAAGGGATCAGCTTGCCGGAAACCACCAAGCGCACCACGGCCGCCCATAATCGAGATTATCATGTCGTTTAGAAGTGTGGTCTTCCCGACCCCATTACGGCCAATCACGGCATGAATGTTCGTGCTAGGTCTCGAATTCGCATGTACTTTGAAATCGATGTTGACCGCCGCGTACTTATCGGTTTGCGGACGTTGGTATACGAAGTCGAAACTGCTTAGAGGCGCATGTCCGTGCAACACACGCTTAAACTGCGCGTTGACGGCAGATATGCCCGTGTACCGAAGAAGCGATACCCTTAATACCTCCTCCTTCTCCGCTCTAGCCATAGCTTGATCATCGCGCGCGATGTCGTTGAGCTGACTCAAATAAGCGGTCCGACAGACATCTGAGACCTTCTCGCTCAACACTCGGTAGTATTCGACGTCCGTTCCAAGGGAGAAATATGCTTCACTCAAGGAAGAGAACTGCGAGGGAAGTGTACTATAGGTGCTTTGGGAGGTCGTCTGTCCAGCAAATCCAATTTTTACAGCACCAAGTTCATGCGCGATTCCGTGTTCGTCAAACAACGTGACATCGAACATCGTTACAAAACTATAGTCATTCCAATGATCAATTCGAAGGAAGGCTTGGTTCACACCTTGAGATGGAACGTCTGAAGCTCTCGAGATTACGGTGAAATACACAGTACGCCCCCCTGTTTAGGTAACTCGTATCACAACCTCTGCGGCAAATCCAAGTCGGTAGTACCGCTAAATTTCAAGGTTCTCGAACCGGAATTCGACCTCAACAGACTTGGCCGGTATCGCTTCGTTGAAGCCTTAGTATCTTGCTAATGTTGCAAACCGGAACGCTTGAACAATGTCGAATTGACGAAGTGATTTGTTGGAAATTGGGTGACAATGACCTTAACAAAATATCGGCGAGCATCGTCGTTCAGGGCAGCCCAATGTCTTGGATCCCCACCGTCGATAAAGCGAGCGGTCTATTGGAGGCAGAACATCTTCTTGTCTGCTTTGCAGGGAATAATGGCTACCAAGCTGCTAAACTGTCTCTCAACCACTTTAGTTTAAACAGTTTCGCAAAATCGGATGGAGCGCATGGCCGACACATCAATCGAGTGGACTGACGCAACTTGGAATCCCGTGGCTGGATGCTCGATCATGAGTGCTGGCTGTACGAACTGCTACGCAATGCGAATGGCGGCTCGTCTCGAGGCAATGGGTCTGGAGAAGTACAAAGGTCTAACGCGCAAAAGTGGCGGTCGCGCGAAATGGACAGGCGATTTGTATCTGGATGAGTCAGCTCTTTTGATACCCGAGACTTGGGCGCGCCCACGCAATGTTTTTGTAAATTCAATGTCTGATCTATTTCATCCGGACGTCCCAGTCGCCTTCATTCGTAAGGTCTGGGATGCGATGGCGCGTTCCAAGCGGCACACTTTCCAAATATTGACGAAGCGTCCAGACCGAATGGCTGCCGTTTTGAATGAGGATTTTGATGTTCTCCCCAACGTCTGGCTTGGTACGAGTGTAGAAGACAATCGAGTTTTACACCGCATTGATGATCTCCGCCGAGTGCCTGCCCGTATTAAGTTTGTGTCCTTTGAACCCTTGATCGGATCAGTATCCGGCGGTGACCTGCAGGGGATTCACTGGGCTATTGTCGGTGGAGAATCCGGGCCCCAAGCGCGGCCTATGGACCCGAAATGGATAGATGAAATTTTTTCCATGTGCGGGGCAGCAAGTACCGCGTTCTTCTTCAAACAATGGGGCGGGAAAAATAAAAAGGCGGCTGGTCGCATTTACCGTCAACGAACCTGGGATGAAATGCCCAGCTTTAGAATATGAGCCGCAATATCAGTTGCCAATTTCACCGCTGCCCTATTTGGGTTGGAGATTGCGAAGAAAAGAGACGCCATTGGTGCACCATTTGGATGGTGTAAACGCATAGGCCTCAAAACGTCGCCCTTGAATACGCTTTTCAGCCGAAGCCTCACCCATTCCTCGATGCGATCCACGGTCACAATTCGTCTTTCATCGAGTCTACCGAACATATCTGTTTGAGGGCCGACCTCATACCAGTCCTTTCGCCAGGCGTCCGTACCAAAAACGCGGTTCAGAGCTGTGATTTTTCCATCATCAAATCGGTCGGCATCCTTAGGGGCATTGCGGTACAATCCCGACAGCGGAAAAAAGTACCAACAGTCCAACGCTTCCGTGTTCGCAATTGCTTCGACTGTTTCCCAAGCGACTTCCATGCCGTAAGGGTCGAGAAAGATTACACCTCGGAGCCTCTTCTCGTCTTGAAATCGTCCACAAATTCTCTGAACAATTTGATTGGCGTCTCCTGCTCGAACCCACGCCCTGTTTCCCGGGTACTCACTAAGCACGCTATTGAGAGCATCAATTTTCACGGGGTCTTTCTCGATTAAGACCACATGGTGGAATCCCGGTTTTGTCTCAAGGGCGATACGGGCACTTCCAGGGGTCGTGACTTCGATAACAGATGGCTCTCCATCACCCATAAACGGCAGAACAGCTCGTGTTTCAGTCCGGCTCCCAGTACCTGCAAAAGCATCGATATAGAGACGATAAAATTTCTTGTTTTGAAGAGCGATCGAATATGCTTCGAGATATCGCCGAAGACAGTCCAGTTTCCGCTCTGTCTCGGAACTTCCAAAATAATGCTTAGTTCCGCTCAAATCGTTCCTCGACATCAAGAATCACCTTCGCGATATTAGACATAGATTTCGCGAATGATCATGCTTAGTCAATGTTCAGAGGATGACGGAACCTAGCTCTTCACGAGACTACCCCACCATTACGGCGCTATAGTCATCCTGTACTATAGACCGTCGATATCCCGTGACTTCAACGGCCCTTCCTTATCCAAGATATCGTCTAGGGATTTCCGCCCTGTTTGTCTGAACGAAACCTCGAACTTGCCATCGGGGACAATGATGTATTGCGACGACGTGCGTGCCGCTTCCAGAAGGCTCGGCAGGTCGGCAGATGCTTCATCGATCGTCCAGGTTCGTGACATCGTCACCGTCTCTCCAATTTTCGAATTACGACTTCTATACTTCGACGTTTACGGAAAACCGGCACATGCCGGTTACGACCTTTGGTGATTCTGTTTACGTCCGAGGGTTTCGAAATGGCAGGCCCCATTTTTTTGCTGGATACGAACATCCTGAGCAATGCCGGTTTGCAACGACCTCCGCCAGGGTTGCGTGCCTGGATGAAAGCCATGGGAGCAGATTCACTCGCCATCTCGTTCCCCGCTATAGCAGAGTTGAGGCGGGGTGCCCATCTGGCCTTGAAGCACGATCCACAAAAAGCGCAACGACTCCACAACTGGATTGATGACATCCTCTCCGTGAACTTCCAGTTCGCCGAACTCACAGCTAAAGCCGCCAATCTCTATGCCGAAATGACCACCGTCGGACCCCTCCGACATCTATATGTGCCAAGTCCAGAGCAGAAGAAGGATAAGATCGGACACGATCTCCTGTTCGCGGCTCTGTCGATCACCCATCAGATGCCGATCGCGTCGTTCAACGTGAAAGATTTCATCCTGATCGACAGGTACTTCCCGTTGCCAGGCGTTTTTCACCCCGTTGAAGTTCATTGGCACGTTCCATGCCACGCTGTGATATCCAACAACGATTACGGAATGACGCCACCTTCATTGCCCGAGTTCGTATCCAGCGGTTTTGGCTTTATGAGGTAGACCGAAGCTCTCGCTCCTTTCTACGGCAGCTCTGACCACCGCGGCGGCCAAACTGCCCTCCCGCAAAAGACCGGCATGAAGATTAAGAAGGGCATCCCTATGTTCTTCGAGCAGGGATTTCGCCCGCCGAAACTCCGCCTGCAATGTTGCCTCGACTGATTTGCTGAGAGCCTTCCGGCGGTGACGGAATGCCGACAATTCACGTGGACTGTCGCCAGGTTCGACAGACAGCGTTTTCCCAAGACCCCACCTCGTTTCCATCATCGTCGCCAGATCAGTTGCCCGATTGAGGTCGGCCGATGGATCGCCACCAGCACCACTACCGAATTCCCCGAACAACACTTCTTCGGCTGCGATACCACCCAGAAGCGTGGCGATCTTGTTTCGGAAATACGTCGAAGTCTTTCGACTGAACAGCCGCTCCTCGAACGCCGTGTAACCCAGGGATCGTGATCGGCTATCAGTCTGAATGGCTTTCTCGATCGAGACCGACACTAACGGATCGGCCTCAAGAAGAACACCCAGAATAGCATGTCCGAGTTCGTGGGCAGCGACGCAGCGCAGTACCGCCATCGGGATCGGCACAACGGGCGGCAATGCCGCGATGAGATCAGTAAGAACCATCTGTCGTTTCGCGCGTCGCGCGTAGCGACGGGCGTCACGGACACACCGTTCGATGTCGGCACCAGACCAGCCGTCGCTTGCCGACACCACGTCGTCTAGCGCTTCGTTGGCAAGGTCTCCTCGGAGGTAGAAACGGTAAATGTCATTGCGTGCCGCTTCATCCGGAAGAGGAATGGCGAAATGGCGTTCCAGGCGGCCTGCCCGAAGAAGCGCCGGATCGATAATCTCCGGGTTGTTCGTCGCACCGATCACGATAACGCCCTCGTGTGACTGTGCGCCGTCCAAAAGCTCCAGAAGGGCGTTGATCACCTGTCGATGGTAGTTGTCGTTGCTACTGCCTGTTCTGTCGTCGCGGCTGGTGAAACTATCGAATTCATCAATCAGAAGGATCGACGGTGCCTGCCGCGCAGCCTCGGCAAATGCCTTGCGCATTGCCTTCAGCATATCGCCGAGGTGACCCGTCGCCTGCCATCTAGCTGCCGACCCGAGGATCAGGGGAACGTTACAGGTTCTTGCCAGAGCTGCCGCATAGGACGTCTTGCCCGACCCCGGAGGACCCGAAAGCAGGACGCCGCGATCGACGGCGTCCCACCCAAGGTCACCCGCTTTCCATGCGGCCAGGTCTTCGGCAAGTTCGAGGCCCCAGGCTTTAGCCTCACCGTATCCGGATAGGTCGTGCAAGGTCGGCCCCGTCGACGAGGGGTCAGAGGGACGCTTTCCTTCCTCGATATGAGGATACCGACGGAGACGTCCGATGCTCGCAGCCACGGATCGTCCGCGCCGCCAACCGAGTTCGACCCGTTTGGGAGATTGCTTCGCCAAAAAATCGGCATCGGAACTCGTGATAGTCCCGAGCCTCATCCGCTGCGCCGCGATCCGATAATCGTTCGGAGTCGGTGGGGCCAAAGAGACCACGATATCAGCGACGATGCGGACCTCGTCAGACAGAAGGTCTTCGTCTTGAAGGAGAATGATCGCTCGCTTGAGCTCTCGCAGTTTTCTGAACGCCTGGAAATCGTCGGCAAGTTCAGTCTCTTCGCCGATGACGAGAACGTAGTTGTTGCCATGCTCGCCACCAACCGGAACGGTCCCCTCAAGCAACCATTTGGCGGCCATCTTGTGGGCATGGATGTCTGCCTTCGGCGGCATGACGAAAGCTGCCACGAACGACGATCGCCTTTTCAGGAACTGGCGGATCGACCTCGACATTGCGATGATGGCTAGATGAGTCGGCAGGGTAAGCTCGTATTTCGAGCTCTGGAACGGATCGCGATTGGCGATCAGGTTATCGCTATAAGACTGCATGTATGCCTCGGAACACTGGGAATGATGATGACGATTACGGGCGGTCAGGTCCGTATCCGCCGCACCATTGTCTCGGGGCCGAGTAATTCCGTATCGAGATCGACTTCGACGAAACCGCGCAAGATCATCTGGGCCAGTCCGGCAACTGGCTTGGTTTCGGTAAAAACTGTCAGGCATTCGGCAATCGTCAGATTGCCGTGCTCTTCCAAGACGGCGAGTAACCGCAAACGGTCACCGAGCGCTAGAACCGTACCGCCATACCTAAGCAGGTCTTTGGCATTCTGAAGACGCGGACCATCGTAGACTTCATCGGTGACCAGGCGTCGATATCTGACGCCATGATTTTGGGCTGCGGCCTCGATCCTGCCTACGTCGACCGGCATCACCCTGTCGGACGCATCGACTAACAAGCGCCCGCCATCATCGTCTAGGATACCAAAATCAGGGACATGGACACCAACACCATAATCGAGCGAGAGCGGCATGCAGTTCCATGACGTGATCGATGGGTTGAAGTCGAACAGACATGCAGCATCACGCGCCGCCTGTGATCGGAAGACTGGTGGACCATCACATTTGACAGTAGCCGCTGGATGGAATGTTCGGATGGAAGCTGAATTACGGTTTGCGCGAAGCATCTTCGCGCGCTGTGCGATACCCATTCGGAGACCTCGACAAAAATGGTTGATCGTCGCCGTGGGGAACACGGCAAGCGGAGATCAACCTATTCGTATGAGGCGGGTAAGATTTTTCATGCGAGAACAATTAGAGAACAAATTTGGCAATGTCAACTTCTAACAATGACTTAGGTGAAAATGTCAAACAATATCCTAGTCGCTCTTGGGAAGAAGGTTCACGCCTCCGGCCAAACGCAATCATTTACAAGCGTGCCTGCCCCGAACACGAGGCATACCTATTTGAACCGAAATCCGAACAATCCGCCGCGATCAGTATCATCCAGCCTAACGTTCATGATTTTTGACTTTACGTCAAAGTCATCGTCGAAAGGCAGGCGATCAAACATGTCGGTGTTCAGCATAACAATGTACTGTCCACCGACATCGTCAACGAGACCAGACCCAAGTTGGATGGCGGTGGCGATCTGCCTACTATCTACAGGATCGAAGAGGTGGCTGTCGTGGATGAGGAAGCCTGGACCGCCGAGGCGTGCCGTTGTCAGTTTATAGAGCGCGTAATCGAAGCAGAAGATTTCCATGTTGGCGATACCGCCACTGCGGGAACCGTCGATATTCACCCTGAAGTGCGGCCCGTTCACAGTAGCCTGAACCTCAAAGGACGCGCCTCTGTCGGCGTATAGAGCCTTCTTTGCTTCCATCACGGCAAGCACCATGGCGCTTACGGTCGCCTCACGGGTTCGCAGGTCATTCTGCAGGCGGGCTAGAAGGTTGCTCTCCTGGATTTTCCTTGCTGCGCGACCCGCCTCGACCTCAAGAGCCTCTTCGTATTGGGTCTGAAGCCGAGCATGTTTTTCGGACTTCTCGGCGGCTACCTTCTGCATGGCAGCCAGATCGCTGAACGCTCCCTTTCCCTTGAGGTCGCGAAGGATTTCATCCCTGCGCGCACGGGCAGTATTCATCTCAACCGTTACCGCGGAGATGCGGCGGCGGATCGCATCCAACTGAGAGGAAAGGTGGAAGCGCCGATTGTCCGCCACCGACTGATGGAAGTCGGCTATGTCCTCGAAAGACTTCACCACACTACCTGGCAGTTCCGTGCCTACCGCTCGGTACAACGCCGCGATTGCCTCGCCATCCCCGGGTTTTTCCGCTTCAAGACTCTCCTCGATAAAATCCAGCGAACTCTTGAGCGAGGCAGCTTCGACACTAAGCTTTTCGAGCAAGTTTTTGGCTTGCGATGCCTCCGCGATCATTTCCTCGTAATGTTCCGCAACCTGGAAGGAGGCAATCCGCGCTCGTTGGACTTCGGCTTCGTGCGCTGCAAGTGTCATCGCTGATTGGATTGCCGATGACGTGTCCAAATTTTCGGAACGTCGCGCCTTTATCCTCTTCCTCTGAGCAGCCAGATCGCGCTTTTCCCCGCGCTCCAGTTCAAAATCCCGGGCGAGAAGCCAATCCAGGCCGAGTAGATAGGAGAGAGCAATCTGCGCACTGCCATCGGTCTGGTTTTTGGCGGCGAATTTTTCGGGATATTGAAAGCCAATGTCGTCGCGACGCCGGGCAAAGTATGGAAACATCGATCGGAAGGTAGGGGCGTGCGGCAGGTTGAAAGGAGTGCCGACAGTGTTCGCGGGGAGTCCGAAAACGATATGACCCAACCAGTCACACCATGCTTGATTTGTTGCCGTCGCATTACCCAGTAGATCGCCCTCGTAGACCAGACCGCGCATGTCACTTGCAACTACCTGAACGCTCTTGGGATCGGAAACTCGCCGTTCGACGCGAAATGTTATCCCATTGATGTCAAACTCGCCCCAGAACGAGTGTTCGTGCAGTGCTTGGGCCTTGACCACGGAGTTGCGGATTGAGCCGCCGAGGAGAAAATGGATCAGTTCTAAGACGCTGGATTTCCCCGAACTGTTGCGGGTCTTAGTCTCTTCCGAATTTGTCTCCTGCTCGGCGAGGAGGATGTTCAGGCCCTTGTGAAAATTGAGAGTTTTGAACCCCTCGATCGAACTGCCTAGAGCGATAATCATTGCTTGGCCCCGGACACAATCGCCAGAAGTCCGTTGCGCATATCGAGCGTGCCGATAGCATACAGGAGGGTTATGGCGAGCAAAAACCAATCATACGTCAGGGGCGCGGCATTAGGTGTTCTCGACGCGGTGACGCGTTCCCAAACCTCACTGACTGATCGCGGCGTTTCGGTAAGGACTTTGATGATCTCGGCTCCGACAACGATCAGTGAGCGATCGGCGGTAAGGTATTTAGTCGGCAAGATCATAAATTTCGTCCTGATTGGCTTCCTGCCGAGTTTCTTCAAAAATGACGCACGATTCAAAAAGGTCCGCGAGAATTGTCATAGCGGCAAACTCCCTCAGATCGTCGTCGAGATTTCTGACGTTTCCGGCCAACAATGCTTTCATCGTGTTTAGAATTTGACTCGATGTCATCCCCTCATGCTTCAATTCTTCGTACCGGAGACGAAAAAAAGAAGGGAGCAACAAACTTTGCTTTTCTCCGCCGAGGCGACGCATGACCGCTCTCGAAATTGGGGAGAACATCAGAAAATATTCAAACTGATACGTCCAATGTCTGGAGATGTTGTTCAGCGTGAGCTTATCTCGTGGCACCCGGGAACGACTCGTGTAGGTCTCCATAATCGGCTTGATTTCCTCCATCAACGCCGAAATGAGGTTGTTAACCGCAGCAGGAAGGCGGGCCAGCATCAAATCATCTTGAGCACGTACACCGAGAACCGCAGCGCGATCCTCCTCGGTCATTTTCTTCAGCAGTTGCCGAAAGCTATGCAAGCCGAAGAACCCGGCTTCAACGTTGATCTTTGCCGCACGCGTCTTGATCTGCTCAAGAGAGTCTACTAGCGGCCGAGAAACGCCATCAACCAGATTGTGCGCGAAAAACCATCTCTCCATCGAAGGCGTGGTCTCACACGCGCGATTGAAGTCTGCGGTCATTTTTTTGCAGACCCGGGCGGCATTGATCACATGACCGTTTTCAGCACCATAACACTGGAATACATCGTTCCCGAGTGCACCGTCCATGCCCCCGTCACCCTGTGAGCCGTGGGGTTTGACAGGGGTGAAACCATCCCCGTGCACTCGTAGCATGAAATCATTGAACAGCGCTTGAAATCCGTCGCCGTGGGTCATCCTAAGCTTTGCACCGAGTAGGAATTCCCAGTATCCGCCCTTATCTACCTCCATAATCCAAGACCCCGAATCGCCATCCCTAACTGTGACCATAGGTTGTCAGGGAATGGTTTGCACATCGTTATCGAGGTGAAACAAGGTCGAATAAGAGCTGGACGCGGCAGCTTCTGCCTTGTCGGAGGAAATCGGTGAACGTTGCCGACAAGTCCCTATAAGAGATTTGCAGGCTCCCATTAACCAAGATCAACGATGTGCACCAATCCGGGGCACAAAATGCCCCAATCCGGCTCTGATACTCTATGCAACGCCGAAAAAATCGGTATTGGGAAATAACTGACCTAAGGAGCCAGGCATGAACGAGATAGGCATACGAACAAAGTGATCATTCGGACGGATCATCCCGTCTGGAAGCACCGTATGTCGTCATCGTGTTCGAGCCTAAGGAGGGCTTCATGCATTTTGCACGTCAGGTTTCCAAACATATCGCGCTTCATAAGGCAGGTCTCGGCTTCCTGAGCATGCCTCCAATCCAGCCTTGCACCTTCAGTTATGCCAACCGCAAGGCGGAGAACGGCACGTCCGATTCCGGGGACTCTGGTATAACGCGGCATCATCGTCGGAACGACGACTGAAACCAAGTTCTGGAACGAACCGGTAGCCGAACGCGCCGTGCGAAAGCCTCCGGCTACGCACGCCAAGACTTTGCGCGGTTTCTCAATCTTCAAGGAAACGGTCGTCTATCACGAGAGCGACCTCGAGCGCCGGGTTTCTAAGGTCATCCAGCTCCGCAAGGACGTGAAGGCCATCTACTCGCAATTCCCGGTGCTGCTGTATCGCGATGCCGACGGAGTGTGGCGAGAGCATATCTGTGACTTCTGCGTGGTTTTCAACGACGGCGAGATTGTAGCCGTCGCGGTGAAACACGCCCGCAAGTCGGATGCAATGGCGGACCTGCTGAAGCGTATCAAGGCGGAAGGCTTCCTCCGGAAGAACCGGAACGGCTCGACGACGCCTGGCGCGGTTCACGACATCCGTCTCATGACCGAACGGGAGGCGACATACGGTGCTTATGAAAACGCCGAACGCATCCTGCGCGCCCGTCGAATGCGTGTCGACGCCGAATACGACCGAGCTTTTGAAGCCGTCCAGAAGTTTCATGGCCCCTTTCGCTTCGGTGAACTTCTCCGTGGGGGCGAGAACCGGGCGGCTCGTCGCACGGCGCTCCTGTTGCTGATCGATGAGTGTGTCCTTCTGACGGAGACACCCGGCCGGATCGACGATCTGACCATGCTGATGGTCCGCCGATAACCCCAACCCATCACCCCGACTTCCGATCGCCCTACAAGGAGCCTGCGATGCTGACTGACTTCCACAAGCCGAGCCTCTTCCACCACGCCATCGTCCGGATGCGCCATGCGGACCGCTTCACCGAAAGCGACGTCAACTGGAAACCCAAGAAACGAGACGCCGAGGGGTGGACCTTTAGCAACGAGGCGAACGCCAGCGACGAACGCTTCTTGGTGCATGGCGAGGTCTATTCGAAACTCGTCGGCGGAGCCGCCAAAATCCGCTATGGCTACAACGATCCTGAAAACCAGCGTCTGCGCGCGATTTTCGGCGACAACACGTTCTCAGACGTTGTCGGTAAGCGCCGCGATCTCGCGCTGTTTCGTGAGAAGCTCATCAAGCGTTTCGATGCAGAATGGCTGACGCTCGGCAAAAAGCCGCGATGGTCGAAGGAGAAGTTCGAGGCGAAGCTCAGAGCCTGGCGCAGGGAAATCATCGCCGAGATGCTAGGTCTCGATGACGAGGACGCTGACGTCCGCGCCGACGCGATGGTCGAAGTAAAGACCTTTCCGACGCCGTCGGTGAAGACGTTCCGGCGCGACTACAAGCGTTATCACGCCTGCGGCGGCGAAGTCCTCGGGATCGTCCACCGCCATCATGGTCCTGGCCTGCACCTTCGCAAGGTTGACGCGGATTCAACGGCATTCGCCCACAAGCAAGCCCTCAACTACATGACGGACCGCAAGCCCACGATGGCTAAGGTCTACCGTGACTATCTGGCCGCACTGGAGAAGGTGAACGCAGAGCGCGCCACACCGCTCCTGAAGGTCACGCGTCACAAGTTCGAGACGATGATCTCCAAGTTCGACGAGTTCGACAAATGGGACGGCCGCCACGGTCGTGCCTCGGCGCTCAAGCGCTTCGGGATGTCGAAGAGAGGAGGCATCCCCGCGTTGTTCGTCGGCGAGCGCATGAGATCGACTTCTGGAACGTCGATCTCATGACCCTGTTCGTTGAAACCGGGATGTGGGACATCCTTCCGCCATCGTATAAAGAGGCGGTGGTCGGTAAGCGCATCTGGTTCGTGGCGGCAATTGATGTTGCCACGCGCTACATTCTTGCGTTCAGGGCGAGCGTCAACCCGAACGCCGTTTCGGCAGCGGCGGCCATCCGTATGATCATGTCCGAGAAGCGGCACATTTCTGACTTCGTCGGGGCGGAGACGCCGTGGATTGGAATGGTCCAGCCGCGCAACATCTTCAGCGACAATGGCAAGGAATTCGCCAACGCGCTTGTCGAAGGCATCATGCGCGCGGCGAAGATCACCTTTAACCGGCCCCAGGCGGGCAATCCTAAAGCTCGTCCCTTCATCGAGAGCCTGTTCCACTCCATCGGGCCGCTGATCGCGTCGTTCTTCGACGGCAGAACGTTCGGGTCGATCGCCGAGAAGGGTGACTACAATCCGGAACATCGGATCAGCCTGCAGGTCGACGAGATGATCCAGCTCTTCACCCTGGCAATCTGCGACATCTACCACAACAAGCCGCACAGTGGCCTTGGTGGGGCGTCTCCGCATAACGCCTGGGTCAGGGCGACCCAGGAACATGACATCGAGTTCCCGAGCCAAGACCCCGAATTCATGCTGCATGTCTTCGGTACGAAGTTCAAACGCCGCATCGGACAATACGGCATCCCATTCATGGGCATCCCGTACGCCAACGAGGAACTGCATCGTCAGCGCACCAAGTTCGGACAGATGGAGTTCGAGATCAAGGTTGATCCCGAAAACCTCGAACACATTGCGGTTCGCGGCGACAAGGGCTGGTTCGTCGTCGAGAACAAGGTCGGTATCGCGCGCAACCTGACGCTGGCCGAGTGGATTGTCGCCCGCGCTGACCTGCGGACGCAACACGCCGCGGAGGCGGAGGCAGGTCTGGCGGCGATGTACCGTACCATCAACCGTCTCGCCGAGAGCGGCAGGGCAGCGGCGCTGCGTGCGAACCTTACCCCGCGCAACATGACGGCCGAACACTATGAGGCCCTCGAGGCTGAACTGTTCGGCGCGTGGGTCGCCGTGAAGGC
Source organism: Agrobacterium sp. T29 (assembly GCF_006970545.1). Lineage (NCBI taxonomy): Bacteria > Pseudomonadati > Pseudomonadota > Alphaproteobacteria > Hyphomicrobiales > Rhizobiaceae > Agrobacterium > Agrobacterium sp. T29. The sequence goes on from NZ_CP040640.1 coordinate 1,540,987, forward strand.
GGCGGACACGCCGACCCTGACGCAAGCCTTCGCGCTTCCCGCGGACCCTCTCCGCGAGGGATCGGTATCCGATTCCCGTCTGATCCCCGAATTCCACGTCGAACGCGAACGCGATGCGCGGAAGAAGAAGCGTGCCGCCGCCGTTGACCAGACGCCGACCGAGACGCCCACACCCACCGAAACCACTGACAACTACTACGAGGAGTACTGAGTATGGAAAACGCTACGAACGTCATCGCTTTCGACGCGATCGCCGACAAGAAGGCTGAAGTCTACAGCGGCTACATCGAACACGCACGCGACACGCGGTTGGGAACGATGCTGCGCGACCTGGTCGAGAACGTGGAGGCTTGCTGCCGTGGCGTGGGATCGCGCCGGCGTGCGTTGTTCCTCATCGGGGCCTCGGGCAGCGGTAAGTCCTTCGCATTGCGCCATCACTTCAGCCGTATCCCCGAATTCCAACCGTGGAAGAACGAGTTCGGCGAGACTGTCCGTCCGCTGCTGAGCATCGAGGCACCGAAGCCGTGCACGACGAAAGACTTCGCCATGGCGATCCTGGATGCGATCGGAGTGCCGTCGAAGGCCAAGATGACGGAGGGCCAGCTCTTCGCGACCGTGAAGGCCCAGTTGCGCGAGCGCGGGATCATCTATCTTCACGTGGACGAAGCCCAGCACTTGCTGCGCCACAGCAGCAGCCGCGCGATCCTCGACCTCCAGGATCGCCTCAAGAGCCTGATGCAGATCGAGGACTGGCCGTTGCACACGATCTATTCCGGAATGCCGGAACTCGCGGAACTGCTTACGGGGGATCAGCAGTTGGCCAACCGTTCGATGGTCATGCGCTTCATTCCTCTGAGCCTGCCCGGCGACAAGGCCAGCATCGCGCAGGTATTGGCCGACATCGTGGAAGGCAAGTGCGGACTTAACCTAACCGATGAGCTCCGCACCGACGACTTCCTCGGCCGCCTGTGCGCCGCCAACAGCGGGTGCTACGGGAAGATCATCGAGGCAGTTCAGGCGGCGTGCTTCCTCGTCATGCATAAGGGAAAGGGTACTGTGGATCGCCGCGCCTTCGCCCACAACTACCAGCGTGACAGTGGTTGCCTTCCGAGCGATAACGTGTTCACCGCCGCGCGCTGGAGCGAAATCGATCCCGGCAACGCGCTGGCCGACTTGGCTACCGCTGGCAAGGGAGGCAAGTAATGGTTCTACCCGTAACGCTTCTCCATCATGACGACGAGGCGGCGATCGATCTGGTCGCTCGTCTTGCTACCGCCAACGGATACCCGTCGCTGCGGGACTTTCTCGCGCATACGGGTACCACGGCCAATGCCATCGTTCATGGCGAGACGGATGCCCTGTCGCTGGTCAACGAGTGGGCTGCGGTGCCAGTCGCTACGCTAGGGAAACTGGCGACGAGGGCGTCTGGGGCGGGCGGCACCTGGCAGATGGGCTGCGCAACCCTCAGCAAGGACATGCGGCTGGGCCGAAGGCATCGTTTCTGCGCCCAATGCGTGCTGGAAGACCGAAAAAGAGAGGAGGGACGTTTGGCGTCCCGCGCCTATCGCCGTGCGTGGTGGACCATTCGCGGGATCGAAGGATGCTCGGTTCACGGCTGCCGACTGACGGAAGTGGCAGTGGACGCCGCCGGCGACGTTCACGACTTCCCGCAGTTCGTGAATGCCAATCTCGGATTGATCGAGGACGCCGCGGCGGGTTCTGTGCCGAGCCGCCAGCCTCGGCTGGATTCGTATCTGCGAGACCGGGTATTCCTGGATGGCGGGGATGGCCTCCTCAACGCGCTCGACGCGCACGTCGCTGCCGAGCTCTCTCGATATCTCGGTGACTTCCTGGTCCTTCACGACATCAAGGCGTGGATGCACGACGAGACCGACCTTCGCGAATGGGGATTCAATCTCGCAGTAGCGGGCGAAGGTGAAATCCGTCGCGTCATCGGGAAAGTCATCAATGATAAGCGCCCGAAAACGCAGTATGTCGAGTTGGTTCTCGGGCCGATGGTGAAGTGGCTGCGCCGCAACCTCGTCAAGGAAGCGTATGGGCCTGTGATCGATCTCATGCAGGATATCCTCGAGCGCAACATGCCGTTCGGCGAGGGGCAGACCATCTTCAAGCCCGTCAAAACGCGGCACTTCCACAGTGTGAGCTCTGCTCACGCCGAGTACGGTCTTACCCACGATCGGATCAGGGCCTTGATGAAGGCAAACGACCCTGACTTTCGTGACGGCCTCTCTGACGCCTCCACATACTTCGATGCTGCCGCCTTGCGGCCGATCCTGGAAGCGGCGCGCGACACGCTGAATAGCAGGGAGGCAGGAGACGTGTTGGGTGTCAGCGAAGAAATGGTACACGGGCTTTTGAGCGTCGGTGTCCTCACGCAAGTCGAGAAGCGGGCCGAAGGCGAGCGAGCCTTCGTAAGAATCGAGATGAGGGCGTTGGAAGCTCTGGTTCAATCTCTCGAGAGCAAATCGACCGTTGTACCATTCACGGAGGGTTTGGTGCCGCTTGCTTCAGCGGCTCCTGCATTTCGTCAGCCGTTCAACCGACTTGTGGAAATGGTCTTGGACGGAGGTGTCGAGGCGTTCATCGTTTCCGGCGACGGACCAATCTTCGAACGGGTCCATATTGCTTCACCGACCCCAGCGTCTGCCGAGGCCCGAAAAGAGCAGAAAAAAGGCACCCCCCTGGCGGGAGGCGACGACGAACTAATGAGGCTCAAGGAGGCTGAACTCGCGCTCGGCACAACGACCATCACGGTCGCGGACCTCATCAAGCGTGGTTACCTCCGTCAGCGGACCGTCCGCCGGGAAACGGGGCATGTTGTGAAGTTCATTGAGCGGCAGTCCCTGGCAGAGTTCCATGCGGCGCATGCTTCCCTGACGGAGATCGCCAAATCTCGCCAAGGTTACAGGGCCGCAATCAAGGTTGAATTGGAGGACGCCGGCCTTTCGCCGATCTTCGAACCCGAAGGATTCATCGCCCGTTTCTACAGAAGGTCGGACCTGATCCAGGCTGGCATTCGTCTCTAGCGAAGTTTTACATTTTGACGCTTTGAAGCCCGCTCCGGCGGGCTTTTTTGCGGCCTATCTGGAAATGTGCCCAAATCAAACGCAGCGGAATGCCCGCATCTGTTTGGAAGGTCAAAAAATTCCCATGTGAATTCAATGGGTCTATTTGCAAAATGGACAAACCAAGACCGCGTAATCAGCAAGGACTCCAAAACTTAGCGTCTGGCACCTCTGGACTCATTCGGTTTGCAATCAGCCCCTCATGAGGGGATCCGACACCTGTCGCAAGGGTGAGGATCAGCTACGCTTCGCTAACAGATTTGGCGCGGCTGCCACAGCCAGTCCCAATGCGGCGGAGATGAAGCCGATAAAATCGGAGATCGTTTTCAGCTCACCTTCGAAACCCATTCCCTGCAGCAACAGGCTTGTTCCGTAAAATAGTGGTAAGACGAACCCAAAGACAGTTATCAGAAATAGCGCAACTCTCTGGACAGCCAGCGTCGTCGGACGCGTTGGTTCCCACCGAAGCAGCAGGATGATGACGGCCAGAGCAGAAATGCTCAAGAAAACGTCGATCACCAACTGAGCGTTCACGTTTATCAGGCTGTCATTCGTCCAGAAGTTTATTCCGGAGACAGATACGAGAAGAAAAAACACGATCGAAACCACGATCGCCTCTGTCTTGCTAGACATACCTGGGTCAAAGACGAGAGCTCCGCAGACGATGCCCACGGTCATGGACAACGGCAAGAGAAGCATTCGCCCCCATTCTCCCGTATTCGTGTTTTTGGTCACACCGGATACGGTTGGGGCAATTGCGTCTAAGAACCACCAGCCAACCCCAACGCCTAACAGGCTAAGCACCATAAACGCGCCGAGACTTACCAAAACTCCCACTGCGATAGCCCAAACCGCCCGCCCCATTTTGTTCCCCCGACCGTGGCGCTACTGCTATGCCGAACAATACCGTGGAATCGATCAAGATTAAATGACCGTGCTGAGGCGGCTCTATTCAATGACCGAAGATAACTGGCGGCATCAATTGTCGCAAAGCGCCCAGATGCAGGAGGTGACTGCGCTTCCGGTCGTGCAGATTCGCGGTTCATGCGCTCTCGAAAGACGTGCCTACCCCTGCCCCATCAACGTGAAATACCCCCACACCGCCACGAAAAACGCGATGACGGCCACAATCGTCAGCGCCTTCTTCGCTTTCGGCCCCAGCGGTTCGCGCGGTTTTTTCGGCGGCACCGGTTTGCGGAACTTCACCACATTGTCGTTCATTCTATCTTCGTCCTGACTATCGCTGCTGAGAGATCAGCCGCGTTTATGGCATCGATCTTCCCGGATTTATCTCTAGCAGACCAGAACTATCATAAATATTACCAAGTTTTCACTTCACCCTTGGGGCAAGCTATGTCACTTCCCACAATCAGAGGAATACAACGGCGACAGATGGACGGACAAACCGGAGAGCGGTGACAACCCTCTGTGGTATTTTGAACTTTGCGGGTGACGAGAATGAATGACGCCAATACGAGTGGCAGCGATACCGAAAACAGCCAGCCCGATCTGCGCGAGATTCTGGGAACGAACAGAAACGGCCGCAAGAAAAAGTCGCGTCGGTATCTTTATGCCGCAGCAGCCATTGTGCTGATTGGCGGGGGCCTCGGTTATTATTACCAGTCACGTGCGGCAGGTGTCGCCTATAGCTATACCACGGAAGCGGCGCGTCAGGGCGATCTCTCGGTCATCGTCACCTCTACCGGCTCGGTTCAGCCGACGGATCAGGTCGATATATCGAGCGAACTGTCCGGCACCGTGCGCAAGGTCAACGTCACCTATAATAGCCCGGTCAAGGCGGGAGACGTATTGGCGGAGCTGGATACCAACAAGCTCGAAGCCGATGTGCAGAGCGCCCGCGCCAAGCTTGCCTCCGCCAAGGCCAATGTGCTGAAGGCCCGCGCCGATCTCGGTTCGGCCAAAACCTCCATGGAGCGCCTGAAATCGCTGGTGCAGAACCGGGTCTCCAGCCAGCAGGATCTGGACGCCGCGCAGTTCACCCATGATGCGGCTGCCGCGACGCTCGAAGTCAACGAGGCGACCGTGCTTTCGGCGGAAGCGGATCTGAGGCTTGCCGAGGTCAATCTCGGCAAGGCCAAGATCGTCTCGCCCATCGATGGCGTCATCCTCACCCGCAGCGTCGATCCCGGCGCCACCGTCGCCTCCTCGCTCAATGCGCCGGTGCTGTTCACCATCGCCGGCGATCTGCGCCATATGGAATTGCAGGTGTCCGTGGATGAGGCCGATGTCGGCAAGGTCGAGACAGGGCAGAAGGCCACGTTTAATGTCGATGCCTATCCTGACCGCAGTTTCCCGGCCGAGATCGAGACCGTGCGTTTCGCTTCCGAGACCGTGTCGAATGTGGTCACCTATAAAGGCATATTGACCGTCGACAATGAAGAGCTGCTGCTGCGCCCCGGCATGACGGCGACCGCCAATATCATCGTCGAAGAGATCAAGGATACGCTGCTGGTGCCGAATTCCGCGCTTCGTTATACGCCGCCGCGCGAATCCGCCTCCCGTGGCGGCGGGTTGATGAGCCTGTTCCGCCCGCCCCGCATGGGCCGCTCGCAGAACCGCGATGCCGGTCAGGCGGCTGCGGCCGGCAAAAGAACGGTCTGGGTGCTGCGCAACAACACGCCAGTCTCCGTCGCCATCGAAACCGGCTCCACCGACGGCCAGCATACCGTGGTAAAATCGGGCGAGTTGAAAGCCGACGATCAGGTGATTACCGACGCCACGGCCCGCAACGCCGGCTGACGGAGGACAAGCCCATGCAAAAGCCGCCGCTCATCGAATTCCGCGATGTCGTCAAGCAATATGGCCGCGGCGAAGCGACCATCCGCGCGCTCGATGGCGTCAGCCTCTCCATTCATGAGAAGGAATTCGTCGCCATCATGGGGCCGTCCGGCTCCGGCAAATCCACCTCGATGAATATCATTGGCTGTCTGGATGTGCCGACATCAGGCGAATATCTGTTCCAGGGCGTGCCGACCAGCGGCTTCGATAATGAGCATCTGACGCTGCTGCGCCGGCACATGCTGGGTTTCGTGTTTCAGGGTTTCAACCTTCTCTCGCGTACCTCGGCGGTGGAAAATGTCGAGCTGCCGCTGATCTATCGCGGCATGAAGGCCTCGGAACGGCGGGCGCGCGCCATGGAGGCGCTGGCGCAGGTGGGCCTGAAAGGCCGCGAGGACCACACCACGCAGGAGCTTTCCGGCGGCCAGCAGCAGCGCGTGGCCATTGCCCGCGCCATCGTCACCCGCCCTGCCCTGCTTCTGGCCGACGAGCCGACCGGCAATCTCGATACGAAGACCAGCATCGAAATCATGGAACTGATTACCGCGCTCAACCGCGACAGGGGCATAACGGTGGTCATGGTCACCCATGAAGAAGATATCGCCGCCCATGCCGGACGCCTCCTGCGTTTCGTCGATGGCCACCTCGCCTCCGACAGTGCGACGGACAAAAAGGAGACCGCCGATGTTCTTTGAAACGTCGCGTCTTGCGCTGCGCGCCATCAGCCGCAACCTCCTGCGCTCCTTCCTCACCGTGCTCGGCGTCGTCATCGGCGTGGCCGCCGTCATCGCCATGGTCACCATCGGCAACGGCACGACCGAACAGGTGAAATCGGAGCTTTCGCGGCTCGGCACCAACATGCTGTTCGTTCGCCCCGGCCAGTTCGGCCCCGGAAGGGCCAGCACCGAAGCCAAGCGCTTCGATGACCGCGATGTCGAGGCCATCCGCAACCAGATATCAGGCATCCGCGCCGTCGCACCGCAGAACCGCAGCTCCGCCGCAACCGTCATTTTCGGCGGCAAGAACCACCAGACAAGCGTCATCGGCACCACCAACGACTATCTGATCGCGCAGGACTGGACCATCGCGCTCGGTCGCGATTTCCAGCCCGCCGAAGATCGCGGCGGCCAGATCGGCTGCATCATCGGCGAAACGGTGCGGCAGGAACTGTTCGGCGCGGAAAACCCGGTGGGGCAGACGATCCGCGTCAGCAACATCTCCTGCCCCGTCATCGGTGTGCTGGGCAGGAAAGGCCAGTCCGGCCTAGGCGACGATCAGGATGACACGGTCATCATGCCGCTGAAAATCCATCAGCGGCGCATCGGCGGCACCACCACCATTTCCTCGATCATGGTCTCTGCACAGGATGGCGTTTCGACAGCCAAGGTGCAAAGTGACCTGCAGAACCTGCTGCGCGAACGCCGCCGCATCGGCATCGGCCGCGAGGATGATTTCACCGTCAACGACATGACGCAGATCGCCTCGGCCATGACCGGCACGACGACGTTGCTCACCGGTCTTCTGGGTGCCGTCGCCGCCGTCAGCCTGCTGGTCGGCGGTATCGGCATCATGAACATCATGCTGGTGTCTGTGACGGAACGCACCCGCGAGATCGGCATTCGTCTCGCCATCGGCGCACTGGAAAAACAGGTGCTGACGCAGTTTCTGGTGGAAGCCGTCATGCTGTCGGCCTTCGGCGGCCTTGTCGGCATCCTCACCGGCCTTGGCCTCGCTTATGCCGTCGTCGGTTATCTCAACGTGCCCTTCGTCACCAGCCCGTCGATCATCTTCCTCGCCTTCGCCTTTTCGGCGGCCATCGGGGTGATTTTCGGCTATTTCCCGGCACGGAGGGCGGCGAGCCTGAGCCCGATAGAAGCCTTGCGGCATGAATGAAAGCCGGCGTTCAAACCGCAACCGGCGTTATGTAACAACCTCTTGCCGGGGATTGACCCGATCCGCTTTTAATCGCTCACCGGGTAGCGTGCACTATCCACCCACTCTTCGAGCGCGCGCTCTATGTCGTCCTGACAGGACGGCAGGTTTTCCTTCTCACTGATGGCGCGGAGATACATTTCCACGGCATTCCGTTGCAAAGGGGTCAGTAAGGAAAATTTCTCCTGGCATCCGCGCAGATAGGTGGCGAATTCGTGCCTGTAGTCGCCATCGAGATCGGCGATCATATAGGCGGGCAAATGAAATCGCATTCCTTCAGCATCAAGGAAGGCGGGGCTGCCGGAATGTCTGTTGAGGTCCTTCAGCGGGATCGCGGCCCAATCATTCTTCTCATCGCCAGCACGACATGCGGCGCGGACGTCATGGCTCGCATAATCGTCAAGCGCCTGCGCCTCGGCGAGGCCGACGCCCCCACCCAGGGTAACACCCGCGAATGCCTCCCGCACCGCGGCTTTCGCATTCGCAATATTATCGGGTCGCGACCTCATCAAATCGTCTGCCTGTTCAATGATGGGCTCCCCCACTCCCGTCACCATGCACTGTCGGCCAGTCTCCACCCTCGGTCCGTTCGAGCGGGGGACTATTCAACGCGTCACCCCTGGATGCCGCAGATCCCTTTATCTCTTCCCAGTAAAACGCAAGGCAAACAATACCGGCAATCAGCGTCAGGCCAGCCACGACGCTGGCGACGATCAGCCCTATCGTCCAGATATCAATCGAGGCGCTACTGATGTCCATGCCGGTTCACTCCCCACGATCAATCCCGCCGGCGGTCCGAAATGCCTTCCAGCATGGGCGGCAGGCGGTTCCGCACCTCCCGCCAAACCTCGCAGAATATCCAATATCCTTGCTGATCTTGCGTCAGGGCGTCAATCGGATAGGCTCGCCCTCGAGTTTACCGGATGGAGTTTGGATGTTCAAATCGGTATCGGACAGCGCCGCTGCCGCAGACGGCGGTTCGCTCGCCCTCTTCGTCGAACGGATTGACGGACAGACGGAGCTGTTTGTGATCAATCGCTCCCTCGCGTCACGCGGGACGCCCGACTATAACAAAGTCAGCTCAAGCCTTCGGTCACTTGCCGGGGAGGATTGCGGGAAGATCGCTGCGGCTCTCGAGCCGCTGTTGATAACGACGCCATCGATTCATTCGCTGGCGGATTTTATCGATACCCTGAAACAGCAATCATCCCGCTGACCGGAATGCAGTGCGGCCAATCAAACGTTGGCCTCTGCCTCACGCTGCTTCGCCAGCGCCGCCAGATCGGCCGGCTTCAGCTCAACCGATTCACCGCAGCCGCAGGCGGATGTCTGGTTCGGATTGTTGAAGGTGAAACCGGAGCGCATCTTGGTCACTTCGAAATCCATCTGGGTGCCGAGCAGATAAAGCACGGCGGAAGGCTGAACCCAGACCTTTGCGCCTTCGAATTCGACCAGATCGTCCTTCGCATCCGGCTCGGTCACGAGGTCGATGGTATATTCCATGCCCGCGCAGCCGCCCTTCTTGATGCCGACGCGCACGCCCCTGGCATCCGGTCCGGAATTTTCAACGATTGCTTTAACGCGGGAGGCAGCAGCCCCGGTCATGGTCATGATCGCAAAGCCCATGGGCTCATTTCTCCTTCGACAATCGAGTTCAAGGCTCGATGCTTATGGATTTCAATCTAATAGCGCCTGAGAGTGTCATCAAGGGATGACACCCGTCAAAATCACGTCAATACCAGCCGACAGCGACCTGTGCTTCTTCCGACATGCGGTCCGGCGTCCACGGCGGGTCGAAGGTCATTTCGACCACGACACCGGAAACACCCTCGACGGCGCCCACGGCATTTTCCACCCAGCCCGGCATTTCACCGGCCACCGGGCAACCGGGCGCCGTCAGCGTCATGACGATCTTGACCATCCGGTCATCCTCGATGTCGATCTTGTAGACGAGACCGAGTTCGAAAATATCGGCCGGAATTTCCGGATCGTAGACGGTCTTCAGCGCCGCAATCACATCGTCGCTGAGGCGTGCCAGCTCATCCGGCGGAATGGTCGAAACCTTTTCCTGAGCTTCGGTCGCATCCTGGGTCTTTGCAGTGGCTTCGGCAGTCATGGTCTTAAACCTCAATCCTGATCTCTAGAATCCCGATATCAGGCGAAAAATTTGCGCGCATATTCCAGCGCTTCAACAAGAGAGTCTACTTCGGCGTGGGTATTGTAAAGGCCGAACGATGCCCGGCATGTGGAGGTGACGCCGAAGCGTTTCAAGAGCGGCATGGCGCAATGGGTGCCCGCACGTACCGCAACGCCGCGCCGGTCGATTACCATCGAGACATCATGGGCGTGAATGCCCTCAAGCTCGAAGGAGAAGATGCCGCCCTTGTCAGGCGCATTGCCGATGATGCGCAGCGAATTGATCTCTCGCAACCGCTCCGCGGCATAAGCGGCAAGATCGGCCTCATGCGCGGCAATCGCGGCACGGCCGAGATTGTCCATGTAATCAAGCGCGTAACCGAGGCCAATGGCCTGCACGATGGGCGGCGTGCCGGCTTCGAAACGGTGCGGTGGCTCGTTATAGGTCACATTGTCTTCGGTAACGTCGAGGATCATCTCCCCGCCGCCCTGGAACGGCCGCATCTCGCGCAAGCGGTCAGCCTTGCCATAAAGCACGCCGATGCCCGAGGGACCGTAAAGCTTGTGACCGGTCATCACATACCAGTCGCAATCGATATCGCGCACATCGACCGGCATGTGAACCGCGCCCTGCGAACCATCGATCAACACCGGAATGCCGCGCTCATGCGCAATGCGGCAGATTTCCTTGACCGGCACGATGGTGCCGAGCGCATTGGACATATGGGTGATGGCGACAAGCTTGGTGCGCTCCGTCAGGCTCTTTTCGAAAGCCTCGACGTGGAACGCGCCGTCATCATCAACAGGTACCCAGACGAGCTTCGCACCCTGCCGCTCGCGGATGAAGTGCCACGGCACGATGTTGGAATGATGCTCCATGATCGAAATGACGATCTCGTCGCCCTCGCCGATCTTGGGCATGCCGTAACCATAGGCAACCGTATTGATCGCCTCGGTGGAGGATTTGGTGAAGACGATCTCGTCCACCGAACCGGCATTCAGGAAACGGCGCACCTTTTCGCGCGCCGCCTCATAGGCGTCGGTTGCGGCATTGGAGAGGAAATGCAGGCCGCGATGCACATTGGCATATTCGTTCGCATAAGCATGCGAAACGGCGTCGATCACCACCTGCGGTTTTTGAGCGGACGCGCCGTTGTCGAAATAGACCAGCGGCTTGCCATAGACCTCGCGCGACAGGATCGGGAAATCCCGGCGCACGGCTTCGATGTCATAAGGGGCCGCCAATGCGGCGCGTTCGCTCTCAGGCATGATGTTCCAGCCAGCCGGAGATGATCGTCTCCAGCGCCTCTACCAGATTTTCTTCTTCCAGTTCCTCGACGATCTCGGCGACAAAGGCGTTGACGAGCATCGCCCGTGCCTTCGCCCGCGGCACGCCGCGCGCCATCAGGTAATAGAGATGATTGTCGCTGATATCGGCAACCGTCGCGCCATGGCCGCACTGAACGTCATCGGCGAAGATTTCCAGTTCGGGCTTTGCCGAGAACTCGCCATCGTCGGACATCAGAAGCGTATTGCACGCCATCTTCGCATCGGTCTTCTGGGCATCGGGCGCCACCCGGATCATGCCCTGGAAAATGCCCTTTGCACGGTCGAACACCACGTTGCGGAACACTTCCGTCGAGGTCGTGTTCGGCACGTTGTGGCCGAGAACCATCGTCACGTCGGTATGGGTTTCGCCGCCCAGAAGGTTAACGCCGCGAACGATGAGGTCAGTGCCCTCACCTTCCACGTCCATGCGCAGTTCCTGACGCACCAGCTTGCCGCCGGCATTGACAATGAACAGGCGAATCTTGGCATCCGCGCCGATTTTCATGCGCAGCTGGCCAAGATGGATATCGGCCGCACCCTGTTGCTGCAGGATGATCCAGGTCACTTCCGCGCCATCCTCGACAACGATGTCGCTGACCGAAGAAACGAAGGCCGCATCCGAAGTCACCGAAAGGTGACGCTCGATGACGGTCGCCTTGGAACCCTTGCCGAAACGGACCGGGAAGCGGCTGTGAACCTGGCCTGCACCATGGATCGCCTGCAATTCGATCGGCTTCTCGATCTCGGCATCGGCCGGGATCTCGAGCACCAGACCATCGCGCACGAAGCTGCCATTGATGCGGCCAATCGCGTCATCCTTGCTGGCTTCAGCAAGGCCAGCGGCAGCGGAACCATCGAGCAGGCTTTCGGCAAAGCGCGAAACACGGACGTCCTCGATCTTGCCGATATCGGCCGTGCCATGCTGCAGATAGGCAACCAGCGAGCCGGCAACCGTCGGCGCCAGCTTCTCGATAACAGGCGCGGGCCGGTCTTCCGGAACGGCGCGCAGCAGGCTTTTCAGATCGGTATAGTGCCACGCCTCGATGCGGCGCGTCGGAAGACCGCCGGTCTTCAGATCGTCGAACAGCACGTCACGCGCGGCAACAACAGCGCCGTCGCCCGGCAATTCGCTGAACTTGGCGGTGTAAGCGTCGACCAGCGCGGTTTCCGCTGGCGTCAGCCGGTTGGTAGCTTGAATGTTCATGGACATCACCTCCTGGCCTTCGATCAGGCCGCTTCACCGATGATGTCGGCGTAACCGTTGTTTTCCAGTTCCAGCGCCAGCGCCTTGTCACCCGAGCGGATGATCTTGCCCTTGTAGAGAACGTGAACGCTGTCAGGCACGATGTAATCGAGCAGGCGCTGATAGTGGGTGATGACGACGGTGGCGCGATCTGGCGACTTCAGCGCATTGACGCCATCAGCCACGATCTTCAGCGCGTCGATGTCGAGACCGCTATCGGTTTCGTCGAGAACGCAGAGCTTCGGCTCCAGAAGCGCCATCTGCAGGATTTCAGCGCGCTTCTTCTCACCGCCGGAGAAGCCGACGTTCAGCGGACGCTTCAGCATCTCCATGTCGATCTTCAGATCGCCGGCCGCTTCCTTGACGCGGCGGATGAAGTCCGGCGTCGTCAACTCGGACTCGCCGCGCGCCTTGCGCTGCTCGTTCATAGCGACCTTCAGGAACTGCATGGTGGCAACGCCGGGAATTTCGACCGGGTACTGGAAGGCAAGGAAAATGCCCTTGGCGGCACGCTCGGCGGCGTCCAGTTCCAGAATGCTTTCGCCGTTATAGAGAATGTCACCGGAGGTGACTTCATAATCTTCGCGGCCCGACAGGATGTAGGACAGCGTCGACTTGCCGGAACCGTTCGGCCCCATGATGGCCGCAACCTCACCAGCGGCAACCTTCAGGTTGAGACCCTTGATGATCTCGGTTTCGGTATCGGCGATCTTTGCGTGCAGGTCGATGATTTCAAGCATGGATGTATCCTAAGAATTGTGTGAGCGAAGGTGCGCGAACATCGCGCACTCAAATGCGTGTTTGGGTGACGATCAGCCGACCGAGCCTTCCAGCGAAATGCCGATCAGCTTCTGCGCTTCCACGGCAAATTCCATCGGCAGCTCCTGAATGACTTCCTTCACGAAACCGTTGACGATCAGTGCGATCGCCGCTTCCTCGGGAATGCCGCGCTGCAGGCAATAGAACAGCTGGTCTTCGGAAATCTTCGACGTCGTCGCCTCGTGCTCGAAATGCGCGGAGGAGTTCTTCGCCTCGATATAGGGCACCGTATGCGCGCCGCACTTGTCGCCGATCAGCAGCGAGTCGCACTGCGTGAAGTTGCGCGTGTTGGTCGCCTTGCGGTGGGCCGAAACCTGGCCGCGATAGACGTTTTCCGAAAAGCCGGCGGCGATGCCCTTGGCGATGATGCGGCTCGACGTGTTCTTGCCGAGATGGATCATCTTGGTGCCGCTATCGATCTGCTGATGGCCGTTGGAGACCGCAATCGAATAGAACTCGCCACGGCTGTCATCGCCGCGCAGAATGCAGGACGGGTATTTCCAGGTAATCGCCGAGCCGGTTTCCACCTGCGTCCACGAAATCTTCGAACGGTTGCCGCGGCAATCGCCACGCTTGGTCACGAAGTTGTAGATACCGCCCTTGCCTTCCTTGTCGCCCGGATACCAGTTCTGGACGGTGGAATATTTGATTTCGGCATCATCAAGCGCCACCAGTTCGACAACGGCGGCGTGAAGCTGGTTCTCGTCGCGCTGGGGAGCGGTGCAGCCTTCCAGATAGGAGACGTAGGCGCCCTCTTCGGCGATGATCAGCGTGCGCTCGAACTGGCCGGTGTTCTTCTCGTTGATGCGGAAATAGGTGGAAAGCTCCATCGGGCACCGCACGCCCTTCGGCACGAAGACGAAGGAACCGTCGGTGAAGACGGCCGAGTTCAGCGTCGCGTAGAAATTGTCCGTCGTCGGAACGACAGAGCCCAGATATTTCTTCACCAGTTCCGGATGCTCGCGCACGGCTTCCGAAATCGACATGAAGATGACGCCGGCTTTCGCCAGTTCCGCCTTGAAGGTGGTGACGACCGAGACGCTGTCGAACACGGCATCCACGGCGACCGGGCGCTTTTCGACGCCGGCGAGGATTTCCTGTTCCTTCAGCGGAATGCCGAGCTTCTCATAGACCTTCAAAAGCTCCGGGTCGACTTCATCGAGCGACTTCGGGCCGGGCGCGGTCTTCGGCGCGGCATAATAATAGAGATCGTTGAAGTCGATCTTGGGGTAGCTGACGCGCGCCCAGGTCGGCTCTTCCATCGTCAGCCAGCGCTTGTAAGCCTCAAGACGCCATTCCAGCATCCATTCCGGCTCCTGCTTCTTGGCTGAGATGAAACGGATCACCTCTTCCGAAAGGCCCTTGGGGGCCTTGTCGACTTCGATATTGGTTTCGAAGCCATATTTATACTGGTCCACATCGATCTGGCGGACCTGATCGATCGTTTCCTGAACCGCTGCCATGTCGTTCTCCAATCTCGCCGGAGCCAAGGTCCGGTGGCTTGTCAACGTATCAAGGCGGAAATCCGCCTTATCCATCTTCGGGCAATATCACCGCGCCGTTAAGCGGGGCGGAGCTTATACCCATGTAAGTGCGGGATGGCGCTTTTCACACATCCCGGCAAGCGGAAAATTGCTATTCCGCAATTCTTTGCCGCATTTTAAGCGGCCTGACCGGAAAGCCTGCGCCGCCCGGCAATTTTCGCAAACGCCGCAAGCGTCCGTTCAATATCCGCTTCGTCCGTCGCATGGCCAAGGGAAATCCTGAGTGCGCCGAGCTTGGGATCACGCCCCATAGCCGTCAGCACATGGCTTTCCCCCACCTTGCCGGATGAGCAGGCCGAACCGGCCGACAGCGCAATGCCTTCGATATCGAAAGCGATCTGCCCCGTTTCCGCCTTCAGGCCCGGCAGGGTGAAAAACGTGGTATTACCGACGCGGGCAACGTCCTCGCCGTGGATGATCACATCCGGGGCGCTCGCCCGCATGCCGTCTTCCAGCCGCGCCCGCAGAGCGGCAAGACGCGCCGCTTCAATCTCGAAATTCCTGGCAGCAACAGCGGCAGCAGCACCGAAACCGATAACCGACAGGGTATTTTCCGTGCCGGAACGATGCCCCTTTTCCTGCCCGCCGCCGTGGATCAGCGGCTTCGGCATCATCACCTCGCCGCGCGAGACCAGCGCGCCAGCACCCTTGGGGCCACCGAGCTTGTGGGAGGAGACAACAAGGAAATCGGCATCGAGCGCATTGATATCGAGCGGGACACGACCTGCCGCCTGCACGGCGTCGACCACCATCAATCCGCCTGCCGCATGCACAAGCCGCGCCGCTTCCGCCACCGGCTGGAGGATGCCGGTCTCATTGTTCACCAGCATGCAGGCAACCATCGGTAGGCCGACGGAAGCATCATGCGAAGACAGAAGCGTCTGAAGTGCCGCAAGATCGATGACGCCCATTGACGTAACGGGAATTTCCGTAACGTCAGCCTTGCCGAACCGTCCGCCTTCGCGAAAGGCAGGATGCTCGATGGCTGAAACATAAAGATGGCCATAGCGCACGGGAGCGCGCCCCATCCTGAAATCCGGTGTCAGCACCAGATTGGCGGCTTCCGTCGCGCCGCTGGTAAAGGTGACGTGGGCAGCCTCAGCGCCAACAAGTGCCGCAACCTCGCGGCGGGCGCCCTCAACGGCGGCGCGGGCGGCACGCCCTTCCCGGTGTACGGAAGACGGATTGCCGGCAAGATCGAGCGCGGAGACGAGAACATCGCGCACGGCGGGCAAAAGCGGCGCCGTGGCGTTCCAGTCCATATATGTGCGCGTCAAACCAGTCATGGCGATGAGGCTTTATCCAATCTTCAATGCGCAAAAACGCATTTTTCTTGAAATTACAGTTGCGCTTGTCTTATGACACCACCCGAGTGCTTAAGCACACGCAAAGTTTCGAATTATTCTAAACTGCGTTCTAGAAAAGATGACACAGTTCGTCAAGTCTTCTCATCGGAAGAATGCGGTTGGAGAATGAAAAAACACGACCGGAGTACCAATGCCCGAAGTCATCTTTAACGGCCCTGCGGGTCGCCTCGAAGGCCGTTATCAACCCTCCAAGGAAAAGAGCGCGCCGATCGCGATCATCCTTCATCCGCACCCACAGTTTGGCGGCACGATGAACAACCAGATCGTCTATCAGCTCTTTTATCTTTTCCAGAAGCGCGGCTTCACGACGCTCCGGTTCAATTTCCGCTCCATTGGCCGCAGCCAGGGCGAATTCGACCATGGCGCCGGGGAGCTTTCCGATGCCGCTTCCGCGCTCGACTGGGTGCAGAGCCTGCATCCCGATTCGAAAAGCTGCTGGGTCGCGGGTTACTCCTTCGGCGCCTGGATCGGCATGCAGCTTCTGATGCGCCGCCCGGAAATCGAAGGCTTCATGTCGATTGCGCCGCAGCCCAATACCTACGACTTCTCCTTCCTCGCCCCCTGCCCGTCGTCGGGCCTCATCATCAACGGCGATTCCGACAAGGTCGCGCCTGAGAAGGATGTGAACGGCCTGGTGGAGAAGCTGAAGACCCAGAAGGGCATCCTCATCACCCACCGCACCGTTCCCGGCGCCAACCACTTCTTCAACGGCAAGGTGGACGACCTGATGGGCGAATGCGAGGACTATCTCGACCGCCGCCTCAACGGCGAACTGGTGCCGGAACCGGCGGCCAAGCGCATTCGGTGATTGGCTGCGCCTCTTGGCGGGCGGCTCGATTTTTCTACAATGATCGCCGGCGGGTGCGGTTTACCCCCCCTCTGCCCTGCCGGGCATCTCCCCCTCAAGGGGGGGAGATCAGCTAGACGCCTGCTCCTCGCCCGAACTGCTACGTTCAAGGTGGCCGATAGGTCGCCCCGATTCGATCTCCCCCCTTGAGGGGGAGATGCCCGGCAGGGCAGAGGGGGGTAAACCGCACCCTCCGCCGTCTAACGTGATCGCACCAAAACCCCACCCGTCACCGGCTCCTTCACCCCCGTCGTCCCGGGATAGGTCAGCGGCAAACCCTTCAGCGAACGCACCGCCAGATAGGCCCAGGCCTCCGCCTCCATCGCCCCGCCATCGAAGCCCGCCTCTTCCGCCGCAATCACCCGCGCACCCGACTTTCCTGCAAGGTCCGCAAACTCCGCCATTATCACCGGGTTCAATCGACCGCCGCCACAAACGACATAGGTCTTCGCCGCTTCGGGCAAATAGCTCGCCGACTTCAGAATCGCCGCCCCCGTCAGATGCGCCAGCGTCCGCGCCCCATCCGCCAGCGAGACTTCCCCTTTTTTCGGCGGCACGAAATCGCTGCGGTCCAGCGACCGGCGGATATTGGCTGAAAAAAACGGGCTTTCCATATAACGCGCCACCAGCGACGCGACGACGCTGCCGCCAGCCGCCGTCCGACCGCCCTTGTCGAAGGCTTTCCCCGTATGCGCCTCGATCCACTGGTCGATCAGCATATTGCCCGGCCCGCTGTCGAAAGCGGCAAGCCGCCCCGCCTCACCGATATAGGTGAGATTGGAGATGCCGCCGATATTGACGAAGACGGCCGGTGTTTCGAACCCATCAGGCAGATTGGCGGAAAGCGCCATGTGATAGGCGGGAATGAGCGGCGCACCCTGCCCGCCATGCACCATGTCATTGGCGCGCATGTCGTAAACCACATCGATGCCGGTTTCGGAGGCCAGAAGCGCGCCGTCGCCGATCTGCACGGTCAGCGCCTCATCCGGCCGGTGCAGCACCGTCTGGCCATGAAAACCGATCACATCGATATCGCCGGGCTGGAGCCGGTGACGATGGAGGAAGGATTTGACCGCCGCCGCATGGGCAAGCGTCAGCTTGCGCTCGGCCTCCACTAGGTCGCCGGGACGTTCGTGTCGTTCCCGAATGGCTTTGGCCGTGACCAATGCCTTCTGCCAGATGGCGCGCAGGCCCGGATCATAGGGGAAATATCCGCTCGGCCCATGCCGCACCACGCTTTCGCCATCCGTGCGCAAAAGGGCGATATCGATGCCGTCCATCGATGTGCCGCTCATCAGCCCGATTGCCGTTTTGACCTCGCCCACCTGCCGCTCCCCTGCAATCACGAATCATCATGAAGTGAATCCCGACATTCATGGCCGAAACGGGTGCACATTTCAAAAAACAATGATAAAGCCGCGACGGTCATTGGTTTTCGATGGCCGCAAAGATCAAACCAGAAAGTAAAAGGTTATGTCCAGGTTCAAGTCCGATTTCCTCCGCACGCTCGATGAGCGCGGCTTCATTCACCAGATCTCCGATGAGGCAGGTCTCGACGAACTGTTCGCCAAGGAAACCGTGACCGCCTATATCGGCTATGACCCGACGGCCTCGAGTTTGCATGTCGGCCATCTCACCCAGATCATGATGCTGCACTGGATGCAGAAGACCGGCCACCAGCCGATCTCGCTGATGGGCGGCGGCACCGGCATGGTCGGCGATCCCTCCTTCAAGGAAGAGGCCCGCAAGCTGATGACGATCGACATGATCGAGGACAACATCACCTCGCTCAAGCATGTCTTCGCCAACTACCTCGATTACGACCGCGCCAACAATCCGGCGCTGATGATCAACAATGCCGACTGGCTGCGCGGGCTGAACTACCTCGAATTCCTGCGCGATGTCGGCCGCCATTTCTCGGTCAACCGCATGCTGTCTTTCGACAGCGTGAAAACGCGCCTCGACCGCGAGCAGTCACTGTCCTTCCTCGAATTCAACTACATGATCCTGCAGGCCTACGATTTCGTGGAGCTGAACCAGCGCACCGGCTGCCGCCTGCAGATGGGCGGTTCCGACCAGTGGGGCAACATCATCAACGGCATCGATCTCGGTCACCGCATGGGGACGCCGCAGCTCTACGCGCTGACCTCGCCGCTGCTCACCACCTCTTCCGGTGCGAAAATGGGCAAGTCAGCTTCCGGCGCAGTATGGCTGAACAAGGACCTGCTGCCGGTCTATGATTTCTGGCAATACTGGCGCAACACGGAAGATGCGGACGTCGTTCGCTTTGCGAAACTCTTCACCACGCTGCCGATGGATGAGATCGCCCGTATCGCCGCCCTTGGCGGATCGGAGATCAACGAGGCGAAGAAAATCCTCGCAACCGAAGTGACCGCGATCCTGCATGGCCGCGCGGCTGCGGAAGAAGCGGCCGAGACGGCGCGCAAGACTTTCGAAGAAGGTGCGCTCGCCGAAAACCTGCCCTCCATCGAGGTTCCGACATCCGAACTCGATGCCGGCCTCGGCGTTCTCTCGCTCATCGTCCGTGCCGGTCTCGCCGGCTCGAACGGCGAGGCCCGCCGCCACGTTCAGGGCGGTGCGGTAAAGATCAACGACATCGGCGTTTCGGATGAGCGCCAGACGGTCGGTTCCGGTGAAATCACCGGCGACGGCGTCATCAAGTTGTCGGTCGGCAAGAAGAAGCACGTTCTGGTTCGCCCGGCGTAAGACTTACAAAAACATCGTGTCGAGGACTGCGAAAGCGGTCCTCGATGCGCCGATACCCCCACTTCCGTCATGCCGGACTAGATCCGGCATCCAGCCACGGCGCGTCTGCGCCGTAAAAGGGCTCGCGCGCGATCAAGGACTTGATCGCACTGGACCCCGGATCAGGTCCGGGGTGACGGAGTGCGGGTGCACCCGTTCTCGCCAAACAGCCGCTTGCGCCAAGCTTTGCGACGCTCCATTCACTGAAATTCGAAAATCTGCCGGAAGACGCCCGGCGCGATCAACGACAGCGGATTGATCGTCAGCTTCGGCTGGTCCGTCTGGCCGGAGAGCTTGAAGGTAATGCCGAGCAAGCCCCGGTCGCGGCCGTTGCCGAGGAAGATGCCGATGAAGGGCAGCTCGCCGAACAGCCGGTTCAGGCCATAGGCGGGCATGAAGGTGCCGGTCATGTCCATGCGGCCGCTCTGGTCCTTCAGCAGCCCCTGGAAGGTCGCGCCGATCTGCTCGCCGCGCACGACGCCGTTTTCCACCGCCACCGAACCGTTGACATAAACCAGCCGGGCAAAGCCGCGCTGGAATTTTTCCGAGCTGACATCGATATTGCGGCGCACCGCATTGTTGAGGCTCCTGCCATCCTCACCCGTCGGCGTGGCGACGATGTCCTGCAGCTTGGCTTCGTTGACGACGGCAAAATTGCGCAGGTCGAGCGATCCGCTCCAGTCGCTGCCATTGGAGGTCGTCAGTGCGAGGTTGAGAAGGCCGCCGCGAATACGGCTGTAGATATTGGCGAAACGGGCGAGCGACCCCGCGTCGCTGCTGGTCAGCGTCACGGTTCCCGTCGCCCCGCGATTGACGGTCTGCGCCACCACCGCCTGGCCGTTACCGGTGACGCCTCGGAAATCGATCGAGCGGACCTTGCCGTCCCGCACGCTGACATCGGAACTGACATTGGCAAGGATTTCATCGTTGAACCCATAGACCTTGTCGAATTGCGTCTTGATGGCAAGGGATGGCTGCGAACGCGACGTGCCGTCGCCGCTGCCGGAAGAGCTGCGAAGCTTCGAGAGGAAAGGCCTGACATCGGCGGATTTCCCCGATGCGTTGATGATATAGCCGTTCTTCGAAGCGGCGACCGAAACGGCGTAATTATCGGAGGGCGAAAGCTGCACGCGGCTGAGATCGGCTGAAATCAGCCCGTTCTTGCTGAAGGCGATATCGCCGGCAGCGCCGAAGCCGTCGCCGTCGAGCGAGAAGTCGCTGATCGTCGTGCGCCCGTCTCCCATTTCCATGGTGAAGGTGGCGCTGGCGGGAATGCCGATACCCTTGCTCCAGCCGAGCCCCGGCAGAATGATCGACGCCTTGGTCAGATCGAGCCGGATATCCTGGCGTTTCGGGTCGGCGCCGTCGATTTCAATCACCGTCGTGCCGCCGAGGACCGTGGAAAGTTCCGGAGCGAGCTTGGCAACCTGCGTTTCGTTCAGGCTTGCCTTCAGCGACAGCGTCGGCGCGATATCGCTGTTCTTACTCACCGGCTCCGTCATCACGATGTCCATCGGGACGTCGTCCACGCGGCCCCTGCCCTCCAGTTTGAGCTGGCGGTCGTCCAGCGTCATGAAACCGTCGAGCGCAGTTACCTTGTGGCCCGCAAAGGGCTTGGTCAGGGACAGGTTCTTCAGATCGAGATCGGCCGTCCACACCGGCGGAGGCGGGTTATGGCTGGAAAGCAGGCCAACGGTCAGGTTAGCATGGGCCTTGACATCGCCGGTGAAATCCTCCGGCTTGAACTGCGTATTCTTGAGCGCATTGATGGGTTTGAGCGCCGCAAGCTCGGCCACGGCATCGGCCGAGCCCGAAACGTTCAGTTCGAGATTTCCGAGCAGCGGCTTGTCGTAAACAGCGGAAATGAGAAAACGGCTGTTTTCCAGCGCAAGCGACCGGTTCGACGGGAAATAGGATGTCCCCCGCTTGATATCGACGGCCATCTTGCCGCCGACGAGATCGAAATGCGCGTCGACATCGCGCAACGGCGGAATGTCGCCGGTGGTATTGAGACGCGTATCGTCGATATCGAAACGGATCTGCATTTCGCTTTCGCCGAGCACCAGCGGGCAGCCGGGGCCGCACATCCGTCCCTGCGGGATGAAGATCGCGATTGAGCCATTGGTGACGGTGCCGCCGTAGAGATTGGACACCACCCAGTCGCGCGGCTTGTGCGCCATCCAGAACGGCCAGAGCTGCTTGACCGCCGTGGCCTCCATCTTCGGAATCTGCCCGCCGAAGCTGATTTCCGGCGACCCCTGGCCGAACCGGATTTTCAGCGATCCCGCCATGTCTCCGAGCGGGCCTGTCACATAAAGCGAGGGAACGTCGAGCTGCTTCGTCGCCGCCGTAAAATGCCCGTCGGCCTTCAGGCTGAAAGGAACCGGGGCCTCGCCCGAAGCTTCGGACGAAGCAACGGCGTTGTCGATCCGCAGCGAAAGGCCGAAACCTTCTTCCGTATCGCTGATTTCACCGGCGACCGGAAGAATTGTCCGCCCGAGCTCCAGCCGCGAATTGTCGATGACAAGGGTGCTTTTGGCAAAGTCATAACGTGCATGGACGTTGCCAGCCGTAAAGGTCTGGGACTCACCGCCGATCATCAGCGTTCCATTGCCGAGGCCGAGCGCAATCTCCAGCTGTGGCTCCTGCCCTTCCATGGCGCGCCGAGCGACAATATTGATACCCGTCTTGACGTTCAGGCCTTCATGGAGATTTCCGTCGGGATCGTATTTCTCAAGAAACGGGCCGATATCGAAACCGTCGATGCGGGCTTCAAAACCGTCTATCCGGCCACCCGATCCCGAAGTCTGCAGCGACACGCTGGCAATTTCACCGTTAAACAGCGTTTCTCCATCGAGCGAATATCCGCCCTGCTGATCGGGCGTCAGCGACAGTTCACGCACTTCGACGGTGCGCGGCTTGCCCAACTCTCCAGGCGGCAGGTGAACCGAAACGCTGGAAATATCGATTTCCTCGGTTCCGCTGCTCAGAAAAGCCTGAGCGAGCTTGTCCAGCTGCCCGAAGGCCTCCTGCAATTGCTGCGGCACGGCGTCGAGCTTGACGCTGGCGAGATCGAACCCGTTACCCTTGGGCAAAAGCGCCGTATCGAGCTCCATCCCGTCGGCCTCGAGGCTCTCCACCGAGACGCGGCCGGTAAGAAGCGCAAGCGGATCGAGCGCCATGCCGATTGCCCGCGCCCGGCTCATATGCTGGCCGGATTCCTTCTCGATGATATCCACGTCCTCCGCCACCAGCGCAAGGCGCAGCCCGGTGGAAAACCTGATCGCCGAAGAACCGATCCGCGCGCTGTAATGGGGGCCGAGCGCCCTTTCCAGCGCCTGCTGCGCCTGGCTGGAAAGCGTCGCGTCGATCGATCCTGTCTCGACGGAAAGAATGATGCCGCCAATGGACAGGAAGGCCAGCACGAAAAGCGCTGCGAAAATCTTGATGAAGGCACGCACCATGGAGCGCGGTGCCGGGCAATGCACGATGATGGGATCTTCGGCCTGCGCCGAAGGAAGATCGTGCAGCGCAATGATATCGCGTCTGCCGAACTTGACCTTTTCACCCCTGACTTCAGCCATACGCCCGTGTTTGCCCTTGAATAGCTTTGTTTCGCCGCAACACCGAAGCGGGATGGCGAAAAGTGTAAGCGGTTTTCGTCCGGAATCCCGCTTTAATTCTTTAGCCCGGATAACGATTGAGATTTAAGATCGTTCGACCTGAAATCTAAATAGTGATCTGGACGACGCGCGGTTTCGCTATATATCGAATGTGGCGACTTTTCCTCAACATCCCGGCGAAAGAAAGGTAGATTATGACAGACTTGACGATTGGCGGCCCGGCTCCCGATTTTACTTTGCCCCGCAACGGTGAAGGGACGGTGACATTGTCCAAACTGCAAGGCAAGGCCGTCATCCTCTATTTCTATCCGAAGGACGATACTTCCGGCTGCACCGCAGAAGCCATCGACTTCAGCGCGCTGGGCGGCGAATTCGAGGCAGCCAACGCCGTCGTCATCGGCATTTCGCCCGACAGCGTTAAAAGCCACGACAAGTTTGCGGCAAAACATTCGCTTTCCGTCATGCTCGCTTCCGACGAGGAGAGGAAGGTTCTGGAAGCCTATGGCGTCTGGAAGGAAAAAAGCATGTATGGAAAAAAATACATGGGCGTCGAACGCACGACCGTCCTCGTGGCCCCGGATGGAAAAATCGCGGAAATCTGGAACAAGGTGAAGGTCGCGGGCCATGCCCAGGCCGTTCTCGAGGCTGTGAAGAAGCTCTGAGGGACCAACCCGTCGTGACGCCCCCGTTCAAAATCATCTCGCTGCGAGGCGGCGCGACGGATGCCATCGTGAGCGCCGATCTCGACAGAAAGACCGCGCTCGCGCAGGAAACGGCGACACGCTGGTTCGAGCGCCGCCTGTCGCTGCGCTCGCCGCTCGACCCACCGCTGCCTGAGCGGCCGGGCAGGCCCGAGAAGCCGGAACTCGTGCCGCCGACCGCCGTGGAACGCCGCTCCCTACACAGCATCAAGGGCCGCATCGCGCTGCTGCACGCCATAGCCCATATCGAACTCAACGCCGTCGATCTCGCGCTCGATATCGTCGCCCGTTATGCCAGCGAGCCGGTGCCGCATTCCTTTTTCGATGGCTGGATGCAGGTCGCCTTCGAGGAGGCGAAACATTTCCGGCTGGTGCGGGACAGGCTGAGAAGCCTCGGCGCGGACTATGGCGATCTGCCGGCCCATGACGGGCTCTGGCAGGCCGCGCATTCCACCCGCAACGATCTCACCGCACGGCTCGCAGTCGTCCCGCTCATCCTGGAAGCGCGCGGACTGGACGTCACCCCTTCCCTGCAGGCGAAGATGCGCGAGACCGGCGATCTTGAAAGCGCTGCCGTTCTCGATGTCATCTATAATGACGAAAAGGGCCATGTCGCCATCGGCGCGAAATGGTTCCGGTTCCTGTGCGCGCGTGAAAAGAAGGACCCGGCCGCAACCTTCAGGCAACTGGTGCGCGCCAATTTCCGCGGCCCTTTGAAACCGCCCTTCAACGACATTGCCCGCGCCGAGGCCGGCCTGACGCCTTCCTTTTATCGCTCGCTCACATCCGTCAGCCAATAGCCGACACCGCCGAAAGGCCTCTCCGGCAAAACTTCGTTAACCTTAACGAATTATGATTTCCCTTAAGAAATCGGCCAGTCCGGAGAGAGATTGTGACTGATACGGCGGAAAACCGGGTATTCGGCAAAAAGCGTGAGCCGCACGTGCTCATTCTCGCGCGCGGCGACAGGGTGCGGCACATGACCATCCGTCCGTGGATGGCGGCGCTTGCCGGCTGCACGATCGGCCTTTTCTCGCTCGGTTATCTCGGAGCCACAGGCTATCTCATTTTGCGTGACGACCTGATCGGCGCGACCATGGCCCGCCAGACCCGCATGCAGAACGACTATGAAGACCGCATCGCAGCGCTGAGAGCCCAGGTGGACCGTGTCACCTCCCGGCAGTTGCTCGATCAGCAGGTCGTTGAAAAGAAAGTGGAAAAGCTGCTGGAACAGCAGGCGGCGCTGACTTCGCGGCACGGCCGTATGAGCGAATTGCTGGAGCGCGCCGAGAACTCCGGCATCGCCGCCTCCCCGGCCGGGCCCTCGTCTCTTTCGAACGCCATGGCGCCGGAAAAACGCGCCGACCTCTCCGGCGGCCTTTCGGCCATTGAAAAGCTGATGACGCCACGCAAGCCGCAGGCGGAAAAGCCCGCCACATCGGACAGACGCGCCGCCTATGTACCCGAAGCCGGCGAAACGCCATCCGACCGGGCCGACCGGGTGTTTTCCAAGGTGACCCTGTCGCTGAAGGATATCGAACGCCAGCAGATATCGCGCATCGCCAGACTGACCAGCGACGCCGAGGACAAGGCGAATGCGATGCAGGACATCATCCGGCAGGCGGGCCTGAAAATCGAAGAGAACGGCAACGACGACATAGGCGGCCCCTATGCCGATCCCCAGCGCGGTGACACCGATCCTTTCAACCTGTCGCTCACCAATCTCGACAATGCGCTGAACCGGCTCGACATCGTCAAGGAAACCGCGACCAACCTGCCCTTCGGCAACCCGGCCCCCGGTCGGGCGATCACCAGCCGATTCGGCAACCGGATGGATCCGTTTCTCGGCCGCCCGGCCCTTCATACCGGCATCGATTTTCGCGCCGAAACCGGGGCTGACGTCAAATCCACCGGCGCGGGCAAGGTGACGGTCGCGGAAAATTCCGGCGGCTACGGCAATATGGTCGAGATCGATCACGGCCAGGGCGTGTCGACGCGATTCGGGCATCTCTCCGCCATTCTGGTGAAAGCCGGCGACAGGGTCGAGGCCGGCGACGTCATCGGCCGCGCCGGCAGCACCGGTCGCTCCACCGGTCCGCATGTGCATTACGAGGTGCGCCGCAACGATACGCCGGTCGATCCGATGCGGTTCCTGATCGCCGGAACGGAACTCAAAACCTATTTAAAATAGCAGCCCGATTTTAATGCTTTTTTTGCGCTTTTTACGATAAATCGCTGAAATTTGCACCAAAGGCCCAGATGCCCCGCCCGAACCCCGCTGTTTCGCGCGCTTTTCCCGTTGTTTCCTTGACTTTCCGGCAATTTGGGCATATCCCCGCGCCAAGTCTTTGCAAGTGCCGTCGCGGCACGCAGGTGTTCTTACCGAACCAGAACGGAAAAAGTTCTTCCTTTGACAACATTCTCTGATCTTGGCCTGAGCCAAAAAGTTCTTTCCGCTATTGCAGATGCCGGCTACACGACGCCGACACCCATTCAGGCTGGCGCCATTCCGCCGGCGCTGGAAAAGCGTGATATCTGCGGTATCGCACAGACCGGCACGGGCAAAACCGCGTCCTTCGTTCTGCCGATGCTCACCCTGCTCGAAAAGGGCCGCGCCCGCGCCAGAATGCCGCGCACGCTGATCCTCGAGCCAACCCGTGAGCTGGCAGCGCAGGTGGCGGAGAACTTCGAGAAATACGGCAAGAATCACAAGCTGAACGTCGCCCTTCTCATCGGCGGCGTTTCCTTCGAAGACCAGGACCGCAAGCTTGAGCGCGGCGCCGATGTGCTGATCTGCACCCCCGGCCGCCTTCTCGACCATTGCGAGCGCGGCAAGCTTTTGATGACCGGCGTGGAAATCCTCGTCATCGACGAAGCCGACCGTATGCTGGACATGGGCTTCATTCCCGATATCGAGCGCATCGCCAAGATGATCCCGTTTACCCGGCAGACGCTGTTCTTCTCGGCCACCATGCCGCCTGAAATCCAGAAGCTGGCCGACCGGTTCCTGCAGAACCCCGTCCGTGTCGAGGTCGCCAAGCCCTCCTCCACGGCAAAGACCGTTGCCCAGCGCATCGTCGCCGCGCACAACAAGGACTATGAAAAGCGCGCCGTGCTGCGCGATCTCGTCCGCGCCGAAGAAGCCGAACTGAAGAACGCCATCATCTTCTGCAACCGCAAGAAGGATGTGGCAGACCTGTTCCGCTCGCTCGACCGTCACGGTTTTTCCGTCGGCGCGCTGCATGGCGACATGG
Organism: Agrobacterium sp. T29; assembly: GCF_006970545.1. Taxonomy (NCBI): domain Bacteria; kingdom Pseudomonadati; phylum Pseudomonadota; class Alphaproteobacteria; order Hyphomicrobiales; family Rhizobiaceae; genus Agrobacterium; species Agrobacterium sp. T29. Next base: position 1,568,433 of record NZ_CP040640.1, read on the forward strand.
ACCAGCGTTCGCGCACCACGATGCTGCAGAACTTCAAGGACGGCAATCTGAAGCTGCTCGTCGCCTCCGACGTTGCCGCACGCGGCCTGGACATCCCCGATGTCAGCCACGTCTTCAACTTCGATATTCCCATTCATTCGGAAGACTATGTCCACCGCATCGGCCGTACCGGTCGTGCCGGCCGCTCGGGCAAGGCCTTCACCATCGTCACCAGAAGCGACACGAAGTATCTCGACGCGATCGAAAAGCTGATCGGCGAAAAGATCGAGTGGCAGAACGGTGACCTCTCCACCCTTCCCGCGCCGATGGAAAGCTTTGAAAGCAATTCCGGCCGCCGGGGCAAGGAACGGGGCGGCAGGGGCCGCGACCGCAACCGTCGCGACGCAGCGCCGGTCGAAAACATCAATCAGGGTGCACAATCCGCTGCGGACACGGACATCGCGGCTCATGGAGACGACAAGGTGAAAGCAGAACGCAAGCAGGAAAAGACCCCGCGCAATTCCGACCGCAACAGCCGCAATCCGCTGCACGCCAATGACGACAACCGCGACCGCCGCCGCCATTATCGCGACCACGACGATGGCCCGACACCGGTTGGTTTCGGCGACGACATCCCCGCTTTCATGCTGATCGTGGCCAACGCCAAGGCCTGACCGCGGGAATGGACAGCGTGACGCCGACCGCCAGGCCAGGTCTCGATTTTCCGGGTGTCGGCGTCGGCCTCGCCATCATGCGTGATGGCCGCGTGCTTTTATGCCGGCGCCTGAAGGCGCCGGAAGCCGGATACTGGAGCATTCCGGGCGGCAAGGTCGATCACCTTGAAACTTCCCTCGCCGCAGCACGCCGCGAGGCCGAAGAGGAAACCGGGCTCAAGATCGGCACCGTCGAATTTCTCTGCCATAGCGAATTCATCGATACGGAAGATCGCCACCATTGGGTTTCGCTGATCTTCGTCACCCGCGATGCGCAGGGTGAGCCGGCACTGACCGAACCCGACAAGCTTTCCGCCATCGGCTGGTTCGATCCGGATAAGCTTCCCGAACCCATCTCCGCCTTTGCCAGGGACGCTCTGGCCGCCCTGAAATAAAGCCGCACAGGCGCCCGACCGAACTCGCTCGCGGGCGATAATGGCCGTCAACGGGCATTTTCAAGCAGTTATGTTGATGTGTACGTCGGAGCCGGCCTCGCTCCCTCCGCGCGATATCTTTTCCATAAATTCAAAAATGAAAGAACGTCTTTGCGCAGGAGTTTCCTAATTCAATTTTAAATTGCTTAAATTAGCTCCACGTAAAAAACCGCCCCAGTTTCCCGAAGCGGTTTATACGTAATGAAAAAAATAGAATATGAAACCCAATATAGTCTGGCAGTGCTTATATTCGGAACACTTTCCGAGGCCTATTACAGCCAATTTCAGTCGTCCCCTGAAACAGTTACATCTAAGCTAATCATTTACTTTCCGTCAAGCAAATCTTCTCGCAAATGCGAAAAAAACATGGCGAAAAAGAGGTGAACGATGGGAAGGTTTATATATTTACGTTATATATCAATAAATTACAAATATGAAAATAAAATGTGCATCTTTTTGTGCTGCACTTTAAAAAGCAGAATCGCAGACCGACTTTTTCTAAACTGTGCTTATACGCGCCACATGTAATGGATTTATGAAGTAACGCCCGCCGCGACAATGATGTGAAATACTTCCCCACCCATCCGGCGCGGGAGCGAATTGCTCGTCGGCAAAAATAATCCTTCAATAAAAACATGGTGCGCAATTATATCGAACAGCAACAACTACAAGCTGCGACGACGACCCGCCCTCTCGAATCGGACAACTTCAGAGCAAATCCGCCGTCCCGCGGATGGCGATATGCGAATATGATGGAACATCGGCGATTTTTCCTTTGGAAAACCGGTTGTTGCCGATAAACATCAAGCCGGGACAACAGGATTTCTATCACATCATGCTTTCACTTCGCCTGCTAACGATCATCGCCGGTTTTGCCCTTGCGGGCTCAGCAAGCGCGGCATCGATTGGCATCGTTGCGCCCCAGAGCGGCCCTTACGAACTTCTGGGGCAGCAGGTACGGCAGGGTGCGAAGGCGGCGGCGGCGAAGCTCGGGCTGGATGTCGTCGAAATCCATGAAAGCTGCGAAGATGGCAGCGGCGGCGCCATTGCTGATGGCCTCGTGGCCGCCAAGGTCAGCGCCGCAATCGGTTTCTTGTGCACCGAAACGCTTCAGGATGTCCTGCCGCCGCTGAAAGCGGCCGCCATTCCCGCCATCACGCTTTCCAGCCGCGCGCCGATCCTGATGGAAGACGCCCTGAAATACGGCTGGCCGCTCTTTCGCCTCGCCCCGTCAGACAGGGCCGAATCGGACAGGATCGCGGAGATCATCCTGCGCGACTGGAAGGGACATTCCATCGGACTTGTGGATGACGGCACGATCTACAGCCGCGAACTGGTCGACCGCATCCGCTCGTCGCTCGAGGAAAACGGCCTGAAGCCCACCCTTGCCGATACGATGCGTCCCAACCAGGAACAGCAGGTGGCGCTGGTGCGCCGGCTGGCGCGCACCGGCATTTCCCATGTCTTCGTGGGCGCGGAACGCAACGACGTCGCCATCATTGCCAGAGATGCCGGGTCGGAGAACATTCCCCTCACCGTCATGGGCGGCGATGCCATGAATGCGGCCAACAATCCGGTCCCCTTGGCCGCGAATGTGCTGGCGGTCACCCGCCCGGCCTATGATACCCTGCCATCGGCCCAGGCGGTTGCTGGCGAACTGCGCGGCGCCGGCATCGAGCCGGAAGGTTACGTCCTGCCGGCCTATGCGGCGGCGGAACTTACCGCCGCCCTTGCGGAAGCCACGCAGGCGCAGTCGAAACCCGCGCCGGAGATACTGGCGGGCGGCACCGTTTTCAAAACCGTGCTCGGCGACCTCGGCTTCAGCCCGACGCATGACCTTTCGGACAATCCCTATCGCCTGCAGCGGTGGAACGGCCAGCGCTTCGAACCGGCGGACAAGGCCGAAAGACAATAGGCGAAACCCGCGCCGCCGAAAATTCGAGGAAACGTAGCTGAAAACCGTCCGCAACCGCGCCGCCAGCCGTTTCAAACCCCGATACTTGGTGTTAAAGGCAGCTTACGCAACGCGTCGAGAGGAGTTTGCCCCATGTCCCTGCCCATCCGCATAGCCCCGTCCATTCTGGCTGCCGATTTCGCCAAGCTCGGACAGGAAGTCGCCGATGTCACGGAAGCGGGCGCGGACTGGATTCATCTCGATGTGATGGATGGCCATTTCGTCCCCAACATCTCCTTCGGGCCGGATGTCATCAAGGCGCTGCGGCCGCACAGCATGGCCTTCTTCGACTGCCATCTGATGATCGCACCCGTCGACCCGTACCTCGAAGCCTTCGCCAAGGCGGGCTGCGACAGCATCACCGTGCATGCCGAAGCCGGGCCTCACCTGCACCGCTCGCTGCAGACGATCCGCGGGCTCGGCAGAAAGGCCGGCGTGACGCTCAACCCCGCAACACCGCTTTCGGTCATCGAAAACGTTCTTGATGATGTCGACCTCGTCCTGATCATGAGCGTCAACCCCGGTTTTGGCGGGCAGAAGTTCATTCCGGCCATGCTGGACAAGATCCGCGCGGCAAAGGCCATGATCGGCGACCGGCCGATCGAACTCGAAGTGGATGGCGGCGTGACGGCGGAAACCGCAGGCGCGATCGTTGCCGCCGGTGCAAATGCGCTGGTGGCCGGCTCGGCCATCTTCAAGGGCGACGGCGTCGCCGACTACCGCAAGACGGTCGCGCAACTGCGCCACGCAGCGGAAGCCGCGCGGACATAACCGCCGCCGCCGAAGGGCGCACGGCAAGGCGTTGGGGGATCGGCATGGAAAGCGACAGGCGGGGTTTCCGTGACACGGCTTCGGCAGCGCTGTTTCCGCTGCTCGGCGCGCTTGTCTGGGCCGTCTGTTCCAGCGCCGCCGCCGCTATCGGCCTCTATGTCAGGAACCGGCTGGAAACCGACCATGCCGCCGACATAATCATGCTTTTCTTCGCGGGCGGCCTCTTCGGCTGGCTGCTGGCCATGGCGGCGCTGCACCTTCTCCCTGCTTCAGCCGCCCTGCCGCTGCGTTTCGTGGCGGCCTGTCTTGCCATCGCTTTTTTCACGCTGGCAGTTGCGGCGGCGTTTTTCGCTTTCGAATACCGTATTTTTTATGCGCAATGGCACGCGCCGGCATTCTCCCGCATCTGGTTTTTCCAGCAGCTCTTCACATCGCTCGGCGCGATTTACCAGTTCTGCATTCTCGGCCCTGGCTTATATTTTCCCTTTGCCATCGTTCCGCTCCTGCCTGCGGGCGCGATCCTCTGCCGACGTGCGCAACGAGCAACAGAGGCATGTAGCTTGATAGATTGAGATTACCGGAACACTTTGCTAAACGGGCAGCAAATTTCCTCCACAAAGAAAGTCATTGCCATGATCCCTCGTTATTCCCGGCCGGAAATGGTCGCCATCTGGTCGCCGGAAACAAAGTTCCGCATCTGGTTCGAGATCGAGGCATATGCCTGTGACGCACTTGCCGAACTCGGCGTTATCCCGAAGTCCGCTGCCCAGACCATCTGGGAAAAGGGCGGCAGCGCCACCTTCGACGTCGCCCGCATCGATGAGATCGAAGCCGTCACCAAGCATGACGTCATCGCCTTCCTCACCCATCTTGCCGAATTTGTCGGTCCCGACAGCCGTTTCGTGCATCAGGGCATGACCTCGTCGGACGTGCTCGATACCACGCTCAACATCCAGCTCGTACGCGCCGCCGATTTGCTGCTCGCCGACATGGACCGGGTGCTGGCGGCGCTGAAGACCCGCGCCTTCGAACACAAGAACACGGTGCGCATCGGCCGCAGCCACGGCATCCATGCCGAGCCGACCACCATGGGCCTGACCTTTGCCCGCTTCTATGCCGAGATGCACCGCAACCGTGAGCGCCTCGTTAATGCCCGTGCGGAAATCGCCACGGGTGCGATCTCCGGCGCCGTCGGCACCTTCGCCAATATCGACCCGCGCGTCGAAGAACATGTCTGTGCCAAGCTCGGTCTCATCCCCGAGCCGGTCTCCACGCAGGTCATCCCGCGTGACCGCCACGCCATGTTCTTCGCAACCCTCGGCGTCATCGCCTCGTCGATTGAAAACGTCGCCATCGAAATCCGCCACATGCAGCGCACCGAGGTTCTGGAAGCGGAAGAATTCTTCTCGCCGGGCCAGAAGGGCTCGTCCGCCATGCCGCACAAGCGCAACCCGGTTCTGACCGAAAACCTGACCGGCCTTGCCCGTCTGGTGCGCATGTCGGTGGTTCCGGCCATGGAAAACGTGGCGCTGTGGCACGAGCGCGATATCAGCCACTCCTCCGTCGAGCGCGCCATCGGTCCCGATACCACTGTCACTCTCGATTTCGCGCTGAACCGCCTGGCCGGTGTCATCGAAAAGCTCGTGATCTATCCGGACAACATGCTGAAGAACATGAACAAGTTCCGCGGCCTCGTGCATTCGCAGCGCGTTCTCCTGGCGCTGACGCAGGCCGGCGTATCGCGTGAAGACGCCTACCGTCTGGTACAGCGCAACGCCATGAAGGTCTGGGAACAGGGCGCCGATTTCCTTGAGGAGCTGCTGGGTGACGAGGAAGTGCGCGCCGCACTTCCCGAAGAGGTGATCCGCGAAAAGTTCGACCTCGGCTACCACACCAAGCATGTCGACACGATCTTCACCCGCGTCTTCGGAAACGCCTGAGACTTGAACTGAGTTTGAGACCTTGAAGTTAATGCCGCCGCGACCTTGATCGCGGCGGCATCACAACACAGATATGGGCGCATGAAAGTTTCAGAAGCAGATATCCTGATCGTCCCCGGTTATACCAATTCCGGCCCCGACCACTGGCAGAGCCGCTGGGAGCGCAAGCTTTCCACCGCCCGCCGCGTCGAGCAGGCCGAATGGTCCAAACCCGTGAAGGAAGACTGGGTCGCCCGGCTGGTGGAAGAGGTCAATGCCTCCACCAGACCCATCGTCCTCGTCGCCCATTCGCTCGGTGTGCCGACCGTCATCCATGCCTTGCCGGAAATCGGCAAGAAGGTGTCCGGCGCGCTGCTCGTCGCGCCGCCCGATGTCGCCAATCCCGATATCCGGCCGAAGCATCTGATGACGTTCGGGCCTTACCCGCGCGATCCGCTACCTTTCCCGGCGATCACCATCGCCAGCCGCAACGATCCTTTCGGCTCTTATGAACATGCCGATGACATTGCCGCCGCCTGGGGCTCGCTTTTGATCGACGCCGGCATGTCCGGCCATATCAACACCGAGTCAGGCCATGGTCCGTGGCCGGAAGGCGGTATGGTCTTCGCGCAGTTTTTGAGCCGCCTGAAGGCTGTCGAGCCCTAACGGCGCCGGCCCTGCGGACCGCCTCCCCTTCGATCGGCCCCGGAAGCCTCATTTCAGGGCCCAGCGGTTTCGCCAGCCTGTCACAAGAATTGAAGGGAAATATGCGAGCCGCATTGTAGAATGCACTCTTTTCCTTTATGGGACCGCTTCAAAGACCAAACGCAACGCCACCAGAATCGGCGTCAACCAAGAGACCTGCAATTATGAACCGTCGCCGCCGTATTTACGAAGGCAAGGCCAAGATCCTCTACGAGGGTCCGGAGCCAGGCACGCTTATCCAGTTCTTCAAGGACGATGCGACCGCCTTCAACAAGAAGAAGCATGAAGTCATTGACGGCAAGGGCGTGCTGAACAACCGTATCTGCGAATACGTCTTCACGCATCTGAACAAGATCGGCATTCCCACGCACTTCATCCGCCGCCTCAACATGCGCGAGCAGTTGATCAAGGAAGTGGAGATGATCCCGCTCGAAGTCGTCGTGCGCAATGTCGCTGCCGGCTCGCTGTCGAAGCGCCTCGGCATCGAAGAAGGCGTGGTTCTGCCGCGCTCCATCATCGAATTCTATTACAAGTCGGATGAGCTGGAAGACCCGATGGTCTCCGAAGAGCACATCACGGCTTTCGGCTGGGCCAACCCCGCCGAGCTTGACGACATCATGGCGCTCGCCATCCGCGTCAACGACTTCCTGTCCGGCCTGTTCCTCGGTGTCGGCATCCAGCTCGTCGATTTCAAGATCGAATGCGGCCGCCTTTTCGAAGGCGACATGATGCGCATCATCCTCGCCGACGAGATTTCGCCCGATAGCTGCCGCCTGTGGGACATCGAAACTCAGAAAAAGATGGACAAGGACCTGTTCCGCCGCGACATGGGTGGGCTTCTCGAAGCCTATTCCGAAGTCGCGCGCCGTCTCGGCATCATCAATGAAAACGAACCGATCCGCGGCACCGGCCCTGTCCTCGTGAAGTAATATCGGCCTCGTGAAATAATATCGACACCGCAAGGGTAAAATCAGGAGAAGATCAGGTGATCAAGGCACGGGTGACTGTTACGCTGAAGAACGGCGTTCTCGATCCGCAGGGCAAGGCAATCGAAGGCGCGCTCGGCAGCCTCGGTTTCGGTGGCGTCGGCCATGTCCGTCAGGGCAAGGTCTTCGACCTGGAGCTGGAAGGCGCCGACAAGGCCAAGGCCGAGACCGACCTGAAGGCAATGTGCGAAAAGCTGCTGGCCAACACGGTCATCGAAAACTACGCAATCGCCATCCTCTGAAGCCCAGGAGCCGCCGTCCATGAAATCCGCTGTCGTCCAACTTCCCGGCCTCAACCGCGACCGCGACATGATCGCGGCTCTGACGAAAATCTCCGGTCAGGCGCCCGTCACCATCTGGCAGACGGAAACGGACATTCCCGATGTCGATCTGATCGTCATTCCCGGCGGCTTCTCCTATGGCGACTATCTGCGCTGCGGCGCCATCGCCGCCCGCATGCCGGTCATGCAGGCCATTCGCGAAAAGGCCGAAAAGGGCGTCAAGGTTCTCGGCGTCTGCAACGGCTTCCAGATTCTGGTCGAGGCGGGCATGCTGCCGGGCGCGCTGATGCGCAACGCCTCGCTGAAATTCGTCTGCCGCGAAGTGAAGCTCGAAGTCGCCAATAACGACACGGACTTCACCCGCGCTTACGACAAGGGCCAGATCCTGCGCTGCCCCGTCGCCCATCACGACGGCAACTACTTCCTTGATGCGGATGAGCTGAAGTCGGTTGAAGGCAACGGCCAGGTGGTGTTCCGTTATGCCGAGGGCACCAATCCCAACGGCTCGCTGAACGACATTGCAGGCGTCATCAACACCAAGGGCAACGTTCTCGGCATGATGCCACACCCGGAAAACCTGATCGAAGCCGCCCATGGCGGCAATGACGGCCGCGGCCTCTTCGCTTCGGCGCTTGGCGTCATCGCAGCCTGATAGACCAAGGCGGGTTTCAAGCCCGCCTTTTTTGATGCCGGCTTCCGGCTATGTTTCGGCTCTTCTTCTGGATGACCTGATGCCCCGCATTCTTCGATACGATGCCTATAAAGCCACCGGACTGATCCTCGCTGCCGCCGCACTCGCTGCCTGCCAGCCGAAACCGCAGCCTTCCTCCTCCGTCTCCCGCGCGGCCCTGCCGACCATGGAACGGATCGCGCTTGGCGCGAATGCCTGCTGGTTCAAATCGGGCGACGCGGCGTTCAAGGCCTATCGCCTGGCGCCGGAACTCAACTCCTTCTCCGGCCGTCCGCGCATCCTGCTCGTGCCGCGCAACAGCCCGGAATCGCGCCCCATGCTGGTGGTTCAGGCAGAAGGCAACCCGGCAAAGCTCGATGCTTTCGGCCCCGTGATGAACGAAGCCCTTTCCGGCCGCATCGCAACCGACGTCAAGCGCTGGGCGAACGGCGGCAAAGGCTGCTGATCTAGCATACGTCTACATCAAAGACGTCATCCTCGGTCTTGTCACACTGCTGTCCCGAGGATGACGGGAAATTGTTTTTACCGGTTGCCGGAATACCCGCGTATAGCCAATCATGGTACACGACAGAAATGTAATTTGATGCGGCAGCTGCGGCGTTTGCCGTGGTTTGCAATGTTCCCCACATCCGTCATTCCGGCCTCGAGCCGGAATCCAGCCAGCCCAAGTCTTTGGGCTGAAAGGAGTCTTTTCGCCGCGTGGACACGCGTCGGCTGGATTCCGGCTCGAGGCCGGAATGACGGAAATGGGCGTGCAGTGATACAGGAACCACATTGTGTCGTTTACCGTGATAGCCATTTAAAAAACCCGCCAGCGCCAGTTGGGATTGGCGTGGCGGGTTGCCGAATGGCTGCTTGGCGCCGGGGAAAGAAGGCGCCGCTCTCCGACAAAAAATCAAAGGGGCCGCGGCGGCCAGGAGAAGAGCCGGGATTTTGCCGCCTCCCTCAAGGCTTCATCCCGCGTAACGCCGATATCGTCTAGCAGATCGTCCGAAAGCTCCCGCAGGGCGAAGCGCCCCTGACGTTTCCGCTGCCATGAGGATACGCCCGCAATCAGGCGACCAATAAGCGTGCGGGCGATCTTGGCCGGAAAGGGCGCCGGTGCGACCATGTCGCCGGCATCGCGGAACACGCGTTCCCGTTCGTAGCCATCAGGATAGAGTGTATCCGCTGTCGAAAGGTATTGATCCATCTTGCGCATATTGCACCTATTGTCTCCGTGCGTTTAGCCTCATTCAATGCAGACAATAAATACAATTGACTTCAGGACAGATACAATGCATAAATTGTCACCATGACAAATTGGCTTCCCGACATTACCGAGGGCGACGGCCCGATTTACCTGCGCCTCGCCGACAGTATCGAAGGCGCGATTTCCGACGGCACCCTACAGGCCGGCTCGAAACTGCCGCCGCAGCGCAATCTTGCTTACGATCTCGGTGTGACAATCGGCACAATCAGCCGGGCCTATGCGCTCATCCACGAGCGCGGGCTCGTCAGCGGTGAGGTCGGACGCGGCACCTATGTCAATGAGCGCAAGACCCCTGCCCCGTCATTGCCCATGGAGTCGGCAACGGCCGCCTTCGGCAGCACGCGCCATGCCGTCGACACCAGCGCCGAATTCCGGTTGAACACCACCGCTGCGCCGGATGTCGGCCAGAGCGTGCTGATCGCCAGGCACATCGAGGCGGTGACCAGAGAGCATCCCCAGGACATTACCAACTATGCCCGCTCTTTTCCCGACAACTGGTGCATGGCGGGCGTTCGCTGGCTTTCCCAGAACGGCTGGTCGCCGAAGCCGGAAAACATCGTTTCGACGCTTGGCGCCCATGCTGCGGTGATGAGCGTGATGTCCGCGATGACCGCGCCGGGCGACCGCATCGTCTTCGAACCCGTCACCTATTCCCACATCAGCCGCAGCGCCGCCCTTGCAGGCCGGCGGGTGACGCTGGTGGAAGCGGATGAGAACGGCATTGTCCCTGACGATTTCGAACGCGTCTGCGCCCAGCAGCATCCCAAGATGATCTTCCTGATGTCGGCCGGCCAGAACCCGACCTGCGCCACCCTGCCGGAAGAGCGACGCCGCGCGATTGCCGATATCGCCCGTCGCTACGGTGTGTGGATCGTCGAGGACAATCTTTATGGCGCGATGACGCGCGATGCGATCCCGCTGATCGCCGAATTTGCGCCCGACATTACCTTCGTCGTCGGCGGCCTGTCGAAATCCGTCGCCGCCGGCGTGCGCGGCGGCTGGGTCGCCTGCCCCGCGCAATATTCCTCGCGCATCCGTATTTCCCACTCGATGATGACGGGCGGCCTGCCCTTCATGCTGGCCGAACTGAATGCGCGCCTCGTCAATAGCGGCGACGCCCACGATATCCGCAAGGATTGCATCGCCGAACTGAATGAGCGCGAGGCGATTGCCCGGCGCGTCTTTACCGGGCTGGACTTCAATTCGCTGCCCGACATCGCCTTCCTGTGGCTGAGACTGCCCGAACCATGGCTTTCCGGCACCTTCCGCAATGCGGCGATGAAGGAAGGCGTGCTGATCGACGACGAGGACGAGTTCAAGGCCGGACGGACGGACAAGGTTTTCCACCGCGTCCGCATCAGCTTTTCCGGGCCTTCCACCCGCGAGGAACTGACCCATGCCTTCGGCATCCTCCGCCACCTGCTGGATAACGGCTCCGCCGGCTATGAAAGCGTGGCGTGATACGGGTCGCAGCGTTGCGGGCACCGCCCGCAACGGGTGAATAACCGCATAAACCGCCAATTAGCCGGCAAAGCGGCGCATTTTCCTGTCGCGCCATGGAGCCTCTTGCGCTAAAGAACCGGAAACTTTCCTCGGCTCGAACCGCGTGAGACCTATGTCGATTCCAAACTCCATCAAGATCACCCCGGAACTCGTTGCATCCCACGGGCTGAAGCCCGACGAATACCAGCGTATCCTCGACCTGATCGGACGGGAGCCGAGCTTTACCGAGCTTGGCATCTTCTCGGCCATGTGGAACGAGCACTGCTCCTACAAGTCCTCAAAGAAGTGGCTGAAGACCCTGCCGACCAAGGGTCCGCGCGTCATTCAGGGTCCCGGCGAGAACGCCGGCGTGGTCGATATCGACGATGGCGACTGCGTCGTCTTCAAGATGGAGAGCCACAACCACCCGTCCTATATCGAGCCCTATCAGGGTGCGGCAACCGGCGTCGGCGGCATCCTGCGCGACGTCTTCACCATGGGCGCCCGCCCGATCGCCGCGATGAACGCCCTGCGCTTCGGTGCGCCTGACCATCCGAAGACCCGTCACCTCGTGGCCGGCGTCGTCGCCGGTGTCGGCGGTTACGGCAATTCCTTCGGCGTGCCGACCGTCGGCGGCGAAGTGGAATTCGATCCGCGTTATAACGGCAACATCCTCGTTAACGCCTTTGCCGCCGGTCTTGCCAAGTCCAACGCGATCTTCCTGTCCGAAGCCAAGGGCGTCGGCCTGCCGGTCGTTTATCTCGGTGCGAAGACCGGCCGCGACGGCGTCGGCGGCGCGACCATGGCGTCCGCCGAATTTGACGAATCCATCGAAGAAAAGCGCCCGACCGTTCAGGTCGGCGACCCCTTCACCGAAAAGTGCCTGCTGGAAGCCTGCCTTGAGCTGATGAAGACCGGCGCGGTCATAGCCATTCAGGACATGGGTGCGGCCGGCCTCACCTGCTCGGCAGTTGAAATGGGCGCCAAGGGCGATCTCGGCATCGAGCTTGACTTGAACGCCGTACCGGTGCGCGAAGAGCGCATGACGGCTTACGAAATGATGCTCTCGGAAAGCCAGGAGCGCATGCTCATGGTTCTCGAGCCCTCCAAGGAAGAAGTCGCCAAGGCGATCTTCGTCAAGTGGGGTCTGGATTTTGCGATTGTCGGCAAGACCACCGACGACCTGCGCTTCCGCGTGCTGCACAATGGCGAGGAAGTCGCCAACCTGCCGATCAAGGAACTGGGCGATCAGGCTCCCGAATATGACCGCCCATGGACACCCGCCAAGGTGCCGGCACCGCTTTCGGAAAACGACGTGCCCGCCGCCGATATCGCCGATGCGCTGGTATCGCTGGTCGGTTCGGCCAACAATTCCTCGCGCCGCTGGGTCTACGAACAGTATGACACGCTGATCCAGGGCAATTCGCTGCAGCTTCCCGGCGGCGATGCCGGCGTGGTGCGCGTCGAAGGCCATGACAAAAAGGCGCTCGCCTTCTCCTCCGACGTCACACCGCGTTATGTCGAGGCCGATCCCTTCGAAGGCGGCAAGCAGGCCGTGGCCGAATGCTGGCGCAACATCACCGCAACCGGCGCTCTGCCGCTGGCGGCCACCGACAACCTCAATTTCGGCAACCCGGAAAAGCCCGAGATCATGAGCCAGCTGGTCCATGCCATCAAGGGCATCGGCGAAGCCTGCCGCGTGCTGGAATTCCCCATCGTTTCCGGCAACGTCTCGCTCTATAACGAGACCAACGGTCAGGCGATCCTGCCCACCCCCACCATCGGCGGCGTTGGCCTGCTGAAGGACTGGGGCCGCATGGCGCGCATCCGTTTCGCCGCCGCTGACGAAGTGGTGCTGCTCGTCGGCGCCCCTGCCGGCCTCGGCACGCATATCGCCCAGTCGGTTTACATGCGTGACATTCATGGCCGCATCGATGGCCCGGCGCCGCATGTCGATCTGGCCGCTGAAAAGAACAACGGCGATTTCGTCCGCAGCCTCATCACCGACGGTCTTGCCACCGCCGTTCACGATTGCTCCTCGGGTGGTCTGGCACTTGCAGTCGCCGAAATGGCGATTTCGTCGGGCATCGGCGCGACCATCGACGCGGTCGAAGGCCACAACCCGGTCCTCACCTTCTATGGCGAAGATCAGGGCCGTTACGTTCTGACGGTCAAAAAGGCCGATCTCGATGAGGTGCAGACAGCGGCGAAGGCGGCGGGCGTTTCCTGCCCGGTCATCGGCGTTACCGGCGGTTCCACCGTAAAGCTGGGCACGGCGCGGGCTGTCGAGATTAAAGAATTGCACTTGGCCTATGAATCGTGGTTCCCTCAATTCATGGACGGCGAAACTTTGCTCGCCGCAGAATGAATTAAGGAGAAACACCATGCCCATGAAACCCGGCGACATTGAAGACATGATTAAGGCGGGAATTCCCGGGGCAAAGGTCACGATCCGCGATCTGGCCGGTGATGGCGATCATTACGCGGCGGAAGTCGTTGCGGAAGCATTCAAGGGCAAGACCCGCGTGCAACAGCACCAGATGGTCTATGACGCGCTGAAGGGCAATATGGGCGGCGTGCTGCATGCCCTTGCCCTGCAGACCTCGGCTCCCGAATGATTGCGCCCGTGAAAGCGGTTCCGGCAACAGACCGTCTCTGTCCCGCCTGCGGCAGAGCGTGAAACCTACGGAATAAATCAAGGCCCGCGTGATACTCTCACGCGGGCCTTTTTCATGTCCGGCCGAATGGGTTGGTGCCGCTTACAAGGCGGGCGGCGTCTGCGAATCCAGAGCGGCGAAGGAGGCGGCAGGCAAAGGCCCCGCCGTCAGCAGGGTAAAATCGTAACCGGATCTGCGGTCCGGCCCCAGCACATATTGCCGGTGCATGCGCAGGAAGTTGCGCTTGTTCTTCTTATAACGATCCGGCGAGAGCGAATGCTTGAAACGGATCGGTACGATCTTCGGCTGCGGCGCATCCCTGTGACCGGTCAGGCCCACGGTATTGCACCGGTAAAGATGAATCGGATCGGTCAGGCATTGGATATCGAACCATGTCACCTCCGGGTGACGAGCAATCGAACCGACGCTTTGGCGAAGCCGGTCGGCGCTCGACAGGAACGCACATTGCAGCGCCGCGCCGCCCAAGGTCGCAAAGGACAGTTTCCGGCCATCCAGCGCATCCGGCTTCAGTTCCAGCACACGGCCGATCACGGCGAGCGCAAGGCTGGCGCCCATGCTGTGGGACACCACCAGAACCTCGTCCGCGGGCTGCTCCAGCGCCGTCAGAACGAGTGCTGCCCTCTCCTCGATCCAGTCACGGGCAAGCGGCTCATCGCGGCCGACCGCGAGCGCGAACCGCCAGTCGGCATAAAGATGCAGGGTGTGAAACCGCTCCGCAAACGGCAGGAAGGCCTTCACGAAAAACAGCGCGGCGACGGGAAGGCTGATCGCCAAGAGCCAGAGAGGTAAGGCGAAAATTAAGGGCGACAGGGCAATAGCCGCCGCAAGCGCACCGCCGACAAGCATCAGCAGGAACGGAAAGATGAAGAACAGGCCAAAACGCCAGGCGTGGCGGAAGTAACGCGCCGCGCCGCCCTCGGCGATGATGCCGGCTCCGGCCTTGAAACCGAGCCAGATCTGCCGCCAGACGGGCGCATCCCGCAATTGCGATATCACCGCATTATGGTCGTAAACGAAAATGTCGGAGCGCGTCCGCCAGTCGCCCGCCGAGGCCTCAACCGTGAAAACCTCGCCCCCGGGCGCATTCTCCAGCGGCCCCACGGCATAATCGACATCCCATGTCTTGCCGGCCAGCGCCGCCGCCCGCTGGTAACGCAGATGATGGGCGGCCGCATCGAGCGGATCGAAACCGGGGAAATAAAGAACAAGTCGTGACTTGACGGCTGGCATGCATGAACCTTCGGCCGGAGCATTTCCAGTAAAAGCGCAATCGCTTTTACGTTAAGACAATGCGTAAAAACAAAGAGATAGTGCGCTTTTGCGTTTCGGAGAAAAGCAAAACCGCGCTAGAGACACCCGAAAGGATCGCTTGATACAGCGGGCGATGCACGTATAGTAAAAATCGCGACGGAAATGTGATTTATTTATCGGTGAGGGAAATTTGTCTGGCATCGTCGATCAAGTACTCAACGGCGTCGTCAAGGGCGCGCTGTCTGAAATCCTCACCAAGACCGGTATCCGCAAGACGCGCCGCGCGCGCCGGACGAAAAGCATCGGCTCGCTTGCCGGCGGCATCGTCGGCTCGGTTCTGGAAGCCGCGATCAACGCCGCCGTCAAACCCAAGCCAGCCAAGAAGCAGGTGAGCAAAAGGCGCACAGCCGCTGCCCGCAGCAGACAACGATATCGATGATGTATCGCCTCCCCCTGCTTCCCGCCTTTTTACTACTGGCGATTTCGGGGCCGTTACAAGGTGCCGCAGAGGTTAAGAGCAGCAAAGAGATCAAGATCGGCTTCGTCGTGGAGCTTGATGGTGCTGATCGGATATCCGGCACAGCCTTCTGCAAAACCGGCAACACCTGCCGCCTGGTGGACCAGAAAAGTCCAAAGTTAATTCTCGATATTGAAGTGAACAGTTTCTATAGCGAAATGGAGATTGACTGTGAGGACGATTGCTCGTTGCCGAGCGGCAGGCGAGCCATAACGTTCGATAACACTCGCGAATTCGATATTTGGGAAGGCGAAACAGGTGTATTGATACAATCAGTCTTCAGACGGTGGGAGCGGATAGGAAAAATCGTTCTCGACTTTTCTTACCCGAAGAGAACGACGCGCTGGTAGCCGGAGTTTCGACCCGCAATCAGCGATGCCACACCCGCAGTTTTTTACGCTTTCCGGGTGGAAATCGCGCCACGACATGTTATCTAGGAACAAACAGAAAGCAGCGGCCTTGAACCGCATGTGAAAGGAATAAGCCTATGAGCGGCATTCACGACATGATCGACAGCGAAGTGAAGAGCAACGATATCGTTCTTTTCATGAAGGGCACCCCGCAATTTCCGCAGTGCGGTTTTTCCGGCCAGGTGGTACAGATCCTCGATTATCTCGGCGTCGACTACAAGGGCATCAACGTGCTTGCCGATGCAGATATCCGCCAGGGCATCAAGGACTACTCCAACTGGCCGACCATCCCGCAGCTCTACGTCAAGGGCGAATTCGTCGGCGGCTGTGACATCGTAAGAGAGATGTTCCAGTCCGGCGAACTTCAAAACCACTTCCAAGAACAGGGTATCAGCGTCCGCGGCGCGGCCTGATTTCGGCCGGTTCATCCGGCCCACCCTGATTGTCAGAAATTTATGCCAGGCGTTGCTTCATGCAACGCCTTTGCCGTTCTTTTTGGGGCAATCCTGTGACAAATCTTTCACAATCCACCGCTTCGCGCGCAGGCTCGATGGGGCGCACGGAATTCATCGCGCTTGCCGCGATGCTGATGGCGCTGAACGCGCTCGCAATCGACATCATGCTGCCCGGTCTTCAGGAAATCGGCGCCTCTCTGGGCGTCGAGAACGAAAACCACCGCCAATATGTGATTTCCGCCTATCTTCTCGGCTTCGGCATCGCCCAGCTTCTGTACGGACCGATTTCGGACCGTTTCGGACGCCGCAAGCCGATGTTCGTCGGGCTTGCCATCTACATCGTTTCAGCCATCGCCGTGGTCTTCGTACCGTCCTTCTCAGGGCTGCTGGCGCTGCGCTTCATTCAGGGCATCGGTTCTGCGGCCACGCGTGTCATCACGGTCTCCATCGTGCGCGATATCTATGGCGGACGGCAGATGGCGGAAGTCATGTCGCTGATCATGATGGTCTTCATGGTCGTGCCGGTCATTGCGCCCGGCACCGGCCAGATCGTGCTGTTTTTCGGTGACTGGCACCTGATCTTCGCTTTCATGGCCGCCATTGCCGCCGTGGTAACGGCCTGGATGTATTTCCGCCTGCCCGAAACCCTGCATCCGGACGATATCCGCCCCTTGACCGCAAGCTCCATCCTCGGCGGTTTCAAGATCGTGCTCACCAACCGTATCGCGCTCTGCTATACGCTCTCCAGCACCTTCATCTTCGGGGCCCTGTTCGGCTTCATCAACTCGGTCGAACAGGTCTATAAGGGCATTTACGGGCTCGGCGCATGGTTTGCGGCGGCCTTTGCGGGCGTGGCGCTGTTCATGGCCTTCTCGTCCTTCGTCAATGCAAGGCTTGTCGGCCGGTTCGGCATGCGCAAGCTGTCGCACGGCTCGCTGCTTGGTTTCATCGCCATCACCTTCGTCTGGCTGCTGGTGCAGGTGCTGGGGCCGGAACCGATGCCCTTCGCCATCTTCATCGTGTTCTTTGCGCTCGCCATGTTCCAGTTCGGCTGGATCGGTTCGAACTTCAACTCGCTGGCCATGGAGCCGCTCGGCCACGTCGCCGGCACCGCATCGTCCGTCATGGGCTTCATGGGAACCGTCGGCGGCTCGCTGATCGGCGCGGCCATCGGCCAGTCTTTCGACGGCACGGCGCTGCCCATGGTGGCGGGCTTCTTCGCCGTCTCCATCGTCGGCCTCATCTTCGTGCTGATCGGCGAAAAGGGCGTGCTGTTTCAGGCGCATAACAAGCCGACCCGCTGAGGGACGATGGAAAAATGAAAGGGCGCGGAATTCTGTTCCGCGCCCTTTTTATTGATTGGTTCACGTCATACGCATTTCGTCACCCCGGACTTGATCCGGGCTCCAGCCAGCCCAAGTCTTTGGGCTGAGAAGAGTCTTCCGCCACGCAGACGCGCGGCTACTGGATGCCGGATCAAGCCCGGCATGACGGGCAAAAGCCTTTCCGCCCTGTCCCTTACACAACACCACCTCAAACCGTAAAAATCTTCTCCCGCAGCAGTTCCCACGTCTCCTGATCCGGCGCGAGCAGCAGCCCTCCATCCAAATGGCTCGGCAGATAGGGCGAGCCGTCGAGACGTGCCGCATAGGCGCCCGCTTCCTGCGACAGCAGCGTGCCGGCCAGATGGTCCCAGGGCATCAGCTTGTTATACATCAGGAAATGCATGTGGCCGCCGCAGAACAGGCGATATTCATGCGCCGCGCAGCGATAGCTGGTGAAGAGCCGCACATCGGCGAGGTTCGTCAGGATCTTGCGCCGTGTCTCCACGTCGAAATAGCCGGTATTGGCGATGCCGACCATCTGCGACAATTCCGGGGCCGGCACGACCGACATCTGCGTCTGCGAACCGTCGGCGCTGCAAAGCCACGCGCCGGAACCCTTTTCGGCAATCGCCCAGTCATTGCCCATCGGATCGAAGATCAGGCCGGCAACGGTCTCGCCCTTGGAGATGACGCTCATCATCACGCCGAAAAGCGGCAGGCCGGAAGCGAAATTATAGGTGCCGTCGATGGGATCGACCACCACGGCAAGATCGGCATCGGCAAGCTTGCCGAGCAGCGAGGCATCCGCCGCCACCGCCTCTTCGCCGATGAACAGTGCATCAGGCATGATTTCCTGCACACGGGCGCGGATCAGCCGCTCGGCGGCCTCGTCGGCCTCGGTGACGAGATCGATCGCCTCGGTCTTGATCCGCACATCGCCCTCGCCCAGATTGCGGAACCGCGGCAGGATTTCCACTGCCGCCGCCTCCTGAAGCGCATTGGCAAGAGAGGCGATGTCGAGTTCGAGAGCCATGGGCGATATCCTTCTTTCTGAGCGTAACGACTATAAAGCGACGATTTCCCGTCGCAGCATCTTCCAGCTTTCCTTGTCGGGAGCGGACAGGATGCCGCCCTCCGTCTGCCCCGGCCGATAGGGCGTATTGTCGAAACGGGCCGTGTAACCACCCGCCTCCTGATGAATGAGCACGCCGGCGAGATGATCCCACGGCATCAGCTTTTCATGGCCGATGAAATGCAGCTTGCCGGCCGAGGCGAGCCAATATTCATGTGCCGAGCAGTTGAGCGACAGCGCCATCTTGATCTTCGCCATATTGGCGGCAATCACCGGCCGGCGATCCTGATGGCTGTGGCCCCAGGAAAAGATGCCGACCATGTCGGATAATGGCGCGGGATCGGCAACCCTGAGCTTCGCCTGCGAACCGTTCCTGCGGTTGAGAAACGCGCCCTCGCCTTTCAGGGCAACGATGGTATCGCCCATCACCGGATCGTGGATGATGCCCGCCACCGTCTCGCCCTTGACGGTGACCGCAAGCAGCGTGCCGAAAGCGGGAAAACCGGAAGCGTAATTGAAAGTGCCGTCGATGGGGTCGATCACGAAGGCAAGCGGCGCATCGGCAAGTGCGGGAATGACGGATTGGTCCGCCTCATAGGCCTCTTCGCCAACGATATGGGCCTTCGGAAATCGCTGAAGGAGAGCAGCTGTTATCGCCTTTTCCGCCAGAACATCGGCCTCGGTGACCAGATCGACGGCCGAGGTCTTTTCGGAGATCGCACCGGCGCTCAGGTTTCGGAAGCGGGGAAGAATTTCATTCGCGCCGGCAGCGGCAACGGTGGAAACGAGGAAGTCGATATCTTTGTCGGAAAGTGTCATCGGGCGGGGCACTTCTTCATAAGGGGGAGTTGGCCTCCCTACGCTCTTCAGGTGACGCCCCGGTGACAGAAAGCGCCGAAAAATCAAAAAGCTTCGGATCGAGCAGATGCGACGGATTGACATGGGCAAGCGCCCTCAGCATCACATCCTTGCGGCCGGGCATACGCCTTTCTATGTCGGCCAGCATCTCCTTCATCGCATTGCGCTGAAGCCCGTCCTGCGAGCCGCAGAGATCGCAGGGAATGATCGGGAATTCCATCGCCGCCGCGAATTTCGCCATATCTTCCTCGGCGCAATAGGCAAGCGGGCGCATGACCATCAGGTCACCCTCATCATTCAAAAGCTTCGCCGGCATACCGGCCAGCCGGCCGCCATGGAAGAAGTTCATGAAAAAGGTCTCGAGAATATCCTCGCGGTGATGGCCGAGCAGCAGGGCGTCGCAACCCTCCTCCCGCGCGATACGGTAGAGATTGCCACGCCTGAGCCGCGAACAGAGCGAACAGTAAGTGCCGCCGAACGGCACCTTTTCCTTCACCACGGAATAGGTGTCGCGATATTCGATGCGATGGGGCACGCCGATCTTCGCCAGATACTCCGGCAACACGTGCTTTGGAAAATTCGGCTGGCCCTGATCCAGATTGCAGGCAACCAGTTCCACCGGCAAAAGGCCGCGCCATTTAAGATCGAGCAGCAGAGCCAGCAGCCCATAGCTGTCCTTGCCGCCGGAAAGGCCGACCAGCCAGCGCTTCTGGCCTTTCAGCATACCGAAATCGGTGAAGGCCTGGCGCACATTGCGCAACAGCCGCTTGCGCAGCTTGTTGAAGGAAACCGACCGTGGCGCATTGTCGAACAGGGGATGCGAGCTGCCGTTTTCCTCGGACGCGTCCTGATCCACCCCGATCTGGTCGGCCCCGGCCTGATCTGCAAAATCATCGATCTTGGTGAGAATGTTCATCATCAGCTCGCTCCGGCACGACTGCCGTTCTTAATGCAGGCAATGCCCCCATCCGCCGGCAATATCAAGCCCCGAATACGGACCAGCCTGTTTTCGTCGCCAGCATTTCCAGCGCCTGTGACCCGAGCGCCGAGTTGCCGACCTTGTTGAGACCCGGCGACCAGACGGCGATGGACGCGTTACCCGGCGCCACCGCCATGATGCCGCCGCCCACACCGCTCTTGCCCGGCAGGCCGACATGATAGGCGAAATCGCCCGATCCGTCATAATGGCCGCAGGTCAGCATCAGCGCATTGATACGCCGCGCCCGCCGGTCCGACACGACCGTATGCCCCGTCAGCGGGTTACGGCCGCGATTGGCGAGGAAAAGGCCAGCGCGGGAAAGCTGAGCGCAGGTCATGGAAAGCGCGCACTGGTGGAAATAAACGCCGAGCGTATATTCCACGGGGTGGTGCAGATTGCCGAAGGACCGCATGAAATTGGCAAGCGCGAAATTGCGGAACCCCGTCGCCTGCTCGGATTTCGCCACGGTGTCGTCAATGCTGATTGTATCGTCATCGGCGAGGTAACGCACGAAACGCAGAAGCTCGCCGATAGCCTCACGCGGCTGGTGGCCGGCAAGCACGATATCGGTCACGACGATAGCACCGGCATTGACGAAAGGATTGCGCGGGATTCCGTGCTCATGCTCCAGCTGGACGATGGAGTTGAAGGAAGACCCTGAAGGTTCGCGCCCAACCCGGTTCCACACCGTTTCCCCCGCCTTGCCAAGCGCCAGCGTCAGCATGAAGACCTTGGAGATGCTCTGGATCGAAAATGGCGTGAGCGCATTGCCGGCCGTATAGGTGGTTCCGTCGACAGTGGTGATGGCGATGCCGAACTGGTTGGGATCGACCTTGGCAAGTTCGGGAATGTAATCCGCAACCTTCCCCTCGCCGAGCCTCGGCGCCATGCTGTCGTAAATGGAATCGACGATCGCCTGAATGTCCTGCATGCAAAGCCTTCCCCGCAAACAAAAAAGCCGCCCCGAAGGGCGGCTTCCTGAATACTGAAACGCGTCGATTAACGCGAGTAGAATTCGACGACCAGATGCGGTTCCATGACGACCGGGTACGGAACGTCGGAGAGAGCCGGAACGCGAGCGTAGGTGGCAACCATCTTGTTGTGGTCAACTTCGATGTAGTCCGGAACGTCGCGCTCAGCGAGCTGAACGGCTTCCAGAACGGTTACGAGCTGCTTGGACTTCTGGCGAACTTCGATAACGTCGCCCGGCTTGCAGCGGTAAGAACCGATGTTGACGCGAACGCCGTTAACCGTGACGTGGCCATGGTTGATGAACTGGCGCGAAGCGAAAACGGTCGGAACGAACTTGGCGCGGTAGACGATGGCATCCAGACGCGACTCGAGCAGGCCGATGAGGTTTTCGGAAGTGTCACCCTTGCGACGGTTTGCTTCGTCGAAGGTTGCGCGGAACTGCTTTTCGCGCAGTTCGCCGTAGTAGCCCTTGAGCTTCTGCTTGGCGCGCAGCTGCGTGCCGAAGTCGCTCATCTTGCCCTTGCGGCGCTGGCCGTGCTGGCCCGGGCCGTATTCGCGGCGGTTTACCGGGGACTTCGGACGGCCCCAGATGTTTTCGCCCATGCGGCGGTCAATTTTATACTTAGCCGATTCGCGCTTGCTCATCGTATTTCCTTCTCAAAAGGTTATGCCGGTCTGTTGCCAAACCGGTTCAAGGAAACACGCCCTCCTCTGAAGCCCGTTTCAGGGCCTCTGACAGGCTTCTCACATGCAAATGGAGAAACCACGGGACATGTCGGTGATATTGACCGCCGAACGTCAGCTATTACACTGCAAGGCAGTCAACAAAACACACCGGACATCACTGCCCGGCGTTGGGGCGGCTTCTAAACACGTTTTACAAATTTGTCAAACAACGCCTGCCGCTTTTTTTCTCGATCCTGCCCTTGAAAAGCCTGAAGGCTCCCCTATCTCTCCATCGTGATCAGAACTCGGGCCCCTCTGGCGTGTTACCGGACAACACGTGATGTCGAGTTTCTTTAGGTTGGGGCCCACGTATATTCTTCACGCACGTTCCCCATCCGCAAAGCCAACCTCGTCCGGCTAAAGGTTGACTGATGGAATTTCTCCTGACGGATTTTCTCGGCACCCCCACATGGATGTGGGCTGTCTTCATTTCTCTCGTCCTTGGCCTGCTCGCGCTCGATCTCGGCGTGCTGCACAAGAACTCCAAGGAAATCGGCGTTCGTGAAAGCCTGCTGATGTCCGGCTTTTATATCGCCATCGGCTTGGCCTTCGGCGGCTGGATCTGGTATCAGTCCGGCGAACAGTCGGCGATGGAATATGTCACCGGCTTCGTGGTCGAAAAAAGCCTGGCGATGGATAATATCTTCATCATCGCCATGATCTTCTCCTATTTCGCCATTCCCCGCCAATATCAGCACCGCGTGCTGCTCTGGGGCATCCTCGGCGTCATCGTCCTGCGCGGCATCATGATCGCCGGCGGCGCGGCCATCGTCGAAAACTTCCACTGGGTGCTTTATCTCTTCGCGGCCTTCCTCGTCTTCACCGGCCTCAAGATGCTGTTCTCGTCCGACCATGATGAATCGGATATCGGCAATAACCGCATCCTGAAGTTCCTGCGCAGTCACCTTCCGGTGACAAACAGGCTGCATGGCGAGAAATTCTTCGTCAAGGAAACCGATGAGGCCACCGGCAAACTCAAGACCTTCGTGACGCCGCTCTTCCTGGCGCTCATCATGGTCGAAATCGCCGACCTGATCTTCGCAGTCGATTCGATCCCGGCGATCTTCGCGATCACCACCGATCCGTTTATCGTCTACACGTCGAACATCTTCGCGATCCTCGGTCTGCGCGCCCTCTATTTTGCGCTTGCCGCCCTGATCCACCGCTTCGCTTATCTGAAATACGCGCTGGCTGCGGTTCTGGTTTTCGTCGGTTCGAAGATTTTCGTCGCCGACATGCTCGGCATCGCCAAGATCCCGCCCGCCGTCTCTCTCGGCGTCACCGTCGCCATCCTCGCAACCGGCATCATCGGTTCGCTGATCGCGACGCGCAAGGAAGCAAAGGCCATCGAGTAATGAAGAGCAAGGAGGAGGCGTCATCGCCTCCTCTTTCTTTTTTGACGACGAAAATATATAATCCGTATTATTGATACGACCCTAGAATATACTTCCCAAGTTTTGAAACAGACTTCCAATTCATTGCTTTAAAATGACCTTTGAACCCGTTGACCAAGCCATTTCCGAACAGAAACTCTGGCGAGCGAAGGAAATCCTTCAAGGCAGGCTCAGCCATCCTGAAGTCGATCTGGCGCTCTTTCAAAAATACGGCGAAGTACTGCTCGAGATGAACGATCTCGTGGAAGCGGGACGCATGCTGTTCTGCTCCGGCGCGCGCGAGGAACGCTTCAGGGAAGCGATCGACATATTCCTGTCGAGAAGCAACCGGCGCGAACCGCAACGCTTTCTGGCGCAATTGCCATCTTCCATAAGACGGCAACGGCATCTGGCGGAATTTATTGCCTCGCCGGAATTCGAACGCAGCGGATGGACAGCGGCGCAGCTCTCCCGGGTCGCTCCCGTAAAAACGGATGTCAGCACCCGCCCCTATCAACGGCCGCACCGATTGGCCTCGGCACTTGTCATAGCCGTTATTGTTTGCGTGCTGGCTTTAAGCCTCGTCGGTCTCTACACGACGATCCGCTTTGCCGTGCGGATTTTGGCAGAATAGCGATTACTCCGCCGCAAGCCGCGCATCGTCCTCAGCCGCATCCGCGTCACCTGGTGCGGTTTTCGCGTCGAGATCAGGGAAAGCCACGATGCGCTTGCCGGAGAAGTCGGCATGCACCACCACAAGCTCCTTCTCCTCGAAATAACCGAGGAGCCGCCGCGCGCGGCGGGCGGAATGGGTGCCGTAGGCGCGGGCGATGCGAGCATCCGACGGACAAGGCTCCTCGCCGAGAGCGGCCTTGACCAGCAGCAGGAAAACACCCTGCAGGTCATCGGAAACCGACATCGACAATTCCAGCGCCTTTTCCCAGCCATCGCTTGCCGCCATCGCCGCATCCACGCCGGAGCGGGCAATCGCCACCTGCCGGCGGAATTCGGGCAGCGTCATCGGCGTGCCGGGAATACGGCGCATCCGGGCGCGCACCAGAAAGTCCTGATAAAGCACGGCATCGGTCCGATAGGCCGATTGCGGATCGTCGAGAATTTCGACGAGAACCGTCGCGATTTTCTCCTCACGCTCCTCCGGCGTCATCTCCGGCTGGCCGCTGCGCGGCTGCTCGGGTGAAGGACCGACGGCGGCAGGCGTGGAACGGGAGAGTTCGGCCAGAATATCCGTGGTCGGGCGTGGTGCTGGCGGTGTGCGGCGCACGGCAGGCCGGGTAAACTCTTCCGGATCCGGCGTGAAAATCAGGTCTTCGACATCTGGCAGTGCATCCGGCAGGGGCATCAGCTTCGGCGAAGAGGAACGCGCCGAGGTTTCCACCGGGCCGATGACGATGGGCAGCGGCCGGCGCGACAGCGCCGGGCCGAGCGCCACGAAATTGCCGCGCTGCAAATCGCGGAACATTTCCGCCTGCCGCCGGTCCATGCCGAGCAGATCGGCAGCGCGCGCCATGTCGATATCGAGGAAGGTGCGGCCCATCAGGAAGTTCGAGGCTTCCGCCGCCACGTTCTTGGCAAGCTTGGCCAGACGCTGCGTGGCGATGACGCCGGCAAGGCCGCGTTTACGGCCACGGCACATGAGATTGGTCATGGCGCCAAGCGATGCCTTGCGGGCATCCTCGGTCACCTCACCGCCGACGGAGGGCGCAAACATCTGCGCCTCGTCCACCACGACAAGCACCGGATACCAGAATTCACGATCCGCATCGAACATGCCGTTGAGGAACGCGGCGGCGGCCCGCATCTGCTGTTCGATATCGAGGCCTTCCAGCGTCAGCACGCAGGAGACGCGGTGCTGGCGAATGCGGTTGGCAATGCCGGCAAGCTCCGCCTCGGTACGCTCGCCATCCACCACCACATGACCGAACTTGTCGGAAAGCGTGACGAAATCGCCTTCGGGATCGATGATGACCTGCTGCACCCATTGCGCCGATTGCTCCAGCAGCCGGCGCAGCAGATGCGACTTGCCGGAACCGGAATTGCCCTGCACCAGCAAACGCGTCGCAAGCAATTCCTCGATATCGAGCTTGGCCTGCTGCCCGCCCGATAGGGTTCCCATGTCGATGCCGACCTGCAATGTTTCGTTCCTCGTGCTGCATGTCATCCGGCCGATTCCCGTGGCGGCGGCCGAACATGCTCTTTACCAAAAAATCGCCGGTTGCGTCTGCCGCATCCCGATAATGCACAGGCAATTCAATATTCAGCCTATGCGGGCCGACCCCGAAACCAGGAAAAGGCGATACGCCGCCCGAAGACGTTGAGCATCAACCCCAGAATCACCAGCGCCGCGCCCACCACCTCGAAGACGGTGATGTGCTCCGCAAAAGCGAAATAGGCGCTGACGAAACCGACCACCGGCACCAGCAGCGAAAAGGGCGCCACGGTTCCGGCCGGATAACGCAGAAGCAAATAACTCCAGATGCCCGCGCCCACAATGGTAGCGCCATAGGCCATATAGACCACCACGAAAGCCGTCATTGCCGTTGCGTTGGCAAGGCCATCGGCAATCGCACCCGGCCCTTCCACCACCAGCGAAAGCGCCGCCAGCGGCAGGACCGGCACCAAGCTAGTCCAGGCAACAAAGGAAACGGCGTTCACCTGGCCGATACGCCTGTTGACGATATTGCCACAAGCCCAGGCAATCGCCGAACCGATGCCCATCAGAAGCGGCACGAGAGCCGCAGCCGTCATGCGCTCCACGCCGATCACCGCAAGCCCGCTGAAAGCGATGACCGCGCCGACGACCTGCGAAGGCAAAGGCCGCTCGCCGAGAAACAGCACGGCAAGCGCCAGCGTGAAAAAAGCCTGAGACTGCATGACCAGCGAAGCAAGCCCGGCAGGCAGACCGAGCTTGATGGCCGGATAAAGCAGGCCGAACTGCACGAAACCCATGGCCATGCCGTAAACGATCATATGCCGCCACGGCACATTCGGTTTCGGCAGGAAGAATACCAGAGGCACGGCCGCACAGAGATAACGCAGCGCCGTCAGGAACAGGGGCGGCATGTCCGCGACCCCGATCTTGATGGCAACGAAGTTGAAGCCCCACAAAAACACGGTGATCAGGGCGAGAAGAATATGCGGCAATGCCATTTTGTTATGTCCGAATTTCAGGCGATCGACACCTCAGATGTTTGAGGGGCTTTACGCCGACACCGCCCTCTTCCAGCCGAAGGCAACGAGACCGGCGCCGATCAGGAGACCGCCGCCCGTGCGGTTGACGATGCGCTGAACCTTCGGCTTGCGGATCGTATTGCGGGCGGCACTTGCCAGAAGTCCATAAAGCGCCGCATTCACCGTGGCAAGCACCAGGAATGTCGCTTCAAAAATCAGCACCTGCGGCCAGAAGGGCAATGTCGGCACCAGAAACTGCGGCAGGAAAGCCACGAAGAACACGATGCTCTTCGGGTTCAGCGCGGTGACGATATAGGCATGCAGGAAGATTTTGAGCGGCCTTTCGCGGCCGGTCACGCCCGTCCCTTCCGCACCCTCGCCGCTGACCGGCGAACGCCACAGTTTGATGCCGAGATAGATGAGGTAAGCCGCACCGATCCATTTCAGCCCGGTGAAAAGCGCCGCCGATGTGGCAAGCAGCGCGCCGAGCCCCAGCATCGAGGCCGTCATCGCGGTAAAATCACCAAGCGCCACGCCCGTCACCGTCGCCGTACTGGCCTTGCGGCCATGGCCCAGCGCATAAGAAATCACCAGCAGGATCGTCGGTCCCGGAATGGCGAGCATGATGGCGGATGCGGCCACGAAGGCCAGCCAGTTTTCCAGCGGCATGATGAATCTCCCTATCTGATTTTTAGGAGCAAGCCACCAAAACCAGAAGGTATCAAGCCAAATCTTCGAAGATTATGCCGCCCTGTCATCCAATGGGCGAACGGGCGGCTGCTCACGTTTCATCGCCTGTGCAAGATCGTAATTCGACTGCATGGCAAGCCATGCCCGCGCGGTGCTGACCCCTGCCCGCTCCAACCGTAAGGCAAGGTCTGGGCTCACTCCTGCCCGTCCGTTCAAGACCCGAGAAAGCGCT
Organism: Agrobacterium sp. T29; assembly: GCF_006970545.1. Taxonomy (NCBI): domain Bacteria; kingdom Pseudomonadati; phylum Pseudomonadota; class Alphaproteobacteria; order Hyphomicrobiales; family Rhizobiaceae; genus Agrobacterium; species Agrobacterium sp. T29. The sequence goes on from NZ_CP040640.1 coordinate 1,596,327, forward strand.
ACGCGCGACATTCCAAGCCTTTCAGCAGCGTCTGTTACGGAAAGCTGAAGTGCGGCAATAACCTCCTCCCGTAACAACTCACCGGGATGAACAGGAAATTTCATCATTGGAACAATTCCCTTCAGTGATAGTCCTGATAGTCGACAAGTTCGACGTCGCTATCCAGAAATCGAAACGTCACACGCCAGTTTCCATTCACCCATATGGACCAGTGGCCCCTCATATCACCCTTTAACGGATGAAGTTTGAGACCAGGAAGATTAAGATCGGGAGCACCTGCCGCAACCTCAAGCAAGGTTAGTATTCGGCCAAGCTTGGCGGCATGGGCAGGCTGAATACCCTTCGTCGTCCCGGAACGATAAAAAGCTTCTAGCCCTTTGTGTCGGAAACTGACGATCATAGACACACCGTATCCTGTATCGCGTCGCTATACAATACGTAACGGCAGAGATGCGGCGGCCGCCCCGACATTTCTTTGCCGGAGAGGCCTTTGCCAATCAAAACCGGGGCGCCCAGTGAGGAACCTCCCAATCCCGCCGCCGCTTCACCCGCGACGGGTCAAGGCCGATATCGACCAGAAGGCGCTCTGGCAGATCGGCAGGATCAGTCGGCGGTGCACGCGGCACCAATGCGGCAACGAGAACCGCTTTGAGGGTTTTCCAGACACCGAATGTGACGAACAAGCGATCGACCGCATCCGGCAGCGCATATGCTACCAATGGTTGATTTTTCTGCATGGGAAATCCATCCCGGCGCGGCAAAGCGGCCAGGTCCTTTATCGATGGAAAACGACATGCCGGAAGCGCGGACGCAGCAGCAAGGGCCACGCGGACGCGCGATCACATGTCGAACGAAGTGAAAATGCCAAACGGCAAGGAAATCAGGCCATAAGCCTTATCGGAGGGAGATGCCTCGGGTCACATAACCGCCGATAATCATGCCGGAAAGGCCTGACATGCCGTTAAGGCGCATATTGATGTCATTGGTCATTCCACGCCTCCATTTATAGCGGTTACAGACAAGATGCATCTTACACAAGAAATCCGGCGCGACAAGTGGTCGCAATCTCGAATTGCAAAAGACGGATAAAACAGATGCAAAAATACAACAGGCGATCAGGCCGCCGAAACGCTGAGACCGAAACCCTGCATCAGCCGCCGGGTGGCGAAATCCGGTTTGCCGGAGGTGAAGACGGCAAAATCGAAACCATCCGGATGCTCCGCATCCTGCGGCAGCGGCACGAGGTGGCGCGCGCGCCGCGCAATCGCCTCGGCGGGGTCGAGCCAATCCACCGGCCATGGCGCCAGCCTGCGAAACAGATTGGCCATGAAGGGGTAATGGGTGCAGGCGAGAACGACGATATCCGTGCGTTTTCCCTCGCTGTCGATGAAGCAGGGTTCGATTTCGGCAAGCACAGCCTCATCCGAAACCGGCTCGCCCCTGATCCAGCTTTCCGCCATGCGCGCCAGGTTTTCCGAACCGACGAGGCGGACATGGCATTGGCTGGCGAAGGACTGGATGAGATCGCGCGTATAGGCGCGCTTAACAGTGCCCGGTGTCGCCAGCACGGAAACGAGGCCCGAGCGGGTGCGCTCCGCCGCCGGTTTGATGGCGGGCACAGTGCCAACGAAGGTCATCTGCGGAAAGCGGGCGCGAAGATCTGCGCCAGCGAGCGTAAAGGCGGTGTTGCAGGCGATGATGCAGACTTCCGGGCTATAGTCGTCCAGCAGCTTGTCGAAGAGCGAGAGAATGCGCGCCTTCAGCGCTTCCTCCTCCCAGCCGCCATAGGGAAAACCCGCATCGTCGGCGACATAGATGAAGCCGCGCTCGGGCATCAGCACCCGCGCCTCGCGCAGCACGGTCAGCCCGCCAATGCCGGAATCGAACACCAGCACCGGTTTCAGCACATCGGCCGCCGCCTCACTCGTCTTCAGCATTCTCCCCTGCTCCCCCGGCCGACGGCCCCGCTGCCCTTCCCGCCTGCTTCGGCCACTGCCGTGGAAAGCGGTCGAGCGAATTGATCACGCCACGGAAAACGCTGATTTCCTGCTCGGAAAACCCGCGTCGCGACAGCACGGCGCGCAGATTGTCGACCATTTTCGGCTTTTTTTCAGCGGGATGAAAATAACCCCGCGCATCCAGCGCTTCCTCGATATGTTCGAACAGGCCGAAAACCTGTTCCTTGGTCGAAGGACGCTGCTCGACGGACTGGAAAAGCGTCTCTCCCAGATCGTCCATGCCGGATTTCATCCATTCATAGGACATCAGAAGCACGGCCTGCGCGATATTGAGCGAGGCAAAAGCGGGATTGACCGGAAATGTCACGATCTCGTCGGCCAGCGCCACTTCCTCATTGGTCAGCCCCCAGCGCTCGCGCCCGAAGAGGATACCGGTCTTTTCGCCAGCCTTGAATTTTGCCCTGAGCGTATCGGCGGCGGTGACGGGCGCACGCACCGGCTTGAAACCGTAACGCTCGCGCGCGGTCGTGGCATAAACGAAGTTCAGGTCCTTGATCGCCTCTTCCAGCGTCTCGAATACCTTCGTGGCGTCAATGACGTGATCGGCCTTGGAGGCCGCGGCGCGCGCCTTCTCGCTCGGCCAGCCGTCACGCGGATTGACCAGACGCAATTCGGCCAGGCCGAAATTGGCCATGGCCCGCGCCACCATACCGATATTTTCACCAAGCTGCGGTTCGACGAGAATGATCGCCGGGCCTTCCGCCACAAGTTCGAGATCGCTGTTTGTGCCTGCCATCGTCTTTTGTCCGTGTGTTGAAGCGTCGCATCGATTTTCAGCCCGATGCGCTAAAGCGCGCTTCACTGGCACAGATCGGCGCCAAAATCAAAGCCGGCGCGGAGAAAGCCTGGATCCATCCCGCTGGCAAGACGCCCCTTATTGCTCTCCCTTGATGATCGTCGCCATCTCTTCGCGCAGCGAATCCCTGCCCTCATCGCCGACCCGGTGAATATCGCTGATGACCGGGCGGCCGTCTTCCTCGACGACGTCGAAATGCACTTCGTCAACCGTCGCCTTCATCTCCGCCTCATCCATGCAGGCCCAGAGCTTGAATTTCGCCGTCACATCCGTCACGCCGTCCTTCACCGCGCCCGGCGTCACGGAAACATCGGCCAGCGGGCAGCCATCCTGCGACTTCGTCACGACATCGTAACCGAAGGGATCGCCGGTCTCGCCGCTTTCGGCCTCGTAAGCCGGTTTCTTGGAGGCTTCACGATATTGCGCGACGAAATCCTTGCTGAACAGGCTGGTCAGCATGTCCTCGTCGAAAACATATTTCCAGTTTTCCGCCTCGCCCGACCAGTTCTTGACAGTGATATCCATCACCTTCTGGACGGGATCGGCAGGCCCGGCGGCGAGCGCGCTATGCGAAAAGAGGACGGCGGCAGTCAGAAGCAGAATATTCCGCATGATGTGATCCCGGGATAGGCCCGACAGGCGGGCGAAGCGATTCGCCTGACTGTATTCCGGCATTATGGTTTGGCAATGCGCAAAGCGTTATTGCGCTGCGCCAAAAAAGCGCCCCCCATGGCTTTGCCTCAGGCGCGCGCGATGCTATAGCCGCACCGGATATTTTTTCCGGATACCGGCGCCATCTGGCGCCACAGCTTCGAAGGTGAGGAATTCATGGCAAAGATCAAGGTAGCCAATCCGGTCGTCGATCTCGACGGCGACGAAATGACCCGTATCATCTGGCAGCTCATCAAGGACAAGCTGATCCTGCCATACCTCGATCTCGACATCGAATATTACGACCTCTCGGTTGAAAACCGCGACGCCACCAACGACCAGGTCACGGTCGATGCAGCGCACGCCATCAAGAAGCATGGCGTCGGCATCAAGTGCGCGACCATCACCCCAGATGAGCAGCGCGTCGAGGAATTCGGCCTGAAGCAGATGTGGAAGAGCCCGAACGGCACGATCCGCAACATTCTGGGCGGCGTCATCTTCCGCGAGCCGATCATCTGCAAGAACGTTCCGCGCCTCGTTCCCGGCTGGACCAAGCCGATCGTCGTCGGCCGTCACGCTTTCGGCGACCAGTACAAGGCAACCGATTTCAAGTTCCCCGGCAAGGGCAAGCTGACCATCAAGTTCGTGGGTGAAGACGGCCAGGTCATCGAGAAGGACGTTTTCGACGCCCCGAGCGCCGGCGTGGCGCTTGCCATGTACAACCTCGACGAATCCATCCGCGAATTCGCCCGCGCTTCCATGAACTATGGCCTGATGCGCAAGTGGCCGGTTTACCTCTCCACGAAGAACACCATCCTCAAGGCCTATGACGGCCGCTTCAAGGATATCTTCGAAGAAGTCTACCAGACCGAATTCAAGAAGCAGTTCGACGAAATCGGCATCACCTATGAGCACCGCCTGATCGACGACATGGTCGCTTCCGCACTGAAGTGGTCCGGCGGCTACATCTGGGCCTGCAAGAACTACGACGGCGACGTGCAGTCCGACACGGTTGCTCAGGGCTTCGGCTCGCTCGGCCTGATGACCTCGGTTCTCCTGTCTCCCGATGGCCGCACGGTTGAAGCCGAAGCGGCACACGGCACGGTTACCCGCCACTATCGCCAGCACCAGAAGGGTCAGGAAACCTCGACCAACTCGATCGCTTCGATCTTCGCCTGGACCCGTGGCCTCGCCCACCGCGCCAAGCTGGACGACAATGCGGAACTGGCAAAGTTCGCGGCAACGCTCGAAACCGTCTGCGTCGACACCGTCGAAAGCGGCTACATGACCAAGGATCTGGCGCTCCTCATCGGACCGGACCAGCCCTGGCTTTCCACCACCGCCTTCCTCGACAAGATCGACGAGAACCTCAAGAAGGCAATGTCGGCTTAAGCCTGCTTTCCAAGCGACTTCAAAACCCGGCCTCAGCGCCGGGTTTTTTGTGTGTACCGTAGAGCTTAAACATCAACTGCGCGGCATCGCCGGCTTCCGCCGCCGCAACCCGATTGAGCAGCACCGCCCGCTCCCCAGCAGCAACGCTGGGCACTTTCCAACCTTCTCCGCACCTGCTCACCACAACCGCGTTTTTTTCTGGCGCTTCTCGCCGCAACAAGGCAGGTGGGAAGAAAACAATCTCACTAAGCCGGGGCGACTTTGACGCCTAAAGGATTTCACGGCATGGCATAGATGGCTGAAGATAGAGACGTGAGGAAAAGCAAACCCGGCGCAATGCCGGGTTTGTTTTTTGTTCACAGTATCTTGATTAGCCGTTGTACTAGGCGCAAACTTCAATTTCGCGTGCTGCGGCCAGTACAACAATAAGATAAATCTTAAATAGCATCTACTTGCACATAACTTGCCCGGCACAGTCAAATATTCATCGGAGCATCGCACGACCTTTGGGAACACGCAAAGGATGCTGCGGACTTTAAAAAAGCGAAGCGCAGGCGCGAAATCCGCATCGGTTTTCCCGGGATGCTTCGAGGATTTTGCTTGGGGAGGCAAAAGCATGAGTGAATTGATCTTCTACACCAATCCCATGTCGCGCGGGCGCATTGCGCGATGGATGCTCGAGGAAGTGGGCGTTCCCTATAAAACGGAAATACTGGGTTTCGAGACCTCGATGAAATCGCCCGCCTACCGGCTGATAAATCCGATGGCGAAGGTGCCCGCCATCAAACATGGCGACACGATTGTCACCGAGGCGGCAGCCATCTGCGCCTATCTCGCCGATGCCTTTCCCGGCGCGAACCTTGCGCCGACACCCAAGGCACGCGGGCTCTATTATCGCTGGATGTTCTTTGCCGCAGGCCCGCTGGAAATGACGGCAAGCATGAAAGCCATGGGTTTTGAAGTGCCGAAGGAGAAGTTGCGCATGGCCGGCTGCGGCAGCTATGCGGATGTGATGAATACGCTCGAGCGGGCCGTCAGCGAAAACCGCTTTATCGCCGGCGATCTCTTCACGGCGGCGGATGTCTATGTCGGCGCCCATATCGGCTGGGGCCTGCATTTCGGCACGATCGAAAAACGCCCGGCCTTTCTGGAATACATGGCGCATCTCACCGATCGCCCTGCCTTCAAGCGGGCTGCCCAGCTCGATGAGGAAGCGGCAAAGGATTTGCAGGCGGCGGGCTGAAAGACGGGGAGACCTGCACAACCGTTCATGCACAGGAAGGCTTGAGCCGGAATCAAAAGGGCGGGGTAAACCCCGCCCTTTTCAATTTACACTGACTAGGCCGCCAGGGCCGCTGCCACCGCTTCGATGGCATCCTGCGCCTTGGCGCCATCAGGGCCGCCGGCCTGCGCCATGTCAGGGCGACCGCCGCCGCCCTTGCCCCCGAGTGCGGCAGATGCGGTGCGGACGATATCAACGGCGCTGAAACGGGCCGTCAGATCTTCGGTCACGGCCGCAACGGCGCTTGCCTTGCCGTCTTCGGAAACGGCGATCAGAAGCACGACGCCGGAGCCAAGATTGGCCTTGGCCTCATCGGCAAGACCCTTGAGATCTTTCGCGTCGATGCCGGACATGGATTTCGCCAGGAAATTGACGCCGGCAACCTGCTTGACATCGCTTGCGCCGGCATCGGCCGAACCGCCGCCCATGGCGAGTTTGCGGCGCGCATCAGCAAGCTCGCGCTCCAGCTTCTTGCGTTCGTCGAGCAGCCCTTCAACGCGCGACAGCACGTCGCCCGGCTGGACCTTCAGCGACGAGGCGAGTGCCTTCACGCGTTCATCCTGTTCGGAGAGATAAGCAAGCGCGCCCTGACCCGTTACGGCTTCGAGGCGGCGCACACCCGCACCGACGGCGCTTTCGCCGAGAATGCGGATGAGACCGATCTGGCCGGTGGCGCCCACATGCGTGCCGCCGCAAAGCTCGACGGAGTAAGGACGGTTGGCTTTTGCGCCATGCAGGCCGGTGCCCATGGAGACAACCCGAACTTCATCGCCGTATTTTTCGCCGAACAGCGCCATGGCGCCTTCGGCAATGGCGTCGTCCACACTCATCAGGCGGGTGACAACCGGCGAGTTCTGCAGCACGATTTCGTTCGCCATCTCTTCGACGACCTTCAGCTCCTCGGCCGACATCGGCTTCGGATGCGAAACGTCGAAACGCAGGCGCTCGGGCGCAACCAGCGAACCCTTCTGGGCAACGTGGGTGCCGAGCACTTCGCGCAGCGCCTCATGCAGCAGGTGGGTTGCGGAATGGTTGGCGCGCAGGCGCGAGCGGCGGTCGTGATCGACCGTCAGCTGAACGGCATCGCCCACCTTCAGGCCGCCCTTGGAAACGGTGCCCATGTGGACGAACAGGCCTTCGCCGCGCTTCTGGGTGTCGGAAACGGCAAAGGCGCCATTATCGCCGGTGATGACGCCGGTATCGCCCATCTGGCCGCCGGACTCGCCATAAAAAGGCGTCTGGTTGACGACGACCTGCACGGTCTCACCATCCACAGCGCTCTCAACGGCCTTGCCGTCCTTGACGATCGCCAGGATGACGCCTTCGGCGGTTTCCGTGTCGTAACCAAGGAACTCGGTCGCGCCGAGCTTTTCCTTGAGCTCGAACCAGACGGTCTCGGTCGCCTTGTCGCCGGAACCGGCCCAGTGCGAGCGGGCTTCCGCCTTCTGGCGCTCCATCGCATCGGTGAAGCCGGAAATATCGACGCCGATTTCGCGGGCGCGCAGCGCATCCTGCGTCAGGTCGAGCGGGAAACCGTAGGTGTCATAAAGCTTGAAGGCGGTTTCGCCATCCAGCATATCGCCCTTGTGCAGCGTCGAGGTGGCGTCGGAGAGCAGCGACAGGCCGCGTTCCAGCGTCTTGCGGAAACGGGTTTCCTCAAGCTTCAGCGTCTCGGAAATCAGCGCCTCGGCACGGACCAGTTCCGGATAGGCACGACCCATCTGCTGCACCAGCGCCGGCAGCAGCTTGTAGATCAGCGGCTCGCGCGCGCCGAGAAGTTCGGCATGGCGCATGGCGCGGCGCATGATGCGGCGCAGAACATAACCACGGCCCTCATTGGACGGCAGAACGCCATCGGCGATCAGGAAGGCGGACGAACGCAGATGGTCGGCGATGACGCGGTGGCTGGCGCGCTTTTCGCCTTCGGCCGGAACGCCGGTCGCTTCCACGGAAGCGGCAATCAGCGCGCGGAACAGGTCCGTATCGTAATTGTCATGCTTGCCCTGCAGCAGCGCCGAAATGCGCTCAAGCCCCATGCCGGTGTCGATTGACGGACGCGGCAGGTCGATGCGCTCTTCCTTCGTCAGCTGCTCATATTGCATGAAGACGAGGTTCCAGATTTCGATGAAACGGTCGCCATCTTCTTCCGGCGAGCCGGGCGGGCCGCCCCAGATATGATCGCCATGATCGTAGAAGATTTCCGAACAGGGGCCGCAGGGGCCGGTATCGCCCATCGCCCAGAAATTGTCGCTGGTCGGAATGCGGATGATACGGTCGTCAGAGAAACCGGCGATCTTCTTCCAAAGGTTAAAGGCCTCGTCGTCGGTATGGTAAACGGTGACCAGCAGACGATTGCGGTCGATGCCGAATTCCTTGGTGATCAGGTTCCAGGCATGGGTGATCGCTTCTTCCTTGAAATAATCGCCGAAGGAGAAATTGCCGAGCATTTCGAAGAAGGTGTGATGACGGGCGGTATAACCGACATTGTCGAGGTCGTTATGCTTACCGCCGGCGCGCACGCATTTCTGCGCCGAAGCGGCCGTGGAATAGGGACGGCTTTCAAGACCGGTGAAGACGTTCTTGAACTGCACCATGCCGGCATTGGTGAACATCAGTGTCGGATCGTTGCGCGGCACCAGCGGGCTGGAGGGCACGATCTCGTGTCCGTTCTTCTTGAAGTAGTCGAGAAAGGTCGACCGAATTTCATTCACACCGCTCATGCCCACACACCGCTCACAGCTGGAGTCCATCATTGCCATCGGGAACGATGGCTTTATTGCAAAATCACTGGCTTTTATCGTTCGCATCCTGCCCTGTCCAGCCATGGAGGCGAAGCAAGACATATAGGCAAATAAAAAGGGCCACGCGAAGAAAAATCGCACGACCCTTTTTTGATCTATACCAGTTCGGCAAAGTCTGCGGGCGGCAATGCCCGAGCCTTCACGGAAGGTGTCAGCCGTCGTCGGAGCCGTCGTCGCCTTCGCCGGCGTCCGGCCCGCCATTCTGCAGGAAGCGGTCAGCGATCAGGCCCGCATTCTGGCGCAGCGCCAGTTCGATTTCATTGGCCGTTTCCGGATTGTCGCGCAGGAATATCTTGGCGTTTTCACGCCCCTGCCCCAGACGCTGGCTATTATAGGAGAACCATGCACCGGACTTCTCGACGATGCCGGCCTTCACGCCGAGATCGACAAGCTCACCGGTCTTGGAAACGCCTTCGCCATACATGATGTCGAATTCCACCTGCTTGAAGGGCGGCGCCATCTTGTTCTTGACGACCTTCACACGCGTCTGGTTGCCGACAACCTCTTCGCGCTCCTTGACGGCGCCGATACGGCGGATGTCGAGACGAACGGACGCATAGAACTTCAGTGCGTTACCGCCCGTCGTCGTTTCCGGCGAACCGAACATGACGCCGATCTTCATACGGATCTGGTTGATGAAGATCACCATGCACTTCGACTTGGAGATCGACGCCGTCAGCTTGCGCAGCGCCTGGCTCATCAAACGCGCTTGAAGACCCGGCAGGCTGTCGCCCATTTCACCTTCGATTTCCGCCCGCGGCGTCAGCGCCGCAACGGAGTCGACGACCAGCACGTCAACCGCGCCGGAACGCACCAGCGTATCGGTGATTTCCAGCGCCTGCTCGCCCGTATCCGGCTGCGAGATCAGAAGGCCCTGCAAATCCACACCGAGCTTGCGGGCATAGACCGGATCGAGCGCATGTTCGGCGTCGACGAAGGCGCAGATGCCGCCCTTCTTCTGCGCTTCGGCAATGGTCTGCAATGCCAGCGTCGTCTTGCCCGAGCTTTCCGGGCCATAAATTTCAATGATGCGCCCCTTCGGCAGACCGCCGATGCCGAGCGCGATATCCAGGCTGAGCGAACCCGTCGAAACGGTCTCCACTTCAACCACGTTTTCATTGGAACCGAGCTTCATGATCGATCCCTTGCCGAACGACCGTTCGATCTGGGAGAGCGCCGCTTCCAGTGCCTTGCTTTTATCCACCGATTTATCCTCTACGAGACGCAAAGAATTTTGTGCCATCCGAACCACCTTTAGGTTATTGAAGCCGCACAGGCAATGAAGCAGTATGGAAACGGTATGTACTCTATTTGTTCTCATTTCGCAAGGCTGAGCCAGCATATTGAAAACAAATAGCGATAAGTCGTTTGTTCTGCTTTCGTTTTTCCGTGCCTGGCCCATGGCCGCAAACCGGATGCGAGGTCAGGAAGACGTCAGTTTAGGCCGAATCGTCCGGTCTTTCCATCCGCCAAAGAGGGAAACGCAAGCGTGAAGAAAATACTCGTTCTGGGCGGCGCGCATATCGACAGGCGCGGCATGATCGAGACTGAGACGGCGCCCGGCGCGAGCAACCCCGGCTCCTGGATGGAAGAGGCAGGCGGCGGCGGTTTCAATGCCGCGCGCAATCTTTCCCGCCTCGGTTTTCAGGTCCGCGTCATCGCCCCGCGCGGCGGCGACGTCACCGGTGAGGCGGTGGCGGAGGCCGCAAGGCAGGCGGGCGTGGAAGACACACCCTTCACCTTCCTGGACCGCCGCACGCCAAGCTACACCGCCATTCTGGAGCGTGACGGCAATCTCGTCATCGCGCTTGCCGATATGGACCTCTACAAGCTCTTCACCCCGCGCCGCCTAAAGATACGCGCCGTTCGCGAGGCGATCACGGCGAGCGACATCCTGCTCTGCGACGCCAATCTGCCGGAAGACACGCTGACGGCGCTCGGCCTCGTCGCCCGCGCCTGCGAAAAGCCGCTTGCGGCCATCGCCATATCCCCCGCCAAGGCGGTGAAGCTGAAAGCGGCGCTCGGCGATATCGACATCCTCTTCATGAACGAGGCGGAAGCCCGCGCCTTGACCGGCGAGACGGCGGCCAATGTCCGCGACTGGCCCGACATCCTGCGCAAGGCCGGGCTTGCCGGCGGCGTCGTTACCCGCGGCGCAAGCGAGGTGGTGGCCTTCAGCAGGACGGAAACGGCGATCCTCCACCCGCCCCTCATCCGCGAGGTGAAGGACGTGACCGGCGCGGGCGACGCCATGGCGTCGGGTTATCTCGCCGCCATCGCCGAGGGAAAGACGATTGCTGAAGCGTTGAGGCAAGGCGCGGCGGCAGCGGCCATCACCGTGCAATCGCCCTTCGCCACCTCCCAGGATCTATCAAAAGACAGTGTCGAAGCCATGTTGGGGCTTGTTCCCCAGGCTGAAATGCTGGCATGAACCCGCTTTTAAAAACTGGAACAGATGAAATGACCCGCCCTATCTCCCCGCTCCTGCCCATCGTCTATTCTCAGGAAGTCGCCGCCGCCAAGCAGCGCGGTGCGCCGATCGTGGCGCTTGAATCGACCATCATCACCCACGGCATGCCCTATCCCGGCAATATCGAAATGGCGGAAAGCGTCGAACAGATCATCCGCGATCAGGGTGCGGTTCCGGCCACCATCGCGGTCATTCACGGCACCCTGCATATCGGCCTTGAGAAAGACCAGCTCGAGGCGCTGGCCCAGACCACCGACGCCATGAAGGTCTCGCGCGCCGATATCGCCTTCGCGATCGCCGAGCGCCGCACCGGCGCCACCACGGTGGCCGCCACCATGATCGCCGCCGCCCGCGCCGGCATCCGCGTTTTCGCCACCGGCGGCATCGGCGGTGTGCACAAGGGCGCGGAAGAGACCTTCGACATCTCCGCCGATCTGACCGAGCTTGCGAAGACCGGCGTGATCGTCGTCTGCGCCGGCGCCAAGGCCATTCTCGATATTCCGAAGACGCTCGAGGTTCTCGAAACCAATGGCGTACCGGTCGTCACTTTCGGCTCGGAAGAATTCCCGGCTTTCTGGTCGCGCTCCTCTGGTCTGCCGAGCCCGCTCTCGCTCAACAGCCCGGCGGCAATCGCCAATTTCCAGACAACCCGCGAACAGCTGGGTATCGAGGGCGGCATGCTGGTGGCCAATCCCGTGCCGGAAGAGGACGAAATTCCGCGCGAGGAGATGGAAATCTACATCAACCGCGCCATCTCCCACGCCGAGCGCGACGATATCACCGGCAAGGAAGTCACCCCCTACCTGCTTGGCGACATCTTCCGCCTGACGGATGGCCGCAGCCTGGAAACCAATATCGCGCTGGTGCGCAACAATGCGCAGCTGGCTGCGGAAATCGCGGTGGCTCTGAACTAGCCGCCGGGGTTGGGATCATCCTCAAGTTTGCGGGTGACGGCAGGGTTCGAAAACCTCTCCTCCGTCATGCCGGACTAGATCCGGCATCCAGCCACGGCGCGTCTGCGCCGTGAAAGAGTCTTTCGTGATCAAGGACTTGATCACGCTGGACCCCGGATCTGGTCCGGGGTGACGGATTGCGGATGATCCAGCTTTGCCAAACGCCTCGGCGCTGGGGACATCGTAAGCAACAAAAAAGGCCCGGAGAGCTTGCGCTTCCGGGCCTTTGTTTTTCCTGTCGAACCCGATCAGTTCTGGGCGACCGGCTTCACCAGCGGCGTCACGCGGCGGATGGTGACGCGGCGGTTCTGCTGTTCCGGGCCGAGCGTCTGGACCTTCAGATAACGCTCGCCATAGCCTTGCGTCGCGAGGTTTTCCGGCGGAATGCCGTAAACATCGGTCAAGACATTGGCGACGGAAGCGGCGCGCTCGTCGGAAAGCACGAGGTTGCTTTCATCCGAGCCGACGGCGTCGGTATGGCCCTCGATCAGGAAGGTTTCACCCGGGTTCTTGTCCAGCGCCTTGTTGATCGCATCCGCCACCTTGCGCAGCGAACGGGCCTGCGTCATCGGAATTTCGGCGCTGCCGGTGGCGAAGGTGATGGTATCGAGGTCGATACGGCGCACCTTGTCGCGGATACGGGCCGAATAACGCACTTCATCCAGCGAATAGACACGCTCCACCGGCTCGACCGGCGGCTGTTCCAGGAAGCGGTAATAATCGCGGTCCGGATCGCTCGAGGTGTCGATGATGTAGTCCGTCACGGGAATGCGCAGGCGCATCGGCGGCAGGTCGAGGCCCGGATCGCGATAGACGTAATCGCGGTCGGGATCTTCCATCAGCTCCGGTGCATAGAACAGCACATATTCGCGGCCGCGATCGTCGATGCGCGAGCGCTGGATCACGTCGCCATATCGGTTGCGGATCGTCACCACCTGCGTTCCGTCACGACGCTCCACGGTTTCGCGGACACGGCCGCCGGGCAGACGCTCGTAATAGGGCTCGCCGCCATCGCGGATGAAGCGCTGGTTGTCGTCGCCGCGCACCACGACACGGTCGCCGAATTGCAGGATGATCGGCGCATCGCGGTCACGGTCACGCGGGCGGCCTTCGCGCGGCTGCCATTCGCGCACGCCTTCCGGCCGCTCATATTGCGGGCGGCGGTCGACACGCTCGCCCTGCTGCGAGGTGATGGCTTCCATCTTGACGGGCGGCGGCGGGGCCTTGCCTTCGGCGGCGCCGGCGCGCTGCGCTTCGGCGTCGGAGGTCGGGACCTTCACGTCACCCGCCTGTTCGCGTTCACGACGGCGCTCCTCGCGGGTCTGGCGGTTGCCGGAGCGTTCCACTTCCTTGTCGCTGTCGAGAACGGCAGCGCCCTTGTCGACCGGCAGAATGACGGTATCGGCGGTCTTGGACGGGTCCTTGGCGATTGCCTTGGCCTTGTCCAGTTCCTCCTTCGTCATCGGCGGCGCTTCCGTCTGCGGAACAGCGACCTGATTGGGAACGGGTTCACCAGCCGGCGCCTGTCCGGTTGTCGTACCGCTCGGCGGCGGCGTCGGCGCGCCTGGCAGCGGGGCTGCGGGTTCGGTTCTGCCCTGGCCCTCTACCGGCGGCTGTTCCGAAGGCTGACGGCCCGGTGCGGGGTTTGGCTGGGCTTCAGGTGCCGGCGGACGCGCGGGCGTCGGCGCTTCGGTCGGAACCGGTGCTTCCTTCGCGGCAGGCTCGGGGGCGGCCGGCTTTTTCTCCGGAACGGCTTTTTCGGCCGGCTCGGCTTTCTGTTCCGGGGCCTTTTCCTCTACCGGCGGCTTTTTGGCGGGTGCCGGTTCGCGGGGCTTGGCCGGCTCACCGGCATTTTCAGGGCGTGCTGCGGGCTCCTGTTCGGCGGCAGGTTCCTTCGCGCGCTCCTTGCGGGGACGCTCGGGACGCTGCTCGCCCTCACCTGCGGGCTGTTCGGCCCGTTCCGGCTTGCGCGGACGTTCCTTCGGCTGCTCTTCGGCAGGTGCGGCTTCGGGTGCGGCCTCGCGCTGGCGTGCGGGGCGCTGTTCGCCCTCGCCCTGCGGCTCCTGCGCGCGTTCGGGTTTGCGGGGACGCTCCTGCGGCTGCTCGGCCGGCGCGGGCTCCGGGCGGGCCTCGCGCTGCTGCTGTGGTTCCCGCTGGGGTTCGGGTTGCGGCTCAGGGCGCGGTTCGGCAGGCGCAGCTTCGCGCTTGGGCTCCGGTTCACGCTGCGGCTCGGGCGCACGCTCCTGTCGTTGCGGCTCGGCCTGCGGCTGCTCCTCTTCGGCCTGCTTGCGACGCTTGCGCAGTTCCTCTTCCGGGTTCGGTTCTTCCGGCTGCGCCTGCGCCAGTATAACCGGGCCGGTCGCAGCATCGCCGGGAAGCGCCTGCGACACGGGCGTCTGCGCCCGCGCAGCACCGGCAAAACCGGCCGCGGCCGGCTCCACCGCAATCGCCAGCGACATGAGGGGGAAAACCACCCCCGTCAGCAATGTGTTCTTCTTCAGCATCGGTGTTTCCTCATCTGCCATTATTGGTCGCCAGTCTTGCGACATCTTGATTCCGGCTGCGCGTGCAGGCGCTGGTCAACGCCTCGCACAGGCTTCGGTTCCCATGATGGACAAAGCCTTCTGTACCGGAAATGAACAGATCAAGGCGTTTTCGTGGAAGCTCTGCGGCACAATCGCGATCACTAATATTGCAGTTGCATTTTTTGACCAACCGGATGAATAATCGCATCCGCGCTGAAGGCTACAGGCGGCATCATCCGCTGCGCCCTGCGCCCATGGCGTCCGCACTGAAAACAACAACAGACCGCGGATGAACGACCAAAAGAGAGGATCGAAATGCCTATTTCCACCCGTCTGCTCGCAGCCGTATCGATTGCCGCCATCTCGCTGTTTTCCGGCGCAGCCCTCGCGCAGGACAAGATCGTCATCGGCACCGAAGGCGCCTATCCGCCCTTCAACAATCTCGAAGCCGACGGCACGCTGACCGGCTTCGACATCGACATCGCCAAGGCGCTGTGCGAACAAATGAAGGCCGAATGCACCTTCGTCACCAATGACTGGGACGGCATCATTCCCGCCCTTCAGGCCAAGAAGTTCGACGCCATCATCGCGTCCATGTCGATCACGCCCGAGCGTCTCGAGAAGGTCGACTTCTCCAAGAAATATTACAACACCCCGCCGGCCATCGCCGTGCCGAAGGATTCGCCGATCAAGTCCGTCGAGGATCTCAAGGGCAAGTCGCTCGGCGCGCAGGGTTCCACCACCCACTCCAACTATGCCGAAAAGCATTTCCCCGATGCCGACGTGAAGATGTATCCGACCGCCGACGAATATAAGCTCGACATCGCCAATGGCCGTATCGACGCCGTCATCGACGATATCGTCGTTCTGTCGGAATGGCTGAAGACGGATGCGGGCGCCTGCTGCAAGATCCTGACGCCGCTTCCGGTCGATGTCGAGATCAACGGCAATGGCGCGGGCGTCGCCGTCCGCAAGGGTGACACGGCGCTTGCCGACAAGTTCACCGCCGCCATCGCCGGCATTCGCGCCAGCGGCAAGTATCAGGAGATCAACAAAAAATACTTCGATTTCGACGTTTACGGCGAGTAAGCCCGTTCGATCTGTTGAAATCTCGTGGCGGAAGGCTTGCCCTTCCGCCATTTTTGTTTGAAAACGTCACGATAACAATCACGGCGGCTTAAGACCGCAGGGGAAAATTGGCATGAGCGGAGCATTTTCCGCCATAGGTGCGTTCTGGACCTATGTCTCGACACTTCTCGATCCCTTTTGCGGGCCGGTCGGTCTCTTCTCGCTTTTCGGAAACGGCACCCTGGTCGCCTGCGGCGATGCGGGCTGGGGCGATGAAATCGCCTTCGGCGTCAAGGTCACCATCTCGCTGGCGCTCGCCACCCTGCCCGTCGGGCTGCTGATCGGTTTTCTCATCGCGCTCGCCGCGCAATCGGAAGAAAAATCGCTGCGGCTGGCGACCGGCATCTACACCACCATCTTCCGCGGCCTGCCGGAACTGCTGACGCTTTTCATCGTCTATTACGGCATCCAGATGCTGCTGCAATCGGTGGCCGGTTATGTCGGCATCACCGGTCCGGTCGAGATCAACGCCTTCGTGGCGGGCATGGTGGCGCTGTCCGTGGTGTTTTCGTCCTATGCGTCCGAAGTGCTGCTCTCCGCCTTCAAGGCCATACCGAAGGGGCAATATGAGGCAGGCGCGGCACTGGGGCTTTCGCGGGGCCGCACCATGGTGCTCATCATCATTCCGCAGCTGGTCAGGATCGCCCTTCCCGGCATGACCAATCTCTGGGTCATCCTGCTCAAAGACACCTCTTACGTCTCGATCATCGGCCTTGCCGATATCGTTCGCCAGACCGGCATCGCCGCCCGCGTCAGCAAGGAAGCCTTCTTCTTCTACAGCATCGCCTGCCTGCTCTACCTCATCCTCGCGCTGCTTTCCTCCATCGGCATCGGCTTCATCGATCGCTGGTCGCGCAAGTCGGAGGTAAGCCGATGAGCCATATTCAGGAACTCATTCCCCCCCGCCCCGCCCCGGCCGTTGCGGAAAAGCCGCTCAATATTTCGCGCATCGTCGGCATCGCCGTCATCACGCTCTGGCTGCTGCTCGCCGCCGGGCTGATCTTCGCCATGATCGAGGGCTGGGACTGGGACAAATTCCAGCGTTACGGGCCGCGCTATATCGACGGTCTCATCACCACCATCACCCTCGTCGGCAGTTCGATCATTCTCGGCGCCATTCTTTCCGTGCCGATCGCCTTCGGCCGCATGTCGGAAAACCGCATCATCGGCGCGCTGGCCTATGCCTATGTCTACGTCTTCCGCAGCACGCCGCTTTTGGCGCAGCTTTTCCTGATCTATTACGGCCTCGGCAGTTTCCGCCAGGGGCTGGAAACCGTCGGCCTGTGGTGGTTCTTCCGCGAGGCCTGGTATTGCGGCCTGTTGTCGCTCACCCTCAACACCGCCGCCTATCAGGCCGAAATCCTGCGCGGCGCGATCCGCAGCGTGCCGCGCGGCCAGCATGAGGGCGCCGCCTCGCTCGGCCTGTCGAAACTCGTCACCTTCCGCAAGATCATCCTGCCCCAGGCGCTCATCGTGGCGCTGCGTCCCTATGGCAACGAAATCATCCTGATGATCAAGGGTTCGGCGGTGGTCTCCATCGTCACGGTCTTCGACCTGATGGGCCAGACCCGCTACGCCTTTTCCCGCACCTTCGATTATCAGGCCTATCTGTGGGCCGCGATCTTTTACCTGACGATCGTCGAAACGCTACGGCATGTCTGGGCATGGCTGGAAGCCCGCCTGACCCGGCATCTCAAGCGCTAGTCGCAACGTTGGCAGCACTCATCAATGAAGGCTGCCAACATTTTGAAAAATATAAATATTTTGTGACAACCCATGTCTTTGGCAAGCTTGGATTAACCATGACGTGTTCCCATATTCGATACAGCGGTAACGCTGTGATCGGCAATCATGGAAACGGGAACCGCCGTCATGAACAAGGACATGGAAATGATGCTGAGAGGCTACGGCCTCACCACCGCCCAGATATTTTATCGCCTGCCGGATCATCCGCTGGTTCTCCAGACCTATGTCTGGCAGGACTATGATCTTGCCCCGGACTTCCCTGAGATGCATGGCTTCCTCAAATTCTGGAAGGAAAAGCTCGACGGACCGCTGCATTCCGTCCGCTACGTGCACCGGCAGGTCATCTCGGCGCAGGAATGGCGCGCGCTCAAGGGGGAGTTCATCATCCACTGAGCCGTCGCACCACATAAACATTGCGCCCGCCCCCGATGCGGCTTACAGCAAACCTCAACTGAAGATGCTGACGGATAAGGCACGATGACGAAGAACCAGAAAATCGACGAAGAGGCGCTTGCCGAAGCCTATAACCGCGCGCTCGCGCTTGAAAAAGCCGGCGATGTGGACGCAGCGGTGAAGGCCTATGAAGAGGTTCTGGCCATCGATCCCGACGATCACGGCGGAGCGGCCGTTCGCATCGCCGCCATGGGCCGGGGCGAAACCCCGCCAAAGGCGCCCGACGCCTATGTCGAAACCCTGTTCGACCAGCACGCCGAAGCTTTCGAGGATATTCTTGTCGAACAGCTCGGTTACGCTGTGCCGATGATGGTGCGCCAGCGGCTGCAGACGCTGAACCTCGGCCCGTTCAAGCGCCTGCTCGATCTCGGCTGCGGCACCGGCCTTACCGGTGAAGCGCTGCGCGACATGGCCGACGATATCACCGGCATCGATATTTCGGAAAACATGGTCGAAATCGCCCATGAGAAGGACCTCTACGAGACGCTCTACGTCGCCGAAGCCGAGGATTTTCTCGAGGATAATGACGACGAGCCTTTCGACATCATCACCGCCACCGATGTGCTGCCCTATCTCGGCGCGCTGGAGCCGCTGTTTTTCGGCGCCGCCGAAAACCTCAATGCCGGCGGCCTGCTGATCTTCTCGTCGGAAACCCTGCCCGAAGAAACCCTGGCCGGACGCCCCTATATGGTCGGCCCGCACCAGCGTTTCGCCCATGCGGAAACCTATGTCCGCGAAAGACTCGCCGCGACCGGTTTCGAGGTTCTCGAAGTGACCGACATCAACGTGCGCATGCAGGACGGCAATCCGACACCCGGCCATCTGGTGATTGCCAAGCTCAAGGGCTGATGCCGCTTCGGCATCGTCGCAGACGTTGCGGCAGATTTCTTCTCCCCGCCGGGGAGAAGAAACAAGCGGGACATGCTCGCCCTACGTATAAGGAACATTGCTGAATCAACCTCTCAGCAACACCCGCCAGCGGGTTGAAGAGACTCACCTTTTCCGACCCGCTCAGCTCGCCTTCGGCCGCCAGACGATATCCGCCACGTTGAGTTTCTTCGGCACGATCTTCAGGTCGTAGAACTCATCCGCAAGCGCCTGCTGATAGGCGATGGCCTCATCCGGAACCAGCGAAACCCGCCCGAGATTGGCGCCCGGGCGTGTCAGCGAGACCTTGGTGACATCCTCGGGAACGCCGGTGATCGACGCCAGCGACTTTGCCGTTGCATCGATATTGGCCTGCGCTTTCGCACCCACATTCGCCAGCTCCTTGAGGATCAGCGGCACGAGATCGGGATTGGCCTCCACGAAATCGCCATTGGCAAGGAAATAGCTCCACGGATCGACGATGCCTTCGGCGGTCGAGAGAACCCGTGTCGTCGGCTCTTTTTCCGCCACGGCGAAATAGGGATCCCAGATCGACCAGGCATCGATGCTGCCGCTGCGGAAGGCGGCGGCCGCATCCGGCGGGGCAAGATCGACCGGCGTAATGTCGTTCAACGTCAACCCTGCCTTTCGCAACGCCTTGACGGTGACATTATGGGCGCTGGAGCCGCGCTTGAAGGCGACCTTTCTGCCTTTCAGGTCTTCCAGCGTCTTCAGCGGCGAATCCTTCTGCACGAGGATGGCCGATCCGCCGGCCGCCGCTTTGTAAGTGCCCACATAACGCAGACTACCGCCCGCAGCCTGCGCGAAAAGCGGCGGCACATCGCCGGTCGGGCCGATATCCAGCGCGCCGGCACCCAGCGCTTCGAGAAGCGGCGGCCCGGAAGAGAATTCCGACCATTTGACCTCGATGCCGCGATCCTTCAGCAGCGCTTCGAGCGCGCCCTGGCTTTTCGCGAGCGCTATCACGCCATTCTTCTGCCAGCCAATCCGCAATGTGGTGGTTGCGGCACTCGCCCGCCGGATATGCGGCAGAAACACCGCCCCGGTCGCACCTGCAATCAGTCCCAATGTTCCGCGTCGTGTAAGCATATGGATATCCCTCGCTATTCCATCCTTCGACAGCAAAAGCGTAGATATTCGAGAGATTTTATCAAAATCGTAGTTTGCGCGGAGACAGCGCCGGGAGAATTGAATGTGCGAATTTGCCACGATGGGCGGAATAGAATTGTCGTGCCCCGGCGGCGGCTACCGGGATGGACCTTCCGGCTGGATCAGCCCCTGACGGGCCAGATCGACGGGAAAAACGACCCGCAAATGAAAATGCCCTCCCCGGCAACCGGAAAGGGCATTGGTCAAAAAACTGACCGGCGGCGGATCACTCCTCGCCGGATTTCGGATTGTCCAGCAGCATGTAATCGAGCGGCAGCTCGGTCGTATATTTGATCTGCTCCATCGCGAAGGCGGAGGACACGTCGCGAATTTCGATCTTGGCGATCATGCGCTTGTAGAAGGCGTCATAGGCCGCGATATCAGGCACGACGACGCGCAGCAGATAATCGACATCGCCGCTCATGCGGTAAAATTCGACGACTTCCGGAAACTCGGAAACCACCTCGGAGAAACGCTTCAGCCATTCGATGGAATGGGAGGCAGTGCGGATGGAGACGAAAACCGTGACCTTGGTGTTGACCTTGACCGGATCGAGCAGCGCCACGCGCCGGCGAATAACGCCGTCTTCCTCCATCTTCTGGATACGCCGCCAACAGGGCGTCGTGGAAAGGCCGACCTTTTTCGCCAGATCGGCAACGGCCAGCGTGGAATCCTCTTGCAGAATGCGCAAAATCTTACGGTCTAGGCGATCCAATGCGTCTATCCTCCTGAATTAATTTCCTTTCAATACACTAATTTTTGCAGAAAAACAGAAAATTGTTTCACTAAAGCCGCATTTCCACATGTTGTCGCAGAACCGGCAGCAGTTCCTCCGTGAACCATGGGTTCTTTTTCAGCCAGCCGGTATTGCGCCAGCTTGGATGCGGCAGGGGAAAAATGCCGGGGCCGGAATTGGCATGGAGAAAGCCGCGCCAGTCCTGCACCGTTGCCGTCATGGTCTTGCGCCGCCTTTCACCCAGATGAAAAGCCTGTGCATATTGGCCAATGGCGAGGATCAGCTCCACCTGCGGCATCGCCATTATTACCCGCTCACGCCATTGCGGCGCGCATTCGCGCCGGGGCGGCAGGTCGCTGCCCTTGTCGTCATAACCGGGGAAACAGAAGCCCATGGGCACGATGGCGAAACGATCCGGATCGTAGAACGTCTGCCGGTCGACGTTCAGCCATTGGCGCAGCCGGTCACCCGAGGCATCGTTGAACGGCAGCCCTGTTTCATGCACGCGAAGCCCCGGTGCCTGCCCGGCAATCAGGATGCGCGCTTTGGTCGACATGACGACCACCGGCCGGGGTTCGTGCGGCAGGCGATCGGCCATTCCCCTGAGCGGCTTGTCGCGACAGAGACGACAGCCGGCGATTTCGCCGCGCAATACGTCCAGCCCGTCATCACGCACCGGTGCTAGCTCAACCATGATCCCACCCCAGAAGATGACGGACAATGGTGAGGAACCCCGCCGCCGGCGTTTCCATATCCGCGGCACGGTGTTCCCGCCGCCACTGCGACGGTTTCTCGAATTCTCCCGCCCAGATGCCGCGTGCCTGCCTGCGCGCCGCCGCCTGCTCGCTGGAGAACTGGAAATAACCGGATGCGACGGCAAAACCCGCCGACACCATTTCCGATGAGGCATCCCTGCCGCCGGCGGAACAATAAACGAGCAGCCGCCCGTAACGGTCCCTGGAACTGCCGGAACAGGAGAAATCCTCAGCCCCGGCCAGCCTTTGCAGGACACGACGCGCTTCCGCGCCGCACGGCCAGCTTTCGCTGCCGCGCAGGCATGTCTGCGCAAGCTCCGGCGCATCGATGCCAAGCAGTCGGAAACGTTCCTCACCCTTCGACAGCGTATCGCCATCGATCACGAAGAAGCGGCCGCTATAGGTTTCGCTGTTGATCTGGTCGAGCTTGGCCGCGATCAGAATACCGAGAAAAACCGTGGCGAGAAAAAGCCCGCCATCGCGAAATGCCGAAAACCGCCTGCCCTTGCCTCCATTTCGTCTCATGTAACAACAAACCCTTGTCAGAAATGGCAAACAAATCCTTTCACGGCAGCATCTTCTTAAGATTTTGCGCGTAGTCTGCAAGGGTTCATGTCACCCTGCGTTGTAACAATGAGTAAAAGCGTCAGCACGTCCACCGACAAGATCATCGTCGACCGGTCGAAAAAGCATCGCAACAAGGCGGTCTTCGACACGGTGAAGACGACGCGTGAACGCCTGCAGCAAGGGGCCGGCGCAAGCGACGCCTATGAACGCGAAATGCTGACCATGCACATCGCCGAAACCCTGCAGGGCGCGATGATCATGCCGCTTTTCATCCTGCTCGCCTCCATCATCGGCCTTTATATCACCCGCGACATCAGCCTGATCATCTGGTCGCTGATTGCGCTGAGCTTCCACGCCTTTTCTCTGCTCTTGGCCAAGCGGGCGGCAAAACAGGAAATCACGGCCGACAATCTTCAGCACTGGAAAAGTCTCTTCCTCGGCATGCAGATCCTCATCGGCTGCGCCTGGGCGATGTTCGCGCTGGCCGAACCGGTGCGCAACAACCCGACGCTCGTGCTTTTCTTCAAGGGCTCGACGCTGCTGATCGCGCTTTCGCTCACCGCCATGGCCAATTTCATGCTGCGGCGGGCGACCTTCATGACCTTTTTGCCGGTGCTGGCGGCTCTCTGCATGACATCGGCCATTTCGCGCAATCCTTTCGATGTCGGTCTCGCGCTGATGTTCGGCATGGCCATACTCTTCTGTCATCGCATCACCAGCCGCCTTTACCAGACCAGCATCAAGCTCCTCTCCTCGCAGACGGAAAAGGATGACCTGATCGCCGAACTCGAAGTCGCGAACTCGGTTTCGGACGAGGCGCGGCGGCGCGCGGAAGAAGCCAATCTGGCGAAATCACGCTTTCTCGCCTCCATGTCGCACGAGCTCAGAACGCCACTCAACGCCATTCTCGGTTTCTCCGAGGTCATGTCATCAGAGGTGCTCGGCCCGCTCAACAATCCGCTTTACAAGGAATATTCCGGCGATATCCATCGCTCCGGCCAGCATCTGCTTGATCTCATCAACGAAATCCTCGACCTGTCGCGCATCGAGGCCGGCCGCTACGACCTGAACGAAGAAGCGATCTCGATGCTGGAAATCGCCGAGGATTGCATCGGCATGATCCAGCTTCGCGCCCGCGCCAAGAACATCAAAATTTCCCAGCAGTTCGAAAACAGCCTGCCGCAGGTCTGGGCCGATGAGAAATCCATCCGCCAGGTCATCCTCAACCTGCTGTCCAACGCCGTGAAATTCACGCCGCAGGGCGGTGAAATCCTCGTGAAAGCCGGCTGGACGGCAGGCGGCGGCCAATATGTCTCGATCAGGGATAACGGCCCCGGCATTCCCGAAGATGAAATTCCCGTGGTGCTGTCCGCCTTTGGTCAGGGATCGATCGCGATCAAGAGCGCCGAACAGGGAACCGGCCTTGGCCTGCCCATCGTTCAGGCCATTCTCGCCAAGCATGACGGTCAGTTCATCCTGAAATCGAAACTGCGCGAGGGCACCGAAGGCATCGCCATCCTGCCGGCCAAACGCGTGCTGCAAAGCCTGCCGGCCGTGGAAGAAACCCACGCCATCCAGCCGCGCCGGCGGTCCTTCGCTTAGGGCATTTCCAGGAAAAGTGGCCCCCGGTTTTCCGTCCGGAAATGCCTTGAGGCTAACAACTTCAGACGAACAGCGTCGTTACCAGCGAATACAGCACGAAAAATCCGTTCGCCATCAACAGGCAGAAGACGGCGAAGGAGCCGAGGTCCTTGGCGTGCCGCCCGACCGAGGAGATTTCCGGTGAAATGCGGTCCACCAGTTCTTCGATGGCGGTATTGAGCGCTTCCACCGAAAACAGAAGCAGCATCAGCACCGTAAAGACGAGAAGATGGGCAAAGGGTGCGCTGACGATCAGAAGCAGGGCAAGCCCGACGCCGAAGGCGAGAACCTCATGCCGGAACGCCGCTTCCTGCCACAGCCGGCCAAGCCCCTGCACGGAATAGCGCGCGGCGGCAAAAAGATGCCGCCAGCCTTTTTCCTTTCGAAAGGCGGGTTCCGGTTGCTTCTTTTGCGGCGTCACGTCCATCTTCAGCCTCAATGGTCGGTGCGGGAGCTGATGCGGGTGTCGACACCCGCCGCTTCGAATGTCGCCATGCCGGAATGGCAGGCGGCAGCGGCCTTGACGATGCCGGCGGCAAGCGCTGCCCCCGTGCCTTCGCCGAGCCGCATGCCAAGCGCCAGAAGCGGCGTCTTGCCGAGCTTTTCGATGGCGGCCAGATGCCCGGGCTCACCCGAGACATGGCCGATCAGGCAATGGTCGAGCGCCGCAGGATTGGCGGCCTTGAGGAGAGCGGCAGCGGCCGTCGCCACATAACCGTCGATCAGCACGGGAATGCGCTGCACGCGGGCAGCAAGGATGGCGCCGGCAATCGCTGCGATCTCGCGTCCGCCGAGACGGCGCATGATCTCCAGCGGATCGGACAGATGATCCTTGTGGAACTCCACCGCTGCTTTCACCGCCGCGATCTTGCGGGCCATGACTTCGCCTTCCGAACCGGTCCCCGGACCGGTCCATTCTTCCGCGGTGCCGCCATAAAGCGCGAGATTGATCGCCGCCGCAATCGTGGTGTTGCCGATACCCATTTCGCCGACGCAGAGAAGATCGGTTCCGCCGGCAATCGCTTCCATGCCGAAGGCCATGGTGGCGGCGCAGTCGCGCTCGGAAAGCGCCGGCTCGCAGGTGATGTCGCCGGTCGGGTAATCGAGCGCCAGATCGAAAATTTTCAGGCCAAGATCGTTTGCAACGCAGATCTGGTTAATCGCCGCACCGCCTGCCGCGAAATTTTCCACCATCTGCTGGGTAACGGATGTCGGATAGGGCGTAACGCCGTGCCGGGTAACGCCATGATTGCCGGCGAAGATCGCCACCAGCGGACGGGTGACGGCCGGAGAACGGCCGGTCCAGGCAGCCAGCCACATGGCGATTTCTTCGAGACGTCCGAGCGAACCGGCAGGCTTGGTCAGCTGCGCATTGCGCTCCTTGGCCGCCACAAGCGCGTGCGTATCCGGGCCGGGAAGCTCGCGCAGCAGCGCGCGGAAATCGTCGAAGGGCAATCCGCTCATGCTCATGATATCTGTCTTTCTCGTCGTCGGGTTGGCTGTCGCATCGGCTCATGCGTCCGGAACTTGTTTTTTCCGGCAAATCGGTCTTTGTTGCGCCTCTCATAATCGCGGATGCGCCGCGGAACAACCGGAAATGCAGCGACTGCAACGGAGAGAGCATGAAGGCCGGGGATTTTATAACAGATGTCATGCATTCCCTCGCCTTTCTGAGCCGCCTGCCCGTTCCCTCGCAGTTTTTCGATGATGCCGACGGCGTGTCGATGCGCCGCACCGCCCGCGCCTTTCCCGCCGCCGGCCTGCTGATCGCCCTGCCCGCCGCTTTCCTTATTGTGGTTTTCGCAGCCTTCGACGCCTCTCCGCAGCTCACCGGCTGGCTCGTCATCGGCCTGACGGCGCTCATCACCGGCGCGCTGCACGAAGACGGCCTGGCCGACATGGCCGACGGTTTCGGCAGCGGCAAGGAGAAGGCCCGCATGCTTGAGATCATGAAGGACAGCCGCATCGGCAGCTATGGCACGATTGCCATGATCCTGTCCTTTGCGCTTCGCGCCACCGCACTCGCCTCGCTCATCGAGACGCTGCCGGCAAAGACCGCCGCCGCCGCCCTGATCGCCGCGCTTGTCCTGAGCCGCGCCCTGATGGTGTGGCACTGGCAATCCCTGCCCGCCGCCAAAACCTCCGGCATCGCCGCCGGCGCCGGTCAGCCGGGCTCAAGCGAGCGCAACATCGCGCTGGTGATCGGGTTGCTGCTTTTCACACTCTTCACGCTGCACGCGCTGCCGCTTCTGTCGATTGCACTCGTGCTGGCGGCAGCCTTTCTGGCGGCCGTGCTTTTCGGCAGACTCTGCGACAGGAAGATCGGCGGCCATACCGGCGACACCATCGGCGCCTGCCAGCAGATCACGGAGATCGTGATTCTCGTCGCCCTTGCCCTTGCGACGTGACGGCCTGATATAAATCATCATGGAAACACCCTGCATCCATATCTGCCGCCTCGATGAAACCAGCAGCCTCTGCATCGGCTGCGGGCGGACGCTGGATGAAATCGGCGGCTGGGCGGGGTATAGCGACGAGAAGCGCCGCGAAATCATGCGGTTGCTGCCGCAAAGACTGGCAAACCTGCCCGAGACCGCCAAGGAGACGCATACCGCATGAACAGGCTGACCATCGTTCTCCTCCTGCTGGCCGTCGGCCTTGGCCTGCTTCTCATCAATCACGACGGCGGCCGAACGCTCGGCATCGACAATGATCAATTCGCCCACGTGCTTTATCTTCTGCCCATTGCCGGTCTATTATCGGCCGGCATCCTGGCGGGAAGACGCGGCAGCCTCAGTACCGTCATCCGCCAGCTCGCCGTCTGGCTCGTCATCATTCTCGGCCTCGTCTCGCTCTATCTCTATCGCTACGACCTGCAATCCTTCGGAGACCGGCTGCTGGGCGGCCTGATGCCCGGCCGCGCCGTGGTGGTGACGACGGCTGGCGGCGAACAGGAAATCGTCCTGCATAAATCGATGAGCGGCCATTTCGAAGCGAATGTCGGCGTCGAGGGCAAGACGATCCACATGCTGGTCGATACCGGTGCAAGTTCCGTGGTGCTCGCCAATGCGGATGCGACCGCAATTGGCATCGACACCGCAAATCTCCGCTATACCGTACCGGTGATGACCGCGAATGGCCGCACGGCGGCAGCCCCCGTTACCCTGTCGGAAATCAGCATTGGCCCGATCATGCGACGCAACATCCCCGCCCTCGTCGCCCAGGATGGCCAATTGGGCCAAAGCCTGCTCGGCATGAGCTTCCTGTCGACGCTCGGTTCGCTGCAGATGCAGACCGATGAATTGCGGTTGCGGGACCGATAAGCTCCTCTCGGAGAAGGCGT
Organism: Agrobacterium sp. T29; assembly: GCF_006970545.1. Lineage (NCBI taxonomy): Bacteria > Pseudomonadati > Pseudomonadota > Alphaproteobacteria > Hyphomicrobiales > Rhizobiaceae > Agrobacterium > Agrobacterium sp. T29. Next base: position 1,623,621 of record NZ_CP040640.1, read on the forward strand.
CTTATCTTGCTATCAAACGCCCCCATCACAATATACGTGAAGTAACGAGGAAAGGGGTGGTCGACGTTGACCCGCTGAAGCAGTGGATTATCTCGAAAAATACCGTCAATTCGGCAAATCATTGACAGGCCGCACTGACCATGAGACAAGATTACATATTCAACGCAGGAGTTCTCAACATGATCGGTCCAGATCCTATCCTACTTTGATCTAAACGTCTTTCCACTGTGAGAAGCGAAGCGTCGAACTATGGTTTCGGCGCTTTTTGGTTTTTTGAGATGCCCGGCGAACGGATTTTTCGCTTTAGTTTGTATCCCCTGTATTTTCCTTCCATTGTCTGCAAAAGCTTCTCGCCGGTTTTCTTTGCCTCTTCCGCGTGCTCGTAGAGGCTGCGAATGGCGCTCTCCCGACCCTCGAGTGAAATATTGGTGAAACTCTTACGGTATATTCCATCTATCTTGGCGCGGATTTTATCCAGAACACCATAGAAATAGACCACATCTCCAATATACTCTCTTCCAGTGGCCGATATGGAATCGATATTCTTCAGATAGAAATGTGTGTGACGTGCATCTGTAATATGCGGGACGAAATCCTTGTTTTCCTTGATGCGCTCCCTGAACGTCACATAGGAAATAGGTGCCGCAAGGAAGATCGCCATATCGGCTGTATTAAAGTCGATTTCCGCATACAGGGATCGAATAAATTTCTCTTTTTCTCGCGATTTTTTCCAGAATCCTACGCCCACCGCTACAAATTGTCCAAGTATCCACAGCGTGAAGGCTGTGGAAGCCGCGACCAACGCGGCGAGCAATTGCGGGCTTTCAGATATTTGCTGCGTCGCTGACATGCAACAATTCCCTTAAATATAAGAAAATACATATTGTAATAACGACAATATAAAAATCATAAGATTCCAATATTAACAACATAAATACGATACTTCAGATGGCGAGCGGGCCACGATTTGCGCCGCCAATATCAAATCGGTCTCGATGGAAAAACACGGTAGGAACTCGACCTAAAATAGGCGGAACTAAAATGCTCATAGATACGCCTTTCCGAGAGATTTCTTTCTGCCCGGCCCCCGCCCAACGAACCATTGCCCCTTGATTCCTTCCCATTTGATAATTTATGTTGGTTCCGTTCTCAGGGCGGGGTGCAATTCCCCACCGGCGGTATCGGGATTTTTCCCGGAGCCCGCGAGCGCTTCCGGTCTCCAAAGCCGGAAGGTCAGCAGATCCGGTGAGAGGCCGGAGCCGACGGTATAGTCCGGATGGAAGAGGACAAGGCATAGGACGCCTGCGCGTGAGCGGGCTTCGCATTGCATTGTTCGCCCAAGGGATATTTGGCGCTTCTCGAAGCGCGAAAATGCCGCAAAACGGCATAACCCTTGAAAGGCTTGAAAGAAAATGACCATTGCTAAAATTGAAGACGCCATCGAAGCCATTTCCCGTGGCGAGATGGTGATTGTGGTTGACGACGAAGACCGCGAAAATGAAGGCGATATCATCGCCGCCTCCTACAGCATCACCCCACAGCAGATCGCCTTCATGATGAACCATGCGCGCGGGCTGATCTGCGTCGCCATGCCGGGCGAGCGTCTCGATGCGCTCGACATTCCGCTGATGGTGTCGCGCAATACCGAATCCCTCAAGACGGCCTTCACCGTCTCGGTGGACTATATTCCGGGCACCACCACCGGCATTTCCGCCGCCGACCGCGCAAAGACCGTGCGCGCGCTGGTATCGGAAGAATCGCGCCCGGAAGATTTCGCCCGGCCCGGCCACATCTTCCCGCTGCGCGCCAACCCGCAGGGCGTTCTCGGCCGCACCGGCCACACCGAAGCGGCCGTGGACCTTTGCCGCCTCGCCGGCAAATATCCCTGTGGCACCATCTGTGAAGTCGCCAATGACGATGGCACCATGGCCCGCCTGCCCCAGCTCGAAGTCTTCGCCGAACGCCACGGCCTGCTGGTCGTGACGATCAAGGACCTTGTTGCTTACCTCAAGGGCGAGATTGTCGAGGAAGTGGTGCAGAAGCAGGTTGCGTGAGCTGCTGATCGTGGTGTGAATACGAAAACGCCCGGCGCAAGCCGGGCGTGATGCTTGTGAAACCGTCTGGCTTCTCCTCTTCCGTCATGCCGGACTAGATCCGGCATCCAGCCACGGCGCGTCTGCGCCGTGAGAAGAGTCTTTTGTGATCAAAGACTTGATCGCACTGGACCCCGGATCAAGTCCGGGTGACGGAGGGAAAAAGCCGCGTCAACCTGGCCCATAGGTCTGGCGCGCCCTATCGTCCACCTCAGCGCTACCGCGTCGAAAACCCTACCAGCAGCAGAAACCGCCATCCACCAGCAGATCCACGCCCGTCACGAAGCTTGCCGCATCAGACAGCAGGAAGATCGCCGGGCCGACCATTTCATCCACACCCGCCATGCGCTGCATCGGCGTCTGCTCTTCGAACAGCTTCGTCTGGTGCACCATTTCCGGCCGCGTATTCATCGGAGTCGCCGTGTAACCCGGCGAGATGGTGTTAACGCGGATGCCGCGACCCACCCACTCCATTGCCATGGATTTCGACATGTGGATGACGCCAGCCTTCGAGGCATTATAGTGGCACTGCATTAGCCCGCGATTGACGATGACACCCGACATGGAGGCAATGTTGACGATTGCGCCGCGTCCGTTCTTCAGCATGGCATTGGCTTCCGCCTGGCAGGAGAGGAAAACGCCCTTCAGGTTGATATCCATCATCGTCTGGAACTGGCTTTCCTCCATTTCCTCGGCAGGATTGGCATTGGCGATGCCGGCCGCATTGACGGCGAGCGACAGCGCGCCAAGCTCGGCCTCAGTACGCGCAACCGCTTCAGTCAATGCCTGCTTGCTGGTGACGTCAGCCGCAATCTGGATCGACTTGCGCCCAGCCTTGGCGATGAAATCCGCCGTCTGCGCCAGACCGTCATCGGTGCGGCGATCGAGCAGCGCGACATTGGCGCCGGATTGTGCGAGCCCCATGGCGATCCGCTGGCCGATGCCGGAACCGGCGCCGGTGACGAGCGCCACCTGGCCGGAAAGATCGAACAGTTTCGGCGCGTTGAGCGTAATGGTGGACATCTCTGTTTCCTTCTTCAAATGGTTGCCAGTTCCATGACCGAGACGTCGTTCGCTTCGTCGCGGTTGAGGATGCCGGCCTGTTTTCCCTGCGCGAGCACGAGGATGCGGTTCGAAACGCCCAGCACCTCTTCCAGATCGGAACTGACGACGATGACGGCCACGCCGCTTTTCGCCAGACCGACAATGATATCGTAAATGCCCGCCCGCGCGCCGACATCGATGCCGCGGGTCGGCTCGTCCAGCACCACCACGCGCGGATTGCGGGCAAGCCATTTGGCAATGACCACCTTCTGCTGGTTGCCACCGGAAAGATCGGACGCCGGCTGTTCGCTGCGGCCCTTCACCCCGAATTTGGCAATAGCCTCCCTGGTAAAGGCGCGCTTGATGCGTGGCGTGATCCAGCCGGTGCCGACGCGGTCGAGATTGGCATAGATCAGGTTTTCGCCGATCTCGTGCTCCACCACCAGCCCCTGCAATTTGCGGTCTTCCGGCACCATGACGATGCCCTTGGCAATCGCATCCGCCGGGCTTTTCAGCGTCAGCACCTTACCATCCAGCAGAACCTCACCCGCACTCGTCAGATCGGCGCCGGAAATGGCCCGCACCAGTTCGGTGCGTCCCGCCCCGATCAGACCGGCAATACCGAGGATTTCACCCGCGCGGACGCCGAAGCTGATGTCGCGGAAAGCATTGTCCGCGCCGGTCAGCCCCTTCACTTCCAGCACCATCTTGTCCTGCGGCTCCGGCAGCGTCGGAAACAGGCGCTCCAGCGAGCGGCCGACCATGCTTTCGACGATGGTGCGCACCGGTGTCGCGCTATCGGCAAATTCATGCACCCGTTCGCCGTCGCGCAACACGACGATGCGGTCGGTGATCTGTTTGATCTCTTCCATGCGGTGGGAAATATAGATGATGCCTACGCCCTCGGCGCGCAGCTTGCGCACCTGCTCGAACAGCGCCTGCGTTTCCGCGCCGCCGAGTGCCGCCGTCGGCTCGTCGAGGATCAGAAGTTTGGCGTCCAGCGCCAGCGCCTTGGCGATTTCGATCAGCTGCTGATTGGCGGTCGAAAGGCCGGCCACCTTGCGGGTTGCGGGAATGTGGAGGTTGAGGCGCGCCAATTGCTGCTGGGCTCTGCGCACCATCTCGGCGCGGTCGACAACGCCGTTTTTCATCGGCCAGCGGCCAATGAACACGTTTTCGGCGATGGAAAGCTCCGGCAGAAGCTTCAATTCCTGATGGATGAGGACGATGCCCTTGTCGATCGCCTCTCGCGGCGAAGACGGTGCATAGGGCTGCCCGAGCCATGTCATCGTGCCTTCGGACGGCTCACGCGAACCGGCGATGATGCCTGACAGCGTGGATTTGCCCGCACCGTTTTCACCCAGCAGGGCCACCACTTCGCCGGGATAAACATCGAGATCGACGTTCTTCAGAACCTCGAGCGGGCCGTAACGTTTGCTGATGCCACGGAGCGAAAGAACCGGCTCGCGCATGACGGGACCTCCCAGGACATGATCGCGGCGGAGATACGCCACAGCCTTGTGTCCAAATTGCATAAAGACAAACCAATGAGAGCCCCGCGCATCCCATCGAACGCGCGGGGCGGATGCATCAGGGATGGTTGGCGATGAAGCCTTCGACATTTTCCTTGGTGGTCAGCGTCGCATCGGAAAGCTGCACGGCCGGAACCTTCTCGCCGCCGACGATCTTGACGGCCATCTCGACAGCCGTGCGGCCCATCTTCTGGGTCTGCTGTGTTGCGGTCACGTCGAAGACGCCGTTCTTCAGCGCCTCAAGCGCCGCCGTATCACCATCGAAGCCGCCAACGACGATCTTCTGCGAAGGGTTGGCAACCTTGATTGCCTGTGCAGCGCCGAGCGCCAGACCGTCGGCCTGTGCAAAGACGATGGAAACATCCGGATTGGCCTGCAGCATGTTCTGCATGATCTGGAAGCCTTCATCCTGGCTCCACATGTTGGACCACTGTTCGGCAACGATCTTCACGCCGGAATTGGCGTTTACCGATTCCATGCAGCCCTTGGTGCGGTCCACTTCCGGCGTCGTGCCCTTCTGGCCGTGGATGATGACCATCTTGCCAGCACCGCCGGCCTGCTTGATGATGTAATCGCAAACCGCCTTGGCGGAAGCGACGGAATCGGTGGCGAGGAAGGTATCGCCCGGCGCGCCATCGGCATTGCGGTCGATGTTGATGACCGGAACGCCGGCGGCCTTGGCAAGCTTCACCGGAACGGTCGCGGCAGCGGCGCCGGCCGGAATATAGATCAGCGCATCGATATTCTGGGTCAGCAGATCCTGGATCTGGTTCACCTGCGTCGGGCCGTCGCCCTTGGCATCGACGGTGACGACGGCAATGCCGCGCGTCTTGGCTTCGGCTTCGACGGCCTGCTTGATCTGGTTGAAGAAGTTCGCCTGCAGATTGGCGACGGCAAGGCCGATCTTCTTGACTTCGGCTGCGTTGGCAGAGCCGAGCGACAGGGCGAGAAGGGCGGCGGATGTCAGCAGAATGCGTGAAAATTTCATGATTATTCCTCCATTTGTTGATTGTTGACCTTCGGGCAGATCGAACCTCCTCCCCTCCGGCCGTTTTTCACGCCTCCCATGGCGGGAGGGTCGTTTATTGCGCGGACGGCTCAGCACCGCCCGCAGGCAAATTCAGCTTCTGCGGCGGCGCAATGTTTCAGCGCCAACGGCCAGCACGATGACGACACCGATGATGACCTGCTGCAAAAAGGGAGAGACGTTGAGCAGGTTGAGACCGTTGCGCAGCACGCCGATGATCAGCACGCCGATCAGCGTTCCGCCGATGCCGCCCGCACCGCCCGAAAGCGAGGTTCCGCCGATGACAACGGCCGCAATCGTATCCAGCTCGTAACCGAAGCCGCTTGAGGGCTGCACCGAGTCAAGACGCGCCGCAAGAACGATGCCGGCGAGACCGGCAAGAACCGCGCAGGCGACATAAACGCAGATCGTCACCAGCGGCACATTGATGCCGGCAAGACGCGCCACTTCCGGGTTACCGCCGACCGCATAGACCGTGCGGCCTTCCGAACGGAAGCGCAGGAACAGCCAGGAAACCAGAACGACGACAAGCATCAGAAGCACGGTCGCTGTCAGCACGCCGAAATGGCGGTCGATTGCCAGCATCATGAACCAGTCAGGGAAACCGACGATCTGCTGTCCATCGGTGATCATATTGGCGAGACCGCGCGCCACCGACATCATCGCCAGCGTGGCGATGAAGGCCGGCACCCGAAAAGCCGTAACCAGAATACCGACCACGAGGCCGCAGGCGGCGGACGCGATCAGCGCCAGCACGATGGCCATACCCATCGGCATGCCCGCCACATTGGCCGTCCAGCCCATGATCATCATCGACAGCGCCAAAACCGAGCCGACAGACAGATCGATGCCGCCGAGAAGGATCACGAAGGTCATGCCGACGGCCATGATGCCGAGAACGGTGATCTGGTCGAGAATGTTGAGCCCATTGCGCAGCGACAGGAAATTCTCGCTGGCGAAGGTCAGAAACACGCAGAGCAGCAGCAGGCCCAAAAGAGGTCCGGTCGCACCGCTCAACCAGGCAAGCGGGCTCCTGGTGTGCGTGACCCCCTCATTGCGTTCAATCGCGGACATGGCTCCTCCCGGTGACTGTCTTGCATTTTTTAAACCGATTAGAATAATTATTCATCATCGGTGAAACATGCATAAGCCAGTTTCGAGAAGCTTGTCAATAGGGCGTTAATGGCGAGGTCTGCCGTGAACGAAGACCGGCAACTGCCTGCCTGTCGCCTCTCCCCTCATTCCTGTGCTTGTCACAGGAATCCAGCCGACGCGCGTCTGCGCGGCGAAAAGAGTCCCTACAGCCCAAGGACTTGGGCTGACTGGATTCCTGTGACGAGCACAGGAATGAGGGCTGCGTGGGTATCTGCCGCTTGGGATGTTGCACCATCGCCATGCCCGCTCACGCCGATCCAAACAACACAATTCACAATTCCGGCTTGACAGAAACGCCATCTCTGCAATTATATAAATAGCTGTATAAATATTCACACGCATGTTTTGAAGAGGATTCCATGCAGTCCCAGGAGCTAGAGCGCATTGCGCGCCAGATTCGCCTTCGCGACGTACAGGCTGTTTTTGAAGCGGGTGCGGGCCATGTCGGCGGCGAAATGTCAGCTATCGACATCATGACGGCCCTTTATTTCCGCGTCCTGCGCATCTGGCCGGATGATCCGAAAAACCCTGCCCGCGACCGCTTCGTGCTTTCCAAGGGCCATACGGCCTGCGCGCTTTATGTGACGCTCGCCAAGCGCGGTTTCATCCCGGAAGAGGAAATCTCGACCTTCCTGCAGCCGAATTCGCGCCTCAACGGCCACCCGAACTGTAACAAGGTTCCGGGTGTGGAAACCAATACCGGCCCGCTCGGTCACGGACTGCCGGTTGCCGTCGGCATGGCCAAGGCGGCCAAGCTTTCCGGCGCGGACTACCACACCTATGTAATGACCGGCGACGGCGAGATGCAGGAAGGCTCCAACTGGGAAGCCATCATGTCCGCCGCACAATTCGGCCTCAACAACCTGACGCTGATCGTCGACCACAACCGCTTCCAGCAGGGTGCGGCGCTTTCGGAAACCAATGATGTCGCGCCGCTTCGCCCGAAGCTCGAGGCTTTCGGCTGGGAAGTCAGCGAAATCAACGGCAATGCCATGGCGGAAGTCGTGCCGGCGCTGGAGCATCGCGGCGACCGCCCGCATTGCATCGTCGCCCACACCAACAAGGGCCACGGCATTTCCTTCATGCAGGACCGCGTTGACTGGCACCATAAGGTTCCGAGCAGGGAACAATATGAAATCGCCGTCAAAGAACTTTCGGAGACATTGTAATGAACGCGCCCGTAACCGCCGCCAAGCTTTATGACTGCCGCGACGCCTTCGCCGAAACGCTGGAAGCGCTGGCCGCCGGCAATGACAGGGTCGTCGCCGTCTGCAACGATTCGGTCGGCTCCTCGAAGCTCGGCGGCTTCAAGTCGAAATTCCCCGAGCGCCTCGTCAATGTCGGCATTGCCGAACAGAACATGGTCGGCGTTGGCGCCGGTCTCGCCAATGGCGGCCAGTTGCCCTTCGTCTGCGGCGCATCCTGCTTCCTCACCGGCCGCGCGCTGGAGCAGATCAAGGCCGACCTTGCTTATTCCAACGCCAATGTGAAACTGATCGGCATATCCTCGGGCATGGCCTATGGCGAACTCGGCCCGACGCATCATTCCATCGAAGATTTCGCCTGGACCCGCGTTCTGCCAAACCTGCCGGTCATCGCCCCCTGCGACCGCATCGAGACGGCCGCCGCCGTCAAATGGGCGGCGGACTATGCCGGCCCCTGCTTCCTGCGGCTGTCGCGCGTCGGCGTGCCGGATCTGCTGCCGGAAGGCCATGTCTTCGAACTCGGCCGCGCCAATCTGCTGCGCGAGGGCTCCGATGTGACGCTGATCGCCAATGGCACGCTGACGCACCGCATCGTCAAGGCCGCCGATATTCTGGCAAGCCGTGGCGTCAGGGCGCGTGTACTGAACATGGCGACCGTACGTCCCATCGATGAGGCGGCCATCGTCGCCGCAGCGACCGAAACCGGCGCGATCCTGACGGCCGAGGAACATTCGATCTTCGGCGGTCTCGGCTCGGCCATTGCCGAAGTCGTGGTCGAACAGGCCCCCGTGCCGATGAAGCGTCTCGGCGTTCCCGGCGTCTTCGCCCATACCGGTTCGGCCGAATGGCTGCTGGATGAATTCGGCATGGCGCCGGCCGCTATTGCGGATGCGGCCGAAGCGCTGATCAAGAGAAAATAAGGTCTCCTCCCAGAGTCGTCGCGTGTCTTCGGATGCGCGGCGACACCCTTTCTGCAATATCGTCGTTTAATCGCCGCAAGGCCGAAACGAAAAACTGCCGACGAAAGACTCCCATGATGCGCGCCATTCTGTCCATCGATCAGGGCACCACCAATTCCAAGGCCATACTCGTCTCGGAAAGCGGAGAACTGCTGGCGCGCGGCTCGTCACCGGTCGGCATCGCCTATCCGCAGCCCGGCTGGGTGGAACAGGAGCCGCAGCGCATCTGGGCCTCGGTCTGCGAAGCGATCTCCGCCTGCCTTGCCGCCGCGCCCTCTAACGTCGATATCGCAGCCATCGCCATCTCCAACCAGCGCGAATCCGTGACCATCTGGGACGGCGAAACCGGCGAGCCGCTCGGCCCGGTGCTCAGCTGGCAATGCCGCCGCACGGCGCAGGATTGCGCCGAACTGATCGAAAAGGGCCATTCCGAGCGCGTCATGGCGCTGACCGGCCTGCCGATCGACCCGATGTTTCCGGGCGCAAAAATGCGCTGGCTACTGGAGCGCGCGCCGAAGGGCCGCAAGCTCCGCCTCGGCACCATCGATAGCTGGCTCATCCATCGCTTCACCGGCGGCAAGGTCCATGCCTGCGACGCCTCCAATGCCGCCCGCAGCCAGGTGCTCGATCTCAACCGGCAGGTCTGGAGCGATGAGCTTTGCGAGCTCTTCGGCATCGATATCAACACCCTGCCTGATCTGCGCGACAGCAGCGGCGATTTTGGCGTCACATCAGGCGTTCCCGGCATCAAGGACGGCGCGCCTATCCTCGCCGCCATCGGCGACAGCCACGCCGCCCTCTTCGGCCATGGCGCCTTCAATCCGGGTGACGGCAAGGTGACCTTCGGCACCGGCTCCTCGGTCATGACGACGCTGCCGCATTTCATCGCGCCGCAACGCGGTATCACCACCACCGTCGCATGGCGGCTCGGCGGCAAACCGACCTTCGCTTTCGAGGGCAATATTCTCGTTTCCGCCGCCTCCCTGCCCTGGATGACGGAGATTCTCGGCCTGCCGGATGTCGCCGCGCTGGTGGAACTCGCCGCCACTGCCGAGCCAAACGGCCCCGGTTTCGTGCCGGCCTTCGTTGGCCTTGGAGCGCCCTATTGGGATACCAATGCGCGCGCCCTGTTCTCGCAGATCAATTTCAGCACCACCCGTGCCCAGATGGCCCGCGCCGTCACCGACTCGATTGCCTTTCAGGTCCATGACGTCTTTGCCGCCATGCGCCAGCAGTCGCCCTCCGGTTTCGGACGCCTGTTCGTGGATGGCGGGCCGAGCCAGAACCGTTTCCTGATGCAATGCGTCGCCGACATGCTGCAACACCCCATCATCCAGCGCGACGCGCCCGAAGCTTCGGCGCTGGGTGCAGCCTATCTCGCCGGCCTTGCCCTCGGTGTCTGGAGCGATCTCGATGCCATCGCGGCGTTGAACAGCAACGGCAACACCATCGCGCCGTCCACTCACGAAAACAGCCAGCGGCTCAGCGTCTGGCGCGATGCGATTGCCCGCTCGACCTTGCCTGTAACCTCGGGTAATGGTGAATAAAAATTCACCCTGGAGGGCTTATGGGCAGGCTAAACGAACTTCGAATGATTTCCCGCGTGGCGCAGATGTATTTCAGCGAGCACAAGCGACAGGCGGAAATCGCCCAGCATCTCAATCTTTCGCAAGCCACCGTCTCGCGCATGTTGAAGCGCGCCGAGGCGGAGGGCATTGTCCGCACCAGCATCATTCCGCCGCCCGGCACCTATAGCGATCTGGAAGCGCAGCTGCGCGAACGTTTCGACCTGCCGGAGGCCATCGTTGTCGATTGCAGCGAGGATCGCGATGGCGCGATCATGGCCCGCATCGGCGAAGCGGCGGCGCATTTTCTCGAAGTGACACTGTCGCAGAACGAGATCATCGGCGTTTCCAGCTGGAGCCAGACGATCTTCAAGATGGTGGAAAACATCCACCCCCTCAAAGGCGCCAAGGCGCGCTATATCGTCCAGACGCTGGGCGGCATGGGCGACCCATCGGTACAGACGCACGCCACCCAGATCACCACGCGTCTGGCGCGGCTGACGGAGGCCGAACCGAAACTGCTACCGGTGCCGGGCGTCGCCACATCCCGCGAGGCGAAGCTTTTGATGCTCGCCGATCCCTTCGTGCGCGAAACCATCGATCTCTTCGGGTCGATCACGCTCGCCGTCGTCGGCATCGGTGCGGTCGAGCCATCGGAGCTTCTCGCCCGCTCCGGCAACATCTTTTCCGCCAAGGAACTCGCCGATCTCGCGCAGGCGGGTGCGGTGGGCGACATATCGCTCCGGTTCTTCGATAGGCAAGGCAAGCCGGTGAAGACGCCGCTCGACGACCGGGTCATCGGCCTGCCGCTGGAAAACCTCTCCAATGTCGACCGTGTCATTGCGCTCGCCGGCGGCTCGAAAAAAACCGAGGCGATTGCCGGTGCGCTCAGAACCGGTGTGATCGACGTGCTCGTCACCGACAAATTCACCGCCGAACGACTGGTCGGCCAGGAAACATAGCCAAAATCCCATAAGGAGGAGACATGAGGCGCTTTGAAGGTCAATCCGTATTCGTGACCGGAGGCAACAAGGGCATCGGATACGGCATCGCCCGCCGTTTTGCCGAGGAAGGTGCGAAAGTCGCCATCGCCTCTGTCGACAGGGACACGCAGGATGCTGCGAAAAAACTCGCGGACGAAACCGGCACCATCACCCATGGCGTGATCCTCGACGTTCGGGATGCGGCAGCGGTACGCGAGGCCTATGGCGCCGCCGAGGAGGCGATCGGCCCGCTTTCCATCTCCGTCCAGAATGCCGGCGTCATCACCATTTCCAAGATCGAGGAACTGACGCAGGAACAGTGGGATTTCAACCTCGACGTCAATACCAAGGGCGCGTTCCTCTGCTGCCAGGAGGCGATCCGCCGCTTCCGCGAAAGCGGCACCAAAGGCCGCCTCGTCAACACCGCCTCCGGCCAGGCACGCCAGGGCTTCATCTATACCCCGCATTATGCCGCTTCCAAATTCGGCGTTATCGGCCTGACGCAAAGCCTTGCCAAGGAACTGGCGCCGGAGGGCATCACCGTCAACGCCATTTGCCCCGGCATCATCCACACCGAAATGTGGGACTATAACGACCGCGTCTGGGGCCAGATGCTGGGTGAGTACAAGCCCGGCGAACTGATGGCCGAATGGGTGCGCAACATTCCCATGCGCCGCGCCGGAACGCCCGCCGAAGTCGCCGCACTGGTGGCGTTTCTGGCTTCCGACGACGCGGCTTATATCACGGGCCAGACGATCAATGTCGATGGTGGGTTGATCATGTCTTGAGGGGCCTTGCGCAAGCCTCGCCTCCGTCATCCTCGGCCCTGTGCCGAGGATCTATTCACGTCCAATAAAATCAATCGGTTGCAGATCCTCGGGACAAGCCCGAGGATGACGTTGCGTATGGAGAAAGCTCACTTGTCTTCTGATGGCCTGCGCCGTCAGTTGCGCAGCCTATACCCCGTCTTGAACATCCAGCCGACAACACCGAGGCAGAGCGCCAGAAACAGCGTGATCATCGCGAGGCTGATGGCAGGATTGACGTCGGCGATCTCGTAGAAACTCCAGCGGAAACCGCTGATGAGATAAAGCACCGGGTTGAAGTGGCTGACCGTCTGCCAGAAGGGCGGCAGCATGTCGATGGAATAGAAGCTGCCGCCAAGGAAGGTCAGCGGCGGCACCACCAGCATGGGAATAAGGTTCAGCTGCTCGAAATTCGTCGCCCAGATGCCGATAATAAACCCGAACAGGCTGAAGCTCACCGCCGTCAGCACGAAGAACAGGATCATCATGAACGGGTGGGCGATGGTGATATCCACGAAGAAGGAAGCGGTAATCAGGATGATCGTGCCGATCATCAGCCCCTTGGTCGCCGCCGCCCCGACATAACCGGCCAGAATTTCCGTCATCGCCACCGGAGCGGAGAGGATTTCATAGACCGTGCCGGTGAATTTCGGGAAATAGATGCCGAAGGAGCCGTTGCCGATACATTGCGTCAGAAGCGTCAGCATGATGAGACCGGGCGTTATGAACGCGCCGTAGGAAACACCGCCAACCTCCTGAATCCGCGAACCGATCGCGGTTCCGAATACGATGAAATAAAGCGAGGTGGAAATGACCGGGGAGACCACGCTCTGCAGCAGGGTGCGACGCGTGCGCGCCATTTCGAACAGATAGATGGCCTTGATGGCTTCGAAATTCATTTCTGGCCTCCCACCAGCGAAACGAAGATATCCTCAAGCGAACTCTGCCGCGTTGAAATATCCTTGAAATGGATGTTGGCGGCGAAAAGAGCGCTTAGAACATCGGCAATGCGACCCTGCTCGCCATTATCCTCGATTTCATAGGTGACGGTGCAGCGGTCATCGGAAAGCGTCAGACCGAAGGGCGCAAGACTGTCGGGCAATTGCTCCACCGGTTGGGCAAGCTCCAGGAAAAGCTGCTTGCGTCCGAGTTTCTTCATCAACGCCGTCTTTTCTTCCACCAGCAGCAATTCGCCGCCATTGATGACACCCACACGGTCGGCGATTTCTTCCGCCTCTTCGATGTAATGCGTGGTGAGGATGATGGTGACGCCCTTGGCGCGCAGCTCGGAAACCACGTTCCACATGTCGCGGCGCAGCGCCACATCCACGCCGGCTGTCGGCTCGTCAAGGAACAGAACCTTCGGCTCATGCGCGAGCGCCTTGGCGATCAGCACACGCCGCTTCATGCCGCCGGAAAGCTCCCGCAGCATATTGTCCTTCTTGTTCCAGAGCGACAGGGATTTCAGGATGCGCTCTATCAGTTCCGGGTTCTTCTTTTGCCCGTGCAGGCCGCGCGAGAAGCTGACGGTGTTCCACACCGTCTCGAACTGGTCTGTGGTCAGTTCCTGCGGCACGAGGCCGATCAGGGCGCGGGTCTGGCGAAAATCCTTCACCACATCGTGCCCGCCGACAAGCACCGAGCCTTCACCGGGATTGACGAGGCCGCAAACGATGGAGATCAATGTCGTCTTGCCAGCACCGTTCGGACCGAGAAGGGCGAGGATTTCCCCCTCCTTGATATCGAGGCTGACACCTTTGAGCGCCTGAAAGCCGTTTGCGTAGGATTTTGTCAGATTCCGTATCGAAACAATGGCATTCATGGCGAATCTTCCGAAAAACCGAGTAAGATGCACGCCATATAGGCCGGGAAAGGCGCAAATGCCAGTCCGACGGGCTGAACACTGCGTTCGGCGGAGAGGGAAAATCAGCCGTAAACGCTATAGAAAAACTGCGCCGCAACGAAGACCAGAAACAGTCCGAAGGCGCGCTCAAGCTGCTTCTTGCTGAGCGCATGCGCCAGTCGCGCGCCATAGGGCGCAACGACAAGCGTGATGGGGATCAACAGCACCACGGCGATCCAGTTGATGAAGCCGGTGGAAAACGGCGGCAGGCCCGCATCGCCCCAGCCGGCCCAGATGTAACCCAGAAGCCCCGGCAGCGAAATCAGCACGCCGACGCCGGAAGACGTGGCGACCGCCTGATGAATGGTGCGCCCGTAAAGCGTCATGAAGGTGTTGTTCATCACCCCGCCGCCCACGCCCATCAGGCCCGAAAAAAGCCCGATGCCGGTGCCCACCAGAAAACGGCCCGGGTTTTGCGGCAGGTCGGAACCCAGATGCCAGCTTGCCCGGTTGAAGATCATCCGGAAGGCAAGCGCCAGCGCGATGAAGGCGAAGATCAGCCGCAGCGCAACACTCGAGGCATGGGCGGCAACCACGGATGCGAGGATGGTGCCGAGCGGCACGGCGACGATCCAGCCCTTCAGCAGATCGATATCGACCGCGCCTTTCTGACGATGCGTCAGGAACGAGCGGATGGAAGTGGGCACGATAATGGCGAGCGACGTGCCGAGCGAGAGATGCATACGCACCGCCTCCGGCACATCCAGCAGCCCGAAGACCTGGTAAAAGACGGGCACCAGCACCGCGCCGCCGCCGATGCCGAACAGCCCCGCCAGAAGACCGGCGACCACACCCGCTGCCGCAAGCGCCGCAGCAAAGACCATCAGCTCTGAAACAGGGGGCATAAAGGCAGGCTCCCGAGGGCCGTTGTCACAAACATGTGACCCTCATAGCGTATCAGAAGAGCGCGGCAAGCCATGTTGGCCGCAGGTCAGTACGGCGCGATGTCTTTTGCCGCACATCCGCGCCGGATGGACCACTCCATGGGATCGTTTCCCATTGCATGCCCTTGCAAAGACGCCGATATCCCCCCGATAAGGCTGTCTTCTTCAACCGGCCTTCGGGCCGGTCTTTTTTTTGTGGGGTGTGACAGAGGAGTTGGAATTCCGACAAGTGAATCCACACTCCGTCATTCCGGCCTTGAGCCGGAATGACGGAAGTTGCAAACGTGACGCATTACAGCGAGCGTCTAAAACGCCCGCCCGACTATTGCCCTGCCCAATCACGCCGTTCTCGTCCCAATCCCCTAATCGCAATGCCTGTAACCTGACTTGCGGGTGCGCAGGTCGAAGTGAAAATGGTTCCAGTGATTGGGATCGCTGCCCGGTCCGAGAACGGTGGAGAAATATTTGCAGCTATCGGACCTCACCGCCTTCAGCAGCGCTTTTTCGCGGAAGGCGAAGAAGCTCTTGCTGCGCACGTCGATTTCCTTGCCGTTCTTCAGCGTGATGGTGCCGATATCGATGGCGTTGCCGCGTGCATGTTCGGACCACGGATTGCTGGAGCGTGAATTCATCTTTCGGCAGGAATAACCGCCCATCGGCGTAATGCGGCCGACGCCGGAGAGATAACGGAAGCGCGAGGATGGCACGAGTTCGAACTTCACCCATTTGGCGAAGGCAAGCGTGACCTGGCAATTGAGCTTCACCGCCGGCCGGATGGCGACGCCGCTGGCGAGACCGCTGAGCTCGATCGGATAATCGATACCGCAGGTCGGGCCGTCGGCAATGCGCGCAACATCCCGGAAAGCGACGCCGAGACGGCGAAGTTCGGAGCGGCAGGCAACTTCGGAGGATGGCATGACGCCAGGCGGCATCGAGCGGTTGCTTTGCAGCCCGCCGCCCGCCATCGGATCGTTCGGCATCACCATGGCCACCTCTTCCACCGGCTGACGACGGGAAGAAGAGCCTACCGGCGGCGGCGGGATGAGCCGCGATTGGCTGGCCCGTTGCGGCTGGCGGGCCGGAGGAACGGCTACGGGATTATCGGTGCCGATACCATCCACCACCGGCTGCGCCGACGCGCCTTCGGCAATATCCGCATCCTGTTCTTCGGCAAGTCCTCGGACCGGCTCCACGCCCAGCATGGAATCCATGTTCACGCCGCCTTCGCCTTCGGCGATCTGGTTGCTGGTCATCTGCTGCGCGGGCATGGTCTGCCCCTGCATCGTCTGGCCCTGCATTGTCTGCGCCGGCATATTGCCATGGCCGCTTGCCGCCATGCGCGCCTGATGCTGGGAATCGAGCGTTGAATAACCCTGTCCGCCCTGCGGCGATTGCAGCAGCGGATCCTGCGAGGCGTAAGGCTCCGGCATCGGCTGTGAAACGGCTGCCGGATAATCGGCGCCCTGCCCGGCCTGCTCTGCCTGATACACCGCACCCGCCGGCGCGCTGTAACCCTGCTGCCGCGAGGAGCGGATGGCGCTGACGCGTGTGGTGCCGTCCACCTCCGCCGGTGGCACGAGGCCCTCCGCCGAACACGACACCATGACCGTGGAAATCATCAGCAACGTCACAAGACGACGCGGAAGGGAAACATACGCCATACGAGAACCTGTACCTTCAGCGGCCGCTATTCGCGGCAATACAGGATAAATTTTAAAGAAATGAGGTAAACGAAACCTTATTGGTTGCGGGAAATAACGAATGATGTGTTTGGCGCAGTCCCATCCACACAAGACCGCGACAATCGCGTCCGATGACGACGCCGGCGGATAAAGTCCTGCCTATAACAAAAGGGCGCGGCCAAAGCCGCGCCCTTTAACTTTCCTGAAACACCTGAAATCAAGCAGCCCGCGAAACCTCGCGCCCGGCACCATGTCCAAGCTCGAAACGCGACAGCAGCGAGCGCAGCTGGCGGCTTTCCTCGGCAAGCGTCTGGCTTGCCGCCGTCGTTTCTTCCACCATGGCGGCGTTTTGCTGTGTCATCTGGTCCATGTGGTTGACGGAGGTGTTGATCTCCTGCAGGCCGGTCGCCTGCTCGCGCGCCGCCGTGGCGATGGAGTTCACATGCCCATCGACACGATTGACCAGCGCCACGATCTCCTCCAGCGCATCGCCCGTCGAGCGCACCAGTGCGACGCCGCCGCCGACTTCTTCGGCCGAACGGTTGATGAGGGTCTTGATTTCCTTGGCCGCATTGGCGGAGCGTTGGGCCAGTTCGCGAACCTCCTGCGCCACCACGGCAAAACCACGCCCGGCTTCGCCCGCACGCGCCGCCTCCACACCGGCATTCAGCGCCAGAAGATTGGTCTGGAAGGCGATTTCGTCGATGACCGAGATGATCTGGCCGATGCGCTTCGACGACTCCTCGATGCGGCCCATGGCGTCGACGGCATTGCGCACGATCTCGCCCGAGCGGCCGGCGCTGGTTTTCGTGTCCTGCACCATCTGCCGGGCCTCGTTGGCACGCTCGGAAGCGGTGCGCACCGTGGCGGTGATCTCGTCCAGAGCAGCAGCCGTCTCCTCCAGCGCCGCCGCCTGCTGTTCGGTCCGGCGGGAAAGATTGCCGGTCGCACCGCTGATGTCGGAGGCGCTGTCATTGACCACATGGCCGGTTCTGGCAATCGCCTCGATCGCGCCGTGCAATGCGCCGACGGCACGGTTGAAGTCCATGCGCAGCTTTTCATAATCCGCGCCGATATCCGCAAGCGAAACGGTAAGGTCGCCATTGGCAAGCGCTTCGAGCGCATTGCCCAGTCGCTCCATGGCATGGGCCTGCCGCTCGGATGCGGAACGCAGAACCATCTCGTTACCGTGCCGCTCCTGCTCCAGTGCCCGCTGCTGGTCGGCCTCGCGGGCCTGCAGCGCGCTGCGTTCATTGACGCTGTCGCGCAGCACCAGCAGCGTCTTGGCAATCGCGCCGATTTCATTGCGACGGTCGGCGAACTGTATATCTGCCGCGCCGTCACCGTCGGCAATCCGCCGCATGCTCTGGCGGATAAGATCGATCGGCCGCGTCACGCTGCGCACGACGGCTGCGGCCACGCCAACAACCAGAAGACCGGCGGCGATGCAAAGACCGCCATTAAAATAGACGTCGCGCCAGAATACCGCTTCAAGATCGTCAACATAAACACCGGTGCCGACAATCCAGCCCCAGGGGGCGAAACCGGCGACATGGGAAAATTTCTCGACCGGCTCCGGCGCGCCGGGCTTCGGCCAGTAGTAATCGACAAAGCCCTTGCCGCCCGCCTTGACCGTATTCACGAACTCGACGAACAGCGCCTTGCCGTTCGGGTCCTTGTTGGCGGTAAGGTCCGTGCCGTTCATTTCGGGTTTGATCGGATGCATCACCATTTTGGGATGCATGTCGTTGATCCAGAAATAGCCGCTGCCATTGCCGTAGCGCATTGCCGCAATGGTCGTCTTGGCCTGCTGTTGCGCCGCCTCCCGCGTCAGGCTTCCGCCCTGCTCCAGCCGGTAATATTGATCGAGAATCGCAACAGCGGTTTCGTTCATTGCCGCAAGCCCGGCTTTCCGTTCGCGCTCCATTTCGTGGTAGCTTTCAAACAGGCTGAATGTCAGGGCCGCGGCCAGTATTGCCAGAAACAATGCGACGAGCGCATAAAGGCGCGTAGATATTGTTACGTTTTTCATGTTCCCCCTCAACGTCGCTGATGCACTTCGACCAGCCGATGTTAAAGGCAAAAAATTTATTATTATTAAATACACATATTATACGTTGGTATTATTCTTATATTCTCATACTCCTTGGCGCCACCATGCCAGACAGGCACAGCAAGCGTGAATTTTCAAACCGGCCGGCGGCATTTAAAGACACCGTTAACCGTGCGGCCCCTATCCTCTTTGACCGAAATTACTTTACAGGGAGGGCGCGATGGCCCGGCCGAATTTTCGCTATACGCATTATGACCTGAAGGAATTGCGGGCAGGAACTACCCTTGAAATATCCCTGTCAGCCGTCAACAATGTCCGGCTGATGACGGGCGCGAATTTCCAGCGTTTCACCGAATTGCTCGATTTCAAATATCTCGGCGGCGTCGCGAAAAAATCGCCGATCCGCATCGCCGTTCCCGAGACATTGCACTGGCATCTGGTGATCGATGCCGAAGGCCATAGCGGCCTGGCGGAATCCTCGGTCAAGATGCTGCCCGCGCAGCAGCAGGCGGCGCCGCATCGCAAGGCATCCTGATCTTCCTTAAAAAACAGCGAGTTGTCGCGGTTTCACGACTCTTTTTGCCAGCGGCCTGAATCTTTTTCTTAAGATCGACCGCGATACAGCTTTCGGCGCAACCGCGTAAAATCCTAGCGCGATCCACGCTCGCGACGCAGCTTCGCCCACCAGTCCAGACGCTTGCGGATTTCCCTTTCGAAACCTCGATCAGGCGGATCGTAAAAGGTCGTGCGCCCCATTTTCTCCGGGAAATAATCCTGTCCGGAAAAGGCATCCGGCTCGTCATGGTCATAACGGTAGCCGTCGCCGTAACCCTCGCCCTTCATGAGCTTGGTCGGCGCATTCAGAATATGTTTCGGCGGCACCAGAGAACCGTTTTCCTTGGCCGCCCGCATCGCCGCCTTGAAGGCCACATAGACGGCGTTCGATTTCGGCGCGGTGGCGAGGTAGACGCAAGCCTGCGCCAGCGCCAGTTCTCCCTCCGGTGAGCCCAGATAATCATAGGCATCCTTGGCGGCATTGCAGACGGCGAGCGCCTGCGGATCGGCAAGGCCGATATCCTCCACCGCCATGCGCACCAGCCGCCGCCCGATATAGAGCGGCTCTTCGCCGGCATCGAACATGCGGGCCAGATAATAAAGGGCGGCATCCGGGTCCGAACCGCGCACCGATTTATGCAGCGCGGAAATGAGATTATAGTGGCCGTCCTGGCTCTTGTCGTAAACCGGGGCACGGCGCTGCACGATGCGCGTCAGCCCTTCGGTGTCGAAACTCTCATCCTTCCGCGCCGCGCGCCAGACCTCTTCGGCAAGCGTCAGCACGGCACGGCCATCGCCATCGGCCATGCGGATCAGGCTCGCCCGCGCATCCTCGGTGAGCGGCAGGGGCTTGCCCTCCGCCTCCTCGGCGCGTTTCAATAATTCGCTCAGGCTCTCCTCGTCATGCGAACCGAAGGTCAGCACACGCGCCCGTGACAAAAGAGCGGCATTCAGTTCGAAGGACGGGTTTTCGGTGGTCGCCCCCACCAGAATGATGGTGCCGTCCTCCATGACCGGCAGGAAGCTGTCCTGCTGGGCGCGGTTGAAACGGTGTATCTCATCGACGAAAAGCAGCGTCTGCCGGCCGTTCATCCGGCGTGCGCGCGCCGCTTCGAATACCTTCTTGAGATCGGCCACACCGGAAAAGATCGCCGAGATTTGCTCGAAGGCCAATCCCGCCTCGCCCGAAAGCAGCCGGGCAACCGTTGTCTTGCCCGTCCCCGGCGGCCCCCAGAAAATCATCGATCCGAGCGAGCCGCTATCGATCATACGGCGCAAAACGCCCTCTTCGCCCGTCAGATGCGGCTGTCCGCTCACCTCGGCCAGCGTCTTCGGACGCAGACGATCGGCGAGAGGCCGCCGGTTGGCGACCTCCACGGGCACTTGCGGGGCAAAGAGGTCGTCGCTCATCGCAGGAACTGCCGGATGCGTTGACCGTCGCGCAGGATTTCCACCCGCCAGAAGCCAGGATTGTCGTCCAGCGCCTTCTCGACAGCGGCGGTGGTGCCGATATCCGCGCCGTTCAGCGACAGGATGACGTCCTTCGGCTGGAAGCCGACGCGATAGGCAGGCGAGCCGCGCTTCACATCGGTAATGACAACGCCGGTCACCTGCGAGGGCATGCGCAATTCATCGGCAAGCTTCGGCGAAAGATTGGCGACAGTCGCGCCGGCGAAGGGATTGCGTCCCTCGATCAGCCGTTCATCGCGCGGTGCGGTTTCCGGCGCGGTATCGAGCGCGATGGTCACCTTTTTCTCTTTCCCCTTGTCCATGACAGTCAGTTCGGCGGATTTGCCGATGCCGGCGGTCGTCAGGCGATAACCCAGCGCATCCGGATGCTCCACCTCGAAGCCATTGACGGCGGTAACCACCTGTCCGGGTTCAATACCCGCCTTTTCGGCCGGCCCACCCTTGACGACGCTGACGACCAGCGCGCCGCGGGCGCGATGCAGGCCAAGCGCCTCGGCGACATCCGATGTCACCGGATCGAAGGTCGCGCCGATATAGGGCCGCTCGAAGCTTGCATCGCCACGCTCGGCGGCAGCGACGAAAACCCGGACCAGATTGGCGGGAATGGCGAAACCGATGCCGTTCGAGCCGCCGCCCTTGGAGAAGATGGCCGTATTGATGCCGATCAGCTCACCCGCCATGTTCATCAATGCGCCGCCGGAATTGCCGGGATTGATGGAAGCGTCGGTCTGGATGAAGAAGCCGAAATCGCCCTGCGTCACCTGGTTGCGCGCCAGACCCGAGACGATGCCGCTCGTCACCGTCTGGCCGACACCGAACGGATTGCCGATGGCCAGCACCAGATCACCCACTTCAATCGCATCGGAATTGCCGAGCGACAGCACCGGGAACTGCTCCTTCGCATCGATCTGCAGAATGGCGAGGTCGACGCGGTCATCCTTCAGCAGCACCTTGGAGGAGAACTCACGCCCATCCGCCAGCGCCACCTTGATGTCATCGGCACCGTCGATGACGTGATTGTTGGTCACCACGAGGCCGCCGGCGGTCACGATGACGCCGGAACCGAGCGACGACTGCTTTTCCGTGCGGTTCGGCATCTGCTGGCCGAAGAACTGTTCGAAGAAAGGATCACCGGCAAAGGGCGACAGACGCCGCTGCACGACGCGTTCGGCATAGACATTCACCACCGCGCCCGCGGTGCGCTTGACCAGCGGCGCGAAGGAAAGCTGCATTTCCGTGTGGCTCGACGGCACGGTCCTGTTATCCTGCGCCGCAGCACCCAAGGGCAGGAGAATGAGTGCGGCGAGAAAGCCGGTGGACAGATACTTCAACACGCTTCGCATGTGATTCCTCATCGTCATCAGTATGATGGAGTTATAACGCCAAAGCCTGTAAAGCAAAGAGCGGCAAGATGATGGCCGTCCTTTTCCAGGCATGGATCGGTTAGCCCTATTGGAACCAACAGCGCCCCTTTTCGGTTTCACCGGCACCTGACTGTCCTTAAAAAGAGACGACCATGCATCTGAAACCGATCCTCCTTGCCTGCGGCATCCTGCTTGCCCCCTCCTTCATTTCGCTGGCCAACGCGGCGAGCTTCGATTGCGCAAAGACCGATCTGGCCGCGGATGAAAAGGCGATCTGCGACAACCGCACGCTGAACGATCAGGATGTGAAGATGGCCACCACCTTCGACATCCTCACCCAGCTGATGGCCATGGGCGCACGCGACACGCTGCGCGACGAGCAGAGCCAGTGGCTGAAGAAACGCCAGGAATGCGCAGCGGACGTTGCCTGCCTTACCGGCGCTTACGAGGAACGCATGAAACGTCTCGGAGAGGCGTTCCAGAGCATCAACCGGCCGCTCTGACCTCCTCACACCGCCCGGATGATGTTTTCCATAAGGCCATGTAACTGGTCACGATAACCGGTTCGGGCGGAAGGTGCGTCCTCGCGAGAGGTCATCACGACCGATAGCCGTCTGGCGGGTACGATATAGAGCATCTGGCCGCCATAACCCCAGGCATAATAGACCGTCTCGCCTGCCATCTCCTTGATGAACCAGCAATAGCCATAGCCGTCGCCGTTGAAGACGGAATTGGTACGTTGCCGCCACGATTGCTCGATCCAGCCCTGTGAAATCAACCGCTCGCCGCCGGGTGTCACACCACCCCGGCGGTAAAGCTCACCGAAGGCCAGCAAAGACCGCGCCGTCATCGCCATCTGGTTTCCGCCGAGATAGATGCCCTGCGGATCGCGCTCCCAGCCGCCGATTGAAAATCCTTCGAGCGGACGGAGCCAGTCGCGCGCAAGCGACAGCGTCGAACGGCCGGAAGCTTTTGTCAGGATCGCCGAGAGCAGATGGGTGGAGCCTGTGGAATAGAGCATACCGCCGCCCGGTTCCCCGGCAAAACCGGAACCCAGCGCCATCCGCACCCAGTTGCGGCTGGCGACCCAGCGGCCGTAATTGGGGCCGGACATGCGCTCCAGGCCGGATTGCATCGACAGCAGGTTGCCGACGGTGATCCGTTCCAGCCGGGGATCGGGATTTTGCGGAAAATCGCCGCGCAGAACGGTCGCGATCGGCTGGTCGGCGCCTTCGAGAATCTTGCGATCAATGGCCATGCCCACCAGCGCCGAGATGATCGATTTCGAGGCCGACTTGATATTGGTGGAGCCGTTCAAACCCGCGCCGTGATAGGCGCGGCTCGCGACCTCTTCGCCATCGATGCTGACAATGACCGCCTTGAGGCTGGAAAGCGCATCCGCCTCCCGCAGCAACGGATCGAAACGGATGCCATTGCCGGTGCTTTGCGCGCGGGCAAGCGGGGCGAAAGGCAGGGAAGCGATAAGGGCAAGTGCGGTTCGTCTTTTCATGTCACTGAGCTAGGAAGCCGTACGGCGATGAAAAGAGGAAACGCCGCCAATCACTCCAATGTGACCTTATTTCTTTCCACACCCCAATTCGATGATCTCGCGAAATCTGTATGAAAACAGGGCGTTGGCCTGCATTCCGGAATCGAGATGCAAAGCGCTTGAATCAGTTTCTGATCTTGAGGACTATTGCCCTGCCGCAAATGCAAAAGACGGGAAACGATGCCGCAACTGAAATCATCACGCCTTGTCCTGCGGCCCTTTAAAATGACGGACGCCTCGCCACTCGCCCGGCTGACGAACGACAGGCTCATTTTGCGCAATCTGCTGCGCACGGCCTACCCTTTCGAACCCGATGATGCACGGCGCCTCATCAGGCGCATTGCTGAGCGTCGGCTGCCGGTGTGGGCGGTGGATGATGGCAGGCTGGTCGGTCTCATCGGCCTTTCAGGCGAATTCGGCCTTTGGCTTGATCGCCGTGTCTGGGGAAAGGGCTATGGAGAAGAAGCCGGGCGCCTCGTCATCGATTATGCCTTTCAGCACATGGGCATCAAAACCCTGCATGCCAATCCCCTGTTTGACAACAGGGCGTCGCACCGGCTGATGGACAAGCTGGGCTTTGTTACAACCGGCCGTGCAAATGCCTTTTGCCGGCAACGGCGGAAAATCGTGCCGCTTCGACCTTATCGGCTCGATAAAGAGTGATCGGCACAAAAAAGCCGCCGTTTATCAACGGCGGCTTTTTATCATCTCGCAAATCCGGAAATTACTCCGGCAGAATCCGCACCGCGCCCTTGTCAGCGCTCGAGGCAAAGGCCGCATAGGCCTTCAGCGCCGTGGTGACATTGCGCTTGCGTGGCGCTTCCGGCTTCCAGCCCAGTTCCTCCTGCTCGGCGCGGCGCGAAGCCAGCTCTGCATCGGTGACCTTCAGGTTGATGGTGCGGTTCGGAATGTCGATCTCGATCAGATCGCCCTGACGCACGAGGCCGATGGCGCCGCCCTGCGCCGCTTCCGGCGAGGCGTGACCGATGGAAAGGCCGGAGGTGCCGCCGGAGAAACGGCCGTCGGTAATCAGCGCGCAGGCTTTGCCGAGGCCCTTGGATTTCAGATAGCTGGTCGGATAGAGCATTTCCTGCATGCCCGGCCCGCCCTTCGGCCCTTCGTAGCGGATGACGACGACGTCGCCCGCCTTGACCTCGTTGCCGAGAATGCCCTTCACCGCCGCATCCTGACTTTCGTAAACCACTGCCGGGCCGGTGAATTTCAGGATGGATTCATCGACGCCCGCCGTCTTCACGATGCAGCCGTCAAGCGCGATGTTGCCGTAAAGCACGGCCAGACCGCCATCCTTGGAGAAAGGCTTCTCGACCGAGCGGATGACGCCGTTTTCGCCGTCCGTATCGAGATCGTCCCAGCGCGAGGACTGGCTGAAGGCCACCTGCGTCGGCACGCCGCCGGGGGCGGCCTTGAAGAACTGGCGCACCGTCTCGCTGTTGGTGCGGGTGATGTCCCAGCGGTCGATGGCGTCGCCCAGCGTCGCCTCATGAACGGTATAGGTATCGCGATTGATGAGCCCACCGCGTTCCAGCTCGCCGAGAATGCGCATGATGCCGCCGGCGCGGTGAACGTCCTCCATATGCACATCCTGCTTGGCAGGCGCGACCTTGGAAAGGCAGGGAACCTTGCGGGAAAGACGGTCGATGTCTTCCATGCCAAAATCGACGCCGCCCTCATGCGCCGCCGCCAGAATATGCAGCACCGTGTTGGTGGAGCCGCCCATGGCGATATCCAGCGACATGGCGTTTTCGAATGCCGCCTTGTTGGCGATGGTGCGCGGCAGGACGGTTTCATCCTCCTGCTCGTAATAACGGCGCGCCAGATCGACGATCAGATGGCCGGCTTCGACAAACAGTCGCTTGCGATCGGAATGGGTGGCGAGCGTCGAACCGTTGCCGGGCAGCGACAGACCCAGCGCCTCGGTCAGACAGTTCATGGAATTGGCCGTGAACATGCCGGAACAGGAACCGCAGGTCGGGCAGGCCGAGCGTTCGATGACCTTCACATCCTCGTCGGAAACCTTGTCGTCTGCAGCCGCAACCATGGCGTCGACCAGATCGAGCGCCACCGTCTTGCCATGCAGGACGACCTTGCCGGCCTCCATCGGACCGCCGGAAACGAAGACGGCGGGGATGTTGAGGCGCATCGCCGCATTCAGCATGCCGGGCGTGATCTTGTCGCAGTTGGAAATGCACACCATCGCATCGGCGCAATGGGCATTGACCATATATTCCACCGAATCCGCGATGATCTCGCGCGACGGCAGCGAATAGAGCATGCCGTCATGGCCCATGGCGATACCGTCATCGACCGCAATGGTGTTGAATTCCTTGGCCACACCGCCGGCCGCCTCGATTTCGCGGGCAACGAGCTGGCCGAGATCCTTCAGATGCACATGGCCCGGCACGAACTGTGTGAAGGAATTGACTACCGCGATGATCGGCTTGCCGAAATCACTGTCCTTCATGCCGGTGGCGCGCCAAAGGCCGCGCGCGCCCGCCATGTTGCGGCCGTGGGTTGTCGTTCTGGAGCGATAGGCTGGCATGGTGTTTTCCTCAATCTCTTGGGCTAAGACGCGTCTTCCGCTGCGCGGTCAAAACGGCCTCTGCCCTATTTTGCGGTTTTTCTAGCGCAAACCGCAAGCCCTGTCACTGTCACCTTGGGGCAAAACAGTACGGTTCGGTACGGTACGCTTTCTCTTCATCGTGCTATCCGGCCGCGCCTTCATCACAAATGCGCGATTTCCGCCGCCCCACCGTTGTTTTTCCGCAGAGCGCTGAAACATATCTGTGCAGCGGCCGTATTGGCTATCATAATCGATTTATCGCCGATGTACCCGGCTTTTGTGGAGGTTCCAATGCCCGCCTATCGCCCGCCCCTCATCTCGGCAAATGAAATCACGCCGAAGAATATCTACCTGTCCAGACGTGGCTTCCTCGGCACGGCGGCGGGGCTGGCGGCAATCGGGCTGGCCGGGCGCGAGGCTGTTGCCGCGCCGCTTTCCGCAAAACCCGGCGCCTACAAGCTGGATGAGAAGCTCACTCCGCTCGATGCTGTCACCAGCTATAATAATTTCTACGAATTCGGTGTGGGAAAATCCGACCCGAAGGAAAATTCCGGCAAGTTCAAGCCTACCCCCTGGACGGTGAAAGTGGATGGCCTCGTCTCCAAACCACAGGAATTCGGCATTGAAGAGCTGATGAAATATCCTCTCGAAGAGCGCACTTACCGCATGCGCTGCGTCGAGGGTTGGTCGATGGTCATTCCGTGGATCGGCTTCCCGCTCGCCACCCTTCTCGACAAGGTGGAGCCGCTTGGCAGCGCGAAATATGTCGCTTTCGAAACCGTGGTGCGGCCGGACGAAATGCCGGGGCAAAGCGGCCTGTTCCAGCCTCTCTCCTGGCCCTATGTCGAGGGGCTTCGCCTCGATGAAGCGCGCCATCCGCTCACCATCCTCGCCCTCGGCCTCTACGGCGAGACGCTGCCGAACCAGAACGGCGCGCCGATCCGCCTCGTCGTGCCGTGGAAATACGGCTTCAAGGGTATCAAATCCATCGTCCGCATTTCGCTCGTCGAAAAACAGCCGGAAACGACCTGGAAAAATTCCAATGCCCGCGAATACGGCTTCTATTCCAACGTCAACCCGAATGTGGACCATCCGCGCTGGAGCCAGGCGACGGAACAGCGCATCGGCGAAGGCGGCTTCTTTGGCACCCAGAACCGCCCTACCCTGATGTTCAACGGTTATGACGAGGTGGCGAGCCTCTATGCCGGCATGGACCTGAAAGCGAATTATTGACCATGGCCTTCGCCCTGCCTCTTCCCTCGCTGCCGAAGCGTTACCAGCCGGCGGCCATCTGGTCGCTTTATGTGATCGGCCTCTGTCCGGGCCTCTGGTATTTCTATCTCGCCGCAACCGGCGGCCTCGGCTTCAATCCGGTCAAGGATTTCGAGCACCTGCTCGGCATCTGGGCGCTGCGCTTTCTGTGCCTCGGGCTTCTGGTGACTCCGCTGCGCGATCTCTTCAACATCAACCTCATCGCCTATCGCCGCGCGCTGGGGCTGATCGCCTTTTATTACGTGCTGGCGCATTTCACCGTCTATCTGGTGCTGGACCGTGGCCTGATCCTCGGTTCCATCGCCGGCGATATTCTGAAGCGCCCCTATATCATGCTCGGCATGGCCGGGCTTCTCATGCTCATACCGCTGGCGCTCACCTCCAACCGCTGGTCGATCCGCAAACTCGGCAGCCGCTGGAACACGCTGCATAAGCTCGTCTATCTCGTGCTCATCGTCGGCGTGCTGCATTTCGTGCTGGCGCGAAAGTCGGTCACGCTGGAGCCGGTGTTTTATATCAGCACGATGGTGATCCTGCTCGGCTATCGGCTGATACGGCCCTCGATCATGGCAAGGAAGCGGGGGAGACGCGCTGACAGGAACTCTCTGCAACGCCCATCACGATCATGAAGCCGACCGATCAAAACCTCCGAACTGCCCACCGCCCTGAAATCTCCATTTCCGGTCAAACGGCTCTCTCCGAAATATTCAACACAATGGCAACTGGCGCGGCTTTCGACCCTGCTCGAATTGGCCGCGCCTTGAACAGTGCTCATCGGCAGGCGTTATCAGGGCTTGTTGAACGCATTGAGAACGACGACGTTAAAGAAGAAGACCTGCAAAGGCTCTGGCTCGCGCATCATGTTTCGGACCGCATTGTTCTGATGGCCACACTTGTTGACATTATTCGTCAAATCAGCCGCTACTTGCCGGGTCGACAGCCTTAAATCCGGAAAGTGAAGCAACAAAAAAAGCCGGGCGATCTCTCGCCCGGCTTTTTTAACTCATGACGCCTGAACGGGCGTCAAACCTTATGCAGCTTCGGCAGCAGCAGCTTCAGCGGCAACGCGAGCCTTGTCGGCTGCGCCCTTGGCGTCAACGTCGCGCTCGACGAATTCGATGACGGCGAGAGCGGCATTATCGCCCTGGCGGAAGCCGGCCTTCATGATACGCAGGTAGCCGCCGTTGCGGTTTGCGTAGCGGGCTGCGATCGCGTCGAACAGCTTGCGAACGGCATCCTGATCCTTGATCTGCGAGATCGCCTGACGACGAGCGTGCAGGTCGCCGCGCTTGCCGAGGGTGACGAGCTTCTCAACGATCGGACGAATTTCCTTCGCCTTCGGAAGCGTGGTTACGATCTGCTCATGGGTGATGAGCGAAGCAGCCATGTTGGCAAACATTGCCTTGCGGTGGCTGGCGGTTCTATTGAGCTTGCGGCCTGAATTACCGTGGCGCATTGCTATTCTCCTTCTACGCAGGTTCCTTCTCTAAGGCCTGCCGTTTCCTGGCACATGCAGATGACTTATCTGCTGTTTGACGGGGAAAGGCAGTCTTTGAGGTCTGCCTTCTTGTTTGTTAGTACTGGTCTTCGTAACGCTTTGCGAGATCTTCGATGTTCTCAGGCGGCCATGCCGGCACTTCCATGCCGAGGTGCAGACCCATGGAAGCGAGAACTTCCTTGATTTCGTTCAGCGACTTGCGACCGAAGTTCGGCGTGCGAAGCATTTCGGCTTCGGTCTTCTGGATCAGGTCGCCGATATAAACGATGTTGTCGTTCTTCAGGCAGTTTGCCGAACGAACGGACAGTTCGAGCTCGTCGACCTTCTTGAGAAGCGCCGGGTTGAACGCGAGTTCGGTAACCGATTCTTCTTCTGCTTCCTTCTGCGGCTCGTCGAAGTTGACGAAGACGCCGAGCTGGTCCTGAAGAATGCGAGCGGCGAAGGCAACGGCGTCTTCGCCGGAAACCGAACCGTTGGTCTCGATCGTCATGATCAGCTTGTCATAGTCGAGAACCTGGCCTTCACGGGTGTTTTCCACCTTGTAGGACACTTTCTTGACCGGAGAATAGAGGCTGTCCACCGGAATGAGGCCAATCGGGGCATCTTCCGCGCGGTTGCGCTCAGCCGGTACGTAACCCTTGCCGTTGTTGACGGTGAATTCCATGCGGATTTCAGCGCCATCGTCCAGCGTGCAGATCACGTGGTCGGGGTTCAGGATCTCGATATCGCCAACCGTCTGGATGTCACCAGCGGTCACGGCGCCCGGACCCTGCTTGCGCACGACCATGCGCTTGGAATCATCGCCGTCCATCTTGATGGCGATTTCCTTGATGTTGAGCACGATATCCGTCACATCTTCCCGAACGCCGGGGATGGAGGAGAATTCGTGCAGGACACCGTCGATCTGCACGGCCGTCACAGCGGCGCCACGCAGAGAAGACAACAGAACGCGACGCAGCGCGTTGCCGAGGGTAAGACCGAAACCACGCTCCAGCGGCTCGGCAACCAGCGTTGCCTTAGTGCGGCTGGACGAGGTGAACTCGACCTTGTTCGGCTTGATAAGTTCCTGCCAGTTCTTCTGAATCATCTTTAAACCTTCCGTTCGCCGCCACCATCCAATCGTGACGGACCGAGCATGAAAACACCGAGAGGAACCTAATTCAGCGGTTCATTGGTGGGTTCTTGAGCGCAAGTCCGCCGATCGAAATCGACGCGCACACGCCAGATACACGAAAATTCCGCCAGACCTGAGGTAAGGCGGAATTTCCGAACCACGGTCGCGTCAGACGCGGCGCTTCTTGCGCGGAC
Source organism: Agrobacterium sp. T29 (assembly GCF_006970545.1). Taxonomy (NCBI): domain Bacteria; kingdom Pseudomonadati; phylum Pseudomonadota; class Alphaproteobacteria; order Hyphomicrobiales; family Rhizobiaceae; genus Agrobacterium; species Agrobacterium sp. T29. The sequence continues at coordinate 1,654,109 of NZ_CP040640.1, forward strand.
GGCAACCGTTGTGCGGGATCGGCGTCACGTCGCGAATGGAAGTGATCATGAAACCGGCAGCCTGCAGGGCGCGAAGTGCCGATTCACGGCCGGAACCCGGACCGCAAACTTCAACTTCAAGCGACTTCATGCCGTGTTCCTGAGCCTTCTTCGCGCAATCTTCAGCAGCGATCTGGGCAGCGAACGGGGTCGACTTGCGCGAACCCTTGAAGCCCTTGGCACCAGCGGACGACCAGGCAATAGCATTGCCCTGTGCGTCGGTGATGGTGATCATCGTGTTGTTGAAGGTCGAGTTGACGTGCGCGACGCCCGACGTGATGTTCTTACGTTCGCGACGGCGAATACGTGCGGCTTCCTTGGCCATTTTATACCTTTCATTGATCTCTTCACCGCCGTAACACCAGCGGCTACACCGGCGATCAACCCCATCGGAGCTTCACGCCAAACTCAGAAAGGCTGGCGCGGACTGCACCAGCCTCCCCTTTCCGGAGAACCGGAAAATTACTTCTTCTTACCAGCGATAGCCTTCGCCGGACCCTTGCGGGTGCGGGCGTTGGTGTGCGTGCGCTGACCGCGGACCGGAAGGCCACGACGGTGACGCAGGCCGCGGTAGCAACCGAGGTCCATCAGACGCTTGATGTTCATCGAGGTCTCACGACGCAGGTCGCCTTCGACCTGGTAGTCGCGGTCGATGGCTTCGCGGATCTGAAGAACTTCAGCATCCGTCAGCTGATGAACGCGCTTCTCAGCCGGAAGACCGACCTTGTCCATGATTTCCTGCGCGAATTTCGGACCGATCCCGTGAATGTAGGTCAGCGCAATAACAACGCGCTTCGCGGTCGGGATGTTGACGCCAGCGATACGTGCCACGTCTCTTCTCCTTGGTTCCAGTTGCCATCCGGCAAGTGGTGATTCCATTCGAGCGGCCGACAAGACCGCCAGTTCAAATTGGTGTCCGTGACAAGTCAAAACGACCGAACCCGGATCTCCCTTCCCTTAGGGAAATCCGCGCCAGTCGCTTGGGATGTCGCGAGTTGGCGCGGTGTTTAACGGAATCAGCGCAAAAAAGCAACCGGCTCCGCCAAGATTCTTTTACGATCCAAAGGATCTGCCGCCATGCGCAAGCGAGATATGGGCAAGAGCGCAACAGCCTCGCCCATCCGCTCCATCGATCAGGCGGAGGCTTTCTCGAGAACGCGCTCGATAGCCTCGGTGACGGCATCGACGTCAGCCATGCCATCCAGCGTCACGAGCTCGCCCTGTTCGCTGTAATAGGCGGACAGCGGCGCGGTCTTCTCGCGATATTCCGTCAGGCGCTTGCGGAACGCTTCCGGATTGTCATCCGAGCGAACCGTACCGCCGGCGGCAATGGTTTCAGCCACGCGGTTTTCGATTCGGCGAATCAACGCCTCTTCGTCCACCTTGAGTTCGATGACGGCATCGAGGACCAGATTCTTCTTGCGCATGTTCTCGGCAAGCGCCTTGGCCTGCGGAACGGTGCGCGGATAGCCGTCGAGAATAAAGCCCTTGGCACAGTCCGGTGCTTCGATGCGTTCGGAAACGATCTGATTGACGATATCGTCGGAAACAAGCCCGCCGGCGTCCATGACGGCCTTGGCGCGTTTGCCGATTTCGGTGCCCGCGCTGACCGCAGCGCGAAGCATGTCACCGGTGGAAAGCTGCGGGATCCCGTACTTGTCCGTCAGCCGCTTGGCCTGGGTTCCCTTGCCCGCACCCGGCGGACCCAAAAATATCAGTCTCATCGTCCCCTCTTTCCTCCACGCAACTTCGACTTCTTGATCAGCCCTTCATACTGCTGCGCGATCAGGTGGCCCTGAATTTGCGCAACCGTGTCCAGAGTTACACTGACAACGATCAAAAGCGAAGTACCACCAAGGGCTAATGGAATGCCCGTGCGTGCGATAAGTGTCTCAGGAAGGATACAGACGAAGACAAGATAAATCGCGCCGACCACGGTGATGCGGGTCAGGACGTAATCGATGTACTCCGCGGTGCGCTCGCCCGGACGGATGCCCGGAATGAAGCCACCATGCTTCTTGAGGTTATCTGCGGTGTCCTTCGGATTGAAGACGATCGCCGTATAGAAAAACGCGAAGAACGCGATCAGCAGGCCGTAGAGCGCCATGAACAGCGGCTGCCCGTGCTGCAGCGACGCGATGATCGAGGTTGCCCAGCCCGGCAGGTTGGTGTTTCCGGCAAAACCCGCAGCCGTTGCCGGCAGCAGCAGCAGCGACGATGCAAAGATCGCGGGAATGACGCCGGCCGTGTTGAGCTTCAGCGGCAAATGCGAGGTATCGCCCTGGAACATGCGATTGCCGACCTGTCGCTTCGGATATTGGATCAACAGGCGGCGCTGGGCGCGCTCCACGAAGACGATGAGCGCGATGACGCCGATGGCGACCACGACGACCGTCAGGATGAGCGGGGTGGAAAGCGCACCGGTACGGCCGAGTTCCAGCGTGCCGGCCAGCGCCTTGGGCAGGCCTGCGGCGATGCCCGCGAAGATGATCAGCGAAATACCGTTGCCGATACCGCGCGAGGTGATCTGCTCACCCAGCCACATCAGGAACATCGTGCCGCCGAGCAGCGTGATGACGGTGGAAATGCGGAAGAACCAGCCCGGATCGACCACGAGGCCGTTGCCGCTTTCGAGGCCGACCGCAATGCCATAAGCCTGCAGCGTGCCGAGCAGCACCGTGCCGTAGCGCGTATACTGGTTGATGATCTTGCGGCCGGCTTCGCCTTCCTTCTTCAACGCTTCGAGCGAGGGCACGACCGAGGTCATGAGCTGCACGATGATCGAAGCGGAGATGTAAGGCATGATGCCGAGCGCGAAGATCGCCATGCGCTCGACGGCGCCACCCGCAAACATGTTGAAAAGACCGAGAATACCGTTGGCCTGGCCACGGAAGGCCTGCGCATAGGCTTCGGGGTTCAGGCCCGGAAGCGGAATGTGGGTGCCGAGACGGTAGACGAGAAGTGCGGCAAGAGTAAACCAGAGACGCTTTTTCAGATCCTCCGCCTTAGCGAAGGTCGAAAAATTCAGGTTCGAAGCCAGTTGTTCCGCTGCTGAAGCCATAAATTTCTCCGAATGACCCTTGCCAGCCAGCGCAACCGGCCGATGCGGAAAGGTCTAAAAGATACTGGTCAAAACCGGGCTTCGGACAAACGCGGCTCTGAGCCGCCATCATGCCTCACCCTGTTTTTTATGTCCTATCCCCTCCCCTACGGAAGTTCAAGAACTGTGAGGCTCTCCCTGCAGCACTTTCTGCCGCAAGCGGGGCCGTGGAAGCACACCGCGAAGAGATTGCCCTGATGCTCTATAAATCGATTTAGATCGAAAGCACCATAGGCCAGGGAGCGCAAACGCCCGGAGCGACGAGCCCCGGGCGTCTGAAGTCTATATATTACTCGGCGGCTTCTGCTGCAACTGCGAGAAGCTTGATCGAACCGCCAGCCTTTTCGATCTTTTCGATTGCGGGCTTGGAAGCGCCGGCAACTTCGAAAGCGACCTTGGCCTTCAGCTCGCCGTCGGCGAGAATGCGTACGCCGTCCTTGGCGCGGCGGATAACGCCGGCAGCCTTGAGAGCAGCGGCATCGATCGTTGCGGAAGCGTCAAGCTTCTTGGCGTCGATGGCGGTCTGAATGCGGCCGAGCGATACGACAACATATTCGGAAGCGAAGATGTTGTTGAAACCGCGCTTCGGCAGACGACGGTAGATGGGCATCTGACCGCCTTCGAAACCGTTGATGGCGACGCCCGAACGAGCCTTCTGGCCCTTCACACCGCGACCACCGGTCTTGCCCTTGCCGGAACCGATACCGCGACCTACGCGGATACGGTCCTTGGAGGCGCCTTCGTTGTCTCTGATTTCATTGAGTTTCATGATAGGTTACTCCGTCTCACTTCTCGTCAACGACGCGAACGAGATGCTGGACCGCACGGATCATGCCGCGAACCGCCGGAGTGTCTTCCAGGGTGCGCTGACGATGCATCTTGTTGAGACCCAGGCCGATCAGCGTCTGGCGCTGGATTGCCGGGCGGCGAATGGGGCTGCCGATCTGTTCGACCGTAACAGTCTTCTTGGCTTCAGTAGTCTTCTTGGCCATGATCCAGCTCCTTATTCTTCAGAAGCGTTGCCGGAAGCGGCACGACGAGCCTGAAGGGTCGCATACTTCAGACCGCGCTGTGCAGCGATGTCCTTCGGATGAACCTGATGCTTCAGAGCGTCGAACGTAGCGCGAACCATGTTGTACGGGTTCGAAGAACCGGTCGACTTGGCAACAACGTCATGAACGCCGAGCGTTTCGAAAACGGCGCGCATCGGACCACCGGCGATGATACCGGTACCGGCCTTGGCCGAACGCAGCAGAACCTTGCCTGCGCCGTGACGGCCATTGACGTCGTGATGAAGCGTACGGCCATCACGCAGCGGAACGAAGATCAGATCGCGCTTTGCGCTTTCAGTTGCCTTGCGGATTGCTTCCGGAACTTCACGAGCCTTGCCGTGACCGAAGCCGACGCGGCCCTTCTGGTCGCCAACGACGACGAGAGCGGCGAAGCCGAAGCGACGGCCACCCTTAACAACCTTTGCAACGCGGTTGATCGCGACCAGCTTGTCGACGAATTCGCTATCGCGCTCTTCGCGGTTCTGACGCTCTTCGCGGGAACCTCTTTTATCCTGTGCCATTGTCCTTGTCCTTTTTCTTTTGCGGGTGGAACGGCAAACGAAAAGACCAGCGGCCCCGATGAAGAGATCCGCATGGTCCGGTGAAATTCCGCCCGGATCGTTGTCCGGGCGGAAGCTGCAGCGCGAAAAGCGCTGCAGCATCTTTGTTGGTGCATGATCCTTTCTTTCGATCTCAAAAAATCGAAAGGGTCATGCACTCAGAAGTTCAGGCCGCCTTCGCGGGCAGCGTCTGCCAGGGCCTTGATGCGGCCGTGGTAGATGAACGCGCCACGGTCGAATACGACATCCTTGACGCCAGCCTTGACGCCACGCTCGGCAACCAGCTTGCCTACGACGGTTGCTGCTGCAACGTCGGCGCCGGTCTTGAGCGAGCCGCGCAGATCGGCTTCGAGCGTGGAGGCAGACGCAAGCGTCTTGCCAGCAACGTCATCGATGATCTGGGCGTAGATGTTCTTCGACGAGCGATGAACCGACAGGCGCGGGCGGCCGTTGGCAACCGCCTTGATCTGGCGGCGCACGCGGCTCGCGCGACGTGCAAGTGCTTCTTTCCTGCTAGCCATTTCGCGTGATCCTTACTTCTTCTTGCCTTCTTTGCGGACAATACGCTCTTCAGCGTACTTCACGCCCTTGCCCTTGTAGGGCTCGGGACCGCGGTATTCGCGGATTTCCGCGGCTACCTGGCCAACCTGCTGCTTGTTGATGCCGGAAACGATGATTTCCGTGGGCTTCGGAACGGCAATGGTGATGCCGACCGGAGGCTCGTAAACAACGTCGTGGCTGAAGCCGAGAGCCAGCTGCAGGTTCTTGCCCTGCATGGCGGCACGGTAACCAACGCCGTTGATTTCGAGCTTGCGCTCATAGCCGTCCTTAACACCCTTGAAGATGTTCTCGATCATCGTGCGGGACATGCCCCACTTCGAACGAGCTTCCTTGGTGCCGTTAGCCGGCGTTACGGAAACGCCGTTATCTTCGAGCTTCAGCTGAATGTCGTCGTTAGCGACGAAAAACAGTTCACCCTTCGGGCCCTTAGCAGTAACCTTCTGGCCGTCGACATTGGCCGTCACACCTGCTGGAACCGGAACGGGCTTTTTACCGATACGAGACATTATTCAATCCTGTCTGTTCGTTATGGAGATCCTTGCTCGGGTCTTAGAAGACCGAGCAAAGAACCTCGCCACCAACGTTCTGTTCGCGAGCCTGGTGATCGGCCATCACGCCCTTCGGGGTCGAAAGGATGGTGATGCCGAGGCCGTTCGCGACCTGCGGAATGGACTTTACCGAGACATAAACCCGGCGGCCCGGTTTGGAAACGCGGCCGATCTCACGGATCACGGACGCGCCTTCGTAGTACTTCAGCTCGATCGTGAATTCGGACTTGCCGTTTTCGAAATCGACCTTGGAATAACCGCGAATGTAGCCTTCAGCCTGCAGCACGTCGAGAACGCGTGCGCGGAGGCTGGAAGCCGGCGTGCTTACCGAAGACTTGCGGCGAGCAGCACCATTGCGGATGCGGGTGAGCATATCACCCAAAGGATCAGTCATGGTCATGTGCCCGTCTCCTTACCAGCTCGACTTGACAATGCCCGGCACCTTGCCGGAATTGCCCAGCTCACGAAGCGCGATACGCGACATCTTGAGCTTGCGATAGAACGCGCGCGGACGGCCCGTTACTTCGCAGCGGTTGCGGATACGCGTCTTCGAGCCGTCACGCGGCAGCGAAGCGAGCTTCAGAGTGGCCTTGAACCGGTCTTCGATCGGAAGGGACTGGTTCATCACGATCGCCTTCAGTGCGGCGCGCTTGGCGGCCTGCTGGGCGACCGACTTGCGGCGGCGCTTGTTCTTTTCAACTGCGCTTGTTTTCGCCATATCGGAGTTCCTTTTCTACGCTCGTCGTTACGGTTAGTGACGGAACGGGAAGTTGAACTCTGTCAGCAGAGCCCGAGCTTCGTCGTCCGACGTCGCCGTCGTGCAAACGATGATGTCCATGCCCCACATCTGATCAACCTTATCGTAGTTGATCTCAGGGAACACAATGTGTTCCTTGATGCCCATGGCGAAGTTGCCACGGCCGTCAAAGCTCTTCGGGTTCAGGCCCCGGAAGTCGCGAACGCGCGGAAGCGCGATGTTGACCAGACGATCAAGGAATTCGTACATGCGGGCGCCACGAAGGGTAACCTTCGCACCGATCGGCATGCCTTCGCGAACCTTGAAACCTGCGATCGAGTTGCGAGCGCGGGTAACGACCGGCTTCTGGCCGGCGATCGCAGCCAGGTCACCGGCAGCGATGGTGGGCTTCTTGGAGTCGGCAGTCGCCTCGCCAACACCCATGTTGATCACGATCTTTTCAAGCTTCGGGATCATCATCACGTTGGCGTAGGAGAACTTCTCCTGCATGGCGCCACGGATACGGGAAACGTATTCCGTCTTGAGACGCGGCTCGTACTTATCAGCCATCGATCACTTCTCCCGAACGCTTGGCCACGCGGACCTTCTTGCCATCCACAACCGAGAAGCCAACGCGGGTCGGCTTGCCATCCTTGTCGACGATGGCGATGTTGGAGATGTGCAAGGATGCTTCCTTGTTGATGATGCCGGCTTCCTGGGCCTGGGTCTGGCGCTGGTGACGCTTCACCATGTTAACGCCACGCACAACGGCCCGATCTTCCTTCGGCAAAACCTGGATTACTTCGCCGGTACGACCCTTGTCCTTACCGGTCAATACGACAACCTTGTCGCCTTTACGAATCTTCTGCATCGCATTCGCTCCTTACAGTACTTCCGGAGCCAGCGAGATGATCTTCATGTGGTTCTTGGCGCGAAGTTCGCGCGGAACCGGTCCGAAGATACGGGTGCCGATGGGCTCTTTCTTGTTGTCGATAAGAACGGCTGCGTTGTTATCGAAACGGATGACGCTGCCGTCAGCGCGGCGGATGTCCTTGGCGGTGCGCACGACAACCGCCTTCATCACGTCGCCCTTCTTGACGCGGCCGCGCGGAATAGCTTCCTTGATGGAAACGACAATAATGTCGCCAACAGAAGCATATTTGCGCTTCGAGCCGCCCAGCACCTTGATGCACATGACACGACGTGCGCCGGAATTATCCGCCACGTCGAGGTTTGTTTGCATCTGAATCATGTCAGGTCGCCTTCTTGTTGTTACCGGGACGGTTGGGCAAACTCTCCCGAGTAAGCCCCCTGCCCCAGCTTATGAATATCTCTTTTTTTGCGCGGAAATGTCGTGACAGGGTGGTTTCCCGAAGGACCTTCCGTGCGCATCAAAGCAAAAGACGCTCGATTCACGAGCGTCCTTGCGGTGCTTCATACAGGAATTCGCGCCAAGTGCAAGACACCTGGCGCGATTCTGATGAAATTAAGCCTGGGCGGAAACGACCGTCCAGCGCTTGTCCTTGGAGATCGGTGCGCATTCCTCGATGGAAACGACATCGCCGACCTTATACTGATTGTTTTCGTCGTGTGCCTTGTACTTCTTCGAACGACGAACGGTCTTCTGAAGCAGCGGGTGAGCGAATCGGCGCTCAACCCGGACCACGACAGTCTTCTCGTTCTTGTCGGACACTACGACGCCCTGCAGAATGCGTTTCGGCATATTATTCTTCCTTAGGCCTTGGCTTCTGCCGCCTTCTGGCGGGCAATGGTTTTAACGCGGGCGATATCCTTGCGGACTTCGTTGATGCGCGAGGACTTCTCCAGCTGACCAGTTGCCTTCTGGAAGCGCAGGTTGAACTGCTCCTTCTTCAGATCGGCGAGCTTGTCCTTGAGCTGGTCGGCGCTGAGGCCGCGAACTTCATCGGCTTTCATGTGCCTTGCTCCTTACTCTGCGATGCGCTGTACGAAGCGCGTCTTGACCGAGAGCTTGGCAGCGCCGAGACGAAGCGCCTCACGGGCGATCTCCTCGGACACACCGTCGATCTCGAACATCATACGACCGGGCTTGACCTTGCATGCCCAGTAATCGACCGAACCCTTGCCCTTACCCATACGAACTTCGGTCGGCTTTGCCGTGACCGGAACGTCGGGGAATACGCGGATCCACACGCGACCTGCGCGCTTCATGTAACGCGTGATCGCGCGGCGGGCCGCTTCGATCTCGCGCGCATTCACGCGGTTCGGTTCCTGCGACTTCAAGCCGAATTCACCGAATGCCAGGTCAAAGCCGCCCTTGGCGACGCCCTTGATGCGTCCCTTGAACTGCTTACGGTACTTAGTACGCTTTGGCTGCAACATTTTCTTACTTCTCCGAGCTTATCTTTCGCCAGCGTCAATCAAGCGTTTTCGCGACGACGATCGGGACGATCGCCACGCTCACGGCTTGCAGGGCCCTGTGCGTCGCCTTCGAGACCGCGACGCTCAGAAGCCATCGGATCGTGCTCAAGGATTTCGCCCTTGAAGATCCAGACCTTGATGCCGCAAATGCCGAATGCGGTTTCAGCTTCAGCCGTGCCGTAGTCGATGTCCGCACGCAGCGTGTGCAGCGGAACGCGACCTTCGCGGTACCATTCGGTACGAGCGATTTCTGCACCGCCGAGACGGCCGCCGCAGGTGATCTTGATGCCTTCGGCGCCAAGACGCATTGCGGACTGAACAGCACGCTTCATCGCACGGCGGAAAGCCACGCGGCGCTCGAGCTGCTGAGCGATCGACTGGGCAACCAGCGTCGCGTCGATTTCCGGCTTGCGCACTTCAACGATGTTGAGGTGCGTTTCGGAGTTGGTCATTTCGGAAAGCTTCTTGCGAAGCTTCTCGATGTCCGCACCCTTCTTGCCGATGATCAGACCCGGACGAGCCGAGTGGATCGTAACGCGGCACTTCTTGTGCGGACGCTCGATGACGACCTTGGCTATACCGGCCTGCTTGAGTTCCTTGATCAGGTAAGCCCGGATCTTCAGGTCTTCATGCAGCAGCTTGCCGTATTCTGCGGTGTCAGCGTACCAGCGGCTATCCCAGGTACGGTTGATGCCGAGGCGGAAGCCGATCGGATTGATTTTCTGACCCATTATGCGGCCTCCCCTTTTTCCTCGACTTCACGAACAACGATCGTGAGGTGAGCGAACGGCTTTTCGATGCGGGAAGCACGACCACGGCCACGAGCGTGGAAACGCTTCATGGTGATGGACTTGCCAACATAGGCCTCGGCGACGACGAGAGCGTCGACGTCGAGGTCGTGGTTGTTTTCCGCATTGGCAATTGCAGATTCCAGCGTCTTCTTGACGGTGCCTGCAATGCGCTTGCGGGAGAATTCGAGCTCGGCGAGAGCGCGATCAACCTTCTTGCCACGGATAAGAGCGGCAACCAGGTTCAGTTTCTGGGGGCTGACGCGGAGCGTACGGGCAACGGCCTGAGCCTCGTTGTCCTTCAGCCGGCGTTCGGTCTTAGCCTTCGCCATGATTACTTCCTCTTTGCCTTCTTGTCCGCGCCGTGACCGTAATAGGTACGGGTCGGAGAGAATTCACCGAACTTGTGTCCGACCATGTCTTCGTTGACGGAGACGGGCACATGCTTGCTGCCGTTGTAGACGCCGAAGGTCAGACCAACGAACTGCGGCAGGATCGTGGAGCGACGGCTCCAGATCTTGATTACTTCGTTACGTCCGCTCTCGCGCACCTTCTCAGCCTTGGTGAGAAGATAGCCGTCAACAAACGGACCTTTCCATACTGAACGAGCCATTAGTGACTACCTCTCTTACTTCTTACGCTGATGGCGCGAGCGCATGATGAACTTGTCGGTCGACTTGTTCGAACGGGTGCGCTTGCCCTTCGTGGGCTTGCCCCACGGAGTAACCGGGTGGCGACCACCCGACGTGCGACCTTCACCACCACCGTGCGGGTGGTCGACCGGGTTCATGACGACGCCGCGAACGTGCGGACGCTTGCCGCGCCAACGGGAACGACCGGCCTTGCCGTCGTTGATGTTGGCGTGGTCCGAGTTCGAAACAGCGCCGATCGATGCGAGGCAGGAGCCGTGCACCAGACGCTGTTCGCCCGAGTTGAGACGCAGGATGGCCATGCCGGCATCGCGGCCGACGAGCTGGACATACGTACCGGCGGAGCGAGCGATCTGACCGCCCTTGCCCGGCTTCATCTCGACGTTGTGGATGATCGAACCGACCGGAATGTACTGAAGCGGCATGGTGTTGCCGGGCTTCACGTCCACTGCCTTGTCGGAGGCGATCACCTTGTCACCGGCAGCGAGACGCTGTGGCGCGAGAATGTAAGCCTGTTCGCCGTCGGTATACGTAACCAGCGCGATGAACGCGGTGCGGTTGGGGTCGTATTCCAGACGCTCAACGGTGCCTTCTACGTCGAACTTGCGACGCTTGAAGTCAACCAGACGGTAGGTCCGCTTGTGACCGCCGCCCTGGAAACGGACGGTGATCCGGCCCTGGTTGTTACGGCCACCCTTGGAGCTGAGGCCCTGGGTGAGAGCCTTTACCGGCTTGCCCTTGTAGAGCGAAGCGCGGTCCACGATAACCAGCTGGCGCTGGCTCGGCGTGGTCGGATTGAAACTTTTCAATGCCATTTTCTTGTTCCCTTTTGGGTCTTTGCCCGCTTGGGCCTAACCTTTAGAGTCCGGTGGACACGTCGATGGATTGACCTTCGGCGAGCGTGACGACGGCTTTCTTGACGTCCTTCAGCTTACCGGCGAATCCACGGAAACGACGGGTCTTACCCTTGCGGATAAGCGTGTTCACAGCCGTGACTTTGACGCCGAAGAGAGCTTCCACGGCAGCCTTGATTTCAGGCTTGGAAGCGTTCTTGGCGACGTTGAATACGACCTGGTTCTGTTCGGATACCAGCGTCGACTTTTCCGTGATCGAAGGAGATACGATCACATCGTAGTGGCGAAGATCCGTCATTTGAACCGCTCCTCCAGAGCCTCTACAGCAGCCTTGGAAAGCACCAGCTTGCCACGGCGCAGGATGTCGTAAACATTGATGCCCTGAACCGGCAGAACGTCCACGTTCGGGATGTTCTGAGCAGCGAGCTTGAAGTTGCCATCAAGTTCGGCGCCGCCGATAACGAGAGCGTTGGTCAGGCCAAGCGAAGCGAAGCTGCCCAGCAGAGCCTTGGTCTTTGCTTCGGACGCGACGAGCTGATCGACGATGATCAGTTCTTCAGCCTTCAGCTTTGCAGACAGGGCGTGACGCAGAGCGAGCGCACGAACCTTCTTCGGAAGATCGTGTGCATGGCTGCGAACGACCGGGCCGTGGGCCTTGCCGCCGCCGCGGAACTGCGGTGCGCGAGCCGAATGGTGACGAGCGCGGCCCGTACCCTTCTGCTTGTACATCTTCGCGCCGGTGCGGGAAACTTCCGACCGGTTCTTGGACTTGTGGGTTCCCTGCTGCTTCTTTGCAAGCTGCCAGCGAACCATGCGGGCCAGGATGTCCTGGCGGGGGTCGAGGCCGAAGATCTCATCCGACAGAGAAACCTTGCCGGCGTCTTTTCCCTCGAGGGTCTTGACGTTCAATTCCATGATAAGGCTCCCTTACTTCGCAGCCGACTTGACGGCGTCGCGGACGATGATCCAGGAACCCTTCGAGCCGGGAACTGCACCCTTCACGAGGATGAGGCCACGGTCTTCATCGGTCGAAACGACTTCGAGGTTCTGGGTCGTAACGCGCGTCTGGCCCATATGACCAGCCATGCGCTTGCCCTTCCAGACGCGGCCCGGATCCTGGTTGTTACCGGTCGAACCGTGTGCACGGTGCGATACGGAGTTACCGTGCGAAGCGCGGCCACCACCGAAGTTGTGACGCTTCATAGCACCGGCAAAACCTTTACCGATCGTGGTTCCAGTGACGTCGACCAGCTGGCCGGACTGAAAATGATTTGCGGTCAGTGTTGCACCGATGTCGATCAGGTTCTCGGGGGAAACCCGGAACTCGACGAGCTTGGCTTTCGGTTCGACATTGGCAGCGGCAAAATGACCGCGAAGCGCCTTCGTCGTGTTCTTGACCTTGGACTGGCCGGCACCGAGCTGAACTGCGGTATAGCCATTCTTGTCTTCCGTGCGCTGGGCAACGACTTGTACGTTATCCAGTCGCAATACTGTTACGGGGATATGTTCACCTGCGTCGTTATAGACGCGTGTCATACCCACTTTCTGTGCAATCACACCTGAACGCATTGGTTCATCCTCTTGCGAGCCTTGAAGGGAAAACCCTCTCTGGCCTTTGTTAAGGAGTGCCCTTCGACATCTCACGATGTTTCCGGTCTCCGGTTTGGAAGTCGTTGGATTGCTCCACGTACCTTCCTTGTTATTGGCCTTCACCCAAAGGTGAAGTCCGGCCTTGTTACTTCAGCCCTCACCTTGAATGGATCGGGCCGGGTCTTAGAGCTTGATTTCCACGTCAACGCCAGCAGCGAGGTCGAGCTTCATCAGAGCATCGACAGTCTGCGGGGTGGGGTCAACGATATCGAGAAGACGCTTGTGCGTCCGCATTTCGAACTGTTCACGGCTCTTCTTATCAACGTGAGGAGAGCGGTTGACGGTAAACTTTTCGATGCGGGTGGGGAGCGGAACCGGGCCGCGAACGCTGGCGCCGGTGCGCTTTGCGGTCGACACGATTTCACGGGTAGAGGCATCGAGGATCCGGTGATCGAACGCCTTGAGGCGGATACGGATATTCTGGCCGTTCATTCGTCTTGTCCTTGTTCTTTGTTATTCGTTTCCGCACGCGGAAACACATGAACTTCTATTGATCGTGGCGCCGCAGATTTTCAAAAATCGAGAGAAATGCGCTGTCGCATCCCAATCATTTCAGTTGTCTGTATTGCTAAAACACCGCGTTTCGCAATCGCTTGCGAATCCAGCGGTGAGTGTGAGTGCGCGTTTACGCGCTTTCACCGAATTTTTCAAGCACTAAAAATGCAACGCCGCCAGGCTTTTTACCAAAAGTCCGGCGGCGGTGTTGTTCACACCGCCGCCAGTCTGAATTTCAAAGGTCGAAATTACTCGACGATCGAGGCAACGATGCCTGCGCCGACGGTACGGCCGCCTTCGCGGATAGCGAAGCGCAGCTTTTCTTCCATCGCGATCGGAACGATCAGCTCGACGTCAACGGTCACGTTGTCGCCAGGCATAACCATTTCCGTGCCTTCCGGAAGCGTAACGATGCCCGTTACGTCCGTCGTGCGGAAGTAGAACTGCGGACGGTAGTTCGTGAAGAACGGCGTATGACGGCCGCCTTCTTCCTTCGTCAGGATGTAGGCTTCAGCCTTGAACTTCTTGTGCGGCTTGACAGAACCCGGCTTGCACAGGATCTGACCACGCTCGACGCCGTCACGGTTAACACCGCGAACCAGTGCACCGATGTTGTCGCCGGCCTGGCCCTGGTCGAGCAGCTTGCGGAACATTTCAACGCCGGTAACCGTCGTCTTCGAGGTCGGACGGATGCCGACGATTTCGACTTCTTCACCAACCTTGACGATACCGCGCTCAACGCGACCCGTCACAACCGTACCACGGCCGGAGATCGAGAACACGTCTTCGATCGGCATCAGGAACGGCTGGTCGATCGGACGCTCAGGCGTCGGGATGTAGGCGTCAACCGCAGCCATCAGCTCGCGGATCGCGTCTTCACCGATCTTCTTGTCGGAGTCTTCAAGAGCAGCAAGTGCCGAACCCTTGATGATCGGAATATCGTCGCCCGGGAAGTCGTAGGACGACAGAAGTTCGCGAACTTCAAGCTCGACAAGCTCGAGAAGCTCGGCGTCGTCAACCTGGTCGACCTTGTTGAGGAACACGACGATCGCCGGAACGCCAACCTGACGGGCAAGCAGGATGTGCTCGCGGGTCTGCGGCATCGGGCCGTCGGCAGCCGAGCAAACCAGGATCGCGCCGTCCATCTGGGCAGCACCGGTGATCATGTTCTTCACGTAGTCGGCGTGGCCGGGGCAGTCGACGTGCGCATAGTGACGGGCAGGCGTTTCGTATTCAACGTGTGCCGTCGAAATCGTGATACCACGGGCCTTTTCTTCAGGCGCCGCGTCGATCTGGTCATACGCCTTGAATTCGCCGAAGAACTTCGTGATCGCTGCCGTCAGCGACGTCTTGCCATGGTCAACGTGACCGATCGTGCCAATGTTGACGTGCGGCTTATTGCGCTCAAACTTGCTCTTTGCCATTAGTGGCTCTCCATTCTTGTCCCTTGACGGGAATAATCTTCAAAATTCGGTGGGGCGTACCCCGATCACTTCTGACCGGAGTACTTAGCCTGGATTTCCTGCGCCACGTTCGACGGAACCGGCGAATAGTGGTCGAACGTCATCGAGTACTGTGCACGGCCCTGCGACATGGAGCGCAGGTTGTCGACGTACTTGAACATGTTCGCAAGCGGAACATGCGCGTTGATGACGACGGCGATACCACGGCTTTCCTGGCCCTGGATCTGACCACGACGGGAGTTCAGGTCGCCGATAACGTCACCGACATAGTCTTCCGGCGTTACGACTTCGACCTTCATCATCGGCTCGAGAAGCTGTGCACCAGCCTTCTTCGCTGCTTCACGGAAGCAGGCACGCGATGCGATTTCGAAGGCGAGAACCGACGAGTCAACATCGTGGAATGCACCGTCGACCAGCGTCGCCTTGACGCCGAGCATCGGGAAGCCAGCCAGCGGACCGGAAGACAGAACGCTTTCGATACCCTTCTGAACGCCCGGGATGTATTCCTTCGGAACAGCACCGCCGACGATCTTCGACTCGAACTTGAAGTCTTCGCCTTCGGGGTTCGGTTCGAAGATGATCTTCACGCGAGCGAACTGACCGGTACCACCGGACTGCTTCTTGTGCGTGTAGTCTTCTTCGTGCTGACGCGTGATCGTTTCGCGGTAGGCAACCTGCGGCGCGCCGACGGTTGCTTCAACCTTGAACTCGCGACGCATACGGTCAACGAGAATGTCGAGGTGAAGTTCGCCCATGCCCGCGATGATCGTCTGACCGGATTCTTCATCCGTCTTGACGCGGAACGAAGGATCTTCAGCAGCCAGACGGTTGAGCGCGAGGCCCATCTTTTCCTGGTCGCCCTTGGTCTTCGGCTCGATCGCGATCTGGATGACCGGCTCGGGGAATTCCATGCGCTCGAGGATAACCGGCTTCAGCGGATCGCAGAGCGTATCGCCAGTGGTGGTTTCCTTGAGGCCAGCCAGAGCAACGATGTCGCCGGCAAAGGCTTCTTCGATGTCTTCACGGCTGTTGGAGTGCATCTGCAGCATACGGCCGACGCGCTCGCGCTTGTCCTTGACCGTGTTGATGACAGACGTACCCTTTTCGAGCTTGCCCGAGTAGATACGTGCGAAGGTCAGCGAACCGACGAAGGGGTCGTTCATGATCTTGAACGCGAGCATGGAAAGCGGCTCGCTGTCGTCGGCATGACGCTCGATTTCGGCTTCGGTCTTGAAGTCGATACCCTTGATCGCCGGGATGTCCAGCGGAGAAGGCAGGTAGTCGACAACAGCGTCGAGAAGCGGCTGAACGCCCTTGTTCTTGAACGCGGTACCGCAGAACATCGGGTGGAACTTCACGTCGATGGTGCCGCGGCGAACGAGCGCACGGATCTTGTCGTTGTCGGGCATGATGCCGTTCAGGTAGTCTTCCATCGCTTCTTCGTCGATCTCGACAACGGTCTCGATCAGCTTTTCGCGATATTCGTCAGCCTTGGCCTTCATGTCTTCCGGGATTTCGACAACGTCCCACTGAGCGCCGAGCGATTCGTCGCGCCAGATGAGTGCGTTCATCTCGATCAGGTCGATAACGCCCTTGAACTCGGTCTCAGCGCCGATCGGCAGCTGCATGACAACAGCGATGGCGCCGAGACGGGTCTTGATCATTTCTACCGAGCGGTAGAAGTCAGCACCGGTCTTGTCCATCTTGTTGCAGAAGATCATGCGCGGAACATGATACTTCTCGGCCTGGCGCCAGACGGTTTCCGTCTGCGGCTCAACACCGGCGTTGGCGTCGAGCAGCGCGATGGCGCCGTCGAGAACGCGCAGCGAACGCTCGACTTCAATGGTGAAGTCGACGTGGCCGGGGGTGTCGATGATGTTGAAGCGGCGCATCTTGCCGTCGCGACCCTTCCAGAAGGTCGTGGTGGCTGCGGAGGTGATGGTGATACCACGCTCCTGCTCCTGCTCCATCCAGTCCATCGTGGCAGCGCCATCGTGAACTTCGCCGATCTTGTGCGACTTACCGGTGTAATAAAGGATACGCTCGGTGGTCGTCGTCTTGCCGGCGTCGATATGCGCCATGATACCGAAATTGCGGTAGTCTTCGATTTTATATTCGCGAGCCATAATGGACTGCCTTTCGATATGCGACCGGTTAAGATTACCAGCGGTAATGCGAGAATGCGCGGTTGGCGTCGGCCATCTTGTGCGTGTCTTCGCGCTTCTTGACAGCGGAACCGCGGTTGTTCGCAGCGTCCATGAGTTCGCCGGAAAGGCGATCGACCATGGTCGTTTCGTTGCGCTTGCGGGCAGCCGTGATCAGCCAGCGGATAGCGAGGGCCTGACGGCGCTCGGGGCGAACGTCGACGGGAACCTGATACGTGGCACCACCAACGCGGCGCGAACGCACTTCAACGTGCGGAGCAACGTTGTCGAGGGCGGAGTGGAACACGCCGAGCGGCTCCTGCTTCGTCTTGCCCTGAACGACGTCGAATGCGCCGTAAACGATGCTTTCTGCGACCGACTTCTTGCCGTGAAGCATGATGGCGTTCATGAACTTGGTGACGACCAGATCGCCGAACTTCGGGTCCGGGTTGATCTCACGCTTTTCTGCACTATGGCGACGGGACATATTCTTTGTCTCTCAATGTTATTGACGCTAAACCACGCGGAGAACCTCGCGCAGCGCCGGAATTTGTTTAAACCCGAATTACTTCGGACGCTTCGCACCGTACTTGGAGCGGCGCTGCTTGCGGTTCTTGACGCCCTGGGTATCGAGAACACCGCGGATGATGTGGTAACGCACGCCCGGCAAGTCCTTTACGCGGCCGCCGCGGATCATGACCACGGAGTGTTCCTGGAGGTTGTGACCTTCGCCCGGAATGTAGCCGATGACTTCGAAGCCGTTGGTGAGGCGGATCTTGGCAACCTTACGCAGAGCCGAGTTCGGCTTCTTCGGGGTCGTCGTGTAAACGCGGGTGCAAACACCACGCTTCTGCGGGTTTTCCTGAAGAGCAGGAACCTTGTTGCGCTTTACCTGTGCCTGGCGAGGCTTGCGGATCAGCTGGTTTACGGTAGGCATATAACCATCCCTTGCAAAAACTACTTTAGCCACCCTCACGGGTGGCGGCTATGCCGTTGCCGGCGACGATGCACGCATATATCCTCATGCGCAAAACGTGGCCCGATCCGTTTTCACGGATGGACCACCAAGAGCAGAGGACACCGGATGAGGCGTCTTGCGTGCAACATTCGTGTCTTCTACGTGCAATGGAGACCCGTTTGAGATGATGTTCGGGAAAAAGGTTACCGAACGGCCAGCACCCACAGAGGCTCCGATGGCGGGCGTACTACTGTTTTAGCCAGCTTTCGTCAAGGGTGAATCCACATTTTGCGCCGCCACCCATGGCCGCAAAGCCCACGTCCGGGCCATTTCCAACCCGCTTTAACATAAGTCGGCACAGAAGGCAGCGATTTTGACCTCCACGCTTTGGCTTTTCATAAAATCCGTCTATTGATTCCCCATGGCGGGCCGGAGCGGCTCCGCCATGGGCGGGACCGATTCCCTCGGCCCGCATCACAGCAACGACAGATCAAGGAACCGCGTCATGAGCACCCTCCCCGACAACGACAACGGACGCGACGAGCCGATGGTCTTCATCGTCATCGGCAAGGCCTATGAGACCGACAATTCCGAGGGCATCGACATCCACGTCATCCTGCGGGCGCCGGACGACGATACCGCCGTGCGCGAAACGCTGAACGCGCTTTCCGAGGAAGGTTTCATCGAAGCCGATCTCGACCAGATCGGCATGCTGACCGACGTGCCGGATGAAGAGCCGCACGCCTCCGCCTATCAGGGCGCGCTCGAAGGCGAAGTCGCCATCATCCGCTTCGCCTGAGGCGCAGGTCCGTGGCAGTAAGACGTGTCGTCGCCAACATCGCAACGCCGGAACCCGCGCGGGCTCAGGCGTTCTATGGCGATATTCTCGGCATGACCGTCGCCATGGACCACGGCTGGATCCTGACCTATGCCAGTCCGCTCGAAGCCAGGGCGCAGGTCAGCTTCGCAAGCGAAGGCGGCTCCGGCGCGGCAGTGCCGGACCTTTCCATCGAGGTCGATAATTTCGAAGAGATTCACGAAAGAATCCTGAAAGCGGGCTTGCCGATCGACTATGGCCCGGTTACCGAGGCCTGGGGCGTGCGCCGGCTGTTTCTGCGCGATCCCTTTGGAAAATTGGTCAATATATTAAGTCACTCATAGATTATATACTTTGAATACAATAGTATTATTTGATTATACGTTGAACAATACCGAAATATGATGTTTAAATAGCCCCGACACAAGATTCCAGTGACGGGTTGAATACTATATTGTCGGCAGACATTATCGATGACATTTATGAGGCAGCGCTTTTCCCCGATCGTTGGGCACAGGTCATTGCCGCCATCGGTCACCGGCTGGATTTCTGGGGTGGCGCCCTTACCTGGGGCAAGGGTGAAGAAGAAGCCTGGCTTTACACGCCCAATTTCCAGGAACTGATGCAGGCCTTCATGGATGGCGGCTGGAACCGCCGAAACGACCGCCTGACCCGCGCAGTCCGTGAGGGGCAATTTTCCTTCGTGCAGGATTTCGATGTCTTCACCCATGATGAATGGGCAGGACTGCCGATCGTGCGCGATTTCCTGATACCGCGCGGACTGGGATATGGCGCGGCCACCCAGGTTGCGCCGCCCGACCATCCGGCAATGACGGTGCTTTTCGAACGCAAGCTCGATAGCGGCGTCATAGGGCCGGAAACCATGGCGGCGCTCGACCGGCTGAGACCGCATATTGCCCGCAGCCTCACGCTGGCAACCCGGCTGCAGCGGCAGAAAGCCGACGCCATGACGCTTGGACTGAACGCCATCGGGGCGCCGGCGGCGGTGCTTCAGGCGAGCGGCCGTGTGCTTTCTGCAAACGACATGTTTCTCTCCCTCAGGAAATGTATTTCCACCCGCGCCCACGACAGAATCGTGATAGCCGACGAAAGAGTGAACCGGCTGCTCTATAAGGCGCTTGCCGGGCATAATATCGGCTCGTTCCCGCTGCCGACCGGCGAAGATCGGTCCTGCATCCTGCACGTCATACCGTTGCGCAGGAACGCACTGGATCTGTCCCCGAAAGGCTGCGCCATCGTGCTGATATCGCAACCCATGGGCACCGTCGCCGACGCGACCTCACTGCTAAAGGGGCTTTACGACCTCACCAGGGGCGAGGCCCGTGTGGCGCTGGAAATCATGAAGGGGCTTTCGCTTCCCGCCGTGGCGAAGCAATTGCAGATTTCCCACGAAACGGTGCGCAGCAACGCCAAGTCGATCTATGCGAAGACCGGCAGCACCGGCCAGACCGATCTCGTTCGCCGGCTTTCCGTCCTCACCCGTTATAACATCCGCGAACAGGGCTGAGCCCGCCGCAGGTGGCTGGAGACGCCGACCAACCGCAAAAGCCACAGGTCCCTGTTCCACATAAACAAAAACGCCCGGATTGCTCCGGGCGTTTCGTTCTGAACTTCGGCGGGGCTTCGCAAAGCCCCTGCCCTTCCCGCCTTATTCGGCGGCCGGAGCCTGGTCCGTCATGTCCTGCAGCATCTGGTTCGCAGAGCCTGCACCGGTACCCTTGCGACGTTCCTCGAGAATGAGGTCGTCGCGCGAGGTGGCGATGCGGCGAATCTGCGTCATGGTGCCGCCGGTACCGGCCGGGATGAGACGGCCGACGATGACGTTTTCCTTGAGGCCCTGCAGCGTGTCCGTCTTGCCGGCAATCGCAGCTTCCGTGAGAACCTTGGTGGTTTCCTGGAAGGATGCGGCCGAGATGAAGGACGGCGTCTGCAGCGAAGCCTTGGTGATACCGAGCAGAACCGGCTCGCCATAGGCAGGCTTCTTGCCTTCTTCGATCAGGCGGTCGTTGTTGTCGTCGAGCTCGATGCGATCAACGTTGTCACCAACGATGTACTGGCTGTCGCCGGCATCGGTGATCTCGACCTTCTGCAGCATCTGGCGAACGATCACCTCGATGTGCTTGTCGTTGATCACAACGCCCTGCAGACGGTAGACTTCCTGGATTTCGTTCACGAGGTAGGAAGCCAGAGCCTCCACGCCCTTGATCGCCAGAATGTCGTGCGGTGCCGGGTTACCGTCGAGGATGTATTCACCCTTTTCGATATAGTCGCCTTCCTGAAGGTGGAAGGGCTTGCCCTTCGGGATCAGGTATTCGACCGGCTCGACGCCGTCTTCCGCAGGCTCGATCATCACGCGACGCTTGTTCTTGTAGTCGCGGCCCAGCCGGATCGTACCATCGATCTCAGCGATGATGGCGTGGTCCTTCGGACGACGGGCTTCGAACAGTTCGGCAACGCGCGGCAGACCGCCGGTGATGTCCTTCGTCTTGGCGCTTTCCAGCGGCGAACGTGCAAGCACGTCACCCTGGGAGACCTTCGCACCCGGCTCGACCGACAGGATGGCGTCGACCGAGAGCTGGAAGCGGGCTTCGCCACCACGGGCAAGCTTCGCAACAGCACCGGAAGCGTCCTTGATGACGATTGCGGGCTTGAGGTCCGAACCGCGCGGCGTCGAACGCCAGTCGATAACCTGACGCTTGGTGATGCCGGTGGATTCGTCGGTGGCTTCCAGAACGGAAAGACCATCGACGAGGTCCTCGAAGTGAACGGTACCTTCCACTTCCGTCATCATCGGACGGGTGTAGGGGTCCCACTCTGCAAGACGCTGACCGCGCTTAACCTTGTCGCCGTCGTCAACGAAGATCTTCGAACCATAGGCAACGCGCTGCGAAGACCGCTCCTGGCCACGCTCATCGAGAATGGTGACGGCCATGTTGCGGCCCATCGCGATGAGTGCGCCTTCGGAGTTGCGCAGGATGTTGCGGTTCTTGATCGCAATCGTGCCCTCGTAAGAGGCTTCGAGGAACGACTGGTCGACCACGTTCGCCGTACCGCCAAGGTGGAAGGTACGCATGGTAAGCTGTGTGCCCGGTTCACCGATAGACTGTGCGGCGATGACGCCGACGGCTTCGCCCATGTTGACAGGCGTACCGCGTGCAAGGTCACGACCGTAGCAGACGCCGCAGACGCCGATCTGCACTTCGCAGGTCAGAGCCGAACGGATGCGGACGGACTGGATACCGGCCTTCTCGATGGCGGCCACGTCGGCTTCGTCGATCAGCGTGCCGGCCTTGACGATGTTTTCGCCGGAAACCGGATGATCGATGTCGTCCAGAGCCGTACGGCCGAGGATACGTGCGCCGAGCGAGGCAACGACCTGACCGGCATCGACGATGGCGGTCATGGTGAGGCCCTTGTCGGTGCCGCAATCCTTGGAGTTGACGATGCAATCCTGCGCGACATCGACGAGACGACGGGTAAGGTAACCCGAGTTCGCCGTCTTCAGGGCGGTGTCTGCGAGACCCTTACGGGCACCGTGGGTCGAGTTGAAGTACTCGTTAACGGTCAGGCCTTCCTTGAAGTTCGAGATGATCGGCGTCTCGATGATTTCACCCGACGGCTTCGCCATCAGGCCGCGCATACCGCCCAACTGACGCATCTGGTTCGGAGAACCACGAGCACCCGAGTGCGACATCATGTAGATGGAGTTCATCGGCTTCTGGCGGCCCGTTTCCGGATCGAACTCGACAGCCTTGATGCGTGCCATCATCTCTTCGGCGACCTTTTCGGTAGCCTTGCCCCAGGCGTCGACAACCTTGTTGTACTTTTCGCCCTGGGTGATGAGACCATCGTTATACTGCTGTTCGTATTCCTTCACGAGAGCTTCGGTGTCACCGACGATCTTCACCTTGCTGTCCGGAATAACCATGTCGTCCTTGCCGAACGAAATGCCGGCGCGGCAGGCATGGGCAAAGCCGAGCTGCATGATGCGGTCGCAGAAGATGACCGTGTCTTTCTGGCCGCAATGACGGTAGACCGTGTCGATCATCTTGGAGATGTTCTTCTTGGTCATTTCCTGGTTGCAGACGTCGAAAGGCACGTTGACGTTCTTCGGCAGAAGTTCGCCGATGAGCATACGGCCGGGGGTCGTCTCATGGATCTTCGAAACCGGCTTGCCATCGGCATCCACGGTCTTGAAGCGGCCGCGGATCTTGGCATGCAACGTCACGACCTTGTTTTCAAGCGCGTGATGCAACTCGCCGATATCCGAGAAGGCCATGCCTTCGCCCGGCTCGTTCTGGTTCATGATCGACAGGTAATACAGGCCGAGAACCATGTCCTGCGAAGGAACGATGATCGGGTGGCCGTTTGCCGGATGCAGGATGTTGTTGGTCGACATCATCAGCACGCGCGCTTCGAGCTGGGCTTCCAGCGAAAGCGGAACGTGAACAGCCATCTGGTCACCGTCGAAGTCGGCGTTGAAGGCCGTGCAGACGAGCGGGTGCAGCTGGATGGCCTTGCCTTCGACCAGCATGGGTTCGAAAGCCTGGATACCCAGACGGTGCAGCGTCGGTGCGCGGTTCAGGAGAACCGGATGCTCGCGGATGACCTCGTCGAGGATATCCCAGACTTCCGGCTTTTCTTTTTCAACCAGCTTCTTGGCCTGCTTGACGGTCGAGGAATAACCCTTGGCGTCGAGGCGGGCATAGATGAACGGCTTGAACAGTTCGAGCGCCATCTTCTTCGGCAGGCCGCACTGGTGCAGCTTCAGTTCCGGACCGGTCACGATGACCGAACGGCCGGAATAGTCGACGCGCTTGCCGAGAAGGTTCTGGCGGAAGCGGCCCTGCTTGCCCTTGAGCATGTCGGAGAGCGACTTCAGCGGACGCTTGTTGGCACCCGTGATGACGCGGCCGCGACGGCCGTTGTCGAACAGCGCATCCACGGATTCCTGCAGCATGCGCTTTTCGTTGCGGATGATGATACCCGGCGCACGAAGCTCGATCAGGCGCTTCAGACGGTTGTTACGGTTGATGACGCGGCGATAGAGATCGTTGAGGTCGGACGTCGCGAAACGGCCGCCATCCAGCGGAACCAGCGGGCGCAGGTCCGGCGGAATGACCGGAACGACCTTCATGATCATCCATTCCGGACGGTTGCCGCTTTCCATGAAGTTCTCGACGATCTTCAGGCGCTTCATCAGCTTCTTCTGCTTCAGGTCAGAAGTCGTTTCAGCAAGCTCGACGCGCAGGTCGCCGGCGATCTTTTCGAGGTTCATCGAAGCCAGCATCTCATAGATGGCTTCAGCGCCGATCATGGCGGTGAACTGGTCTTCGCCAAACTCGTCAACGGCGATCATGTACTCTTCTTCGGACAGAAGCTGGTTCTGCTTCAGCGAAGTGAGGCCCGGTTCGGTGACGATGTAGTTTTCGAAATAGAGAACGCGCTCGACATCCTTCAGCGTCATGTCGAGCAGGGTCGAGATACGCGAGGGAAGCGACTTCAGGAACCAGATATGAGCAACCGGCGCTGCGAGCTCGATATGGCCCATGCGCTCACGGCGAACGCGCGACAGCGTCACTTCGACGCCGCACTTTTCGCAGATGATGCCCTTGTACTTCATGCGCTTGTACTTGCCGCACAGGCACTCATAGTCCTTGATCGGTCCGAAGATGCGCGCGCAGAAGAGACCGTCGCGTTCCGGCTTGAACGTACGGTAGTTGATGGTTTCCGGCTTCTTGATCTCGCCGTAGGACCACGACAGGATTTTTTCCGGCGAAGCGATCGAAATCCGGATGGAATCGAAATGCTGCGCAGGCACCTGAGGATTGAAAAGATTCATGACCTCTTGGTTCATGCCTTGTCTCCTTGAGAGGCTAGCTGCTGCCCCTGTTTGCATCTGGACCGGCTTCTTCCCGGGTCACCGTCCAGAGCTTTAAATACGGATTAACCGCATAATGCGGCGAAAGTGTCCCGAACCGGCCAATACCGTCCGGGAAACCGGCAGGCGCCCTTGAAGGCGCCCGCCTCTATCGTCTTATTCCGCCGCGTCGGGCAGCTGGTCTTCGGGCTGGTTCTCGATCTTCGAGTTTTCCAGTTCGACCGAAAGACCGAGCGACCGCATTTCCTTGACGAGAACGTTGAAGCTCTCCGGAATACCGGCTTCGAAGGTGTCGTCGCCACGGACGATCGCTTCGTAAACCTTGGTGCGGCCCGCCACGTCGTCCGACTTGACGGTGAGCATTTCCTGCAGCGTGTAAGCCGCGCCATATGCTTCCAGAGCCCAGACTTCCATTTCCCCGAAGCGCTGTCCGCCGAACTGCGCCTTGCCGCCCAGCGGCTGCTGGGTAACGAGCGAGTAAGGACCGATCGAGCGAGCGTGGATCTTGTCGTCGACAAGGTGGTTCAGCTTGATCATGTACATGTAGCCGACGGTGACCTTGCGGTCGAACGGCTCACCGGTACGACCGTCATAAAGGACGGACTGACCGGATTCATGCAGACCTGCCTTCTTCAGCATCGCGGCAACGTCAGGCTCATGCGCACCGTCGAAAACCGGGGTCGCGATGGAAACACCGCGCTTGGCTTCTTCGGCAAGCTTCACCAGCGAGTCGTCATCGAAACGCTGAACCTCGTCATTGGCTTCAGACGCGTAGATTTCCGTCAGCTCGCTGCGAAGCTCGCTGATGTCCATCGTCTTGCGATACTCTTCGAGCATCTCGCCGATCTTCTTGCCCATGCCTGCGCATGCCCATGCGAGGTGGGTTTCGAGGATCTGGCCGACGTTCATGCGCGAAGGCACGCCGAGCGGGTTCAAGCAGATGTCGACATGCGTGCCGTCTTCGAGGAACGGCATGTCCTCGACCGGAACGATACGCGAGACGACGCCCTTGTTACCGTGACGGCCGGCCATCTTGTCGCCCGGCTGGATCTTGCGCTTAACGGCAACGAAGACCTTGACCATCTTCATGACGCCCGGAGGCATTTCATCGCCGCGCTGGACCTTTTCGACCTTGTCCATGAAGCGCTGTTCAAGGCGCGACTTGGATTCGTCGTACTGGCCACGAAGCGCCTCCAACTCGGACTGAGCCTTTTCGTCTTCGACCGCGAACATCCACCACTGCGAGCGGGGATATTCGGAAACGACGGCGTTGGAAAGCTCGACGCCCTTCTTGAAGCCCTTCGGACCGGCGATGGAAACGTGGCCACGCAGCATGTCGATCAGACGGCCGTAGACGTTACGGTCGAGGATCGCCTGCTCGTCGTCGCGGTCCTTCGCCAGACGCTCGATCTCTTCGCGCTCGATAGCCATCGCGCGCTCGTCCTTCTCCACACCGTGACGGTTGAAGACGCGGACTTCAACGACCGTACCGAACGTGCCCGGAGGCATGCGCATGGAGGTGTCGCGAACGTCGGAAGCCTTTTCACCGAAGATGGCGCGCAGAAGCTTTTCTTCCGGCGTCATCGGGCTTTCGCCCTTCGGCGTGATCTTGCCGACGAGAATGTCGCCCGGCTGAACTTCCGCACCGATGTAAACGATACCGGCTTCGTCGAGGTTCTTCAGCGCTTCTTCCGAAACGTTCGGAATGTCGCGCGTGATTTCTTCCGGACCAAGCTTCGTGTCGCGCGCCATCACTTCGAATTCTTCGATGTGGATGGAGGTGAACACGTCGTCGGAAACGATACGCTCCGACATCAGGATCGAGTCTTCGTAGTTGTAGCCGTTCCAGGGCATGAACGCGACGAGCGCGTTGCGGCCGAGAGCCAGATCGCCGAGGTCGGTCGACGGACCGTCCGCGATGATATCGCCCTTGGAGATGTTGTCGCCGACGGAAACCAGCGGACGCTGGTTGACGCAGGTGTTCTGGTTCGAACGCTGGAACTTCTGCAGACGGTAGATGTCAACACCCGACTTGCCGGCATCGAGGTCTTCCGTGGCGCGGATAACGATACGGGTCGCATCCACCTGATCGACCACACCGCCACGACGGGCTGCGATGGCAGCGCCGGAGTCACGGGCGACGATCGGCTCCATGCCGGTACCGACGAACGGTGCCTCGGCGCGCAGAAGCGGAACGGCCTGACGCTGCATGTTCGAGCCCATGAGAGCGCGGTTGGCGTCGTCGTTTTCCAGGAACGGAATGAGAGCCGCTGCGACCGAAACGAGCTGCTTCGGCGAAACGTCCATCAGGTTGATGTTGTCACGCGGTGCGAGCATAACTTCGCCCGAGTGACGGCAGACGACGAACTCTTCCGAGAACGAACCGTCTTCATTGAGCGGCGCGTTGGCCTGCGCGACGTAATACTTGGCCTCTTCCATGGCGGAGAGGTAGATCACGTCGTTGGTCACCTTGCCGTCGACGATCTTGCGGTACGGGCTTTCGATGAAGCCGTACTTGTTGACGCGGGCGAAGGTTGCAAGCGAGTTGATCAGACCGATGTTCGGGCCTTCCGGCGTCTCGATCGGGCAAATACGGCCGTAATGGGTCGGGTGAACGTCGCGGACTTCGAAGCCGGCGCGCTCGCGGGTCAGACCGCCCGGTCCGAGAGCCGAAAGACGGCGCTTGTGGGTGATTTCCGAAAGCGGGTTCACCTGGTCCATGAACTGCGACAGCTGCGAGGAACCGAAGAATTCGCGAACGGCGGCGGCTGCCGGCTTCGCGTTGATCAGGTCCTGCGGCATCACGGTGTCGATTTCGATCGAGGACATACGTTCCTTGATCGCACGTTCCATGCGCAGAAGGCCCAGACGATACTGGTTTTCCATCAGCTCGCCGACAGAACGGACACGGCGGTTGCCGAGGTTGTCGATGTCGTCGATTTCGCCCTTGCCGTCGCGCAGTTCGACCAGCATCTTGACGACGGCGAGGATGTCTTCCTTGCGCAGCGTGCGCACGGTGTCTTCCGCATCGAGGTCGAGGCGCATGTTCATCTTGACGCGGCCAACGGCCGACAGATCGTAACGCTCTGCATCGAAGAAAAGCGAGTTGAACATCGCTTCCGCCGATTCCATGGTCGGCGGCTCACCCGGACGCATGACGCGGTAGATGTCGAACAGGGCTTCCTGACGGTTCTCGTTCTTGTCGGCAGACAGCGTGTTGCGGATATAGGCGCCAACATTGACGTGGTCGATGTTGAGGACCGGAATCTCGTCGAAGCCGGACTGCAGGATGAGACCGAGGGTCTTCTCGTCGATTTCGTCGCCGGCTTCGAGATAGATTTCACCCGTCTCGTAGTTGACGATGTCTTCGGCCAGATAGTTGCCGTAGAGGTCTTCGTCGGTCGCCTTCAGCGCCTTCAGGCCCTTCTCCGTCAGCTGGCGGATCAGGCGCGGGGTCAGCTTCTTGCCACCTTCGACCACGACTTCGCCGGTATCGGCGTCGATCATGTCGGTGATGACCTTGGCGTTCTTCAGCGTCTCGGGCTGGAACGGAATGCGCCAGCCGTCGCCGTCGCGCTCATAGGAAGCCTTGGTATAGAAGGTCGACAGAATGTCTTCGCCATCCATGCCAAGCGCCATCAGCAGCGAGGTCACGGGGATCTTGCGGCGACGGTCGATACGCGCATAGACGATGTCCTTGGCGTCGAACTCGATGTCGAGCCAGGAACCGCGATACGGGATGACGCGGGCAGCGAAGAGCAGCTTGCCGGAAGAATGGCTCTTGCCCTTGTCGTGATCGAAGAACACGCCCGGCGAACGGTGCATCTGCGAAACGATGACGCGCTCGGTGCCGTTGACGATGAACGTGCCGTTATTGGTCATGAGCGGCATGTCGCCCATGTAGACGGACTGTTCCTTGATGTCCTTGATGGACTTCGCGCCCGTATCTTCATCGATATCGAACACGATGAGGCGCAGCGTCACCTTGAGCGGCGCAGCATAGGTCAGATCGCGCTGACGGCATTCCTCGACGTCGAACTTCGGCGCTTCGAATTCGTAGGACACGAATTCAAGCATGGAGGCGCCGGAAAAATCGGTGATCGGGAATACGGACTTGAATACGGCATTCAATCCCTCGTCGGGACGGCCACCCTTGGGCTCGTCAACCATGAGAAACTGGTCGTACGAAGCCTTCTGAACCTCGATGAGGTTCGGCATTTCCGCTACTTCTGGAATTTTGCCGAAAAACTTGCGTACGCGCCTGCGACCGTTAAACGAAAGGGTCTGAGCCATCGTCGCTCCTTTAAAATTGCATCCGGGCCTGCAACGGACGGGAACCGATGGCCAGTCGATCCCGTCAAGCAATGGGTGTCATCAATCTCGTTCCACATCCCGGATCGATCAGGCCGGATTGCCTAGATGAGCCGGTTCGGAACCATTCTCTTGAAGAACCCATTACCCAAAAGCCATTTTCACGCGGCTTTTGGGTAATGAGTTTTAAAAACGACGACGACGGAAAGGGGCATGAAGCCCCTTCCCGCCAGCAATCGCAAGATTACTTAACGTCAACCTTGGCGCCTGCGTCCTCAAGCTTCTTCTTGAGATCAGCAGCTTCAGCCTTGGAAACGGCTTCCTTGACCGGCTTCGGAGCGCCTTCAACGAGGTCCTTGGCTTCCTTGAGGCCGAGGCCGGTGATGCCGCGAACTTCCTTGATGACGTTGATCTTGTTGGCGCCAGCGTCAACCAGGATAACGTCGAACTCGGTCTTTTCTTCTTCCGGAGCAGCAGCAGCAGCAGCGCCGCCAGCAGCAGCAACGGCTACCGGAGCAGCAGCGGAAACGCCCCACTTTTCTTCGAGAAGCTTGGACAGTTCTGCAGCTTCCAGAACGGTCAGCGAGGAGAGGTCTTCTACGATCTTTGCGAGATCAGCCATTTTGATAGTTCCTTTTGTTCAGTTCGAACCAGTTTGAATATTTACAGCGAAAAACCGCCTTAAGCGGCTTCGTCCTTCTTGGCGTAAGCCGAGAACACCCGTGCCAGCTGGCTTGCAGGTGCGGCGACAACCGTAGCGACGCGGGTTGCCGGGGCATTGAGAAGGCCCAGCAGCTTTGCGCGCAGCTCGTCCAGCGAAGGCAGGGTCGCAAGCGACTTGACTGCTTCGGCGTTGAGCGTGGTTGCACCCATGGCGCCACCGAGAACAACGACCTTGTCGTTGGTCTTGGCGAAATCCATGACGACTTTCGGAGCGATCATCGGGTCGACGCTGTATGCAATCAGCGTCTGGCCCTTGAAGAGATCTGTCATCCCTTCCGACTCCGTGCCCTGAAGAGCGATCTTGGCCAGGCGGTTCTTCGCGACCTTGACGGTGCCTCCGGCAGCGCGCATCTTCGAACGGAAGTCGTTCATCTGCGCAACGGTGACACCAGCATAGTGGGCCACGACAACCGAACCGGAAGCCTTGAAGACTTCGTTCAGCTCCGTGACGAATTCGCGTTTTTCCGCTCTTTCCACTGTCTGTCTCCAGTAGACGGGAACACAACATGTGAACCCGTCGGGTTTGCCTTTGCCCCAAGGGACCTTTTTACAAAGATCCCGAGCGACGCTCGAGGATCCTGTCCCCCGCTCTGTCGCCGCAAACGGCTTCAGGCACAGGCACACCAGGTTCGAACCGGACAGTCAGGCATCTAGGATGCCTCAAATCCAGCCTCACCCGTCTCATGCAGGTTGAATGATTAAGGCCAGGTCCCGAAAGACATGGCCACCCGCAATCTCGGACAGGAGTTCCGGGTTTCCCCGGAAATCTCCGGCTCCTGGGAGCCGGAAATTCTTTTATTCACACTTCCCGTGGGAAGCGCGAGAATTGATTAAGCCGTAACCGACGAAGGGTCGATCTTGACGCCCGGACCCATGGTCGAGGAAATCGCGACGCGCTTGACGTAGTTGCCCTTGGCACCGGTCGGCTTTGCCTTGATGACGGCATCGGCGAAAGCCTTGATGTTTTCTTCAAGAGCCTTAGCGTCGAACGAAGCCTTGCCAACGCCAGCATGTACGATACCGGCCTTTTCGACGCGGAACTCGACAGCGCCGCCCTTGGACGCCTTGACGGCGCCGGCAACATCCATCGTCACCGTACCGACCTTCGGGTTCGGCATCATGCCACGCGGGCCGAGTACCTTGCCGAGACGGCCGACGAGCGGCATCATGTCCGGGGTCGCGATGCAGCGATCGAAGTCGATCTTGCCGCCCTGAACGATTTCAACCAGTTCTTCTGCACCGACAACGTCAGCGCCAGCAGCCGTGGCTTCATCAGCCTTGGCGCCACGGGCGAAGACGGCGACGCGAACGTCACGGCCGGTGCCGTTCGGCAGGTTGACGACGCCACGAACCATCTGGTCCGCATGGCGCGGGTCAACGCCGAGGTTCATCGAAACTTCAACGGTTTCGTCGAACTTGGCGACAGCACGTTCCTTGACCATCGAAATGGCGTCGGTGAGAACGTAAAGCTTGTTAGGATCCACGCCTTCGCGGATCTTCTGAATGCGCTTTGCTACCTTGGCCATGATCAACCTACCACTTCCAGGCCCATGGCGCGGGCGGAGCCCTCAACCATTGCCATTGCGCCTTCGATGTCGGCTGCGTTCAGATCCTTCATCTTGGCTTCAGCGATCGTCTTGACCTGAGCCTTGGTGATGGAGCCGACCTTGGCGCCCTTGCCAGGCGTCTTGGAACCGGAGGTGATCTTTGCCTCCTTCTTCAGCCAGTAGGTCATCGGCGGCTGCTTCATGACGAAGGTGAAGGACTTGTCCTGGTAATAGGTGATGACGACCGGGATCGGCATACCCTTTTCCATTTCCTGCGTGGCGGCATTGAACGCCTTGCAGAATTCCATGATGTTAATGCCACGCTGACCAAGTGCCGGACCGATCGGCGGGGACGGATTGGCCGCCCCGGCCTTTACCTGCAACTTGAGCTGGCCTGCAACTTTCTTAGCCATATCTCTCTGCCTTTCAATTCAAACCGGTTACCCGGCTTCTCTTAAGCCGGATTGCTCCGGCGGCTGCGGTTGCGTGGTGCGGCGCCCTGCCCCGGCTTAAAGAGCCAGTTAGCCTTCCACGCGCTTGGGGTCTCGCCCCGCCAATCAGACCTTTTCGACCTGATTGTATTCCAGCTCGACCGGCGTAGCGCGACCGAAAATCGACACTTCCACCTTCAGGCGCGAACGCTCTTCGTCGACATCCTGAACCACGCCGTTGAACGACGCGAACGGACCGTCGGAAACGCGAACCTGCTCGCCGATCTCGAACGAAACCGAAGACTTCGGACGCTCGACACCTTCCTGAACCTGACCGAGGATACGCTCGGCTTCATAATCGGGAATCGGAACAGGCTTGCTGTCCGAACCGAGGAAACCGGTAACCTTCGGCGTGTTCTTGATGAGGTGATAGGCCTCATCCGTCAGGTTGGCGCGCACCAGCACGTAACCTGGGAAAAACTTGCGCTCGCTATCGACCTTGCGGCCGCGACGCACCTCGACCACCTTTTCGGTCGGCACGAGGATTTTCTCGAAAAGATGATCCAGACCCTTCTGGCGGGCCTTTTCCTCGATCGACTCGGCGACCTTCTTTTCGAAATTCGAATATGCGTGAACGATATACCAGCGCGCTGCCATTTTTATTCTCCGTTCGATCCTTCCACCGGGCCTTTGACCGCGCCGTTACCGGCCTACGTTCAGCACCAGGCTGAGCAGCCAGCCGATGAGCTGATCCGCAGCAAAGAAGAACAGAGCCGCAAAAATGACCATCACCAGCACCATAGCCGTCGAAATCATGGTCTCGCGGCGCGACGGCCAAGTGATTTTTGACGCTTCGGCGCGAACCTGCTGCAGAAACGTAAACGGATTGGTTTTGGATGCCATTGACTGCCCACGCAATTACGGCGCGTAAAGCCGAACTAATCAGCCCCACGCACCGCGTGTCTGTTTTGACCCTACATAAACACCGATTCCCTTTTTAACAAGAGGAAATCGACATTCCGCGAAATTCGCCGGAAATCCGGCACCCATCTGCCATGCAGCGAGGACCCGCGCTTGCGAATGGAAAGTGGCAGGGGCAGAGGGGCTCGAACCCCCGACCTGCGGTTTTGGAGACCGCCGCTCTACCAACTGAGCTATACCCCTTGATCACCTGAACCGGCCGCGAAATCGCTTGGCCAATTCGGTATGCGCTCCTTTAAGGTGCAGGGAAAAGAATGGCAAGTGTGTTTTTTGTTTTTTCACATTGTCTGGCAAAATACCCCAGCATGCCCCTGCCAAGGGTACATCGTTCAATTCGCTGATCTTCCCCGCATTTCACAGGAACGCCCATGAGCATCTATCTCGTCCGTCACGGCCAGACCGAATTCAACGCCGTTCGCCGCTGGCAGGGTCAGGTCGATTCGCCTTTGACGGAACTGGGGCGACAACAGGCAATACGCATGGGCCGCAGGCTCGCAGCGCTTATCGAAACCGATGAAGTCCATATTTTCTCCAGCCCGCTCGGCAGGGCAAGACAGACCTGCGAGATCGTCGCAGGCGAAATCGGCATGATCGACGGCATCACCCTCGATCCCGGCCTGATGGAGATCGGCATGGGCGTATGGGACGGCATGACGGATTACGAGATCGATTATGAATATCCCGGCATGCGCGACGGGCTGGATCGATACGAATGGTTCTTCCACGCGCCGGGCGGTGAGACATTCGAAAGAATGACGAGCCGGGTGGCTCGCAGCCTGGAGACCATTCAGCAGAGACAGGCGCGCGATGCGATCGTCATCTGCCACGGCATCACCAGCCGCCTGTTGCGCGGCGTCTATGCGAACCTTCCAAAGGACGAAGCATTGCGCCTCGATGTGCCGCAGGACGCATTCTTCCATCTCAAGGATGGCGACATCGTCCGCATCGACTGCTGAGAGTCCGTTTGGAAACTCGGCGGCGGAGAGCCGGCAGGTGATTTTTGTGTCTGGCAAGAAGAAGATCGAAGGCGATATCCGATGATATCGTCAAGATTTTCGACGCAGCCAGGCGCAAAAAGCATCGCCGGATCGACCCGTCCGACGTTTTCAAACGGACTCTGACCCTTCCGGCAATAAAAAACCCCGCCGTTTCCAGCGGGGTTTTCTTCAATCCCTTGCGGGTTTGAAATTACTCGACGATCGAGGCAACGATGCCTGCGCCGACGGTACGGCCGCCTTCGCGGATAGCGAAGCGCAGCTTTTCTTCCATCGCGATCGGAACGATCAGCTCGACGTCAACGGTCACGTTGTCGCCAGGCATAACCATTTCCGTGCCTTCCGGAAGCGTAACGATGCCCGTTACGTCCGTCGTGCGGAAGTAGAACTGCGGACGGTAGTTCGTGAAGAACGGCGTATGACGGCCGCCTTCTTCCTTCGTCAGGATGTAGGCTTCAGCCTTGAACTTCTTGTGCGGCTTGACAGAACCCGGCTTGCACAGGATCTGACCACGCTCGACGCCGTCACGGTTAACACCGCGAACCAGTGCGCCGATGTTGTCGCCGGCCTGGCCCTGGTCGAGCAGCTTGCGGAACATTTCAACGCCGGTAACCGTCGTCTTCGAGGTCGGACGGATGCCGACGATTTCGACTTCTTCACCAACCTTGACGATACCGCGCTCAACGCGACCCGTCACAACCGTACCACGGCCGGAGATCGAGAACACGTCTTCGATCGGCATCAGGAACGGCTGGTCGATCGGACGCTCAGGCGTCGGGATGTAGGCGTCAACCGCAGCCATCAGCTCGCGGATCGCGTCTTCACCGATCTTCTTGTCGGAATCTTCAAGAGCAGCAAGTGCCGAACCCTTGATGATCGGGATATCGTCGCCCGGGAAGTCGTAGGACGACAGAAGTTCGCGAACTTCAAGCTCGACGAGCTCGAGAAGCTCGGCGTCGTCAACCTGGTCGACCTTGTTGAGGAACACGACGATCGCCGGAACGCCAACCTGACGGGCAAGCAGGATGTGCTCGCGGGTCTGCGGCATCGGGCCGTCGGCAGCCGAGCAAACCAGGATCGCGCCGTCCATCTGGGCAGCACCGGTGATCATGTTCTTCACGTAGTCGGCGTGGCCGGGGCAGTCGACGTGCGCATAGTGACGGGCAGGCGTTTCGTATTCAACGTGTGCCGTCGAAATCGTGATACCACGGGCCTTTTCTTCAGGCGCGGCGTCGATCTGGTCATACGCCTTGAATTCGCCGAAGAACTTCGTGATCGCTGCCGTCAGCGACGTCTTGCCATGGTCAACGTGACCGATCGTGCCAATGTTGACGTGCGGCTTATTGCGCTCAAACTTGCTCTTTGCCATGTGAATTGCTTCCTGTGAACGTGAAGTAGTTTCCCCGGCGTACCGGTTTGGTGTCGCCGTTTAAGGCTTTGTAAGCGAATGCGCAAGACTTAATTGTGAAAGCGTCTTCGCGCGCGCTCTAAGCGTGCCTTGAGGCCCGTATATGGTATCTGATTTGCGACATTCAAACCCTCGCGAGGGCGAAGCGGGCATCGGCCCGACGGCCCCTTCCTCCGGAATGGCCGATCACTAAATAAGATATTTCTATCACAACTTCTTTACCTGCACCGGCATGATGGCTTAAGGACATTTCATCGCCGGGGGGAGACGGGCGACTGGAATCCGGCGCGGACGCGCCATCCCAAGCCATATCTCGATCCGTCGCTTCCCTCGCGACCTCTCTATCCGTTTCAGGACCATCCCATGGAAATCTTCACAGCCGCCGGTTTCACGGCATTCTTACAGGTCATCGCAATCGACCTCGTGCTGGCGGGCGATAACGCCATCGTCATCGGCCTTGCCGCCGCCGGTCTGCCCGCTCACCTCCGCCGCAAGGCGATCCTGGTCGGCATCATCGCCGCCACGGTTCTGCGCATCGGCTTTGCCGCCGTCACCGTGCAGCTTCTCGCCATTGTCGGCCTGCAATTGTTCGGCGGCCTGCTGCTCGCCTGGGTGTGCTGGAAGATGTGGGTCGAACTGCGTGAGGCCGCAGGCTCCATCGAAGACGAGGTGACGGACGAAGAGGCCGACCTGACCAAGGGGCACAAGACCTTCTTCCAGGCCGCGACCCAGATCGTCATCGCCGATGTTTCCATGTCGCTGGATAACGTCCTTGCCGTCGCCGGCGCCGCACAGGAACATGTGACGGTGCTCATCATCGGCCTCGTCGTTTCGATTGCGCTCATGGGCCTTGCCGCCAACTTCGTCGCAAAGCTGCTGCACCGCTATCGCTGGATTTCCTATCTCGGCCTGATGGTCATCATCTATGTCGCCCTCAACATGCTGTATCACGGCACGCTCGAGGTTCTGCCCTATCTCCAGCCCTATCTGAGCTGAAACGACCAGCAGACACGCTTCTCCAGAAGGCCCGGAAACGCCAGTTTCCGGGCCTTTTTCATGCCCTGCGCCCATCAGGTCCCCTCACCCGATATGCCGTAGCAGGACAGGAAGAATCAATCGCCGCGCTTGCTGCAACATCGGGAGAAGACAGGGAAATCGTGAATTTTCGCCGATGGATTCTGACAATTGAGGTCAGCCACGGGCAAGCCTAGGGAGCTAGTCAATAAGTCATAATAATAAAAAGAAAGGTAAAGCTGCCAATGGCTTATGACTGGAGCGGCGGTCGTACCCGCCGCCTTCGCAGGGTGAGGCTCGGCGTTGTCGCCAGCTCTCTTATCCTGCTGGCGCTTCTTGCGTCGCTCGTTCTTGGCTGAACGCGCCGCGCGCG
Source organism: Agrobacterium sp. T29 (assembly GCF_006970545.1). Classification (NCBI taxonomy): domain Bacteria; kingdom Pseudomonadati; phylum Pseudomonadota; class Alphaproteobacteria; order Hyphomicrobiales; family Rhizobiaceae; genus Agrobacterium; species Agrobacterium sp. T29. The sequence goes on from NZ_CP040640.1 coordinate 1,690,609, forward strand.
CACTCCCACGCTGACCGGCGGCATGGCAAGGTTTTCAAAAAACCGCCCTGCCGCCGCTCCTTTGAGGTAAAGCTCCCGACGATCAGGATTTCTTCGCTTCCACGCAATGAACCGGCTTTTTCATCTCCGGATCCGCCATCAGATCGTAAAGATCCGCCTCCTCGCCCTTCGACCACCAGACATAAATGCCGCCCTGATATTTGGCGCCCGACCCGGAAATGACATTTGCGGCAACGGTGACGCCATCCTTCAGCCCCAGCCGCACGAGGCTGATCTCACCGGCATTGAAATAGACGGCCTCCACCTTGTCGGCGGCGCATTGGTAGACGGTCTCCACCTTTTCGACCGTCGTGCCATTCGGGAGCGGAATCACCAGCTCTTCAGCCATGGCGCCGGTAGCGACCGACATGGAGAAAGCTGCAAGGCATGTCGCGGCGACGGATTTTTTCATGATGACCCTTTCCTGATTTCACCGAACCATAAGGTCACGCCAGCAAAGCCGAAATGGGGCGGCCGCCTCTCACCATATCAAATTTTCGGGAATATCGGCCTCGCAGGCATAAGGCGGCTTTGTCGCCGCACAGGCCCTGCGGCACTTTCATTCAGGCCGGCAAGCTGTGATAAAACCTATCGAAACAGCCAATAAACGACGCCAAGGATCACCGTCCACATCAGCAGCGATATGGCCAGCACGGTGAGATAGTTTCGAAATCGTCTGGTCATCCGCCCACATTGCCGGCGAGCCGTCATCGGACAGCCGCAGCCGTTGAATTGCTGGATGCGGATCAAGCCGCAGGGTCAAGTCTTTCTATCAAGAGGCTGAATCGCAAGCCATTCGCAGATTTTACCCGCCCGAAAACGGGGTTGCCCCATACGGCACGTTTCCACCCATCAAGGAACGGAGCCATCCGCGATCAGGTCCTGATCGCGGACAAGAAGCGATATCCGCATATGCCGGCGAATGGCGGCAAGGAAAAAAGGGCGCAAGGGCAAACGATCGCAGCCGAATCGACTCACGCGTTATCCGAAACCATGTCGGATAACGCGCCAGTGCCGGAGGTAATCCGCCCCCGCCTGTCTCAGCTCTTCAGGGCCGTGTTGCACAGGCTCCAGTAGCCGCCGCCCTTCTGGATCCATTTCAGATCGCCGAGCGTGCCGTCATTCTTGTTCTTGTGATAGGAGTCGACACAGGTTTTCAGGCGGGCCTTTGCGGGCGTCTCGCTTGAATATTTCTTATCGACAGCACTCGGGAAAGCGACGCCCTTCGGGGCCTTTGTCGTCGCTTTTGCGGGTTCTTTTTCGGTGGTGGCCGCGACCTGCTTGTCGTCGGCCGCATCCTCGGCTGCCGCCTCGCTGCCGCAGAACTTGGCGCGATAGTCGTTCCACTTGACGTCCTTGGCCGACCCGTCGGCTTTCGCCGCCTGATATTTCACGCTGCACTCCTTCATGGTGAGTGCGGCTGCGGGGGAGACAAACGCCGCCGATGCCAGCAGCGCAAAGGATGAGAGAATGACAACCCTGTTAAACATTGAAGACTCCCGTTTGCATGATTGCCGGCCGACTATCTGACCGGATTTTCCGCTTGTCAACGAGCAGTGCGAAAGGACGGAAAGTGAAGCAGGTGGGAATGGAACTTGCTTGCCGGACACACCGTCTTCCCGGTGAAGGCAGCATCGCACCGTCATCATGAAAGCCGCCGCAGGACGGAGAGCACCCCGATATTGCCGCTTCAACCGCCTCCTGCGCCCAGCCCGGAGAATCACGTGTTCGTGTGGCGTCAACCCTTCACCGGAACGAATTTCCTAAGTTTTCGTTAGCATACCGAACGAATACGAGGATTTATCGATGTTGAGGATGCCGAAGACCATCTCCGCGCTCGCTCTTGGCGTCGCGATATCTGCCGCTGCCGTCGTGCCCGCCCATGCGTTGAGCCTCATACAGCCGGCCTACGAAACACAGGCGCAGGCGCAGAATTCAGATCAGCGAGGCTACCCCGCGTCTGCCTTTGCGGCAGGGAAAGGCGAAGAAGCCACGCCCAACGGCTACGCCCTGTCTCAAGCCGAAATCGACCATATAAAATGGTGTGCAGCGCGTTACACATCCTACCACCCCACAGACAACAGCTATATGGCCCCTGCCGGCACGCGGACGCAGTGCCGCTCACCCTATTGATTCGGCTGAGGCCCGGGCTGCATCTCCAGCCCGGGCCGTTGCCGACAAGATAAAATTTACCTTAAATTCTACTGATCTGAACCTTTTGCCCGGCCAGCCGTTTGAAGGCGTGCCAACGGGGAAAACGCGATGTTTTGGAATCTGGAAAAGCTTGAACAGGAGCGACTTGATCTGATCGAGGTCATCACGGCCCTGCGTCGCGTGGAGCGCCTGTCGAAAACGGATCGCACCTCGATCTTTGAGGAAATCACGGCGCATATGGGAAGGCTGAGCGAACTGGACGCGGAAAAACTGCGGATCCAGTCGGCGCTGGAGCCCTCCTGAAGACGCGTTCCGCATGGTGTGCTCCCACAGATGCAGGCAAACCTCACAACAAAGCGCTCAGGAAGAACACCCTTCCTACAGGTGGAAAACGCCAAAGACGGCCGCATGTTTCCGCCGAGGCAAAAGGCGGCAAAACAGCGCTAAAGAAACTTAATTGACGATATTGGGGAGAAGCTGGAGCGGGTAGCGGGAATCGAACCCGCGTATTCAGCTTGGAAGGCTGCTGCTCTACCATTGAGCTATACCCGCGGTGGTGATTTCGATCCGTGCAGAATGGTGGAGGGAGTTGGATTTGAACCAACGTAGGCGTAGCCAACGGATTTACAGTCCGTCCCCTTTAACCACTCGGGCATCCCTCCAGCTTTCTGCTAGGATCGAGCGACCAAGCTCTTCAGATTTCGCTGCGGCGAAGCGCCGTTGCGTCGTCTGTGGCGCGTATATGACGGCCTCGTTCGTTTCTGTCAACACGCCCTTTCACGAATTTTCGGGAAAAAATTCAAACCTCTTTACGGCCCTGTGGATTATCGCGGGGGCTGGTGCGCGCCTCCCGGCGGAGATATAAGGCGCCATGAGCAAAGACGATCCCAAGAACAAATCCACCCGCGACACGCACTATGCCAACCTGCGCCGCGCCGTGCGCGACGCCAAGCGCGAGCGCGGCGAAATTCCGACCCCGCAGCAGCCGAAGCGCAAGAACCGCGGCGCAGACGACTGGAAGCCGCCGCAGCTTGCGCCCGATCAGGTGCATCTTTACGGCCTGCATACCGTGCGTGCGGCGCTCGCCAATCCCGAACGGCAGATCGTCAAGCTCTCCGTCACCCAGAACGCCTTTGCGCGTCTCGATATCGGCGAGGCGGATGCCCAGCCCTTCCCGGTCGAGATGGTTTCGCCGCAGGATATCGACCGTGTGCTCGGTCCCGAGGCCATCCACCAGGGCGTGATGCTGGAAACCCGGCCACTGCCGGTCAAGCGTCTCGGCGCGCTGAAGGACAGCCCGCTCATTCTCGTGCTCGATCAGGTCACCGATCCGCACAATGTCGGCGCCATCATGCGCTCGGCGGTCGCCTTCAACGCCGGCGCCGTCATCACCACCATGCGCCACAGCCCGACCGAGTCGGGCGTGCTGGCGAAATCGGCTTCCGGTGCGCTGGAACTCATTCCCTATATCCAGATCACCAATCTGGCCGATGCGCTGGGCGAACTGCACAAGCTCGGTTTCTTCTCCGTCGGTCTGGATTCCGAAGGCCCCGCACCCATCGAGCAGACGTTCAGCGGCGAAAAAATCGCGCTGGTGCTGGGCGCCGAAGGCAAGGGCCTGCGCCAGAAAACGCGCGAAACCGTCTCGGCGCTCGCCCGTCTCGATATGCCCGGCGAGATCAAATCGCTCAACGTTTCGAATGCGGCAGCCATCGCCCTTTATGCAACGCAGCAATTTCTGGGCAAAGCGTCGTCCTGACGCTTCGCCTTCCTTGCGAAATCGCAAAGCGCAACGCATGCTGCGCCTTTGTCATTCGCACGGAGCAAATCTCAACATGACCGACCAGACCATCAAACCGACCGGCGAGCTGACGCTCAGAACGCTCGCCATGCCGGCCGACGCCAATCCGGCCGGCGATATTTTCGGCGGCTGGGTCATGTCGCAGATGGACTTGGCGAGCGGCATCCGTGCAGCGGAGCGTTCCCGCTGTCGCGTCGTCACCGCGGCGGTCAAGGAAATGGCCTTCGAGTTGCCGGTGAAGATCGGCGACACGCTGTCCATCTATACCGACATCGCCCGCGTTGGCCGCACCTCCATCACGCTGACGGTGGAAGCCTGGGCGCAGCGGTCGCGTTATGACAAGCTGGAAAAAGTCACCGCCGGAACCTTCATCATGGTGGCGATGGACGAAAACGGACAACCCACGCCCATTCCGGCAGCGGAATAAGCGCGCTGCGGCGCTGGGCTCCAGCGCCGCTCTCCATTTAAGCGGCACATATAACAACAAGCAGCATCGGCATCCCACGCCTTGCCGGTATCGTTATTGCCCCTCCCTTCCCGTCATTGTGTCGCGGTGACATCTCGCCGCAAATATGACATTCCGATTGCATGGGATTCATTCGCAGGATCATGCAGGACAGAAGTTCGGCTGGCGCCATCGCCATGCTGGCGGTTCTGCTTTTCCTTTTGCAGGGCCTCGCCAACGGCCTGACCAGCGGCAACATGGCGATGGCCGCGCTGGCGGCGGATGAAATCATCTGTTCCAGCCATATGCCGGAAGGCGGCTCCGGCAAACAGAACCCTGCCGGCAAGATCGCCGACGACTGTTGCGGCACGCTCTGCCGTCTAGCCTCGGCCACGACCGCCGCTCTTCCGGTTATTCCCGTCGAGCGCACCGACAATATTCTCCCTGCGGTCGAAGTCACCTTCCTGAACATCGAAGCGGCGTTGCCGCCATCGCCGCCCAATCTGGAATCGCGCCCACGCGCACCTCCCTCCGCTCCGCAGCGCTAGAACACTCTCCGGCCTGCCGGAAAATCAATTCTCTTGCGGAGACATCCATGTCCGTTACGACCTCTTTCGAGGGCGAGCGTGCGCCTGCGCATTCCTCGTCCGCAAATCTTTACCGCGCCGTATGGCGCTGGCATTTCTACGCCGGTCTCTTCGTCCTGCCCTTCATGATATCGCTCGCCGTCACCGGTGCGCTGTATCTCTTCCGGGACGAGTTCGATAATCTCATCCATTCAGACCTGAAGCGGATCGAAGTGGTGCAAAATGCGCCGAAAGCGCTGCCTTCCGAGATCGTGAGTGCAGCACTTGCGGCCGTTCCCGGCGCAGCCGTGAAATATACCACCCCCGCCGATCCGGGCGCGTCGGCGGAAATCACCGTCAATACGGCGGATGGAAAGCGGGCCGTCTACGTCAATCCCTACACTGCTGAGGTTGCGGGCTCCCTGCCGGATCGCGGCACCGTCATGTGGACGATCCGCTATCTCCACAGCCTGAAATATTTCGGCACCTATGCCCGCTATCTGATCGAGATCGCCGCCGGCTGGTCCATCCTTCTTGTCGCCACCGGCATCTATCTCTGGTGGCCGCGAAAACAGACCGGCGGTGTCGTGACCGTGCGCGGCACGCCGAAAAAGCGGGTGTTCTGGCGCGATACACATGCTGTCACCGGCATTTTCGTCGGCTTTTTCATCGTTTTCCTTGCGGTCACCGGAATGCCCTGGTCGGGCGTCTGGGGTGCGAAGGTCAATGAATGGGCGAATGGCAGCAACTTCGGATGTCCGGCGGGCATTCGCACCGATGTTCCGATGTCGGGCGAACATCTCGATCACGTGGCGAAAACAAGCTGGTCACTGGAGCAGGCGAAAATACCGGAATCCACCCATTCCGCCGAAGACCAGCCAATCGGGATCGACGAGGCGATAGCACGTTTCGACGCGCTCGGTCTTGCCGCCGGTTACGCTGTCTCCCTTCCGGGAAAACCGACGGGCGTTTATAGCGGCTCCGTCTATCCCGACGATCTGGCGCAGCAACGGGTCGTCCATCTCGATCAATATAGCGGCGAGCCGCTGATCGATATGAGCTACGCCGATTACGGCCCGCTCGGCAAGGCGCTGGAATGGGGCATCAACGTGCATCTGGGCCAGCAATATGGCCTTGCCAACCAGATCGTGCTTCTAGCGGCCTGTATCGGCATTGTGCTGCTTGCAGTGTCTGCCGGCATCATGTGGTGGAAACGCCGCCCCAGGGGTTCGCTCGGCGTGCCGCCCCTGCCGCAGGAAAAACGCGTCCTGCACGGTCTACTCACCATACTCGCCATCGGCGGCATCATTTTCCCGCTGGTGGGCGCGAGCCTGCTGGCCATGCTGGCGCTGGATCTGATCGTACAGTCGCGCCAGAAACGACGCGCGATCTGAAAATGAAAACAGCCGGGCGAAAATCCCGGCTGTTCCCCGTTATCGGCAATGCGACGGCGACGGCCCTCAGAACATCGTATTATTGTTCGCCGCCTTTTCCGGCACCTCCTGGATCACGTCCCAGTGCTCGGTAATCTTGCCATCGGTGACGCGGAAGATATCGACGATGGCCCTACCGCGATCGCCTTCATTTTCCGTTGAATGGATATGCAGATAGACCAGATCGCCATCCGTGGCGCTGCGCACGATCCGCGCTTTCGACTGCGGATTCTCCTTGAAGAAGCCGGTAAAATAATTGACGAACGGCGCCTTGCCGTCCGGCACCATCGGGTTGTGCTGCTTGTAGCTGTCGACGAGGACGGCGGCGCCCTTGTCAACCTCATGCTTGTTGAAGACCGTATCGTAAAACTCGATCACCAGTTTGCGGTTGGCTTCTTCCTGCGCGAAATCCCGCGTTGCGGTTTGCGCCAGAACGGGCGCCGCCATCAAGGCGGGCACGAGAGCGAATGCGGCGATGGCAAGACGGCGTGTTACGAAATTCATGGGTGTTACCTCTCAATAACCGACGGTGAAACGCTGGCGGGAATGCTGCGGCTTCTCGATTTCATCGACAAGCGCGATGGCATAATCTTCGAAGGAAACGCGGCTGCCCTCATCGTTGCTGAGGAGATTATCCTTGCCGATGCGGAATTTGCCCGTTCTTTCGCCCGGCACGAACTCGGCGGATGGCGACACGAAGGTCCAGTCGAGCTGCTTTTCCTGTTTCAGCCGGTCCAGGAACTCCGCGCCCTTGGTCGCTTCGGCCTTGTAGGCGGCCGGGAAATCCGGCAGGTCGACCACACGCTGGCCCGGCGCAATTTCAAGGCTGCCGGCGCCGCCGACGACGAAATAGCGCTGAACGCCGGAGGCGCGCACTGCCTCGATCAGCGTTGCCGGATCGCTGGCGGTGAAATGCACCGAACTGATCACGGCATCGTGACCCTTCAGCAGTTCCGAAAGCCCTGCCTGATCGAAAACATCGCCCTTCTTTGCCACCACATTCGGCAGGCTGGCGATCTTTTCGGGATTGCGGGCGATTGCCGTCACCTGATGTCCCCGGTCGGAAAGTTCCTTCAGAATACGGGACCCGGCATTGCCGGAAGCGCCGATGAGCGCGATTTTAGCCATGGCTTCTTTCCTCTTGTCACTATCGTTACCGGTCTAAATTATAGACCGCGAAGAAGAGCTATGGTATCGCAGCCATAGCCGCAAGAAGTCAGCGGCGGCTGATCTGGTCACATGGCGATGACCTGCAAGGGTAACAGGGCAAGGGGTAAGGACATGGCGGATACGCAGACGAAAGAGGTTTTTGCCTTCGACCAGCCCTGCCCCATCCGCGATGTGCTCGACCGTATCGGCGATCAATGGAGCCTTTTGGTTCTGGAAGCCCTGCAGGGCGGCGTGCTGCGCTTCAACGAGCTGAACCGCAGGATCGACGATATTTCCAAGCAGATGTTGTCCCGCACGCTGAAACGGCTGGAAGAAGATGGCTTCATCCGCCGCACGCTTTATGCCGAGGTGCCGCCGCGCGTGGAATATGAACTTACCAATCTCGGCCGCTCGTTTCTGGTGCCGATGCAATTGCTGGTGCAATGGGCCGACGAGAACCACGTTCGCATCTGCAAGGCCCGCCTGCAATATTCCGAAAACGACAGTCGCGGCTGACCGGAAGCAAACCGCGTCTAACCCAGCCGATAAACCTTGCAGACCAGCCCCGCCGGCTGGCGATAGGTCGTAAATCCCATGGCGTCGTAATAGCTTTGCCCGAGCATGTTGTCCGCGCCGATGCTGGCATCGATATTCTGAATACCCCGCGCCTCCGCCGCCCTGCGCGTTGCCGCGAAGAGGGCGGATCCCACACCTCTTCGCGCCGCCTGCGGGCTGACATGGGTGCCGATGATGCCCCAGCCTTCCGCCACGCCATAGGGATTGTCCGTCCGCGCATAACGCAGCGACTGGAAGCCCAGAATACGCCCGTCGTCATCCTCGGCGACCGAGCATTCGATACGGTCGGCGTGCTGGATGTAATTCTCCAGCACCGCCGTGATATCCGTCGGCGCTTTTCGGAGGCCGGCCGAGAATATCTCGTTCTGAACCGCCGCCATTCCCGTTGCATCGTCAACTTTCGCAGGCCGTATTTTCATCGATACATCACCTCATATCCGTTGCGATTGGCTCCGGGCCGGCAAGGCGCCGGTCTCTTTTTCGTTTGTCTTCAGGACCTGAAAATGAAGGAAGCACCGAAGGCGATCAGCGCGAAACCGATCACGTGATTGATGGTGATGCTTTCCTTCAGCCAGAAGATCGAAAACAGCGCGAAGACCGCGAGCGTGATGACTTCCTGAATGGTCTTGAGCTGCGCGGTGGAATAGACCTCCGAACCGATGCGGTTCGCGGGAACGGCAAGCACATATTCGAAGAAAGCGATACCCCAGCTTGCGACAATCGCCAGAAAGAGCGCGCTGCCCTTGTGCTTGAGGTGGCCGTACCAGGCGAAGGTCATGAAAACATTGGAGGCGATGAGCATCAGGACAGGCCAGATATGGGCAGGGCTGATTGAGAACGGCATGATGGATCCTGGAAAAAAGGGAGGGATGTCATGAAAATGCGGCAGGAGAAGGCAGTCAGAAGGGAACCCTCATTCCGCCCGTATGGATTTGCTCTAGCGCATCCGCCCGAAAACCGGAATCGATTTCCTACGGATTTGAGCAAAGCTGTCTTCAGCCGCTACGCAACGCATCCGGCCGAATTTTGTTCCGCACGCTTCGTTTCCTTTTTGTACTCATTTTTTCACCGCCTCCCCTTCCCTTTATGCGTGACTCCCTCCATATTTCGCCCATGGCCAGATCACCGAAAAACTCCACCTCCTCGCCCTCGGGCTTCGAGGAAGCTCCGCAATCGTCCTTCGAAGGCGCGCCGCTCAGCGGCAGCGTCGCCGATTGGGTGAAGCAGCTCGAGGCGGAAGCGGAGGCCTCCTCCGTGGAAACCCAGCGCGAAATCGCCTCGAAGGCAGGCAAGCACCGCAAGAAGATCGAGATCGAGGCGCGCAAGGAGGCCCAGAACGCCCCCCCGAAGACGGCCAAGAACACCACGGCCTCCAAGACTGCACGCGGCGTTTCCATCGGCGCATCGAGCGATCCGAAAACCCGCGCCGCCGCCGGTCTCAATCCAGTCGCCGGCATGGACGTATCGCTGGAGGAAGCCGCCAATCTCGCGCCTGGCGCCGTCACCGCCACGGTGGACGCGCTGTCGAAACTGATCGAGAGCGGCAATCCGCTGTTCAAGGACGGCAAGCTGTGGACGCCGCACCGCCCGGCCCGCCCGCCGAAATCGGAAGGCGGCGTCGCCATCCGCATGGCCTCGGACTATCAGCCCGCCGGCGACCAGCCGACGGCCATCAACGACCTCGTGGAAGGCATCAATTCCGGCGAACGCAGCCAGGTGCTGCTCGGCGTCACCGGCTCGGGCAAGACCTTCACCATGGCCAAGGTGATCGAGGCGACGCAGCGTCCGGCTGTCATCCTCGCCCCCAACAAGACGCTGGCCGCGCAGCTCTATTCCGAGTTCAAGAACTTCTTCCCCGACAATGCGGTGGAATATTTCGTCTCCTATTACGATTATTATCAGCCGGAAGCCTATGTGCCGCGCTCCGACACCTTCATCGAGAAGGAATCCTCGATCAACGAACAGATCGACCGGATGCGCCACTCCGCCACCCGCTCGCTGCTGGAACGCGATGACTGCATCATCGTCGCCTCGGTTTCCTGCATCTACGGTATCGGTTCGGTCGAGACCTATACGGCCATGACCTTCCAGATGCAGGTGGGTGACCGGTTGGACCAGCGCCAGCTTCTGGCCGACCTCGTGGCCCAGCAATACAAACGCCGCGACATGGATTTCCAGCGCGGCTCGTTCCGCGTGCGCGGCGATACCATCGAAATCTTCCCCGCCCACCTTGAGGATGCCGCCTGGCGCATATCGATGTTCGGCGACGAGATCGATTCCATCACCGAATTCGACCCCTTGACGGGCCAGAAGACCGGTGACCTGCAATCGGTGAAAATTTACGCCAATTCGCACTATGTGACCCCACGCCCGACGCTGAACGGCGCGATCAAGTCGATCAAGGAAGAATTGAAGGGCCGCCTCGCCGAACTGGAAAAGGCCGGGCGTCTGCTGGAAGCCCAGCGGCTGGAGCAGCGTACCCGCTACGATATCGAGATGCTGGAAGCGACCGGCTCCTGCGCCGGCATCGAGAACTATTCGCGTTATCTCACCGGCCGCAATCCCGGCGAGCCGCCGCCGACTTTGTTCGAATATATCCCTGATAATGCCCTGCTGTTCATCGACGAAAGCCACGTCTCCGTCAGCCAGATCGGCGGCATGTATCGCGGCGACTTCAGGCGCAAGGCGACGCTGGCCGAATATGGCTTCCGCCTGCCCTCCTGCATGGACAACAGGCCGCTGCGCTTCGAGGAATGGGACGCGATGCGCCCGCTTACCGTGGCGGTTTCGGCAACCCCCGGCTCATGGGAGATGGAACAGTCCGGCGGCGTCTTCGCCGAACAGGTCATCCGCCCGACCGGCCTCATCGATCCGCCGGTGGAAGTGCGTTCCGCCCGCAGCCAGGTCGACGATGTTCTCAGCGAAATCCGCGAGACCGCCGCCAAGGGCTATCGCACGCTCTGCACCGTGCTGACCAAACGCATGGCCGAAGACCTGACCGAATATCTGCATGAACAGGGCGTCCGCGTCCGTTACATGCACTCGGATATCGACACGCTGGAGCGCATCGAGATCATCCGCGACCTGCGCCTCGGCGCTTTCGACGTTCTCGTCGGTATCAACCTCTTGCGCGAGGGTCTCGATATTCCCGAATGCGGTTTCGTCGCCATCCTCGACGCCGACAAGGAAGGTTTCCTGCGTTCGGAAACCTCGCTGATCCAGACCATCGGCCGCGCCGCCCGTAACGTCGACGGCAAGGTCATCCTTTATGCCGACAATATCACCGGCTCGATGAAGCGGGCGATGGAGGAAACCTCCCGCCGCCGCGAAAAGCAGATGGCCTATAATGCCGAACACGGCATTACGCCGGAATCGGTCAAGGCGAAGATTTCGGACATTCTTGATTCTGTTTATGAGCGCGATCACGTAAGGGCCGATATTTCTGGCGTTTCCGGCAAGGGCTTCGCCGATGGCGGCCATCTGGTCGGCAACAATCTTCAGGCCCATCTCAACGCGCTGGAAAAATCCATGCGCGACGCCGCCGCCGATCTCGACTTCGAAAAAGCCGCCCGCCTGCGTGACGAAATCAAACGCCTCAAGGCCGCCGAACTGGCTACCATGGACGACCCGATGGCCAAGGAAGAGGCCCGCGCCATCGAAGGCGGCGGAAAAAACAACAGACGCAGCCACTTGTCGATCTCCCCGCCGGAGGGTGAGACATCCGGCAGGACGGAGGCGGGCGCCGCAGCGAACGAAAGCGGCAAATCCCTCTTCGCCAAACCCTCGCTCGACGAGATGGGTACCGGCTCGGATGCGGGCAAACCGCTGTTCCGCAGAAACACGCTGGACGAGATGACGGTGGGCAGAACCGAAAAACCCGTGCGCGGCGCGGTGCCCGACAAGCCCGAGACCGAGCCCGGCAAACGGTTCTCACCGTTGCTGGAGCGCCATCCGGAGCGCGCCACGGACGATCCGCGACCGCTGGTGCGCGGCAAGATCGGCGCGGGTTCCTATGAGGATGTCGGCGAGCAGAAACGCAAGAGCCGAACCAAGGGCAAGACGGGCCGGCCGGGGCGGTGAGTTGATAAACTATTTTTTACTGAGATGCTCGAGGCAAAATTACTTCTCGCAAAAAATATCGATTTCTTGCAGTACGTTTATAAAATCTCTGTCAAATTTATCCGTCTTTATACATCTAAGTACCGCTGAATAAGTAATAGATGGGAGCCCATTTTGCTGAAAACATGTATTCAGCTCGCTGAAGAATTGCTTTCCGGGGATCATTTTTATTCTCTCACTCAAATTTGACCAAGATTTCTCTAAATCTTCATAAGTATCTTGAAATACCGTAGCCATATCTAGTTTCGAACGAGATTTTTTCGAAAACTCCACTCTCTTGGCTGAAATTTGCGAAAATACTTTTGACTTAAATCGAAGCATTACGTCAAAAACTAATTCATCGAATTTTTCACGGTTCAACGACATGTTTTTACGATTCAACTTATTTGAGACTGCCGAATATATGGCATCCAAGTCGATCAGGTAATTTTCTATTTCTTTTCTACCAAGGACGCGGCAACTAACCTTATTGTGCTCCATCTTTTTTTGAAATTCTTCAATCTCCTCCGTACTTCGATAATCCCTATCGAAGAGACAAAACGCCTCTATATCCATGTCCAGTATTTCTTTGAATGCCCAAACTGCTCCCAAGGCACGTTCCCAGCCGAAAAACCCGCCGAGCTTAACAAATGGCACCGCATTAGTTGTTAAATTTTTCAAACTCAATAATTTCGCAAAGTCCTCGATGACTCTTCTATCCTCGCCCTCAACGAAAATTACTTTTTTAGCTTTAGATACCCTAGCGATATCATAATTGATTGAAGACCCAACATACTGTCTTAGTTTGTTATAATCTTCTTCGGATTTAATACGTTTTGCATTTTTATACTGAGAATTAACGGAAACTATCTCCATTTCATCGGCTTCATCAATAATTTCCGTAGAATGAGTCGCAAGAAAGAACTGCGAATATCGTTCCCTCAGGATTTTGATAAGCTTTTTTTGTAGATCAGAATGTAGGTATATATCTGGTTCATCGATGACTACTACGCCACTATTCTTCGCCCTATCAAGGTGCGTCAACATTTGCACCCAAATCTGAAAACCAAATCCAGCCCAAGTAATTTCCCGATCAAATCGCTGCTCGCTATAAAACATTTCAATTATAGATTGATCGCCTCGTTGTCGTTCAGGTTTTTGCAAAATAATGTTGGGCCACGCCGACGTCACATCGTGCGCAAAATCGGAAAATTCCTCTTCTGATTTTCTGAGCCACACATTTCGAAAATGACGACTGGACGTCTTCTTCCAGTATGATTTTTGAATTGTTTCATCGAGTACATACTTCTCCTCTCTTTCGAGAGTAGATAGTGTAGGGACTACGACGATATTTAAAGATAAACTGGAATGAAATTTACTTGCTGAACTAGTTCTATTAGATTCACTTTCCAGAGCAAACAATACTGGACCATCACGCTCGATAATAATTATTATCTTATTTCCATTGTCAATTTTAAACTCGATAGTAGAGTGTAAATCTACGTAATTATGACTTGAATGAGAAAGGTCAACACCAATTAATTCGCGTGAAATTTCATACCCATAAAGTATATACCCATCTGGTAAATTGACTAATTTTGGATTTCTCTTTCTAGATAGCCTAATGCAGGAATCTAATATTCTCATTGCCTCAATCAAAGCAGATTTTCCTGCATTATTAGGGCCAACAAATATATTTCCTTGTCTGCAGACAACAGTGTATCTTTCAAATTTTCGAAAATTTATTAACCTTATTTCCTGAATCATTACATATATTCCGCTGAGTGACGTTATGGGACTATAGGCGGGCAGAAACCCAAATGTTGAAACTTGTCGCCAGACAGAAACGCTACCACACGTTGTGATTCGTCCCCACAAAAACTAACTTCTCAAATACAACCCTTAGCGCAACGCATTCAACGCCACCGCCGCCCGGATCAGCGCCGCCAGCGCCTCCTCATCCACGACGTCCCCTTCGTGAAAATCAATCGCCCGCCGCATATTGCCCTCAAGGCTCGAATTGAACAGCCCCGCCGGGTCCTCCAGCGAGGCGCCCTTCGCAAATGTCATCTTCACCGCGCTTTTGTAGGTTTCGCCGGTGCAGAGGATGCCCGCATGCGACCAGACTGGCACGCCGCGCCATTTCACCTCTTCCACCACCTCCGGATCGGCCTTCCTGATCACCGCGCGAATATGCGCGAGCGTCTCACCGCGCCAGTCGCCGAACTCCGCGATCTTCCGGTCGATGAAGTCCGATGGTGCGGTCTCCGCATCTTTCCCCACCGTGTTTTTCGCCATGGCATCCTCCCGATTTCGACGCACGCCTGTTCCTTTTTTCAGCATAGACGAAATTTTCCTGTCCTCCTATGAGGAACCAAATCCGCCTCCCGCCGTTTCCTCCCCGAACGCAACGTTCAGCATACAAAGGGAAGAAACATCATGAAAATCAATGCCATCGCTCTCGCTGCGGCTGCAGCGCTCTCCTCTTCCGTGGCTTTTGCCCAGACGGCCACTACTGCTCCTGCTGCCGGCGCGGACGCCACTTTGTCCGGCCCCGGCATTACCATGGGCACCAAGGCCAGCGGCCCGCTGAAGTTCGTCAATGTCCAGAAGACCGATCTCACCGCCTCCCAGCTCGATGGCATGGACATCTATAACGCCCAGAACGAAAACATCGGCGAAATCGAGGATGTCGTCATCGGCGACGGCAAGTCGGTGATCGGCCTTGTGGCCAGCGTCGGCGGCTTCCTCGGCATCGACAAGAGCTATGTGGTGCTCGACCCGGCTTCCGTCGCGGTCCACAACGACAACGGCACCTGGAAGGCCTATGTCGACACCACCAAGGAAGCGCTTCAGAACGCTCCGAAGCTCGATTACGACAAGCTGGACGACTGATTACCCCTGCAGTCCGCAAGCTTGTCCCCCCGCGCCCTGTCGCGGGGGTTTTCATATGTGGCGCCCTAAGGGAAAACCCGGCGCTTCCCGCCGGAGGGCCCTTGCCTGACGGCGCGCCTCTCGCCTATCTTCGGCGCGCAAATCACCAAGGATCGCTGCGTGCCCGCCAATAGCCTCTTTTCCTTTGCCATCAGCACCGCAATCACGCTCGGCGCCCTGCCGCTGTCAGCGCAGGCGGCCGACTGGAAACCGGCCGAGCAGATAAAAACCTATGCCATCAGCGGCAATACGGGCGGTGCGCTTTATCAATCCATTGGCGAACGCGGTCCGACCGCCGGCGTGCAGGCCATTGCCCACACCACCTTCAAGCTGACATGGCGGCGGGATTACCGTCCGCAGCCGGATGGCGCCTGCGTGCTGGCCACCGCGAGGCCCAATCTCACCATCATCTACACCTGGCCGAAAGCGCCGGCCAATCTGCCGCCCGCCGTCGTCGCCAGCTGGAGGACCTTCATTTCCGGCGTGGAAACCCATGAACGCGTCCATGGTGACCATATTCTCGACATGGTGAAAAAGATCGAAGCCTTCAGCATCGGGCTAAGGGCGGAGAACGATGCCAAATGCCAGAAGGTGCGCGCCGTTCTGCAACAGCGTCTGGGTGAGCTTTCCAACGAGCAGCGCCAGCGCGGCCGCGATTTCGACCGGGACGAGCTTTCCCCCGGCGGGCGGGTGCATCAGCTCATCCTCGCCCTCGTCAACGGCCCCTGAACGGCCGCCTATTCCGCCGCCTCGCCTTTCAGCAAGGGCTCGGCCAGCGTCACGCTTTCCAGCTCGTAGGAATAACCTTCGAGCATCGTATAGGCCTGTTCGATCGCCTCGATCTGGGCTTCGGCATTACGGATGGCTTCGGCGATGGACTGGCTGCGGGCGCGCAGCATGGAACTCAGCACATCGGTTTCCGGCTTGCGGCCGAGACGGTCCATATGTTTGCGAACCCGCGTGCGGTGCCGTTCCAGCTCGAGAATATGGAAACGGCTCTTCAGAATATCGTCGGTAAGCTTGCGGCGCATGGCGGCCACGGGGTCGAAACTGCCGGGTTCGCGTTCGTCCAGAATGAATTCATTCACCAGCGTTTCCAGCATCAGCAGGCCCTTGAGGTCCTTGGCGTCGGCAAGCTGCGGATCGTAGCCGGTATCGTCGAATACCTTACGGCGCACCGGATCCTTCAGCAGCTCATAGGCCGTCTGCAGGCGCGCGAATTGCTCGGCATCGCCGCCGCTATCGGGATGCGCGGCCTTGGCCACCTTGCGGTAGGCCGACTTGATCGCCGCCTCGTCGGCATCGCGCTCCACGCCAAGCAAAACATAGGGATCAATCACAAAAACACCTTCAAACGCAAACTGTTACCCGCATGCCCAACACCGCTCCCGTCTGGCACGCGGGCGGATCATAGGCCAATTCCGCCCGGCGCGGCACCCCGCCCCGGCGGTTAAACCGGCAAAGCCCACACAAAGCCTCGCAGCGCGCCGCATCGGAACGGGCGAAAAAGCCCTTGATGCCGAAATTTGTCGGACCCAAGGCGACTATAATGACAGGCAGGACAAAATTGTGGAAAGCGGCGGCAAAACATGCCGCACGGTTCCGCACCGCGCCTGCCGCAACCGGCCGGAAAACACCATGGAGAAAAGCGTAACCGGCGCGTTTTCAGGGGGTTATGGTGGAAAGACGTCAACGGGTGTAAGCTTGGCCTTTGGATTAGAAGGGAGGATGATCCGATGCCGCAAACGATTACCCAGACCGTCACGGACTATGTCCATGCCATGGCCTATGCGGATGAGAGCCTGATGCGTGACGTTTTCGACCCGCGCGCCAGCATCGTCGGAACCTTCGAAGGCGAAATCGAATGGCTGTCCCTGGAGGACTTTGTCGACCAGATGCGCAAAAGCGAACGCGGCCTCCCCGATCACGATCCCGCTTTTGAAATCATGGGCATCGACAAGGAAGGCGACAGCGCCTCGGTGAAGCTGACGACCCGTTTCGACGGTATGGATTTTTACGAATATCTCTCCCTGCTGGAACGCGACGGCAACTGGTCTATCGTGCACAAGCTCTATCACATAAAACCCTAGGCGATCATCGAAACCGCCACCCCGCATTGTGCGCTTGCGCGTTCCACTCGCAGCCGCGGCTCGCGATCCGGTTATTTTGCCGCTGGAGGAGCTAGAACAGGTCGCTGTAGATCGCCGTTATCCAGAGCGCGTTAAAGAAGAGCCAGATAACACCGAGCCACATGATTTTGCGGCTGCTATCGGTTCTCATCGCCACAATCGCGATAAGCAGACCGCCGACTATCCTTGCCAGATACCAAGGCCCGAGCTGTTCGAAGTGTTCCCTGCCCTTGATGTAAGTGTCCACCAGATCGAAGACGAACGAGGCCGCAAACAGGGCAAAGAACGCATGTCGCCTGCGCACGAAAAAACTTTCCCGTTCGGACAATTCCTGAATGTGATCGGGATAAAGCAGCGTCGACATCAAAAAGAACAACGACGTGTAGACCAGAACGAAAATGTAAATCCAGAAATTCCAGTTGTGGATCAGCCGCAGGGCAAACTCCCACCACCAGAAATGCACAGCTCCAAGAAGCAGGACAATCGACCAGACGATCTGCGCGTGCATGCGGTCGGTTTTCTGCGGCTCCTGCAGCCTTCTGGAAAGTCCGGACAACACTCTGGTAATGGCCAGGCCGAGGATGAGGCTTACCAATATCCGCAAATGACCATATGCATCCATTGAAAGC
Source organism: Agrobacterium sp. T29 (assembly GCF_006970545.1). Classification (NCBI taxonomy): domain Bacteria; kingdom Pseudomonadati; phylum Pseudomonadota; class Alphaproteobacteria; order Hyphomicrobiales; family Rhizobiaceae; genus Agrobacterium; species Agrobacterium sp. T29. Next base: position 1,708,562 of record NZ_CP040640.1, read on the forward strand.
GCCCGCTGTTGCTCAACTTATCCGCCGAACAATATGCTTAAACCTTCGGGCTTTACAACTCTGGCGGATGCCCCGTCCTTCCCGATCTCGCCTTCTAGTGGGCTGAGCCGGTTTCCCGATGCGAAAGTCTCCCGGGCTGACAGGCCGAAGCCGGGAATTCCAGTTTCATCAGGGCTCAACCAACGGCAGCGGCGGACGCAAAGCGCCACCCGGTGCATTCAACCGAATAGATTTCAGGATTAAGCGATTGATTTTACTGGTGCCCCCGGCAGGGTTCGAACCCGCGACCCCCTGATTACAAATCAGGTGCTCTACCAACTGAGCTACAAGGGCAAGCCAGTGCCTTGCCAACTATCAGATTCTGACTTGGTGTAAAGCAAAAACTAACGCCGTGGCGTCGACAGACCGCTTTTCCACACCGTGGCCGGCCGGGCTGTCCGCATGATCGCAATTGTAGCAAAAGGCCCGGAAAATAAGCGAAGTATTTACGCAGCGCCACTAGAATGGCGATGAAACATAACCATTCCAGTGAGAACAACGCATCATATGCGCGCGAGCATACAGAAAATCCAGCTGACGGGCACGATCATCATCGCCGTAAGCTCCATCCTGCTGGCAACCCTTGCCGCGCTGCCCAGTGTCTACAATTTTCTGCGTTATCGCACCAATGCCGCGCAGCTCACCCGCTTTGAAACCGCTCTCCAGTCCGCATGGCTGGTGTCGGCCGAGCGAGGCCCCGCCAATAATCTGATGGGCGCATCCGTGCCGGATGCCAGGCTGGCCGAAGGGCTTGCCGCCGCGCGCAAGGCAACGGACAACAAGCTGTCAGAGCTGGAGAAATCCTTCGCCGACGATATCAGGACACAGCCTGAACTGGCGAAGTCACTTGCTGAAACCCGCCAGAAGCTCGAGCAATCGCGAGAGCTGGCCGATCAGGTTGCCGCGCTCCCGCCCGATGCGCGCAACCACGGCGCAATGTCCAACGCGATTTCATCGATGTTCAAGGCGGCGGACAGTGTCAATCTGCTTCGCGGCAGGGCCGCACGCGCCATCATCAAGGTGACACCCGACGTGGCGATTGACATCGCACTGACGGGCACGGCGGGCGTGATGCGGGACCGGATCGGCCGCCTCGGTTCCTATGTGATCATGAGTCTCAAGGCGAACAGGCAGGAAAAGCTCGGTTATCGCACCAAATTCGATACCGAAATGCAGAGCCTGCTGTCACTAAGGGCATCGCTGATCAATTATACCGCCGCTTATCTCTCGACGCCGCAACTGGACGAGGCATTGCGCGATCTCGAAACCTATTATTTTGGCCAGGCTTTGCGTTACGCGCAGAACACGATCGTAATGGCCGTGCCATCCGCCCAGCCAAGCGCGCTTGAATTCTCCAGAAACTATATCGACGGCATGCGGTCGTCCGACACCCTGCGCGATCTTATTCTTTCCGAAACGCGCGCGCGGATCGAAAAGAAAAAGCAGGAGGCCCTGATCTATGGCGGAACCTCGCTCTTTCTCGCCGGCATCGCGGTTCTGGTGCTGTTGCGGTTGACATCCGTTTACAAAACCGCGCTGTTCCGGCCCATGCAATCCGTCCAGGCGCAGATCGCCGCCATCGCCGGCGGTGATCTTTCCGAGAGCAATCATGAGGACAGGGTTGCTCCGGAAGTGAAGAAGATGTTCGAGGAACTGGATTTCCTGCGCGAACAGCTTCGCCAGAAGGGCGAAATGGAAAACCAGCAGCGTGCGCTGGCCGAACAGCTGCGCACCCTTTCCGAAACCGATGCGCTGACCGGCGTATTCAACCGCCGCGCACTCGAAAAGGCGGTTCGCTCCATATTGACGGGCGAGGAGCAATGTCAGTCGCTCGGCGTGATGATTGTCGATATCGACCATTTCAAATCGATCAACGACCGTTACGGCCATGCCATGGGTGACATCGCGCTTCAGAAGACCGCAGGCCTGTTGCGCAGCGCATTGCGCAAGGACGACATTCTTGCCCGATATGGCGGGGAGGAATTCGTCGTCGTGCTGCAGGATGTCAGCCACGCCACGGCGACGGCCACGGCCGACCGCCTTCGCCGCCTGATCGAAGCCCAGACCATCGACGAGCAAAGCAGCCTGTCGCTGACGGCAAGTTTCGGCGTGGTCTGGCAGGAAGCGCGTGCGATCAAGAGCTGGGACGAGTTGATCGCCATCGCCGACGACCGGCTTTACGAAGCCAAGCGTGCGGGCCGCAACCGGGTCTGGGCAACCTATTTCCCAAAGGTCGCGAACGGCTAAGAACATCGCCGGCGGCGGGTTTTGCTTCGCCTAGATCAAATCCAGCGTCATGACCACGGGGCAATGATCGGAAGCCTTGGGGCGATCCCAGCCGGTGCGGGGATAACGTTCGACCTCCTGCCCCGGTGGGAATATCGTCCGGAAAGGCTGTCCATTGCGAATGATTTCGGGAACATGCGTGGCGTTTGTCTCCGCCAGACGCCGGGACAGCCAGATATAGTCGAGCTGGCACAGATGCTGCTCCTGCGGCCCGCGTGAATGGTAGAGCGTCCAGCGATCCATGACATCACGGCGCATCATCGGATTGACCACGAAACCATCGGCCGAGAGGATATCGAGCGCGCTGCGCTCCTCTTCGACGGGCGTGAAGCTGTAGCCGCTGCGCCTGTCGCCGGAAATCGCGACACGCTCCTGATAATCGTTCAGATCGCCGCAGATGGCGAAATTCTTGTTGCGGGTATTGCCCACACCCCAGCGGTTTTCAATGATACGGCGCACGGCCATGGCCTCCGCCTCGCGGATCGGCATGGTGGCGATGCGGGCGTCGACCGCATCGCGGGCATTGGTCATGGATTTGAAATGCGTGACGTAAAGCGTCAGCGGCTTGCCGCCGATCCTCAGGTCGATTTCCAGACAATCCCGTTTGAAAATCTTGTCGTCGATCTGGTTTGTGGCGGCAAGCGCGGGATTGAAAAGATCGAGATTGCGATAGGTCAGCGCCGCATGGCTCTTGATATCGACCACCTCGATCCTGTCGCCGTCCCGCGTCTCCTCGCGCATGACGACGGCGACATCGATGCCGCGGCTGTCATTGCCCTCGACCAGATATTTCTGCAGGTAGCCATTGCCGACCATGCGATAGAGATAGCCATATTCGAAGGCCTGCAGCGCGGCCATGTTGTCCACTTCCTGCAGGCAGAGAATATCGGCATCCGCATCGGCGATGGCGAGCGCCGAAAGCTGGCGCGTGTCGTCTGTGGAAGACACCATCCGCGCGCTTTCCAGCGCCTGATAGGTCGCCTCGTCCCTGATATCGAAAAGCTGGATCGCCCTGTCGCGCCGCGTCTGGTTGCGAAAGCCGGTGAAATCGAAACGGGTGAGGAGATTTTCGATATTGAAGGTGGCAAGCCGAAGCGACATGAATGATCCCTGTTTTGAATACCGAGATTAGCGATTCCAGACCCGTTTCGCCAGTGGAGTGTTCTCGCACGAGTGCGGCGCTGCCTACCTCTTTCCCATTGCTGAATTTCGCTCCGTCATACCGGCCCTGAGCCGGTATCCAGCCAGCCCAAGTCCTTGGGCTGAAAGGACTCTCTCGCCGCGCAGACGCGCGTGGGCTGGATTCCGGCTCAAGGCCGGAATGACGGGGAACCCAATAAAATGGGAGAAGCGAGATCTGCCGTATTATTGCATCGACAGGTCGCCCGTGACACCACCTCTAAAGCCGCCACGCCGCGCGAATGGCGACCGGCAGGCAATCACCGACTGCAACCGCTTCCCGCGAATAGGCTCTGAGCGCCTGCCCGTCCGGCATGTCGAGACGCAGGGCATAACGCTCACCCTCATAGAGAACCGACGTCACAGTGCAGGCAATGCCCTCCGCATCCCGCACCACATCCTGCGGCCGCACGAGAATATCCGCCTGCGGCAATTGCCTGCCGCTCTCCATCGCTGCCCGAAGCCCCGTCCAGTCGAGATCGCGCGAAGTCCCCTCCGGCACCGGCAATGTCACGATCGCCCCCTGCCCCACCAGCGAGCCGACCAGCCTGCCTTCGGGCCACGCATAAAGCTCCGCCGGTGGCGCGACCTGCAACAGCTTGCCCTGCGACATCACGGCGACATCGGTTGCCAGCGCCATGGCTTCCGCCTGATCGTGGGTGACATAGATCATCGTCGCGCCGGAGCGGATGTGGAACTCGCGGAATGTCTCCTCCATCTCTTGCCTGAGATGCCGGTCGAGATTGGCGAGCGGCTCGTCGAGCAGCACCACGTCAGGCTCGGTAACAAGGCAGCGGGCGAGCGCCACGCGCTGCCGCTGGCCACCGGACAATTCAGCGGGACGGCGATCGGCGAAGCTCTCGAGGCGGACGGCGGCCAGCGCCTGACGCACCTTGTCGCGATATTTCTCACCCGAAATGCCGCGCACCTTCAAGGGATAACCGGCATTGTCGGCAACCGACATATGCGGCCACAAGGCATAGGACTGGAACACCATCGCCATGTTGCGCCGCTCCGGCGGCACCATGCTGCCGGCATCGGCCAGCACCCGCTCGCCAAGCAGGATGGAACCGTCGGTCGGCTGTTCGAAACCGGCGATCATGCGCAGCACCGTCGTCTTGCCGCAGCCGGAAGGCCCGAGCAGAGCGAGAAAACCGCCGTCGCGCACCGTCAGCGACACATCGTCCACGGCTGGTTTCGAACCGGCACCGAAACTCTTCGACAGGCGGTTGAGGATCAGTTTCGCCAAGGGACCACTCCTTTCGGCAGATAGCGCCCCAGAATTTCCAGCAGAGCCATGAGGAAAATCACCATGATGACGACAAGCACCGAAAGTGCCGAGGCAAGATCGAAGCTGCCGCTGTCATCGAGATTGTAAATGAGCACGCCGAGCGTTTGGGTGCCGGCTGACCACAGCAGCGCCGAAACCGTCAGCTCGTTGCAGGCGATCAGGAAAACAAGGATGACCGAAGCCCCCGCCGCAGGCCCGACCAGCGGCAGGATGATATCCTTCAACCGCCGCCAGAAACCGGCGCCGGAGAGCCTTGCCGCCTCTTCCAGTGACGGATCGAATTGCAGGAAGGCGCTGACCATGGGTTTTAGGCTGACGGCGAAGAAGGAGGAGAAATAGGCGAGCAGAATGATCCAGATCGTGCCGTAAAGCGTGATGCCGACAAGCGGAATGGGAGCCGCGAAAAGCAGCACGAAAGAAACGGAAATCACCACCCCCGGCAGCGCATAGGGAATATCGACCAGCGCCGACAGCAGGAACATGAAGCGGCTCTTGCCGCGCACCAGAAAATAGGCCGTCAGCACCGTCACCGCCAGCAGGCAAAGTGAGGTGGCCGTCGCCAGAAACAACGAGTTGCGGAAGGCGGTACGGGTCACGCTCTGGCGGTAAAGCAATTCCTCATAGGCATGCAGCGTCGCCGTCTTGATGCTGAGCGGCACGCCATAGGCAGGCGCGAGCGAGCTTGCCACCAGCGCCGTCAGCGGCGCCACCAGCATGAAGAACAGCACGAGCCACAGGGTAAGCTCCGCCGGCACCCGCCACAGCCCAAGCCGGAAGGTCGCCGCCTTGCCGGAAAGGCCGATGATACGATAATCCCTGCCCTTCATCGCCCGTTCCTGAAGCGCAAGCCCGGCGACGGAGATGATGGCGATCATGGTGGAGAGAATGGCGATATCGCCGAATGTGCTGGTGCCGAAACTGGCAAAACGGCTGTAGATCAGCGTCGGCAGTGTAAAGATCGAGCCGGGTATGCCGAGGATCGCCGGAATGCCGAAATTGCCGACATTGGAGACGAAGGAAATCGCCGCCCCGGCGATCAATCCCGGCGTCGACAGCGGCAGGATGATATCGAACAGCACGCGGCGCGGCGACGCGCCGGAGAGCTTGGCGGCCTCGATGCCGTCCTGAGGCAAGGCCAGCAGACCGGCCCGCAGCGACAGATAGACGAGCGGCGCGTGCTGCACGCCGAGCAGAAGCGCGATGCCGGCAATCGAATAAAGCGGCTGCGGCGAGCCCATCGCCGGCGCAAGGCCGATGGCCTTCAACAGCGTGCTCGAGGGACCGGTCATGCCGATCCACGACAGCGCCGTCACCTGTGGCGGGATCATCATGGGCAGCATGAACAGGAAGCTTAAGATCGACTTGCCGCGAATGTCGCAAAGCGTCAGCGCAAGTGCGAAAGCGCCGCCGATCAAAAGCGAAATCAGCATGCCGAAAAACGAGGTGGAGAGCGTGTTCAGCGCCGCATCCCAAAGGGCCGGATCGGCGAGAAGCCGCCATATATCACCGTTAAGTGACGATATGATACCGGTATAGGCGAGCCGCCCAAGCGGCAGAGCGCTGAGCGCAAAAACAACGCTGACCACAAAAGGAAACAGCCAGCGCGGCTGGCTGCTTCCATAGGCATTCGAACGGGACATGCCGCTATATCAGCCCTTTGAGCCGAAAATATCGGAGAAAGTCTTCAGGTCCTGTTCGGAATTCTTCAGCGCATCGGCAGCGTTGAGCGGCAGAACCTTGATCTTGTCGCGGGCCGGGAAACCTTCGGGCATGCCGGCATCGGCGCGAACAGGAATGTAACCGAGCTTGACGAAGCCCTGCTGGCCCTTTTCGGACAGCACATAATCGACGAACTTCTTCGCCGCTTCCTCATGCTTGGTGCCCTTGATGATCGCGACCGGCTCGGTGACGGCCGAAACGCCCTCTTCCGGGAAGACGAACTCAACCGGCGCGCCCTTGGCCTTTTCACGGATCGGCATGTAATCGACGACCACGCCATAGGCCTTTTCGCCCGAAGCGACGGACTTCAGAACCGCGCCGTTGCCACCGCCGGCAATGGCTTCATTGGCCTTGAGCTGCTTGTAATAATCCCAGCCGAGGCCGTTTGCGGCGGCAAGCGTCTGCGCATGGATCAACGCTGCACCGGACGTCAGCGGGCTTGGCATGGTCACCAGACCCTTGGCTTCCGCCTTGGCCAGATCCTTCCAGCTCGTCGGCTTCATCGCGGCAGCGGTGTTGTACATGATGCCTGTCGTGATAAGCTTGGTGGAATAATAGAAGCCGTCCGCATCGTAGAGCGAGGCGTCGATATTCTTGGCTTCCGCGGACTTGTGGGCGAGAAGCTGGCCAGCCTGCTTCATGCGCTCCAGCGTCACGGTATCGGCGATCAGAAGCACGTCGGCAACCGGATTGCCGGCATTGATCTCGGCCATCAGCTTGGCCATGATCTTCGGCGTTCCATCACGCACCCATTCAACCTCGAGACCGGGATTGGCGGCCTTGAAACCATCAACGGTCGCCTGCGCGTCCTCGTTGGGCTGGCTGGTATAAAGCACCAGATCGGCGGCATTGGCGGCGGTGGCGATGAAGCCGAGCGACACGATGGCGGTGAAAGCGGAGAGCAGCGTTTTCATGGGTCCAGTCCCTGTTGTTTGGTGGGACCGCTAAAACATGATTGCATAACATGTATGTGACAGGCAGGATTTTTGGGGTGTGATCTGTTGGGATCGTCGAGATTGAGGGGAACAGTGCCCCTTGGCGCTTGCGGCTCACCCCCCTCTGCCCTGCCGGGCATCTCCCCCTCAAGGGGGGAGATCGGCAAGAGGCGCTGACACCACTTCGGTCTCAAACATCGAGATGGGCGAAACCTGCCCGCGAGTCGATCTCCCCCCTTGAGGGGGAGATGTCCGGCAGGACAGAGGGGGGTGAAGCCACAACCTCCGTCGTTGCCGCAAAGCCCCTCAAATCGCCGGCAGCGCCTCACCCGTTTCCGCCTGGGCCGTCGCGATCAACCGGCCAAGCCGTTTCATGCCTTCCTCGATCATCGCCTCGTTGGCGCAGGAGAAGCTGATGCGCAGCGTATTCGTGCCGGAGCCATCCGCGAAGAATGCCCGGCCGGGAACGAAGGCGACCTTTTCCGTGGCGATGGATTTCGCCAGCAGAGCTGCGCCATCCATACCCTCAGGCAACGTCACCCAGATGAACATGCCGCCTTCCGGCTTCGTCCAGCGCGTGCCCTTCGGCATGTATCTGTCGAGCGCGGCCAGCATCGCGTCGCGACGGGCGCTATAGGCTGCCTTGATCTTGGCGACCTGCTTGTCGAAACCGCGCGAGGCGACACGTTCGATGGCGATCTGGTTGATGGTCGAGGAATGCAGGTCGGCAGCCTGCTTCATCAGCACCAGCTTGCGAATGACCGGCGCGGAAGCGACGATGTAACCGACACGAAGACCCGGTGCGAGCGTCTTCGAAAAGCTGCCGCAATAGATGGTGCGGGTGTTCTCAATGCCGCCCGAGCGGGCGATGTCGAGCGCCATGATCGGCGGAACAGCCTCGCCATCGTAACGCAGCGACTGATAGGCGGCGTCTTCGATGACGGCGATATCGAGTTCATCGGCCAGCGCCAGAACCTTTTCGCGGCCGGCGAGATCGACGGTTTCGCCGGTCGGATTGGAGAAATCGGCCGAGAGATAAGCGAACTTCACCGCACCGCCGAGCTTGGCCGCCGTTTCGCGGTAGGCCTCGGGCGTGCGGTTGCCGCCGGGATTAAGCTGGTCGTAATTCGGCTCATAGGCGTTGAAAGCGGAAAGCGCGCCGAGATAGGTCGGCCATGTCACCAGCGCCGTATCCTTCGGCGACAGGAACAGCTTGCCGAGATAATCGAGACCCTGCTGCGAACCGGAAACGATGAAGACGTTGTCGGCGGTGCAGTCGATGCCGATCTCTGCCATTTCACCCGCCAGCCATTCGCGCAGCGGCTTGTAACCCTCACTGACAGAGTATTGCAGCGCTGAGTTTACCTGCGAACCCGAAAAAATTTCCGCATAAGCCTGCTGGAACTCCTCTGCGGGGAAAAGAGCCGGGTCCGGAATACCGCCGGCAAAGGAGATGATATCGGGCTGCTCGAGCAGCTTCAGCAACTCGCGGATTTCGGACGCTTTCATGCGCGAAGAGCGCGTGGCGAAAATTTGTTCCCAATTGAGCATGGGTACGTTTCCTCTTGTGTCGTTTTTATGCGTGCATCTTTACAGAAATGTCGATACGTCAGCAATACTGACTTATCAGTTTTTCGAATTATTTCTGCCTCCCTGCACCTTGCCCGCAACCGACCTGCCTTAAGGCCCGATTTTGCGGACAAAGCCAAATACACCCTTGCGCAAAGCTTCACAATCACACCTTTGCGATTGACGCGGCATGGTTTTCCAGCTGGATTGCGCGCGCGCCGCAACACGGCGAAAGCATCATGGGAGTTTGACGACATGCTGAAAAATATCGACCCGGCGCTGAATGCCGATGTCCTGCACGCGCTGCGCGCCATGGGTCACGGCGATACGCTGGTAATCTCCGACACCAACTTCCCTTCCGATTCTGTTGCCCGCCACACGACCGTCGGCAAGGTGCTGCATATCGACAACGTCTCCGCAGCCCGCGCCATGAAGGCGATCCTCTCCGTCCTGCCGCTCGACACGCCGCTGCAGCCCTCGGTCGGCCGCATGGAAGTGATGGGCGCGCCGGATCAGCTGGAGCCGGTGCAGGTGGAAGTGCAGAAGGAAATCGACGCGGCGGAAGGAAAATCCGCTCCCATGTATGGCATCGAGCGCTTCGCCTTCTACGAGCAGGCAAAAAAAGCCTATTGCGTCATCACGACAGGTGAAACCCGATTTTATGGCTGCTTCCTTCTGACGAAGGGTGTCATCCCGCCAGCGAAGTAAGGCCGAAAACGGGAAAATTGCGCCAACCGCCCACCTTCATGACAATTTCAAGTTGTTATGGCAAAAACTTCCACTAGGCTTGAAAAACCAACCGGAGGTGTGCGGATCATGACCCAATATGTCCTGGCGTTCTGGAATGTCGAAAACCTGTTTGCGCCGGAGGGTTATCCGGCGCGCGAGCCGTGGATTGCCGAGCGGCTGAAGAACGATCTGAAAGGCTGGACCGAGGACCTGTTCAAAACCAAGGTCAAGCAGCTCGGTCTGATCATAAGCCAGATCGGCGGCGCGGGACCGGATCTGCTCGGTGTCTGCGAAGTCGAGAACCGTTTCGTTCTGGAGACGCTGGCGGAACATCTGAACGACCTCATGCCCGCGCGCTCCTACCGGGTCGTGCACGCCGATTCCAGCAAGGACCAGCGCGGCATCGATACCGCCTTCATCTACGACAGCAAAAAGCTGCTGATCAACGAGAACGAGATTTTCAGCCATTTCGTGATGCGCCGCACCGGCACGCGCGACATTACCCAGTGCACCTTCATCACCAAGGGCGGCCGCCAGCTTATCGCGCTCTCCAATCACTGGCCGTCACGCTCTGGCGGCGCGGTGGAAAGCGCCGGTTTTCGCATGACCGCCGGTGAAACGCTGGGCTACTGGCACCAGCGCATCAGGGAAGAGAAAGGCAACGACATCGCCGTCATCGCCTTCGGCGACTTCAACGACGATCCTTCCGATGCATCGCTACGCTACCACGCCAATTCCACCCGCGAGCGCGACGATGTCGAAAACTCGCAATCGGCCATGTTCTACAATCTCACATGGAATTACCTGCGCCAGCCGGTGGTCGATTCAGTGGGCACGGCAAGAACCATCTACGGCACGCTCTATTTCAACGGCGATGCCAATATCTTCGATCAGATCCTCGTTTCCCGATCGCTTCTGACCGGTAGCAGCGGCTTCAAGGCGCGTGAGGAGACGGCAAAAATCGAAGCCATTGCCGCCATGGTCAGCCACAGCAAGAATGAGGGGCCGATCCGCTTCGGCCTGTCGAAAGGCGATGCGGTCAAAAACGTCAATCTCGGTGGGTTCTCCGATCACTTCCCGGTTTCGGTGATTATCGAAGAAGAAGACGCCATCGTGTGACAGCACATCGAAAACAAAAAGGCCGGAGCTATCGCCCCGGCCTTTTAATCTTCTGCAAGCAATGAAGCTTAGTTGACGGCCTTGTCGACCAGCTTGTTCTTGCCGATCCAGGGCATCATGCCGCGCAGCTTGGCGCCGACTTCTTCGATCTGGTGGGCGTCGTTGTTGCGACGGATACCCTTGAAGCGGGCAGCGCCGGCCTTCCATTCCTGCATCCACTCGGAGGTGAACTTGCCGGTCTGGATGTCGTGCAGAACGCGCTTCATTTCAGCCTTGGTGTCGGCGGTGATGATGCGCGGACCGGTGACGTATTCGCCCCACTCGGCCGTGTTGGAGATCGAGTAGTTCATGTTGGCGATGCCGCCTTCATAGATCAGGTCGACGATCAGCTTCACTTCGTGCAGGCACTCGAAATAGGCCATTTCCGGTGCGTAACCGGCTTCGACCAGGGTTTCGAAACCGGCGCGGATCAGTTCGACGAGACCGCCGCACAGAACGACCTGTTCGCCGAAGAGATCGGTTTCGCACTCTTCCTTGAAGTTGGTTTCGATGATGCCCGAACGGCCGCCGCCAACGCCGCAGGCGTAGGAGAGAGCGAGTTCAAGCGCGTTGCCGGAAGCGTTCTGATGAACGGCAACGAGGCAGGGAACGCCGCCGCCCTTCTGGTATTCGCCGCGAACCGTGTGGCCGGGGCCCTTCGGTGCGATCATGACGACGTCGAGCGATGCCTTCGGCTCGATGAGGCCGAAGTGAACGTTGAGGCCGTGTGCGAAAGCGATAGCAGCGCCATCACGGATGTTGCCGGCGATGTCGGCCTTGTAGATGTCGGCCTGGAGTTCGTCAGGCGTCGCCATCATCAGGAGGTCGCCCCACTTGGCGGCTTCGGCAACGGTCATGACCTTGAAGCCATCGGCTTCGGCCTTCTTGACGGTCGGCGAACCGGCCTTCAGAGCGATGACGACGTTCTTGGCGCCGGAATCCTTGAGGTTCAGCGCATGGGCGCGGCCCTGGGAGCCGTAACCGACGATGACGACATTCTTGGACTTGATGAGATTGAGATCGGCATCACGATCATAATAAACGCGCATTTTATGGTCCTTCCCTAATGCTTGTCTCTCAGTTGTCTGAACCGGAATGTCAGGCGGGTTTGCCGCTGAGTTCCGAATGTACCTTTTCCGTGCCGTAGAGTGTCAGAAAGGCGACGACCGCCTTCTTCGCCCGGGCGGAAAAATCCTTGTCCGGCGCCTCGCCCAGCAGCATGCGTACATGCAGATCCGAAACGATGAGGCCGTAAAAACTGCGATACGCCTCTTCGGCATCATCGAAACGCAGATAGCCGGAACGGCGACCCGCCTCGATCAGCCCACGCGCTCGCCGGTCGATCTGGCGACGGCCGCGTTCCAAGAGCAGATCGCCGAGCTTCGAACCGTCACGGCTCGCCTGCCCTATCGCCAGACGGTTAAGCGCCAGTGACACGTCACCCGCCAGCACATCCAGCAGATCATGCGCGAAAACCTCGAGGTGATCGGCAAGCTGCGGCGCAGACACACGGTCGCCCGCCTTTTCGAAGGTGCGGACCTTGCTCTGCTGAAAGGTGATCATCGCCGCCAGCAGGCCGTCGCGATCGCCGAACCACTTGTAGAGGCTTTCCTTGGAACAGTTGGCGGCGCGCGCCAGCCCCGATGTGGTGAGCGCTTTCTCTCCGCCCTCGACCAATAGACGCAATGCCTGGTCCAGAACGGCGTTCTGGCGCGGCGAAAATTCCTGCGCTGTGATCGGGTCGGAAGCCAAGTCTTTTTCACTCCAGGGGCTCGATTAATGTACCGTACGGTACGGTTCGAGCGCCATTTAAGCGGAGGCTGCTTGCCCGTCAAGCGGATTCTTCGGGGGAGGACGAGAATTGACGCGGTGCGGTGCAGCGTGAATGCCGGCCTGGGGAGCTTTATCAGGAGGTTTTGTGTTGGTGGCAGATCGATTGTGGGTGGGGCTTACCCCCCTCTGCCCTGCCGGGCATCTCCCCCTCAAGGGGGGAGATCGGCAGGAGGCGCTACCGCCGCTTCATTCGCAAACGTTGAGATGGGCGAGACCCAACCACGAGTCGATCTCCCCCCTTGAGGGGGAGATGCCCGGCAGGGCAGAGGGGGGTAAAGCCCCACCCGCCATCGACCCACTAACCGACGCACAACCTTCCCAACTACCCAGCCGCGCTGATCTCCCGCGAGGCATCAATATCCCGCGACGGCGATAATCCGTAGAAACGGCTATATTCGCGGCTGAACTGCGACGGGCTCTGATAACCGACGCGATGGCCGGCGGTGCCCGCATCCAGCCGCTCCAGCAGCATCAACCGCCGCGCCTCATGCAGGCGCAGTTGCTTCTGGTACTGAACCGGCGTCATGGCCGTGATCGTCTTGAAGTGATGGTGGAAGGACGAGACGCTCATGCCGATATGATCGGCGAGATCCTCGATACGCAGCTGGCGTGCGAAATTCTCGCGCAGCCAGGCGATGGCGCGGGCGATGCGGTTTCCGTGGCTGCCAGCCGCGATGATGTTCATCAGCTGCCCGCCGGCCGGTCCGGTCAGAATGCGGTAGAGTATTTCCTGTTCGATCAGCGGCGCCATGGCAGCAATATCCGCCGGACGGTCGAGCAGGCGCAACAGGCGGATAGCCGCATCGAGAAGTTCCGGCGTGGCCGTATTGACGACGATGCCGCGCTGGGCATTCGCGGGCTCGGCGGGCGGATCGATGGGCACGCGGCGCATGAGATCGAGCAGCTTTTCGCTGTCGATGGCAAGAGCGATGCAGAAATGCGGCACCTCCCTGCTCGCCTCCACCACCCGCCATGCAACCGGCAGATCAAGCGAGGTCAGGAGATAATCCCCCGCGCCATAATTGATGGTGTCCGTTCCCAATTGAACGCTTTTCGAGCCCTGGATCACCAGCGCGAGACAGGGGCGATAGCTGCCGTGGCATGGGGCGCTCGGCGTCGTGCGCCGGCTGATGCCGAGGGAGTCGATTGCCGTCTGCACCTCGCCATCCTGGGTAGCATGCCGCGCGGCGATGGAGGCGATCTCCTGATAGACATTAAACGGCAAGGACATAGGGGGAATCCCTTAACTGAAGGAAGAGATGCGTCGGATGCCTTTTATCTAGAAAGCCGCACGGCCCGCGCAAAGAGTGCGCCACCATATTTTTGCAGGATCGTGCAAAAAGCTCGGAGGATCGCTCTAACGCCGCCTCACGCTTCCATCGCATATTCCGTCGTCCCCAACTCCCGAAAGGATATTCAGATGGCTATTGCTAGAGGTTACGCTGCGACCGATGCGTCGAAGCCGCTTACCCCGTTCACCTTCGAACGCCGCGAGCCGAATGATGACGACGTCGTCATCGACATCAAATATGCCGGCATCTGCCACTCGGACATCCACACCGTCCGCAACGAATGGAAGAACGCCGTCTACCCGATCGTTCCCGGCCATGAGATCGCCGGCGTCGTGAAAGCCGTCGGTTCCAAGGTCACGAAGTTCAAGGTCGGCGACCATGTCGGCGTCGGCTGCTTCGTCGATTCCTGCGTTGGCTGCGCCACCCGCGATCTCGACAACGAGCACTACATGCCCGGCCTCGTCCAGACCTATAACGACGTCGATCCCTTCACGAAGACCGCGACCCATGGCGGTTACTCCGACTCGATCGTCGTCAAGGAAGGTTATGTCCTGTCGATCCCGGACAACCTGCCGCTCGACGCTTCCGCACCGCTTCTCTGCGCCGGCATCACGCTTTATTCGCCGCTGCGCCGCTGGAACGCCGGTCCCGGCCAGAAGGTCGCGATTGTCGGCATGGGCGGCCTCGGTCATATGGGCGTCAAGCTCGGTGCCGCCATGGGCGCGGATATCACCGTTCTTTCCCAGACCCTGTCGAAGAAGGAAGACGGCCTGAAACTCGGCGCGAAGGACTATTACGCCACCAGCGACGCCTCGACCTTCGAGAAGCTGGCCGGCACCTTCGACCTGATCATCTGCACGGCCGGCGTCGCCATCGACTGGAACGCCTATCTCGGCCTCCTGAAGCCCAAGGGCAGCATGGTCGTCGTCGGTGCGCCGGAGCATGCAATCCCGGTTCACGCCTTCTCGCTCATCATCGGCGCGAAGAATCTCTCCGGCTCGATGATCGGTTCGATCAAGGAAACCCAGGACATGCTGGATTTCTGCGGCGAGCACAACATCGTCTCGGAGATCGAGACGATCAACATTCAGGATGTCAACGAAGCCTATGAGCGCGTGCTGAAGAGCGATGTGCGGTATCGCTTCGTCATTGATATGGCGTCGCTCGACGCGTGAGCCCTGGATTGGGCACACACGCCACATCCGCACGCCGTCACCCCGGACCAGATCCGGGGTCCAGCCAGCCCAAGTCCTTGGGCTGAAAAAACTCTTCTCGCCGCGCAGACGCGCGTCGGCTGGATGCCGGATCGAGTCCGGCATGACGGAGGAGTAGTTTGGCGCAGCTGTCATAACACAAGGGCGGGAAGCCATGCTTCCCGCCCTTGTCATTTACCCGCCCGGCCCTCAGGCCTCGTCCTTCAACGTCTCTTTCTGGGTAATAAGCCGCGCGCTGTGCTGGCCGCTCAGGTAAATCCACAGCCAGCTCCACGCCACCGCCAGCCGCGACCTCGTTCCAATCAAAAAGTAGATATGGGCAAGCCCCCATATCCACCACGCCAGCACGCCCTTGAGCTTGAACCTGCCGAAATCGATCACCGCCGCACGTTTGCCGATGGTCGCCAGATTGCCCTGATGGCTGTAACGGAAGGGCGGTGGTGACGGCTGGCCAGCCAGCCGCGCCTTGATGACCTTTGCAACATAGGCGCCCTGCTGCTTTGCCGCGGGCGCAATGCCCGGCACCGGCTTGCCGTTTTCCTGATTGACGGCGGCCGTATCGCCGATGACGAAGATATTCGGGTCGTCTTCCAGATGAAGATGCGGCCCGACAACGGCACGTCCCGCCCGGTCGGCGGGGGCATTGAGCCATTTAGCGGCGGGCGACGCCTGCACGCCGGCGGCCCAGACCACGGTGCGGCAGGGGTAATAGGTCTCGCCCACCGTCACGCCCTCATCGCTGCACGCCGTCACCGGTGTGCCGAGCAGAACCTCGACGCCGAGTTTTTCGAGCGCTTCCTTCGCATAGGCCGAAAGATCTTCCGTGAAGACCGGCAGAACGCGAGGGCCAGCCTCGACGAGCAGCACCCGGGTCTTTCTCGTATCCACATTACGGAATTCCGCCGGCAGCGCCTTGTGCGCCAGCTCAGCGATCATGCCTGCCATTTCCACGCCCGTCGGGCCTGCGCCGATAATGACGAAGGTCAGCAGCGCCTGCCGTTCTTCTTCGCTGGTGGCGAGTTCGGCCCGTTCGAAAGCCAGAAGCAGGCGGCGGCGGATTGTCGTCGCATCTTCGAGCGTCTTGAGACCGGGAGCGGAACGTTCCCACTCGTCGCGGCCGAAATAGGCGTGGCGGGCGCCGGTGGCCAGCACCAGCGTATCGAAGCCGATCACCTGACCCGAACTTAAATGCACGGTCCGCGCCGCACGGTCCACGCCGGTCACCTCCGCAAGCAGGGTCGTGACCTCCTTGCGGTCGCGGTAGAGATGGCGGATCGGCCAGGCGATTTCGGATGTCGCCAGAGCCGTCGTCGCAACCTGATAAAGCAATGGCTGGAACAGGTGGTGATTGCGACGATCTATCAATGTGATGCGGACAGGGGCCCCCTCCAGCCCGTGTACCAGTTGCAAACCGCCGAAGCCTCCACCCACGACGACAACATGATGTTCTTGCATATGTCTTCTGCCTTCAAAAGCTCGCGCACGGAGCATGCGCAGCCAAACTATAGGCAAAAAAATTGACTTTGGTTATGAAATAGCCTGACCGCAGGCGTGACAAAAACGCCGGACTGTTTCAGCCATGCCATATTCAAGCGCATCCGCCGTCAGCCCGTGGCCGATGGAAACCTCGGCCAGATAAGGGATACGTTTCATCAGCCTGGGCAGGTTTGCGACAGTGAGGTCATGGCCGGCATTGACGGCAAGCCCGAGCGCTCTGGCATGATCCGCCGTCTGCCCGAGCTTTTCGAGAAGCGCATCGCCCCTTTGCGGATCGTCAAAACAGCCGCCATAGGGGCCGGTGTAAAGTTCGATACGCGCCGCGCCCGTTTCCGCCGCCAGTTCCACCGGCTCGCGTTCGCCATCGCCATCGGCAAAAAGCGAGACGCGCATGCCGCCAGCCTTCAGGCGCCCCACCACGTCTTTCAGGAAAACGCCGTGCTTGCGGAAATCCCAGCCGTGGTCGGAGGTTGCCTGCGAGGGATCGTCGGGCACCAGCGTCACCTGCTCCGGTTGGGTCTTCTCGCAAAGAACGAGGAAATCCTCGGTCGGATAACCTTCGATGTTGAATTCCGTGTCAGGGAAACTGTCGTCGATCAGGGCGCGCAGCACCGGCAGATCGGAAAAGCGGATATGGCGCTGATCCGGCCGCGGGTGTACAGTCAGCCCGCTTGCCCCCGCCGCCAGTGCAATATGCCCGAAATGCGCGACATCCGGCCATGGAAGATCGCGGCGGTTGCGTAACATGGCAATTGCGTTCAGATTGACAGAAAGTTTTGCGGGCATGGCATCGGGGCTCCGGTTCGGAATTGACATCCTGTTTCACGCAGGTTGAGGCCAATCGCAAGAAGGCCGGCGAATTTTTTATTATTGCGGGAACGAAAACAGGCAATACACGTTACGGTTCTGATGTAGCGTTTGGCATGAGGTCTTGATCGGAAAACATGCCCGTCTTGGGGGAACAAGCAACGGGCACCTTTAAAAAGGCAGGCACACTGTCAAAGAGCGCGAAGGGGGAGACAATGCAGGATGGCCGGATGCCGTTCGAAAGTCACGGCGACGAGGACAAACCCAATCTAAGGATCAGCAGCTTTCTACCGGATATAAGCCTGCCCTCCTCCCTGCCCGCGGAACCCGTGCCCATCGCCGACATGGCCAATATCTTCGGGGTGACCCATCGGACGCTGCATTTTTACGAGGAAAAGGCGCTGCTGACCTCGAAGCGCATCGGCCAGATGCGGGTCTACACCCACCGCAATGTCCAGCGCATGGCCGTCATCAACGTCTGCCGTGAAGTGGGCATTTCCGTCGCCGCCATTACCGAGATCATGGAAAAATTCGTCCGTTCGCTCTCGCAAAGCGAGGCGGACGATATATTCCACGCCGCGCTGCGGCAGCGGAAGCGGGAATTGACCGCCGAGCTTTCCACCCTTCAGCGCCAGGCCCAGCAGATCGAGGAACTGCTGGTCGCCGACACGGATGCGGACGGCATGGATGGCACGGAACGGGCGCCCGCCAAGGACATCGCCCTCACCGACACCGAACGAAAATGTCTGGAACTGATGGCGGAGGGTTACGCCCCGGTGCGCCTCGCCCGCGCCCTTGGTCTTTCGGGCAGCGATCTCAATGTTCTCGAGGCGAAGATCATCGGCAAGTTCAATGCCAGCAACCGTTTTCAGGCGGTCGCCAAGGCGGTTCTGCTCGGCGTCATCCGTGCATAGTCACGATCAACGGACGATTGTCAGTGTCTCCGCCGCGCGGGTAATGGCGGTGTAAAGCCACCTCTCGCGCGAGTCCCGGAAAGCATAGCTCTCGTCGAAGAGAACCACATTGTTCCACTGCGAACCCTGCGCCTTGTGCACGGTCAGCGCATAGCCGAAATCGAACTCGTCATAACGCTTGCGCGTGGACCACGGAATTTCCGTTTCCACATCCTCGAAAGCCGCCTTCAGCAATTTGATCTTGGCAGCACCACGATCCATATCGTCGTCTTCGGGCCGGATCATCAGGTTGATGCCGGGCTTCACCGTCTCGCGCGATGAACTCATCACCTGCCAGAGCGAGCCGTTGAGCAGCCCCTTGGCCGGATCGTTCCGGAGGCAAACCAGCTTGTCGCCGGATTGCGGGTAATCGGCGGTAAAACCCTTCAGCTCGCGAAGCCGCTGATTGTAACGGCGGCGGGTGCGGTTGGTGCCGACCAGCACCTGATCGGCATCGAGAACCAGCGACTGCGTCACCTCGGATTTGGAGATCACCTGCGCGGTCCCGTAATCGCCGCGCATGATCTCGCGGCCCTCCCGCACATCCATGGCAAGATGGATGATGGGATTGTCCTTGGCCTGCCGATGGATTTCCGACAGCAGATAATCCGGCTCCTGCTCGGTAAAGAAGCCGCCGCCCGAAACCGGCGGCAACTGGCCGGGATCACCAAGCACGAGGATCGGCGTGCCGAAGCTCATCAGGTCCTTGCCCAGCTGCTCATCCACCATCGAACATTCATCGATGATGATGAGCGCCGCCTTGGCGAGCGGGCTCTGGCGGTTGATGGAGAACATCGGCGCAATCGAAGTCTTGCCTGTTTCCTCGTCTTCCACCGTTTCTTCGCCGCGCGGGCGATAGATCAGCGAATGGATGGTGCGGGCATTGGTCGCCCCGCGCGAGCGCAGCACCTGCGCCGCCTTGCCGGTGAAGGCCGCAAACAGCACCTCGCCATCGACATTTTCCGCAAAATGCTTGGCAAGCGTCGTCTTGCCCGTTCCGGCATAACCGAACAGCCGGAAAACCGGTGTGCGGCCTTCTTTCAGCCAGCGGGAAACCGCCTTGAGCGCTTCGTCCTGTTGCGGTGAAAATAACATGCGCCCTCATCGCAGGATTCGAGCGTGGTGCGCAACAGAAAAAGAACGAAAGATGAATCGCCGTGTGAGAATGCGGCAATAAAACACGGCTGGTTTTTAAACCGTGGTCGCTATCATCCCTCGTATGAAGATATTGATTCTCGGCGCAACAGGTTTCATCGGTTCGGAGGTTCTCAAAAGCCTGCACCTCCGCGGGCATGCCGTGACGGGGCTGGCACGTTCGGTCACCCGCGCCCGCGACAAATGGCCTTTCGCCAACTGGGTCTCAGCCGATCTTTCCAGGATGACGCACGCGACAGACTGGTCATCGCTGGTCCATGACCATGACGCCATTGTCAATTGCGCGGGCGCGCTGCAGGACGGCCTGTCGGATGACCTTGCCGCGACGCAGGAAAAGGCGATGCTGGCGCTCCATGAAGCAACGGCGCAGGCGGGCGGCAGACGGATAATCCAGATATCGGCCCGCACGGCGGGGGCAGCATCCGGCCTGCCCTTCCTCGCCACCAAACGCCGCGCCGATGAGGCGCTCGCCGCAAGCGGTCTGCCTCACGTCATTCTGCGCCCCGCGCTGGTGGTTGGGCGAAACGCGCACGGCGGCACAGCACTCGTGCGTGCGCTTGCAGGCTTTCCCTTCGTGGTGCCGCTCGTCAATGGACAAATCGCCGTCCGGACGGTCGCGGTGGAGGATGTGGCAGCCGTGGTATGTGCGGCGATCGACGGCGAAATCCCGTCGGGCAGCGATCTCGAACTCGCCGCGAAGGAAACGCTGACATTGCAGGACGTGGTCGCCAGACACCGACAATGGCTGGGCCTGCCCCGTGCTCCTTTCATAAATCTTCCAGCCGCCTTCATGCGCCCCGTCGGCCTTGTGGCGGATGCCGCAGGCAAACTCGGCTGGCGGTCGCCGCTGCGTTCGACCGCCATGACGGTCATGTCGGAAGGCATCGTAACGGAGAATGAAGCAGGACCGGCGATGGCGTCACTCAAGACCCTGGAACAGACGCTGGCCGCCCACCCTTCCGGCGTGCAGGACCTGTGGTTTGCCAGATTATATCTGTTGAAACCCCTGATCGTTCTCTGCCTGTCTTTATTCTGGCTGCTGTCCGGCCTCATACCGCTGCTGAATATCACTGGAGCAGCGGCGCATTTCCTGCCCTTCATGCCGCACACGCCGGCTGTCATTCTCACACTCGCCACCTGCCTCATCGATATAGCCCTCGGCATCGCCGTTCTGCTGCGGCCGCTCGCCAGAAAGGCGCTGGTCGCCATGCTGCTGGTCAGCGCCGCTTATCTGGCCGGCGGCAGCCTGCTGGAACCGACCCTTTGGCTCGATCCGCTCGGTCCTCTGGTCAAGGTTCTGCCTTCCGTCGCCCTGACGCTCGTTGCCCTCGCCACCTTGGATGAACGCTGATGGCACTTGAGGAACTTCTGCGGCTTGCCCATGTCATCGGCGCGACGGTGCTGTTCGGCACCGGCGCGGGCATTGCCTTTTTCATGGTTATGGCACGGCGGACGGCAAGCCCGGCGCTGATCGCCCATGTCTCAGGCACCGTCGTCATCGCCGACACGGTCTTTACCGCCACCGCCGCGATCATCCAGCCGGTCACCGGATATTTTCTCGCGCGCATCATCGGCTGGCCGCTGACCGAGGGCTGGATCGCGCTTTCGCTCGCCCTTTATGTCTTCACCGGCATTTTCTGGCTGCCGGTGGTGTGGATACAGATCAGACTGCGCGATATCGCCCGCGACTGCGCCGCCACCGGACAGGCCCTGCCAGCGCAATGGTTCCGCCTTTACCGCATCTGGTTCGCCTGCGGTTTTCCCGCCTTTTTCGCGGTTCTCGGCATCATCTGGCTCATGCTCAACAAGCCGGACATTCCCCTGTTCGGCTGATGCGGCTCAATTGACCGCCTGCTTCTCGACAAGCTGCGCCAGCTGCTCCGCAACCGTGTTCCAACCGTCGAAGAAACCCATCTCCGCGTGCCTGTCGCGATCCTCAGGGTTATTGTGCATGGCATAGGCCACATATTCCATGCCGTCGGGGTGATCGCGAAATGTCATCACGGCGGTGAGGAACGGCTGGGCGGAGGGGCGAAAACCCGCCGTCAGCGCATCGGTGAAAACCAGACGCTGCTCATGATCCACCGCCAGAAAACATCCTTTGACATGCGGACCGGAGGCCGTGCCGTCCTCGCTGTAGCGCGTTTCGAAGGCGCCGCCGGGATGGAGCTCCATGCGGTCGACACGGCATTGGCCGGGATGCGGCACCCACCATTGTTCGAGGCTGGCCTTGTCCGTCCAGGCATTCCAGACGAGCCGGCGCGGCGCCCGGATGATGCGTGAAATCTTCAGGTCGAGATCGGGATTGAAAGTCTCGGTCATTGATCATTCTCCCCTTTGCTGGACATCCTGTCCTGTTGCGCCATGACGAATTGTTCGAGCCGGTCGGTGCGGCCTTCCCAGATGGCGCGTTGTTGCGACAACCAGCCATCGAGCATGGAGAACCGCTGTTTCTCCAGCGAGCAGAACCGGACGCGCCCCTGCTTGCGCGTCACGATCAGCCCCGCCTCTTCCAGCTGGCGGATATGTTTCATGAAGGATGGCAGGGCCATGTCGAAGGGCTCGGCCAGCGTTCCGATACTCGCCTCCCCCCCGCCCAGCCTCAGGATCACCGCCCTGCGGGTCGGATCGGCAAGAGACAGGAAGATATCGTCGAGCGCGTCTGAATAGTTTTCCATAAGGCTAACTATCATATCGAAATAGTTAGCTCAATGGATAAGTTTAAAAATCGCAAAAATTCGTTGTCGCAGGGAATAATCCGTCGGGTTGCGGTGTCTCTTGATGTGCTGGCGGCAGAGGCCGCCCGAACCAAGGAGGATATGTCCATGAAGATCCGCTTTATCGTTCCCGCCCTCGTTCTGGCTTTTGCCGGAACGGCCTATGCCGCCCCTATGGTCGAAACCGTCAAGACCGCCAAGGGCGATGTGCTGGCGGGCGAAAAAGGCATGACGCTCTACACTTTCAAGAACGACAAGAAGGGCGTATCCAATTGTTATGACAAATGCGCGGTGAACTGGCCGCCGTTTTTCGCAGCCGCCAGCGACAAGGCCGAGGGCGCCTATTCCCTCGTGAAGCGCAAGGACGGCAAGATGCAATGGGCGAAGGATGGCATGCCGCTTTATTACTGGGTCAAGGACACGAAAAAAGGCGACGCCACCGGCGACGGTATGAACGGTGTATGGGATGCCGCAAAACCCTGATGGCATGACGGATGAAAAGCGGGGGAACCATTCCCCCGCAGCCGGCAGTTTCGAAACCGAAATGCTGGCGCTGATGCCCATGCTGCGCCGTTATTCCCGCAGCCTTTCCCGTTCCGATGCCGATGGCGAAGACCTCTTGCAGGACTGCGTGGAAAAGGCGCTGGCCAATAAAAGGCAATGGCGCGGAACGGGTTTGAAATCATGGGCTTACACGATAATGACGAATCTTTATCGTAACCGCCACCGCGCCGAGAAACGCCACCCGTCCGAGAGCCTGGACGGCCATGAGAGCATCGCCGGCGCGGAGACGCTCTCCGACACGCTGGAGAACGACCGTCTGCACGGCGCACTCGCCCTTCTTTCGCCGGACATGCGCGCCGTGCTGATGCTGGTGACGGTGGAAGGCTACAGCTATCAGGAGGCGGCAGAGACATTGGCGATCCCGCTCGGCACCGTCATGTCCAGACTGTCCCGCGCCCGCGAAACCCTTCGCCAGCATCTGGCGGCGGATAATATCATACCCCTGCGGAGACCAAGATGAAACGGCTAGAGGCCATAACCGAAGACGATCTGCACGCCTATGTCGACGGACTTCTTTCCGACGATGACCGCGCGGCTGTCGAGGCCTGGCTGGCGGAAAGGCCGGAAGAGCAGGCCCGTGTGGAGGAATGGAGAAAACAGGCCGATATTCTGCGCAATGCCTTCGCCTCCTATGCCGCCGCGCATCCGCATGATGCATCGATGCTCAGCCCGCAAAAGAGGGACCGCGCATGGCGGGCAAAACCGGTTCTGCTGCAAACAGCGGCCGCCCTTTTGATCTTCGTGGCGGGTGCTGCGGCAGGCAGGCTTCTGCCGCCGTCTTTTTCCACGCCGCAGGACGTGACCCTGGCGTCGCTGACGACGGATATTCCGGCGCAGGCGAAATCCGCCTATCTCATCTACGCGAGCGAGGTGCGCCATCCCGTCGAAGTCGGCGCCGGAGAACAGCAGCATCTGGCAACATGGCTCGGCAAGCGGCTCGGTTACCCCTTCACCATACCCGATCTCTCGAAGATCGGATATGACCTCGTCGGCGGGCGTCTTATCCCCGTCAGCGGCAAACCGGGCGCAATGTTGATGTATCAGGACAAGACCGGCCGCAGGGTGACGGTGCTGATCGGCCACAACGAGGAAAACCGCACCACCAGCTTCCGCATGGCCAGCGCTGACGGCATCGAGACCTTCTACTGGATCGACAATGAACTGGGTTACGCCGTGTCCGCCGAGCTGACGCGCGACGAGGTGCAGGCAATCGCCGAGGAATGTTACCGGCAGTTCCCGACGTGAAGACCGTTATTTCAGCATCGGCCAGAGGCTGATGACGAGAAGCACGGCCATGGTGATATTGAACCATTTGAGCCGGACCGGCACCGCCAGCCATTCCCGCAATGCCGAGCCGAAACCGGCCCAGGTGGAAACGCTGGGAAGATTGACCGCGGCGAAGGCCACACCGACGAGAAGCACGGTGAGGAAATATTGCCGCTCATCCGTATAGGTCGCCATTGCCGTCACCGCCATCACCCACGCCTTGGGATTGACCCACTGAAAGGCGGCCGCGGCAAGGAAACTCATCGGCTCCGATGCGGCCGAACCCTCGCTCAGGCTGCGGGAGGTGCCGATCTTCCACGCGATCCAGACGAGATAAAGCCCGCCTGCGAATTTCAGCCCGGTGTAAAGCACGGGCACCGAATGCAACAACGCGCCGAGACCGAAGCCGACCCCGATCAGCAGCGACAGGAACCCCGCCCCGATGCCCAGCATATGCGGGATGGTGCGGCGGAAACCGAAATTCACGCCGGAGGCAAAAAGCATCATATTGTTCGGGCCGGGCGTGATGGATGTGGTGAAGGCAAACAGCACCAGCGCGGCAAGAGTTTCGACAGTCATGATTTCTCCTTGAGCCGAAATCCTATCCGCCGGACCAACATCAGGCCACCCCGCCGGAACGATGGCCGAGGTCAATTTTTTTGATGGATCAATGCCCTCCATGCCGGCTTTGAGAAGTCGGAACAACGTTCTATTGTCCGATCACCAACCGCTGGAGCGAACCCATGTATGACGATATTCCTTCCGTCACCCTGCCCTCCGGAAAAGAGGTTCCGGCCCTTGGCCTCGGCACCTGGAACATGGGGGAGACGAGATCATCCGCGCCGCAGGAGGTCGAAAGCATCCGCAAGGCGATCGATCTCGGAATGACGCTGATCGACACGGCGGAAATGTATGCGGACGGCAGATCGGAAGAGGTGGTCGGCGCGGCCATCGCCGGCCGTCGACAGAACGTGTTTCTGGTCAGCAAGGTCTACCCCTGGAACGCCAGCGACAAAGGCACGGCAGAGGCCTGCGAGCGCAGCCTTGCAAGGCTCGGCACCGACCATATCGACCTCTATCTGCTGCACTGGCGCGGCGAGCATTCGCTTGCGGAAACCGTGGCGGCTTTCGAAAGGCTGAAGAGCGACGGCAAGATCGGCGACTGGGGCGTCTCCAATTTCGACACCGACGACATGGAGGAGCTTTTCGCGGTTCCCGGCGGCAAGAACTGCGCCGCCAATCAGGTGCTTTACAATCTGTCCCGGCGTGGGCCGGAGTTTTCGCTGCTGCCCTGGTGCCAGGAGCGCGGCGTGCCGCTGATGGCCTATTCCCCCATCGAGCAGGGCCGCATCTTGAAGAACCACGAACTCATCCGCATCGCCAAGGCCTATCAGGCGACACCGGCGCAACTGGCGCTCGCTTTTCTTCTGGAGAGGGACGGCGTCATCGCCATTCCTAAATCCGCCAGCGTTTCCCGCGTAGAGGAAAATCGCGGCGCGACCGATCTTGAAATAACCGAGGAAGACTGGGCGGCGCTGGATGCCGTCTTCCCGCCGCCAACGCGCAAGACCTCGCTGGAAATGCTGTGAGGTAACAGAGGGTTACGAAACACTTCGGAATCAATCGCTAAAGCGGTTGAATCGGAATGTGAACGCCACGCCGAAAAGCAGGCCCGTTGTTCGGGGATGCGACACCAGGTATGGACCGGAAGAAACGGCGCGACAAGCCGCGCCGTCAGACCATGAGAACGCACCGCGCTTCATTACGGTATGCGGTGTTCATATTCCTCTTTCAGCCCCAGCCAGGTATCCCAGAAGGGTCCCGGCTCCTCTTCCTGAAGCCGGGCAGCGAGAATATCGAGGTGCACGTGCCAGCCGGCGCTGACATTGAGCTTGGTCGTGCGATCCGCAAGCCGGCGATGGATCAGCGTCAGAAGCACGTCCTTGCCCAGAGCCTGAAGCTCGATGGACACCTCCGCGCCCTCGCCCCAACTGAAGACAAGGCGATGCGGCGGAACGACGGTGATGATGCGGGACGCCATCCTGTGCTCTTCGGAAAAGCCTTCCGGGCGACGGCCCGGCGGATCGGAAAGCTCATCGTTACGCCAGACGAGTTCGAACGGCGCATCGGGCGCAAGCCGCATTTCGCCGGAAGCCAGCCAGCGACGGCGAAGCTCGCTTTGTGTCAGATAGGCCCACACCCGCTCGATCGGCCCCGGCAGCAGCCGTTCGATCTTCAGGGTTGTCGGTTCGACAAGACGGCCATAGGCGTCAGGCATTGCAATATCAGCCATTGTCATTTCCTCCATCTGCAGGGATTTTTCCCTGATCATCCTCCCTGAGCATCTGCTCAAGAATATCGAGGCGGCTGCCCCAGAACTGTCGGTAGAAATCGAGCCATTCATGCGCCTCTGCCAACGGTTCCGGCGCAAGGCGGCAGACATGGATGCGCCCCCTCACCTCGCGGCGGATAAGCCCCGCATTTTCCAGCGCCTTGATATGTTTCGAGGCGGCGGCGAGCGATATGTCGAACGGTCGGGCCAACTGGCTCACCGTTCGCTCACCAAGGGAAAGATCGCGTAGCATCGTGCGCCGCGTGGCGTCGCCAAGGGCATGAAAGACGGTATCGAGATGTGAAGCGGATAATTCAACCATATCGTTGAATATAGACTGTCGATGCGGAAAGTCAACCATATGGTTGAATATCTGCCGATCCGGGTGAAGCCATAAAAAAACCCGCGGCGAACCGCGGGCTTATATTCCAGCATACGCTCTGGATATGGAGGTTACATCCCCTGCGGGCCGCGATTCATCGCCGCGATACCGGTGCGGCAAATCTCGATCAGGCCGAGCGGCTTGATGATCGCCACGAACTGGTCGATCTTCGACGACTTGCCGGTGATCTCGAAGATGAAATGCTCCACCGTCGCATCCACCACCTTGGCCTGAAACGCATCGGCAAGGCGCAGCGTCTCGGCACGGTCCTCGCCGGAACCGGCGACCTTGATGAGAGCCACTTCGCGCTCGATAGGCCGCTCCTGCCCGAGTTCGCGGGCGCGAACGGTGAGATCGAGAACCCGGTGCACCGGCACGATGCGCTCAAGCTGCGCCTTGATCTGCTCCAGCACGATGGGCGTGCCGCGCGTGACGATGGTGATGCGCGACAGATGCGCCTCATGTTCCGTTTCCGAAACCGTCAGGCTCTCGATGTTGTAGCCACGGCCGGAAAACAGGCCGATGACCCGGGCGAGAACGCCCGGCTCGTTGCTGACGAGAACCGACAGCGTGTGATTTTCGACGGCAGCCGTTTCCTTCTGGATGAAATAGGCCGAGCCGGTGGGTTGTAGGTGTGCGTTCATGTCCTTTTCCTCTCCCGGCTCAGACTAGCTGACGGCCCTTGGCGTCAATGGCGTTGGCAACCGCTTCATCCGTCGCCTCATCCGGCAACAGCATCTCGTTGTGAGCCTTACCAGACGGGATCATCGGGAAGCAATTGGCAAGATTGGCAACACGGCAATCGAAGATGACCGGCT
The DNA here is from genome assembly GCF_006970545.1 of Agrobacterium sp. T29. Lineage (NCBI taxonomy): Bacteria > Pseudomonadati > Pseudomonadota > Alphaproteobacteria > Hyphomicrobiales > Rhizobiaceae > Agrobacterium > Agrobacterium sp. T29. The sequence continues at coordinate 1,736,297 of NZ_CP040640.1, forward strand.
TCTTGACCGCGATCATTTCTGCAATCTTGTCGTCCAGTTCCTTCGGATCGTCGCAATACATGCCGACCGCGCCATAGGCTTCCGCCAGCTTGACGAAATCGGGCATGGCTTCCGTATAGGAGTTGGACAGGCGGTTGCCATGCAGCAGCTGCTGCCATTGGCGCACCATGCCCATATACTGGTTGTTGAGGATAAAGATCTTCACCGGCAGACCGTACTGGATGGCGCAGGACATTTCCTGAATGCACATCTGGATCGAGGCGTCACCGGCAATGTCGATGACCAGCGCGTCCGGATGCGCGACCTGAACGCCGATGGCCGCCGGCAGGCCGTAGCCCATGGTGCCGAGACCGCCCGAGGTCATCCAGTGGTTCGGCTCCTCGAAACCGAAGAACTGCGCCGCCCACATCTGATGCTGGCCGACTTCAGTGGTAATGTAAGTGTCGCGACCCTTCGACGCCTCATAAAGCCGCTGCAAGGCATATTGCGGCATGATGACATCGTTGGAATTCTTGTAGGCGAAGGAATTGCGGGCGCGCCAGCGCTCGATCTGCGCCCACCAGTCGGCCGTCTGCGCCTTCTCAACCTTCTTCGGCAGAGCGCGCCACAGGCGAACCATATCTTCCAGAACATGGCTGACATCGCCGATGATCGGCACGTCGACGCGAACCGTCTTGTTGATCGAGGACGGGTCGATATCGATATGGATCTTCTTCGAATTCGGCGAGAACGCATTGATGCGGCCGGTAATTCGGTCGTCGAAACGCGCGCCGACGCAGACCAGAACGTCGCAATCATGCATCGTCATATTGGCTTCGTAGGAACCGTGCATGCCCAGCATGCCGAGCCAGTTCTTGCCGGAAGCCGGATAGGCGCCGAGACCCATCAGCGTCGAGGTGATCGGGAAGCCGGTCAGCTCGACCAGTTCGCGCAGCAGCCGGGTTGCCTCCGGACCGGAATTGATGACGCCGCCGCCGGTGTAGAAAACCGGCTTCTTCGCCTTCGACATCAGGTCGATGGCGGCATGAATGGCGTTGAGATCGCCCTGAACCTTCGGCTTGTAGCTCTCATGCTGGGTGGCGGCGGAAGGCGGTGTGTAGGTGCCGGTGGCGAACTGGATGTCCTTCGGAATATCGACGACGACAGGACCGGGACGACCCGTCTGCGCGATACGGAAGGCTTCATGGATGATGCCCGCCAGTTCGTTGACGTCCTTGACCAGCCAATTGTGCTTGGTGCAGGGGCGCGTGATACCGACGGTATCGCATTCCTGGAACGCATCGGAACCGATCAGCGTGGTGGGAACCTGGCCGGACAGGCAGACGAGCGGAATGGAATCCATCAGCGCATCCTGCAGCGGGGTGACCGCATTCGTCGCGCCGGGGCCGGAGGTGACGAGCATGACGCCGACCTTGCCGGTGGAACGGGCATAACCTTCGGCGGCATGGCCAGCGCCCTGCTCGTGGCGCACGAGGATATGCTGGATGTCTTCCTGCTGGAAAATCTCGTCATAGATCGGAAGCACGGCACCGCCAGGATAACCGAAGATGTGCTCGACGCCATTGTCCTTCAGCGCCTGCAGAACGATCTCCGCACCTGTCATGCGATTGCTGTTTTCCGTATTGTCCTTATCCGTCATTGCCTGTTTCCATCCCGCTTTGGCTTTGGATATCGAGGAGCCCGAGGGCCTGTTTGAAGACATAAAAAAAGGCCCCTAGAGGAGCCTCGTTCAGCGCATGGGTGCTTTCGCCGGATGGTTACACCATCCTGCCCATGCGCCGTCCCACCACGATAAGTACGTTAAGATTTTTCATGGGCCGGAGTGTTAGCCACAAAAGCGCCAGCCGTCAACGCATATTGCAGGAAAAAATCGCCGCCGCCTTCTTTTATTACCCGAAAGGCTGCTTCGGCGAAATTTTCGAACGCAGCCGGTACACATGTTGTTAAGCATAATCTTTTAATATCGAGAACGCAGATACTGCCCGAACCACCGCGATCATCCGCATGTACCGGGAAAAAATGTGAGTAACGACACGTTTCATAATGCGTCCCGCATGGACGAAAACGAACGGCGATCCGGCCAGCAGCCGGCGAACCGCATGCTGGGCCGCGTCATCGCCTGTAACGGTGCGCATGCCACCATCGCCGCCGAAACGGAACCCGGCACCACCGATGTCTCGCAGCTCTGGTCCGTCGGACGCCTGATCTCCATCGAAATGGGTACGAGCCGTGTGGCGGCGCTGGTTTTTTCCATGCGAACCGGCGAGGACTACTGGGCGGCGGACAGGCCGAACAGGCTGCTGATCGAGGTTGAACTGGTTGGCGAAGTCTATCGCACCGAGGACGGCAGCGAGCGCTTTTCCACCGGCATTTCCCGTTACCCCTATCTCGGTGCAGTGGCGCATCGCATCCGCACCAGCGATCTTGCCAAGATTTACGACAGCGGCAAGCGCGACGCCTGCACGATCGGCAGGCTGACTCAGGACGACACGATCAACGCCACCATCAGCATTCCCCAGATGCTCGCCAAACATTTCGCCGTCGTCGGCTCGACGGGTGTGGGCAAGACCACCGCCGTCTCGCTGCTTCTGAACAAGGCGATCGAGGCCGACCCGAAGCTGCGTGTCCTCATTCTCGATCCGCACAATGAATTCGCGGCCGCCTTTCCCGATCATTCGGTCGTCATCGACACCGATACGCTGGATCTTCCCTTCTGGCTGATGCGCCTTGAGGAATTTGCGGAAGTGATTTTCCGCGGCCGCAAACCCGTGCCGGAAGAAATGGATGTCCTTCGCGACCTCGTTCCGGAAGCGAAAAAAGCATTTCGCGGCACCGAAGGTTCCGCCGTGCGCCGCACCTCCGACAAGAGCGCGATCACGCCGGATACGCCGGTGCCCTATCGCATGGCCGATCTTCTCGCCCTCATCGACGAACGTATCGGCCGGCTGGAAGGGCGTGGCGAAAAACCCGCGCTGCGCTCGCTGAAAGGCCGCATCCTCTCGGCCATCAACGACACGCGCTACAATTTCATGTTCTCCAGCAATACGATCAGCGACACCATTCTGGAGACGGTCGCGCATATTTTCCGCATTCCCGGGGAAGGCAAGCCGATTTCGGTGTTCCAGCTCTCCGGCATCCCCTCCGAAGTGGTGAATTCGGTGATCTCCGTCCTCTGCCGCATGTCCTTCGAACTGGCGGTGCTGGCGCGCGGCTCGCTGCATATGCTTGTCGTCTGCGAGGAAGCGCACCGTTATGTGCCTGCCGACCCCGAGCGCGGCTTTTTCCCCACCCGGCAATCCATTGCCCAGATCGCCAAGGAAGGCCGTAAATACGGCATTTCGCTCGGCGTCATCAGCCAGCGGCCAAGCGAGCTGGACCAGACCATCCTGTCGCAATGCTCGACCGTTTTCGCCATGCGGCTGTCGAACGAGATCGACCAGAAGATCATTCTCTCCGCCGTACCGAACGCATCGACCTCGACCACCAGCTTTCTGTCTTCCATCGGCAATGGCGAGGCCATCGCCTTTGGCGAGGCCGTCAATGTACCGATGCGCATGCGTTTCGACCGCGTGGCCACGGCCAAATTGCCGAAGGCGAGCGGCACCATCAGCCATACGAACCATGAAACCCCTGACACGGTCGATCTGAACAACATCGTCACCCGCATGCGCGCCACGGCCAAGCCCGTTATCACCGGCTTCCAGCAAAGCGTCGAAGCAGCCTTTTCCGATCTGCCGGAGCCGGCAGCCGCACCACGGGAGACGGACGACATCGACCGCTGGAAGCGGGAACTGGGAACGGCCGCACCGGAGGGATACGAGCCCTACCGCCCGGACATGCTGCCCGGCCGCACGCTCTCCGCATCGCCAAATCCGGCGGCACCCGATGCCGCCTCCGGCGCCGTCAACGAGTTGCGCAAGGCGAGTTTCCAGATGCAGGCGCAGAATGGCCTGCCACCCGGCGATGCACGTCCCTCGCTCCGCGAAAGCCTGCTGAAGAAGCCGCTCGGCAGTCTCTACCGGAAAGACTGATGGGCGCTCACGGCTGGATACGTGTCCAGTCGTCGCCCATCTGGTTGCGGAACCAGGTCATCTGCCGTTTGGCATATTGACGGGTCGCGGCCGCCGATTTTTCGATCACCTCCACCTCGCCGATGCGCCCGGCCAGCATATCGGCAATCTGGGCAACGCCGATCGCCTTCATTACGGTGGCATCGGATGCGAGGTTGAGCGCGAGAAGCGCCTGCACCTCCTCCACCGCCCCGCTATCCATCATCATCTCGAAACGCCGGTTGATGCGGTCATGCAGCACCGGCCTTTCCGGCAGGACGACGAATTTTTGCGCCCGGTCGGGATCGACGATCATCGGGCCGCTGGCGCGCTGAAAATCCCGGATCGACTTTCCGGTCGCCTTGAGCACCTCCAGCGCCCGGACGATACGCTGGCCGTCTCCCGGCTGCAGCATATCCGCCATGGCCGGATCGTGCCGTGCGAGTTCGGCATGGAGCGCAGCCGCTCCCTCCCCGATCAGCCGGGCACGCAGCCCATCGCGGATGTCATCCGGAATGGCGGGCATGTCGGAAAGCCCGCCCGTCAGCGCCTTGAAATAAAGCCCCGTACCGCCGACGATGACGGGCAAACGCCCCTGCCCGCGCAAATCCGCAAGCAGGGCGGAAATCTCCCGCAGCCATTCGCCGGTTGAGTAGAGGCTGCTCGCCGGCACATGGCCGTAGAGAAGATGCGGCACGCCCTCCATCTCGTCTTCGGACGGTCGCGCGGTCAGCACCCGCAGCGTGTCATAAACCTGCATGCTGTCGGCATTGATGACGGCGCCGCCCCGCTCCCGCGCCAGACGAAGCGCAAGCGCGGACTTGCCGCTTGCCGTCGGGCCGGTTATCAGGATCGCATCAAAATTCTCATCAAGGTTTTTCATCATGGCTCTCGTTGCCACGCTTATCGCCAATCCGTCAAATCCTGTTCTGACACCGGCCCTCGGCGAGGCGGCCGCAAAGGCCGTCAACGCATCGGGCCTTTATTGGTTGGCCGATGGCATCGCCTGCGATATCGCCTTGCCTTCCGGCACCGCAGCCGAACAGGCTCGCAGTGCCATTGCAGCCACGCTTGCCGGACAGCCAGTCGATATCGTCATCCAGGAACAGGATCAGCGCCGCAAGAAACTGCTGATCGCCGATATGGATTCGACCATGATCGGCCAGGAATGCATTGACGAGCTGGCCGCCGAAGTCGGACTGAAGGAAAAAGTTTCCGCTATTACCGCCCGCGCCATGAATGGCGAGATCGCCTTCGAACCCGCACTGCGGGAACGTGTGGCGCTGCTGAAGGGTTTGCCTGTCTCGGTTATCGACGATGTCATCGAAAAGCGCATCACGCTTACCCCCGGCGGCAGGGAGCTGATCGCCACCATGAAGGCCAAGGGCTATTACACCGCCCTCGTTTCCGGCGGCTTCACCGTCTTCACTGGCCGCGTCGCCGCCATGCTGGGTTTCGATGAGGACCGCGCCAATCTGCTCGGCGAAGCCAATGGCGAGCTTGACGGCACCGTGGCCGAACCCATCCTCGGCAAACAGGCCAAGGTGGATGCGCTGAACGATATTGCCGCAAGGCTCGGCATCTCGCCGGAAGAAGCGATGGCGGTCGGCGATGGCGCCAACGATCTCGGCATGCTGCATCTCGCCGGCGCCGGCGTTGCCCTGCACGCCAAACCGGCCGTGGCCGCCGAGGCGCAGATGCGCATCGATCATGGCGACCTGACGGCGCTTCTTTACATCCAGGGCTATCGCAAGACGGATTTTGTCACTCCATGATCATCCGAGAGACGCCACGACTCATTCTGCGCGAGTGGAAAGAGAGCGACCGTGACCTGTTCCGCGAAATCAACGCCGACGAAAAGGTCATGGAGTTTTTCCCCTTCCGCCGCAGCCATGCGGAAGCGGACGCCGTGCTGGAAACCATCAACTGCATGATCCGCGGCAGCGGCTATGGCTTTTATGCGATGGAACTGCGTGAAACCGGCGAGGTCATGGGCTTCTGCGGTATCTCCCCCGTCATGAACCTCGATCCGCCCTTCCCGGTCGGCACCATGGAGATCGGCTGGCGGCTCGCCACCCGCTTCTGGGGCCACGGCTATGTCACGGAAGCGGCGCAGTCGCTGCTCGTCATGGCCTTCGACGAAAAGGAAACGCCAGAAATCGTCTCCTTCGCCGTCCACAACAACCACCGTTCGACGGCGGTGATGGAACGCATCGGCCTGAAGCGCGATCCTTCCCGCGACTTCGACCATCCGCGCGTGCCGGAAGACACGCATCCGCATCTGCGGCCGCACGTCACCTATGCGCTGACGCTGGAGGAATGGCGGGCGCGATAAGACACCTGCCCGCCAGTTCCCAAGGTCATTTCACCGCCGCATTGCCGCCATCGGCGAACAGAGCGGCACCGGCGACGAAGCTCGCCATGGGGCTCGCGAGGAAAAGCGCTGCCCGCGCAATTTCCGGCGGCTCCGCGATACGTTTCATTGCATGCAGGCCGGCGGCCCATTCCTTCTGGGCGTCGTCTCCCGCAGCAGGTGTATCGACCCCGCCGGGCAGCAGCGCATTGGCGCGAATGCCTTTCACCGCATAATCGGCGGTAATGCCTTTCACCAGCCCCATCAACCCCGCCTTGGCGGCGCCATAAGCCGCCATGCCCGGTATGCCGGCGCTGGTGCCGACGAAGCTCGAGGTGAAGACGATGGAGCCGCCACCCCGCATCAACATCGGCGGAATCTGGTAACGCGCGCCCAGAAAGGCGGAGGTGAGATTGACGTTGAGCGCATGATCCCATTCCGCAGGCAAAATCTCCGCCAGCGGTTTCATGGCTCCCACCGCACCGGCATTGTTGACGGCGATATCGAGGCCACCGAAGACGCTTATGGCCGCATCCGCCAACCGGGAATGGGTTTCGGCAACACCGGCATCGCCGGCAACCGTGTGGACACGACCGCCGGCCTCACGAATGTCTGCGGCAACCTCATGCAGGGCCTTTTCGCCGCGCGCATTGATGACAACGGCCGCACCTTCGGCGGCAAACAGCATCGCCGTCGCCCGGCCGATGCCGGATGACGCGCCGGTGATGATGGCAACCTTGTTTTCGAGTAATTTCATATCCTTGGCCTCCGTTCGATGGAGACCAAGAATTAGAGAGCAGCCGGGATCATAACCACCCGATTCCTGCCTGACCAGGCGGAAAGCGCCTTATTCCAGCGGCAGCGCCACGACGCGCAAATTACCCTGCGCATCGGCCACCATCATATGCGCATTCTTGCGGCCTTCGGATTTCAGGCCGTTGACGCGCACCAGCACGTCGCCCGGCACTTCCATGAAGTCCTGCCCGACCTCGACGATGATATCGCCGGCCTTCATGCCCTTCTGCTCGGCGGGCGAACCCGGATCGACGCTCGCGACCAGCACGCCTTCGACGCTTTCGGCAATGCCCTTTTCGGTGCGCAATTCGTTGCTCAGCACCACGAGATTCATGCCGAGCACGCTCTGCGGCGCCTCGCGCACTTCCGGCGTCTGGTCCTGCGCCTGATCGTCGGCGCCGCCATCATCTTCCGGTGCAACCACACCGCCATCGCCGTCTTCGCTCTGCTGATCTTCGGCCGAGGCCTTTTCGTCGGTCGTATCCTGCAATTGCCCGAGCTTGACCTTGACGGTCTCTTGCCTGCCGTCACGCAGGATCACCACATCGACCTCCTTGCCGACCGGGCTTTCCGCCACGATCCGCAAGAGGTCGCGCATCTCATGAATATCCTTGCCGTCGAATTTCAGCACGACATCGCCGGCCTGAATCGGGCCGTTCTCCACCGGTCCGCCCTTGGCGACGCCGGAGATCAGCGCACCCTTGGCGCTGTCCATGCCGAGGCTTGCCGCCACATCGTCGGTGACGGGCTGGACACGAACGCCGAGCCAGCCGCGGCGCGTCTCCCCGAACTCGATGAGCTGCTGGACGATATTCTGGGCAAGCTCCGTCGGCACGGCGAAACCGATGCCGATCGAACCGCCGCTCGGGGAAATGATCGCGGTATTGATGCCGATAACCTCACCCTTCATGTTGAAGAGCGGACCGCCGGAATTGCCCTTGTTGATGGCCGCATCCGTCTGAATGAAATTGTCATAGGGACCGGCATTGATGTTACGCCCGCGCGCGGAAATGACACCCACTGTCAGCGAGCCGCCAAGCCCGAAGGGGTTGCCGATGGCCATCACCCAGTCGCCGATGCGCATGCTGCGCGAATCGCCGAACTTGACGGCCTTCAGCGGCGTTTTCGGCTCCACCTTCAACACCGAAAGGTCGGTCTTGGTATCGGTGCCGACCAGCGTTGCCTTGAGCTTCGATCCGTTCGGGAAAATCACCTCGATGGCGTCAGCACCCTCGATGACGTGATTGTTGGTGACGACATAACCGGCCGGATCGATGACGAAACCCGAGCCCAGCGAACTCACCTTTTCGCCGCCCTCGGGCTTCTGGCTGTCGAAATAATCCTTGAAGAATTCCTGAAAGGGCGAGCCCTCCGGCAGACGCGGCGGAACCGGGCCCTTGCCCTCAGTCTTGACGTTCTGCGACGTGGAAATATTTACCACCGCATCGAGAAGCGGCTCGGCGAGATCGGCCACCGATTCCGGCCCATGGCTCTGCGCTCTCGCAGCAACCGGTGCCGTCAGGCTACCTGCCACAAGCGCGATGCCCGCGACTGCGGCGATACTGCTGCGAAAAGGCGAAAGAAGGGTCACGGCCATAAGCGTCCTCGCGTTTCAAATAGTCTTGCCCTGCATATATCGGCAAAGCATAAGGCGGAATGATGAAGTGTAAAAATACCTTTTCGTGAACAGGCGGGGGACGCCTTGCCCTTAGCCACAGCATTGGCACGAAAACGGACCAAAAAGAAAGGGCCGGTAAAACCGGCCCCTCCAAAATCATTTTATCCGCTATCAGTTCGCCGGCGCTGGCGCAGGGGCAGCCGGAGCGGCAGGGGCCGCACCGTCGATATTGTTGAAATAACGGAAGAAGGTCGAGTCCGGGGACAGAACCAGCGTCGTGCCGTTGCCGTTCAGCGCATTGGCATAGGCGGACATGGAGCGATAGAACTCGAAGAAGTTCGGATCGCGCTGGAAAGCCTCACCGAACACCTTGTTGCGCTCCGCATCGCCTTCACCGCGCAACACTTCGGACTGACGGCGGGCGTCGGATTCCAGTTCGACGACCTGACGGTCGGCGATGGCGCGGCGGCGCTGCGCCTCTTCGTTACCGCGGGCGCGGATCAGTTCGGCCTCGGCCAGACGTTCCGACTTCATGCGCTCGAAGGTCTGCTGCGAGACTTCCTGCGTCAGATCGGTACGGCGGATGCGGACATCGACGATGCTGATGCCGAGCGATTCCGCATCGGGACGCAGATCGTCGCGCACTTCCTGCATCATCGATGCACGAGCGTCCGAGAGCGCCGATTCGAAGCCGCGCAGACCGTAGACCCGGCGCAGCGATGCGTCGAGACGGGTACGCAGGCGCGATTCCGCCGACATCTGGTCACCCGAGACCGTCTGCCGGAAGCGGCGCGCATCCGTGATGCGATAGACCACGAAGGCATCGACCTCGTAGAACTTGCCGCCGGAAACCTGAACGCGGATATTGTCGTGATCGAAGCGCAGCGCCCGGTTCTCGATATATTGTACCCGGTCGGCATCCATGAAGGCGAAGGGCAGCTTGAAATAGAGGCCCGGCGCGGTTTTCACATCCTGGATTTCACCGAAGCGGACAACGATGGCCTGCTGGCGCTCGTTGACGACGAAGATCGACGAGTAACCGAGGAAAAGCACGACGGCGAGGCCGACGAGAATGGCAGAAAGACGGTTACCCATATCAGTTGCCTCCCTGCTGTGCTGCGCCCGGATTGTTGCGCATGATCTCGTTCAGAGGCAGATAAGGCACCACGCCCTGTTTTTCGTCGATGATGATCTTGTTGGAACCCTTCAGGACCTGCTCCATCGTTTCCAGGAACATGCGCTGGCGGGTCACGTCCGGCGCGGTGCGATACTGGTCATAGATGGAGACGAAGCGCTGCGCCTCACCCTGCGCCTCGTTGACGACGCGCGACTTGTACGCGTTCGCTTCTTCGAGGATCTGCGCGGCCTGACCGCGAGCGGCGCCGAGCTTCTGGTTGGCGTACTGGTTGGCTTCCTGAACGAAGCGGTCTTCGTCCTGTTCGGCACGCTGCACTTCGTCGAAGGCATCGGCCACTTCGCGCGGCGGCGCCGCATCTTCGATGGCCACGGCATTGATGGAAATGCCGGCGCCATAACCGTCCATGGTGGACTGGATGATGGTGCGCACATCCGCCGCAATCGCCTGACGGTTATCGCGGAAAATATCCTGTGCCGGACGACGGCCGACGACTTCGCGCATGGCGCTTTCGGAAACCTGCTGCAGGGTTTCGGCCGGGCTGTCGACGTTGAAGAGATAGGATTTCGGATCGGAAACCGTATAGAGCACCGAGAACTGAACGTTGACGATGTTCTGGTCGCCCGTCAGCATCACGCCGCTCGACGATGACGACGAGGCGCGCGAACCGATATTCTGCTGCTGCTCGGTAACCTTGACGATTTCAACCGTCTCGATCGGCCACAGATGGAAATGCAGACCGGGCATCGAGATTTCGTCCTTGGGGCGGCCGAAGCGCAGCTCCACGCCGCGCTCGTCCGGCTGGACGGTATAGATGGACTGGATGCCGAGGAAAACCAGCACGACGAGAACCACGATGGCAACCGCGCCGCCGTTGAAGCCGCCGGGCAGCACATTCTTGAAACGGTCCTGGCTGCGCCGGATGATCTCTTCGAGATCGGGGGGGCCGCCATTGCCGCCGCCACCACCGCGAGGCCGGTTAGGCCCCTGCCCCCATGGGCCGCCACCGCCGCCCTGGTTGTTTCCTCCACCGCCGCCGCCCCAAGGGCCGCCGCCGCCATTCTGATTGCTCCAGGGCATCAATACCTCTTTATAAAAGCCTCTCCCGGTTCCGTTCGAAAGCGATTGCTCGCGTGCGGCGGGAATATCGACCCGTTATAGGAAGGAGAAGCGTCCGTTTCAACGCAGAGGTGGTAACTAAATACCCAATCAGGGTAAATAGTTCACTTTGACGCGGCTCTTCGCACATAAGTGGTAAACAGAACCGGATAATTGTCCTTTTCCCCTGCGGGAGCGGGGATTTCCTCGGTTTTCTCAAAAACGGCAGGATCGATTTCCGGAAAAAAAGTGTCGCCATCGAGCTTTACCGCGACATGGGTGACGGAAAGTTGATCGGCGAAGGGCATGGCCTGACGGTAAATCTCACCGCCACCGGCCACGAAGACCTCATCCACACCCAGTTCCGCAGCCTTGCTTCTGGCGAGCTTCAAAGCCTCCTCCAGCGAGGAGACGACATCCACGCCTTGCGGCCGGTAATCGGCATTGCGGCTGACGATGATATGCGGGCGGCCCGGCAATGGACGCTCGCCGACGGACAAAAATGTCTTGCGGCCCATGATGAGCGGCTTGCCCATCGTCATCGCCTTGAAGCGCTTGAGGTCGGTGGAAAGCTTCCACGGCATGTCGAGGTCGCGGCCGATGACGCCGTTTTCGGACACCGCAACGATGATGGTGACACGCGGCTCGCTCATACCGCGATCGGCGCCTTGATGCTTGAATCGGCCTCGTAGTTTTCCAGCGTAAAGTCTTCGAACTTAAAGCTGAAAAGATCCTTCACATCCGGGTTGAGGCGCATCGTCGGCAGGGCCTTGGGCGTGCGCGTCATCTGCAGCTTCGCCTGCTCGAAATGGTTGGCATAGATATGCGCATCGCCAAGCGTATGGACGAAATCGCCCGGCTTCAGGCCGGTGACCTGCGCCACCATCAGCGTCAGCAGCGCATAGGACGCGATGTTGAACGGCACGCCGAGGAAAATGTCGGCCGAGCGCTGATAGAGCTGGCAGGACAGCTTGCCGTCCGAAACATAGAACTGGAACAGGCAATGGCAGGGCGGCAGCGCCATCTCGTCCACCAGCGCCGGGTTCCAGGCCGAAACGATGTGACGGCGGGAGTTCGGATTGGTTTTCAGGCCCTCGATCAAAAGCGCGATCTGGTCGACATGGCGACCGTCCGGTGCGGGCCACGAGCGCCACTGCGCGCCATAGACCGGACCGAGATCGCCGTTCTCGTCGGCCCACTCATCCCAGATGGAAACGCCGTTTTCCTTGAGATAGGCGATATTGGTATCACCCTTCAGGAACCACAGCAGTTCGTGAATGATGGAGCGCAGATGCAGCTTCTTGGTGGTGAGAACCGGAAAACCTTCGGAGAGATCGAAACGCATCTGGTAACCGAACACCGAGCGCGTACCTGTGCCGGTGCGGTCTCCGCGGTCGGAGCCGGTTTCCATCACATGCCGGAGAAGATCGAGATATTGTTTCATGCGTTCTGCCGCCGATTCCCTGATATCAGGGGAATATAATAGCACAGGGCGGCAGAACCAATCACCGGGGAAACGCTTATCCCCGCCTTTCAGGAAAAATCAGAGAGATTGCAGTTTCCCGAGTTCCTTGGCGACCAGATAATAAAAGGTCACGCGCGATTTGGAGCGGTCCGCAGCCATGGCCTTGGCGACAGCATCGATCGCCTGATCGGCCGTACCGTCGGTCACGCCGAGCTTCTTGCCGCACCAGCTCGCCTTCACACGTGCAAGCTCTTCCGGATCGGAAGCGGACACCAGCGAGGAATCCCGGTTGCGCAGGGCAATGCCGAGATGCTTGACGATCTTGCCGACCACGGCTTCGTCGGCTGCTGCGTCATATTTCTTCACATCTGCGAGATAGTCAGTCATGTCCACTCCTTCGTGTGTCCCCGGCCCGGTGTTGCTTCTGGTGACCGGTTGCATGGACAATGGGACAGCAATCCCTCGTCGTCAAGAATTGTCTAAAGTGCGGGCCGCAATCACGAAACCTTTTCATGGAATTGTCATCACCCCCCTTTTCTCAGGCGGGCGAAACGCCTATATGAGCCTTGCCGGGGCAACCCGGCTATGGCGATAAACGGTCGGTGTAATAAACCTATTGGACCCGGGGGCGGTACCCGGCGCCTCCACCAAAAACCGGCGGACTTTCATGAAACGAAGGCCGGTTTTTGATGGGGGCGAAATAGGATCGACAAGGGCGTAAAGATCGAACTTTTGCTCGGCATGATACCGCCGTTATCGGGTCACAAGTGTAGTTGCAAACGACAACAACGCTAAGGAATATGCTCTCGCTGCCTAATGGCGGTGCGGGAATTCCGCTCTAAAGTCCTCACGGTTAGCCCCGTGAGGCGGGGTTCGGAGGTACCTGGCAACAGAAACCTCCACCTTCTCCATTTTGCCTGAATTGGTTATATGATAGCTGACTCGCAATCGGCATCGGCTTTTCCGTTGCTGCCGTTCAGGACATTGCGTATACTTGGCCAACGCGTGAGCGTCAGGATCGGAAATGATCCCGGCTCAAGGATTACGCGAAGATTCAAAGTGTTACAGCGTCCTTGGCGCGCAAGCCGCGCCGTGCATGAAAAGACGTTCGAATAAGGGAAAGACAGGACCGCATGGGGCAGGATCATATCCGTTACGACATTCTCGCACAGGATGCCCTTCGCGGCGTTATTCGTAAGGTTTTGGGTGAAGTGGCCGCAACCGGCCGTCTGCCCGGCGACCATCACTTCTTCATCACCTTCCTGACCGGCGCGCCGGGCGTGCGGATTTCCCAGCACCTCAAGGCGAAATATGCCGAACAGATGACCATCGTCATCCAGCACCAGTTCTGGGACCTGAAAGTAACCGAAACCGGCTTTGAAATCGGCCTGTCCTTCTCGGATACGCCGGAAAAGCTGGTTATTCCCTATAACGCCATTCGCGGTTTCTACGATCCTTCCGTCAATTTCGAGCTCGAATTCGACGTGCCTCTGGCCGAAGAGGAAGAAATCGAAGACGCGGAGATCACCGCTTATCCCGTTTCCCATGAGGCAAAACCCGCTGCCGCTTCCGAGACGCCCAAATCCGGCGAGGAAAAGAAGGAAGGCTCGGTCGTTTCGCTGGATGCCTTCCGCAAGAAGCAATAACGGCTTTTACGCCGAGCTTACGAAACCCGAGGAGACATATCCCCATGGCGGCCGATATCGTCAATCTGCGTCAGTTTCGCAAACAGAAAGCCCGTAGCGAAAAAGAAAAGCAGGCGGAACAGAACCGCCTGTCCTTCGGCCGCACCAAGACCGAAAAAAATCTTACCTCGGCCCTGAACGAAAAGGCCGAAAAGGCGCTCGATCAGGGGCGGCTCGAAAAAAACGATGACGGGACCGGCAAAGACTGACAGGCCGGCCGGACGTCGCGGATTTCGGGACTATCGGAAAAGAATCGCAAAACAGGGACTTGCCGGGGAGACATGATTCAGACCTCCAACCGGTTTCACCGGAGACCGATCCGATGATCCGCAAGCACTCCGCGACGTTGCACGGCCACCGCACCAGCATTTCACTCGAGGATGCCTTCTGGGACGAGCTGAAAACCATTGCGGAAAGACGCAAGATCAGTTTCGCGGCCCTGCTTGCCGAAATAGACGACAACCGCGCCGCCGACAGCAATCTGTCCTCGTCGCTGCGGGTTTATGTGCTGAACTGGCTGAAAACCCGCTGACTTTCCGCAAGCTTTCCTGTCAACGACGCTCCGGCCACGAGCGGGCATCTCGCCCGCCGGATTTTACCCATCCAGCCACTACGAAAAATTCCGCCGAAAACTCGTAACGCCGTGAAAGTATTCATTAAACATTAGCGGCATAATCTGCCCTCCAAGGCATCCCCGTATTGCGTAGCCTTGCTTTCAGATTTTGTTTCAGATCCTTCCATTCCACACATCCGCCACGAGGCGACCATGGTTTCTGCCGTTTCGGGAACGAGCACCGCTGTTTCCCTGCTGTCTTCTTCATCCACATCGTCTTCAAGCGTTTCCGAACTGAAAGCACAGATTGCCGAAAAGCAGTCGGAGCTTGCTGAGACCACGGAAGCGAAAGCACAGGAAGAGCTGAAGAGCGCAATAGCGTCCCTCAAAGCCCAGCTTGAGGCTCTCGAAAACAGCGGCGAAAAATCGGCACCGTCGAGCGAAAATGCGGAAAAGCCGAGCCTTTCCGGTGAAAGCGCCAGGATCGGCACCAAAAATTTCGACGCCGACACGCCATTCGGCGAACGCGAAACCTGGATTTGACAGTTTCACCGGGATTTTTCCGTCAAAGCGATTGATGGGCGGCGCAAAATGCTCGCCGCGGAAGGTCGCAAACCTTTGCCGGATTTGGCCTCATCGCTGGGTCAAACCATTGCTGTCCGGTCCCCTTGAAGTCGCCGGTGAAGAACGCACTTTCGTTAGACGTCTTCGGAACTGCACCAAAAATCTAAACACGTCAAAAAACAGGCCGGAGCATGACGCGGCATGCGGAGGGAAGCCCCGCGCCGTTCGTCAACCAGCTTAAAAGGAAGTCAGCCTCGCTTGCCACGCAAGCTTACGGCGTGGCGGGAGCGTTTTCAGGCGCCAGTTGCCGGATCGCGTTTTCCGTCGGAGGCACCACCAGAACCGGCGCGGATTGCCGCTCGGGCGTCGGTTGTTGCCCCTGTTCCTGTTGTTGCTGTTGCAACCGCTCCTGCTGTTCCTTTTCCTGACGCAGACGTTCTTCGGCCGCAGCCTTCAAACGCGCCTCTTCTTCGGCCTTGGCCTTGGCTTCCGCCTCTGCCCGTTCCTTCTCGGCCTGCCGCTCGGCCGCCTGCGAGCGATAAAGCGCCACTTCGCGGCGCAGGCGCTGCTTTTCGAGAACGCTGGCCTGCATGGCCTCCACCCGGCGGCGCTCCTTTTCAAAAGCCCGGAGCGACAGGTAATTGCTGAGCGCCGAAACGTCGGTCGTCAAAGCCGGCGCGGCAAGCGGGCCGTTATAATTCAGGCGCACCGAAGGCTCGGCCCCCGCAACCGTTTCGGTGCCGGGATTGAACAGGAGATCGAGGTCGCCATTCACCGTCGAAGCAGCAAGATCGACCGTTGCATCGGCCGTCAGCGTTACCGGATCGATCCCCGCACGCAGATTCTTGAAATGAAGCGCGCCGCCATTCAGCGAGAACGGCAAGGCCACATCGCCGAGGCCGATTTCACCCTGCCACAGGCTCTGGTCCACCAGCGGCCGCACCTTGGGCGCGTCGATCGGTTGCTGCAAACCGTCCGCCGCCTGCAGGATCGGCGGCAGGGTGCCCGGATTGAGCCCCTTCAGCACCAGCCCACCGACCCGGATTTCACCCGAGCCGCCTGCCGATTTCAGCATTTCACCGACGCTTTTGCCGGTCGATTCGGCCGTCAGGTCGATGGCGACCCGGCCTGCCGCGACCGGCCCGTTGGCATTCGCCCACAGGATCGGCTCGGGATTGGCGTCGGTCACCGCGATCTTGGTGCGGAAAATGCCCGCCCCCTCGCCCGTGGACATGGCGAGCCGTCCCGTCAGCTTGCCGCCCATGAAGGTGCCGGCAACATCGTCGAGCGAGAGGCTGCCAGCATCATGCGTGACCTTGGCCGAAACACCCGTGACCGTGCCGAAGGGGCCAGCCTCGAAGCTCTCCGCTTTCAAGGCAAGCGAAGCCTTGAGCTGCGGGAACGCGGCCATGGCCAGCGGCTTGGCGTTGAGCGCCCCGGTTTCCGGATCGATCACCGGCCCATAGATCGCATCACCCAGCCAGGCGAGATCGGCCGTTCTGACAGAGAGATCGCCGTTTACAGGATATGGCGCGGCACGCTGGAAGGTCAGATTGCCCGAGAACGGATTTCCGCCCGCCTGCCCGCCTATCGAGGAAAGCGCGATCTTCTGGCCATCCACCGCCACTTTCGCATTGGCCTTCAACGCCATGCCGCCGCCAAGCTGCGGCAGACCGACGGCGTTCATGATGAGATAGGGCTCGATGTCGGCGCTTTCGAGCGCCACGTCGGCGCTGCCCTCACCAAAATTGGCGGATGAAACGGCAAAGGAACCGTTCATCGAAAAATGCGTGCGCTCCGTCGAGAAGCGCAGTTCCGTCTGGGCGGGCGAACCGAGCGTGCCGTTGAGCTTGATGGACAAAAGCCCCTCGCCATCCGCATCGAAGGGCAGCGGATCGAGCCCCGCCTGCCCGAACAGGATGGCCGTCGACTGGTTTTTCAGAACCGCTTCCAGCGACATGGCGGTATCATCGGTGATCGACAGGAAATCCGGCATCTTGGCCACGGCCGACAGTCGGCTGCCATTGACAGTGCCGGAAACGGCGACATTGGCACCGCCATTTTCGCTATTGACCGAAACATCCATTGAGAGATCGGAATTGGCGTACCACGGCGCACTCGCCGCCAGACGGCTGAGGAATGGATGGTTCGGCAATTTCTGCTGCAGCATGGTGAAGAACGGCTGCATATCCGCCGCATGCAGGTTCACCGTGCCCTTGCCCGCATATTTCAGCAGCGAACCCTGCAGCTCACCCCTTGCCCTGACCTCCGCACCGGCGATGTCTCCGGCCGTCATGTTCTCCAGCGAGAGAACGCCGCCCGCCATGGTGAAGGCGGTCTCGACATGATTGGCGGTGACACCGGCCATGTTGAACCGGTCAGCTTTGAATTTCGCGGTAATGCGGTGGTCGAGGACGGAACTGCCGACCTGATCGCCAAGCGCCAGGCTGCCGAGCGCCTTCAGCGCATCGAGATCGATTTCGTTACCGGCAAGATCGATGGAAAGATTGGAGGTCTTGCCGTCGGAACGTCGCTCCAGCTCACCCTTCAGCGACGCATCGCCGACTGCAAGCTCCAGATTGTCGAAACGCTGGTTGAGCGTCGTCAGCGAGACATCGGCAGAAAAACCGGCGGCATTGAGCTGGCGGATCGCCGGATCGACGGAACCGGAAAGCCAGTTCGCCAGACCCGAAGGCTGGTTGGAGGCGAGAAGCAGATTGCCGTTGAAAGCGGGGCCGCCGAGAAGCGTCAACGATCCCTTGGCCTCAAGTTGCGTCCGGCCCGGCAGGGTCGCCACGGCATTCACCACCTGCCAGCCGCTGCCTTCAGGGCGCACATCCAGCCTGATGTCGCGAATGGTCGTGTCATCGGAAACGAGCGCCGGAAGGCTGATGCTGGCCTTGCCCGGCACCGGCGGCACCGGAATGCGGGCCACCATGGCCGCAAAGGCCTCGATACGCTGGCGAACCGAGGCGGTGGGCTGGCGCGAGGTCTTGCCCGCCTGCACAACGGGCGGCGCAAAGCGGGCGACATCGATCTGCTGGCCATCGGCCGTCAGCAGGAATTCCGGCTTGGCGCCGGTATCGAGCGTCGCTTCCCCGGTCACGACATAGGGATTTTCACTGCCGCCGAGTTCCATGCGGTAGCTCGGGATACGCACGCTTTCATTGGTGAGTTCAAAGCTGCCGCGGGTGCGCGGCGAGGAAAACAGCGATTGTCCGGCCTGCTGCTTCTGCTTTTCGTCTTCGCGGAAACTGAAGGAGAAAGAACCGCTATAGGCTGGCTTTCCCGCCGTTGCGGCAATTGCGCCATCGAGATCGACCTCGACCGGATGTTCATCCGGCACCAGCCGCACCCTGAGCCCCATGCGGCCGGCGGCATAATCCGGCTCGCTGCTGGAGAGCGAGAAGGAGCCCGGATGCCCGTCGACGGCGGCGCGTCCCTCCGCCTTCCACGGCCCGGCCAGCGAATTGGCGGACATATCGGCGTTAAGACCGGTTACCACGCGGTTGCGGCCGGATTGCTCATCGATGAATTCGATCTGCCCGCCTTCGATCTGCACGCTTTCCAGAACCACGGTGCGGGCGGGAATTTCCGCGCGGCTGCCGCGCATCCAGTCCAGCGTGCCGTCCTTCAGCAGCCTTATCTTGGCCTTGGGCTCCTCGATGCGCATGTCGAAGATGCGCGCCTCGCCGGAGAGGAAAGGTGCAAGCTCGGCATCCATGGAAAAACGGGCGACCTGAATGAGCGGCGATCCATCCGCATCCGTTCCGGCGCGCACATCATGCAATGTTACCGAAGGGAAAGGCAGGATACGGGCTTCGACGCGGCCATGCACCACCACCTTTTTGCCGAGAATACGGCTTGCCTGATCCTCGAAATCGCGGCGGAAATCCGTCCAGTCGACGAAATAGGGAATAAGCAGCGCCGAAAACAGCACCACGGCCAGCAGTCCGCCCAGAAAAACCAGAATACGTCCGAGCACTGACCTGCATCTCCCTTCGCGAACGCTGCAAACCTATTCTTTTCTGCCTTAACGGCAAGCAGCCTTTTGTACCAATCAAATATGAGAATGATCAGACAAGCCGGAACAACTTGCCCGGATTGAAGATGTTATCGGGATCGAGCGACGTTTTGATGGCGCGCATGAGATCCAGTGCATTGCCGGCCTCTTCGGCGAGAAAACTCATCTTGCCCTGGCCGATGCCGTGTTCACCGGTGCAGGTGCCGTCCATGGCGATGGCGCGGCGGTTGAGGCGGGCGACGAAGGCTTCGGTTTTCGCAACGCTTTCCGCGTCCTTGCCGTCGAAGAGGATGAGGACGTGGAAGTTCCCATCGCCCGCATGGCCGACGATGGGCGCGAGAAAACCGTTTTCCTCGATATCCTGCTGCGTTTCCACCACGCAATCCGCGAGCCGCGAAATCGGCACGCAGACATCGGTGGAAAGTCCGTCGAGATGGGGCGCGAGCGCGCGGGACGCCCAATAGGCATCGTGTCGCGCTTTCCAGAGCTTGTTGCGCTCGGCCGCGTCGCTGGTCCAACGGAAATCGACGCCGCCGCATTCGGCGGCGATCTCGGCGAACTGCTGCGATTGCAGCGCCGCCGTTTCCTCGGTGCCGTGGAATTCCACGAAGAGTGTCGGCTTCTCGGCGTAGTTCAGACCGGAATAGGCATTGCAGGCCCGCACCTGCACTTCGTCCAGCAATTCGATGCGGGCGACCGGAACCCCCATCTGGATCGTCATGATGACGGCATCGCAGGCAGCCTTGATGCTGTCGAAAGTGCAGACCCCGCCGGCGATCTTTTCCGGAATACCCTGAAGCCGCAGCGTAACGGAGGTAATGACACCCAGCGTCCCCTCTGCACCGACGAAAAGCCGCGTCAGATCGTAACCCGCAGACGACTTGCGGGCGCGCCGCGCGGTGCGGATTTCCTCGCCATTGGCAACGACGGCGGTAACGGCCAGCACATTGTCCTTCATTGTGCCGTAACGCACGGCATTGGTGCCGGAGGCCCGCGTCGAGGCCATGCCGCCGATGGAGGCATTGGCGCCGGGATCGATGGGGAAAAACAGGCCGGTATCGCGCAGATAGACATTGAGGTCCTCGCGCGTCACACCCGGCTCCACCGTCACGTCCAGATCTTCGGCATTCACCTCAATGATGCGATTCATCCGGCTGAAATCGATGCAGATTCCGCCGTTCGGCGCATTCACCTGCCCTTCCAGCGAAGAGCCCGTTCCGAAAGGAATGACCGGCACCTTATATTGCGCGCAGACCTTTACCACGGCCTTCACATCATCGGCGCTCTCGGCAAAAACGACGCCGTCAGGCGCCTGCAGGGTCAGATAGGTGGTGGTGTGGCCGTGCTGCTCGCGAAACGCCTGTCCGGTCTGGAGCCTGTCGCCGAGCTGCTGCTTCAACACCGCGAGCGCAGACGCGATACCCTCTTCGTTCCGCTTTCCCGCCACCACATCTTTCAGCGCCATCGTCCGTCTCCACCTCAACATCTGCCCGTAACGGATTCGATCCGTTACGAAATTCCGTCAGGTGGTATGGGATAAGGTTAACGCTTTGTCCAGCATCGCGATTGCGCCAAACACTGTTTGGCGGCAACCGTTTTTCACTCCGCCGCCAGCAACGGCTTGTCCTCTTCCAGCGCCTTGCGGCGGGCGGCAAGTTCAAGCTCGCGGTGAAGGCGGATTTCCTCATCCGCCTGCGGTTTGGCGAAGCGGGCAATCAGCAGGTAGGAGACCGGCGTGATGTAAAGCGTCACCAGCGTCGCAAAACCGAGGCCGCCGACGATGACCCAGCCGAGCGCGATGCGCGCTTCCGCGCCGGCCCCCTGCGCCAGCACCAGCGGCACGCCGCCGAGAATGGTCGCAATCATCGTCATCATGACAGGGCGCAGGCGGATGCTGGTGGCCTTTTCGATGGCCTCGCGCACGCTGGCTCCCTGATCGCGCAGATGATTGGCGAATTCGACGATGAGAATACCGTTTTTCGCCATCACCCCGACGAGCAGCACAAGCCCGATCTGGCTATAGACGTTGAGGCTCGAGCCGGTGACCAACAGCGCGATGACCGCGCATGCAAGGCCGAGCGGCACCGTCGTCATGATGATGACCGAACTCAAGACGCTTTCGAACTGCGCAGCCAGCACGAGGAAGATGATGGCGATGGCGAAACCGAAGGTCAGCAACATGCCGCTCGAATTTTCCTCCAGCGTCGCAGCCTCGCCGAGCGGCAGCAGGCGTGCGCCGGGCGGCATGACGGATTGCGAGAGCTCATTCACCTTTTGCAGCGCCTCGCCCAGCGAAACGCCATCCTTGAGGTTGGCGGTAAAGCCGACGGAGGGAAGCTGCTGCTCGCGGTTGAGCTGCGGCGCAACCGCATTTTCCTTCAGCGTGGCGATGACCGACATCGGCACGATCTTGCCGTCGCCGGTTTTCAGGAAGACGTTTTCCAGATCGGTCGGATCGTTGATCGGCCGGGTGGAAGACAAAAGCCGCACCGGGATCGCATCGCCATCCACGAAGACGTCGACAATCGAGCGCCCTTCCAGCAGCGACTGCATGGCGCGCGACAGGCCGGTGATGTCGATGCCGAGATCCGATGCACGCTCGCGGTCGATGGAGACGGAAATCTGCGCCTGATTGGGTTCATTGTCGAAACGCGGCGTGTCGAACAGGCCGCTTTCCTCCATGGAAAGCAGCAATTTCTGCGTCGCCTCGGTCAGCGCCGCATAATTGCTGCCGACCATCGCCATCTGCAGGCCGTTGCCGGCACCGCGAATTCTGAGGCTGTTCGGCTGCATCGCATTGCCGCGCAGCGCCGGCACCCTGTTGGCGGCGGAGGTGACATCGGCGGCAATCTGGTTCTGCGTGCGCTCACGGTCGGCCCAGGGCGCGAGCGTCAGCACCATGAAACCGGTATTGGACGAGCCGTTCATGCCGGTGATGGAATAGATATTGCGGATTTCACCGCTGTCGCGCAGCGGCTGCAGGTTTTCCTCGATCCGCTGCAACTGGTCGCGGGTATAGTCTAGGCTGACGCCCTGCGGCGCGGTGACCCGCATCATGATCGAGGCGCGGTCCTCGCGCGGCGTCAGTTCGTTCTGGATCATGCCGAAGGCAATCCACGACAGGCCGGAAAAGATCAGCGCCACGACGATGACGATCAGCGGATTGTTGAGGCAGGCGGAAAGCGTCGTTTTGTAGGTGGAGGCAAAGACATTGCCGAACCAGGCAAGCGGCCCCGTCGGCTCCTTCAGCCCCTCCTTCAGCATGCGCGAGGCGAGCATCGGGCAGAGCGTCAGCGCCACGATGGAGGACAAGCCCACCGCGAAGGCGAGCACGAAACCGAATTCACGGAACAGGCCGCCAAGCTGGCCCGGCAGGAAGGAGAGCGGAATGAACACGGCGGCAAGCGTCGCCGTCGTCGCAATGACCGCGAAGAAGACTTCCTGCGTGCCGAGAACGGCGGCGGCGCGCGGCCCCATGCCTTCCGCCCGGCGGCGCACGATATTTTCCAGCACCACAATGGCGTCATCGACCACCAGACCAGTCGCCAGAACGATGGCAAGCAGCGTCAGAATATTGACCGAGAAGCCGACCATATAGATGGCGACGATAGTGCCGATCAGCGCCACCGGCATGGTGATTGCCGGAATGAGGGTGGCGCGCCAGTCGCGCAGGAAGAGATAAAGCACGACGACGACGATGATCGCCGAGAGACCGAGCGCCAGCTCGACCTCATGCAGCGCGCCTTCGATGAAGACGGCATCGTCACTGGTCACGACGATACGCGTACCTTCGGGCAGATTGGCCGACATGGTGTCGACGGCCGCCTTCACGCCGGTCGAGATACTGAGCGTGTTCGACTGCGCCTGACGGATGACGCCGAGACCGACACCCTGCACGCCGTTGGAGCGCAGCGAGGTGGATTCATCATCCGCGCCCAGCATGACGGTCGCGACGTCCCTGAGGCGGATATTGTTCTTGATCAGGAGATTGGAGAAATCCTCGGGCTTCGTCAGGCTGGCGGTGGCGCGCACGACGATGTCCTGCGTCGTGCTTTTCAGCGACCCCGCCGGCACGTCGAGGGCTGCGCTGGCAAGCGCGTTCGAAACATCGGTCACCGTCAAACCGCGGCTGGCGAGCGCCGCCTGATTGAGATCGACCCGGAAAACCTTTTCCTGATCGCCGTAAAGCTCCACATCGGCCACGCCGTCGACGGCAGCCAGACGGTCGATGATCTCGTCATCCACCAGCTTGGTCAGGTCTTCCATGCTGAGCGTGGAGGAGGTGACGGCAAGGCGCATGATCGGCTGGCTGTCGGAATCTGCCTTGATGATCTGCGGTTCGTCGGCATCGTCAGGCAGCTGATTGGTGACGCGGCCGATGGCGTCGCGCACATCGTTGGCGGCAACCGCCAGATCGACATTGTCGCCGAATTCCAGCGTCACGCGGCTGGTGCCGAATTGCGAGTTGGACGAGATGGACTTGACGCCGCTGACCCGCGCCACCGCACCTTCGATGGTCTGCGTCACTTCCTGATCGATGGTTTCGGGCGCCGCCCCCTCATAGGTGGTCCTGACGCTGATCGTCGGCCGGTCGACGTCAGGCAGTTCACGCACTTCAACGCCCACCAGCGCTGCAAGGCCGGCAACGACCAGCAGCGTGTTGAGAACCGCCGCCAGAATCGGCCGGCGCACGAACAATGCCGTAAAGGCGAGCTTGGAATCCTGCCCGGAGGGTGGCTGCGTCGTCATTGGCTGGCAACCTCTTCAGGCTTCGGCTGGTTGCCAACGCGGACCGCGCCGCCTTCCCTCACACGCTGAAGGCCCTCTATCACGACAGGTTCGCCATCCGCCAGCTCCGCCTTGACGAGAACGGCATCGGGATTGCGCTGCACGATCTGCACCCGCACTTTGTTCGATTTATTGTCGGCCACGCGCCAGACGTAAGAGCCTTCCGCATCCCACTGCACGGCCAGTGGATCGACCGAGGCATAGGTTTCCCCGGCAAAACGCATGGTCACGCCGAAGGACATGCCCGCCCTCAGCTCGTCCTTCTCATTGCCGAATTTCGCCCGGATACGGATCGTGCGGCTTGCCTCATCGACGCGGTTGTCGACGGCCTCGATCTCGCCCTTGAAGGTCTCACCCGGCCGGGAAATGGACGTCGCCTCCACCGGCATGCCGACCTTGATCGCGGTTGCGAACCGCTCGGGAGCCCAGAAATTGACGAGAATTTCTGAACGATCATCGATGCTGACGATGGTTGATTGCGTGGTGACGTTATCGCCGATATTGGCGGCGACGATACCCGCCACACCCTCTATCGGCGCAACGATGTCGCGCCGCTTGAGATTGAGTTCGGCCGTGCTCAGCGCAAGCTTGGCGGCTTCCTCGGCAATCTGCGCATCCAGCACATCGAGGCGGGAAACGGATTTCAGGTTCTTGTAGGAATTGGATTTTTCAACGGCGCTGCGCAGCGCCACCTGTGCCTTGTCGCGCTCGATCACCTGCTCTTCATCGTCGAGCCGCGCCAGCACCTGGCCCTTCACGACACGAGCGCCGGACGACGTGCGAATTTCGGAAAGCGTGCCGGAAGCCTGCGGCATGACGACAACCGACTGGATCGCCTCGCCATTGCCGATGGCATTCAGCCGGTCATTGACCGTGCCTTTCTTCACCGGGGCCGTCACCACCAGTGTGGCGTTGCCATTGCGGCGCGCACCGCCGGCATTCTGCCCTGTGGACGCACCGGCTGCCGGGCCGCCGGATGCGGCGACTTCGATCGCCCCGGCAGGCGTTTTGCCAAGCCCCATGCTGGCGAGCACATTGCGGGCTTCGGGCGAATAGAAGCCCCAGAGACAGAGCCCCGCTCCCACCACGGCAACACTGACACCCACCTGTTTCCAGACCCGCATATATTTCTCCGGTTGATCCGCGCAGCACGATATGTTCCCAAAAACGGCACGTTCCGAGACAGGTGCAGTATTCCTGCTTGGCCAAGGCAAGGCAACGCACAAAACCGTTCCTTACGTAATTGTAATTTGGCCGCAAATGCCGCCCGGAGCAGCAAATCCGCAATCCATCCGTGCATTCCTGTCGCAAATATCCGCCATTGGGCTAATCTGCCCCCGAGACGCCATAACCGGAGGAAGCCATGAGCACCGTGACGAAGACCGAAAACCCGGAAACCGATCCTCGCGTCAAGGCGGTGTTCGATGATATCCGCGCCACCCGCAAATCGGATTTCATCAACAATATGTGGCTCTACCTCGCCTTCGATGCCGATCTGCTTGAAAAGACATGGGGTGAGGTCAAGGCGGTGATGGCGACACCTTCGGCGCTCGATCCCGTGGTGAAGGAAATGCTCTATATCGCCGTTTCCGTCACCAATGGCTGCTCCTATTGCGCCCATTCCCACACGGCAGCAGCAAAAGCCAATGGCATGACCACCGAACAACATGCCGATTTGCTGCGCGTCATCGCGCTTGCCGCCAAGACCAACCAGCTTGCGGTGGCGTTGCAAGTGCCCGTTGACGCCGCTTTCGACGCCGACAGGCAAACATGAAACGAAAAAATGCCTTGGAATGGGCGTTTTGACGGTTGATACCGGAATAAAAGCAGAACACGGTTCTGGCCTTTATATCCCGAATCACTACATTGGGCCGCATGAGCAACAGTTTTGACGATATGCCGTTCTTTGATGAGGAACCCGCCGCACCGCGCAGGGCAACGAACAATGCCGGTGCGGAAAGCGGCGGCGGGCTTGGCATTGCCGCCCGCGCCATGGCGGCGCGCGATCAGACGCGTGCTGCGCCCGACTATCTTTCCGGCCTCAACCCGGAACAGCGCGAGGCAGTAGAAACGCTGGACGGACCCGTTCTCGTGCTCGCCGGCGCCGGCACCGGCAAGACCCGCGTTCTGACCACCCGCATCGCCCATATTCTTGCCACCGGCCGCGCCTATCCGAGCCAGATTCTTGCCGTGACCTTTACCAACAAGGCTGCCCGCGAGATGAAGGAACGTATCGGCGTTCTGGTCGGCGGCGCTGTCGAGGGCATGCCCTGGCTTGGCACCTTCCACTCCATCGGCGTCAAGCTTTTGCGCCGCCATGCGGAACTCGTCGGCCTGAAATCGGACTTCACCATTCTCGATACCGATGATGTCGTGCGGCTGATCAAGCAACTCATTCAGGCTGAAGGTCTGGATGACAAGCGCTGGCCGGCAAAACAATTCGCCGGCATGATCGACGGCTGGAAAAACAAGGGCCTGACGCCGCCGGACATTCCGGAGGGTGACAGCCGCGCTTTCGCCAACGGCAAGGGCCGCGAACTTTACACCGCCTATCAGAACCGCCTGAAAACGCTGAACGCCTGCGATTTCGGCGACCTTCTGATGCACCCGATCAGCATCTTCCGCCGTCACACCGATATTCTGAAAGAGTATCACCAGAAGTTTCGTTACATTCTGGTGGACGAATATCAGGACACCAATACGGCGCAATATATGTGGCTCAGGCTGCTTGCCCAGCGCGCCAAGGGTGAACCGCAGAATGTCTGTTGCGTCGGCGACGACGACCAGTCGATCTATGGCTGGCGCGGCGCGGAAGTGGACAATATCCTCCGCTTCGACAAGGATTTTCCCGGCGCCAAGGTCATCAAGCTCGAACGCAACTATCGCTCCACCGAGCATATTCTCGGCGCGGCCGGCCATCTGATCGCCCATAATGAGGGCCGTCTCGGCAAGACGCTGTTCACCGAACGCAGCAGCCCTGACGATGAAAAGGTCGTGGTGCATGCTGCCTGGGATTCCGAGGAGGAAGCCCGCGCTGTCGGTGAGGAAATCGAACAGCTTCAGCGCAAGAACCATAATCTGAACGACATGGCCATCCTCGTTCGCGCCTCCTTCCAGATGCGCGAGTTCGAAGACCGTTTCGTCACGCTTGGCCTCAATTACCGCGTCATCGGCGGCCCGCGCTTTTATGAGCGTCTCGAAATCCGCGACGCCATGGCCTATTTCCGCCTTGTGTGCCAGCCGGCCGACGATCTCGCCTTCGAGCGTATCGTCAACACGCCGAAGCGCGGTCTTGGCGATACGACGATCCGTAATCTGCACGACTATGCCCGCGCCCGCGATATTCCGATGCTGGCAGCGGCCGCCGACATCATCGAGACCGACGAGTTGAAACCGAAGGCGCGCAAGGCGCTGTTCGATGTGGTGCAGGATTTCCGCCGCTGGCAGGGCCTCTTGGAAAACACCGAGCACACCACGCTTGCCGAGCAGATTCTCGACGAAAGCGGCTATACCGCCATGTGGCAGGCCGACAAGACGGCCGAAGCGCCCGGACGGCTTGAGAACCTCAAGGAACTCATCCGCTCGATGGAGGCCTTCGAGAGCATGCGCGGCTTCCTCGAGCACGTCGCCCTCGTCATGGATGCCGAGCAGAATGAAAATCTCGATGCCGTCTCCATCATGACGCTGCACTCCGCCAAGGGTCTGGAATTCGACACCGTCTTCCTGCCCGGCTGGGAAGAAGGCCTGTTCCCGCACCAGCGGGCGCTGGACGAAGGCGGGCGCTCCGGTCTGGAGGAAGAACGTCGTCTCGCTTACGTTGGCATCACCCGCGCCAAGAAGCTCTGCCATATCTGGTTCGTTTCGAACCGGCGCATTCACGGGCTGTGGCAATCCACCCTGCCCTCGCGTTTCCTCGATGAGCTGCCACCCGCCCATGTGGATGTCGCGGCATCCGACAGCAGTTACGGCGGTTATGGCGGACGCGGCGGCTACGGCCAATCGCGCTTCGACAAGGCCGATCCTTTCACCAACAACTATTCCACCCCCGGCTGGAAGCGCGCGCAGCAGAACCGCAGCGACGCCACCCGTGACAATTGGGGCACCCGCTCCGGCCATGCGGTCGAACGCATCGGTTATGGCGAAAGCGGCCCGCGCACCCGCACGATCGACGGCGAACTGGTGGCGAAATCCGTCGCCGACACGCCATCGAAATTTTTTGTCGGCGACCGCGTCTTCCACCTCAAATTCGGCAATGGCAATATTTCCGCCATCGAAGGAAACAAGCTGACGATCGACTTCGATCGCGCCGGCCAGAAGCGCGTGCTGGACGGATTTGTGGAAAAGGTCTGATTCGACAACCGTGATTGCCTGAAGGCTGCTTTTTCCATAGCCCGCGTCATGCCGTTGCAATAAAGGAGTTGCAATGGGGAAGTGGAACTGGCGAGGACAGCTTTGCATATATTACCGAAAAGCCAGCGCAGGCTCGCCGTTTTCCTGATCAATATGGACAGCGCCACCAAACGCCTCGCGGATATGACCGCGCGCCTCGACGCCATGGGGCTCAAGGCGGAGCGTGTCCCCGGCGTCAATGGCAGGGAACTGAATTACCCCATCCCGGAATTCAGCGAGATTTCCTATATGCTCATGCATGGCCGCCGCACCTCGCCGCCGGAAATCGGCTGCTATCTCAGCCATGTCGCCTGCGCCAATAAATTCATGGCGGGCGATGCAGATATCGCGCTCATCCTTGAGGATGACGTGGTCTTCGATAATGATTTTCTCAACGCCATCGACGAGGCGGTGCTGAATGGCGGTGACTGGGATTTACTGCGGCTCACGACCGTCAGCAATGGCCGTAAATTCCCGTTCCGCCCGCTTTCCAACGGTCGTTCGCTCGCCATTGCCATCACGCGGGAAAAAGGGTCGGGGGCCTATCTCGTCAACCGCCGCGCCGGAAAATGGATATCGAAGTTGATTCCCATGCGGCTCGCTTATGACATCGCATTCGATCTGGAATATCTCGCAGGGCTGAAAGCGGCCTTCCTCTACCCGCTCTGCGCCACGCAGGATGCGGACGGAGAAAGCCAAATCCAGAACAATCTGCGCATCTACCGCCTGCCGCGCTGGCGTTATTTCACCGTTCTGCCCTATCGCGCCTATCTGGAAACCAGCCGGTTCCTGCTGCGCGGCATTCGCTTCGCCGTCGCCAAAGTGTGCGTTGCGATGGAGCGCAGCAAGGGCAAGACCGCCCCGGCCGGTCATTGATCGATCCGTCTTACACTTCGCCGGGCGTGAAGCCGACGAGATAGACCGCCGCGACCACGGCTGCGAGAATGAAAATAGAAATGACGAAAATCGTCATCCGGTTCAATGGTTTGCGCGTCGTTTTCTTCATGGTGGAATAATGCGTGGCCGCATCGCTTGTTCCGCAACGCACAGGATAATGTCGTCTAAAACCGTGAGCCGGCGCAATTCGATTCCGCTTCAGGCACATATGGGCTAAAGCTCGTCTCCATCTTCAGCTTTCCGGCCCGCCATGACAGACACGACGCATCCACGCCTCAACCCGCTGCATCTTGCCGCCGCCTTCGCCAGCGGCTGCCTTTTGACATTGATGGTGCATTTCAACGGTCAGCTTGCCCATTACGGCAATGCGCTGTTTTCCTCCTGGACGGCGCATGGCACCGGCACGGTGGCGGCGCTGATCTATCTCGCCATCATGCGTCCGAAGAAAGACGTGGGCGCGGCAGAAAAACCGAAAGCGCCGCTCTGGGCCTATTGCGGCGGCGTCGTGGGTGCGGCCATCGTCATCCTCACCTCCACCGCCGTCAATTCGCCGCTGGCGCTTTCCGGCACCATCGCGCTCGGGCTTGGCGGACAGGTGATCTTCAGCCTCCTGGCAGATCTTTTCGGCCTCTTCGGCCTGCCCAGAAGAAAGCCGGACCTGCGGGACATGGCGGCTGTGGCGCTGATCCTGTGCGGTAGTGCGCTCATCATCCTTGTCGGGAGAACGGCATGATTGTCTGGATCGCCATGGCCTTTACCGGCGGCGTCTTCGTGGCACTGAGCCGCCAGATCAACGGCCGCCTCAGCCTGTCCAACTCGCCGCTCATCGCATCGTTCTGGAACCACATTGTCGGTTTTGCCGTGCTGACGGTCATCGGCCTCATCGTCGGCGGCCTCATTCCGCCGGGCGCGGCCGATGCGCCCTGGCTTGCCTTTATCGGCGGGCCGATAGGCGTCGTCTTCATCGCTTCGGGAAGCTGGCTCATTCCGCGCATCGGTGCGGTCAATACCGCCCTTCTGGTCATCAGCGGCCAGATGGTCTCAGGCGTGGTTCTCGATCTTTTTGGCGATCATCCGCCGAAACTCTGGGCAAGCGCACTCGGCATCCTGCTCATCTTCGCCGGCATGGTGCTGACACAGCGGCGCGGTCGCTAGAGCATTTCCAGTAAAAGTGCAAAGCGGTTTTACGTCAGGAAAATGCGGAAAGCTCAGGAATCGCTGCCGCGCGAAAACATGCCGAGCAGGGTCTTGCCGCCGCTTTTACCGCCGCTGCTCGCAAGTGTCGGCCGGTTGCCGTTCAACTTCGGCACCACCACCATGCGCTTGACTTCGCCGCGCTTGAAGGCCGCAAGGAAGCGCGGGTAATCCCGGAACACCACGCAGCCATTCGATTCGCCGCGTTTCGCCAGCATGTAGGTATGCGCCAGAAGACCGTCGCGGCCGTGCGGGTTGACGCCGTTTTCCGGCGTCAGGCGAATGGCCTCGACGCCGTGGAACCGCGCCTCGCGCATCGTCAGACGATAGCTGGAAGGCGGCGTCGAACCGCGCATTCTCACATGCACGTAATCGGGGTTGTCGCGCATCTTACCGATGCCCGAATGTGCTTCGAGCTTCTCTCCATTCGGCATGTGCACCACGCCGGAGGAAATATCGTAAATCGCCGTACCGTTGCCGCGATCCGGCCACGGAACCGCATCCATCTTGCTCGGCTCACGCATCGGATTGTCAGGCTTTGCAAAGGCGAGCATGGCGCCGGTGCTCTGCTTCGGCGGCGCAGGCGCCCGCAAGGGAACCGGCGCATCGAAAGCCGGCGCCGAAGCGACGGCCGGAACATGTTCCTCGACCTTGGACGATGTCGCGGGACGCGGTGACGGCTCAACCGTCTGAGCCGTTGCAACCTCGGGGCGGAAACTCGGCAGCGGCACATCATCGGGCAGCAGGCTGCTTGCCTCTTCCTCGATCTGCGGCCGCGCCAGCGCCACTTCAAATGCCGGGTGCTGCGGAACGGCGCTCTGATAGGCAACCTCGGAGGTGCGACCCAGCGCCGAATCGACGATCGCCGACGGCTTGAGCGCGGCAAGTTGCTTCACCGTCGCCTGCCCCTTGGCATTGACAGCTGCGCCAAAGCGTTCGCCGAATTCCTTCGCGCCGATCTCGGGCATGATGCCGGCGAGGCGAACCGCCTTCTGCTGGCCGTGGCTGTGGTCGCTCAGGCGGGAAAACTTGCGCACGTGAATATCCCGCGCGGCCGCGTGGGCAATTGCCGTCTCCGTGGAAGCGAATCGCGTCACCAACGTCTTTTCAAACTGCCCGACACCATGCGAAGCGGCGGCCATGCTGTGCAGCGAGGCAAAGGCGGCGAAGGCGAAAAGGCCGGCAAAGGCGCCGCCGCCAAGGAGGGCGGACATTCGGCCGAACGCAAAGGATTTGCCTCTCTTGACGGAAGACGAACCGGCAAGACCGGCGCCATTATAGGCCGCAGCAGAAAACGCCATGATACTCGTTACTCGAACCGTTCACGCACACCCGGCCGACGCCGGAGGGATTTTGGGACATCCGAAAGGCGGGCAAACACCACGCCGGTTTCGGAACTGACTGGTTCGAAGCATGACGAATTATGGTAACCAAAGTGTTTACGAGTCCCTGCAAAAATAATTCGTTAAGGTCTGCGCATTGTAAGGCGAAGGCAAAACAATGACTTGCGCCGAGACTGCGTGCATCCGCACTGCGTGGTCCGGGGAAATGCCCCTCAAAGGGTCGTCATCGGCCTAAAAAATTTCCGTCGCCGCATTGTCAGGTAAATTCCGACTTGGCCGGAAATTTGCTGCAAATGCGGCAGGACTGCGACAGGGCAAGCCCCCTGCCCGAAACACCCGTGCCTGCCGGAGAGGTCGAAAGGGGCTTGATCCGTTAAAGCCGGCTTGGCATCCTGCCCTGAAAAGGGAGGCACATCATGAAGGCGCTGCTGCTCATCGATATCCAGAACGGTTTTTGCCCCGGCGGCAATCTGGCCGTTACCGATGGCGACAGGGTCGTGCCCATCGCCAATGCCCTGATCGACAATGGCGGCTACGATCTCATCGTCGCCTCGCAGGACTGGCACCCGGAAAATCACGGCAGCTTCGCCTCCCAGCATCCCGGCAAGAAGCCCTTCGACATGGGCGAACTCTCCGGCAAACCACAGATGATGTGGCCGGACCATTGTGTGCAGGGCACGCCGGATGCGGAATTCCATCCCGACCTCAAGACGGACGCCTTCGACTATATTCAGCAGAAGGGCGAAAACCCCGCCGTCGACAGCTATTCCGCCTTTCGCGACAATGATCAGGGGGCGACGACGGGACTGGCTGACTATCTGAGCCGTCAGGGTGTCACGCAACTCGACGTCTGCGGCCTTGCCACCGATTATTGCGTCAGTTTTTCGGTGCTCGATGCCCTCGACATGCTGCCCGGTGTGAATGTCCGTTTCATCGAAGATGCCAGCCGCGGCATCGATCCGCAGGGCATCAAGGCCGCGATTTCGACGATGCGGGAAAAAGGCGCGGCCATTCTCAAAAGCCGCGACATTTTGCGGGACTAGTTTAGCGCGGCTTCGGCTTCTCCAGCACGTCGATATCGCCTGCTGCATCCTCAAGGCGTCTCAGGATCGCGGCATGTGCATCCCTGAGCCCCTCATTATAAAAAACGTGCCCCAATTCCTCGGCCAGAAAATCCACGAAGATTTCCGCCTGCAGATGGCCGATTTCGGCTTCGGTCTCCCGGGCAAGATAATCCCGGATACGTGCGGCCAGGGCGGCCTTTTCCTGCTTTTCCAGCATCGATCTTCCAACGTCTGACTGTTGAGGGGTACGGGAGGACGGTGGTGAAGCCGTCCGTCCGGCACCGGCCATATGGGGCGTTACCGTAACGGAAGCTTCAAGGGAATCAATCGATCCATTCATGCAATTCGTTTGCCAGCCGGGCGGGACGGCGATAGAGCGGCGGGCAAGGAGTTTCCAGAAATGTTCAATGCAGATTTTCGCGAGGGATTGAAGAGCGGTTTCCCGATCGCCCTCTCCGCCGCCCCCTTCGGTGCGCTGTTCGGCGCGGTCGCAGTCGATAACGGCCTGAGCGTCACCGAAGCCACGATCATGAGCGGCACCGTCTATGCGGGCGCGAGCCAGCTCGTGGGTATCGAATTGTTCGGCCAGAAGGTTGCCCCCTGGCTGATCGTTCTATCCGTTTTCGCCGTCAATTTCCGCCATATCCTCTATTCGGCCGCCATTGCCCGGATGATCTCGAACTGGTCTTTCCTGCAGAAGGCCGCGGGCTTCTTCGTACTGGTCGATCCGCAATTCGCCGAATCGGTCAGAAAATACGAAAATACCGGCACGGTCGGCTTTTCCTGGTACATGGGCTTTGCAGCACCGGTCTATGTGCTGTGGCTGGCCATGACCATTCTCGGCGCATCGCTCGGCAATATGGTCGGCGATCCCAAAGCCATCGGTCTCGATGTGCTGCTGCCGATCTATTTCATGGGTATGGTCTTGAGCTTCCGCCAGCGGGAGAATTTCTACCCTGTCATGCTGGCAAGCGCGGTTGGTGCAACGGTCGCCTATCACATCGTCGGCTCGCCGTGGCATGTCAGCCTCGGCGCCGTCGCCGGAGTTCTCGTCGCGGTCCTCTATCCACCGAAGCCGAATGGCACGGCGAATTCTGAAAGCGGGGTGGAAACGCCATGAGCGACATGCTGCATATCGATACGCTGATCCTGATCGCCCTCGCCGCCATCGCCACCTATCTGACCCGCATCGGCGGTTATGTGCTGATGACGCGGATGAAATCCATCCCGCCGCGCATGGAGGCGGGACTGAACGCCGTTCCCGTCGCGGTTTTGACCACGCTCGTCGCACCCGCCTTTTTCGAAGGCGGATACGAGGTGAAGATCGGCATGGTGGCAGCGCTTCTGGTCTGCCTGCGCTTTCCCGGCCTGACGATGCTCGCCATCGGCTGGGCCATCGTCATCGCGATCAGGCATTTCGGGCTGCTCTAAGCGCCCCGCTCCAATGGCTTCGTCGCGGCAATGAGCCACGCCTTAACCTCCTCGTCGGTGATCAAGGGAGAAAGCTTCTCCAGAACCCCGGCGTGATACGCGTTCAGCCAGTCCAGTTCTTCATCGGTCAGGAGAGCGGGCACGACCAGCCTGCGGTCGATGGGGCACCAGGTCAGCGTCTCGAAGGAGAACATCGGCTGGTCGCCGCCGGCCACCTCTTCCGCCTCGCGTACATAGATGAGGTTCTCGATGCGGATGCCGAAAGCGCCGGGCCGATAATAACCCGGCTCGTTGGACAGGATCATGCCGGGCAGAAGCTCCTGCGTCGAAAGCCGCGAAATGCGCTGCGGCCCCTCATGCACCGAAAGATAGGAGCCGACGCCGTGGCCGGTGCCATGGGCATAATCCGCTCCCGCCTTCCAGAGCGCAATGCGCGCCAGCGGATCGAGATCGCAACCGCGCGTTCCCTTCGGAAACCGCGCGGTGCTGATGCCGATCATGCCCTTCAGCACCAGTGTGAAGAAACGCTTCTGTTCTTCCGGCACCGTGCCGATTGCGACGGTACGGGTGATATCCGTGGTGCCGTTGACATATTGCGCGCCGGAATCGACGAGGAACATCTCGCCGTCCGCAAGTGTGCGGTCGGTATCGGTGGTGACGCGGTAATGGATGATGGCGGCATGTTCGCCGGCACCTGAAATCGTATCGAAAGACACGTCCTTGAGCGGGTTTTGCAGCCCCTGCCCCACCTTGACCCGCGCAGCCTCCAGCGCCTTGACGGCGGCGATTTCGGTAACGCTGCCCGGTTGCTGGCGGTCCAGCCAGCAGAGATATTCGACCATGGCCGCGCCATCCTGCACATGGGCGGCTGCCGAGCCGGCAAGCTCCGCCTTGTTCTTGCGCGCGCGCGGCAGGCGAACGGGATCGGCCTCCTCGATAAGCGAGCCGCCCGCCGCCGTGATTGCGCCGGTCAGCGCCACCGGAGTCAAATCCGCATCCACCATGACGCGGCCCTTGGCGCTGGCGATAGCATGCAGACGGTCAGCGATCTTCGACGGCGGCAATTGTGTCGCGAGCTGCGCCAGATAGGCCTCGGTCTCGATGCCGGTCTTGCGTTTGTCGAGAAAAATATCTGCCCTGCCGTCGGCATAGATGATGGCGCGCGCCAGCGGATGCGGCGTATGCGGCACGTCATTGCCGCGAACATTGAAAATCCAGGCGATGGAGGATGGATCGGTAACCAGCAGGGCATCCGCGCCCTTTGCCGAGACCGTCTCCGCCAGCGAGGCGATCTTTTCCTTCGCCAGCCTGCCGGTAAAGGCCTCGGGCTGGATAACGACGGGCTCCAGCGGCTCGGAGGGACGGTCCTGCCACATGGCGTCGAGCGGGTTCTTTTCCAGGAGAACGACCGAACCGCCCTTGCCGGCAAGCACTTTTTCCAGCCGCTTCAACTCCGCGCCGGTGTGCAGCCATGGATCGATGCCGAGCCGGAAACCCTGTGGAGCATGTTCGGCCAGCCAGACGGAGGGCGGCGCGCCAACCAGATCGCCGCCGCTGAAGATCGATTGATCGACCTGCGATTTGAGCTGCGTCGTATAACGGCCATCGACAAAAACCACCGCCTCCGTGCGCGTCACCAGCGCAATGCCGGCGGAACCGGTAAAGCCGGTCAGCCAGGACAGGCGCTCGGCGCATTCCGGCACATATTCCCCCTGATATTCATCGGCGCGCGGCACCAGAAAACCGTCGATACCAAGGGCATCGAAACCGGCGCGCAGCGCCTCGACGCGGGCCTTGCCAAATTGCGGCGCGGATTTGTTTTCGAAGGTCTGGAACATGGGCGTCTTTCGGGAACTGTCATGAGAAAAGCTGCAAGGTTGCGCCGTCAAATCATTGGCACGCAACGACAATGCCACGCGGACAAAGCCGGTTTCAAGCCATATATGACAGACCGGATTGCGGCGATAAATTGTGCACATTTTGCGAAATAAGTAATACTCAAGGCGAATTGACATGCGATAAATGCATATCTACCCTGAGATATCCCCTCTAACTAAACAAAAACACATCGCTTATCTTCAGATCAACACAGCGAGAGAGACACTCTCCTGGCAAACAAGGATTTGAAGCAATGGCAAAATCTTTCCTCCGCACCGCCTTCGATCGCGTCGTTGAAGCACGCGAGCGTCAGGTCAGCCGCCATGTCAACGCAGCCCTTCTGAACCTCGACGACAAGTCGCTCGAAGCGCTCGGCATGAACCGCGCCGATCTTCGTCGCAAGGCAAAGTCCAGCTACGTATTCTGATGACGTCCGGCGCGGCGATCCTCCCTCCACCGCGCCGAACAGGAATACGTCGACCCGCTTGAGCAAGCTCCTCCCATGCTCGCGGGTTTCCAGGCGGCGCGAAAGCGCCGCCTTTTCTTTTGCCCGAAAGGGATGTTGCCGCTGGTTCAGTCTTTACGCAAATGCAGCGTGACCCAGCCGTTGCGCCAGATGGTGCGGATATGGGAAAGCCGGGCGCCATTATAGGCGGAAAGCACCTTCCAGCGCTGCGACGCCAGAATGCCGGACAGGATGACGGTGCCGCCGGGCGCCAGATGGGTGACGAGCTGCGGCGCCATCTTGATGAGCGGCCGGGCCAGAATATTGGCGATGATGAGATCAAACGGGCCATGCTTGCGGAAAGCGTCTGAATGGAAGCCCGGCGCGGTCTCCAGCGCCATCCCGGAGACAATGCCGTTCAGCCGCACATTCTCCCTCGCCACCTTCACGGCGATGGGGTCGATATCCGTCGCAAGTACGGGAATGGGGCGCATCTTGCGCACGGCAATCGCCAGAACGCCGCTGCCGGTGCCGAGATCAAGCGCATTGCGCACGGTCCGCGCCCGCAGAACCTCCTCGATCATCTCAAGGCAGCCGGCCGTCGTGCCGTGATGGCCGGTGCCGAAAGCCTGTCCCGCCTCGATTTCGATTGCCAGATCGTTCGCCCGCACCTTGTCGCGATCATGGGCGCCATGGACGATGAAGCGCCCTGCCCTGACCGGCTTCAGCCCCTCGAGCGACTTGGCGATCCAGTCGACATCCGGAACGGTCTCCTTCTCGATCACGAGACCGGGAAAGGCGGGAGCAAGCAGGGCGCTGACACGCTCGCGGAACTCTTCCTCCTGCTCGGCCATCAGATAGACGGAGGCTTCCCAGATATCGCGCTTCTCATCCACCTCGGTGGTAGCAATCGCAACATCCTCCTCGCCGAAATAGTCCGACATGAGATCGAGGATTTCACCCGCCTGGATTTCGGTCGTGGTGACGTAAAGTCGGATTTCGCTCACGGCGGGCTGCTTTCTCTGGATGAGGTTATTGTTCTTGCCTTTGCCACAAAACCTCGGCCAGTCCAATAAGCCCGGCGCAATTATGCCGCCTCTATCAGCCCTTCAGAAGATTCTGGAGCTTCTGCTCGGCAACTTCGGGGTTTTCGCCATAAGCAATGGTGCCGGAAAAACGGCCATTGGCATCGAGCAGGATGACGGACGCCGTGTGATCCATGGTGTAGTCGCCATTCGGATCCTTCTCGTCAACCGGCACCTTCTTGGCATAGATGCGGTAGCCCTTCAGCGTTTCGGCGATCTTGTCCGCCGGTCCGGTGATGCCGGTGATGCGCTTCGAAACGTTGGAGACATATTGCTGCATGATCTCAGGCGTATCGCGCTCGGGATCGACGGAGACGAAATAGGCCTGCAGCTTGTCGCCGGCCGGGTCCACCTTCTCCATCCAGCCGTTCAGCTCGAAAAGGGTTGTCGGGCAGACTTCCGGGCAATGGGTGAAACCGAAGAACAGCGCTGTCGGCTTGCCCTGAAAGGCCTTTTCGGTGATCGGCTGGCCATTTTGCGCCGTGAGTTGGAAAGGCACGCCATAGGCCGTCTCCACCATTTCATTACGCGTCTTCGTCATTTCGATCGTCAACCAGCTGACAACGCCGGCGAGAACGAGCACGACGGCCCACAATACGATGCGAATATTTCTCATTGTCCAATCCTACCCCGAAAGCCGGCGGCATATCGCAGGCCCTGGCAGACAGATAACGAAAGGCGACGGGGGCGGCAAATCAACTGGGCGTATTTGCGGGAACCGCGCTGATTTGTCACAAATCCGCAGCCGGAAAACGCGTCACAGGCACCAGGCGATGCCGCTCTGTACCGTGGACAGGAAAATATCCGTGCCGTGCCGCACCCAGCCGTCAAAGGCAAGAAGCACAATGGCAAGCGAGGCCACAGCGGCAAGACTAGCCAGAATAAACTTCAGCGGATGGGAAACGAGTGCGTTCATATGCCCATCATAACCTGTTTGCGTGAGCGCGAAAACCGCCAAAATACTGGGTTTTGCCGGCGGGGCAGCAGCAATTGTTAGGGAAAGTTTAAAATCTTGCTGTGCATTATGACCATAGCGGTTTTTAAGCCTCGACATGATGTCTTCCGGTCCATTCTCCGGCCACCGCATAAAGCTCAATCCTGCGCGGGCCTGTTAGAGAGCCATCAGAGGAAACCTGCCGCCATGTCCAACGCCATCAAGCAATCCGGCGCATATCTCGAAATCGTTTCCTTCCATCTGGGCGATCAGGAATTCTGCATCGACATCATGGCGATCCGCGAAATCCGCGGTTGGGCGCCGGTTACACCGATGCCGCACACCCCGCCTTATGTTCTCGGCCTCATCAACCTGCGCGGCGCCGTCATCCCCGTCATCGACATGGCCGGCCGCCTCGGCATGAAGATGACCGAGCCGTCCGAACGCTCCGCCATCATCGTCACCGATATCGGCGGCAAGCTGGTCGGCCTGCTGGTGGAACAGGTCTCCGACATGATGACCATCCGCTCCGAAGACCTGCAGCCCGCGCCCGATATCATTCCGGAAGAACAGCGCAGCTTCTGCCGCGGCATCGTGGCGCTGGAAAAGAGCATGGTCTGCTTCCTCAACCTCGACACCGTGATTGCGGACGAGCTGGCACGCGAAGCGGCCTGATTAAGCCGGCTCTTGTCTCTTGATAGGATTTGGAGCGCCTAGCGCCAGCGC
Source organism: Agrobacterium sp. T29 (assembly GCF_006970545.1). NCBI lineage: Bacteria > Pseudomonadati > Pseudomonadota > Alphaproteobacteria > Hyphomicrobiales > Rhizobiaceae > Agrobacterium > Agrobacterium sp. T29. Next base: position 1,775,810 of record NZ_CP040640.1, read on the forward strand.
CGTCGAAGCGGCGCGGGTTGCATAGTCTGGCAGTCCCGTTTCAGAAGTACTCCGTCACCCCGGACCTGATCCGGGGTCCAGCGCGATCAAGTCCTTGATCGCGAAAGACTCTTTCATGCCGCAGACGCACCGTGGCTGGATGCCGGATCAAGTCCGGCATGACGGACAGCGTCGGACAAAATCTCACGGCTTGCCCTTTTGCCATGTGACCTGCTGGTTATAGAGCGGCACCGTGGAAATCGCCATCTTGGCCGAACCGTCGGTCAGCTCCCGCGCATGCACCAGATAGATCAGCGTGTCATTCGCCCTGTCATAAACGCGGCTGACGACGAGCTTCTTCCAGACCAGCGACATGCCCTGCCGGAACACTTCTTCCCCGCCCTTCGACAGATCGATGTCGCCGATCTCCACCGGTCCCGTCTGGCTGCAGGAAATGGCGTTGTTAGAGGGGTCTTCGAACCAGTTGCCGTTCTTCAGGCGGTCGATGACACCGCGCTCGAAATAGGTCACATGGCAGGTCACGCCCTTGATCTTCGGATCGGCGATCGCCTCGATGACGATGTCATTGCCGATCCAGTCGACACCGACCTCACCCACCACCTGCGAATGCGCCGCTGTCACCGGAAGCAATGCCAGAAAGCCCGCAAACAAACCCGACAGAGTTCTCATCGTCATCGCATCTTCTCCGTTACGCTGCTTCAAACATAGGTGGAAGCCACCGTTACGCAACCCGGGAGACGGCGCGTTTTTTCATGCTGCAGGGCTGGTAACCGGTGGAGGTGAGACGCCCCGCGACCATGCCGATCTTTTCCGGCAGCTCGCGGACATGGGCGACGCGCAAAGCCTTGGCCGCCGCAATCGAAGCGGCCGCGCAGACGACGGCGTCTTCGGCGGCATTATGATGCACGAAACGCAGCTGCAGGTGATGGGCGATGACATTCAGCTTGTGCGACGCCAGATTGGGCCAGACATGCCGGGCGATCTTGACGCTGCACAGATAGGAAAGATCGGGATAGGACTGCCGGTATTTATCGAAAGACGCCCGCATGACGCTGAAATCGAAGGCGGCATTATGGGCGATCATGGTGGCGCCTTGGAAGTCGTCGATGAACTCCTCCATCACCTCGGGAAATTCCGGCGCATCTTCGACGTCGGCCGGGCGGATGCCATGCACGGCGATGTTGAAGGGCGAAAACCGCATGTCCTTCGGCCGGATCAGCCGTTCCTCGACGCGAACGATCTCGCCGCCCTCTATCCATGCAAGCCCGACGGAGCAGGCGCTGCCCCGTTCCTCATTGGCGGTCTCGAAATCGATGGCGATGGTTTTCAAGAGTGATTCCCGTTGTTTCATTCCGGCATAGACCGGATTGACGTCAAAGAGAACCGGCCTCGACAGAACCCGCTTCCGAAAGCATCCAGTCGATGAGCGTCACCAGATCGGGGTTATCCAGCATACGCCGCGGATAAACGAGGAAATAGGCGAGCGTGCTGGCCATGTCCTTCCCAAATGGCGCAATCAATGCGCCTTCCATAAGCTCGCGGGAAACCAGTGAACGCCGGGTCAGCGCAATGCCGTGCCCGGCCTTGGCCGCATCCAGCGCGCCGTTGCTGTCAATGAAGACGGTACCGCCGGAGGCATCCACGTCCGATGCTCCCGCCGCCTCCAGCCAGCGCCGCCATTCATTGCGGTTTTCATCGTGCAGAAGCGGAATGGATTTCAGGTCGCCTGCCTCCTGAAGCGGCCCATGTTTCTCCAGAAGTTGCGGCGAACAGACCGGCAGGGTGCTGTCATCGATGAAACGGATACTCTCCAGCCCTTCATAACGACCGAACCCGTGCCGCACCGCCAGATCGACATCATCCCTTGAAAAATCCACCAGCCGGTTCGTCACGCTGATGCGGACATCCACCTGCGGATGTTGCTGCTGGAAGGCAGGCAATCGCGGCATCAGCCATTGCACGGCGAAAGTCGGCGTGCAGCTCAGCGTCAGAACCGTGATCTCGGAGCGAGCCGTCAGTTCCGCCGTCGCCTCGCGCATCATCCGGAAGGCGGTACGAAGCGCGCCGTAATAACGCTCCCCCTCACGCGTCAGCTGGATGCTGCGCGGCTTGCGGAAAAACAATTGCACGCCAAGCCGCGCCTCCAGCTCCCGGATTTGCAGGCTGACGGCACCGGGCGTGACATTCAACTCATTGGAAGCAAGCGTGACGCTGCGATACCGTGCTGCGGCCTCGAAGGCCTGCAACCCTTTCAAAGACGGAAGTTCGGCTGCCATGGTTTAGCTCATCTCAATTATCGAACGAGAAACAATCGTTTGAAAACATCATAAAACAGGGAGTAAATAGACGCAACAAGACCTGAAACGCAGTGAAAACCACCCATTTCCAGTTTGAGCTAAACTCAACCGATATCGGGTGGATGGCGGCGAACCCGCCTGCGATCATGTCGATACTCATGCTTTTGGGAGATGACGATGGCGATACAGAAACAGATGGATGCCGGTGAATGGGCGATGCTTGTCGCGCTTTCGCTTCTCTGGGGCGGATCGTTCTTTTTCATCGGTGTCGCCGTCAAGGAACTGCCGCCCGTCACCATCGTCACGCTGCGCGTCAGCCTGGCGGCAATCGCGCTTCTCATCGTCTGCCGCATCCTGGGCCTTCGCCTGCCGCGTGAATGGGCGGTGTGGCGCGCCTTTTTCGGCATGGGCCTGCTCAACAACATCATCCCCTTCTGCCTGATCGTCTGGGGTCAGACCCACATTGCCAGCGGACTAGCCTCAATCCTCAATGCCACCACGCCTCTCTTCACCGTCATCGTCGCCCATTTTCTGACCGCCGACGAGAAGATGACCGGCAACAAGCTCACCGGCGTGTTGATCGGCTTTGCCGGCGTGGCGACCATGATCGGCCCGGCCGCCTTCACCGGCTCATCCGGTCTCTGGGGCCAGATCGCCATTCTCGGCGCGGCCATCTCCTATTCCTTCGCGGGCATATTCGGCCGCCGTTTCAAGGCCATGGGCGTACCGCCGCTGATGACCGCCACCGGCCAGATCTCCTCTTCGACACTGATGCTCATCCCGGCCGCCCTTCTTATCGATAAACCATGGACGCTCGCCATGCCGGGCCTCGGCACCTGGGGCGCGCTTGTCGGCATCGCCCTCTTGTCGACAGCGCTCGCCTATCTGATCTTCTTCCGCATCCTCGCCAGCGCCGGCGCCACCAACCTTGCCCTCGTCACCTTCCTCATTCCCGTCAGCGCCATACTGCTCGGTTCGCTGCTTCTCGGCGAGCAGCTGGAGATGAAACACTTCGCCGGCATGGCGATGATCGCCGCCGGTCTTGCGGCGATCGACGGCAGGCTGCTTTCCAGATGGCGTCAGCCCCGCGCGAGGCCGCAGTGACGGCAGGAGAGCTGAGGCCGCTCCGACAAAAGGTGGCCTCACGTTCCTCGTCCTGAAATTTCCGGGACTGAACGTAGCCTTGCCGTCTTGACGCTGAGCGACGCCTCTGGCCTTATGCCCGCCATGATCGGTTTTGCTATCCATATGCACCTCACCGCAACCATTCGCCCCGCAGGGCGTGTGGCGGTATCGGCGCGTTAGTCAGTCGGTCATCCCGTCCACCACCCTGCCGCATATTGGCAGGGTGCGGTGTTTCCGCTCTGCCTCGGCTGAAAAACGAAGGAGAGCAGACATGCCGGATTTCGATATTTCCCCGCCACTCGACCCCGACGCGCGCTGGCCCGAAGGCCTGTGCATTCGCGCACGCACGCTGGCAGATGCGCCGGGGATAACAGCACTGCACAATATGGCCGGATATCGCTACGGGACGCTGCGCTGGCCGCATCACACTCCGGAAGATATTCGCAAGGGGATCGAAACCCAGCCGGCCAACAGCTTTGCGCTGATCGCCATCCTCGACGGCAAGATCGTTGGCGATATCGGCCTGACGCGCCACAGCAACCGCCGGGCGCATGCGGGCAGCATCGGCATGGGCGTCCACGACGCCTATAAGGGACGCGGGATCGGCAGCGCCATGATCGGCGAAATCCTCGCCATAGCCGATCGCTGGCTGGACCTGAAACGGATCGAACTGACCGTTTTCACGGACAATGAACCGGCGCTGGCGCTTTATCGCAAATTCGGCTTCGAGGTCGAGGGACACCTCAAATCCTTCGCCTTCCGCGACGGCGAGTATATCGATGCCTATTGCATGGCGCGTCTTCGATAGTTCCGGTCAGTTGTCCAGGTGATCCGCAAACACTTCCCGAATGGTCCGCCGCGACCATTCGGCCATTTTGTCGTTACGCCCGCGCTCCGCATCCAGCACGATCAAAGCCTTCCACAGCGCCCAGCCGCGCCCGCGCTGCCATGTCGCCTCATCCAGCTCCAGCGCCCGGCGAAAAACGGCGCGGCTTTCCGCATCGAGCACATTCCACGCGAGGATGAGATCGGAAGACGGATCGCCGACGCCGGAACTACCGAAATCGATGACGGCCGAAAGCCGGCCGTCCTTCACCAGCAGATTGCCCTCGGCAATGTCTCCATGCACCCACACTCCCTGCTTCCGCCAATGGCTCGAAAGTGCAAGCTGCCATATCTCCATGGCCAGCGCCTGATCCACCTCATCGGCAAGCCGCGCCGCCGAAGCCTTCGCCTCCCCGTCATAGACCGAAAGCGAGCCGCCGCGATGGAAATTATGTGCGCCTGCGGGTGGGCCATCCGAAGCGTCCACCCCGTGCAATGCCCTTAAAAACGCGGCAACATCGATGGCGATGGTTGAAAGATCAACGCGATCCAGATACCGGGCGAGCGGTTCGCCCTCAAGCCAGCGATAGACGGACCAGCGGAACGGATAGTCCTCTCCCGGCTGCCCGAGCGCCAATGGCGCAGGGATCGGAAAAGGCAGCAGCGGCGCAAGCACCGGCAGCCACCGATGCTCCTTCTCCACCTGCGCAACATACCGGGCGGCACTTGGCATGCGGATCAGCATCTCATCGCCAAGACGGAAGCTGCGATTGTCCCAGCCGCTCAGTTCCACCGGTCGGATATTTAACCCCGCCCATTGCGGAAACTGGCTGTCAACCAGCGCCCGGACCTGCTCTGTGCTGACGACAATGCGGTCATCCATGCTGTGCTCTCCGTGTCCGTCGCAAAGCTCTAGCGGCAGAGAACAACATCGCCATGACGGTGCATCAGCCGCCGATCAGGGCCAGCCACTCGTCCTCGTCCATAGTCTGCACGCCCAGTTCCGTCGCCTTGGCAAGCTTGGAGCCAGCTCCCGGTCCTGCCACCAGAATATCGGTCTTTTTGGAAACCGAGCCGGCCACTTTCGCGCCGAGGCTTTCGGCGCGCGCCTTCGCCTCGTCACGGGTAAATTTTTCCAGTGAGCCGGTAAATACCACCGTCTTGCCCGCCACCGGACTGCCATCGGTCGAGGGCTTTTCGGCTTCCTTCGGGCGAAGCTCCCGTATCAGCCGGTCGATGACATCGAGATTGCGCGGCTCCTTGTAGAATTCGATGATGGCGCGGGCCACCACCTCGCCGATGCCGTCGATGCTGTTGAGTTCGGCCCAGGCATCGCTCGCCGGGTCGGCTGCCGCCTTCATGCTCTCTTCGAAATGTTCGTAAGTGCCATAGGAGCGCGCCAGAAGCTTCGCGGTGGTCTCACCCACATGGCGGATGCCGAGCGCGAAGATCAGGCGGTGCAGATCGATCTCGCGGCGGGCATCGATGGCGTCGAACAGCTTTCTGACGCTGACCTTGCCGAAGCCGTCGATATTCTCGAGCTTGGTCAGATGCGAGGCTTCCTGCCGCGCCTTGAGGGTGAAAATCTCGGGCGCGGTCTTGATCGAAAGCGCCGGATCGTCGCTTTCGAAGAAGAAATCGATCTGCTTGGTGCCAAGCCCTTCGATGTCGAAAGCATTGCGCGAGACGAAATGTTTCAGGTGCTCCACCGCCTGCGCGCGGCAAACGAACCCGCCCGTGCAACGCGTGACCGAATCGAGCTTGCCGGTCTTTTCATTGCGCTCCCGCACCGCATGGCTGCCGCAGACCGGACATTTTTCCGGGAACGCATATTTCACCGCATCAGCCGGGCGCTTTTCCAGAAGCACGTCCAGCACCTGCGGAATGACATCGCCGGCGCGCTGCACGATCACCGTATCGCCGATGCGGATATCGTGGTCCTCCGGGCGGATGCGCTCGCCGCTATTGCCGATGCCTTCGATATAATCGGCATTGTGCAGCGTCGCATTGGTGACGACGACACCGCCGACGGTGATCGGGGTGAGACGCGCGACCGGCGTCAGGGCACCGGTGCGTCCCACCTGGATTTCGATATTTTCGACGGTGGTGAAGGCCTGCTCAGCCGGAAACTTGTGCGCAGTGGCCCAGCGCGGGCTGCGCGAGCGGAAACCAAGCCGCTCCTGAAGATCGAGCCGGTCGACCTTATAAACCACACCGTCGATATCGTAATCGAGATCGGGTCGGGCGACGCCGATTTCATTATAATGTTCAAGCAATTGCTCGGCGGAGGTGAATCGCTTCATCAACGGGTTGACCGGAAAGCCCCAGTCCCGGAATTTCTCGACGATGCCATATTGCGTGTCCGCAATCCGTGCCGGCTGGCCGCCATTCGAGACCTCACCCAGCGCATAGGCGAAGAACCGCAGCTTGCGTTTCGCCGTCACATTGGCGTCGAGCTGGCGCAGGGAGCCGGATGCCGTGTTACGCGGGTTCACATAGGTCTGCTTGCCTTCGGCCTCCATCTGGGCATTGAGCGCCAGAAAGTCGCTCTTGGCCATATAGACCTCGCCGCGCACCTCCACCACATCGGGCGCATCGGCGGGCAGCTCGTCCGGGATTTCCTTGATGGTCCTGATATTGGCGGTGACATTCTCGCCCGTCGTGCCGTCTCCACGCGTCGCCGCCGTCTTCAGCCTGCGGTTCTCATAGCGGATCGACATGGAAAGCCCGTCGATCTTCGGCTCGGCGGTGAAGGCGATGGAATCGTCCGGCAGATGCCCGAGGAAGCGATAGACGGAACTGACGAAATCCCGCAGATCCTCTTCCGAAAACGTGTTGTCGAGCGAAAGCATCGGCCGCGCATGCACGATGGGCGCAAAGGTCGGAAGCGGTGCGAAGCCGACTTTTCTCGACGGGCTGTCGGCCCGCACCAGCGCCGGGAAAGCCGCTTCGATCGCATCGTTGCGACGCTTCAACGCGTCGTAGTCCGCATCCGAAATCTCCGGCGCATCCTTGCCGTGGTAAAGCGCATCGTGGCGCGCAAGCTCGGCCGCCAGAAATGCAAGCTCGGAAGAGGCTTCAAGCTCGGTGAGGTTTTCGACGGATTTCTGGTCTTTCGACATGACGGCCTCTTTTCGGAATTACCGAACGCTTTTAGCCGAAATAACAAACATTAAAAACAGTTTTGCCGCTGGACTCACAAGCCGAATCCGCTCGCGCAACGCAGCGGGCAGCCGTCAGTCCTTGGCGGCAAGCAGGCGAGCCGCTGCAGCCCTCGCCTCGTCCGTCACCGATGCACCGGCAAGCATGCGGGCAATCTCTTCGGTGCGGTGTTTCGGCTCCATGGTGGCCACACGCGTGGCGATACGCTCGCTGCCGTCGCCGGACGGGCCCTTGGAAATGAGAAGATGGGTCGCCGCCCGTGCCGCCACCTGCGGCGCATGGGTAACGGTCAGAACCTGCACGGTTTTCGACAGGCGGCGCAGCCGCTGGCCGATGGCATCCGCCACCGCGCCGCCGACACCCGTATCGATTTCATCGAATACCAGCGTCGGTGCCGAACCGCGATCCGCCAGCGCCACTTTCAGCGCCAGCAGGAAGCGGGACAATTCGCCGCCCGAGGCCACCTTCATGATCGGGCCAGGACGTGTACCCGGATTTGTCTGGACGTGGAATTCCACCGTGTCGATGCCGTCGGCCGTCGCCTGTTCGGCATCGGAGGTCACCTCGACGGTAAACCGCGCCCGCTCCAGCTTCAGCGCCGGCAGTTCTGCCATCACCGCATTGGAAAGCGCATCCGCCGCGTGGCGGCGTTTGTCGGAAAGCGATTGTGCGGCACGGTCGAAATCGGCCTTCACCACCCCGAGATTGGCCTCGAGCTTGCCGAGCTTTTCTTCGCCGGCATCGAGATCGGCGAGATCGGCCACCATTTTTTCAGCGAGAGCCGGCAGATCTGGTACGGCGACATTATATTTGCGCCCGGCGGCACGCAGCGCAAACAGCCGCTCCTCCACCCGCTCCAGCTCGCGCGGATCGAATTCGGTGCGGCGCAGCGCCGCCTCCACTTCCATCTGCGCATTGGAAAGGCTGTCGAGCGCGGCGTCCAGCAATTGCACCGTGTCTTCCAGCAATCCCGGCGCTTCATGGCTCTTGCGCTCCAGACGCCGCATCATCGAGGCGATGACAGGCACGGGCGAGGCATTGCCGTTCAGAAACTCGCTGGCCTCGGCGATATCGCCGGCAATGCGTTCGGATTTCTGCATCACCGCCCGGCGTTCGGCCAGCTCGTCCTCTTCACCGTCGCGCGGCGAGAGCGTTTCCAGCTCCTCGACGGAGGAGCGAAGGTAATCTGCCTCGCGCGCCGCCGCCTCCACTTTGGCGCGGTGCGTCTTCAGGGCACGCTCGGCGTCCTTCCAGGTGCGGTATAGGCCCTGAACGGCACGAGCCTCATCGCTCAGCCCGGCAAAGGCATCCAGCAGCGTGCGGTGTGCATCGGTATCGACAAGCGCGCGGTCGTCATGCTGGCCGTGAATCTCGACCAGCAATTGCCCGAGCTGGCGCATCATCTGCACGCTGATGGCCTGATCGTTGATATAGGCCTTGGTGCGCCCGTCAGAGGATTGCACCCGGCGGAAAATCAGGTCGCCATCGTCGTCGAGACCGTTTTCACGCAGGAGAAGCCGTATCGGGTGATTGTTCGGGACCTCGAAGGTGGCGGTGACCTGCCCCTTCTCTTCCCCGTGCCGCACAAGGCCGCCATCGCCGCGCCCGCCAAGCGCCAGCGAAAGGCTATCGAGAAGAATCGATTTGCCCGCACCCGTCTCGCCCGTCAACACGGAAAGGCCCGCCTCGAAACCGAGGTCGAGCCTTTCGATGAGAACGATATCGCGAATCGAGAGCTGGACCAGCATGGCCTATGCCCCGTCTCAGGCGCCGATGAGCTTCTTGCCGGCGCGCGAAATCCAGGACCCCTTGTTTTCCCGCGGCTCCAGCCCGCTGCCCTTCAGCAGCTTGTAGGAATCCGAATACCATTGGCTGTCAGGATAGTTGTTGCCGAGAACGGCGGCCGCGGTTTGCGCTTCGTCCACCAGGCCCATTGCGTAATAGGCTTCCGTCAGACGCGCCAGCGCTTCCTCGATCTGGTTGGTGTTCTGGTACTGCTCGACAACGATGCGGAAACGCGAAACGGCGGCGAGATATTCCTTGCGCTCAAGATAATAACGGCCGACCTGCATTTCGCGGCCGGCGAGCTGGTCGCGGGCGAAACGGATCTTGGCCTGAGCGTCGGCGACATATTCCGAATCGGGATAGTCGTTGACGACCTTGTTCATCGCCTCGACGGTGCGCTGTGCGGCGCGCTGGTCCTGCGTGACGTCGGAAATCTGCTTCGAATAGGCAAGACCGATCATGTACTGAACGTAAGCGGCATCCTTGGAGCGCGGATATTGGCGCAGGAACCGGCTGCCATTGGTAATGGCCACATCGTTCTTGTTGGTGCGCGTGGCAATGAAGGTCTGCATCACCAGCGCCTTCTGGCCCCATTCGGTGAAGGGGTACTGCTTGTCGATCGCCTCGAACTTGCGTGAGGCTTCCGTCATGTTACCGGCGTTCATGTTGGCAAGCCCCTGCTTGTACAGAACATCCGGCGGATCGGTCTCGACGCCGAGCTTGGTGATGTCGATATCCGGATCGGACTGGCAGGCCGTGACGGCGACACTCGCGCCGACCAACATCAACGAGACGGCGATCCCCCGCATCGTACCCTTCATTGCACCAGACCCTACATGCTTCATTCGACAGTTCCCACTTCCCGCGCAAATACATAAGCATCGGCTTTGCACTGGCGTTCTAGCCATAAAAGCATCCGCAGGGCAACGCAATGATGACGCATTAACGCATTTTTATGGCATCGACCCGTGCAATCGCATGAATATCAGGCGATATTACGCAACTTCTTGTTCGCATCACGAAAAAGCCGCCCCAAAGGGAGCGGCTTTTTCTGTCAATTGATAGCCTGCGAAGGAATTCACGCAGACCAGGGCGCGAATTCCGGCATGTTGACCGCAACGAATTCGCGGGCGCGCACCATCTGGTTGCGGGCAGCCGGCGCTTCGACGATCTCATAGGCGGTGCGGTCGCTCAAAAGCGCCTTCAGCGCATTCGCATTGACCTTGTGGCCGCCGCGATAGGAGCGGTAGCAGCCGATGAACTGCGCGCCGGCAAGCGCCAGGTCGCCCACGGCGTCCAGCGTCTTGTGACGAACGAATTCGTCCTTGGCGTAACGCAGGCCTTCCATATTGATGACGCTGTTGTCGTCGGAGATGACGACCGAGTTCTCAAGCGAGGAGCCGAGCGCATAACCGGCGGCCCACAGGCGCTCCACATCACGCATGAAGCCGAAGGTGCGGGCGCGCGACAGTTCGTTCTTGAACGTATCCGCCGTCAGGTCGCCCTTCCAGGACTGCTTGCCGATCAGCGGCGTATCGAAATCGATGTCGACCTCGAAGCGCGTACCGTCATAGGGACGGAACTCCGCCCAGGAGGCGCCCGAATCGATGCGCACCGGCTTGGTGACGCGAATATAACGGCGCTTCACGCCGAGGCTCTTGATGCCGACCGATTCGATCGCTTCGATGAAAGGTGCAGAGCTGCCATCCATGATCGGCGCTTCCGGACCGTCGACTTCAACGATGAGGTTATCGAGGCCCATGGCGTAGATGGCGGCCATGACGTGCTCGATCGTCGCAACCGACTGGGAAAGCGAACGGCCGAGCACGGTGCACAAGTCGGTATTGCCGACATTGGCCGAAACCGCCTTCAACTCGGTAACGCTGCCATTGTCATGAAGGCGGTGGAAGACGATGCCCGTTCCGGCTTCTGCGGGCTGGAAGGTCATCGAAACCGGATTGCCGGAATGCACGCCAATGCCTTTGAGCTGAACAGCATTTGCGATAGTTGTCTGAAATCCGAGCAGTCCGATAGTCATGCGAATATGCCTTGTTTTGCAAACCGCGCCGCTTGAGCGCCGTTCAAGTTTTCGAGCCGGTTTGGCAACCGGCCAAGTCCGTGTTTTCCTTTACCCAGCCTCATACATACGCACATGTAGGTGCCACGACAAATCACTGTTCGTTTCGGATTGTTACACGCGTAAACCTTTGAAAAAACGAATTAATTTAGTGTTAATAACGTAAAATAAACAAAACGCCCGGATCGTGAAACCCGGGCGTTCGAAGAGGCGGATGGAATCGCCCTTAGTTGGACTGGCGGCGCAGGAAGGCCGGGATTTCCAGCTGGTCGTCATCGTGGTGGCTGGACGATGCAGGCGTTGCGCGGCCGTGATCGTCAAGCTGGCCACGACGCGGTGCGTAGAGGCTGGCTTCCGGCGAAAGCGGGGCGCGGCGCTGCTGCGGCGCCATGCTCGGCGCATCCATCATGTCGGAGGGAACTTCTTCTTCTTCGCGGCGACCAAGCGAGTTGGTGATGCGCTTCAGAAGACCCATCGGGCCACGCTCTTCCTGTGCGGCAGGAGCGGCGTGGGTGCGGTGGTCCAGCTCGGCCTTCACGACCGGCGGGAAGTCTTCGACCTTCGGCATGCGTACCGGCTCGGCCTGGCGGGCAACCGGTGCGGGTTCCTGATAGACAGGAGCCTGCGGCTGCTGCATGCGCGGCGCCGGAGCGGCAACCTGTTCCGGAGCATGGTAGACGGGCGCCGGAGCGACCGGTGCCGGAGCGGCCTGCTGAACCGGCTGAGCCGGACGGAGAGCCGCCGGCGCTTCAGCCGGAGAAGATGCGAACAGCTTGCTCTGCGGACGGAAATCCTGAGCCGGCTGCTGGTGTGCGGCGAAACCGAGTTCGCGTTCCATTTCGGCTTCCGCCGAACGGATGGTCTGGGCGATCGGGTCTACGGCCTTCTGTGCCTGCGATACTGCTGGAGCAGGCTGAACTGCGGCCGGAGCGGAAGCAACGGCCGCGGAAGGACGGATAAGCGGCTTGGCAACGGCTGCTGCGGCGCGCATATCGGCAACGTTCTGCTCGCCGACGCCAGCAACGCGGTCGATGCCGGTCGCCACGACGGAGACGCGGATGAGACCTTCCAGAGCTTCGTCGAAGGTTGCGCCGAGGATGATGTTGGCGTCCGGGTCGACTTCTTCGCGGATACGGGTCGCAGCCTCGTCGACTTCGAACAGGGTAAGATCGCGACCGCCGGTGATGGAGATCAGCAGGCCCTGTGCGCCCTTCATCGAGGTTTCATCGAGCAGCGGGTTGGCGATTGCCGCTTCCGCAGCCTGCATCGCACGGCCCGGACCGGAAGCCTCGCCGGTACCCATCATCGCGCGGCCCATTTCACGCATGACCGAGCGAACGTCGGCGAAGTCGAGGTTGATGAGACCTTCCTTCACCATCAGGTCGGTGATGCAGGCAACGCCCGAATAGAGAACCTGGTCGGCCATGGCGAAGGCGTCGGCGAAGGTCGTCTTGTCGTTGGCAATACGGAAGAGGTTCTGGTTCGGAATGACGATCAGCGTATCGACGGACTTCTGCAGTTCCTCGATGCCCTGTTCGGCAAGACGCATGCGGCGGCCGCCTTCGAAGTGGAAAGGCTTGGTGACGACGCCGACCGTCAGGATGCCCTTGTTGCGGGCGGCCTGTGCGACAACCGGAGCAGCACCCGTGCCGGTGCCGCCGCCCATGCCGGCGGTGACGAAGCACATGTGGGTGCCGTTCAGGTGATCGATGATCTCGTCGATGCATTCTTCAGCGGCGGCTCGGCCGACTTCCGGCTGGGAACCTGCGCCGAGGCCTTCGGTGACGTTGACGCCGAGCTGGATGACCCGGTCTGCCTTCGTCATGGTCAGCGCCTGCGCATCCGTGTTGGCGACGACGAAGTCGACGCCCTGGAGGCCGGCCGTGATCATGTTGTTGACAGCGTTACCACCACCACCGCCGACACCGAAAACAGTGATGCGTGGCTTCAGCTCGGTGATATCAGGCTTTTGCAGCTGTATCGTCATTTTAGCATTCCTTCTTTCTCTGGCCGCATCGCCCCGCTGGCCGATTCTTGAAAACTCAACTCTGAAACCTCCGGCTTACGCCACGAGGCCACTCAAAAACTCTCTTTCAGCCATTGCCCCACCCGGGCTATCCGGCCGCTACCCGTACCAAACGGCGAGAACATTCCGCCTTGCGCCGCATGAATTTCGATGTCCGCCACCTGCGGATAGATCATCAGTCCGCAGGCGGTTGAAAATGCCGGTCCCTTCGCCGCTACCGGAAGACCGGCCACACCCATGGGGCGGCCGATACGAACGTTGCGGGCGAGAATGCGCCGTGCCGTTTCCGGCAGCCCCGTCAGCTGGCTTGCGCCGCCGGTAAGGACAACGCGCTTGCCGACGATGGGGCTGAAGCCGGACTTCTGGATACGATCACGGATCAATTCCAGCGTCTCTTCGATACGCGCCCGCACGATGCGGGTTACAAGTGCTCTTGAAACTTGCGATGGTTGATCGCGATCGTCTTCGCCAATCGGCGGGATCGAAATCATGTCGCGCTCATCCGCGCCATTCAGCAATGCCGAACCATGCACCACCTTCAGTCTCTCCGCATCTTCGATTCGTGTCGAGAGGCCACGTGCAAGATCTGTCGTAACGTGATGGCCGCCAAGGCCGATCGCGTCGGTGTGAATGAGACGGCCTTCGGCGAAAACCGAGATCGTCGTGGTGCCGCCGCCCATGTCGATGGCCGCGCAGCCGAGTTCGACTTCATCGTCCACCAGCGCCGCCAGACCGCTGGCATAGGGCGTCGCCACCATGCCTTCCACGGAAAGATGCGCACGGTTGACGCAAAGCTCGAGGTTCTTCAGCGCCGTGCGCTCGACCGTGACCACATGCATGTCGACACCGAGAAGATCGCCATACATGGAAAGCGGATCGCGAATGCCGCGCTCGCCGTCCAGCGAATAACCCGTCGGCAAAGAATGCAGGATCGCCCGGTCCTGACGCATGGACTGCTGGCTTGCCGCCACCAGAACCTTGCGCAGATCGCTTGCTTCCACTTCCTGGCCGCCGAGATCGATGCTCGCAGTATAGATATCGCTCGCCAGTCTTCCTGCCGAAACATTGACGATCAGGCTGTCGACGGTGAGACCCGCCATGCGCTCGGCCGCATCCACCGAAAGACGGATGACGCCTTCCAGCGCGTCGAGATCGGCGATCACGCCTGACTTCACGCCGCGCGAGCGCTGGTGGCCGATGCCGATGATTTCGACCTTGTGGGTGCGGCCCGGCAGAATTTCGCTTTCCTGGCGCGGCGTCAGCCGGCCGATCATGCATACGACCTTGGTCGAGCCGATGTCCAGCACCGAAACGATGTGGCTGCGCTTGGAAGAAAGCGGCTTCAGGCGAGGCAGGCCGAAATGGGAAGAACCGAAAAAGCTCATGTGTTCTTCTCCGCCTTCTTGAGAGCCTTGGTGCGCGCATCGACAGCGGCCTGACGGCGCTCCGTGGCGCCCTCGGTCAACTGGATCGTGGTGCGGTCCGCGAGCCGGAGATCGACGGCGGCGACATCGCGCGACAGCACCTTTTCCTCGAGATCGAGCCGCGCCAGCAATTGCAGCGCCTGCGGCAGGTTTTCTTCCGGCAGCTTGACGACGATGCCGTTATCGAGATGCAGATCCCAGCGGCGGCCGGCAATGCGGACATAGGCGCGGACACGGTTGCGGATTTCCGGCCAGTCGGCCAGCTGCTCGACGAAACCGGCAGCACCCGTTTCCGCGTCACGACCGACGAAGAGCGGCAGGGAGGCGAATTTATTGTCCCGCAGCGGCGCAATCACGCTGCCGCTTTTTTCGATCAGCGACAGTTCCGTTCCATGCTGCCAGATGCCGAAGGCCTGACGCTCCTTCAGCCGGACTTCCACGGTCTTGGGGTACACCTTGCGGATATCGACATCTTCCACCCAGGGAAGCTGCACCAGCTTGCGGCGTGCCGCATCGATATCGAGCGCGATCAGCGAGGTGCTGCCATCGAGGCCGAGAAGCTGGAACACTTCGATTTCGGAGGTCTGCAGATTGCCGGAAACCTTCACGTCCTCGACCGCGAAGCCTGCGGCCGATGTCGTGGTCTGGGTGACGATATTGGTGTGCCCCCCGAGCGACATGCCGTAAAGCCCGGTCACCGCGTAAAAGGCGACGGCCGAAATCGTACCGGTATGGGCAGGAATGTGAATGCGTCCGGTCGCAAGGCTGACACCGAAACGCACGAAGCGACGCAGAGGACGCGGCAATACCATGCGGTCGTCGGCGCTGGCCGCCGCCGCGAATTGTTCGCGCTTTTTTGCCGTCGACTTTTTGCCGATCACCGCAAACACGAAGCGTCCTCCACCATCCAGCTGACAAGGTTACCAAAGGAGCGGCCAGCATGAGCCGCCATTTCCGGCACTAGGGAGGTCGGCGTCATGCCCGGCTGCGTATTCACTTCAAGCCAGATAACTTCGCCATCTTCTGAGAAACGGTCGTCGTAACGAAAGTCTGAACGGCTTACGCCACGGCATCCGATCGCCCGATGCGCCATAACCGCCAGTGTTTGAATTTTTTGGTAAATTTTCGGTGAAATTTCTGCGGGAATGACATGTTTCGAGCCACCAGCCGCATATTTCGCATCATAATCATAGAAATTGTGACCCAGCGGCACCACTTCGGTGACGCCCAGCGCCTCGCCGTCGAGTACACCGCAGGTCAGTTCGCGGCCGTGAATATAGCGCTCGACCATGACCTGATCGCCGTAGCGCCATTCCGACGAGGTGAGAATCTGCGGCGGATGCGACTGGTCTTCCTTGACGATCACGACACCGAAGCTCGAGCCTTCACGCACCGGCTTCACGACATAAGGGGGTGCAAGCGGATGCTCGCTGGTGAAATCGAAGCGGTTCATGACGCGCTCGGCAGCCACCGGGATGCCGGCAGCAGCGGCAACCTTCTTGGCCTGCGCCTTGTCCATGGCGAGCGCGGAAGCGAGCACGCCGGAATGCGTATAGGGAATGGCAAGATATTCGAAGATGCCCTGAATGGTGCCGTCTTCACCAAAGGGACCGTGCAACGCGTTGAAGGCGACATCCGGGCGTAGCTCGGCTAGCACGGCGGCGACATCACGCCCCACATCGACCCGGGTGACCTTGTAGCCCTCGTCTTCCAGAGCCTGCGCGCAAGCGTTGCCCGACGACAGGCTGACCGGCCGCTCCGACGAAAATCCACCCAAAAGAACAGCTACGTGCTTGCCGCTCATCGATACCTCTGACACCAACTCTCCGTTACGAACCACGCTCCGAACCGACCGAGTTTGACGAACGGTGATTCTGGCACATGACCCTTGAGATCAGTTAAACGCCATTAAGGTTAATGAATCGTTTACTTTCGTTAACCGCCGCGTCCAACGTGCCGAGTTTCGTTAAAGAATCAGCACCGATCCGGATTCCCTCCTTGGAATCAGAGAGTTGCATGGATTGCAACATGCAGGTTTTCAATGATCGGAAATAAAACGGCGCTCGCGCGTCTGCCGCCCAGCGATAAAGGCAAGGTCGAAACGTTAACAGACGGGATTATTCCCCAGGGAAAATTATCTGGCGTTTCAGCGTTTTAAAACCGCGGCCTGAATCAGTCTCTCAATCGCCAAAGCATCCCCGAGAGGCATAACCACACGTGTCGCACTGATGGATCACATTATCTGCATTATTTCTTTTTTAGCATTCCATAAGAACAAAAATTGCGTTAACGCAGTCGTCGCCTCCCAAGGCATGACATTGCAATCATCCAAAATGGAACCAATACCATGACCGACGCGATATCTCCGGTATCGCCGACCGCTGACACTTCGAACGTTGTAAAGACAAATTCGCCTGCACGAGTTCTCACTGCCAGCCTGGTCGGCACGACCATCGAGTTTTTCGATTTCTATGTTTACGCCACGGCCGCAGTGCTCGTGTTCCCCACTTTGTTCTTCCCGAACAATGACCCGATGACGGCGCTTCTGGCGTCCTTCGCCACCTTCTCCATCGCCTTTTTCGCCCGCCCGCTGGGCGCTGTGGTCTTCGGCCACTATGGCGACCGCGTCGGCCGCAAGACCACCCTTGTCGCCGCCCTGCTCACGATGGGCGTCTCGACGGTCGTGATCGGCCTCCTGCCCTCCTATGAGACCGCCGGCGTTCTGGCCCCGCTGCTGCTCGCGCTTTGCCGCTTCGGTCAGGGTTTCGGCCTCGGTGGCGAATGGGGCGGTGCCGTCCTGCTCGCCACGGAAAACGCACCTCCGGGCAAGCGCAGCTGGTACGGCATGTTCCCGCAGCTCGGTGCACCCGTTGGCCTGTTCCTTTCGTCCGGCGTGTTCTGGATCCTGCTGCACTTCATGTCTCAGGAAGCGCTTTTGAGCTGGGGCTGGCGCATTCCCTTCGTCGCTTCGATCATCCTGATCGCGGTCGGCATGTGGGTTCGCCTGTCGATCACCGAAACGCCCGACTTCCAGAAGGCAATCGAAAAGGAAGAGCGTGTGGCCGTGCCGGTCGCGGAACTGTTCCGCAACCACAAGCGCAGCCTCGTGCTCGGCACCTTCGTGGCGCTGGCCACCTTCGTGCTCTTCTACATCGGCACCGCCTATCTTCTGTCCTACAACGTCAAGGTCCTGAAAATCCCGTTCCTCGACGCGCTGGAAGTGCAGATCCTCGGCTCAATCGTCTTCGGCATCTTCATTCCGATCGCCGGCAAGCTCGCCGAAAAATTCGGTCGCCGTGAAATCCTGATCCTGACGACGGTGCTGATCGGCCTGTTCTCCTTCCTGCTGCCCGGCCTGATGTCCGGTGGCGAAGGCTCGATCTTCGTCTTCGCGGCTCTTGCCATGATGCTGATGGGCATGACCTACGGCCTGATCGGAACGGCGCTCGCCGCGCCCTTCCCGACCCGCGTGCGCTACACCGGTTCGTCCATCACCTTCAACATGGCCGGCATCTTCGGCGCATCGCTGGCGCCTTACATCGCCACATGGCTGCAGGTGAATTACGGCATGGGTTATGTCGGCTATTATCTCTGCGTATCGGCGCTCATCACGCTCGCCTGCATTCTTCTGTCCCGCAAGGACGAAGTCTGAGCCACGCAGGGTTCAAAATACAGGAAGGCCCGCGGAACTTGAGGCTTCGCGGGCCTTTTCATATCTGCGCCCGATAGCGCAACAGCGCATCTCTTCCCGGCCTTGTTGGAAATACGCTAGGCGACGGATTGGCGGATGTCGCGCTGGCCTGACACGCAGATGCGGTTACGCCCCGTTCCCTTTGCCTGATAGAGCGCCAGATCGGCATTGTGCAGGACTTTTTCGAAGACTTCGGCATCCTTCCGGACAGCAACGCCAATCGATATGGTGACACCGATCCGCATCTCCTGATAATCGACCGGCACGGCCTCGATACTCGCACGCAGCCTTTCGCAAACGTCCAGGAACGATTGCAGCCCGGTTTCCTGTACGACAACGAACTCCTCGCCACCCATTCTGGCAACGCTGGCGGAGGCAGCGAAGGCAGCGCGTATCCGCTGTGCGACACTGGAAATCACCGCATCGCCTGCCAGATGGCTGAACCTGTCGTTCACGGACTTGAAATGATCGATATCGAGGAAGGCGACGCAATAATGCGGGCCGAGATCGATACATCCGGCATAAAGCCCAAGGCGATTGCTGAGGCCCGTCAAGGCGTCCGTATGGCTCAGATACAGAAATCGCTCATGCGATTGCGCCAGAAGCTTCACTTCCCTGGCATTCAGCCAGCAAACCAGCAGCGTTATCGTAAACGAGATAGCGGCGGACAGGGTGATGCCAAGGATAAGCCCGTTGACGAGATCCGTTACCAGCCCGAACTCCGCCAGCAGAAGCAGACCGAAGAAACAGATAAGAACAGCTATGACCGTGACGACACAGGCGACCCGGATTGCAAATTCCAGCGGTTCAAGCCGCCGGCGGCGCTCCGACGTCGCAATCGAAAAACTCATCATCTCGATCAGTTTTTTCCAGAGACCCAATACCATCCCCAGCAGCGCCCAATCATCTAACGTCGTCGAAAACTCTAATATAAATCGTCTAAAATATGGGAGAGGGCCGACACCCTCTCCACTTTCATCTTGCTATAAACCATAACCATTGATCGACCGTTACGATAAACGCCAACGGCCGCATCAACGCAAGGTTTTGTCGCCAACCATACCGGCCAACACCGGATTTCAGCTTCCGAGGAAAGGCTCCACCTCACGGCCCGGCATGAAAAGGCCAAGCCGCTTGATTTCCCATTCCAGCCGGATGCCCGACTTTTCGAACACGCGCTTGCGGATGGTCTCGCCCAGATATTCCAGATCGTAACCGGTCGCATGGCCGGTATTGATCATGAAATTGCAATGCAGCGACGACATCTGCGCGCCGCCGATGACCAGACCGCGACCGCCCGCCTCATCGATCAGCTCCCAGGCGGAATGACCTTCGGGATTCTTGAAGGTGGAACCGCCCGTCTGCTCGCGGATCGGCTGCACGGTTTCGCGGTGGTGGCGCACGGCGTCCATATCGGCACGGATTTTCGCCTTGTCTTCGGGATAACCCTCAAACAGCGCGCCCGTGAAGATCAGGCCCGCGTCGGCGCCGGAATGGCGATAGCTGTAGCCCATGTCGGCATTGGAAAGCACATGCTGGTTGCCCTGACGGTCGACCGCATAGACCTCCACGACGCGCTCGCGCGTCTCGCCGCCATTGGCGCCCGCATTCATGCGCAGCGCACCGCCGATGGAGCCGGGAATGCCGTAATAGAAATGAAAACCGCCGATGCCATTATCCATGGCCATAGCGGCAATATGCTTGTCAGGGCAGATCGCGCCCGCCTTGATGCGGTTTTCACCGGCAAGCTCCACCTGGCCAAAGCCCTTGGCGGACAGACGGACGACAACGCCCGGAATGCCGCCATCGCGCACCAGAAGGTTCGAGCCGACGCCAACCACGGTCAACGGCACGTCTTCCGGCAGAATTTTCAGGAAGGCAATCAGATCGTCGGTATCGTGCGGCTGGAACATGACTTCCGCAAGACCGCCGGCTCTGAACCACGTCACGCGGTCCATGGGCGCATCCGGTGTCAGACGTCCCCGCAATTCATTTACCCCGTCGCCGAGCCTCCCCAGCAATTTAACCCCATCGACCTGTCTCATTCAGACTTTCCTGATATGCTCTTCAATTCCGAAGGCAGTACTGCTGCCCATTGCGTGATATTTCCAGCCCCCAAGAGAACCACGAAATCACCCGGATTCGCAATGCCTGCAACCACTGAGGCGAGATCTTCACGTTTCTCGAGAAAACGGGCGTCACGGTGGCCGGCGGCCTTGATGGCCGAAACCAGCGCTTCCGAGCTCGCACCCTCGATCGGATCTTCGCCCGCGGCATAGACCGGAGCAAGGATAATCGTGTCGGCATCGTTAAAACAATGCGCGAAATCGTCGAACAGGCTGGAAAGGCGGCTATAGCGGTGCGGCTGGTGCACGGCGACGATGCGGCCCTTGCAGGCCTCCCGCGCCGCCTTCAGCACGGCCTTGATCTCCACTGGATGGTGACCGTAATCATCAAAGACCTGTACGCCGTTGGCTTCGCCCGTCAGCGTGAAGCGCCGCTTGACGCCGCCGAAGGAGGCAAGGCCCTTCTTAATGTCGGCTTCCGAAATGCCGAGACGATTGGCAACCGCAATCGCCGCCGTCGCATTCGACACATTATGGCGGCCGGGCATCGGCAGGACGAGGTCCTTGAAGGAGAATATCTTGCCGGTGCGGCGACGGCGGATTTCCACGTCGAAGATCGAGCGCGTGCCGTCGATGCGTACATTCGAAAAACGCACGTCGGCCTGCGGGTTCTCGCCATAGGTGATGACCTTGCGGTCCTCGATGCGGCCGACCAGCGCCTGCACTTCCGGATGATCGAGGCACATGACGCCGAAACCGTAGAAAGGCACGTTCTCGACGAACTGACGGAATGCAGCGCGCACGGCATCGAAATTGCCGTAATGGTCGAGATGCTCCGGATCGATATTGGTGATGACGGCCACATCGGCCGGCAGCTTCAGGAAGGTGCCGTCGGACTCGTCGGCCTCCACCACCATCCACTCGCCCTCGCCCATGCGGGCATTGGTGCCGTAAGCATTGATGATGCCGCCATTGATGACGGTCGGGTCGAGATTGCCGGCTTCCAGCAGCGTCGCGACCATGGAGGTGGTCGTGGTCTTGCCGTGGGTGCCGCCAATGGCGATGGCGTTACGGAAACGCATCAGTTCGGCCAGCATTTCGGCCCGGCGAACGATCGGCAGGTGCTTTTCACGCGCCGCGATGAGTTCCGGATTGTTCTTCTTGATGGCGGTGGAAACGACCACGACCTCGGCATCGCCGATATTATCCGCCGTATGACCGACGAAAACCTCGATGCCCTTGTCGCGCAGGCGCTGCACATTGGCGCTGTCGGCCTGATCCGACCCCTGAACGCGGTGGCCGAGATTGTGAAGCACTTCGGCAATGCCGCTCATGCCGATCCCGCCTATGCCGATGAAATGCACAAGGCCTATGGCTTTCGGCATCTTCATGCCCCAACTCCTTCATTCTTTTTCTTGAATTCCTGTACGGACCGGCCGGAAGCAATCGCCTCCACCAGATCGGCCAGCACATCCGCCGCATGCGGTTTGCCCGTCGCCTTCGCCGCCGCCGCCGTTGCCGAAAGACGGTCCGGCTCCGAAAGTGCCGAGGACAACAGGCCGGAGAGCTTCTGCGGCGACAGTTCCGCCTGCTTGATGACGCTTGCCCCGCCCGCCGCCGAAAGCGCTGCCGCATTGGCGGCCTGATCGTGATCGAGCGCATGCGGATAGGGAACGAGGATCGACGGGCGGCCGATCACCGAAAGCTCCGACACTGTCGAGGCGCCCGAGCGGCTGATAACCAGATCGGCCTCGCCGATACGCGACGCCATATCGCCGAAGAAGGGCGAAACATCCGCTTTCACGCCGAGCTTCTGATAGGAGGCGATCACGCTGTCCTTGTCTTCCGGCCGCGCCTGCTGGGTGACGACGATGCGCTTGCGCTGCTCATCCTTCAGCAGGCAGATCGCCGCAGGCACCGCGCTCGAAAAGAACTGCGCACCCTGGCTGCCGCCGAAAACGACAAGCTGGAATGTCTCACCCGTCTGCGAGGGCGTATAGGGTATCTCCGACGCCGCCAGTACCGCCGGGCGCACGGGATTGCCGGTCGCCACGGTCTTGTCGGAATATTGACCGTTGGCGGGTGGCAGGAAACCGCCGGCAATCGCTTTCACCCGGCCTGCCAGCGCCTTGTTGGCGCGGCCCATCACCGCATTCTGCTCGTGAATGATGGAGGGAACGCCAAGCCCGGTGGATGCCAGAAGCGGCGGCACGGTGGGATAACCGCCGAAACCGACAACTGCGACAGGCTTCAGTTTCGCCACCAGCCGACGCGCGGCGCGCAGACCAACCCACAGCTTCCAGAGCGAACGCGCCACGGAAATCGGGTTTTTCGAGCCGATGGTGGCTGACGGCACGACATGGATTTCATCCGCCGGGAACTTGCCGGCATAACGCTCGGCGCGGCTGTCGGTGACGAGATGCACCTGATAACCGCGTTCCTTCAGCGTATGCGCCAAGGCCTCGGCTGGAAAGACATGGCCGCCGGTTCCCCCGGCGGCAAGAAGAACAATACCCTTGCTCATGATCGTTTACTCCGCGGGAACGCCGGAACCGACGCGGAAGAAACTCCGCTCCTGCGCCCGCTTTTCGGGTCTGTGGCGTGTCAGCGCCAGAAGGAAGCCGGCGGTCACGCAGATCGCCATCATCGACGAACCGCCATAGGAAATCAGCGGCAGCGTCATGCCCTTGGCGGGCATCAGTTCCAGATTGACGCCGATATTGATCATCGACTGCATGCCGATCTGCAAAACGAGGCCGGCCACGGCAAAGCGGCAGAAATCGTCCTTTTCCTTGAAGGCGTGCGAGAGGCCGCGCAGCACGATGAAGGCGAAGATCGCGACGAGGAACATGCAGAAGACGATGCCGAATTCTTCCGCCGCCACCGAGAAGATGAAGTCGGTATGACTATCGGGAATGATGCGCTTGACGATGCCCTCGCCCGGTCCGCGACCGAACCAGTCGCCGCGAATGATAGCCTCACGCGCCGTATCCACCTGGAACGTATCGCCTTCGCCGGTCCAGAAACGGTCGATACGACCGGCCACGTGCGGCAGCATCAGATAAGCGGAGATGATGCCTCCGACGCCGACGCCACCGAGCATGATGATCCAGAACCACGGCACGCCGGCCATGAAGAACATGCCGCCCCAGACCACCGACGTCAGGATCGTCTGGCCGAAGTCCGGCTGGGCGATCAGGAGCGCCGCGACGATGCCGAAGGTGATGATGGCGAAGAGGTTGCCCGGAATTTCAGGATGGCGCGCCCGTTCGGCAAACAGCCAGGCGCAGACGATGACGAAGGCCGGCTTCATGAATTCCGATGGCTGGATCGAGAAGGTGCCGATGGAAATCCAGCGCCGCGCACCCTTGACCTCGATGCCGAAGAATAGCGCGAAGATCATCATCAGCAGCGAGGCGATCAGCATGATGACCGCCACGCGGCGCACCTGACGCGGCGACAGGAAGGACAGGCCGACCATGATCGCCAGCGAGGGCACCATGAACATCGCCTGACGCTCGACGAAGAAGAAACTGTTGAGGCCGATGCGCTCGGCAACCGCAGGCGAGGCCGCAAAGGACAGCATCAGACCGATGCCCATCAGCGCGATGAACGCCGCCAGAAAGAAACGGTCGATGGTCCAGAACCACTCCGCGACCGGACCGCGATCAACTCGGCTTACCATGGCCTTCAGCCCCCTTTTCCAGAGTCAACCAGCATCGTCATGCCATCGAGCGCCGCGACCTGCGCGACGAACGAATCGCCTCTGATCTCAAAGTTCTTATATTGATCGAAGCTTGCGCAAGCCGGGGATAACATCACGATATTGCCGGCCGTCGCATCTTTTTCCGCATCCGCCGCCGCATGTTGCACGGCCTTGTCCAGCGTGCCGGATATTTCGTAAGGCACAGCTTCGCCAAGCGTCGCGGCAAATTCCGCGGCCGCCTCGCCGATCAGATAGGCCTTGGCGATGCGCGGAAAAAGCGGCGAGAGGCTGGTGATGCCGCCCGCTTTCGGCAGACCGCCGGCGATCCAGTAGATGCGGTCGAAACTTGAAAGCGCCGGTGCCGCAGCATCGGCATTGGTGGCCTTGCTGTCGTTGACGAAGGTGACATTGCCACGTCGGCCGACCGGCTGCATACGGTGCTTGAGGCCGGGAAAAGACTTCAGGCCTGCGCGAACTTCCTCTTCGGAAACCCCGACGGCAAGGCAGGCGGCGATTGCCGCCGCAGCATTCTGCGCATTGTGGCTGCCGCGCAGGGTCTGGATACCGTCGAGATCAACCAGCAGCGCGGAAGTGCCGCCATGCGCCTGCAGGATGCGGCTGCCTTCGGCATAAAGACCTTCGGAAACGACATTGCGCTTGGAAATGCGCTCCACCTTGACACCGGCGCGTTCGATACGGTCGGCGATCAGCGTCGAATGGCTGTCATCCACACCGACAATTGCCGTGCCGCTACCTGCCACCAGCCGTTCCTTGACGTCGGCATAATGCTGCATCGTCCCATGCCGGTCGAGATGGTCAGGCGTCAGATTGAGCAGAATGCCGGCGGTCGGATTGATCGTCGGTGCGAGATCGATCTGGTAGGACGAGCACTCGACAACATAGAAGCGCTGCGCCTTCGGCGGATCGAGGCTCAGTACCGCCGTTCCGATATTGCCGCCGAGCTGCGTATCGCGGCCGGACGCCTTGAGAATATGCGCGATCAGCGCCGTCGTTGTCGACTTGCCGTTGGTGCCGGTAATCGCGATGAAAGGGCAATCCGGCGCATGCGCACGGCGCTCGCGGATGAAAAGCTCGATATCGCCGATGATCTCGACGCCTGCAGCCTTCGCAAGGTCGACCGACCAATGCGGTTTCGGATGCGTCAGCGGCACGCCGGGCGCCAGAACGAAGGAAGAGAAGCTCGGCCAGTCAATCGTCCGAAGATCCGCCGTCTTGATGCCTTCGGCCTCTGCCTTCGCGACACTGTCGGGATTGTCGTCGAAAGCAACGACATCCGCCCCGCCGGCGACCAGCGCCCGGGCCGTGACGAGACCCGAACCGCCAAGCCCGAAAAGCGCGACCTTCTTACCTTTGAACGACGTGACCGGGATCATCGCTCACCTCAGCTTCAGGGTGGCAAGGCCAAGCAGCGCGAGACCCACGGAGATGATCCAGAAACGGATCACCACCTGGCTTTCCGTCCAGCCCTTTTTCTCGAAATGGTGATGGATCGGCGCCATCAGGAAGACGCGCCTGCCGGTGCGCTTGAACCAGAAGACCTGGATGATGACCGACAGCGTTTCCATGACGAAGAGACCGCCGACGATGACCATGACGATCTCGTGCTTGGTCGCGACAGCGATGGAACCGATAAGGCCGCCAAGCGCCAGCGAGCCCGTATCGCCCATGAAGATGGCGGCGGGCGGCGCGTTGAACCACAGGAAGCCGAGGCCCGCGCCGATGACCGCACCGACGATAACGGCAAGCTCACCCGTGCCGGGCACGAAGTTGATCTGCAGGTAATTGGCGAAAACCGCGTTGCCGGCGAGATAGGCGATCACGCCGAAGGTGGCGGCCGCGATCATCACAGGCACGATGGCGAGACCATCGAGACCATCCGTCAGGTTCACGGCATTGCCCGCGCCGACGATGACAAAAGCACCGAACAGCACGAAGAAGTAGCCGAGATTGATCACGAATTCCTTGAAGAAGGGAAAGGCGATGGAACTGCCGAGCGTGCCGCCATGCGGGGCGGAAGCGAGCGCCATCTTCATCATGAAGAACACGGCAATCGCCGCGATCAGGAATTCGATGCCGAGACGGGCCTTGCCGGAAAAACCCTTGTCGCTCTGCTTCGTCACCTTCAGGTAATCGTCATAGAAGCCGATGGCTCCGAAACCGAGCGTCACCATCAAAACGGCGACGACATAGACGTTCGACAGATCGCCCCAGAGCAGCGAACCGCCGAGAATGCCGGCAAGGATCATCAGCCCGCCCATGGTCGGCGTGCCAGCCTTCTTGAAATGCGTCTGCGGACCATCGGCGCGGATGGGCTGGCCCTTGCCCTGGCGCACGCGCAGCGAATTGATGATCGCCGGTCCGAACAGGAAGACGATCAACGCAGAGGTGAACATCGCAGCACCCGCCCGGAAGGTGATGTACCGGAACAGGTTGAAGATTTGAATTTTATCCGACAGTTCGACGAGCCAGATCAGCATAATTGCCCTTTCAAAAGGCTATTTCAGACTTGGCGTTCCGTCTCGGGGAATGCCGGATACTTGTCAAGCAGGGCGGCGACAATCTTGCCGAAACCGAGGCCAAGTGACGATTTTACCATCAGCGCGTCTCCCGGTTGCACCCATTGCAGGGCGAAATCGGTCAGTTCCGCCGTCGTCGGGAACCAGATGACGGTCACACTATCAGGCAGCGCATCTCGCAATGCGGCCATCGCCTCCCCCGCCAGCCAGACATGTTCGATACCGGCCGCGAGCAGTGGGCCCGCCAACTCTTCATGCAACTGCGCGGAAAACTCGCCCATCTCCAGCATGTCGCCGAGAACGGCGACACGTCGACCGTGACCCTGCGTTTCCGTTTCCGCCAGCACGGCAATCGCCGCGCGCATGGAAGCAGGATTGGCATTGTAGCTTTCGTCGATCAGCAGGAAGGTGCCGCCGTTGATTGCCAGCTGATGGCGCTGGCCGCGCCCCTTTACCGCCTCGAGCGTTCCCAGCGCCTCGAAGGCGCGGTCGAGATTGGCGCCGGTGACGGCAACGGCGCCCAGCACGGCCATGGCGTTGTCGGCAATGTGCCGGCCGGGAATATTGATGTGCAATTCGCTGGTTTCGCCGTTCAGGATCGCCCAGATCGTCGAGCCCGTCGTCGTGCTCTCGAAATCCGCGAGGCGGAAATCCGCCTTGGCATGCTGCCCGAAGGTGAGGATATGTTCGATGCCCTGTTCCTGCGCCGCTTCTTCAAGCTGTTCGAACTGGGCGTTATCGCGGTTGAGGATGACGGAACCGCCCTCCTCCAGACCCTCGAAAATCTCCGCCTTGGCGGCGGCGATCTCTTCGATGTTCTTGAAATTGCCGAGATGGGCCGGGGCGATGGTCGTGATGATCGCCACATGCGGGCGCACCAGCTTCACCAACGGCCGGATTTCGCCGGAATGGTTCATGCCGATTTCGAACACGCCGAATTCCGTGTCGGCCGGCATACGCGCCAGCGTCAGCGGCACGCCCCAATGGTTGTTGAAGGAAGCAACCGCCGCATGCACCCGGCCTGAAGGGGCGAGCGCCTGCCGCAGCATTTCCTTGGTCGTGGTCTTGCCGACCGAACCGGTCACCGCAATGATGCGCGCCGACGTTCTTTCACGCGCCGCGATGGCGAGCTTGCCGAGTGCGGCAAGCACATCTTCCACCACGATCATCGGCACGGTCAGGCGGCCAAGCGCCGGCAGCTTGGCCTCGGCAACGACCAGAAGCCCCGCCCCGTTCGCAACGGCGAAGCTGGTGTAATCATGACCGTCCACCCGGTCGCCCTTGATGGCGAAGAACGCTTCGCCCGGCTTGACCGTCCGGCTGTCGATGGAAATGCCGGTGATTCCGGTCGGCAGATTGCCCACGGGGCGTCCTGCCGTGATGGCGATCATGTCGGCGACTGTCCATAACCAGCTCAAATCTTCGATCCTTCCAGCCCTGCCAGTGCAGCGCGCACCTGTTCATGATCGGAAAACGGCAGCGTTACCGAACCGACGATCTGCCCCTCTTCATGCCCCTTGCCTGCGACGATCAGCGTATCGCCATGCGAAAGCAGCGACACCGCATGGCGGATAGCGTCCGCCCTGTCGCCGATTTCCAATGCGCCGGGTGCCGCCGCCATGACTTCGGAACGGATCGTTGCAGCATCTTCCGAACGCGGATTGTCGTCGGTGACGATGACGATGTCGGAAAGCCGCGTCGCAACCTCGCCCATGATCGGGCGCTTGCCCTTGTCGCGGTCGCCGCCGCAGCCGAAGACGGTGATGATGCGGCCCGAGGTGAAGGGCCGGACCGAGGTCAGCACATTTTCCAGCGCATCCGGCTTGTGGGCGTAATCCACATAGGCAAGCGCACCGTTCTTCGTCTGGCCTACGAGTTCCAGACGGCCGGCAGCGCCGATCAGCTTTTCAAGCGCCTTCAGCGCGGTTGCTGCGGGAACCCCGGTGGACATGGCAAGACCGGCTGCGACGAGAGCGTTCGCAACTTGAAAATCACCCGCCAAGGGGATGTCGACTTCATAAATCTCGCCGTCATGATGCACTTCGATCATCTGCTTGTGACGGAAGTGCTCGACACGCTTCAGGGCCAGATATTCGCCCTTGCGACCGACCGTGCGCACATCGAGACCGGCTTCGCGCGCCGCACGGATCGCCTGTTGCGACCATGGATCGTCGGCGAAGATCACGGCGGGAGCGCCCTTTTCCATCAGCGTATCGAAGAGCCGCATCTTCGCGGCCATATAGTCCTCGACGGTGGGGTGATAATCCATGTGGTCGCGGCCGAGATTGGTGAAACCGGCGGCTGCCAGCCTCACTCCATCGAGACGGCGCTGGTCGAGACCATGGCTGGACGCCTCCATCGCCGCATGCGTCACACCTTCGGCCGCAAGTTCGGCCAGAAGCGCATGCAGCGTTACCGGATCGGGCGTGGTGAGCGCGCCGTAATCCTCGCGGCCGGGTGCAATCACACCTGTCGTGCCGATCTGCGCAGCGGCATGGCCGGCGAAAGCCCAGATCTGCCGCACGAAGGATGCAACGGACGTCTTTCCCGCGGTGCCGGTGACGGCGACCATGGTTTCCGGCTGTTTTCCATAAAAACGGGAAGCGGCAAGGGAGAGATAGAGGCGTGGATCGGTGACCGAAAGCACCGGCACATCGGCATCCAGCGCGTGTCCGGAAACGACAGCGACCGCGCCCTTGGCAACCGCGTCCTTCACATAGGCCGCGCCATCCGCCCTGGTGCCCGCAACCGCCACGAACAGGCTGCCGGGCGCAGCCTTGCGGCTGTCTGCGGTGATCCCCCCGATTTCGATCGCCCCGATCTCAGACAGGAGCAATTCCTTCAATTCCGGAAACGCATTTCCGGATATATCTCGCAAATTCATCGACTGTGTCCGTCTTGTCCCCCCGGCGCGAATCGCCGGAACATCATAAGCTAACAATCAATAAGACACGAGCAAGGCCGAGCCATCCTTGCCGAACTTCGGCTTCACGCCCAGCACCGCCGCCGTGCGGGTGATGATATCGCGCACCATCGGCGCTGCGGATGTGCCGGCGAGTGCCGCGCCATTGCCCTTGTCCGTCTTCGGCTCGTCGATGAAGGACAGCACGACATATTGCGGATCGTCCATTGGAAAGGCCGAGAGGAAGGCGTTGAAGTTCTTGTCGTGCACGTAACGTCCGTTGACGACCTTGTCGGCCGTGCCGGTCTTGCCGCCGACGTTGAAACCATCGACGCGCGCATTGCGGCCCGAACCGTTGACACCGTTCCATTCGAACAGGAAACGCATGTCCTTGCTGGCGCCCGGCTTCAGAACCTGCTTGGCCACCTGATCGGCCTGTTCGCGGGTACGCGGCAGGAAAGTCGGCTCGATCAGTTTGCCGCCATTGACGAGTGCAGCGCCGGCAACCGCCGTCTGCAACGGTGTCGTGGAAACGCCGTGGCCGAAGGAAATGGTAATCGAGTTGATCTTCTTCCATTCGCGCGGCTGCGACGGCAGCGCCACTTCCGGCAATTCGGTCTGCATGCGGGTCAAAAGGCCAAGCCGGGTGAGGAATTCCTTGTGGCCTTCCGTTCCCACCGTGTCGGCAATCTTGGCCGTACCGATGTTGGAGGAATACTGGAAGATTTCCGGCACCGAAAGCATCCGGCCCTTGCCGTGGAAGTCCTTGATGGTGAAACCGCCGATGCGGATCGGATAACGCGCATCGAAGGTATCGCCGAGACGAACGCGGCCCGAATCGAGACCCATGGCAATCGTGAAGGACTTGAAGGTGGACCCCATTTCGAACGTGCCGTTCGACATGCGGTTGAGCCAGCCTTCCTTGGCGCCTTCGGCCGGGTTGTTCGGATCGTAATCCGGCACGGAGGCCATGGCGAGGACTTCGCCGGTATGCACATCCAGAACCACCGCGCCGGCGCCGATCGCCTGGAACTTGGTGATGGCCGAGGTCACAACTTCGCGGACAATGGACTGCACGCGCAGATCGATGGAAAGCTTCACCGGCTCCAGCGGCTGGTCGCTGGTCATGCCAAGCGCCGTCAGATCGGCAAGGCCCTGGCTGTCGACGTAACGTTCCATGCCGGCAACGCCGCGATTGTCGATGTTGACGTGACCGACGACATGCGCAGCGGTCGGCCCGCCGGGATAAAAGCGGCGCTTTTCCGGGCGGAAGCCGACGCCTGGAATGCCGAGCGCCAGAATCTGGCTCTGCTGCTTCGGCGTCAGCTGCCGGCGCAGCCACTGGAAGCGCGAATTGGAGGAAAGCTTCTGATAGGTGCTGCGCTGGTCGAGATCCGGCAGAACCGTCCGCAGCTTCTCGATAGCCTCATCGATATCGACGATGCGATGCGGTTCGGCGAAAAGCGAGACGGTGCGAATATCGGTGGCCAGAACCTCGCCATTGCGGTCGAGAAGATCGGGGCGCGACGCCATCAAGCGGTCGGCGGGTGCGATGCTCGATACCGTTTCCTGCTCGGCCATGCCATATTGCACAAGACGCCCGCCAACGACGGCGTAAAAGGCCACAAAACCGAAAATAATGAGGCCGACACGGCTTTTCGCCTGGGCGGCGCGCTTCTTGCGGGCGCCCTCAAAAGCCGCATGGTCGGTATAAACACCGGTGGTGCTGGCGGAAAAATGAGCCTTGCTCTTCAAAACCATGACGCGGGAGAGAAAAGACATTAGCGGTTCACCGATCCTGTTATCGTGTCATCCATGTCGTCGGTTTCATCGCCCGCGACGGCGGAGACGGCCGGAGCCGCTGTGGGACGGGAAACACGCGCCCGGGGTGTCGGAACCGGAGTGCCGTTGACGGCAATCTGGCCAGCCGGCGGTGATTTCTTTTTGGTGGCCGCGCCAAGCGTCGCACCCGGCTTGGAACCGTTGACGGCGGCGGCAATGACATCCTCGACGCTCATGCCTTCCGGCTCGGGCGGCTGCGGCAGTTGCGAGCGCAGCATGGGCAGCTCGCGCGGTTGCGCCAATTGCGTCGGCAGCGTCGGCGAAAGGCCAAGCTCGTCCTGATAGGCATTCACGAGCCGGTGCAGACGGTTCGGCTGCGTCAAGAGCGCCCAGTCGGCCCTCAAAAGATCGATCGTATCCTTCTCAAGCTTGATCTCGGCCTCCAGCTTGCGGACCTCCTCAAGCTTCAGATCGGCCTTGTGCTTGATCGAATAGGTGACGACGGCCGCGGCGACCATCACACCCATCAAGATGACATCGAAAGTGCGCAGCATATCAGCCTCCCATCTTTTCAAGGCTGGCGAGATCGGGAAGCTCGAAGATCGAATAATCCGCCGCGCGCGCCGGTGCGGTCGTGCGCAGACCGGCCCGCAGTTTGGCGGATCGGGCACGCGGATTGAGTTCCGCCTCCTCATCGCTGGCGGCGATCATCGGCTTTCCGATGTTATCGAAAATGGCGGGCTTGTCCTCCACCATCGGCAGGTGCCGGGAACCGGCGGCCTTGCCCGAACGGTCGGAGAAGAATTTCTTGACGATACGGTCTTCCAGCGAATGGAAGGTTACGACGACCAGCCGGCCGCCGGGTTTCAAAACCTGCTCGGCGGCAAAAAGCGCCTGCGCCAGCTCGCCCAGCTCGTCATTGACGAAAACGCGCAGTGCCTGAAACACCCGCGTTGCGGGATGAATCTTGTCTTTGGCCTTACGCGGCGTGACGATTTCGATGAGGCCGGCCAGATCGCGGGTGGTGCGGAACGGCTCCTCCGCCCTCTTCTTCTCGATGGCGCGGGCGATGCGGCCTGGCTGCTTTTCTTCACCGAGAAAACCGAAGATGCGGATCAGATCGCTGACCTTCGCACGATTGACGACATCGGCCGCCGAAACGCCGGAACCCGACATGCGCATATCGAGGGGGCCGTTTTTCTGGAAGGAAAAACCGCGTTCGGCCTCGTCGATCTGCATGGAGGAAACGCCGATATCCAGAACGACGCCATCGAGCCCGCCTTGCGGGGCATGCTTCGCGAGATCGGAGAATTGCGACTGGATGAGGCTCAACCGGCCGCCATTGGCGGCAACCATCGCCTGGCCGCCGACGATAGCGGTCGGATCGCGGTCGAGCGCGATGACGTCGGCGCCCTGATCGAGAATGGCCTGGGTGTAGCCGCCGGCGCCGAACGTGCCGTCGAGAATGATCTTGCCGGATGACGGCTCCAGCGCGGCAATGACTTCGCGAAGCAGGACCGGTATGTGACGCTGAGGTCCGCCATCGGCATCAGAAGATCGTCCGCCTGAATTCGCCGCCATTCCGTGTCCCCGTCCTAGGCGGGGCGAGCAGCCGAAAAACCGCGCCCCGCTCTTGCTTCCGCCTGCGCCGCCAAAAACGCATTCGGTTGCCAAAGCTGAAAATGATCCGCCCGTCCGACGAAGGTGACCTCGGTGGATATGCCGGTGAATTCCCGCACGAAATCCGTCACCATCAATCGACCTTCCTGGTCGAGCTTCATGAAAACGCCGCCGCCGTGAACCAGCAGCGACATCGCGTTCGCTTGCCGCGAGAAGGCATCCATCGACGCAATCTGCCGCTCGTAGCGCTCCAGCAAATCCGGACCGCCGACACTTATGGCCGGAAAGGCGAAATCCTGAAGACAATAAAGCTCCTGAATGCCACGCCTGACCAGCACCGAACGAAACGGAGACGGAACCGAAACGCGCCCCTTGGCGTCGATCCTGTTCGTCACGTTCGATAAAAAGCGGTCCATTACTCAACTCGCCAAAACCGCATTCCGCAAAGCGAACCATCCACTTTGCAGACGACACCGGTACGCACGACACATCGCCAAGCGCCAGGGCGACGTGCCCTGCAGCAGCCCCTCGTAGGCTCCTCACTCGTTTCAGCGATTGCGGGTCAAAAACACGACCCAATGTGGTGTGCATTTGGGATATCATGGGACACTATGGGCGTCAATGGGAGAAGCCGGCACGATACCGACTTCGCATCGGAAATTCATAAGCCGTTAAGTTTAACGAATGGTTTACCGGACCGCGCGGCGATGCGCTTTCACAGCACGGGAAGATGCGGTGAAGGCGCTGTTTTTCTTTGTAAAAACAAGGAAATGGCCACACTATCCGGCTTCACGGGCAGATGGGTCAGGCCGTCAATGTCAGAAAATAATGGAATCGATGAGAAGCTCAGTCACGATG
This sequence comes from Agrobacterium sp. T29, assembly GCF_006970545.1. NCBI lineage: Bacteria > Pseudomonadati > Pseudomonadota > Alphaproteobacteria > Hyphomicrobiales > Rhizobiaceae > Agrobacterium > Agrobacterium sp. T29. The sequence continues at coordinate 1,809,693 of NZ_CP040640.1, forward strand.
GTTTCCATCGCTGCGCTCTATATCCGCATTCTCAGGGCGCAGTGCTTCCTCATCAAACTCCTGGCCTTTAACCAGAAGACGCAGAACAACCACATCGTCCTGCTCCACCACAAAAGCGACACTGACGCTGCGTTCAAAACCGATTATGCGGAGTCCCACACGCAGTTCGTCACGCACCGTGCCCCGTTCGGGAAAGACATTCAAAGTTGAAAGAAATATGCCGATGCGATCAATGTACCGATCTGCGACAGCGGACGACCCTGATTTGCCGGCGATATTTTGATGGATATGCACCAGATCGGTCTGCGCTTCGGGTGACAGGCGCACAACGTAATACTTCATTTAAAAGCGTTTCCAGCAAAAACATGCGGCAACTTGGCATTACGAATTGCATAAATATAAATAGATAAAGGGCTTCCGACAGGTCGGAGCTATGTGCGCCCCTCACCCTTGGCAATACGCGCCCTGACCTCAGCCAAACCTTCACTGAGAGGCTTGGCCCTGCCCGGATCTGCTTTGTGAGCATCGTATGCGGATGTCACTTCTTCCTGCAACCAGCGCTCCACGGCCGCATCGCGGGCTGCCAGGGTGCGAAGGCCATCACGGATAACCTCGCTCTCCGTCGCATATTCGCCGGAAGCGACCTTTGCCTTGACCATTTCCGCCATTTCCAGGGGAAGTGTGATGCTGAAAGCTTGGGTGGTGCGCATGGTTTTCGCCTTTCATTCCCCTTGTATCACACGGTATGATTTAATCATACACATTCCTGATTATTCATGGGGGAAGCGGCATACACGAGCCGCCGCAAAGATTGAGGAAAATTTGCCAGTTGGCCTGTAAGCCGGGTTCTGTATGGCCCCGGTTTGACCCGGAACGTGGCAGCCATTCATCTGGGACGGCATTTGCATGCCGCCTCGCGCAACCCACCCGGATGACGGGCCTGGAAACCGGCTGTGAACGGGCTTTCGCCCATCCCGTGTCATCCCTATTCGGTCTTGCTCCCGGTGGGGTTTACCTTGCCGCCGCTGTTACCAGAAGCGCGGTGGGCTCTTACCCCACCCTTTCACCCTTACCATGCGATGCATGGCGGTTTGCTCTCTGTGGCACTTTCCCTGGGGTCACCCCCGCCGGACGTTATCCGGCACCGTATTTCCGTGGAGCCCGGACTTTCCTCACCTTACCGTCTTTCGACATTGGTAAAGCGCGGCTGCCCGGCCAACTGGCATGGGCTGCATAACCATGTTCCGGGGCGAAAGCCACCGAAAAGCGCAGGTAAGGATCAAAGAAATGCCGGTTTGAAATCCGTCGCAAAGGCGCTGTCGGCGATCTTTCCGTCCCGCAGCAGCACAGCGCCGAGCCGTCCGATCTCATCGGAACTCTTGGCCGCCGTGCCGTTGCCGCCGGTCAGAACCGCAATCTTCGGCGAGGCGGTGAAGCCGATGGCCGGATAACCGCTTTGCGTTTTGGAGACGACACAGGCGGCCATCGAGACACGCGAGAGATCGATGGAAGGCACCAGCGATCCGACGATCTCAGAGAGATGATCACGCACGCTTTCGCGTCCGCCGGAGCGGAACCATTCCCGGATTTCCGGGTCGCTGCCGAGCCTCTTGTCGTCGGGATCGCCGCCGATCTTCAGATAGAATTTGCCATCCGGATAGCGCACCGGCGGCAGAAGATAGATATGTTTCGTCGTGTCGCGCGGCTCATAGATCAACGACGGCATGTCCGCATATTGATCCAGATCGCCCTCATCTACCTCGAAGAAAGCGACGGTGCGTGCATAAACATCGAGGGCCACCGGCTGCGGCAGCAGATCTTTCGTGATCGAGAAGCCGCCGGCCGCCACCAGCACCCGGTCTGCGGTATAAACCGCGCCCGAGGCCGTCTCCACCCGTGCGCGACCATCCTCTTCCCGAGTCGAGACGACGATATCGTCGATAAGCGTCACGCCTGCCTTTTCAGCGAGAACAGCCTGCGCCTTCACCAGCCCACGCGGATTGACGTATCCGGCATTGTTTCTCTCAAATACCCCCTCGCAACCCGGCTCGAAGGAGAAATAGGGAAAGCGGCTTTCGAGGTTTTCCCCGTCCAGCAGTTCCGTGGACACGCCGAGCCGCGCCGCCGCCTTGCGGACATCGTCGACAAAAGGATTATCGCCGCCCCGTTCGGGCCCCACCATCAGGCAGCCGACCGGCGCATAAAATTCAACGCCGCTTCTGGCCGCAATATCGGCATAACGCGCGATCGAGCGGTTGGCGAGCAGCGCCCACTCGGCATCGCCGTCGATGGTGCGGGTAATCCGCGCCTCGTCATAGTGACTGGCGAAGACACCCTGATGCGATTTGATGTCGGCAGGTTCGCCGGGGCCGATCAACGCGACGCCATCCACCGTTTCGGCCAGATGGCGGGCGGCGGCGGCACCCATCATGCCGCGACCCACGACGATGTATCTGAAATGTCCCGACATGCCGCCCTCTTCATCCGCTCATTTCCGTCGCAACCTTGTAGCTGCTTCGTCCCTGAATGTCAGACGAAAACCGGCGACATTTCGGCGGCGAATTCATCCTCGGTCAGTTGGCCGTTCAAAAGCAGCATGGCGCCCAGCCGCCCGATTTCGTCCGAAGACTTGGCGGAGACGAAATTGCCGCCGGTCAGAACCGCGATATTGGAGGATTGCGTATAACCGATATAGGGATACCCGCTGCGGGTGATGGAGGCGACACAGGAGCCTGAGGTGACCGGGCAGCCGGCAAGCGCCGGCATCAAGGAGAGCGCCCGCTTTTTCAGAAACTCCACCTCACCCGGCGTGCCGTCCGAATGGAACCAGTCAACCGCGTCAGTGAGCGTTTCAAGCCTGCCTTTTTCGCTCTCGCCGCCGATCTTCAGATAGACCTTGCCATCGGGATAACGCACCGGCGGCAGGATGTAGACGATGTCGTCCTCGGTCTCCGCCAGTACGATGGTAGAAGGCATCGCACCGAACAGCGCCTGCCGCGCCTCATCCAGCTCGAAAAAGACGATGGTGCGACCCGTGGCCGCCATATCGACCGGAGAAGGCAGAAGCTCGGCCATGTTGGTGAACCCCCCGGCCGCTACGATGAGTTTTTCAGCCGTATGAACCGCCCCTTCTCGAGTGGAAACCTCGACGCCATGGGAAGTATCGCGAATATGCGCCGCCGTCTGGCGCACAAGCCGCGCGCCCTGTGCGACGGCAATCGTGCATTGCGCCTTCACCAAGGCGCGCGGATTGACGTGGCCGGCATATTGCGCCTCGAAATAACCGCTATGGTCGGCCGGCAGGGAGAACATCGGAAACCGGCCAGCCAGCGCATCAGTGCCGAGTGTCTCGACACCGAGACCGAGACGGTCGGCCGAGGCAAGCGCGCGCGAGACATAGTCCCCCGCAAGCCCCTTGCCGTTTCCGGTGAACAGGCAGCCCGCTTCCGTAAAAAAGCGGATGCCGCTTTTGGCCTCGATCTCCGCATAACGGCGGATGGAGCGCTGCGCGAGTTCCGCCCAGACCGGATCGCCATCAAAACCGCGGGTAATGCGCGCTTCGTCGTAATGGCTCGAAAACACACCCTGATGGGTCTTGCGATCGGCGGGTTCGTCCGGGCCGATCAGCGCCACGCCATCCGTTTGCACTGAGAGATGCCGCGCCGCAGCCGCTCCCATCATTCCGGCCCCGACGACGATATATTTGAAATCCGGCATGTCATGCTCCGTATCAGATTTGCTTCTGACTACAGCATGCCGGGCCGAACCGGAATCGCTTTTCGCAATTCCGCAGACGATCGACGGCGGCCTCAGCCGGCCAGCAGCGCCTGCACCTTGCCGCAATAGCGCTTGGACACCGGGTTCATCCGGGTGGCGCCATGGCCTGCATTGTAACGCAGGATCGTGCTGCACACCTGACCGCCGCCAAGCTGATGCGCTGTCGCCAGATATTGCATGCCCCAGCGAATATTGGTCTCGGGATCGTAGAGCGCCTTGGTCGTGCCGCGATAGCCCATCATCCGCGCCGTCGCCGGCTTGATCTGCATCAGCCCGACCTCGCCTGCGCTGCCGCGAGCCTTCGGATTGAACTTGCTTTCCACCGAAACCACGGCATGCGCCAGATTGGTGGGAACGCCGTAACGCTTGGCATATTTGACGATCAGATCGGAATAGTCGTTCCTGAGCGAGGAAGGCAGGCTTTTTTCGGGAATGGGATAACCGGGCTTGCGGAAGAAGGTCTCCAGCGTCACGGTTTTGGTCTTGACGTCCTCGTCTTTGGCAAAAGCAATCCCCGCCTGCGAAGCGAGCATAACAACGCCCGCGACGACAGCAACAACAACCCTGTTCATATGTAGAAAAAGTCTCCAGATCGGATGACAGAAACAATGAAGCGACACAAATAATCTGCGCCCGGAAAGTCGATCACGACCTTCCGCTGTCCGGTCTCCTTGATTGATATTGACGGCAGGTTCCCCTGAAGAACGACACCGCATGCAGTGACGTTCTTAAACTTCCTCAATGCGGATTAACTGTGGCACGGCAAAAAAAGCGACTTGAACGGCAAGAAAATCGGGAACGCTTTTCCAGAATTCGCGTTCAGGCGGCCGAAAATCTCGGCAGGCTGGCGATCAGCCGATGCAACGTGTCGATGGTGGAGAAATCCGCGATGCCATCCACCAGAGCGGGACGGAAATGCCGCTGGAAGGCAGCCACGGCGCCTTCGGTTTTTTCGCAATAAGCGCCTGTAATTTCAACGCCATAACCATAGATGGACAGCATCGACTGCAGCGCTTCGACCGGTTGGCCATGATCGCCGCGCTGGAAAAAACGGCCGCCACGGATCGGCGCAGGCTCCACCCAATGGCCGACACCGTGCTGCGACAGGATGTCCCACGGGAATTTTTCACCCGGATCGACCTTGCGGATCGGCGCGACATCCGAGTGCGCCAGCACCCTTTCCGGGGCGATAGACCAGCGCTGGCCGCAATCGCGACACAATTCGATGACGGCTTCCACCTGTTTCTTCGGAAATTCCGGCAGGCCGCCGGGATGGCCCTGATTGGCGATCTCGATGCCGATGGAGCGGGAATTGATGTCCTCATCCCCCGCCCAGATGCTTTTGCCCGCGTGCCAGGCACGGCGGGTTTCAGGAACCATCTGAATGACGCGCCCGTCCTCGAAGACGAAATAATGGCTGGAAACCTGACTTTCCGGATTGCAGAGCCACGACAGCGCGCCGTCGGCTGTCGTCATGCCGGTATAATGCAGCAGGATAATATCGGGGCCGGCCACACCCAGCCTTTCGCCATGGTTAGGCGAAGGCGCAACGGCTGCGCCCCCGAAATCCGGGGTAAAATCCGGCAGACATTCACTCATGCGACGCGGCGTTCTTTCTCGATGGCCGCATAGGCGGCGTTGAGAGCCGCCATACGCTCATTCGCAGCCGCATGCAATTCCATGGGAACGCCGCGTGCAATGAGCTTGTCAGGATGGTGTTCGGCAACCAGCGAACGATAACGCCGGCGAATATCGGAAAAATCGTCGGAGGGCGAAACGCCGAGCACGCGATAGGGGTCGCGCCCGTCCATATGGACATGCCGCGCCATGATCGTTTCGAAGTGATCTTCGGTGATACGGAAGATTTCCGCGATCCGGCCGAGGAAGGCCAGTTCCCGCTCATGGATCAGCCCATCGGCCTTGGCGATGTGGAACAGGCCGTCGATGACGCTTTCCAGCATCTCGCAATTGGCGTGTCCGGAACCGCACAGACCGGCAAGCCGCTCGGCATAGGCCTCGTAACCGGCAACGTCCTGACGGGCGAGATTATAAAGACGGGCAACGTTCTTGGCTTCTTCTTCCGGAAAATCGAAGATTTGCCGGAAGGCGCGCACCTCGGCATCGTTGACGACACCGTCGGCCTTCGCCATCTTGGCGGAAAGCGCGATGATGGCCACGGAAAAGGAAACCTTGCGGCGCGTCTCCGGATCGCCCTCGAAAAGGGTGCGGATGGCTTCCACCACGCGCCCGAGCGCACCGCCTGCCGCGTCGCCGATTGCGCCGAGCAGCCGTTCCCACAGGGATGAAATTTGCAGACAGGCGAAATCGAACATCATGCGACAAGCATGACGGGATATTGCCGCGAATGCAATATGTCCAGCGGGCCGGCGGCATTAACTTTTATTCATCTTTGCGACAGTTTTGCTTCAGGAACAAGAGTGCCACAGACGATGGGGCCATGGTTTTCCACAGACGACGGGGAGCCGGCCACCGGCTATGCCGATTGAAACGATTATATTCCGCCACTTTGCTCAAGCCGCTGAAAAACCGCGAGAAATCGGCGTTTTTCTTTATAAATTCACTTTACACCTACACGCGGCTGTCGCATCCATTTGCCAGACATGTCTTTGGGTATATGTGAAAAGGAGAGCCATGATGGCCAAACAGAAAGTCGCAATGCTGACCGCGGGTGGCCTTGCGCCCTGTCTCTCTTCGGCCGTGGGCGGCCTGATCGAGCGTTATAGCGACATTGCGCCTGATATCGACATCGTGGCCTATCGCTCCGGTTATCAGGGCGTGCTTCTGGGTGACCGTATCGAGATCACCAGGGATATGCGGGAAAAGGCGCATCTGCTGCACCGTTACGGCGGCTCGCCGATCGGCAACAGCCGCGTCAAGCTCACCAATGCCGCCGATTGCGCCAAGCGCGGTCTGGTCAAGGAAGGCGACAACCCGCTTCGCGTCGCGGCTGACCGGCTGGCGGCTGACGGCATCACCATTCTCCATACCATCGGCGGTGACGACACCAACACGACGGCTGCGGACCTTGCCGCCTATCTCGGTGCCAACGGCTACAATCTCACCGTTGTCGGCCTGCCGAAGACGGTGGATAACGACGTTGTGCCGATCAAGCAGTCGCTCGGCGCCTGGACGGCCGCCGAAGTCGGCGCCTCCTTCTTCGACAATGTCAGCAACGAACAGAGCGCAGCACCCAAGACCTTCGTCATCCACGAAGTCATGGGCCGCCATTGCGGCTGGCTGACAGCCGCCACCGCCCGCGCCTATATCCAGAAGACCAACGGCAATGACTATGTCGAAGGCCTGATGATGAACACGCAGATGAAGAACATCGACGGCATCTACCTGCCGGAAATGGCCTTCGACATCGAGGCGGAGGCCGAGCGCCTGAAGGAAATCATGGACAGGAACGGTTATGTCACGCTGTTCGTTTCCGAAGGTGCGGGCCTCGATTCCATCGTCGCCGAACGCGAAGCCTCCGGCGAGGCTGTCAAGCGCGACGCTTTCGGCCATGTGAAGATCGACACCATCAATGTCGGTGGCTGGTTCCAGAAGCAGTTCGCCAGCCTCATCGGCGCGGAACGCTCCATGGTGCAGAAATCGGGCTATTTCGCCCGCTCCGCGCCCGCCAATGGCGATGATCTGCGCCTCATTCAGGGCATGGTCGATCTCGCCGTCGAAAGCGCACTTAACAAGGTCTCCGGCGTCACCGGCCATGACGAAGACCAGAATGGCAAATTGCGGACCATCGAGTTTCCGCGTATCAAGGGCGGAAAGCATTTCGACCTCTCTGCAAAATGGTTTACCGAAGTGATGGAACACGTCGGTCAGCCGTTCACAGCGGCCTGATTTTACGATAGGCTAAAATAATACGGCGACAGGGAGGGCAAGGAGGAAGAGAATGTCTGGACAGGCCTGGCTGATTTTTTGTGCAGCATGTGCCGTTGTGTTCGCACTCCCCTCTCCCCTCGTATTCTCTGTCGCCTCCTATGCCGCCATTCGCGGCAAAAAGACGGTCTTTGCCTCCGTCATCGGCGGCGCGCTCGGCATCGTCACGGCCATGACGATTTCCGCCATTCCGGTGGCCGGTCTCGTCTGGCTGCCGCAATCCTTCGTGGAAATCGTGCAATGGGCCGGCATTGGCTGGCTGATGCTGTTCCTCCTGTGGACCTTCGCCACGCCTGCCGCCCAGGCGGCCAATGCCGATAATGACAATCTGCCGGGCAAATCCTGGAGTGGCATTTTCCGCGATTGTTACGCTATTGCCGCCCTGCGCCCGCGCTACTTCGCTTTCTTTCTGGCGTTGCTGCCGCAATTCATGTCCACCTCCGGCAATGCAATTGAAACGCTCGCCATGGCGCAAGCCGCCATCCTGCTTCTGGCGCTGGTGATTCTGACCGCGCAGGCGCTGTTTGCCGGGCTTACTCTGGCGATGGTGCGCCGCATGTCGGGCGATAAAAAAATCCGGCCGAAATACCGCACCCACTTCATTTCCGGCCGCGCCGTCAGCGCCGGATACAGGCGCATCGCGGCGTGAAAAACCGCCCGAAAACCGGGGAGAAACGTCCCGGCTTGCCGCTATCCTTACAATAGGTTAATGAAGGCGCGACGGGACACTGCCTGCTTCGCTCGACGCGGGGGTATCGAAAGACAGGCATAACGAAGGCGGCAACATGCGAAATTCGGGAAAATTCCGCGGAAGAAGTGCACTTCTTCTGTCTTCCACCGTGGGTCTGGCACTGGCATTAAGCGCATGCACCAGCGTCGAATATACCGCAAAGGAAGGGCCGAACGGCCCGAAGATCGCAACAGTCAATCCCGCGACCACTCCTGCGCAAACATCGGCGCAGCCGGCAACGGCCGAAGCAGCAGCGGGCGCGACCCCGGCAGCAGCAACGGTGCAGACCGCCGAAACCACAACCCCTTCCCAGCCTGCAGCACTTCCTACCGCCGTCGCCGTTAAGGGCGGACGCGTGGCGCTGCCGCCGGCTTCTGAAATTGCTGCAGCCGCAGCCATCGCCGCCCAGATGCAACCGCAGCAGAACGAAGTCGCCCAAGCGAGTGTGACGACATCTGCGCCGACCACGGCCACGGCGCTCGCACCGACAAGCGCCACTCCGGCGGCCGCAGCCATCGAAACGGCTGACGTGGCGGCCAAGCCGGCTGCCCACAATGCCGCCGCCGATCTGCCGCAGGTGGTTGCCGTCAAGGGCAGCTTCCCGCCTGCACCGCCGCCGCCCGGCTCGCCCTCCATCGGCACCGAACTGACGGCGGAACGCAAAGTCATTCCGCTGCCGAAGCCGGACAGCACGGTTCTGGCCTATGCCGCCGGCCCCACCAATGCCGCGCTGGCCGCCATCCGCCAGAACGAATCGATGACGGCGCCCCTCAATTCCGCGCCGGCCGGACGCGAAAAGCTGAGCGGCCTCATTACCAAATACGCCACCATGTATGATGTGCCGGAAGATCTGGTTCACCGCGTCGTGCAGCGCGAGAGCCGATATAACCCCGGCGCCTATAGCAGCGGCAATTTCGGCCTGATGCAGATCCGGCACGCCACGGCACGCTCCATGGGCTTCGATGGCCCCGCCTCCGGCCTGTTCGATGCGGAAACCAATCTCAAATACGCCGTCAAATATCTGCGCGGCGCATGGGTTGTGGCGGGCAACGACCGCGACAACGCGGTCCGGCTTTATGCGCGCGGTTATTATTACGACGCCAAGCGCAAGGGCATGCTGCACGTTCTGCGCAAGTGATTGCCTCCGGCTCCGTTATGCGAATGCAACCGCGCGGCTTTTCTCAAGCCGCCGGGTATTTTCATTTCGTCATCCTGATTGGGCGGCGCGAGCTGATTTTCCACCGACACCCCTATTCCCCGCCTTTGCCCACAGCCCCTGTCATCAAATTGTAGTGTCACGGCTGTAGACGCCTCTCAATCGACTGAGAGGTGAACATATGACGAGTGCGGCACCCAAGACCGGCTTCAGCAAGAACACAAAACTGAAGTCCGCATTGCTCCAGCACAAGGCACTCTCCAAAAGCGGTCTGTCCGAGCGCTTCTTCGGCGTCCTCTTTTCCGGCCTCGTCTATCCGCAGATATGGGAAGACCCGGAAATCGACATGGAAGCGATGGAGCTTGGCGAAGGCCACCGCATCGTCACCATCGGCTCGGGCGGCTGCAACATGCTGGCCTATCTCTCCCGCAATCCGGCCAGCATCGATGTCGTGGACCTCAACCCGCACCACATCGCGCTGAACAAACTCAAGCTCGCCGCCTTCCGCCATCTGCCCGCCCATCAGGACGTGGTGCGCCACTTCGGCCGCGCCAATACGCGCAGCAACAGCCACGGTTACGACCGCTTCATCGCCGAGCATCTCGACGCCACAACCAAGGCTTACTGGTCGAAGCGCACCCTTTCCGGCCGCCGCCGCATCTCTGTCTTCGACAGAAATATCTATCGCACCGGCCTGCTCGGCCGCTTCATCGGCGCTGGCCATCTCATGGCCCGGCTGCACGGCGTGAAACTCACCGAAATGGCCAAGACCCGCACGCTGGACGAACAGCGCCAGTTTTTCGACAGCAAGGTGGCACCGCTGTTCGACAAGCCGGTCGTGCGCTGGCTGACGAAGCGCAAAAGCTCGCTGTTCGGCCTCGGCATTCCGCCCCGGCAATATGACGAGCTGGCCAGCCTTTCCGCCAATGGCACAGTTGCATCCGTGCTCAAAGAGCGGCTGGAAAAGCTCGCCTGCAACTTCCCGCTCAGCGACAATTATTTCGCCTGGCAGGCCTTTGCGCGCCGTTATCCCGAGCCGCATGAGGGCGCGTTGCCCGCCTATCTCAAGCCGGAATATTACGAGACGATCCGCAACAACACCGCCCGCGTCGCCGTGCACCACGCCACCTATACCGAGCTTCTGTCCAGAAAGCCGGCAAGCGCCGTCGACCGCTATATCCTCCTCGATGCGCAGGACTGGATGACGGACACACAGCTCAACGAATTGTGGTCGCAGATCAGCCGCACCGCCGCGCCCAGTGCGCGCGTCATCTTCCGCACCGCGGCCGAAAAGAGCGTCATCGAAGGCCGGCTTTCGCCTGACATCCGCAACCAGTGGGTCTATCTCGAAGAGCGCTCCAACGAGCTCAACGCCATGGACCGCTCGGCCATCTACGGCGGCTTCCATATCTACCAGAGGGCTGTGGCATGAAAACCATCGGCGAGAATGTGGGCCTTGCAGACAGCGCGCATGCGAGCCTGATGGACCGCATGTATCGCCACCAGCGGCATATCTACGATATCACCCGCAAATATTACCTTCTCGGCCGTGACCGGACCATTTCCGGCCTCGATGTGCCGAAGGGCGGCACGCTGTTGGAAGTCGGCTGCGGCACCGGCCGCAACCTGCTGCAGGCCAGCCGCAAGTTTCCGCAGGCGAGACTGTTCGGCCTCGACATCTCCGCCGAAATGCTGCTGACCGCAGCCGAGAATTTCGCCGGCAAGGCGGAACGCCCCATTCTGCGCGTGGCCGATGCCACCGCTTTTCGCGCCTCCGAATTCGGCCAGCCCGATGGCTTCGACCGCGTCATGATCCCCTATGCGTTGTCGATGATACCGGACTGGGAAAAGGCGATCGAACAGGCGCTCACGGCGCTGAAACCCGGCGGCTCGCTGCATATCGTCGATTTCGGCCAGCAGGAACAATTGCCGAAGTGGTTCCGCACCCTTCTGCAAGCCTGGCTTACCCGTTTCCACGTCACGCCCCGCGCCAATCTTCGCTATGTTCTGGCCAATATGGCCGGCCGTTTTGACGGTAATCTCGAATTCGAGGAAATCGCCCGGGGTTATGCCTGGCGGGCTGTCATCACGCTTCCGGTTGCCGAAGCGCAGCAGCCGAAAATCCACCGCATCCTGGCCGACGCCTGATTCCCGGCGGATTGCAAAACCCGCCTGCGCGCCTGTGGCGTTGCCTTCAAGGCTCCGCCCGGCGAGGTTTCAGCAGTAAAAATCGCAAATCGCTTCAAATCCAGCGGCTTGCGAGATGCAAAAAAGCACCTTGCCCCTTGCCATAACCGCTTGTTTACCATGTTATGCGTAAATCGGGAGATACGGCGCGCCGTTTTGCGGCCGCGGGATGGGCAACACTTTCATCAGGGTTTCAATGCGGCTGCGTTTATCGGCACTATTGTCGGCTTTGCTGTTGATCGGCGGCTGCACCTCCACCAGCTATGACCTGCTGGAAACCGCATCCGTTTCCAGGCCGAAATTTTCCGATACCGATCCGCAGGATTTCGGCACGAACAACCCGCACCGCCATGAGGTGCACGGCATCGACGTGTCCAAATGGAATGGCGATGTCGACTGGCCGACCGTTCGCAAATCGGGCGTGTCCTTCGTCTTCATCAAGGCGACGGAGGGATCGGATCGCATCGATCCGAAATTCGGCGACCATTGGCGCAGCGCGGCGGCGGCAGATGTTCTGCACGCGCCCTACCACTTCTATTATTTCTGTTCGACAGCAGACGCGCAGGCCGACTGGTTCATTCGCAACGTGCCGAAGGAGGCCGTCACCCTTCCCCCGGTTCTCGACGTGGAATGGAACCCGGCCTCGCCCACCTGCAAGACGCGCCCGGCGCCCGGCATCGTTCGCGCCGAGATGCAGCGTTTCCTCGACCGCATCGAAGCCCACTATGGCAAGCGTCCGATCATCTATACCTCGGTCGACTTCCACCGCGACAATCTCGTCGGCCAGTTCAAGGATTACCACTTCTGGGTCCGCTCCGTCGCCGCCCATCCGGCCAAGATTTACGAAGACCGCAAATGGGCCTTCTGGCAATATACTGCAACCGGCGTCGTGCCCGGCGTGAAGGGTCCGACCGACATCAATGTCTTTGCCGGAACGGAGAAAAACTGGCGGAAATGGATTGCTTCCGCCAAATAACAGGGCCAAGAAGCAACACTTTTGAAAAATCGGCGTTGTTCTGCAACGTCAGATCATTCGGTCCGTTTTTTTGTCGCAAACATATGGGTAAAGCGGGCTAACAACCTATCGAGGAAATTCCCATGCCCACGTTCCGGTCGCGCAGCATCGTTTTTGCCGCCGCTTTGTCGCTTCTTTCCACCGGCTCCGCCCTCGCCACACCGCCAGTGGCCGCGCCCGATGATCCCAAGCAGGTTGCCTGCGGCGGCGATCTCGGTGCATTTCTCGAAGGCGTGAAAGCCGATGCGCTTGCCAAGGGCATTCCGGCCGATGCGATCCAGAAGGCGCTTGCCGGCGCGCAGATCGACCCGAAGGTGCTCTCGCGTGACCGTGCACAGGGCGTCTTCCGCCAGACCTTCCTGGAATTCTCCCAGCGCACCGTCAGCCAGGCCCGTCTGGATATCGGCCGCAAGAAACTTCAGGAACTCTCCTCCACCTTCGCCCGCGCCGAAAACGAATTCGGTGTTCCGGCCGGCGTCATCGCCGCCTTCTGGGCCATGGAGACGGATTTCGGCGCCGTTCAGGGCGATTTCAACACCCGCAACGCGCTGGTGACCCTCTCGCATGATTGCCGCCGCCCGGAACTCTTCCGCCCGCAGCTGCTGGCGCTGATCGAAATGGTCCAGCACGGCGATCTCGATCCCGCCGCCAATACCGGCGCATGGGCCGGTGAAATCGGCCAGGTGCAGATGCTGCCCAAGGACATCATCGCCTTCGGCGTCGACGGCGATGGCGACGGCCATATCAACGTCAAGAGCAGCGCCCCGGATGCGATCCTGACGGCTGCGAAGTTCATCCAGCATCTCGGTTTCAAGAAGGGCGAACCCTGGATTCAGGAAGTCTCGCTGCCGGAAAACCTGCCCTGGGAAAAATCCGGCCTCGGCGGTCCGCTGACCGCGGGTGACTGGTTCGCGCTGGGCGTCACCCCGCGCGACGGCAACAGAAACTTCGCCACCCTGCCCGCTGCCCTCATCATGCCGCAGGGACGCAAGGGACCGACCTTCATCACCTATCCGAACTTCAACATCTATCTGGAATGGAACCAGTCGTTCATCTACACGACCTCGGCCGCCTATTTCGCCACCCGCCTCATGGGCTCTCCCGTCTATAACAAGGGCAACCCGGAGCCCGGTTTCGACGATGCGACCATGAAGGAGCTTCAGACCAAGCTCGAAGCGCGCGGCCACAATGTCGGCAAGGTTGACGGCATTCTCGGTTCCGGCACCCGCGTCGCCATCCAGAAGGAGCAGCAGCGTCTCGGACTGCCCGCCGATGGCTGGCCTTCGACCGCACTTCTGCAGGCGCTTTAAGCAATCTTAACGGCGCCTTCCGGCCCTTAATCTGTCGGACGGAATCAAGGCATAAAGTGTTAATCTCGACCTGATGACTGGGGATAACACCCCGGTCATTTACTTTTTTTAAACATATGAAGCACTGCGTGATAAGAAAATAATCCTTTATTTTCAAATAATTACAGAAATTTCTTTTTTACGTCGTCTGGAGACGTGCTGCACTGCATCACAAAAACCGCTTTTCAACCGCCACAAAACGGTCATATTATCGAACCTGTCAACAAGAGGAGGCACCCATGGGACTTACAAAATCTCTCAATGCCTTGGCAGTCGGTTTGGCGTTTTTGTTCGTAGCGATGATGCTTTTCATCTGACGAGACGTGAAGACCAAACGCAGATAAGAACCGTAGATGACACGAGTTTAAAAAGCGCAGGCCCTGAGGGACCTGCGCTTTTTTCATGTCGGTAATCCGCTGTGGTAAAATCAGGCGGCGCTGCGGCGCAGACGCTCCAGACCGAGATTTTCAAGCACCGCGTCAACCAACGGCGCGCGGTTCATGGTGTAGAGGTGGAACTCATTGATGCCACGCCGCTGCAGATCGGCGATCTGCTCGGCGGCAACCTCCGCGGCCACGCGGGCACGACCTTCCAGATCGTCGTCATAACCTTCGAAACGCTCATCCAGAAAACCGGGAATGCTGGTGCCGCAGCGACCGGCGAAACGCTTGAGCTGGGTGAGGTTCTGGATCGGCATGATGCCCGGAACCACCGGAATGGTGATGCCTGCCGCCGTAACCCTCTCCATATAGCGCTCGAACACGTCATTATCGAAGAAGAACTGCGTCAGCGCCCGCGTCGCGCCATTATCAGCCTTGCGCTTCAGCATATCGATATCGACCGCTTCGCTTGCGCTTTCCGGGTGCTTTTCCGGATAGGCCGACACGGAAATCTCGAAATCGGCAATTTCACGCAGCCCCTTCACCAGAGCGGCGGCGTTCTCATACCCTTCGGGATGCGGCTTATAGGCCGTGCCGATGCCCGTGGAGGGATCGCCGCGCAGCGCCACGAAATGACGAACGCCGGCATTGCGAAACTCTTCGATAACCTGATGCACGTCCTCACGGCTGGCATCCACGCAGGTCAGATGCGCGGCAGTCGCCAGATGGCTGTCGCCGATCATCCGGCGCACCGCATCCAGCGTCGGCGCCTTGGTGGAACCGCCGGCGCCATAGGTGACGGACACGAAATCCGGGTTCCATTTCTTCAGTTCGGCAACCGTTTCCCAGAGCTGGGTTTCCATCTCGGGATTCTTGGGCGGGAAAAACTCGAAAGACAACCGGATATCGCCATTTTGGCGCGCGGTTTCCGACCTCAACATATCATGCCCTCCCGGCAGCAAGTAAAACGGCCTCTTGCACCACATCGTCTGCCATCAGCAGCCGCTGGTCACGGGCAACCCAAATCGTAACATCCAGAGCTTCGTCGGACGCTTTTTCAGAATGAAGATCGACGGCACGCTCCAGAGAAAGTCCGGCCTTCTTCAGCCACTCTTCCATCAGCGGATGCGAGAAACCGAGCCGCACATGCGCATGCTCGTCGCGCAGATATTCGAAGGAATGCGGCGCAAGATCGATAACGATCAGCCGCCCGCCAGGGCGCAGCATGCGCGCGGCTTCGGAAAGCGCAATTTCCGGCTGGTCGAGAAAATGCAGGACCTGATGGATGACGATCAGATCGAAATCCTGGCCTTCCAGCGGCAGGTTGAGAATATCGCCATGGCGCACGGATGCATTGACCACGCCCGCCTTGTCGAGATTGGCGCGCGCCACCGAAAGCATGTCGCGGCTGGCATCAACGCCGATCGCCCGGCGATAAATACCGCTCAGAAGCTGCAGGATGCGGCCGGTGCCCGTGCCGAGGTCGAGCAGCGAATCGACCGGCGTGGTGCCCACCAGCTTCAGGAGCGCGCCTTCCACGGCCTCGTCGCTGACATGCAGGCGGCGCAACTCGTCCCAGGCGGAGGCGTTGCGGCTGAAATAGTCCTGCGCCCGCTCCGCCCGCACCCGCTTGACGGTTGCAAGCCGCTCGCTGTCGCGCTGGAGAACGGCGTCGGAGGGCGATGCGGCGCCAAGCAGCTGCCGGACGACGCCCGCAGGCTCACCATCCTGCCGCAAACGGAAATAGGCCCAGGCACCTTCCTGATAACGCTCGATCAGCCCCTCTTCCGTCAAAAGCTTGAGGTGACGGGAGATACGCGGCTGCGACTGGCCGAGAATTTCGGTAAGATCGGTAACCGTCAGATCGCCGGCCGAAAGAAGCGCCAGCAAGCGAAAGCGCGTCGGCTCGCCCGCCGCCTTCAGAAGATCCACCAATTTGTCCAGACCGAACGCCACTCTGCCGCGCCTCGCAAGCTAATCAAGATATAAAGATATCTTTATGTCGATGTGGCGTTCGATGCAAGCGCAAAGTGTTCCGTGAGGCGATCATGTCAACTTATTACACGGAAAAAGGCCCGCTTTGCGGCGGGCCTTTCTGAAGGGATCCGGAAAAGGATTAGCGCGTCAGGCGCTTGTAGCTCACCCGGCCGGGCTTGATGCTTTCCGGGCCGAGGCGGCGGACCTTGTCCTTTTCGTAGTCTTCGAAGTTGCCTTCGAACCATTCCACATGGCTGTCACCCTCGAAAGCGAGGATGTGGGTGGCCAGGCGGTCGAGGAACATGCGGTCGTGGCTGATGATAACGGCGCAACCGGCGAAGGCTTCCAGCGCTTCTTCAAGTGCTGCCAGCGTTTCCGTATCAAGGTCGTTGGTCGGTTCGTCGAGCAGCAGAACGTTGCCGCCGGCCTTCAGCATCTTGGCAAGGTGAACGCGGTTACGCTGACCGCCGGAGAGATTGCCGACCTTCTGCTGCTGATCGCCGCCCTTGAAGTTGAAAGCGCCGCAATAGGCGCGCGAATTCACTTCGAACTTGCCGAGCTTGATGATGTCGTTGCCGCCGGAGATTTCCTCCCAGACGGTCTTGTCACCCGCCAGCGTATCGCGGCTCTGGTCGACATAACCGAGCTGAACCGTCTCACCGACAGTCACCGAACCGCTATCCGGTTTTTCCTGACCGGTGATCATCTTGAACAGCGTGGACTTACCCGCACCGTTCGGACCGATGACGCCGACAATGCCGCCGGGCGGCAGCTTGAAGGACAGGTTTTCGATCAGCACGCGGTCGCCATAGGACTTCGTCAGGTTGTCGGCTTCGATGACGACGCGGCCGAGACGCTCTGCAACCGGAATGACGATCTGCGCATCGCCGGGACGGCGGTTTTCCGCTGCTTCCACCAGCTCGTCATAGGCCTTGATACGCGCCTTGGATTTCGTCTGGCGTGCCTTCGGGCTGGAGGCGATCCACTCGCTTTCGCGGCTGATGGCCTTCTGGCGTGAGGCATCTTCACGGGCTTCCTGCTGCATGCGCTTGGCTTTCGCCTGCAGGTAAGCGGAGTAGTTGCCTTCGTAAGGAATGCCACGGCCACGGTCGAGCTCGAGAATCCAGCCGGTGACGTTGTCGAGGAAGTAGCGGTCGTGGGTGATCATCATCACGGCGCCGGGATAGTCGCGCAGGTGCTTTTCAAGCCAGGCGATGGTTTCCGCGTCGAGGTGGTTGGTCGGTTCGTCGAGCAGCAGCAGGTCCGGCTGCGACAGCAGCAGGCGGCAGAGCGCAACACGGCGGCGTTCACCGCCCGAAAGACCGGTTACGGCCGAGTCGCCGGGCGGGCAACGCAGCGCGTCCATGGCCATTTCGACCTGGTTTTCCAGATCCCACAGGTTCTGGCTGTCGATGATGTCCTGAAGCTTTGCGCCCTCATCCGCCGTTTCGTCGGAATAGTTCATCATCAGTTCGTTGTAGCGGTCGACGATGGCCGTCTTGCTCGCCACGCCTTCCATGACGTTTTCCATCACGGTCTTGTTTTCGTCGAGCTTCGGCTCCTGCTCGAGATAACCGAGCGTCGCGCCTTCGGCCAGCCAGGCCTCGCCGGTATATTCCTTGTCGAGACCGGCCATGATTTTCAGAACAGTCGACTTACCGGCGCCGTTAGGGCCGAGGATACCGATCTTGGCGTCGGGGTAGAAGGAGAGATGAACATTCTCCAGAACCTTCTTCGCACCATAGGCCTTGTTCAGCCCGGCCATGTGATAGATGAATTGACGTGCCATTGTAGCGAATGCTCCACATCGGATTTTTAAGAGTACGTATCGGGAAATTTGCCGCTATGTAGGGTAAATAGGACCTTGGGGCAACCTCTGGCACGATTATGACCCCATGATTATGACAAGGGACATTATGGCAGGCGCGATAACGAACGACACGACGGACGACTTCGCCTTCGGCCGGATTGAAAGGCTGGAGGCCCCCTCCGGCGCTTCCATCGCCTTTCGCCACCAGCCCTCCGCTCTTATCCCGGCGCGCGGCGTGCTGATGATCTGCCATGGGCTTGTGGACCATGCCGGGCGTTATCGCCGTCTAGCCGACGTCATGTCGAAGCAGGGCTTTGAAGTCTATGCCCACGATCACCGTGGCCATGGCCGCACGAAGGCTGCCGACGCGCCTCTCGGTCGTTTCGCCTGGAAAGACGGAGCCAGCAAGGTCGTCGCCGATGTCATGGCGATGCGGCGGATGGTCGGCGAAAGACATCCCGGCCTGCCGGTAATCCTGTTCGGCCATTCCATGGGCGGCCTCGTGGCCCTTAACACCGCCGTCAGTCACCCGGATGCCTTCGATGGCCTCTCCATCTGGAATTCCAATCTCAATCCCGGCCTCATGGGCCGTGTCGCGCAGGTTCTGCTGCGTCTCGAAAAGATGCTCAAAGGCTCGGATGTGCCGAGCGCCATTCTGCCGAAGGCAACCTTCCGTGTGTGGAATGCCCGAATGCCGGAAAGACGCACCCATGCCGACTGGCTGAGCCACGACAGGGCGGCGGTGGATGCCTATGTGGAAGACCCGCTCTGCCAGTTCGAGGCGAGCGTTTCTTTATGGCAGGATGTCTTCGAACTCTCCTATCGCGCACCGAAACTCATCGAGCGCCTGCCAAAAACCCTGCCGCTTCTGCTCGTCAGCGGCGACCAGGACAAAGCCACCAATGACGGCAAAGAGATCGTCTGGCTGGCGGAGCGTTTCCGCGAGGCAGGTTTCAGCCATGTCGAACACACGATCTACAAGGGCATGCGGCACGAGACGCTCAACGAAATCGGCTGGCAGGCCGTCGCGGCGGATTTCGCCGCCTGGTGCAGCCGCGTCGTCAGCGATTGAGGCGGCCTTTGCCGAAACGGAATAAGTCCATGAGATAAAATCACATGCGACGCGGCAAGCAGCGGTCTATAAACCGGCAGACACAAAATACCGGGGGACCGATGACCGACATGCCGAACAGGAAACCGCCGCTATCAGGCATTCGCGTCATCGAGCTGGCGCGTGTTCTGGCCGGTCCCTGGGCAGGGCAGATGCTGGCCGACATGGGTGCCGACGTCATCAAGGTCGAAAACCCCGAGGGCGGCGACGATACCCGCGCATGGGGACCGCCCTTCGTCGAAAGCGATGATGGCGAAAACCTCTCCGCCGCCTATTACCACGCCACCAATCGCGGCAAGCGCTCCATCGTCGCCGATCTGAAGACACCCGAGGGCTGCGAGCTGGTGCGCCGGCTGGTGCGCACCGCCGATGTCGTCATCGAAAATTTCAAGCGCGGCGGGCTTGCCAAATATGGCCTCGATTACGAGAGCCTGAAGGCGCTCAATCCGAAGCTGATCTATTGTTCCATCACCGGCTTCGGCCAGACCGGCCCTTATGCCGATCTCGCCGGATACGACTATATCGTGCAGGGCATGTCCGGCTTCATGTCGATAACGGGCGAAGCCGACGGCCAGCCGATGAAGGCGGGCGTGGCGGTTGCCGATATTTTCACCGGCATCTATTCCGTGTCAGCCATTCAGGCGGCCCTGATCCACGCCATCCGCACCGGCGAGGGCCAGCATATCGACATGGCGCTTCTCGATGTGCAATCGGCCGTGCTCGCCAACCAGAACATGAATTACCTGATTTCCGGCAAGCCTCCCGTCCGGCTCGGCAACGCCCACCCGAATATTTCCCCCTATGAAGTGGTGCCGACGGCCGATGGCTTCCTGATCCTCGCGGTCGGCAATGACGGCCAGTTCCGCCGCCTTTGCACCATTCTCGGCATCGGCGCGATTGCCGATGACGAACGTTACGCGACGAACAAGGCCCGCGTGGCCCACAAAGCGGAAATCCGGCAGATCGTTTCCACCGAAACGCTGAAATGGCAGAAGCGCGATCTTCTGACCGCCTGCGAAAAGAACGCCGTCCCCGCCGGACCGATCAATTCCATCGAGGAAATGTTCGCCGACCCGCAGGTGAAAGCCCGTGGCCTTCGCGTCGATCTGGAGGCGGAGGACGGCACCGTCATTCCCGGGGTCCGAACACCCATTATCATGTCGCAAACGCCGCTGCGCTATGAACGCCCGAGCCCGAAGCTCGGCGAACATCAGGCGCAGGTGCTGGCCGAACTGGAAAACATCGAAAGGACCACGACGCCATGACTGCAGCCGGAATGAAAAGAACAGGCGGGCAATTGATCGTCGAAGCGCTGAAGGCCAATGGCGTCTCCCGCGTTTCCTGCGTTCCGGGCGAAAGCTATCTCGCCGTACTGGATGCGCTTTATGAAAGCGGCATCGAAACCGTGGTCTGCCGCCAGGAAGGCGGCGCCGCCATGATGGCCGACACATGGGGCCGGCTGACGGGTGAACCCGGCATCTGCATGGTGACCCGCGGACCGGGCGCCACCAACGCCTCGGCCGGGCTGCACATCGCAAGGCAGGATTCCATTCCGATGATCCTCTTCATCGGCCAGGTGCAGCGCGAGGCCCGCGAGCGCGAGGCGTTTCAGGAAGTGGAATACCGCCGCGCCTTTACCGAATTCGCCAAATGGGTGGGCGAGATCGACGATGCCCGCCGCATTCCCGAATTCGTCACCCGCGCCTTTGCCGTCGCCACCTCCGGCCGCCCCGGCCCGGTGGTGCTGACGCTGCCCGAAGACATGCTGGTGGAAGAGGTCGAAGCGCCCGAAGCAAAGCCCTATACTCCGGTCGAAGCGCATCCCGGCCCGTCACAGATGGCCGCCTTCGCAAAAATGCTGGGCGAGGCGAAGCGCCCGGTCTTCATCATCGGCGGCACGCGCTGGTCCGAGGAAAGCGTCGCAGGCTTCAAGGCTTTTGCGGAAAACAACAAGCTGCCTGTCGGCTGTTCCTTCCGTCGCCAGATGCTGTTCGATCACCTCAGCCCCTCCTATGCGGGCGATGTCGGCATCGGCATCAACCCGGCGCTGGCCAAGGAGATCAAGGAGGCCGATCTCGTGGTGCTGCTCGGTGGCCGCCTCTCCGAAATGCCGTCTTCCGGCTATACGCTGCTGGACATCCCCTACCCGTCGCAGAAACTCGTCCATATTTATCCGGAAGCCGAAGAGCTTGGCCGCGTCTATCGACCGGATCTGGCGATCTGCGCTGCACCGGATGACTTCGTTGCCGCCCTCTCCTCGCTTACGCTTTCCGCAAATGTATGGGCGGATCGCACTGCCGCCATGCATGCGGCCTATCTCACCTGGTCCACCCCGCCGAAGACCGGCCCCGGCGCTGTGCAGATGGGTCCGATTATGGACTGGATCGAGGCCAATGTGCCCGAGGATGCGATCTTCACCAATGGCGCGGGCAACTATGCCACCTGGGTCCATCGCTTCCACCGCTTCCGTCGCTACAATACGCAATCGGCCCCGACATCAGGCTCGATGGGTTACGGCCTGCCGGCGGCGGTCGCGGCCAAGCATCTGTTCCCGGAACGCGAGGTGGTCTGCTTTGCCGGTGACGGCTGTTTCATGATGCATGGGCAGGAATTCATCACCGCCGTGCGGTACGGTCTGCCGATCATCACCGTGCTGGTCAATAACGGCACCTACGGCACGATCCGCATGCATCAGGAACGGGAATATCCCGGCCGTGTCAGCGGCACCGATCTTGTCAATCCGGATTTCAACGCCTTTGCCAAAGCCTATGGCGGCCACGGCGAAACGGTGGAGAAGACCGAGGACTTCGCCGCCGCCTTCGAACGGGCACGGGCCAGCGGCAAGCCGGCCATTATCGAGGTGAAGCTGGATGCCGAAGCCATCACGCCGACGCGTACCCTGACGCAGATCAGGACCAGAAGCTGATATTACGCATGGACACGGCTCCGGCATGGTGTAAATCCTGACTGAAACTTACAGCTTAGGAAACGACATGCCGGATGCAGCCTCTCCCGTCATCACCCCGCGCGGCGCAAAAATCGAGCCCTCGGCCGGCGCGCCTTTCGAGGCCGTGCGCGTGGCCCGCGATGTGCTGCACACTTCCCGCACGGCAGCGCTTGCCACCCTCGATCCGGTCAGCGGTTATCCCTATACGACCGCCACCAATATCGGCATCGAGCCGGACGGCACGCCGTTCCTCTTCGCGGCGGGGCTGACGCTGCACGCCCGCAACATGGAGGCGGACGCGCGCATCTCGCTGACGCTCGCCCCCTTCGGCAAGGGAGATGCGCTGACGCTGCCGCGG
Organism: Agrobacterium sp. T29; assembly: GCF_006970545.1. Taxonomy (NCBI): domain Bacteria; kingdom Pseudomonadati; phylum Pseudomonadota; class Alphaproteobacteria; order Hyphomicrobiales; family Rhizobiaceae; genus Agrobacterium; species Agrobacterium sp. T29. The sequence continues at coordinate 1,832,396 of NZ_CP040640.1, forward strand.
CTGACACTGGTGGGCAAGGCGGAACAAATCGGCCCGGATGAAGTGCCGCTCGCCATCGTGCGCTACATTGCCCGTTATCCCAAAGCGAAACTTTATCTCTCCCTTCCCGACACGAGACTTTACCGGCTGCGGACGGAAGGCGTGCAGATCAATGGCGGCCCGGCCCGCAATGCCAGCAACATCACCCCGGCCGATCTGCGCACCGATCTGTCAGGCGCAGACGAACTGATGGCGGCGGCGGAAAGCGAAGCGATCCGCCTCAATGCCATCAAGGGCGAAGCATCCCGGCTCGCCGTTCTCGCCGGCGCAAAGAGCGGCCGCTGGACGATCACCTCCATCGACCCGGATGGCATCGATCTCGCATCGGCCAGCGATCTGGCACGGCTGTGGTTTGCGGAGCGGGTGACGACGTTGAAGCAGTTTGAGAAGGCGCTTGCTTCGCCGGTGAGGTGACGGACGCAAGCGATTCAAAAAACATGAAAATTGCTTCTACTTGGCATTTTGTGGCCATGTCACCACGCCGCGCCGTCACCCCGGACTAGATCCGGGGTCCAGCGCGATCAAGTCCTTGATCGCGAAAGACTCTTTTCACGGCGCAGACGCGCCGTGGCTGGATGCCGGGTCAAGCCCGGCATGACGGGGAGCGTTTTTGACCCCATCCCATCAAAAAGGCCGGGCCGCTTTCCGCAACCCGGCCCTTTCTTAAAAACTCAGACGGATGCTCAGAGGGCAGCGGTCACGATGAACTCGACCTTGTAATCCGGCGTTGCCAATGGTGCACCACTGGTGGCGCGGGCCGGCGGGTTTGCCGGGTCGATCCAGCCTTCCCAGACGGCGTTCATTTCGCCGAAGGTGGACATGTCGGAGAGGTAGATGATGGTCTGCAGGATCTTCGACTTGTCCGAACCCGCAGCGGCCAGCAGGCGATCGACTTCAGCGAGAGCGGACTTGCTCTGTTCCGTAACGCTCGTGCCTTCGCCAACCTGGCCGGCCAGATAAACGGTGTTGCCGTGAACGACGGCGCCGCTCATGCGCTTGCCCGGCTCGATACGCTTGATGGTCATGGAAAACTCCTGTTGATTGGCATTTAAAATAGAATGATGCGCGGAAAATCAGCCGCGCAGGTGATGGGTCTTTTCGTAGATCGCCGTCGAGCGCGCGCCGGAACGGCAATAGCCGAGCATCGGGCGCTGCAATTCGTCCAGTGCATCCACCATACCGGTAACGGCATCGGCATCGACGCCATAACGGCCGACCGGCACATGCATGATGGTGAGGCCAAGCTGTTCGGCACGCTCGGCAATATCGGCGAAAAGCGGCTGGCCGTCTTCTTCGCCGTCAGGGCGGTGGCAGACGATCGACTTGAAGCCGAGCGCCTTGATCTCGTCGAGATCGGCGACGCTGATCTGTCCCGTTACCGAATATTCGTCGTCTATGCGCCTGATATCCATCTTATGCCTCCGCTGAAACCGGCGTCCGCGCCGCTGGCTGTCATCCTTGAAATCCGCATCCGATGTAAGCGGTCAAAACCCCTGCGTCAATGACGGGGCATCTTCATTCGGTACGGCTCAGAGGATGGAAAAGCGCAGGCCAAAGGAACGGCTTTCGCCCGGCTGGAGAATATTGAACTCGCCGGAAGCCTCAAGCTCGCTCCGCCCGACCCAGCGATGCGAAACCGGCTCGATGCCGAGCACATTGGCCGGCGCCTGCTGGTTGCGCCACATCTGCAGATAGGGAAGCGTTTCCGTACGAAAACGCACGGTCAGCGTCTTCCCGCCGATGGCCGCAATCGGTCCGAGCGCGAGCGAAGCCCACTCGTCATCACCGGCGGGAACGCAGAAAACGGTGCCCGGCTCTTCGCCGAAACGCCAGCCGTGGCCGCCACCATCCAACATCGCGCCTTCAAGCCGCACGGCGTCGTCGAAGAGGCGCGCGCCGACATTCATATGATACATCAGGAACACCGGGATGGGCCGCTCGGACGTGTTGACGATCTTATCATCGAGGCTGACCTCGCTGCTTTCCCCGTCGATACGCCATGTCCGTTCGAGAAGGGCCGTGCCGCCATCGGCAAGCTTCACGGGAACCTCGACGCGCGCCAATGCATTGGACTCTTGAACATCGAATGCAATGACCGTCGCGGGATGCGAGGAAAAGGACCCATGCAGCGGATATCGACGTCCCTCACCGTCGCCATCGATCGGCTCGGGATGGCGGATATGGTCGGGGCCGCAGGTGAACAGAAAGCCTTCCAGCGAGTGGTCGATGCGTGCATCGCCATCGTCGGGAATGGCGCGGCCGGGCGCGATGTCGATGCCATCGACGACGCAGGAGCCGATATCGAAGACGGAGGTTTCATCGAGGAAAATGCGTGGCGATCTGCCAGCCTGAAACGAACGCAAGATAAACCTCCCTGTGACCCTGAAAACGCATGCTTCACGGAAACGCTACTAACCGTGACGGAAATTAAGATTGCATTAACCGCGAATTCACCTTTTTCACAATAGGGTCAAGATTGCGGTGTGTTTATCGGTGAACAAGTAAGGGATAGCAGAATCGTGAAACAGTTTCTTAACGCAGCTCTGGGTCTGACAGTCGCGGTAGTGGCGGTTTTCGCCCCGCTACAGGCTGGCGCGCAGCAGCGTTATGGCGATCAGCAGACGATGCTGGTGACCCCGGACGGTCGCGTGCTCGACTTCATGCCGGAGCGCGGCGATATCGTCATCAGCCGCGATTCCATGGGACGTACGGTGTTTTACGACCAGTACGGCAATCTCCTCGCCACCGAAATGCCCTCCGGCTACCAGCAGCGGCAGCAGCAGGTGCGCCAGCGCGACACCACCTATTATCCGCCTGCTCCCGGCGGCCAATATCGTGAGCCGCAGCGCGACTACGGCTATCAGGACAATGGCAGCGTGCGCGATTACCGCGAATATCGCGGCGATGGTTCCGACGACAATTTCTACACCGGCTCTGTTCCCGCACCCGGTGCGGTGGAAAGCGGCCCGCTCGGCCAGCCGATGCCGGGGGAAAGCACAACGGCTGCCGTTCCTCAGCCCGAGCATCTAATCGAGCGCCACACCCCTGTTACCACGCCGGTCAACCGTTCCCGCCAGGAGATCGTCGCGCTCCAGACCTTCCTCGACCGCGAAGGCATTTCGCCGGGCGTAATCGACGGCAAGATGGGCGACAACGTCAACAAGGCCATTGCTGCCTGGCAGGACATGACCGGCGAAAAGCTCGACCCCAACAATTCCGATGACATTCTGGAGCGTCTGCGCGCCTCCGGCGGCATGCCTATTGTCGACTACACCATCACCGCCGCTGACGCCGCCGGCCCCTATGTCGCCTCCATCCCGGACGACTACGCCGAGAAGTCGCAGCTGCCCGCCCTCTCCTTCACCTCGACTTCGGAAGCGCTCGCCGAACGCTTCCACATGGATGAGAACTATCTGAAGGAACTGAACCCCGGCATCGATTTTTCCGTTCCCGGCACCATCATCAAGGTCGTCAATCCGGGCGAGACGAAAAAGGGACAGGTTGCCCGCATCGTCGCGCATAAGGGCATCAAGCAGGTCTTCGCCTATGGTCAGGACGGCAATCTGATCGCCGCCTATCCCGCCACCATCGGTTCCACGGACACGCCCTCGCCGAGCGGCACACACACGGTGGAGCGTATCGCGCTCAATCCCGGCTACACCTATAATCCGAAGATCAACTTCAAGCAGGGCCAGAACGACAAGATCCTGCAGATTCCGCCGGGTCCGAACGGCCCGGTCGGCACGGTCTGGATTGCGCTGTCGAAGCCGACCTACGGCATTCACGGTACGCCGGAACCCTCGAAGATCGGCAAGACCAACAGCCACGGCTGTATCCGCCTGACCAACTGGGATGCGACCGAACTGGCGAAAATGGTCCGCCCCGGCGTGGTGGTCGAATTCGCGGAATAGGATCGACCGAAAGAAAAAAGAAAAAGCCCGGCGGTTTGGTCCGCCGGGCTTTTTTCATTTAATGGCGTTTCAGTCCCGTTTTTCCGTGAGGAAATAAAGCAGGGCTGCCACCGGCAAGGCGAAGCCGATCCACGAGGCGGCTTGCCATTCGCCGACGGCATAGGCCCAGCCGCCGACGGCGGAACCGATTGCGCCGCCCATGAAGAACGTCGCCATATAGATGCCGTTCAGGCGGCTGCGGAATTCCGCTCCGAGCGTGAAGATGGCACGCTGGCCAAGCACCAGATTGGTGGTGACGCCGAAATCCAGAACGATGGCTGCGACGACCAGAATGGCGAGCGCCAGATGCGAACCTTCGGGCGCAAGATGCGTGACGGCGAAGGAGAGCGCCACCGCCGCCAGAGCAAAGAAGGTGGCCGCACGCGTCCAGCCACGATCCGCCATCCGCCCGGCAATCGGCGCGGCCACGGTGCCGGCCGCACCGGCGAGTGCGAAGAGCGCGATCTCACCCTGGCTCAGATTGAAATGCGGTCCGCTCAGATAAAGCGGCGTCGTGGTCCAGAACAGGCTGAAAGCCGCGAACAAAAAGGCGTGATAGATCGCCCGCCGCCGCAGGATCGGCGTGTGCAGCGCCAGCCGGCCCATCGAGGCCATCAATGCGCCGTAGCTCAGCCGCGCATCGGGCATACGGGCGGGCAGAAGCCGGAAAAGCACCACGGCAAGAAGCGCCATGACGGCCGCCGAGGTCAGAAACACACCCCGCCAGGAGACCACTTCCGACAGAAGGCTGGAAACCGGCCGCGCCAGCATGATGCCGGCCATCAGCCCGCTCATGACATTGCCGACCACCCGGCCGCGAATGGCGTGCGGCGCCATGTGGGCGGCATAGGGAACGATGACCTGCACCGCCACGGAACTGACGCCGACCAGAAAGGCCGCAATCAGAAACGGGGCCGCATGCGGCGCGAATGCCGCTGCCACAAGGGAAAGCACCGCCATCGAGACGGAACCGACGACCAGCTTGCGGTTTTCAACGAGATCGCCAAGCGGTACGACAAACAGCAGACCGATACCGTAACCGATCTGGGTCAGGGTCACGATCAGCCCAGTCGCGCCCGCAGAAAGACCAAGCTCCGCCCCGATAATGCCGGCCAGCGGCTGGCCATAATAAAGATTGGCGGCAATCAGTCCGCAGGCTGTCGCCAGCAAAAAAGTCAAGGCCGGGGAAATGGATGTTGCCTCGACATCATCCCCTTCAATTACACGCGTCGTCATCATTTTCTCCAATATGGAAACAATCGTTTCCTAAATAGTCACAAAATCAATCGGCAAGCTTCATGGCGATATCCACCACGGCCACCATGTCTTTGAGGCTTCGCCCCGTCTTCCCCACCACACGCATGCCGTACATCATGCACAGCATCGCCCGGGCGAGATCGTCGGGATCGGCCTTCGAACGCACGGAACCATCCTTCTGCCCTTCGGCAACGAGGCGGGCGACAATTCGCTCCCTCGCCTTCACGGCCCGCTCGACCACGATTGCAATATCGTCATCCAGAGCCGCCAGATCGGCAGCAGCACCAACCACCAGACATCCATCGGAACCGACGCCGCCATGCGACCGTTCCGCATAGAACATCAGGCCTGCCCTCAGGCGCTCATAACCGGTGTCACAACCGGCCACCGCCGCCTCGAAACGCTCGGTCTGCACGATCCTGTAGCGTTCCATCGTGGCGATGAAGATGGCTTTCTTGTCCTTGAAAGCCTTGTAAAGACTGCCCTGCGCCAGTTCCATCGCATCGGTGAGATCACCGACGGAAGTGGCATGATAACCGCGTCGCGAAAAAACGCGGATCGCCCCATCGAGCGCACGGTCGACATCAAACTCGCGCGGCCTGCCGCGATGGCGTTGTTCCGGTGAATGGGTCTGGTTGATATTGCTCATGGCCGGAATATAGGAAACGATCATTTCCAAATCAAGCGAATAATGAAACCGTCCCAGAAAAGCATCGACCGATGCCCGGACAAGCTCAACGGCGGCCAATGGTCCAAGGCATTACCATCCGTCTGCGGTGATGAAGACCGCAGACGGATAGAACGCCGAAATCAATGTTTCAGGCGGCCTTGCGGGTGAAAAGGCGCGCGGGTTGCGTGCCGAGCCGCAAAAGACGTTTCGGCAGCAAGCCGACGACTTCGGTGGCGAAGGCTTTCGCGTTCTCCACCGCCTTGTCGATATTGCTGACCTTGTCCTTATCGAGACAGAGAAGCGTGCCGCCATAGTCGAAAATATCGCGATAGGCCGCTCTCTCGACAATCGGCATATTGAGCACCGAGACGTTCTTTTCCGCCAGCAGCATTTTGACCAGCAGCAGCGAGCGCGTCGCCACCATGGCATTCACCCGCGTCAGCACGATCGAATGGGCGATGGCCTTGCCCATTTTGCGGTTCAGGAATTCGATGTGATCCAGAACCTCGGCAGCGCCGCGCGCATCCATGGCAGAGCCCTGCACCGGGATCAGCACGTGATCGGAAATACCGAGCGCCATGGTCAGCAGCGGGCTTTTCGACCCAGGCAGATCGATGATGAAACAGTCGGTATTGGTTTTATTCTCGCGAATATGGCCTTCAAGCGAAGCCATCGTCACATGCGAAATCACCGAGAGATTTTCGATCTCGCCGGACAGATCGTGCCAGCGGGAAATCCACAATTGCGGATCGGCATCCAGAACCGTCACACGGTGGCCGCTGCGGGCGAGTTCGGTTGCCAGAAGCAGCACGGCGGTCGTTTTTCCAGCGCCGCCCTTGGTGTTGGCAAAAGTAATGACAGGCATGATATCCCCGATTGATCAGAGCCATTTCATGCTCATTCACGCACCGAGCCGATCATGGTGCTTTCCATAACCTTAACGAACATGGTTAAGAAAAGACTAAGATCGTTTTTGGGGACAACAAAAAGCCCGCGATAAATCGCGGGCTTCTGCCATACGATTGATCACGCCAGCTTTCGGCAGGACCCCACATCGTCCGCGCGCAGGCGGCCGGCTTTGAGATCTTCGTACTTTGGCAAATTCAGGGAGTTGCCCAGGCTTTTCTCAACTGTTGCACGATCAAGCGTGATCATGCGTCCGGCGCTGGTGAAGGATACCATGCCACTCTTTCCGGAATACGCCATGGTCGCGCGCATTTCACAGAAATAGCGGTCGGAGCCCTTGGACAAGTTCCATCCCCGGATTCCCGCCTTGTTGCTCGATAGGGTTCCGACTTTGTAACCCTGACCGGAAAGCTCCTTAAAAGAAGCGGCCTGCGCCGCAAAAGGCAGACTTAAGAACGCCACTGCCAGCAATGGCGAAAATGCTGAAAATCTCATGGTTGCCACAACGATCCTTTAAAAGCAGTCCTCGAACAACTTCTTCGTATTCTCCAGCGTCATCGGCACCGGATTACCGCCGCAGCTCGGATCCTTGATCGCTTCCGCCGCCAGCTCATCGATACGATCCGGCTTGATGCCCATGGCGGTCAGGTTTTCCGGCACACCGAGTTCCCTGCGAAGCTCCAGCACATAATCGTAGAAGCCGTCGAAGCCGCCGGAAATGCCGAGATAGGCGGCCGCGCAAGCAATCTTGTCTTCGATGGCGGGGCGATTGAAGCGCAGCACCGCCGGCATGACGACGGCGTTGGTCATGCCGTGATGGGTGTTGTAGACCGCGCCAATCGGGTGCGAGAGCGAGTGAATGGCGCCGAGACCCTTCTGGAAGGCCACCGCCCCCATCGCCGCCGCCGCCATCATATTGGTGCGCGCCTCGATATCCGTACCGTCCTTATAGGCGCGCGGCAGGAATTCCTTGACGAGCCGCAGGCCCTCCAGCGCCACGCCAGCGCTCATCGGGTGATAGAAGGGCGACGAATAGGCCTCGAGGCAATGGGCAAAGGCATCCATGCCCGTGCCCGCCGTGATGACCTTCGGCATACCGACCGTCAGCTCCGGATCGCAGATGACGACGCCGGGCAAGAGCTTCGGATGGAAGATGATCTTCTTCACATGGGTCTGCGAATTGGTGATGACGCTGGCGCGACCGACTTCCGAACCGGTGCCCGCAGTGGTCGGCACGGCGACGATGGGCGCGATCTTTGAAGCGTCCGCCCGGGTCCACCAGTCACCGATATCCTCGAAATCCCAGACCGGGCGCGTCTGCCCGGCCATGAAGGCGATGGTCTTGCCGAGATCGAGGCCCGAACCGCCGCCGAAGGCGACGACGCCGTCGTGACCGCCATCGCGATAGGCCTTCACGCCGGCTTCCATGTTGATCTCATTGGGATTGGGATCGACCTCGGCGAAAATCGCCCGGCCGAGACCCGCCTCTTCCAGCACATCGAGCGCATGCGCAGTGATCGCCATATTGGCAAGGCCGCGATCCGTGACAAGCAGCGGCTTCTTGATGCCGAGCGTCTTGCAGGCTTCCGCCAGTTCCTTGATCCGGCCACGGCCAAGCTTGACGGCGGTGGGATAGCTCCAGTTGGCGACGATATTCATTTCGTGACTTTCTTCAGATGGTAGGATTTTGGGCGGGTCAGGTTCTGGAAACCGAGAACGGAGAGCGAGCCGCCACGGCCGGTTTCCTTTACGCCGGTCCAGCAAAGGGCGGGGTCGAGATAATCCGCGCGGTTCATGAACACGGTGCCGGTTTCGATTTCGCGGCCGATGCGCCCGGCCCGGGCGGCATCCTGCGTCCACAGCGAGGCGGTCAGCCCGTATTTGCTGTCATTCATCAGCGCGATGGCTTCGTCGTCATTCTTCACTTTCATGATGCCGACGGCCGGGCCGAAGGTTTCTTCGGTCATGAACTCCATCGAATGATCGACATTGACGAGCACTTGCGGCGCAACATAAGCGCTCTCGCCATCGTCGGCGGGGAAAAGCTTCGGATCGACCAGCGCTTTAGCGCCCTTGGCAACCGCATCGGCGACCTGCGCCCGCACCACCTTGGCAAAACGCTTGTTGGCCATCGGCCCTAGCGTGGTTTCCTGCTCTAGCGGATTGCCGAGCTTGTAGTTGGACACCCAGGCCACGGACTTCTCGACGAAGGCGTCATAGAGGTTTTCATTGACGTAGATGCGCTCGATGCCGCAGCAGCATTGCCCGGAATTATAGGTCGCGCCATCCATCAGCGTATCGACGGCGGCGTCGAGATCGGCGTCCTCCATCACGTAGCCGGGGTCCTTGCCGCCGAGTTCAAGCCCGAGACCGGTGAAGGTGCCGGCAGCAGCGCGTTCGATGGCGCGGCCGCCTTCCACCGAACCGGTGAAGTTGACGAAATTGAACAGACCCTCGGAAATGAGCGCCGAGGTCGTGCCGTGGTCGAGGAAGACATTGATGAAGACATCGTCAGGCACACCGGCCTCGACGAAAGCCCGCACCATGCGCTCGCCCACCAGCAGCGTCTGCGCCGCATGTTTGATGACCACCGTATTGCCGGCCATCAAAGCGGGCGCGACGGTGTTGATCGCCGTCATGTAAGGATAATTCCACGGCGCGATGACGAAGACCACGCCATGCGCTTCGCGCTCGATGCGGCGTTCGAAATTGCCGCTTTCCTCGATGACGAGCGGCGCCAGCGCATCGGCGGCGATGGAAGCGACATAATTGGAGCGTTCGTTGAAGCCCTTGAACTCACCGCCATAACGCACCGGACGGCCCATCATATGCGCCAGTTCCGGCACCACCTCAGCCACCATTTCATTGAGGCGGGCGACGCCCTTCAGCACCAGCTGAACGCGGTCCTCAAGCGGACGCCGCGCCCAGTCCTTTTGCGCCTTGCGCGCTTTCGAAACGGCGGCGCGCGCCGCCTCCAGCGACATCGCCTCCCGCTCGGCATAAACCGAGCCATCGATGGGCGAGATATTCTGGATCATGGTCATGATGTTTTCCCGTAATGATTAGGCTCGTTCGAAACCGCGCGCCACTTCCCAGTCGGTCACGCGGCGGTCGTATTCTTCCTGCTCCCACCGTCCGGCATGGACATAGTGATCGATCACATCGTCGCCAAAGGCGTTGCGCAGCATTTTCGATCCATCCAGAAAGGCCGTGGCGTCACGCAGGGTCTTGGGTATCTCGCGCACGTCCTTGCCGCCATAGGCATCGCCGACAAAAGCGGGCTCAAGTTCGAGTTTATTTTCGATGCCGTCAATGCCCGCCGCAAGCAAAGCCGCCATGGCGAGATAGGGATTGAGGTCCGAGCCGCCGACGCGGCATTCGATGCGGATACCCTTGGTGCCTTCGCCGCAGAGACGATATCCGGCCGTGCGGTTGTCTAGGCTCCAGATCGCCTTGGTCGGCGCAAAGGTGCCAGCCATGAACCGCTTGTAGGAATTGATATAGGGCGCGAGGAAATAGGTGATCTCGCTGGCATGGGCGAGAAGCCCGGCAACATAATGCCGCATCAGTTCCGACATGCCGTGTTTGGCGTCCTTGTCGAGGAAAGCAGGCGTCTTGCCGTCGGCGCTCCACAGCGACTGGTGAATATGCGAGGAACTGCCGGCGGCGTTGTAATTCCACTTGGCGAGGAACGTCACCGCCTTGCCCTTGGACCAGGCGATCTCCTTGGTGGCGTTCTTGATGATGGCGTGCCGGTCGGCCATGGTCAGCGCATCGGCATAACGCACGTTGATCTCCGCCTGACCTGCGGACGCTTCGCCCTTGGAATTCTCGACCGGAATGCCGGCACCCTGCAGGCCCTTGCGCAGCGCCCGCATGACATCCTCTTCCTTGGTCGTCTGGAAGATATGGTAATCCTCATTATAACCGCTAGCGAGGTTCAGGCCCTTGTAACCGTTGGCGCGCGCCGCATCGAAAGTCTGGTCGAACAGGAAGAATTCCAGTTCGGTCGCCATATAGGCCTTCAGCCCCATGGCCTCCAGCCGCGCCACCTGCTTTTTCAAGAGCGCGCGCGGCGAATGCGGCACTTCTTCATGGGTGTGATGATCGAGCACATCGCACAACACCAGCGCCGTGCCTTCCAGCCACGGCACGCGCCGCAGCGTCGAAAGATCGGGCTTCAGCACATAGTCGCCATAACCCTTTTCCCAGCTGGAGGATTTGTAACCGGGAACGGTTTCCATCTCCATGTCGGTGGCAAGCACGTAATTGCAGCTATGGGTTTCCTCAAAGGCGCTTTCAACGAAGAATTCCGCCTGGAACCGTTTGCCCATCAGACGCCCCTGCATGTCGACAAGGCAGGCCAGAACCGTGTCGATGCGCCCCTCGGCGACATCCATTTTAAGCGCGTCGAATGTGTAGCTCGTCATTTTGTCCGTTCCCTTTATTGTCGTGGCCGGGCGGCCGGAATGCGGCCGCCCGTTTGTTTGAACATCAGGCCTTTGCAGCCGCTGCGGCAACCGCAGCCTGCTTGTGCTCCAGCGCGAATTCCTCTTCCGGCGAGAGGATGAGGCGGTGGCGTCCGACAAAGGCGAAGTAGGCAATCGCCACGGCAAACCAGACCGCCACCCAGAGCACGCCCTTGGTGAAGTTCGGATCCTGGATCTGGTAGAGCAATGTCACGATGGCGATGATGACCGTCAGCACCGCGCCCGGAATACCGAAGGGCGAACGGAACGGCCGCTCGATGTGCGGCAGGTTCTTCCTGAGCAGAATGAAGGAAATCGCCTGCATGATGTAGGAGAACATCGCACCGAACACGGCCATGTTCAAAAGCACGCTGCCGATGATGCTACCGCCCTGTTCCGCACCCAGCGCGAACCAGATGACGAGCATGACCGCCAAGCCGACAATCGCGCCGGTGATGTTGGCAACGTATGGCGTGCGATACTTGGAATGGGTGATCGACAGCACGGTCGGGAAGTAACCCGCACGCGACAGCGAATAGATCTGCCGGCCCTGCGCGTAGAGGATCGTATGGAAGCTGGCGATCAGGCCGGTCAAGGCAACGAGACCCAGCACCACCACGCCGCCATCGCCATAGATCGCCTTGAAGCCATCAAGCAGCGGCTCAAGCGAGGAGCTGAGATGGAAGGCGCCGACGCCCGGCAAAGACGGGTTGAGCAGCACGATCATGAAGGCCGAAACCATCAGCGTCACCATGCCGAGGATGATGCCCTTCGGCATGTCGCGCTTGGGATCGACCGATTCTTCCGCCGCCAGCGGCAGTTGCTCGATGGCAAGGAACAGCCAGACCGCGAAAGGCAGCGTGGCGAGAACGCCCGAGAACCCGAAGGGGAAGAAGGAACCGCCGCCCTCAGGCAGCTCCACCGCCTTGCCATCAGGGCCCACACCGATATTGAGCGCGAAACGCGAAAAATCGATGTTGGGAATGGCGCTGATCCAGAAGAACACCAGAACGGCAAGCGAAATCAGTGTGATAACCAGCGTGACCTTGAAGGAAAGCTCAAGTCCGAAGACATTGAGCGCAAGGAATATCGCGTAAAACGCTATCCATACGAAGGGTGAATAGGCCGGATCGAGCCCGAGAATGGAGTTCACATAGGCCGTGATGAAGGTGACGACGACCGCCGGCGTCAGCACATATTCCACATTCTCGCAAAGCCCGGTGATGAAGCCGCCCCATGGGCCCATGGCCGTGCGGGCGAAGGAATAGGCCGCACCCGTATGCGGCAAGGCCGGGCTCATTTCCGCAATCGAAAATGTCAGCCCGAGATACATGATGGCGATGATGATGCCGGCCACCAGCATGCCGCCCCAGCCGCCGGTGGAAAAGCCGAAATTCCATCCGGAAAAATGCCCGGAAATGACCGCGCCGACGCCGAGCGACCAGAGCGACCACACGCCCGCATAACGGGATAGTCCGCGTTTTTCGAAATAGGATGCATCAGCCTTCTTGTAGCTGACGCCTGACGATGAACTGTCCATGCCCTTCTCTCCTGAATAAGAAAAAAACAAGCCAGTCAGCCGTTATTGGCCGATTGTGCCCCAGTTTCCGGCTTCACCCGGGAGTTTCCCGCGATTGGCCGCACGCACTTGCTGTTCCCTTGCCGCTTCGTGTTTTTCCGGCTGCATGGCCGGTTTTTATAAAATGGCGGCAGTCTCATCTGGCAGCCGACCCCGGTGTTTTCACCATCGGCCGGCCATAGCTCCCTCACTCATCGATCGATAAGAGCGCCTTCCCCATAAGTTCGTAAAGAAAACCGGCGATTGCCGCCTGCTCTCCTTCATTGGTGATGAGATCGTTGCGGATCTCGATCATGACGTTCAAAAGCCCGTCCGGCAGCGCATGCAGCCGCAGCGTATGCGTCACGCCGTCTTCCGGGCCATAGGGATCGTTACGGTTGACCGTGAGCGAGGCACCTTCGGCGCCCGCCAGCATCGCATCCGCGAGGCGGCTGTCGGTATCGTGCAGGATGCCGATCTCAACCTTTCGGAACCGGCCGTGATAAACCGGCGTGAAACTGTGGATGGTCACCACCACCACGTTGCGGCCATCCGCCTGCCGCGCGGCGATGATCTCGCTCACCCGGTCATGAAACGGCACATAAAGTGCTGAGGTGCGGGCGAACCGCTCCGCTTCGCTGAGATCGAAATTGCCGGGAATATCGTAAATCTCGCTTTTCACCGGCATGGCGGAAGGCGATTCGGGCGGCCGGTTGCAATCATAGACGAGACGCGAAAACCGCTGATAGACGAGCGTGGCGTCAAGCTTTTCCGAAAGCAGCCGGGCAACGGCCAGAGCGCCCGGATCCCACGCCGCATGGCTCGAAAGCACCTCCGGCGAAAGACCCAGTGTGCCGAATTTCTGCGGAATGGTGGCGGAGGCATGTTCGCAGACGAGAAGGACATCGCCCTTCGCCGCAGCATTCTCGATGCCGACGGCCTGCCCTTCCGCTTCTGTGAAAAACCGTGACCGCACCGTCATGCACGAACCCCGCCCGGAAACCCCGTCGCTCCGTCAACGCCGAAAAGAATTCTTCACATTATTGCGAGTGTCAAATGGAATTTTGAAATTTTCTCTTCATTTTCCCATTGACTCGATAGCTGGCACAGATGTTTATTTTAGCCATGCACCGGCAGAAGACCGGAAGGGGAAAAATTTGCGCAGCACGACGGCGACCGTGTCGGATGTCATTCATGCCCATTACGACGCACTGACCCGTTCCGAAAAACGGCTGGCGGAGAGCCTGCTTGGCAACTACCCCGTCTCCGGCCTCGGCAGCATCACCACCATTGCGGAAAATGCCGGCGTTTCGACGCCGACGGTGGCACGCATGGTGCAAAAGCTCGGCTACAAGGGCTATCCGGAATTTCAGGCGCATCTGCACCAGGAACTGGAAGCGACGATCTCCGGCCCCATCGCCAAACATGACCGCTGGGCAACCAACGCGCCCGGCCTGCATATTCTCAACCGCTTCGCCGATGCCATCACCGGCAATCTGCGCGATACGCTGAGCGATCTCGACACCGCCGTCTTCGACAATGCCGCGGCGCTGCTTTCCGACCGCAAGCGCAGCATCTATTTCGTCGGCGGACGCATCACCGGTGCGATCGCCGAATATTTCTTCACCCATATGCAGGTGATCCGGCCGAAGACGACGCTGATGTCGTCGAATTCCAGCGCCTGGCCGCAATATATGTTGAACATGAGCGCCGGCGACATACTGGTTATCTTCGATATCCGCCGTTACGAGCACGACATGACGACGCTGGCCGAAGTGGCCAAGGCAAACGGCGTGCAGATCATTCTCTTCACCGATCAATGGACCTCGCCGGTGGCGCGCCATGCGCTGCACACTTTCCGCGTCAGGATCGAAGCTCCCTCGGCATGGGACTCCTCGGTCGTCACGCTGTTCGTGGTCGAAGCGCTGATCGAAGCGGTGCAGAACGGCACCTGGGATGAAACCAGGGAACGCATGAATGCACTGGAAGGCCTGTTCGAACAGACGCGGCTGTTCCGCAAGCCGGACAGAACATGAAACTACATAGCCGGGCAACTTGCTTGACGCGGATGCCGCACGCTGATTGGATACCTGTCATCGCTACCAGCACGATAAAACAGGATAAGAAACCAAGCTGGGGAACGTATCTGGCCACCACGGATCATGAAGGGAATCTCCCGCAATTGCAGGCAAAAAGCCGGGTGATGGCGGAAAACGGGCGTAAAGTGACGGAATCCGGATAAATAAATTGCAATCCAGCCGTCACATTAGCTTCATCGAGAATCCGTATCAGCGTCCGCAATATGAGAACACGAAGAGGAGAAAAAAGTGATCTCTCACTGCCGCCGACTGCTCGCTACGACCACTGCACTGGTCATCGCCTCCACCGCAATTGCCGCCGCTGAACCGAGCGCCGAGCTGATCGCCGCCGCCAAGAAGGAAGGCATGCTGACCACCGTCGCGCTGCCGCACGACTGGTGCGGTTACGGCGACGTGATTGCCGCTTTCAAGGCGAAATATCCGGAAATCACCGTCAACGAACTGAACCCCGACGCCGGCTCCGCCGACGAAGTCGAAGCGGTGAAGGCCAACAAGGACAATAAGGGACCGCAGGCGCCTGACGTCGTTGACGTCGGCCTCGCCTTCGGCCCGCAGATGAAGGCCGAAGGTCTGCTGCAGCCATACAAGGTCTCCACCTGGGACGAAATTCCCGACAACGTCAAGGATCCGGAAGGTTACTGGTACGGCGACTATTACGGCGTGATGTCCTTCTTCGTGAACAAGGACCTCGTCAACAACGCACCGAAGGACTGGGCCGACCTGCTGAAGCCGGAATATTCCGGTCAGGTAGCGCTTGCCGGTGACCCGCGCGCTTCCAACCAGGCCATCCTCGGCGTTCTCGCCGCCGGTCTTGCCACGGGCGCGAAGTCCGGCAAGGAAGCCGGTGAAGCTGGCCTGAAATATTTTGCCGATCTCAACAAGGCCGGCAACTTCCTGCCGGTCATCGGCAAGGCTGGCACGCTGGCGCAGGGCGCGACCCCGATCATCGTTGCCTGGGACTATAACGCGCTGTCCTGGAAGAAGACACTGAACGACAACCCGCCGACGGAAGTCATCGTTCCTGAGAAGGGCGTTCTGGCCGGCGTCTACGTTCAGGGCATTTCCGCTTACGCGCCGCATCCGAACGCTGCCAAGCTGTGGATGGAGCACCTCTACTCCGACGACGGTCAGCTCGGCTGGCTGAAGGGCTATTGCCACCCGATCCGCTTCAACGCCATGGTCAAGGCCGGCAAGGTTCCGCAGGAACTGATCGACAGCCTGCCGCCGGCAGCAGCCTATGAAAAGGCGATCTTCCCGACGCTCGAGGAAGTCGATGCCAACAAGGCTGCCGTTACCGGCGGCTGGGACAGCGTCGTCGGCGCGAACGTGAAGTAAACCGTTGAAAATGCACCCCGGCCGATCAAAAGCCGGGGTGCTTCTTTTATGATGTAGACCTTTATATACAGACCGTTTGAAAACGGCGTTTGGGGACAAGGATGCCATCAACCAATACCGGCGGACCATCCGACGCGGGCAGGAAACTGCCGCTGCACTGGATTGGTGTCGTACCTTTTGCCGTTTTTGTTTTACTGTTTCTGATTATGCCGACGATGAAGATCGTCATCGGCGCATTCCAGCATGCCGATGGCAGCTTTACGCTGGAAAATATCGCCGGGCTTTTCACCTCCTCCATCCTTGCGGCCTACTGGATTTCGATCAAGATCAGCCTCGCCTCGGCAGCTCTCGGCTGCCTGATCGGCTTTGCCGTCGCCGCCGCCGTGGTGCTGGGCGGATTGCCGCAGCGCATTCGCGGGCCGCTTCTGACCTTTTCGGGCGTCGCCTCGCAATTCGCCGGCGTGCCGCTCGCCTTCGCCTTCATCGCCACGCTTGGCCCGGTCGGCCTTCTCACCGTCTTCCTGAAGACGCAGATCGGCATCGATCTGAGGCTGCTCGGTTTCAACATCCTGTCCTTCTGGGGCCTGACCGTCACCTATCTGTTCTTCCAGATACCGCTGATGATCCTCATCATCACGCCGGCGCTGGACGGGCTGAAACGCGAATGGCGCGAGGCGGCGGAAATTCTCGGCGCAACCGGCCTGCAATATTGGCGCATGGTGGCCTTCCCCATCCTGCTGCCGTCGCTGCTCGGCACCATGTCGCTGCTCTTCGCCAACGCCTTCGGCGCGGTGGCGACCGCAATTGCGCTCACCGGCTCCTCGCTCAATATCGTGCCGATCCTGCTTTTCGCGCAGATTCGCGGCGACGTTCTCGGTAACCCGCATCTCGGTTACGCCCTTGCCTTCGGCATGATCGTCGTCACCGGCCTTGCCAATGCACTTTACATCTGGCTGCGCGCCCGCAGCGAAAGGTGGCTGAAATGAAGCGTTTCTTCGCCTGGGGCGCGCTGATCTTCGGCCTGCTCTATTTCGCCCTGCCGCTGATCGGCATGACCAATTTCTCGCTGAAAATGCGGCGCGGCGAATATTCCTTCGACGCTTACGCCAGGGTGCTCAGCGATCCGCGCTTTCAGGAAACCTTCAGCTACTCGGTGGTGATGGCGCTGTTCACCATCGTCTTCGGGGTTCTGCTGGTGGTGCCCACCGCCTATTGGGTGCGCCTGAAATTGCCGGGCCTGCGCCCCTATATCGAATTCATCACGCTTTTGCCGCTGGTCATCCCGGCCATCGTCATCGTCTTCGGCTATATCCGGCTCTATAACACCTCCAGCTGGCTGCCGCTGACCGGCACGAGCTTCGGCACCAACCTGCTTTTGATGTTCGGTTATGCCACACTGGCCTTGCCCTATATGTACCGCGCCGTCGATACCGGCCTCCGAACCATCGATGTGGCAACACTGACAGAAGCGGCGCAGAGCCTCGGCGCGGGCTGGACGACCATCCTCTCGCGCATCATCCTGCCGAATGTTCTGGTCGCCGTGCTGTCAGGCGCGTTTTTGACCTTCGCCATCGTCATCGGTGAATTCACCATGGCGGCCCTTTTGAACCGCCCGGCCTTCGGCCCCTACATGCAGCTGCTCGGTGCCAACCGCGCCTATGAACCGGCCGCACTTGCCGTGATTTCCTTCGGCATCACCTGGGGTTGCCTGGGTCTGATCCAACTCGTTTCACGCTACCAGAAGGGCGCGCCTCCCAAGGCCTGAGGACAATATTTCATGAGCTTTTTGACACTTAGCAACATCAAGAAATCCTTCGGCTCCGTGCAGGTCGTGCATGATTTCAACATGGCCATCGAAAAGGGCGAGTTCGTCTCCTTCCTCGGGCCATCGGGCTGCGGCAAGACCACCGTGCTGCGCATGATCGCCGGCTTCGAGACCCCGAGCGGCGGATCGATCGTCATCAACGGCAAGGACCAGACGGCGCTCAGACCGAACCAGCGCAATATCGGCATGGTGTTCCAGGCCTATGCGCTGTTCCCCAACATGAATGTCTATGAAAACGTCGCCTTCGGGCTCAAAGTCGCCGGCAAGCCGAAAGCCGAGATCGACGCCCGCGTGAAGGAAATGCTCCAGCTCATTCATCTGGAGCATCTGGCGGACCGTTACCCCTACCAGATGTCGGGCGGCCAGCAGCAGCGCGTGGCGCTCGCCCGCGCGCTCGCGCCGAAGCCGGAAGTGCTTTTGCTGGATGAGCCGCTTTCCGCGCTCGACGCCAAGATCCGCGTGTCGCTGCGCGAGGAAATCCGCCAGATCCAGCAGAAACTTGGCATCACCACCATTTTCGTGACCCACGATCAGGAAGAGGCCCTGTCGATTTCCGACCGCATCGTCGTCATGAATGGCGGCCGCGCCGACCAGATCGGCTCCCCCTTCGATATCTACAACAAGCCCGCGACCCGCTTCGTCGCCTCCTTCGTCGGCACGCTGAACCTCATCGACGCCACCGTGGTCGATTCCTCATCCAACACCATCCGTGTCGGAGAGCAGCAGATTACCCTGCACAAGCCGGTCGATGCGGCGAACGGCGAAAAAATCACCCTTGCCCTGCGACCGGAAGCGGGCTCGCTCGGCGGCGATGCGAAGGGCGATGTCGCCATTTCCGGCCTCGTCACCTCCAGCCAGTTCCTCGGCTCCGTCATCCGCACCCGCCTCGATCTCGGCGGTTCCACCCTGTCTTTCGACATGTTCAACGATCCCGGCACAGCACCGCCCGCCGTCGGTGAGCAGGTGACGCTGAAATTCGCAGCCGGCGACCTGATGGTCATCAAGGACTGAAGCGCTTTTCCAGACGCAAAACCGCTTCGCCCATTTGCGGGACATGGTAGAGCAGGTATGACTTCGAACCTGCATACCAACCATGTGAGGCCATGATGCGCGCGCTTTTTTACGAACTGTTCGGCGAAACCCCGGTTGTT
The DNA here is from genome assembly GCF_006970545.1 of Agrobacterium sp. T29. NCBI lineage: Bacteria > Pseudomonadati > Pseudomonadota > Alphaproteobacteria > Hyphomicrobiales > Rhizobiaceae > Agrobacterium > Agrobacterium sp. T29. Next base: position 1,851,655 of record NZ_CP040640.1, read on the forward strand.
GCGTCCCTGCCCGATCCGGAACCGACCGATGGCGGCGTGGTCATCGAGGTAAAGGCGACAGGTCTCTGCCGCAGCGACTGGCACGGCTGGATGGGGCATGACCCGGATATCCGCCTGCCGCATGTTCCCGGCCACGAATTCGCAGGCGTGATCGCCGCCGTCGGCAAAAACGTCACCCGCTTCAAGACCGGCGACCGCGTCACCGTGCCCTTCGTCTCCGGCTGCGGCCATTGCCATGAGTGCCGTTCCGGCAACCAGCAGGTCTGCGAGGCGCAGTTCCAGCCCGGCTTCACCCATTGGGGTTCCTTCGCCGAATATGTCGCCATCGATTATGCCGATCAGAACCTCGTGCATCTACCTGAGACGATGAGTTACGCCACCGCCGCCGGCCTCGGCTGCCGTTTCGCCACCTCCTTCCGGGCCGTAACCGATCAGGGACGGTTGAAGGGCGGCGAATGGCTGGCGGTGCATGGCTGCGGCGGCGTCGGCCTCTCCGCCATCATGATCGGCGCTGGCCTCGGTGCGCAGGTCGTCGCCATCGACATCGCCGAAGACAAGCTCGAACTTGCGCAGCAACTCGGAGCAACCGCCACCATCAACAGCCGCTCGGTTGCCGATGTTGCCGAGGCGGTACGCGAAGTGACGGGTGGCGGCGCGCATGTCTCTGTCGATGCGCTCGGTCACCCGCAGACCTGCTGCAACTCCATCAGCAACCTACGCCGGCGCGGCCGCCATGTGCAGGTTGGGCTGATGCTAGCCGATCACGCCATGCCCGCCATTCCCATGGCCCGTGTGATCGCACATGAACTGGAGATTTACGGCAGCCACGGCATGCAGGCATGGCGTTACGAGGACATGCTGGCGATGATCGAAAGCGGCAGGCTCGCGCCGGAAAAGCTGATCGGCCGCCACATCACGCTTTCCGAGGCAGCAACCGCCCTGCCCGCCATGGACAGCTTCAGGGAAAGCGGCATCAGCATCATCGACCGGTTCGAATAGTGCAGGCTCCTGAGACCGTTTGAGGTTTAGGGATTTCGCACCGCTCAGGCGCTCCTGCGTCCGAATGTCCGGACCGGAGTGGTCCCTCGGGCAGACGCATGAGCCGGCGATGCTGCCGGGATACGCGCCGCGTGATCCGTCTGGCTATCGCTCCATTGACGGTTTACCAGCTGTTTCTTGCGGACCTCCAGCGGGTCGGGGGTGTCCTCCTCCTCCTGCCGCTTACTTCCCGCAACTGCGGAGATCGTCGCCAATCGCGAAATCCATCGCACTAGCTGCATGCCCTTGTGAACAAGCACAAAGATACCAGCAATTGCGACCGCTATGATAATCACGAGATTCCAGGGCGCGTCGCTGCCCCTTGCCGCCCGCTCCATGCGGTCTTTTGTCGTCGGATCAAAACCAAGCGTCGCCTTCAGCCTGGCGATATCCGCATCGCTGAGCCTGCTGTACCGCTCGCCACGATACAGCACATAACCGCTCCTATCCCCGCTGTTGAGATAACCGATGTCGAATGCTTCCCCGTCGCGAAGAAAAGGCTCGTTATCCGGCAGATCATAAACGAGATCGATTGTCTCGCCGCCGCCGAATCCGGGGATGGCAAAAAACCGGGACTTCCGCGCCTCAGCTTCGCTCACGAATATCGCGGAAAATAGAAACCCGACCGAAAAAAGCGCAATATGCTTCATTCACTCTCTCCAACAACAACGAGAATGACGACAACTGGCATTACTGAATTAATTTGAAGTTTATACTTAGAATGACATCTTAAATTTAAGATATATATTGCATATATATAATATTGATCGATTTATTACAAGAATGAACTGTGCTAAATTATAATAAAATTAACTTCGAACGATGCGGCATGACGTATCTCCGCCGACGCTGCAAACCATTGGCGCGAACAGCGCCCCACGTTAAACCGCAATCACACGCAATTGCTTTGAGCATAGAGCCGCGATGATGCGACAGAGCGCAACGTCGGCGAACATGACGGATTAGATGCAAGGAACGCGACATGCTGTTTCTCGATAGCGTAACCATGAAGGAAACCCCGGATGGAGAGAAAGGATATCCCTTCTCCGTTCCGGCGCTGCGCCATCTGGAACGCCTCGAATTCAAGACGCCGATCACCTTTTTTGCCGGCAATAACGGCTCTGGCAAATCGACGCTGCTGGAAGGGCTGGCAGCGGGAATGACGGCCTATGCCATCGGCAATCACGGCCAGGTTGCCGGCGACCTCTACCTTCAGCATGCCGAGACCGTAGCGAAGTCCTTCTATTTCGCCCGCAAGAAATATCCGAAAATCCGCATGTTCATGCGCGCGGAAGACGTGCTTGGTTATATACACCGGCAGAACGAGGACGCGCTGGACGATTTTCGCTGGGAGCGGGAAAAGGCCCTCAAGAAGGGCGAAGATTTTCCGGAAGAAACCCCGGATACGTTTCGCAGGATCGTCAGGAACAATGTCATCGACCGGCGTTCGCATGGCGAAGGATTTCTCGATATCATGCAACAGCGGCTGCATGGCGCCGGTCTCTATTTTCTCGACGAACCGGAAAGCCCGCTCTCGCCGCAAAAGCAGCTCGAGCTGGCAGCCCTTATCCGCGACGCCGCCGATAGCGGCGGGCAATTGATCATCGCCACCCATTCGCCGGTGCTTTTGGCCATTCCCGAGGCGACCATCTATCATTTCGACGCGGACGGCATCACCGAGCGCCTCTACGACGAGCTGGAAAACATCAGTTTCCTGCGCCGCTTTCTTGATCGTCCCTCGAAATACCTGAGCGATTGAGCGTCGATAAGGCTTGAAATCGCGCCGCGCTTGCCGCATGCCCATAAGTAATACGTAATTTAGAAAAGAAGCAGCCTCATGTCTCCCACCACCACACCGGCGGCAGCCCGGCCCCTCAACGGTCAGGATTACAGAACTCTTGGCCTTTCGGCCCTCGGCGGCGCGCTGGAATTTTACGATTTCATCATTTTCGTATTTTTCGCCACCGTCATCGGCCATCTGTTCTTCCCGCCGGAAATGCCGGACTGGCTGGTGATGATCCAGACCTTCGGCATCTTCGCCGCCGGTTATCTGGTACGGCCGCTGGGCGGCATCGTGCTGGCGCATTATGGCGACCGTTACGGCCGCAAGCGGGTTTTCGCCTTCTCCATCCTGTTGATGGCGCTCTCGACGCTCGGCATGGCGCTGATGCCGACCTATGCCACCATCGGCGTGGCCGCCCCCATCCTGCTCATCATCCTGCGCATGCTGCAGGGTGCCGCCATCGGTGGTGAAGTGCCGGGCGCATGGACCTTCGTTGCCGAACATGTGCCCTTCCGCCGCGTCGGGCTCGCCTGCGGCTTCCTCACATCCGGCCTTTCCTTCGGCATCATGCTGGGTTCGCTGATCGCCTTCGCCGTCAACTCGCTCTTCACACCGGAAGACGTGGCCGGTTACGCCTGGCGCATTCCCTTCCTGCTCGGCGGCATTTTCGGCCTCATCGCCGTTTATCTGCGTCGCTGGCTGGAAGAAACGCCGATCTTCACCGAGATGAAGAAGTCGAAATCGCTGACGGACAAGCTGCCGCTCGGGCTGGTGCTGAAGCACCATATGCGCGGTGTGGTCATTTCCGCCCTGCTGACCTGGGTTCTCTCGGCCGCCATCGTCGTCACGACGCTGATGACGGCCACCTTCCTGCAGAAGCTTTACGGGTATACCCCGACACAGGCGCTCGCCGGCACCAGCTTCGGCACGCTGTTCCTGATCTTCGGCGTCATCATCGCCGGCGCGCTGATCGACCGCGTCGGCTCCGGCATCTTCTTCATGGGGGCCAGCATCTTCTTCGGCATCGCCACCTTCACCTTTTACAGCTATGCCGGCACATCGCTTCAAACCATGTTCGTGCTGTACGGCGTCATGGGTCTTTCGGTCGGCATGGCGGGTGCGGTGCCCTATGTCATGGTCCGCGCCTTCCCGGCCTCGGTGCGCTTCTCCGGCCTCTCCTTCGCCTATAACGTCTCCTATGCCGTCTTCGGCGGGCTGACGCCGATTGGTGTAACCACGGCGCTCGCCGTCAACCCCATGGCCCATGCCTGGTATCTGGTCTTCATCGCCGTCCTCGCCTTCGCGATCGGCCTCTATCTCTATCTGCGCGGCAGCGAGGTGGAGAGCCATGTCGGCATCGAGGAACTGGCGGCGTTGCGGTCTTAAACACCGACTAAATGCAAAAAGCGCGGGCAAGACCCGCGCTTTTTTATTGAATGGCAGCACACCGCAGCATCACGCCGCGCTGTCGATTTCCTCCGCGCCGTTCGTCGGCACATAGTTGAGGACCGGTCCGAGCCAGCGCTCCACGTCTTCCACCGGCATATCCTTGCGGCGCGCATAATCGAGAACCTGATCGCGCTCCACCTTGGCGACACCGAAATAATAGCTCTCGGGATGGCCAATATAGATGCCCGAGACGGAGGAGCCCGGCCACATGGCATAGCTTTCCGTCAGCTCCACACCCGCCGCATTGGTGGCGTCGAGCAGGGCGAACAGCGTCTTCTTTTCGGTATGATCGGGCTGGGCCGGATAGCCGGGTGCGGGGCGAATGCCGGCATAGGCCTCGCCAATCAGCTCTTCGCCGGCAAGAGCCTCGTCCGGTGCATAACCCCAGAATTCCTTGCGCACCCGCTCATGCATGCGCTCGGCAAAGGCTTCCGCAAAACGGTCGGCCAGCGCCTTGACGAGGATTGACGAATAATCGTCATTGGCCCGCTCGAAGCGCTCGGCAATCGCCACTTCCTCGATACCCGCCGTCACCACGAAACCGCCGACATAATCGGCAACGCCGCTATCGACAGGGGCGACGAAATCGGACAGCGCCACATTGGGGCGACCATCGCGCTTGGAAAGCTGCTGACGCAGCGTGAAGAAAGTCGCCAGCTCTTCCTTACGGTTTTCATCGGTAAACAGCCGGATATCGTCACCCACGGCGTTGGCCGGCCAGAAGCCAATCACCGCGCGCGGCCGGAACCAGTTTTCCTCGATGATCTTCTTCAGCATCGCCTGCGCATCGCTGTAAAGCTGCCGCGCCGCCTCGCCCTGCTTTTCGTCATCAAGGATCGCCGGGAAACGACCCTTCAATTCCCAGGTCTGGAAGAAGGGCGTCCAGTCGATGTAACGGGAAAGCTCTTCCAGATCATAGGTTTCGAACACCCTGGTGCCGAAGAATTGCGGCTTGACGGCGCTATAGCTCGACCAGTCGATCTTGTGCGCATTCTCGCGGGCGCGGGAAAGCGGCAGACGCTGCTTTTCGCGCTCATTGCGGGCGTGCGCCTCCGCCACCTTGGCATATTCGCTGCGAATACCGTCGATATAAGCGGGCTTCTGTTCGGCGGAGAGAAGCGCCGACACGACGCCCACCGCACGCGAGGCGTCGGTGACATAGATTGCCTGTCCCGCCTCGTAACGCGGATGGATTTTCACCGCCGTATGCACACGGCTCGTCGTCGCGCCGCCGATCAGGAGCGGGATGTCGAAACCCTGCCGCTCCATTTCGGCCGCCACATGCACCATCTCGTCCAGCGACGGGGTGATGAGGCCGGAAAGGCCGATCACATCCACCTTTTCGGCAATCGCCGTTTCGAGGATTTTCGTCGTCGGCACCATGACGCCGAGATCGATGATCTCGTAATTGTTGCAGGCGAGAACGACGCCGACAATGTTCTTGCCGATATCGTGCACGTCGCCCTTGACGGTCGCCATCAGCACCTTGCCGGCAGCGCTGCGTTCCGCACCACCGTTCTGGCGCTTTTCCTCTTCCATGTAAGGCAAAAGCACGGCAACCGCCTGCTTCATCACGCGGGCGGATTTCACCACCTGCGGCAGGAACATCTTGCCCGAACCGAAGAGATCGCCGACCACATTCATGCCGGCCATCAGCGGCCCTTCGATGACGTGCAATGGACGCTCCGCCTTCTGGCGCGCCTCCTCCGTATCGGCCTCGATATATTCGGTGATGCCGTTGACCAGCGCATGTTCCAGCCGCTTTTCAACGGGCAGCTCGCGCCAGGAAAGGTCCTGAACCTTGGTATCCTTGGCGCCCGTGCCACGGAAACGCTCCGCGACCTCCAGCAACCGTTCCGTCGCGTCGTCGCGGCGGTTCAGCACCACGTCCTCGCAGGCCTCACGCAGTTCCGGATCGATATTGTCGTAAACCGCAAGCTGCCCGGCATTGACGATGCCCATATCCATGCCGACCTGAATGGCGTGGTAAAGGAACACGGCATGCATCGCCTCACGCACCGGCTCATTGCCGCGGAAGGAGAAGGACAGGTTGGAAACGCCGCCGGAAATATGCGTCAGCGGCATGGTTTCACGGATGGTCTTGGTGGCCTGAATGAAATCCACGCCGTAATTATTGTGCTCCTCGATACCCGTCGCAACGGCAAAGACGTTTGGGTCGAAGATGATGTCTTCCGGCGACAGGCCCGCCTTCTCGGTCAAGAGCTTGTAGGCACGCGAGCAAATCTCGACCTTGCGCTCGTAAGTATCGGCCTGCCCGACCTCGTCAAACGCCATGACCACGACCGCCGCACCGTAATTATGGACGAGCCGCGCCTGCTGGAGAAACTTCTCCTCGCCTTCCTTCAGCGAAATCGAATTGACGATCGACTTGCCCTGAACGCATTTCAGACCGGCTTCGATGATCTCGAATTTGGATGAGTCGATCATCACAGGCACGCGGGCGATATCCGGCTCGGCGGCGATGAGGTTCAGGAACTCCACCATCGCCTTTTCGGAATCGATCAGACCCTCATCCATGTTGATGTCGATGATCTGCGCACCGTTTTCCACCTGATCGCGAGCAACAGCCAGCGCCGCCGTGTAATCGCCGGCGGTGATGAGCTTGCGGAAACGGGCCGAGCCGGTGACGTTGGTGCGCTCGCCGACATTGACGAAGGGAATGTCCTTGGTCAGCACGAAAGGCTCGAGGCCCGAGAGCGACATGAAGGGCTTGTGCTCGGGAATTTCGCGCGGCTTGTAGCCTTTGACAGCCTCCGCAATCGCCCGGATATGCTCCGGCGTCGAACCGCAGCAGCCGCCGACGATGTTGACGAGACCGTCCCGGACAAAGCCCTGAACCTGACGCGCCATCATCTCGGGCGTTTCGTCATATTGCCCGAATTCATTCGGCAGGCCAGCATTCGGATAGGCGCAGACGAAGGTATCGGCCACGTCAGACAGTTCCTGAAGATGCGGACGCATGGCGTCGGCACCCAGCGCGCAGTTCAGGCCGATGGTGAAGGGGTTGGCGTGGCGCACCGAGTTCCAGAAGGCCGAAGGTGTCTGGCCGGAAAGCGTGCGGCCGGAAAGGTCGGTGATCGTGCCGGAGATCATCACCGGCAGGCGGATGCCCTTGGCCTCGAAACGCTCCTCGCAGGCGAAAATCGCAGCCTTGGCGTTCAGCGTATCGAAAATCGTCTCGATGAGGATGATGTCGGCGCCGCCATCGATCAGGCCGTCGATCTGCTCGCCGTAAGCAATACGCAGGTCGTCGAAACTGACGGCGCGGTAACCGGGATTGTTGACGTCAGGCGAAATGGAAGCCGTGCGGTTGGTAGGGCCGATGGCGCCCGCCACGAAACGGCGGCGGCCATCTTCCCGCTCGGCGCGCTGGGCGGCACGGCGGACAATCGCGGCACCCTCGCGGTTGAGGTCGTAGACGGCATTTTCCATCTCGTAATCGGCCTGCGCGATGCGCGTCGACGAAAACGTATTGGTTTCGAGAATATCCGCACCCGCCATGGCGTAGCGGTAATGGATATCCTCGATTGCATCCGGCTGGGTCAGGATCAGAAGGTCGTTATTGCCCTTCTGGTGACAGGCACAGCCGATAAAACGATCGCCACGAAAATGGTCTTCGTCAAATCCCAGCCCCTGGATCTGCGTGCCCATGGCGCCATCGAGAATGAGGATGCGTTCGCTGGCGGCCTCGCGCAGCGCCTTGAAAATTTCCGCGCCGTCGCGCTTTGCCCCTTCAGGGCCAAACAGGTCGTCAAACACGGGCATACTCCTCATTTCGATTTGCAAGATCGCAAGCCGTCAAGTCACATAAAGATATGTTTATGTCAATATATCTTCAAGGGACAGACATGGCTTTGCGTCGTTGCGGCAGACTACGAAATTTCACTGACAGATGACAGGTTTATACGGCAAGGATATAAGCCGAAGCAGCAAACCGCATGGAGGACGAGAATGCCCGAGGACGATCACAACAGCCGCAACTGGAACACCCTGCCCTGGCATCGCCAATGGCTGGTAAAACAGGCCGAGGGACTTTTCGATTTCTTCCAGTATCGTGCCCTCAACCCTGCCGGCGGCTTCTTCGATCTCGATGCCAAAGGCGCGCCGCTGCAGCCAAACGACCCCGTGCGCGGCATTCACGCATCCGCTCGCATGGTCCATTGCTTCTCCATCGGCCACCTGCTTGGCCGCCCGGGCTGCGGCGATATCGTCGACCACGGCATGACCTACCTCTGGAACAGGCACCGCGATGGCGAGCATGGCGGTTATTTCTGGCAGGTGAACGATGCCGGCCCAGTGGACGCCACCAAGCAGGGTTATGGCCATGCCTTCGTGCTTCTGGCCGCCTCTTCCGCCAAGACCGTTGGCCACCCACTGGCCGACCGGATGCTGGCCGATATTACCGAGGTTCTGGAAACTCGCTTCTGGGAAGAAAAACACGGCGCCATCGCCGAGGAATTCCATCGCGACTGGTCGCCCATCGAGAATTACCGCGGTCAGAACTCCAATATGCACCTGACCGAGGCGCTGATGGCGGCCTATGAGGTCACCGGCGACAATAGCTACCTCAGCAAGGCGGAGCGCATCGCCGACCTCGTCATTCGTCGCCGCGCCGGCGAGCTGGACTTCCGCGTGCCGGAGCATTTCGACGAGAACTGGACACTCGACAAGGAGTATCGCGGCAACGAAATGTTCCGCCCCTCCGGCTCCACACCCGGCCACTGGCTGGAATGGGCGCGCCTCATCCTGCAATTATGGGTGCTGGGGGAGCGCCGCCATGACTGGATGCCGGTGGCCGCGAAATCGCTTTTCGTGCAATCCATGGCGCTCGGCTGGGACCGGGAAAAGGGCGGCTTCTTTTATACGCTCGACTGGAACGACAATCCCGACAAGACGGCAAAGCTCTGGTGGCCCATGTCCGAGGCGGCGGGCGCTGCTCACTTCCTCAACGAGAACCTGCCGGCGGACAACTTCTATGAAGACAGCTATCGCCGCATCTGGAGCACCATCGCCAACAACTTCATCGACCATGAGAATGGCGGCTGGCATGAGGAACTGACGGAAGATCTGGTTCCCGCCCACACGCTGTTCCCCGGCAAGGGCGATATCTACCACGCGCTGCAGGCCTGCCTCATCCCGCTTTTCCCGGCGACGGGAAGCCTGACGAAGGTGATCAGGGAAAGCGGCGGGGATTATTGAGGCGCGTTGCGCAACCGTCCGTCATGCCGGCCTTGAGCCGGCATCCAGCCACGGCGCGTCTGCGCCGTGAAAGAGTCTTTCGCGATCAATGACTTGATCGCACTGGACCCCGGATCAAGTCCGGGGTGACGATGTCTGGCGGCGTCTCAAAACCCGATGGTTTCCTCGAAATCGTCCCAGGACTGGTACATTTCATAACGCCCGATACCGGGGATCGGCACATGCCCGTAATAGGGCGAAAGCTGAAATTCTGCGGCCGCCTCGCTCTTGCCGGCCACGGCGGCCACATAGATGGCGGAGGCGAGCCCGGTGCGGTTCGCGCCATGTTCGCAATGAATGAGGATCGGTTTTTCCGCATTGCGCAGCACGGCCGCCAGCGTTTCCGAATCTTCCACCGAGACCTTTTCGCTTGAACTCAGCGGATAATCGACAAGCCGGATGCCGTTGTTTTTTGCCGCCTGGCTTTCGGCTTCATACCAGCCTTCGCGCTTTTCATCGCGCAGGTTGATGATCGTCTTGATGCCGTAAGCCTTGGCATAGGCCGCGATGTCCTTGCCGCTCGGCTGGGCCGAACGATAAAGCTCTCCGGGAATGACTTCGTGAAAATTTCCAGTGAGCTGGCCGATGCCCATATGCGCACCCGCCAGAACCGGCAGGGCGACAAGGCCGATGGCGGTTATTTTCAGAAACTTCAGAACAATACGCAAAACATCAACCCGCGACATTCATCGAATGGAGGGGGAGATGGCATCGCAAATGGACGAAAACAAGTCAGCGACTGCCCCAGCCGGTTCCCGTGCGGACGATAGGAATTCACCCATCCGCCCGAAAGCGCTGTGATGCAGGGATTTTCCGGCCGCCGCTCACCGGCGCGAAAATTTTCAAAATGCCGTGATAACCGGCAGCCGCACGAACCGCTCAGTCGAATTCCGCGGAAATGACGGTGACACGCCATTCCAGCCGTTGCGGCTCCACCCTTTCATTGTTGCGCATACGGAACGCCCGGCAGGCCGAGAAAGTCTCCCCGGCTTCGATCCGTCTTTCGCTCACCTGATAGGGATCGAAGGAAACGGAGGCGCGGAAGGCCGGTTCGAACCCTTCGAGCGTATAGGTCAGCCGCTGTACGGCGACATTATTGTCGTTGCGGAAGCTGACGCGGATCGGCAGTGCCGCATCCGGGCAGGCCGCATCGAATCCGGCGCTGGCGACGATATGGTCGAGCCGCTGGTTGCCGCGCCACCAGTCATAAATCACAAAGGCGGCGGTGACCGTCCAGATCAGCAACAGGCAAATGACAACGGATTTGAGATGCCGCGGAAATGCAATGAGGGCGAGAAGAAGAATGGCGCTGAGAACGGCTCCGACAATCACGTCGCCCCTCCTCCGCTAAAATAAAGCCTCATGCGATCTCATCCTCCCATGCCCTTTCCGCCCGCAACGATCCCCCTCACCGGGAAGTCGCAACGGTGTAGTCTCAACCGCAGCTTATGCCGCCGGCGATGCGGCGAAAAACATCGACACCGTCATAGTCTACCACAACTCTATGGTCGCGCCCTGCGCTGTCAAGACAACCAAGCGTGACGTCGGCTGGGCGCCCTGCCGGACTTTTGACGAAACGGCGAAGGGAACCAAACACGGCCAAAGACGTTCGCCGCATCAGAACAGCATGGCGGGGCGATAAAAAGCCGCGATCCGGGGCAAGACGGCCAGCAACGCCGGGAGGACACGAGCGCCTCTTGGAACCGCCGAACCCCGCCCCATATTAAAAGCAGCTAATCTATGCTATGGATGTCAGTCAGCTCAGGGAGAAAAACGATGAAAACGCTGATCGTAACGTCACTTCTGGCCCTGTCGGCCAGCACCGCAATGGCCGCGGATGCCGTCTACGAAACGCCGGCACCTCCGGTCGCGCAGGAAACACTGCCGGTCTTCACCTGGTCTGGCCCCTATCTTGGTATCCAAGGCGGCGCGGGCTGGGCGAATGGCGATTTTTCGGCTGGCGGCCCCGTCGCTTCGGATAATTTCAATGGCGGCATTCTGGGTGCCTTTGCCGGTTACAATTACCAGTTCGACAATAATTTCGTCGTCGGCATCGAAGGTGACGTCGATTATAACTGGAACGACAATGACTATGCCGGTGTGCAGATCGGCACCGACTGGCAGGGCTCCGTCCGTGGCCGCGTCGGTTATGCCTTCGACCACGCCCTGCTCTATGCCACCGCCGGCTGGACCGCGACACGCGGCTTCATCGAAACGCCCGGCGCTGGCAAGGACAGCACCACCTTCAACGGCTATACCGTTGGCGCGGGTCTGGACTATGCCTTCACCGACAATGTGTTCGGCAGGCTGGAATACCGCTACAACGACTATAGCGACAAGGACATCTTCGGCATCAACACCGATGTCGACCAGCACACTGTAAAGGTCGGTCTCGGCGTGAAGTTCTGATCGCGACCAATCGACTTCGACAAAAAGCCCGGCGATCCGCCGGGCTTTTTCGTTACTGAAAGCCTGAACCGGCTTGAATTCTTACATTCTGAAATCGGAAAAATATGAACTGTGCAGAAATGGAATATTCACAGGCCGTTCACCCGTCCCGTGCCATGATCCGGGCATAATGAGCCTCTATCTCCCGAAGCAGGCTTATGGAGTAGCCCCGATGAAAAAGATAATTCTTTCCACTATTGCCGCGCTAGTCGCCACCGGCAGCATTTTTGCATCCTATGGCAGCGCTGCCGCACAGGACTATCCCTATCGCCCGCGCTATGACCGTGGCTACGACCGCGGCGGCCCACCCCCGCCGCCCTACCGCGAACACCGCCGCCACAATGACGGCGCAGCGATCGCCGGCGGCCTCGCCGCAGGCGTCATCGGCGGCCTGATCGGCGGCGCCATCGCCAATAGCAATAACGGCCCGCGCTACTACGAGCCGCCACCGCCGCCCCGCCCGCGCTGCTGGTTCGAAGACCGCCGCGTTCCCAATTCCTATGACGGCGGCTGGCATACGGAAAGTATGCGGGTCTGCAACTGACATTAAAGCTTTCTCGATCCGGCTTGCCCCATCGGCAGGCCGGATCGGCTCCGGCGCATTCATTCCGCAGCCGGACTTTGCCATCGGCAGAGCAGATCACGCATCAGACGTGACAGAGGCGCGCTCGCGAAAAGCCGCAAAAAATCCCAAGCAATTGATCTTGAAAGAAAATGGTGGGCCCGGAGGGACTCGAACCCCCAACCAAGCGGTTATGAGCCGCCGGCTCTAACCATTGAGCTACAGGCCCTTTTCGGAAAAACCAGTCCGAAACACCGGTTTCGCAATGGCTCGAATCCGGTGGGTCACGCTCTAACGTAATTTTTACAGGTCGACAAGCCAATGATGCTTTAGCAAAGCAGTGCCGCCGTATTAGCTACACAATCTAAGGCAATACCCTTCAAAGGGACTCAATCAACGAGGAAACACCATGAAGACAAAAACGGCCCGCCTTTTCGCACTCACCGCAATGACCGCAGCAGCCATGATGCCGCTCGCCGTCCAGGTGTCTGCACAGGAGGCTACTCCTCGCGAAGCCACCATCAGTGTTTCCGGTGAAGGCCAGTCGGCCATTGCCCCCGACATGGCGATCCTGTCCTTCAGCGTCGTCAAGCAGGCGGAGACCGCGGCTGCGGCGCTGACCGAAAACTCCAAGGCCCTTGCCGATGTTCTCAAGGCGCTGAAAGAGGCCGCCATCGAGGACCGCGACTTGCAGACCAGCAATTTCTCGGTGCAGCCGCTCTACAAGCACTATGAACCCAAGGATGGCGTTTATGTCGCGCCCAAGATCACCGGTTATCAGGTGTCCAACGGCCTGACTGTGCGGGTGCGCGACCTGAAAAAGCTCGGCACGATCCTCGATACCTCCGTCAAGCTCGGCATCAACCAGGGCGGCGACATCACCTTCACCAATGACAAGCCCGAAGCGACGGTGACCGAGGCCCGCAAGCTGGCCGTTGCCGATGCGCTGGCCAAGGCGAAGACGCTGACGGAAGCGGCGGGCGTGAAGCTTGGCCGGGTCATTCAGATCAGCGAAAACTCGCAGCGCCCGATGCCAATGCCGGCGGGCATGATGCGCGCTTCGATGGCGAAGGAAGCCGACAGCGTTCCGATCGCTTCTGGCGAGAACAGCTACAGCGTGGTGGTCAACGTCACCTTCGCTCTCGAGCAATAAGATCGACGGCGGGCGGCGCTTCGGCGCCGCTCCTGCTCCGTCTTGCGCTCAGCCATTCACATAACCCGAAATAAAATGCCCCTCGCCTGCCTTTCCGGACAAGCGAGGGGCATTTTTAATCCATCTACCGTACGGGGATATCGGCAGATCGATAAGGTCGCCGCTGTTAGCGGCGGACTACATATTAGCGGCGGATGACGGGGCAGCCGCGCTCATTGGCGAAGACGACGCGGTCACGGCCGCGACGGTCGAAGCCTGCAACCACGACACGGCGCGGCGATACATCGACGACGCGGGCGCGGCGAAGGCCCATGCGGCTCGCTTTTTCTTCCGCAAGCCACGGCGAGCAGCCACGGCCGGGGCGATCCGGGCGACCCCAGCCGGGACGATGGCCATAGCCATCCTGAACCTGAACTCTGAACTGAACATCCGAGCCTGCGGAAGCCGCCGGCGCAGTAAAGGAAATTCCACCGAGGGCGATGAGGGCAGCCAGGCCGGCTTTTGCGAAGGTGCTGAACATGAACTCACTCCGTTTGTTGCTTTGCCGACAGGGGAACATCCCCCGGCGATTGACGAGACCCTAGACCCGCCCGCCTGAATATCAGCAGAACCGAATGTTCAGCAGGCGTTCAGGGAGGTTAACGCGGAACGCCTCGATCCGGATCCGGATATCACGGCGAGATATGCAGCACGATTTCGCGCCGATGCGGCTCATCGCGGTGTTCGAAAAGATAAAGGCCCTGCCAGGTGCCGAGCACGAGCCTGCCGTCGCTGATCGGCACGCCGATGGAAACCGTGGTGAGCGCCGATTTGATATGGGCGGGCATATCGTCGGGGCCTTCGAGCGTGTGGATGATCCAGCGCATGGAAGGATCGTCCGAGGGCGGCACGAGACGGGAGAAAAACACCGTGAGATCGTGTCGCACATCGGGATCGGCATTTTCCTGAATAAGCAGCGAGCAGGATGTGTGCCGGACGAAGATCGTCAGCAGGCCTTCTTCCACGCCGGCGTAGCTGACGAATGCCTTGGCCTCGGATGTGAATTCATAAAGACCCTGCCCGCGGGTGGCGACGATCATTTTTCTCTGCGGCACATTTTTTCCTTCAACGGGTTGGAACAAAATCGGCGCTGCCAACGTTTCAGCATGTCAAATTGTATCCGATGACGTAATGGATACGACAAGTGCGTGACGACGGCCTATAAGATCAGAACGGAAAACCGGCGTCACAGTTGCAAAAAACGGGGAAGGGTCGGCATTATCAGAATGAATTATTCAAGCTTACCCGTTCCTCGACAAACACAATATTCCCCGTACAAGACAGGCACAGGTGCGAAAGACTGATTCATGGCCCCCAGTGACTATCATGTCGACCTGACCAATTGCGACCGCGAACCCATCCACATCCCAGGCTATATTCAACCGCACGGCTGTCTCATCGCCTGCGACAACGCCATGCGCATGGTGCTGCGGCATTCTGAAAACTGCCGCGAACTGCTGGGCGTCCAAGGCGATATCAATGGCAGGACCGCCGAGGAGGTGCTCGGCAAAAAACTCGTCCACGATCTTCGCAATGCGCTCACCGTCACCGGCAGAACCACGCGTCCCGCCATGCTGCCCGCCATGGAAATGAGCGACGGCCGCAGCTTCGATATTTCCCTGCACCGCTACAAATCCACCACCATCATCGAATTCGAGCCCTCCCGCAGCGAAACGCAGCCGCTGGGCACCGCGCGCAAGATGGTGGACCGCATCCGCGAGGCGGACAGCGTCGAAAGCCTGATCTCCAGAACGACGCGGCTGATAAAGGCGACGCTCGGTTACGACCGGGTGATGATCTACCGTTTCGAGGAAGATGGCGCCGGCAAGGTCGTGTCGGAAGCGAAGCAGCCGGAACTGGAAAGCTTTCTCGGTCAATATTTCCCCGCCAGCGACATACCCCAGCAGGCCCGCGCGCTCTATCTCAAGAACACGTTGCGCATCATATCCGACGCCAGCGGCGCCCGGGTTTCCGTCCTGCCGGCGCTTGACGCATCGGGCGAAGCTCTCGATATGTCCTTTGCCCATCTGCGCAGCGTCTCGCCCATCCATTGCGAATATCTTCGCAACATGGGTGTTGCGGCCTCCATGTCGATTTCGGTGATTGTCGACGGTGCGCTGTGGGGCCTGATCGCCTGCCATCATTATTCCCCGCGCGTGCTGACGATGCCGGTCCGGATCGCCGCTGAAATGTTCGGAGAGTTTTTCTCCATGCATTTGCAGGTTCTGAAACAGAAGCGCAGGCTCGATACCGTCAACCATGCCCATGCCGCGCTTGACCGCTTTCTTCGGCTTGCCGCCCATCACGCAAACATCGAAGAACTGCTGATCGACAGCTTTCAGGATTTTGCCGATCTGATGCCCTGCGATGGCGTCGGCCTGTGGGTGGGAAACAACTGGCACGGCCATGGCGCAACACCGCCGCATGACGCCATTCCAAGGCTGGCGCGCTTCGTCGCCTCGGCGTCGGAAGGCAAGGTCTGGGCGACGCATGCGCTGTCGCAAGCCATACCGGAGGCGGAAATCTATGCCGGCACGGCAGCCGGAATGCTCGCCATTCCGCTGTCGCAGGTGAAAAACGACTACCTGTTGTTTTTCCGCAAAGAGATCGTGCAAAACCTGAATTGGGCCGGCAATCCGGAAAAATCCTACGAGACCGGCCCGATGGGCGACCGCCTTACCCCGCGCAAGAGTTTCGCGATCTGGAAAGAGACGGTCCGCCTGCAGGCGCAGCCCTGGTCGGAAGCCGACCGGGAAATCGCGGAAGCGGCGAGGATTGCGCTGGTCGAGGTCGCATTCCATCACAGCGAACTGATGGCGGGCGAAAGGGAACGCGCGGAAGTGCGCCAGCGCATGCTGAACGAGGAGCTCAACCACCGCGTCAAGAATGTTCTCGCCATCATCAAATCGCTGGTCGGCAATCCCTCGCAGGAGGGCAAGACCCTGCAGGAATATGTGACCGCCCTGAAGGGCCGCATTCAGGCATTGTCCTTTGCCCATGACCAGATCATTCGCGGTGAAGGCGGCGGCGCGCTTCGCGATCTTCTGGATGCCGAACTGTCGCCGCATCGCTCGCCGGAAACCGTTGTGAAACTGACCGGCCCGCAGGTCACGCTCGATTCGCGCGCTTTCTCCGTCATGGCTCTTGTTCTGCATGAGCTGGCGACGAACGCCGCCAAATACGGCGCGCTTTCGCAAAATGGCGGGCAATTGCATGTGCGCTGGACCATCGACGAGAATCGCGATTGCGAGATTGAGTGGCGCGAAATCCTGCCCACCAAACTGCCTCCGCCATCGCGCGCGGGCTTCGGCACGGCGCTCATCAGCCGCAGCATCCCATACGATCTCGGCGGGCGCAGCACGATACGCTATTTGCCTGACGGGCTGGAGGCGGAAATCCTCCTGCCCTCCCGTCACGTTTCCTCGGCCACGGCAGTCGCCGACACGCAAACCGAAGATGAAACCGCGCCGCAGCCCAGACGCTATAACCGGGAGGAGCCGTTGAAAGTATTACTCGTCGAAGACCAGATGCTGATCGCCATGGATGTCGAAAACATGCTGGAAGACAACGGCATCAAGGCAATCGAAACGGCAACCTCGTCGGCAATGGCCATTGAAAAGCTGAAGACCTATATGCCGGATGTGGCCATTCTCGACATCAATCTCGGCTCCGATACATCGATCCCCGTCGCCCGCGAACTCCACCGCCGTGGCGTCCCCTTCCTCTTCGCCACCGGTTATGCGGATGGCAGCATGGTGCCGGATGAATTCGGCACCGTGCCGGTGATCAGGAAGCCCTATGATGAAGATGCGCTGATGGCGGGCATTGGGTTGCTGGTGGGGGATGCGGAGCGGGTTTAGGAAACTTATGTGAACGAGGCTTCCTGATTGGGAAAACCCGCCCTCACTGAAATCTCGTAAAGCCCCGCTTTTTCGCGTCTTCCGGGCTGACCTCATTTCCGATTTTAAACCGGAATTCCGTCACCGTGTAATTTTCCAAATCGACTTCGCACTGGAACGAGACGTCATGCCAGCCATTGCCCGTGTTGAACGCGCCGCCGGAAGCATCGATCGAATTACCGGAAATCCTGCCGCCCGTGTCCGAATAGGGGATCATGCCCCTGGCGGCAAATCCCGCACCCTGAATCTGGGCCAGGGCTTCGGTGCTGCAAAGCTGAACGACGCGGCGACGCGGTGGCAGATCGCCAAACATCTGGCGTCTCTGGGCCGGTGACAGCATCGACGAAGACAGGAGGTTTTTGGCCGCCGGAAGTTTCGCGGGTTTCTTTTCCGTCACTTCCGCCGGCTTTTCCTCAGTCGGCTTGGCCTGCGGCACTGGCGGCTGATCGGGCTGCGCTTCTTCCTTCACGGGTGAAACCGCGATCTCCCCCTGTGCGGCGGAAGCCTGAAGATCGCTGTTGGCGGCAGGAGCTGCGGGCTTTTCCTCAGCCGTTTTTTCAGGCTGGCTTGCAGACTCTTCGGAAGGCTCGGTCTTTTCCGCTTCCTCCGTCTTGCCCGGCTTGTCCTCAGGGTCCGTCTGCGTTTCCTCGGGCCTCATGGCAATGGCCGGCAACGTCGCCTGCGGCGGCGGCAAAGGTTTTGCCTCTTCCGCCGGAGGAGCGGGCGGCGGCGGTGGAGGTTGCGGCTTTTCCTCTTTCGCCTTCTCTTCACCCGGCGGCGGGGCCTCTTCCGCCTTTTTCTCCTCCGGCGGCGGCACCAGATCGACGCTGATGCTTTCCGGCTCCTGCGGCTCGGCTATGCGCTCCGGCAGCTCGAAAAAGAAAAGCGCGACGACGGCAAGATGCAACAGCACGGAGACGGGCACAGCCCATCCTCCCCTCCGCCATCTGCTTGCTGAAATCTGTTGCATCTCATCGAACCAAATCGAACCCGGGCTTATCCAGCAAAAGCGGAATGCCTGTTTTCACACATAAGGCTTGTCGCAGAGTTCGCCAGTGCGGGAAACAAAAAACCCGGCCAGCGCAGACTGACCGGGTTCAATTTTGAAGGAAGCAAAAGCTTAGCTGTCGAGGAAGCTGCGCAGCTTTCGCGACCGGCTAGGATGCTTCAGCTTGCGCAGCGCCTTCGCCTCGATCTGACGGATACGTTCGCGCGTGACCGAGAACTGCTGGCCGACTTCTTCCAGCGTATGGTCCGTGTTCATGCCGATGCCAAAGCGCATGCGCAGAACGCGTTCTTCACGCGGCGTCAGCGACGCCAGAACGCGGGTGGTCGTCTCGCGCAGGTTCGCCTGAATGGCGGCGTCGATAGGCAGCAGCGCATTCTTGTCCTCAATGAAGTCGCCGAGATGCGAGTCCTCTTCGTCGCCCACGGGGGTTTCGAGCGAAATCGGCTCCTTGGCGATCTTCAGAACCTTGCGCACCTTTTCAAGCGGCATGGCGAGCTTTTCGGCCAGTTCTTCCGGGGTCGGCTCGCGGCCGATCTCGTGCAGCATCTGGCGCGAGGTGCGAACGATCTTGTTGATCGTCTCGATCATGTGAACCGGAATACGGATCGTGCGGGCCTGGTCGGCAATCGAACGGGTGATCGCCTGCCTGATCCACCAGGTCGCATAGGTCGAGAACTTGTAACCGCGACGATATTCGAACTTATCGACCGCCTTCATCAGGCCGATATTGCCTTCCTGAATGAGATCGAGGAACTGCAGACCACGGTTGGTATACTTCTTCGCAATCGAGATCACCAGACGCAGGTTGGCCTCGACCATCTCCTTCTTGGCGATGCGCGCTTCGCGCTCACCCTTCTGCACCATCGAAACGATGCGGCGGAATTCGGCGATGGAAATGCCGGTTTCCGTGGAGAGGTTCTGGATTTCCTGACGGATTTCCCGGATCGTGTTGCTTTCCTCGCGAGCGAATTCCTTCCAGCCGCGCGCGGCCAGATTGGCAATCGACTTCATCCAGTTCGGATCGAGTTCCGCACCGTGATACTGCTCAAGGAAGCTGTCACGCTTGACGCCATAGGATTCGGCAAGGCGCAGCAGCCGGCCTTCATTCTGCATCAGACGCTTGGAAATGTCGTAGAGCTGCTCGACAAGGCTGTCGATACGGTTCTGGTTCAGCGACAGCGACTTGACGGCCGTGATCAGCTGATCCTTCAGTTCCTTGTAACGACGCTCCTGACCCGAAGACAGGGTTCCCGTGCAGGCAAGACGCGCCTCAACCTGCTGATCCTGAAGCTTGCGCAGCTTCTTGTAGGTGTCAGCGATGGTGTCGAGCGTTTCCATGACCTGCGGGCGCAGTTCGGCTTCCATCGCGGCAAGCGAAAGATTGGACTCGTCGTCGTCCTCTTCTTCCTCTTCCGGCGGCAGGCCATCGCCGCCAACATCCGTCACATCCTCGTCGCCGGTCGGCGCACGCAGCTTGCGGGTCTTTTCCTTCTCTTCGGCGGCCTTGCGGTCCGCTTCGATCTTTTCCGGGCTCTGGAACTGGGGAGCCGCCTTGGCTTCCGGACCGGAATAGGTGGTTTCGAGATCGATGATCTCGCGCAGCAGCGTCGTGCCTTCGTTCAGTTCGTCGCGCCAGATGATCAGCGCCTGGAACGTCAGCGGGCTTTCGCACAGGCCGGAAATCATCGTTTCGCGGCCGGCCTCGATGCGCTTGGCGATGGCGATTTCGCCTTCGCGCGACAGAAGCTCCACGGAACCCATTTCGCGCAGATACATGCGCACCGGGTCGTCGGTACGGTCGGTCGGTTCTTTCTTCTTGGCGGTCGCAAGCGCGGTGCCGCTGGAAGGGGCAAGTTCCCCACCCTCGGAATCGTCGCTATCGGAATCGCTGTCGTCGTCACTGCTGGCGGCTTCCTCGGCGTCCTCGTCCTCGATCACGTTGATGCCCATGTCGGACAGCATCGCCATCGTGTCCTCGATCTGCTCGGAGGTCACCTCTTCGGACGGCAGGACGGAATTCAGCTCGTCCATCGTCACATAGCCGCGCTTCTTGGCGGCCTTGATCATTTTCTTGACCGCGTCATCCGAAAGGTCGAGAAGCGGGCCGTCCGTCGCACCGTCGCGTTCGTTTTCTGCTTCTTCGTTTTCTTTGACTTTGGTTGCCATCTATCTCGTCGCTTTCCCTGACGCTAACACCTGTTCCGCCGCATCGCCGTCCGCCCCTTGAGCATCCGGCGCATTGCCGCGAATCACTGTCAGACACCTAACGGAGTGATCTTTAATTGCCGATTAACCACGGCAGCCTCAGGCAGAATGCAAAGACAGTGCACCCGGAAATGCTTGCTCATGCAATTTCTATCCGCCAAGGCTCATTCCACCTTACTTTTCCTGAAATGGTGATTCCCGCTATTTCCCGCCCCGTCAAGCCTTTGAGGGCGAGACAGCCAAGGAAATTCTTAAAAAGAGCCGCATTTTGCGGGTTATCACCAGACTATCCCCTATTTAGGACGCCTGCCGCAAAAGGCAACCCCAAACACCTTTCAATTCTGCCGACCGCCCTCAGCCATGACCGACGGCCGGCCCCTTCACCCGGCCGGACATGACCCCGAAACCATCGATGATCGCCTCCTGATTTTCCATACGGCCGATTTCAAGCTGCACTTCGGCCAGCGCCCGCACCAGCAATGTACCGCGTTCGTCATCCGTCGCCTCGGCGATTTCCCGCTCCAGTTCCTTTTTCTGCCAGAGCAGGGATTTCGTCCTCTTATGCAGGGAAAGCGCCTGCACATAACCCTCGCGCGCATCCTCCATCGCCGCCTGCTCCGTCGCCGTCCACAGGCGGGCATTGCGCACCTGCTGGTCCATGGCCTTCAAAAGCACCTCGAAACCCTGCTGTGACAGGCGCTCGATCAGCCCCGCCCGCGAAATATCCGCCGCACTTTCCGCCGCATAGGTCAGCACCGTCGACCACAGGCGCTGCAAATCGCGGTTTTCGTAGTCGATAGCGGCGATCTCGTCATATTCCTCGAGCAGCAATTCGGGATGGTTGACGATGGTGATGGCAAGAACGCTTTCCCGGAGCGAAGGCTTTGTCTGATAGCCCCTGACGAGACCCGATTGCGCCAGCCGGTCGGAAATGCTGCTGGCTGGTGCAGCCATCGCCCCGCCCCGCCCCGGCGCATTGCGCTGGAAACCGCGTCCCGCGGGCTGCGCGCCGTTGCGGCGAAAATTGCCGTTCTGAGCCCCACCCTGCTGAAAACGCGGCTGGAAAAAGCCATTCAGCCTGTCGCGCATATCCTGCTGGTAAAAACGGCGCACTGTCTCGTCGCCGATAACGGCCACGATCTGCCGCAACCGGCTTTCAAGCTGCGCGCGTTTTTCCGGCGTATCGAAAGTGACGCCGGAGGTCTCGCGGCTCCAGATCATCGCGGCCAGCGGCTTGGCTTCAGACAGCACCCGGTCGAAAGGCGCACGCCCCTCAAGCCGCACGAGATCGTCCGGATCCTTGCCATCGGGCAGAAGCGCGAAACTGACGGAACGATCCGGCTTAATATGCGGCAGGGCAAGGTCGGCCGCACGGTTGGCGGCGCGAATGCCGGCGCCATCGCCATCGAAGCAGAGGATCGGCTGCGGCGACATTTTCCAGAGGAGATCGAGCTGGCTTTCGGTCAGCGCCGTGCCGAGCGGCGCGACGGCATTTTCCACACCCGCCTGATAGAGCGCGATGACATCCATATAACCTTCGACGGCGATGACCGAACCGCCGGCCGCCTGCGAGGCGCGCCGGGCGCGGGCGAAATTGTAGAGAACATTGCCCTTGTGAAAGAGCTCTGTTTCGTTGGAGTTCAGATATTTCGCCACCGCATCCGCTGCCATGGCGCGGCCGCCGAAAGCGATCACCTTTTCCCGCGACGACAGGATCGGGAACATGATGCGGTCTCGGAAGCGGTCGTAGGAGACCGGCACATTCTCATGCACCACCAGCCCGCAGGCCTCCATCTGTTCCTTCGTCACGCCCTTGCCCGCCAGATGCTCTTTCAGCGCATTGCGGCTATCGGGCGCATAACCCAGCCGGAAAGTCTCGATGATGCGCCCGGTCAACCCGCGATCGCGCAGGTAAGCCCGCGCCCGCGCACCGAGCGCGGTCTGTAACTGGTCCTGAAAGAACAGCGTCGCCATTTCCATGACGTCCTGAAGCGAGGTGCGCTCGCGCTCGCGCTTTTCCGCCTGCGGATCGGGCTGCGGCATGGAAATGCCGGCCATATCGGCAATCTGCTGCACGGCCTCCGGAAAACTCAGGCCCTCAAGCTCAGTCAGAAAGCGGAAGTGATCGCCGGAAACGCCGCAACCGAAGCAATGATACCGCCCCTTGCGGTCCTCGCAGTGGAAGCTCGGGCTTTTCTCGCCATGGAACGGGCAGCAGGCCCAATAATCCCCGCGCGACGTGTTGGTCTTCTTCTTGTCCCAGGACACACGTCGGCCGATCACATCGGAGATGTTCACGCGGTCGCGTATCTCATCGAGGAAAGAGTTGGAAAAGCGCATGGGTTACCTATTCGAGGCCAGTCTTTCATATAAGCGCAGAAAAGCCGCAATACAAAACGGGCAGGTAAATAATACCCACTATTCACAGGCGGCGTTGACATTAATGTATATACAGATGAATATACACAAACGGTGCATGAGCGCTTTTGAACTGGAGCCGGCTTCAGGCTGCTCATGGACATTGTGACGAAAGATTTCATTTCCTTTGAATGGGATGAAAACAAGCGGCAGATTAATATTCAGAAGCACGGCATCGACTTTCCACGGGCGGCGCGGGCGCTTTCGCAACCCCATCTGGAAAGTCGCTCCGATCAAAACGGGGAAAGTCGTATTCTGGCGATATGCCCGGATACAGGCGATCTCATCGCCATCATTTATACGATGCGGGGCGAGGTTTGCCGGATCATATCAGCAAGGGCGACGAGGAAAAATGAGCGAAGAACGTATCGTCAGATATTCTCCGGATGAAATCCGCAAAAAGATCGCCAAGGGCGAAGATCGAACCGACTGGGCGCGCGTCGACGCTATGACCGACGAGGACATCGAACGCGCCACACGTGACGACCCGGACTGGGCGGGCTTTGAGGATATCGACTGGTCGAAGGCCGATGTGGTTTTCCCCACAGCCAAACAATCCATTTCCATTCGTGTCGATCAGGACGTCGTGGACTTTTTCAAGTCCACCGGCAAAGGATATCAGACACGTATGAACGCCGTTCTGCGCCATTATGTGCATGAACAGAAAAAGCGGCAGGGTTGAAGACCGCAAATCGCCATTGCGCCCGCTTCGGGCAAATTTATGGCACCGCAGCATCACCAAAAATTATGTTTTTGTAATTTGAGCCGGCCAAAGCGGCGATATAAAAACATAAACGAAGGCAGCAATTGACCTCCGTATAATCTGCCGACGCCCGCAGGCACGTCCCCCGAAAAAAGCCTGTGAAGGACCGCATTTTGATCCGCCGGAATGCGTTTTCGTCGACAGAAAAAAGGCAGGGCAGCCCACATCTGCCCTGCCTTTACTTTTTAAGGATGCCCGAACTTACTTCAGCAAATCCTTGACGACGCCGGAAGCCTTGGCGAAGTCGATCTGGCCGGGGTAGCGCTCCTTCAGCGCATTCATGCACTTGCCCATGTCGCGCAGGCCGGAGGCGCCGGTCTCAGTGATGACGGCCTGGCAGAGTTCGCGCACCTTCTCGGCCGGGATTTCTTCCGGCATGAATTCCTTGATGATGACGATTTCCTCGCGCTCCTGAGCGGCAAGCTCGGGGCGGCCGGCGCCTTCATAGATATTGGCGGATTCTTCCCGCTGCTTCACCATCTTGGTCAGGATCTGCATGATGTCCTCATCGCTGACGGGGTCTTTGCCCACGCCGCGATTGGCGATATCGCGATCCTTGATGGCGGTCTGGATGAGGCGCACGGTCGAGGTGCGGCGTGCATCACGAGCCTTCAATGCGTCCTTCAAAGCGTTTGCGAACGTGTCGCGCATCATTTTTCTTCTCCTTGGGAAAGCGCTTTCCGCAGCTTCTCGATACGGAAACTTTCCACCTCATTTTGCGAAACGACATAAACGAGCAAACACGCTCAAGCAAATCAAATGCATAAGACCTTGAAAATACGGTGGTTTAATTCCACGTAAATCTTGGCCCTGCGGTTGACCGCTTGGGCTGCTTTCGTTATTTTCCGGCACCTGCACGAGATTTTAACGAAGGGTCGGAACGCGAGCTTTATCGCGCGCCCCTTTATGTCACGAAGCCTGCGACAAAAATGGCCCCTTACCCCCTGCCTTTCAAGAGGCGGGGTGCGAAGCGGCAGAAACGGAACGAGATGACCGAGACAGCGCCCTGGACTACCCGCAAACCGACCGCAATGCTTGTTCTTTCCGATGGCACGGTGATTGAAGGAACGGGCATCGGCGCAACCGGCAAGGTTCAGGCCGAAGTCTGCTTCAACACGGCGCTGACGGGTTACGAGGAAATCCTGACCGATCCTTCCTATCTCGGCCAGATCGTCACCTTCACCTTCCCGCATATCGGCAATGTCGGCACCAATGAGGAAGACATCGAAGACCTGACGCCCGCCGCCCGTCGCGGCGCGGTCGGCGTCATCTTCAAGGCCGATATCACCGATCCGTCGAACTTCCGCGCCGCCAAGCATCTCGATGCCTGGCTGAAGGCCCGCGGCGTCATCGGCCTCTGCGGCATCGACACCCGTGCGCTCACCGCATGGATCCGCGAAAACGGCGCGCCGAACGCGGTGATCGCCCATGATCCTAACGGTGTCTTCGACATCGAAGCGCTGAAAGCGGAAGCCAAGGCCTGGAGCGGCCTCGTCGGTCTCGATCTCGCCATCGAAGCCACCTCCGGCCAGTCCTCCACCTGGACGGAAACGCCGTGGGTGTGGAACAAGGGCTACGGCACGCTCGGCGAAGCCGATGCTAAATACCACGTCGTCTGCGTCGATTTCGGCGTCAAGCGCAACATCCTGCGCCTCTTTGCCGGTCTGGATTGCAAGGTCACGGTCGTTCCGGCCCAGACATCGGCCGAAGACATTCTGGCGCTGAAGCCGGATGGCGTGTTCCTGTCCAACGGCCCGGGAGACCCGGCCGCGACGGGCGAATATGCCGTGCCGGTTATCCAGAACCTCATCAAGAGCGAGCTGCCGATCTTCGGCATCTGCCTCGGCCACCAGATGCTCGGGCTTGCCGTCGGCGCAAAGACCGAAAAGATGCATCAGGGCCACCACGGCGCCAACCACCCGGTCAAGGACTTCACCACCGGCAAGGTTGAAATCGTCTCCATGAACCACGGCTTTGCGGTCGACACCAAGTCGCTGCCCGAAGGCGTCGAAGAGACCCATATCTCGCTGTTCGATGGCACCAATTGCGGCCTGCGCATCGTCGGCAAGCCGGTCTTCTCGGTCCAGCACCACCCGGAAGCATCGCCCGGTCCGCAGGACAGCCACTATCTCTTCCGCCGCTTCGTCAACCTGCTGCGCGAAAGACAAGGTGAGGCAGCGCTCGCCGAGCGCTGATACCTCGTAAAATCAGGAAAGATTATGCGGCCCGCTTTTCAGCGGGCCGTTTGCATTTCACGCTTCACCAGAAGGACGAAGCGGATGGTGAGCAGAACGGCCGCCGTCGAAAGGCCGATCACGAAACCGAACCAGACACCGCGCCCGCCAAAGCCGAGCGGAAAGGCCATGGTCCAGGCAAGCGCCAGCCCGATCGGCCAATAGGAAATCAGTGCCAGCATCGCCGGAATGCGCGCATCCTTCAATCCGCGCAGCAGGCCCGCCGTCACGGCCTGAATGCCGTCGACAAGCTGGAAGATGCCGGCGATCACCACCAGGCTGCTGGCATAGGCAAGCACTTCCGCCGCCTCGGGCAATTTCGCATCCAGGAACCATTTCGCCAGAAATTCCGGCACGGCCGCAAACAGGATGCCGCCGCAAATGGCAATGCCGCAGGCAATCGCATAGACCATGATGGAAGCGCGGATGAGGTTCTTGAAGTCCCCCTGACCGCGGGCGATGCCCACCCGCACGGTCGCCGCCTGCGACAGGCCGAGCGGAATCATGAAGGCGATGGAGGCGAGCTGCAGGGCGATGCCGTGTGCCGCAAGCTGCACGGTGCCGATCTGCCCCATGAGGATCGAAGCGGCGGCGAACAGCGTCACTTCGGCAAGGATGGTGATACTGATCGGCAGACCGAGGCGCAGCACTTCGAAGAGCGCATGCCAGTCTGGCCGCCAGAAGCGCACGAACAGCTCGTATTTCCTGGTTTCCTCCCGCGTCTGCACATAGACGACGATGAAGATGAAGCTGAAGGCATTGACGATGACGGCAACGACAGCAGCACCGTTCATGCCCATAGCGGGCAATCCGAAATGGCCGAACACCAGCGCATAGGCAAGCACACCGTTCATCACCAGCATGATGATGGTGACATAAAGAATGATTCCGGCGCGCCCGATGGCGCTGACGAGACCGCGCAGGACATAAAACAGCAGCGCCGGCAAAAGGCCGAACTTGGCGATGGCGAGATAATGGCCGGTCAACGCCGCCACATTGGGGTTCTGCCCGAGAGAAATGAGAATGCGCTCGGCATTAAAGAAGATCGGCAGGGCGAGCAGCCAATAGGCGATCGCCACCCACATGCCCATGCGCAGCGAGCGACGGGCCGCCGTCGCATCCCCCTGCCCGTAGGCCTGCGCCACCATCGGCACCACGGCCACGGAAAAGCCGGAGCCGAAAATGAAGACGACGAAGAAGAACTGCCCGGCCAGCACCATGGCCGCCAGCTTTTCAGCGCCAAGCTGTCCGACGATGACCATATCCGTTGTATGGATGCCAAGCTGTGCGAGCTGCGCACCGATGAGCGGAATTCCCAGCGCAAGCGTAGCCTGAAAATGCGAAAACCACGACCCCGATCCGGACGGAACGGTTTCTGCAACAACCGACGAAGACATTGTAATTCACCTGAACTTTGGCCGTTGCCCGCGAATTGCGCAACGGCAGCATGGTGATGAATAAAATATTCCCTTCCTGCACGCAACCTTTGCGGATGAGTGATCAAAATTTACGCAAACAAACGGCGCCGCTCCGGCCTCAGCGCAAACGACATGACATAAGACAAATTTAGCTGAATTTTACCATTCCGCTTTATTCATTAGAACATCGCGTAGTTCTTTTAAATCACAAGCTGCATGATGCAGAATATTCCCGCCTTTCTGGCATGTCTTTCCCACCATTTCACAAGATGAGCCGAACGGTACATCCTGTTCCAAGGACGTGTAGCTTGCCCAAAAAAACCAACCTCATGACACGCATCCTCTTTGCGGCGTCTTCGCTTGTCGTCGCCGCCTTTGCCGGTTTTTCCTTCTACATCGACAGCCTTCAGCACCGCGTCACGACGGAAGCGGTGGCGGAAAATATCGATTCTTCCGGCAAGCAGGCCGCGCAAAGCATCGCCAACTGGCTGAATGGCCGCATCATGCTGACGGAAACAGTGGCAAAGACGCTTGCCAAGCTTCCGGATGAAGAGGCGAAGCTGCGGTTTCTGGAAAACGACGTTCTGACCGCGCAGTTCATGTCGACCTATTTCGGCAATGCCGAAACGGGAAGCTTCACCACCTTCCCCAAAACACCGCTGCCGGAAGGATATGACCCGCGCAAGCGTCCGTGGTATCTGGATGCGGCCAAGGCCGGCAAGACGGTTCTGACCGAACCCTATAACGACGCCTCGACCGGCGGGCTCATCATCACCGCCGCCATTCCCGTTTCCATCGATGGCAAGCTGGCCGGCGTGACGGGCAGCGACTTCTCGCTCAATTCGCTGGTCAACATGATCAAGTCGGTGGATGCCGGCACGGACGGATATGCGTTCCTCGTCAGCAAGGACGGCAAGATCCTTATTCACCCCGATCCGAAATTCATCGACAAGCCGCTGACCGATCTTTTCAAGGTCAATACGCCGGCCATTTCCTCGGCGATTTCGCAGACCGAAATCGACGGCAAGGGCAAGATCACCAGCTTCATTCCGGTGGCGGGCCTGCCCTCGGTCGACTGGTATCTCGGCTTTGTCGTTGATTCCGATGTTGCCTATGGCGCCATTGGCCAGTTCCGCCTGGCGGCGACCATCGCCACAATTCTCGCCGCCGCGATCATGATCGGTCTCTTGGCCACCGTGCTGTCCCGCTTCATCGTTCGCCCGGTGACGCAGATGACCTCGGCCATGGAAGGCCTCGCATCCGGCAATCTCGAAGTCGCCATTCCCGGTCAGGAGCGCACCGACCAGATCGGCTCCATGGCCGCAGCCGTCGCCGTGTTCCGGTCGAACGCCATGGAACGCCTGCGCCTCGAAGGCGATGCCGAAGAAAACCGCACGCTTTCCGAACGGGAGCGTAGCGAGCGCGAAAGACTGGCGGCAAAGGACGCCGCCGACATCCAGTTCGCGGTCGATTCGCTCGCCCGGGGACTGGCGCATCTTTCCGATGGCGACCTCAACTACCGCATCGACACGCCCTTCGTGACCCGCATCGACCGCCTGCGCGATGATTTCAACAATTCCGTCGCCAAGCTGAACGCAGCGCTCAGCACCGTCGGCCAGAACGCCCGCGCCATCGACGCCGGCGCCGGCGAAATCCGTCAGTCCGCCGACGATCTGGCGCGACGCACCGAGCAGCAGGCGGCCTCCGTGGAAGAGACCGCGGCGGCGCTTGAGGAAATCACAACCACCGTCAAGGATTCCGCCCGCCGTGCGGAAGAAGTGGGCCGTCTGGTCGACCGCGCCCGCAACAATGCCGAACGGTCCGGCGTCATCGTCGAAGATGCGGTTCGCGCCATGGAAGGCATCGAAAAATCGTCGTCCGAGATCAGCAACATCATCGGCGTGATTGACGAGATCGCCTTCCAGACCAACCTTCTGGCGCTGAATGCCGGCGTGGAAGCCGCCCGCGCAGGTGAGGCCGGCAAGGGTTTTGCCGTCGTCGCCCAGGAAGTGCGCGAGCTTGCCCAGCGCTCCGCCAATGCGGCGAAGGAGATCAAGACGCTGATCAACGCCTCCACATCGCAGGTGCAGTCCGGCGTCGATCTCGTCGGCAATGCCGGCAAGGCGCTGGAAACCATCGTCCGCGAAGTGCAGGAAATCAATCGCCACATCGACGCCATCGTGACCTCGTCGCGCGAACAATCGACCGGCCTTCAGGAAATCAACACCGCCATCAACACCATCGATCAGGGCACGCAGCAGAATGCCGCCATGGTTGAGGAACAGACGGCCGCAAGCCACGGGCTCGCCTCGGAAGCGGCGGCGCTCAACGAGCTGCTCGCACAATTCCAGCTCGCCGCGGCTACGCGGCGGCAGGCGGAATATGGGCGCGCTGCATGATGGCAAAAACAGAAATGGCCGGAGCGATCCGGCCATTTTTCTTGTCCGTCCCGGCAATAGCCGGTTTCCGCCACCGGCGCGATCCGCTAGAGCTTGATCGATCATGATCATGCGGAGGGATTCATGCTGGAACTGATTTGGCGCGGCATTGCCATGGGCATTGGCGGCACCGTGTTTATGGATATATGGGCAATCGTGCTGCACCGGTTCTTTGGCCAGTCCGCGCCGAACTGGGCGCCGGTCGGCCGCTGGTTCTGGCATGTGCCGAAGGGCCGGCTATTTCACGACAGCATCGCCACGGCTGAACCCTATGAGCACGAACTGGCGCTCGGCTGGATTTCGCATTACGCCGTCGGCATTCTCTATGGTGTCATTCTTGCCTTGGTGGTCCCGGCCGCCTGGTTTGCAAACCCGTCTTTCATAGCGCCGTGGATCGTCGGCATCATCACGGTGGGCGCAGGCTGGTTCCTGCTGCAACCGGGACTCGGCATTGGCTGGGCCGCATCGAAAACACCGAACCCCACGAAGGCTCGCGTCCTCAACCTCGTGGCTCACACCATCTTCGCCCTAGGCATGTATGTGGTGGCGCTCTTGATGCGCTAAACGAAAAGGGGGCTGATAAGCCCCCTCTCCTTAGATATTCGCCGAGAAAGTATCGCAGTCCTCGACACGACCGCTCTGGAAGCCGCGCTTGAACCATTCCACGCGCTGCGCCGAGGTGCCGTGGTTGAAGCTATCGGGCACCACATAGCCTTGAGTCTGCTTCTGCAGCGTATCGTCGCCGATCTGATGGGCGGCGTTGAGCGCTTCCTCAAGATCACCGGCCTCGAGAATGCCCTTCTGTTCAGTGAATTTGCCCCAGATACCCGCGTAACAATCCGCCTGAAGCTCCACACGCACCGACATCTTGTTGGCGTCCGTCTGGCTCATGGACTGACGGCGGCGGTTGAACTCAGGCAGGACGCCGGTCAGGTTCTGAACGTGGTGTCCCACCTCATGCGCAATCACGTAAGCCTGAGCAAAATCCCCAGCCGCGCCGAAACGCTTGTCCAGCTCATTGAAGAAACTGGTGTCGAGATAGACCTTGCGGTCACCCGGGCAATAGAACGGACCGCTGGCCGCCGACGCAGAACCGCAGGCAGATGCGACCTGGCCAGAAAACAGCACTAGGGTCGGTTTCTGATAGGTTTCGCCAGCGGACTGGAAGATGCCGCTCCACGTATCCTCGGTCTCGGCAAGGACGGTGCGGACGAAGGCCGTCGTCTCGTCGGACGATTGCCCCTGTGGTCGCGTGCCGGACTGCTGGGTTCCCGATTGCGTCGTACCCCCGCCATCCATCGACAGGTCACCGCCGGTCAGCAGCGTCAGCGGGTTGATGCCGAGCACCCAGCTGATCAATAGAATGACCAGAAGACCCCCGATCCCGATACCGCCGCCGCGACGCCCGATTGGCACGCGCATCCCGCCTCGGGAAAAAGGATCACTCGGCCCCGCCGACATGCCGCGCCGATCCTCAATATTGTCCGACTGGCGGCGCCCTCTCCATTCCATGCTCTTCTCCCGGCGGTTCCGCCTCAACAAGCTGCCTTATAACGGCACTATAATACATCTTGTTCCGGAAGAAAGCAGAGGCGGCCAAAGGAACCTTTCAGACGGTTCGGCGTCGCTGTTTCAATACCGTCAGAAACAGGAGGACGAACACCAGTGCGCCGGCGGAAAGGGCCACAAAACCGGCTTTTCCATCGCCGAAAAAAACCTCATGCATGATGCGGCCGGGAACGAAGGTGAAACCTCCGGCGATCACGATGCCGCCGAGATAAACGCTCTGCATGATCCGCATATGGCGTCTGATATCACCGCGGCGGGCGAAATAGATTGATTGCAGACACCCGTAGATGGTGAAGATGGAAAGCAGATGGATCGGGCTGAAACCATAAAACACCTTCAATTCATGGATGAAGAAGGTAGACGCCGCAGTCGCGACCATCAGCACCACCCAGATCTTGCCGAGCAGCCGGTGAATGGCGGTGCCCTTTGGGCGCAGAAAAATGAAGGCCCCAAGAAGGGCTGCGGGCACGACGGTGGCAACATGGAACTGCACGGCAAGCGATGCATCTAACAAAGGCTGGAATGACATGGGCGCTGTTTCGGTTCGGTTGAAATCGAAGCCAATTTCGGCAAAACATGCGGAGAAGAAAAACGGATTGGCGCCATCAGCAGGAAAACTTCGTGGATCACCCGTCTCTGCAATTCACGCTTCGTGAAATGCACGCCATGCTGCAATCGCGCAGGCTGTGGCTGACCTTTCTTGCCGTGCTGGCGATCTTCATCTTGACCGGGCCTTTCGGGACCAGCGAAACCATGGGCTTCGCCGACCGGCTGCTTTACTGGACAATCGTTCAGGCGGGCGCCTGGATGCTCGCCATCTCCTTTTCGGTCATCGCCAAGACGATCCTTGCAGGCCACATCGACAACATGCTGACACGCATGATGATCGGCTCGCTGACGGCGGCACTGCCGATCGGGCTACTGCTCGCCATTACCAATCAGATTTTCTACGGCAAGGAGATGGGTCTCACGCCGGTTCTGAAGAGCAGCCTCTCATCCCTCCCGCTCTGCGCGATCTTCTGCCTGTTGAGTTACCTTACGACCCGCCAGTCCTTCGAAAAGGTGGCGGACGCCGAAACGGACACAAAGGCAAATGCAGATAGGGACGTGAAAAGCATCATCCCCTTGCTGGAACGATTGCCGCCGCAAAAGCGCGGAGAATTGCTGCGGCTGTCGGTGCAGGATCATTACACGCAAATCGTCACCACGCGCGGGCAGCAGCTGGTTCTGCTACGTTTTGCCGATGCGCTGAAAGAACTCGGCCAGACGGCGGGTTTACAGGTGCATCGTTCCCACTGGATTGCCGATGCCGACTTTGTCTCCCTGCGCAAACAGGCCGGCCGTCTGCATGTCATGACCAGAGACGGCAGTGAAATCCCCGTCAGCCGCTCTTACAGTGCTGCGGTACAGGCCCGTTTCACCGCACACGCCCCTGCCCGTTAAGAGTTTCTGTCGATTCCGGAATTTATGGGGTTCCGTTCTCAAAAACATTTGCCTATAAGCCGCTTCTAGCCTGAAAACATTTGAATTGCGCCCCCCGACCGGTGATCCTTCACCCTGGCCGGTGTTTTGCGCAACCGAAAAGCGGAACGAGAGAGCCATGCCGAAGCGCCAAGATATCAAGTCCATCCTCATCATCGGCGCGGGACCGATCGTCATCGGTCAGGCATGTGAATTCGACTATTCCGGCACCCAGGCCTGCAAGGCGCTGAAGGAAGAGGGTTACCGGGTCATCCTGGTCAACTCCAACCCGGCGACGATCATGACCGATCCGGGCCTTGCCGACGCCACTTACGTCGAGCCGATCACGCCCGAAGTCGTGGCAAAGATCATCGCCAAGGAACGTCCGGATGCGCTTCTTCCGACTATGGGCGGCCAGACCGCGCTCAACACCGCGCTCTCTCTCAAGCGCATGGGCGTTCTCGACCGTTACAATGTGGAAATGATCGGCGCAAAGCCGGAAGCCATCGACATGGCCGAAGACCGCGCTCTCTTCCGCGAAGCCATGGCCCGCATCGGCCTTGAAACCCCACGCTCCATGCTGGCAAACGCCACCGAAATCAAGGATGCCGACCGCAAGAAGCACGAGGCAGCCCGCACCGAGCTGAAGGGCAAGCTTTCCGGTCCCGATCTCGACAAGGCGCTGGACGATCTCGAAAACCAGTGGAACCTCGGCGAAACCGACCGCAAGCAGCGCTATATGGCCCATGCCATGGCAATCGCCGCTCAGGCCATCGATCATGTCGGCCTGCCGGCCATCATCCGCCCGTCCTTTACGCTTGGCGGAACCGGCGGGGGCATTGCCTATAACCGCTCGGAATTCTTCGATATCGTCTCGGGCGGTCTCGACGCCTCGCCGACGACGGAAGTTCTGGTCGAAGAATCGGTTCTCGGCTGGAAGGAATATGAGATGGAAGTCGTCCGCGACAAGGCGGACAATTGCATCATCATCTGCTCCATCGAAAACATCGATCCGATGGGCGTCCACACGGGTGACTCGATCACCGTTGCGCCGGCGCTGACCTTGACCGACAAGGAATACCAGATCATGCGCAACGCCTCGATTGCGGTGCTGCGTGAGATCGGCGTGGAAACGGGCGGTTCGAACGTGCAGTTCGCCGTCAACCCGAAGGACGGCCGCCTGGTCGTCATCGAAATGAACCCGCGTGTGTCGCGCTCGTCTGCTCTCGCTTCCAAGGCAACCGGCTTCCCGATTGCCAAGATCGCCGCCAAGCTCGCCATCGGTTATACGCTGGACGAACTGGAAAACGACATCACCGGCGGTGCGACCCCGGCGTCGTTCGAGCCGTCGATCGACTACGTCGTCACCAAGATCCCGCGTTTCGCCTTCGAGAAATTCCCCGGCGCTTCGCCGATCCTCACCACCGCCATGAAGTCGGTCGGCGAAGTCATGGCGATTGGCCGCACCTTCGCAGAATCGCTGCAGAAGGCGCTGCGCGGCATGGAAACCGGCCTCACCGGTCTCGATGAAATCGAAATCCCCGGTTACGAGGAAGGCGAAGGCTCCAAGAACGCCATCCGCGCCGCCATCGGCACGCCGACGCCGGACCGCCTGCGCATGGTCGCCCAGGCGCTGCGCATGGGCATGAGCGAAGAGGAAGTCCACGAAAACTCGAAGATCGACCCCTGGTTCATCGCCCAGTTCAAGGCCATCGTCGACATGGAAGCCCGCATCCGCGAGCATGGTCTTCCACAGGATGCCGAAAACCTGCGCATGCTGAAGGCCATGGGCTTCTCCGACGCCCGCCTCGCCAGCCTGACGTCCAAGCGTCCGAAGGAAGTGGCCGAACTGCGCAACAGCCTGAATGTTCGTCCGGTCTTCAAGCGCATCGACACCTGCGCGGCCGAATTCGCCTCGCCGACCGCTTACATGTATTCGACCTATGAAATTCCCTTCGTCGGCGCAGCCCGCTCGGAAGCGCAGGTCTCCGACCGCAAGAAGGTGGTCATCCTTGGCGGCGGTCCGAACCGCATCGGCCAGGGCATCGAGTTCGATTATTGCTGCTGCCACGCCGCCTTCGCGCTGAAGGATGCCGGCTTCGAAGCCATCATGATCAACTGCAACCCGGAAACCGTTTCCACCGACTACGACACCTCCGACCGCCTCTATTTCGAGCCGCTGACGGCCGAAGACGTGATCGAGATCATGCGCGCCGAACAGGAAAAAGGCGAGCTGGTCGGCGTCATCGTGCAGTTCGGCGGGCAGACGCCGCTGAAGCTCGCCGAAGCGCTGGAAAAGAACGGTATCCCGATCCTCGGCACGGCGCCTGACATGATCGACCTTGCCGAAGACCGCGACCGCTTCCAGAAGCTGCTGATGAAGCTCGATCTTGCCCAGCCGAACAACGGCATTGCCTATTCGGTCGAGCAGGCCCGCCTCGTCGCTTCGGAAATCGGCTTCCCGCTGGTCGTTCGCCCGTCTTACGTTCTGGGTGGCCGCGCCATGCAGATCATCCATTCGGAAGGCCAGCTCCAGACCTATCTGCTCGACACGGTTCCGGGCCTCGTACCCGAGGACATCAAGCAGCGTTACCCGAACGACAAGACCGGCCAGATCAACACCCTGCTCGGCAAGAACCCGCTGCTGTTCGACAGCTACCTGACCAATGCCGTGGAAGTGGACGTCGATGCGCTGTGTGACGGCGAAAGCGTCTTCGTGTCAGGCATCATGGAGCACATCGAAGAAGCCGGCATCCATTCGGGCGACTCGGCCTGCTCGCTGCCGGTCCGTTCGCTGTCGAAGGAGATCGTCGACGAGCTGGAACGCCAGACGACGGCGCTTGCCAAGGCGCTCAATGTCGGCGGCCTCATGAACGTGCAATATGCCATCAAGGATGGCACGATCTACGTTCTCGAGGTCAATCCGCGCGCCTCGCGCACCGTGCCTTTCGTGGCGAAGACCATCGGCGCGCCGATCGCCAAGATCGCCGCCCGCGTCATGGCCGGCGAGAAGCTCGATCCGGCGATTGCCGCTTACGGCGCAAAGCCCGATCCGCGCAACCTGAAGCACATTGCCGTCAAGGAAGCCGTCTTCCCCTTCGCCCGCTTCCCCGGCGTTGACATTCTGCTCGGACCGGAAATGCGCTCGACCGGCGAAGTCATCGGCCTCGATACCGATTTCGCGCTGGCCTTCGCCAAGAGCCAGCTCGGCGCCGGCGTCGACCTGCCCCGCTCCGGCGCGGTCTTCGTCTCGGTGCGTGACGAGGACAAGGAAGGCGTTCTGCCCGCCATCCGCATTCTCGTGGAAAGCGGCTTCAAGGTGCTGGCCACCGGCGGCACCCAGCGTTTCCTTGCCGAAAAGGGCATCAATGCCGAAAAGATCAACAAGGTGCAGGAAGGCCGTCCGCATATCGAAGACGCCATCCGCAACCGTCAGGTCCAGCTCGTCATCAACACCACCGACAGCAACAAGGCGATTTCTGACTCGAAGTCGCTGCGCCGCGCGACGCTGATGCAGAAGGTGCCTTATTACACGACGATGGCCGGCGCAGAAGCCGCAGCCCTCGCTATCAAGGCGCTGAAGGCCGGCAATCTGGAAGTGAAGCCGCTGCAGAGCTACTTCCAGTAAGCTGCAGGACCGCAGGTTCCAGCGCTGAATGAAAACAAAACGCCGCGGGTCACCATGCCCGCGGCGTTTTGCATTGCGTAATCCTGCTGCAATTCATTGCCGGTATCAAAACATCAGGTTCGAACGAGGCCCATGATGTCCCTATTGCTCAATGACGGATCGCACGCAGCCATTCGCCGCGCCGTTGAGAAAGCTCCGGTCAAACGCTCCATGAAGATGCTGAGGCACCCCGCCATAGTATCCCAGCGATGGGACACCTGGCCCCGACAGGCCAAAGCACCGCCTTGAGGGACTGACCATGGCTGGACGTCCACCGGGACCGGAGCGGGTGGCTTTTCCGCTGCGGATCGAACCCGCAATATTGAACATGATCCGGCACACCGCGAGCGGCGAATTGCGCAGCGTCAATGCCCAGATCGAGGTTCTTCTAAAAGAGGCCCTGTCCCGCCGCGCCACGGCGGATGAAGCAGACAAGCCGCCCATTTAGACCGAAGGGCAACAACGACGCTACACGACACGAAGATGCGGTGCGGCCCTGCGGAAAGATCGATGGCCCGCAGCCCCGCCTATGCCGCCTGCGCCTCCCGAACGCAATTGCGCCCTTCCATCTTCGCGCGGTAAAGTGCGCGATCCGCCATTTCCGCGAGCGTCTGGAGATCGCAGCGCATCTCGCCAGTGGCGGCAACGCCGATGCTGATGGTGACGCCGACACGCAGGCCGCCGCAATCGACCTCGGTTACCGCAATCGCATCGCGAATGCGCTCGCCGATCATACAGGCCTTGCGAACGCCGGCGCCCGGCAGGTAGATGATGAATTCCTCTCCGCCGTAACGCGCCAGCACGTCCCCGCCGCGGATGCTGCCGCCGATGCGCTTCGCCACTTCCTGCAGCACGCTATCGCCGACGGCGTGGCCAAAACGGTCGTTGATCGACTTGAAGTGATCGATATCCAGCAACATGGCCGCATCGGCGGGATCCGGCGTCGCAGGCATGGTCTGGAAGAAGAAGCGCCGGTTCTTGACGCCCGTCAGCGGGTCGGTATTCGCAAGAACCAGCAGTTTGCGTTCCGACCGCTCGGCCACGAGCATCATCACGAACAGGGCAATGGCGAAGTTCAGCATGATGATGAAGAAAAACGCATTGACCAGATTGATGGTGGCATAATCGGGCAAAAGCACGCTTTTCACCACCGATAGCGAAATGAGACCGGAGACGCCGGTGATGCCACCCAGCGCCAGGCGAGACAGCAGCGGCTCCCTGCGCCATCTGGCCAAAAGCACCGATGCCCCGGCGAGATAGGCAAGCGATGCGCAGCCATTGAAGAGCGCCGCGCGATACGCATTATTGTCCGCCACCTGCTGCGCGACCATCATCGCCAGCACGGAGATGAGACAGACAATGGATACGGTCCGTCGGTCGACGGAACGCCCATCGCTCAACGCCTTCAAGCCGAGCCAGATCAACGCGTAACCCACAATACCGAAAACGACACTGCCGAGCCGCCACAGGGCCGGCGACAATATTCCCCATTCGCCGTAACCGGCAAGCGTGGAGCCAATCGCCATCGAGGCGAAACCCGCCGCAGGGGGGACGGGACCGCGCAAGCCGCGATTGGTCATTTTCAGATAGATAAAACTCAAAAGCCCAACGATGTAAGAACACTTTTGCATCAGTATGACTGTCGTAAGGTCGAGTTCACCCAACATGATTTGTCCATACGGTAAATAAATTCGGAGAGATTAATTATAGTAGTAAGTATAAAATTTCAATCAAAATAACAGATAAATAATCAGTAAATGATACTACTGCAAGTTATGCCTCAAATATTGAATAAATCCCCAACGCGCAAATGGAAATTTATTCGAATATTCTAATAAAACTTATATCCTCCTTGAACCGCATCGTTTCCGCCTCTTTCACCTGCGCATCGGCAAGGCGCAGGAGGTAGGACGGATGCACGGTGACAAAAAGCGTTCGGCCTTCCTCCATCGGCAGAGGACGGCTCCGAATCTCCGAGAGCTTTTCCTTACCGCCGGTCAGCGCATAAAGCGCCGTTGCGCCCATGGCAACGATCAGCTTCGGCCGGACGAGCGCGATTTCCTGATTGAGCCACCAGCGGCATTGCTCCACTTCGCCCGCATTCGGCCGCTGATGGATGCGCCGTTTGCCGCGCGTTTCATATTTGAAGTGTTTGACAGCATTGGTGACATAAAGCTTTTTGCGCTCGATACCGACATCGGCAAGAGTCCGATCGAAAAGCTGGCCGGCCGGACCGACAAAAGGCTTGCCGGACAGATCTTCATGATCGCCCGGCTGTTCGCCAACGATCATGATTTCCGCATCCTCCGGCCCCGAACCGAAAACCGTTTGCGTGGCGCTGCAATGCAGGGGACAGCGGGTGCAGTGGCCAGCCTCGCGCGCCAGCGACGCGAGTGTCCCGTCCGGCACGGGTTGCGTCGTCTCCCGGGCAGCGGCCGCAGCCTGCAGGCGATGGTGAAAGGGCTGCGGCTGGCTTGCCGCCCTGGCGGCCATCTCCAGCACCCGCGCCTCAGCACCGAGAACGAGACCCGGAATGAGATCGGCTTCCGGCAGGTTCTTCCAGTATTTCTTCGGCATCTCCGCCGTCATGGCTTTTATCTTGAGGCGCGCCGGATTGAATATATTGGCATAATAGGTCCGCCAGAGTTCATCCGTCTCGTCCGTCAGATCAGGCTTCGCCGCCGCCTCCCGCGAGGTTTGCAGCTCGCGTCCATCCCATCGGGCGGACCCTTTCGGCGTGGCGATCAGCCAGTCCATATCGGTAAACCGCCGCTGGAAAAACGTTGCCGTTCGCTCGACGATGAAATGATCCGGCTCGAACCAGGCAACGAACCGCCGTCGCCCGCCCTGCCCCTGCGGCAAGGGCAATTCCTTGAAACGGACGAAGGCCGTCATCTTGTGACAATCCCGGCGCACCGATTTCTCGAGCAAGCGGGCCTCTGCAACATCCGGATCGGACTTGAACTGCAACAGGGCGCGATCCCGATTCAGCCGCCACAATAACCGGTAAAGCAACGCAAACCGGCCGGGATCGCCGTGGCAGATGACGGCCTGCGCCAGCGCCACGAACGAGGCCGGAACGGAAACCTGCCCATTGCCGGCATCGACCGTCGGCAAGGGCTCACCGGCGAAATCCAGCAGCCCTGCCCCGTCATCCCGCAACCGCCAGTCAATCGTCTGCGGCGGAATATCGGCGGCAAGGGCCGCACGCGCGACATCGCGCCACTCGCCGAAATCGCCCCGCCCTTCCAGCACCGGGCCATACATCACAACAACGATAATTGTTCGGGCTGCGGCGCAAACATCGCCCGCAAATCCGGCCGCTCGGTCAGCTTGCCCGGCGTCCAGCCCTGGGCGACGATGAAAGCCTTCACCTTTTTCAGGGAAACGCCGAAACGCGCGATATCTTCCAGCCGCAGCCGCCGGAACCGCCGCGACGAGAGAACCGAGGCCACCGTCTTGGTGCCGAAACCGGGCACGCGCAGCAGCATTTCCCGATCCGCCGCATTGACGTCCACCGGGAAACGGTCGCGATGTTTCAGCGCCCAGGCGAGTTTCGGGTCGATATCGAGATCGAGCATGCCGTCGCCCCCGATTGCCGTTATCTCGCTGATATCGAAGCCATAAAAGCGATACAGCCAGTCGGCCTGATAAAGCCGGTGTTCCCGCATCAGCGGCGGCTTGATGAGCGGCAGGTTTTTCGACGAATCGGGAATGGGGCTGAAGGCCGAATAATAGACGCGCCGCAAACCGTAGCTGCCATAAAGCCGGGCGCTGGTGGAGAGAATGGTGCTATCGTCAGCGCCATCCGCCCCCACGATCATCTGCGTGCTCTGCCCGGCCGGCGCAAAGCGCCTGGTCTTGCGTGTCCGGACGGTCGGCTCCCCGGCCTCCTCGATCTTCAGGCGGATATCGGCCATGGAGCGGCGAATATTGACGGGCTGCTTTTCCGGCGCGAAACGGCCAATGCCGCTATCGGTCGGCAATTCGATATTGATCGAGAGACGATCCGCGTAAAGCCCTGCCTCCTCGATGAGCTTGGGCGATGCTTCGGGAATGGATTTCAGGTGGATATAACCGCGAAAACCATGGGTAACCCGCAACTCCCGCGCCACGCGCACCATCTCCTCCATCGTATGATCGGAGGAACGGAT
The DNA here is from genome assembly GCF_006970545.1 of Agrobacterium sp. T29. Classification (NCBI taxonomy): domain Bacteria; kingdom Pseudomonadati; phylum Pseudomonadota; class Alphaproteobacteria; order Hyphomicrobiales; family Rhizobiaceae; genus Agrobacterium; species Agrobacterium sp. T29. The sequence continues at coordinate 1,892,621 of NZ_CP040640.1, forward strand.
GATGCCAGAGGACAGGAACAGCCCTTCGATATAGTTGCGCCGGTAAAACTCCAGCGTCAGCCAAACCACCTCTTCCGGCGTGAACCGCGCCCGCTCGACATTGCTGGAGGAGCGGTTGATGCAATAGGCGCAATCATAGATGCAGAAATTGGTGAGCAGGATTTTCAAAAGCGAAATGCAGCGCCCGTCCGGCGCATAGGCATGGCAGATGCCCGACCCTTCCGTGGAGCCCAGACCGCCCGATGCTGCGGAGTTGCGTTTTGTCGTGCCGCTGGATGCGCAGGAGGCATCGTATTTCGCTGCGTCGGAGAGAATGGCCAGCCGTTGCCTGATCGACTTCTTCATGTCTATGTTCACTATATGTTCCATAGACGAATGTCAATGACATAGGGTAAGGCATTGATTACGTAAGAAAATATGCGCGCCTCAAATTTACTGGCATTTCGCTGTCGTCTTCTGATATAGTCGGCTCAGTTATGATTTTGGCATGGTTCCGGAGTTCCCCTCCGGAACCTGTTTCTTTTTGTGTCTGCAAGTAACGCGACCGGAATGCGAAGGATAAAAAAATGGTAGAAAAAGTACCGATGACTCAGGGTGGATTCGTCAAGCTGCAGGAGGAGCTGCGCTGGCGCCAGCAGGAGGAACGCCCCCGTATCATCGAGGCGATTGCGGAAGCGCGCGCCCATGGCGACCTTTCGGAAAACGCCGAGTACCATGCTGCCAAGGAAGCACAGAGCCACAATGAAGGCCGCATCACCGAACTCGAAGACCTGACCGCGCGTGCGGAAGTCATCGATCTCTCCAAGATGTCGGGCTCGAAGATCAAGTTCGGCGCCACCGTCAAGCTGGTGGACGAGGATAGCGACGAGGAAAAGACCTATCAGATCGTCGGCGACCAAGAAGCCGATGTGAAGGCCGGCCGCATCTCCATTTCCTCGCCCATCGCCCGCGCGCTGATCGGCAAGGAAGTCGGCGACAGCATCGAAGTCAACGCGCCTGGCGGCGCCAAGGGCTACGAGATTCTCGCGGTACAGTGGGGCTGATCCCCTCACATGCAATGCGCCCCATGCGGGCGCATTGCTTTTCTTGACGTCTTCAATCCCCCGAATTAGCCGCAAAGACGGAAGCCCATCTTGTCCCACGTCAGTCTGAAAGATGTGCAGGTGCTTGCGCCGAACTTCAAACGCAGGCTCTCCGGCGTCACCTCCACCATCGTTCAACTTATTCCGGTGCAGAACCGGCTGGGACAGAAGGTGGCCGTCATTGGACCGGGTTTGCCGCCGCATCTGCCGCATGTGCGTTTCCGCGATCTGTGGCGGCTCTGGCAAAACGGCCCGCAGGGCGGCCCGCGCATCTGGCATGCCCGGCGCAATCTTGAAATGCTGCCGGGTCTTTTCATGCGTGACGTGCTGCGCATGAAGGTGAAGCTGCTGTTCACCTCAGCCGCACAGAGGCGGCATTCCGCCTATACCCGGTTTCTGATTTCGAAGATGGACGCCGTGGTTGCGACCAGCACCCGCTCCGGCTCGTTTCTGGAAGTACCCCATCGCGTTGTCATGCATGGCGTCGATACCGACCTGTTCCATCCGGCAACCGGCCCGGAAGACACAATCGCGGCAACCGGCCTGCCGGGACAATATCTCATCGGCTGCTTTGGACGGGTGCGCCGCCAGAAGGGCACCGATCTCTTCGTGCGCGCCATGATCGAGCTTTTGCCCGCCCATCCGCAATGGACAGCCATTGTTTCCGGCCGGGTAACGGCGGAACACAAGGCTTTTGCCGAGACACTCGAGGCCGATGTCAAGGCCGCCGGCCTTTCGGACCGCATCGTGTTTCAGGGTGAGGTGGACGACATCAAGCCGTGGTACCGGCGGCTGACGCTCTATGTCGCCCCATCCCGCAACGAAGGTTTTGGCCTGACGCCGCTCGAGGCCATGGCATCGGAAACGGCCGTCGTCACCAGCACTGCCGGCGCCTATGAGGAAATGATCGTCAGGGGCGAAACCGGCGCTGTCGTCGAGGCGGGTGACTATGCATCGCTCAGGGATGCGATAAGGACCTATCTTGCCGATCCGGCTCTGGCCGAGAGCCATGCAAAGGCCGGGCTTTCGCATGTACGCAGCACATTTCCGCTTGAGAAAGAGGCCACGAGTCTCGGCGAAGTCTATGAGGCTTTGCGGCGCGGTTAACGCGTCTTAAGGCAGGAACAAAGCCTGCCGCTCAGATTTCCACAAGACCGACGCGCTTGACCTGCCGGATGGTGAGCATGGTGCGCACCGTATCGACATTTTCGTCCGCCGTCAGAACCTCGATGACGAAATCCTGAAACTCGGTCAGGTTTTTCGCCACGCAATGCAGCAGAAAATCGCTTTCGCCCGATACCATCCAGGCCTGACGCACCAGCGACCAGCCCGCGGTTGCCGCCGCAAAAGCCTTTAGATTACTGTCCGACTGGCGCTTGAGACCGACCATGCAGAAGGCAACGAGATCGAAACCGAGCTTCGGCGCGTTCAACATGGCGTGATAACCTTCGATCACGCCTGCCTCTTCCAGCTTGCGGACGCGCCGGAGGCAGGGCGGCGCGGAAATACCGACCCTTTCGGCCAGTTCCACATTGGTCATGCGCCCGTCGCGCTGCAATTCGCGCAGGATTTTCAGATCGATGGCATCGAGTTCGACGCTGGTCACGGAGGAGTACCTCGTTAAGCTGTGGAACTTCCTTGTACTATTCAGCGCGGGATTCGCAACATTATGCCACCGCCCGGTCACAAAATTGCGCGCGCATCCACAACTGCCTTGTTGGTAACGCAAGGCTGCCCTTGAATAAAGACACTAGACAACCTTAAATACCGGGCAACGAAGGGGTTGCGGCCTGTCCGCCGTCATGCGGCTCCAGGGCCCGGTGCCGAAAGGCGCTGCCAGGGAAAGGCCCCGTTATTGAAAGGAACGCTTCCATGTCTGCCCGCCACACGAAGGTATTGATCATCGGCTCCGGTCCCGCCGGTTATACCGCGGCGATCTACGCGGCCCGCGCAATGCTGAAACCCGTGCTGATCGCCGGCATGGAACAGGGCGGCCAGCTGATGATTACCACCGATGTCGAGAACTATCCGGGCTTTGCCGATCCGATCCAGGGTCCGTGGCTGATGGACCAGATGCTGAAGCAGGCGACGCATGTGGGCGCGGAAATCGTTAGCGACCTCGTCACCGAAGTTGAAACCAATGTACGGCCTTTCGTCGTCAAGACCGATTCCGGTCAGGTCTGGACCGCCGATACGCTGATCATCGCCACCGGTGCCAAGGCCAAGTGGCTTGGCATCGAGAGCGAGCAGCATTTCCAGGGCTTCGGTGTTTCCGCCTGCGCCACCTGCGACGGCTTCTTCTATCGCAACAAGGATGTGATCGTGGTCGGCGGCGGCAACTCCGCCGTGGAAGAAGCGCTGTACCTTGCCCATATCGCCAAGTCGGTCACCGTCGTGCACCGCCGCGATAGCTTCCGCTCGGAAAAAATCCTGCAGGAACGGCTGTTCGCCAAGGAAAACGTCAAGATTCTCTGGAACACGGAAATCGCCGAAATTACCGGTGCACCCGCAAAGCCGCCAATGCCGCCTTCCGTCTCCGGCGTGAAGCTGCGTGATACCAAGACCGGCACGATCAGCGAATTCCCCATCGACGGCGTCTTCGTCGCCATCGGCCATGCGCCGGCAGTCGAGCTGTTCAAGGGCAAGGTGAAGCTGAAAGACAACGGCTACATGTGGACCGCCCCCGATTCCACGGCGACCGACGTGGAAGGCATTTTCGCGGCTGGCGACGTCACCGACGACATCTACCGTCAGGCGATCACCGCCGCCGGCATGGGCTGCATGGCCGCGCTGGAAGCGGAACGTTATCTCACCGCGCATCAACCGCTTGCTGTCGCAGCGGAATAACCGAAAGGCAGGATAGGCATGGCAATGCCATTGGACTGGGATAAACTGCGCATTTTTCATGCCGCAGCCGAAGCAGGGTCTTTCACCCATGCTGCCGACAAGCTGCATTTGTCCCAGTCGGCCATTAGCCGTCAGGTCAGCGCGCTGGAGCAGGATGTCGGCGTCAAGCTGTTCCATCGCCACGCCCGCGGTCTCATCCTCACCGAACAGGGCGAGTTGCTGTACCGCACCGCCCATGACGTGCTTCTGAAGCTCGAAACGGTGAAGATGCAGCTCACCGAAACGACGGAGAAGCCGAGCGGCAAGCTGCGCGTGACGACGACCGTCGGTCTCGGCCAGGGCTGGCTGACGGACAAGGTGCAGGAATTCCTACAGCTCTATCCGGAAATGTCGATCCAGCTCATCCTCGATAATGAAGAGCTGGACGTGAACATGCGTCACGCCGATTGCGCCATCCGCCTGCGCCAGCCGCAGCAGTCGGACCTCATTCAGCGCAAGCTGTTCACGGTGCACATGCACGTTTACGCCGCGCCGTCCTACATCAATCGCCACGGCGAGCCGCAATCGATCGAGGATCTCGACAATCACCGCATCATCTCCTTCGGTGAACCGGCGCCCAACTATCTGCTGGACGTTAACTGGCTGGAAAATGCCGGACGCTCTTCCGACAATACGCGCACGCCGCATCTGCAGATCAACAGCCAGACCTCGATCAAGCGCGCCTGCCTGCTGGGAATCGGCATCGCCTGCTTGCCGGATTATATCGTCGGCCGCGATCCGGGCCTTATCCAGCTATCGCTCGCCGCAGATATTCCGTCCTTCGATACCTATTTCTGCTATCCCGACGAGATGAAAAACGCTGCAAAGCTGAAAGCCTTCCGCGACTTCATCGTGGCAAAGGCGCGGAACTGGAACTTCTGACGTTAAAATAATCGACACTCGGTCATAGCTATTAAATTTCAATAACTTATCTTACGAAATACTCGAGCGGCGCACATGCGCCGCCCGGGAGCATTGCACATAAAATATACCGGAAATATCGAGGGCTGCGTGGTGCGCATGCCTGACCTGCACAAAAAAGAGTTGTTTCGTGCACAAAAAAGCACCATATCGCTCTCAGCTGATGCACACGGTGGCTTTTCCTCCCAGTTCCACCGCATCAGCTGTTCCCCTCTGGAGGTTTTTGACCTTCACACTTAAAGGGCCCTGGATCCATCCGGCGGCCCTCTTTTTTTACCCGCAAGAATTTTCTCCGAATTGGCGAAATATCGCATGATGCAACCTTGTTTTGCATTATTCCCACACCCATATTTTAGTCAGCTGTCACGCTCGCCCAAGGCACGCGACAGCTGTTCCCCTCTGGAGGTTTTGACCTTCAAACTTATCAGGCCGCGGAGATATCCAGCGGCCTTCTTTTTTGGAAATGCCTGCCCGCCCCCTCGATCCTCACAGAGACGTGACTTGTATATCGATGATGACCGATATAAATATCGGACATGCCAGATATTGAAGAAGCACCGATGAACCCGGAGGAAATCCTCAAAGCCCTTTCGCACCCCGCAAGGCTGAAATTCCTGGAATGGCTGAAGTCTCCGGAAAGTCACTTCTGCCAGGAGCATCCCCTCAGCATGGGTGTATGCGCCAACCAGTTTCAGATCAGCGGCCTGTCGCAATCCACCGTCTCGTCGCATCTGGCGGTGTTGCAGGCAGCCGGCCTGATAAGGTCGAAAAAGGTCGGGCAATGGGTGTTTTTCGAACGCAACGAGGAAACCATCGACGCCTTCCGCAATTATCTGCAAGCCAATCTCTGAGCCTCCCAAGCTTTGAGCCTCGGGGTGTCGGACCGGAAACCGCAAGGCGGTTTTCATTCCGGCACCCAGACAGAAAGACAGCGCGTCCCCCGCGCAATTTCGCCAACCGACCAGAAAGTGAAGTCGCATGACCAGTCTTTTCGAACCGGCACAGGCCGGCGATATCGCACTCGCCAACCGTATCGTCATGGCTCCCCTCACCCGCAACCGTTCGCCGGGCGCTATTCCCAACAATCTCAACGCCACCTATTACGAGCAGCGCGCCACGGCCGGGCTGATCGTCACCGAAGGCACGCCGATTTCCCAGCAGGGTCAGGGTTACGCTGACGTTCCCGGCCTCTACAAGCGGGAAGCGATCGCGGGCTGGAAACAGGTTACCGATGGCGTGCATTCGGCCGGTGGCAAAATCGTCGCACAGATCTGGCATGTGGGCCGCATTTCCCACACCTCGCTGCAGCCGCATGGCGGCCAGCCGGTCGCGCCTTCCGCCATTCCTGCCAAGTCGAAGACCTATATCATCAATGATGACGGCACCGGCGCCTTTGCCGAAACCTCCGAGCCCCGTGCGCTCACCATCGACGATATCGGCCTCATCCTCGAGGATTACCGCAGCGGCGCCCGCGCGGCGCTGGAGGCCGGTTTCGACGGCGTCGAAATCCATGCCGCCAATGGCTACCTGATCGAGCAGTTCCTGAAATCCAGCACCAACCAGCGCACGGATGATTATGGCGGTTCGATTGAAAACCGCGCCCGCTTCCTGCTCGAGGTTGTCGACGCGGTGGCGGAAGAGATCGGCGCAGGCCGCACCGGCATCCGCCTCTCGCCCGTCACGCCCGCCAACGACATTTTCGAAGCCGATCCGCAGCCGCTTTATAATTACGTGGCGGAACAGCTCGGCAAGCGCGATCTCGCTTTCATCCATGTCGTCGAAGGCGCAACCGGCGGCCCGCGCGATTTCAAGCAGGGCGACAAGCCTTTCGATTATGCAGCCTTCAAGGCCGCTTATCGCAATGCCGGCGGCAAGGGCCTTTGGATCGCCAATAATGGCTACGACCGTGAGAGCGCCATCGAGGCAGTTGAAAGCGGTAAAGTCGACGCCGTGGCTTTCGGCAAGGCCTTCATCGCCAATCCGGATCTGGTCCGCCGCCTGAAAAACGACGCGCCGCTCAACGAGCCGAACCAGCCGACCTTCTATGGCGGCGGAGCCGAAGGTTACACCGACTATCCAGCGCTTGCCTGATAAGGGATAAAGCAAAGACGCCGCACTGCTCGAAAGCAGTGCGGCGTTTTCTTTCAGCGCAGGCTTCGCGTCTGCCGCGCGGCAAAATCGGAAAACGCGCCCATGACGAAGGCGTTGGGCACATGCAGCGCCTGCAGGAAGCCATTGCCCGTTTCCCGACCGATGCTCATCAGGGCCACCTGAAGACAGTAAAGACCAAGCAGGACCAGCGTGCGGGCAAGATTCGGCCGCAGATCGTCATATAGAGAAGCGAGAACCGCCAGCGACAGGATCGGAACGGCGATCAGAAAGCCGAGCCCCTTGTGCAGCGAAAGCAGCGATCCATCGTAATAGATCGATAGCCCGGCCAGCAGCACCTGCGCGAAGATCAGCGCCGGCACGCTTGCCGAAATCACGGCAAACACGCGACGCCGGGCCGACATCCCATTCGCAACCGCGGCCATCACACCCTGCCCCCGGCATCGGCCGGATGCGGAAGGCTCGACGGCTGCGGCCTCTGTTCAAGGCAGCCGAGGCTCGCAAGCGTCGTCGCTACCGCGATGTCGATCGGTGTTCTGGGTTCCGTTCCGAGAAAATCCGTCAGCCTGCGATTGCTCATCCGGATCGGCATATGCCAGAGATATTGCATTTCCAGCACTTCACGGAACAGGGGAACGAAGGGAGCGGCCAATTTGATGCCCGACCAGGATAGCTGCCGCCTCTTGACCGGATGCCCGACAACTCGCTCGATGGCTTCAACCAATTGCAGCCCGTCGAAATCCCAGAAACCTTCCATGTGATAGACGGCGAAAGCCGGAAGCTCGCCTGCGCGGTCCAGCAGCCGGCCAATGGTCTCGGCGACATCCGGCAGATAGGCCCATTGATGCCCGGCATGGGGCGCGGCGGGATTCTGGACACGCCGGACCGGCTTTCCGGGCTTCACCAGCATCTGCGAAAACCAGTTGTTTCTCGCGTCCGGCCCAAAGAAATCCCCGGCGCGGACGATCAGCACCGGCACGCCGCGCATCGACGCCATTTTCAGCCGCCGCTCCATCTCCACACGCAATGCGCCCTTGCGGGTAAAAGGCCTTTGCGGGCTGTCTTCCGTCAGAAGCGGAAAGGCGTCCGGGCCGAAATTATAGACGCTGCCCGGAAAGACGATCCTCGCCCCGCAGGCCTCGGCGGCGGCGATGCTATTGTCGAGCATCGGCAGCACCTGGCTTTCCCAATTGCGATATCCGGGAGGATTGACCGCATGGACGATGAGGCTCACGCCTTTTGCCGCATCCATCACATCCTGCCGGTTCATGGCGTCCCCGGCCACACGTTCGACGCCATCCGTAGCGCCCGTTGACGCCCGCTGGCGCGTCATCGCCCTTACCCGCCATCCCCGTTGCTGCAGCATTCTGGAGACCTGGCTGCCGACACCGCCATTCACCCCCAAAATCAGGGCCAGAGGCCGTTCATTCCGCGCTGTATTTGCGTTGTTTTCATATATCATCGCCGTACTCCTTGTTGTGGGCTGGAGTATCGCCCCGTTCCGCGGTATACGAAATTATCGAAATGAGTGGAGCAGCTATACAAAATCTTATGACCAGAAACCGTGACATCAGCTGGGATTTCTATCGCACCTTCCTCAGCGTGCTGAGCGACGGTTCACTGTCCGCCGCCGCCCGCGAGCTTGGCATCACCCAGCCGACGGCGGGACGTCATATCGGCGCGCTGGAAGAGGCCGTCGGCTTTCCGCTGTTCATCCGCTCGCCGCACGGGCTGATGCCGACGGAAGCCGCGCTTGCGCTCCGCCCCTATGCGGAAAATCTCGCGGCGACGACCGCCGCCCTCATGCGCGCGGCCTCCGGCGAAGTCGGCAAGATCGAAGGCACGGTGCGAATCAGCGCATCCGATATCATCGGCGTGGAAATGCTGCCGCCGATCATCACGGCCATGCAGGAGGTTCACCCGCGGCTTGAAATCGAGCTTTCGCTCTCCGATACGCTGGAAGACCTTTTAAGGCGCGAGGCGGATATCGCCATTCGCATGACCGAACCGCAGCAGGATGCGATCGTGATGCGTTATATCGGCAATTTCCGTCTGGGATTTCATGCGACGCGCGACTATCTGGCAAGAGCCGGCACCCCGAAGAGCATGGAAGATCTGAACCATCACCGGATGGTCGGTTTCGACCGCAAGACGCCTTTCATTCGGGCGGCCATCCAGCGGATGCGCTCGCTCGATCCGGACATACCCGATATTGAGGAAATTTCCTTTGAAATCCGCGCCGACAGCAATCTCGCCCAGCTTGCCATGATCCGCGCCAGCGCAGGCATCGGCGTCTGTCAGATCGGCCTGGCGCGCAAGGACCCCCGGCTCGTTCAGGTTCTTCCGAAAATCGACATCCCGCTCCACACCTGGGTCGCGATGCATGAAAATCTCAAGACCTCGCCGCGATGTCGTGCCGTGTTCAGCGCCCTCGTCGAAGGCCTCAAGGGGCATCTTAAAGAAACCGATCCGGGCGCACCGCCGAAACGGCGCTAATGCCGATCCCGCATCGATGCCACGCGGGCCGGCATCCGCAATTGCCTGAAAGAGACCGGCGGAATACGCAAAGTGATCCCGGCTTTGCTGGAAATCCACGGATCGCCGATCAAAACGGTCTGGCCTGCTGCGTCGTCTTGTCGACCACCTCGGCTTCCGGCCGGTCACCGCCCTGGCTATATTCTTCATGCCAGTGGCCGCTCTCATCCTGATAGCTGATTTCCTCGTCATCGCCCCCCACCTGCTGTTCGGCGGCGACGATGCGCGCAGCTTCGACGGCATCCGCATAAGAAGGGAATGTTTCGGAATAAGCGCCGTTCATGCGGTAGGCAAAGCCTCCGTCATGTTCGACAATTTCATATACCACTTTGGTCATGCATGGTCCTCCTGTCTCGGTAGGCGACATGGCAACCACAACCGCGTTTCAAGCATTGCACCCGATGGGACACCGCGGCATGAGCAGCATGTCCTGCAACACCACTATCCTACCAAAAGCATTCAAGCGCAAATCCTGCTTGATCTGGGGGACGATACGTCACAGCCTGAGCCGATCAGGGGGAAGGGAAATCGATGGCGGGTTCTATTCTGAAACAGGAGCGCATGCTGCTGCTGGCAATACCGGCGGCAATCGTCGCCTATCTGGCCGAACATGCAATATTCGAAGCCGGAAAAACGGCGGCGCTTATCGCCGCAGTCGCGCTGATCGGACTCATCGTCCTGGTCTCGATGCGGGTTGCCCATCACGCCGAAATCCTCGCCACCAAGGTCGGCGACCCTTACGGCACCATGATCCTGACGCTGTCGGCCGTCGCGGTGGAAGTGCTGATCCTCGCCATCATCATGAGCGAATCCAGTTCGCCCACTCTGGTGCGGGATACGATCTATTCCGCCGTGATGATCGACATCAACGGCATTCTCGGTCTCGCGGCGCTGCTCGGCGGGCTTCGCCACGGCGAGCAGCCCTATAATGACGATTCCGGCAAGACCTATGGCGTGATGATCCTCACCGCCATGGGTATTTCGATGATCGTGCCGGAATTCATCCCCAATGAAAGCTGGCATGTCTACTCCGCCTTCACCATCGTCGCGATGATCGCGCTTTACGCCCTGTTCCTCAAAATGCAGGTCGGCCCGCACAGCTATTTCTTCAGCTACGCCTATCCCCGCAAGGCGCATCCGGCCGGGCAGGCATCGGACGGTCATGCGGAAGAGGAGGACGAAGGCAGCGTATCGCTCTCCATCGGCCTCATCATCGCCGGCGTGGTGCTGATCGGTGTGCTGGCGGAATTCATGTCGGCCTTCTTAAGCGAAAGCCTCGAGGGCACCAGCGCGCCGCCGGCGCTGATGGCGGTGGTGGTGGCGACGATCTCGGCATCGCCGGAAATCCTCACCGCGCTCCGGTCCGCCTTGCGAAACCGCATGCAGGCCGTGGTCAATATCGCCATGGGCGCATCGCTGTCGACGGTCATCCTCACCGTGCCCGTCATGGAGGGTATCGCGCTCTATACGGGCCAGCCTTTCATCATGGCGATGACGCCGGTTCAGACCGTCATGGTCTTCATCACCCTCATCGCCGCCGCCATCAATCTCAATGACGGCGAGACCAACGCGATTGAAGGAATGACGCATTTCATTCTATTCGCCACCTTCATCATGCTGCTGTTTCTGGGGCTTTGACCAAAACGAAAAAAGCCCGGCATCGCTGCCGGGCTTCTTCATTTGAGATCACAACCGATCAGCGGCAATCGGCGCAGAAGCGCTGGATGCGCTTGCAGGCCTCTTCCAGCAGCGCTTCCGACGTGGCGTAGGAAATGCGGAAGTTCGGGCCGAGGCCGAAAGCCGATCCCTGCACGACGGCGACGCCTTCGGCTTCGAGAAGCTCGGAAACGAAATCCGTATCCGTCTCGATGACCTTGCCCGACGGCGCGGTCTTGCCGATCAGGCCGGCGCAGGACGGATAAACGTAGAATGCGCCTTCCGGAGCCGGGCAGCTGATGCCCTTCGCCTGGTTGAGCATGGAAACGACGAGATCGCGGCGGCCTTCGAAGATTTTCTTGTTGGCCGGAATGAAATCCTGCGTGCCGTTCAAGGCTTCGACAGCGGCCCATTGCGCAATCGAGCTTGCGCCCGAGGTCTGCTGGCCCTGAATCATGTCCATGGCCTTGATCAGCGGCAGCGGGCCAGCAGCGTAACCGATACGCCAGCCGGTCATGGCATAGGCCTTGGAGACGCCGTTCATCGTCAGCGTGCGGTCATAGAGCGAAGGCTCGACTTCGACCGGCGTGACAAATTTGAAATCGCCATAGGTCAGGTGCTCATACATGTCGTCCGTCAGCACCCAGACATGTGGATGCTTGACGAGCACGTCGGTCAGCGCCTTCAGCTCGTCATGCGAATAGGCGGCGCCCGAGGGGTTGGACGGCGAGTTGAACACGAACCACTTGGTCTTCGGCGTGATCGCCTTTTCCAGCGCTTCCGGCTTCAGCTTGAAATTGTCTTCCAGCGTGGCGTCGACGAAAACCGGCGTACCGCCGCAGATCGCCACCATTTCCGGATAGCTGACCCAGTAGGGCGCCGGAATGATGACTTCATCGCCTGGGTTCAGGGTGGCCATGAAGGCGTTGAAGAGGATCTGCTTGCCGCCCGTGCCGACAATCGTCTGCTCCGGCTTGTAGTCCAGGCCGTTTTCACGCTTGAACTTGTCGGCAATCGCCTTGCGCAGTTCCGGAATACCCGAAACCGGCGTGTATTTCGTCTCGCCGCGCTTGATGGCGTCGATGGCCGCTTCCTTGATATTTTCGGGCGTATCGAAATCCGGCTCGCCGGCGCCAAGGCTGATCACATCGCGGCCCTTCGCTTTCAGCTCACGGGCTTTCTGGGTAACGGCGATGGTGGCGGATGGCTTTACGCGGGAGAGAATGTCGGCAAGGAAGGCCATTTTTAATCGGTCCTATTGGGGTTGACATCAGCAGAGGTTGGAAAACTTGTCATCTGCGGCATTTTCTATGTCGAAAGACAGGCCTTCTTTCAAGGTCAAAAGCCGGCTTATGTACTGCATCGCAGAATTTAAACCTTCCTTAACCCGGAAGTAACGCTTGATACGCTACATTCGCGAGCCTAGAGGTCGTGTCTCTATAGCTGGTTGAAAAATGGCGCTCAAAAGCATCTTTTCCAGTCTTGTCCGCGAGGTCGATGGCACATGGTCCACGGCCTATAGCACCTTCAACCTGAAATCGGCCCTGCAGCCCATTTTCCGCCGCACGGCGAGCGGTATTCTTGACATCGATTCCTTCGAGGGTCTGGTACGTCCCCATCGCAAACGGCGAGCCGGTAACGCCGGGCGAATTTTTCTCGCTGGTCGCGCCGGAAGACATCGAAAATATCGACAGCATCCTGCGCACGATCCACATTCTCAACACCGGCAGGCTCAACCGGTCCCGCGCCCGCATCTTCGTCAATTTCCATCCGGGGCTGTTCCAGACCCCGGCCAAGATGCGCCAGGAAGTGGAGCGCATGCGTCTTGCCGCCCACGAGGCCGGCATGACGGCGGATCGCATCGTCTGCGAAATCTCCGAGAAAAAAGCCTCCGACACGCAGATGGTCGCCGACTTCGCCTACCACATGCACGATATCGGCTTTCGCGTGGCGCTCGATGACTATGGCGCGGGCGATTCCGACATCGACCGGGTGAAGCTCATCAAGCCGGACTATGTGAAATTCGAAGCCGGCTGGGTGCGCGATTTCATGCAGAATTCGGCGGGTGCTGCCCTTCTGCGCGTCATCGTCAGCCAGTTTCGCGCCGATGGCATAGAGCCGGTCTTCGAAGGACTGGAAGCCGCGTGGCAGGTCGATCTGTGCGAGGAACTCGGCGTCCTGTTGATGCAGGGCTATGTGCTGGCAAAGCCCGAACTTGCCCCGACCAGTTTCGACACACGTTTCCCGGAACTCGGCAGTGAATATTTTGCCCCGTCAAGGGCGGAAAGACGCCCTGCGCCACCGGCATTTTTCCGGGAAGAACGCCCCGCCGATCCGCACCCGCTGCGCCAGACCCGAACCTTCGGAAAACGCGGCCTCTGACGCCAAATCCGCCCAAACGGCTCTCCTGACCGGCTTTGCCACAATATTGCCGCAATAAATGCCGCGGAACGCCAGAATTCGGTCTCCAAGCCGTCCATTTCGAAGCCTCTTTTATCCTTTAAGAACAGGGACAAGAGGCGACAGCCATGTTTACCAACGATCGGACTTCCGTTGAAAGGTTAAGGGCGCAGAGAACGCTGTTTTCCCTCTGGATGGCCGTTGCGGCTTTTCTCGTCATCGTCACCATGGCCGCCGGCATCGCAACCTCAGCCAATGCGGCTACCCAGGCGGTCGATACCCTGCATACATCCGCCATTCCGCAGGTGGCGGCGACGACGAAAGCGGGTCCCCACATCCTGCTCATCGTCCTTTCGGCCGCGGCCTTTATCGGCCTCGGCATTGGCGGCCTGACGCTCACCCGGCGCAGCCTGAAGGACGAGGCCCGCCGCTACAAATAAGCGGCCCTCCCCTCGACTTGCGGCATCGGCAGGTTGCTGCTAAAGCACCCGGAAACAGTCATCCGCATCGCGGATCGATATTTCAAAAATCCCCGAATTGCCGCGGCCGCGACTGAATGATCTTCCGGCCCTGCCGTGCTGGTGCCAACAATGACGCGTATTCAGGCCAATATGCTGCTTCTGCTCGCCGCAGCAATCTGGGGAGGCGGCTTCGTCGCGCAATCCTCCGCCATGGCCTCGATCGGCCCGTTCTGGTTCGTCGGCCTGCGTTTCGCCATCGCCGCCATCGCCGTGCTGCCCTTCGCGCTCATGGAAACACGGTCGCTGAAATCGCCGCCGCGCCGGCGCGAAATCGGCAGCTTCATCCTCGTGGGTCTGGCCCTGTTCGGCGGCGCCACCACCCAGCAGGTCGGGCTCCTGACCACGACCGTCACCAATTCCAGCTTCCTGACCGGGCTCTACGTCATCTTCGTACCCGTGATCGCCGTCGTGCTTTACCGCCGTCACCCCCACTGGATCGTCTGGCCATGCGCGCTCATGATGCTGGGCGGCATATTCCTGCTCTCCGGCGGCGCTTTCGAGGCGCTGACCACGGGCGATATTCTCAGCATCATCTGCGCCTTTTTCTGGGCTATCCAGATCACGCTGGCCGGGCGCTTCGTCTCCGAAAGCGGAAGGCCGCTGGCGCTTTCCTGCACCCAGTTCGCCGTTTGCTCCCTTCTTAGTTGCATGATCGGTGTCGTGTTCGAACCGATCAGCATGGCCTCCATCGAGGCGTCGCTGGCGGAAATCCTCTATGTCGGCCTCGTCTCCTCCGGCCTCGCCTTCGTGCTGCAGGTCATCGGCCAGCGTTACACCACCGCCCCGCAGGCCGCGATATTCCTGTCCTCGGAAGCGCTTTTCGGCGCTTTGCTGGCTTCGGTGTTCCTGAAGGAAACCATTTCAGGCGCCGGCTATATCGGCTGCCTGATCATATTCGTCGCAATCCTAATCGTGGAACTGGTGCCGGAATTGACGCGCAAACGGCAAAAATCCATGGCTGGAGCGGCCTGACGCAAAAAGAACTTATTTTTCTCTTTCCGCCATAAATCCAGATAGGGCATTCAAATTTTGCCGCGAAATCCTGCGGCAAACGGCAATTATTTCATCAACTGTCACTTCTGCGGAAAAAATATGCGATTGCACGATGTTATTCTACCGCAGGTTTTTTATCTGACAAAAAGCCCGTGAAAACTTTTGCTTGCCAATTTTCGATAAACGCATCACTCTACCGCGGTTCGGGCAATTTGCGAGCATGGGAAGGCCTATAATTTTGCGCACTGGGGACGCTATAAACCTCGGGCGGTGGGACGAAAAACGTTGGATGAGAACGCCATTACTTCCCGCTGCGAAGGTCCATTTTCTCAATAGTCAAAAACTGCCTGCCAACGCCCACGCGGGGCAAAACTGTAATGCTGCCTGTAGCTGAACGCGGGCAGAGCGAAAAGGACCTGATGCATGGCCGAAACTGGCACCGTAAAATTCTTCAATACAGACAAAGGCTTCGGCTTCATCAAGCCAGACAATGGTGGCGCTGATATCTTTGTTCACATCTCTGCTGTACAGGCTTCTGGCCTGTCCGGACTTTCAGAAAATCAGAAAGTGAGCTTCGACACGGAACCGGATCGTCGCGGCAAGGGGCCGAAGGCAGTCAATCTGCAGATTGCTGGCTGACCCTAAAACGGCTTTCTTTTCTAGTTGAAGCCCGGCAGGAATGCCGGGTTTTTTTGTGCGGTCCCGCAGGCCTTAGAGCATTTCCAGGAAAAGCGGAAAAACTCTAATGGGCCGGTACTCAGAGCCCCTTGAGATAGGGGTTGGTGAGCCGTTCCTCACCCAGTCGTCCGCCCGGACCATGGCCGCAGATGAAACCGACATCGTCACCCAGCGGCAAAAGCTTGTCGCGAATGGACGCCATCAATTGCTCGTGGTTTCCGCCCGGCAGGTCCGTGCGCCCCACCGATCCCGAAAACAGCACATCGCCGACATGGGCGAAGTTCTGGTCGCGGTTGTAATATATGACGTGGCCGGGCGCATGGCCCGGGCAATGATAGACTTCGAAGACATGATCCCCGAAGGATACCCTGTCGCCGTCCTTCAGCCATTTGTCGGGCGCAACGTTCCGAAGACCGCTAATGCCATATTTTTCGGCCTGCGCCTCAACTCTTTCGAGCAAGGGCCGGTCGTCCTCATGCGGCCCGATGACCGGCAGCGACAGCTTTTCACGCAGTTCATCGGCACCGCCGGCATGATCGAGATGCCCATGCGTCAGCCAGATTTCCTTCAGCGCGATGCCGTTTTCAGACACGACCTGGAGAATGACGTCCACATCCCCGCCGGGATCGACGACGACGCCCTCCTTGGTATCCTGATCGAACAGGATGGTGCAATTCTGCTCGAATGGCGTGACCGGAATAATGCCCGCCTGCAATTTTCCCATATCCTGCGTCTCCTGTCTGAAAGCTCCTGCCTCCTATAGCCCGCGACCGGTGGCGGCACAATGGCGGCGGAAAAGACGCCGGCTTCCGGCGACTGAAGCAGTCTAAAAATCGAATTAGAAACAGTTAGATAGCAATAAAGCTTCGGCGGATGGCGGGAATTGCCGGCAAAAAATGTGGAACGCCCCGATGGTTGCGACGTTCTAGCTCCAGTCTTGAAAGGAGTGATGAACATGGACAAGACGCTTAAAATGCTGATCGCTGGCGGCGCCTTCGCCTTGATGGCCGGTTTCGCGAACGCCGCCATGGTCGCCACCACCGCATCGGATATTTCCGTTCGCTCAGGCCCCGGTGAAGACTATCCCGAAGTGGGGCTGGCCACCCGTGGCAGCAATGCGGTTCTGGATGGCTGCATGGAAGGCAGCAGCTGGTGCCGCATTGAAGTCAACGGCCTGCGCGGCTGGGCCCATGCCGATTATCTGAATGTCATGTATGAGGGCTCTCCGGTCATTCTCGAACAGCGCCGCTCGGAACTCAGCGTGCCGGTCGTGACCTATGAAACGACCTCAAGCGTGCAGGCAGAACCCAATCCCGGCGATCCGAACCTCGGCCGCGTCGGCGAAGTCGATCCACCGCAATCGGTGATGACCTATATTGACGAACATCCCGCAGACACCGTCACCTATGATGGTGACATAGCCGTCGGTAGTGTGCTGCCTTCGGATACGCGTCTCGTTGAAATTCCGGACTATCAATATCGTTATGTCCAGGTGAACGACGTGCCGGTTCTGGTCGAACCTTCGACGCGACGGATCGTTTACGTCTATCAGTAAACGCACGGCGGACATCAAGAGACGGATGAAGAGCGCGGAGTTTCCGCGCTCTTTTCTATTTCCGGTAAAGGCCACTCAGGATTCCAGTTGCACCCGCACCCGCGCCATATTATCCACCGCAACAGAAAATGATCGCGGCATTCTCCCGAGCGGACGCATTTTCGGCTATGTTTACAGAATATTGGCGCATCGACGCCCGTCAGCCTATGATCAGACAGCCGCAGAATATGAAGGAACCGCAGTGCCACCGCAATCGCTCAAAACCGCCGCCGCCAGGCAGACACCGGCACTCCCGAAGGTTGACGACGGCAAGATCGACTTCGACACGATCGAGGCGCTGTTCTTCGCCTATCGCGATTTCGTCTCCGATCCCGATGTCATTCTGTCGAAACTGGAATATGGGCGGGCGCATCACCGGGTGGTCTATTTCGTCAGCCGGCAGCCGGGCATGACGGTGGCGGATCTGCTCGATACGCTGCAGATTACCAAGCAGAGCCTTGCCCGTGTGCTGAAGCAATTGATCGACGACGGTTACATCCGCCAGATGGCAGGCCCGGAAGACCGCCGCCAGCGCAGGCTTTACCCCACGCTGACGGGCCGCGAACTCGCGCTGGCGCTGAGCGAGCCGCAATCGCGCCGCATCGACCGTGCGTTGGAAGGTCTCGGGCCGGACGCCCGCGCCTGCGTGCGCAAGTTCCTGGCGCAGATGCGCAGCCCGACGACGACGACCACCGTGGAGGACGAGTGACGATGGCGACAGCACCGACAAAACGTCCGCCGGCGGATGACGATGCGGCCCATCTCCTGATCGTCGACGACGATGCCCGCATTCGCGATCTCCTGCAGCGCTTTCTGGGCGACAAGGGCTATCGCATCTCCGTGGCGGCCGATGCGGCCGAAGCCCGGCGCAAAATGGTGGGCATCCGTTTCGATCTGCTCATCCTCGACGTGATGATGCCGGGCGAAAACGGGCTTTCGCTGACCCGCTCGCTGAACGAGGACAAATCCGTGCCGGTCATCCTTCTGACCGCCCGGTCGGAAGCGGATTCGCGCATCGCCGGGCTGGAAGCGGGTGCGGACGATTATCTCGCCAAACCCTTCGACCCGCGCGAGCTCGTCCTTCGCATCAACAATATCCTGCGGCGCAATACCTCGCCCGATACGCCCAAGATCGAACAGATCATGTTCGGCCCCTACAGCTTCTCCATCCCCAAAAAGGAATTGCGGCGCGGCCCCGAAACGATCCGCCTGACGGATCGCGAACAGGAGATCATGCTGCTTTTTGCGCTGCGCGCCGGCGATACCATTCCCCGCCACGAGCTGGTGGAAGCGGAATCGGAAGTGGGCGAAAGAACCATCGACGTGCAGATCAACCGTCTTCGCCGAAAGATCGAGGACGACCCTGCCAATCCTGTCTATCTGCAAACGGTGCGCGGCATCGGTTACCGCCTGAGCGTGGACTGACGAGCACTCAACGAAGGGCGAACGCACGGCCATGGCGAGCCTCGATTTTCTCAGCACGGTCAGAAACAGCGGCGCGGCCAAGGCCTGGCGCATGTCAGGCAGATGGCTGCGCCACTGGCTGCCAACCGGCCTATACACCCGCTCGCTGCTCATCATCATCCTGCCGATGATCCTGCTTCAGGCCGTGGTCGCGGCCGTTTTCATGGAACGCCACTGGCAGCTCGTGACGGAACGCCTCTCCTCCGCCGTGACGCGCGATATCGCCGCGATCATCGAGCTGCTGCAGACGGACCCGGAGGAAGACGACTATCAGCGCGTCATCCGCATCGCCCGCGACAAGCTGGATCTCAGCGTCTATATCGAACCGAAGACCGACCTGCCGGCCCCAAGACCGGAGCCGCTGTTTTCGATCCTCGACAGGATTCTGGCGGATCAGTTAACGCAGCAGATCGGCCGACCGTTCTGGATCGATACCTATGGCAACGGCTCGCTGGTGGAAATCCGCATCCAGCTCGAAGACAAGACCCTGCGCGTCTTCACCCGCCGCAGTTCGGCCTATGCCTCCAACACCCATATCTTCCTTGTCTGGATGGTCGGGGCGTCGCTGGTGCTGATCGCCATCTCCATCCTCTTCCTGCGCGGGCAGATCAAACCCATCGAAGCGCTCGCCAAGGCGGCGGAAAACTTCGGCAAGGGCCAGAAGATCAGCGGCTATTCCCCGCGCGGTGCGGACGAGGTGCGGCGCGCCGGCCTCGCCTTCATCCTGATGCGCGAGCGTATCGAGCGGCAGATGGAGCAGCGCACCGCCATGCTGAACGGCGTCAGCCACGACCTGCGCACCATCCTCACCCGCTTCAAGCTGCAACTGGCGCTCGCGGGCGACAATCCCGACCTCGAGGGGCTCGACAAGGATGTCGAGGACATGCAGTCGATGCTGGAGGCCTATCTGACCTTCGCCCGTACCGATGTCGAAGAGGATGTCGGCACGCTGGAGCTTCCGGCCCTTCTCGAAAAAATCGGCCATGATTTCGAGCTGCACGGCAAAAAATTCAGCTACGAGCTTTATAATATCGAGCGGATCATCGCGCGGCCGAATGCGCTGTCCCGGCTCGTCGCCAATCTGGCCGAAAATGCACGGCGCTACGCCGGCAATCTCCACATCGATATCCGCAAGGCGCCGCGTTCCATCATCATGACCTTTGACGATGACGGGCCGGGCATTCCGGAAAACTCACGCGAGGATGTGTTCAAGCCGTTCTTCCGGCTGGACGAAGCGCGCAACCTCAATGCTTCGGGCACCGGCCTTGGCCTTTCCATCGTCCGCGATATCGCCCGCAGCCACGGCGGCGACGTAACGCTCGATGAAAGCCCGATGGGCGGATTGCGGGTAATCGTAAAAATTCCGGCTTAGAGTTTTTTCGCTTTTTTTCGAATCGCGAAAACACTCTAACTCCTTGTTTCGGCACATTTCCGGACGGAAAACCGGGCTCCACTTTTCCTGGAAATGCTCTAGAGCACCGGATCGAAAAGTGTGTCACGGACTTGCGGTTTCCGTCACTCCGGCACTGAGCCGTCGTGTTCCATCAGCACATTTTCTCGCCGTTCGGCACCGGGCGCTCAACGGCCGCAAGCACGATATCGCCATTGGCATCGGCAAAACCGAGCGTCAGGACCTCGGACCGGAAAGGGCCGATCTGGCGCGGCGGAAAATTCACCACGCCCAGAACCTGCCGGCCGACAAGGCTTTCCAGCGTATAATGCACCGTGATCTGCGCCGAGGATTTCTTGACACCGATCTCCGGCCCGAAATCGATCTTCACCTTGAAGGCAGGCTTGCGCGCCTCGGGAAAAGGCTCGGCTTCGATGACGGTGCCGACGCGGATATCGACCTTCTCGAAATCGGCATAGGAAATTTCACTGCTCATGGCCCGCCCCTTCAACCCGCCAGCTCTTCGGCGCGCGTTTTTGCGGCAGCGACCGCCCTGTCGAACAGCGGCTGCATGCCGTCTTCGGCCATCAAAACGGACAGCGCCGCAGCCGTGGTGCCGCCCGGCGAGGTGACATTCTGGCGCAGGCGCGCCGCCTCGTCGGAGGACTGATGCAGCAGCTCGCCGGCGCCGGCCACGGTTTCGCGTGCCAGACGCATGGCCACATCCGCCGGCAGACCGGCCTTGCGGCCGGCTTCGGCCATGCATTCCACCAGATAGAAGACATAGGCCGGGCCGCTTCCCGAAACCGCGGTCACCGCGTCGATATCGCTTTCGGCATCCACCCATTCGACCGGGCCGCTGACTTTCAGCAACCCGTCCACCACCGTTTTAAGCTCCGGCGTCACAAGCTCGTTGGCATAGGCCCCCGTGACGCCACGGCCGACCATGGCCGGCGTATTGGGCATGGCCCGCACGGCGGCAACCTTGCCGAAATGCGAAACGAACGTGCCGATGGTGGTGCCCGCCGCAATCGAAACGACGACCGTATGCGGGCCCAGCAGGGGTTTCAGTGAGGGCAGTACGGCTTCCATCATCTGCGGCTTCACCGCCACGAAAAGAATTCCGGCCTTCACGCCCTCGGGCACGCCTTCGCTATGGGTGGCTCCGGCTTCCGCAATCGTCGTCCGCATCGCGTCGGAAGGGCGCGGATCGATCACGATGACCTGCGATCCCGGCACGCCCTTTTTCAGCCAGCCTGAAAGCAGAGCGCCGCCCATATTGCCGGCGCCCACCAGGACGAGCGGCCCGGAAGCCTTATATACCATCTTACGCTTCTCCGACGGTCTCGAACATGACCGCTTCGATTGCACTTTTCGCATCCAGCCCCGACCAGACGACGAACTGGAATGCCTGATAATATTGTTCGCAGGCTTCCAGAGCGCTGGAAAGCAGCACTTCCACCTGCTGGTTGTTCGGTTCGGCGCCGCCCGCCAGAAGCAGGGACTGGCGGAAAATCACCACATCTTCCTGCCGCCACAGATCGAAATGCCCCATCAGCACCTGACCGTTGACCTGAGAGAGCAGACGAATGACTTCGTTGACGCGCTGGTCCGGCACCTTGATGTCGAAGGCGCAGGCAAGATGTAGCGCCTCGAACTCTTCCATCCATGAAAAGGAGACGTGATAGTCGGCCCAGTGACCGGCGACAGTCATGGCGATCTCATCTTCGCCTGAACGTTCGAACGACCAGTCGTTCGAGGCGGCGACGATCTCGATCATGTCCACGGGATTGGACTGACGCTCAATTTCAAATTCTATCAGACTCATGCGGCACCTTCTCAGCCGGTAGGAATGTCCTGTTTTGAACGCCGGGCACAAAACGCACATACAAACCGGGATAAACATTTGAGACGATTGCCCGACACCACCAGAATTACGCATTCACCCTGTCTGGAGCTTACCAGGTCTTTTCGAATCATCATTTAAAATCAGTGTATAATGGCCGAGTCCTGCTGCCACCCCTTCCCCGCCATTTTTGCTTTTTGAACAGTGGATATCTCCTCCCCCATCACCTCAGGCGAGATACATAAGCGACTCTGCCGATTGCGTTTTTTGGAAGTGTCCACAGGCCCCAAAAAATTCGCGCCGGAGGGACGTTTTTAACAACCGGGAGTCATTTCGGGCGGAATGGGCCGAAAACAAAAAGTCCCGGAATCGCAAGCGATCCGGGACCCATCGGAAAAAGCGTTGAAAAATCAGTCTTTGGCGGCGGAAAGCTTCGCTTCCAGAGCCTCGATGCGGGCGCGCAGCGCGTCGTTTTCATCACGTGCCTGGATGGCCATTTCGCGAACGGCATCGAATTCCTCGCGCCGGACGACGTCCAGACTGTTCAGCCAGCGATCCGCCTGCGCATGAAAGGCGGCTTCGGCTTCCTTGCGTACACCCTGCGCCGCGCCGGCCGCATCGGTCATCAGCTTGGCGAATTCATCCAGAAAACGGTTGGTGCCTGTCGTGCTCATGGCGCTCATCCTTCGTCGGTTCAGGGGCATCGTCTTGCCCGCTGTTGCTAGCCTTCAGGTAGGCACTCCATCGCCGCCTTGCAAGCGAAATCGAAAAATCGCAAGAGCTTGCATGGCCTACGGTATCTTGAACCGGAGCTTGAAGAATCACCTTGACCGCCGCCATCGCAATCGCCATTTTCCTTGGCGTCAGGGAGACCGGTGAGCATCATCGCCCGGCCCCTTCAGGCAATGGCTCGTTCCGTTGTCCACCCCGCAACGATGACGGAATATACGGATTGTTAGCCGCTCCCACCCAAATCGCCATCATGCCCTTCCCCAATATCGATCCGGTGGCGCTGTCCCTCGGCCCGCTCTCGATCCACTGGTACGGCATCGCCTATGTCGCGGGCATCATGCTCGGCTGGTTTTACGCCCGCCGCCTCGCCCGCACGGATCGCCTGTGGCCGAACGAGACGTCGCCGATCTCGGCGCAGCATCTTGACGATTTCATCCTCTGGGCAGCCGGCGGCATCGTGCTCGGCGGGCGCATCGGCTACATCCTGTTTTACGATCTCGCCGCGGTTGCCGCCAATCCCATCAGGGCAATCGAGATATGGAATGGCGGCATGTCGTTCCATGGCGGCCTGATCGGCACCACCGTCGCCATGATCCTCTTCGCCCGCAAGAACGGCATCCCGGTCTGGAGCATGTTCGACGTCGTCGCGGCCGTAGCACCCATCGGCCTGCTGTTCGGGCGCATCGCCAATTTCATCAATGGCGAATTGTGGGGACGCATCGCCGACGTGCCATGGGCGGTCGTCTTCCCGACCGGCGGCCCCTTCGCGCGGCACCCGAGCCAGCTCTATGAAGCGGGTCTCGAAGGCCTCGTGCTCGTCATCGTTCTTGCAATCGCCATCTATGCCTTCAGGGCGCTGAAGACGCCCGGCGTCGTCACCGGCATCTTCGTCTGCGGTTACGCGCTGTCGCGCATCTTCGTGGAATTCTTCCGCGAGCCGGACGCGCAGATCGGTTATCTCGCCGGCAACTGGCTGACCATGGGCATGGTGCTCTCCACCCCCATGTTCGCTCTCGGCCTCTGGGCGGTTCTGCGGGCGCGCAGCGCGGCAAAAAGCGCCTGAACGGTATGACCCGCCATGACGACACCGCTCGCGCAACGCATCAAATCACTTATCCGGCTCAACGGTCCGCTTAGCGTTACCGACTTCTTCTCGCTCTGCCTCGCCGATCCGGAGCACGGTTATTACAGGAGTCGCGAGCCCTTCGGCCGTTCGGGCGATTTCATCACCGCACCTGAAGTCAGCCAGCTTTTCGGCGAAATGCTCGGCGTTTTCGTGGTTCATGCCTGGCAGAGGCACGGCGCCCCCATGGAAACGCAGCTGGTGGAAATCGGCCCCGGCCGCGGCACCATGATGTCGGACATGCTGCGCGTCATCCGCCGCATCGCACCGCCGCTTTACGAGACGATGCAGGTGCATCTGGTCGAAACCAGCCCCCGCCTTTCCGCCATCCAGAAGGAAACGCTGGCCGCACATGCGGACAGACTGATCTGGCATGACAGTTTCGACGACGTGCCGGAAGGTTTCCTGCTCCTCGTCGCCAACGAGCTTTTCGACGCCATTCCGATCCGGCAATTCATAAAGACGCCGCAGGGTTTTCGCGAACGGGTCGTCAGCCTCGATGCCAATGACGAACTTGTGTTCTCGACCGGGCTTGCCGGCATAGATCCGGCTTCGCTGCCGCCGCAGCCGGAACGGCAGCCGATTGGCACCATATTCGAGATTTCGCCTGCCCGCGAAGCCGTGATGACCGCGATCTGCCAGCGCCTCTCCGTCCATGGCGGCACGGCGCTCGCCATCGATTACGGCCATCTGATCGCCGGTTATGGCGATACGTTGCAGGCCATGCGCAACCATGCCTTCGACCCGGCGCTTGCGCATCCCGGCGAAGCCGATCTCACCAGCCATGTCGATTTCGAAAGCCTCGTGAAAACGGCCGAAGCAACCGGCGTACACGTCAACGGCACCCTGAGACAGGGCGACTTTCTCTATGGCCTCGGTCTCAAGGAACGCGCGGCCGCGCTTGCCGCCAAGGCCACGCCGGACCAGACGCTGGAAATCGCCGAAGCGGTCAACCGCCTCGCCGGCGAGGGCGCCGGCAAGATGGGGGAACTTTTCAAGGTCATCGCCGTTTCAAGTCCCGCGCTTCATCTCCTGCCGTTTCGCGCGGTGGATTGACAGCGCAATCACCTCTGGGCCAACATCGCTGCGACACACGAAGCAGGCACACTGCATCACACACGCCGCGCAACGCCGCGGCAACCGGAAACATCTCGCTTAACCGTACCTCACTGGCCAACAGCGATATTCTCCAAGGAATTCCCGCACCATGCAGAACGCAACGCTGCCGCTCCCCATCCAGAGTCCCCTGCTCGCCGACTATAGCAAAAACCGTATCCGTCACGGTTTTTTCACCCGGCAGGGCGGAGTGTCGGAGGGGCTTTATCAGGGCCTCAATGTCGGCCTCGGCTCGCATGACGAACCGGAACGGGTGCAGGAAAACCGTCGGCGCGTGACGCAATGGTTCGGCCTGTCGGCGGAGCGCCTCGCCACCGTGCACCAGATCCATTCCCCCGATGTGCTCGTGGTCGATGAAACCTATGACGGCAGCCGCCCGCAGGCCGACGCCATGGTAACCGCGACACCGGGTTTCGTGCTTGGCGTGCTGAGCGCCGATTGCGGCCCGATCCTGTTTGCCGATGCGGCAGCGGGCGTCGTGGGTGCGGCCCATGCCGGCTGGAAAGGGGCGCTGTTCGGCGTGCTCGAAAACACCATTGAGACCATGACGACGCTCGGCGCCAGCCGGGAGCGCATCGCCGCCTCGCTCGGCCCTTCGATCAGTCAGAACAATTATGAGGTCGGTCCGGAATATGTCGCACGTTTCACCGATATCGATCCGGCCTATGCGGATTATTTCGCCGGGACGGAGAAGGAAGGTCACGCATTGTTCGACCTCAAGCAATTCACCATCGACCGGCTGACGAAAGCCGGTGTGAAGGCGGAAAATCTCGGCCTCTGCACCTACCCCGACGAACATCGCTTTTATTCCTACCGCCGCACCACCCACCGCGCCGAACCCGATTATGGCCGGCAGATTTCCGCAATCGCAATTCTGGAGGACTGACATGGCCCTGCATTTCGAGCTTTCGGAATTCGATGCCCGCCGCGAGCGGCTGCTCGCGAAAATGGCCGAGGAGAAGCTGGACGCCCTTCTGCTTTTCGCGCAGGAAAGCATGTATTGGCTGACCGGCTATGACACGTTCGGCTACTGCTTCTTCCAGACGCTGGTGGTCAAATCGGACGGCTCCATGACGCTTCTGACCCGCTCGGCGGATCTGCGCCAGGCCCGCAATACCTCCATCATCGAGAATATCCTGATCTGGGTCGACCGGCCCAATGCCGACCCGACGCTCGATCTCAAGAACCTGCTGAGCGATCTCGACCTGCTGGGCGCAAAGATCGGCGTCGAATACGACACGCACGGCATGACCGGCCGCGTCGCCCGCCTGCTGGATAATCAGCTCGCCAGCTTCTGCCAGATGAGCGACGCTTCCTATCTGGTCAGCACCCTGCGGCTCGTCAAAAGCCCGGCCGAGATCGCCTATGCGCGCAAGGCGGGCCAATTGGCCGATGCGGCGCTGGACGCGGCGCTGCCGCTCATCAGGCCCGGCGCGGACGAGGCCGCGATCCTCGCGGCAATGCAGGGAGCGGTTCTGGCCGGCGGCGGCGATTACCCCGCCAATGAATTCATCGTCGGTTCCGGCGCGGATGCGCTGCTGTGCCGTTACAAGGCCGGCCGCCGCAGGCTCGACGCCAAGGATCAGCTGACGCTGGAATGGGCGGGTGTCAGCGCCCATTACCATGCCGCCATGATGCGCACGGTGGTGATCGGCGAACAGGATTTCCGCCAGAAGGAGCTATACAGCGCCTGCCTGCAAAACCTCACCGCCATCGAGGAAGTGCTGCGATCGGGCAAGACCTTCGGCGATGTCTTCGACGTCCATGCCCGCGTGATGGATGAACGCGGCTTGACCCGTCATCGGCTGAACTCCTGCGGTTATTCGCTGGGCGCGCGCTTCTCGCCGTCCTGGATGGAGCATCAGATGTTCCACGCCGGCAATCCGCAGGAGATCACCGCCGACATGACGCTCTTCGTGCATATGATCGTGATGGATTCCGATTCCGGCACGGCCATGACGCTCGGCCAGACCTATCTGACCACGGAGGGCGCGCCGGAGCCGCTCTCGCGCCACAACCTCGATCTTCTCACAGCTTAAATCGCCGCCGGGTTTGACAGAGCGGGAAAACCGCCCTTACATTGCGCCACCTTGGGCAAGAAGGAGCGGAACATGAGAGGGAAAATCGCATGAGCCGGACGGGGTTCACCCCCCTTTTTCCGGCCATTATTGTTCCAGCGATGATGCTGGCCCTGTCAGGCTGCAACACGACGGAAGCGCTGACACCGCAGGTGGATGTCGGCCACAATGCCTCGCAATCGACACCCGTGACCCAGGGCGATCTCGACCAGATGGCCGCCGCCGCCGACCGCGCCCCCATGGGCGCTCCGGCAACCGCAACATCCGTTCCCGCCTACGCACCGCAAAACTCGTTGCAGGCGCAGGCACAGGCGCTGTCCAACGGCAGCCAGTATGGCGAGCCGCTTCGCCAGAACCAGACCGCAGCCCAGCCACCCGCCGCCGCTCAACCCGCACCCGCACAGCAGACGGCATCGCTTGCGCCCGCCTCTTCCGCAAACTCCATCCGCTTCCTGCCGATCATCGGAGCGCCGGTTCAGGCGGTGACACCGCTGTCGCGCCAGCTCGGGGCCGAAGCGCGGGCGAAGGGGTTGACCATCCGGGCCTCCAACGACAATTCGGCCGAAAACATCCTGAAGGGATATTTCTCCGCCTTTGCCGATGGCGCCAAGGTCAATGTCGTCTACGTCTGGGACATTCTGGACGCTAATGGTGTGCGGCTTCACCGCCTGCAGGGGCAGGAAACGGTGGCGGCAAAAGGCAGCGATCCATGGGCCGCCGTGACCGACAGGGTCATGCAGGATATCGCTGCAAAAACGCTCAACGACTATTCGTCATGGAAGCAGTCTCAACAGGGATGAGGTGAAAACGGCGGGAGAAGTCACAGAGATTTCACGAAAATCATTGCGAAAGCGCGGAGTCCTCTTGCAATCGGAAGCAACAGCGCTATTAAGGCGCGCATGGCAACAAGGCGTATCCGGCAAAGGCTTTTCAGCCGGATGTTCCTCCCCTTGAACGACGCTTGGTTACGGTGGATTGAGCCCCGTGATGCAAGGCGATGGCATGGAAACAGGCGGCCGCAATGAAGGTTTTCGCAGGCAATTCGAACCGGCACCTTGCCGAAGCGATCTGCAAGTATCTTAACGTTCCTCTCGGAAATGCCACTGTAAAGCGGTTTGCTGACCAGGAAATATTCGTAGAAATCAGCGAGAACGTGCGCGGCGAAGACGTTTTCATCGTCCAGTCCACCTCCTTCCCGGCAAATGATCATCTGATGGAACTGCTCATCATGATCGACGCCATGCGCCGCTCCTCTGCCAAGCGCATTACCGCGGTGCTTCCCTATTTCGGTTACGCCCGCCAGGACCGCAAGGCCGGCCCCCGCACCCCGATTTCCGCCAAGCTCGTCGCCAATCTGATCACCGAAGCCGGCGCCGACCGCGTTCTCACCCTCGATCTCCATGCCGGCCAGATCCAGGGCTTCTTCGATATCCCCACCGACAATCTCTTCGCAGCGCCCATTCTGGCCCGCGACGTGAAGGACCATTACGACACCAACAATGTCATGGTCGTTTCGCCCGATGTCGGCGGCGTGGTTCGCGCCCGTGCACTCGCCAAGCGCCTCGACTGTCTTCTGGCCATCGTCGACAAGCGTCGTGACCGTCCGGGCGAATCCGAAGTCATGAACGTCATCGGCGATGTCTCCGGCAAGGACTGCATCCTCATCGACGACATCGTCGATTCCGGCGGCACGCTCTGCAACGCCGCTGAGGCGCTGCTGAAAAAGGGCGCCACCAGCGTCACCGCCTATATCACCCACGGCGTGCTTTCCGGCGGCGCGGTTGCCCGCGTGGCCTCCTCGAAGCTACGCGAACTCGTCATCACCGACAGCATCCAGCCGACCACCGGTGTCCAGTCCGCGCATAATATCCGCGTGGTCAGCACCGCAGGCCTGCTCGGCGAAGCGATCAACCGCACCGCACAGGAACAGTCGGTTTCCGGCCTGTTCGACTGAGCAGCTGCGGAAACCTCGGTAATCATTCTGGGGCTTGGCGAATTGCCGCCCGATTTAGATTTCCGGGCAGGCTGCGCTCCATCTTGAAATCGCTGGTTGCCTCGACGTCATCCTCGGCCCTGTGCCGAGGACCTAGTCACGTTGAATAAAATCAACAGGTCGCAGATCCTCAGGGACAAGCAACCGTGGATCTACTGTGCGAATGCCGGGTCTGATCGAGCGATTGCGTTGAGGATTGTGATGAGCTTTCGCACGGTTGCGATGATGGCGAGTTTGAAAGGCTTGCCGCGCATTCTGAGCCGTTGATAGAAGCCGCCAAGAACAGGGTCTCTGACCTTGATGGCGCTGAGTACGGCCATATAGGCGATGTCGCGCAGATGTTTTCTGCCCCCTGCACATCGCCCGTTTCGTTCGGTTGCGCCCGACTGGCGAGCATAAGGCGCCACCCCGACAAGGGCGGCGGCGACTTTTGCAGAGACTTTTCCCAGCTCCGGCATGTCGGCAAGCAACGCCGTTGCCAGGACCGGCCCGACGCCGGTGACCTGGCGAAGGCGGGCATGGCTTTTGCGCAGCCTCGGCGTCTGCGTCAGCACATCGTCGATTGCCGCATCCAATGTGGCAATATCCTGTGCGATGGTCCGCAGACGCTCCTCGATCAGGTCGCGCACCAGCGGTTCGTCGATGGTGTCGAGCTGGCTGACGAGCCCACTCCTTTCGGCCAGCAGGCGCCGGCGGTGGGCGCTGATCGCATGCATCCTGCGGCAAGCCGGATCAGGCGCGTAGGGTGTGAGGTCACGCCGCACCGCCGCCAGATAACGCGCAATCATGGCCGCATCGATGCGGTCGGTCTTGGCCAGCTGGCCGATGGCGCGGGCAAAGCTGCGCACGCGGGCGGGGGCGACGATATAAACCTCAAGGCCGGCGGCATGAAGACCATCGGCCAGCCTACTTTCATAGCCGCCCGAGGCTTCGAGGCCGACGGCGACCGGCCCCAGCTCCCAAAGACGCCGGGCAAGCTGCGTGATCTCGTGCGGTGACGAACCGCAACGAAAGCTTTTACCGGCGGGGTGGATATGGATGTCGAAATACTGCTTGGAAACGTCAATGCCGACGACGGCGATATCGTGTATCATGGCCTTGCTCCCAGGCTTGTGGTGCGGGCAAAAGCCCGATCAACCGTTCGGGGTCAAAGGGAGCAGGCAGGGCCTTGCTTGTCCTCGGCTGTCTAAACCAGCCCGAAAAAACGGCCGCCTGCCTGCATCAGCCGGGTTTGCGATGCCCGGCTGATGCATCCAGTAAACCACAAATCCTCCACACAAGCCCGAGGATGACGCAGGAGTGTCTGGCGCGCTTCGCCATTCACCTCATTTAAGCGAACTCCGAAGTTCCTCTTAAGACGATGCCGTGCCCGCATCCGGCGGCCGTTGCAGACGTGAGGCTGCGGCCTTGATTTTCGGCCACCAGCGCCGAACCCGGGTCAGAACAGCATGACAACCGTTACGCCAGATACTGACCGTATCGGCTGTGACCGCATCGCCGGTAAACAGATGGCGATGACGTCCGATCACCAGCGCCCGGTAGAGAAACAGGGTCGTGAGGGCGGAAAACAGGATGGACATCACCACATCGCTGAGGAAATGCCCGCCGGCCGCGATGCGCAAACCGGACATGAGGACGATCATGCCGGCAGCAAGGCTTCCCATCGCCAACCGTCCGCGCCGTTGCAGCCGGGGCCAGACGAGCACGCAGAGCGGCAGGAAGAAACTGGCGATCAGCGCGGTTTCGCCGGAAGAAAACGAGCAGTTCGAATAACATTGCGCACTGTACTGGAAAGGCGGCGTGAAAAGCTGCTGCCCACCGAATTCGGTGACGCTGAATGGGCGCGCGCGACCGATGGTCGCCTTCAGCACGCCATTGACGAGAAGCCCGGCGCAGAGGATCACCGGCCCGCACAGGAAGGCCCAGACCCGCCAGCCGGTTCTTTGCAGCGTACCCAGCCGAAGATTACCGACAAGGATCACGAAAGCCAGAAGGGTGGCAAGCTCCGTACCTTCGCGCAGCGTATCCCGCAACCATTCGGGAAACGGCTCACGGCCGGACCATGGCTGTTCGACGGGCGAGAAAAACAGGGCAGAGAATCTGAGATCGATGGAGGGAAAGGTCGCGAACAGGATGACGAGCGCCAATGTGGCGAATGTCACCCAGATCGTGATCCGCATATGCGAAAGATCATTGTCCATTGCTGCCCTCCGGCATGCATCGCGGCAGCAGGCGCCAGAGGCCGATTTCCCTGCCTTCGAGGAAACCCGGCCCGGCGGTCCAGCGAGCGACCGGCGCCTCGCCGGCAAGGCAGGCCGGCAGGCCATCCGCACTTGCCAGGAACAGGGGATTTTTCGCCTCAGCGGGTTTCAGCGGGTAAAGAAGCGCATAGTGACTGGAAGGCACGCCGGTTTCGGGCAGCGCGCGCGTCATCACCTGCTTCTCATCCCGGAGCTGATAAAAAAGCTCGGCAAGTATCGAACGGTCGGTAGCGACGATGGCGTCCGCACCCGCCTCGCGCGCCCGTAACAGGCCGGTCGATACCAGCTCGGCGCGACCTAGATACCGCGCCATCGCCAGTTCACCTTTCGGCAGGCGCAATTGCGTTCCGGCAATGGTCATCAGCGGCAGCACGACGGCCACGATGCCGCCGAGCACAAGCGTGGACACGGTGAGCCAACGCCGCGACGCCAGGACCGGCACCGCCAGAAGCACGCCGGCCGCATAGGCCCCGACCGCCCAGTTGGCAAGCGCCCGTGACATCAAACCCTGCGCGGTGATCAGCAGAACGATCGGCACCGAAAGAGCGACCAGCGCCCGGGTTTCGGCATTTTTCGCACGAATTGTTGCGACGATCATGCCGACGAAAACGAACGGTCCGACCACACCCGCCTGCGAGAAGAAGAATTCCAGCGCGGAGCCGATCTTCAGCTGGACGCCATGCCAGTTCGCATTATCCGCCGTATGGCGTGCCGTCATGAAATCATGCGCCGCGTTCCACCACAGATTGGGCGCGATGACGGCAACGCAGACGAGCGCAGAAATGACCGCGTCACGCAGCCGGATTCGCCATGCCTCACAGAGCCAGCCGGCGGCGATGAAGCAGGGCAGAAAATAGATCATCGCATATTTCGACATCAGTCCGAGGCCGAAGCAGAGACCGAGGGCGATGCTCCAGCCCAACGCCGCCATGCCCTCGCTGCGGGCCAGCGCAAGCTTCCGCACGGAGATCATCGACAGCACGATGAACAGCATCATCGGCGTATCGGTCGAGATCAGCAGGCTGCCGAGCGTTACGGCCGGCAGGGTCAGATAGATAAGGGCGGCCAGGGATGCCAGCCTGACATCGTAGATCATGCGGCCGAGCGCAAGGATGGCCGCCGCCGCCACACCATGCACCACGGGTGCGGCCAGCCGAACCTGAAACGTGCCCTCACCGCCGCCCAGAATGGTTGCCGCGCGGATAAGCCAGCCGATCAGGGGCGGCTTGGAATAGGCGCCGAGCGCCATCTCCCTGCCCCATAGCCAATATTGCGCCTCATCGACGAAAAGGTCGGTGCGGTTGAAGGCCAGCCCAAGGACGCGCAGCGCGGTTACGAGGACGATCGCCACGAATGCAAATGTCAGCCATCGGCGCTCATCGCCTGCCTGCGCATAAGGCAGGGTCGCCGCCTCATGCATGCTGGCGGCGTTCTGCATGAATCAACCAGAGATTTCGGGCATAGATGAAAAGGCCGGACGCCTGACCCAGAATGAAGACTGGATCGCGCCGCCAGATGGCGTAGGAAAGCAGCACCAGACCGCCAAGAACGGAAAAATACCAGAAAGCCACCGGAATGACCGAGCGGTTCGCCCGTTCCGAAGAAATCCATTGAACCAGAAAACGCATGGTAAACAGCATCTGGCCCATGAAGCCGGTGCAGACCCACAGAAATTCCTTCCAGCTGTTCACATGCAGCATGGACCATAAAGCCGGTGCATTCACGGCGATGTCTCCGTTTTGAAAGTTTCAGCCCAGCTTGAGCGCTTTCGCCGGCGCAGCAGCCAGGCGACGCCGATCAGATCGTGGATACCGACAAGCGCGCGGCCGATATTGGTGTAATGGGAATTTCCGTGCAGCCGCGCCCGGTGCGTGACGTCGACATGGGTGACCTGCCAGCCGTCGCGATTGAACAGCGCCGGAAAATAGCGGTGGTGATGATCGAAATAGGGCAAGGCGAGATAGGCGTCGCGGCGGAAGGCCTTGAGCCCGCAGCCGGTATCGCGCGTGCCGTCCTTCAATATCCGCGCCCGAAGCCCATTGGCGAAGCGGGAGGAGAGGCGTTTTCCAAGCGTATCGCGCCGGCCGACGCGCTGGCCTGCCACAAGGCCGAGCCGGCTGGGAGCGCTGGCGGAAAGAAGCGGCGCAAGAAGAGCCGGCAGATTGTCCGGCGGGTTCTGCCCGTCTCCATCCAGCATGCAGATGACAGGCGCACGCGCCGCCTGCACACCGCTGTGGATCGCCGCAGACTGGCCGCCCTGACGATCATGCCGGACGAGCCGCAGCATCGGGTAACGATCGCCAAGCGCAAGCACCGCATCGACCGTGCCGTCCGAAGATGCGTCGTCCACCACCACGATCTCGAAGGCGCCGACGGGCTGGCAGGCGGCAAAAATCTCCGCCACGAGCGTTTCCACACTCGCTTGCTCATTGTGCATGGGCACGACAACGGCGAAATCCGGCCTCGGTTTCACGCTGGCTCCGTCATATCCGTCCGCATTCAGTCCGCAGACATCATTGATAGTGGCGAGAGAAGGAGCGCGGAAAGCTTGCATGAACATGAACAGCCGTTGAACTTCACTCGATATGCGCCCGTTCTATTGCAGTTTTATTACGGGAAACGCGTCAGTGGCGGCCGGCTATTTTTTCACGGCATGCGGGAAATAATCGTACAATTCCCAGCGCTTTTAACGCGACCGTAAACAATTTTTGCCACGGTATGGCCACGTTTTTTGGGGGGAGGAAACAGGATGCCGGGTGTAAATCCGACTGCTGTCAAAGCTAAATCATTGTCGATCAAGGCCAAATTCGCAGCGCTCGTCACGGGCGCGACGCTGGTTTCATGTCTTTCCGTGGGGTTGTTGTCCTACGAAATGGGGAAGTCAGGACTGATCGACGCCAGCGAAATCAGGCTCGAAACGGTTGCAGGCAACCAGTCCAAGCAGCTTGACGCCTATACTTTGCGCGTCGAACAGAGCATTTCCGAGCTGTCGCAGAACGCCGCGGTCGCACAGGCGCTGGAAACGATGACCACCGTTGTACCGACGGAAAGGGATGCGATCATCCAGGCTTTCCGGCGCGAGGGCGTCTCCGAAGAGGAGCGCGCCTCCTTCAATGGCGAAGGCCTGCGACTGCTTTACGCCATTCGCCACGCCACCATCAACGCCGCCATCGCCAGCGTCTGGCGCAACACCCGTGTCAGCGACATCTATGTGATCGACAAGACCGGCCTCATTATTTACACCGTGACCAAGGGGAAGAACTTCCTCACCAGTGTGACGGAACCGCAAAACGCCGCGATCAAGGACCTGTTCGACCGCATCGAAGCCGGCAAGGACGGCGTCGTCAGCACCACCGGTTTCAGCGGCGGCGAAAATGATTCGGCCATGATCGGCATGCCGCTCGCCGTCTCCAACTGGGGCCAGCTCCAGCGCAAGGGCGCCGTCATCATGCGCATCGCCGCCGATCGCATCGGCGCGGTGGTAACACCCGAGGAAACCGGCAAGACCATCGATGACGCCGTTCTCCTGAGCGCCGACGGCAAACGTCGGGCCGGCGTACTCTCGGGCGGCGCTGATGCTGCGGTTTCCGAAAGCCTCGCCGCCCTTTCCAACGCAAACAACGCCGGAACGGTGATGGCGCAGACACCTGCGGGCAACATCTTCTATGCCTATCGCCCGGTCTCCGTCTTCGGACAGAAACATCTTTTGGCCATCGGCCAGCAGGAAAGCAAGGTCCTCGCCGCCGCCAACGATCTCGCCTTCTGGGCAACGGTCGCGACGCTGGCCGTGCTTGCGATCATGACGCTGATCGGCATTTTCGTTTCCGCGAGCCTTACCAAGCCGCTGACCGGCCTTGCGGGGCTGATGGAGCGCCTGAACGGCGGTGAAAACAACATTGAGATCAAGGCCGTTTCCCGTGGCGACGAGATCGGCACCATGGCGCGCGCGCTTGAATCCTTCCGCCAGGGCATTCTGGACAAGCAGCGCATGGAAGCCGAATCCCATCGCAAGAGCGAAGAATTGGACGAGGAACGCGCCCAGCGGGAAATGGAAAAGGCAAGAAGCGCGAAAGAACTGGAAGAGGCTGTCGACGCACTCGCCACCGGCCTTGCCAATCTTGCCGCCGGCAGGCTCGATCTCCGCATCGACAAATCCTTCGTGCCGTCGCTCGATCATCTGCGCATCGACTTCAACAACTCCATGGCAGGCCTGGAAGCGACCATCTCCAACATCGGCGAAAGCGCCAATGCCATCCGCTCCGGCTCCGGCGAACTGAAAAGCGCATCGGAAGACCTGTCGCGGCGCACCGAACGCCAGGCCGCAGCACTCGAGGAAGCGGCAGCAGCACTCGGAGACATGACGCAGGCCGTCAATCTCTCGCTGTCGCGCTGCAATGTCGCCGTCGAGGCGACGGCGGGCACGATGCAGGATGCGCACAAGTCCACGGCTGTCGTTAAAGAAGCGATCGTCGCGATGGAACGCATCGAGACCTCGTCGGCCAAGATCCGCCAGATCATCGATGTCATCGACCAGATCGCCTTCCAGACCAATCTGCTGGCGCTGAATGCCGGTGTGGAAGCCGCGCGCGCCGGAGAAGCCGGCAAGGGCTTTGCCGTTGTGGCGCAGGAAGTTCGCGAGCTTGCCCAGAAATCGGCAGCCGCCGCCCGGGACATCACGACGCTGATCGCCACCTCGGCGGGCGATGTGGAAAGCGGCGTGGCGCTGGTGCTGAAGACGGGTGAAAGCCTCGAGCAGATTCAGAAACGCATCCAGTCAGTCAACGACCAGATCGGCGAGATCGCCACTGCATCGCGCGAACAGTCCGGCCGCCTCAGCGAAATCAACGCCTCCGTCAACGAACTCGACCATGTAACGCAGCAGAATGCGGCCATGGTGGAGGAAACGACGGCGGCCGCCTTCTCGCTATCCAGCGAGGCGGATGGCCTGACCGAACAGGTGGGGCAATTCTCGGTCGGTGGCGCCCGCCAACGGGACCAGCGTTACGCGGCATAAACCGCAACGAAAAAAGGCCGGAGGCAAAACCTCCGGCCTTTCTGTTTGAAGCCGGGCTCCCAGGGGCCGAAGCCCCTGGGAACACGCCGGCGATCTGGCACCACAGCCCCTCGCCGGCTTCCGGGGAGGACCTCAGAAGAAACCGACCTTGTTCGGGCTGTAGGACACGAGCAGGTTCTTGGTCTGCTGGTAATGGTCGAGCATCATCTTGTGGGTCTCGCGACCGATGCCCGACTGCTTGTAACCGCCAAAGGCAGCGCCCGCGGGATAGACGTGATAGCAATTCGTCCACACGCGGCCCGCTTCGATGCCCCGGCCGGCCCGATAGGCGATGTTGGTATCGCGGCTCCAGACGCCTGCGCCCAGACCGTAAACCGTGTCATTGGCGATTTCGAGCGCCTCTTCCACCGTCTTGAAGGTGGTGACGGAGACAACCGGTCCGAAGATTTCCTCCTGGAAAATCCGCATCTTGTTGTTGCCTTCGAAGACGGTCGGCTGGATGTAATAGCCATCCTTCAGATCGCCCGTGAGCGTCTTGCGGTCGCCGCCGGTCAGAACCCTGGCGCCTTCCTTCTTGCCGATCTCCAGATAGCTCATGATCTTGTCGAACTGTTCCTGCGAGGCCTGCGCGCCCAGCATGGTCGACGGATTGAGCGGATCGTCCTGGCTGATGGCCTGCACCCGCTTGATCGCCTTTTCCATGAAGCGGTCATAGATCGATTCATGGACCAGCGCACGTGACGGGCATGTGCAGACTTCGCCCTGGTTGAGCGCGAAGAAGGCGAAACCTTCGAGCGCCTTGTCGAGGAAGGCATCGTCCTCGTTCATCACATCGGCGAAGAAGATGTTCGGCGACTTGCCGCCCAGCTCCAGCGTGATGTTGGTGACGTTGTCAGCCGCATAACGCATGATTTCCTTGCCGACCGAGGTGGAGCCGGTAAAGGCGATCTTGGCGATGCGGTTGCTCTGCGCCAACGGCTTGCCGGCTTCGAGGCCCGTGCCGTTGACGATGTTGAGGACGCCGGGCGGCAGCAGGTCTTCGATCAGTTCCATCACGATGAGAATCGAGGCCGGTGTCTGTTCGGCGGGCTTCAGCACCACGCAATTGCCCGCGGCAAGCGCCGGTGCAAGCTTCCACGCGGCCATCAGGATCGGGAAGTTCCAGGGAATGATCTGGCCGACGACGCCGAGCGGCTCATGGAAGTGATAGGCGACGGTATCGTTGTCGATTTCGCCGATCGTGCCTTCCTGGGCGCGGATGCAGCCCGCGAAATAACGGAAATGGTCGATGGCGAGCGGAATATCCGCATTGGTGGTTTCGCGCAGCGGCTTGCCGTTGTCCCATGTTTCGGCACGGGCGATGAGATCGAGATTGTCCTCGATCCGCTGGGCGATCTTGAGCAGGATGTTGGAGCGCTCCGTCACGCTCGTCTTGCCCCATTTATCGCGGGCCTTGTGGGCGGCATCCAGCGCGAAC
Source organism: Agrobacterium sp. T29 (assembly GCF_006970545.1). Lineage (NCBI taxonomy): Bacteria > Pseudomonadati > Pseudomonadota > Alphaproteobacteria > Hyphomicrobiales > Rhizobiaceae > Agrobacterium > Agrobacterium sp. T29. The sequence goes on from NZ_CP040640.1 coordinate 1,930,490, forward strand.
TCGATGTCGGATGCGTCCGAGCGCGGCACTTCGCAGATCTTGTGGCCGGTGACCGGCGAAAGATTATCCATGTAGCGGCCGGATTTCGGCTCCACCCATTTGCCGCCGATGTAATTGCCGTATTTCAGCTTGAAGGGCGCTTCGCCCGCTTTCTGCTGAACCTGAATGTTCATGATTTCATCCTCCCTGATGAAAACGATCCGCAGCGGATCGCATGGGAGAAAGGTGGGCCTAGATGGCGCGGTTCGGTAGAGGGGCGGCGCGGTTCCGCAGCGCACATTGTCTCACATCTGCGACAAAGGCGCCTCGATCCGGCACGATTAGCCGGATCGCACCCGCACGCGCTTTAATGCACGTCGAATTTCTTCATCTTGCGGTGAAGCGTGGCGCGGCTGATGCCGAGCAGCGAAGCGGCCTGCGTGACATTGCCGTTGGTGCGTGACAACACGCGCCGCAGCGCCGAGCGTTCCGCTTCCGCAAGGTCGGAACCGCCATCGTGGCGCTGTTCCTGAAGAACATCGGCGGCGGGCAGTCCCTGCGCGATGCGGGCATCGTCCAGCTTCAGCGCAAGGCGTGCGGCACGGGTCGCGCCCAGCACGAGATCGTCCTGATCCACGGCCAGCAGCGACAGCGCCGCGCCGAACCCGCTCGGCACGACGACGATGCGCGCACCCGGAAAGGCGCGGCGGAAAAGATTGCCCTCGATGCGCTGCGCCGCATCCTTCACCGCCTGGGTGACGAAGGAAAAGGTCATCTCGTTGATGTCGTCGCGGCAGGTAGAAATATCGAGCGCGCCCGTCACCCGGCCGGTATGATCGCGGATGGGGGCCGTGGTGCAGCAGAGTTCGGTATTCGATGTGAAGAAATGCTGATCGCGGTAGACCACCACCGAGCGCTCATCCACCAGCGCCGTGCCGATACCGTTGGTGCCCACGCTTTCTTCGCTCCAGACCGCCCCGGACCAGAGGCCAAGCGCCCGGAAATCACGGTCATCGCCCGAAGCGCCGCGGCGCTCCAGCGCAACGCCCTGCGCGTCGGTCAAAAGCAGGCAGCAGCCGGATTTGCCGACGCTTTGGAAAATGCGGTCGAGTTCATCCGTGCTTTCGGCAATCAGGCCGGCCGCACTTTCGCGGGCGCGGCGGAATTCATATTCGTTGAGAAAGATCGGCTTGCGGTTTTCCTCCGGTGCAAGATGATGTTTGACCATGCAGCGACGCCAGGAGGCGACAATCGGAGAACTTGCGGCGGCGGAACGATGGCGCGCGGTTTCATACACGCGTTCCGCATGGGCGATGTCTGTCGGCATACGCTCCTCCCAAAGCTTTTCGGCGATGGTGCGCTGGAAGCGGCCATGTTTCAACAAAAAATTTCGCGACCGGCCTTGCCGGGCGCAGCCGCAGGCTGCGTCAGACTATCGGACCGCCTTGAAATAACGCCGGCCGGCGGTCACGTCCGTTTCATCCTCGGCCGAGAGGAACGTATCGTCCACGAGATTGGCGATGGAGGTCAGCGGACCGGGCTTGCCGAAAAAGAAGCCCTGCACCTGCAGGCAGCCTTCACGCCGCAGGAACTCGATATGGGCCTTGGTTTCGACCCCTTCCGCAAGCACCGGAATATTGAGGCTGTGCGCCAGAATGAGCGTCGAGCGAACGATCGCCTCCGACTGCACGTTGGTCGAGAGGCCATCGATGAAGGCGCGGTCGATCTTGATCTTGTCGAAGGGGAAGCTCTGCAGCGTCGAAAGCGAGGAATAGCCCGTGCCGTAGTCGTCCATGGCGATCTTGACGCCGAGCGACTTGAGTTTGCGGATGGTGACGAGCGCGTGGCGATGGTCGGCGATGATGCTGCCTTCGGTGATTTCCAGCTCGAGCCTTTCCGGCGCAAGCCCCGTCTCGGCGAGAATTTTCTCAACCTTGTCGGGGAAATCATTATCCGCAAGCTGCTGCGGCGCGACGTTCACGGCAATGGCGAGCGATTTTTTCCACTGAGCGGCCTGCGCGCAGGCTTCTCTCAGAACCCATTCGCCCAGTTCGACGATAAAGCCGGTCTGTTCGGCGATCGGAATGAATTCGGCCGGGGAGACCATGCCGCGTTCGGGATGGTTCCAGCGCAAAAGCGCTTCGAAACCGACGATGCTGCCGCTCTTGGTGTCGTTCTGCTGCTGGTAATAAAGCTCGAACTCGTTATTGGCGAGGCCGCTGCGCATGGCGACGGCCAGCACGTTGCGCTCACGCGCGGCCTCGTCCATGGATTTGTCGTAAAAGCATATGGTGTCCGAAGTACCGCTTTTTGCCCGGTACATGGCGACATCCGCCTGGGCCATCAGCGTATCGGCATCGATGGAGCCGGTATTGCGAACTGATATGCCGACGCTTGCGCCGACCGAAAATGTCTGCCCGTTCCATTCCACCGGCTTGCTGATCTGCTCGATCAATCGCTGGGCGAATTCCGCGCCGTCGGCGCGGGTGTAATAGGAATGGGTCATCGCCACGAATTCATCGCCGCCCATGCGCGCCAGAAACTCTCCGGTCTTCAGCACGGAACTCGCGCGGTCGGCGATGGCGCGCAGCACGGCGTCACCCGCCGCATGGCCATGCACGTCATTGATTTCCTTGAAACGGTCGAGATCGATGGACAGAAGCGCCGTATGCGCCCCCATCGAGACATGGCGTGTGCGGCGATTGAGATGCTCGATGAATGCCGCCCGGTTGGGAATACCAGTCAGCGGATCGTGCAACGAAAGATGGCGATAGCGGGCAACCGCCTGCTGAGTGGACTGCGCATCGATGACATAGGTGGATAGCCCGAGCGCCAGAAGCAGAAGCGTCACCGCAATGGCGCCTCCGCCCATGATGGCCGGCGGCAGCAGGTTTTCCGGAATAACGATGCGCGGGTCGAAGTCGAAGGACATCGACGCCATGCCGGTATAATGCATCGAGGCAATGGCCAGAATAAGAAACGCCACCGCGCTATACTGGCAGAAACGGTTGAGAGGCCGGGCAATGCGATTGACCGCGATGGCGCCCAGCACAGCTCCCAATATCAGCGAGGCGATGACATAGGCCTGATCCCAGAAAATCATGCCCTGAACATTATAGGCGGCCATACCGGTATAGTGCATGGCCGCAATGCCGAGGCCGAGGACGATGCCACCGGCTTCCACCAGCACGCTGCGCCCGCCATAGGCGGAAATGCCGAAGCCGGCAGTCGTCGTGGTAATGGCGATCAGAAGCGACAGCCCGGTCAGATAGGGATCGTATCCGACATCGCCCGCCGCGACATAGCCCAGCATCGCTACGAAATGGGTGGTCCATATCGCCGCCCCGCCATTGACGCCCGCCAGAAACAGCCAGTTGACCTTCTGCACCCCCGTCGCCAGACGTGCTTTCGAAAAAAGGCGCATCGAAACGAAACTACCCAGCATGCAGACGAAGACCGCTGCGGCGGTGTATCGATAGTCGTGATCGATGGTGAGGCACTGGAGAACTTTGAACATTGTCATCTACGCAATTGGAATTTTGCGTAGCCTTATCATTCGCCGAGTTTTCACCCGGTTTATGCGCATGGATAAGCATATATTAAAGGTTGCAACAAACGAGTGAATTAGTGATAACTAATAAAATTATAAAGCGGCAACCGTCAAAAACGGGCCGCTCTTGTCTTTATGCCCCGTTTGTATTATAGCGCCCGCACCCGTGTAGACACCCTTGGAGGCAACGCGGGCGGGATGGCCTTTGGCCTCTCCGGTTCAGGCCGCTTCGTTCGGCGTGAACTCTCCATATAACCTCGAAAGGAATTGCCATGAGCAAAGAATCGTATGAGCTCAAGGCCGAGGCGCGCGAACGAGTTGGTAAGGGGTCCTCTCGTGAACTTCGCCGCAACGGTTTGATTCCCGCTGTCATCTATGGTGACAAGCAGGCCCCCATCTCCATCGCCCTGTCGACCAACGAAGTCACCAAGCGTATCCACGCCGGCGGTTTCATGACGACGGTTGCGATCATCGACGTCGACGGCAAGAAGATCAAGGTTCTCCCGAAGGACTACCAGCTTGATCCGGTCCGCGACTTCACCATGCACGTCGATTTCCTGCGCGTTTCGGGCAACACGCTCGTCAACGTCGAAGTTCCGGTTCACTTCGTCAACGAAGAAAAGTCGGACATCAAGATCGGCGGCGTTCTGAACATCGTTCGCCACACGGTGGAATTCCACTGCCCGGCCAACGACATTCCGGAATTCATCACGGTCGATCTCGCTGGTCTGAAGATCGGCGACAACGTCCACATTTCGAATGTGAAGCTGCCGAAGAACATCACGCCGGTTATCGCCGACCGTGACTTCACGATCGCAACGATCGTTGCTCCGGCCGCTGGCGTTGCAGAAGAAACGACCGAAGAAGCTTCCGAGGAATAATCGGCGGCCGCAAGGCCGGACAGCTTTGAACAATGAGGCCCGTTCCGTTTTCGGAACGGGCCTTTTAGTTTTTATGAACTTTAAAACCAGAAAGCTTGCCATCCTCACCTGATACGGAACCCGTTTCAGTGTCGATTAACACTTCCATGAAACGATACCCTCGCGCTGTCGTGGAACACCGGTCGGGCTGAGGAAATGCGTTGGAAAACAGGCTTTTGCCGAAAACCCTCGCAAAACCCTCCGGGCGGACGAAACGGGGCGCAGCAAGTCTGGGGCAAAGGGTAGCTGCAATCGAACATGGCTCATTCCGTCGAAAGTCGCTTTATCGCGATTGTTTCCGGCGCACTTCTTACAGTGGTCGCCCCGCTATTCACGCTGTTGCTGACGCTTTCCTACAACGAAGCCATCCGTAGCCAGCGCAATCATATTGAAATTCTGCTGTCGACCAATACTCAGGCGCTTGCCCGGCCCCTGTGGGACCTTGATGACGACACGATAAACCAGATTACCGGAACTCTCGTTTCCGATCCCATGATCCGCATGGTCGAGGTCAAGGATACATCCGGCCAGCTTGATGTCGTCCAGACTGCCGGCAGCGACATCATTCAGGATGCCGCCTCGATGACCCGCGAGGTCACCTACAAGACCACGAAGGGCACCGTCACCGTCGGGCAACTGACGGTCTATTACGACGATGTCGGCCTTCTGACTTCTCTCAGCCGCACCGAACTGGCCTTCATCACGATTTTCATCCTCGCCGTCCTCACCATCGTTCTTGCCGCCATCGCCGGCAACCGCTTCATGGTCATCCGCCCGCTAATGCGGCTGGCGGCCGCCATCGAGGCGACGCGGCGTCTCGGCTCGCGCCACCACGTCGACTGGCGTTCGAAGGACGAAATCGGCCGGCTGGCGAAAAGCTTCAACGAAATGCAGACCCAGCTCGAAAAGGAAGAGCTGGAGATCAAGAACGCGCACGAGCGTAAGACAGAAATCTACAACCGCACGCCCGCCATGCTGTTTTCGCTCGACAGGCACGACCGCATTGCCGCCGTCAGTGACTATTGGGTGCAGGCGACCGGTTACGACCGCACCCGGATACTCGGCCTGAATTTCGCCGATCTCATCCATCCCGATGACCGGCTTCTGTTCCAGCAGCGCAAGACGGCTCATCCCTTGCCCGACGCCTCGCATAGCGGCATTACCGTGCGTTTCCATTGCATGGATGGCAGCGTCATGGATGCGCTCATCCTCGAAAAGGCCCTCGATTCCGGCGATGCGGCCCATCAGAGCACCTGCCTCTGCGTGATGACGGACGTGACCGAACTGCGCCAGTCGGAAAAGCGCAACCGCCAGCAGGCCATTTCCGACCACCTGACCGGCCTTTTCAACCGCCAGGGTTTCGAGGCCATTCTCGACCTGCAGATCCGCGATGCGGACCGCAATGGCAGCGAGCTGGCCTGCCTGTTCATCGACCTCGACCGGTTCAAGGCGATCAACGACAATCTCGGCCATGCCGCGGGCGACGCCGTTCTCAAACAGTTCACGCTGAAGCTCGAACCGCTGCTGACGCCGCTGGACAGCGCATCGCGGCTTGGCGGCGACGAATTCGCCATTCTTCTGGCCGGCGACAAGGTGGAAGAGCGCGCCCTGCAATTCTGCGAGCGCATCTGCGCCATGCTGGACACGCCCTTCGAGATCGAAAGCAACAGCATCCGCCTCAGCGCCAGCATCGGCATGGCGGTCTATCCCCTGCACGCCGCCAGCGCCTCCGAGCTTTTGCAGAATGCCGACATGGCGATGTATACCCGCAAGCGCACGGGCAAGAACGGGTCGCAGGTCTTCGACAGCTCGATCATGGACCGGGCGCGCGAACATGCGGAGCTGGAACGGGATATCGCGCAGGCGCTTTCCGAAGACTGGTTCGAGGCCTATTTCCAGCCGATTCAAAACCTCGCCACCGGCCAGACGGCGGGTTTCGAGGCGCTGCTGCGTCTCAACCACCCGGACAAGGGCCTGCTTTCTCCGGCCGCAATCGTCAGCCTTGCGGAAGAAAACGGCACTATCCACCGCATCGGCAATGTCATTCTCGATCAGTCGATCGCCAATCTTGCCAGGCTGTCGCGCCTGCCGGGCATGGACCAGACCTATGTGGCGGTGAATTTCTCGCCGTTGCAATTCGAACCGGGATTGCCGACGCGCATTGCCGGCGTTCTGCACCGCCACGGCATTCTTCCCAGACGGCTGGTCATCGAGATCACCGAAGCCGTTATCATGAAGGACGATCCGCAAATCCGGGCGATCCTCAATGCCATCCACCAGCTCGGCTGCCGCATCGCGCTGGACGATTTCGGCACGGGTTATTCTTCGCTCAGCTATCTCAGCCGTTTTCCGGTCGATATCGTCAAGATAGACCAGTCCTTCACCCGCTCGATCTGTGACGACAGGATGGATATCAGGCAGCGCAACCGCATGCTGGTCGAAGGCATCGCGGCCATCTCGCACAAGATGAACTGCGCCGTCATTGCCGAGGGCGTCGAGACGGAAGAACAGAAGGCGCTTCTGACCGATATAGGCGCTGATTTCGGACAGGGTTATTTCTTCGCACGTCCGCAACCGGTCGAAAGGCTGATCACCTTACTCGACACGGCGTCCGGGCAAAACCGCGCCGCGGCGCGGCAAGCATGAACCGGCAGGGGGCAGCCATGGGATTGATCCGCTTTTGCCTGATCTTTCTTGCGCTCGCCACTCCGGCCAGCGCGGCCAAGCTCTTCCTGACCACCGAGGTCTATCCGCCCTATAATCTGCAAGCCAGCGACGGCAGCGTGCGGGGTGTCTATTTCGACCAGCTCAGAACCGTGCTCGAAGACACCGGCACCAGTTACGAAGTCGCCGTCATGCCCTGGGCGCGGGCCATCGCACTGGCCAGAACGCAGGCCATGCACTGCGTCTTCGCCGCTGCGAGAACGCCGGAGCGGGAAAAACAGTTCAAATGGGTCACGCCGATCCATATCGACCGCAACATTCTCGTGGCGCGCCGCAACGCGAATATCGAAGCCTCCAGCCTTGAGGAAGCCAAGAAATATCGGGTGGGAACCCAGCGTGGAGACTACACCGAAGCGCTTCTGGAAAAGCTCGGTTTCCCGCAGGTGGATGTCGGCGCGGATTTCGAGATCACGCTTCACAAGCTGAAGGCCGGCCGCATCGACCTGATGCCCATGTCTGAAAGCACCTTCAAAAGCCTGCCCGCCGACACGTTCAGGGAAGTGATAACCCTCACCCGGCAACAGCTTGGGCTTGCCTGCAACAAAAGCGTGCCCGACGAGGTCATCGCAAAATTACAGGCCCGGCTGGACAGGCTGATCGCCGACGGAACGCAGCAGCGAATATTCGACCGCTATAATCTCGTCAGCCCATAAGCGGCCGGTTCGGCGTTCCCGCAAAACTCATAAAAAGCAAAACTCATAAAAAGATTGACAGCCGGCGGTTTTCGGGGTGGTGACAACAGCATCATCAGGCAAAACGCGGACATGCCCCATGAAGATCATCGCAGGACTTGGTAATCCCGGCGCGCAATATGCTGTAAACCGTCACAATATCGGCTTCATGGCCGTCGATGCGCTGCAGCGCCTGCCGTCCTTTGCGCCCTGGTCGAAAAAATTCAAGGCGGAAATTTCCGAAGGCGAGATCGGCGGCGAGAAGGTCCTGCTGATGAAGCCGCTGACCTATATGAACCTTTCGGGTGAATCCGTCGGCGAAGCCATGCGCTTCTTCAAGCTTGCGCCGGCAGACATCATCGCCATCCATGACGAACTGGACTTGCCGGCCGGCCGCGCCCGCATCAAGACCGGCGGCGGCCATGGCGGTCACAACGGCCTGAAATCGCTCGACGCCCATTGCGGCAAGGACTATCGCCGCCTGCGTCTCGGCATCGGCCATCCCGGGGACAAGGAACGGGTGCACGGCCACGTGCTCGGCGATTTCGCCAAGGCAGACCGGGTCTGGCTCGATCCGCTTCTGGACGCCATTGCCGACAATGCCGCCATGCTGGTGAAAGCCGAGGATTCACAATTGATGAACAAGCTGGCGCTGGCCACGGGCAGCAAGCCGGAAGCCGAAAAGCCGGCCAAGGCGACCAAACCCGCCGCACAGTCCCATATCCATCAGGCACGCAACAGCGCCCAGCCGAAAAAGTTGCCGGAAACCGGCCCGATGGCCGAAATGCTGAAACGCATGTTCAGCAAGAAGGACTAGATCGCAAATGTCTTCGGAGCCCATCGTCCTGCGCGCAGCCGGAGCCGGCGATCTGGCCGGATTGCTTGACCTTTACCGGGCGCTCAATCCGTCCGACCCTGAAATGACGACAGAAGAAGCGAACACCGCTTTCGCGGCCATGCTCGCCCAGCCGGGCCTGACCGTGTTTCTTGCGACCGAAGGCGAAGAAGCGGTCGCCACCGCCACGCTGCAGATCGTTCCGAACCTGACGCGCGCCGCACGCCCCTATGCCCTTATCGAAAACGTGGTGACGCAGGAAAACCGTCGCGGCCGCGGATATGGCCGCGCGGTGGTGCGCCATGCCGTCGAGGCCGCTTTTGCGGCGAACTGCTACAAGGTGATGCTGCTGACCGGCCGGCAGCGTCCGGAGGTCCACGCCTTTTACGAAAGCTGCGGTTTCGTGCAGAACAAAACGGGTTTCCAGATCCGGCAGGATTAACGCTCACTCCTCCGGCTCGGTGGTGAACATCAGCGGAAAACCCGCTTCCTTGCCGAGATCGGTCGCTTCCTTGGCCTTGGTCTCGGCAATATCGCGCTCGCAGACAACGACGACCGCGCTGCCGAAGCGGTGCGCCGTCATCATCACCCGGTGGCCGGTTTCCTCGCTCATGCGGAAGACGGCTTTCAACACCATCGTAACGAACTCACGCGGCGTATAGTCGTCATTCAGCAGAATGACCTTGTAGAGCTTCGGCCGTTCCAGCTTCGGTTTGACTTTCGGTTTCGGCTTGAGATCGACAGGACTGTCACTCATCATGGTCGCTCGTGCCTGTCGCTCATCGCGGTTGTTCATGGGAAAACCCCGTTGATGACGAAAGATCGATCGCTTGACCGGCTTATATTGCGCCGCAACCGCGGCATCGGCAACCCTGCCCGAAATTCCGCACCATTAAAGGTGCTTTGCCCGCACAAATCGGCCCGCGGGCTTGACCTTGTCCTGCCGTTTCCGCAAAAGGCTCCTCAACGAATTCTTTCAAACGGACAGGTTTCAAGCCATGGGCTTCAAATGCGGTATCGTTGGATTGCCAAATGTCGGCAAGTCCACTCTCTTCAACGCGCTGACGAAAACGGCAGCGGCGCAGGCGGCCAACTATCCCTTCTGCACCATCGAGCCGAATACCGGCGAAGTGGCGGTTCCGGATGCGCGCATGAAAATCCTCGCCGACATTGCCGGCTCGAAGGAAATCATCCCCACCCGCATCTCCTTCGTGGATATTGCCGGCCTGGTGCGCGGCGCATCGAAGGGCGAAGGCCTCGGCAACCAGTTCCTCGCCAATATCCGCGAAGTGGACGCCGTGGTTCACGTTCTGCGCTGCTTCGAGGATGACGACATCACCCACGTCGAAGGCCGCATCAACCCCGTGGCCGATGCCGAGACCATCGAGACCGAGCTGATGCTTTCCGATCTCGAAAGCCTTGAGCGTCGCACGGAACAGACCCGCAAGCGCGCCACCGGCAAGGATAAGGAATCGCTGGCGCAGCTGCCGCTGATGGAAGCCTCGCTGAAGCTTCTGAACGAAGGCAAGCCGGTCCGCACCCTGCTCTCCACGCTGGATGCCGAGGAACTGCGCATCCTTCAGGGGCTCAACCTCCTGACCGCGCATCCGGTTCTCTACGTCTGCAACGTCGCCGAAAGCGACGCCGTCGACGGCAACGAACATACCAAGGCCGTTGCCGAAATGGCCAAGGCCCAGGGTGCGGAATCCGTCGTCATCTCCGCAGCGATCGAATCCGAAGTCGCACAGCTTCCCGATGAAGAGGCGAAGGAATTTCTCTCGGCCCTCGGGCTCGAGGAAGCAGGCCTCGACCGCCTGATCCGCGCCGGCTACAAGCTGCTCGATCTCATCACCTATTTCACCGTCGGCCCGAAGGAATGCCGCGCCTGGACCATCGAGCGCGGCACCAAGGCCCCGCAGGCCGCCGGCGTCATCCACTCCGATTTCGAACGCGGCTTCATCCGCGCCAACACCATCGCTTACAACGACTATGTCGCCTTCAAGGGCGAAGTCGGCGCGAAGGAAGCCGGCAAGGCGCGCGACGAAGGCAAGGAGTATGTGGTTCAGGACGGCGACGTCATCCACTTCCGCTTCAATACCTGATCCGGCCTTTGGCGACTTCGATAAGGTCCGCCAAGAAGGATAACCGAACATTGCGGCACGATTTCTTCTCCCCCGCCGGGGAGAAGGTGGCCCGAAGGGTCGGATGAGGGGGCAGGCTCTCCGAATATCTCTACCCTCGCCCCCTCATCCCGCTGCCGCGACCTTCTCCCTCGCGGGGAGAAGAAACAAGCGGCACCCGCTCACCCATTCCTCTGCATTGCATCCTCGATTTGACCTTTACGTAAAGGGAAAAATCATTTTAGATGCCGCCGATATTGACTGTGCGAAGGGAGGAAACCATGACGCCGGTCGCGACATATGCCTATGAGGATTTTTCCGTCGGTCGGGAATTTCCTTTGGGCCCACAATCGATTTCCGCAGAGCAGATCATCGCCTTCGCCAGCGAATTCGACCCACAGCCGATGCATCTGTCCGAAGAGGCTGGCCGCCAGAGCATTCTCGGCGGGCTGGCAGCTTCCGGCTGGCACACCTGCAGCCTGCTGATGCGGATGATGGCGGACAGCTACATCTCGAACTCGACCTCGCAGGGCAGCCCCGGCATCGATTTCGTCGACTGGAAAAAGCCGGTTCTGGCGGGCGATACGCTTGTCGGAAAATCCATCGTGCTGGAACAGCGACCTTCCGCGTCGCGCCCCGGCATCGGCCTCGTGAAATTACGCCACGAGCTTTATAACCAGCGCGGCGTTCTGGTATCGCACGGCGAAAACACCGTGATGTTCCTGATGCGCGGCAATGGAGGCGTTGCAGCATGAAACTGGCGGAACTTTCTCCCATCGGCGAACGCGTCACCCTCGATACGCTGCATTTTTCCGCCGAAGACATCATCCGTTTTGCCCGCGATTTCGATCCGCAGCCCTTTCATCTCGATGCGGAAGCCGCAAAGAACAGCGTTTTCGGCGCTCTCTGCGCTTCCGGCTGGCACACCGGCGCAGGCTGGATGAAATGCTTCCTCTCTCACTGGGCCAAAGAGGTGAAAAGGTTGAAGCTACAGGGCCTTGAGCCACCCAAACTCGGCCCCTCCCCCGGCTTTCGCGAACTCAAATGGAAAAAACCGGTCTTCGCCGGAGACGATGTCACCTATTTCGTGACCCTGGTCGACACCCGAGCGCTGGAATCCAGAGCCGGCGTCTGGCTGAACACCACATTTAACGAGGGCGTCAACCAGTCGGGAGAAACAGTGATGACCTTCCAGAGCGGGGTTCTGGAATTCGAATAGAAAAGCGTCGGGGCAATAGCGTCACCATTGCCCCGTTACCATCTCAATGGCCGGAAAACTCCACCAGCGTCCGCACCTCGACACCGAGGTCTTCGAGCTTCTTGCGGCCACCGAGATCGGGCAGGTCGATAACGAAACAGGCGGAAACGATCTCCGCACCCATCTGCCGCAGCAGCTTGACCGCACCTTCGGCAGTGCCGCCGGTGGCAATCAGGTCATCGACCAGAATGACCTTTTCGCCCGGCTGGACCGCATCCACATGCATTTCCATTTCGTCGACGCCGTATTCAAGGCTGTAGGCGACGCGGACGGTGGTGTGCGGCAGCTTGCCCTTCTTGCGGATCGGCACGAAACCGGCCGATAGCTGATGCGCCACCGCACCGCCCAGAATGAAGCCGCGTGCTTCCATGCCGGCGATCTTGTCGATCTTCGTTCCGGCATAGGGCTGCACGAGTTCGTCCACGGCACGGCGAAAAGCGCGGGGGTTGCCGAGCAGTGTCGTGATGTCCCGGAAGATGATGCCCGGCTTCGGATAGTCGGGAATGGAACGGATGGCAGCGGAAAGCTCCGAAGCGATAAGGGTCATGGTATTTCCAGTTGAGACTAGGGAAATGGATCAGAAGGTTCGGGCCACCCTATCAACTTGACGGCTGCGGACCAACTAAAAAGGGCCAGCGCTCATTCCGCCGGCGACATTCCCTCGATCCGCGCCCAGACCGGGCAGACATCCTCGAAGGAATGCGACAGGGGCCGCAGCGCCTCATCTTCCCTGTCATCGAAACTTCCCGAGACCAACGCAACCGTCGGCGCGTCGTCGATGGCGCCAAGCGTGCTGCCGCAGATCGGGCAGAAAGCCCGGCTGGAATAATCGGAGGATCGGAAAGTCGAAGGCGCGCCGCCCTCTCCCGTCCATGTCACCGCATCCCTCTCGAACTCCACCCAGGCAAGGCTGGGGGCGCCGGAATGCCGCTGGCAGATATCGCAGGAGCAAGTGTGCGGATTACCGGGCTCGCCCTTCGCTTCAAAGCGGATTGAGCCGCACAGGCAGCCGCCGTTACGAATTGTCGTCATTTCACCATCCTTCTCGACACATGAAAAGGCCCCCACGGAAGACCGTAGGGGCCAATGACTGACAGGCATCTCTAGATGCCGATCAATGTTCCTTGTTGGCGTAGACCGATTTCTTGGTGAGATAGATCAACGCCGTGAAGATGAACAGGAACACCATGACCATGAAGCCGGTGCGCTTGCGCTCTTCCAGATGCGGTTCTGCCGCCCACATCAGGAACGCAGCAACGTCCTTGGAATATTGGTCCACGGTCTGCGGCGCGCCGTCGTCATAGGTTACCTGATCGGCACTGATCGGCGGCGCCATCTTCAGCGCGGCTGCGCTGACGAAATACGGGTTGAAATGCGTGCCTTCCGACACTTCAACGCCGGCCGGCGGATCCTGATATCCGGTCAGCAGCGCATGGATGTAGTCCGGGCCGCCTTCCTGATAACCGCCGACGATCGGGATCATGTCGATGAGGAATTGCGGAAAGCCGCGCTCCACGCCGCGCGCCTTGGCGAGCAGCGACATGTCGGGCGGGGCCGCCCCACCGTTGGCGGCGGCAGCCGCCTCATGGTTCGGGAAAGGCGAAGGGAAATGATCGGAAGGCACGGCCTTGCGATTATACATTTCACCATCGGCGTTCGGCCCGTCCTGCACTTCATATTCCGCGGCGAAAGCCTTCACCTGCTCGTCCGAATAGCCGAGATCCTCCAGCGTGCGGAAGGAAACGAGGCTCATGGAATGGCAGGCGGAGCAGACTTCCTTATAGACCTTCAGGCCGCGCTGAAGCTGGCCCTTGTCGTATTTGCCGAAGGGTCCGGCAAAGGACCAGCTCTGCTCCTCGGGCTTGATGACCGGGAAGTGACCCCCGGCAATCGCGTGCTCCGTCTGGGCGGCGAGATCATGGCTCTCCTCCGCCGCGAAGGCGGCGGCGGAACAGCCGATGGCGGCGAAAAGCGCGATGCTCGTTACAAGCTTCTTCATTGTCGTCATCCTTCCTTCGCGCTCAGACTTCGGCAGCCGCAGATGCGGCACCCGTCTTGGCGGCGTTCTTTTCGAGAACGGCCTCGGTAATCGAATTCGGAATACGCCGGGGCGTTTCGACCAGACCGAGGATCGGCATGATGACGAGGAAGAAACCGAAATAATAAAGCGTGCCGAGCTGCGAATAGCCGACATAATTGCCTTTCAGATCGCCGGTGAGCAGGCCGATCAGGCCAGTTCCTTCCGCCGGGCGTGAACCCAGCCAGCCGAGCATGATGGCATTGACCACGAACAGCCAGAAGAACATCTTGTACCAGGGACGATAGACGGCGGAACGCACCTTCGACGTATCGAGCCAGGGCAGGAAGAACAGCACGACGATCGCGCCGAACATCACGAGAACGCCGCCCAGCTTGGAATCGATGATCCAGATGTTGAAGGTGATGGCGCGCAGCATGGCGTAGAACGGCAGGAAGTACCATTCCGGAACGATATGCGCCGGCGTCTTCAGCGGATCGGCCATGATGTAGTTGTCGGGGTGGCCAAGGAAGTTCGGCATGTAGAACACGAACCAGGCATAACCGATCAGGAACACGGAAACACCGAGCGCATCCTTCAGCGTCGCATAGGGTGTGAAGGGAACCGTGTCGGTCTTGCTCTTCACTTCAACGCCGGTCGGGTTGGTCTGGCCGGTCACATGCAGCGCCCAGATGTGCAGGATCACGACGCCTGCGATCATGAAGGGCAGCAGATAGTGAAGCGCGAAGAAGCGGTTCAGCGTCGGCTGGTCCACGGCAAAGCCGCCGAGCAGAAACTGCTGGATCCATTCGCCGATGGCCGGGAAAGCCGTGAAGAAGCCGGTGATGACGGTTGCGCCCCAGAAGGACATCTGGCCCCAAGGCAGAACGTAGCCCATGAAGCCCGTCGCCATCATCAGCAGGAAGATCACGCAGCCGAGAATCCAGAGGATTTCGCGCGGCGCCTTGTAGGAGCCGTAATAAAGGCCACGGGCGATATGCAGGTAAACCGCGATGAAGAAGAACGACGCACCGTTGGCATGCATGTAGCGCAGCAGCCAGCCATGGTTGACGTCGCGCATGATCTTTTCGACGGAATTGAAGGCAACCGTCGTTTCGGCCGCATAATGCATGGCCAGCACGACGCCGGTGAGGATTTGCACCAGCAGCATGACGGAAAGCATCGCGCCGAAGGTGTAGGCGTAGTTCAGGTTACGCGGGACAGGATAGGCAACGAAGCTGTCATAGATCATGCGCGGCAAGGGAAGCCGCGAATCGATCCACCTTTCGATGCCGGTGGACGGCTGATAACTGGAATGGCCACTCATGAATATCTGTCCCCTTATCCGATCTTGATCACGGTATCGGATGTGAATGCAAATGTCGGGATGGCGAGGTTCTGCGGCGCCGGACCCTTACGTATGCGGCCCGCCGTATCGTAGTGCGAGCCATGGCAGGGACAGAACCACCCGCCGAAATCGCCGGCCTGGCCGAGCGGAATGCAACCGAGATGGGTACAGGAACCGACCATGACGATCCAGTTTTCCTTGCCCTCGCCGGCGGAGCGGTCGATATCCGTCGCCTGCGCGTCAGCGGCGATGTTGGCATTGCGCGCCACGGGATCCTTCAGATCGCCGAGAGCGACGGCCTTGGCTTCCTCGATTTCCTTCTCCGTGCGGTTGCGGATGAAAATCGGCTTGCCGCGCCACTTCACGGTAAGCGACATGCCCGGCTCGACGGCCGTGACATCCACCTCGATGGAGGCGAGCGCCAGCGTCGATGCGTCGGGGCGCATCTGGTCGATAAAGGGCCATGCAACTGCGGCGGCACCGACAGCGCCCGCCATTCCCGTCACTAGGTAAAGAAAATCGCGACGGGTCGGTTCACCCGAAGCGTCGTGATTGGTTACGTGCTCGCTCACCGCTACACCATCCTCTGCGCTGTTTTTGCCGTAAATCGCATGAGTCCTCCCGCTATGATTTGATCCAAGACAAACTCCGTCCCATCGTCCTGGTCATTCTCGCGGCATTTGAGAAACCGCGTCATGTGTTTGATCGCAAAATATTGACTGACTTGGCAAGAGCAAAGCACACAAAGCTGCCGTAATTCTGCTGGAGGGGGCCGATTTGGCTCGCATTTTTTCGCCGTCCTTGGCAGGCGGGCAACATTGTGCGCATCCATGCACCATGTTAGGAGACTTCAAGGGAGAGCGCGGAAAGCAGGGATTCGGATGACGGCGAAGCTCTCTTGCATGGTCTCCACGGCAGTGGCTGCCGTTCTTTTCGTCGCCAGCCTGCGTTATGTGACGGATTTCTGGCTTCTCGCCTTCGTCACCAGTTTCCAGCTGCACATCGCCATCGTCTGTATCCTGCTCTCATGCCTCATTTTCTGGCTGACGCGCGACGCGGTTTCGGCGCTCCTCGTCGTCTGGTCGTTTGCGCTCGCCATCCATGCCATTGCCATGCTTCTGGAATTTTCCACATCCGCCACCCCGGCGCCGGGCGCCAAACCCTTCCGGCTGCTGTCCTTCAACGTGCTGATGGACAATGCCGCCAATGCGGATGCGATTGCCGACACGATTGTCGAATCGGGCGCGGATGCGGTCTATCTTTTCGAGGCGGCGGCGCTGAAATCGGCCCTGCCGCGTCTGCAGCAAACCTATCCGCACAGGCTTGGCTGTTACACCGGAACGCCCGGATGCGATCTGGTCATCCTGTCCAAAAGACCGTTGCTGGAAGCCCGTTTCCACAGCCTCAGCGATCTTCGCCGGGATCGGTTTGCCATAGCCCATATCGATCTCGACGGCACGGAACTGACGCTCGCCGCCGGGCATATCACCAAGCCCTATTTCGACGATTATCATCGCGATGAACTCGATGAAGTCAGTGAAATTCTCTTTCGCGTCACCGGGCCGCTCATTCTGGCCGGAGATTTCAATTCGGCCAGCATCGCCCCTGACATGCGCGCTTTCCTCGCCGCCAACGATCTGAAGAAAGCGACCCTCGAACCCGCCACATGGCCGACAGAGGCCGGCCGCTTCGGCATCGCCATCGACCACATCTTCGCCCGCGAACCGGCGACGCTGATGAAAACCACCCGCCTGCCCGACAGCCTCGGCTCCAATCATTACGGCCTGATGGCGGACTTCATGATCGGGAAATAGTCGAAGGCCTTATTGCGCCGCTTCGTCCGCGGCAAGAAAACCGCCCGACTGCCGCGCCCAGAGTTCCGAATAAAGACCGCCCTGCATGACCAGATCGGAATGGCTGCCCTGTTCGACGATGCGCCCCTGGTCCATCACGATCAGCCGGTCGAGAGCCGCAATCGTCGACAGGCGGTGGGCGATGGCCAGCACCGTCTTACCCTGCATCAGCTCATCCAGATTGCTCTGGATCGCCGCCTCCACCTCCGAATCGAGCGCCGACGTCGCCTCATCGAGCACGAGGATCGGTGCGTCCTTCAGCATCACGCGGGCGATTGCGATGCGCTGGCGCTGGCCGCCGGACAATTTCACGCCGCGTTCGCCCACATGCGCGTCGAACCCCTTGCGACCGCGCTGATCCTCGAGTCTGGCGATGAAATCATCCGCCTTGGCGCGCCGCGTCGCCTCCTGCAATTGCGCTTCGGTGGCGTCAGTGCGGCCGAACAGGATGTTGTCGCGAATGGAGCGATGCAGCAGCGACGTATCCTGCGTGACCATGCCGATATGGGCGCGCAGCGATTCCTGCGTCACCCTGGCGATATCCTGCCCGTCGATCAGGATGCGGCCTTTTTCGACATCGTAAAAACGCAGAAGCAGATTGACGAGGGTGGATTTTCCCGCCCCGGAACGTCCGACGATGCCTACCTTCTCGCCCGCCCTGATTTCGAGGTTGAGATGGTCGATGACGCCGTTCGCGCGCCCGTAATGGAAGCTGACATTTTCGAAACGTATGCCCGGCTTCCTGACCTCCAGCACCGTCGCCTCCGGCGCATCGACGAGACCGATCGGCTGCGAAATCAGTTCGGCGGCATTCTGCACCGTGCCGAAATTGCGCATGATGCCGTTGAACTGCGTCATCAGCCGGCCGAGCAGGAAGTTGAGACGCAGCACCAGCGCCAGCGTGAAGGCCACCGCACCGGAACTGATCTTGCCGGAAAGCCACAGATCGATGCAGAGCGCGGCCATGGAGGTGATCATCACGCCGGACAACAGCGCCATGGAGGCGCGCACGCCGGTGATGAACCGGGTGAATGTCATGGTCGCATGCTGGAAAATGTCGAAACCCTGCCGCATGTAGCGGTCATTGGCATCATCTCGCCCGAACAGCCGGAGCGTCTGGATATTGCTATAGGCATCCACCATGCGGCCGGAGAGCATCGAGGCGGCTTCCGCCGTTTCCTTGGAATGGTAGCGGATACGTGGCACGAAATAGCGCGCCAGCAGCGAGAATATCCCCACCCAGACGACGACGACGACCGCAAGCCGCCAGTCCAGCCCGCCAATCAGGAACAGCATGGAAACGGAATAAATGCCGACGAACCACACGCTTTCCATCAGCGAGGTGACGAGATCGCCCGCCGCCTGCCCGCCCGACCAGACCTTGGTGACGATGCGGCCGGAAAAATCATTCTGGAAGAAGGTCAGCGATTGCCGCGCCACATGCATATAGGATTGCCAGCGCACCAGATTGTAAAAACCGGGCGTGATGATCTGCTGATCCACCAGCGCCGTTACCATGGTGACGATAAAACGCACGACGCCGATCAGCACCAGCATGCCCACCAGCTCGCCGCCATGGGCCGCAAGCAGCCCCGCCCAGCCCTCTTCCGGCTTCACGGTGGAGAGAATATCCACCAGCCGCCCGACGAACCAGAACAGCGCCGCCTCGATGGCCGCCGTCAGCCCGCCCAGCACCAGCATGGCGAAAAACGGCGCCTTGGCCTGCGAGATGTAGAACCAGATAAAGGCGAACGTGCTTTCAGGCGGCCGCAAATCGTCCTTGCGGGCGAAGGGCTTTATCCAGTTCTCGAAAAACTCGAAGATGCGGGTAATAACCATGATCCGGATATAGGCGGATTCCCGGAGCGGGAACAGCCGCGAAGGCTTCGGGAAGAGATTATATTTCGGTAACATTCGGGGAATGAAAAAGGGCGGGAAACGTTCCCCGTCCTTAAATCGACCCAGCGATATTTTGCGCATCGGCTGCATCCCCACACCGTCACCCCGGACTTGATCCGGGGTCCAGCGCGATCAAGTCCTTGATCGCAAAAGACTCCTCTCACGGCGCAGACGCGCCATGGCTGGATGCCGGCTCAAGGCCGGCATGACGGAGGAGAGGTTAGCGCACATATCATAGGCGAGAGGGCGGGAAACCATGCTTGCCGCCCTCCGTCTTTCCTTACTCTGCGGCCACTTCCGCCTCATGGTCGGCAATGAAGCCGCCGGACTGGCGCCGCCACAGGTCGGCATAGATACCGCCCATCGCCACCAGTTCCGCATGGCTGCCCGCCTCCACGATCCGGCCCTTATCGAGAATGATGAGCCGGTCCATTTCGGTCAGCGTCGAAAGGCGGTGGGCGATCGCGATCACCGTCTTGCCTTCCATCAGCGAGAACAGGTTTTCCTGGATCGCCGCTTCGACTTCGGAGTCGAGCGCCGAAGTCGCCTCGTCCAGCACCAGAATCGGCGCGTTCTTGAGGAAGACGCGGGCGATAGCGATACGCTGGCGCTGGCCGCCGGAGAGCTTCACGCCGCGTTCGCCCACCTGCGCATCGAGGCCCTGACGGCCATGCATGTCGACAAGCGTTTCGATGAAGTCCCAGGCATTCGCCCGCTTCGCCGCCGCGATCACCTGCTCGTCCGTGGCTTCGGGATGACCATAAGCGATGTTGTCGCGGATCGAACGGTGCAGCAGCGAGGTATCCTGCGTCACGACACCGATCAGCTCGCGCAGGCTGTCCTGTGACACCTTCGAGATGTCCTGCCCGTCGATGGTGATCCTGCCCGCTTCCAGATCGTAGAAACGCAGAAGCAGGTTCATCAGCGTCGTCTTGCCCGCACCCGAACGCCCGACCAGACCGACCTTTTCGCCCGGTTTGATGTCGAGCGTCAGCCCGTCGATCACGCCCTTGTTCTTGCCGTAGTGGAAACGGACATTGTCATAACGGATCGCGCCCTGCGGGGCCGCAAGCTCAGGCGCCTTCGGAACGTCGACGATGTCGTGCGGCTTCGTCATCATCGACATGCCGTCATAGACCGTACCGATATTTTCGAACAGCGAGGTGACTTCCCACATGATCCACTGCGACATGCCGTTGACACGCATGGCAAGGCTGATGGCGATGGCGACCGAACCGGCCGTGACCGAACCCTGCATCCAGAAATAAAGACCGAGCGCCGCCGTGGAAAACAGCACCAGGGCGTTGTTGAGGTCGATCAGGATGTTGAAGCCGGAAATCTTGCGCATCTGGCGGTGAACCGTGCCGAGAAACACGTTCATGCCCTCACGCGCATATCTTTCCTCGCGCCCCGCATGGGAAAACAGCTTGATCGTCGAGATGTTGGTGTAACTGTCGACGATCCGGCCCGTCATCATCGAGCGCGCATCGGCCTGCTCCTGCGCCAGCCGGCCGAGCTTCGGCACGAAATAAGCGAGGATGGCCATATAGATACCGAGCCACACCAGCAGCGGAATGACCAGCCGCCAGTCCGCCGCCGCGACCATGAACAGCATCGAGACGACGAAGCTGATCGCATAGACGAAGACGTCGATCACCTTCAGCGCCACTTCGCGGATCGCCAGCGCCGTCTGCATCACCTTGGTGGAAACGCGGCCAGCAAACTCATTGGCGAAAAAGTTCATGGAATGGCGCAGCAGGAAACGGTGCATCTTCCAGCGCGCAATCATGCCGAAATTGCCGGCAAGCGTCTGGTGCATCGTCATGGTGTGGACGGCGCCCATCACCGGCAGCACGAAGAGCACCAGCGCCGCCATCCCGATCAGATGCCAGCCCTCATCGGCAAAAAACGTCTCGCGATTGGCCGTGGAAAGCCAGTCGACGATATTGCCGAGGAATTTGTAGAGCATGGCTTCCGCAATCGCGATGCCCATGGACATCAGGCCAAGCAGCAGGAGCCATGGCCATGCGGGCTTCACATAATGCCACAGGAACGGCAAAAGCTTCTTTGGCGGCACGGAGGGCGCCGAAGAGGGAAAAGGATCGAGGCGTTTTTCAAACCAGCCAAACATAGGCCAAGCTCCGGCAATCAATCGCTCCATCGTGACATGGTGAGCGGACACAAATATGGCTCACGACGGAACGGAAAAGTCTTTGGATATGGCCGTGACAGCCACATGACGAATCGAAAAATGGGAAACGCGGGCGAACCGCGGAGTAACACCTAAGCCAGCAGCGGCACGACGAGGGCCGGGAGGCGAATACGAACATCATTTAGCATGAGAACCTCCCTTGGCTGGTGTTGAAGATATGGCCTTGTAGCGCAAAATTTAGTCAATGACCAGTCGGAAAGACACCGAATACGCGAGAAAACATGCGGGTGCCGCCCAAAGGCGAACGGGCGGAGATGACCCCGCGAGGTCTCCGCCCGTTAAACGATGCGCACGTCGCCCTATTCGGCCGCGTCCTGCGCCTCTGCGCTTTCATAGCTCGCAATCAACTCAACCATTCCGGCCTGCGTATGCCGCTTCAATTCCCGGCGATCGCTGGGCTGCGGCGCAAAGGTGACGGTCAGGCCCGTGTCCCTTATCGTGCCGATGGCGAAGGACGCACCGGACAACATGCGCACGCCCTCATGCAGCCAAAGCGGATCGGTGGCGAAATGCTGGCCGATGCCGACCACGACGGGAATGCCCTGCCAGTGCGACATGCGGTCGTAATGGATGTGGCCCGCAAGAATGCCGATGACATCATGCTCGAACAGCACCTCGTCCAGAGCCTCGGTATCCGCGAAGGAAAGCGATTCCCACTCCGCATCCGGGCGGTCGAAATCGAGCGCCGGCGCATGGTGCATCACCAGCAGCTTCGGCAGTTCGGGGTGGTTTTCCAGCTCATCCTCCAGCCATTCGATCTGCCCCGGCTCGAAAGCGCCGCCGACCTTGCCCGGAACGCTGGTATCCATGACGATGATGTGGATGCCGGCAATGACCTCGGCATGGTCATAGGGCTCATCCATATCCTCATGGCGGTCGAGCATGACCGGATAAAAACCGTCGCGGCGGTCGTGATTGCCGAGCGCGAAGAGCACCGGCATATCGAGTTCCGCTTCCGCCATCAGCCGCTTGAGTTCCTCATAGCTGCCGGCATCGCCCCTGTTGGTCAGATCGCCGCTGGCGACGATGAATTCAGGCGGCGGCACGAGCGCCTTGATCTGCGCAAGCGTCGCGGAAAGCGTGGCCGAGGTCTCGGAATAAAGATCATCGTCCTGCACTTGCGGATTGCCCACATGCAGATCGGTCAGATGGACGAAATTCACCCGTTCGGACATTGTGTCCTCCTGTTGTTGCGTGCAGAAAATCCGGCTCGAAACAGCCTGTCCCGACCATTCGCGATGGTCCCGGCAAGCCCGACGATGTTCCGGTGAATGGGTAGCCGCCCTGTGTGTCACGCGAATGAACATCCGGCCGGGAACGACGCCTCAAAGGGACTTTTCACAGCATAGCTGTCGCCCGGCCCCTGCCCGTGATAATCGGACGGGCACGCCAACTGTAGTGAGACGTCCATGCCCGATATCAGGATCGCCCTTTACCAGCCCGATATTCCCGGCAACACCGGCACCATCCTGCGGCTGGCCGCCTGTCTCGGCCTTGGCGTCGACATCATCGAGCCGGCGGGTTTCGATATTTCCGACCGCAACCTGAAACGGGCGGGCATGGATTATATCGCGGCGGCGGCGCTGACGCGTCATGTCAGCTGGGACCGTTTCGAGGAATGGCGGGCAACCACCGGCCGCCGTCTCGTTCTCGCCTCCACCAAAGCCGCCCTGCCCTATACGAAGATCGCCTACCGCACGGATGACATCCTGCTTTTCGGCCGCGAAAGTGCGGGCGTACCCGACCATGTGCATGAAAAGGCGCAGGTGCGAATCATCATCCCCATGGTGGCGGGACAGCGCTCCATCAACGTCGCCATGTCGGCGGCGATGATCGCCGGCGAGGCTTTGCGCCAGGTGGCATGGGCATAGGCGTCATTTTTAACGCCAATTTTTCGGGCAAATACAAAATTTGACCGTTTTTACTTCAAAACTGTCGCAACCCGGCCTGTACCGAGGGCATCGAGGCTCCTATACTGATTAGCCGGACAATAAAAATCGTGCTCGCCGGAACCACCCGCCGGCGGGTGTGAGGAGACGTCGCATGCAATCCACCATTGTCATCGTCAACCTTCTCGGCGCAGTCGCGCTGCTGCTCTTCGGCCTTGCCCAGGTCAAGGATGGCGTCACCCGCGCCTTCGGCATGAAACTGCGAAGCGTGCTGGCCACCGGCACCCAGAACGGTCCGCGTTCCTTCTTTTCCGGCTTCTTCGCCACCGTCGCGCTGCAAAGTTCGACGGCGACGGCGCTCACCGTCGCCTCCTTTGCTGAACGAGACCTCATCAGGCCACGCATGGCGCAGGTGGTGCTGCTCGGCGCCAATGTCGGCACCGCCGTTACCGCATGGATCGTCGCGGCCGGGGTGGAATGGCTGTCGCCGCTGCTGATCCTTGCGGGCATTATTCTGAAAAAGGGCAGCTCCAATGCCCGGCAGGGCGGCGGAACGGCGCTGATCGGCATCGGCCTCATGCTTCTGTCGCTGCATCTGTTGAGCGGCGCGACAGAACCGATGCGCGCCTCGCCGGCTCTCGGCGTCTTTATCGGCCTGCTTGACGGGGCATGGCCCGTCGCGCTGATCTTTTCCGCCGTGCTCGCCTTCGTTTCGTCTTCGAGCCTTGCCGTCGTGGTGCTCATCCTGTCGCTCGCCGCCACCGGCACGCTTTCCACCGGCCTCATCATCGTGCTCATTCTCGGCGCCAATCTCGGCGGCGCCATTCCGCCGGTCATCGCCACGCTTTCCGGCCCCGCCTCGGCGCGGCGCATCACCATGGGCAACCTTCTGGTGCGCACCATTGGCTGCCTCATCGCCCTGCCGCTTGCCTCCTATGGCGCGGAATTCCTGCAGCAATTGCCGCTTTCGCCGGCAAAATTGCCGGTCGACGCCCATCTGATCTTCAACGTCATTCTGGCGGCGCTGGCCTGGCCCTTCTCCGGCCTCCTGTCCGACCTGATGGCAAGGCTGGTGCCGGGCGATCCGAAAGCCGAAGACGGCCCGAATTTCCTCGATCAGCAGGCGCTGGACATGCCGGTCGTGGCGCTTGCCAACGCCACCCGCGAAGTCTTAAGCGTCGGCGACAGCATCGAGCGGATGCTGATCCGCGCCGAAAACGCCTTCAAGCATAACGATCTGGCGCCGCTTCAGGAGGTTTCCCTGCTCGAAAAGAAGGTGGACCGCCGCCAGCAGGAGGTGAAGGTCTATCTGTCGCAGCTGGGGCGCAAGGGGCTTTCCGACGAAGAAGCCCGCCGTTCGATCGCCATCATCGATTATGCCATCAACCTCGAACATATCGGCGACATCATTGAAAAGGGCATCTGCGAGCAAATCCGCAAGAAGGTGCTGAACAGCTTCAAATTTTCCGATGACGGTTATGAGGAGTTGAAAACCCTGTTCGACATGACCATCGAGAACCTGCGCGCCGCCCAGAGCATTCTGGTAACCGGCGATTTCGAGCTCGCCCGCAGGCTGATGGAAAGCAAGGTGGATATACGCCGCCTCGAAAAACAGTCCTCCAACCGCCATCTGGAGCGGCTGCGCGACGGGCTTGCGGAAAGCATGCAGACCAGTTCGCTGCATCTCGACATGCTGCGCGACCTCAAACGTATCAACGCCCATATCGTCACGGTGGCACATCCCATTCTGGATGAAAGCGGCGTGCTGATCGAAAGCCGCCTGCGTTATGCCGAGCCCCGCGCCTGAAAGCATTTCCAGGAAAAGCGAAAACGCTCTAAAATTCAATCGGCCGAAGGAAGCCGCCGCATGGTGAACTCGATGCGGTCGCCTTCCAGCTGCCGCCAACTTTCCACTTCCGTCCAGTAGGCCGCTTTCGGAAAGCTGTCGAACCATTCGCGCGCCTTGGCGCGGGCTTCCTCGCGTCCGAGACAGAAGGTCTGCCGCACGAACATGCCATTGCGCGTCTTGTCGTCGCCCGAGCCTTCACGCGCCTTGCGGTGATTGGCGATCCTGCGCTTCAGCCCGTCGAGGGGCGGCGGTCCGGTAAATTTCGTCATGATATTCACCTCTGGCACCTACATCGATAAAGATAGTGCCCGCATGTGAACTTGGCGAGTCGAATTTGTGCGCGGGGCCTGCACCTGCTAGACGCGACAGGGAATCGACTTCACCTAAGGAGAATACGCATGGAACGGCCAATCTTGCCGAAGGGCTTGCCCGACGACATCGACGACAAGAAGGCCCTTGCCCAAGCCTGGTTCCAGCATCTGCGCGACACCATCGTTAACTCCTTCGAGACCCTCGAAAACGATCTGACCGGCCCTCTTTCCGACCAGGAGCCCGGCCGTTTCGTCCAGAAAGACTGGCTGCGCGACAATGGCGAGGGCGGCGGCGGCAAGATGTCGATGATGGAAGGCCGCGTCTTCGAGAAGGTTGGCGTCCACACCTCCACCGTCTATGGCGAATTCTCGCCGGAATTCCGCAAGCAGATACCCGGTGCGGAAGAAGACCCGCGTTTCTGGGCCTCCGGCCTCTCGCTGATCGCCCATCCCGTCAATCCCAATGTGCCGGCGGTGCACATGAACACCCGTATGGTCGTCACCACCAGCCACTGGTTCGGCGGCGGCGCGGATCTGACGCCGGTGCTGGGGCGCAGACGGACGCAGGAAGACCCGGACAGCCAGCTTTTCCACCGCGCCTTCGAAATCACCTGCAACCGCCATCCGGTTGCCGATTATCCGCGCTACAAGACATGGTGCGACGAGTATTTCTTCCTTAAGCACCGTAACGAAGCCCGCGGCATCGGCGGCATCTTTTTCGACTGGCTGCACCCGCAGGAGGAAAATGGCGGCTGGGACGCCAATTTCGCATTCGTGCAGGATGTCGGCCGCGCCTTCAATCTGGTCTATCCGAAAATCGTCCGCGCCAATTTCAACCAGAGTTGGACGGAAGAGGACCGCGATGAACAGCTTATCCGCCGCGGCCGCTATGTGGAATTCAACCTGCTTTACGATCGCGGCACGATCTTCGGCCTCAAGACCGGCGGCAATGTCGAATCGATTCTCTCCTCTCTACCGCCGGTAGTGCGCTGGCCCTAAAAAACCTCACGTAAATTTGACGCTCATCAGCCAATTTGTCGCAAATAGCGCAAATTAGGACTTATGGAAAAATCAAGGCAATGATAGTCTCCTCCCCGCAGACGTACTGGAGGAGCTATCGTCATGATTACTTCGAACAGCATGCCTATCTCTGCTTCCCCCGAGGGAGCACCGCAATCCATCGATACCCCGGAATTGATCGACCGCCTGGCAGCGGAAATGCGCGCCACGGGTGATCGCGAACTGCCGCATTCCTTTTATGTCGAACAGGTAAAACGCTCCCTTGCCGGACAAAAAACGGCACGGCGGGCAGCCAATGACGAAATGCCTCGTACAAAAATTCCGGCAGCCGGCACATCCTCTGTTTTCCAGTGCTGGGCGATGCCCGAATAGGGGCCTGAATAAGGTCGAAGGACGCCGCTCTGGAACATAAGCGGTGAACATTCGTTTCTTGTCGGAGGGACAGCAGGCAATCGAATTGCTGTCCCTCACTCTCGCACATTCTCCCTGTCGAAAATCGATTCCGGTTTTCGACAGGGAGAATGTGCAGACTCAAAATGTTAGAGCGTCCTTTATGCGTCCGAACGGACGCATGGCGCTCTAAAACAGGGAGGCAAGACCATGAGACTGTTTGAATGTGGAACGCTCGTGCCCGGCTGTGCCTGGCACACGCGCGCAGATGACGACGCCGAAGTTGTGCGTCGCACCGTGGAACATATGCGATCGGCACACGGCGAAACCGTCATCCGCGAGAACATGATCGAAAATATCAAATCCCGCATTCGCGACGAGGCAAATGCGGCCTGAGCCGCAACGCCGCCGTTGTTGACCTCAATTCTCCAGCATATCCTTCAGCCGGGCGGTCAACGCTGCCCGGTCGAGTGAGAAATTGACGTCGATCCACTTTTCCTCGAGGCTTTTCAGCACTTCGCCCACCTTCGGGCCGGCCTCGACGCCCGCGGCCATCACATCCGCACCGCTCAGCGGGAATCCGGGTTTGTGGAATTTTTCCGCCCTCGTCAGCAAAGTCGAAAGCCGCGCTACTTTCTGCATGGCCGTGTCGCCGACAGAGAGATCGGCACGGGCCGAAGCAAGCGCCAGTTTCAGCCGCGTCTTCACGCCTTCGACACCCTGACGATAAAGCAACCGGTCTAGCGCTGTTTCCTTCAGCTCTGGGTCAGCCGCAGGAGCCGAAGCCCAATGAGCAAGATAAGCCGCCTCGGCTTTCGACAGCCGGAGGCGCGCGGCAAGGGCAGCCAGCCTGTCCCTGTCCGGCGGCACGATGGCGGCAAGCCGCAGCATCGGGTCCACCGCCCAGCCAAGAGCCTGCTCCGTCGCCACCAGCCCATGAATGGCGTCGATGCCCCATTTTTCCGTTTCGGGAAGAATTTCCGCCAGAACGCCCGATTGCCGCATCCACAAAAGGGCGCGCGAAGGATCGCGGGCGGAAAGCAGCTTTTTCAGCTCGCTCCACACCCGCTCGGCTGAAAGGGTGCCCAGCTTGTCCTTGGCCCTCGCACTTGCCCGCAAGCCGTCCGCATCCGGGCGGCCGGAACCATAATGGGCGAAAAAGCGGAAAAACCGGAGAATCCGCAGGTAATCTTCCGAAATCCGCATCGCCGCATCGCCGATGAAGCGCACCGTGCCGGTCTCTATATCGGCAAGACCATCGATAAGGTCGATGATCTCGCCCTTTTCATCGGCATAAAGAGCATTGATGGTGAGGTCACGCCGCTCGGCGTCGGTCTGCCAGTCGGTGCCGAAGGCTACCTGTGCGTGGCGGCCATTGGTTTCGACATCGCGGCGCAACGTCGTCACCTCGAAACCTTCGCCATCGATCACCAGCGTTACCGTGCCGTGTTCGATGCCGGTCGGCACGGCCTTGATGCCCGCCGCCTTGGCCCGCGCAACAACCACGTCAGGGGTCAGCGTCGTCGCCATGTCGACATCGACCACCGGCAGGTCCATCAGCGCATTGCGCACCGCGCCGCCAACGATCCGCACCTCGCCGCCATCGGCATTCAGAAGCGTAAAGATGCGCTTCAGCGCCGGTTTTTGAAACCAGTCCCGCCCGGCAAGGCTGCTCATGAATAAAACCTCTCGTAAATCGTCCTGACGATGCCCGCCGTAATGCCCCAAATGTAACGTTCGCCATAGGGCATTTCATAGAAAAACCGCTCCTTCCCCTGAAAGATGCGGCTGCCGCGCCCGTGGTTGGCCGGGTCCATCAGAAAGGACAGCGGCACCTCGAAAACCTCATCCACTTCGGTTGGATTGAGCGTCAGATCGAAGCCGGGCCGGACGATCGACAGCACCGGCTTGATGCGGAAACCCGTCCCGGAAATATAGTCCGGCAGGCGCCCGACCGTTTCCACGAAAGATCGCGAAAGGCCGATTTCCTCTTCCGTCTCGCGCAACGCCGCCTCTTCCGGCGTGCGGTCCTCGGCATCTATGCCGCCGCCCGGAAATGAAATCTGGCCGGAATGTTTGCGCAGGGTGGCCGTGCGCTGGGTGAAGATCACCCGCGCATCGTTGCCGTCATCAATGACCGGCACCAGCACGGCGGCGTCCTTCAGCCTGATGCCGTTTCCAGACAGCACCACGCCCGGATTGAGCACATGGTCGCCATGCTCCCGCTCCGCCACGCCCTCGCCTTCCTGCAGCACGCGGCAGCGGAAATCGGCGGCGGTAAAAGTCTTGAATGCCGTTGTCGTCATTGCGAAAGCCGTTCCAGTTCCTTGGCGGGCATCACCGGAAAAGTCACCCCGCCCGAGCGCACGGCGAACATGTCGACGCCCTCCACGTCGATCACCTCGCCAAGTGCGACGAGATCATACATCACCGCCCGCGACACGAGCGCTTCAAGCCGGCCGCGCACCAGAAGATAGGGCTTCAATTCGCGGTTCTCACCGAAAACCTCGAACCGCAGCGGATGCTCCGGCCCTGCCTCCACCACATCGCCGACATTGGTGCGGAAGGTCAGTAGCGGCTCGCCATCATCCTCACCGGCCGTCAGCTTCATTTCCACGGCGACGAAAGGCGCATCCACGACGCGGATGCCGACTTTTTCCACAGGAGTTACGAGATAGGTTTTACCGTCCTCATCCTTGCGCAGAACCGTGGAAAACAGCCGCACCAGCGGCGCCCTGCCGATGGGGGTGCCGAGGTAGAACCAGGTGCCGTCGGCGCGGATTTCCATGTCGAGATCGCCGCAAAATGGCGGATTCCAGCGTTCCACCGGGGCCGGCCCACGTTTGGCGTCGCCGCTCTGTTCGGCGGCGCGGGAAATCATCGCCGCAAGCCCGGCCGCATCGCCCGCCGAATTTATCGTCTCCGCTGCCATATTCGAGTCTCGCTTTGCCGATAAGGAAATACTAAGTCACGACATAGTCATTCGAATGGCGCTTGTCAGCGGCCAAGAGAGCAATAAGCTATATGCAGCGCAAAATCCGTCCCGGCCGACCGTCAGCAAAACCGGGATGCGACTGTGACAGCGGCGAAGGTATGAGGAGAGCGACATGGGCGTGATGAATACCGGCGAAACCCTCGATGAAAAGGCCATCGTCGCCGCGGCCGAAAAGGCGCTTTCCGATATCGCGGCCATCCGCACGGAAGTCTCCAAGGTCATTTTCGGTCAGGAAAAAGTGGTGCAGAACACGCTTCTCGCCATCCTCTCCGGCGGCCATGCGCTGCTCGTCGGCGTTCCCGGCCTCGCCAAGACCAAGCTCGTCACCACGCTCGGCACCGTGCTCGGCCTCGATGCCAACCGCATCCAGTTCACGCCGGACCTGATGCCTTCTGATATTCTCGGCTCCGAGGTCATGGATCAGGACGAGAACGGCCGCCGTTCCTTCCGCTTCATCAAGGGTCCGATTTTCGGCCAGCTGCTGATGGCCGACGAAATCAACCGCGCCAGCCCGCGCACGCAGTCCGCCCTTTTGCAGGCCATGCAGGAATATCACATCACCATGGCCGGCCAGACCTATGAGCTGCCGAAGCCGTTCCACGTTCTCGCCACCCAGAACCCGCTGGAGCAGGAAGGCACCTATCCGCTGCCCGAAGCCCAGCTCGACCGCTTCCTGCTGCAGGTCGATGTCGGTTATCCCGAACTTGCCGCCGAACGCCAGATCCTGCTCGACACGACGGGCACCGCCTCGGGTGAAGCGCGCGGCGTGATCGATGCCGGGCGCCTGATGGAAATCCAGTCCCTCATCCGCCAGATGCCGGTCAGCGACAAGGTGGTGGATGCGATCCTCTCGCTCATCCGCTCCGCCCGCCCCGGCCATGGCAACAAATTGACCGACAAACACGTTGTCTGGGGTCCGGGTCCGCGCGCCGGCCAGTCGCTGATGCTGACGGCCCGCGCCCGTGCGCTTTACGAAGGCCGGCTCGCGCCGTCGCTGGACGATGTCCATGCGCTGGCCGAACCGGTGCTGGAGCACCGCATGGCGCTAACCTTTGCGGCCCGCGCCGAAGGCATGTCGGTGCGCGATGTCATCGCAGCCCTCGTGGAGCAGGCGAAGAACTGAAGCGACGTTCGCGAAAGGACTGCATGTGGCATCCATCGGCCAGATCGTAGACAAGACGCCGGGTAGCGAAGTTCTGGCGCGCGCGCGCCAGCGTGCCGCACTGGTGCCGGACTGCATGGTCGAGGCAAAGCGCATCGCCAACACCGTCACCGCCGGCTGGCACGGCCGCCGCAAGCGCGGCATCGGCGAAAATTTCTGGCAGTTCCGCCCCTATGCCGAAGGCGAAAGCCTGTCGCGCATCGACTGGCGGCGCTCGGCCCGCGACGACCATACCTATGTACGTGACCGGGAATGGGAGGCAGCCCACACCATCTGGCTATGGGCCGACATGTCGCCGTCGATGATGTTCAAATCCACCCTCGGCTCGGTCTCCAAGGAAAGCCGGGCGCTGGTACTGATGCTGGCGCTGGCGGAAATCCTTGCGCGCTCGGGCGAGCGCATCGGCTGCCCCGGCATCATGGAGCCGGTCTCGGCCAGAAACGCCGCCGAACGGCTGGCCGCCGCCATCATGCATGCACCGCTGACAACGGGCATGCCGGAAACGGGCATGATCCGCGGCGCGAGCGACATCGTCCTCATCGGCGATTTTCTCGATGATGCCAAAGCCGTGATGGAGCGGATTTCGCCTCTGGCGCGGCGCGGCCTGCGCGGCCATGTGGTGGAAATCGCCGATCCGGCCGAAGAGACCTTCCCCTATTCCGGCCGCACCGAATTCACCGATCCGGAAACCGGCGAAAAACTGGTGTCCGGCCGTGCCGAAACCATTCGCGAGGATTACACCCGCGCCTATCTCGCAAGGCGTGAGGCGCTGTCCTCGTCGCTGCGCCGTCTCGGCTGGAACTTCGTGTTCCACCGCACCGATCATCTCGCTTCCGAGGCGCTCGTCGCCATGCACATGTATCTTTCCGGCGCGCCAGCACAGGGCGGTGGGCAAGGCGGTGGGCACAGATGAGCGCATTGCCTTTCGTCTTCACCAGCCCCTATATCCTCTTCGGCCTCTTGGCGCTGCCCGCCATCTGGTGGCTGCTGCGGCTCACCCCGCCGCGCCCCAAGGCGGAAGTGTTTCCGCCGCTGAAGATATTGGCGACGGTGCTGAAACGCGAGGAAACGCCCTCGAAAAGTCCGTGGTGGCTGACCCTGCTGCGCATGGCGCTTGCCGCCTCCGTAATTTTCGCGCTGGCCGATCCGGTGGTGAACCCGCGCAACAACAGCATCGCCGGCAGCGGCCCGCTGGTGCTGGTGGTCGATAATAGCTGGGCCTCCGCACCCGACTGGGAAAGGCGCGTGGCGACCGCTCAGGCCCTGATCGGCGATGCGGAGCGCGCCGACCGCCCCGTCTCCATCAGCTTCACCGCCGATGCGGAACATGACGCCGTACCGGGAACGACAGCCGTTGCACTGGAAAAGCTCGCAGCAGCAAAGCCGAAGCCGCTCGTTCCAGATCGTATCCGCACGGCGGAAGCCATCACTGAGGCGCTGAACGGCACGGCCCCCGGCACGATCGCCTATATTGCCGATGGCGTTCAAACCCCGCAGGATGAAAGCGCGATGAGAACGCTTGCCAGCCTCTCCCCCGCCGAATTCCGCATCGTGAAGGGCGACGGCAAGGCAATCACCGCCATTACCGGCGCCACCAACAATGCCGACGCCATGAGCGTCACACTGTCGCGGCTCGATACCGCCGAAGCCACCCGGATAACCGTCAATGCGCAGGACAGCCAGGGCCGCATCCTCGCCAACGGCGTCGCAAACTTCGCGCCCGGCGCGGCCGAAACCACGGCAACGGTGGAAGCGCCCTTCGAACTGCGCAACGATTTCGCCCGCCTCTCCCTCGAAGGCGTATCGACGGCGGGTGCGGTGCATCTTCTGGATGACGGCTTCCGTCGCCGCCGCGTGGCGTTGCTGGCCGGCGAAACCGGCAATGATTTCCAGCCGTTGCTGCAGCCGCTTTATTATATCAGCCGCGCGCTGCAGCCTTTCGCCGATCTCATCCCGCAGCGGCAGGCCGATCTGGCGCAGGCGATCCCGGAAATCCTGCAATCCAATCCCTCGGTCATCGTCATGGCCGATATCGGCCGTCTGCCGCAGGAAACCTATGAGCCGATGCAACGCTGGCTCGCCGGCGGCGGCACGCTCATCCGTTTCGCCGGACCGCGCCTTGCGGCAGCACCCGCCGATGACCCGCTGGTACCAGTAACGCTGAGACAGGGCGAACGCGCGCTTGGCGGCGCGCTCTCCTGGGCCGAGCCGCAGCCGCTTGCCGATTTCCCGAATTTCGGCGCCTTTGCCGGCATGCCGAAGGCCGACGGTGTCCTCGTCAAACGTCAGGTTCTGGCCGAACCGACACCGGATCTGGCCGAACGCACCTGGGCAAGCCTTGCCGATGGCACGCCGCTCGTCACCACCCGCACTGTCGAGGCGGGCCGCATCGTGCTCTTCCACGTCAGCGCCGAGGCAAGCTGGTCTGATCTGCCGATCTCGGGCCATTTCGTCGACATGCTGCGCCGTATCGTGCAATTGTCGAAGGCGGGCGGCGCTTCCGCCAACGCAAACGCCCCGGCCGCTGCCCTGCCCCCCTTCCGGCTGCTGACGGCGGAAGGCGCGCTCTCAGCCGAAATCGGCACTGCCCGGCCGCTGGAAATGCGCGCCGGCCAGCCGCCCCGGACCGGTTTCGACAATCCCCCCGGCCTCTATGGCACAGAGGATGGTTTCGTGGCTCTCAACCTCCTGCCGGCAGGCGCGACGCTGCGCCCGCTCGACACCTCCGCCGCCGGTGTCAGCACCACCAGCGAACCCCTGATCGGCGAAACCGCGAAATCGCTGCGCCCGGCGCTCTTCATTGCCGCCTTCCTGATGTTGATCGCCGACAGCCTGATCGTGCTCTTCATGAACGGCGCCTTCGCACGCCTGCCGAAAGCCCGCAGCGCAACCGCCGCCACAGTGCTTCTGGCATTTGGCGTCTTTGCCGCCATGTCGCCAACCGACGCCCGCGCCGACGATCCCAAACCCGGCGACGAGCAGATTTTCGAGCGACTGGACACGACGCATCTCGCCTATGTCCGCACCGGCGAAGACGATGTTGACCGCATTTCCGAGCAGGGTTTGCAGGGGTTGAGCGAATTCCTGACCTGGCGCACGACGCTGGAGCCCGGCCAGCCGGTCGGCCTCGATATTTCCAAGGATGAATTGTCCTTCTATCCCATCATCTACTGGCCGGTTTCCGCAACGGCACCCATGCCCTCAAGCGCCGCCATCTCGCGCATCGACGCCTATATGCGCGCCGGCGGCACCGTGCTGTTCGACACACGCGACCAGTTCTCTTCGCTCGATACCGGTGCGACCAGCCCTAACGGCGAACGTCTGCAGGCGATCCTCGCCAATATCGATATCCCACCGCTGGAGCCCGTGCCGGAAGACCACGTTCTGACGCGGTCCTTCTACCTGCTCACCAATTTTCCCGGCCGTTACAACGGCTCGCCGCTCTGGGTGGAATCACGGCAGGGGGCGGCGAAGACCACCTCGGGCCTCTCCTCCTCCGGCGATGGCGTGACGCCGATCATGATAACGGGCAATGATTTCGCCGGCGCCTGGGCCGTCGATCCGCAGGGCGCGCCGGTTCTGCCAACGGTGCCGCCGGATGAGATGCAGCGCGAGCATGCCTTCCGCTCCGGCGTCAACATCATGATGTATATGCTGACCGGCAACTACAAGGCCGATCAGGTCCACGTTCCCGCACTTCTCGAACGGTTGGGGCAGTGACATGACATTGACCTTCGCCCCCTTCCTGCCGTGGATCGTGATCGCCGTTCTGGCCGTCGCCGCCCTTCTCCTCTCCTTCATCGGCCTGTGGCGCGGCGTGCGCGGCGCATGGCTGCGCGGGCTGGCGCTTGCCGCTTTGCTTGCGGCCATCGCCAATCCGCTGCTGACGCAGGAGGAGCGCGAGCCGCTCTCCACCATCGTCCCCGTCATCGTCGACCGTTCGCAGAGCCAGGACGTGCAGGACCGGCCGCAGATGACGGACACGGCGCTGAATGCGCTGAAAGACCGGCTCTCCCGCTTCCCGCGCATCGAGCCGCGAATTGTCGAAGTCCGCGACGACGGCGAGAGCGATTCGCCCTCCACGCAGCTTTTCTCGGCGCTTTCCTCCGCCGTTTCGGATGTCTCGCCGTCCCGCGTCGGCGGCGCTATTTTCCTCAGCGACGGCCAGATTCACGATATTCCCAATGCCCTGCCCAATGCCGAACAGGCGCTGGGCTTCCGCGCCCCCGTGCATGGGCTGATCACCGGCAAGGCCGATGAGTTCGACCGCCGCATCGAGATTGTCCGCGCCCCGCGCTTCGGCATCGTCAATGAGGAACAGCAGCTGACACTGCGCGTCTTCGATGACGGCCGCCCCGCCGGTGGCGGTTCGGCGGAAGTGACGGTGAAGATGAATGGCGAAGAAATCGCCACGCTTCAAGCCACGCCCGGCCAGCCGACGCCGTTCAACTTCAAGGTTCCACGCGGCGGCAACAATGTCATGGAATTTTCCGTCGCCGAGCTTCCGGGCGAAGTGACGGCTGCGAACAACCGCGCCGTTCACCTGATCGAAGGCATACGCCAGAATCTCCGCGTGCTGCTCGTCTCCGGCGAGCCGCACGCCGGCGAACGGGCGTGGCGCAATCTCCTGAAATCCGACGCCTCGGTCGATCTGGTACATTTCACCATTCTGCGCCCGCCGGAAAAACAGGATGGCACGCCGATCAACGAACTCTCGCTGATCGCCTTCCCGACCCGAGAATTGTTCGTCGAAAAGATCGAGGATTTCGACCTCATCATCTTCGACCGCTATCAGCATCGCGGCGTGCTGCCGATCCTCTATTACGATTACATCGCCCAATATGTCGAAAAGGGCGGCGCGCTCTTGATCGCCGCCGGGCCGGAACATGCCGGTCAGGATTCGATCGCCATGACGCCACTCGCCTCCGTGCTGCCGGCGCAGCCGACCGGTCAGGTGCATCAGGCCGCTTTCTACCCGCGCCTTTCGGAAGCGGGCAAGAAACACCCCGTCACCCGCGGGCTGGAAGGTTCGGGCAACGAGCCGCCGCAATGGGGCCGCTGGTTCCGCACCATCAGCGTCGACCCGCCGCAGGGCCAGACCGTGATGCTGGGCGACGGGCAGGACCCGCTTCTGGTGCTCAACCGTCAGGGCGAAGGCCGTGTCGCCATGCTGCTGTCGGATCAAGGCTGGCTCTGGGCGCGCGGTTTCGAAGGCGGCGGCCCACATGTGGCGCTTTATCGCCGCATCGCCCACTGGCTGATGAAGGAACCCGAGCTTGAGGAAGAGGCGCTGACGGCGCGCGCCAACGGCCGCACCCTGCAGATCACCCGCCAGACCATCGGCGACGATCCCGGTCAGGCCAGCGTGCGTTTCCCTTCCGGCAAAACCGAGAACATGGCCTTCACCAGCACGGAGCCCGGTCTTTACAGGATCGAGCGCCGCATGGACGAAACCGGGCTGTTCGAAATCAAAAACGGCGATTTCACCACCCTCGTCCATGTCGGCGCGGTGGATGCGCCGGAATTCAAGGCGATGATCTCGACCACCGAAACGCTGAAACCGCTGGCCGATGCCACCAAAGGCAGCGTGCACCGTGTCGCCGACAATTCCAGCCGTATCGCGCTGCCCGATATATTGCCCGTGCGCGGAGATATCAGGGTTGCCGATGAGGATCGCATGCTGATACGCATGACCGACGAGACGGTGCTGAAAGGCGTCAATACCCTGCCGCTCTTTGCCGGTTTTGCCGGGCTTGCCGCCCTGCTGCTCGCCTTCTCCGCGCTGTGGTGGCGTGAGGGCCGGTAACTGAGTTTCCAGCGAAGAGCTTAGGGCGCTTCACGTCTCGGAACGGAAAACGGGAAACGGCTGCCGCCCGGCGGCCCGGGAAGATGAACATGAATTTCGTTTTGAGCGACGTCGCGGATGCGGAAGTCGAAAAGTCCATTCGCGATCCGCTGGTAGCCTATAATCTCGCCCGTTTCGGCGAAAGCGACAAACGCGAACTCAACATCACCATTCGCGATGACGACAATACCGTCACCGGCGGTCTGGTGGGCTATACCGCTCGCGGCTGGCTTTACGTGCAGCTTCTTTTCGTGCCGGAGGCCATGCGCGGTCAGGGCACAGGCCCGAAGCTGCTTGCCATGGCGGAGGAGGAAGCCAGAAAGCGCGGCTGCATGGGTGCCTATATCGACACGATGAACCCGGATGCCCTGAGAACCTACGAACGCTACGGTTTCACGAAGATAGGTTCGCTTGCGCCGCTTTCCACGGGCCAGACGATCACATGGCTCGAGAAACGCTTCTAGCAGGCTGTTGAAAATCGTCGACGATCGCGCACGTCGTTACCCCCCTCTATCCTGCCGGATATCTCCCCCTCAAGGGGGGAGATCGGCAAGAGGCTTTCGCGCCGCTTCATTCTCGACCGTCGAGAGGTGCGAGACATCGCCACGGAACAATCTCCCCCCTTGAGGGGGAGATGTCCGGCAGGACAGAGGGGGGTAACGACACCCAGCGCCGTCGATGATTTCAACTTTCGTGTACTGTGGAAGCAGATTAAATGTGACCCGCTTTATCTCTTTGTTTTTATGCATGTCTCCCAAAACCACTATACAGTTTTGGGAGACCTGCTTTAGGCGGCGATCCCCGATACCTCACCGTCGACCGTTCGGCCCATAGCCTCGCGGATTTGCTGGCGAAGCCACACGGCTCCGGCATCCGCGTCCGTCTGCAAGGTCCAGACCATGGCGACGGGCGGGAAACTCAGCGTCACCGGCACCGGGCTTATTTCCAGCCCCAGCATTGGCGCATAACGCAGCGCGATGCGTGAAGATACGGTCGCCAGCACTGCCGAGGATCGCGCCGTCGCCAGCACCGAGAGGAAATCCGGCGCAGCTGCGACGACGTCGATTTCCAAACCGCTCAGTTCCAGCGCATCCTTGATACAGCCATGCAGGCTGTCCGTCTGCGATATGACCGCATGTTTGGCCTCCATATAGGCGTCCAGTCCGACGGGATTGGGCAGATCGAGGAGAGCCGGGTTGAAACAGCAGAGCACGCTGGAGGAATAAAGCGGCTCGCAATGGTGGCGTTGTTCCTTCGAATAGGTGCATCCGACAGCCATGTCGATCACGCCCGTATCGAGCATCGCGGTAATTTCCTGCTCCTGCCCGCTGCGGGCCAGGATTCGGATGCCGGGCGCAATCTCCCGCAACCGCGCCGTCAGATCCGGCAAAAGCAACAGCTCCACCTCGCTCGACATGCCCAGCCGGAATGTGCGGCGCTCGGTGGCCGGATCGAACACATCCGCCGTCAAAACCGCCGCCTGCGCCTGCCTCAGCGCCTGCCGCACCGGTCCGGCCAGATTAAGCGCCCGCGCCGTCGGCTTCATCTCCTGCCCCACGCGGATGAAAAGCTCATCCTGAAACAGCGTCCGCAGGGTGGAGAGATTATGGCTCATGGCCGGCTGCTGGATTTTCAGCCGCCGCGCGGCGCGTGTGACGTTCATCTCCTCCATCATCGCATCGAAAGCGATGAGAAGATTGAGGTCGAAGGAACGGAGATTGAAATGATCGATAGTTTGCATAAGTCACATCGATTTGATTGCTGACCTGCCTACACTTAGCTGGAGTGCGGAAAGTTTCAAGACATTCCCTCAACCCAGGAGCCCCCAATGCCGTCCCGTCGCTCACTTCTCCAAGGCGCCGCCAGCGCCATCTTCGCCGCCCCTTTCGTTGCCCCCACCGTCGCATTCGCCAAGGCGCCCTTGGCCGCCACGCAGGCACCCGGCTTTTATCGGCTGATGGTCGGCAAGATGGAGGTCACCGCCCTTTCGGACGGCGTCATCGCGCTGCCGCTCGCCAAGATTTACACCAACACCACGCCGGAACACGCCTCGAAGGTCTTGCAGGATGCCTTCCTGCCGGAAGAGACGCCTACCTCGGTCAACGCCTTTCTCGTCAACACCGGCGACAGGCTGGTGCTGATCGACGCCGGCACCGGCGCCTATCTCGGCCCATCCCTCGGCAGGCTCGTCGCCAATATCGAGGCCTCCGGTTATAAAACCGCGGATATAGATGACGTTATCCTCACCCATATCCATACCGACCACTCCGGCGGGCTGTCAGCCGATGGCAAACGCGTCTTTGCCAATGCGACCCTGCACGTCAACGAGCGTGAAGCCGCTTTCTGGCTCGATGCGGCAAAGGCCAAGGCGGCCCCTGAAGCGCTGAAGAAGGGTTATGCCGAAGCGAAGGAAAGCATCCAGCCCTATATCGATGCCGGCAAGTTCGAGACATTCGGCGACAATGCCGCGCCGGTTCCCGGTCTCGGCTCTATCCTTTACGCCGGCCACACGCCCGGCCACAGCGCTGTCGTTCTCGAAAGCGACGGCCAGAAAATCGTCTTCTGGGGCGATATCACCCATGGCGATATCCTCCAGTTCGATGAACCTGACGTAGCCATCGAATTCGACGTCGACCAGAAGGCCGCCGTCGTCGCGCGCGATCTGGCATTCCGGCAGGCGGTGGAAGGCAGATATCTGGTGGCCGGCGCCCATATCGCCTTCCCCGGCATCGGCCATGTGCGCACCGACAGCAGCAATTACGATTGGCTGCCGGTCAATTACACGGCGCTGTAAGGGGCGAAACAGCCTAGCCTGATCCTCAACGGGACAGGCCATTGCGCGGGAACGACGCGTCAGCTTAGCGCCACCTGCCGCGTTTCCGCATTGATCATCGTCGCTGCAATGGCGGCAAGCACCAGCAGGCCGGCGAAAATGCCGATTGCAACGCCAAAACCCTGCGCTATGGCATAACCGAGCAGAGACGGCGCCAGCAGGCCGCCGAGCCTTGCCATGGCGCCTGCGGCGCCCATGCCGGTCGCCCGCGATTCCGTCGGGTAAAGTTCCGGCGTATAGGCATAAAGCGCTCCCCAGGTGCCGAGCAGCGCAAAGCTCATGATAAGAAGCGAGGCGGCGATCATCGCGCCCGCCGAAGCCAGCGTGAAGAGCAGGCAACCGAGCGCTGAGAGCAGGCAGAAACCGATCAGCGTCGGCTTGCGGCCCCATTTTTCGACGCCATAGGCGGCAAGCGCATAACCCGGGATCTGCGCCAGCGCAACCAGCACCAGAAAACCATAACCGCGCACGAAACCGAACCCGTCTCCGGCCAGTTTCGCCGGCATCCACGTAAAGACGCCGTAATAGGAAACGGAAACAAGGAACCAGATGGCGAGGATCATGATGCTGCGCTGCCGGAGCGCCGGCGAAAATATCCCCTGCCCCTTGCCCACCTCAGGTTGGAAAAGCCCGGTCCCGGCATCGAGCGGCGCACGACCATTCGTCACCAGCATGCGGTTGACGACGGCCTTGGCTTCCTCCAACCGCCCGCTGCGCAAAAGGTAAAGCGGCGATTCCGGCACCAGAAAGCGCAGGCCAAGGCCAAGAACCGCCGGAAATGCCGTCACGGCGAAAATATAACGCCAGGCATCGGCGACACCGGCAAGGCTGGCGCCCCAGGCAGCCAGCGCCACGATCAGCGTTCCGACAGCCCAGAAGCCTTCCAGAAAGACCAACCAGCGACCGCGATTTTTGGCGGGCAGGAATTCGGCCATCATCGCATAATCCACCGGCAGCGTGCCGCCCACGGCGGCACCGGTGAGAAAGCGCAGGACGAGCAGAATAGTGAAATCAGGCGCGAACACCGAAAGCACGCCGAACAGCGCATCGCAGGCCACGGTGACGATCAGCACACGGCGACGCCCGTAACGATCCGCCAGCCGCCCGAAACCGGCAGCACCGAGCAACATGCCGAAAAAGAACGCTGTTCCGGTCTGCAGCGCCTGCGGCACCGTCAGCCCGAAGGTTGCTGCAATCGAGGCGGCGGTGAAGCCAACGGCCAGAACCTGCATGGCATCCGCGGCCCAGACGAGGCCGAAAATGCCCATCAGCCGCCGCTGATAAGCGCCTGCACCCGCGCGCTCCAGCGCATCGTTCATGGTGATAGCCGTCATGCCCCGCCCCTTTGCAGAAATCGACTTTGACTTGCTATCGCATAGGGGGAGGAAACGGAATTGAATTCTGTGGAGGGAGACGCGTTGTTTCGAAACAGGCTACCGGAAGAAGATTTCACCACACAAAAAGACGTGCACGGCAGTCTCGATGTTTGCCATAGCGCGCAACGCCCCCTCCGTCATGCCGGACTTGATCCGGCATCCAGTCACGGCGCGTCTGCGCCGTGGGAAGAGTCCTTTCAGCCCAAAGACTTGGGCTGGCTGGATTCCGGCTCAAGGCCGGAATGACGGGGTTTAATGTTGCACCAAAAAGCACAAAGCCCCTTCGGATACCCCCTCAGCCGTAAACCCTGAGCGGCTCCTCAAAACCCTCATCTTCCGCCGTGGCGGCCGGCATCACGGCCTCGCATTTGCGCCAGCCGATCTTGCCCTTCAGCCGCTGGTGCACGTCGTCACCAATCGGCACGACAAGCACCCGGTTCGGGTCGACCGGGCCGGGAAAATCGAGCGCCGCATAAGCGACCTTCTCGAAACCGAGCGGCATGTAATAGGGCGGATCGCCGATCAGGATCACCGCTTCCGAACCCTTCCGCCGGGCGGCGGCAATGGCGATCCGGACGAGTTCCCGGCCGATGCCCTTGTTCTTGTGCGAGGGCCGAACCGCAAGCGGCCCGAGCATATGGCCCTTCACCCCGCCCGCCAGAACCGGCGTCATGCGCACCGAAGCAATGGTTTCGCCATCGTCGGCGCAGACGAAGGACAGCGACCGGTCATGCGGCCCCTGCTCACGGATGCGCGCTGCCGCACGGGTGTGCCGGCCGGGACCGAACGCTTCTTCGTTGATGACGTCGATGATGGCGCCGTGCGACGCGTCCTCGGTGAGGTAGACAAGATCGTGCTTGGACATGAAGAGACCGAAACTTCCAGAATGCGGATGCGACAATAGGTGACGGCTGCGCCGGTAAGGGCGTTCAGGAGCGTCAGCGTCGTCGGAGCATCCGTGGTTCGATCATAGTCAGCAATTTCCTCAGATTTGTGAAAATTGCAGTTATCAGGAAAATTCCCACCCGTCCAGAACAAATCTTTGCTCTATCCCATTCAGTTCCCACAGGACCGGAAACGCATTGTTCAACGCCTTGCGGGTTCGCGGAAGAGTGCAGAACGGTTAGGATCGCTCAAAAGGAAACAATCAAGGAGATCGTCATGGGCATGCTGGTGGAAGGCGTATGGAAAGACGTCTGGTATGACACCAAGGAAACCAAGGGGCACTTCAAGCGCAGCGCCTCGCAATTCCGCAACTGGATCACAGCGGATGGCGCGCCCGGCCCTTCCGGAGAAGGCGGGTTCGAGGCCGAGAAGGACCGTTACCACCTCTATGTCTCCTTCGCCTGCCCCTGGGCGCACCGCACCCTGATTTTCCGCAAGCTGAAAAAGCTGGAGGACCTGATTTCCGTCTCCGTCGTCGACCCGCTGATGCTGGAAAACGGCTGGGAATTTAAGCCTGAGGGCGAGCGCACGCCGGGCGCGACCGAGGATCACCTCTTCGGCTCCTCGACGCTCTGGCAGGTCTACACCAAAGCAGACCCCAAATATTCGGGGCGAGTCACCGTTCCCGTCCTGTGGGACAAAAAACGGGGCACCATCGTCTCCAATGAATCGGCGGAAATCATCCGCATGTTCAATTCCGCCT
The DNA here is from genome assembly GCF_006970545.1 of Agrobacterium sp. T29. Classification (NCBI taxonomy): domain Bacteria; kingdom Pseudomonadati; phylum Pseudomonadota; class Alphaproteobacteria; order Hyphomicrobiales; family Rhizobiaceae; genus Agrobacterium; species Agrobacterium sp. T29. The sequence continues at coordinate 1,973,194 of NZ_CP040640.1, forward strand.
TCAACGATCTCACCGGCTCGCAGGCCGATTATTATCCCGAAGCGCTGCGTGCCGAGATCGATGCGCTGAACGACGTGATCTACGACACCGTCAATAACGGCGTCTACAAGGCCGGCTTCGCCACCACACAGGACGCTTATCAACAGAATGCCGTGAAGGTGTTCGAAACGCTCGATATGCTGGAGGATCGCCTGAAGGACCGGCGCTTCCTGTTCGGCGCGGAACAGACGGAAGCGGACTGGCGCCTGTTCACGACGATGGTGCGGTTCGATCCGGTTTATGTCGGCCATTTCAAATGCAATATCCGCCGCATCCACGACTATCCGCACCTGACGGGTTACCTGCGCGATCTTTACCAGACGCCGGGCGTGCCGGAGACGGTGGATATGCGCCACATCAAGGAGCATTATTACCGCAGCCACCGCACCATCAATCCGACCGGCATCGTGCCCGTCGGCCCGGAACTGGACCTGACCATGGCCCATGGCCGCGAGGCGCTCTCCTGACGGAGAGCCGCCGCCGCTACCAGTGGTCGGCGATCGCCGCTTCGCCGGCAAGCTCGGCAAGGCGGCGGCGGGTTGCGGCCGTCACCCCTTCGGGCAGCTCCGACAGGTCGAAAAAGCCGCTTTCGGCAATTTCATGATCCGGCTTTTTCGGCCGGCTCTGGGTGACGTCAAGCCGATAAAGCGCCACATGATCGCGATTGCTGCCTTCCAGATTGAGATAGATATGGATCAGCTCCGGTTTGGAGGCAGCTTCGAGATTGCCTTCCTCGCGGATTTCCTTGTGCAGCGCCATCAGCAGGGTCTCGCCACGCTCCACACCGCCGCCCGGCAGATACCAGCCCGGCAGATAGGTGTGCCGCACCAGAAAAATCCTGCCTTTTTTATCGAAACAGGCCGCACGCACACCAAGAGTTGCGCCGCGCGTGAACAGAAAAACGAAATGCAGCAGGCGAATGAGGACACGCATATGGAACGGACGGGCCTGCCGCCCGGTTGTTTCGTCATTCACCCTGGTTTCTCCCCGCCTGCCGGCTTTTATTGGACGCGCGGCATATCATAGGTTATCTCTGCCGCCATGTTCAAACTTGCGCATATTTCAGACGTCCATTTGGGGCCACTGCCAAAACTCACTTTCCGGGAACTTGCATCCAAGCGTATCACCGGTTTTGTCAACTGGCACCGCAACCGCCGCAAGCATCTCTTCACCGATACGCTGGAAAAACTGCTCGACGATCTGGAGACAAAGTCACCAGATCATCTGGCTATTACCGGCGATCTCGTCAATCTTGCGACCGGCATTGAAATCCGCGCCGCTGCTGACTGGCTGGAGGAAGTGGGCGATCCCGAAAAAACCTCCGTCGTTCCCGGCAATCACGACGCCTATGTTTCCGGCGCGCACGACAAGGCCATGCAGGCCTGGTATCCTTACGTGCGCGGCGATGGCGACCCGCCGGAATGGGACGACGACCGCAAGATTTTTCCCTATATGCGCGTGCGCGGCCCGGTCGCACTGATCGGTTGCTCCACCTCGATTGCGACGCCACCCTTCTCTGCCACCGGCTATTTCGGCAACCGGCAGGCGCGCGCTACGGCGGAACTTTTGAAAAAGGCCGGAGAACAGGGGCTGTTCCGCGTGGTGATGATACATCACCCGCCGATCCGGGGAGCCACTGCCGCCCACAAACGCATGTTCGGCGTTCGCCGTTTCGCCGCCGCTCTCGGTGTCGGTGGCGCGGAACTCGTGCTGCATGGCCATACCCATTTGAATACGGTCTACTGGCTGAACACCCACCACGGGGAAGACCACATCCCGGTCGTCGGCATTTCCTCCGCCAGCCAGGGACCGGGCGGTGAAAAACCACGCGCGGCCTATAATCTCTTCCATATTTCCGGTGGCCCCGGCACCTGGAATGTCGCCTGTGAGCGCCACAGCCTCAATGAGACGGGGACGGGTGTAGCGCTGGAGGATGTGCGGGTGTTTTATGAAAACGGGCGGCCGCTGGGGTTTTCGCTGCTGGGGGAGTAGAGTCCGGGGCGGTGGTGTCGGTGGGTGGAGTTCACCCCCCCTCTGCCCTGCCGGGCATCTCCCCCTCAAGGGGGGAGATCAGCAGGAAGCGCTACCACCACTTCATTCGCAAACGTCGTGATAGGCGAGACCTATCCACGAGTCGATCTCCCCCCTTGAGGGGGAGATGCCCGGCAGGGCAGAGGGGGGTAAAGCCCCACCCTCAAGGCAAACTTACTTCGCCCGCTCTTCCAGCACCCGATTGGCCGCCGAAACAATCGCCTCCAGCGACGCCGCTACGATATTCGTATTGACGCCTGCCCCGAACAGCTTGCCGCCCGGATGCTCCATCTCGACATAGGCAATGGCCGAAGCGTTCGAGCCATGCTGCAGCGAATGCTCGGAATAGTCATTCACCGACAGATCGACGCCGAGATAGACCGACAGCGCGTTGATGAACCCGTCGATCGGGCCGGTTCCCTTGCCCTCGATACGCTTCACCTCGCCATTATCGGTGATCTCGGCAGCGACGATACGCACGCCCTTGAAATCGCCGGCCGGATAGGTGTGGTGATCGACGAACTTGATGCGCGCATTCGGCTGCGTCACGTAACGCTCGATAAAGCGCTCGTAGATGCGCTTGGCCGGCAGCTCGACGCCCTCTTCATCGGTGATGCGCTGGATATCCTCGCGGAACTCCACCTGCAGGTTGCGCGGCAGGTTGATGCCGTAGTCCTGCTGCAGAATATAGGCGATGCCGCCCTTGCCGGATTGCGAGTTGATGCGGATGATCGCCTCATAGGAGCGGCCGACATCCTTCGGATCGATCGGCAGATAGGGCACTTCCCAGACGGGATGGTTGGCGACCTTGATCGCCTTCATGCCCTTGTTGATCGCATCCTGATGCGAGCCGGAAAAGGCGGTGTAAACCAGCTCGCCGACATAAGGGTGGCGCTCGGGGATCGTCATCTCGTTGGAATATTCGTAGACATCCTTGATGCGCTCGATATCGCGGCAATCCAGTTGCGGGTCCACGCCCTGCGTATACATGTTCAGCGCCAGCGTCACGACGTCGACGTTACCCGTGCGTTCGCCATTGCCGAACAGCGTGCCTTCCACGCGGTCAGCACCCGCCATCAGGCCCAGCTCGGTCGCGGCAATGCCCGTGCCGCGGTCATTATGCGGATGCAGCGAGATGATGACGTTTTCGCGATTGTCGATATTGCGGCACATCCATTCGATCTGGTCGGCATAAATGTTCGGCGTCGCCATTTCCACCGTCGAAGGCAGGTTCAGGATCAGCTTGTTGTCGGCCGTCGGCTTCACCACCTCGACCACGGCGTTGCAGATTTCCAGCGCCACTTCCAGCTCGGTGCCGGTAAAGCTCTCAGGCGAATATTCGAAACGGTAACCGCCGCCGGCCTTGGCCGCCATGTCGGTGATCATCTTGGCCGCATCGACGGCGATCTGCTTGATGCCGTGCACATCCTTGCCGAACACCACACGGCGCTGCAATTCCGAGGTGGAATTGTAGAAGTGGATGATCGGCTTGTTGGCGCCTTCCAGCGCTTCAAACGTGCGGGTGATCAGCTCCGGGCGGCACTGCACCAGCACCTGCAGGGAGACATCGTCAGGCACATTGCCCTCTTCCACGCACCAGCGGGCGAAATCGAAATCCGTCTGCGAGGCGGAAGGAAAACCGATCTCGATTTCCTTGAAACCCATTTCGAGCAGCAGCTTGAACATGCGGGCCTTGCGGTCGTGACCCATAGGGTTGACCAGCGACTGGTTGCCGTCGCGCAGGTCCACCGAACACCAGATCGGCGCCTTGTCGATGGTCTTGCCCGGCCATGTGCGGTCGGGGATATTGATGGTCGGGTAAGGGCGATACTTCACGCTCGCGTCAGCCATCCCCTTGGAAATATTGGTGATCTTGCCGTCCATTTCGCTTCCTCCTTGCGCAGTCCGCGGGCGTCTTTCGCCATCGGCGGATGCGCGGCCCTTGAGGGCCTAAATCCAGTATAAAATGAGATTTCGAGATGAGGAGCGTTTGCACCAGCGGGCTTTCGGCCGCCGGGCGCTCCTCACTGGACCCGGCAACCGCGTGTAAGGTCGAGGCTAAGAAGCGAGAGTGCACCGCACGGCGAGGCCTTCGCAGAAATCTGCGCGCTCATGCCGAAAATGGTTGCGATGCTGTTGCTCATGGCGATGTGTATAAACAGCGGCTGGCGGTCTGACAAGTGATCTTGTGATGCGCAGGCTTATTTTGCTTGACGGCCAGTCTCCAGCCTTTCAGCGATCCACAATTTGACAAGCGATTGCCGGGTCACACCGAGACGACGTGCTTCGTTGTCGAGATCGTTGACGACCCACGTCGGAAAATCGATGTTCACGCGCTTGGGTTCGATGTTCAGATGGCGCGCCGTCGACCAGTCGAGATATTCGCTGATGTCTTCGCCATCATCGGCCATCCTGTCGAATTCTTCTGCGCTTATTGTCTTCATAATGATACCTCTCTAATTCTCGGACACGTCGCACGGAAATGATGCGAATACGGCCACCCCGCACTGTATGGACAGCCAACCACAACTTCTCCCCGAGAAGTGCGATGAGGGCAAACCGCTCTTCTCCAATATTATGCGCTGTAACCGTCAAACCGTATTTATCGTGCCACAACGCCTGTGCATCGACAAAATCGATGCCGTGTTTGTCTTTATTGCCAGCGCTCTTTATCGGATCAAATTCGAATACCATGAGAATATAATATAAAAACTATACCATTTCCACTATCTAACCACGCTTCACCACCCGCTGCAACGCCATCATTAGCCCGCCGCCGATCAGGCCCCAGAAGGCCCCGGAAATGCCGCCGAAGGAAAGGCCGGAGGCCGTGATGAGAAAGGTGATGGCCGCCGCCTCGCGGGTTTCCGGCTCCTTGAACGCTGCGACAGCGGAGCCGGAAAAGGCGCCAACCAGTGCCAGCCCCGCCACCGCCTGAATGAGAATGGGCGGCGCCAGCGCCACGAAGGCGGTGACCACGCCCGCCAGCAGGCCGAAAACAATATAACCGACACCGCCGATGATCGCCGCCCAGTAACGTCGCTTTGGATCAGGATGAGCGTCCTCGCCCGCGCACATCGCCGCCGTAATCGCCGCGAGATTGACGGCATGGCCGCCAAAGGGTGCGGAAAGCAGCGAGAAAAAGCCGGTCGAGGCGAAAAGCGGTCCGGGCTGCGGATCGTAATGATTGACCTTCAGCACCGCGATACCGGGAATATTCTGCGAGGCCATGGTGACGATGAAGAGCGGCAGCGCGATGGAAACAACCGCGTGGAGACTGAAGACGGGCGTTACCCACTCCATTGGCGGCGTCAGCGATTGCGCCACGCTATCAAGTGCACCCGCCGGAATTTCGACGCCGAAAATCATCACCAGCACGAAGGCGGCAAGGGCGGCGGGCACGGCGAACAGCCGTTTGAAGGCTCCCACCACGATCCAGGCGAGGATGATGGGTAGTCCGAGCGCCGGGTTGAAGCCGATCGCTTTGATGGGCGCAAAACACAGGCCGATGATGACGCCGGAGAGCATGGCATTGGCAAGCGGCGCTGGAATGGAGGCGACCGCCTTTCCAAGCGGCCGGAACAGGCCCGCGATGATGATCAGGATGGCGCAGATGATGAACCCGCCGACGGCCGCCGGAAAGCCGCCCTCAATGACGCCGGTGGTTGCAAGCAGCGCCGCACCCGGTGTCGACCAGGCGATGCTGATAGGAAGCCGGGTGGCGGCGGAGAGAATAATGGCGCAAAGCCCCATCGCCACCGAAAGCGCCATCAGCCCCGACGCCGCCTCGAAATCCGTCGCACCGACAGCTTTCAGGCCCTGCAGCACGACGGCGAAGGAGCTGGCGAAACCGACAAAGGCGGTGAGGCAGCCCATGAACAAGCTCTGGACGGAAAAATCTTTCAGCATGAAGCACTCTGCGGCCTGCTGTCTGTCGCAAACAACCGCAGCGGTCCGCATTGGCGACAGGCAGAAACAAAACTGAAGCGTGACGCGCGAATCCGGGGATGGCGACACGCTTTGGATGAAGCGTGATTATATTCAGGATCAAAAAAGACGCCGCTTGGCAAGATGAGCCGCTAGACTTCAGGTACGGCGGCATGGAAAACGTCATCAAAGTTTAGCGGCACGGCGCTAATCCTCCCTGCATCACAACCGGTCATCCGCCACAAGAGGGACCCTTGCCATGCTCCGCATCGTCACCACCGTCGCCTGCTGTTTTGCGGCTTTGCCCGCCGCGGCCCAGACCCCGCCGCCGCCGGCCTTTCTCGGCCAGATCGTCGTCCCATCGGGCCTCTCCATCGATGGCGTCACCTTCGGCGGCATTTCCGATCTCGCCTTTGACAGCGAAACCGGGCGTTATCTCGCAATTTCCGATGACCGCGTGGAAAAAGGGCCGGCCCGTTATTACGAGCTGGAGCTGGCCGTGACGGAAGGCGCCGCCACGCTCAACATCGCCGCCACGCGCGAATTGAAGGACGAGACCGGCGCTGCTTTTGCGCCGAAGGGCATCGATGCGGAAGGCATCGCGCTCGACCGCAAGGGCGGCAAGCTCTACTGGTCCTCCGAACGCGACCTGAAGAACCAGCCGGCGCTTTACGTGTCGGACCTCGACGGCAGCAATGTGAAGCGGCTGGAACTGCCAAACGCCTATCTCGTCGATGACGCCAAGACCAGGGGCGTTCAGAACAACCTCGCTTTCGAAGGCCTGACGCTGATGCCCGGCCGGCTGATCGCCGCCACCGAAAATGCGCTCACCCAGGACGGCCCCAAGGCGACGCCGCAGGCGGGCAGCCCGGCCCGCATCCTCGTCATCGACACGGCGACGCTGAAACCGGTCGCCGAGCATGTCTATGTCACCGAGCCTATCTCGAAGACCCCGACCGCCGCCGAGCCGAAATATAACGACAACGGCCTTTCCGCCATCGCGGCCCTGCCGGATGGCCGTTTCGTCGCTGTCGAGCGCAATTTCGCCTCCGGCGTCGGCAATCACATCCGCTTCTTCATCGCCGACATGTCCCGCGCCGACAATATTCTCGGCAAGGACAAGATCGATCCGGCATCCGTGGCCGCCGTATCCAAATCGGCCTGGTTCGAAATCAACGAAGGCGATTTCGGCCTCGATATCGACAATATCGAAAGCTTCGCTTTCGGCCCGGTGGTGGATGGCAAGCAACTCTTCGTCATCGCCGCCGATGACAATTTCAACACCGGCAAGCAGTTCACCCAGTTTGCGGCATTCGCAATTCCCGCCAATCTGGGTCAATGAAATCCGCATGAAGCAGAATGCCGGTTCTGGACCATGTCCGGGCCGGCATCGGCAATCTTGCCTTCACCAGCGGAGCAGACGTGAACCGGCAAAAGCGCCGATGATGCCGGTCAACAAGATGCCCAGCGAATACCAGATCAACACGAAAGCCATGCCGTTTTCGGTGCAGAACCACGAATAGACCCACGCCCCGGCCGCACCCGCGGCAATGCCCGCGGCAAAACCCGCAAGCGTGGGATCAGCGGGAGCCGAACGCTTGAGAGCCGCGAAATTTGCGATAAACAGCGGTAGTGCGAAAGCAACGATCAAAAACGGGCAATGCAGCGCCGACGAACCGAGAATGAGGGTCCTGTAGGTGCCGGGCACGGCAAATCCAAGCTGGACGAGCGCGATGACCGCCATGGCCACAAAAATCAATGCAAGCCACGCAAACAGGCCACCCCTGTCGCCCTCCGGCCGCGCAAGACGCATGACGGCGAAAAATGCGGCCACGGCCAGCAGGGCATTATAGGCGGATTTAACCCAGAAACCCGGTTCGGTCATGGCGTCATTCATATCGCTGCGAAGCCCCAGAATGACGACCATCAGCAGCAGCGAAACGCCGAGCGCGGGCAAGGCCACGAACGCCAGCCTCCGCTCCAGCGCGAAAGCCGGTACGGGTTTCAGATCGCCCGCCAGTTGGTCGATGATGTCTTCCGTCTTCCTCACGTGTCCCCCCGCAACTTTGCCGCCAGGACTTTCAGCGTTCTGTGAATACCGACCCTCGCCGCAAGCTCGGTCTGGCCGGATTTTTGCGCCGCTTCGGCAATTGAGTGACCTTCGAGCTTCACCCTTCGAATGAGATCCCGTTGCCGTTCCGGCAACTCATCAAGCAGCCGCTCCACATCCATGCGGGCCGTGACCGCGTCGACGGACGGTTCCGCCTCCAGCGTTTCATCGAGTTCCACTTCCGCCAGCAGGCGCGCACCCCGGCCCCGATAGTGATCGATGAGCTTGTAGCGCGCTATCGAAAAGAACCAGGCCGTAAAGGGTCGCGCACGGTCATAGGTCTCCCGCTTGGCGTGAAGCGACAACAGGGTTTCCTGCACAAGATCTTCGACATCGCCTCTGGCGGCAGCAGCCATGCGCCGGCCGTAATAGGCGATCAGCAGCCGTCTCAGGGCATGAAGCAAATGCCTGTAGGCGCCTTCGTCCCCATCGAGGGAACGCAGCATCAGCATTTTCAGTGTTTCTTCCGAAGGGCTGCCTGTCATCGTCACTATCGGGTTATTCGCAATCGGCAGGATATTGTTACATAGTGGCTTTAAAAAAATCTCGCCCGAACTTGTCGTCACAAGCGCGTGAAGATGTAACGGCCGGCCTTTCCCGGACGAATGGACAATCGTGAGCCCCGGCACGATGCCGGCGGACATTCAACGACATCCAGAGGAGACCCTTCATGACCCGCATTTTCACCGCCATCGCCGCCGCTTCCTTTCTGTCCGCTCTTTCCTTCGCAGGCATCGCCCATGCCGAAAGCATGAAAACCGATACGATGAAGAAGGATACCATGCATAACGACACCATGAAGACGGAGACGATGAAAAAGGACGGCATGTCCATGGCCGGCAAGAAAGCCAGCAAGAAGGATTGCATGCACAAGGCCGGCATGGAAATGGACAAGATGAAAAAGGCCGACATGATGAAGGCCTGCGACATGATGAAATAACGCCGGCCTGAAAGGAAAAAGCCCGCACCGGTTTTCACCGATACGGGCTTTCTCAACTGAAAAATCGAAACCTCAGAGTTCCGACTGGCTCTCGACGATCTTGCCGACGAGGCCGTAATCCTTGGCCTCTTCCGCACCGAGCCAGTAATCGCGATCGATATCCTTGGCGATCTTTTCTTCGCTCTGGCCGGTGGCCTTGGAGAAGATCTTGATCAGGCGCTGGTTCATCTTGATGATTTCGCGGGCCTGGATTTCGATGTCGGATGCCATGCCGCGCGTACCGCCGGAGGGTTGGTGCAGCAGGAAGCGGGTGTTCGGCAGGCAGAGGCGACGTTCTTTCGGCACCGAAACGTAAATCAGCGCGCCGGCGGAAGCGACCCAGCCCGTGCCGATGATATAGACCTTCGGCTTGATGAACTTGATCATGTCGTGGATGGAATCACCCGATTCGACGTGGCCGCCCGGCGAATTGACGTAAACGCGAATGTCGTCGTCGCTGGCGGCGGCGAGAGCCACGAGCTGCGTGCAGACCTTCTGCGCCAGTTCCTGCGTGATGCCACCATAGATGAAGATCGAACGCGACTTGAAAAGATTCGCTTCCGTTTCCTTGCCGATCGGCAGTTCCTTGCTCTTGTCGTCTTCGTCTTCGTTCATCAACGGCTCTCTCCAGCAAAATTCGTGCATGCCCTTCGGACATAGTGCGACTTGTTACGTAAGGCAATGAGAGAAAAAGGCAAGGTTTGCCCGCCAACAATAAACTGCACCCCCGGCAGATGACGCATGGACAGCCTGTCGGCCTTCGCGATATCGTTGACGCCTCATTGCAGCGCCGCCTGCCGCGGGAAGCCCCAAGATTCCGTTGCGGACGGCCATAATTTCAAGAGGGAACCATGCTGAAAAGACTAAGCCTCACTGCCGCCGCACTGGGCGTTACCGCCCTGCCCGCTTTCGCCCACCTGAACCCGGAAGAACACGGCTCCTTCATGGCCGGTGTCTCCCACCCGTTCTTTGGTGCGGATCACATTCTGGCGATGGTGGCCGTCGGCATCTGGGCCTCGCAGATCGCCGTGGCGCAGGGCGACCGCAAGGCGCTGTGGATCGTGCCTTCCGCCTTCGTCGGCACCATGGCCGCCGGCTTCCTGATGGCGGTCTACGGCATCGGGCTTCCCTTCGTCGAACCGGCCATTCTCGCATCCGTCATCGGTCTCGGCCTGCTCGTTGCCATGGCGGCAAGGCTTCCCACGGCAGCCGCTGCTGCCGTGGTCGGTGCTTTCGCGCTTTTCCACGGCCACGCCCATGGCGGTGAACTCGGCAGCGCCGGCGCGCTTCAATTCGGCATCGGCTTCATGATCGCCACCGCCATCCTGCATGCGGCCGGAATTGCGCTCGGCCTCGGCATTGCCCGTTTCGGTTCGGCAGCCAGCCGCACGGTTGGCGCGTTGACGGCGATTGCGGGTCTCTCGCTCGCCTTCGGCGGTTGACGATCATTACCGAAATTTAAAATTCGGGCTGCTTTGAAAAGCCGGAATTGAGGCCTACCTCCTTATCGTGGATTTTCGCTTCACGGTAAGGAGGCATCATATGTCACCGGAAGAAAGCCAGCTTCTCAAGGCCCTGTTCGACAGGACCAGAACCGCATCCGCCACCCCGCGTGACCGCGACGCTGAAACACTGATCGCAGACGCCGTGCGCGATCAGCCCGCAGCCCCCTATTATCTTGCCCAGGCGGTCATCGTTCAGGAAAAGGGTCTGGAGGCGGCGGCAGCCCATATCAAGCAGCTCGAAGACCGTATCCACGCGCTGGAAAGCGGCAACAGCGCCCCGCAGGCCGCAGCGCAGGGCGGCTTTCTGAGTTCCATCTTCGGAACCGGCCAGCCGCAGCCGCCGGCACCCACGCCTGCCCCCTCCCCGGCTGCCCCGCAAACCTCATGGCGAAACGATACCGCTGGCCAGACGGCCGGTCCCTGGGGATCGCCAGCCGGCCAGCAACCCGGCGGCCCCTGGAGCCAGCAGTCCGCCGCATTCGGGCGTTCTTCGGGCGGTGGTTTTCTGCAGGGTGCGCTCGGAACGGCCGCGGGTGTCGCCGGCGGTATGTTGCTCGCCAATTCGCTGAGCGGCATTTTCGGCAGCCACATGTCGTCGCTCGGCCTTGGCTCGCCCTTCGGCGGCGGCAATGCTGCCGGTAACGCGCCTGTCGAGGAAACCGTCATCAATAATTATTACGGCGACAACGCCAGCCCCCAGAACAACGACGACGACGATATCCAGCAGGCCGATGACGACAGCGCCGACGATGCGGATTTCGATTCAGGCGACGACGGTTCGTTCGCCTGAACCTTTAGTCTCGTAAAAGCCGGATCAGCCGCGACCGCGATAGGTGGGAACCCCCTGATCCGGCAGCCATACGCCTTCGGGCACCGGTCCGGTCTGCCAGAAGACGTCGATCGGAATGCCGCCGCGCGGATACCAGTAAGCGCCGATGCGCAGCCATTTCGGCTGCAGCAGCTCCACCAGCCGCCTGGCGATATAGACCGAGCAATCCTCGTGGAATGCACCGTGGTTGCGGAAGGATTGCAGGAACAGCTTCAGCGACTTGGATTCCACCAGAAAGTCGCCGGCGATATAGTCGATGACGATATGGGCGAAATCCGGCTGGCCGGTCATCGGGCAAAGCGAGGTGAATTCGGGTGCGGTGAAGCGCACCACGTAATCGGTGCCGGCATTGCCGTTCGGCACCTTTTCGAGAACGGCCTTTTCCGGGCTCTCTGGCGTATCGACCTTCGTGCCCAGCTGCGACAGGCCGGAAACATCCGTCACGGACATGGAAAACTCCTGTTTTTCAAACAATCACTTTGACGCCATGCGCCTTTTCGCCTTCCGGCTCGACGTGAATGGCAAGGCTGGCGCCCGGTATGACGTCCCTTATGGCATCTTCAAGGCGGTCGCAAATATCATGCGCCTCGCGCACCGTCATGACAGCAGGGACCACGACGTGAAAATCGATGAAGGCGGCCGAGCCGGCCCGGCGTGTCCTCAGATCGTGTACGCCAATGACGCCGCCGGAATGTTCGGCGATGGCCTTCTTGATCGCCTCGTCCTCTTCCGGCTCCACGGCCCGGTCCATCAGCCCGCCAAGCGAATGCAGAATGACCTTGGATCCCTGGAACAGGATGTTGATGGCCACCAGGATGGCGAGCAGCGGATCGAGAATGGCATAACCCGTCAGCAGCGCCAGAATAAGGCCGACGAGAACGCCTGCCGAGGTCACGACATCGGACATGATGTGATGGCCGTCCGCGGCCAGTGCCGGTGAGGCGTGTCTTTTGCCCACACGGATCAGGATCGTCGCCCATATGGCGTTGATGACGCCCGCCGCCGCATTGATGGCAAGACCAAGGGCCGGCGCTTCCGGCAGCCTCGGGTTGAAAAGACCGCCCCAGGCCTCCTGGACGATCAGCAGCGCGGCAACGACGATCAGCACGCCTTCCACGACGGCGGAAATATATTCCGCCTTGTGGTGGCCGAACTGGTGGTCGTCATCGGCGGGCTTCTGCGCGTAACGAATGACGAAATAGGCGATGAAGGCCGCGACCACATTGACGGTCGATTCCAGACCGTCCGATAAAAGCGCGACCGAGCCCGTGACCCACCAGGCCACGAGCTTGAGGCCCAGCACGCCGAAAGAAAGCGGAATGCTCCAGAATGCGAGCTTCCGGACCAGCGTATTGCCTTCACTGTTCATTTTTGCCCCCGTGCGGATGCGAACGAATTGCATGACCGATTGCCAAAACGCACGAACCGCGCGCACGGGGTCTCCGTGCGCGCGGTTCGCTATTGGCGCGTTCTATCGTTCAAACGGAGAACAAGGTCAAGGGCCTTGCGCTCAGGCCCAAAACATCACTCTTCGCTTTTCTGCTCGCTGAAACGAATGCGGTTGCCGAACGGATCGGTCACTTCCATCACATCGCCCCATGGCAGTTCTTCGACGCCCGGCTTCATGAAGCGATAATCTTTCGCCGCCAGTTCCTGTTGATAGGCGTGAACGCCGTGCATGGTGGCGAAGATGTTGGAGCCCGGCGTCGCATCGCCGTGATGGCCGCTGAGGTGAAGCCCCATTCCGGCCCGTGAAACCTGCATGTAAAGCGGGAAATTATCGCCGAAGCGGTGTTCCCAGTCGATCTCGAAACCGAGAAAATCGACATAGAACTCCCGCGCCTTGGCCTCGTCGAAAATTCTGACGATCGGGAATATCCGCCCGAAGCCGATGTCTCCAACAGTCTGTTTCCCGGCATCGCCCATACTGCCCCAACCCCTTTTCCGTCCGTAAAACGATACCGGCCGCACAGGGTGCGGCCGGTAGGATCAGCTTATTCGGCTGCGACGATCTTGCCGTCCTGCCACTTGAACAGCGAGAAGGCCTGCGAGGTCAGGTCGCCGTTTTCGCCGTAGGTCACCTTGCCGATTGCGGTCGGGAAAGCGTCACCGCTTTTCAGGGCCGTGGCGACGGCTTCGGAATCCTTGGCGCTTCCGGCCTTCTCGATGCCTGCCTTCAGCACTTCGACGGCAGCGTAAGCATTGAGCGTGAAGGCTTCCGCCGGAATGTTGGCGGCCTTCAGCGCTTCGGCAGCGGCCTTGGAATCGTCGTTCTTCAGCGCATCCGAGGCATTGGTGAAGATCGTGCCTTCGCCAGCCTGCGAACCGATGTTCCAGAACTCGCTGTTCGATAGGCCGTCACCGCCGATGACGGCAGCCTTGGAGCCGATATCCTTCAGCTGGCGCACCAGAAGACCCGCTTCCGGATGGTAACCGCCGAAATAGACGATGTCGGCATTGTCGGACTTCAGACGGGCCGTCAGCGCACCGAGATCCTTTTCGCCGGGCGTCAGCGCATCGTAGAGAACTTCGGTCACGCCGCCGGCATTCAGCGTGGTCTTGAAGGCGTCCGCCAGACCTTTGCCGTAAGCGCCCTTGTCGTGAATGATGGCGATCTTCTTGTCCTTGAGGTTGGCGAGAACATATTTCGCCGCAACCTCGGCCTGCTGGTCGTCACGACCGCAGGTGCGGAAAACGTTGGCAAGGCCACGGTTGGTCAGGCCCGGCGCGGTCGCCGTTGGCGTCACCATCAGCACGCCGTTTTCGGCAAAGACATCCGATGCCGGAATGGCGACGCCGGACGTCACCGGACCGACGACGAAGTGGATGCCTTCGGCAACCAGCTGGTTGGCTGCGGAAACGCCCTGCTTCGGCTCACCGCCGTCATCGGCAAGCTTCAGCACGACCTGTTCGCCGAGGATGCCGCCCTTCTTGTTGATTTCATTGACTGCCGTCTGGGCGCCGTTCTTCACCTGGTCGCCATAGGCGGCGACAGGACCGGTGAGCGGCGCAATCAGGCCGATGACGATTTCGGCATGAGCAAGGGGTGCGAATGCGAAGGACGCTGCAAGCGTCACGCTGGTCAATGTCTTCAGTTTCATCCTGGTGTCTCCTTAAAGGGGGTCGCGGGACCCGGTGAGCGCCATGGGGCGCCGACCGAATGAAACTATCGGACGCCTCCCGGCGAAAACTCGTTCCATTTTTGAATTCCGAGCCTTCCACTCAACTCATACGGAAGGTTTGATGATTTATGCAAGTCACTTTGCTGGATTAGCTCTATTAGCGGTAAATCATTCGCCGGATCGGCTACGATTGCGCCGTGTGAATGGACGCATCGACCTTCCGTAAACGCTTGGCGTTTGGCCGCCGCTGGAGGATAATACGCCATGATCGCAGCAGATGAAGAATTTCTGACGGGCCTGCCCGTCTTCCGGCATTTTGAAGACGTGGCCGACCCGGCGCTTTATCGCGCCCTGCCGCCGGGATGGGGGCTGGCCATCGCCGATATCATCGATTCGACCTCGGCAATCGGCACCGGCCGCTACAAGGCCGTCAACATGGCGGGTGCGGCGGTCATATCGGGCGTATCGAACAGTCTCGGCCGTCACGACCTGCCCTTCGTTTTCGGCGGCGATGGCGCTGCCGTCGCGGTGCCGCCGCACGGGCTGTCTGTCGCACGCACCGCGCTTTCGAATGTACAGCGCTGGGTGAAAGACGATCTCGATCTTGCCATGCGCGTGGCGCTGGTTCCCGTCGAGGATATTCGTGAAAATGGCTTCGACATTCGTGTCGCGCGCTTTCAGGCGAGCGAGGACGTTTCCTACGCCATGTTTTCGGGCGGCGGCAACAGTTGGGCGGAAGCGCGAATGAAGGAGGGGCAATATGCCCTGCCGGCAGCCGAAAAGGGCGAACGCCCCGATCTCACCGGCCTTTCATGCCGCTGGAACCCCATTCCTGCCACCCATGGCAAGGTGGTGTCGATCATCGCCGTGCCGGGGCCGTCGCGGGACATGCCGGCATTTCGCCAACTGGTCGTCGATCTTGTCGATCTGGCCGAACAGGACGCAAGACACGGCCACCCCGTGCCGGAGGATGGGCCGAAACTCGGTTTCGTGCGCGAGGGTCTCGGCCTCGAAGCCCGTGCCGGCGCTGCCTATCGCGATGTCTGGGGCAAGACGCGCCGCTCGTTTCGCGTTCTCGGCGAGTCCCTGCTCGTCAATCTCTTGAGCGTGACGGGGCTCTCGTTCGGACCGTTCAATGCGATACGCTACCGGCGTTCGGTCGCGAGCAACACCGATTTCAGGAAATTCGACGACGGCCTGAAGATGACGGTGGATATCGACGCCGCACGGCTCGAAAAAATCCGCGCGCGGCTGGAACAGGGCCGCCTCTCGGGAAGCTGTTATTACGGCCTGCACGAACAGGATGCCGCATTGATGACCTGTATCGTTCCGTCTCCGCTTTCGCGAGACCATATGCATTTCGTGGATGGTGCCGACGGCGGATATGCGGCTGCGGCAAGCCGTCTCAAGCAGCAGATACAGCTTGCTGCGCCGGTCTGAAAAGCGCTCCAATACGCAGCCCCCGATTCCTGTGCCGGATGCGCCCGCAGCGAAGGCCAATGAAAAGAAAAACCGGCGTCGCGCGCCGGTTTCAATCTAGTGATGCTGCCGGGCCTTAACAGGGCCGTGGGCTCATGCAGCGGTCTTGCTGCTCTTCTGCGCCTGGCAGTAAATTTCCTCGAGGGATGCGAGGATTTTTTTCACGGATTCGGAATTGCTGGAATAATAGATGGTCTGCGCATCCCGTCGTGTCTTCACCAGCCGCTGGGCACGCAATTTCGAAAGATGCTGCGAGAGAGCGGACTGGCTGAGACCAACCTGTGAAGCGAGAACACCGACCGGCACTTCCGTATCCACCAGCGTGCACAAGATCATCAGGCGCTTGGGATTCGCCATGGCTGAGAGCAAGTCTGCAGCGGCGATGCTATGTTCCGACAGAGATTGGTTATCCATACGCTCAAGTCTCCTGATGACAGTCGAAAAAGACGGTCATGGTGGCTATTATAGGTGTTCCAAAAGGTGTTTTTATAATTCAGTCGATACGTTGTATATACCTAAATCTTGCTTATATCGTGTCCCTTTCAAAGACTATTCTTCACCGGTTATTTACTTAAAATATTGTGACCAAATTATCAGCTTTTTGCCTGTTTTTTGTCAATTTGATGATAAACATATGTATTAGCGGCAGTATTTATAAGCAATAAACGATCAAAAGTTGAGCGCCGAAATCTTGTTACCCAATGCCGGATTTTGAGGCTGCGATCTATTACCACCTTAAATTTAGCAGCGAGCTAAAGAATCTAGATTAACTTTGCGCAATTTTCTCTAAGTTTGCAATATGATTTTTATTAGTAATTATTTTCATGCATAACTTGTGATATCAAAAATATTCTTTGCTACCGTGGGAAGGTATAACTTGCGCCGCGAAGATCATCTGGAAACAGAAAAAGGGCCCTCCATGGAAGGCCCTTTCTTTTTCAGACAGGCGAATCACTATTTTTTGCGGTGACGCGTCAGCCCCGCCACGACTTCATCGGCCGAAATCGTGCCGACGATCGCACCGTTGTCGACGACGCCGATCGCGCCGGAATGTTTTGACAGCGCATCGAGAATATCGATCAGCGGCGATGACGGGCGCGCGGTGGCGGCGACTGTCATCTGCCCGTTGCGTTCGTCCACCCCACGCTTCATCACATCGGCGGCGGTCAGCATGGAGATCGGGTTCATGTTCTGCACGAAATCCGCGACATAGGGCGTGGCCGGCTGCTTGACGATCTGCTGCGGCGTTCCGCACTGGATGATGCGCCCGCCTTCCATCATGGCGATACGGTTGCCGATGCGGAAGGCCTCGTCCAGATCGTGGCTGACGAAGAGAATCGTTTTCTTCAGCCGGCTCTGGAACTCCAGAAGCTCGTCCTGCAGGCGGCTTCTGATGAGAGGGTCGAGCGCAGAGAACGGCTCGTCCATCAACAGGATCGGCGCGCCGGTGGCAAAGGCTCTCGCCAGCCCCACACGCTGCTGCATGCCGCCGGAAAGTTCTCCCACCTTGCGGTCGGCCCAGGCGGAGAGATTGACCAGCTCCAGCTGCTCGGCCACCATGCGCTTGCGCTCGGCTTCCGGCACACCGGAAAGCTCAAGCCCGAAGCCGACATTATCGGCCACATTGCGCCAGGGCAGAAGGCCGAATTGCTGGAAGACCATGGAGACCGTGTGCATGCGCAGGTCGCGCAGCGCTTTCGCCGTCGAGCGATAGGGATCGACATAGCCGGTTTTGGTCTTCACGCCGACATTGCCGCGCACCACAGGCGCAAGCCCGTTGACGGCCCTGAGCAGGGTCGACTTGCCCGAACCGGAAAGCCCCATGAGCACGAGTATCTCGCCCTCGCTGACCGAGAGCGAGGCATTGGCGACACCGAGAACCAGTCCGGTTTCGGCATTGATCTCGTCCCGCGTGCTGCCCTTGTCGATCAGCGGCAGCGCCGCATCGGGCCGGTCGCCGAAAACGATATCGACATTTCCGAAGATGATGGCGTCACTCATAGATCATCCTCCGCGCCGGGAAGGCGAAAAAGCCGGTCGAGAACGATCGCCAGTATGACGATGCACAGCCCCGCTTCGAAGCCCATGGCTATATTGACGGTATTGAGCGCGCGCACCACCGGCACCCCCAGACCGTTGGCGCCCACCAGGGCGGAAATGACCACCATCGACAGCGACAGCATGATCGTCTGGGTAAGGCCGGCCATGATCTGCGGCGCGGCGAAGGGAAGCTCCACCTTGCGCAATACTTGCGACGGCGTCGCGCCAAAGGCGACGGCCGCCTCCACCAGCGCCGGCGGCGTCGACACGATGCCGAGGCGGGTAAGCCGCACCGGGGCCGGAATGGCGAAGATGACGGTGGCGATGAGCCCCGGAACCATGCCGAGACCGAACAGCACCAGCGCCGGGATGAGATAAACGAAAGTGGGGATGGTCTGCATCAGGTCCAGCACCGGGCGCATGCCGGCATAGATCCATTTTCGCCGCGCCGCCAATATGCCGAGCGGTATGCCGATGATCATGCACACGGCGCTGGCGGCGATGACGAGCGCCAGCGTTTCCGTCGTCGCCTTCCAGTAGCCCAGATTGATGATGAGCAGCAGGCCGAGCGCCGTGAAGACCGGCATGCCGACGGAGCGGCGCGTCCAGGCGGAAAGCGCCGTCAGGATCGCCACGATGATGAGCGGATGCGGCGCCTGCAGCACATAAAGCAGGGCGTTGATGACGCTTTGGAAAATGAAGGAAAGCCAATCGAAGAAAAAAGCGAGATTGCCGGTCAGCCAGTCAATGGCCTCCTTGGCATATCGGCCGACGGGCAGGCGGTTTTCAGGAGCGCTGAGCCATTCCACGGTAAGAAAAGACCTTTCGTGAACTAAAACAATTCCGGCAAAAGTGCAGAGCGGTTTTGCGTCCGGAATTGCGCAGACAACAAAGAAATAGAGCATCGTCATCCCGTTTCACCGGGATTGCTCCAATGCAGAAATGACGGCCGGCAGCGGAACTGCCGGACGCGGTGCTGGCGCATGACCTTCAATGTCTGAAAATTCACAGGCAAGGTCATGCATGGGCATCGTTATTTCCCGCTGATCCGGCCTGCCGCGCAGGCCGGATGCAGTCATGCATCGTCTTGCGGCTTAGAGGCCGAGAGCCTTCTTGGCGGCAGGCAGGGCGTCGGCGCTGCCGTCCTTGGTCTTGACGTTGGCGAGCCAGGGCTCGATCGCCGTCGGATTGGCCTTCAGCCAGACGGTTGCAGCCGCCTCGCCCTCAAGGCCGTCATTCAGGATCTTGCCCATGATCTCGTTTTCCATGGGCAGGGAAAATTGCAGGTTCTTGAGGAAGGCGCCGACATTCGGGCACTCCTCGACGTAACCCTTGCGGACATTGGTATGGATCGTCGCGCCACCGAGATTGGGGCCGAACACCTCGTCGCCGCCGGTCAGATAGGTCAGCTTGAAATTCGCATTCATGGGATGCGGTTCCCAGCCGAGGAAGACGATGGGCTCGCCGGATTTTTCGGCGCGCCCCACCTGGGAGAGCATGCCCTGTTCGGACGACTCGACCACCTCGAATGACTTCAGACCGAAACTGTCCTTGGCCACCATGTCGAGAATCAGGCGGTTGCCGTCATTGCCCGGCTCGATACCATAGATCTTGCCGCCGAGATCGGCGCTGTGGGCGGCGATGTCCTTGAAATCCTTGATGCCGAGTTCGGCGCCCTTGGCGTTGGTCGCCAGCGTGTATTTCGCGCCGGTCAGGTTTTCCCGCAGCGTTTCCACGGATTTGTCTTCGCGATAGGGCGCGATATCGCCCTCCATGGTCGGCATCCAGTTGCCGAGGAAGACGTCGATGTCCTTGTTTTTCAGGGATGTGTAGGTAACGGGTACGGAGAGAAGCTTGACGTCGGTTTCATAGCCAAGGCTTTTCAGAAGCACGGTGGCGGTCGCCGTCGTGGCGGTGATGTCTGTCCAGCCCACATCGGAAAAGCGCACTGTGCCACAGCTTGCCGGCTCCGCAGCACCGGCCGCACTGAACGTCATGGAGGAGATTGCTGCGGCCAAGGCCAGACAGCGGCTTCTATTTGCAAACATATGGCTTGCTCCCTGTTTTTTCGTTCCCTTGCCATTATCAATATCTGCCGGACACAATCAACTCGCGCGCATTTGCGTGCTTTGGCGCACCGTTTGCGACAAAATCGTGAAAATCGCCGGCTTTCAACGCCCGAATGCGACAAACAGTCCGGTTGCGGAAATCTGTGTTTTTCCCGCTGCGGCACTTTTCAATCCGCTTCTTCGCCGTCAAAAGACGCTGGCTGCAGCATCGGCATAAACGAGAATCGGCTCTGTGAGTCGCGATGTGCCGATTCAACAGGTTGGAGCATTGTTAAGAAGCGTCCGAAGGACGCAAGGGCGCTCCGGGAGTGGATAATGGCAAAACTCTATTTCAATTATTCGACGATGAACGCCGGCAAATCGACCATGCTGCTGCAGGCATCCTACAATTATCAGGAGCGCGGCATGCGCACACTGATCTTCACGGCTGCCTTTGACGACCGGGCCGGCGTCGGCCGTGTCGCCTCGCGCATCGGCCTCTCCTCCGACGCCCTGACCTTCGATGACAATACCGACCTGTTCGCCGAGGTATCGGCCCTCACTGCCGAAGCGCCGGTCGCCTGCGTTTTCATCGATGAAGCCAACTTTCTCTCCGAACACCATGTCTGGCAGCTTGCCGACATTGTCGACAGGCTGAACATCCCGGTCATGACCTATGGCCTGCGCACGGATTTTCAGGGAAAGCTTTTCCCCGCCTCGAAAGAACTGCTCGCCATTGCCGACGAGCTTCGCGAAATCCGCACCATCTGCCATTGCGGCCGCAAGGCAACGATGGTGGCCCGCTTCGACAATGAAGGAAAGGTCGTGACGGAAGGCGCGCAGATCGATGTCGGCGGCAACGAGAAATATGTTTCCTTCTGCCGCCGCCACTGGGTGGAGACGTTCAAGGGCGAGTGAACATCTGCGTCCGGTTGCCGCATTTGATTTTCCGCAAAGATGGCTCCCCCGCTCCTGGGCTAAGACGACGGCGACACATTCGCGTGGATGTGCTTTCTCTCAGGAGCAAAACTATGCAGAACAGAACTGCCAAATTCGCCGGCCTCGCCATTCTCGCAGGTCTTTTCGCCTTTCCCGCCCTTGCTGCCGACATCGAAGTGAAGATGCTCAACAAGGGCAGCGACGGTCAGGCGATGGTCTTCGAGCCCGCAACCGTCAAGGCCGCCGTCGGCGACGTCATCACCTTCGTCCCGGTCGACAAGGGCCATGATGCGGCAGCCGTGAAGGACATGATCCCCGAGGGTGTCGCAGACTTCAAGGGCAAGATGAACGAGACGGTGAAGTTGACGGTCGAGAAGGAAGGCGCCTACGTCGTCAAATGCACACCGCATCTGGGCATGGGCATGATCGCGCTCGTTGTCGTCGGCGATGCCGCGCCGGCCAATCTCGACGCCGTCAAGAACGGCAAACTGCCGAAAAAGGCACGCGACCGGCTGAACGACGAGATCGCCAAGCTCGGCCTCTAGGCGCATATCCCTTCGGTTCCGCGGCGGCTGTTGCTCCACAATCGGTGTGGAAAGCCATAATGGCCGGCGCGGACCGCAGGTTGAGAAAAGTTTCGCAATCATGTTGTATCCCGGTTGACCGGGACATATCTGGAAGACAGTAAATGACCGCGGTTTATACGAAGCGCCCAAGGGCGCGGGTGGGCCGCGTGTTTTTCTTCCGGCGTCCAGCCCCACGGGCAGAGGAGACTATGACGACATGATCGACCGGATCACCGCTTTGATTCAGGCAGCCTTCAGCGCCATCGGCAGGGCCGCCGGTCTTCTCGTCGCCTGGCTTCTGTGGCCCTTCATGGCCGCCCATGGCTGGTACAGCGGCCGCAACTGGCTCATCAAGGGCCCGATTGCCCTCATCGTCATTCTTCTTGCCGGCTTTTACGGATATTTCATCTGGCAAACCCAGGTCTGGACGAATTTCGACCCGGATTACGTCGCGCGCTACAAGCTTGAAGAGCGCACCGTGCCTGCCGGGCAGGAATTGCCCGCTGCCGCCCCGGCGGGTGGCGCGACGGGCGCCGCGGCAAACACATCCGCGCCGGTCTGCCAGCGTTCGGCCATCGTCGACGCGGCCGCCGATCTCACCGATTTCAACGTCAACCAGAACGCATGGATTTCCTCCATGCTGCTCTATCGTCTCGGACTTTTCGGCATGGACTGGGACAGCACGCCGTTTCTGGACAACAAGGCGTCTTTCCAGCGCGGCGTAAACCAGGCCGTGCGCCGCACCTCGGTGGAACTGGTGGATACGCTCGGCCGCGTGCGCGGAACCTCCGGCATCAACAACAATCTCCAGGAAGCGCGCGGGAACATGCAGTTCAGCGAATATTCCTGGTATTTCGGCCTCGATCCCTTCGGCCCGAAGACCCCGACGCCGGCCTATTACCGCGCCGCCATCCGCAGCTTCCAGGCCTTCAACGGCGAGCTTGCCGCCTGCAAGGCCGTCTTCGATACCCGCGCCGACAACCTCATCCAGTTCATCGACCGTATCGCCGGCGATATCGGCTCCACGTCTGCAATTCTGCGCGAACGTTCGGAAAACTATAATGGCGGCTGGTTCGATACGCGCGCCGACGACCGCTTCTGGTTCGCCTATGGCCAGCTCTACGGCTATTACGGCGTGCTTTCCGCCGCCGGATCGGACTTCGCACAGGTCATCCGCGAGCGTAACCTGACCAGCCTGTGGAACGACACGCTGTTGCAGACCCGCGCAGCCCTGCGCATTCAGCCGGCGATCATTTCCAATGGTGAGGAAAGCGGCTGGATCATGCCCTCGCACCTCGCCACCATGGGATTTTACGTTTTGCGGGTTCGCTCGAATCTCGTCGAGCTTCGCTCGGTTCTCGACCGGTAAGGCAAGGCCTGCCCCGGGGAACGACAGGATCGATCAGTCTATCAGGCCAAGGCGTATGGTCTTGGCCACGAGCTGGGTGCGGTTGACGCAGTCGAGCTTGCGGATAGCATTGTTCATATAGGCATTGACGGTATGTTCCGAGATGGACAGAAGCTCGGCGATCTCCACGGAGGTCTTTCCCTGCGCCGTCCAGCGCACAACGTCTAGTTCCCGCTTCGTCAAAGGCGATGGACCTTTTGAGCTGGTGCGGCAAAGCCGGTCATAAACCTCCAGCGCATGCAGCACGATCATGCCCAGCTCGTTGAGCGCGGCTTGCGGCAGGATATCGCGATCGCCCGCGAAATTCATCAGATGCCGGTTGCCGTACATCCCGTGCACCGGCACCATCAGACCGGATGTAATGCCCATGCTGCTCAGCGAGGCCGCCGCATCCACCAGCGGTCCGCAGGCAATATTCGGATCCTGCAGCGACCAATATTGCGGCATCATCGACGACGCGCCGCGCTTGATGACGGGACAGTCCCCAAGCGCGCCGTCCCTGGTCATCGCATTGACGACCCAGATGGGCAGGCTGCTTTCGACAACCGTCGGCAAGGCATAGGCATTCTGTCCGCCGGGCAACCGCAAAAGGGTCACATAGGCGTAACCGAAGGCGCGCATCACTTCCCGCAGCGCCTCCAGCCATTGCGATTTGTCGGCAGCAGCCGACAGATCGTCGCAAAGTCTGGCCTGACGCTCCGTCTTCACCATTCACGCACCCTCGACACGCCGGGACGCAGCGCCCGGAGCGAGAAACATGCGGCATGGCCAGAACGGGGTTGTGACCTTCATATCGGCTGGACCATCCTGATCAAAGCACCGGCTTTTCGGATTTGTCCTTCGGCTTGGCCATCAGTTTTTCCAGGAAACCGAGCATGACCGCCGAGACGACAAAAGCCAGATGAATGATGGTGAACCACATCAGCTTGCTGTCCGAATATTGACTGGCGTTGAGGAAGATTTGCAGCAGGTGGATCGACGAGATCGCCACGATCGACGACGCGACCTTGATTTTCAGGCTGCCGGAATCGAGCTTGCCCAGAAAGGAAACCTCGGCATCGGCATCGTCGAAGCGGCTGACGAAGTTCTCGTAACCGGAAATCATCACCATGACGATCAGGCTGGCGACCAGCGCCGCATCGATCAGACCCAGCATGGCGAGGATCATGTCCGCTTCGTCGTAGGTGAAAACGTTCTTCGCAACTTTCAGAAACTTGAGCGCGAAGGAAAACGCATAAACCGCCAGTGCCGCGACGAGCCCGAGATAAAAAACGACGAGCAGCCAGCGGCTGGAGAGGATGATCCGCTCGACGAGCAGTTCAAGAGACTTCATTTCCGTATCCGATTAATAATCTGTTTATTGTTGGGGCATGGTTTGTTTCGCCATGTAAACTGGCTGCGAATATCCTAGCAAGCGGCAATGTCGGGACTTTGACCGTACCGTGGCGTTTTCACACCCCATTCGCCAGTCAGGTTCGAGAGCGGATAAGCGTCATATTTTTGCAACATACTGTTATGCTTTAAAACATGATGCAAAAAGTCATATATAATATGTTGACAGTTATCATCATGTTTTTTAGTCCTCGCTTATCGGCTCGCCCGTAACAATCAAAACAGTTTCAGCCGCGGCGGCAAGCGCGGCGTGCTTTCGCACGCCGTGGCCCATTCGCGCGCCTACCTGGGGGTACTTAATGTCCATTTCGCGCACGCATTCCGCGCTGCTTCTGTGCACTGCCATCTCTATTCTGCCGCTTGCCGGCCCCGCGCTGGCACAGGATGCCGCGTCGCAGGCGGACGGCGCCACCACGCTTGAAAGGATCGTCGTCAAGGGCAAGCGCGTCAAAAGCGCCAATGCCGCCGCCGACACGCCGCTGGCGAGCCAGACCACGGCGGAAGACATCCGCAAGAAGGACATCGGCAGCATCAAGGACCTCGGCAACAGCACGGAGCCGGGCGTCGACTACGTCGATGCCAAGCCCGGCCGGCCCGGCGGCCTGTTCATTCGCGGCCTCGGCGGCGCACGCGTCGTCACCTTGATCGACAATATTCCCGTTCCCTTCTTCGAAAACTTTGCCCGGCAGGGTCAGGCCACCACCACATTGAGCAATACGAATTCGAGCTTCGATTTTTCCTCGCTCTCGACGGTCGATGTGGTGCGCGGCGCAGATTCCAGCCGTATCGGCTCCGGTGCTCTCGGCGGCGCGCTGGTGCTGCGCACACTCGAGCCGGAAGACCTGATCGGCGAAGGCAGGGACTGGGGCGGCGTGGCCAAGACCACCTATGACAGCGAAGACAGAAGTGTGGGCGGATCGCTCGCCCTCGCCAAGAAGATCGAGAATACCTCGGTCCTGTTCCAGGGTTCCTACAAGCGCGGCAACGAGACGGACAACAAGGGCACGGCCGATGTCTACGGCACGCGCCGCACCAAGCCCAATCCCGCCGACACCTATGAAAGCAACCTGATGTTCAAGATCCGCCAGGATCTTGAGGGCGGTCACCGCATCGGGCTGACGGCTGAGCGTTATTCGCTGAGAAACCGCAGCGACATGAAGACCCTGCAGGGCGTCAGCGTTTCGGGCTCGACCTACCGGATCGGCGACTACCGGGGCTACGAGGATACCGAGCGTGATCGCGTATCGCTCGACTACGAATACGAAGCGCCCTCGACCGACGGCTTCATCGACGCCGCCAATCTTTCGCTCTACTGGACGCGTCTTTCCAAGGAATCCGGCGCCGGTGACCGCCTGACCAACAATTCGCTCTATATTCGCGAAGACAGCACGCGCAACAGCGCATTCGGCATCGTCGGCGGCCTTGAATCCGGCTTCGAGCTTGGCGGCGTGCAGCACACGGTCCGTTTCGGCGGCAACGCCATGACGACCGATTTCAGCCAGGAGCTTTTCGCCAACACGGCCGGATCGACCTCGTCGTCGCAATCGGACATGCCTGACGTGAGCGGCAAGAGCCTCGGTCTTTATCTCGATGACGAAATCGCCTTCGGCAACGGCTTCCGCCTGACCCCCGGCCTGCGCTTCGATTCCTACGATTACGATCCCGATGGCTCCGTTTCCAGCAACAGCGGCTACCGAACATTCGGCCTGCCGAGCGGCAATAGCGGCTCGCGCTTCTCGCCGAAGCTTCTTGCCACCTATGACGTCACGCCCGAACTGCAGCTTTTCGCACAATGGTCGATGGCCTATCGTGCCCCGACGATCAACGAACTGTATCTGAACTTCTCCAACGTCAGCTCCGGTTACGCTGTTGTCGGCAACTCCGCCCTCAATCCCGAGACCAGCAACGGTTTCGAGATCGGTGCGAACTACGCCTCCGGCGACCTCACGGGAAGCCTGACGCTGTTCCACAACAAGTACAAGAACTTCATCGAGCAGTACACGACGTCGACAACGCTCTTCCCCGGCTTCGGCGGCAGGGGCAACGGATCGCTCTTCACCTATCGCAACCGTAACAACGTCGAAATCTCCGGTGTCGAAGCCAAGGTCCGCAAGGACCTCGCCAACGGCTTCTTCGCCCACGCTTCGCTTGCTTACGCCTATGGCAAGGACACCGATACCAACGAATTCATTCGCACGGTCGCGCCCTTCAAGTCCGTCGTCGGCATAGGCTACGAGCAGGACGTCTGGGGCACGGAATTTACCGGTGTCTTCTCCTCCGGCATGCGTGACGACAGGGTGGCCAACACCTTCGACGCCCCCGGCTATGGCGTCTTCAACCTGACTGGCTGGTGGGAACCGGAACAGACCAAGGGCCTGCGCATCCAGGCCGGCATCTACAACCTGTTCGACAGGAAATACTGGAATGCCGTCGGCGTTCGCGACGTGAACCCGAATTCCGTCAGCACCGTCAACCAGCCGGTGGACTTCTATACGGAAGCCGGACGCACCTTCAAAATCTCTCTGACCCAGAAATTCTAAAACCGGGCAGAAACATCATCTCCAGTCGGGGCGGCCTTCGGGTCGCCCCTTTTTTATCAGCGGCAATAGAGATAACCGCCTTTTCGCTCCAGCACGTCGAGATGCAGGTGATCCTGATGGGTGGCGTCGCTGCCGGGCGAAAGAACCGTGCGGAAGAACAGACAGGCGGCGGCCGTGATGGTGCGCTGGAAAGCGCCTTCCGGCGTTCCGTCCTCACCCCGCGGCTTCATCACAAGCGGCTCGCCCTTATCGAAGGCGATCGTGGAAATATCGACGGCATTGCCCTTGGCATGTTCGGAAATCTTGCCGTTTTCCGCGCTGTTGCGGTTGCGGCAGATATAGGTCGAGGCATTGGCGATGGCCGTCACCTTTTTCTCCGGCATAGCCAGAGCCGCAGCCGGCAGCATCATTTCCTTTGTCCAGCGGGAAAGCGCGAGCGCGGTTTCGCAGCGCATGGTCCCCGAAGGTTCCAGCTTGATGCCGGGCAGAACCACGGAAAGCTCGACAGGCGCTTCGATGCCGCAGCCCTGCTCCGCATCGCGGATCGGTTCGAGCTGTTTGAATTCCGCGCCGATATCCTTCAACGCGCCAAGGCATGCCTGAAGCGCGGCCGGGTCTTCCGGCCTCACCGGCTCGGGCGGCTTCTCTTCCGGTTTTGCAGCGTCAACATCCGGCTTGCGTTGTTCACCATCCTCTTTGCCCTCCCCCGCCTTGCCTTCGACGCCTTTCCTGCTGTCATCGGACCCCTTGTCTGCCGGCGTCTTGCCGTCATCCGGTTTCTGCTCTTCCGGGACCTGCGGTTTCGGGGCTGGTTTCGGCGCTTCCACCGGGCTTTGCGGCGGCTCGTCCGATGGCTTTTCCGCAGGGGTGGCGGATTGCCCCTCACCCGGTTTCGGTTGCGGCACCGGCACCTGCGCCGGCGGTTCAGAGGCGGAAATCAATGCGAGGGTGGTTACCAGAAGACACAGGCGATGAAGCATTTTTCGGGGCACTCCTGACCGTTTCGGCAGGAGTGCAACGCCGCGACGGCCCGTAAGGTTCATTCCCTCACCGAAATCCGCTTGCCAAGGCGGATCGTGCACGCTAACAATTTTCCCATGAACATCGTGTCTAAGAACATTGCTAACTGGTGGTGGGGCAGCTTTTCGCGGCCTTGACCAGTCATGTCTTCAGACAAAGTCCAAGCCGCCCGAATTTTCAGGCGGCTTTTTTGTTATTTTGCCGCCTGTCATCGGGCTTGAACAACAGAAAGCATGCGCGCAAAAGTGCTTGACGGTTTTGCGATAACGACATGCGAAAAAACGAGTACGAAAGAAATGGTAACGATCATTCAGGATGACGGCGCGGAAACCTACGAGACGAAAGGCGGCATCAAGGTCAGCCGAAAGCGTCGGCCCGCCGATTACGCCAGCGCCATCGATAATTATATCGAAAAGCTCGATTCCCATCGCGGCGCGGTTTTTTCGTCCAACTATGAATATCCGGGCCGTTACACCCGTTGGGATACAGCCATCGTCGATCCGCCGCTCGGCATTTCCTGTTTCGGCCGCAAGATGTGGATCGAGGCCTATAATGGTCGCGGCGAAGTGCTGCTTTCCTTCATCACCGAAAAGCTGAAGGCGACGCCCGATCTCACGCTTGGCGCTTCCACCACGCGCCGTCTCGATCTCACCGTCAACGAGCCGGACCGCGTTTTCACCGAGGAAGAACGCTCGAAAATCCCGACCGTCTTCACGGCGTTGCGCGCCATCGTCGACCTTTTCTATTCGAATGCGGATTCGGCCATCGGCCTGTTCGGCGCCTTCGGTTACGATCTCGCCTTCCAGTTCGATGCGATCAAGCTGTCGCTGGCGCGCCCGGAAGACCAGCGCGACATGGTGCTGTTTCTGCCGGACGAAATCCTCGTCGTTGACCACTATTCCGCCAAGGCCTGGATCGACCGTTACGATTTCGAAAAGGGCGGCGTGACGACAGACGGCAAGTCCTCCGACATTGCGCCCGATCCCTTCAAGACCACGGACACGATTCCGCCGAAGGGCGATCACCGTCCCGGTGAATATTCCGAACTGGTGGTGAAGGCCAAGGAAAGCTTCCGCCGCGGCGATCTGTTCGAGGTCGTTCCCGGCCAGAAATTCATGGAGCGTTGTGAAAGCAATCCGTCGGCGATTTCGCGCCGCCTGAAGGCGATCAATCCCTCGCCCTATTCCTTCTTCATCAATCTCGGCCATCAGGAATATCTGGTCGGCGCTTCGCCGGAAATGTTCGTGCGCGTCTCCGGCCGCCGCATCGAGACCTGCCCGATTTCCGGCACTATCAAGCGCGGCGACGATCCGATTGCCGATAGCGAGCAGATTCTGAAACTGCTCAATTCGAAGAAGGACGAATCCGAACTCACCATGTGTTCGGATGTGGACCGCAACGACAAGAGCCGCGTCTGCGAACCGGGTTCGGTAAAGGTCATCGGCCGCCGCCAGATCGAGATGTATTCGCGCCTCATCCACACGGTGGACCACATCGAAGGCCGCCTGCGCGATGACATGGACGCCTTTGACGGCTTCCTCAGCCACGCCTGGGCCGTCACCGTCACCGGTGCGCCGAAACTCTGGGCCATGCGCTTCATCGAGGGCCATGAAAAGAGCCCGCGCGCCTGGTATGGCGGCGCGATCGGCATGGTCGGTTTCAACGGTGACATGAATACGGGGCTCACGCTGCGCACCATCCGCATCAAGGACGGCATTGCCGAGGTGCGTGCGGGTGCGACGCTGCTCAACGATTCCAATCCGCAGGAAGAAGAAGCCGAAACCGAACTGAAGGCCTCCGCCATGATCGCCGCCATTCGCGATGCCAAAGGCACCAACGCCGCTTCCACCAAGCGCGACGCCGCCAAGGTGGGCACCGGTGTGAAGATCCTGCTCGTCGACCATGAAGACAGCTTCGTGCACACACTGGCGAATTATTTCCGCCAGACGGGCGCGACCGTCTCCACCGTCAGAACGCCGGTTGCGGCAGAGGTGTTCGATCGCTTCCAGCCCGATCTCGTCGTGCTCTCCCCCGGACCGGGCAGCCCGACGGATTTCGACTGCAAGGCGACGATCAAGGCCGCCCGCGCCCGCGAATTGCCGATCTTCGGCGTCTGCCTCGGCCTTCAGGCACTGGCGGAAGCCTATGGCGGCGAACTTCGCCAGCTCGCGGTGCCGATGCACGGCAAGCCATCGCGCATCCGCGTGCTGGAACCGGGTCTCGTCTTCTCCGGTCTTGGCAAGGAAGTAACCGTCGGCCGTTACCACTCGATCTTCGCCGACCCCTCCACCCTTCCGCGTGATTTCATCATCACCGCGGAAAGCGAGGACGGCACGATCATGGGCATCGAACATGCCAAGGAACCGGTGGCCGCCGTTCAGTTCCACCCGGAATCGATCATGACGCTCGGCCAGGACGCCGGCATGCGCATGATCGAAAACGTCGTGGTGCATCTGACCCGCAAGGCGAAGACGAAGGCGGCATGATGGCTGCTGCCGACGCCATCAGCATCGAACCCATCCGGGCGGAGCACGTTGAGAGCTTTCACCGTGCTCTCGATGCGGTGTCGCGCGAGCGGAAATATCTGAGCTTCCTGGAGGCGCCGCCGCTCGATTCGGTCCGCGCCTTCGTTCTCGACATGATCGAAAACAACCATCCGCAATTCGTGGCGATTGCGGATGGCAAGGTGGTCGGCTGGTGCGATATTCGCCGCGAGAGCAGACCCACCCATGCCCATCGCGGCACGCTCGGCATGGGCATCCTGCCCGCCTATCGCGACAAGGGGCTGGGCGGACGGCTGATGCGGCAGACGCTCGATGCCGCGCGTCAATGCGGGCTGCACCGCGTGGAGCTGAGCGTGCATGCGGACAATACGAGAGCAATCGCGCTTTATGAAAAGATCGGTTTTGTGCATGAAGGCCGGGGCCGTGACACCGTTCTGGTCGACGGGCGTTACATCGACAGCCTGAACATGGCGATCATCTTCGGCAACTAACCCCTCGGCAGCGAGGCGGAAATACACAGCGCGAATTTCTTCAGCAACTGCATGTCGAAATGCCCTTCCCGCCGCAGCATCCAGGTCAGCGCGTCATTCGCCGTCCACGGCTTCTTGTAGGGCCTGACCGAGGTGATGGCGTCATAGACGTCGCAAATCGCCGCGATACGCGCATAGAGGCTGATCTGGCTGCCCGCACGACCGCTCGGATAACCGCCGCCATCCATCCGCTCATGGTGATTGAAGCAGACATCGAGCACCATCTCCGGCATCTGCGCGTTGCGCGACAATATATCCCGGCCGAATGCGGGATGGAGATTGATGATTTCCCGCTCGCTGGCGCTCAACCCTTCCGCCTTGTTGAGGATCGATGAGGGGATTTCCACCTTGCCGATATCATGCAGCAACCCGCTGATGCCGAGCAGATTGACCGTTCCCCTGTCGAGCCCGAGATAATTGCCGAAGAGGATCATCAGCCCGCTGACGGAGACCGAGTGCACGAAGGTCGTTTCGTCTTTCGATTTCAGGCGGGTAACCCCGATGAAAATCGCCGGGTTCGACTGCACGGCATCGGAAATCTTGCCCGCCGCCGCAGCCATGCCCTTCAGCGAAACAATGCCGCCGACTTCTGCGGAGGCAAAGGTCTCGGCAATCGTATCGGCGGCCGAGCGTACGGCATGGGTGACGGCGGCGACGGTTTCCGGGCAATTGCCCGGTTGCGGCGAAACCGCCGCGGAACGCGCGCTGCCTTCGGTATCGTATCCCTTGGCCGTGTTGATGACGATGCTTTCGGCGCCGCTTGATTTCAATTGACGCATTAATTCCTCGTGCCGCAAAAGAAAGCGGTGCCGTTTTAAAAATCCCTGGTTCGAAAGCGTTCCTTCGATCGCTTCGATAAACATGCCAATCGTCAGTTGCTGGGTGGAAATTCGTTTGAGCATCAGATGCTTTTATTTTCCTTCCCGGGAATGATAACCTGAAACCGTAATTCGTAAAAATGTCGGCACGTAACCGGCTAAACTATAAAGGTGAAGTCAAGTCTTCCCAACGCTGCCTAAACTTGCACCTCGAAAGATTAGATAACACAAATATGAAAATTTTTTACTCTGGATATATTTAAAACTCAAAGAATCAATCCGAATAGACCAAGAAACAACCATAGAATGTAAATAGTAAAAATTCTCGCATACGACGTAAATCAGGAGCCGAAGAGACCCGCATGAATTCCAGACTTGAAACGCGCATCGATCAGGGTACGGGCCGTGAACCGGCGGATATGGTTCTCAAGGGCGGGCGCTTCTTCGACCTCGTCACCGGAGAACTCGTCGCTTCGGATATCGCCATCTGTGGCGACACCATCGTCGGCACCTGCGAGAACTACAAGGGGCGACAGGAAATCGACATTTCCGGAAAGATCGTCGTTCCGGGTTTCATCGATACGCATCTCCATATCGAATCGTCGCTGGTGACACCGCACGAATTCGACCGCTGCGTTTTGCCCTATGGCGTTACCACCGCCATTTGCGACCCGCATGAGATCGCCAATGTTCTGGGCGTTGAGGGGCTTCGGTTCTTCCTCGACAGCGCCATGGAAACCATCATGGACATCCGGGTGCAGCTCTCCTCCTGCGTGCCCGCCACCCATCTGGAAACCGCCGGCGCCGATCTGCCCATCGAAAAGCTGCTGCCGTTTCGCGATCATCCAAAGGTCATCGGGCTTGCCGAATTCATGAATTTTCCGGGCGTCATCCACAAGGATCCGGTGTGCATGGCGAAGCTCGAGGCCTTTCAGGGCCAGCATATCGACGGGCATGCACCGCTTCTCTCCGGCACGGCACTGAACGGCTATCTCGCTGCCGGCATCCGCACCGAACATGAATGCACGAGCGCGACTGAGGCGCTGGAGAAAATCCGCAAGGGCATGCATATTCTGGTGCGCGAAGGCTCGGTCTCGAAGGACCTGCACGCCCTGATGCCGATCATCACCGAGCGCCTGTCGCCCTATCTGGCCCTCTGCACGGATGACCGCAACCCGCTCGACATCGCCGAACAGGGCCATCTCGACTATATGATCCGTACCGCGATCGCCAGCGGCGTGGAACCGCTCGCCATCTACCGCGCCGCCTCCATTTCCGCCGCAAAAGCCTTCGGCCTGCGCGACCGCGGCCTTGTCGCACCGGGCTGGCGGGCCGATCTTGTGATCGTCGACAGCCTGCAGAACTGCAAGGCCAGCATGGTGCTTTCCGGCGGCAGGATCGTCGATGACGCCCTTTTTGCCACGCGCAAACCGGTCGCACCCGTCGGCCTCGACAGCGTCAAGGCAAGACCCGTGCTCGCTTCCCATTTCGGCGTGCCGGTCACGGAGGGCGAAAGCCCTGTCATGGGCGTGCTTCCCGGCAAGATCATTACCGAGCACCGCCGCTACAGGCTGCCGACGGATGGCAACCAGACCACCGTCGATCTTGCGAACGACATCATCAAGGTCGCCGTCATCGAACGCCACGGCAAGAACGGCAACCATGCCAACGGTTTCGTTCAGGGCTTCGGCCTGAAAAAGGGCGCCATCGCCTCCACCGTCGGCCATGACAGCCACAATATCTGCGTTGTCGGCGTGAGCGAGGACGACATGGCGCTGGCCGCCAACCGGCTCGGCGAAATCAAGGGCGGCTTCGTGGTGGTGGAAGACGGCAGGGTGACGGGCGAGATCGCTTTGCCCGTCGCGGGACTGATGAGCCTCGAACCCTATGAGACCGTTCGCGATACGCTGCACACGCTCAGAAAAGCAGCCTATGCGCTCGGCACGACGCTGGAAGAACCCTTCCTGCAGGTCGCCTTCCTGCCCCTGCCCGTCATCCCGCATCTGAAGATTTCCGATATGGGTATGGTGGATGTGGACCGGTTTGCGCTGATCTGACCGTGGCTTGCCGACCGGAGGCAGTGGAAAACGCTCAATCCGCGTTTTGAGGCCGCGAGAGCGGCCTCATGCTTTCGTCTCCGAAGGCCAGGTGACGTAATAATATTTGCCCGCGACCCGGCCAAAATAGGCGTGTTTTCCCGTCGCCTTGTCGACATAGCTGCCGCTTCCATCCCTGGAAAGCTCGCCGTCTTCGCTGCGCTTCAGCTGCGTGTTGAGGAAATCCACCCAGTTGGTCTTGGCAATGTCAGTGGCTGTCGTCGGCTTGGCTTTTTTCTGGTTCGGATCCCACGCATTGATCGTTTTGCCCTGGGTGGGGTTCGAAACCTGCAAGGCCCCACGCTCGAGAGCACTCATCATCGACCGGGCGCGCAGATATTGCGCCGGATCGTCCCCCGCCAGGGAAAGCTTGGCCCTCAGATTCCGCATGAAGGCGGGCGATGCGATATAATCGGCTGACGAGGTTTTGGGGGCTGGTTTCGGTGTTGATGCGCGGGCTGCCGATTGTCCGGAAAGGAAGACCTCTCGGATGGATGGAAGGGCAGCCTTAGCTTTGGCGCTTGACGATGTGGAATTCGCCGTATTGGGCTGACTGAAATTCTTGATTGAAACGGACATGACAATCCCTGCTTCACTTTATGGGTGGAGACCGAAAATCTGTAGGTTTCAATGATTAATACTGGAAGCTTGCTCAAAGCTCGCCAAAAGAGAAGTAAATTTGAAAAAAATACTGTTTAATCGTCATTAATATGATTAAACATAAGTTTTAATCATGAAATAATTAAAATTTAAGATATTATAAAATTCATCAATACTTAAATAGTACTATTCAACGCCCAACACGCAATCATGGCGCCGCATCTGATCGGCGAAAGGCGGCCGCGAAGACTGACATCATCCGCTGGCCTAACAGTGTCGAGAGGTCATGAACCCAAAGGCAGAGACTTGCGAAAATAAACCACCCGCTGCGTTTCCTCAAATCCCAGCGCCGCATGCATGCGATGTGAATCGACATTGGAAATATCGGCATCGGAAGCAAGTTCGCTCACACCCTTGCTCGTCGCCCAACGGGTTACTTCGGCAATCAATGCAGCCGCAACGCCCTGTTTGCGAAACGCCTCCTCCACATAAACGCCTTCGAGAAACGCCACGGGCGAGGTGTCGCATCCGTTGACATAATCCTGCCGCAGGCTGGCTTCGGCAAAACCGATGGCCATGCCCGCCGGATCATAGGCAATAAATCCAACCTCATTGTCGGAGACGTCCTGCAACTCCGCCCGGTGTTCGGCGGGTGAAGCATCCGGCCACAAACGGTGCCGCAGAAGCGACCACTCATCGAGCGATGCTTCGTCAGCCGTCTCGATGGCAAATTGCCCGCTCATGCAACGACCCCGCAAAACACATCCAGCCCCTCGAGCTTCACGATACCCGCATCGAATAACGGTGCGAAACCCGGCATCGGCAGTATATCCGTGACCCGCATGGCCTTCGGTATCGGGAATTCCACCGCCTCACGGGTGAGGTTGAAAACGAAGAGCAGCTTTTCATCCCCCTTCTGGCGCGTGAAGGCCAGCACATCGAGATTGGTCTTGATAAAATGCATATCGCCATCGCGCAGCGCGCCGTGACCTTTTCGGAATGACAAGACGGCGCGGTAATGGTTCAGAACCGAGTCCGGCTTGCGCTCCTGCGAATCCACAGCCTGCATGGCATGGACATAGGGCACCGGCAGCCAGGGCTTTTCAGCGTTGGAAAAACCGGCATTCGGCTTGCCGGTTTCCCACACCATCGGCGTGCGGCATCCGTCACGCCCCTTGAAGGCGGGCCAGAAGCGGATGCCGTAGGGATCGCGCAGGTCCTCGAAGGCGAGTTCCGCCTCGGTCAGACCCAGTTCCTCGCCCTGATAGAGGCATATGGAACCGCGCAGGCTGGCGAGAACGCAGATGGCAAGCTTCGCCACCCGCACCTGCTCCTCCGCACTTTCGGAAAAACGGCTGAGATGGCGAACCACATCGTGGTTGGAAAAGGCCCAGCACACCCAGCCATCCGTCACCACCTTGCCGAAGGTCTCGACCGAGGCGCGCAGATGCTTCGCGCTGAAATCCGACCCCAGCAAGTCGAAAGTGTAGCACATGTTGAGCTTGTCATTGCCGGACGTATAGGCCGCCACCGTCTTCAGCGACCGCGCCCCGTCTCCCACCTCGCCCACCGTGGCGCGGCCCTCATAGTCGTCAAGCAGCGCGCGAAAACGCTTCAGGAAGGCCACGTTTTCCGGCCGCGTCTTGTCGTAGAGATGGTCCTGCATGCCATAGGGATTGACGTCGGAGGCGTCGAGACCGAAACTTTCCTCGTCGAAAAGCGGCGGGTTGTCGCGCAAAAGCTTGTCATGGAAATAATGGTTGACGGTATCGAGCCGGAAACCATCCACGCCGCGATCCAGCCAGAAACGCACGGTTTCCAGAAGCGCATCCTGAACCTCGCGATTGTGGAAGTTCAAATCCGGCTGCGAGGCGAGGAAGCTGTGCATGTAATATTGCTTGCGCACGCCGTCCCATTCCCAGGCCGGGCCGCCGAACACGGAAAGCCAGTTGGTGGGTGCCGTGCCATCCGGCTTGGGATTGGCCCAGACATACCAGTCGGCCTTGCTGTTGGTGCGGCTCGCCCGGCTGTCCACGAACCAGGGATGCTGGTCCGACGTATGCGAGATGACCTGGTCGATGATGACCTTCAGCCCCAGCCGGTGCGCCTCTGCCATCAGCGCGTCGAAATCGGCAAGCGTGCCGAACATCGGATCGACATTGCAATAATCGGAAACGTCATACCCCATATCGGCCATGGGCGAGGTGAAGAAGGGCGAGAGCCAGATGCCGTCGACACCGAGCGAGGCGATATAGGGCAGGCGTTTCGTCACCCCGGCAAGATCGCCATAGCCGTCGCCGGTCGTATCCTGAAACGAGCGCGGATAGACCTGATAGATCACCGCTCCCTTCCACCAGTCCGATTGTGCTTGAGGTTTGTGGACCGGGGCATAGGGCAGCGTCATCGGCGATCTCCTGTGGGCGTCTTGCCAGAGAATATAAAGCCGTTGCCTCCGCGTAAACCGGAACTTCGCACATGCACAAACGGCCAGAACCGCCCTTGTCAGCGGCGCGCACTCGTCGTAAGCCGCATGGCTGGAAAAAACGGGAGGATGACGGCGTGGGCGGACGGTTTCTGTCGATTGGCGAATGCATGGTGGAACTGTCGCAGGCCGGCAACGGGCTGCTGCGCAAGGGTTTTGCCGGCGATACGTTCAATACCGCCTGGTATGCCCGGGCCTGCCTGCCGGGCGACTGGTCGGTCGATTATTTCACCGCACTCGGCGACGATCCTCTTTCTGAAGACATGCTCACCTTCATCGCGGGTGCCGGCATCGGCACGGAGAAAATCCGCCGCATCAATGGCGGCACGCCCGGCCTTTACCTCATCAACCTGAAGGACGGCGAGCGCACCTTCAGCTACTGGCGCAACGCCGCCGCCGCAAGGCAGCTGGCCGCCGATGCGGACCACCTGCGCAGGACGGTGGAAAGCGCCGATGTCGTCTATTTCTCCGGCATCACGCTCGCCATTCTCGCCTCCGCCCATGATGTCGATACGTTCCTCGCCGAACTGCGCCGCGCCAGGGCGGCGGGCAAGCTGGTGGTCTTCGACCCCAACATCCGCCCGCGCCTGTGGGCGGATAAGGATACGATGCTCGAGACCATCTCCAACGGCGCACGCGCCGCAACGCTTGTCATGCCAAGCTTCGATGACGAGGCGAGCCATTTCGGCGATGTCTCCGTGGAAGCGACCATCGACCGCTACCGTTCGCTTGGCGTCGAAAACATCGTCGTGAAGGACGGCGCCAAGGGTGCGACGCTCGATTTCGGCGGCAGCCGCAGTCACGCCCCGGCGGTGAAGGCCGTGGACGTGGTGGATACGACAAGCGCCGGCGACAGCTTCAACGGCGCTTTCCTCGCCCGTTATGTGACCGGCAGTTCGCCGGAGGAAGCGGCCACCTTCGCGGCAAGGGCGGCGGCAACCGTCATCGGCCACCACGGCGCGCTGATCAGCCCCGAACTGCTGCCGCTGGTGGGATAAGGCTCCGCCGCACCGGGGAAGCGCCGTGGACAACCGCAAACTTCTGCGCGCAAACCACACTTCCCCGCCGTCACACACCCTGACATGATCCTGTAACACGCACGCCGCATATACGGGCAGAAGCCGGGCAATGGGGATTCGCCCGCGCGCAGATGAGCAGGATCAGTGTTTCATGACGAGAATCACGATTGTCACAGATGCCTGGCACCCGCAGGTCAACGGCGTGGTTCGCTCCATAGAAAACACCAATACCGAACTCGCGCGGCTCGGCGTCGATGTGCGCATGGTCACGCCGCAGAGTTTTTACAGCATCCCCTGCCCCACCTATCCGGAAATCCGCCTCTCGGTCGCCGGTTATCGTCGTGTGGCGGCGGAGATCGAAAAAAGCCAGCCTTCCTTCGTGCATATTGCGACGGAAGGGCCGCTGGGTTTCATGGCGCGGCGCTGGTGCGTGAAGAACCGCATGCGTTTTTCCACCAGCTATCACACCCGCTTTCCCGAATATGTGGCGGCGCGTTTCCCCGTCCCGGAAAGCTGGCTTTATGCCTTCGTGCGCTGGTTCCACAATGGCGGCAACACCTGCATGGTGGCGACGCCGAGCCTTGAGACCGAACTGGAAGCGCGCGGCGTGCGCAATCTGAAGCGCTGGAGCCGCGGCATCGACGCCGAACTTTTCCATCCCCGCCCGAAGGCAAAGCTGCCTTTCGACCTGCCGAGACCGATCTTCATGACGGTGGGACGTGTGGCGGTGGAAAAGAACCTGCCGGAATTTCTGGAACTGGACCTGCCGGGTTCGAAGGTCGTTATCGGCGACGGCCCCGCCCGCCATGAATTGCAGGAGAAATATCCTGATGTGCTGTTCACCGGCGTCAAGACCGGCGAGGAGCTGGCCGATGCCTATGCGCAGGCCGATGTCTTCGTTTTCCCCTCCAAGACCGATACGTTCGGCAACACCATTCTGGAAGCGCTGGCAAGCGGCGTGCCCGTGGCCGCCTTCCCCGTCACCGGACCGATCGACATTCTCGGCGGCAACCCGGCAGCCGGTGCGCTGGACGATAATCTTCGCGATGCCTGTCTTGCGGCGCTTCATTGTTCGCCGCAGGAGGCGCTGGCGCTTTCCAGAAGCTACAGCTGGGAAAAAGCCTCGCGGCAGTTCCTCGACAATGTCATTCACGCGGCAGGAAAATCCCTGCCGCTGCTGTCGCGTTCTCAACTTGCATAAAGGCGATCCCCGAAATTCTGTTCGGGAACGGTGGACGAAACGAAGCGGGAATGTCACAAGGCAATCAGGACGCGACTGCCGTTATCTTTAGAACGGGGTCGGGCTGCTGATTGACGTCAGGCGGCTGCCGCGAGAACACGCTGGCCGTCCTCTGTTTCCGGATGATACCGCCTCAGGACAAGGGAAGAAGCTCTTTCTGCTGGGCTGCGCACCAGCGATTGATCTTCTCGATGATGTCCATTGCAGCAATCGGCAGGGCGCTGTTGGGTATGACAGCCACCGTCCCGTGGAAAACCAGCACCAGACTGTCGGGCGGCGTGAGTGCGAGATGGTGAAGCCCAGCCTGCGTAGCAACATTGCCTCAAAAGGCCTTTTGCTGACAAAACCTTGAGGATCGACACTGCGCGGCGTAACCCGCCTTCACCATGCTCCGGTAAGCATCTGGCCGGAAAGCGGCACGGTCCGCGCCTTGCCGTCGCGATCCGTTACCGAAAGCGAAGCGGCCATCTGTTTCGGCGACTTGCGGAACCAGTTGGCGGCAACGCTCGCCATATCGCCGATCATCGCCTGCCTGTGCCAGTCGGCAAAGCGCTTGGCCGTGGCTTCGGGTTCGGAGCGATAGAAGAAATCGCCGGATTGCCCGAGATCGTTGATGGATGCCGCCATGGCGACAAGCGGCCGCTGGAACATTTTCGCCGGCACGG
Source organism: Agrobacterium sp. T29 (assembly GCF_006970545.1). Taxonomy (NCBI): domain Bacteria; kingdom Pseudomonadati; phylum Pseudomonadota; class Alphaproteobacteria; order Hyphomicrobiales; family Rhizobiaceae; genus Agrobacterium; species Agrobacterium sp. T29. The sequence goes on from NZ_CP040640.1 coordinate 2,013,122, forward strand.
AAAGCCCACCGGCACCTTCCGAAAATGCCGGCGCCATGAAATCGATCGCCCAGCCATCCGCCTCGATCCAGCAATGGAAATTCTCGCCCGCACCCGTCACATAACCGTCTTCGCGGTGATCGGCGAACAGCAGCACGGTTCCACCGAGATTATAGGCCGCAAGCCCGCCCTTCGGCACCGCCTTCACCTTGTAATGCTGCTGCAGGATGAAGGCGCCGAAGGTGCTGAAATACATGGAGGCCGAGGCGGGATCGGCATTCTGGCTGATGAGCAGGCTGTTGATGACGCGGTAAATCCGGTGATAGTCGGTCTGCTTGATCAGCATGGTCTTTTATTCTTCAAAACCGTGAAATTGGGACGAGCGGGTGCCCCTTGTTTCTTCTCCCCGAGGGGGAGAAGTCCGCGGCAGCGGGATGAGGGGGCAAGGCCAACGATATGCGGAGAGGTTGCCCCCTCATCTGACCCTTCGGGCCATCTTCTCCCCGGCGGGGAGAAGAAACAGGCCGCGACGCCCTGCGTCAGATCATCGCCGCTTCTTCGCCTTGCTCTCGAACGGATTATCCGAACCCCGATAATGCACACGGATCGGCACGCCCGGCATGTCGAAATCCTTGCGCAGACCGTTCACCAGATAACGCGTATAGCTTTCCGGAATAGCTTCCGGCCGCGTGCAGGAAATCATGAAGGCCGGCGGGCGGGCCTTTACCTGCGTCATATATTTCAGCTTCAGGCGGCGGCCGGAAACGGCCGGCGGCGGATGCTGGGTCGTCTGCGAATCCAGCCAGCGGTTGAGGCGGGCGGTGGAGATGCGGCGGTTCCAGATCTTGTCGGTATCGATGATATTCTGCATCAGCCGGTCGAGGCCATAACCCGTCTGGCCGGAAATCGGCACGGCGCGGATGCCGCGCGCCTGCGGCAGCAGCCGCTCGGTCTTTTCACGCAGATCGGCCAGATAGGCTTGCGGGTCTTCCACCAGATCCCATTTGTTGAAGGCGAGCACGGCAGCGCGGCCCTCGCGGATGACGAGATCGACGAGCTGCAAATCCTGCTTTTCGAAGGGAATGGTGCTGTCGAACACGATCACCACGGTTTCGGCAAAACGGATGGAGCGCAGCGAATCCGCCACCGAAAGCTTTTCCAGCTTCTCCGTCACCTTGGCCTTGCGGCGCATGCCGGCGGTATCGAACATCTTGATGGTGCGGCCGCGCCAGTCCCATTCGACCGAAATACTGTCGCGGGTAATGCCCGCTTCCGGGCCGGTCAGCAGCCGGTCTTCACCGAGAAAGCGGTTGATGAGCGTCGACTTGCCGGCATTCGGCCGGCCGATAATGGCGACGCGCAGCGGCTTGGTCTCGTCATAGACCGGCTCTTCGTCTTCTTCATCGTCGCTGCCCGGCTCGCTGCGCGGCAGAACGATATCCGTCTCCGCCTCATCCACTTCAGGCGGGAAAGCGACGTCTTCGCCGATTGCCTCGACAATGGCGTCGCGCAGGTCGATCATGCCCTGACCGTGTTCGGCCGAGATCGGGCACGGGTCACCGAGGCCGAGCGTGAAGGCGTCGTAGAAACCGGCATCGGAACCGCGCGCCTCGGACTTGTTGGCCACCAGCACCACCGGCTTGCCACGACGGCGCAGCATTTCGCCCAGCGTTTCATCGGCAGGCGTCAGGCCGGCCTTGGCGTCGACGACGAACAGCGTCACATCGGCTTCGTCGATTGCCGCTTCGGTCTGCGCCCACATGCGGCCCTGAAGCGTTTCCGGCCCGGATTGCTCCAGACCGGCGGTATCGATGATGGTGAAACGCAGGTCGACAAGCTTCGCCTCGCCGGGGCGGCGGTCGCGGGTCACACCCGGCGTATCGTCCACCAGCGCCAGCTTCTTTCCGACGAGACGGTTGAAAAGCGTGGACTTGCCGACATTGGGGCGCCCGACTATGGCGACGGTGAAGCTCATTGATCCTGGTTCCTTGAAGCACGTCTGCCCAAAACGTTACCTGTTTTGGGCAAAAGACATGCGTAAAATAAAGAGTTGGATCGCTTTGGCAATGCGAAGAAATGCCGGGGCGATCTCGCGTGGCGAAGCGGCGTTAAGCAGCTTTGCCCGAAGCGGTGATATTGTCGAGCATGATCTGCGCGCGGTTCGTCACGTTGCGCGGCGCCTGCGCGTCGCTGACGATCTGCTCGAACCATTGTTTGGCCTTGACGAAATCGCCGGCCTTGTAGGCGGCGAGACCCAGAGCTTCGCGGGCGGAAGCGCGCATGGTCTGGCCCTCAGTGCTCAGCGGCTCGGCCAGTGCGACGACCTGATCATAGGTGCCGTTGTCCACCAGCAGCCAGGCCGCGCGCACCTTGGCGGTATCGCGGAAGACCTGCGGCGCGGACGTATCGTTGCCAATGGCGGTGAAGGCGGCGATCGCGCCGGCCGCATCGCCCTTCTGCGACAGCAGCGTGGCCGAGCGGAACTTCGCCAGAACCGGATAATTGCCATGGCCGGAGGTTTCGAGATCGGCGAAGGCCTTCAGCGCCTCATCCGTCTTGTTGTCCGAAGCAAGCTTCAGCGCCGCAAGGAACTGGTCGCCGGAATTGGAAGCGCGGCTGGTGTTCCAGTATTCGTAGATACCGGCGCCGGCGGCGCCGAGAACCACGAGAACGGCCGCACCCACGACCACGATACCGTAACGGCCCCAGAAGCGCGACAGCTGCTCGGAACGGATCTGCTCGTTCACTTCGCGGATAAAGGTATCATTCTCGTTTGCCATCAAATTCTCCGTTACCCGCGCGGAGATCGTGTCCCGATCCATCCGTCCGCGGACATACCAAGCCGCTTACCCGGATCGGCAAAAGTAAGGCCAACCGGGTCATGGTCGGCCTTCTAGCCTATTTTGCCTGATATGTAAGGGGGAAACGTTGATTTCCTACAGGACGATGGGCTGAACGCCGATCAACCATTCGTGCAGTTTCAGGATGAAAGCACCCCACAGGACGATGCCGCCGACAACGGCCACCAGATCGTAACGGCCTGAAACGAAGTCCCGGACCACTTTTTCGCCTGCCCGTTCCCGGCGCTTCAGCGAAATCCGCATCACCACGCCCCAGGCGAGGAACGATACGAAAAGAAGAATGGAAGACGTCTCGCCATTGGCCAGAAGATGCGCGAGCGCCCATATCTTGACCGAAAGAATGAGCGGATGTTTCGTCTTCGTCGCGATGTGGCCAGCCGGGATGAGGCTGGCGATAAGACAGATCATCGCCGGCAGCATCAGGGTCACGGCAATGTGGCTCATCCAGACCGGCGGATACCACAACATGCCGGTTTCCTGCCGCGCTTCCCCGAAGGCATAAATGACAAGGCCGAGCGTGATGAGGCTGACGAGCGAATAGACGCCCTTGAAAGGGCCTTCGCCCATCGACGCGATCATCCGCGCGCGAAATTGCGGTGCGACCACCTTCAAAAGATGCGTCAGCAGGAACAAGGCAAGACAGAGTGCGAGAAAAAGCATGAAACACGGTCCCCCGGGTGGAACGAAGCGGCCCTATCACCGCAAGCTGCAACAGGAATTAGGCCGAAAGTCACGAAAACGCCAGACTATTCAAAGCTTCGCCTTATTCCACCCGCAAAAGGCCACGGTGTTTCATATGACGGATGACTGATGTTTCGCCCATTTGCCGCCCTTTCCCTGTCGCTTCTCGCCGCCCTTCCCGCTTTTGCGCAAGAGGCTGAGAAGCCGAAGCAGCTCGTCATCGTGTCCTTCGACGGCGCGGGCGACAATTCGCTGTGGGAAAGAAGCCGGGCGACGGGCAAGCAAGTCGGCGCGCATTTCACCTATTTCCTGGCCTGCACGCTGGTGATGGACAGGAAGACCAGCGCCAAGACCTATCAGGGACCCGGCCAGAAGGCGGGTCGCTCCAATGTCGGTTTCGGCCAGTCGCCGGAAGAGGTGGAGGCAAGGCTCAGAAACATCTGGGCCGCCTATCGCGAAGGTCACGAGATCGGCAACCACACCTGCGGCCATTTCGATGGCGGGCAATGGACCGCCGAACAATGGGACGGCGAATTCACCACCTTCACCAGCACGCTGGAAAACGCCTGGCAGATGATCGGCAAAAAGGGCGAGGAACCCGAAGGCTGGCGCGAGATGGTGAAAAAGATCAATGGTTTCCGCGCGCCCTATCTCTCGCAGGGGCCGGCGCTGACCGAAGCGCAGAAAAAGCACCGTTTCGTTTATGACGCCACCAGCATCACCAAGGGACCGGAATGGCCGGTGGAGCGCGACGGCATAGAGCATTTCGGCCTGCCGCTCATTCCCGAAGGTCCGGGCAACCGCCCGATCATCGCCATGGACTACAATCTCTTCATCCGCCACTCCATCGGCGTCGAGACGCCGGATCGTTCGAAGGAATTCGAGGAGCGCGCCTATACCGCCTTCCGCAATGCATTCGACAGGCAATATAATGGCGAGCGCATTCCGCTACAGATGGGCTTTCACTTCGTAAAGATGAACGGCGGCGCCTATTGGAACGCCTATGAACGGCTGCTGCGCGAGGTCTGCGGCAAGCAGGATGTCGCCTGCGTGAGCTATGCCGAGGCGATGCCGATGATCGAGGCGCGCAAGAAGCTGAAGACCGAGGGCTGAAACCTCTTCATGAAAAAAGGCGGCCGATTGGCCGCCTTTTTGTTTGTCAGGGTCGATCAGCATCCAGCTCGCCGCCTCTTGCTTCCCGAAGCAGGTAGCGCTGGTCGATTTCAGGCAGTTCCTGCCCTTCGATGGCCGCTTCGAAGGCTTTAAGACGTTTGTAGATCGACAGGAGTTCAACAATGGTCGTCCATGAGTTGACGAGGTACTGGAACGAGCCACGGACCTGTTCAAAGACGTTGAGTACCTGGTTCATCAGCCCGAGCGTTACCTTGCCGGCAACGATCGACGGGATGAGTACCAGTGTGCCAAAGATGTTGTCCGCCTGCAGATAAAAGATGCGGGCGACATTGAAGTAGAGATAGTGGAAATAGAGGCGGAAATAATTCTTCCGGACATTCGCGAACAACTCGCTGATGGTCAGGGGATCCGCGCGATCTTCATGGTCTTCACCATAGACAAGTTCTTTTCGATACGCCGCTTCGACGCGCTGATTGCGGAACTCGAGGCCGGGCAGTTTGATACCAACGAGCGCCAGGAAAACGGTTCCGAACACTGACCAAACGATCGCAGCCCATACCAGCGCATGCGGCACGGTCCCGAAAAACGGCAGGTCCGTGATGGTTTCCGAGAAAGTGAACAGTACAGGTAGAAATGCAATCAGAGTCATGATCGCGCGCACGAAGCCCACGCCCAGCCCCTCGACCGTGGAGGAAAAGCGCATCGTATCTTCCTGCACACGCTGCGAGGCACCTTCAATATGCCGCAGACGATCCCAGTTCGACATGTAGAATTCGTTCATCGCCGTGCGCCACCGGAAAATGTAGTGGCTGACGAAAAACAGATTTAGAACGCCAACGAAGATGGCGACGAAGGCAATGCCTGCGAAACCGAGCGACCCCATATATAGCTGCTCAGCCGTAACAGGCGCCGTTCGCGCCAGAGCCTGCTGGATAAGGTCGTAGAACGGCCCGTACCAGGCATTCACCGCAACACTCACCTGCACCGAAAAATACGTCGCGAAAATAATAAGCGCCGAACCGAGCACTGACCAGTTTTGCCAGCGATGGGGCCGATACCAGAACCAGAATGCGGAAAAGATCAGCGCGGCAACGGCATAATAGATGTAGAACCACAGGAACGGCGTGGACCAGAAAACCGAAACGCCGATGACAGGCTCCTGTCCGGCAGGCAAAGGCGGCAAGCCAATGGCGGCGCCCCAATTGCGGCCGCCGGCATACCAAACGCCGATCATGGCCATCGCCCAGACGAAGGCCGACGTGAAGAAGATTTTCGGTTTGGGAAAGAAGGAATGAAACACGTTTCGAACTCACGCGCGTTTGAAATCAGCCATTATTGGCGAAGCACTTATTGGCCCGAACCTAGGGCAGAAATTTGTGCACAGCAATGAAGAAGCGCTGACCTTAACAAGATGTAAGGCGCAGATGGCGGGCGATGGCCACCGGAAACACCGGATGAAAGGCAGGAAAAGACGGCCGCAGCCTAGCGCCGCCGCTCCGTGGCAAGCACTGGCAGCATCAGCAGAATGCTGACGACGAGCACAGCCGAAGCGAGAATGCTGGGCGCGGTAAAACTTCCCGTCACCTCGGCAATCCAGCCGGCGGCGAGTGGCCCGACAATCTGGCCCGTGCCGAAAGCAGCCGTCATCAGCGCAAAGGCGCGGCGCGGGCTCGGCCCGGCAAATTCCCGACCGAGCTGCAGGCCATAGGCGGTGATGACCATGAAGGTCAGCCCGAGAAGCAGGCCTCCGGCGAGAACACCCGGCACCGGCGGCAACATCACGGAAGCGAAGACGCCGGCGGCTTCCACGGCAAGAACGATGACGAAGGCGCGTTTCAGCCCCTGCGATTTCAAGACCGGTTTCCAGAGGAAAAGCGAAATGGCGGCGGCGCAGCCGGTGATGAACCAGGCCAGAAACTCCACGAAAGCGCCGGCGGCGGCCATGCGGGCAATCGCCACGATGAAGGTAGCGGTGATGACGTAACCGAAACCGAAAAGCCCATAGGCCAGCGTCGTCAGGAAGAGCGGCCGCGTCCAGTGGAGCGGCGGCTCCGCCACAGAGGATGCATGTCGCGGCGGGCCTGCGGGCAGCACCCGCCAGACGAGAATGAACGTGATGAAGGAAAAGACGGCACCTGCGATCCACTCCTCCCGCCATGAGGAACCGCCGCCGTCAAAAACGACGCCGATCAGATAGACCGCAAGCGAGGAGATCGCGATGCCAGCACCGACGCCGCCATAATGCAGCGCCTGAACGCTGTCCCTGCCCGCCTTGACGGCATGGCCGATAACGATCTGCGAGGTGAAGATCATGGTCAGTGCGCTCGCGACACCGGCCAGAAACCGGATGACGGTGAAAGCCGCGACGGAGTTGAAAGCCGCCATGGCAAGCAGCAATGCCCCGGTGGAAAACAGGCCGCAAAGCGCCACCAGCCGTTCCCGTCCCGAACCCCACGAATAGGCCGCCAGAACCGCCCCGGCCAGATAACCGGCGAAATTCCCAGCCGCCACGATCCCCGCATCCCCCGCCGAAAGCGGAACATCCGCCATCATGCCGGGCAGAATGGGGGTGAAGGAAAAGCGGCCGAAACCCATGGCGGAGGCCATCATCAGCGCCCCGGAAAATCCAAGTGCGGTCAGATGTTTGGCGGAAAGTGGCTTGTCGATGCTCATGCATGGCTTATCGCAACGGGGCGGATAAGGGACAAGCGAGTTATTTTGATCGGCGTTATAAGCGGTCGTTATCGGTCACGCGGTGAGCGTCGGTGCGCTCCGAGGGTGCCGTGTATTCTTCTCCCCGAGGGGGAGAAGGTGGCCCGAAGGGTCGGATGAGGGGGAACGTTGCCGGACTTCGGAGAGCTTGCCCCCTCATCCCGCTGCCGCGGACTTCTCCCCCTCGGGGAGAAGAAACAAGCGGCACGCGCTCGCTCCGACCTTAAAAGTGAGGGTGACGGAGGCAGGTGTAGCTGTCACTCAGCCAGCGTCAGCACCAGCGGCCCGTTCTTCGTCGCCACCACGGTATGCTCATACTGCACCGTCGGCGCGCTCGGATCGCTATAGAGCGTCCAGGGATCGTCATCGCCATCTTCGGCCCAATAAGCGCCCGTCGAGAGAAACGGCTCGACGGTGAACACCATGCCTTCCTGCATGATGCGCCGCTCGTCCTTGTCCGGCCAGGTCGCCAGTTCCTTCGGCTCTTCGTGCAGCGAGCGGCCGATGCCGTGGCTGGCGAGATTGGTGATGAGCGTATAGCGGTTCTTCTTGGCAAAAGCGCCGATGGCGTTGCCGATATCGGCGAAAGGCCGGCCGGTCTTCACCTGCTGCAGGCCCGTCCACATGGCGCGCTTGCCATCGCGGCAAAGGCGCTCGATGTCCTTCTTCACCGGCGGCACGGCGAAAGACGAGCCGGTATCGCCGAAAAAGCCGTTCTTCACCGCCGAGACATCGATATTGACGAGATCGCCCGCCTTGATGATGCGGGGACCCGGAATGCCGTGAGCCACTTCCTCGTTGACGCTGATGCAGGTCGCACCGGGAAACTTGTAGCAGAATTCCGGCGCCGATTGCGCACCGTTATCCTCCAGCACCTTACGGCCGATGGCATCCAGCTCGGCCGTGGTGATGCCGGGTTCCAGCGCGTCCGCCATGGTCTGCATCGCGACGGCGCACAAACGGCCGATGTCCTTCAGCAGAACCAGTTCTTCTTCGGTGGAAATGACCATGTCTCTGTCCGTCGTTCTGTATGGCGGGTCTGAAAGCGCCCGCCTTGGCAATCATCAGGCCGTGGCTTTCACCGGATCGGCGCTCCCCGTCAATTCTTTTCTGACGATCGGGGCGACTTTCGTACCATAAAGCTCGATGCCGCGCATGATCTGATCGTGCGGCATCAGGCCGATGGCCATCTGCAGCAGGAAGCGGTCATTCCTGAACACGCCATGCGCCTTGATGATCTTTTCCGCCACCAGCTCCGGCTCACCGAGGAAAAGATTGCCCTCTGGCCCGCGTGCCGCATCGAAATGCGCGCGGTTCGTCGGCCCCCAGCCGCGTTCGCGGCCGATGCGGTTCATCACCTCCGCCTGCGGTCCGTAAAACTGGTCCGCCGCCTTGTCCGTGGTGTCGGCAATGAAGCCGTGTACATTGATGCTGGTGCGCAGCTTGGTCTTTTCCTGCCCGGCGCGGCGCGCAGCCTCATGATAGAGATCGAACAGCGGCGCGAAGCGGCGATATTCACCGCCGATGATGGCAAGCGCCACCGGCAGACCCATGGCGCCTGCCCGCGCCACCGATTGCGGCGTGCCGCCAACGGCGATCCAGACCGGCAGACGCTCCTGCAGCGGCCGCGGATAAACGCCACGCCCGTTAATGGCGGGATGCTTGGTGCCGGACCAGGTGACGATTTCCTGCTCCCGCAGCGCCAAAAGCAGATCGAGCTTTTCGGCGAAGAGCACGTCGTAATCCTCAAGATCGTAACCGAACAGCGGGTAGGATTCGATGAAGGACCCGCGCCCGGCCATGATCTCGGCGCGGCCGTTCGACAGGAGATCGACGGTCGAAAACTGCTGGAACACCCGCACCGGATCGTCCGAACTCAGCACCGAAACGGCGCTCGTCAGGCGAATATTCTTCGTCTTCACCGCCGCCGCCGCCAGCACCGTGGAGGGCGAGGAGACGACATAATCCGGACGGTGATGCTCCCCGAGGCCAAAGACATCGAGCCCGACCTGATCGGCAAGTTCGATCTCTTCGATGAGCTCCCGCAGCCGGCGCGCGCCTTCCGGCCCACGGCCATCGGCGGGGTTGGGATTGACATCCGCGAATGTGTAAAGACCGAGTTCCATAGATGATACCTCTGTTTGCTTGCCTCAGAGATAGGGACGGAAGCCCCCGCAGGCAAATGCAGAATCTGGCGCAAAATCTGGATGCTTAGCTTCGAAAAAATGGATGGGCGCGGCCCGTTTCACCGCGCCACCGAGCTCCCCTTAAAAGGCGCCCGAAATGGCGATTGCCAGCCCGCCCCCTTTGGGCATACCTTGCTTAAACATGTGCGAAGTAATGCAAAAAGGGGAAAGCATGCATCGGACAGTTATCGTGACGGGCTCTACAAGCGGTATCGGCCTTGCGATTGCGCAGCGATTTGCGCGGGAGGGCGCCAATATTGTGCTGAACGGTTTCGGCGATGAGGACGAGATCGAAAAATTGCGCCTTTTGCTGGAAGCGGAAAGCGGCGGGCGCGTGCTTTATCACCCCGCGGATATGACGAAACCGGACGAGATCGCCGATCTCATCAATTCCGCCAACGAAAAACTCGGCTCTGTGGATGTGCTCGTCAACAATGCCGGCATCCAGCATATCGCGCCCATCGAGGAATTTCCGCCGGAAAAATGGGACTGGATCATCGCCATCAATCTGACCAGTTCCTTCCATACCATGCGGGCTGCGATACCGCTGATGAAGAAGGCCGGCAAAGGCCGTATCATCAACATCGCATCCGCCCACGGTCTCGTCGCCTCGCCGTTCAAATCGGCCTATGTGGCGGCCAAGCACGGCATCATGGGCCTGACGAAGACGGCAGCGCTCGAGCTTGCGCAGACCGGGGTTACCGTCAACGCCATCTGTCCGGGTTATGTGCTCACACCGCTCGTTGAAAAGCAGATACCGGAAATGGCGAAGGTGCGCGGCATCAGCGAAGAAGCGGTGAAGAACGACGTGATGCTGGAACTGCAGGCGACCAAGCAGTTCGTCACCGTCGATGACGTGGCAGCCGCCGCGCTGTTTCTGGCAAGCGATGCCGCAAGCAACATCACCGGCACCCATATTTCCGTGGATGGCGGCTGGACGGCGCAATAATTGCCGAAGTTTCTTTCCGTTTTGGAAACAATGAATTGCCAAAACGGAAATCGATATACGCCTGCGGGCGTGCATATGATGCGCAGGGACAATGACAAGAAACCGGCTCGGCAGCCGGTCAAAAAAAGCAGGGCATTGCATGAACGACGCGATCAGCTTCATCCTCAACAGCGAAACCATCTCGCTGAAGGATTTCGGACCGACAGACACGCTTCTCGATTTTCTCCGCATCAGCAAGCGGTTGACCGGGACCAAGGAAGGCTGCGCCGAAGGCGATTGCGGCGCCTGCACGGTGCTGGTAGGGCGGCTGTTGGACGGTTCGCTGCGTTATGAAAGCGTCAATGCCTGCATCCGCTTTTTAGGCTCGCTGCACGGCACCCATATCGTGACGGTCGAGCATCTGGCCGCCCGCGACGGTACGCTGCACCCCGTGCAGCAGGCGATGGTGGATTTCCACGGTTCGCAATGCGGTTTCTGCACGCCGGGCTTCATCATGTCGCTTTACGGTCTCTGGCTTTCCAGTGAAAACCCCGGCCGCGCCGACATTGAAAAGGCGCTGCAAGGCAACCTCTGTCGATGCACGGGCTATGAGCCGATAGTCCGCGCCGCCGAAAAAATCGCCGCTGCCCGCCCGAGCGCGCTGTTCGACCCGCTGCAACGGGACCGCACCGATATCATGGCCAGGCTCTGGGCAATCCGCGCCAATGAGACGATCATCGTCACCCACGGCGAGGACCGCACCATCATTCCGGCGACACTGGCCGAACTGACCGAGATTTACGCCGCTGAACCGAAGGCAACCATCGTTGCCGGCTCCACCGATGTCGGCCTGTGGGTGACGAAGCAGATGCGGGCGCTGAACCCGGTCATCTTCATCAACAATCTCGGAGATCTGCAAACCATCGCCGTGGATGAAGAGGGCGTGACACTCGGCGCCGGCGTCACCTACAGCCAGGCCTTCAAGACCATTGCGGAACATTTCCCGCCGCTTGCCCGGCTGTTCGACCGCCTCGGCGGCGAGCAGGTGCGCAATATGGGCACCATCGGCGGCAATATCGCCAACGGTTCGCCCATCGGCGACACGCCGCCGGCGCTGATCGCGCTCGGGGCGACGCTGACCTTGCGATCCTCCTCCGGTAACCGCAGCCTGCCGCTGGAAAGCTATTTCATCGATTACGGCAAACAGGACCGGCTGAGCGGCGAATTCGTCGAAAAGCTCTTCATTCCGTTCCGGAAGCCGGAAAGCCTCTATGCCGTCTACAAGATTTCCAAGCGCCGCGACGAGGATATTTCCGCGCTCTGCGGCGCCTTCAACCTGACGCTCGATGCCGACGGCGCGGTCGAAGACATCCGCATCGCCTTCGGTGGCATGGCCGGTACGCCGAAACGCGCCGCGCATCTGGAGGCAGCCCTTCTCGGCAAGCCCTGGCGCCAAGAAACGATCGATGCGGCACGCGATGTGCTGGACGAGGACTTTACCCCGCTGACCGACTGGCGGGCGACTGCCGAATATAGGCAGCTGACGGCCAAGAACCTGCTGACGCGGTTTTTCCTCGAGACTTCGGGGCAAAAACAGGAACTCAGCCGTTTCTCGCTGGAGGAGGCGTGATGATGGCGATGGCGACACCCGCACCCTCCCTCATTCCTGTGCTTGTCACAGGAATCCAGCCAGCCCAAGTCCTTGGGCTGGAAGGACTCTCTCGCCGCGCAGACGCGCGTCGGCTGGATTCCTGTGACATCCTCGGGCTTGTTCCGGGGAACAGGAATGAGGATGGGTTATCGTTTCTACACACCGATTCTGACTGCGAAGGAGAAGCTTGAACCATGGACACCACAAGCTTCGACAAGACCAAGACCGAAATCGACGGCCCGATGCACGCTTCGCTCCGGCACGATTCCGCCCATAAGCATGTGACCGGCAGCGCCGAATATATCGACGATATTCCCGAACCCGCCGGACTGATCCACGGCGCGCTCGGCCTTGCTGACCGGGCACATGCCGAAATCGTCTCGATGGACCTTTCGGAAGTGGAAAAAACACCCGGCGTGCTCTTGGTCATGGTTGCCAAGGACGTGCCCGGCGAAAACGACATCTCTTCCGGCGGCCGTCACGACGAGCCGCTGCTTGCCGAAACCAAGGTGGAATTCCACGGCCAGCCGATCTTCGCGGTTTTTGCCGAAACCCGCGATATCGCCAGAAAGGCGGCCCGCAAGGCAAAGATCACCTATAAGGACCTGCCGCATTTCACCGATATCGACACGGCGATTGAAAATGGCGGCGCGCTGGTCATCGATCCGATGACGCTCAAGCGCGGCGATGCCAAGATCGAAATGGACGTCGCATCGCGCCGCCTCACCGGCACGATGCGGATCGGCGGACAGGAGCATTTTTATCTCGAAAGCCACATCGCCATGGCCGTGCCGGGCGAGGATGACGAGGTGACGCTGTGGAGTTCCACCCAGCATCCGAGTGAAATCCAGCATATCGTCAGCCATATGCTTCAGGTGCCGTCCAACGCCGTCACGGTGCAGGTGCGCCGCATGGGCGGCGGTTTCGGTGGCAAGGAAACGCAGGGCAACCAGTTCGCCGCCCTCTGCGCCATCGCCGCCAAGAAGCTGAACCGGGCCGTGAAAATCCGCCCCGACCGCGACGAGGACATGACGGCCACCGGCAAACGCCACGATTTCCGCGTCGATTACGAACTGGGTTTCGATGAGGAAGGCCGCATCCACGCCGTCGACGCCACCTATGCCGCCCGCTGCGGTTTTTCCTCCGATCTGTCCGGTCCGGTCACGGACCGCGCGCTGTTCCACGCCGATTCCAGCTATTTCTATCCGCATGTACACCTCACCTCGCGGCCGCTGAAAACCCACACCGTCTCCAACACCGCTTTTCGCGGTTTCGGCGGCCCGCAAGGCATGCTCGGCGCGGAACGTTTCATCGAGGAAATCGCCTATGCGGTGGGCAAGGACCCGCTCGATATCCGCAAGCTGAATTTCTACGGCGAGACCGGCTCGGGCCGCACCACGACGCCCTATCATCAGGAGGTCGAGGACAACATCATCGCCCGCATCGTCGAGGAGCTGGAAACCTCCAGCGACTACCGCGCCCGGCGAGACGCCATCATCGAGTTCAACAAAACGAGCCCGATCATCCGCAAGGGCATCGCGCTCACCCCTGTCAAATTCGGCATCTCCTTCACCATGACCGCCTTCAATCAGGCGGGTGCGCTGGTGCATATCTATAATGACGGCTCCATCCACCTGAACCATGGCGGCACCGAAATGGGTCAGGGCCTTTACACCAAGGTGGCGCAGGTGGTGGCCGATGCCTTCCAGGTGGATATCGGCCGGGTGAAGATAACGGCAACGACCACCGGCAAGGTGCCGAACACCTCGGCCACCGCCGCCTCCTCCGGCACCGACCTCAACGGTATGGCGGCCTATGATGCCGCCCGTCAAATCCGCGAAAGGCTGGTCAAATTCGCCGCCGAGAACTGGAACGTGCCCGAAGAGGAAGTCGTCTTTCTGCCGAACCGGGTGCGCATCGGCCTTGAGGAAATCGCCTTCAACGACTTCATCAAAAAGGCCTATTTCGCCCGCGTGCAGCTTTCCGCCGCCGGTTTTTACAAGACGCCGAAAATCCACTGGGACCGCGCCGCCGGCCGTGGCACGCCGTTTTATTATTTCGCCTATGGCGCGGCCTGCTCGGAAGTGTCGATCGATACGCTGACCGGCGAATATATGATGGAACGCACCGATATCCTCCACGATGTCGGCAAGTCGCTGAACCCGGCCATCGATATCGGCCAAATCGAGGGCGCCTTCGTGCAGGGCATGGGCTGGCTGACGACGGAAGAATTGTGGTGGGATGGCAAGGGACGGCTGCGCACCCATGCTCCTTCCACCTACAAAATCCCGCTCGCCTCCGACCGGCCGAAGAGCTTTAACGTCAGGCTGGCGGAATGGGCGGAAAATGCCGAACCCACCATTGGCCGCTCCAAGGCCGTGGGCGAACCGCCCTTCATGCTGGCGATCTCTGTTCTCGAAGCCCTCTCCATGGCCGTCGCCTCCGTCGCCGACTACAAGGTCTGCCCGCGTCTCGATGCACCGGCAACGCCCGAGCGGGTTCTGATGGCGGTGGAACGGCTGAAGAAGGTGTGAGGGGAGACCCATGACTTCCCTCTCCAGCTTCCTCACGCAATATCCCGCTACGATCCTTGTGGAAATCGAGGCCGTGAAAGGGTCCTCCCCGCGTGAGGCCGGAACCTTCATGCTGGTCTCGCAAGACGGCCTGTGGGAAACCATTGGCGGCGGGCAGTTCGAATATATGGCCATAGACCACGCCCGAGTCATGCTGCGGAGCGGTGCTACCGAAGACCGCATGGATATTCCGCTTGGCCCGGAAATCGGCCAGTGCTGCGGCGGCCGCACCCTGCTCCGGTTCCGGCTGATAACTTCGGAAATCGCGGCAGCGCTGGAAGCGAGAGTGAAGGGCGAGGCCGAGCAGCAGCCGGCCGTCTTCATTTTCGGGGCGGGCCATGTCGGCAAGGCGCTGGCTGAAGCGCTGTCGCTGCTGCCCCTGACGCTGGCAGTGGTGGAAACGCGGGAAAACGAATTGCACGATCTTCCAGTGAACGTCGCATCCGTACTCACCCCCATGCCGGAGGCGCTCGTCGCGAAAATTCCTGCAAACGGGGCTGCCATCATCGTCACCCACGATCACGCGCTCGATTTCCTCATCGCGAAGGAAGCGCTTGCCCGCGACGATCTCGCCTATGTCGGCATGATCGGCTCGAAGACCAAACGCGCCACCTTCGCCCATTGGCTGGAGCGGGAAGGAGAGCCCATGTCCCGCCTTGCAAAGCTCATCCTGCCCATCGGCGGCAACAGCGTCAGGGACAAGCGGCCTGCGATCATAGCGGCCCTTGTGGCAGCCGAGTTGTTGCAAGCATTTTCCGCTGCCGAAATCCGTCGCAGCGAAAATCGACACGGCCATCCTCAAGGCCAAGATCACGCCTGAGCCCGTCCGGCAGGCTTTCATCCGCCAGATTGTCCGGCGCAATGCTTTCAAGGGTAAACCGTTCCGCTGTCCGCAGGCCCGCACGCAGGCGGGACCACGCGCGCAAGAGTGCTGTGCGCATGTTCGTCTCCATTCAAAAATATCAGAAGCTCAGTTGATGAATTGAGCTAAAAATGCTCTGTTTTCCGGAGAAAAACCAATGAAACCTTCGGCAATTGGCATAAAGAGAACTTATCCATGAAAATGTCCCGCCAGTTTCCCCTGAACGCCCTGCGGGTGTTCGAAGCTGCCGCAAGGCATCTGAGCTTCACCAAGGCCGGCGAAGAGCTGGGCATGACCCAGACGGCGGTGAGCTATCAGGTGAAACTGCTGGAGGAGAATATCGGTGAGCCGCTCTTCATCAGAAAGGCGCGGCAGGTCTCGCTGACCGAGGCCGGGCAGAAACTTGCGCCGAAAGTCGCGGAAGCCTTCAACAATCTGCGGGAGGCCGTCGACAATGTGCGCGACACGTCCGACGCGACCCTGACAATCCATTCCACCGCTACCTTCGCCTCACGCTGGCTTTCGCGACATCTGGGTGCTTTCCAGCTCGAACATCCCTCGATTGCCGTGCGGCTCGATACATCAAGCGCATTGATCGATTTTTCCCAGTCCGATTGCGATGTCGCCATTCGCTGGAGCAAAGATAACGGCAAAGGGCTGATCTATCATCAATTGCTGCGCGGCGTTTATACGCCGATGCTGCATCCGGGCCTTGCCGAAAGCATCGGCGGATTGCACAAGCCGGAAGACCTGCTGCGCCTGCGCATCATCGATCCCGGCGATATCTGGTGGAGCCAATGGTTTCGGGAAGTGGGTGTTGAAAATCCCGGCCTCGACCGTTATCCCCGCAGCCGCCTCAATGTGCAGGCCTTCGAAGCCGCCGCCGCAATCGCCAGCCAGGGGGTGGCCATGCTCACCCCTGAACTCTATGCCGATGAGATTGCGCTCGGCCGCCTGTATCAACCCTTCGAGCACCTTAGCAGCGAAGGAAAGAACTATTGGCTGGTCTACCCCGAAAACCGCAGGAACATCCGCAAGATCAGGCTGTTTCGCGACTGGATATTGAAACGGATCGAGGAAAGCCGGCCGCAGCAACTTCCTCAAAACCCCATGTCGGGCGCATAAAAACAGCGCGGCGTGTCCTCATCCGGAAACAGACAGAGATGATATTCGCCATCCTCGGATCGTCTTGCCTCGCGCTGCGACCAGTTGAAGACATGGCGTCGGGTGACCATGCGGTGATCGCCGGGTGCGAGCGAGACCTCGTAACCGTCAGGCGTGACACGAACACTGCGCGTGGGAATCATCTGGCAGTCGCCGGTTTCGGCGTCGCCATTGCAGCAATAGCTTTCATATTTGAACCCCTTGTGGGATTCATGGGCAAGCGCGGTGGCGCTGAACGCCAGAGATAAGAAGAGGACCGTCAGAACAAGGCGCATCGGCATGGTCTCCGTTGAAACAACGGCGGCTGCCGGAAGATCATTGCGTCCCTTTATTCAAATTTCACATCAACACCCACCCGGACACAACGGCACCGGGAACTGCGATACCTGCCCCCTGATCTGCCCCCACCCAGGGTTCGCAGCGCCCGCTTTCGGAAGAACCGCCAGCGAAACATGTCATGGAAGCCCTGCGCATTGGCGTAAAACCGGAATAGATTTCCGGCAAGGCGCCCCGCAGGACTCCGCAGCCTTATATTTTAGCACATCGGCAGACTGCACAAAGGATAATAGCTGAGTCGCGTTAGCCAGCTAAGCACAAACTATGCGACAGGAATGAGCGGCTGCAACTTTACCGGGCCAACCCACATACACGGGCGAACTCAACTGAGATTGCGGACACAAAGGCGTCAGATTGTGAACAATCACTTCCCACCCTCTGCTTTTCCCTTTCCTAAAGGTCAAATTTCTCGCAAGGTGCGCTGCACAAGGATCAGGGGAACCGCATGTACGAATATGCCATTGCGTGGGAATGGATGGCCTTTGCCGTCCGCTGGCTCCACGTCATCACCGCCATCGCCTGGATCGGCTCATCCTTTTATTTCATCGCGCTCGATCTCGGGCTGGTCAAACGGCCGCATCTGCCGCCGGGAGCCTATGGCGAGGAATGGCAGGTGCATGGCGGCGGCTTTTATCACATCCAGAAATATCTGGTTGCGCCTGCCCAGATGCCCGAGCACCTGACATGGTTCAAATGGGAAAGCTACGTCACCTGGCTTTCCGGCTTCGCCATGCTCTGCATCGTTTATTACGGCGGTGCCGATCTCTTCCTCATCGATCATTCCGTGCTGGCGCTCACCCAGTTCCAGGCCATCTGTCTGTCGCTCGCCTCGCTTGCCATCGGCTGGCTGTTTTACGATTTCCTCTGCAAATCGCCGCTCGGCAACAATACCTGGGGCCTGATGATCGTGCTCTATGTCGCGCTGGTGGCGATGGCATGGGGTTACACACAGGTTTTCACCGGCCGCGCCGCCTTCCTGCATCTCGGCGCATTCACCGCCACCATCATGTCGGCGAATGTGTTCTTCATCATCATCCCCAACCAGAAGATCGTCGTCGCCGACCTGATCGCCGGGCGCACACCGGACCCGAAATATGGCCGCATCGCCAAACAGCGCTCACTGCACAACAACTATCTGACGCTGCCCGTCATCTTCTTCATGCTGTCGAACCATTATCCGCTGGCCTTTGCCACGCAGTTTAACTGGATCATCGCGGCACTCGTCTTCCTGATGGGCGTCACCATCCGCCACTGGTTCAACACCACCCATGCCCGCAAGGGAAAACCCACATGGACCTGGCTGCTGACCGCCCTCATCTTCATCGTCATCATGTGGCTCTCCACCGTGCCGAAAGTGCTGACCGGCGAGGAAGAACAGAAAGCAGCGACGCTTTCGCCGATGCAGCAGCAATTCGTCGCCGACACCCATTTTGCCAAGGCGCGCGATGTGGTCCAGGGCCGCTGTTCCATGTGCCATGCGGCCGAACCGGTGTGGGAAGGCGTGCCCTTCACACCGAAATCGGTGAAGCTCGAAACCGACGAACAGATCGCCGCCCATGCGCGTGAAATTTATTTGCAAGCCGGGCGCAGCCATGCCATGCCTCCCGGCAACATCACCGCCATCACCCCGGATGAGCGCAAGCTGCTGACCGCCTGGTACGAAAGCGCGGTTTCCGGGGCAGGAAAAGCCGAAGGAAAGACTGAATGAGCATGGTTCTGCTGCGTGGCCGCCTGCTGAGCTTCCGCCGCGCGCCGCTCGCAATCGACGATACGCAAAGCTATCTCTATATCGAAGACGGTGGCCTGCTGATCGAAGACGGCCGGATCGCCGCCATCGGCGACTACGCCAATATCCGCAAGCAAGCCCCCGAAGACATCGAGGAAAAGGACCACCGCCCGCATCTCATCGTGCCGGGCCTCATCGACATGCACCTGCATTTCCCGCAGATGCAGGTCATCGGCTCCTATGCCGCCAACCTGCTGGAATGGCTGAACACCTATACTTTCCCGGAAGAATGCCGTTTCGTCGAAAGCGCCCATGCTGAGCGCATCGCCACGCATTTCTATGACGAACTGCTGCGCCACGGCACCACCACGGCCGCCGCTTATTGCTCCGTGCACAAGACCTCCGCCGACGCCTTCTTTGCTGAGGCCATGAAGCGCAACATGCTGATGGTGGGTGGCAAGGTGATGATGGACCGCAACGCCCCGCAGGGCCTGCTGGACACGCCGGAAACCTCCTATGACGAGACGCGCCAAGTCATCGCCGACTGGCACGGAAAAGGCCGCAACCACGTCGCCATCACCCCCCGCTTCGCCATCACCTCCACCCCGAAACAGATGGAAGCCGCGCAGGCGCTGGCGCAGGAATTTCCCGATCTCTTCATCCAGACGCATCTTTCGGAAAATCTGGACGAGATCAAATATACCTGCGAACTCTACCCCGAAGCGACCGACTATACCGACATCTATGTGCGTTACGGACTGATGGGCAACAAGACCCTGCTCGGCCACGCCATCCACCTCTCTGACCGCGAGGCGGATGTGCTGTCGGAAACCGGCGCAGTGGCCGTGCATTGCCCCACCTCGAACCTCTTCATCGGCTCCGGCCTCTTCCCGATGAAAAAGCTGCAGCGGCGCGAAAAGCCGGTGCGGATCGCGGTTGCGACCGACATCGGCGGCGGATCGAGCTATTCCATGCTGCGTACCATGGACGAGGCCTACAAAATCCAGCAATTGCTGGGCGAACGCCTCAACCCGCTGGAAAGCTGGTACCTGATGACCCGCGGCAATGCCGAGGCGCTTTCCATGGTCGACCGCATCGGCACGCTGGAGGCCGGCACGGACGCAGACATCACCGTGCTCAACGCCTCTTCCACCCCCGCCATGGCGCTGAAGATGGAAGTGGTGAACAGCCTGACGGAAGAACTCTTCCTGATGCTGACCATGGGCGACGACCGCACGGTGGTTGAGACCTATGTGGCCGGCAGGGCAATGAAGAGCGTGCTGGCATAGTTCGGTTGGGGCCGAAACATAAAGCTGCGGCCTCATTTATATCGGTCACATATTAGAGTGAGCGGGTGCCGCGTCTTTCTTCTCCCCGCCGGGGAGAAGTCCGCGGCAGCGGGATGAGGGGGCCAGCTCTCGATTTATCACCGACGTTGCCCCCTTGTAACTTGATTTCGCCGCGCTGTGATAATCTCGCTGCTGCGGTGGCGGATGGAAGACCGATCCCCCCTGGGGACATTGATCCCGTGGATGAGCCCGGGTCTCCCTCCGCTTTTTCATCGAACCCGAACAGTCGCCGGGGCCGCTTGCGTGTGCGAAGCCCGATTAGGCAAGGATGGGATAAGATGGATAATAGTGTTGGCATCGACGTTTCCAAGGACCGTCTGGATGTGGCGTTCGCAGCATCGGGCACGGTGTTCTTCGTCGAGAACAGCCATGCCGGGATCGACGATCTGGTAGAGCGTCTCAAAGAGGTGCATGCCGATATCGTGGCACTGGAAGCCACAGGCGGCTTCGAGACGCTGGCCGTGGCACGGCTTTCGGCGGCAGGATTTGCGGTGATCGTGGTCAATCCGGCGCAGGTGCGCGCCTATGCCAATGCCATCGGTCGCCGGGCCAAGACCGACGCGGTCGATGCGGCGGTGATTGCCGCTTTCGTGTCTGCCACCAAGCCACAAATCCGGCCTCTGCGTGATCAGCAAACCCAGCTTTTATCGGCACTTGTCGAGCGCAGGCGGCAGATCGTGCAGATGATCGTGGCCGAAGAGAACCGGTTACGCATGGCGCTGGAGAAATCGACCCGCAAAAGCATTCAGCGCCTGCTTGCCGCCCTGCGCCGGGAGGTGGACAGCATCGATGCGGAAATGGACGATCACATCCGCAAATCCCCCGTGTGGCGGGTGCGCGAGGCGCTGCTGACCTCCGTGCCTGGTGTGGGGCCTGCAACGGCGCGCACGCTTCTTGCCGAGATGCCGGAACTGGGCAGTCTCGACCGGCGTCAAATCGCCTCGCTGGCGGGCCTTGCTCCCTGGACCCGGCAATCGGGCAAATGGAAGGGCAAAAGCTTCATCGGTGGCGGAAGGGGCAAGGTCCGGGCGGTGTTGTTTATGGCAGCGCTGGTGGCGGCACGGCACAATCCAGTCCTCAAGGCCTTTCGCGATCGTCTCGTGCAAGCCGGAAAGCCGAAAATCCTCGCTACCGTCGCAACCATGCGAAAGCTTCTGACAATGCTCAACGCCATCATCAGAGACAACAAACCATGGCAAAACGCTTGACATCAAAGACAGTCGCTCATCCGACCCTTCGGGCCACCTTCTCCCCGGTGGGGAGAAGAAACCGTGTCGCACCCGCTCGCTTCAAATGACTGGCTGGCATCACCCGGCCGAAATGCGAATGACCTCTGGAGTGCCCGGTGCCGAACTTAGACACAACTACCCTGCTCATGATCCTCGCGACCTTCATCGTTGCCGGCATCGTCAAGGGCGTGACCGGCATGGGGCTGCCCACTGTCGCCATGGGCGTGCTCGGCCTCTTCATGCCCCCAGTCATTGCCGCAGGGCTGCTGATCCTGCCCTCCTTCGTCACCAATATCTGGCAATTGCTGGCCGGGCCGGATTTCAGGGCTATCGTCGCGCGGCTATGGCCGATGATGATCGCCATCGCCGCCGGCACCCTCATCGGCATCCGGCTGATGACGGCAGGTACCGGCGTCTGGACCACCTCGGCTCTCGGATTATGCCTTGCTGCTTACGCGGCCTACAGCCTCTTCGCCAAACCCCTCTCAGTTCCGGCGCGGCTGGAATCCAGGCTCTCACCGGCCATAGGGCTGACAACCGGCCTGCTGACCGGCGGCACCGGAATTTTCGTCGTGCCCGCCGTGCCCTATATCCAGTCGCTCGGTTTCAACCGCGACGATCTCGTGCAAGCGCTCGGCCTTTCCTTCACCGTTTCGACCATTGCGCTTGCCGCCGGCCTTGCCTCTCAGAACGCCTTCCGCGTTGAGCACCTGTCGCTTTCCGCACTCGCCGTGATGCCCGCGCTTCTCGGCATGTGGCTCGGCCAGAAAATCCGTAACATCGTCAGCCCGGCCACATTCCGGCGCTGGTTCCTCATCTGCCTGCTTTTATTGGGAGCCGAGCTGTTTTTGCGGGCTTTCTGGTGATGGACCCCGTCGATTTTAATGTCGCAGCCATCCCATTCATGTTATGTGAAGCCATCATTCAAATGTGAAGGCTTTATCCATGGGCAAAATCCTGACCATAGCGGACCTGAAGCAACAGGCTCAGCGCCGTGTGCCAAAAATGTTTTTCGACTACGCCGATAGCGGCGCATGGACGGAAGGCACCTACCGCGCCAATGAGGATGATTTTTCCAAGATAAAGCTGCGCCAGCGCGTGCTGGTGGATATGACCGACCGGTCGCTGGCCACCGAAATGGTCGGCGAGAAGGTTTCTATGCCGGTAGCCCTCTCCCCCACCGGGCTCACCGGCATGCAACACGCCGATGGCGAAATGCTAGCCGCGAAAGCGGCCGAAGAATTCGGCGTGCCTTTCACGCTTTCCACCATGAGCATCTGCTCCATCGAGGATGTCGCCTCCGTCACCTCGAAACCCTTCTGGTTCCAGCTCTACGTGATGAAGGACCGGGACTTCGTCAACAATCTCATCGACCGCGCCAAGGCCGCCGGCTGCTCGGCACTGGTGCTGACGCTCGACCTGCAAATTCTCGGCCAGCGCCACAAGGATTTGCGCAACGGCCTGTCCGCGCCGCCGAAATTCACCCCGAAACATATCTGGCAGATGGCGACCCGGCCGAAATGGTGCATGGACATGGCCCGCACCAAGCGCCGCAGCTTCGGCAACATCGTCGGTCATGCGAAAAATGTCTCCGACCTCTCCTCGCTCTCCTCCTGGACGGCGGAGCAGTTCGATCCGCGCCTGTCGTGGAAGGATGTCGAATGGATCAAGGAACGCTGGGGCGGCAAGCTGATCCTCAAGGGCATCCTTGACGAGGAAGACGCCCGCGCCTCGCTCGATACCGGCGCCGACGCCATCATCGTCTCCAACCATGGCGGCCGCCAGCTTGATGGCGCCCATTCCTCGATCGCCATGCTGCCGAAGATCGTCGATGCCGTCGGCGATAAAGTCGAGGTGCATATGGATGGCGGCATCCGCTCCGGTCAGGACGTGCTGAAGGCCGTGGCGCTCGGCGCCAAAGGCACCTATATCGGCCGGCCCTTCCTCTATGGCCTCGGCGCCGATGGCAAGCAGGGCGTGACGACGGCGCTCGAAATCATCCGCAAGGAAATGGATGTCAGCATGGCGCTTTGCGGCAAGCGGCTGATTACGGATGTGGACCGCAGCGTTCTGGCGTGATGGTTACAAGGCAGAAGGCGCTCCGGAAATGCAGGAGCGCATTCTCTGCCGTCATGCCGGACTTGATCCGGCATCCAGCCACGGCGCGTCTGCGCCGTGAAAAGACCCTTATGCGATCAAGGACTTGATCGCGCTGGACCCCGGATCTAGTCCGGGGTGACGGCGTGCGGATGCTGCCCTCGCGAGCGCCCTCACCAGCCAGTCTCAATGCCCCACCGTCTTCGAAAACACATTCACAATCACCACCCCCGTCACGATAAACCCGAGGCCGACGACAGCGGCAATATCCAGCGCCTGGCGGAACACGAAATAACCGATACCGGAAATCAGCACGATGCCGAGCCCGCTCCAGATCGCATAGGCCACGCCGACCGGCAGCGCCCGCAGCGTGAACGACAGCAAATAAAAGGCCGCACCGTAAAACAGCGCCATCAGCACCGTCGGCAACAGCCGGGTGAACTGCTGCGACTGCTGCAGGAACGAGGTGGCGATAACCTCGCAGACAATGGCCGCGACGAGCGCCCCGTAGGTGAAGATAGCCGCGTTCATTGTTCCATTTCCTTTTTCGTCTGCGCGATCATCCGGGCTCTGAGAGCCGCCCTGTCGCCACCTGCCCTGCCGTCATCGGCCAGAAGATCGGCAAACCAGATGCCGTCCGCCGCAAGCCTTACGAGTTCCAATACCACCCCCTCATCCGTTTCCTTATGACGGATGAGACGCCCTTCGAACCAGCTGGTCCACATGCGCCTGAGCGACGGTTCACCGACCATCGACACCGATAACGCCGCCCATTGCCTGCCCGATTCCCGGTCGCGATCGGCGAAAACCGCGTTCACATAGGCCCTCGTGAAGCATCCGTAAGCTTCACAATCCTGTGAGATGAGCGCGTCGATTTCCGCGTCCAGCGCCGAAAGAAGGTCCGCCATCACCGCCTCCAGCAAAGCCTGCTTGGAAGCGAAATGATGAAACAACCCGCCCTTCGTCACCCCGGCGGCATCCGCCACCGCCTGCACGGAAAGTGCTGCAACACCCTGCTCGGCAGCGAGTTTCGCCGCGCAATCGAGAAGACTGCGGCGAACGATCTCAGGCTGCTTTTTCCGTTCATGTGCATTTTTCATGCTTCGGAACATACCGGACGGTTGGTTTCTTTGCAAGGAAATTGTGAGGCCTTCCGCCGGCTTGAAATTCATACTTAATTAAGCATGAAAGCGATCTCTAAAGTTTTAGCGGTTTTGTTGCCGGAAAGTGTCAGTAAAACTTCGCTCATCGCGGCGGACGAACAAAAGGGGTGGATTATGTCGGGAACGATCAAACGGGGAATGGCGGGCGCATGGGTCTTCGCACTCGCCTTCTTTTGCGCGATCCTCTCATTGCAGGCATCGCCTGCCCAGGCCGGCTACGCCCACTTCATCATGGATGCCAATACCGGCAAGGTTCTGGCCGCGCGCAATGCCGATGTGCTGAACCACCCCGCTTCGCTGACCAAGATGATGACGCTCTACATGACCTTCGAGGCGCTGCATGCCGGCCGGCTTCGCTGGGACCAGAAGATAAAGATGTCCAAGAACGGTGCAGCCGTTATCCCCTCGAAGCTTTATGTGCGCCAGGGGCAGACCTTCACCGTGCGCGAGGCGGTCTACGGCATGATCGTCAAATCCGCCAATGACATGGCGGAAGGCATGGGCGATCATCTCGGCGGCTCCGAGGCAAGGTTCGCCGAGATGATGACCCGCAAGGCCCGCCAGCTCGGCATGACGAAAACGGTCTTCCGCAACGCCTCCGGCCTGCCCAGCAAATCGCAGGTGACGACAGCGCGCGACATGGCGAAACTCGGCTTGGCGCTGCAGCGCGACTTTCCCAAGGAATACGGCCTCTTCGCCATGGAATCCTTCAGCTTCCGGGGAAAACGCATTCGTGGTCATAACAATCTGATGTATCGTTATCAGGGCATGGACGGCATCAAGACCGGTTATACCAATGCTTCCGGTTTCAACCTCGTCAGCGCCGTCAATCACAATGGTCGCCGCGTCGTCGGCGTCGTGCTGGGCGGCAAGACCGCGCGCAGCCGCGATGCGCAGATGGCCGCCCTTCTGGACAAGGCCGTGCCGCAGGCATCGAGAAGCCGCAACACCGAACAGCTCGTTGCCAGCGCCAATGTCAGCCGCACCTTTGCTGTGACGCCCGCAGCCGCGCCCGCCGCCTCAGTACCGCCCGCCTCTGTACCATTGCCGATGTTCGCCGAACGCCGCCAGGATCCGGTCGCCATGCAGATCGCCACGGCGAATAACCAGATGGCCGACATGATGCAGGTTTCGGCCATCCCGCGGCCGGCCCCCACTGCCGTCTCCGCCGGCCAGAGAAGCCGCTGGGAAGTGCAGATCGCCGCCACCGACAGTGAAGCCGCCGCCCGCTCGCTGCTCGCCAATGCCCGCTCCAACATCGCCGGAAATTATACCGGGATCGCTCCCTATACCGAGGCCGTGCAAAGCGGATCGGCAACCCTCTACCGCGCCCGTTTCACCGGCTTCGAAGACCAGTCTTCGGCGGTTTCCGCCTGCAAGGAACTGAAGGCGCAATCTTATTCCTGCGTGGTGATGACCAGCGAGGGGTGAGGATCAGTAGTGGAAACGGCACTGGTGAATGATCAGAACCGTCTTTTCCGCTTCGCCGCGCAACTCGTAGACAAGCCGATGCTCCTGCGAAATCCTGCGTGACCATAGGCCCTTCAACTGAAAACGCAGTGGCTCAGGTTTTCCGATCCCTTCAAATGGATGCCGTCGACAATCCTTGATGAGTTCATTGATGCGTTCGAGCATCTTGCGATCATATTGCTGCCAGTGAAGATAGTCTTCCCAGCCCTGATGGCTCCAGCCGAGAGCAATTGCGCCCTTTTGCTGCATGAGAGTTTCTCCTGATGGAAGCTCGCACTCATGCGCGATGGGTTTGAAAAATCAGTCGATAAGATCATGACTTTCGAAAGTACCCGCGTCCACATCGGACATCGACTTTCTAAGTCTGGCGAAATTCTCCGGCGACGAGCAGAGATGCAAGGTTTCCATCAAGCCTTCATACTCGTCCTTGTCGATAAGAACGGCGGACGGCTTGTCGCGGCGCACGATTTCCACAGTCACCCGGTCCTGCGACACTTCATCCAGAAGCGATGCAAGGGATTCGCGTGCTTTCGAAAACATAACGGTACGCATGGATGAACCCCGATGAAAGTTGTACAATAAATAGTACAACTCCCTGGGCAATTCAAGCCCGTTTGCCAAGCCAACCGCCCGCCAGCGCATCGGAGAGACGAGGCATGCCATTGACCTTCGCCATCTCGGCCATCGCCATATTGTCGTAACGGATGTTGCGGAAATAGACCTGCCAGCCACGCCCGGTCTCTTCCAGCACGGCATAGGTGGCAAGCGGGTGGCCGGCCTCAACGTGATGGTCGAAAGGCGTGTCGTCCTTCCAGCCGGGGCAGCCGACGCTGCCGGGATTGACGATCAGCCGGCCGTCGGAAAGCTGCACGGTGCGGGGAATATGGGTGTGGCCACACAGCATCAGCGGCTGCGTGATGCCTTCCGCCATGGCTTCGATTTCGGCCAGCGGCCGCAATTTCAGAACGCCTTCCGGTGACAGCGTTTCCAGCCAATATTCCAGATCGTCACGCGGCGAGCCATGGCAGCAATAGGCGACATCCTTGAACACCATGCTGAACGGCAGGGTTTGCAGCCAATCCAGATGGGCGGCGCTCAGCTGCGCATGCGCCGGCCTTTCCCAGCTTCCCATCTCCTCCGGGGCACGGTCGATCAGTTCCCGGTCATGATTGCCGCGGATGCTGGGAATCCAGTTGCTAACAAGCACATCGCCGGTAAACCCCGCTTCCAGCGGGCCGCTGAAACAATCGCCGAGATTGACGATGTCCTTGATGCCAAGCCTCGCGATATCCTCCAGCACGGCTTCGAGCGCGGCGCAGTTTCCGTGAATATCGGCAATGGCGGCAAAGATCATGGCAATCAGCTTCCTCGATAGGTGGAATAACTATAGGGCGAAAGCAGAAGCGGCACATGGTAGTGGCCGCTCTCATCGGCAATGCCGAAGCGGATCGGGATAATATCGAGAAAGGCCGGCTCCGGCAGCGCCACACCCTTGCCGCGCAGATAATCGCCGGCATGGAAAACCAGCTCGTATTGACCCACCTTGAAACTCTCTCCGGCGAGCAGAGGCCCGCCATCGACACGGCCGTCGCTATTGGTCTGCACCGTTTTCAGCTTCTCGCGGCGATCGCCGGAAAGCCGGTAGAGCTCGATCGTCAGCCCTTCGGCGGGCGTGCCCTGGGCGGCATCGAGGACATGGGTAGTCAAACCGGTCATGGCTTGGGCTCCGCGATCATATAGGGCTCATCGAAAAAATACTCTTCCAGATTGTTACCCGGTCCATCGCGGTCGGCAACCAGAAAATCCGAAACCGCCTGCAACGGCATCAGCGGATAATGCCAGACATTGCGGCGGTAATTCACGCCCTGATCGCCCCGCGCCAGAAACACCTGCGGCCGGCCGGGCCGGCCGCCATCGTCATCGGCGACGACCACGAGGAAGGGTCGGCCGGAAAGCGGCGAAAAACTCTGGCTGCCGAGCGGATGCCGCTCCATCATTTCGATTTCATGCGGAAAGGCGCGGGGCTGCCCGCGGAAAATATTGAGGATGACACGCGCACCCTCCCCCGCCGCCTCCGGAGCTGCAAGCGCATGATGCCGCTCGGTCTGGCCGCCATTGATATGCCGCATGGAGGAGGGTGTCGTTTCGATCACATCGCCGAAGGATGCGAACGCCTCTTTGGTGAGAGGTTTTATGTCGAGAAAATCAGTCAAATGTCATTCACCTTGGGCATGCCAGTTTCGGAGGAGGGAGAGACGCGCCTGCAGATCCGGAATGCTCTGCGTTATCGTTTTCCAGACGACCGAAAGCTCCGCCCGGAAATAATCATGCACGATCAGATTGCGCATACCCTTCATCTTGATCCAGGGGATTTCCGGGTGCTGCTGTAAAAATGCGGGGTAGTGCTTGTCCAGCTTGGCGACCGCCTCGCCAATCAGGGCAAGACCCATCATGACCGCCATCTGCGTCCGCGTGTCGGAAGAAAAAGCGGCCTCATCCATATCCTGAATGAAATCCTGTATTCTGGAGGCGGCAACATCCATCTCCTTCAGATAGAGCAGAAGCCGATCCGTACTCATACCGCTTTGGCTTCCTTCAGAACGCGCGCCCGTATATCCGAATGCAGGCCGCCTGAGGTGACGACGTCGACCTCGACACCAAGCAGTGCCTTCAATTCCTCCAGCAAACCGCCGAGATCGAACAATGTCGTGCCCGGCAGCGCATCCACCAGAATGTCGAGATCGCTGTCCGGCCGGTCCTCGCCGCGGGCGACGGAGCCGAACACGCGCGGGTTTGCCGCGTTGAAGCGTTTCGTCGCTTCGCGGATCGCTTCCCTGTTCTTTTCCAGCACCTCGGAAGGTCTCATGGTATCAATCTCCAGACGGCGCGATTCTAGCAGAACGGCCACCGCTCGCCAATTCAGCCTTCCGGCAGCATCGAGGAAAGGCGCAGCCAGGCAATCTTTTCCACCTGCGCCGTCGCCGTCTCAAATTCTTCGGCTGCACCGTTGCCGATGCGCGTCTCGAAGGCAGCTAGAATATCGTGCCTGTTCAGCCCCTTGACCGCGATGATGAAGGGAAAGCCGAATTTTTCGGTATAGGCGCCATTCAATTCGGTAAAACGGGCGTGCTCTTCCGGGGTAAGACGGTCCAGCCCCGCACCGGCCTGTTCGTTACGGCTGTCAGCCGTCAACTCGCCCGCAATCGCCAGCTTGCCGGCAAGATCGGGATGCGCCCGCAATACGCCGAGCCTTTCCGCCTCGGAAGCGGCGCGAAACTGCGCGCTAAGCACGGCGTGAACCGCCTTCGCCGTCAGTTCCAAGCCGGCTCCGCCGGCATCATAGGCCCGTTCGGCAATGAAGGGCGAATGTTCGAACACGCCGCCGAAACGGGTGACAAAGTCCTCACGCGTCACCATCAAAACACCTCCGGCTTGTGATGTTCATGCCAGTGACGGGCAATCTCGATGCGCTGCGGGATCCACACTTTCTCATGGCCGAGTACATATTCGATGAAACGGCGAAGTGCTGCCGCGCGGCCGGGACGGCCGACAAGGCGGCAATGCAGGCCGACGCTCATCATCTTCGGCGCGCCCTCGACACCCTCCTGATAAAGCACATCGAAAGCGTCCTTCAGATAGGTGAAGAACTGGTCGCCGGAATTGAAGCCCTGCGGCGTGGCGAAACGCATATCGTTGGTTTCGAGCGTATAGGGAATGATCAGGAAAGGCTCGTCCTTCGCACCCTTCACCCAATAGGGCAGATCGTCGGCATAGGAATCCGAAGAATAAAGGAAACCGCCCTCTTCCATGACAAGGCGCAGCGTATTGTCCGAAGGCTTGCCCTGATACATGCCGTAAGGACGCTCGCCGGTAACCTCCGTGTGCAGACGCACGGCTTCGACTATATGCTTGCGCTCTTCCTCTTCGGAGAAATCCTTGTACTCCAGCCAGCGATAACCGTGGCTGGCGATTTCCCATCCCGCTTCCTTCATCGCCGCAACGGCTTCCGGGTTACGGGCCATGGCGGCGGTCACGCCATAAACGGTGGTGGTGACGCCAAGGCCGGTGAACATGCGCCACAGCCGCCAGAAGCCGGCGCGCGAGCCATATTCATAGATCGATTCCATGTTCAGGTTGCGCTGGCCGGGCCAGGGCTGGGCGCCGACGATTTCCGACAGCAGCGATTCCGACGCCTTGTCATTGTCGAGAATGCAGCTCTCGCCGCCCTCCTCGTAATTGATGACGAATTGCACGGCGATGCGCGCGCCGCCCGGCCATTTCGGATCGGGAACATTGCGGCCATAGCCCACCAGATTGCGGGAGTAATTTTCGGAAATCATGCAGCCACCCAGAACATCTCTCCCAAGGCGGAAACCGATTTCGGGAGACATAAAACAGACCTCCGAAGCGCGATGACCCGGAAGGGGCGCAACAGACGCTTCAGATATGCGATATCCGAACGGTAGCATCCGCATCCGGAATGTCGAGATCAATCTTGCCGACATTCCGATGCTTTTTTGTATACGATTACTCCGGCGCGCTCTTCAGGCGATTTTTCGGGCGGAAACGCGGCCCATGGGGTGAAGCGAGTGTACCCGGAAAGGCGCGCCCGGTTCATCCTCGATGAAAAGCGCAAGGCTGGAAAATTGCAGGGACCGGGTGAGCAGCGGCTCGAAAACCTTGCGCACGGCCCGCTCTATCCTCTGGCTGCTGGAAGCTTCCACACCGCCCGTCAGCGACATCTGGAACCGGAACTCGTCCATCACATGCGGGCTGCCCCAGCGATGCAGATTGGTGAGCTGCGAGGCCGAAAGCCGGTCCGGATCCGCGCGCTCGATTTCCGCGTCGGAGAGCGGCGCCCGGTAACGGTCGAATTCCTGCACCACGCGGGCGGCAAAGAAATGCAGCACTTCGCAGGGGCGCTCGGGAACGAGGCTGAAGACATTCTCCTGTCTTGCCACCACCAGTTGCGGCAGCGTGAAGGGCTCCTGCCTGCCGGAAAAATACATCAGGTCGCGCAGAAGCGCGGCCTCGGAATGGCCCTCCGCAAGACGGAAGGGAGCCTTGATCGTGCCATGGAAACCGTAACGGCGCGGCAGCGCCGTATGGTAGGAAATCTCCTGCATGCCGAGATCGATCATGCCCGGCGGCTCCACCGCCTGACCGGAATAGGCATCGCGCCCCAACCACGCGGCAGCCGCCTGCGTCAGGGGGTCATTGGGGGAAGGCGTGAAATGAATGGCGTATCGCATGCGCTGTCACCTCGCCGCAAAAGCGGACAAACCGGCCTCGTTGCAGGCCAGCAGATAAGTGATTTGCGTGACAGATTAACGACGTGGGCGGCCTGATCAGAACTTTCTAAAGTCCGCGGCGGCAATACTCACGTGTTGTTGAAGGTGAAAGCCCGAGGGGATGACAGGCGTGTAACCGCACACGCTCTGCAACGCCGCATCGGCAAGAAAATGCGCAAGCCCGAAGCTGACCTTGAAGCCGCCGGTCAGCGCAACGAGCTTTGGATGGCCGGGAATCGTGCCCACCATCGGGTCCCTCCCCACCGCCTTCGGGCGCAGCCCGGCCCAGCGCTCGAGCACCGGCGCACGGGCAAGCGAAGGCACGACCGCACATGCATCCGCAAGCAGTTTTTCGAGCTTTTCATCGGTACTGAAGGGATCGGAAAAACAATCTTCGCTGGTACTGCCGATGGCGACCGTGCCATCCTCATGCGGCACGATATAAAGACCGTTCAGGAACACGACCGGCATGGCCGGATCGGCTGCCGCGTCGAGAAGTGCCGCCTGCCCCTTCACCGCCTGCCCCAGCGTCACACCGGCCTCCAGGCCGAGGGCGTCGCGGATCAGGGGGAAGGAACCATGGCCGTTGGCGACGATGACATGGCCGAAAGAAACCTCGTCACCCGACGACAGCACCGCCCGCCCGGCATCCGCGTCGAGCGAAATGACGCGGCAACCTTCCGCCAGCCGCACATGCCGCGCCTTGCCGAGAAAAGCCGAAAGAAGGGCGATCATCGCACGTGGCGAAACCCGCGCCGCCAGCGTATCGAACACGAAACCCGCCTCACCCGCCGCATCATCCACCCAGCCCGCGACCGAGGGGCTGTCGGCGACATGCCAATGGAACCGGCGCTCGCCCGACACCCAGTTCTCCAGCGCATCCCGTTCGTGCCGTTCGGCAATGGTGCGCAGATGCGGCTTCGGCAGCGGAATGATACGGCCGGAACGGCGATAACCGGCGGAAAGCCCGGTCTCCGCCTCCAGCCCGGCAATCTCTTTTTCCAGCGCAACGAGGGCGTCAAACTGGAACTGTTTCTTGTCCGACCAACGGTCCGGCATATGCGGCATCAACGCGCCCAGCAACCCGCCGCTGGCGCCGCCGCCGGGGCGATCCGCCTCCACCAGCAACGTATCGATGCCGAGCCGTTCCGCCTTGACGGCGGCCCACAGCCCCATGATGCCGCCGCCGACGACGAGAAGCGGCACGGAAGCCGGCAATCTTGGAGATTGACCCTGTTCGAAAGCGGGATTATCGGCTTTAGCCATGAAACATTCCAACGAAAATATCACAGAGACCGGCGCAGCGGCCGGTTCACCGGCCGGGCAAGCCCCCGCCGCGCTCGACTGGCGTGACGGGGATATGCCCTATTCACTGGCCTTTGACGACCATTTTTATTGCCAGACGGATGGCCGGCTGGAATGCGGCCATGTCTTCCTCTCCGGAAACGGCCTGCCAGAGCGTTGGCTCGAACGGGAGGGCGCCTTCCGCATCGGCGAACTGGGCTTCGGCACCGGGCTTAACCTCTGCGAGACATGGCGTCAGTGGAAAGAGATGCGCAACGGCCGCTCCAGTCTGCATTTCATCTCCTTCGAACTCTACCCGATGAAGGCGGAAGAAATCGACCGGGCGCTTTCCCGCTGGCCGGAAGTGGATGCCGAACGCAAGGCGCTCACCGCCCTCTGGCCCGCCGAGCCGAAAGGACGGGTCGAAATCCAGCTCGATGACGAAACGCAGCTGACAGTGGTTTGCGGCGAAGCGCTCGCCGGCATTTCCGCAAGCGAGGAAAGTTTCGACGCCTGGTTTCTCGATGGCTTCGCACCCGCGCGCAATCCGGACATGTGGTCGCTGGAAATCATGCAGGCGCTTTTCGCAAAGACGGCGCCCGGCGGCACATTCGCCACCTATGCCGCCGCCGGCTTCGTTCGCCGCAACCTCATCGCCGCGGGTTTTCAGCTGGAGCGCCGGAAAGGTTTTGCCGGAAAGCGGGAAATGCTCTGCGGGACCAAAGCATTTTCAGCAAAAGCGTGAAGCGGTTTTGCGTCTGAAAAAGCGTCATGGAAGATAGCGCTCCGGCTGAAGCAATTCGGAGACCCGCAGTCGCGGCGGATAGTCACACACCCGGCACGTCGCGGCGCGGCATGTTTTCGCCCAGCCATTGCGCGATCTTGTCTTCGAGCGTTTCCGGGCTGATGGGCTTCGACAGATAATCATCCATGCCCGCCTCCAGGCATAGTTCCCGATCCGCCTCCTGCGTATGGGCGGTAACGCCGATGATCGGCACATGCCGGCCATCGGCGGCGGTCTGTTCCGCGGCGCGGATGGCCTGCGTCGCCTGATGTCCGTTCATGACCGGCATCGAGACATCCATCAGGATGATGGCGGGATTGTTCTCCTGCCAAGCCTGCACGGCTTTCTTGCCATTGCCGACGATCAAAAAGCGCAGACCCGCCTGCTGCAATATCTGGGTGAAGACAATCTGATTGACGTCATTGTCCTCGGCCACCAGCACATCGACAAGGCTGGGCCGATGCCGCGCCGGCACCGCCGTCGATACGGCATCGCGCTGCTTTCTTTCGGCGGAGCCTTTTTCCGACCGGACGGCGCCATCACCGCGACCTTCACGCGGGACCGGCGCTTGCCGGGCGCGTTTCAGCCGCACATCCCGCACCACGTCGAACAGGGTGGAGCGCAGGAGCCGCGCCCGCGCCGGCTTCATCAGATGCGCCTGCACATTGAGATCGGTGAACAGCGTCTCGTCGCCGACGACATCCATGGAGGTCAGGAAAACAATGGCGATGTCGTCAAAGCGCGCATCCGCCCGGATCCGCTCCACCACATCCAGCCCGTTCATCACAGGCATATGATAATCGAGAACGATGGCGTCGATGGAAAAACCGAGCGACGCCGCCTCCTCAAGCACGGCGATGCCGGAAGGCCCATCCTCCACCGCGTGGCCGTCTATGCCCCAACTGCGCAACTGCTCCGTCAGGATGCGGCGATTGACGTCGTTATCGTCGATGACGAGCACGCGGATATCGTCGATCGCCACGGAAAGAAGCGGGAGGTCGCGCTGTCTCTCGGTCACCTGAAACGGAATATTGACCTCGAAGGTCGATCCCCTGCCGACATCGCTGACGACCTTGATCGCGCCGTCGAACAGGCCGACGAGACCGACCGTGATCGCCAGTCCCAGCCCCGTACCCTCGTGCCGGCGCGTGGCGGAGCCGTCGACCTGGCTGAACTTGTCGAAGATGGTTTCGAGCTTGTCGGCCGGAATGCCGATGCCGCTGTCTTCGACGCGCAGCGACAGGATGGCCTCAGAGGCTTCCGCCGAACGTGCCGAAAGCTCGACCAGCACATGCCCCATTTCCGTGAACTTGACGGCGTTTCCAACGATATTGGTGACGATCTGCCGAAAGCGGCCGGCATCGCCGATGACCTTGCCGAAGACGGAAGCATCGATCCGGACGATCAGCTCTATGTCCTTTTCAAGCGCCGCCGAGGACAGCAGCGACACCACATCCTCGACCGCCTCCGCCGGATCGAAGGGCACGCTGCGCAGCCTCATCTGCCCGGCCTCGATCTTCGAGAAATCGAGAATGTCGTTGATGATCGTCAAAAGCGCATTGCCGGATTTGACGATGATATCGGTAAAGGTCTTCTGGCGCGTATCGAGATTGGACTTGGCCAGAAGCTCCGCCATGCCGAGAACGCCGTTCATCGGCGTGCGGATTTCATGGCTCATATTGGCGAGGAATTCCGATTTGGCCCGATCCGCCGCTTCCGCGCGTGAAAGCAGCCGCTGCAATTCCTCTTCACGCAGCTTCATCTCGGTCACATCGGTGACGATGATGAGCCAGTAATTGCCGGAACTGTTGGTAGCCTCCAGATTGAGCCAGCTTTTGCCGGCGACATGGATGAGCCAGGAAAACGGCCGGTTGGCGGCGATATTCTCCCTCCAGGCGCGCAGCGTCTCCGCAGCCTCCCCGGCAGTGCCGAAATCGCCGCGCCCGGCGCAATGGGCGAAGAAACCCGACCAGTTGCAGCCCTTTTCCAGAAGATGCGGCGGCACGTCGAACATGCGCGCCATCGCCTCATTGGACATGATGATGGTGCCCTGCTCGACCAGCACCAGCCCCTGCGCCATGGCGCGCGTGGCGCCCTGCATATATTCGCCGACCCGCTCCAGTTCGGCCTTCGCCTTGCTGATCTCAACATCGCGCATGCGCACATCGGTGACGTCGGCATAGGTGCTGAGGATTTTCCCGCCTTCGAGCCGGGTTTTCGAAATGACCGTGACCTTGCCGCTTTTGCTGCGCACCTCGCGGGGCGCAAAGACCTCTTCCTTCAGAAGCCGCTGCACCCGCTCGCCATAGACCTCATCGAAAGGCCTGTCGCCATAGTCATAAAGGCCGCTGTCGAAATTCATCTCCATGAATTCGCGATAACTTTTGCCGACAAGCGACTTCTCGCCGCCGATCTCGCCCCAGACCTCATAAAAGAACGGATTGACATATTCGATGACGAGATCGGCGCTGAGCAGCAGCACGCCCACCGGCAGGGCATGGAGAACCGCTTCGAGCTGGCGGTGCAGCGCCTCAGCCTCGGCCTGCGCGGCGATCAGCGCCTTTTCCCGGTCCTGCAGCAGGCTGGCATCGGTGACCGAGCCCACCAGATAATAGTCGTCGTCCGGCGTCGCGACCCGGCCGAGCCTTGTGATGACGGGAATGGTGCCGCCATCCGAAAGCGGAACGCTTCCGGTCTTTTCAATGGCTTCCCCGGTTTGCAGAATATGCTCGTTTTCCCGCTGGAACTGCGGGCCTTCCTCCGGAAACATCTCGCATTCGGTCTTGCCGATATGGTCGGCGAGGCTGCCGCCCAGAAATTTCTCATAGGCCGCATTGGCAAAGGTCAGCCGCCTGTCCTGATCTCTCAGGAACACGCCGACCGGCAATTGCTCAAGCGCGGCACGCAGAAGCCAGGTCTCGCGGATCTGCGTGCTCAGAAGCGTCTCATGCGCCTTGAACTCGGTGACATCCACCCGCAGCCCCACCAGCATGCCGTTTTCCAGCCGCTTGTTGACCATGCGCACCCAGCGGCCATCGGCAAACTGCTCCACCCTTTCGAGATAGGGCAGGGAAAAATCCCGTAGCTGCTCCTGCATCCACCCTTCGAACGCCGGATCGCCGTCCTTCGCATCGCGGTAGCCGCTCGAAAAATAAATCGCCCTCATCAGCGTCTCGAGTGGGACGCCGGCCTTCAGGTCGACACCGAGCGCACTGTAGAATTCCCTGAAGCGGGTATTGCAGTAGACCAGCCGGTTTTCGCGGTCATAAATCACGATACCCGCATCGACGAGATCGATCACGCCGCTGCCGAACAGCAGCTCCGAAGCGCTGTCGGCTTGCGGAAAAACCTCCACGGTGGCGGACGGCATGTCCTCGAACGCTTCGAACAGGAACAGATTGCCGTCGTCACCGGTGAAACGTTCGCAGCGAAGCGTGTATGGCTCGGACGCGCCCCCACCATGGCAGGCAATCATCTCATCCGTGGCGAAGACCAGCGAACGGCGCTCCCTGTCCTCGCGCTCGGCGTCGCGAATATCGGCGGAAAGGGAAAGGCTGGTGTGTCCTTTGAATGCCCCGGACGGACGCCCCATGACCCGGGCATAGGCGGAATTGACCGCGATATAGCGAAGTTCGCTGTCCTTGATGCACGCGGGCAGGTCCAGGGCGGCCACGGCCCTGCAAGCCTTTTCCAGCAACCCGCAGCCTTCGGTCAATCGATACTCCACACCTTGCAGTCCATTCCTGTCGAATCAAATATTTCCGGACGCCGTCGCAAAAAACGTTATGTGAGAAAATCGATCTTTGCTATGTATCCGAGGGTGCCGTTACCCTTTTTTAACCATAATTCTTCGCTGGCACCCGCACCGTCCCGGCAATCGCCGGCTACCGGTACGCATGGCTGCCATGCGCCCTCCGGCGGCGGCGTTACAAAACTATCGCTTGACTTTGACGCACAAAACGCCCACATGGCCCTCAAGCTTTCACCTTCGGCAGCCGCGTGAGCTGCAGCGTATGACCGGAAGACGTCCTTAAAAAGGAATCTGGCCCGCATGAAGGAAAAGCGCAAAGAATACAGAAGACGGCATGTGCCGCACTGATGCGCAGAAAGTTATTCCAACCCACAAGTTCCCAATTCACGCGGGGTTCTTGACGCCGAAACCGCCGGACAGCAGCCCTGTTCCGGACGATTGGTTTTTGGCGCCCCGAAAGGCATTATATTGACCAGTTTTAGCGAACTCGGCCTCTCCGAAAAGATTGTGGCCAGCGTTACCCAGCTTGGCTATACGACCCCTACTCCCATTCAGGCAAAGGCCATTCCGCTGCTGCTCGAAGGCCGTGACCTGATCGGCCTCGCACAGACCGGCACCGGCAAGACCGCCGCTTTCGGCCTGCCCATCATCGAAATGCTGATGAAGCAGGCGGACCGCCCGGCAAACCGCACCTGCCGCACGCTCATCCTCGCCCCCACGCGCGAGTTGGTGAACCAGATCGGCGAAAACCTGCGCTCCTTCGTGAAGAAGACGCCGCTGCGCATCAACCAGGTGGTCGGCGGCGCGTCGATCAACAAGCAGCAGCTCCAGCTCGAAAAGGGCACGGATATTCTGGTGGCGACCCCCGGCCGCCTGCTGGACCTCATCGCCCGCAACGCCATCTCGCTCTCCAAGGTCACCTATCTGGTGCTCGATGAAGCGGACCAGATGCTCGATCTCGGCTTCATCCACGATCTGCGCAAGATTTCGAAGATGGTACCGGCCAAGCGCCAGACGCTGCTCTTCTCGGCCACCATGCCGAAGGCGATCGCCGATCTCGCACACAGCTACCTGACCGATCCGCTCAAGGTGGAAGTGACCCCGCCCGGCAAGGCAGCCGACAAGGTGGAGCAATATGTTCACTTCGTCGCCGGCAAGAACGACAAGACCGAGCTTCTGAAGAAGTCGCTCAACGAAAACCCGGATGGCCGCGCCATCGTGTTCCTGCGCACCAAGCACGGCGCCGAGAAGCTTTACAAGCATCTCGAACATATCGGCTTCAAGGTCGCCTCCATCCACGGCAACAAGAGCCAGGGCCAGCGCGAGCGCGCTCTCAAGGGCTTCAAGGATGGCGAGATCAAGGTGCTGGTGGCAACCGACGTCGCTGCCCGTGGCATCGACATTCCGGCCGTCACCCACGTCTTCAACTACGACCTGCCGGAAGTGCCCGACGCCTATGTCCACCGCATCGGCCGTACCGCCCGTGCCGGCCGCGATGGCATCGCGATTGCGTTTTGCGCACCGGACGAAACCCGCCTGCTGCACGACATCGAAAAGCTGATGAAGATCGATATTCCGGTCGCCTCCGGCGAACGCCCGGCTGGTCTTGCCAGCCCGACGCGCCCCAACAACAACCGCGGCGGCCGCAACAACAATGGCGGCCATCAGCGCGGTCCCCGCGAAGGCGGCCGTCACAACGGCGAATCCCGCCCGTCGCGCCACCACGCACCGCGCGACGCGGACAACGATCTTGAAGTCACCTCCGACTTCAAGCGCGTCAAGCAGGCTGAAGGCGACGCAGGCCGCCCGGCCGGCCCGCGCAAGCACCGCCGCCCGGCCCGCAAGCCCGGCGGCAGCGGCGCCAACCGCCACGCCCCTGCCGGCGGCAACGGCCAGGAAAAGCGCGCTTCCGGCAACGGCCATCGCGGCCGTAACCGCTAAGAGACGTTAATCGTTAAGCCGGGCTTTCGCCCGGCTTTTCGTTTGTAAGGCGGAGAAGTCCGGTCTCGACCTGGTGCCTATAGGAGATTGCGACTAGGCTTCCTCCTCATCCCTGTGCTTGTCACAGGGATCCAGCCAGCCCAAGTCCTTGGGCTGAAAGGACTCTTCCCGTCGCGCAGACGCGCGTCGACTGGATTCCTGTGACAAGCACAGGAATGAGGGAGTGCATGCAGAGGCCGCCCGGTAGCGGGCTTTTCTTTGCCTTCACCCGCCCTGTGCGACCGGACGACGCCGTGACGGCAGGGTCATGGCCAGCACGCCGGCAATGACGCAGACGAGCCCCACCCACATGGCAGGTGTCGGCATTTCCCCCAGAAACGCCATGCCGATGGCGACGCCGACCGGCACCCTGAGATAGGCCTGCGAGGTGGTGCCGACGGAGCCCAGCGTCTGCATCAGCCGGAAATAGATCATGAAGGCGAGCGCGGTCGAAAAGACGCTGAGGCACAGGAGCGCCGTCAGTGAGGCCGCCGAAGGCGACAATGTCCAGGGCCGGTCGACGATCAGGCTGACGGGCAACAGGAAAACAGCGCCGCAGATAAGCGAGCCGGCGGCCGGCATGATCGGATCGAGCCCCTTGAAATTTTTACTGAAAATGGCCGCGCAGGCATAGGAAAAAGCCGCCGTCAGCACGGCGAGCTGGCTCCATATCGCCTCGCCCGCGCCGCTCAGCGCTTCGACACCGATGATGAGGCACACGCCCGTCATGCCGGCAATGGTGCCGAACAGCTTGCGCCCGCTGACCGGCTCATGCCGGATCACAAGCGCGGTGAGAAGAAAGGTGAAGATCGGCGTCGTTGCATTGAGAATGACGGCAAGACCGGCATCGATGCTTTGTTCTGCCCAGGCGATCAGCGTGAAGGGCAGAACGCTGTTGATGCAGGCCTGAATGAAGAACAGCCGCCACGTCGCCAAATCCGTGGGCAGGCGCAGCCCGCGTAGGCGGATAACTGCGTAGAGCAGCAGACCGGCGATCAGCGTTCTCGATGCGATGAAGGTGATCGGCGGTATCGTCTCCACCCCGATCTTGATGAAAGTATAGGATGCGGCCCACAGCGTGGACAACAGGGCGAGAAACAGCAATTCGCGGGCGATGGGGTTCTGGGAGGTCACGGATCGATTTTCCAACTACGTTCAGGATGACCCGTTCTTAACCCGAAAACAAGCATCTATGCTTCGGCCACGGCCGAAGTTTCGATCATTCTCTAAAAAAAGCTCCGCACGGCGTGACCATGCGGAGCTTCTGCAAAAGAGATCGATGACGGGTCGGGCAATCAGGCCCGGCGCTCATCCACCGAGAAGGCGCCCGGACCGGCAACGAACAGATAGAGGAAGATGAAGCAGAACAGGATGGCGGCGTCGCCACCGTTCAGGGCCGGGAAGAAATTGCTCGGCGCATGCGCCATGAAATAGGCGACCGCCATCTGGCCGGACAGGATGAAAGCGACGGGTCGTGTGAACAGGCCGATCAGCACGAGAATGCCGCCGACGAATTCCAGCAGTGCGGCTACAAGCATCAGGGTCGGCAGCGAGCCTTCCATCTGCGACGCCGGAAAGCCGAACAGCTTCTGCGTTCCATGCGCCATGAAAAGCAGCGCCGTCATGATGCGCAGCGCCCCGAGTGCCTGCGGGCGATAGCGGGAGAGAGAGTCGAAAGTTGCCATGTTCATGTGTCCCCGTTGAAGTGGTGCCGCGCTCGATACAGTGCATTTATGCCTTTATGGATACACGTCTCGAACACCGGAAATCACGTTTCCGATATAGCAGAACTCCCTTAAATACAGAAAGGGAGGCATTCTACACATGGTTGATTTTCAAGCATAAAATTGACCGTCTGCCGAAAAAATCAACTCAAGGATACAGGCATTTTCTGGCGTGGCAAAGGCGGAAAAATCCGCCTCTTCCTCACGCCTGCAAGACGACGACCTTCGAACCGACCGGCACGCGGCTGTAAAGATCGATGATGTCGTGGTTCAGCATGCGGATGCAGCCGCTCGACATGGCATGGCCGATGGATTGCGGCTGGTTGGTGCCGTGCAGACGGAACATGGTGTCGTTGCCGCCGCGATAGAGATAGAGCGCGCGTGCGCCGAGCGGATTGTTCGGGCCGCCCGCCATACCGCCGGCGAATTTCAGATTGCGCGGATCGCGGCGCATCATGTTCGCGGTCGGCGTCCAGGACGGCCATTCCGCCTTGCGGCCGATATAGGCATCGCCCTTCAGCGCAAGACCCTGCCGGCCGACACCGACGCCGTAACGCATGGCGCGACCATCGCCCATAACGTAATAAAGCCGCCGCGCCGGCGTATCCACCACAACCGTTCCGGCCGGGTGCCTGGTATCGTAGGTGACTTCCTGCCGGCGCAGTTCCGGCTTGACCTTGTCGAGATGCATGGCGGGAAGCGGGAATTTCTCTTCCGGCTTTGCCGCATAATTCAGCCTCTGCTGGCCGATGCCGGTATTCGCGCAGCCGGCCAGAAACAGCGGCAATCCGAACAGAACACCACGACGTGAAATAGACATGTAACCCCCGCCAAATCTTTGGATTAACGAGAGGTATAATTTTATGGTTAACAAACCCCTAATATGAGGTTGTGGTAATTAGAGCATTTCCAGGAAAAGTGGAGCCCGGTTTTCCGTCCGGAAATGCGGCAAAACAAAGAGTTAGAGCGCTTTCGCTACTCAAAAAACGCTCTAACGTGCGACAACCGCTGCGGCAGGTCTGCGATTGGCGAGATAAACCCCCGTCACCGCCAGAACGGTACCGGCAATCATGGCGGGTGTCAGCGTTTCGCCGAAAAGCAGTGCTGCTTCCACCGCCGCAAGCGGCGGCACGAGATAGATCAGCGAGGCGGCCCGCGAGACCTGCCCGCGTCGGATGAGATAAAGAAGCAACGCCACGGCGCCGATGGAGATCGCACCCACCGACCAGGCAAGCGTGGCGGCAAGGCCGAGGCTCCAGTCCACATGCCCATCCTCCAGCAGAAGCGCGAAGGGCACGGTGACCAGCAGCGCACCGACATATTGCAGCGTGGCCACCGCCATGATGTTTCCACCATGGACATATTTCTTCTGGTAGAGCGTGCCATAGGTAACCGAAGTCATGCCCAGCACATTCACCGCCACGGCGTAGAGCGGCACCGACAGGCCAACAGCACCGGTGGCCATGACTTTCGGCAGCACGGCAATGGCGATGCCGGCAAAGCCGATGAGCAGGCCGGCGCGCTGCAAGGGCGAGATCCTTTCGCCGATCATGTAGCGGGCGGCCACCGCCGTCATCAGCGGCTGCAGACCGGCGATGATGCCGCCGATCGCCGCCGGCACACCCTGCCCTATCGCCCACCAGATCATGCCGAGATAAAGACCGTGCAGGAAAACGCCGGACAGGATCGCCCGGAAGAGATCGGCACGCCGCTCAGGCCACTGGATGGAAGAAAAGCGGCAGATTGCCCACAGCAGCGCCCCCGCCAACAGATAGCGCAGACAGAGAAAGGTCAGCGGTCCGGTATAATAGACCGCATATTTGGCGGTGACCCAGCCGGTCGACCAGAGAAAGACGAAGATGGCCGGAGCCAGACGGTCGAGCGACATGGGAACATCCCCTGTGCCGCACGATGCCCGTAACCTGACACGGCGCGGGAAAGGCGGCGAATTGATATTTCTGCGGCTTCACGCAAACCGGCGAAGGATCGAACCGGGCATTCAGCAAGGCGGTATCCGCATCCCGACGAAAGGTCAAAGGCGTTTTCGTGATCGCATCTTTCAGATTTTCTGATGCGACGCCCGATATTCATCAACCGAAAGCGACCGACTAAAATTTATGCATTCGCCCACGGCGCACACAGCACCGCCACCCCAATACGCGCCTCATCCCCGCGCAACCAATTTGCCAATGCCGCATTTATAGGCTGAAACCGAAAAAACGCTTCTTTTTTAAAACTCTAGAGTGGTGAAAAATCTTCGCAAGGAGCTCCGCATAGTTCTTGCATTGCATTTGGCGTTGTATTCATATGGCAAAAAAGGGGACATCGAAGTTGGCATTTGACGAAATGATAAATGCGGACGACACGCCGCGAAGCCCATATGAAAACTATAACGAGTGGTACAGCCGACAGGACAGGGCGCACCTGATCCAGAAATCAAAAGACGCGGAAAACATCTTTCGAAAAACCGGTATTACTTTCGCAGTTTACGGCCATGCCGACAGTTCAGAAAAACTGATCCCCTTCGATATCATCCCGCGCATCATCTCCGGACGGGAGTGGCGTAAACTGGCCCAGGGCATCGAACAACGCGTCCTCGCCCTCAATGCTTTCCTCGACGATATCTACCATAAGCAGGAAATCATCCGCGCCGGCCGCATCCCCCGCGAAATCATCGAGAAAAACGAAGCCTTCCTGCCGGAAATGATCGGTTTTACCCCGCCCGGCGGCGTCTACACCCATATTGTCGGCACGGATATCGTCCGCACCGGCGAAGACCAGTTCTACGTTCTGGAAGACAATGCCCGCACGCCCTCCGGTGTCAGCTATATGCTGGAAAACCGCGAGACGATGATGCAGATGTTCCCGGAACTCTTCCATGAGAACCGGGTGCGGCGGGTGGAAGACTACCCCTATCTGCTGCGCCAGTCGCTCGCCTCGCTCGCCCCGCCCGGCTGTTCCGGCAAGCCGCGCGTCGCGGTGCTGACGCCCGGCATCTACAATTCCGCCTATTACGAACATTCCTTCCTCGCCGACATGATGGGCGTGGAGCTGGTGGAAGGCTCCGACC
The DNA here is from genome assembly GCF_006970545.1 of Agrobacterium sp. T29. NCBI lineage: Bacteria > Pseudomonadati > Pseudomonadota > Alphaproteobacteria > Hyphomicrobiales > Rhizobiaceae > Agrobacterium > Agrobacterium sp. T29. The sequence goes on from NZ_CP040640.1 coordinate 2,057,107, forward strand.
TGCGCGTCATGGACGGCAAGGTCAAGATGCGCACCACCCGCGGTTATGAGGCCATCGACGTGCTTTACCGCCGCGTCGACGACGACTTCCTCGATCCGCTGACCTTCCGGCCGGATTCGGCGCTCGGCGTGCCCGGCATCATGGATGTCTACCGCGCCGGCAACATCACCATCGCCAATGCCCCCGGCACCGGCATTTCCGACGACAAGGCGATTTATTCCTACATGCCAGAAATCGTCGAGTTCTATACCGGCCGCAAGCCGCTTCTGGAAAACGTGCCGACCTGGCGCTGTTCGGAGCCGGACAGCCTGAAATATGTGCTGGACAACCTCGCCGACCTCGTCGTCAAGGAAGTTCACGGTTCGGGCGGTTACGGCATGCTGGTGGGTCCCACGGCGACGAAAAAGGAACGGGCGCTGTTTGCGGACAAGCTGAAAGCCCGCCCCTCCAACTACATTGCGCAGCCGACGCTGTCGCTGTCCACCGTGCCGATCATGGTGAAGAACGGCATCGCGCCGCGCCATGTCGATCTGCGCCCCTATGTGCTCGTCTCGGACAAGGTGCAGATCATTCCCGGCGGCCTGACCCGCGTGGCGCTGAAAAAGGGCTCGCTGGTGGTCAATTCCAGCCAGGGCGGCGGCACCAAGGATACCTGGGTACTGGAGGATTAAGCCATGCTGGGCAGAACGGCAAACGGGCTCTACTGGATGTTCCGGTACATCGAGCGCGCTGAAAACATCGCCCGGCTGATCGATGCGGGCCTGCGCGTTTCATTGACGCGCAGCGGCAGCGGCGATGAGGACTGGGACGGCGTGTTGCAAAGTGCGGGCGTTCATGAAGCCTTTCTCGAAACGCGCGAGAAGGTAACGGCGGCCAATGCGATCGATTACCTCCTGCGGGACAAGGCAAACCCGTCCAGCGTCATGTCGTGCATCGAGGCAGGCCGCAACAATGCCCGCATGGTCCGCACGGCGCTGACGCGCGAGACATGGGAAGCCACCAACGAATTCTGGATCGAGCTGAAAAACATCCTCGGCCGCAAGCTCAATCATGCCGAACTGCCGCAGACCATCGATGTCATCAAGCATCGCGCCGGTCTGGTGCGCGGCGCCTTCCACGGTTCGATGCTGCGCAACGATCTCTATAATTTCTCCCGCATCGGGACTTTCATCGAGCGCGCCGATAACACCGCCCGCATTCTGGACGTGAAATATTACGTGCTGCTGCCGGCGGTGGCGCATGTCGGCTCCTCGCTCGACAATGCGCAGTGGGAATCCATCCTGCGTTCGGTCTCGGCGCACCGCTCTTATGGCTGGGTCTACGATGCGGAATACAAGCCCTCCAACATTGCCGACTTTCTCATTCTCAATGGCCGCATGCCGCGCTCGCTGGCCTATTGTTATGAAAAGATCGCCAGCAACCTCAATTACATCGCCGAGGATTACAGCGAGAGGCACAAGGCGCACGACACGGCCGAGAGCATTCGCGACAGCCTGCGCGCGACCACCATCAGCCGGGTGATGGATGAAGGCTTGCACGAATTTCTGGAGAGATTTGTCAACCGCAACGGACAATTGGGACAGGAAATCACGGAAGGCTACCGCTTTTATCAATAAGCGCGTGGACGGGGACAGCTTATGCGTCTGAAAATCACCCATACGACGGAATATGTCTATGACGAGCCGATGCCCTATGCGTTGCAGCGGCTGCGCCTGACGCCGCAGACCGGCCCGGGCCAGACGGTGGAGAACTGGGATGTCTCGGTCGATGGCGCCACCGTCGAAGTGACCTATGACGACCATTTCGGCAACCGCGTTGCGCTGGTGGAAACGGAAGGCCCGCAGCAGCGGGTGAAGGTGGTGGCGAGCGGCACCGTGAACACCGAGGACAAGGCCGGCGTGTTCGGTTACCACATCGGCAATGCGCCACTGTGGCTTTTCCTGCGCGAGACGCCGCGCACCAAACCGGGAAAGCTCGTGCGCGAACTGGTGAAGGTGAGCGCCGGCGACAGCGAGCTGGCCCGCCTGCACGACCTCATGGAAAATATTCACCGCAAGGTGGAGTATGTGCCCGGCGCGACCGATATCGAAACCACGGCGGAAACGGCGCTGGAAGCGGGCAAGGGCGTCTGCCAGGACCACGCCCATATCCTGATTTCCGCCGCCCGGCTGATGGGCCTGCCGGCCCGTTACGTTTCCGGTTATCTGATGATGGAAGAGGTGGAGGAACAGACGGCCACCCATGCCTGGGCCGAAGTGCATCTTCAGGGGCTGGGCTGGGTGGGTTTCGACGCCGCCAACAATATCTGCCCCGACGACCGCTATGTGCGCATCGCATCGGGCCTCTGCTACCGCGATTGCGCGCCGATATCGGGCATGCGCATCGGCCCCGCCGGTGAGACCCTGAATGTGTCGGTCACCGTGCAGCAATCGCAGGGCCAGAGCCAGTCGCAAAGCTGAGACGATGGCCGGCAGGGACGACGACACAATCGGCTTTTATACGGGTAACGCTGCGGCCTATACCTCGCGCGGGCAGGCGGCGGATCGCCCGCATCTGGAAACATTCCTGGCGCGGCTGCAAGAGGGTGCAAGCATTCTCGAACTGGGATGCGGCGGTGGACAGGACAGCGAATTCATGCTGGCCGCCGGTTACGATGTCCACCCCACCGACGGAACGCCTGAAATCGCCAAAGCGGCGCAAGCCCGGCTCGGCATTCCCGTCCGGACATTGCTGTTCGAGAATATCGACGAGAGTGCGCGATATGACGGCGTCTGGGCCAATGCCTGCCTGCTGCATGTGCCTCGCCCTGCCCTGCCGGGCATTATCGGCCGCATCCACACCGCGCTGAGGAAGGGCGGCGTCTTTTATGCAAGCTTCAAGGCAGGAGAAGCGGAAGGCCGGGACATGTTCGGCCGTTATTACAATTACCCTTCGAAGCCCTGGCTGGAAGACGTTTACGGACGGTTTGACTGGGCGGCGGTGGAGATAGAGGCGAGGCAGGGCAGCGGTTACGACCAGCTCGCGACCGCATGGCTGCATGTGACGGCAACGAAACCCTGATCCGGCGCGACAACTTGACGGTTGCGAAACCCCGTCCCACCCGGTTTAATCCCCGCATCGATTTGAAAGCATGATCCGGCTTCAGCCTGCGGGAGGAAAGCCGGCCGGGAGACGGCCTTGTACAGCATTTCCGACTATCGCGACTGCCAGTCGCATGGCCCCGTCATCGCCGAACGGGTCTGGACGGCATGGTGGCAGGATAGCGGCCTTCAGGTGGGCGACGTCGCCGGGCACCTGAAGGACATGACCAACCCCCATGTGCTGCCCACCGGCTTCGTCGCCCATGACCGCAGCACATATGTCGGCTCCGCCTTCCTCATCCATTGCGACCTGGAAGAGCGTCCGCAATATCTGCCCTGGGTCGCAGCCCTGTGGGTGGAAGAAGACCGCAGGCGCTCGGGCGTGGCGCGAGCCTTGATGCAGGCCGCGACGCAAAGGGCGGCCGAACTTGGCCACGAGACCAGCTATCTCTGCTGCCAGCGGGGTCTCGAAGACTATTATGTCAACTGCGGCTGGACCGTTCTGGAACGTGGCGTCGGCAAATACGACCTGACGGTGCTGACCTACACAACAGGCAAATAGGTTTCCGCCGCGATCCGCCGCCGGAAACCCCTGAAACGCCGGGAGGAACCATGCAACCGCCAACCGCCATTATGGAAACCGCGCTCTACACCGACGATCTCGACGCCGCCGAAGCCTTTTACCGGGATGTTTTCGGGCTGGAAGTGGTACGCAGGCTGCCGGGGCAATTCATCTTCTTCCGATGCGGGCAGCAGATGCTGCTGCTCTTCGACCCCGAGCAATCCCGCCGCGCCGGCCCCGACAATCCGATCCCCCGCCACGGCGCGGTGGGGCAAGGTCATTTCTGCTTTTACGCCAGGGACAAGTCGGAGGTGGACGGCTGGAAGGCCCACTTCGAAGCGCTCGGAATTCCCATCGAACATTATCATCGCTGGCCGAATGACAGCTATTCCGTCTATATCCGCGATCCGGCTGGTAATTCGGTGGAGGTTGGGGAAGGCAAGCTTTGGGGGTTCGGGTGAGGGAAGCGCCTGAAAGTTGCCCGACGCGCTAAGGGATAACGGGATGAAAAGCTATCATCTTGCGTCATCCTTCGGGCTCGTCCCGAGGATCTATCCACGTCGCGTAAAATCGATCGATCGCAGATCCTCGGGACAAGCCCGAGGATGACGTCGAGGGAGGGATGCCCCACCCCCGACCATTTTTCACGCGCAGTCCGCAGATCAGATCTGCCGAACCGTGATCTCTTCTTCCGCATCCACGGCCAGCGGGTTCTTCAGCGGCAGGCCGAAACCGGCGGCTTCGATCTCGAAGACGTCGCCCGCTTCCGGCTTGATGCCTTCTGCGAAGGAGAGCGTCGCGGTGCCGAACATGTGCACATGCACGTCGCCGGGTGCGCGGAACAGGCCATATTTGAAGTGGTGATATTCGAGGTTCGCAAAGGTGTGGGACATGTTGTCCTCACCCGAAACGAACGGCTTTTCAAAGATGACCTTATCGCCGCGACGGATGCGCGAGGTGCCGCGAATATCGGACGGCGGGGCGCCGACGCGGATTTCCGGGCCGAAGCTTGCCGGGCGCAGCTTGGAATGGGCGAGGTAGAGATAGTTGATCCGCTCGGTGACGTGATCGGAAAACTCGTTCGAGACGGCAAAACCGATGCGCACCGCTTCGCCCTTTTCGGAGATCACGTAGATGCCGGCCATTTCCGGCTCTTCGCCACCATCCAGCGCGAAGGAGGGAGAGGTGAGCGCAGCACCCGGTGCTGCCGCCACATGGCCGTTGCCCTTGTAGAACCATTCGGGCTGAACGCCCATTTCACCGGCCTTCGGCTTGCCGTTTTCGAGACCCATGCGGAACATCTTCATGGAGTCCGTCAGGCTTTCTTCCGCCGCTTCCGTGGTCTTCTTGTGCATGCTGTCGCGGGTCGCGGCCGAACCCAGATGGGTAAGGCCCGTGCCGGTCAGATGCAGATGCGCGGGGTCGGGATGGGTGATCGGCGGCAGGAAACGGCCTTCGACATAGGCCTTTTCGAGATCGACGGCATCGCCGAGACCATGGGCGGAAATGACATCGGCAAGGCTCTTGCCGCCATTGGCGGCTTCCATGGCGAGCGCATAAACCGACGCCGCACCCTTGACGGCCTGCGCCTGCCCGCCTTCTTCGCGAACGGCTACGGTGATCTTGCCACTTGCATCCTTGATCTGTGAAATAAGCACGGGATTTCCTTCCTCCGGCGCAACGCGCCTTGTCTCTTCTAAGCGGCGCATAACGCCTGCACCTTATGAAAGTGGCCGGAAACCGGCCACTTTTTTGACTTGCTATGTGGGTTGGGCAATCAGCCCTTGTTCTTGTTGTAAACGTCGAAGAACACGGCGGCGAGCAGCACGAGGCCCTTGACCATCTGCTGGAAGTCGATGCCGAGGCCGACGATCGACATGCCGTTGTTCATGACGCCCATGATGAAGGCGCCGATGACCGCACCGGTGATCTTGCCAACGCCGCCGGATGCCGAAGCGCCGCCGATGAAGCAGGCCGCGATCACATCAAGCTCGAAGCCCACGCCCGCCTTCGGCGTCGCCGAGTTGAGGCGGGTCGCGATGATCATGCCGGCAAGACCGGCCAGCACACCCATGTTGACGAAGGTGAGGAAGCTCAGGCGTTCGGTATTGATACCGGAAAGCTTGGTCGCCTTTTCGTTGCCGCCCATGGCGTAGATGCGACGACCGATAGTGGTGCGGCGGGTCACGAAGCTATAGAGTGCAACGAGAACAAGCATCACGATCAGCACGTTGGGCAGGCCGCGATAGGTGGAAAGCTGGTAGCCGAGGAACAGGATCGCGGCCGAGATCAGCAGATTCTGGGCGATGAAGAAACCGAAAGGCTCGACATCGATACCGTGCTTCACGTTCACGACGCGACGACGCCATGCGAGATAGAACAGCACGACCGTAATCAGCACCGTCAGGATCATCGAGGTGGTGTTGAGACCTTCAATGCCGCCGATATCGGGCAGGAAGCCGGTGCTGATGATCTGGAAATCGGTCGGGAACGGACCGATGTTCTTGCCGCCGAGCACGAACAGCGTCAGGCCGCGGAACACCAGCATGCCCGCCAGCGTCACGATGAAGGACGGGATGCGGTGATAGGCGATCCAGTAACCCTGTGCAGCACCGATGATACCGCCGATGACGAGACAAATCAGCGCCGCAAGGAACGGATTCATGCCCCATTGCACGGTCAATATGGCCGCGATCGCGCCGACAAAGGCAACGATGGAGCCGACCGAAAGGTCGATATGCCCGGCCACGATGACGAGCAGCATGCCCAGCGCCATGATGACGATGAACGAGTTCTGCAGGATGAGGTTGGTCAGGTTCACAGGGCGGAACAGGATGCCGCCGGTGTAGAATTGGAAGAAAACCATGATGGCGACGAGCGCGATCAGCATGCCGTATTCGCGGATATTGGAGCGAATATACGACCCGACCGAGATGACGTTACTTTCTTCGTTTGTTGTGTTTGCCGAACTCATGAGTTCTTCTCCCCTGAGCGCATGATAGCGCGCATGATGCTTTCCTGGCTCGCCTCTCCCTTCGGCAATTCAGCGACGATGCGGCCTTCGTTCATGACGTAGATGCGGTCGCAATTGCCGAGCAGTTCGGGCATTTCCGATGAGATCATCAGAACGCCTTTGCCGTCGGCAGCGAGCTGGTTGATGATGGTGTAGATTTCGTATTTCGCGCCGACATCGATACCGCGGGTCGGTTCATCGAGGATCAGCACGTCGGGATTGGAGAACAGCCACTTGGAGAGCACGACCTTCTGCTGGTTGCCGCCCGAAAGATTGACCGTTTCCTGAAAAATCCCCGACGAGCGGATGCGCAGGCGCGTGCGAAAATCGCTCGCCACCTTCATTTCCTTGATGTCGTCGATGATGCTGGCACTCGACACGCCGGCCAGATTGGCAAGCGTGGTATTGTGCAGAATGTTGTCGTTGAGCACGAGACCGAGATGCTTGCGGTCTTCCGTGACATAGGCCAGACCGGCATCGATGGCCTTGCGCACGGTGCTGACATCGACCGGCTTGCCGTCGATCAGCACTTCGCCGCTGATCTTGTGGCCATAGGACTTGCCGAACACGCTCATGGCGAATTCGGTGCGCCCGGCACCCATCAGACCGGCAATGCCGACGACTTCGCCCTTGCGCACGGTAACGTTGATGTCGTGCAGAACCTGGCGGTCGCGGTGCTGCTGGTGATAGGCGTTCCAGTTCTTCACTTCGAGAATGGTCTCGCCGATCGGCACGTCGCGCGGCGGATAACGATCCTCGAGATCGCGCCCCACCATGTTGCGGATGATGACATCCTCGCTGATTTCTTCCTGATGACAGTCGAGCGTCTTCACCGTCATGCCGTCGCGCAAAACGGTGATCTGGTCGGCCACCTTGCGCACTTCGTTCAGCTTGTGGGTGATGATGATCGAGGTCATGCCCTGCTTGCGGAATTCCATCAGCAGGTTCAGCAGCGCCTCGGAGTCGCTTTCGTTGAGCGAAGCCGTCGGCTCATCGAGAATGAGCAGCTTCACGCTCTTCGACAGCGCCTTGGCGATTTCGACGAGCTGCTGCTTGCCCACACCGATATCGGTGATCAGCGTCTCCGGCGATTCCTTCAGGCCCACCTTCTTTAAAAGTTCGCGGGTACGGTTGAAGGTCTGCTGCCAGCTGATGACGCCGCTCGAAGCGACCTCGTTGCCAAGGAAGATGTTTTCCGCAATCGACAGGAGCGGCACGAGCGCCAGTTCCTGGTGAATGATGATGATACCAATATCTTCACTGTCGTTGATGGCGCGAAAATTCCGCACAGCGCCTTCATAGTGGATTTCGCCCTCATAGGTGCCGGCGGGGTAAACACCGGAAAGGACCTTCATCAAGGTCGACTTCCCCGCGCCGTTCTCACCGACGAGTGCGTGGATCTCACCCTCTTTAACCTTGAGGTTGACGTTCTCAAGCGCTTTCACGCCCGGAAACGTCTTGGTGATGTTCCGCATTTCGAGAATGGTATTGGCCATATCGCAATCCAGCGCCCGATTAATTCCGGCGTTTTTATTTTTATGGAAAAACGGGGATGACGCCAAGTCATCCCCGCATGTGTGTCGAGCTTATTTCAGCTGGTCTTCCTTGTAGTAACCGCCATCGACGAGAACCTGCTTGTAGTTCTCCTTGGTCACTGCAACCGGCTTCAGCAGGTAGGACGGAACGACCTTGACGCCATTTTCATAGGTCTTGGTGTCGTTTACCTCAGGCTCCTTGCCTTCCATCACGGCGTTGACCATGTTCACGGTCACCTTGGCGAGTTCGCGGGTGTCCTTGAAGATGGTGGAATACTGCTCGCCGGCAATGATCGACTTGACGGAGGGAACTTCAGCGTCCTGACCGGAAACGACCGGCAGCGGCTGGTCCTTCGTGCCATAACCAACGCCCTTCAGCGAGGAGATGATGCCGATGGAGAGACCGTCGTAAGGCGACAGAACGGCGTCAACCTTCGCGTCGGTGTAATAGGCCGACAGCAGGTTGTCCATGCGGGCCTGGGCCGTTGCCGGGTCCCAACGCAGCGTACCGACCTTGTCCATGCCGGTCTGGCCGGACTTCACGACGAGCTTGCCGCTGTCGATGTAAGGCTGGAGAACCGACATCGCGCCGTCATAGAAGAAGAAGGCGTTGTTGTCGTCCGGGGAGCCGCCGAAGAGCTCGATGTTGAACGGGCCCTTGCCATCCTTCAGGCCGAGCTTGTCGACGATCGAAGTCGCCTGCAGAACGCCAACCTGGAAGTTGTCGAAGGTGGCGTAGTAGCTGACGTCGCCGCTGTTGCGGATCAGGCGGTCATAAGCGATGACCTTGATGCCCTGCTCGCCGGCCTGCTTCAGAACGTCCGACAGCGTCGTGCCGTCGATCGATGCGATCACGAGGACCTTGACGCCCTTGGTGACCATGTTTTCGATCTGGGAAAGCTGGTTCGGAATATCGTCATCGGCATATTGCAGGTCGGTCGTGTAACCGGCTTCCTGCAGCTGCTTCACGATGTTGTTGCCGTCGTCGATCCAGCGTGCGGACGACTTGGTCGGCATGGCGATACCAACGGAACCCTTGTCCTGTGCGAAAGCCGGCACTGCGAAAGAAGCAGCACCGATGGCACAAGCTGCCATCAGCGAAATAATGGACTTCATTAACTCTCTCCCTTGAGCCCTTCTCTGGAGCCCGCGTGCTGCGGTGCACCATGAAATTCATGCCGTCAGAGGAAGAAGCCGCATTGCGCTCATTCCGATTTCGCAATTGCGAAACAGAACAGCTGCCGCTCCTCCCCGGCATTCCGCAAATTGTTCTGAATCCATATAACTGTCAAATAGAATAAATCAGTTTCCATATATCAATTATGATATATTAAATCGATACAAAAACCGATGAGGGGTATAAAACCACGGATGAACAACCAAAAAGTGTATGAGCAGGCGCAAACAACGGATGCCCTTTTCGTCTTTGAGGACAACCCTTTGCTGCGGGCCGGATTGAAGATGAGCCACCTGCGCATGCTGGTCATGATCGAGGAGCACGGGCAGGTCAGCGCGGCCGCCGCCGCCATGAACATGACGCAGCCCGCAGCCTCGCGCATGCTCTCGGAAATGGAGGCGATCGTCAAATCACCCCTTTGTCAGCGGGCCTCGCGCGGCGTGGTGCTGACGAAATTCGGCGAGGCGCTGGCGCGGCGGGCGCGCACCATATTGCTGGAACTGCGCGAGGCAAGCCGCGAGCTGAACCAGATGAAATCCGGCAGCGGCGGCTCGGTCTATATCGGCGCCGTCACCGCGCCGGCGATCAGCCTCGTGGTTCCCGCCATAAGGCGCGCCATGGACACCTATCCCGGCATCGAAATCAACGTGCAGGTGGAAAGCAGCAACGTGCTGGCCCGCGAACTGCTGGCGGCCCGGCACGATTTCATCATCGGCCGGATACCGGACGATTTCGACCCCGGCCTCTTTTCCATCCATGAAATCGGCATAGAGCGCGCCTGTCTGGTGGTGCGCGAAGGCCACCCGCTGCTTCGCGGCGAGCCCGTGACCCTGCAGGATCTCTCCGGTTACGACTGGGTCTTCCAGCCGCCCGGCGCGCTTTTGCGCAGAACCATGGAGGATGTGTTCCTCACCCACGGCGTCGCCATGCCCCGCAACGTCATCAACACGCCATCCGTGGTGCTCACCCTTGCGCTTGTCTGCAACACGGATGCCATCGCCCCAATCGCGCAGGACATGGCCGAATTCGTTGCCGGCCAGCAGGCCGATATCGGCCGAACCCGGATATTGCCGACGGATTTCGAACTCGTCGTAAAGCCATACAGCATCATCACCACCAAGGGTCGCGTTTTGCCGCCCAGCGCCCGCCTCCTCTACGATCTGGTTCTGGATGAAAGCCGCAAACTGACCGGCCCGTGACGGCGGCAAGCCAGACACCACCTTCATGATCCATAAAGGCCGGATAGTCAGACCGGCGAGGGAAAAGCCGCATGCTCTTCGGACAATCCGTTTTCCAGTCGGTCGTCGACAGGCTGAAACACGAAAAAGAAACGGAAGAGGAAGGCGCGGAGCCGCCACCGCCCGCCGGTCACCGCATTGCCGGTTTCAGCTCGGGCTTTGTCATCGATACACATATTGAAACGCCGCCGCCCGCGAACGGCAATCTCGATGCCTATCTCGCCTTCCTGGCCGACCCCGCGCAACCGCCCGAACCGGAACCGATGCCGGCCCATCTCGAAAAGACGTCGCTTGCCGATGTTTCGGCGGAACTGGCGATCCACGACACCGATACGGCCGCAACGCTTGCGGAAAAGCGCCGCGCCTTTGCCCGCCTCAATCATCCCGACCGGGTGAAACCGCAGTTCCGGCACAATGCGACGCTGCGCATGACAGCGGCCAATCTCCTGATCGACCAGGCGATACGGATGCTGCGGGCGCGGGAGCATTTCCGGTAAAAGTGCCGGACGGCCTTATCTCGCAAAATACATGAAACGAAAGACAGGAGGCGCTTCAGCCCGAATCGTTCTTGTCGGTGGGCGCGCTTTCGGCGGCAGGCTCATCCGCGCCATTTCCGCTTTTGGGAGCATCGCTTGCGGGTTTGAACTTCAGCAGCAATTCATAGGCCGCATAGGCCCCGATGCCGGCAACGATGGTTCCCCAGAAAAACTCGCGATTGACGAATTCGATGACGGCCCATGCGGCGCAAAAGCCGACGATGAGCAACCGGACCCACAGGGGACGATAAAGCGGATGACTCGTATCGATATTCAGCATGGCGTTCCCGTCCCGGGCCTTTCCAGTCGATCGCATGATTGCGGTTCCACACCCAAAGGCGTGAAGATGCTTATGCGTCTTGGCGGTTTCACAGGCAAATTGCAACGCAATTCAGCCCCGCTGCCGATCAGGCTGGCGTGAAAGACCAGCGCAGGAAGACCGTCGCCGGTGCCGCAGGCAATGGCAAGACGGAACATCTGCGTCACAGGCAGCACCCTGCGGCGGCCCGTGCCTGGATTGCCCCCGCTCTCGCCGAAGGTCAGTCGCGCAGGCGCCCGAGCAGCGCCAGCAGCTGGTCGCGGGCCTTCTTGCCGCCGATCCTGTCGATCAGCTTTTCCTCACGATCCCGCCAGGTGTTGGAAAGCCGGTCGAGAAGGCTGCTGCCCTCCTCCGTCATGTCGAGGAAATGGACGCGCCTGTCCTCTTCCGATTTGCGGCGGACGAGCAGTCCCTTCTCTTCCATGCTGTCGACGATGGCGACGAAATTGGCGCGCTGTATGCCGAGCGCTTCCGCCACATCGCTCTGCTTGAGACCCGGATTGCCGCCGACGATGACGAGAACGGAAAAATCGGCCGGCCGCAATCCCTGCTCCGCCAGCACATCGGCAAAACCGTTTGCCACGGCAAGTTGCGAGTGCCGCAAATGATAGCTGATCGCAGTCGTCAGCAACCCATAGTCGATAGCCGTGATATGCGCCGCTTCCGCGCTGCCGCTTTCGGCCTTTTCCGTCCGCGGCCCGTTGCTGTGTGCCAATCGCAAAGCCATCCGATCCCCCGCCTGATTCGTTCCTTTACCTTGTCGAAATCATAACCGACAACGTCACGAAACTGTATCCTAAATAAATGTAGATGATACTAATATTGTATAATAATTTGACAGTTAATCGCCGGCAAAGCAAACTCGGACTCCGGATCGCCACCCGGCGAACAAAAAAAGTATGACTATTTACCCGCCAATTTTGAGGGGATAAAATCGCCTCCCGCGCCGTATTTGAAAGGCGTTGCCCTCATCCGACCGTCTCTTCGTGAAAGCGGCAAAACAGCGGTCCGACCCGGCAATAACATACTACTTATAAGGGAAACCCTATTGCGGCAAAAAGACAATACGTCAAACGACGCATCGCCCCGCCATCGCACAAGGGGCCCACGACCACCCCAAAACAGCCCCCACGCCGGGCTCCGCCCAAAAACAGGCAACGTTTCGCAAATCTCTGATTTTTAGACATTGATGCGAAAACAAAGCTGGGGTATGAACCAACCGCTGCACGCGATTCAAGCGTGACCGCTGCACCCGTAGCTCAGCTGGATAGAGTGTTGGATTCCGATTCCAAAGGTCACAGGTTCGAATCCTGTCGGGTGCGCCAAATTCCGCCGATTACCCTCCGCAGTACGCCATAGCCTCCGAACCTACGCCTTTATGTCTGGCAGGGGTCGGATCGCGGGAAAGAGCGTAGGAACGGCGGCATTCGGCGGCGGAAAAGTTCGAATCGCTTTCGGTCGAGTGATTGTCACAAGAATACGTTGCGGCCTAGTATGGCGGGAATGTGTCCTCATTCCGGCCGTTCGACGGACACTTGAGACCTCCCAAAAGCCGACATTGCTTGTGAAGTAGCCAAGCATCAGCCGATTACGTCGGCGTCTTTGTTCGAATCTCACGCGGTCAGCTACATACCGCCGATTATGCTCTTTGATCCGATCGACCTCGACTGTGGGTATTGGGGGCCAACTGTTGCCAGCAGACGTCATCCTCGTTTGGTGGCAGGAGCTGATCCCTGAAATGGGCGCCGTTCCATCGAAAGTGGATCGAATAATTTTCAGCGCGCTGGTGCCGCGAGTCGGCGCAGGTCATTATTCTCATGAATGTTATAACCGGATGCCGCCTGTCCGATGAGTGTGACGATTGCATCGGCCACGGTATCTGCGGGGATAGCGCCGTACCGCGACAATGGGCCAACCAGTATCGGCGTGAGCACTGCGAAAATCCTTTGGCCAATCGCTTCCAACACTCGCCGCTCGCCGCGTGTGCCGAGTAGGAAGCCGGGGCGGATAATATCGACCCGTTTGAAGCCGAGAGCCGCGACGGATTGTTCGATCTTGACCTTGGTCTGAAGATAGAATCCCGGTCCGCCGGCCCCTGCCGCGGTCACGAGGATGAACTGGCGCGCGCCGAGCGCTCTCGCACCTTGAGCGACCGCGAGAACATAGTCGTGATCAACGCGGAACATCGCGGCTTGCGAGCCGGCCGTGGCTATCGTCGTTCCCAGGCAGGAGATAGCGATATCGAAGCCGTCAGGCGCGACCGACTCCAATACGCCTGCGGGCTCCTGGCAAAGCCGCTCGAAATCGATAGCATGGTCGGACGCCCCTTTTCGTACGAGGCGGATAAGATCAACGTCGGGTCTGCCAGCCAGCCGTGTGCCAACGAGGCCGCCCACCAATCCGGTGCTACCGGCAATCAGGATGCGACGGGTCATCTGGCTGCTCCTTTTCCAAGAGGATTACAATCATGCCCCTCCCGCGCGGCTTCACCGCGTCAATGGAGACCGGCTGTTTCAGGCGCGTGAGGCCTCTTCATGTTCGATTCGCGCCAGCGGTTCGGCGGCATACCTTCCCATTCCCGGAATGCGCGGTAGAAGGATGTGGTGTCCTGATAGCCGAGCAGGCAGGCCACTTCATCGATGTCCGTAGCCGGGTCGATCAAGAGATGGCGACCCAGATGCCGGCGCGCTTCTGACAGCAAGTCACGGAAGGTCGAGCCTTCTTCTGTGATGCGACGCTGGAGGGTTCGATCGCTCATGCCCAGTTGCTTCGCCACGTCGGAAAGGCTAGGCTGGCCGCTCGCAAGGCTGCGCTTCAGCACGATCTTCACCTGTTCAGAAATGGAGCTTTGCGCTTCCAACTCACCGAGCGCCGCGCTCAGCGCCGGGGTCAGCATCTCGAGCATCTCGGGATTGTGTCCCGGGAACGGAAGATCGAGGTCGGCGGTGTCGAGTACCAGAAGGTTGCGCGGAGCCTCGGTGCGGATTGGGCAGCCGAAATAGTCCGCATAAATGGCGCCCACCGGTCCCGGTCGGGTTAGATCCAACCGTCGTGGCACGATGGCGCGCCCGGTAGCGCGCCTTCCCAGCTCCACCAACGTGGCGAACGTAATATCGACGGAGATGCCGGGTTCTGCTGCGATGGCGAAGGGCCATTCTGCGGATATGATGCAATCTCCATTAGCCTCGACAATCTGCAATTGCTCCGGCGTGCACAGGCGCTTGAACCGCGCGAGCCGGGTCAGCCCGTCGCGATAGTCGCGGGCATAGAAGGCAGCGAGGCTCGACGGCGGATGAACCGCCGTATCGACCGATTGCACCATCCGGATGCCAAGCGCGGGGTCGCCTGACAGGTCCGCTATTGCCTGCATCAGTGCAAAATATTGCGCCGTGGTGACGAAGGCCTGTGCGCCTAGATGAAGCGTTGCCGGCAGCCGGGCCTGCCGCAACAGCGCGGCGGGCGGGACACCGAACTGCTCAGCCGCCCGCCAGAACGCTTGCGGGACCTTGCATTTGTCGACCTGCACCATCATCGACCTCCTACGATCGCCTTCGTCTCCAGATATTCTTCAAACTCGCCAAGCCTGGCGGCGGCCGTTGCCGGATTGCTTTCAACCAACGGAAAGGCACCGCAAGAGCGAGCCTGAGCGCCATTCAGGATCACCTGAGCCGCTCGCAGTCGACTCGTCACCGGGCAGGTGGCCGGATTAATGATGTCCTGCGTATCAACTCCCGCTGAAGCGACCCGGGCGTCATCGATGTCGTTCTTCAGAATATCGCGCATCAAGGACACTCCGACTAGACTTTCTGGCTCTTCATGGCCTTGGCGATGCCGGTCGCCATCCGCATCATGCCGTCGAAGGCGCGATCGGACAGGATGCCGCGCATGAAGATCATGGGCTTGGCCCCAAAGCCGATCGCATAGCGGGTCTTGGGCTTTGGCGCAGTCACCGCCTTTGCGATCGTGTCGGCGATGATTTGCGGCGGAGACTGGCGCTTGACGCTGGCTTCGCCGATCATGGATTGCGCCATGGCGTTGGCCTGCACGGCGTAAGGGCCGTGACCGGACGTTTGTTTGAGCTTGTCGGCGGCAATGCCGGCCCATTCGGTCTTGATACCGCCGGGTTCGATCACGACGACGTCGATGCCGAAGGGCTGTACTTCCATGCGCAGGCAGTCGCTGATCGCCTCCAAGGCGAACTTCGTGCCGTGATACCAGGCGCCAAGCGGCGTGTGGATCTTGCCGCCCATCGAGGTGATGTTGATGATAGTGCCCGAACGCTTTGCCCGCATATGCGGCAAAGCGAGCTGGATCAGCCGCACCGCACCGAAGACGTTGACGTCGAACTGGGCGCGCGCCTCTTCCATCGGTACGTCTTCGATCGCGCCGTAGGAGCCGTAACCGGCATTGTTGACGAGAACGTCGATGCGGCCCGCCTCGGCAATGATCGTGTCGATCCCAGCCTGCATGGAGGCGTCATCGGTGACGTCCATCGCGAGGATCCGGATATCGGACTTCGTCAAATGCTGCATCCGGTCAACGCGGCGGGCCGCGCCGTAGACTATGTAGCCAAGCTCCTTGAGCTTGAGAGCGGTGGATTCGCCGATACCAGACGAAGCGCCGGTGACGAGTGCAACTTTGGTGGCCATGTGCGTCGTTCCTTTTGTTTGAACCGATTGCTTTTGCCGCCGTTCCAAGGCGGTAATGTCTTATGGACATCAAATAGCGAAGACGACACGCCATCACATTGGCGCAGTATGCCACAAAACTTGCTCATTGCGCCAAGATATTGGCGCGAAGCACTCGCTCTGCGGCGCGCAGTAAGATGCCTGTCAGCGAATGCTGTCTCATAGAGCCATTATCGAGCGCAGAAACGGCGATAGCCGAGCGGGCCACACCGTTAGCCAAGTGTCGCAGCAGGGAGTAGAGCGCTCAGAGGAGCGCGGCGGACAATACGATAGACCGCGGCAGGCGGTACGTTCTGCATTGTCTTACCGACGAAGCTCGCCTTGAGGCCGAGCCGATCGAGGATCGGGCGTGATACAGGGCAGCGCGGGCCGTAGGTGAACTGATAGAATGCGCCGCCGGCTCGCAGATGCCAGAACGCCCCCGCAAGGATTGCCATGACTTTGCGAGGCGGCATGCTGAGAAGCGGAAGTCCGCTGACCACGGCACCGATCATTTGTGGCTCGTCGAAGCAAACACCCTTAAGCCGGGCTGCATCCATCTGGATCACCCGCGCGCCGGGAAATCGCGAACCGAGGAGATCGGCGAACGCGGAGCCGTACTCGATCAGAGTAAGGTCGTGTAAAGCCACACCGCGGGCCAGAAGAGCACTGGTAAATACCCCCGTACCAGGGCCAAGTTCGATCACGGGCCCCGTCAATGGGCCAATGTCACGGGTCATCAGATCGGCAAGCGCGCGGCCCGACGGTGCAATGGCAGCCACCTGAAGCGGCTTAGCCGCCCAGGATTTGAGAAACGTCAGCATATCGCTTTGCAAATAAGTCTCCGGCAGGTTGAAGTAAGGTGCGCAAGTGAACGCCTTGTAAACTCGCAGTGATGTAGTCTCTCGAGTGGACGCAGCGGTCAGTTTCGGCTTCCAGAGAAAACGGCCTGTCGCCCTCGCGTTGGCGGTGGCGACGTGGGAGCAGCGTAGCTTCAATAGCGATGAAATTCTTTGGTCTGCCCCAGAAGCGAGATGCCTAGATAGCCTCTGAGCAGCATCTTGCTGCCCCTCATCTCGACATTGCACCGATAGGTCCTTCCCGACGAGGCGTCATAAAGCAAGCCTCCGCTCCATTGGCCGCCATCCCACTTTAGTCCCTGAATGAAAACGATGTTTTGGAGCGAGCGGCTTCGCAACGCAGGATCAGGGTTCTTGGCGTCTTTCTTGAAGGTCGTATTATCGCTCTCCATGATCTCGTTGCCGAAGAGAAGGTGCGCCCGGAACTCCGCGCCCGCTTTGAACATCTCGAGCTTTACGCTGCCGTCATCTGCCGCCCATCTGCCCAGTATGGAGTTTTGCGATGTCTGTTGAGCGAGTGCGGGGCCAGTTGCGGCCAAGCTTGTCATGGCAAACGCCGCGAGAAGCAGCGATCGGCGGGATGCCGTCAATGTGCGCATTTTAGTAATCCTCGGTACTTGGCCGTATGGCCTGAATGTTTGTGGTCGATCGGCTCTTACAGCGCCGCAATGGCATGCTGTTTGCCGTTGCCTTGAGCGGCGTTGGATTCGGCCTCCCATGCCTCCCAGGTCGAAAGCCGCGCCGAATAGGCGGCGCGTGCCACCGGCAGACCTTCGGTGCCGAGGAAAAACCGCAATGGCGGGGTTTGCTCATCCACCAGCTTAAGGATGGCTGCGGCCGTCGCACGCGGATCGCCGAATTCCATCTTCGCTCCGGCGGCGAAGGCTTGCTCCCGCAGCGGCGCATAAGCCTCAAGGCCTTCTGAAATCCTGAGGGAAGTTGCGCTGGCAAAGTCCGTGGCGTAAGCGCCGGGCTCGATCAGCGTCACCTTGATGCCGAAGCCTTCGACCTCCTGGGCAAGCGCCTCGTGCATCGCTTCCACCGCCCATTTGGACATGTTGTAGGCGCCTGCGATCGGATTTGCGACGATGCCTGCCACGCTGGAAACGCTGACGATGTGACCGTTCCCCTGCGCCCGTAGATAGGGAAGAGACGCCTGGATGACGCGGAGCATTCCGAACACATTAGTGTCCAGCTCGGCGCGAAGATCCCCTTCATCGATTTCCTCGATCGCACCGACCAATGCATAGCCGGCATTGTTGAGGACAATGTCCAGCCGTCCGAAGTACCGGTGCGCGTCTGCAACGGCTTGCCTGACGCCATCGGCATCGGTGACGTCGAGCGGAAGGGGCAATACGTGATCGCCGAAACGGCTGGCGAGTTCCGAGAGGCTCTCCGTGTTGCGGGCTGTGGCGGCAACCTTGTCGCCACGTTTTAGTGCAGCTTCGGCCCAGATGCGGCCGAAGCCCCTGGACGCACCTGTAATGAACCAGATTTTTTCCGGCATGCTGTTGATCCTTGTTGCTAACAACGCCAACAAGAATGGCAGGCGGACCAGGCGGAAGCATTGGCGCAAGGCGCCGACACTTTTGCGTAAGACGCCAATCGTGGCTTTGGCTCAGCTCGCATCGAGCCAATAGTCGCTCCGGGCACTCCCGCCCTGCAATTGACTGAATGCCATCCCGCAGCGGAGCATGTAGGCTTCGAACCGAGTTAAAGGAGTGCTATAGCGTAAACGTAGTTATCATCTTCACCCGGCGTGGCGCGCCAAATACCGCCGATTACCCTCCGCAGCACGATATAGCCGCCGAAGGTACGCCTTTATATCTGGAAAAATCCTGCCAAGCGCAAAAGATCGTAGAAACGGCGGCGTTCGACGGCGGAAAAATTCGAACCGCATTCTCAGTCCTCAAAAGTTGAGTGGCAGATGTTCGTTCAGGCAAATGTTGTGTCGAGTTAGTTTAGCTGCAACAGATGTCCAAATGCCGCATTGCGCAGGAAGCGCTCGGCAGATAGTCTCCGGGAGGTGTTATCAGGGCACTATGGGGATAGATGATCAAGCGATTGGGCTTTGCCGAACAATGCATCGTGCGCACTTTGTGCGCGCTTGCGTTGCTGTTGGTAGGCTTTGCCCATAAGCCACCGGTCCTGGCTAACAGCCAGATCCCTCTCAGAGAAATCGCACAATACGTCCTTCCAGACGGAACTCTTCCAGTTCTCTGCCTCCCATCGGAGGACGGCAAGGCCAAGCACGATCACCACGACATCGGATCGGGTTGCGAAGCGTGCCGTTTGACGGCTTCGGTGCTCCTGCCCGCTCCCGCCGATGCACTCGGGCTGCCAATCCTTCGCGAGGCTGAGCGTGTCACGCCGACCCGTGTTGAAGCGTTCTACCGTCAGCTCTTTCCGCCGAATACATCTCCTCGCGGACCTCCATCCGGCCTGACTGCATAAATTGCCGCTGGGATCAGCAGCTATTTGAGTCTGTGCCGGTTTGCTCCGCCTGTGGCGGAATACCTTCCGGCACATTGCCGGAACCCTTTCCATGTCAAACGAAACCACCGCGTCCGCATGCGCGGATCGCGCTCTCATCGCACCCGCGAGGAGCATCACAGCCATAGTCTATCCCGCCACAGCCGCCCTCGATCAGAGCGCGTCGCTTCTGCCTGCGGGATATCATCGCACACGAACAATCACTGCCTGCGAGCGGTTCGCGCCTCCGGCTGACACCAAAGGCACTTTCGTGGCCGCTCATCGCGGCAGCCAGACAATCACCATCAATCTCGGGGACTGCCAATGACACTCACTGCCGACACTCCGTCCGCAAGCGCGGACAAATCGCTCAGCCGGGCATTCTACAACACCGCATGGCGCTGGCATTTCTACGCCGGTCTCTATGTCGCTCCGTTTCTGATCATGCTGGCCATAACCGGCCTGATCATGCTCTGGTCATCAGTCCTTGTCGGTCGTGACGGCGAAAAACTCTATTCCGTCGTTTCGGCATCGCACACCATTGCGGTCTCCGAACAGGCGAATGCCGCGGTCTCCGCGGTTCCAGGCGGATCGCTCGTTCAGTACATCGTCCCGCGAACGGAAGATCAGCCAGCGGTCTTTCGTGTCAATGTCGACAAGCAGTCAACGATGGTAGCGGTCGACCCCTATCGGGGAACGGTCCTCGGCACATGGGAACGTCGCGACGCCCTCTATGACCTCGCCAACCTCATCCACGGGACTTTGTTGATTGGAACCCTGGGCGATCGATTGATCGAGATCGCCGCAGGCTTCGGCGTAGTTCTCATTGTCACTGGAACCTATCTCTGGTGGCCGCGCGAAGGTCGCGGAATTGCCAAGTCGCTTCGACCTCAACTGACTAGTCGCGGCCGCCAGCTCTGGAAGTCGCTCCACCAGACGGTCGGCATCTATGCCGCAATTCTTCTTCTGTTCTTCCTGATCTCCGGCCTGTCCTGGGCGGGCATCTGGGGGGAGAAGATGACACAGGCGTGGAGCACGTTCCCCGCCGAGAAATGGGACAACGTTCCTCTGTCCGATGTCACGCATGCCAGCATGAACCATAATGGCGTGAAGGATGTGCCGTGGGCGCTGGAGCAGACCCAGATGCCCGCCTCCGATCCCCATGCCGCCCATAATGGTCATGCCATGATGCCGCAGAATAGCGTCGACGGCCTCGATGCAGTCGTTGCACAGGCACGATCGCTCGGTTTCGATGGTCGTTTCCAGCTCTCCTTCCCGAATGGAGATACGGGCGTCTGGACGATCGCACGAGACACGATGAGCAATGACAGCGCCGACCCTCTGTCCGACCGAACCGTTCATATTGATCGCTACACCGGCAAGGTTCTGGCTGATGTCAAGTTCGCCGACTACAGCCCAGCCGGCAAGGCCATGGCTGTCGGCATCGCCATTCACGAAGGCGATCTGGGCGGCGGCTGGAATATCGCTCTCAACACGATCTTCTGTCTCTCGGTTATCTTCCTGTCCGTCAGTGGCATCGTGATGTGGTGGAAGCGTCGGCCATCCGGCGCGAGCCGCCTCGTAGCCCCTGTCGTTCCGGAAAAGATGTCGGTCTGGAAAAGCGGTGCGATCGTTATGGTCGCTGTCTCCCTGCTCTTCCCGCTCACCGGCGTCGTTCTCGTCACCGTGCTGGTGCTGGACCTGCTGGTCATCCGGCACGTGAAGCCGTTGAAGCGCGCGCTCAGCTAAATCTCACCCACATTCAAATGGAACGATCATGATGCAAAGACTGTTCAGGCTGCTTGCCATCATCCTCACACTCACATTCCCGGCCGTGGTTCATGCTCACGGCTTCAATATCGGCGATATCCGGATCGGCCACCCTTACGCGCGAGCCATGCTGCCGGGCGCCAAGGTTGGCGGCGGTTACCTCAAGATCGTCAACGACGGCGCAGCAGACCGCCTTGTCAGCGCAAAATCCGATCGCGCCACCTCGGTCCAGCTCCATGAAATGAAGATGGATGGCGGCATCATGATCATGCGTGAGCTGAAGGACGGCATCACGATCCCAGCCAATACCACCGTCGAACTGAAGCCGGGCGGCTATCACGTCATGTTCATGAACGTGACCCGGCCCTTCAAGGAAGGCGAGATGGTGAAGGCCACGCTCTCTTTCGAGAAAGCCGGCACGGTCGAGGTTGAATTCCAGGTCGGCCCTGCCGCTGGCGGCATACCTGAAATGAAGCACGGAGACCATGCGAATGCCCATGGCGATCACGCATCGGCGCAGACGGAAGCCAAAGTGTCCGGGGATGCGATGAAGGACATCCCGGCAAAAATGAAGGCGATCTTCGAGACGGCGGACAAGCCACTCTCCGTCGAACCCGTCGTCATCCAGGGCGACTGGGCGATCGCCGGCTGGACCCAGGACGGCAAAGGCGGTCGCGCTCTTCTCAAAAAGACAGACGCTGGCTGGAGCATTCACCTGTGCAGTGGCGACGGCCTGAAGGACGCCAAGGGCCTGCGCATGATGGGACTGTCGGAGACGGACGCGACTGCCATCGCCGCAAAGCTGACGGATGCCGAAAAGCACATTCCCGCAGCAAAGCTTGCACTGTTTGCCAGCTTTGAAGGGACAGTCATGGTTGAGGGTGATGAGGCCTCCGCAGCCCATGGCGAGCACCAGGGTCATGGCAAATGACTGCACGCAATCCGCTATTGCCGATCTTCGCGGGTTGCGCCGCAATCTTCGTTTCCCTCCTTGTCGGGGTCATGGTCTGGGTCGGGCTCGACAGCCCGCGCCCGGGGCCATTCAGAACGCATTTTTCGCTGGTCGATGATCGCGGCAACCCTGTCGATCAATCCATATTCAAAGGGAGCCCATCCCTTGTCTACTTTGGCTACACCCACTGCCCGGAAGCCTGCCCTACGACCTTGTTCGAGGTCGCAGGCTACCTGAAGGCTCTGGGGAAGGACGGTGCGCCGTTGAAGACCTATTTCTCCTCGGTGGACCCGGAACGGGACACGCCTGAGGTGATGCATGGCTATGTCACTGCCTTCACGGATCGGATCACCGGTGTCACGGGCGAGCCTGAAGAGATGCGCAAGGTCATCGATGGCTGGATGGTACATGCCGCGAAGCTTCCGAGCGACGATGGCGACTACCACATGAGCCACACGATGTCGCTGCTCCTGATCGGCGCGGATGGCCGGCTGAAGGGATTGCTACCTTACGGCGCCGACCCGGACCAGGCCCTGAAAACGATCAGGAGCACGCTTCTCTGAGCATGGCGGCTCCGCCACAGGCGGACCAGCCCCCAAGAACGTTAACATTCTCAAGGACACGATCATGAATCGTCGGGAGTTCAATCTCTTTATGGCCGCCACGGGAGCTGGCCTTCTTCTCAACGGTGCGGCCGCCTCACACGCACAGTCTCCTGCCGATGGGCCGGTCTTCGCGATGCTGATCCATCCAAAGATGATCCTCCTGGATCTCATCGGTCCGATGACTGTGTTCAACATGACCAGGGGCAAGGTGCATCTCGTCTGGAAAGACCAGACACCGGTCTCCACCGATGTCGGCATTCCGGTCGCCGCCACAACGACATTCAAGGACTGCCCGCGCGACGTGGATGTCTTCTTTATTCCGGGCGGACTCGCCGGTTCGACGGACCTTATGGAGGATGCTGAAACACTCTCGTTCGTCAGGGAGATGGCCGCCGGTGCGAAGTACGTCACAGCCGTCTGCACCGGTACGCTCGTCCTTGGCGCTGCCGGGCTGCTTCAGGGCAAGCGGGCAACAACGCTGTGGAACGTCCGGGATATCCTGCCGACATTCGGGGCAATCCCGCTGCATGACCGTGTCGTGGAGGATGGCAACATTATCACGGGCGGCGGTTCCACAGCCGGGCTGGACTTCGGTCTCTCGATCGTCGCCCGACTTCGCGGCGACGAAGCAGCCAAGCGGATCCAGTTGATCATCGAATACGATCCCCACCCGCCATTCGACGCCGGCAGCCCCGAAAAGGCCGGGCCGGAAATCACCAACTCATTTCTCAAGGCGCGCAGGTCCGTAATGGACGAGGCCAAAGCGGCGGCTTTGCGCGCTGCGGAACGCCTCAAAAGCTAAATATTCGCACCCGTTTTTCACTCATCAACGCGTTTCCGGAAGAAAACCATGATCGATATCGACCGTCGAACTGCCACTCTTTTCGCGCTTCTCGCTCCCTTTGCCGCATCCACCGCAGCGGCCCAATCCGAGCATCCACATAAAATGCCGGAGCTCGGCAAGGGCACGCCTCGCGATATGACTAAGGTACCGTGGATGGGGAACGAGGTGATCGCCATGCTGGTCTACCCCGGCATGACCGTCATGGATCTGATCGGACCTCATTGCATGTTCGGGTCCTTGATGGGCGTCAAGATCCACATCGTCGCCAAGTCGCTCGACCCGGTAACGAGCGATGCGGGCCTGACCGTGGTCCCCGATGCAACTTTCGAGACCTGCCCTCGGGATCTCACGGTGCTCTTCACGCCTGGTGGCACGGAGGGGACGATCGCCGCCGCGACGGATCCCGACACGATTGCCTTCATGTCCGATCGCGGTTCTCGGGCCAAGTACGTCACCAGCGTTTGCTCAGGCTCGCTGATCCTTGGTGCGGCAGGCCTGCTGAAAGGGTACAAGGCTACCTCGCACTGGTCGTGCCGGGATGCACTGGCAGGCTTTGGCGCGATACCGACTGACGATCGCGTGGTCCGCGATCGCAACAGGATTACGGGCGCGGGCGTGACCGCCGGACTGGATTTCGGCCTTTCCATGGTCGCCGAATTGCGAGACCAGATTTACGCCGAATGCAGCCAGCTCATGAGCGAATACGATCCGCACCCGCCGTTTAATGCCGGGTCGATGAGGACGGCTCCCACCGATGTGAAACAGGCCATGGTCGAACTGGCCGCCGGTTTCACGAAGCAGGCCGAGGCGCTGGCAGCTTCCTTCACGAGATAATCAAGACCTTTCCCCTCTCCCAATTGTGCGCCGTGCAACGAGGCTATCGCACGCTGCTGGTGCTCTAGATCTGGAATTTTCGACAATGAGACATTTGAAACTTGTGCTCCTGATGAGCACGGCGCTGGCAACTCCGTTGTTCGCACAGGAGCAATCGGCAACGGAACTTGAACCGATTATTATCGAGGCTTCGAAAGGAGGGCGGATCGTCTCCACGACTGCTGGCGAGGTCGATGGATATCGCGCGCTTACGGCAACCAGCTCGACCCTGACCGACACGCCCCTTCGCGAAGTGCCTCAGTCAATCCAGGTTCTGCCACGCAGCGTCATTGACGATCAGGGTATTACATCG
Organism: Agrobacterium sp. T29; assembly: GCF_006970545.1. Classification (NCBI taxonomy): domain Bacteria; kingdom Pseudomonadati; phylum Pseudomonadota; class Alphaproteobacteria; order Hyphomicrobiales; family Rhizobiaceae; genus Agrobacterium; species Agrobacterium sp. T29. The sequence goes on from NZ_CP040640.1 coordinate 2,081,923, forward strand.
ATCGGCGAGGCTCTGAAAAACGTCAGCGGTGCGGTCGGACAGTCGGCGCTTCAGACGCCGGTCTATAATTCCAACTACATTCGCGGCTTTCCCGCCGAAATCTATATCGATGGAATGACCACCTATCTTCAGAGTGGCGATCCGAATTCCTTCGCCGATGTCGAGCGGATCGAGGTTCTGAAGGGGCCTAGCGCCATTCTTTATGGCGGTGGTGTTGGAGCCCCGCTTGGTGGTGTCATCAACGTCGTCTCGAAACTGCCGACTGTAGAAAGGTTTGCCGAAATTGGCGGCACGATGGGCAGCGAGGGCTATTACGCGCCTTATTTCGATATAAATCAGCCGCTGAATAGTGAAGGCACTGTGCTCTTTCGCGGAACCGGAACATATGTGAAATCCGGCTCCGAGGTCGATGTCATCGACACCGATCGATATTCCTTCAACCCGACGCTGACGCTCACCAACAACGAAGACACGACTCTGACCCTGCAGGGTCGCATCTCGCGCTGGGAGCAGCAGGAATACCAGGGCCTCCCCGCCGTCGGCACTGTCACCGGCCCGTTCCGGCTCAATCGCGACCTCTTCATCGGCAACCCGGATGTGCCGGACAGTTTCTCGGAAACCAAAAGCATAACGGCGACGCTCGACCACGAATTCGACGACACATGGTCGAGCAGCACGAAGCTGCGCTACGGAAAAAGCTCTTACAATCAGTTGTCGCAAATCATCGTCAGCAACGCCCCGGACGCCGGGGGCTCGTCGTGGAACCTGTATAACCAGGCTGTCGAGGAAGACCGCGAGGAGTTCGCCATATCCTCGCATGTGCTGGGCGAATTCTCCTCCGGCATGTTCGACAACAAGGTTCTGTTCGGGGCCGATTTCAGCCGGATGTCCGAGCGGGCAATCATGTACATGGACATGATGCCAGCCGCAGTCATCGACCTCATGAACCCGGGGGGCTGGCCGGACTATGAACGTCCGACCGGTGTTGCGATGTCAAACGGCGACAATGTCTATCAAACGTATGGAGCATTCGCCCAGCTGCAGTCGACCTATGCAGACCGTCTTCATCTGCTGGCCGGCCTGCGCCTCTCCCGTCTCGAAATCGATCAACAGTCGATCACCTATGACCGCACGGATACCACGGCGGAAACTAGGATTCTTCCACGTGTCGGCGCCGTGTTTGACGTGACCGACCAGATTTCCGTCTTTGCCGACTACAGCGAAGGCATGAAGGGCAACCCCTTCTACTTTTATTCCGGGACTGCCGTTCCCGAGACCTCGAAGCAGTACGAAGCCGGCATAAAATTCGATCTCGACAACGGCATTTCAGGCAGTGCCGCGGTCTTCCAGATCGAAAGATCGAACGTGCCGGTCACCGATCCGAGCGACCCGATGATGCTGACGAGCCTGGCGATCGGCGAACAACGTTCGCGCGGCTTCGACGCCGAGGTCACCTGGCAGCCGGACGAACATTGGAAGATCATGGCAAACTACGCATACGTGGATGCCAGATTGACCGAGGATATTCCCGGCGGCGCACCGGCCGGCAACAGGATCAATGCCATTCCGAGGCATTCCGGCGGCCTCTGGGTGGACTACAGCTTTGGCGACGACGGTGCGTTGAAGGGCTGGAGCGCCGGCGCCGGGATCCACGCTGCATCCGGGGCACCACTCGCACTCGACAATGTGTATGAGACCGAAGGTTACGTGACGGCGGATGCTGCCCTCAGATACAAGAACGAAAACGGGTTTGCCGCAAATCTTGTCGTGAAGAACCTGACCGATGAGGAGTATTTTATGCCTTACGCCTATCTGGTCGGTGGTGTCGCGGCCGCACCCGGTCGTTCAGTCTTCCTGACGGTTTCACAGCGGTTCTGAGTGGTCCGCTACGTGGGGCATATTGGCGTCTCCCCTCATGAGACGCCATGGCTTCCCGAAACCTTTCGCGTGGAAAAGTGTCGCGTGGTTCGAACACACATAGCCAGAACAGGACCAGCCAGGCATATCACGCCGCTGGCGGCCAATATGGCATCGCGGCCAAACGCACTGGCAAGTGGCGTCATCAATGAGAGCCCCGCCGGTGCCAGCCCGTACGAAAAAAGGAAATCCAATGAGGAAACCCTGGACAATCGATCGCGGGGTATTTCCTTCTGGATGGCCGTGAACCACGGCACATTGAATATCTCGATCCCGACTCCGGCAACAAAGAAAGCCGTAATCGGTACAGCTATATAGTCTGCAATCAGCAGGCTGAACGGGACAAGTCCATAGAGCGACAGACCGACGAGCGCCGTCCAACCTGTATTCACTGGGCGCCAGCGCGTGACCAAAACAGCGCCGGCGAGCGCACCGATCATGTAGGCGGTTGCCGTCGCGGTCATGAGCGTCGCTCCGCCCGAAACCTCCTGGCTTATACCGGGCACGAGCACGGCAGTTACAGAGTAACCCGTCGCGATGACGGTGGTCAGAGCCGCAAGCCCCGCAATGAACCAGGGGTGTCGCTTCGCTTCCTGAGCGCCGGCGAGGAATTCGTGAAAGAACGAAAACGTCGCGCGCTCAAGGCTTTGCGATGCATCCCTTGTTTGCTGACTTTTCCCCTGGGGTGGGATCGTCGCACTGACCAACCAAAGAACCGCAATTGCAGATAATGCCGCCTCAGTTCCAAGAACGATCGCGAGGAAGCTGACTGCCGCGGGACCAGCAAGGCTCGTCACCCGGACGGATATGCTCATGGCGGCATTGGCGGCCTGAAGCCCATCGATTGATACGACCTCTGGAACGATGGCCTGATAGGCAGGTCGACATGCGCCTTGCCCCATGCCAACGACGATCGCCCCCAGCAACAAGATTACCGAAGTCCATGGTTCGGAGCCGAAGAGGCCGGCAATGATGAGGGGGACACTAGCCATGCCGGCAAGACTGGAAACAAGGATAACACGTCTCGGCCCCATGCGATCAGACAGGATCCCACCCACCGGAACGGCGATCAGGAAGCCTACTGTACGTGCCGCCAGAGCGATCCCCAGTTCAGTTGCGGTAATTGTCCCTTTGACCGTGACAAGGCCCAGAACAAACGGCAATGCCCATGTCGCAAGTCCCGACGCGGTGCTGCCGATCCATAGACGCAGGAATGGGACTGACAAGGAAACTTTCATGCGGTGCGATCAATGAGGGACGATTGGGAAGCGCGTCGAAAATCGGGCCTCGAGGTTAAGGTGCGAGGGGATTAGGACGCCGGAAGCTGTGAATGATGTCTTCGGCTTGTTCTGCGTTTGCGAAGATCGACACGTCCCGGAACAAGCGATCCGCACCCTTCTCGTCCAGCAAGCCACATTCGACGACAGCCCTTGAGATCGAGATGCTGTTGCTGCTGGCATGTTTTGCAACACGCAAAGCCGCCGGGTATCCGAATATCTCCGCAAGTGCCGTCGAAAGCGCGAGGGAGGATGATGCGTCCCTGTTTGCTACTGCAGAATTGACCGTGAGGCCCTTCACGCAGCCGTACGCAAAGAGCGGAATTGCGCGGCGCATCAATCGAATGGATTCGCTCAGGCTCTCTAGGATGATGGATTCCCAGACATTGAGGTCGAGCTCGCCTTCTGCCGCACGGGTGACCGTGGCGTCGTTGCCGATAACCCGGAACGCAACCTGCATGATCATCTCCGGCATGACCGGATTGACCTTGCCAGGCATGATGGACGAACCGGGCTGAACTGGCGGCAGGGTGATTTCGCTCAAACCGGCACGAGGACCGGAAGACATCAGCCGCAAGTCGGACGCGAACTTGGACAAGCTCACGGCGGTTGCCTTTAGCCCCGCTGAGACGCCGATCCAGAAATCTGCATTCTGCAGGGCATCGAAGGAGTTGCTCTCGGCGTGATAGGCCTTGCCCGTCAATGACCTGAGTTCTTCGAAGACATAGGCACGATAGTTCGCTGTCGCTCCAAAGCCTGTTCCCACCGCCGTGGCGCCGAGGGGAAGGCTCAGGCAACCGTCTTCCAGACGCTTAAGTTCCTGTACATGTCGCTCGAACGCGCCGCGATACCCTGAGAACTGCTGGCCGAAGGTAATCGGAAGCGCGTCCTGCAGGCAGGTTCGGGCGAGCTTCACGACGCCCGAGAACTCCGCTTCCTTTTGCGATATGGCCGCGATGAGCCCATTGAGAACATGGCAAAGAGCGTCCAGCTCACCGCCGACGGCCATTTTCATGGCGGACGGAATGACGTCGTTGGTCGACTGGCTCATATTGACATGGGTGTTGGGATGCACCGGATCAGGCCCCAGGCGCCCCGTCAGGATCTCGCTCGCCTCGTTGGCAAGCACTTCGTTCACATTCATGTTCGCGGCCGTGCCACCTCCGCCGTGATAGATATCGACGGGGAAATGTTCCCTCGACGTTTCCGCAAGGCAGCCGGACGCAGCAGCGTCGATGGCATCGGCAATGCCGGGCTCGAGTTTTCCGTCCCGCCGGTTAGCCCGCGCCGCCGCCTGCTTGATGGTCAGGATCGCCGGTACGAACCCCTCGATGTCGGCGATGGTGCGGCCGGAGATCGAAAAATTCTCGACAGCCCGCACCGTCTGGATGCCATAGACGATGTGGTTTGCGATAAGCCGCGTGCCGAGAGCGTCTTCTTCCAGACGAGCGGATGGGATGGCGGATACGAGTGCGGACGGCTCTTTCGGGGTCATGGGATGTCTAGGCCTGACTCGACATCTGAGCGCGGATCTCCTCGAAGATCCGTATCCAGCTTCTCGCACCCTGCCGAAGTCGCTCGCTGTCGTAACGCTCATCGGGAGCGTGGATGGCATCGCTGGGCAGAATGAAACCGATGACCACGCATTCCGTCTGCAGGGCCTCGCTGAGTTGTTCGACCAACGGGATGGCGCCTCCCGTCCCACGCAGAATGACAGGCGTTCCCCATTCTTTCTCAAGCCCTCGAGCCGCCGCCTTCAGGTAGGGGCTGTCCTGCGACAGCACGACCGCGGAACTACCACCCTGGCCCTCGAACTCGACACGGCACCCGTCCGGCACCATCCGTTCGACATGGCTGCGGAAGCGCTGGCGGATCGTTTCCGGCGATTGTCCGGCCACCAGCCGGAAGGACAGCCGCGCGGTTGCCGATCCCGGCAAGACTGAGCGTTCGCCCGGCCCCTGATTGCCCCCGGTAATGCCGTTTATATCGACGGTCGGGCGACCCCACATCGCTTCGATCGGCGCGTAGCCCTCCTCCGCTATTCCGCCTGCAAGGTCGACATCGGCGAACAGTTCGGGCTGCAATGAAAGCTCCTGCCATTGCCGGCGCACGGCATCAGGGATGTCGCGCACCCCATCATAGAAACCATCGATAGCAACCCTCCCCTTGCCGTCATGCAGGCTTGCGAGAATGGTGCTCAGAACCCGGATCGGGTTGGCCGCAACCGCACCGTAATGCCCCGAATGCAAGTCCGGATTGGGGGCGGAGATCGTCACACGTTCGTGGACCAGCCCCTTGAGCTGGGTGGTAATCGCCGGCTGCGTCGCCGACCACATCTCGGCATCACAAATGAAGGCAACATCGCAGGCGAGGTCTTCCCGGTGCGCCTCGATGAAATCCGCCAAACTCGGCGATCCGCACTCCTCTTCGCCTTCAAGCATGACGATGACGTCTGCGGGAAATTCGCCATGCACGCTTTTCCACGCCCGCAATGCCTCGATGAAGGTCCAGAGTTGGCTCTTGCTGTCAGAAGTGCCGCGCCCATAGAACCTGTGGACGCCATCCTCCTTGAGGACGGTCGGCTCGAAGGGCGGGTGTTTCCACTGGCTGATATCACCGACGGTCTGGACGTCGTAGTGTCCGTAGAACAGGAGGCGTGGTTTGTTTTCTGTCGAAGCCGTGAAGGAGCGAGCGAGAACGACCGGATGACCCTTTGTCGCCAGAACATCCGCCGCAAGCCCCATGAAAGAAAGCTCCTGTCGCAGCCATTCCGCCGCCCGTGTAATCCCTTCTTCGCCAGAAGGTTCGCTGGAGATCGACGGTATCGAAACCAGTTCAAGCAATTTGCCCACGGTAACATCAAACTTGTCGTCGATATCACGCAGCACGTCTTCAGTCTTTGGCACGTCTTTTCCTTCCCGTATCCTTGAACTATCGCTTGCGGTATCAGCCGTGACGTGCCGTCTTCGTCACTGCGTCAGCTGCGACGGTCGTGCTGGCATCGAGGGAGGAGAGCAAGCGTTCCACGTCCTCCCAGAGCTCCCTTTCATCCTCCAGCCCGATGCTGAGGCGCAGGATGACGTCGGGACCGCTCCAGGCGGTAGCGCTGCGAAAGCCTGCGATGGACATGGGTGCTGCAAGGCTGCGTGTGCCTCCCCAGGATGCGCCGATGGCAAAGACATTCAACGCATCGAGGGAAGCGGCCACATGGCTGGACGCCGCTTCGGTGAAAACGATACTGAACACACCGCTGGAGCCGAGAAAATCCCGCTTCCACAAGGCATGACCGGGGAAGGATTCCAGGGCAGGATGAAGGACCTGCGTCACGAGTGGATGGTCTTCGATCCTGCGGGCGAAATCCAGCGCGACCCGCTCCGAATGGCGCAGACGCACGCCCAGCGTCTCGAAGCCGCGCAGGACAAGCGAGGCATCGTCCGGCGAAACACCGATGCCCATTCGGCCGATCAACGCACGGATCGGCTTGATCAGGGCGGCATCCCGCACCGTGATGGAACCCATCAACACATCGGAATGGCCCGATACGAACTTCGTCAGCGCCTCGGTGACGATATCGGCGCCATGTTCGAGCGGCTTGAAATTCAGCGGTGTCGCCCAGGTGTTGTCGACGCCGACCAGCGCGCCATGCTCATGGGCGATCGCGGCGATCCGCGGCAAGTCGAGGATTTCCATCGTGGTCGACCCGGGGCTTTCGCACCAGACGATCCGGGTCGACTTCCGTATCCTGGAGGCGACGTCTTCCGGCGACCGGGGATCGAAAAATTCGACCTCGACACCGAGGCGATGCAAATCGGTCTCAGCCAGGTCGCGCATCGGCGGATAGGCGGTGTCGGCAATGAGAATGTGATCGCCGGCTGCCAGGAATGGAAGCACCGCCAATGCGTTGGCGGCCTGCCCCGAAGGCGTCAGAAATGTCCAGGCGCCGCCTTCAAGGCTCGTTAGCTTGGCTTCGAGCGTGCGCGTGGTCGGCGTGCCATAGAGACCGTAGGAATAGCCTTCATGGCCGCGTTCTCCGCGCGAGGCATAGGCCGCGGCATCCTTGAAGACGATCGTCGAGGCACGATGAACGCCTACGCCGAGCGGCGCGAAACCGTCCGTTGGCACTTCGGGCGTGAGGACGCATTGGGTGAGATCGCTCATGGAAAAGCCTTTCGGAAGAGACGCGGCACGCTCGCGGAAACCAATTCCGAAACGGGCAATTTTGCGCTACTGCTATTCGTTGAAGTTATTGATGACATAGGGAGCCGCCGGTGAACCTGAGGCAGGTGGAAGTCTTCAGGGTGGTGATGACGAATGGCACGACGGCCCGCGCCGCCGAGGTGCTGCATGTCTCCCAGCCTGCCATCAGCAAGATGATCCAGGAGCTGGAGCGCTCGCTCGGTTTCGACCTGTTCAAGCGGATCAAGGGACGGCTGCAACCGACCCAGGAGGGTCAGTTGTTCTTCCGGGAGGTAGAGCAGGCCTTTCTGGGCTTGACCCATCTTCGCGGCGCGGCAGCCCGTATCCGGGATTACGGTTCCGGAGAAATCAGGATCGCCTGTCTGTCCGCCCTGTCGACCAATGTCCTGCCCCGTGCTCTTCACGCCTTCATGCAGGCCAACCCGAATGTCGCGGTGACTTTCCAGGCACGCATGTCTTCCAACGTGCGTGACCTCGTGGCATCCGGCCAGTTCGACCTCGGAATCGTTGCCGACGAGATCGATAGAACCGGCGTCGAGGTCGAGGAGTTCGCCCAGTTCCGCGTGGCCGTCGCACTGCCCAAAGGACATCCGCTCGAAGCCCTTGAGGTCATCCGCCCGGCCGACCTTGCGGGACAGGCCTTTGTGGCGCTTGCTCCCGAAGACACAACCCGTCGCGAAGCGGAGATCGCCTTCGCAAAGGAAGGCATCACCGTACGCACGGTGATGGAAACGCCGTACTCGACGACGATCTGTGCCATGGTGGCTGCCGGCATCGGGGTCGGCTTGGTCAACCCGCTGACGGCCGAACCTTATGAAGGCCACGGCTTGACGCTTCGACCCTTCGAGCCGGCGCTTCACTTCCGAACGCTTCTGATCACGCCGCCCAATCGTCTCCCGTCCACAGTTCTGGAGGATTTCATCCGGGTGCTGCGCGGAGCGATCTGAGCGCTTTCTCCTGATCATGAGCATGGCCGCCTCAAAGCACCTTGGATAGAAAGGCGGCAGTGCGCGGATTTTGCGGATCGGCGAGCATGCTGCGTGGGTGACCTTCCTCAACGATCTGGCCCTGATCCATGAAAACGAGATGGTTTCCCACCTCTCGGGCAAAGCCGATTTCATGCGTCACGACGACCATGGTGATGCCGCTGCGGGCGAGATCCTTGATGACATCGAGGACCTCGCCGACCAGTTCGGGATCGAGCGCCGAGGTCGGCTCATCGAACAGCATCACCTCGGGCTCCATCGCAAGCGCGCGGGCGATGGCGACGCGCTGCTGCTGGCCGCCGGAAAGCTGTGCGGGATAGCGGCTTCCGAAACCGTCCAGCCCGACACGCCCAAGCAGGTCGTCAGCCTTCTTTCGGGATTGCTCCCTTGACCAGCCTTTGACATGAAGAGGACCCTCCATAACGTTTTCGCGGGCGGTCATGTGCGGAAACAGGTGGAAACGCTGGAACACCATTCCCGTCAGCCGCCGCTGTGCCGCAACCTGGCCCGGCGCAAGAGGATGAAAACGACCATCCCGTTCAGTGAAGCCCTGCAACTGGCCCTTGAGGAAAACCCGGCCGGCTGAAATGCTCTCCAGCTGGTTGATACATCGAAGCAGCGTCGATTTTCCGGAGCCGGACGGGCCGATGGCAACGCAGACTTCGCCACGCCGTACGCGGAGATCCACGCCTTTCAGCGCGTGAACAGGGCCATAGAACTTGTGAATGTTCTGCATTTCGACGCAGAACTCGGAAACATGTGCGTTCATGACCTACTCCGCCCGTGTCGGGTGAACTGAAACGCCTTTACCGAAATGGCGTTCGAGGAAATGCTGGCCAACCATCAGCAGGCTGGTGATGGCGAGATACCAGGTGCCGGCCACCAGTAGCAGCGGGATCGGCAGGTAGAGACGGTTCGAGATGGCATTGGTCGCGAAGGTCAGGTCCAGGGTGAACGGGACGGCGAGGACCAGAGATGTCATCTTCAGCATGCCGATGGTTTCGTTGCCCGTCGGCGGTATGATCACCCGCATCGCCTGGGGCATGAGGATCCGCCACCAGATCTTCGCCGGTTTCATGCCGAGTGCCTGCGCCGCTTCGGCCTGCCCGCGATCAAGCGAATTGAAGCCCGCCCGGAAGATTTCGGTCAGATAGGCCGACTCGTTGAAACCAAGGCCGAGGATGGCCGCCAGCGCCGGCGTGACGATATATTTGGTCTCAACGCTGATGATCTCAGGGCCGAAAGGGATAGCAAGGCTCAGATTGGGGAAAAGAACCGCAAAAAGTCCCCAGAAAAGCAGCTGCGTATAGATCGGTGTTCCCCGGAAGAACCACACCCATCCATAGGCGATGCCGCGCAGAATGGGGTTGTCGCTGTCGCGCATGATGACAAGCAGGGCTGCAACTACGATCGCGACGGTCATGGCGACGACTGTCAGAAGGAGCGTCCAGCCAACCCCGCGAATGACCTGCGCAGAAAACACATAGGTCAGGTAGACATCCCAATGAAAATTGGGATTGGTTGAAACGGCCTGGACGATTTGCAGCGCCAGAATTGCCAGAATGGCGACGGCGAGCCAGCGGCCGGGGTGACGTCGCGGGACAACGACGTTGCGCGCGACTGCCGCCTTTTCGGAAGGAACCGGCTGGAAGCCGGCTCCGATATTTTCAACGTTGGTAGCCATCGGCTCAGATCTTGACTTCGGGGTTGACCAGAGCCTTTTCCACGATCACGGACCCGACGCCCCAGGTATCGAGCAGCGCTTTGTAGGTGCCGTCGGCGATCAGGGAATTGATCGTATCAGCGATCAGTTCGGTCAACGCCATATCCGACTTGGCAACGGCAATGCCGTTCGGGCCGTGTTTGCTCAATGCGCCGCCCGTGGGCTTCATTATCTCAAAAGCACCTTTCGACTGCTTCGCCGCATAACCGATGCCCGCTTCGCCCGAAACGGTCGCGTCTGCGCCGCCTGCAGCGACGCGGGTTAGAGCTTCCGGCTGCTTGGAGAAAGGCAGGATTTCAATTTCAGCTTTGCCGGCGGATTTGCAGAGATCGCTTTCGGCAATGACTGCCTTCTCATGATAGCTGCCAGACTGGATCGCGATCTTGCGGCCGCAAAGGTTACCGGGATCGAATTTTGTCGGGTTTCCTGCCTTCACCGCCCACATGCTGCCGGTATCCGCGTAGCTGACGAAATTGACGGCTTTCATGCGTTCGTTGGTGACCGAAAACGCCGAGACGCCAATGTCGAACTTGGTACCGAGAGCCGGCAGGATCGCTTCGAAGGCGGATGTCTGGAAGTCGATCTTGACGCCGAGCTTCTTGCCGATGGCATTGGCGATGTCGACATCGATGCCTTCAGGCGTCTGCCCATCCTTCTCGCTCAGGAATTCCCAGGGTGCATACGCGGTATCGGATCCGATCGTCAGCACGCCGGCTGACTTGATTTTTTCCGGCAACCGGGCTGCCAGGGCTTCCTCGAGCTTGATCGAGGACGTGTCGAAACTCTGGGCGAAGCTCTGGGCACTCATGGAAATCACAGCGAGCGCGGCAAACATCGGCAGGTGAGTAAGTGTCTTGAACATTGTTGTTCCCCATATTGTTTTGCGACGGATTGAGTGACGCTTGGGAGGACCGACATCATCACCCGACAATCGCACTATGAAACCCGGAAAACCCTCCGTCCAATAATAAGATCGGCCCACTCTATTCTCACAGGTTATTGGATTTCGGCAAAAATAACACAGTTGACTCGACGAGCCTCTCGTTTAGGTTCGCGTCGATGGTTCCTGACATGCCAAGCAACGTCAGGTGAAAAGGGAACACGGTGAGGATGACCCAACAGGGGCCAAGACCGTGACTGCCCCCGCAACTGTGAGCGGCGAGCAACCTCCTGATACCACTGGCAATCCGTGTTCGGGGCGCTGGGAAGGTGGAGGACGCGACGACCCGCAAGTCAGGAGACCTGCCATCGCAGTTGAAACCGAACCGGGCGGGGAGTCTGGTCAGGAGCAGTGATGGCGAAGGCATTATCCCGGCCGGTGGCGACACCTGCCTATTCCGTGGTTCAGTCCACACCGCATCAAGTCCTCGTGTGCAAGGGCTGTAAACGCACCGAGCGTCATCGACGCCCCGGCGTTTCCATGATTAACAATCTGCGTGCCGCAATCTCCGCGACTGATTTCTGCGGGCAGTTCGAGGTTACGGGAACCGCCTGCATGGGCGGCTGCGATCAACCCTGTTCGGTCGCGTTTCGCGCACCCGAAAAGGCGAGCTGGGTTTTCTTCAACCTTGATCCGATCGACGACGTCGCTGACATCGTGCGTTTTGCGCAGCTCTATGCAGCGCTCGATGACGGCTGGTGTCGCTCTATCGACCGGCCCGGCAAGCTCGCCGACAACATCCTGGCCCGCCTGCCGGCGATGATCTATCGACCTGCAGATCCAGCGCAATGATCGCCTCACGCTCACTCAAACTTGGAGATGTCGATATGGAACGCGTGGCTCCGACCACCGCTACCGCCATGGCGGACCATTGGAATTCACGTGCCTGGAAATTCGACGGGTCGGCGTCCCATAGACGCGATGCGGAATCCTGGCGGGCCGTTTTCGAAGCGGCCTTGGGAAATGTGCCGCGGGATGTAACGGACCTCGGCTGCGGTACGGGAGCCTGCGCGCTCCTGGCAGCCAGCCTTGGCCATCGTGTCTGCGCGGTCGATGGGTCGGTGGAGATGCTCGCCCATGCCAGATCGGCAGCAGTCGATGCCGAGCTCGACATCCAGTTTATAAACGCCACGATGGATGATGCTGCGCTCTCTCAAGCAAGCGCCGATATCGTCACTCTCCGCAATGTCCTATGGACCCTCGAAAACCCTCCGGCAGTTCTCTCCCTGGCACGGAGGATACTGCGCCCGGGTGGGAAGCTCCTCGTCTCGGACGGGCTCTGGTTTCGCCAGCGCGCCAATGACAGCCGCGACGTGTTCGGGGCGAACCTGCCTTTCTACAATGGCCTGACTGAGGCCGATGCCCGTCGCCTGATCGATGACGCCGGCTTCGGCGAAGTGGAAAGCTGGCGTCACCTGATGCCAGGCGATCCCTATGGCGCCGTCTATGACGATCCGAACACCCCTATCGCTTTCTTCATTCTCACCGCAATTGCTCCGGAGTAGGTTCCATGTCCCGCAATATCTGGTTGGCCGCGCTCGTCGCGGCGATGTTCGCAGCCCCACTTCCGGTCCTCGCACAGGAAGAACTTCGGGTGGTTGAACCCTTCCAACTCCAGCGGCTCGATACCCAGACCGGTGGTTTTCAGCTGCGTGCCAATGGTGTGACGGAAACACTCGTGCAGACGAACCCGGAGGCAGCGATACTCCCAGCACTTGCCGAGCACTGGGAGAGCTCGGCGGACGGCCTGAAATGGACCTTCTATCTCCGCCCGAATGTCAAATTTCATGATGGTACGGTCGTTACGCCGGAGGCGGTTGCGGCCTCTTTCAAGGCGCTTCTGCCAACGGGAAACCTCATCAAAAATGCGAAGATCAAGGATGTCACCGCCGGTGATAGAACCGTGACCTTCACGCTGGAGCAACCGTTCGCCCCGTTCCTTGCCTATCTCCTCGACCCCGCAGTCCCGGTGCTCGCGCCTTCTTCCTTCGGTGCGGGTGGAGAACTGAAGGCTATTGTCTCCACCGGCCCCTACCGGATCGAGAGTGCCGAACTTCCCCAAGGGCTGAACCTCGTGCGCCACGAAGCTTATTGGGGCGAAGTCGCAAAGATCGAGCGCGTTCGCGTCGATGGCGTACCGAATCCAGAAACGCGCGTAAACATCGCGCTGGCTGGAGAAGGTGATCTCGTGCTCGAGATCCCGACGACCGCCGTCTCGCGTGTAGACCGTTCCGGGGAAGCACACATCGTCCGTGCACCCGTCCCCCGGGTCGTCATGATGCTGGTAAATGTAAAGAAGCCGCAGTTTGCGGATGTCGAAATTCGCCGTGCGCTCAGTCTTGCCGTCAACCGTGAAGCGATTGCCCGCACGATTATGGGCAATGCGAAACTTGCCGCTAATCAGTATTTCCCGCCGGCGATGAAGGGCTGGCATTTCGCCGACTTCAAGCCGCAGACTTTCAACATTGCCGAGGCAAATCGTATCCTCGACGGTCTCGGCTGGACGCGCGGCGCAAATGGAATTCGCGAAAAGGACGGGATCAAGTTTGCCGGCTTGATACGGACATTCCCTCAGCGCGCATATCTTCCCGTCATCGCGGAAGCGTTGCAGGCACAGCTCAAGGAAATCGGCTTCGACCTTACCATCCAGGTCGGTGAATCAAGTCTGATACCCGAGGCACAGAACAACGGCACGCTCGAACTTGGACTGGGGATCCGGACGATGATCTATCAGGTGCCGGATCCGGTCGCGCGTCTGACCAGTGATTTCGCTACCGATTCACCGAGCACAGACGCGACCGGGGCAACCGGGTGGAAAAGCGAAGCGATGCGGGCAGCAGTCGCTGCCTACAATCTGACGAGCGATCCCGAGGCTCGCCTGCCATTGCAGAGAAAAATGGCGGAGATCCTGCAGGACGAATTGCCGGTCATCCCGATCACGTTTACCGACGAGAAGTACGGGATCTCCGAGCGGCTTGAAGGTTTCGTCGCTGATCCGGTGATGCAGACACGCCCCCTCAATCATCTGTCATTCAAGGAGTGATCAATGCGGCGCGCGGTCCGTCATGCTGTGCCGCGCGCCGTGTTGCGCCGGGTCTTCGAAGCGGTGGCCGTCGCCCTGATTTTGGCGACCATCTGCTTTGCTCTCATTCACGCGATCCCCGGCGACATGGCGCTGAGGATCGCTGTGAGTCGGCTTGGAGCCGAGAACACCTCACCCGAGGCAGTCGCTCAGATCCGCGATGCCGAAATGCTGTTGCGTCCATTACTGACTCAGTATCTCGACTGGCTGCGCGCCGTGGCCACAGGAGATATCGGGCGCTCTTTCGTTTCCGGCAGACCGGTGGCCGAGGAATTGCGGCAGGCGGGCGGATATACGCTTCGGCTTGCCGTGATCGCCTGGGTGCTCTCGTATGTCCTCGCCTTACCGCTCGGCGTCGCGGCAGGGCTCAATCCAAACGGGGTGCTGGACAGGGCCTCCGCCCTTGCCGCAGCCGTGTTTTCCTCGCTCCCCACTTTCCTTATCGGTATTGCGCTGATTTCGATCTTCGTGCTCGCACTCCACTGGCTTCCGCCAGCAGGTTATCGGCGCACCGAGCATCTGGTCCTGCCAGCCGTCACGCTGGCTTTGGGTTTGATGGCCCCGTCGGTGCGGATCATACGCAATGCTGTCGCTGAGGTGCAGGCCACCGCCTACATGACTTATGCACGCACCCGCGGCTTCGGCAGGATCAAGGCTTTCGCCCGGCACGGGCTGCGGAATGCAAGTGTGCCGATCGTAACCTTCGCGGCGCTACAGTTTGCATACCTCATGGATGGCTTCGTCGTCGTCGAGACCTTGTTCAATTATCCTGGAATCGGCGATGCAATGGTGAAGGCGTTGCTTGCCCGTGATGTTCCGATGGTCATGGGGTGCGCGCTGCTGATCGGCACAGCCTATGCAACGATCAGCCTTATGGCCGATCTGGTGTGTATGTGGCTTGATCCCCGACTTGTGGAGCAGGGTCATGGTAGCCGATAGTCAGCGCCATCTCTGGGTGATCGGTGGTGCCGCGATGATGACATTGATCGCCGTCACGGCCATCTGGGGACGTGATCCCTTGCATCAGGACCTCATGCTGGCGCTTGCGTCGCCATCGCTGGAGTTTCCACTCGGGACCGACCATCTCGGACGCGACGTGTTCGCTCGCCTCGTCTACGCCCTGCCGCGCTCGATCGGGATCGCGACTGCAGCGATGGCAACGGCGGCGATGTTCGGAACGTTGGCGGGCCTCATCGCCGCCACGTCGAACCGCCTTGTCGATGGTCTGCTGATGCGACTGACTGACCTCGCGCTCGCCTTTCCCGGACTACTCCTTGCAATGGTGTTGGCAGGGCTGATGGGTGGGGGCACCATACCGGTTCTACTCGGTATCGCGTTGGCCCAGTGGCCACAATTCGCCCGGATGACGCGCAGTATTGCCGCTACCGTACTGACAGAAGCACATATCGAAGCGTCGCGTCTCGCGGGACTCGCAGAATGGCGCATCCTGTTGCGACAGGTCATGCCCCGAATTCTAAGCCAGACCATGGCGCTGGCAACGCTCGGCATCGGAGGTGCCGTGCTAACGATATCTTCCCTCGGCTTTCTCGGTCTCGGATTGCAGCCGCCGACCCCGGAATGGGGCGCGATGATTACGGAGCTGTTGCCGCATATGGACATGGCGCCGATTCAGATCTCAGCGCCGTGCATTGCTCTTTTCCTAACCGTCCTCGGCTGCATGGCAGCAGGACAGTGCCTGGCGGAGGCAAGATGATCCGCCAAGCGCTCACAGTTCTCGACCTAGCCGTCCATGATCAGACGGGCAACCCGTTAGTGAACGGCGTTAGCTTCACCGTGCCGCGTGGCGGGGCCTTTGTGCTGATCGGTGAAACCGGAAGCGGCAAGAGCCTCGTTGCGCAGGCCGTGTTCGGCCTTCTTCCAGAAGGCCTGTCGGCGCGTGGATGCATCGAATTCGATGGAGAGCTTGTCGATCTAGCGGACCGTACGTTGCTCCAAAGATATTGGATACGCCATTTGGCTCTCGTGCCGCAGGAGCCGCGTTCGTCGCTCGATCCAACGATGCGTGTGTTGCCGCAAGTGGCAGGAACGGCGCATCAAACACGCGCGCGCGCCGCGTTGAGCAGCGTCAACCTCCAGCAGGCTATCGATCACTACTATCCATTCATGCTCTCGGGTGGGATGGCGCAGCGCGCCCTCGTGGCCGGAGCCTTGACGACGGATGCACCCCTGATCATCGCCGACGAGCCGACCAAGGGTCTCGACGACGACCGGGTCGCGGAAACCGTGTCACGCTTCCGCCAGATTCTGAGTGAAGGGCGTGCCCTCCTCGCCATCACCCATGACATTCGCGTTGCCTGCGGCCTGGGCGGACAACTCGCGATAATGCGCGAGGGCAGGATCTTGGAGCAAGGCAAAGTCGGAGACGTGATTTCAGCTCCCCGTCATCCATACACTCGCGATTGGCTTGCTGCGGATCCTGATCGGTGGCAAGCCAGTTTAGCGCGACGCAAGGCCGAAGCCGTGCTCCAGTGCGAGCAGCTCACATACAAAGTAGGTAATCGCACACTCTTTCATGATCTCAGCGTCACCCTCCATCGGGGTCGCATTACCGCAGTAACAGGCAGAAGTGGCAGCGGCAAGACGATGCTCGGAAATGTACTTCTTGGGCTTGCACGCCCGCACAGTGGTAAAGTCCACTGGCATGATGGAACGAACCCCTACCTGATCCGTCGGCCATCCCTTCGTGCGCGATATCAAAAACTGCATCAGGATCCTGCATCCGCCTTCATGCTGGGACGCACGCTGCGCCAGCAGTTCACCGATCTGAAATCTGTCCTGCAGCCCGGATACATGGATCATCTTCTGCCACCGCTTCTCGACCGGTTGGACCTAGGGTTGTCTCTTCTCGACCGTCGGCCGGATGAAGTTTCTGGTGGACAGTTGCAGCGCGTCGCCATTGCGCGCGTACTGCTGTTTGAACCTTTGTGTCTGGTCGCAGACGAGCCGACATCGCGGATCGATCCGCTTGTGCAACGAGAGGTGATCAGACTGTTGTGCGAGCTGGTGGATGAACGCGGCATGAGTTTGGTCCTCACAAGCCACGACCGCCGTCTGGTACGAGCCATTGCCGATGAAGTAATTGAGCTGGGCTGAGGCATGGCTAGGCTAAACTCAAAGCAATAGCTTTCATGGGCCTGGGCTACTTGGAAGAGGCGGTCACGTATAGCTAGCCGTTGAGATAGCGTCGCATGCAATAAAGCAGCGTTGCCTGTTCTTCGTTCTTATGGATGTCGATCACGCGCCCAAAGAGAACGCGATGCGTTGCCTCGTCAACGGCATTGGTCAACTCGCATTCGAAGCTAACCGAGGCGTTAGCCAGGACCGGAACTCCCGTGAGGCCTTCTCTCCAATCGCCAAGAGCAAATCGATCTTCCGTCGAGGTCTTTCCACCAAAGAGGTTCGATAGGTACTCCTGACCCGGCATCAGGGTGTTGACGCAGAAATGGCGAGCATTCTCAAAAGCAGGAAAACACGAGCTCGCACGATTGATGCAGACAAGCAGTGTCGGCGGTGTGTCGCTGACGCTGCACACCGCCGAGGCCGTAAAGCCGCAACGCTTGCCGGCGGATAGGGTCGTGACGACGCTAACCGCCGAGCCGAGGCGTGACATGCCGTTGCGAAAAGTGGTTTTATCCACGATGTCGAAGCGGTGGTTCACCATATTCATGTCGGCCTCCTGCTGTGAGGCCAACGCTAGGCCGAGAGTTCTCTTCGGACGATTTCCGCGCCTGCCGCGAGAGCGTTCAGCTTGCCTCTGGCGACTCGACGAGACAGGGGCGCCATGCCGCAATTGGTGCAGGGGCAAAGTTTGTCGGCATCGACAAATTGCAGCGCCTTTCGCAGGGTAACGGCCACTTCCTCTGGGGTTTCAATGGTGTTGCTTGCGACGTCGACCGCCCCAACCATCACCTTCTTTCCTCGAACAAGTTCGATGAGATCCATTGGAACATGCGAGTTATGGCATTCGAGCGAAATCATGCCGATGCTGGATTTTTGCAGCTTGGGGAATGTTTGCTCGTATTGCCGCCACTCCGACCCAAGAGTCTTCTTCCAGTCGGTGTTGGCCTTGATGCCGTAACCATAGCAGATATGGACGGCAGTTTCGCATTTGAGCCCCTCGATTGCCTTTTCGAGGGTCGCAACGCCCCAGTCGTTCACCTCATCGAAGAAGACGTTGAACGCGGGCTCGTCGAACTGGATGATGTCGACGCCGGCAGCCTCCAGTTCCCTTGCCTCCTCATTGAGGATCTTTGCAAATTCCCAGGCGAGTTTTTCACGGCTCTTATAGTGGGCGTCGAAGAGCGTATCGATCATCGTCATGGGGCCGGGCAAAGCCCATTTGATCGGCTGCTTGGTCTGCTGACGCAGAAACTTGGCATCTTCGACAAAAACGGCCTTTTTGCGCGACACGGCGCCAACGACTGTCGGAACGCTCGCATCATAGCGATCTCGGATTCTGACGGTCTCGCGCTTCTCGAAATCGACGCCGTCGAGATGTTCGATAAAGGTCGTGACGAAATGCTGGCGCGTCTGCTCGCCGTCACTGACAATATCGATGCCAGCCTGCCGTTGGTCATCCAGGGACAGGCGTAGGGCATCCTGCTTGCCTGCCATCAACTCGTCACCTTCCAGTTTCCAGGGTGACCAAAGCTTCTCAGGTTCTGCAAGCCATGAAGGTTTTGGCAAGCTGCCGGCGGTCGACGTGGGCAACAGTGTTTTCAAGATAGATGACCTTGTGTTTTTGGTTGATCAGGCGGCGTATTTGGCGGACCACTGTTCAAGAACGGTCTTGTAGGGTTTGATGAAGTGCTCTTCGGCAAACCGTCCCTGTTCGACAGCGAGCCGGCTGCGCTCTTCGCGATCGTAGACAATACGGGTCAGCGAATAGTCCTGATGCTTCAGGCTCGGCTGGTAAAAAGCCCCCGCCGCGGAATTGGCGTTGTAAATCTCAGGCCGATAGATTTTCTGAAAAGTTTCCATCGTGCTGATCGTGCTGATCAGCTCGAGATTGGTGTAATCACTGAGCAGGTCGCCGAGAAAATAGAAGGCAAAAGGCGCTACGCTATTCGGCGGCATGAAAAAGCGGACCTGCAATCCCATTTTTTGGAAGTATTGGTCGGTAGACGAGAATTCATTCTGGACGTACTCGACACCCAATACAGGGTGCTGATTTTCAGTCCGTCGATACGTTTTGCTGCTTGAAGCACTCAGGCAAATGACCGGGGGCTTATGGAAATGAGCTTTGTAAGCATCCGAGTTCAGGAAGCTTTTGAACAGATTGCCATGCAGATCACCAAAGTCGTTCGGAGCGCTGAATGCGGGGCGATCCTTGTTGTATTCAGGCAGCACGACGCTGAAGTCGTAATCGCGGACGTAGGATGAGAAATTGTTTCCGACGATGCCATCGATGCGTTCGCCGGTCCTTCGATCGACGATGGTCGTTTTCAGGATCTCGATCAGCGGGAAGGCATTATTCCGGCCTTCGGCACCAAGATTCATTTCAACGGAAATGATGTCGAGTTCGACGGAATAACGGTCGCCTTTCGGGTTATCCCAATATGCTAGAGCGTTGAAACGATTGTCGATCATCTTCAACGCGTTGCGAAGGTTCTCCTGGCGGTTATCCCCTCTGGCAAGATTGGCAAAGTTGGTCGTGATCCGAGTATTGTCCGAGGGGCGATAATCCTCATCAAAAGGAATTCTCTTAATGGTGAAATCAAAGTCTCTCTTCATCGCGATCCGACGCCCTTTGGCCGATATAAAACTGAATTCATTGAGTTATATTCAGGATACATCGGGTGCCATTTCTCATTGTCTCCGGGTGGCAGCGTCTAAGCTGTCCAAACTGAGAGCCGTGCGCGTTTTATGCCTGAGCGATCGATCGGGGAAAAATGGTATTATCTCACGGAAGCATGAGCCGTGTTCATGATTTGGCATGAAGGTCGAGCTATCAAAGCGCCCGGCAATCATGATCCATAGCCTGCCAGCCTTGCATTCAAACCTTGACCACTTCGGCCACATGCGACATTGGTTCGTCATCGTGGTTCTGCGGATGACAAGTCCGGAGCTAAGAGGGAATTCGGTGAAGGCTTGGATTACAGCCTGAAGCCGGAGCTGCCCCCGCAACTGTAAGCGGCGAGCGAAAGTCCATGCCAGTCACTGGGGCCAGCCTCGGGAAGACGGACCAGAGCGAAGACCCGTAAGCCAGGAGACCTGCCACGGTAGATAACGTCCACGGGCGGGGTGTCCCGGAGTGCCGCTTTCGCGATCGGCATTCCCGTGCCATCGTCTCTGCGTCATGTTCCTGCCCTGCCGTAACCAGATGGCAGTGCAGATGACCGAAACAGCCGCGATAGCAAAGCCTGCCCGGCAAAGCTCGATAACCCGCCTCATCGATATCGTCTTTCCCGGAGATACCAACCATCATGGCACCCTGTTCGGGGGAGCTGGACTGGCGCTCATGGATCGTGTCGCCTTCATTGCGGCGACCCGTTTCGGGCGGACGCCTTTCGTGACCGCCTCTTGCGAGCGGATCGATTTCAAGCAACCCGCCCGCGTCGGCAACATCGTTGAATTCTCGGCGAGGCCCGTCAGGGCTGGACGCCGTTCCCTGACCGTTGAGGTCGAAATGGCGGCGGAGACGATCGTAGGTCGCGAGCGGCATACCTGTACGCGCGGCATCTTCCATATGGTCGCGGTACCCGAGGGCGAAAACGCCGCGAGCTATGCCTTGCCCGAACTTATTCCAGCAGGAACCCAGAACACCTCGGATGCCGTTGCCATGGTCGAGATCGTTTTTCCCGATCAGGCAAACAGCGTCGGCCGGATGTTCGGGGGCGAAGCGATCGCCTACATGACCAAAGCCGCATTCGTCGCCGCGTCGCGCTACTCCGGCAAGCTGGTCGTCCTGGCGTCATCCGAGCGTATCGATTTCGCAAGAGCGATCGAGATCGGTGAGATCGTCGAGGCGGAAGCACGCGTCGAGCGCGTGGGCCGCAGCTCCATGTCCATCGAAACGAAACTCTGGTCCGAAAACCTTCTGACGGGTGAGAGGCACATTACGGCAACCGGTCATTTCACCATGGTTGCGGTCGATACTGACCACCGGGCAGTTCCAGTCCGCGATAGCGGCGCGTTGGACGTCGCACTCCTTGACGAGAGGGATGCATAGCCATGTTGGACAGGCAGCATCTGACGATCCTGCGCGAAGTCGACCGCTTGGGCAGCCTGACAGCTGCGGCGGAGCGGCTGAACGTTTCCCAGTCCGCTCTCAGCCACACGATCCGCAAGCTGGAAGAACGGTATGGCGTTGCGGTGTGGGAGAAGGATGGCCGCAACCTCCGTCTCACAGAAGCCGGCCGTTACATCGTCATACTGGCACAACGCGTTCTGCCGCAGATCGAGCGGGCCGAGGATATCCTGTCGGATTACCGCTATGGCCAACGAGGGTCACTCAAGATCGGAATGGAGTGCCATCCCTGCCACCAGTGGCTGATGGGTGTGACGAAGCCCTACCTCATGGAATGGCCGGACGTAGACCTGGAGCTGACGACGTCATTTGCATTCGGCGGAGTTGCAGCGCTGACGGGATACGAGATTGACATCCTGATCACGCCAGATCCGATCGAGGCGCCGGGCATCCATTATCTCCCGGTGTTCGACTACGAATTGGTTCTTGCCGTGCCGGTTGATCATCCTCTGGCGGCGAGGCAGTATGCCGCGCCTGTTGACATGCTAGACGAGACGCTGTTCACCTATCCGGTAGCGCCGGAGCGGCTGGATGTGTTTACGCAATTCCTGGTGCCCGCCAATTGCCGCCCGCGCCACCACCGCAATGTCGAGACGACAGAAATGATGCTTCAACTCGTGGCGGCAGGCCGCGGCGTTAGCGCCATTCCGAACTGGCTGCTGCGTCGTGAGGAAACAGCGCTCGGCGTCCGCGCCGTCCGAATTGGCGAGAGTGGCATTCGGAAAAGTATCCATCTCGGCCTCAGAAGCGGTGACGACGCGGTCGATTTCATCAACGGGTTTCTCGCGACCTCACGCCAGACGTCGGCGTGACATGTCATTCTCCTTCCGGATTGGATAGCCGAGATCAGAAACATAGCACAGCAACGCACGGCGTGAGTCCGATTTGGTCTAAAGGAGGGCTATGGCGTAGACATAGTTCTCATCATCACCCGGCGCGGCGCGCCAAATACCGCCGACTACCCCTAGGGCCGCCGATAACCGCCGAATGTGCGCCCGTGCAAAGAACGCGAACGACCACCGCACGAAAAAGTGTGGAAACGGGGGCGTTTGGCGATGAAAAAGTTTGAATCGTTTCTGGTCGAATAGTCGATTTTGACCCTGCGCAAATGTGGGATATGGGTTTTGGACGACCGCTATGCACGCGCATGTCAGCCATTAATCTCCAATACTTCTAGCCTTCAAAGCAGTCATTTCCCCGAAATCCAAGATGCTCCGGCCGCCCACTACCCTAAGACTGCACTTAATCTCAGGCGACCTCGTGCAGGGTAGAGTGATCAACCGGCTCCATGATCCGCACGCAGCCACGAGAGGCCAGTACAGCGGTGACCGTGCCCTACAGGTGTGGGGCCCGCCGGCTGGAAACTGGTCCATGCTTCAAGCCTAATCGGCTTCCTTCCGCGTCACGTGTCCTTCGTGCTGGGGCAGTGCGTCTGTGATGGTGAACCAGGGCGCTTTCGAACCGACGAAGATGTGGTCCGTCGGTGAAGTCGACGGAGCATCGATCAGCGTCCCCATCGTGACGTGATCGCACCCTCCGTCAACGCGAGAGAACAGCAGGGAACCGCATGTTTTGCAATGCTCATCGTTGAACTGGCCTTTCGCGAATGAGGAGATGTCCCCTTCACCCCGAATGACGGTCAGTTCTTCGCCGTGAATGCGGGCGAATGCCTTGAACGCGGACCCCGTTGTGCGGCGACAAGCTCCGCAATGACAGTTTGCTGCGAAGATGAACGCGTCGGTGACCTGATAGCAGACTTTTTGGCATAAGCAGCTCCCCAGCAATCGGCGCTTACGGTTCTTCCCGCTCATCTCTTTCTCCGCAGTCGTGATCATTGACTCCTCGCAGACGGCTGCGTCGCTGCGACCGCCAGCCAATGGTCATCGGTCCTAATCCGAGATCGATACCTTGGCTATGAAGGCAAGGACCATCGCGTTGAATTCGTCCGAACGCTGTAGCGGCGCAAAGTGACTAACGCCGGGCAAAATGATTAATTCCGCCCCCGGAATAGCGTCAGCCAGGTAGTTGGCATGCTCTCGCTTGATGAATTCGTCATGCTCGCCGAGCGCGACGATCACCGGCACCTCGATAGCGCCAAGGTCCTCTTTGGTATAGTTCGGCTGGGTTCGCATCATCAGCCCCACCGCGCTGACGAACCGGTCGAAGTCGGCTGGCGTGGTGGAGAGCATGGCGTAGTCTTTCCTGTGTCGACTGAAGCAGCGATCGAGAAGCGGACTCGGTTCGATCTGCTTTGTGCCACCAGGATCCATGTTGCAGGCAAAAAAGAAGACGCCTGCCACGCGTGCTGGTGCCTTGGAGGCAAGTACCAGAGCGACGCAGGCACCGTCACTCCAGCCGACGAAGGCAGCCTTGTCGAGCGAAAGGTGGTCCATCACAGCCATGACGTCAGAAGCCATGAGTTCATAAGAATATGGCCTATCATCGCGGGTGCTGCGGCCATGCCCGCGACTGTCGATCGTCACGACGCGGTGGCCCGCCGCTACCAAGGCCGGCACCTGATATCCCCAATTGCCGCTGTGGCCGAGTCCGCCGTGCAACAGGATGACGGGAGGACCACTGCCAAATGATGCATACCAGATCAGCGCTCCCTCATGCTCCACGCGATCCTCTCGATCGGGAGCGGGGAGAAGGACGGCTCCATGCTCGGCAAACCGGGTAAGGTCGTCGTCATATAAACTCATATCGAATTCCGTGTTTTCGAGAGTTATGCGCGCTATACCATTGACAAATACCGACCGTAAGGTATGAATATTTACATGTCAAGGCCAACCAAACATGCTCCCGAGCGCGGCGATGCCCGAGCCCGGCTCCTGAAAGCTGCAAGCGACACCATCCGCGCCAAAGGCTTCGCCTCGGCGAGCATTGATGATCTTTGCAAGGCGGCTGAGGTAACCAAAGGGGCATTCTTCCACAGCTTCGGCAGCAAGGAAGCCCTGGGAGTTGCAGCTGCCGAATTTTGGAGCAGAACCACCTCGGACTTTTTCGCCGCGGCTCCCTATCATCACCCTCCCGACGCGTTGGGGCGGGTGCTTGCCTATGTCGCTTTTCGCAGAGCGATCATCACGGAGAATCTTGCGGAGTCCAGCTGTCTGGTCGGAACGATGGCTCAAGAGACCTACATGACCTTCCCCAGCATCCGCGATGCGTGCGGAGCCAGCATGTTCGGTCATGCATCGACGCTAGAGGCCGACATTGAACTGGCCCGCCATCAGCGCGGTATTACGGACGATTGGACTGCCGAAAGTTTGGCTCGATACACGCAGACTGTTATCCAAGGAGGATTTGTCCTTGCGAAGGCGGGGAATGACGCGGAGCTGGCGCGCGAAAGTCTTGCTCATTTGGAGCGGTATATTCGGCTTCTGTTTCGCGTTGCGGAGGAAGGGACGTGAGCGAGATCGATCAGAGCGCGATCATCATCACCCGGCGCGACGTGCCATTTCTCGGGGGCTTCAGCGTTTCACACTACCCCTGAAACAATCACAGGAAACATATCGAGGGTAAGCTTCAAGGGCCCCGGATGAAACGATCCTGCTCGGGCTGCGTCAAAAGGCCCCTGCCCGAGTGCATGAATTGGCGTTGTTGAAGCAGCCGGTTTGAGGTAGCCCTATCCTCGATAGATTGTATCAAGTAACAGACTGGAAATACTCAGATGATGGAATGGGATTGGGTAGATTTGTTCCCCTTGGTCTTCTTTCCGTTCAAGATTATCGTGTTGGGCACGGGCATGTTCTTCGCCATCAAGTGGCATCACGATCAGGCGAAGAAGGAAAAGGGCCCGAGCGGCCCGTAAGCGCCCGCCGGTCGGGCAGCGAAAAGTTCAGATTTCATCGGATGGATGTTTTCGCGCGTGAACCGGTGCCGGGGAACCCCATGGCGATGGTTGCCGATGCGGATGATCTAGAGCATTTCCAGTAAAAGTGCGAAGCGGTTTTACGTCCGGAAAATGCGTGAAAACAAAGAGGTAGAGCACGTCCACCGATTCCGTTTTGACCGGACGTACTCTAGCCGTCGCGAAGATGTTGCGTTTCGCACGGTGGACATCGATTTTGCCAGAACGGCTTTCGATTGCGCCACATCGTCGTTGAACGCCGGCGGGGATGCCTCCCCGCCGAAACGCATGCTGGAAACGGACCGCCGCTCAGAACTCCTGCCAGTCGCCCTTTGCCGTATCCACAGCAGCATTGCCCGAAAACGCCGAGGCGATCTTGCGGCCCAGTGCGCGGACCGGGGACGCCACATATTTGTCGCTGCCACCGGCGCTGCGGACCGGCGCAGGCTGGCTCTTTGGCTGATAGGCGCCGTCGGCAAGCCGGAACTGGGAGAGCAGCTGGTTGAGCGACGCCACTTCCTTGGCGAGGCTGTGGCTTGCGGCATTGGTTTCTTCCACCATGGCCGCATTTTTCTGCGTGTCCTGATCCATCTGGTTGACCGCCGTATTGATCTGCTGCAGGCCGGAAGACTGTTCCTGCGCGGCCTCCACGATGGAGACGACGTGCCGGTTGATTTCCTGCACTTCCGAAACGATGGTCGCCAGCGCCTTGCCGGTATCGCCCACCAGCTGAACGCCCTGCTGCACCTGATCGTTCGAGGTATTGATCAGCGCCTTGATCTCCTTGGCGGCATGGGCGGAGCGCTGGGCAAGCTCACGCACTTCCTGGGCGACGACGGCAAAACCCTTGCCGGCCTCGCCCGCACGCGCGGCTTCCACGCCGGCATTCAGCGCCAGAAGGTTGGTCTGGAAGGCGATCTCATCGATGACGCCGATGATATTGCTGATCTCATTGGCGGATTTCGCAATCTGCTCCATGGCGACCACGGCGCGGCGCACCACCTCGCCGGATTGTTCGGCGCCCGCCTTGGCACGGCTGACGATCAGGCCCGCCTCCTGCGCGCGCTTGGTGGAATCCCTGACCGTCGTGGTGATTTCTTCCAGAGCGGCGGCGGTTTCCTCCACGGCCGCAGCCTGCTGCTCGGTGCGCTTGGCCAGATCGTCGGCGGCCGATTTGATCTCATCCGCACCCGCGCCGATGCCGCTGGCGTTCTGGGCCACCTTGGTCAGGGCCGCCTGCAGCTTTTCGGCGGACATGTTGAAATCGTTGCGAACGGCGTCGAGCGTGGCGGTGAACGGCTGGCCAATGCGATAGGAAACATCGCCTTCCGAAAGCTTGGAGAGACCGGCTGCGAGATTGTCGACGGCGAACTTGACGTCGGCCGCCTCCCTTGCCTTCTGCTGCTCGCGCTCGATCCGGTCTTTCTCCGAGAGGCTGCGATTGGCTTCGGTTTCCTGTTCGAGACGAATGCGCTCGATGGCGTTTTCGCGGAAGACCTGCACGGCCTTCGCCATCTGGCCCACTTCGTCGCGGCGTGCCATGCCGTCGATTTCCGTCGCCGTCTCGCCGCCGGCAAGCGACACCATCCGCTCGCGCAGGCGGGCGATAGGGGTTGTGATGCCGCGGGACGCCACGAACAGCGCCAGAATGATGCCGACCGCAAAAGCGATGCCGACAACCACCAGCGAGGTGAAGATGGTAGAATTGGTCTGGTCCGTCAGCTCGTCGCTTCCCTCGACGACGCCCTTGGCGAGCTTGTCCAGCAGCGCCGTCAGGGCAACCGAAGTCGCCTGAATGGAGGCGTCCGCCTTGAGCAGCTGGGCAGCGGATTCCTCATTACGGTTTGCCATACCAAGTTCGACAGCCTTATCCGTCATGGCGGTTATGGCCTGCGACTGCGCGATGAAGGCGTCCATGGCGGCGGACTCTTCCGGAAAAACAGTCTTCACATTATTGAGACGCTGCAGGAGCGCGCCCTTGCTGTCACTGTAGGCCTGCTTGGCGGCCTTTATCTCCGGCCCGTTCACGTCATACGCCATGACCTGATAGGCGCCATAGGCCAGGGCAACCAGATTTCGGTTGGCACGCGCAAGCTCCACCAGAGCGGCGTTATCGTTGGCGATAAAGAGCGAGTAGGCCGTGTCCGCTTCCTTGTAGCGGGTGGACATGAAGGCGGCGGCGCCAAGGCCGACGATGCAGAGCGGAAGAATGAGCGACAGGATTTTGGTGCGGATACTGGCGTTTTGAAGAAAAGACACGGAAAGCCTCACGTCATTGAAAAAACCGCTCCTTCCCCGTGCCGGAGGTGTTCGGCAAGACTGACATTGCACGTCGAACGCCCCGATCATCGAGACTTCGCTAGCCACATCATAGGCTCTGGCCGCATCTGCATCATGCATGCGCCGCGGAAAGCTGCCCGTCCCTTCCAATACGGGGAGGCCGCTCACCACGGTTGGCGCGGCGGCCCGCCAGCAGGCGGGAACGCCAGGCCGAATTCCCTGAAAAAAGCGGAAGCGAGCGAATTTTCAGCCGTCGCTCCCGGTCATTTTCCAGTAAAATGATTATAGTCAAAAACTTTACAATTCCTTCACGCCACGGTTGGCAAAGCACGGGTGTTTTTTGCCCCTGCAGACCGGTCGTCAACCACCCGGCGCAAAGGGCCGCGCCCTTCGCGTGGCCGCCCATCGCTGCAAGATGGCGGCCATGACGGCAAGTCCGGCCATGGCGGCGAATATCATGGCGATGTCGCGATAGGCGGCGGCGAAACCGAAGCGGGCAATCCATGGCTGGCTTGCCAGCGGTGAGATGAAATGCCCGAGAAACATCGAAGCGGTGACGATGCCGGCGATACGCCCGCGCAGTCTGAGCGGCGCCAGCATGATGGTGGTGGACATGATGCCCGGCATCACCACGCCAAGGCCAAACCCCACCACCGCAAGCGATGACAGCATGGCGACCAGCCCCTCGGCCATGGCGAGCAACGCAAAACCCGTCGCCATCGACACCAGCCCGGCGGCAATGATGGCGGTCACGCTGGCCCTTGCCCGCAATCGCCCGAAATTGAGCGCCGCCAGCGCCCCGGCCAGATTGAAAATGCCGATGGCGTATCCCGCAATACTGCCGGAAAACACTCCGAGCTCCCGCAGGAAGAAAGGCAATTGCGAGGGAATGGTATAAAACAGGGCATTGACGAGGAATACCACCAGCGCCAGCACACCCACCAGCAGCCAGTTGACTGCAAAGTCCTGTTCGCCGCCGGCTTTTATACGGCTGTCGCTCCTCACCGGTTCCGTCAGAAAGAACAGGGCCGCCGGCAGAATGAACAAGGCGACGGCATAGACCGCGAAGGGCGCGCGCCAGTGCAGATCCGCCAGCAAACCGCCCGCCACCACAAAAACCACGCCGCCGATCTGGGTAAAGGCCTGTTGCAGGCCGAGATAACGCTCCCGCGCCGGGCCTTCGAAATAATCGCCCACCAGCGCCGTGCCGATCGTCATGATGGCGCCGATCGCCAGCCCCAGAAAGGCGCGCCCGACGAGCAGGCCGACAAGGCTATCGGCAAAAAGGCCGGACATGCCGGAAAGGCTGTAAAGCAGGATCGCGCCGAGCAGCAGTCGCTTGCGGCCGAAGCGATCCGCCAGCACCCCGGCAATGGGCGCGCAGAAAGCCACGAAGACCGAGGGCAGCGTCAGCACCATGCGGCTCATGATATCCACATGCGGCGTCGACAGGAAAGTCTGCTCGATGGCCGGCAGCGAAGGTGCGACCGTGGTTCCGGCCATGATGGTGAGCGTGGCGACGAACAGCAGCGTCACTTTCAGGGCGAGGGATTTTTCGGCCATCTCACGCCCCCTTGTAAGGCGTTGCGGACCGCGCCTGTTTCAGCGCACGCGCCCACCAGCCGAGCTTGTTCATCATCGTCTCCAGCGCGCCCGCAGCCGGCACACCGGCGTCGAACTGGCCCGCGGCATCGACACGATCCCAGGGATTGGCGAAGCTGACGACATCGCGGATCGTCACCGCATGCAGTTCCGCAAAAACGGGACGAAGCTGCTCGGCGGCGCGCAGGCCGCCGGAAATCCCGCCATAGGATACGAAAGCCACCGGTTTGGCGCCCCATTCGTCATAGGCGGAATCGATCAGCACCTTCAGCGCGCCGGGGTAACTGCGATTATATTCCGGTGTGACGACGATGAAGGCATCGGCGCCATCGAGGCTTTGCCGAAGCTCCCGCACCGCGGCGCGCTCGGGCGCGTGGTCCTGCGGCAGATCGAGTTCGCGCGGGTCGATGACCGCAAGCTCCAGTCCCGGCCGGGCCTCGAGCCGCTCCAGCAGCCATTTGCCGATGACATCGCAGAAGCGCGGATTGCGGGCGCTGCCGAAGATGATGCGGATGGAAAGTGTATTGTCGCTCATGGAACGTCCTTCAACAGTGTGTTCCATGTCCTGATAATTCCTCAACTATAGTTGAGGTCAATAGCTGCGCATAAAAAAAGCGGCAGGTTCAAAACCTGCCGCATCCGTCTCTTGCAGTGGCGTGGGGTGCTTCAGGCGGCCGCGCGTCGCAGCGCTGTCGCAACCCTGTGGATATGCGCCGCACCGATGCCGCAGCAGCCGCCGATCATGGTCGCGCCCGCATCCGCCCAGGAGCAGGCAAAACGGGAATAAACATCGCCGGTCAGATCGGCGCGCGTGCCATGCAGCCCTTCATTGGCGGCGGAATCGCCCTGCTCGCCTTCAAAGGCATTGGCGTAGACGCCGATTTCCAGCGAAACAGCCTTTTCCGCGAAGACGGCGGCGGCCGTCTCGACGGCGGCCTTCATGACTTCCGGCTTGCTGCAATTGAACAGAAGGGCGGCGGCACCCGATTGCGCCGCCCATTCGGCGGCCGCCCTGACCGTTTCACCGGAGCGAAGCGCGGGCTCGCCGCCGGCCGCAACCGCATCGTCATTGAGTGTGAAGGAAATCCAGAACGGTTTGCCGGTCGCGGCAACGGCCTCGCGCACCGCCTCGCCCTCGGCGATCAGGCTGAGCGTCTCGCCGAGCCAGACATCGACATGAGGCGCGAGATTGTCGACCAGCACCTTCAGATAGGCCTGCACCCGCGTGGCATCGAAATTCTGCGGCTCATAGGAACCGAAAATCGGCGGCAGCGAACCCGCCACCAGCACCCTGCGACCGGAAGCATCCGCCGCTTCGCGCGCCAGCCTGCCGGAAAGGGCGATCAGCGATGCGCCATCCTTCTGGAAACGCTCTTCGCCGATGTGGAAGGGCACCAGCGCATAAGAATTGGTGGTGACGACATCGGCGCCGGCTTCGATGAACTCCGCATGGACCTGCCGCACGATATCGGGCGCGTCGATAAGCGCCAGCGCCGACCATTCCGGCTGTTTCAACTCGGCCCCGAGCCGCTGCAATTCGCGGCTCATGCCGCCGTCGAGGATACGGATTGTGCTCATGGTCATACTCCCTGAATGTTTATCGCCTGACCGGCACCTGCTGTTCGACAAGGCCGAAACAGCGGGCGATGATGGCGGTGAGAATGAGATAGAAGACGGTGACGACGATCAGCGGCTCATAGACCAGAAGCGTATCCTGCCGCACCTTGTAGGCGACGGCGTAGAGGTCCATCACCGTCACGGTGAAAGCAAGCGGCGTGGCTTTAAGCTGCATCACCACCTCGCCGGCAATGGTCGGCAGCGCGATGCGGATGGCGCGCGGCAGCCAGATGCGGCGAATGAGGGTGAAACGGCCCATGCCGAACGCCCTGCCCGCCTCCAGCTCGCCTTTCGGCACCGCCAGCAGCGCGCCGCGCAGAACTTCCGCCTCATAGGCCGCATAATTCAGCGTGAAGCTGACGGCCGCAAAGAAGAACCCTTCGCGTAGCACCGGCCACATGAAACTCTGGCGCAGGCCGGGGATCATCGGCAGAAGCGAGCCGACGCCGTAATAAAGCAGCCAGAGCTGGATGAGCAGCGGCGTGCCCCGGAAGAAGGTGCAATAGGCCCGCGCCAGGATTTTCGTCACCCGCCCGCCGCTCACCTGCGCAAACGCAAGCCCGATGGCCAGAAGAAACCCGATGCTGACGGAGATGGCGAGCAGCGCCACCGTCTGCCATGCACCCGAAAGAAGCAGCGGCCAATATTTCGCGACCCATGAGAAATCCATGCCGTCCCCTCCTCAGGCCAGGGCCGGCTGGCCGCGCCGCACGCGGCGCTCGATCAGCGAAAAAACGAGGTTCGAAACGAGCGTGATGGCAAGGTAAAGCAGGGCGGCGGCAAGGAAGAACAGGAAATATTGCTTGGTGCTGGCCCCGGCGAGACGCGTCGCCAGCGCCAGTTCCTGATAACCGACGACCGCCACCAGGGCGCTGTCCTTGGTCACCGCAAGCCAGAGATTGCCGAGCCCCGGCAAGGCGTTCGGCAAAAGCGCCGGCAAGACCACCCGGCGGAAACGCAAAGCGGGCGACATGCCGAAGGCGCGCGCCGCCTCGATCTGGCCGCTCGGAATGGCAAGGATCGCCCCGCGCAGCACCTCGGTCATATAGGCCCCCTGCACGAAACCCAAAACCGCAACGGCGGCGACGAAACCGTTCACCTCCAGCGGCGGCATGCCGGCCAGCAGCAGGAGCCGGTTGAGACCGTCAGTCCCGGCATAATAAAGCCCGACGATAAGGATCAGCTCGGGAACCGCACGGATCGCGGTGGTATAGAGGTTGAGCAGCAGGCCAAGAGGCCTGTTGCCCGAAAGCTTGCCGAGCGCCCCGGCCATGCCGATGGCAAGGCCGATCAGATAGGCGCCGGCGGAAATGGCAAGCGTCGATGCCGCACCCTTCAACAGGGTGCCGCCCCATCCCGGAGGATAGGGAGACAGAAGTTGCAACGTGGTTTCAAGGCTTGCCATATGCGTGACCGATCAGACCGAATTACTGCCCGTAAATATTGAAGCTGAAGTACTTCCTGGTGATCTCGTCATATTTGCCGCTGGCGCGCACGGCGGCGATTGCCGCATTCAGCTTGGCCTTGAGTTCGGTGTCTTCCTTGCGCAGGCCGCCGGAAACGCCGAGACCGAGGATTTCCTTGTCGTCGGCGACATCACCCATGTCGGCGCAGCAATCCTTGCCCGCATCGCTCTTCACGAAAGCGTCGAGAACAATGGAATCGCCGAAGACGTAGTCGATGCGGCCGGCCGCGAGATCCTGAAACGCCTCGTCCAGCGTCTGGTAGGTCTTCTCATCGGCGACACCGGCGAAATATTTCTTGTAATATTCGGACTGGATCGTCGCCACCTGAATGCCGATGGTCTTGCCCTTGACGTCCTCGGCCGTCGCACCCGCCTTTTCGCCCTTGGCGCCGATCAGCTTGCTCGGCGTGTTGTAATATTTATCGGTGAAATCGATGATCTTCTGACGCTCTTCCGTGTTCGACATGGAGGACCAGATAACGTCGAATTTCTTCGTCTGCAGCGCCGGGATGAGGCCGTCCCAGGAGAGCTCCACGATCGAGCATTTTTCCTTCATTTCCGCGCAGACGGCGTCCATGAGATCGATTTCCCAGCCCTGCCACTTGCCGCTGGCATCCTTGGCGAAGAAGGGCGGGTAGGCCTCGTTCATGATACCGAAGCGCACCTCGGCGCTGGCGGTGAAGGCGGAAAACGCAAATGCCGTTCCGGCAAGCAGCGTGGCGAAAAATTTCATTCAAGTCTCTCCTGTTAAAACGGACTGTCAGGCAAAAGGGTCAATTGGCGAGCGCGCCGGTAAATTCCCGGCAGCGGGCGCTCAAGGGGTTTCCGAACACCTGCGCCGGCGGCCCCGCCTCCTCCACCCGGCCCTGATGCAGAAACACGACCTGCGAGGATACATCGCGCGCAAAGCGCATTTCATGGGTAACGAGCAGCATGGTGCGACCTTCCTCGGCCAGATCGCGAATGACCTTCAGAACCTCGCCCACCAGTTCCGGATCGAGCGCCGAAGTGGGCTCGTCGAACAGCATCACCGCCGGCTCCATGCAGAGCGCACGCGCAATGGCGGCGCGCTGCTGCTGCCCGCCGGACAGGAATGCCGGATAGGCGTTTTTCTTGTCATAAAGCCCGACCTTGTTCAGCAGGGCTTCGGCCTTTTCAACTGCCTCCTGCCGCCTGACGCCGAGAACATGAACGGGCGCCTCGATGACGTTTTCGAGAACGGTGCGATGGGCCCAGAGATTGAAATTCTGGAACACCATGCCGAGGCCGGTGCGCAGTTTTTCCACCTGCCGCCAGCTTTTCGGCACGGCCTTGCCGTCGCGGCCGGTTTTCGTGGCGATTTCCTCACCATTGACGATGACGCGGCCGCGATCCGGCGTTTCGAGAAAATTCATGCAGCGCAGAAAGGTGCTTTTGCCGGAACCGGAAGACCCGATGATCGAGATGACATCGCCCTTGTGGGCCTGCAGCGAAACGCCCTTCAAAACTTCATGCGTGCCGAAGCTCTTGTGGATGTCATCCGCCTCGAGCGCGCAGGCGCCTGTATCTGCCATCGATTGACCTAGCCGATCCGTTTTTTCAGTGCCGCCGCGCCAATAGCCGGGGTTTCCGCAGTGCGACGTGCACAATAACAAAGACTTGAGCCGCGCATGTTTAGCGAAAATAGCCGCAGACGCGCGCAACAATCGGCTCTTTTACATATTTATGACGAAAAATCATTTCAAAATATCACCTGGAGCGAACGACAGGGGAGGCCTGCCCCCGCAGCGGTGTCGGGGCAATGCCCGCTCCACCGCCGGCTCTCTCCGGTTCCCCCTCCGCCTCGTCCTCCACGAGGCTGGCATTGGCCTGAAGATGCAGGCCCATCACGGCGACGATGAGGAAGAACCAGACGAAGCCGGTGCTGAGGAAAAACAGCGTTTCCAGAAAGCCGTAGAGCAGCACATAAAGCCATACGCCGACATAAAGCCGCGTCAGCGGACTGTTGCGCGTGGCCTCGTTCATTTTGCCGAGATAGTGCAGCGGCAGGAGATAGATCCACACCATCACCAGCACCAGACCCGGCACGCCGCCGGCCAGCAGAAGGTCGAAATAACCATTGTGCGAATCCGGCGCGGTCGTCGCCCAGGTATTGTTCTCGGTGAAACTCGACATCAGGGCGTCGCTGCGCCAGAAGGCCTGATAGCCGTATCCCAGAAGCGGGCTTTGACGGATGTAATCGATGGCGACGGTCCAGATATCCCTTCTGCCGGTAAAGCTGGCATCGAGCCCCAGCTTCGTCAGCATCTGCGAAAAGACGGGATCGACCGTGGTGCCGACGGTCACCAGCGCAAAAACCGCCAGAAACAGGGTCACGACCGTATAACGCCAGCGCGGCCAGCGCAGGATGAACCAGCCTGCCGCAATAATGATCGGCATCAGCCCGAGCGCGGTCTTGCCGCCCGACTTGACCAGAAAGACCAGCGACAGCAACAGCACCGACAGCCCGCCGATGAAGGACCAGCGCTTGCAGAGATAAATACCGACTATAATCAACACCGCCATGACCGAGGCGGCCTCGTTCTTATGGCGGAAAACCCCGCGCCAATCCCCCGCCAGCAGAGGCTCCAGCGCATCGCTGGCCTGATGGATCGAGCGCGAGGGCAGCACGGTGATTCCGAAATAGCACAGGAACAATATGATCAGGGCGCATGTGGCAAGCAGCGTCGTGAAATGCCGCTCGGTGCGCGGCAATTGCAGGAAGCCGCCGGCAAGCACGCAGATGATGGCGCACATGACCAGCCGCCTGAGCGAAAATAGCGGCGCTTCGCCCGCAAGCGAGGTCAGGACAAACCAGCCGAAAATCGCCGCCATCAGCAGGCGCGGCATGAAGAGGATGGAAAACGACCGCTCCTTCGCCATGAAGGCCAGGAAACTGAAAAACAGGATAATCGCGGTCAACTGGTTGAGCAGGTTGGACCCGGCCGCCATGGCGGAGCCCTGATAGGTCGATGAGAGCGAGATATAGGGCGAAAAGCCGACCGTGAAAAACAGGAACGTCACGTAAAACAACGCGTCCCGCCAGTAGCCACGCCCCTGTTCGCCATGCGCTGCATCCATAAGGGGTTTTTCTCTCCCTCTTTCCTGAAGCCACCCGCATTGAAACTCGTGCTTCGCATATTCGATAATACGAATATCCCGCGCAAATCCTATTTTTTAGTTATCCATTATGCACGGGAAAATAGCACCGCGATTGTGCGCTTTTCCTCGGGAAATCGGAGCCCGGAGACAAAGGACAAGACGGAAGCTTGCCAAAATTGACGCCAGACCCCAAAAAATCGCCTACAAAAATTTATCATATTTCATCCAAAGGTTGCTTGCTTGAGCGTATTTTGCTAACCTCAACCGATGCGGCTTATACAGATTAATATATTGATATTAATATGATTTATTCCAAATCCGATACTTTCGATCCCACCGGATTGCAGGTTTTATATCTATATTAATACATTCAAATATACGCTGCCTATGGTTGATTTCGTCAATGCACAAAAGGTGGGGGCCGACGGTGGACGTTCCGATACACACCCATATGGACGATGGCGATAGCGGTCACTTGACACAACGCCCGGTTCAAATCGGTGTGTCCGGCATCCGCCCCATGCGCAGGGAAGACGTTCCGGCTGTCGAGGCCGTGCTCAACAGCGCTTTCAGGAAGACCGGGCAGGAGCGGAACTTCGATTTCGGCTCCTATATCGAAAAACTGTTTTTCGGCAGTCCCGCCTTCAGTCCGGAAAACGGCAGCGTTATCTACGATGCCGGGGAGAACGGGGTCACCAGCGTCATCCTCGCCGTGCCCATGCGCTTCGTTGCGAATGGAAAAACCATCACCGCACGGCTGCTCTGCGCCTTCGCATCGGACGGGAAACGCGGCGCACTCGGCGCAGCGCGTCTGTCCCGCGGCATGCGGGCCTCCAAACACGACATGTTGTTCTCGGATACGGCTTCACCCGTCAGCGCCGATCACTGGGTGGCGACCGGCGGCAACATGCTGCCGATTGAAAGCCTGCAATGGCACAAGGCGCTCAAGCCCTTCTGCACCATCGCGCTGCGCATGCCGCGCCGCTCGAAACTGGCCAAAACCACGCTGGCGCTCACCGCGCTCGGATTTGTGGATGGAATCCTGCGACGGTGGAAAAAGGGTCTGAGACCGCAGGAGGCCGCCGGCGCCACGGTGAGAACCGTGGATTACGAAACCTTCCGACACAGGGCGCTCGCGATGATCGAGCGTTTTTCCATTCGCCCGGAATGGTCTCACGAGGAATTCCACTGGCTGATAGAGATGAGCAGGACCAATGAAAGCCTCGGCGAACTGAAAGGCGTGGTGATCGAGAATGCCGAAGGCCATGCCATGGGCGCTGCGCTGTTTTTCGGCCAGCGGGGGAGAACGGCCTATGTGCTCAATCTCGTCTGCGATGCCGGTTGCGAAAACGATGTGCTCAACACCCTGTTCCGCCATTTCGATGACGAGAACTATGCCCATGTCACCGGCATGGCGCAGCCCTTTCTCATCAACGCGCTTTACCGCCAGAACCACATGAGCTTCCGCCATGACGGTTATTTCTGCATGGCGACGCGCGATGACGCCCTGCGGGAAAGGGCGCTGGCCGGCGACATCTATATTGGCGGACTGTGCTCGGAGAGCTGGAGCAAGCTCATCACCGACTATTGAGCCCCCCGCCCCGCCTCACGACGGAAAACGGATCGAAACCCTCAAGCCTTGCTGAACCGTCCGACATTGGCCGAGATGAGATGGCGCAGCGCTTTCGCATAACGTTTGGAGCGCGTCTTGGCCGCCAGCGCGCTGGTCCAGTCCACCATCGACCCGTTAATATCGAAATCGCCGAGCTGGCCTTCCGGAATATCGCCCTTTTCGATGCGCTCGACGATGGAGGCCAGCGCCGCATAAAATTCCGGCGAGCGATAGGGCGGATGCAGTGAATACATGCCCTTGCCCGTGCCGAGAAAATCGAGGCGATAAACACCCGTGCGCATCATGTTCGTGCTCAGCACCTCCTCGGCGGGCATCGAGACAGGCTGCTGGTTATAGGCATAGGAGCGGATGCGCCGTTTGACATCGGGCCTGAGCAGTTCCAGCGAGCCGATGCGTTTCGCAAAACGTTCCATGTCGATCATGAAAAGCCGGGTGGAAACGGTGGCGAAACGCCAGGTGGGAATGCGCGACGGCAGCTTGCGCGGCGCAGGTATGTTCTTCACGCCGGGCATGCCGACATGGCGGGAAATATCCAGATCGCCGCGCACCGTCGGCGGCCCGGAAAAGGGCGTGATGCACAGCGCATCCGGATTGGC
This sequence comes from Agrobacterium sp. T29, assembly GCF_006970545.1. NCBI lineage: Bacteria > Pseudomonadati > Pseudomonadota > Alphaproteobacteria > Hyphomicrobiales > Rhizobiaceae > Agrobacterium > Agrobacterium sp. T29. Next base: position 2,119,478 of record NZ_CP040640.1, read on the forward strand.
CTTCTGAAGTGCGATGGCCTCGCCGAACCAGCTCTGGCTGCCGCCGCCGAACATCATGTCGCTGTCCATATGCAGCACATAACGGGCACTGGCGCGCTTCAGCCCGTAGAAATAGACATGGAAAGGCCCACCATCGAAAGCCTTGGCGGGATAGGGGATCGGCGAGCGGGGAAAGAAGGTTTCCGTCACGGCGCTGCGCGCCGCATCGCTGTAATCGACGATATCCACATGCAGATGCGGATAATTGGTCTGCATTTCCTCCAGCATGTCGAAGAGACGCTGGCGCGCCGCATCGAAACCGTTGCCCTTGTAGCGGCCGGCCCCCACCTGGCCCGTATCGACGGTGAGGAGAATGCGGTCCACCTGTCCGCCCCAGACCCTGAGCTGATGCGGCAGGGTCAGGGCCGCATGCGGGGCATCGAAGGGGTGCAGGTTGATTTGCAGCGCCTTTTGCACGGGAGGAAGCGGCATTTCAGCATTCATAGTCATGCACCACGGTTCCGGAATTCATTGATGATGGCCATCATGGGTTTTTGGTTGAAACTCCAGTCCAGCGGCAGCGGCCGGTTGGCGGTGCCGTCCCGGCGCGGATAGGCCCAGCGGATCCAGCTATATTGATCCGAGATGCCCCATGTGGTGATGGAGGAAAGCGCGCCGCCCGCGGAAGCCGCCTCCAGAAACTCGCGGACCTGGCCGTTGATCAGCATATCGCGTTCGGCCTCCGGCGCGGGCAGCGTCTGGTCCATCACATCCAGCTCCGTTACCAGAACGGCAAGACCATAACTGCGCATTTCCGCCGTGAAGGCGGCAAGCTCGTCCTTGGCGATCGGCCAGCCGCCGCGCAAATGCCCCTGCAGGCCGACCGCGTTGATCGGCGCGCCCTTCTCCAGCAGTTCGAGAATGAGATTGCGGAAGGCCGCGCGCTTGGCCGGCGATTTCTCGGCGGCAAATTCCACGTCATATTCGTTGAGCACGAGCTGCGCCTTCGGATCGACGGCATGGGCGATCTCGAAAGCCTTCTTGATGGCGTCCGGCCCGGCGCCGTAATACCAGGCATCGCGCCGCGCGCGCACATTGCCCGGCACGTCGGGGATCGGCTCATTGACCACGTCCCAGCTATGGATCACGTCCTTATAACGCTCCATCACCGTGACGATATGGGTCTCCATCAGCTTCTCGACCTTCACGCCGCCGCCGATGCTCGCAAGCCAGGGCGCGTTGGAGGCATACCAGATCAGCGGATGGCCGTGCATGGAAAGCTTGTGCTGACGGGCGAAATTGGCGATTGCATCGGCGGCGGCGAAATCGAATACCTCCGCCGAAGGCCGCAGGACCTCCCATTTCATTTCGGTAACGGGGGTGATGCGCGAGCAATATTTCACCACCGCTTCGCCGATGCGGCTATCGGCGGTGAGATCCGGCAGGTAAACGGCCGCGCCATACGGGGCGGTTTTGCTCGCCGCTTTCTTCTGCGCGGCAAAGGCCGGGCCGGCCACGGCATGCAGCAGGCCAGCGCTTGCCGCACCGCCCATAAAATTCCGCCGCCCGATCCGCATGCACCCGCCTCCGCAACCTTTATTCCCAAAACATAACATTCCGATCATAGGAAAAGGATATTAAAGATTTGCAAGGTTAACCGACGTTATACCACGTCATAATTGGCCGGACCCGCTTAATGCGGTAGTAACTTCGCTGTGCGAATTCTTGGCCCACGCCGCATGGAGTTTGAAGTCTTGGTTTCCGTTTCGATTGTCATTCCCGTTCGCAATGGCGAGCGTTACATCGTGGAAGCGATCGAAAGCGTGTTGCTGCAGGGCGAGACCATCGGCGAAGTGCTGGTGGTCGATGACGGCTCCACCGACACCACCGCACAAAAGGTGGAAGGTTTTTCCGACCCTCGCGTCAAATTGCTTGCCCGGCCGCAGGGAAGGCAGGGCGTTTCCGCCGTGCGCAATTTCGGCCTGTCACAGGCGCGCGGCGAATGGACGATGTTTCTCGATGCCGACGATCGCCTGAAACCGGGCGCCATCGCGGCCCTTTGCGCCGGCATTTCCGGGCCGGATGTCGTCGCCGTCTATGGCGATTACGAGCGCATCGATGAAAACGGCGTCAAGATCGGTCGGCGCAACCTCATTCGCCGCCGGGAAAAACCCGATGGTTTCATTCTCCAGCCGCTGCTCGGCGGCAACTTCATCGTCAATGGCGGCATCATGCTGGTCAGGACCCGCACCTTTCAGGAATTCGGCGGTTTCGACGAGACTTTGCGTTATGCCGAAGACTGGTATGGCTGGTGCAGGCTCGCCGCCGCCGGCCGTTTCGTTTACCTGCCCGGCTGCCATGTGCTGGATTACCGCGTGCACAGGACGAGCGTTATGATGAACCGGCTTTTGACCTTCCGGGATTGCGAACCGGCAATCGAGGCCGTGTTTTCCGACCCGGCCATCGTCGCTGCCGTTTCGCCGCCGGAGCTGCGGCGGCTTCGCCGCCGGTCCGAAAACCATATGAATGCCTATACCGTGGCGCAGGCTTTCCGCGCCCGCCGCTACCGCGAGGCCTTTTCGGCGCTGGCCGATACCTTCCTCAATCGCCCGCGCCAGAGCCTCAGGGCCGTCGTTTTTTCCGCCGCAGCGCTTGCCGGAATTTAGGAGTTTCCATGTCCGAGATCATGCCGGAAGCGGTGGTGTGCATTCCGAGTTTCCGCCGGCCGGAAGGCCTGAAAAAGACGCTTCGATCGCTCGCAGCCCAGAAGGTCGATTTTCCCTTCGCCATCGTCGTGGTCGATAATGACGGCGCGGGCCAGGCGGGTCTTGCGGTCGCGCGCGCCTTTTTCGCCGAAAGCGGCATGGCCGGCGAGGCATTGGTCGAACCGACGCAGGGCAATTGTTACGCCATCAACACCGCCTTCCGCACCGCCCGGCAAAGCTATGCTGCGGCTGAGTGGTTCCTGATGATCGATGACGACGAGGCCGCCTCCCCCGTCTGGCTTGCCGAAATGGTTTCGGCGGCGAAATCCTTCGGCGTCGATATCGTCGGCGGACCGGTCAACCGGGAATTCGACGCACCGGCTTCGAAGGCGGTTCTCTCGCATCCGCTGTTCGGCTCCATCGAAGCGCCGACCGGCCCCGTCGAGCAAATCCACGGATCGGGCAACTGCCTGATCTCACGGCGGGTTTTCGAGACGCTAGCGAAACCGGAATTCGACGTGCGCTTCAACTTCCTCGGCGGCGGCGACATGGATTTCTTCACCCGCTGCCGCAAGGCCGGTTTCAAATTCGCCTGGAATGCGCAAGCGCTCATCATCGAATATGTGCCGGAAAACCGCATGGCGCCGCGCTGGATCATGGAGCGCTCGCTCCGCACCGGCATCATCAATTACAGCATCGACCGCGCCCGACGCCCGGGCCTTAAAGGCGGGCTGCTGCTCGCCGCCAAAAACGCCGTCAGCCTGTGCCTGTCTCTTGTCCGCGCCGTTTCCGCCTTCGTGAAAACCGGAACCCTGCTGCCAGCCACGCATCCGCCGTTGATGTCCATCGGCCGCGTGATGGCAAGCCTCGGCATTACGCTCACGCCCTACAAGGCGCCGGCGAAGAAGAGCTGAAGCGGGATAGCTTCGGCTCAGCTAAGGGTTTTTTGCCTGCCGAGCGAGATCGTATTCGTGAACCGTTTCTGGAAACCGAACGACGACAAGGCCGTCGCGAGGACGAGGAGCGGCACGAGCACCGGCCAGAAGAAACAAAGGACAATGCCGGTGACGCGATAAAAATCCCAGTCCTTGCCGCGGCGGGCGCCTTCGATATAGGTCATGGCGAGAGAGGTAACGGTGCCAATTCCATATATGAAAAGAGAAATGGACGTAATCACCATTGGTGGCCTCAATAAATCTATGATTCGAATAAATTTGTAATATTGATGCAGTGTAGCGCAGATGTTCGCAGTTGCAACGGATTTCAGCGACGCAGCGCATCCATTCAATACGTTAGGAAAATCTTATATTGTCGGGCGGGAGGCGCAGGCGCGCTTTATTCTTCGCGCAGCAACGGCTTGTCGCGATGATCTAGCGACCTTGTCCCGAAGCTCCGAAGCGATACTTCAGCAGCGAATATATGGCGATAGGATTGGTCAGCAGGTAACGTTTTCCGAGCCGCTTCGGCTCGAGCATGGCCCGGTAGAGCCATTCCAGCCCCATATCCTGCATCCATTGCGGCGCCCGGCTGTTCTTGCCGGCGAGGAAATCGAAAAGGCCGCCGCAGGTCTTGATCACGGCGATACCGGAAAGCCTGTCCAGATTGCGCGAGACGAAACGCTGCTCCAGCGGTATGCCGAAGCCCACCCAGAGAATATCCGTCCCGGATGCCGCGATATCGGCGAGGATCGCCTCTTCCTCGGCCCGGCTGAAATAACCGTTGCGCCGCCCCGCAAATATGAGGCGCGGATAAAGCCTCTGCATTTCCTCGACCGCCGCGCGGTTCACCTCTTCGGAGCCGCCGAGGAAATAGAAACGGCTGCCCGTCTCTTCGGCACGCTTCGCAACCGCATGAACGAGATCCGTGGTCGCAACCCGTTCTCTCAATGCCTTCGGGCAGAATTTGCGGGAAAAGATCACCAGCGACATGCCATCGGCATGAATCTGGTCCGCCTGCCGCAGCATGGCGTCGAATTCCCTATCGTGATGGCAGAGCGCGATGACCTGACCGTTTGCCGATGTCGAATAAAACGGTCTTGCACCGGCCGCACGCGCCGTCGTCGCGCGCAGGATGAAATCCCGCGCCGTTTCGTCGATGGTCGCGTCGGTAATGGGCAACGCCGCAAGCGGAATAACCGGCCAGACCTGGCCAGTCCCCTCCGCATCCGGCATCTCTCTCCCTGTCATAATCTGTCCGGTGTCCAAGATAGGCATCGTTTCATTGTTATATTCACGCTTATGCTTAGGGTATAAGGCTTCAAACACTACGAAGAACTATCATTAATATTTTTATAAATCCCCGTATGCGGCAGCCATTTTACACGCCTGAAGGTTGTGCGCCACATTTTCTGCCTATTCCGGTTTTCCAGCCGATGGGTTAAGGGACGCGGAAATCAAACCACGGAAGGGCTCCGGCCATGGAAACAATCTCGATCGACAATCGCGGCGATTTCGGCCTCTGGGCGATAGAACGGGCGAAAGAAATCGTCGCCAACGAAGCGTCAGACCTTGCCATTTCGGTTCGCGACGGTGACGAGGCGGGCATTCGCGATGCCGGCAATGCGCTGGGCGCGGCCATCGCCGCAGCGCTGCTCGAAGTTTATGACGGTCTGATTTCGGAAGAATAAGGCGACACGCAGCCGCTTTGTCTTACCGCGCCGCAACATCCGCGTGATCGTCCCGGCGAAGATAACCCCAGAGGCCGAGCGCCACGGCAATTGCCAGACCAAGGAACAGGCCGCCCATGCCACCGGCAATCAGGAACGTCAGCTTGCCGGGCGGCCAGCTTCTGGAATTGGGCGCAACCGGCTGCGAAATCACCCGCACATTGGTAGAATCGATCGACTGCTGTTCGGCAAGCTGGCGCGAGCGGGTGAGATAAGTCTCATAGATCGCCGCCGCCGAGCGGGCGTCACGATCGAGATCACGCAGCCGCACCTGCGCCTCATTGTCGGTAAAGACATTGGCGCGTTCCGCCACCGCTTTCAGCCGCAGGGCATCGAGTGAGGAGCGCGCCTCCGCGACATTGATCTTTGCCGCTTGAAGGATACGCCGCGCCTCATCCGCCATTCCCTGTTCCAGCATCGCCCGCTCCGCACCCGCGGTCGCAAGACGCGGATGGCGCGCGCCATAGGTCAGCGTCATCGCACCGATCTGCTGTTGCAGCGTGCTGTATTGCGCGCGGATCGTATTCATCGTTTGGCTATCGAATATGGCGTCGCTCTGGGTGCGGTTCTGCGCAATCGCCGCCTCCATCTGCTTGAGGCGCGATTCTTCCTGAATGAGGCGCTGCTGGGTCGCAAGCACCTGAGCGTTTAGCTCACCGGAAGCCAGATTGCTGACGAGCTGGCCGTTATTTTCCTGCAGGCCGTTCTCGCGGCGGAAATCGGCCACGCGCTTTTCGGCGGCGGTCACATTCTCGCGCATTTCCTCGAGCCGCTTCCTGAGATCGTCAACGACGCGTTGACTGCTGTCGGAGTTTGTCTGGAATAGCTCGCTTTCGAAAGCCTTCACGATGGCCTTGGAGACAGTCACCGATTTTTCCGCGTCATTGGTCCAGACCGAAAGCGTCACGACAAAGGAGCGCGGGTCGCGTTCCGCCGCCACCCGGTCGCCGAGCGAACGAAGCGCGCCGACCCGGTTGTCGTCATCTTGCGGTTTCGATGAGAACATCGCCTTCAGCCGGGCGAGCGGCGGCGGACTGATGAATTCAGGATCCTTATCGAGCTTCAGCTCGTCCACCACCCGCGCCAGCACGTTGCGCGAGGTGATGGTGCGCAGCTTGCTTTCCACCTCGAGAATTTGCGTGTCGCGCTGCTGGTTGGGCGAAAACACCCCGTCATTGACGACATTCAGGTTGGAGGGATTAACGACGATATCCGTATAGGCCTTGTAGCGCGGCGGCGTCATAGAGGCATAGGTCAGCGCGCCGGCAACGCAGAGAACGATTGCCAGCACGATCCAGACGATGCCTTTGCGAAGCCAGAGGATGACGTCATCCACACCGATCCTGTCGATATGTTTCAGGCCCGGCAGCGCAGCCGCCAGACTGCCGCTCGGCGAAGCCGCCTTCACCGGTGTCTCGGCCGCAGCCGGCTCGGCAACGGTCTTCGCCGGTTTCGGCTCCAGATGCTCCTTCAACACCGTGCGCTCGAAAACCTCGTCCTCATCCACCAGATCGTCCAGCAGGGAACCATGGGTTCTCGCGGCAGGCGCCGTTTTTTCATCGAGCGGACGTGCCTGCTTATGTCCCGCCTTTTGAAGCCTGTACATCAGCCAATCCAACTCGAACGAACCACAAAAAGGCCGGCAACAGAGGGTTCCCATCGTCGCCAGAGCCGCTATCGACGGACAAGTTTAAATATGACGGGTGAATTTTAGGTTACCCGCATCAGTCCCGCCATCATCGCCTATTCGCGGCCACGTTGAAAGGGATGATTGACTCGAATGGATCGATACGGTTCTTTCAACCGTTATATTTTTGCATTATCCATTTGACCCTCAAAGATTTTATCGAAACGGAGTTTGGAATGAGCCTGAAATTTGGAACGAGCGGCCTTCGCGGCCTCTCCGTCGATCTGAAAGGAAAAGCCTCGGCCGTCTATGCCACGGCATTTGCGAGGCACCTTCTCACATCGGGCCAGGCAAAGGCGGGCGATCCCATTCTCGTCGGCCGCGATTTCCGCGATTCGAGCCCGGATGTTTCCGCCACCTGCATCGCCGCGCTCAAAAAAGCCGGCCTGACCCCGTTCGATTGCGGCACGGTGCCGACACCGGCGCTGGCGCTTTACGGCCTGTCGCTGAAGGCCGGCGCGCTGATGATCACCGGTTCGCATATCCCGGCCGACCGCAACGGCATCAAGTTCTACCGCCCGGACGGTGAAATCGACAAGCAGGACGAGACGGCGATCGCAGCTCTTGCCGCCGAAATCGAAGCGGAAGGCATCAGCGACGAAGCGGCGACCGCCGAAGACCATTCCGCCACCGCAGCTGAACTTTTCTACGAGCGCAACATCGCGCTGCTGCCGGAAAAGGCGCTCTCCGGCCTCAAGATCGGCGTTTACCAGCACAGCACGGTGGCGCGCGATCTGTTTGTCGACGTGCTTGCCCATTATGGTGCGGATGTCGTTCCGCTCGGCCGCTCCGAAACCTTCATCCCTGTCGATACCGAAGCGGTCTCGCCGGAAACGCTGGCCCTTCTCAAGAAATGGTCGCCGGAGCACGGTCTCGACGCCATCGTTTCCGCCGATGGCGACGGCGACCGCCCCCTGCTGACCGATGAAAACGGCGTGCCGCTGCGCGGCGACCTCATCGGCCTGATCACCGCCAATTTCCTCGGCGCCGGTGTGGTCGTCACCCCCGTCACCTCCAATTCCGGCATCGAGGCGAGCGGTTCGTTCGACGTCGTCCGCACCAAAGTCGGCTCCCCCTTCGTGATCGCGGGCATGGCTGAGGCGCTCGCCGCCGGCAAGAACGGCGTCATGGGTTTCGAGGCCAATGGTGGCCTGCTGACGGCCTCCGCCTTCACACTTAACGGCAGGGCGCTTTCGCCGCTGCCGACGCGTGACAGCTTCCTGCCGGTTCTCGCCGTGCTGCTTCTCTCGGCAGAACAGAAAAAGTCGCTGTCGCAGATCGCCGCCGCCTATAACCTGCCGGTCGCCGCCGCCGACCGCCTGGAAAATTTCGCGCAGGAAAAGAGCGCCGCCCTGATGACGCATCTGCGCGCCTCGCGCAGCAATCTCGAGGCCTTCCTCGCACCGGTCGGCACCGTGAAGACGCTGAGCGACATCGACGGCCTGCGCGTCGCGCTTACCGATGGCAGCACCATCCATTTCCGCCCTTCCGGCAATGCTCCCGAAATGCGCTGCTACGTCGAAGCGGCCAATCAGGATGAGGCCGAAACGCTTCTGGAAAAGGGACTCGATCTCATCCGTAATTTTGGGTGAGAGTGGATGCCGCATACGCGATGGTGTAAGCTGCGCGCATGAAGAGAACGGACGCAATAAGGAAACTCAAGCGCCACGCCCATGCAGTGAAAAGCATGGGCGCGACGTCTCTCTATCTTTTTGGATCGACGGCCCGCGATGAGGCCCTTGCCTCCAGCGATCTGGACATCTTCATCGACTATGATCCGGGCCGCCGTTTTTCGTTGATCGATCTCGTCGGTATCAAGCAGTTTCTGGAAGAAGAATTGGCCGTGGAAGTCGACGTGACGACACGCAACAGCCTCCACCCGCTGCTCCGGAATGACATCGAGCAATCCGCCGTCCGGATATTTTGATGACCAGACGCAGGGTCGGGCCGGTTCTCGCCGAAATTCTGGAGGCCATAAACGGCATTGAGACCCACACCGCAGGTCTGTCACTCGCTGATTTCCAGCAAAATTGGCTCCTTAAACTCGCCGTGCAACGCGCCCTCGAAATCGTTTCCGAGGCGTCCCGTCACCTACCCGATGACTTGCTGGAGCTTACGCCGGACGTACCGTGGAAACAGATTCGCGGAATCGGCAATATTCTGCGTCATGAGTACCACAAGATCGCGGATGACGTCGTTTGGGCCGTGGTCACCGAACATGTGGCGCCGCTCAAAATCGCTGTTGGGGCTCTTCAACGATCCGTCGAAAATGAAAACTGAGGACTTATCAGCGCGGTGTCGCAAATGTCGCACCCCGCCCGTGCCCTGTTGCTCTTCCGGCTCCATGGAGCGATAAGGACCGGAGGGCCACAAGAGGCGGATTATGAGCGGCGAGACCATTACCCTTTATGAAGCGATCGGTGGCGATGCGACCGTCAGGGCGCTGACCCGGCGTTTCTATGAATTGATGGATACCCTGCCCGAAGCGGCGCATTGCCGCGCCATCCATCCGGCCGATCTTTCCGGCAGCGAGGCGAAGTTTTACGATTATCTGACGGGATATCTTGGCGGACCGCCCGTTTATGTCGAGAAACACGGCCACCCGATGCTCCGCCGCCGCCACTTCGTCGCCCCTATCGGCCCCGCCGAGCGGGATGAATGGCTGCTCTGCTTCCGCCGCGCCATGGACGAGACCATCGAAAATCCGAAGCTGCGCGAGATCATCTGGACACCGGTCGAGCGGCTGGCCTTTCACATGCAGAACCAGGAGGCGGACAGCCAATGACCACGCAGAGCGCGACCGTCGCAAGCCTGCCCCGCGAAAGATTGCGGGCCTTCATTCTGTTGCTGGGCGGCCTGCTGGGCGCGGCCGGTGTGATGCTTGCAGCCGCCGCCACCCATACCGGCGAAACCTATATGCTCGGCAATGCCTCGGCCATGGCGCTGGCGCATGCGCCGGTGTTGGTGGCGCTCCATATCGGCGCGGATCGTATCAGAACCGCCATTCCCGCGGGCCTGATCCTCGGCCTCGGCACCGCGGTCTTTGTCGGCGATATCGTCACCCGGCATTTTTCCGGCCACAGCCTGTTTCCCTACGCCGCACCCACGGGCGGCCTCGGCATGATCGCCGGATGGCTGGTACTGTGCGCCGGGGCATTTCTGAAGCCGAAGGGCTAGAGCGCGTCCGGTTTAAACCGAACCGTCGGACGTGCCCTACTTCTCTGTTTTACGCATTTTCCGGACGTAAAACCGCGTCGCACTTTGACTGGAAATGCTTCAGCTTTAGCCCTTACGCCGCGTCCAGCGAAACGAGAGGATATTGCGGCCCTCTTCGGCCGCCGCGCCGATCTCGAAGGACGGCGTTTCACCGGGCTGGCGGGTACGCAGATAGGGAAAAGTCACAACATTGCCACCGCTTCTGGCAAGGCGGTTGCGCCTTTCGCGTTCACCGATGATTTCATAGATATCCGTCAGGGCCGGATCGGCGGCCTGTTCGGCCATCTTGTGCAGTTCCACACGGCAGGCTTCCGCCGGCGGCTCTTCACCCTTAAAATTATTGCGCTCGTCGCTCATCGCTGGAGGTCCGTTCATTCATGGTCTGCAGCGCCCGCTCCAGACTGGATTTGCTGCCATTGCGCAGCGGAATGAACGTCTTGCCGAATTTCTTGCAACCGGACTTCACCCGCAGACACGCATCGTGGCTGATACAGTCAATCGGGCAGAAAACGCAGTCGACGGAGGGAAGCACAGTATCGATGCGCGAGACGGCTTCACGCAGGCCGCCATCGTGATGAATGAGCTCCGCGCCGAAATTGCTGGCGATCTGGCGAAGATGCGCAACCTGACAGTCACGGCCGCCGACATAAAGAAAGCTTTTCGGACCGGAAAGCTGCTGTTCGGCCACATCCCGCTCGGTCTGGGGAGCGCCCTTGCCCTGCTTGCCGCCACGTTCGGCCTTCTTCTTTTCCTTGCGTGCCATTCCCTCACCTGCCGGTTGATTTTTCAATGCCCCGGACGTTCGGGATGCCGGCACCATAATAAAGATGAGTTTTGGAGTAAAGTATAAAGGTGATAATTTTCCTCATGTTTTGACATAAAGAATCGATCACATATTCGAGAGAATGGTTCCGTTCAGCCGTTTATCCGCAATCCGCCCATGAAAAGCTGCTCCAGATGCCGGGCCGCATCCTCAAAACGGCCCTCGCCGCCATTCTTCTCGCCCAGCACTGCCCGCACCTGCACATCGAAATCCGCATAATGCTGGGTGGTCGACCAGATGGAAAAAATAAGATGATAGGGATCGCATTTGGCCATCCGCCCGGCCTTCACCCAGGCGCGGATGACCTCGGCCTTTTCATCCACCAGTTGTTTCAGCGGCCCTTTCAGCTCATCTTCGATATGCGGCGCGCCCTGCAGGATTTCATTGGCGAACAGGCGGCTTTCACGCGGGAAATCGCGCGACATTTCCAGCTTGCGACGAATATAGGAGCGGATCTCGCTTTCGGGATTGCCTTCGGCATCGAAAGCGCGCAGCGGGTCGAGCCATGTGTCCAGCACCCGCTCGATCAGCGCGCGATGCATCGCCTCCTTGGTGCGGAAATAATAAAGCACGTTCGGTTTCGACATGCCGGCCGCCTCGGCAATCTGGTCTATGGTGGAGCCGCGAAACCCGTTTGTGGAAAAAACACTGAGCGCGGCTTCAAGAATCGCTTCCTGCTTTTCTTCCTGAATGCGGGTCCGCTTCTGTGTTTTCGCTGCGCGCGGTATGGCCATTCTCAGCTCTCTGTTTCTTTTCCATGCAATTGCCGTTACAGTATGCTTAAAAAATAATCTACGCGTACAGTTTAGGCAAAATTACTGCGATTCGTCACGAAAATCCCTTGCTGACGCCACCGCGAATTTGCAATGTTTACCAGCCGGTCAATTTATCCCCCATCGCCATCACAAGGCAATGGCTGTTATCTTAACCGGCAAAAAAGGGAACGGCACAAGCTTTGCTTCGATAAAAACAAAACAGGTGAGGACGACACTTCATGGCGGCGGGTAAGAACTTGACGGTCAATGGCGACCGTCTGTGGGACAGTCTGATGGATATGGCGAAGATTGGCCCCGGCATTGCCGGCGGCAATAATCGCCGCACGCTGACGGATGAGGATGCGGAAGGCCGCCGCCTGTTCCAGCGCTGGTGTGAAGCGGCCGGGCTGACGATGGGCGTCGACCGCATGGGCACCATGTTCGCCACCCGCCCCGGCGAGGACCCGGACGCGCTTCCCGTTTATATCGGCAGCCATCTCGACACCCAGCCGACCGGCGGCAAGTTCGATGGCGTGCTCGGCGTGCTGGCCGGGCTGGAGGTGGTGCGCAGCCTGAACGACCTCAACATCAAAACCAAACACCCGATCACGGTCACCAACTGGTCAAACGAGGAAGGCGCGCGCTTCGCGCCGGCCATGCTGGCCTCCGGCGTCTTCGCCGGCATTCACGATCTCGATTATGCCTATAGCCGTACCGATACCGACGGCAAGACCTATGGCGAAGAGCTGAAACGCATCGGCTGGCTGGGCGAGGAAGAGGTGGGCGCGCGCAACATGCACGCCTATTTCGAATATCACATCGAACAGGGGCCGATCCTGGAAGCGGAAGGCAAACAGATCGGCGTCGTCACCCATTGCCAGGGCCTGTGGTGGCTGGAAGTGACGCTGACCGGCAAGGAGGCGCATACCGGCTCCACCCCGATGGCCATGCGCGTCAATGCCGGCCTTGCCGCCGCCCGCATTCTCGAAAAGGTGCAGGAGGTGGCCATGGCCCACCAGCCGGGCGCCGTCGCCGGCGTCGGCCAGATGATCTTCACGCCCAATTCCCGCAACGTGCTGCCCGGCAAGGTGGTCTTCACCATCGACCTTAGAACCCCCTCACAGGCGAAACTCGACAGCATGCGCGCCATCTTCGAACGCGAGGTGCCGCAGATCGCCGAAGAACTCGGCGTCGGCTGCTCGATTGAGGCCATCGGCCATTTCGATCCCGTCACCTTCGATCCGGTTCTGGTCGGCCGGGTGCGCTCTGCCGCCGAAAAACTCGGCTACAGCCACATGGACATCATCTCCGGCGCCGGCCACGATGCCTGCTGGACGGCAAGGGTCGCCCCCTCCACCATGATCTTCTGCCCCTGCGTGGACGGGCTTTCCCACAATGAGGCCGAAGAAATTTCGCCGGAATGGGCAGCTGCCGGCTGCGACGTGCTGCTGCATGCGGTGCTTGAGACTGCGGAGATCGTGGAATGACCGCCACCATCATCAAGAACGGCACCATCGTCACCGCCGACCTCACCTATAAGGCCGATGTGAAGATCGAAGGCGGCAGGATCACCGAGATCGGGCCCGATCTGACGGGCGGCACGGTACTCGATGCCACCGGATGTTATGTCATGCCCGGCGGCATCGATCCGCATGTGCATCTGGAAATGCCCTTCATGGGCACCTATTCCGCCGATGACTTCGAGAGCGGCACGCGCGCGGCGCTTGCCGGCGGCACGACCATGGTGGTGGATTTCTGCCTGCCGGAGCCCGGCCAGTCGCTTCTCGATGCCCTGCAAAGATGGGACAACAAGGCGACCCGCGCCAATTGCGATTATTCCTTCCACATGGCCGTCACCTGGTGGGGCGAGCAGGTCTTCGACGACATGAAGACGGTCGTCCGGGAAAAGGGCATCAACTCCTTCAAGCACTTCATGGCCTATAAGGGCGCGCTGATGGTGAATGACGACGAGATGTTCGCCTCTTTCTCGCGCTGCGCCGAACTGGGCGCCATTCCCTTCGTGCATGCGGAAAACGGCGATATCGTCGCGCAGATGCAGGAAAAGCTGATGGCGGAAGGCAATGTCGGGCCGGAAGCGCATGCCTATTCCCGCCCGCCCTCGGTGGAGGGCGAGGCCACCAACCGCGCCATCATCATTGCCGATATGGCGGGCGCGCCGCTTTATGTCGTCCACACCTCCTGCGAGCAGGCGCATGAAGCGATCCGCCGCGCCCGCCAGAACGGCATGCGGGTCTATGGCGAACCGCTGATCCAGCACCTGATCCTCGATGAGAGCGAATATGCCAACCCCGACTGGGATCACGCCGCCCGCCGGGTCATGTCTCCGCCCTTCCGCAACCGGCAGCATCAGGACAGCCTCTGGGCGGGTCTGGCTTCCGGCTCGCTGCAATGCGTGGCGACCGACCATTGCGCCTTCACCACCGAGCAGAAACGCTTCGGCCTCGGCGATTTCCGCAAGATACCGAACGGCACCGGCGGGCTGGAAGATCGCATGCCATTGCTCTGGACCCATGGCGTAACCACCGGCCGACTGACGATGAACGAATTCGTCGCCGTCACCTCCACCAACATCGCCAAGATCCTCAACATCTATCCCAGAAAGGGCGCGATCCTCGTCGGCAGCGATGCCGATATCGTCGTCTGGGATCCGGCGCTGGAAAAGATCATCAGCGCGGCGAGCCAGCAATCGGCCATCGATTACAACGTGTTCGAAGGGCAGAAGGTCAAAGGCCTGCCGCGCTACACCCTGTCGCGCGGTCTCGTCAGCATCGAGGAGGCCACCATCGAAACGCAGCCGGGCCACGGCCAGTTCATCGCCCGCGATCCCTATCCGGCCGTCAGCCGGGCGCTTTCCACCTGGAAGGAACTCGTCGCGCCGCGCAGGGTGGAGCGCAGCGGCATTCCGGCATCGGGTGTATGACCGTGAGCGCCGGGCCGAAACGCGAAATCGTCATCGCCGCAGCCGTTCTCCTCAATGAGCGACGGCAGATGCTTGTGGTGCGCAAGCGCGGCACCACGCAATTCATGCAGCCGGGTGGCAAGATCGATCCGGGCGAAACGCCGGAACAGGCGCTTCACCGCGAACTTGCCGAGGAAATCGGCCTGACGCTACCCGAAAATGCCGCCCGTTATGAAGGCGTCTTTCGCGAGGAGGCCGCCAATGAGACGGGGGCCGACGTCGTCGCCCATACATTCATCGCGAGGCTTCAGACAGAGGTCGCCCCGCAGGCGGAAATAGAGGAAGTGCGCTGGCTCGATCTCGACCACCACCCCGGCATAACGATCGCAAGGCTTACGGAAACCCAAATGCTGCCGCTGGCGCGCGCGGCCCTGACGGAAAGCGAAACCAAGCCCAGATGAACCAGGCCTCTTCCACCTATTCCGTCGTTTCCGCCAGAAATCTCGGCCTCACCTTCGAAACGGGCGATGGCCCGGTGCACGCACTCTCCAATGTCGACCTGGAGGTCGGCAAGGGCGATTTCGTCTCCTTCATCGGCCCCTCCGGCTGCGGCAAGACCACCTTTCTGCGGGTCATCGCCGATCTGGAAAAACACACGTCGGGCGACATCACCGTCAACGGCACGACGCCGGAAAACGCCCGCCGGGACCGCTCTTACGGCTATGTCTTCCAGGCCGCCGCCCTTTATCCCTGGCGCAGCATCGAAAAGAACATCGCTTTGCCGCTCGAAATCATGGGCTATACCAAGGCCGAGCAGCGCGAGCGCATCGAGCGCACGCTCGATCTCGTCAATCTCAACGGTTTCGGCAAGAAATATCCATGGCAGCTTTCCGGCGGCATGCAGCAGCGCGCCTCCATCGCCCGCGCACTCGCCTTCGATGCCGACCTGCTGTTGATGGACGAGCCCTTCGGCGCACTGGATGAGATCGTGCGCGATCACCTCAACGAACAGCTTCTGAAACTCTGGGATACGACCGGCAAGACCATCTGCTTCGTCACCCATTCCATTCCCGAAGCGGTGTATCTTTCGACCAAGATCGTCGTCATGTCGCCGCGGCCGGGCCGGGTGACGGATGTGATCACATCCACCCTTCCACGGGAAAGACCGCTCGAGATTCGCGAGACACCGGAATTTCTGGCGATTGCGCATCGGGTGCGTGAGGGGCTGAAGGCGGGGCATAGCTATGAGGGGTGAGGTCATCGCAAGCTTTACCCCCCTCTGCCCTGCCGGGCATCTCCCCCTCAAGGGGGGAGATCGGCAAGAGGCGCACTCCCCTCTTAATTCTCAAGCTTTGAGATGGCCGAGACCCAACCACGAGTCGATCTCACCCCTTGAGGGGGAGATGTCCGGCAGGACAGAGGGGGGTAAGCCGCACCCTCGGAGTAAGCGGCGGAGCGAAAACCCATGACCCTCCTCCGCCACCGCATCCTCCCCATCCTCACCGTCCTCCTCGCCATCCTCATCCTCTGGCACCTCGCGGTCGTCTACCTCAACATGCCTTTCGCCCGCGATCAGGCCACCCGCGCCGGTCAAACGCCGGGCTTCTTCGAACTCCTGCCGCAAACCTTCGCCCAGGAACGACCCGTGCTCCCCGCCCCGCACCAGATCGCCGCCGAACTGTGGGACACCACCGTCAACAAGGCCATCACCTCCAAGCGCAGCCTCATCTATCACGCCGGCGTCACGCTTTCGGCGACGCTGCTCGGTTTCGCCATTGGTGCTGCGCTCGGCATCCTGCTTGCCGTCGCCATCGTGCATAACCGCGCCATGGACCGCTCCGTCATGCCGTGGATCATCGCCAGCCAGACCATCCCCATCCTTGCCGTCGCGCCGATGATCATCGTCGTCCTGAACTCCATCGGCATTTCCGGGCTGCTGCCGAAGGCGCTGATCTCCACCTATCTTTCCTTCTTTCCCATCGTCGTCGGCATGGTGAAGGGCCTCAGAAGCCCGGAGACGATCCAGCTCGACCTGATGCACACCTATAATGCCTCGCCCGGCCAGATTTTCTGGAAGCTGCGCTGGCCCTCCGCACTGCCCTATCTCTTCACCTCGCTGAAAATCGCCGTCGCCATCGCACTGGTCGGCGCCATCGTCGGTGAATTGCCGACAGGTGCCGTTGCCGGGCTCGGCGCGCGCCTGCTTTCCGGCTCCTATTACGGCCAGACGGTGCAGATATGGGCGGCGCTGTTCATGGCCGCCGGTGTGGCTGCGCTGCTGGTGTCTATCATCGGCATCGCCCATGCCGCCGTCCTCAAGAGAATGGGAGCCCGGCCATGACCCATCCCGGCTGGTTTTTCGGCGCGATCCTGTTCTGGCTTGCCGCCTGGGCCTTCAACGAATGGCTGGTGCGCCGCCACGTTTCCACGCCAGCGGCAAAGCGCATCGGCCGCATCGCCGTGCCGCTCCTCTTCGGGCTGGCCATCCTCGCGCTCTGGGAAGGCGTGGTGCGCGGTTTTTCCGTGCCGCCCATTCTGCTGCCGGCTCCGAGCGCCATCGTCGCACGGCTCGCCGGCTCCCTGCCGATCCTCTGGGCCGATTTCCGCCAGACCTTCATCAAATCGGTACTGACGGGTTATGTGCTCGGCTGCGGCCTCGGCTTTGCCGTCGCCATCCTCATCGACCGGTCGCCTTTCCTCCAGCGCGGGCTGCTGCCCATCGGCAATTTCGTCTCCGCTCTGCCTGTCGTCGGCATCGCCCCCATCATGGTCATGTGGTTCGGCTTCGACTGGCAGTCGAAAGTCGCCGTCGTCGTCATCATGACCTTCTTCCCCATGCTGGTGAACACGGTGCAGGGGCTTGCCGCTTCCAGCCACATGGAACGCGACCTGATGCGCACCTATGCCGCCGGCTGGTGGCAGACATTGGTGAAGCTGCGCCTGCCCGCCGCCTGGCCCTTCATCTTCAACGCGCTGAAGATCAACTCCACGCTGGCGCTGATCGGCGCCATCGTCGCGGAATTCTTCGGCACGCCCATCGTCGGCATGGGTTTCCGCATCTCGGCGGAAATGGGCCGCAGCAATGTCGATATGGTCTGGGCCGAAATCGCGGTCGCCGCGCTCGCCGGCTCCGGCTTTTATGGTCTCGTGGCGCTCGCGGAGCGGGCCGTCACCTTCTGGCATCCGTCCGTCCGTGGGGGACGAACGTAATAATGAAAAAGGGAACAGCGATGAAAATGAAACTTGCATCCATGCTTCTTGCCGGCGCGTCACTCCTGACCGCATTCGGAGCGCAGGCCGCCGACAAGATCACCCTGCAGCTGAAATGGGTCACCCAGGCACAGTTCGCCGGATATTACGTCGCCAAGGACAAGGGTTTTTACGAAGCCGAAGGCCTCGATGTCGACATCAAGCCCGGCGGCCCGGACATTGCGCCCGCACAGGTTCTGGCCGGCGGCGGCGCTGACGTCATCGTCGACTGGATGCCATCCGCACTCGCCACCCGCGAAAAAGGCGTGCCGCTGGTCAATATCGCCCAGCCGTTCAAATCGTCAGGCATGATGCTGACCTGCCTGAAAGAGACCGGCATCACCAAGCCGGAAGATTTCAAGGGCAAGACGCTGGGCGTCTGGTTCTTCGGCAATGAATATCCGTTCCTGTCGTGGATGGCGCACCTGAAAATCCCGACCACCGGCGGCGGCGATGGCGTGACTGTTCTCAAACAGGGCTTCAATGTCGATCCGCTGCTGCAGAAACAGGCCGCCTGCATTTCCACCATGACCTATAATGAATATTGGCAGGTCATCGATGCCGGCATCAAGCCGGAGGAACTCGTCACCTTCAAATACGAGGCGGAAGGCGTGGCGACGCTGGAAGACGGGCTTTACGTTCTGGAAGACAAGCTGAAGGACGCCAAGTTCAAGGAAGACATGGTGAAATTCGTCCGCGCTTCCATGAAGGGCTGGAAATGGGCGGAAGAAAACCCTGACGATGCCGCCGATATCGTTCTCGAAAACGACGCCTCCGGCGCCCAGACCGAAAAACACCAGAAGCGCATGATGGGCGAAGTGGCAAAACTGACCGCCGGCTCGAAGGGCGCGCTCGACAAGGCGGACTATGACCGCACGGTCAAGACGTTGCTGGGCGGCGGTTCCGATCCGGTCATCACCAAGGAACCGACAGGCGCCTTCACCACCGAAATCACCGATGCGGCGCTGAAATAGTCGGACCGACCGCCAAATCACCGAACGCGCGGTATTTCCGCGCGTTCGGATTCACGAAGAAAATTTAAGACCTCTCCTCCGTCATGCCGGACTAGATCCGGCATCCAGCCACGGCGCGTCTGCGCCGTTATAAGAGTCTCTCGCGATCAAGGACTTGATCGCGCTGGACCCCGGATCTCGTCCGGGGTGACGGTATGCGGATGATACGTTTTGCCAAAACGCACAGATTTTGCGAAACTTTACGAACGATGCGAACATGCAATCAGCTGGACACTCCACTGGTAACCCATTTGACGAATTACAATATCCCGACCTATACAAAAATGTATATCAACCATCGCGGCTATGCGGATTGATTTGTACGACAACAAGAATTACAGTCCCGCCCACAAGACTGCCAAATTTGATCTTGTAAAATAAGCACAGGGCAAAGGTGCTTAAGATTCGCGTTGAGGGGCGTTTGAATCGGGAGGATCGAAAAGGAAGTATTGTGATCCCTTGTTTCACATTCGCTATCGCATGACCTTTTAAAAACGAGCCCTGGGGCTGCAGGACATGCGATCGGATATTGCGCGAGCCAAGACACATGCAGCATAAAGTCACGTTTAACCGCTTTGTATTCCTTCTTCTTTCCGCAACGGCGCTTCCCCTCTCCGCAGCCGCCGAGGGAGAGGCGCAGGCGCCGGTCAAACAGCAGAACCTGCCTTCCATCATCGTCGCCCATGCGGCAAAACGCGATCTCGTGGACCGCATCATCGCCACCGGCACGATCCGCCCCGTGGATGAGATTTACGTCCAGCCGCTGGTCGACGGCCTGTCCATCGACACGCTGAACGCCGATATCGGCGACCGGGTGGAAGCGAATGCGGTTCTAGCCGTGCTGTCTTCCGACAGCCTCGTGCTGCAAAAGAGCCAGCTTGAGGCCAACAAGGCCAAGGCCGAAGCCTCCGTCACCCAGTCGAAGGCGCAGGTGCTGGAAGCGCAGGCCAATCTCAATGACGCCCTTCGCCAGCGCGACCGCGCCGCCAAGCTCGGCCAGAGCGGCTCCGGCTCCGTCTCCGAGACGGAAAAGACCGAAGCGGCCGCTCAGGTGGCGCAGGCCCGCCTTGATGCAGCCAAACAGGCCGTTTCCGCCGGCGAAGCCGACATCAAGGTCGTTGACGCGCAGATCGACGACATCGATCTGAAGCTGACGCGCACCGGCGTGAAAACCCCGGTCGCCGGCATCGTATCCGCCAAGAATGCCAAGGTTGGCGCAATCGCCAGCGGTGCGGGCAATCCGCTGTTCACCGTCATCAAGGACGGCGCGATAGAACTCGTCGCCGATCTCTCCGAGACCGATATCCAGAAGGTCAAGGCAGGCCAGAAAGCCTATTTGACGGTTGCCGGCGGAGCTGAGAAAATAGAAGGCAAGGTGCGCCTCGTTTCACCCACCGTCGACCCGACGACGCGCCTCGGCTCCGTGCATGTGGTTCTGCCGACCGACAGCCCGGCGCGTTCCGGCATGTATGCCAGCGCGGCGATCATCGTCGAGGAGACGAATGCGCTCGCTTTGCCGCTGTCGGCCGTCACCTCCGGGCGTGAAGGCTCCACCACCCGCAAGGTGGAAGGCGACGTCGTCAAGCAGGTGAAGATCGAGACCGGCATCGAAGACGGCGGTTTTATCGAGATTGTCAGCGGTCTTGCCGCTGGAGACAAGGTTGTCGAGAAAGCTGGAGCATTCGTGCGTGATGGTGACCGGATAAGACCGGTGGAAGCCCAGACGGCTGCGTCCAACTGACTGAGGGAATGAGATGAACTTTTCCGCATGGTCAATCCGTAACCCGATTGCGCCGCTGCTCGGCTTCGCGCTTTTGATGATCCTCGGCATGCAGGCGTTCAACACGCTGCCCATCACCCGTTTTCCGAACATCGACGTTCCCGTCGTGGCCGTCACGGTCACCCAGAGCGGCGCTTCGCCGTCCGAGCTGGAAATGCAGGTGACGAAGGAGATCGAGGACGCCGTCGCCGCCATCAGCGGCGTCGACGAAATCCAGTCCACCGTGGTCGACGGACAGTCGACGACAACGGTTGTCTTCCGCATCGAAAAGCCGACGGAAGAAGCGGTTCAGGACACCAAGGACGCCATCGACAAGATCCGCAGCGATCTGCCCGCCGATATCGAAGTGCCCGTCGTCAGCAAGATCGACGTCGAGGGACAGGCGATCCAGACCTTCGCCGTCTCCTCGCCCAACATGACGCTGGAAGAACTGTCCTGGTTCGTGGATGACACGATCAAGCGTTCGCTCCAGGGCCAGTCCGGCATCGGCAAGGTGGACCGCTACGGCGGCGCCGACCGCGAGGTGCGCGTGTCGCTGAGCCCCGAAAAGCTCGACGCCTATGGCATCACCGCCACCGAGGTGAACAGCCAGCTGCGCGGCACCAATATCGATCTCGGTTCCGGCCGCGGCCAGGTCGGCGGCAACGAGCAGACCATCCGCACGCTCGGCGACACGCGCGATGTGAGCCAGCTTGCCAACACCACGATTGCGCTTTCCAACGGCCGTTTCGTCAAGCTCTCCGAGCTCGGCACGGTCACCGACACCTATCAGGAACAGAAATCCTTCTCGCGCTTCAACGGCAACCCTGCCGTCACCTTCGCGGTGTTCCGCTCCAAGGGCGCGAGCGAGGTCTCGGTCGCCGAAACCGTGGCGGCAAGCCTCGATGAAGTGCGCAAGAATCATCCGGATGTGTCGATCGAAATGGTCGATGACGCCGTTTATTTCACCTATGGCAACTACAAGGCCGCACTCGACACGCTGATCGAAGGCGCGATCCTCGCCGTCATCGTTGTCCTGCTCTTCCTGCGCAACTGGCGCGCAACCCTGATTGCCGCCGTGGCCCTGCCGCTTTCCGCGATCCCGACCTTCTGGATCATGGACATCATGGGCTTCTCGCTCAATCTCGTCAGCTTCCTGGCGCTCACGCTCGCCACGGGTATTCTCGTGGACGACGCCATCGTGGAAATCGAGAACATCGCCCGCCATATCAAGATGGGCAAGACGCCCTATCGGGCGGCGCTGGAAGCGGCCGATGAAATCGGCCTCGCCGTCATCGCCACCAGCTTCACCATCATCGCGGTCTTCGTGCCGGTGTCGTTCATGCCCGGCATTCCTGGCCAGTACTTCATCCAGTTCGGCCTCACCGTCGCCTTCTCGGTGTTCTTCTCGCTCGCCGTGGCCCGCCTCATCACACCGTTGATGGCGGCCTATCTGATGCGCGCCGAAGATGCGATGGACGATCACCACGACAATGACAGCCGGTTGATGAAGGCCTATACGCGCATGGTAACCGCCACCACCCGCAAGTGGTGGGCGCGCTATCTGACGCTGCTCGGCGCGATCGGCTTCCTCGTCGCTTCCGTCATTCTGCTTGCCGGCGTTCCGGGCAGCTTCCTGCCGCCGGACGACGCCTCGCGCGTGACGCTTTCGGTGGAACTGCCGCCCAATGCGACGCTCGACGAAACCGACCGCACGACGACGCAGATTTATCATGCCCTGCGTGACATCAACGGCGTCGAAAGCGTCTTCATCCTCGGCGGCGCTTCGCCCAAGGGCGATCTGGAGCTTCGCCGCGCCACCGTCAACGTCATCCTCCAGCACATCGACCATTCGCTGCTCAAGCTGGTGGTCAACAAGGGCCTCGGCTCCATCCCGCTCATCGGCCCATACTTGCCCAAGGTGGAGGAAAAGGGTCGCACACGTCCGCAATGGGATGTGGAACGGGATATTTTCGCGCAGGTGCGCGGCATCCCGGATGTCCGCATCATCAAGCTGAACGACCGTGCGGAACGCGAGCTCTCCTTCAACTTCCTCTCGACGAACGAGAAGGACCTGAACGACGCCGTCGGTATTCTCGAAAGCCGCCTGCGCGCCTCGCCCATCCTTGCCAATGTCAGCTCGGAAGGTGCGTTGCCCCGCCCCGAACTGCAGATTCGCCCGCGCAAGGATGAAATCGCCCGTCTCGGCATCACGCCACAGCAGATTTCGCAGACCGTGCGTGTCGCCACCATCGGCGATATCGATGCGCAGCTGACGAAGATTTCGCTGGATGACCGGCAGATTCCGATCCGCGTGCAGGCCTCGCTCGATACCCGCCGCGATCTCGCCACCATCCGCGCGCTGAAGATCAAGACCGCCTCCGGGTCGCTGGTGCCGCTCTATAGCGTTGCCGATATCGACTATTCGGAAGGCCCAAGCTCGATCAAGCGCAACGACCGCAACCGCGTCGTCTCCATCGGCTCCGACGTGCCCTTCGGCACGGCGCTCGATACATCGACGGCCGAGTTCAAGCGCATCGTGTCGGAAACCGACCTGCCGGCAAGCGTTCGCCTGGCCGAAAGCGGCGACGCCAAGGTGCAGGGCGAAATGCAGCAGGGCTTCGTCAACGCCATGCTGCTCGGTCTAATGCTGGTGCTGGTGGTGCTCATCCTGCTGTTCAAGGATGTCATCCAGCCCTTCACCATCCTGTTCTCGCTGCCGCTTGCCATCGGCGGCGTGGCGGTCGCGCTCATCATCACGCAGAACGCGCTGTCCATGCCCGTTCTCATCGGCATCCTGATGCTGATGGGCATCGTGACGAAAAACGCCATCCTGCTGGTGGATTTCGCCATCGAAATGCGCCGTCACGGCATGGAGCGGGTGCACGCCATGGTCGAGGCCGGCCGCAAGCGCGCCCGCCCGATCATCATGACCTCCATCGCCATGTCGGCGGGCATGTTGCCCTCCGCACTCGGCGTCGGCGAAGGCGGTTCGTTCCGCGCGCCGATGGCGATTGCGGTGATCGGCGGCATCATCGTCTCGACGGTGCTGTCGCTCATCGTGGTGCCGGCCTTCTTCCTCATCATGGACGACCTTTCGCGCCTGCTCGCCCACCTCTTCGGCCGCTTCGTCGGCAAGAAGGAAGAGGAGGAAGAGGCCCTTTCCAACGAGAAACTCTCCGAGATCGCCCGCGAAAACAGCCTGGCGCTCTCCTCGCTGGAGGCACGCGTCGCCAGCATGGAAAAGGGCACCGGCGACAAGGCCGCGGACAAGGGCAGCAACATATTGCGGCTGCCACCGCTTGCTGCGGAGTGAAGCTTGCACAATAACGATTGAGACGCCGGGCCCTGTGCCCGGCGTTTCTTTTGGGGGTGTTTAAGGGGCAAAACGTCGCCACCTGTTTCTTCTCCCCGAGGGGGAGAAGGTGGCCCGAAGGGTCGGATGAGGGGGTTAGCTCTCCGAACATCTCAGCCCTTGCCCCCTCATCCCGCTGCCGCGACCTTCTCCCCCTCGGGGAGAAGAAATATGTGGCACTCGCCCGCTCCATCTGCTCCACCGTGCTTTGAAGCACGAATGGCCCAGTCATTTCCTCCCCCATAGCGACTGCAATCCTGTTTGATCGAAATCAATTCGCTTTCCAGGTGAACTGCTAATCTCCCTCGCATCGGGAATTGCCGGTCGAAGGATAATGCGATGAGCTCTTTTCAGATAGGCGTGCGGGAACACGAACATCCCCGGTTTCGTATCGCTTCGGACAGCCCGGCAAAAGGTATGAGCGGGAGCCGGATGGACGTGAACAAGACCGTGAAGCTGAGCAACAGGGACAGGAACATTCTGCTGCGTGCACCCTTGATCGGGATAGCGGATGATGCGGCAGCGTTGAAGCTGATGGAGGCGGCGACCATCACCAATGTGAACGCCCGCCATGTGCTCTTCAAGGAAGGCGAAGCGGCGCAGCATTTTTACTGCGTGCTGTCGGGTTATATCAGGCTTTACCGGCTGGACCGGCACGGGCGCGAGGCGGATGTGCGCGTCAGCGGCCCCGGCGATACCTTCAATGAATGCCTGATTTTCGGCAGCGATACCTATCGTTACAGCGCGCAGGCGGCGGAAAGCTGCACCGTGGCGCGGTTCGAACTTGCGAGAATCCGCAGCCTGATCGATCAGGAGCCGGCCATCGCCAAGGCCGTCATGCGCTGCCTGTCCAACAGCCTGCTGGCCACCATGGATTGCATCGCCAACGACCGGCTGCAGACAGCGCCGCAGCGTGTCGCCCATTACCTCATCAATCAGGGCCCGCGCGACGCAACATCCTTTTCGCTGCGGCTGCCATTCCAGAAAAGCTTGCTCGCCGGCAAGCTCGGCCTCGCGCCGGAAGCGCTGTCGCGCGCCTTTTCGGCACTGAAAAAGGCTGGCGTTACCGTGCGCGGACGCATCGTGCAGGTCAATGACGTCGCCGCATTGAAGCAAATCTGAAAATACCGGGAGAGGACGAAGGGCGGGATGCCATCAGGCATTCCGCCCTTCTGCATGTCCGAAATCGGAAAATCAGTCCGGCTGCGGCACGAAGCGGAAGCTGTCACCCTGCCGCTCGACACGGAAAAATCCGCCGAGATGACCGCCGGAAACCAGCCAGCCATGGTCGGCGGCCTCGGCCAGCGCCTTGAGACGTGTTTCATAAGCAAGCGCGGAATCGATATCGTAGACGAAGCCGACGCCGGGATCTTTCACCTGCAACGCGCTGACATGCAGCACATCGCCCCATAATAACAGCCGCTTGTCGCCACTGCCGATCAGATAACCGGTATGCCCCGGCGTATGGCCGGGCATGGCGACTGCCTCGATACCCTCGGCGACCGCGCCCATGGGGATCGGCCGCAGCATCGGGCCGCAAATGTCGAGCAGCCGCGCAGCAAGGTCGAAACCGCCCTGACGGGCGGGCGGCAGGCTCTTGCGCGCCTCAGCGCTGCTGAAAAAGCCGAGATCGGCCTCGGGAACCCATATGTCGGCATTGGGAAAATAAGGCCGCTCGCCGTCGATGAGGCCAAGCGCATGGTCGCCATGAATATGGGTGAGGATGACACGCCTCACATCGGCCGGCTGAATCCCGGCGGCAATCATCGCCGCGCGGGCATGGCCATAGGCTGCACCCCAGGCCGTGCCGCAACCGGCATCGATCAGCCAGATGCCGTCAGGCCCGGACAGCGCGAAACAGTTGACGTCCATGTCCACCGTTTCGCCCTGATGGCCGGCAAGGGCCGCAGCCAGCGCTTCGGCGCCCTGACGATGGATGAGATGGACGACGGGCGCCTTGTAGACACCGTCGACAAAACGGGAAACCTCGTAAGCGCCGAAACGGCGGGAGATAGCCATATGTCAGAGACCGCCCTGCTCTTTCAGGAAACCGACGATGCGATCCACGCCGTCGCCGCGTTTCATGTCGGTGAAAACGAAGGGCATGGCGTTGCGCATGCGCGTCGCGTCGCTGTCCATGACGGTGAGGTCAGCACCGACATAGGGCGCCAGGTCCTTCTTGTTGATGACCAGCAGGTCCGAGCGGGTGATGCCCGGCCCGCCCTTGCGCGGAATTTCCTCACCCTGGCAGACGGAGATCACATAGATGGTGATGTCGGCGAGGTCAGGCGAAAAGGTCGCGGCGAGATTGTCGCCGCCGGATTCGATGAAGACCACATCGAGATCGGGAAAGCGCGCATTGAGCCCGGCAATCGCCTGCAGATTGATCGTCGCATCCTCACGAATGGCCGTATGCGGGCAACCGCCCGTCTCGACCCCGACGATACGCTCGGACGGCAGCGCCTGCATGCGCACCAGCGCCTCGGCATCTTCCTTGGTGTAAATATCGTTGGTGACGACCGCGACCGAATAATCGGCGCTCATCGCTTTGCAGAGCTTTTCCGTCAGCGCCGTCTTGCCAGAACCGACCGGCCCGCCAATGCCGACGCGCAGCGGCCCATTACCCGATTTCATCACTCTGTTCCCTTCGATATGCTTTGGTCTTGTTTCACCATAGTCCCTCAGCGGGACGCTTCAATATATGCAAGGACCGTGCCGCCCTTTCATGAACGGAAAAGCCGCGTGCCCTGCGTTTCATGGCGCATGGCTGCCGTATCGGCGATGATCGTCGCGCTGCCGAGATCGTCGAGCGTGGATTGCATCGCCCGCGCCGCCATCGCCGTGATGATCGCCTCGCTTGCGGCCAGAATGGTAACGCCATCCTTCTGTCCCGCGACCCCGAGGCGGATGCCCGCTGAAACGATCTGCGAAGCGCCGGCATGCAAAAAGGCGGCGATCGTTTCCCTGAGCGGCACCGCGTGGCCGGCGGCGACTGCCCCGACGGCGATGGGATAGGGAACGTCTTTCGGCAGCAGGTCCAGAACCGCATGCGGCCATGCCCCGGCGGCGGCAACGAAAGCATCGCCCAGAAGCACCGTCTCGCGGTATCGCTCCGCCGAACCGGCCAGCGCCCGCGCCAGATCAGCCGTTTCGCTCAAGATGGTCGCGTTCCCGGCGCTGCGCCAGGCATGCGCCAGAAACACCGCATCGTTCCACAGGCTGCCGTGGCGCAGCAGCGTTTCGAGCCAGTCGCGCAGGGCCGCCGCATCGCCGACGCGCCGATCCTCCACCGCCTTTTCAAGACCGCCGGAATAGGAAAAACCACCGACGGGAAAAGCAGGCGACATCCAGGCCATAAGCCGCAGCAGCGCGGCGACGCCGCGATCTTCACTCACGGCTCAGCCGTGATCGTGATGGTGGTGCCCGTGGTCATGCCCATGGGAATGGCCACCATGGGCGTGGTAAGCGCCGCGCGCCGGCTGGAATGGCTCTTCCACCTCACGCACGGTGGCGCCCAGACCTTCCAGCATGGCGCGAATGACATGGTCGCGCAGGATGAGAATACGCTCTTCCTCGATCTGCGCGGAAAGATGCCGGTTGCCGAGATGCCAGGCAAGCTCGATCAGGTGAAGACGGTCCTTCGCCTTGATTTCGAACAGCTTTTCATCCGCTGCGCGAACCTCGATCAAGTCGCCGTTCTCCACCACGAGAAGATCGCCATGGGCAAACAGCACGGCTTCCTTCAGGTCCAGCATCACCATCTCGTCATTTTGCAGATGCAGCAGCTTACGGCGCAGATGCCGCTGGTCATGCGCCAGGGTGACATAGCCGGAAGCTTCGTCGGCAGGAGTTCCGGCCGGATGATAGGAGGTGACGCGCAGCATGGGATGATCCGTTTCAGAAACAGTCTTGGGGGCCTGATTTTTGCCGGATAGGCGGGGTGATTTCAAGGTGAATGAATGCAAGGCATGAAAAAGGCCGGCATTGCAGGCAGAAAGACTTGAGGCGTCCGGCAACTTCTCCTCCGTCATGCCGGACTGGATCCGGCATCCAGCCGCGGCGCGTCTGCGCCGTGAGAGGAGTCTTTCGCGATCAAGGACTTGATCGCGCTGGACCCCGGATCTCGTCCGGGGTGACGGTGTGCGGATGAGGCGGCATCGCGAAAGACAATCACGTCCCAGAAAACGAAAAAGCCCGGCATTGCGGCCGGGCCTTCGTAAAATCGCAAAACCAAAATCAGGCCGCAGCGCGGGCCTTCAGGTTTTCCAGAATGGTCTGCGGCGCGGAAACACCGTAAGGGTCGGATTCGCAATTGTCCGAATAGCCCTCTTCCTCGAACCACTGCTCGACGACGCCATCGTTGACGACGGCGGCGTAACGCCAGGAACGCATGCCGAAACCGAGATTGTCCTTGGCGACCAGCATGCCCATCTTGCGGGTGAACTCACCCGAACCATCCGGAATGACCTTGACGTTTTCGAGGTTCTGGCCCTTTGCCCAGGCATTCATGACGAAGGCGTCATTGACCGACAGGCAATAGATGTCATCGACGCCGAGCGCGCGGAACTCGCCCGCCAGCTTTTCGAAATCGGGCAGCTGGTAGGTCGAGCATGTCGGCGTGAAGGCGCCGGGCAGCGAAAACAGAACGACCTTCTTGCCCTTGAAATAATCGTCGGAGGTCATGTCCTGCCAACGGAACGGGTTGGGGCCGCCGACGGCCTCATCGCGAACGCGCGTGCGGAAGGTTACGGCGGGCACTTTTTTGCCGAGCATGTCTTGTCTCCTGTTCTGGCGTTTTGCGAGGATCGCTTGGGATCGATCCGCGCGGAATTCTTTTGCCGTTTCCATAGCGCAAGACGCGCTGCGGTGCAGCATAAAAATAGGCTTTGCCGGAGGAAAACCGCGGCTTGCGAGGATCAATTATGCAGCGCCACCGACCAGCGCAGAAATGGCGGCAAGGGTGTCCACCAGCCAGTGCGAATGCCGGCTTCCCGAAGCATAGCAGCCGACCATGTGTTGCAACCGACAAGGGCGTTGAACCGGCCATTCGCCTCGAAAAACGCATCCGTCAGACCATAAGAAACGCCGGCTATCAGCCGCACCTTGCCCCCGCCCCCGCCATCGTCCCGCAGGAAGCTTGCGCGAATGGCGGCCACGAGGCGTCGATAACCCGCTTCGGAAATGCGAAGGCGCTTTACCCCGGCAAGATCGGCGGGAAAATCCCCTGTCACATCCACATGCATCACCGACCGGTCGAGCGTCAGCGAACGCAGGACCGGCATGGGTTTCAGATCGGCCCAGGTGGGTGTCTCGGTATAAAACGACCGGCCGCCCCAGCCGAACACCAGATAGGCCGCCGCCGGATGGTTGACGGCAATGCCGCCCTCCTGCAATTCGGAAAAATCCCGCCGCAGATCGTCGTCAACCGGCAGGGCGATATCGGTATGGATCGGGTTGGATAACAGCAGGATTTCGCGACCCGCCACGCCGTCGCTCACATCCCCGGCGAAAAATGGGCGCGGCACGACAGTGCCGAGCAGAAGCAACAGGAGGATCAGCAGTATGCCGCCGCCGATCCGCCTTGTGAGAAGGCTCAACACGAAATGCCGTCAGAACAGGAAATAACGCTGCGCCATCGGCAGCACCGTTGCCGGTTCGCAGGTCAAAAGCTCGCCATCCGCCCGCACTTCGTAGGTTTCCGGATCGACCTCGATATGTGGGGTGAGCGAATTGTGGATCATCGACGCCTTGGAAATGCCGCCGCGCACATTCTTCACCGGCAGTAGCTTCTTGGCGACGCCGAGGCGCTGGGCAAGGCCGGCATCGAGCGACGCCTGCGACACGAAAGTGACCGAGGAATTGGTCCGCAGCTTGCCATAAGCGGCAAACATCGGCCGGTAATGCATCGGCTGCGGCGTGGGAATGGAGGCGTTCGGATCGCCCATCGGGGCGGCGGCAATCGAGCCGCCGAGCAGCACCATCTCCGGTTTCACCCCGAAAAAGGCCGGGTTCCACAACACCAGATCGGCGCGCTTGCCGACTTCGATGGAGCCGATCTCGTGGCTGACACCCTGGGCGATGGCGGGGTTAATCGTATACTTGGCGATATAGCGGCGGACACGGAAATTGTCGTTTTCGCCGGTCTCTTCCTTCAGGCGGCCGCGCTGGCGCTTCATCTTGTCGGCCGTCTGCCAGGTGCGGATCGCCACTTCGCCGACGCGGCCCATGGCCTGGCTGTCGGAAGATATGATCGAAAACGCGCCGATATCGTGAAGAATATCCTCCGCCGCGATGGTTTCCTTGCGGATGCGGCTTTCGGCAAAGGCGATGTCTTCAGGAATGGACGGCGACAGGTGGTGGCACACCATCAGCATGTCCAGATGTTCGGCGAGCGTATTGACGGTATAGGGCCGTGTCGGGTTGGTGGAAGACGGAATGACGTTGGGATTGCCGCAGACCTTGATGATATCGGGCGCGTGCCCGCCGCCCGCCCCTTCGGTGTGGAAGGCATGGATGGTGCGGCCCTTGATGGCGGCGACCGTATCTTCCACGAAACCGCTTTCGTTCAGCGTATCGGTGTGGATCATCACCTGCACATCGTATTGATCGGCCACCGTCAGGCAATTGTCGATGGCGGCCGGCGTCGTGCCCCAGTCCTCATGCAGCTTCAGCGACGACGCGCCGGCAAGGATCATCTCTTCCAGAGGGGCCGGCAGCGAGGCATTGCCCTTGCCCGCAAGCCCGAGATTCATCGGGAAGGCATCGAAGCTTTCGATCATCCGCTCGATGTGCCAGGCACCGGTGCAGGTGGTGGCAAGCGTGCCATGCGCCGGGCCGGAGCCGCCGCCCAGCATGCAGGTGATGCCGCTCATCAGCGCTTCTTCGATCTGCTGCGGGCAGATGTAATGGATATGCGCATCCATGCCGCCGGCCGTCAGGATCCTGCCTTCGCCGGCAATCGCCTCCGTCGAGGGGCCGACGATAATCGTCACACCCGGCTGCGTATCGGGGTTGCCAGCCTTGCCGATGGCATGGATGCGGCCGTTCTTCAGGCCCACATCCGCCTTGTAGATACCGCTATGGTCAACGATCACCACATTGGTGATGACGGTATCGACAGCGCCTTCGGCCCGCGTCGCCTGGCTCTGGCCCATGCCGTCGCGAATGACCTTGCCGCCGCCGAATTTCACTTCCTCGCCATAGATCGTGTGGTCCTTCTCGATCTCGATGAAGAGTTCGGTATCGGCAAGACGCACCTTGTCGCCAACGGTCGGGCCGAACATGCCGGCATAGGCGGCGCGGGAAATCTTGTAGGGCATGGGCTCAGGCTCCTTCGGACGCGGAGAAAATCGATGTGGGAGAAATTCGTGTCAGCCGGCCCTCGCCCGCAAGGGCTTCGACCAGCTGTTGTTCGGCAGCAAATGGATGGCCACTCCAGCCCTGGTGGCTGAAACCGGCAATGGTCACCTCGTCGCCATCGTCGCTCACGCTCTCAAGAACATGGGCGATGGCGAAAAGGCCGGTGCTGGGGCAGACATAGGGCATGGGCGCATAGGCTTCGAGCGCAGCATCGAGCCTTTCATGCACACCGCGCGGAATGACGATGTGAGCCTTGCCGACTTCTCGTGCGATGGCGGCAAAACCGGCGGTATAGTCGGCGCAGAAATCGGTCAGTTCCGGCCAGCGTGCGCGGATATCCGGTTCCATTTCGGAAAATTTTGCAGGATCGCGCACCGACCAGATGGCGGAGGCCTGCCGCACGCCGTCGCTCTCGCGCCAGTCTGTCCCTTCCGCCATCTCGCGGCCCGGCCGCCCGGTATTGCACACCGCCACCACATCGGTGCGCGTGCCGCCCGGCCCCAGCGACCGGCAATCATTGAAGCGGATGACGATATCGGAACAATCGATGAAATCAGCGGCACCCGGCGGCAGTTCCCCGTTTCCAACGATCGTGATGCGCCGCCCCATGCGTTCAGAAACCTTCCGACAACTGACGCAGCTCTTCCGCCCGCTTGCCGCTCATCTCGGCGAGGCAGGAGGAAATCAGCATCGGTTCCATCGAGCCGCCGCGGGCCTGAAAGCCTGAAAGCGCACAATTGGCGTCACGGAACGCCACCCAGGCGCGCTGGGCAGTCACCAGCGCGTCGGTCGCACCTTTGCCATCTGCATCCGCCGTCCTGTCGCGCTCGGTGAGCAGCTTGCGCAGCTTCTGATATTCGGCGTTCAACTGCTTGTCGGCCTTTTCGTAATCCTTGCCGGCGCAGATGGTCATGTCCGCCTGCGTCTGCGGGGCCTTGCAATCCGGCTCGCCCTGCGCGGCGGCCGGCATGGACAGGCCACCGGTCGCGCTGAGAAGCACGGCCGCCATAAGGACGTTTTTTCGGCTCATCTCCATCGCTCAGGCCGCCGCGCCATCGAAAGCCTGCGGCTTCAACGCCCGGGGATCGACACCATCGAGACAATTGGCATTGACCGCCACCATCGGCGTGCCATCCGGCCCGTCGGCATAAGCAAAGCTCTCGATGCCGCAGGTGGAGCAGAAAAGATGATGGATCTTGTGTTTGTTGAAGAGATATTCCGCCAGCTTGTCCTCGCCGGAAAGCAGCGTGAATTTCTCACGCGGCGCAAAGGCCAGCGTGGAGCCGAGACGCTTGCAGCGCGAACAATTGCAGATGACGGTATGGTCGAGATCGGCATCGACCTCGAAGCTCACATCGCCGCACTGGCAGCTTCCATGATAATGCGCCGTCGCCATTTCATAACCTCCCCATGACCTGTTGACGGAAACCGTAAACCTCGCGCTTGCCGGAAAGCGGCACCAGCGTCACCTCCCGCTTCTGGCCGGGTTCGAAACGCACCGCCGTGCCGGCGGGAATATCGAGGCGCATGCCGCGCGCCTTGTCGCGGTCGAACAGGAGACCCGCATTGGTCTCGAAGAAATGATAGTGGCTGCCCACCTGCACCGGCCGGTCGCCCGAATTGGCGACTTCGATGGTCACGGTCGGCTGGCCGGCATTGAGTTCGATGCTGCCCTCTGCGGCAATGATTTCACCGGGTTTCATGGTATTTCCCCTTTTGTCTCAGGCAGCGTTGGCCGCCGTGCAGCCTTCGGCCTTCAGGACGCGCCGTGTCGACGCGGGATTATTGACGAGTTTCGCCGCCGGGCGAACGGGCCTGCGAACCAGCTCACCGCCGCAGTTCGGGCAGGCGCCGTGAAGCACATCCGTCACGCAATCGACGCAGAAGGTGCATTCGAACGAGCAGATCATCGCATCCCGGCTGTCGGGAGCAAGATCGCGGTCGCAGCATTCGCAATTGGGCCGAAGCTCCAGCGCCATATTCGCCCCTCACCGTATCGGTTCGTGAACGGTCACCAGCTTGGTGCCATCGGGAAACGTCGCTTCCACCTGCACATCGTGGATCATCTCGGCCACACCTTCCATCACCTGATGGCGGGAGATGACATGCGCGCCAGCTTCCATCAGCTCGGCCACGGCGCGGCCGTCGCGGGCGCCCTCGACCACGAAATCGGTAATCAGCGCAATCGCTTCGGGATAGTTCAGCTTCACGCCGCGTTCCAGCCGGCGGCGCGCCACCATGGCGGCCATGGAAATCAGCAGCTTGTCTTTTTCTCTTGGGCTAAGGTTCATCGTGGTCCCGCAGCTTGGAACCTGTTCCGCAAGCATGGTTGCGGCAAGCAGATCCGACATGTTGACAGACCCCGAAGGCCGCCGGTTGCCGACGATCCGAAGGGTTTACAGATTCCAGACTTTCGGCACTGGCGCGCCGTTTCGCAAGAGCGAAATGATCGGAAAAAGCAATTTTCTCAAGGAGAAACCATCTTCAGCAGAGACCCGAACGACAAGCTTGCCCTGCCATTCGCTGGCACCGCCGCTTTCCCCGGCAATAGCCCGGATTTTAGGCAGAAGCGCCTCGGCCAGAGGCCCGATATAAAGCAGCGTCGCAAAGGCGACCTGACCGGCCAGAACCGCCGGTTTCGCAGTCAGCGCCGCTACCTCGCCTTCCAGCAGAAGCTCTTCGGCATGAACCAGCCTGCCGCCGTGGCGAATGCGCCAGCGGTCACGGAAAAGACCGTGCGCCATCGCCTCGCCCATGGCCTGGCGGCCGAGCAGCACGGCTTCGACGGCGATGAATTCGGAAGACTGGTCGAGATCGGCTTCCAGCCGGCGGGTCAGCGAGGCGCGGTCGAAGAGGATTGTTTCCTGCGGCAACCAGTGCAATCTGGCGCCCGGCCCGGCGGAAACCCGGGCGGTAACGGTGGCGGTTCCGGAGGATGCCTTGTAGACCTTCTCGCAGGCCTGCGTCGTCACCACCAGCGAGGTGCCGGCGCCGGCAACTGCCTGCCATTCCAGTTCGTCCCCGCCGGTCAGGCCGCCGGAGGAATTGATGAGAATGGCTTCGGCTTCGTTCGAAAAGGTTTCCGGCAGGCGGATTTTGGCGCAGCCTTCCTGGAACAGTTCCTCCAGCCGGCTGCGCCCTTCAACCGCCTTGGTTACAATGCGTCCTCTGCCACGGGCGCGCTGCTGCCGGACAGGTTGAGCGTCTTGGCGACCGGAAGGGCCGATGGCTTGCTGTTCTGGCTGCACGCGGTCTCCGAAGCGGTTGCGGAAGCGGACGAGGCCTTTGCGCCGCAATCCTTCTTGACGACGGCATCCACGACCAGCTGCCCTTCCGTATTGCGGAAGAAATCCCACATTCTTTCGGCCGCATCAACCGTGCGCGTCACTTCGCCTGTGGGCATCTTGCGCTCCACGGCCGGTTCCGCCTTCGGCGTCTGTTCGCCGCCCGGTTTGCGGGTGACGACGGCGCTTGCCGCCAGCACTTCCGCCTTCATGGTGGCGCGCGGCCAGGCATGGTCCCAGTCGTTGATGACATAGGACTGAATGCGTGCGCCGGCCTTGCAGACATCATAGGAATTGACGGTGAAACTTTCGCCCACCTTGCTTTTGGCGGCGCCCTTGCAGCCGTCCATCTCGGCCCAGCGCTTCAGCGCCGTCTCGCCGCCATATTGCCAGTAGGATTTGCCGCCGCCCTGATAGGGGTTGGCGGGATCCTTCAGCCCGGCAAAGGCGATGATGGACATCGGCCGCGCCGGCGTGCAGCTTGCCGCATCCGGTCCCCATTTGCCCTCGGTCTCCAGCGGATAACCCGCGCGCAGCGAGGCGACGAAACCGGCAGCGGTGAAATCCGCGCTGCCATTGCAGATGAATTGCGAAAGCATGCGCCCGCCGCCGGAATAACCGGAACCGTAAAAGCGCTCCTCATCCACGCAGAACTTGCCCTTCACCATGGTGATGGCATCGCGAATGAAACCGACCTCGTCCAGCCCGCCCGGACGCTTGGTGACACCGGGAACATTCCATGCATGGGTGCCGGGCAATTCGCCATTCAGGCTGCCGGCCAGCGCCACCACCACCAGACCGTCACGTTCCGCCAGCTTGTCCCAGCCGCTGCGGTTCAGCTGGCCATGCGGATTGCTGTTGGAGCCATGGAAATCGAACACGACAGGCAGCGGCTTTTTTCCGTCATAGGCCGAGGGAACAAAATAGACGCCGTCGCGTTTTTCTCCGTTGGAAAGAATGGAAAAATCATGCCTGCCCGGTTCCATGCCGGGTCCGGGCAACTGACCGCAGGTCGATGCCGACGCTGCGACACCGGCGCTCGCGCACATCGCAAGACCCAGAAACAGGGTGCGGGCGGAGCGGAACAGCCGGGCGGCCCGGCCAATGGCAAAGTCTTGATTCATTGACACGCCTTTATTGGGCACGGTTTCCCCGACGATACGTCGGACGTGCGTGGAATGTAAGGGATCAACTGTCGCGGCGTGCGAATAGACTTTTCCTGTGTCTCGCATGCAGCATTTGCGCTGCCAATATCACAGGCAATTATTCAATGAAATGCTAAAATTACGCATGAAAGCCATGTCGAGACGCATAGGCTTTCAAAATATTAATCGGCCGTTTGCACGCCGTGATCGGCGCACAAAGGTTTTAGTCTCGATTTATACTGTCAGGTGACGCCGCGCTTCCGGCGTATCCAGCGTTTCGGCCAGGCCCTGATGCACGATTTCACCGCGGTCCATGATGTAGACGTAATCGGCAAGCTCGCGGCAGAAATCCAGATATTGCTCGACCAGCAGGATCGCCATGCCGGTGGAATCGCGCAGATATTTGATCGCCCGGCCGATATCCTTGATGATCGACGGCTGAATGCCCTCGGTCGGCTCGTCGAGCACGAGGATTTTCGGCCGCGTCACCAAAGCCCGGCCAATGGCGAGCTGCTGCTGCTGGCCGCCGGAGAGATCGCCGCCGCGTCTTCCCAGCATGGATTGCAGTACCGGAAACAGGCTGAAAATATCATCCGGAATGAAGCGTTCCTTACGCGGCAGCGGCGCATAGCCGCTTTCGAGATTCTCCTGCACGCTGAGCAGCGGAAAAATCTCCCGCCCCTGCGGCACGTAGCCGACGCCGCGCTTGGCCCGGTGGTAAGGCGCCAGCCCATCCAGCACCGCCCCTTCAAAGCTGATCGTCCCGGCACTGATGGCGTGCTGGCCGGTAACGGCCCGCAGAAGCGAGCTTTTGCCCACCCCGTTGCGGCCGAGGACACAGGTGATCTTGCCCATCTCCGCCGTCAGCGAAACGCCGCGGAGCGCTTGGGCCGCGCCGTAGTGGAGGTTGATGTTGTCGACGTTCAGCATGGTGAAACTCCATTGGCGGTATGGTGGGCGGCGTTACCCCCCTCTGCCCTGCGGGGCATCTCCCCCTCAAGGGGGGAGATCGGCAAGCGGCGAAAACTCTGCTCCACAACAGCCTGGAAGTGGAACGGGCGGGTGCGGCATCTGATCTCCCCCCTTGAGGGGGAGATGCCCCGCAGGGCAGAGGGGGGTATGGCCAACGCAGACGCTTCCATCACCGCCCCAGATAATTCTCGATCACCTTCGGATCGTTCGACACGAAATCGATCGATCCCTCCGCCAGCACGGAACCTTCGGCAAGGCACGTCACCTTCACCCCCAGTTCGCGGATGAAACCCATGTCATGCTCCACCACCACAACCGAACGGGTCTTGGCGATTTCCTTCAAAAGCACGGCGGTTTCGGCGGTTTCCGCATCCGTCATGCCGGCCACCGGCTCATCCACCAAAAGCAGCTTCGGCTCCTGCGCCAAAAGCATGCCGATTTCCAGCCATTGTTTCTGGCCGTGCGAGAGGTTGGCGGCGAGATCGCCGCGGCGGTGGCCGAGGCGCACGGTAGCGAGGATTTCCTCGATGCGGGCCTTGTCTTCCTCCGTCAGCCGGTAAAACAGCGTCGCGAACACGCCGCGCTTGCGGTTGAGCGCCAGTTCCAGATTGTCCCAGACGGTATGGCTTTCAAACACCGTCGGCTTCTGGAACTTTCGCCCTATGCCGAGCTGGGCGATATCCGCCTCGTCCTTTTTGGTGAGGTCGATGCTGTCTTCGAACAGCACCGTGCCCGTATCCGGCCTTGTCTTGCCGGTGATGATGTCCATCATCGTCGTCTTGCCAGCGCCGTTCGGGCCGATGATGGCGCGAAGCTCACCCGGTTCCACCACGAAGGAGAGGGAATTGAGCGCCTTGAAACCATCGAAGGACACCGAGACGCCATCGAGATAAAGCAGGCTTTTCGTTCTGTTTTCGGAAACCGTGTTCATATCCGCCTCACTCCGCCGCCTGTTGCGCCACTGTCGAGCCGCTGTCATTGCCCGGCTGGACGTCGCCTGCCGCAAGCGCGACCCGCTTTTCGCGCCGCCGGGCCAGATAGTGTTGCAGGGTGCCGACGATGCCCTTGGGGAAGAACAGCGTCACCGCGATGAACAGCCCACCCAGCGCAAACAGCCAGAATTCGGGGAAAGCGCCGGTGAAATAGCTCTTGCCGCCATTGACCAGGACAGCGCCGATAATCGGCCCGATCAGCGTGCCGCGCCCGCCCACCGCCGTCCACACCACCACTTCGATGGAGTTGGCGGGCGAAAATTCACCGGGATTGATGATGCCCACCTGCGGCACGAACAGCGCACCGGCAATACCCGCCATCATGGCCGAAACGACAAAGGTGAAGAGCTTGATGTTTTCCACCCGGAAGCCGAGGAAGCGCACACGGCTTTCGGCATCGCGCACGCCCACCAGCACCTTGCCGAATTTGGAATTGACGATGCCGGATGCGATCAGCAGCGAAAGCGCCAGCATCGCGGCCGTCATGGCAAACAGCACGGCGCGCGTGCCATCCGCCTGCACGGGAAAGCCGAGAATATCCTTGAAATCGGTCAGCCCATTATTGCCGCCGAAACCCATGTCGTTGCGGAAGAAGGCAAGCAGCAGGGCGTAGGTCATGGCCTGGGTGATGATGGAGAGATAAACGCCGTTGACACGCGAGCGGAAGGCGAACCAGCCGAACACGAAGGCGAGCAGCCCCGGCACGACAAGCACCATCAGCGCCGCAAACCAGAACATGTCGAAACCCTGCCAGAACCACGGCAGTTCCTTCCAGTTGAGGAACACCATGAAATCAGGCAGCACCGGATGGCCATAAACCCCGCGCGTGCCGATCTGACGCATCAGATACATGCCCATGGCATAACCGCCGAGCGCGAAGAAGGCGGCATGGCCGAGCGAGAGAATGCCGCAATAACCCCAGACGAGATCGAGCGCGAGCGCGAGCAGCGCATAGGCCAGATATTTGCCCAGCATCGACATGATATAGGTCGGAATGCGGAACGCGCTGTCGGCCGGCAGCAGCAGGTTGGAGGCTGGCACCAGCACGGCGATGGCCAGAATGATGCCGATGGCGATGGAAATGCGGCGGTCGAGCGCGCGCAGGAGGAAGCCGGTAATCATGCTTCGATCGCCCTTCCCTTGAGTGCGAAGAGACCGCGCGGCCGCTTCTGGATGAACAGGATGATGAGAACGAGCACGAGGATCTTGCCGAGCACGGCGCCGACCGTCGGCTCAAGGAACTTGTTGAGCACACCGAGAGACAACGCGCCGACCAGCGTTCCCCAGAGATTGCCGACGCCGCCGAACACCACCACCATGAAACTGTCGATGATGTAGCTCTGGCCGAGATTGGGCGAGACATTGTCGATCTGCGACAGCGCCACGCCGGCGAGACCGGCGACGCCCGAACCGAGCGCGAAGGTGAAGGCATCCACCCACGGCGTGCGAATGCCCATGGAAGAGGCCATGCGACGGTTCTGCGTCACGGCGCGCATCTGCAGGCCAAAGGCGGAGCGCTTCAGGAGAACCAGCAGCGCGAAGAACACCGAAAGCGAGAAGCAGACGATCCACACCCGGTTCCAGGTGAAATTGAGATAACCGACGCTGAAGGAGCCGGACATCCAGCTCGGGCTGCCGACTTCCCGGTTGGTGGGGCCGAAGATGGAACGCACGCCCTGTTGCAGGATGAGCGAGATGCCCCAGGTGGCGAGAAGCGTTTCGAGCGGCCGCCCGTAAAGGAAACGAATGACGCCGCGCTCCATCACGAGGCCGACAAAGGCCGTCACCAGAAAGGCGGCGGGCAGAGCGATGGCGAGCGACCAGTCGAACAGGCCGGGGAAATGCGTGCGGATCACCTCCTGCACCATGAAGGTGGAGTAAGCGCCGATCATCACCATCTCGCCATGCGCCATGTTGATGATGCCCATCACACCGAAGGTGATGGCAAGGCCGATGGCGGCGAGCAGCAGAACGGAACCGAGCGACAGGCCGTACCAGACATTCTGCGCATAGTCCCAGAAGGCAAGGGAGCTTTCGATGCTCGATATGGCGCTGTCGATATCCGGTTTCAGGCTCTGATCCACCGACGATGAGGCCGCCATCAGAATGCCGATGGCATCGCGCCCGCCAAGGCTCTTGATGGTGGCGATTGCCTCTTTCTTCTGTTCGAGCGACCGTTCGGAGGAGAGCAGCGAGACAGCCCGCGCCTCCTCCATCCGGGTCCGCACCTCAGTATCGGCCTCCTTGGCGATGGCCGCTTCCAGCAATTCGAGATTTTCCGCGCTTGGCGCTTTCAGAACGGCGTCTGCTGCGGAAAGCCGAACGGATTTTTCCGGGCTGAGCAGGGTCAGGCCGCCAAGTGCGGCGCGGATGACGCGGCGCAGATTATTGTTGACCTTGATCTTGGCGACGGCGGCCTTGGGGGCTTCACCCGCACTTTCGCCCGTCAGCGGGTCGATCAGCGTAAAATTGGAACCTGCCGGTTTCGTCATGAAAACCAGATTGTCGGCCTTGCGCACGTAAAGATCGCCCGCCGCAAAAGCCTCGAGCGCCGGCACGACACGCGCATCGCCCGTGGCGGCAATCTGCCCGATCAGCACTTCGGCCTGCTTGAAATCCGCCGTGCCAAGCTGGTCGATCAGCGCCTTCGGCTCGCTTTGCGCGAAGGATTGGGCTGCGATCCCCAGGGTGAGCCAGAGGAAGATGGCTCCGAGAAAAGATCGGATCGTCATGTCGGGTTCCTTGGGCGTTTTACGACAGGGCGTTTTTGGGTAATGCCACTTGAGAATGCCGCTCACCCCCCTCTGCCCTGCCGGGCATCTCCCCCTCAAGGGGGGAGATCGACCTGTGGCGAGGTCTCGCCTATCTCGATGTTTGAGAATGAAGCGGCGAGAAAGCGTCTTGCCGATCTCCCCCCTTGAGGGGGAGATGCCCGGCAGGGCAGAGGGGGGTAATTCTTGCTCAGTTTCCAATGAGAAAACCGCCCCCAACAACGGGGGCGGCAACCGCTTCCCTATCAGCTACCCTTGCCGCCGCACTTGCCGCTGGCCACATTGAAGTTGCCGCAGGACATCGGCTTCCTCCAATCCGAGATCAGATCCTTCGAGTCCGGCAGATAATCCGACCACTCGTCACCCACGACCTGCGGCGTCTGCTGCACGATTTCGAACTGGCCGTCGGCCTGGATCTCGCCGATCAGCACCGGCTTGGTGATGTGGTGGTTCGGCATGACGGTGGAGTAACCGCCCGAAAGGTTCGGCACGGAAACGCCGATGATCGAGTCGAGAACCTTGTCCGTATCCGTCGTGCCGGCGGATTCCACAGCCTTTACCCAGGCGTTGAAGCCGATATAGGCGGCTTCCATCGGGTCGTTGGTCACGCGCTTGTCGTTCTTGGTAAAGGCATGCCAGGTCTTGATGAATTCGGCATTGACCGGCGCATCGACGGACTGGAAGTAGTTCCAGGCGGCAAGGTGGCCGACCAGCGGTGCGGTATCGAGACCGGCCAGTTCTTCTTCACCGACCGAGAAGGCAACGACGGGAATGTCTTCAGCCTTGATGCCCTGGTTCGCCAGTTCCTTGTAGAAAGGCACGTTGGCGTCACCATTGATGGTGGAGACAACGGCGGTCTTCTTGCCGGCCGAGCCGAATTTCTTGATGTCGGACACGATCGTCTGCCAGTCGGAATGACCGAACGGCGTGTAGTTGATCATGATGTCCTCTTCCTTGACGCCCTTCGACATCAGGTAGGCCTTCAGGATCTTGTTGGTGGTCTGCGGATAGACATAGTCCGTGCCGGCCAGAACCCAGCGCTCGACGCCTTCGGTATTGGCGAGGTAGTCTACGGCCGGAATGGCCTGCTGGTTCGGCGCAGCACCCGTGTAGAAGATGTTGCGCGAGGATTCTTCACCCTCGTACTGAACCGGGTAGAACAGGATCGAATTCAGTTCCTCGAAGACCGGCAGAACGGATTTGCGCGAGGAAGACGTCCAGCAGCCGAAAACGGCGGCGACCTTGTCCTGCGAAATCAGCTGGCGGGCCTTTTCGGCAAAGAGCGGCCAGTCGGAGGCCGGATCGACCACCACGGCTTCGAGTTTCTTGCCGAGCACGCCGCCCTTCTTGTTCTGCTCGTCGATGAGCATCAGCATGGCGTCCTTCAGCGTCGTTTCTGAAATCGCCATGGTGCCGGACAGCGAATGCAGCACGCCAACCTTGATGGTGTCGTCAGCGGCAAAAGCGCCGTGGAAGGCGGTGGTGGACAGGATCGCGCCAAGCAGCGCGGCACTAAGCGTCTTGCGGAATATCATCGGAAGAACCCCTCTCCTTGTTTGGCCTCTCGTGGAGGCTCAGCGGCATCTGCGGCCGCTGCTGGAGGGACTATCGATCTCGTGAGAGCGAAACCGTATACGTCAATTGACGTAGGCGGGGTGGCGAAAGATGCATGAGGGGTTGGGAATAAGCTGAACCTGAAGGTGCTTGTCTGTGAAGCAGGAGGCCTCGGCTTGTTTCTTCTCCCCGCCGGGGAGAAGTCCGCGGC
This sequence comes from Agrobacterium sp. T29, assembly GCF_006970545.1. Taxonomy (NCBI): domain Bacteria; kingdom Pseudomonadati; phylum Pseudomonadota; class Alphaproteobacteria; order Hyphomicrobiales; family Rhizobiaceae; genus Agrobacterium; species Agrobacterium sp. T29. The sequence goes on from NZ_CP040640.1 coordinate 2,161,892, forward strand.
AGCGGGATGAGGGGGCGAGCGCCGCGATATACGGAGGGGTTGCCCCCTCACCCGACCCTTCGGGCCACCTTCTCCCCGGCGGGGAGAAGAAATGCACGGCACGGTCTCACATCAGGAATGCGGCCATCAGGAATGCGGCTTGTCGTTCCGCTCTTCGTCGCGGATAGCATCGTCGTGATACCACGAACCGAAATCGATATGCGGCTCCTGCGCCTGACGCTCGAGGTCGCTGAGGCTGCTGTTGCGGAACTTGGAAAGACCCGCGCGCCCGCCGACCGGGAATTGATAGATCGTTGCCGTCTCGCGATGAATGCCAGTTGCCATTTCGATCATCTCACTCTGTTTGCATCAAAGCACTTTGTGTCTGGAGCTAACCCGCAAAGGCCAGATTCGCTCCGTTTGATTAAAAAAAAATCACCTTGCGAAAAATATAGGCATTAATCGTCTCATCTACAAGAAAAACCATTCCGAAAGCGCCGGTTTTTGGGGCAAATGCCAATCCCTCGCGCGCAACCGAAATCATTGCACCGCAGCAGGGCATTCCGCCGGGAGACGCCGGCTATCTATCAGGATTCAATGATGAAACATGAGGGGTGAATTTACCTGCCGCAGTGCAGCAGAACCAGCTACGCGCGATATCCAGGCTCCTGCGCGACAGGGCCCCTGAAAGATTTTTCGAAAAAATCGCCTGATATCGCCAATCTGGCACGCGGCATGCATCTAAGGGGTCAGCCCTTGAACGCGAATGCGCTTCGGTGGCCAAAGCCACGGGAGGCCTCAAGGCTTCGCATTGTTACCTATGAGAGGTTCGTAATGACTAAGTTCAAACTCGAGTACATCTGGCTGGACGGATACAAGCCGGTCCCCAACCTGCGCGGCAAGACCCAGATCAAGGAATTCGACGAATTCCCCACACTCGAGCAGCTGCCGCTTTGGGGCTTTGATGGCTCGTCCACGCAGCAGGCCGAAGGCCACTCTTCCGATTGCGTGCTGAAGCCCGTCGCGATCTATCCCGACCCGGCCCGCTCCAACGGTGCGCTCGTCATGTGCGAAGTCATGATGCCCGATGGCGTCACCCCGCATGCTTCGAACAGCCGCGCCACCATCCTCGACGACGAAGATGCATGGTTCGGCTTCGAGCAGGAATATTTCTTCTACCAGGACGGCCGCCCGCTTGGCTTCCCGGAACAGGGTTACCCCGCTCCGCAGGGTCCTTATTACACTGGCGTCGGCTTCAAGAACGTCGGTTCGGTTGCCCGCGAAATCGTTGAAGAGCACCTCGACCTCTGCCTCGAAGCCGGCATCAACCACGAAGGCATCAACGCCGAAGTGGCCAAGGGCCAGTGGGAATTCCAGGTATTCGGCAAGGGCTCCAAGCGCGCCGCCGACCAGATCTGGATCGCCCGTTACCTGCTGCTGCGCCTTTGCGAACAGTACGGCATCGACGTCGAATTCCATTGCAAGCCGCTCGGCGACACCGACTGGAACGGTTCGGGCATGCACTGCAACTTCTCCACCAAGTTCATGCGCGAAGTTGGCGGCAAGGAATATTTCGAAGCCCTCATGGCCGCTTTCGCCAAGAACTGGAAAGAGCACATCGACGTTTACGGTCCGGACAATCACATGCGCCTGACCGGCAAGCACGAAACCGCTCCGTGGAACAAGTTCTCCTACGGCGTTGCCGACCGTGGCGCCTCGATCCGCGTTCCGCACTCCTTCGTCAACAACGGCTACAAGGGTTACCTCGAAGACCGTCGTCCGAACTCGCAGGGCTGCCCTTACCAGATCGCTTCCGTCGTTCTGAAGACGATCGCGGAAGTGCCGCTCGCAAAGTCGGCTGCTGCCTGATATCGAACTGATGGCGTCGCCCGAACCGGGCGGCGCCATTTTTCTGTCCACCGAACGCCCAAGCGGACAGGTGACCTTTCGCCCGTCACCATATGCGGCATAGTCATTGAGGCGCAGAGAGCTGCGCATCCTTGAGCGAGGGCATCGCCGTTTAATTGACCCGGACAGGGTTCGCCCCGGTGCTCAAGGCAGGCCGTGTGCTTTCGGGCAGAAAGGTGAACGATGGGCATTCTCCAGAAATTCTCTCTCGAAAACCGCACGGCCATCATCACCGGCAGCGGCCGCGGCCTCGGTTTTGAAATTGCCAGCGCCTTTGCCGAAGCGGGCGCCCATGTGTGGCTGACCGGCCGCAATGCCGAAACGCTGGAACAGGCGGTCGACACGTTGCGCAAGGCCGGCGGAAAAGCCGATTACGCCGCCTTCGATATTGTCGATACCGCAGCCGGCAGCGCCCTTGTTCGCCGTATCGTGGACGAGTTCGGCCATCTCGATATTCTCGTCAACAATGTCGGCGCGCGCGACCGCCGTCCGCTTGCCGAATTCAGCGATGAGGACGTGCTGGAACTCATCCGCACCGACCTCACCTCCTCCATCTCGCTGACGCGCGATGCGGCGGAGGCCATGAGCGCCAATGGTCGCGGCCGCATCATCACCATCACCTCCATTCTCGGCCATATCGTTAGGCCGGGGGATGCGATCTATCCCGTCGCCAAACAGGGCCTGACCGGCCTGATGCGCGCCATTGCCGTGGAATATGGCGCGCGCGGCATTACCAGCAACGCCATAGCACCCGGCATGTTCGCCACCGAAACCAATGCCGCCCTTGCCGAAAATCCTGAGATGGTGGCCTTCGCCAGGCTGCGCGTGCCGCTGGAGCGCTGGGGCCGGCCGGATGAAATCGCCGGTGCTGCCCTGTTTCTGGCCAGCGACGCGGCCTCCTTCGTCAACGGCCATGTGCTGACGGTGGATGGCGGCATGTCGGTGCGGCTGTGAGAGGCCCGTTGCGGAAAGGCGCTCGATAGGCATGGCCGCACGACAACGCATCATCCCCGTCAGGCGCGAATATAACCGCTGGGTCGCCAACCAGACGCTGGAAGATTATGCGCTGCGCTTCACCGCCAAGAGCGCCCGGCAATTTTCTTCCAATCGCATTTCCCACACCGCCATCGGCGCGATTTCCTTTCTGGCGCTGGAAGCCATCGGCGGGGCGATCACGCTCTCCTATGGCACCACCAACGCCTTTTACGCCATCCTCGTCGCCGCCATCGCCATGCTCGCCGTCGGCCTGCCGATCAGCCGTTATGCCATCCGCCACGGCGTCGATATCGATCTTCTGACACGCGGCGCGAGCTTCGGTTACATCGGCTCCACCATCACCTCGCTGATATATGCCGCCTTCACCTTCATGCTCTTCGCCATCGAAGCGTCGATCATGTCCGGCGCGCTGGAACTGGCGCTCGGCATTCCGCTGTGGATCGGCTATATCATCTCGGCCGTCATGGTCATTCCGCTTGTCACCCATGGCGTGCGCCTTATCAGCCGTTTCCAGATCGTCACCCAGCCCTTCTGGATCGTGCTGAACATTTTGCCCTTCGTGTTCATCGCTTTGATGGACTGGGAAAAATACGATCTGTGGCGCGCCTTTGCCGGCATTCACCATGCTTCCGGTCCACCTGGAACGGTCGCGGATTTCAACCTCGTGGAATTCGGCGCCGCCTCCGCCGTCATTCTGGCGCTGATGTCGCAGATCGGCGAACAGGTGGACTTCCTGCGCTTCCTGCCGGCCGAGGGGCAAAGCCGCCTGCGTCACCGCATTGCGGTTTTCCTGGCGGGCTCCGGCTGGGTCGTCGTCGGCGTGCCGAAGCTGCTCGCCGGTTCCTTCCTCGTGGTGCTCACCTTCAGTTCCGGCGTCTCGGTGGATCGCGCCGCCGATCCGGCGCAGATGTATCTCACCGCCTTCGGTTACATGATCCCCAACGAAACCGCCGCCATGCTGCTGATGGTCGCCTTCGTGGTTGTCTCGCAGCTGAAGATCAATGTCATGAACGCCTATGCGGGTTCGCTCGCCTGGTCGAATTTCTTCTCGCGGCTCACCCACAGTCATCCCGGCCGCGTCGTCTGGCTGGTCTTCAACGTGGCGATCGCGCTGCTTCTGATGGAGCTCGGCATTTACCGGCTGCTGGAAGAAACACTCGGCATCTTTTCCATCATCGCCATGGCGTGGCTCTGCACCATCTCGGCCGATCTCTTCATCAACAAGCCGCTTGGCCTTGCCCCGCCCGGCATCGAATTCAAGCGTGCCCATCTTTACGATATCAACCCCGTCGGCGTCGGCTCCATGGCACTTTCGGCGACCATCGCGCTGATGGCGCATTTCGGCGCCTTCGGACCGCTCGCCGCATCGCTCGCGCCCTATCTGACGCTGATCGTCGCTTTCATCGCCTCGCCGCTGATTGCCTGGGGCACGAAGGGCAAATTTTATCTCGCCCGCAAGCCGCGTCAGAAATGGCGCGAAGAGAGCAGCATCACCTGCTCCATCTGCGAACACCCGTTCGAACCGGAGGATATGGCGTGGTGTCCGGCCTATGCCGCGCCGATCTGTTCGCTCTGCTGCTCGCTGGACAGCCGCTGCCATGACATGTGCAAGCCGAAGGCCAAGCTAAACTATCAGGTCGCCACCGTCGCGAAATCCTTCCTGCCGGATCAGCTGGTCGCCAAACTCGCCACCCGGCTCGGACGTTATGGCATGGCGGCAGCCATTGCCGTCACCGCCATCGGCGGCATATTGGCGATGATCGCCCATCAGGTCGGCACCGCCTCGCCGGCAACGGCCGATGTGGTGAACCGCACCATCCTCATCGTGTTTTTCGTCTTCGCCGTCATTGCCGGCATCGTCTGCTGGTTTCTCGTGCTTGCCCATGACAGCCGGGTGGTGGCGGAGGAGGAATCCTCCCGCCAGAACACATTGCTGCTCAAGGAAATCGCCGCCCACAAGAAGACCGACGCCGCGCTTCAGGACGCCAAGGAAACGGCCGAGGCCGCCAACCGCGCCAAGAGCCGTTATGTCGTCGGCCTCAGCCATGAATTGCGCACGCCGCTCAATGCCGTCCTGGGTTATGCCCAGATTCTAGAGCGCGACGACACCATTCCCCCTCCCCGGCAATCGGCGATCAAGGTCATCCGCCGCTCGGCCGATCACCTGTCCGGCCTGATCGATGGGCTTCTCGATATTTCCAAGATCGAGGCGGGCCGTCTGCAGGTCTATTCCAACGAAATCAATATTCAGGATTTCCTCGACCAGATCGTCGACATGTTCCGCCCGCAGGCGCAGGCCAAGGGGCTGGAGTTCCGCCACGACCGGTCGCGGGCCCTGCCGCAATATGTCCGCACCGATGAAAAGCGGCTGCGCCAGATCCTCGTCAACCTCATCTCCAACGCCATCAAGTTCACCGATGAGGGCGCCGTCACCTTCGATGTCGGTTATCGCAGCCAGGTGGCGAGTTTCACCGTTTCCGATACCGGCCGCGGCATTGCCGAAAAAGACCTCGCCCGCATCTACGAGCCCTTCCAGCGCGGCGAGGCAGACAGCGTGCGCCCCATGCCGGGCCTCGGCCTCGGCCTGACCATCACAAGGCTCCTTACCAACACGCTCGGCGGCGAAATTTCCGTTTCCAGCACAAAGGATGAAGGCTCCACCTTCCGTGTGCGCCTCATGCTCTCTGCCGTGCACCGGCCAAGCACGGCGCCGGCGGCGGAAAAAACCATCCGCTCCTATTCCGGGCCGCGCCGCACCATCGTCGTGGTCGATGACAATGAGGATCATCGCGAGCTGATGCGGCAGGTGCTCTCGCCGCTGGATTTCGTGGTGCTGACGGCGCAAAGCGGGCCGGAATGCCTGACGCTCATCGAAGGCGTGAAGCCCGATCTCTTCCTCATCGATATTTCCATGCCCGGCATGACCGGCTGGCAGCTTGTGACGAAACTGCGTGAAGCCGGCCAGACCGCCCCGCTCATCATGCTCTCGGCCAATATCGGCGACGGGACCGTGGCGGGTGCTGGAGAAGACAACCACAATGACGCCATCGCCAAGCCCGTCGATATCCGCCAGCTTTGCGACAGGCTTGCCGTGCATCTCGGCCTGAAATGGATCTACGAGGCGGATATGCCGCCCGCGCCATCGCCGCCGCCGGTGGCGCAGATCGTCCATCCCGGCGCAATTCACATTCAGGATTTGCAGCGGCTCGGCGAAATAGGCTACATACGCGGCATCGAGGCGAAACTCGCCGATCTTGCCCGCAACACGGAAAACCTGCCCTTCACGCAGGAGCTCGGCACCTATGTGCAGGCCTTCGATCTGGCCGGTTACGCGCATTTTCTCAAACGGTTTGCGGATAGCGACACGGGAGACGGCAAGGCATGAGCGGTCAGGCGGCGGCAGCCCCGAGAGACATCGTATTGCTGGTGGATGACAGCCCGGAAGCACTGGGGTTCCTCACCGATGCACTGGAACAGTCAGGCTTTTCCGCCCTCATCGCCACCTCCGGCCAGGCCGCGCTCAACATTGCCGAACGCATCACGCCCGATATCATCCTGCTCGACGCCGTCATGCCGGCCATGGACGGTTTCGAGACCTGCCGCCGCCTGAAGGCCAATGCGGCGGTGGCGCAGGTGCCTGTCATCTTCATGACCGGGCTGACCGAGACCGAACATGTGGTGCGGGCGCTCGAATCCGGCGGTGTCGATTATCTGACCAAGCCGATCAACATCGACGAGCTGCGCGCCCGCATCCGCGTGCACCTTTCCAATGCCCGCTCGGCGCAAAGCGCCCGCGTCGCGCTCGATGCCGCTGGCCGCCACCTGCTTGCCGTGCGCGCCAATGGCGCCATCCACTGGTCGACGCCGCAGGCGACGCGCCTCGTCAACGCCGCCACCGGCCGCGACGACGGCATGGAAATCGTCACCAGCCATATTGGCCGCTGGCTCGCCGAACGGGCGGCGGCGGAAACCAGCCGCGACGTGCCGTTGACGATCACCGAGGCCGGGCGGCCCGCCCTGCAACTGTCTTTCCTCGGCGCCATGGGGCCGGATGAATTCCTTTTCCGCCTCACGGCCGCCAATGAGAAATCCGGCGACCACCTGCTGCGCGAACATTTTTCCCTCACCGCCCGGGAATCGGAAGTGTTGCTGTGGATCGCCAGGGGCAAATCCAATCGCGATATCGGCGATATCCTCGGCCTTTCCGCAAGAACGGTGAACAAGCATCTGGAGCAGATCTATGTGAAGCTCGGGGTGGAAAACCGGGCATCGGCGGCCGTGAAGGCGGCGCATATATTGCATCAGGGGTGACGATTGCCGTTAATATGCTAAGGTTCGTCCAGCATATATTGTCCGCTTGAGTACACACCACCCGCTTATTGGCCGGGCGGTTGCGGCTTGTTTCTTCTCCCCGAGGGGGAGAAGTCCGCGGCAGCGGGATGAGCGACTGTCTTTGATGTCAAGCGTTTTGCCATGGTTTGTTGTCTCTGATGATGGCGTTGAGCATTGTCAGAAGCTTTCGCATGGTTGCGACGGTAGCGAGGATTTTCGGCTTTCCGGCTTGCACGAGACGATCGCGAAAGGCCTTGAGGACTGGATTGTGCCGTGCCGCCACCAGCGCTGCCATAAACAACACCGCCCGGACCTTGCCCCTTCCGCCACCGATGAAGCTTTTGCCCTTCCATTTGCCCGATTGCCGGGTCCAGGGAGCAAGGCCCGCCAGCGAGGCGATTTGACGCCGGTCGAGACTGCCCAGTTCCGGCATCTCGGCAAGAAGCGTGCGCGCCGTTGCAGGCCCCACACCAGGCACGGAGGTCAGCAGCGCCTCGCGCACCCGCCACACGGGGGATTTGCGGATGTGATCGTCCATTTCCGCATCGATGCTGTCCACCTCCCGGCGCAGGGCGGCAAGCAGGCGCTGAATGCTTTTGCGGGTCGATTTCTCCAGCGCCATGCGTAACCGGTTCTCTTCGGCCACGATCATCTGCACGATCTGCCGCCTGCGCTCGACAAGTGCCGATAAAAGCTGGGTTTGCTGATCACGCAGAGGCCGGATTTGTGGCTTGGTGGCAGACACGAAAGCGGCAATCACCGCCGCATCGACCGCGTCGGTCTTGGCCCGGCGACCGATGGCATTGGCATAGGCGCGCACCTGCGCCGGATTGACCACGATCACCGCAAATCCTGCCGCCGAAAGCCGTGCCACGGCCAGCGTCTCGAAGCCGCCTGTGGCTTCCAGTGCCACGATATCGGCATGCACCTCTTTGAGACGCTCTACCAGATCGTCGATCCCGGCATGGCTGTTCTCGACGAAGAACACCGTGCCCGATGCTGCGAACGCCACATCCAGACGGTCCTTGGAAACGTCGATGCCAACACTATTATCCATCTTATCCCATCCTTGCCTAATCGGGCTTCGCACACGCAAGCGGCCCCGGCGACTGTTCGGGTTCGATGAAAAAGCGGAGGGAGACCCGGGCTCATCCACGGGATCAATGTCCCCAGGGGGGATCGGTCTTCCATCCGCCACCGCAGCAGCGAGATTATCACAGCGCGGCGAAATCAAGTTACAAGGGGGCAAGCTCCCCGAAATCCGGCAACGTTGCCCCCTCATCCGACCCTCCGGGCCACCTTCTCCCCCTCGGGGAGAAGAAACAAGTGGCAACCCCCACCCAAAAATCACCGTTCGAACCACCTGAACCCTGTCACAGGATAGAAATCCAATGGACCGTTTCATCATCCTTTCCGGCTGCTCCGGCGGCGGAAAATCCACGCTTCTCGCCGAGCTTGCCCAACGCGGTTTCGCCACCGTGGAAGAGCCCGGCCGCCGCATCGTCATCGAAGAAACCCGCAATGGCGGCACGGCCCTGCCGTGGATCGACATCGAAGCCTTCGCCCGCCGCGCCATCGCCATGGCGCTCGAAGACCGGCAAAAAGCCCCTCCGGAAGGCCCGGTCTTCTTCGATCGCGGCCTGATCGACGCCGCCTCAGCGCTTCGCCATGTAAGCGGCGATGCCTTCATCGAGACGCTGCGGGTTGCACACCGCTATAATCGTCTGGTCTTCCTCACCCCGCCATGGCCGGAAATCTACAGGGGCGACAGCGAGCGCAAGCATGGCTTCGATGCGGCGGTCGAGGAATATGAGCGTTTGCTCCGCGACTATGACGAGCTTGGCTACGATATTTCCGTGCTTCCGAAATCCGGCATAGGGGAACGTGCGGACTTTATTCTGACGCGGATCGACTGAGGCGCTCTGGCAGGAGAATGGGCTTCAGCGATTTTCGAGCAATTGCGAGACGGTGACAAACTCAAACCCGCGTTGACGCAGACCGTCTATGATCAAGGGCAAAGCCTGCCGGGATATCTTGCGGCTTCGATACATGACATGCATGATGATAATGGAGCCGTTTCCGGTCTGCTCGATGACGTGTCTGGCGAAGGCGCCCGCATCCTCGGCGACATCGGGAAAGGATTCCGGCTCGACATCCCACATGATGGTTTTCCGGTCATGCCGGGAAAGATACCAGGGCAAGGTGAGCAGCTTCTTGCCATAGGGCGGGCGGAACATGATCTCGCCTTCATAACCCGCAGTCCGAATGGCCGCATCGGTGCGCTCGATCTCGTCCCCGATCCGCGCCGGCCCCATCAGCATCATGTTGGAATGCGTGTAACTATGGTTGCCGATCTGATGCCCGTCGCTAACGATCATGCGCGCCTGCGGCAGATTTTCTTCGGTCTCCTGACCGGTCAAAAAGAAAGTCGCTTTTACCCCGCGCTCCCTCAGGATCGCCAGGACATCAGGGGTGAAACGCACCGACGGCCCGTCGTCGAAAGTCAGCGCCACCATCGGCCTCGCTGTTTCAACCCTTGCGATGATGCCGCCGAATAATTGCGTCGTCCGGGATTTGCTGAAGAAATGCAGGCCGACAAGCGCCGTCGCCAGCACGGCGAGAACAAGGAAGAGCGACACGGCTCGTTTTGTCGTCATTGCCATCCCTCATTGCAGTTCCCGAGAGGATTAGTTTCCTGCCTTGTTGTCCCTAGTGTGGCCGAGACCGCAAACAAAAAGCCCGGCATCGCTGCCGGGCTTCGATAGGGTGTCGCAGAAGGGCTTAGCTGCCCTGCTGGATGTAGGTGAACTTGCCGTCCGGACCCTTCTTCCATTCGTACATGACGTAGCCGGGAAGCTTCGGGTCACCCTTCTCGTCGAAGGAAATCTCGCCGAGCGCGGTCGGGAAGGTGCCGGACTTCAGGGCCTCGGCAACCTTTTCCGGCTCCACGGAACCGGCGGCCTTCGCCGCACCGGCAATCGCCTGCATCGCGGCATAGGAGTAGAGCGTGTAGGCTTCCGGGTTGAAGCCGGCGGCCTTGAACTTCTCTACCAGTTCCTTGTTTTCCGGGCGCAGCGTCGGATCGGGACCGAAGGTGTTGAGCGTGCCTTCGACGGCGTCGCCGGCGATGGAAGCAAGTTCGTTCGAGACGATACCGTCGCCCGAAACGAGCTTGGCCTTCAGGCCCTGGTCAGCCGCCTGACGGATGATGAGGCCGGCTTCGGTGTGCAGGCCGCCCCAGTAGATGATGGAAACGCCGGCTTCCTTCATCTTGGAGATCAGCGCGGAGAAGTCCTTGTCGCCGACGTTGACGCCTTCATACATGACTTCCGTCACGCCGGCGGCATTGGCAGCCTTCTTGGTTTCATCGGCAAGGCCCTGACCGTAAGGCGTCTTGTCGTGAATGATGGCGACCTTGGCGTCCTTGAAATGATCGGCCAGGTACTTGCCGGCAATGCCGCCCTGCTGGTCGTCACGGCCGCAGGTACGGAACGTGTTCCACAGGCCGCGCTCGGTGAAGACCGGGTTGGTTGCGGCGGGTGTGATTTCGAGAATGCCGTTTTCAGCGTAAACTTCGGAAGCCGGAATGGAAACGCCGGAGTTGAAGTGACCGACAACGAATTTCACGCCGTCAGCGACGAACTTGTTGGCAACCGAAATACCCTGCTTGGGGTCGGATACGTCGTCGCCCAGCACGATCTTGATCTGCTCGCCATTGATGCCGCCGGCGGCATTGATGTCTTTCGCGGCCTGTTCGGCACCCTTCTGGATCTGAGCGCCGAAAGCAGCGTTCGGGCCGGTCAGCGGTGCGCCGACAGCGATCACGACATCGGCCCAGGCCGAACCGCCAAACGCGACCATGGCGGTCAGCGCAACAGCGGAAAGAAGAGACTTCTTCATTACTTTACTCCCAGTTCCTTTGGATGGGTTGATTGCAAGGACCTGTTCAGTACCCACCTTCACTGAACAGGAAACTGTTCCACTCTGACGAGCATTGTGCAGCCGGAAAAATCCGCCTGTCAATCTTTCTTCTTGTAGGAAAATGCCGATGTCCGGTCGTAAAGCCAATAGTAGTTATTGACCATCTGGCTCGTCCGGCGCGTGCGGAAACCGACGCTGGAAAAAACCAGAAGAAGAACGACGTCAAACACGTAATAGAAGCCGTTGATGAACGGCCCGTTGAACAGCGCGTGATGCAGAAACCGCATCACCACACCCAGAGCGAGCGTATAGATCACCACCCGCGTATAACCGCCCCAGCCATCGGCCACGGACTTGCCCGTGCGCCATGCCGTCCAGAAACCCAGAAGAACAACCAGCGCGCGCAGAACATACCGCACGCCGTTATCCGTTTCGAAAAAAAGGCCCTGCATCTCTTTCCCCATCAGTGCCGGGCTGAAACGCCCTGACCCTGCCTTGTCTGTCGTCCCGTCGTTTTCCCGCCGGGCATTTTATTGTTTGCACCCCGCCATGGTTCCTTAAGGTTTGGCCGAAAGGACGACAGGCCGCCGTTTGCAGTCTTGCGCCGCAAAATTTCCGGCGCAAGTAAAATCTTTCAGTGCCGTCCGCCTTCGAGATAGGCGGCGCGCACCTGCGGATCGGCAAGCAGTTCTCTGCCCGAACCGCTCATCGTCACCTTGCCGTTGACCATCACATAGGCGCGGTCGGAAAGCTTGAGCGCGGCAAAGGCGTTCTGCTCCACGAGGAAGACGGTCAGCCCCTCTTCCTGGTTGAGTTTCTTGATCGCCTCGAAAATGCCCTTGACGATCAAGGGTGCGAGACCGAGCGACGGCTCGTCCAGCAGCAGGAGCTTCGGCCGCGCCATCAGCGCGCGGCCGATGGAGAGCATCTGCTGCTCGCCGCCGGAAAGCGTGCCGCCGCGCTGGCTCTGGCGCTCCTTCAGGCGCGGGAACATCACGAAGATCTTCTCGACGTCTTCCTTGAAATATTTCAGGTTATCGAGATTGGCGCCCATCTGCAGGTTTTCCAGCACCGTCATGCGCGGGAAAATCCGGCGGCCTTCGGGCGACTGGGCAATGCGCTTGCGCGCGATCAGATGGGTCGGCAGATGGGTAATATCCTCGCCGTCGAAGATCACCTGGCCGGCGCGCGCCTGCGGACTGCCGCAGATGGTCATCATCAGCGTCGACTTGCCGGCGCCGTTGGCGCCGATCAGACTGACGATCTCACCCTTTTTGACCTCGACATCGACACCGGCCAGAGCACGGATATTGCCGTAATAGGTTTCGACACCCTGGACTTTCAGAAGCGGTTCACCGGACATCAGGCCGCTCCTCCGTCGAGTTCTTCCGCAATCACGTCTTCCACTTCATCATCCTCGACACCCAGATAGGCGGCGATGACCTTCGGGTCGTTCTTCACATGGTCCGGCGTGCCGTCGGAAATCTTCTGGCCATATTCCAGAACCACCACATGGTCGGAAATCTGCATCACCACGGACATGTCGTGCTCGATGAGGAGCAGCGACGTGCCCTCGTCGCGAATGCCGCGCAGAAGCGCGTTGAGCGCCAGCGATTCCTTCGGGTTGAGGCCGGCGGCCGGCTCGTCGAGGCACAAAAGCTCCGGCCCCGTGCACATGGCGCGGGCGATTTCCAGACGGCGCTGCGCACCATAGGGAAGGTCGCCCGCCGGATCGTCGGCGCGGTCGATCAGATCGGCCTTGTCCAGCCAGTATTTGGCCTTTTCGATAGAGGCATCCACCGCCCGGCGGTAAGCGGGCAGACCGAGAAGTCCGAGGATCGTGTAACCCGAGGCCTTCATCAGCGCATTGTGCTGCGCCACCAGCAGGTTTTCCAGAACCGTCAACCCCGAAAACAGGCGGATGTTCTGGAAGGTGCGCGCCACCTTGGCCTTCTTGGTGATTTCGAAATCCGGCAGGCGCTCGAGAAGATGCGCCTCGCCGCTTTGCTGGCGCATGGTGATCATGCCCATGGTCGGCTTGTAGAAGCCCGTAATGCAGTTGAAGACCGTGGTCTTGCCCGCACCGTTCGGGCCGATCAACGCGGTGATCTCGCCGCGCTTCGCCTCGAAGGAGAAGTCGTTGATGGCCATCAGGCCGCCAAAGCGCATCGAGAGATGTTCGACCTTGAGGATCGTGTCGCCAGTCGTATTGGGTGTCATTGTAGTTGTTCCGGAAGCCATCAACCGTGACCTTCCTTGGTAAAGCTGCCGGAGACGGCCTTGCGTTCTTTAAGGAAAGCCGTGGGTTCACGCGAGCCGACGAAGCCGCGCGGCTTGAACAGCATGACGATGACCATGGCAAGCCCGAAGAGCAGCATACGATACAGTTCCGGCGTGAAATCGGGCCCGAAGACATGCTTCAGGAACTCCATTTCGCGCAGAAGCTCGGTGCCGCCGACCATGACCAGCGCCGCAATGGCGATACCCGTCAGCGAGCCCATGCCGCCGAGAACGACGATGGCGAGAATGACGGCGGATTCGAGGAAGACGAAGCTTTCCGGCGAAACGAACCCCTGACGCGCGGCGAAGAAGGAGCCGGCGAAACCGCCGAACATCGCACCCGTCGCAAAGGCGGTGAGCTTGGTGATGACGGTATCGATACCGAGCGAACGGCAGGCGATCTCGTCCTCGCGCAGCGCTTCCCAGGCACGGCCGATTGGCATGCGGCGCAGGCGGATGGTCACATAGGCCGTCAGCATGCAAAGCAGCAGGATCACGTAGAACAGGAAGATCTTGTAATAGGCCGACGACATCGACAGGCCGAAGGCCTTGGCGAAATTGTTCGACGCGCCCACATCGAAGGACCAGATGCCGAAGACGGACGCCTTGGCGATGCCCGAAATACCGAAGGTGCCCTTGGTCACATCCGTCCAGTTCAAAAGCACGAGGCGGATGATTTCACCGAAGGCGAGCGTCACGATCGCCAGATAGTCGCCGCGAAGACGAAGAACCGGGAAACCGAGGATGATGCCCCAGAAGCCCGCGAGAATGCCGGCGACCGGCAGGAGCACCCAGAAGGACAGGCCGAAATGGCTGGAGAGCAGCGCATAGGAATAGGCGCCGACCGCATAAAAGGCCACGTAACCGAGATCGAGCAGGCCGGCCAGCCCGACGACGATGTTGAGGCCCCAGGCCAGCATCACATAGATCAGGATCTGGATGCCGAAATTGTCGACGAATTTCAGCGAACCCTGAAAGCCGAACAATTGCACGGCGATAACGGGATAAAGCAGCAGCAGGACCAGCGCCAGCTTCAGGAAGTGCTTGTGGAAAAAGCCCTTCTCTTCGGAAATCTCCAGCACGCCGCTCTTGGCCTTGGCCAGCTTGCGACGATCCAGCGACGGCTTGATGAAGCCGACGACGAGGAAACGGCCGACAGCGGCAATGCCGACGAAGACCGCCAGAAGCCCCCAGCGGGTGCCCCAGATCAGCTGGTTGTTGATATCCTGATAGGTGACGATGCCGACATAAAGAATGAACATGCCGAACGAGATGAGGCCCGCAATCAGGCCCTCCTTCACAGCCGTCGCCATCAGGCTCGGGCTGGAAGCAGCGTTGTCGGAAGCGATATTGGTCATGGGATCACACCTTCTCGACTTCCGGACGACCGAGAATACCGGTCGGCTTGAAGATCAGCACGAAAGCCAGGATGCCGAATGCCGCGACATCCTTGTAGGCGATGGAGAAATAGGCCGACCACAGCGATTCGATGAGGCCGATCAGCAGACCGCCGAGAACAGCGCCCGGAAGCGAGCCGATGCCGCCGAGAACGGCCGCCGTAAACGCCTTGACGCCGGGAATGAAGCCATCGCTGAACGAGGCAACGCCGTAATACATGAGATACATGGTGCCCGCGACAGCGGCGAGCGCCGCACCCATGATGAAGGTGATGGAGATCGTCTTGTCGACATCGACGCCGAGCAGTGCCGCCATCTTGCGATCCTGTTCGGTGGCGCGCTGCGCCCGGCCGAGCGGAGTCTTGTTGACGATATACCAGAAGGCGAAGAGCAGCACCGAGGTAACGACCATGATGATGAGCTGCTTCAGCGACACGGTAATGGCGCCGAAATGATAGCTTTCCGTCACCAGCGACGGGATCGGCTTGTTGCGCGGACCCTGCGTCACCTGGATGAAGTTGGACAGCGCGATCGACATGCCGATGGCCGTGATCAGCGGCGCAAGACGGAAGGAGCCTCTGAGCGGGCGATAGGCGACGCGTTCGATCACCCAGTTCCACAGGCCGGTCATCAGCATGGCGACGACCATCATCAGAAGCAGAAGAAGCGCCACCGGAATGCCGGCGACAAAGGATGTCACGATCAGGAAAACGATCAGCGCGGCGAAGCCGCCGAGCATGAAAATATCGCCATGGGCGAAGTTGATCATGCCGATGATGCCGTAAACCATCGTATAGCCGATAGCGATGAGGCCGTAGATCGATCCAAGAGTCAGCCCGTTTATGAGCTGCTGGATAAAATACTCCATGTCTTTCCCCCGGGCACGACCTCAAATGGGCCACGCCTCGTTATGTTAATTATAGGGGCGCCCTTGCAGGCAGACCCCCACCCCCAAAATGCATATCGTGTTCGTTAAAAATGTGAAGTCAAAAACGGGCGATCCTGCACAAAATTTGGAATTTCC
Source organism: Agrobacterium sp. T29 (assembly GCF_006970545.1). Lineage (NCBI taxonomy): Bacteria > Pseudomonadati > Pseudomonadota > Alphaproteobacteria > Hyphomicrobiales > Rhizobiaceae > Agrobacterium > Agrobacterium sp. T29. Next base: position 2,177,729 of record NZ_CP040640.1, read on the forward strand.
ACATGGACTGCCGCTTTCCCGGTCAAAAGAGCCATGATTTTGGCAGGAAGTGCTGAAAAAATGACGGCCGGATGCTTATTTCAGCATTGTCCGACGCCATTATTTGACGGGCAGCGGGCAAAGGAGTAGCGAAGATCGGAACGGCGATATCCCGCAGACGGGATCAATTGGCAAAGAGATGATCGACATATTGACGAAAGCGGCGCTGGACGCCGGGCAGGCCATCATGGCGGTCCACCGTGCCGGCCCGCATGTGTCGTATAAGGACGACTGCTCGCCGGTGACCGAGGCCGATCAGCGCGCCGAGGCGATCATTCTTGCGGCGCTGGCCGCCCATTTTCCCGATATCCCCGTGGTTGCCGAAGAGGCGGTATCGAGCGGCATCCTGCCGGAAACCGGCGCGGAATTCTTCCTCGTCGACCCGCTGGATGGCACCAAGGAATTCATTTCGGGCAAGGACGATTTCACCGTCAACATCGCGCTCATCCGCAACGGCGTTCCGGTGGCCGGCGTGGTTTACGCCCCCTGCCGCGGGCAGGCATGGACGGGCGAGGACAACGCCGCCGAAAAGCTCGCCATTTCCGGCGAAGGCGCCATCCTGTCGCGCCACCCCATCCGCGCGCGCCAGCGCGGCGCTTCCCCCGTGGCGCTGATCAGCCGCTCGCATTGCACGGCGAAAACGGAAGCCTTCGTGGCCGAACACGGGCTGAAGGACTGCATTTCCGTCGGCTCCTCGCTGAAATTCTGCATGCTGGCCGAGGGCGCCGCCGATATTTACCCCCGCTTCAGCCGCACCATGATGTGGGACACGGCCGCCGGCGACGCCGTGCTGCGCGCTGCGGGCGGCAGGACGCTCGATTGCGAGGGCAGGCCGCTTGCATATGCGGTGAGGGGTGATGGCGAGGATGCGCTGGCCAATCCGGATTTCATTGCGGAAGGGGCGATGGCGGTGGAACACGCGGGGTAACAGGCGCTCGGCGTTTGCTGCGGCCATTGGTGAGCTTCGGCGTATGCCACTTCACCCCCCTCTGCCCTGCCGGGCATCTCCCCCTCAAGGGGGGAGATCGGCAGGAAGCGCTACCGCCACTTCATTCGCAAACGTTGAGATGGGCGAAACGCGCCCGCGAGTCGATCTCCCCCCTTGAGGGGGAGATGCCCGGCAGGGCAGAGGGGGGTGAAGCCACACACACCAAGGCCCAAAAAAAATCCCATCCCCACTCATCCCCACCCCACGTCACCACCCCACAATGCCCCGCAACGAAACACCGCAGCGCGGAAGGCACATCATGACGGAACAGACGGCGAGACTTCGGCTTCCCTATATCCTCCCCTCGCAGGCACAGAAACACGTCACCCATAACGAAGCCCTGCAAAGGCTGGATGCGATCGTGCAACTGGTCATCAAGGCCATCGTCACCGCGCCGCCCGATAACCCAGCGGAAGGGGATTGTTTCCTCCTCTCCGCCGATGCCACGGGCGACTGGGCCGGCAAGGGCGGCAGGCTCGCCTTTCGGCAGGATGGCGCCTGGCTCTCGATCACGCCGCAGCCCGGCTGGACGGCATGGTTTGCGGCCGAGAGCAAATATCGCATCCTGCGCGACGGCAACTGGCGCGACATGCCGCTGCCGGCCGCCGGCCGGCTGGAAAGGCTGGGCATCGGCACGGAGGCCGACGCCACCAACCGGCTGGCGCTCACCGCCCCCGCCAGCCTCTTCACCCACGCCGAAGAAGGTGGCAGCCACCGCATGACGATCAACAAGGCGGGCAAGGGCGATACCGCCTCGCTGCTGTTCCAGTCCGGCTGGAGCGGCCGGGCGGAAATGGGCCTTGCCGGCACTGACGGGTTTTCGATCAAGACCAGCAAGGATGGCGCCTCATGGCACACCGCACTTCTATGCAGCGGCGACGGCCGGGTCTCGATGCCGAACCGCCCGCTCGCCGTCGCCGGCCTGCCGGCGGGCACGACGAAACCCGCCAATGGCGCGGCGGCAGGTTTTTCCCTGCTCTCCATCGCCGAGGGCGGCTTTGCGCTCGGCGATGCGGTGAGCGGCGGCGGGCGTGAACTCGTGGTGCCGGCAAAGGGCCCTTATCTGGCGGCCCTGATGCTCGCCGTGGTCTCCTCTTCCGGCCACCGGGTGACGCTTTTCATCAATGGCGCGGCGGCCAGCTTCGGTATCGCCGGCAATGCATCCACATCAGGCACATCGCAGTCGGCAACCTCCATCCTTTCCCTCGATGCCGGCGACTGCCTGCGGCTGCAGCATGAGGGAACGGCGGAATTTACCCAGGGCGGCGGGAAAACGTGCCTTTCGCTTGCGGCACTCTGACGGAAACAACCGATGAGAGAGAAAAATTGCGATTTTTGGAAAAATTTTTTCCCGGCAAAATAAGGCGACTCGAACAAATCAGGCGAAACCGTTCAAATTCTTAATAAATTGTCACGAGCTGCTTAGGCAATTTTTAAAGGTACCGGGATAGAGTTCCCGTCATATGGTCTTGAGTTTGTATAGAGTGTCCAATGACCGAAATGATACGCCCACGAGTTAAATATGTCATCGGCCCCGATGGCAGCCCTCTGACGATCGCGGATCTTCCGCCTGCCAATACCCGTCGCTGGGTCATTCGCAGAAAGGCGGAGGTGGTTGCAGCGGTACGCGGTGGACTGTTGAGCCTCGAGGAAGCCTGCGAGCGTTATACGCTCACCGTCGAAGAATTCCTGTCCTGGCAGTCCTCGATTGCCGATCATGGCCTTGCCGGCCTGCGCACCACGCGCATTCAGCAATATCGCCACTAAAACAGTGCGCCGGCGCAAAAACGCGCCCAGACCGAGTTTCCAGAACGCCCCGCCGGATTATCGACGGGGTTTTCGGTTCGATTGCGGATTCCCCTGAAGACTGCCCCACAAAGCCGGCGATTGTCGCCGGTTTGTGTCCGCTGCGTTCGCTATCCCGCTGTTTCAATTCGGATGCAAGCCGTTACAGTGCCGACAACCAACAGCAATGTGGAAGGCGCTCATCATGGAGATCAAGACAACCGAAACCGGATCGCACGGCGAATATTCGGCGACCATCGACGGCCACAAGGCGGAGATGACCTATTCGCGCACCTCCCCTTCCCTCATCATCATCGATCATACCGGCGTGCCCGATGCGCTGCGCGGCAAAGGCGTCGGCCAGGCGCTTGCCGCGCATGCGATCGATGAAGCCCGCAAGGGCGGCTGGAAAATCATTCCGCTCTGCCCGTTCTTCAAGGCCCAGACATTGCGCCATGCCGAATGGGCGGATGTTATTCAGGGGTAAATGGGCAGACATAACGAGCGTTATGTCAGTTATCTACGTATCGACGGATGTTTTGGCCAAAACGGAGCATCCACACGCCGTCACCCCGGCCTTGAGCCGGGGTCCAGCAAGCTCAAGTCATTGAGCTGAAAAGACTCTTCTCGTCGCGCAGACGCGCGCCGACTGGATGCCGGATCAAGTCCGGCATGACGGCGGAGATATTCGGGTGTGCCAGCAATCACGCCACCTTCAACGGCGGCGTCCCGGCATGCATGCTCCGGCGGACTTCTTCACGGAATTCAAGCGTATCCTTTGCGCCGTGCACGGCCACGGCGTGTTGCACGGCCGCTTCCATAAGTTCCTCCGGAGAATCGGCGGAGATGGCGACGGTGCATCTGCTGTCACTGGGGAATTCGCGGCAATCGATATATTGGCGGGCCATTTTTTCCTCCCTGCAAGTGCCGCCCGCACCCGCACGGGGCGCGTGCGCGTAAAAGCCTCCGGCTCACGGTCGGAACCTCCGTAAAATACGCCTTTCCCCACCTCCGGACAATCGAAATCAGGCCTGACCATCCCGGCGGGAAACACCGGCTATGCCGCGAAACAAAAGGCCGCCCTGAAGGAGCGGCCTTTCGAAAAAATGCATGGCGTCCCGTCATTGAAAGCCGCCTCCTGATCCACCGGCAGCCGTCAATGAGGACGATCTTCGTAAATTCCTGCGCCTATAGGTCAGGCGCGGGCGCGGATGGCTCCGTCGCGGTTTTCCAGTGCGGCGGCCTTTTCATATTCGGCCTGCACCTCTTCCAGCGAAGCTTCGGCAGCTTCCTGCTGGGCCTTCAGCTCACGAATCGAGACCTGAAGATTATCCGCCCGCTGGCGCGCGGCCTTGGCGAAGGTCGGATAGGCGAAATGTGTCGGATCGGTAATGCCCGACTTGCTTTCTTCCAGAGATATCTGATGCACCAGTTCCTTTGCCATCCGCTCGAACTCGGACATCATCTGCTGCAGCTGGTTAAGCTGCCGGCGTTTTTCATTGACCTGAAATTCCTTCAGGCGAACCAGGCTGTCACGCGACTTCATACGCAATACTCCATGGATAGCGAGACCCGGATCAAAAAGGCACTATGCCACCCTGATCGGCCCGTTTAACCCGCCCGTTTTTCCGTAAGGGTTGACCCCTGTCCCGGAATGATTCCCAAAAGTTACCCGACGTTAATAAAAAACCGCCGTCGTTAACCTTTCGTTTACGGGCATCGTTAATGATAACGACGATCATTTAAGGGTCGGTAAATGCCAGGTCCAAAAAAATGGACCCGACGATGTAAGAGTCGATTGAATCACTTAACGGGATTTCCTCACGTTAAGCTTCAATTTTGGCGATGGTGGATTCACGTGCAAAAACAGCGAAATGCCTACTTTGCTTAATAAATTCGATACACCTTGCCAAAGGCAATTAGAATTTGTTAACCATTTGGTGGCAGCCTGCAAATCAGGCAACGTCTGGATCCGCATCGCGCGAGGCAATGATTTACCGGTTCGCGGGCGGCAAAGGGGATAATTATGCGGGTTCTACTTATTGAAGACGACAGCGCGACAGCGCAGAGCATTGAACTGATGCTCAAGTCGGAGAGCTTTAACGTCTACACGACCGACCTCGGTGAGGAAGGCGTGGACCTCGGCAAGCTCTATGATTACGACATTATTCTTCTCGACCTCAACCTGCCCGACATGTCGGGTTACGAGGTTCTGAGAACGCTTCGCCTCTCCAAGGTCAAGACGCCGATCCTCATCCTGTCCGGCATGGCCGGCATCGAGGACAAGGTTCGCGGCCTCGGCTTCGGCGCAGACGATTACATGACGAAGCCGTTCCACAAGGACGAGCTTGTTGCCCGCATTCACGCCATCGTCCGCCGGTCCAAGGGCCATGCACAGTCGGTCATCGCCACCGGCGAGCTTATCGTCAATCTCGATGCCAAGACGGTTGAAGTGGGCGGCCAACGCGTTCACCTGACCGGCAAGGAATATCAGATGCTCGAGCTGCTTTCGCTGCGCAAGGGCACGACGCTGACCAAGGAAATGTTCCTGAACCACCTCTATGGCGGCATGGACGAGCCGGAACTGAAGATCATCGACGTCTTCATCTGCAAGCTGCGCAAGAAGCTCGCAAACGCCGCCGGCGGCGCAAACTACATCGAAACCGTCTGGGGCCGCGGCTATGTTCTGCGCGAGCCGGATGGCGCGACGGAATTCCTCGAAACCGCCTGATCCATTCCGGAACAGGACAGTTTTTAAAAGACCCGCTGGAAACGGCGGGTTTTTTGTTGCGATTTCAAGGTCGCAGGTAACGGTGTCATTGGCATATCACGACACACGATCATATTCCGGCGCATGGATACTCCCTCATTCCTGTGCTTGTCACAGGAATCCAGCCGATGCGCGTCTGCGCAGCGAGAGACTCTTTTCAGCCCAAGGACTTGGGCTGGCTAGATTCCTGTGACAGGCACAGGAATGAGGGAAGAAGAGCTAGGCTACGCGCCGCAAAAGGATAACGGCACATGAACCACCCTACCCCTACCCTCAAGACCGAACGCCTGACGCTGCGCCCGCTGATGATCACAGACTTTCCCGCCTATCGAGACTTCATGGCGTCGCCACGCTCCATCGGTGTCGGCGGGCCTTACGACCTGCCCTCGACATGGGGCGTGTTCTGCCACGATCAGGCCAACTGGTGCTTTTTCGGCCATGGCGCACTGATGATCGAGCTTGGCGAAACGGGACAATGTGTCGGCCAGGTCGGCATCAATCACGGTCCGCTGTTTCCGGAAAAGGAACTGGGCTGGCTGCTTTACGACGGCCACGAAGGGCGCGGCTATGCGGCGGAAGCCGCCTCGGCACTGCGCGACTGGGCCTTCAAGACCCTGAACCTGCCCACGCTTGTCAGCTACGTCTCGCCGCAGAACCGCAAATCCGCGGCCGTCGCCGAACGAATCGGCGGCAGGCTCGACCCGGCAGCGCCCCGTTCCGATCCCGAAGATCTCGTTTATCGGCACCATCCGGTAAGTGCCGTTTGAAAAAAGGGACGCCTCAGGACCATCCGGCCACGAGGCGTCCGGAAAACCCGACTTAGCGCATTTCCGCTTTCAGAAAGCCGAGGATCGCCTGCGCGATCTGCGCATGGATGGCCGCGCGGTCCCTGCCGCCGCCATCCCGGCAGACGAAACCTTCGCCCGGTGAAAGCTCCTCCACGATCTTTTCGCCGTTCGGCCTGCAAATCTGCATGAAGCTGAAATGGCTGGCATCCGGTATTTCCCGATAAACGGTCGTCGCCTTTGGCAGATGCCGGGCAATATAGTCGGAATCGGCCTTGATGGCGGCGATCTCTGGTGTCTCCACACCCGCGGCCAGAACCAGAACCGGCACGCCGACGGCTTGCAGCGTCTCCGGCAGGAAACCGGCGGCCGGCCCGAGATCCAGCGCGATGGCGGCGCGGATGCGGGTATCCTTCAAATCCATCGAAAGACGCGGATCGGCCTTGCCGTCACCGACTACCCCGACTTTGGCGAGCAGCCGCGGAGCCTTGCATTGCGGCGGGCGCGTCTCCCCGCTGCAATCCTTCAGGGCAAGATCGGCGCTGTATCGCGCGCCAACCAGTTCCATTGCGGTCCAGCCGCCAAGGGAATGGCCGATTACGGCGATGCGCGTCGCGTCGATCCTGCCCGCGAATCGGTCATCGCCGAGCAATGCGGTCAGCGTTCTGCTGATGTCGCGCGGCCGTTCCCACAATGGAACGATCTCGGTCGCATTTTCTTCGGTGAACGATTCGCCGCCGTGATCCGGGGCGGCCACGACATAACCTTCCCGAACAAGCTCACCGGCAATCCAGTTCAGATTGCGCCAGCTTCCGCCGAAACCGTGCGACAGCAATATGAGAGGACGTGAACCGTCAAGAAGGGAAGCGCCCGGTTGAACCTTAAGGCCGTAAAAGGCGGCATTTTCGCCGACGATCTCGCTTTTGCCCGACGGCGCGGCCGGGTACTACAATGAAACGGCTAGCGTTCTCGAACCGGCCTCATCCGGCAATTCGATCTGTTTAAAACCGATGCCGCTTTCCGCCGTTGCGGACTGGATAGTGGAAAAAATGACGATGACCGCCGCAAGAAGATAGCGCATGGGATGCTCCGGAGTTGATATGACCAACTCCTGGTTCAATCCGCCGCCCGCCGAGACCTCAAACAGGTTTCAGGTCGTCCTGAAACGCGATTGGAGACAGCAACACCGGGTGCTGGAGAAAACCGCGTCGAACTCTTACTGGAAATGCTCTGCCTCTTTGTTTTCACGCATTTTCCGGACGTAAAACCGCTTCGCACTTTTACTGGAAATGCTCTAGATATCCGCGATCCGCTCGAAAAGCCGAACGGGGCTGTCGCGGAACGCCGTATCGCGAAATGGCCGGAAACCGAATCGGGCGGCTATGGCCAGCGACGGGCTGTTGAGCGGATTGATCATGCAGACGGTCCGCTGGGAAATCCCGCGACCATCGAACCATCGCAGCGCCGCCTCCACCGCCTCTGTCGCGACACCCTTGCCCACCAGCGCCCCGTCGATTTTCCACATCGCCTCGGGCACGCCGTCGAAATCCTCACCGTTACCACGGCGCATATGGGCAAAGCCCACCTCGCCCACGATGCGCCCCGTGGCAAGCTCTTCCACCACAAAGGGGCCGAAGCCGAAAGCGGACCAATGGCCCAGAAAACGCAAAAGCCGGGCGAAGGCGAGTTCCGGGTCCAGCGGCGCAATCGATACGACCCCTTCGATCTGCGGAACATCCGCGCCCCAGAAGGCGCGATAAAGCGCTTCATCCGCGATGGCGTGTGGCCGAAGGATGAGACGCGCTGTTGTCAGACGAACCACGAACGTGCTCCCCAAAACGAAAAAAGGCCGGCGCGTCGGCAGACGCGGTCCCGGCCCTTTCACAAATTCAGATCGGCGATTGAACGGTCACTCGGCAACCGTCTTGGCGGTAAACACGATGCGGTCGTCATGCACCTTGTATTCCACCGCCATATTGGCCTCCTCGGCCAGAAGCAGCGTGTAATAGGGCTGAACGGAATGGGCGTCGACCGCCTCTTCCAGCCTGCCCTCGTAAATTTCCACGAACTTGGCCGGCACGCGCATCATCCGGCCCTTGACGGTGATTTCGAACCTGGCGTCGCCGTCGGGGCTTTCCAGCAGCACATCCACATTGCCGCCGCGCGGAATGGCGCCATAAGCCACGAGGAAGAGATTGAGCAGAAGTTTGACACGATTCTTCGCAACGATGGCGCGCGGGCCGTTCCAGCTCACCTCCGCCTTCTTTTCAGCGGCGGCGAAATCCTGGGCGGCTTTTTCGGCCTCGCCGGTGTCGATGGACGCGCCGGCGGAGCCGGAAGCGCCGAAAGCAAGGCGGGCGAACTTCAGCCGCACGGATGCGTTAAGGGCTGACGTGCGGATGAGATCGAGCGCATCGTCATCCGTGCCGCCCTCGTCCAGGAGTTCGAGGCCGTTATTGATGGCGCCGACAGGAGAAATCACATCATGGCACACACGGCTGCACAGAAGAGCCGCCAGATCGGGACCGGACAGCGTGATATTGAGTTTGCTGGTCATAAAATTCTCTCCTGCGCAAGGGAGGCGCGGACGGTGTGGAAATTGTTAAGCCATAATGACACCATATTTGGTAAACCGATTGTTAATAGGATGGTTTCAAAATGCCAAATGCCTTAACAGGCCACACTGGAGCCCCGTGTATCCGCAAGGATGCGCGAAACATGCTGTAGAACTTTGACTCTGGGCATCGGCCCTTTCGAAAACCGATTCGGATTTTCGAACCGATGCGCTAACGAAACAGACGGACGGACATGACGATGCGCCTTACGAAAACCCGCACCATTGCACGCCTCGGACTGGGAAAGATTGTCGCGCTCCTTGCGAGCCTCCTGATATGGGTCGCACCGGCCGCGGCCCAGAACAGCGATCAATATTCTTTCCAGGAAGTCGTGGATGCAGGCCACGGATTCTTCGGTGAAACCACCGGCGGCCTTGCCAAGGTGGTGGAGCGCGCCTTCCAGCAATACGGTCTTCCAAACGGTTACATTCTGGGCCAGGAAGGCTCCGGCGCCTTCGTCGCGGGCCTCACCTATGGCGAAGGCACGCTTTACACCAAGAATGCCGGCCAGCACCCCGTCTTCTGGCAGGGCCCCTCCCTCGGCCTCGATTATGGCGGCCAGGGCACCCGCGCCATGATGCTGGTCTACAACCTGCCCTCCGTCGATGCGCTTTACCGCCGTTACGGTGGTGTGAGCGGCTCCGCCTTCATCGTCGCCGGCGTCGGCATGACCTATCTGAAGAGCAGCGACGTAACGCTTGCCCCCATCCGCACCGGCATCGGCGCGCGCCTCGGCATCAATGTCGGTTACCTGAAGCTCACCCAGCAGCCGACCTGGAACCCCTTCTGATTCACTAAAGCCGGGGCGGGAGGAAATAACGGGCCGGTTTTGACGGTGCGACACCCCTCCCCACGGTTGCAATAATAGCGTAACGTGCTTTCGCGCCCCTCTTTCCGAATGCGCGCGTATCTGAGTTTCGGAGACTGTCCCGCGTGATCGAATATGCCATTCTCTTCGGATTGGGTTTTCTCACCGCAACCCTGCTGGCCCTGTTGATCGCACCCGCGATCCACCGCCGCATCGTCGCCTATACGGAAAACCGCATACGCGCGACGATGCCCATCAGCCCGCAGGAAGTGCGCGCCCAGAAGGACATGGCGCGTGCGCTCTACGCCGCCGAAAACGCCAAGGTCCGCCAGGAACTGGATACGGAACGGGAAAAGAACACCTCGCTGCGCCTCGCCAACGAAGCCGCTTCCAGCGATGCCTATCGCCTTGGCGAGCAGAACCGCAGCTTCTCCCTTAAAATCGAGGAACTGACGCTGGAAATCGGCGAATTGCGCGCAGCGCTTGATGCCGCCGAAGAACACGCCGGCATCATACAGGCGAACCTCGCACAGCAGGAGCAGGCCGCCAACGAGCGCGCCAGCCAGATGTCCGATCTCACCGCCCGCCTTACCAATCTGACACGCGAGCTGGATGATTCGAAAATCCTCGCCGCCACCCGCGATCTGGAAGCCGAGCAGGCCAAGCAGAGCGCCACGCGTTTCCGCAAGGAAGGCGAAACCGCCACCCGCGAATTGCAGGATGTGGCGGCCCGCAACAAGGAGGCGATGACGGCGGTTGCGCGCGAAAGCCGCAAGGTCACCCGGCTGGAGGAACAGGTCGCTACGCTCATGGCGAAAAATGCCGATCTCGACACGATGCTGACGCTGCGCAACCAGGAAGTCGCCCGCCTCAAGGAACAGCTTGCCGCAACCGGCGGCCGCGCCAACGACATGATCATTCGCCTGCCGAACCCGGCCGTGCCGGTCGAGAAAACGACTAGCCCATCGCAACCGCCGGCACCTGCCCCCGCCGCCGCGCTTGAAACCGCACCCGCCGCCGAAGAAGAGGCGGCACCGGCGATGGCCGCAGCGGAGCCAGCCCCCCCGGTCGTGACGGAGCCAGCGGCGTCGCAAGGTCTGGAGCAGGAAATCGAGGATATCCGCAATCAGGGCACCGCGCTCACCGAACGCCTGCTGAACGTGCGCGGCACCGGCAATGACGAACCCATCCGCCGCGAAATCGCAAGGATCGCCGCCGAGATGATCGCGCTCACCGCCGCACAGGAGGGCGAAAAATCACCCATCCCGGCGCTGCTGGCCAAGGCCTCCGGTTCATCTGGGCGGGAGAGCCTTGCGAAGCGGGCGAAGGTGGTGATGGAGAAGCGGGAACATTAGGTCTTCGGTAGGTGTGGTTGTACCCCGCGTTGAGTGTGCGGCTTACCCCCCTCTGCCCTGCCGGGCATCTCCCCCTCAAGGGGGGAGATCGATATGCGGCACTCTTCAGCCCAACTCTAACGTTGCGAATGAGCGAGCGTTAGCTCCCAGCTGATCTCCCCCCTTGAGGGGGAGATGTCCGGCAGGACAGAGGGGGGTGAAGCCGCATACGCCTCGGCATCACACCCGCCCCATAACCCCCGCCATCTGATAAAGCGCCAGCCCCGAAGCCGTCCCCGCATTCAGGCTATCCAGCTGCGGCGACTGCGCAATCCGCGCCGTATGAAACCGCGAGAGCACCGATTGCGGCAGCCCCTCGCCTTCCGTGCCGATCACCAGCGCCATGCGCTCGGACCGGGGAATATCGCGGATCTCGGTCTCGCCACCAGGCGAAAGGCTCCAGATCGCAAAACCGGCCTCGGAAAGCCGCTCCAGCATCTCCACCGCCCCGCCGCCGCGATGCCAGGGAACCGAAAGCACCGAGCCGACGGAAACGCGCAGCGCCTTGCGATAAAGCGGGTCGCATGAGGTCTCGTCCAGCAGCACCGCATCGGCATAAAACGCCGCCGCATTGCGAAACATCGCCCCGAGATTGTCGTGATTGGAAATACCGCAGCCAACGAGCACCAGAGACGACGCAGGAAGTGCCGCCGTCATCTCTTCCAGTCCGCGATCCTGAACCCGCCGCCCGAGCGCCAGAATGCCGCGATGCAGGTGGAACCCGACGATGCCATCCAGCACCTGCGCTTCAGCCACATAAACCGGTACATCCGGCGGGAAATCGGCAAGGATATCCGCGACGCCCGAAAGCCGGTTTCTGAGGATGAGGATGCTCTCGGCCGCAAAGGCGCCGCCCGCTTTATGGGCGGCGGCCAGCATGCGCAGCACCACCGTTCCTTCGGCAATGAAGCGGCCCTGACGCCCGGTCAGGTCGCGCTCGCGAATATCGCGAAACGCGGCGATGCGCGGATCGGCCGGGTCGTCGACCGGGATCAGCGCGCGCCCGTCCAGCAGCGTATTGGCCTCACTGGCCATCGACCGTCACATCGGCGAGGAACCGGCCGGCCGCGACGTTGAAGACCAGCGCCTTGCGGGTGCCGTTGGCGAGCCGCCCGTAAAACAGCATGTCGCCGCCGGAATAGCTGACATTGTCGATCGTGAAGCCCTGCGGCAGGCTGGCGGTGACGGCAAGCGGTCCGTTACCGGTGGGAACGGCGAGGTTCGGCGCTTCGCTCTGCGTCTGGACGGCCTTCGACGGCCCCATCGCCTTGTAGACAACCGCACCGAAGACGGCCATAAGGCTGATAAACATCACGGAGCCCGACACGATCTGCAAACGGATCATCTTGCGGCGAACTTTTTCCATGGCCGGATCAAGCGGCTTGTCTTCCTGTTCGTCTTGCTCGATCTGCGTCATCGGGTTCCCTGAAATGCTGATGGATCGGAAAAATAAGAATGAACGACCCCTTTAAACAAGGCGGAGACGCAAGGAAAGTCCTGATTGCCGGGGAAAACGCCGAAGGCCGCCTCGATTCATGGCTGGCAGGCGAAGTAGGCGGCGACTTCTCCCGCAGCCGGCTGAAAGCGCTGATCGAGCAGGGCGCGGTCTCCATCAACGGCCAGCCGGTGACAGAGCCGAAAAAGAAGGTGCATCCCAAGGATCGCATCGAAATCGTCATGCCCGAGCCGGAAGACCCGGAACCCAAGGGCGAGGACATTCCGCTCGACGTGGAATATGAGGATGAAGACCTGATCGTGCTCATCAAGCCCGCCGGTCTCGTCGTGCATCCGGGCGCCGGCAACTGGACCGGCACGCTGGTCAACGCCCTCATCCACCATTGCGGCGACAGCCTCTCCGGCATTGGCGGCGTCAGACGGCCGGGCATCGTGCACCGGCTGGACAAGGAAACCTCCGGCGTCATGGTCGTGGCGAAGAACGACAATGCACACCGCCATCTCGCCGCGCAATTTGCCGACCATGGCCGCACCGGGCCGCTGGAGCGCGCCTACAAGGCCGTCGTCTGGGGCCGCCCGCGCACCCTGCGCGGCACCATCGACGCCGCACTGGGCCGCAGCGCCGACCGCACCAAACGCGCCGTCAAGCACGAGGATTCGGACGATGCCCGCGAGGCCATCACCCATTACGAGGTGATGGAGCGTTACCATGAGCGGCCGGACGCCACCTGCCTCGCCTCCATGGTGGAATGCCGGCTGGAAACCGGCCGCACCCACCAGATCCGCGTTCACATGGCCCATATCGGCCATCCGCTGATCGGCGATCCCGAATATGGCGCGGCCTTCCGCACCAAGGCGAACCTTCTCGAAGAACCGGCAAAGAGCACCGTCCGCGGCTTTCCGCGCCAGGCCCTGCATGCCTATCTGCTCGCTTTCGAACATCCGCGCACCGGCGAGGTGATGGAATTCGAAACCGACCTGCCGGATGACATGGAAGCGCTGACCGCCGCATTGCGTGGCTGAAAACCTGCATGGCGCCGTCAAAAAAACTGCGCCATGCATTTTACCGGAAGCCCCGGATAATAAAAAAAGATTAGCGGATAGCGATATTCCGCAGTCGGTCCTTTTTATAGACCGCCCCAATTTCGCTTCAATCGTCACACCTCCTCGGCCCCGCAAGGCCTGAAATCGCCGCCATTGAACCGTGCCGATTTCAAGCCTGCCAAATAAAGCCGCAGGGACGCCATTCGTTCGATCCGCCCCCGAACGGAACCGGCATGATGACGGGATCTATCGCATGAATATCGAAGACCGCCGGTTTATCTTTCAGGAGTTGCGCAGCGTCGAAGGCTATATCGACCCGCCCGATGCGCTCGTTTTCAAGGCGCTGTTGCAGGCCCAGACGAAAAGCGGCCTCCATGGCGGCATGGCGGAAATCGGCGTTTATTACGGCCGCTCCTATTTCCTGCTGCACAAATTCGCCGGGAGGCAGGAAAAGGTGCTGGGCATCGATCTCTTCGATCTCGATCCGCCCGAAGATGGCAGCCTCGACCAATATGAACGCCTGATGGAAAACGGTCGCCGGCTGGGTTTCGCCATGGATGAGGACCTGATCATCAGGGGCGACAGCACGCAGCTGGCACCCGCCGACATTACCTCCCGCATCGGCCCCGCCCGCTTCTTCAGCATCGATGGCGGCCACAACCTGCACCACGTGCTGGCCGATGCGAAACTGGCGATGGAAGTGATCGCGCCGCATGGCGTCATCGTCTTCGACGACACTTTCAATCCCGCCTGGCCGGAAGTGACGGTGGGCGTCGCCGATTTCCTGCGCACCCATGGCCACAGCCTGGTCTGCTTCGGCATGACGAAATACAAAACCTATGTCTGCCGCCGGGAATTTCACGCAACCTACGCGAACGCGATTGCCGCCGATCCCGATCTGCAGGCGCTTGCCCATGTGGAGACGCAGTTCCTTGGCTCCAAGGTCGTGCGTCTGCACAATCCCATGCGCCGGCGGGTAATGTATGAGCTGATGGTGCGCTCCGGCCTTGGCGGTTTTTCGGAACGAATCTACCGTTCGAAAGTTAAACAGGTCAAAGAAGGTGTCGCCCCGACATAACGCATGTGTGAACGCAGCGTTCGCTTGAAACGCGGCGGGCGCGTACATATCTGTCACATGGGTTCGTGCGGGGTCGGTAACGACCCGCAGCTTACGGTGTGCCTCCGGCGGGTTGATCGCCGATCAAAGAGGGTGCCGTTCCAGACCATAGATAAGGGGGTGCTTTATGGCCCGCAATAGTTTGCCTACGATTACAGCCGGCGAAGCCGGTCTCAATAGATATCTCGACGAAATCCGTAAATTTCCGATGCTGGAGCCGCAGGAAGAATACATGCTTGGCAAGCGTTATGCCGAGCATGGCGACCGCGACGCCGCGCATAAACTCGTCACCAGCCACCTGCGTCTCGTCGCCAAGATCGCCATGGGTTATCGCGGTTACGGCCTGCCCATCGGCGAAGTCGTCTCCGAAGGCAATGTCGGCCTGATGCAAGCGGTGAAGAAGTTCGATCCGGAGCGCGGTTTCCGTCTCGCCACCTATGCCATGTGGTGGATCAAGGCCTCGATCCAGGAATATATCCTGCGCTCGTGGTCGCTGGTGAAGATGGGCACGACCGCCAACCAGAAGCGTCTGTTCTTCAACCTGCGCCGGCTGAAAGGCCGCATCCAGGCAATCGACGATGGCGATCTGAAGCCGGAGCACGTCAAGGAAATCGCGACGAAGCTTCAGGTGTCGGAAGAAGAAGTCATCTCGATGAACCGCCGCCTGCACGGCGACGCCTCGCTCAATGCGCCGATCAAGGCCTCCGAAGGCGAGTCCGGCCAATGGCAGGACTGGCTGGTGGACGACCATGACAGCCAGGAAGACGTGCTGATCGAGCAGGACGAACTGGAAACCCGCCGCCGCATGCTGGCGAAAGCCATGGGCGTGCTGAACGACCGCGAACGCCGCATCTTCGAAGCCCGCCGGCTTGCCGAAGACCCGGTGACGCTGGAGGAACTTTCCTCCGAGTTCGACATCAGCCGCGAACGCGTGCGCCAGATCGAGGTTCGCGCCTTCGAGAAGGTGCAGGAAGCGGTGCAGAAGGAAGCGCTGGAAGCTGCGCGTGCGCTGCGCGTGGTGGATGCGTGAGTGGACGCGCTCCTGACGCCAATGCGCTGACCGTGAATCATCCTCGGCCTCCGGCCGGGGATTTTTTATTTGTAAAAGGCGGGCGGGAAATGCTCTGCCTCTGAGACCCACGATTGTGCTGGAGGAGAAGCGGTAGGGAAAATATCCGCATTTCGGAGTATGCCGCTTACCCCCCTCTGCCCTGCCGGGCATCTCCCCCACAAGGAGGGAGATTGGCAAGACGCTCTACCGCCGCTTCATCCTTGACCGTTGAGTTGGCCGCGACCTCGCGGCATATCGATCTCCCCACCTGTGGGGGAGATGCCCGGCAGGGCAGAGGGGGGTGAGCCGCACCCACCCACATCACCCGACAATGCAAAGACAACGCCGCAGCCATTCCACAAGCACGTCGCCCTTTGCCATATAACAAAAAGGGCGGCCTGAGCCGCCCTTAAATCATCACTGCCCGGTCGCCGGCGTTGCCGCCGCCCATTCGCTGAGCGCCTTGTCGAAGGCGGCGATGCCGTCATTGCCCTTTTGCAGGGTCAGCAGCGCACGCCGGCCGTTGCGGTAGGAAACCGGGATATCGATCCAGTTGCGGCTCTTCAGAAGCTCCAGATTGGTCTTCATCGCATCCGGGAAATCGTTGAGCGCGATCATGTGGAAATCGTCGGTGATCTTGGCCGGAACCGCGATCAGCGCGTTGCCGCGATCCTGCTCGGTGCTCTTCATCGCGATGCGCTGGACGCTGTCGATAGCGCCGCCTTCGAAGCCGGGCGAAACCGAGAAGACGATCTCGATCAGATGGCTGGCCGGCAGCGACGGATCGGTATTGCGCTTGAAGGTGATCAGCGCGCTGAGGCCACGGCCGGGAACGGTGATCTGGCCCTGCACGGTCGGAGAAGGCTTGCCCTCACCGTCATTTTCCTGCTGCAGCGACCAGGAAACGCTGCCCTGAATGGCGGTCGGCACCGTCTGGCCCAGCACTTCCTCATAAAGGAACATGCGGTCGCCGGCAGCGGCGGCAGGCTGCTGCGCCGGCGGCGTGCCAGCAGGTGTTCCAGCGGGCGCACCGGCATTGTTGGCCGGAGCCTCGCCCGCAGGCGGCGGCGCGACATTCTGCTCATAGACCGACTGGCCTTCGGCGGTGACCGGCTGGCCGTTCGCACCGGCGGCAGGTCCCTCGTCACGCTCGGTGCCGTCGGCCAGAAGCCGCTGGGTGAACTTGGTGCCGGTGACGGAGCCGTCATCGCCATGGGTCGGGGCCTGATGGTTGGTCGGGGTTGTCGGCTGCTGCCCCGTGGCGGGCGGCTGCTGGGTCGCCGGCGGTGTCGAAGTCTGCGCCTCACCCGTGCCGTTCGAAGCCGTCTGGCTGGTGCCGCCGTTCTGTGCGGAACTGACCAGCCCGCCGACCATATCGTTCAGCGCATCGCGGTTCATCCACACGGCATAACCGCCGCCGGCAAGCAGCGCCACGCCGACAACGGCCAGAACCAGCGACGCATAATTGCGGCGCGGCTTCTTCTTGACCATATAGGCGGGCGTTGCGGCGGCAGCGCCCACGCCATTCGTTTCGCCCGAAGCCTGACGGGTGGAGGACGACGCGCCGTCATAACCGATCAGCTCGTCCAGATCGTCCCAGGGCGTGCGTTCCTTGTTGTCCTTTGCCGCTGCCTGATCGCCGAAGAGATCGTTATCCGCGCGCGGCAGCGCCGGCGCGTCCTTGGCGGGAATGGCAATATCCGCATCCTGGAAATAGGACGAGAAATCCTCGACCACGGCCGCCTTTTTCGGAGCCTGCTCTTCCGGCTGGCGATGGTCGTCAAAATCGTGCCGGCCGCCAAACGCCGGAGCATGCTCCACGGCGGCGGGGCCGAAATGGTCGTCCGCCTCGCGCCGCTCATCCTTTTCGTAAGGGGCGGGCTCGAAACTTACTTCCGGCTCCTGGTAATGCTGCGCGGCATAACCGGCAACAAGCGGACGTTCGTCGGTCTCGTTGCGAACCTCTTCATATTCCTCGGCGGCCGGACGCACATCGTCGTCCTGCGCTTCATCGAGCTTGCGCCAGTCATCCTCATCCACCGGCTGCGCCCAATGGGAGGGAACGGAATCATCGGCAGCGCCGAGCGCCGTTTCAGGCTCCGGCTGGTGAGCCGGCTCTTCATCCGTCCGTGTGAAATAGGTGCCGACGGCTTCGTTGGAGCCGTGTGCCGGGGCGGGAGCGGCATGAACCGTTTCCGGCGCATCATAAAGCTCTTCCGGCGCGCGGTCGCCGTGATGCTGCTCCTCATCGGCAGCGGTGTCAGCGTGCCGGGGCTCTTCCTCTTCGGCCGCTTCTTCGTAAGCCGGCTCCGATTGCGCGGGTTCAGCGGATGCCGGCTCTTCGTAGGCCGGCTCGTGCCGCGCCTCTTCCCGGTCGGCATCCTCTGCCGGCTCGGCGGCGCGGGCCTCGTCTTCGTCGGCAGCATCCTGCTGGTAATAGGATGCCGCCGTCTCTTCCGCAGCGGGAGAGACAGCGTCATCATCCTCCAGCGCCGGAAGCGCCTCGGCATATTCGCTATCCACCTCGGCTATGGCGGCGTCCAGCTTGGCGATCTGCCGGCGCAACAATTCTTCCGGCGGACGTGGCTTCATATTCTCGAGTTGGCGCACAACCGCACTGCGCGCCTTGTCGTAAACCTTCGCCCGGTTTTCGGGAGTATTGTTCGCCAAGCCATCCACGGCCTTGCGAATGACTGCTACAAAATCCGCCATAAGCACTTTCTCGTCGTGACCGGCGACGTACCGGCCCGATATGGTTTATGAATCTAGATCGCAGAGGACATTAATCCTCAAACGGATCAGTCACAAGTATGGTGTCGTCACGCTCCGGACTTGTCGACAGAAGCGCGACAGGCGCCCCGATCAATTCCTCGACCTGACGGACATATTTGATTGCCTGAGCAGGCAAATCCGCCCATTTTCGGGCACCGACGGTGGATTCTTTCCAGCCTTCCAGTGTGACGTAGATCGGCTCGACGCGCGCCTGCGCGCCCTGGCTTGCCGGAAGATGGTCGATTTCCTGCCCGTCAAGCTTGTAGCCGACGCAGATTTTCAGCTCATCGAGACCGTCAAGAACGTCAAGCTTGGTGAGCGCGATGCCAGTAATACCATTGGTGGCGACCGACTGGCGCACCAGTGCGGCGTCGAACCAGCCGCAGCGGCGCTTGCGGCCGGTGACGGTGCCGAATTCATGGCCCTTTTCGCCAAGGAACTGGCCGATCTCGTCGTTCAGCTCCGTCGGGAACGGACCTTCGCCGACACGGGTGGTGTAAGCCTTGGTGATGCCGAGAATGTAACCCAGCGAACCCGGACCCATGCCCGAACCGGCGGCGGCCTGGCCGGCAACCGTGTTGGAAGAGGTCACATAGGGGTATGTGCCGTGGTCGATATCGAGCAGCGAGCCTTGAGCACCTTCGAACAGGATGCGCGCGCCGGCGCGGCGCTTCTTGTCGAGCAGCAGCCAGACGGTTTCGCTGAACGGCAGGATGCGCTCGGCAATCGAGCCCAGCTCTTCCATGATCGTCTCATGCGAGACTTCGGTTGCACCGAAACCGCGGCGAAGCGCATTGTGATGCGTCAGGATGCGATCGACCTTGGCGGAAAGCGCCTCCATGTCGGCGAGATCCATCACACGGATGGCGCGGCGGCCAACCTTGTCCTCATAGGCCGGGCCGATGCCGCGGCGGGTGGTGCCGATCTTGGTGCCGCTGTTCGAGGCCGCGTCTTCGCGCATGCCGTCCAGCTCGCGGTGCAGCGAAAGAATAAGCGTGGCATTGTCGGCGATACGCAGGTTTTCCGGGGTAACCTTCACGCCCTGCGCTTCCAGACGGCCGATTTCAGCGATCAGTGCATGCGGATCGACCACGACGCCATTGCCGATGACGGCGAGCTTGCCGGGACGCACGACGCCGGACGGCAGAAGCGAAAGCTTGTAGCTGATGCCATCGATGACAAGCGTATGGCCGGCATTATGGCCGCCCTGATACCGCACGACGACATCTGCCCGCTCGGACAGCCAGTCGACAATCTTGCCTTTGCCTTCGTCGCCCCACTGCGAGCCGACCACCACAACATTCGTCATTTCTTGCTTTCCTGCTCATGGCGCTTGCGCGCCCGATAACCCGATGGGAAACCCAAACCCGCGAATGTATACTGTGTTGTTTTACGGAAAGCGACCCTGTTTCTTATGGAGAATTTTGCTTTTTCCGTGACAAGGCGCGGATTTCCCGCATTATCTCGCCCCGTGGGGGCCAGGCGCGGGCGCAAGACCGCCATTCACCCCTTAGCCGTTTTCCCGCCCCGTGAAGAAGCGAAACATCAGCGTGCCCTCCAAAGCCTATATCGCCCTCATCATCGCCACGCTCTGCTGGGGCGGCAACACCGTTGCCGGCAAGCTGGCCGTCGGCCACATCAGCCCCATGGCCTTCACCTTCCTGCGCTGGGTCTTCGCCGTCGCCATCATCTTCGCCATTTCCGTACCGCAGCTTATCAAAGACTGGCCGGTGGTGAAAAAACGCCTGCCCTATTTCCTCGTGCTCGGCAGCGTCGGTTACACCGCCTTCAACGTGTTTCTCTACACGGCTCTGCAACACACCTCGGCCATTAATGCCGCCGTCATCCAGGCCGGCATTCCCATGGTCATCTTCGTCTTGAACTTCATCTTGTTCCGCACCCGTGTGCTGTTCGGCCAGATCGCCGGCTTCTGCCTCACCATCGCTGGCGTCGCGCTGCTCGCCTCGCATGGCGATCCGGTCTCGCTGCTGCAACTGGAAATGAATGTCGGCGACGCGATCATGCTGCTCGCCGTGCTGGTCTATGCCATCTACACCGTCATCCTGCGGTGGAAACCGGCGGTCGACTGGCGCACGCTAATGGCCATCCCCGCCTTCTTCGCCCTCGTTACCTCGGTGCCGCTGATCTTCTGGGAAATCTCACGCGAGAGTGTTGTCTGGCCGGATCAGAAGGGCTGGGTGCTGGTGGTCTATGCCGCCATTTTCGCCTCTCTCGTCGCGCAGATCCTGTATATCAAGGGCGTTGAACAGATCGGCGCCAACCGCGCCGGCCTCTTCATCAACCTCGTGCCCGTCTTCGGCACCCTGCTATCGGTTATCGTGCTCAGCGAGACGCTGCATACCTACCAGATCGTCGCTCTCATCATGGCGCTGGCGGGCATTGCCGTCGCGGAACGAAAAAAATCGCCGGCTTCCTGAAACCAACAGGGTCAGGAAAACCGGCGCAGTCTGGCAGGCATGAAAGAATGGAGCATCGGATCGAAAATCTTTCCGATGCTCGAACGAAAGCTCAGAGCGCGGTTTCGCGCTCGGCCGGAGAAAAGACGGCGTTGCCAAGGACGATATCGCCCTTGTCGGTGGTGACGATCAGCACTTTTTCGAGCGATCCGTCATTGTTCAGCGAAAAGGCAAGACGCAGCGCGCTGGAGGACCAGCCGGCGCCGGCAAGGGCCGTGCGCTTGATGGCGGCGCAGTCACCGCAATCGCCAAGGCTCAACGACGGCGTTGCCGGAACATCGGTTGCAAAACCGGAGAAATAATCGTCGAGCGCGCCCATGGTGGCGTTCACATCGCGGTTGACGCGCAGCAGTTCCTCGTGGCGCTCACCGGTCAGCGGCGCGGCGATGGTGGAGACGCATTGGCCGGCGGAAAGAACGCAGCCATCGAAACCGCCCGGCGCCGAAACACCGATCTGTGTCACCGCAGACTTCTCGACGGCGGCAAAACCACGGGCAAAACCGGCAGCGCCAGCCGCATCGGCATGATTGGACATGGAAGCAACGGCAATTCCGCAGATGGCGGCAGCAATAATCTTCTTCAGCATTTCATACCCCGTTTGCGATCCGCCGGCTTGTGCCGGTCTCGATTTCTGTTTTGTGGAGCGCCTCTTGAAGGGCCGCTCCCCGTCTGTGATCCCACAATGGCACAGCACTGTTTTCAGCTGCTTTAAGCCGATTGCTACAATTTTATCGGTTTTCATTTTTGTACAGCGGACAGCTTTTTTTTCAGTTTTACCGCCCTGAAACACCGAAAAAACGGCGGGCAAAAGCCCGCTGTTTAGCGATATGCACATGGCTGAATCTTCTGAAAAAGAAGAATCAAATAAGCCTTATGAAATCACGCGAGGGATAACTTCTGTTGTTCTGACGGGCCTCATCGCCATCCACGCCGCCCTCCCCGCCTGTATTGCCCTCAATGGTGTCGAAACTCGTCGGCCCGATGGACAGAACGAAACCGACATGGGTCCAGTCCTTCGCATCTTTACGGATGACGAAAAGATAACCCGGCCGCAGCCTGGATGCGCGAAGAAGTGTGGTGTTTACTTCGCTTTCAGCAATAAACCGCCCGCTCGTCTTCGCGTCCGCAACCAGCGCATCGACGCCGGCCTGGCGCTTAAGCGGCACCTTGATACCCATGTCCCGCGCCGCCTGTTCGAAGATGAGCGAGACAAAACCAGCGCACCAGAGTTGATCCGCCCCATCCGCTCCGCGCATATAGGCACGCACCCATGGACCGCAATTATTGCCGCCGGCCTCCTTCGGCCGTTCGGCAATATGCTGCCGAGCAACCTTCAGCACGGTCTCCTCAAAAGACGCACCGGGAACGACCTTCGCCACTGCACGGCGAAGCGGAGCGGTCAGGACTGCCCACAACTCCTCGTCCAGCATCGTCGCACCGCTTCGCCCCTGCGCCTTTCCGAAACGGTCCAGCATCGTCTCGGTGGAGGCGCCGAAATCGCCATCGACACTGGTGTAATAGCCGTTCAGATGCAGCCATTCCTGCAAGCGCTTGACACCCGCACCGGAGGAGCCAAGCTTCAACGCGCCGGGAAAGGCGAGTTCCTGCTCGATGGATTTGAACGCGGCTCCGGGCAAATCGTGAGACAGAAGCGACAAATTCTCCGTCGCCGCCAGGGGATTGGCTTTGAGCACATTCGTGGCGCCGAGCGATACAGCCCCCATTTCGATCAGCGTCTTCAGGATGATGGCAGCGCCGACCTGTTTGGATGGCACCTCTGGATCGAAATAACGGTCGCGGGTGTATTTACCCTTGTCGTAGTGATAGCAACCGCTCCACAAATAAGGCGTGGGAATTTTCCGCCGCTGATATTCGTTTTTGACACCATTATAGCGGTGCCATCGGTTCAAGACGTTGGGCAGGGACCAGTCGGTTATCTTGTCCAGCTCTTCATAGGTCATCGCATATCGCGCTGCCGTCTCCCAGTCATAGGGTGGCGACCCGAAAGGCGGCTGGTTCGCAGGCACCCGCACCGTGCGCCCGCTCAAGGGGTCGCCGTTCAGCAGATGACGATCGAACTTGAACCCGCATTCCATGCAATGGACAATCGCCACGAACCACCAGGGCACCGTGGTCCCCGAAACGACGGCGGCATAGCGCTTCTGGTTTTCAACCGCTTTACGCGCTGCAAATTCCGCATCGTCGCGCCATTCAGCACGGATTTCCATCGTATCCCAAAGCGTCTGATAGTCCTCGGACCAACCCGCCGGCTTGCCGGCCGCAACCTTCGCCGGCTCGGCAGACGGTTGTTTCGCCGCCGCCGCATCCAGCTGGGCATCTGAAAACTCGACCTTTTCCGGCGGCTCGAAGGGGTCGGTTGCCGGCGCAGGCAATGGCGAGGCCCGGACTGCGGCGGCTTTACCTTCAAATTCCACACCTTTTGCTGCGAGAAGCGCGACTGCGCGATCATATGCTCCGAGCGCGAGGAGGGAAATTGCCGGGATCAGGATTTCCTGACGGGCGAGCGCCATTTTCATTCCCGCCTCGTCGCCCTTTGCTTTGGCTACATCATATTCATTGTAGGCTGCATCAAGTTGAGCATTGAGGCGCTTGGTGAGTTCTGCGGCATCGAGCATTGCACGTCCCCCGGCTTTATCTGAGGCGTTCCGACCTTATTTTTTCTGCAAGCACGCGAAGTTCGATCGAGGCGTCGTTGAGGCTGCTGATACTGACACCGGCAGGAGCCGAGGCGGCGGCCAGCGCCCTTGCGAGAGCCACCCGCGACTGGTCAATCAACAAGACCCATCCCGCCAGACGAAGCCGGTTGCTCTCAAAAGCCGCGTTTCGCGTGGCCGCGCTGCCACCATCGGTGGAATAGCGATTCTGTCCCGCATTGAGCAGTAAATGCATGGAAGGCGTCGCGTCCCGTAGGGCGACAAGGAAAGCATCCATGTGCTTGCCATTGGCGACGAGACGGCGACGAAACTCCTCTCGGCCCGCCGCCGCCAGCAGGGCTTCGGCGGCAATTTTCGCCTGCGCCACCCCTGGAGAAAGTGTCAAAGCGGCCTGAGCAACCACCGGAGGAGCGGTTTTCCCGTCAATTGCCCCTATCGCCGCTGAAGCACTTTTGATGTTCAGCGCAAAACCGGTAACTCGATCAACGGCCGCAGCGGCATTTTCACCTTTTCCCAGAGCAACGAGGGCGGCGTTGTAGTCGTTGAGAGCCTGCAGCGATCGACGCAATGACGCGGTGAGCGGCGGCTCGACGCTTTCCACATAATAGGCCGCATCATCCGGAGCAAAGTTTTTGTCCTTGCCGTTGATATCAAACCACGCCTTTCGCTCGGCTTTGGCAATATCCACAAGAAGTGCGTTCGCTTCGGCAAATTGCGCCTCGTAAGCCTGCCGGTAGAGCTCGAATTCGCGCAGGCCCGTGGCCGTACAACCCTGCAGGAAAAACACTATTACAAAAAAAAGATACAAAAAATTACTTGAAAGTCGCACTATAGCCCCCGCCAGCGACGTATAATTCCTAAAGATTACGCTACACCCTTGGCGGCAATTGTAAAGAGAAAACGTGACGCAATACACCTCAATATTGAAAAATCGCTGCGTTTTTTTTAACCATAACCGATCCCCGCCGCCCCGAATTCGGAAGCAACGTTGGAAAACGATAAAGAGGGCCGCATCGCTGCGGGGGTATCAAGGGGTATTGCAGGGTTTGCAGACGATGCGGCCCCGGGTTGGAACATATGACCCGCCCGCCAAACCGGTTCCTGTTTGGAGGATGGGCATATGCCGGCCGCCTCAACCGTGACATCGGGAAACTCCCCGGTTTTGGCCGCCTGCCCCGTCCACCTTGCGCCGCGCGCACGCCTGATGACCGGGATGGGCCAAGTATAGCCGGGCCGGCGGGACCGTGGACGCGCGGGGATGAACGCTTCTTGAAAAAAGGCGCCCGGAAGCGGCCTCGCCCCATCCCGGCCACAGGAATTTTCAGCGGGTTAACGGTCGGCCGATCGGCGGCATTTGAATTAACCTTGTCTTAAAACCCGACGTTAATGGTTAGCAATTTAAGAATAGCGGAACGAAAGGGTTCCGTTATGCGTGGCGTATTTGCCGTTGTTTTTCTGATGCTCGTTCTGGCCGGCTGCGCCACCGCACCGTCGCAGGTGACCAATGCCTGTGCGATTTTCGAGCAACGGAACGGCATCTTCAACAACTGGCGGCGCGATGCGAAAGCGGCCGAGCGCGAATTCGGCGTGCCCGTGCCTGTCATGATGGCGACGATCTACACCGAATCCGCCTTCCGCCCCTATGCGCGGCCGCCGCGCACCAAGCTTCTCGGTTTCATTCCCTGGACACGCCAGTCGAGCGCCTACGGTTATGCACAGGCGCTGGACGGCACATGGAGCGTTTACCAGCGTGAAACCGGCCGCTGGTCGGCAAGCCGCACCGATTTCACCGATGCCATCCACTTCGTCGGCTGGTATCACGCCAAGAGCCGGCGCGAAAACGGCATTTCGCTGAACGACCCCTATAATCTCTACCTCGCCTATTATTCCGGCCATGCCGGTTATGCGAAGGGCAGCTGGCGCAACAATTCCTCCGTCCAGAAGGCCGCCCGCCGCTCCGCCAACATGGCGCTGCGTTACGAGGCGCAGTTGCAGCAATGCGGATATCGCTGAAGTTGGAGTAGTAGGACCATTTGTCTGCATGCGACGTGGAAAGGCAGATCACCTACCCTCTCCGTCACCCCGGACTTGATCCGGGGTCCAGCGCGATCAAGTCCTTGATCGCAAGAGACTCTTTTCACGGCGCAGATGCGCCGTGGCTGGATGCCGGATCAAGTCCGGCATGACGGTGAAGAATGAGGTCGGACAGAAAGCTACCCTCCATAAGCCGCCAGAAACCCCCTGACCGCATCGATCTCGCCCGAGCGGATTTCATGCCCGCCCGGATGCCACACCGTTTCCACCGTGCCGCCCTGCGCCTGAAGGCTCGTTTCCAGCGACTTCGTCAGCGGCACCGGGCAGATCGGATCGCGCTCACCCGCCGTGATAAGCACCCGGCGCGTTGATTTGGCCGGGGAGATCGTCGGCTCGAACGGGATGAGCGGATGCATCAGCACCGCCGCATCGAAAAGCTCGGGCTGTTCGATCAGCACATTGGCGAGAATATTCGCACCATTGGAAAAGCCGAGACCGATGATCGGGCCAGCCTGATAATGCTCCCGGTTCGCCCTGATGAAATCCGCCATCTTGCCGGTTGCCCGTTCAAGGTCGGCCATGTCGTAGACGCCCTCGCCCGTACGCCGGAAAAACCGCGCCGCGCCATGTTCGGAAACATCACCGACCGGCGAGAGAATGGTCGCCTCAGGCAGCAGGCGCGAGCCGAAATCGAAGAACTGGTTTTCATCGCCGCCGGTGCCGTGCAGCAAAACAAAAAGCGGTGCACCGTCAGCGCCGGCGCGGGATTTGTGGAAGTAGCTATCCCTGGTCATGGGAAAGATCCTTTCTGAAAGGAAGAGGTTCAACGGCTTCCGCAAGGCCTCTTCGGCCAAGCGGAGCAATCATATGAAGCGAACGGACGCGGCTTGTGTCTTCTCCCCGCCGGGGAGAAGTCCGCGGCAGCGGGATTAGGGGGCAAGCTCTCCGAAATCCGGCAACGTTACCCCCTCATCCGATCCTTCGGGCCACCTTCTCCCCGGCGGGGAGAAGAAGCAGGTCGCAACGTCCTGCCAAGCGCTATTGAGAGGTTAAGCCCCCTTCTCGTCCCCCAGCGGCTCCAGATGCTCTTCAAGCACGGAGCGCAGATGCGCGTGCTGGGTCGGCAGCTTCAGCGCCTCGCCGAGATGGGCGGTGTCCTCGTCGCGGTCGAAACCGGGTTCGTTGGTGGCCACTTCGAACAGCACGCCGCCCGGCGTGCGGAAATAGATCGCCCAGAAATAATCGCGGTCGATCACCGGTGTCACCTGATAGCCGGTATCCATCAGCGCCTTGCGCACCTCCAGCTGCTTTTCACGGTTTTCGACCGCAAAGGCGATGTGGTGCACGGACCCCGCACCCAGCCGCGCGCCAGAAATATTCGGCATGGTTTCGATGTCGATAAAGTCGGCACCGTTGCCGCCGGAAATGCCGAGGCGCAGAACGCCATCCTGACGATCCACTTCCTGATAGCCCATGAATTTCAAAAGCTCGGCGGTCGCGCCTTCATCGCGAAGACGCAACGATGCGCCCTGAAAGCCGTGGATCGCCTGATCCTTGCCAACGCCGTTGCCGGTCCATTGCGCACGATTGTCGTCCCTGACCTCGACCAGCGCGAAACCATCGCCATCCGGCCCGGCGAAATGCAGGCGCTTGTCGCCAAAGGCTTCATCGGCTTTCAGGCCATCCACGCCAGCCTTCGACAGACGCTCCTGCCAGTAACCGAGCGACCCCTCAGGAATGGAAAACAACGTGGTGCCCACTTCCCCGGTGCCGGGACGGCCACGGGCGATATGCGGGAACGGGAAATAGGTCATGACGGAGCCGGGCGTGCCGACCTCATCGCCATAATAGAGATGATAGACGTCAGGCGCGTCGAAATTGACCGTCTTCTTCACCCGGCGCAGGCCGAGCGTATCGGTGAAAAAACTGTTGTTCTGGCGCGCGCTCGCCGCCATGGACGTGACGTGGTGCAGGCCCTTGATCTGGTTGAGCATGATAAACCCCTTTTGCCTGGCGGGCCTCACGGTTGGGGCCTGCCCTGTTCATGGCGTAAAGATGGGGTAACAGCGCTCTCAGGCATAGAGAGGACAACGGGAACGGATTGTTCCCGAATGATGAACGATAAAACCGACTGTTCAACGGGCCCAATAGGGCAGCTCAATGATCGTCGGCGACGCCCAGGGTCCAGTAGCCGACAGCGCGCAACGATGCTTTCGGGAAAGCAATCTCGTCGGTGAGGAAGGATTTTGCCGCCCTCGCCTCGGATTTTTCGCAGGCGACAAAGACATGCAGGCCGTCATGATCCGCGCTCCAGGCGTGGTCGCGCAGCGCCTTTTCGATGAGGCCGGCGGTGCCGGCGGGCTTGCCGCGGCGATAAAGCCATGTCCACTCGACATTTGCCGCGCAGACGATCTCCTGCCGTTCGGCTTCATCGTCGATCTCGGCATAGACGCTGAGCTTTTTCCCGGCCGGCATTTCGGCCGCCATGCGCAGCATCACCGGCAGCGCCGTTTCGTCACCGGCAAAGACATAACGCTCGGCTTCCGGGCAGACACCGCTCGGGCCGATGATGCCGAGAACATCGCCGGGCTTCGCCGTCGCGCCGAAGGTCGCGCCCGGCATGTGGTCGCCCTCATGCATGACGAAGTCGATATCGACTTCACCGCGCGCGATATCGCCGGAACGGATGGTGTAGACACGCCGTGTGAGAAGATCGTCGCCCGCCGGCCAGACGATGGCGCCGGTGGGCGCAAGATAAGGCCAGACCGGCGCGCGGGCCTGATCCGGCACCAGAAGCAGGCGCACATGCATGCCGCCGGTCAGCAGCCTTTCGATGCCGCTTTCGACGGAAACCACCAGCCGGCGCA
The DNA here is from genome assembly GCF_006970545.1 of Agrobacterium sp. T29. Taxonomy (NCBI): domain Bacteria; kingdom Pseudomonadati; phylum Pseudomonadota; class Alphaproteobacteria; order Hyphomicrobiales; family Rhizobiaceae; genus Agrobacterium; species Agrobacterium sp. T29. The sequence continues at coordinate 2,206,405 of NZ_CP040640.1, forward strand.
TATGCGGCGTCAGATTATAGGCGCGGGCGACCTTGCCGACGAAGAGATTGGGCAGCTCACGCTGTTGCGCGCCATGGCCGCTCCAGCGGAAATCCAGCCCCGTCTCGCCGGAAAACTCGACGATATGCTCGGCCACCATGGCCTTTACCGACATCAATATATGTTCGGAAATGCAGCTCACCCTTGCCGCGAAACGGCCGCCCTCGGCGCTGAAGCTGCCATGGCCGTATTCCGTCTTGAACCGCACCGTAGCACCTTCGCGTTCCATCTCCATATGCTCGGAAAAATGATCCTCGAAAGCATCGACGATCGACAGCGGATCGGGCAGCGAGACGGAGGTTTCGGCGGACAGGAGAGACACGGGCATAATCCTTCACTTTGCAGTCCGGTTATCTTTAATCCCGACAACCGCGAAGCGTAAAGGTATTTTATGAGTGTCTAGAGAAGGTTTTTGTCGCTTCCCACCGTTTCCGGCAATTGCCAGTCGATCGGCTGGCGGCCATGGGAGGCGAGAAAGGCGTTTGCCTTGGAAAAATGGCCATTGCCGAAAAAGCCATTATGGGCCGAAAGCGGAGACGGATGCGGAGAGCGCAGCACGAGGTGCTTGCGCTGGTCCACGAAGGCCGCCTTCTTCTGGGCATAGGAACCCCAGAGCAGGAAGACGACATGGTCGCATTCGTCGTTGACGGCGCGGATGACGGCGTCGGTGAACCTTTCCCAGCCCTGCCCCTGATGCGAGGCGGCGCGGGATTCTTCCACCGTCAGCACGCTGTTGAGCAGAAGCACGCCCTGTTTCGCCCAGCTTTCCAGAAAGCCGTGCCCCACCGGGCGAATGCCGAGATCGCTCTGCAATTCCTTGTAGATATTGACGAGCGAAGGCGGGATGCGCACGCCGGGCTGGACGGAAAAGCACAGCCCATGCGCCTGACCGAGCCCGTGATAGGGATCCTGGCCTAAAATGACGACCTTGACCTCATCGAGAGGCGTGAGATCCAGCGCCCGGAAATATTCCGCACCCCTGGGGAAGATGCGCTTGCCGGCGGTCTTTTCGGCAAGCAGGAACTCCTTCAGCTTGAGCATATAGGGGCTGGCGAATTCGCCGGAAAGAACGCGTTTCCAGCTATCCTCGAGTTTGACGCCTGCCTCTGCCATGCCCGCCTCTCCCATAATCGCGCTTATTTGAACCGGTTGCCGCGTTGCAGCACTTCGATCTTGTAACCGTCCGGATCGCAGATGAAAAAGTATTTCGCGAAAGGCTGGCCCTTATAATCGGCTTCGATGATTTTTCCGGGGGAAAGGCCGATCTCGGTGAAGCGCTGATGCTCGCCATCCACATCGGCCACGCTGACCGCGAGGTGACCATAACCGTCGCCCAGCGCATAGGGCACTTCGCGACCCCGGTTGACGGTCAGTTCCAGCTCGAAATCGCCCTCGGCATTGCTGAGATAGATCAGCGTGAAGTTTTCGAACTCGGCGCGTTCCGCAACCTCAAGCCCGAAAGCCTGTTTGTAAAATTCCACCGAACGCTTTTCGTCCAGCACCCGGACCATCGAGTGGATCAGCTTGGCCATGGTGTTTTCCTTCTTCTTCTTAACCTTTGACGGCCCGGTTATGCTCCGGGCATCGCGGCCCAAGGGGATAAAGACTGCGTGCTTCGCTTTCAACCCTAAAGGCGCTTTTAGACCGACGGGCCAAACGCCGATCACGATAAATGTGATGGAGAAAACCTCTGCTTCGCCCCGTGCGGTAAGGCTCTGCGACAAGGGCCTGCGGCAACAGGGATGACAGATTTCATGCCCCCGCTCTATCATGAGTAGAGAACTCATGATACCGGCTAGGCATGCGCCTTTTATACCTCTGTCTTGGCTGGCTTATGGTCGCGACCGGCATTGTCGGCGCGTTTCTTCCCGTTTTGCCCACCACGCCGTTCCTGCTTCTGGCGCTCTGGTGTTTTTCCCGCTCCTCGCCAAAACTCGAGGCATGGCTGCTGGCCCACCCCAGATTCGGACCTTCGCTGCGGCGATGGCGCGAACGCGGCGCAATCGCCCGCAATGCCAAGGTCGCAGCACTTTCCGCCATGTCCCTCAGTTACGCTGCTTTCTGGTTTCTGAGCGAGCCGCCGCCGCTGCGGGCCGCCATCGTCGCCGCCGTCATGCTCGGCTCCGCGCTTTTCATCGCCACCCGGCCGGAAAGCTGAGGCGAAGGACAGGTCCTTAACGGTGGCGCGACTGCGGCAGCACGTAAGGAATATGCCGTGCCGGCAGCCGACCGACGACGCCGCCAATGCCATAGACCCTTGCGATCGTCTCGTCGCTGATGGTTTCCAGCGAGGGGCCGCTCGCCGTCACCCGGCCGCCATGCATGACGATAAGTTGATCGGCAAATTCCGCCGCAAGGTTGAGATCGTGCAGGATGGCGAGCACCAGCCCGCCGCCGCTTGCAAAATCGCGCGCCGTTTCCAGCACGGCGATCTGGTGGCCGATATCGAGACTTGCGGTGGGCTCATCAAGGAAGAGCGCCCGCGCCTCGCCATTTTCCATCGGGTTCGGCACCTGCGCCAGCGCCCGGGCAAACTGCACCCGCTGCTGCTCGCCGCCGGAGAGCATGTTGTAGGACCGCTGCTCGAAACCGCGCAGCCCGGCCTTGGCGAGCGCGCGGCGGGCCTGCTCTTCGGGCGCGCGGGACCCCTGTGCGACAGCCCCCATCCGCACGATTTCGAGCGCGGTGAAGGGGAAAGCAAGCTGGGTGCTCTGCGGCAGCACGGCCCTGAGACGGGCGAGCTGGACGGGCGTGAAGGCCGGCAGGTCGATGTCGTTATAGGTCACCGAACCGCCCTCGGCGCGCATCTCGCCCGAGAGAACCTTCATCAACGTGGATTTACCCGCACCGTTGGGGCCGATGATGACATTGACCTTGCCGGGCATCAGATCGACGCTGACCGCATCGAGAAGCCGGCGGCCGGAACGGATGAGGGTGAGGTTTTCGGCCCGGATCATGACATGTTCCGCATGGAAAAGCCGCCGCGTCCCAATAGCAGGAACAGGAAGACCGGCGCGCCGATGAGCGCCGTGACGACGCCGATGGGCAGTTCCGCCGGCGACGCGACGGTGCGGGCGAAACTATCGGCCAGAAGCAGAAGTGCCGCCCCGCCAAGTGCGGAGGCCGGCAACAGGAAGCGGTGCGACGGGCCTATGGCGAGCCGCAGAAGATGTGGCACGACGATGCCGACGAAACCGATGGAGCCGGCCGCCGCCACGCTTGCCCCGCAGGCGGCGGCAACGGCCAGAATGACGATCCGCTTCAGCCGCTGCACCGGAACGCCCATGTGAAAGGCGGCGGCATCGCCGAGAATGAGCGCATCCAGCCCGCGGGCAACGAAGGGAATGATGGCGAGAACAACGATGATGAAAGGGAGGGTCGCGAGGACCTTGGCGGGCGTTGCACCACCGAGCGAACCGAGCGACCAGAAGGTAATATCGCGCAGCGCCCGGTCATCGGCCATGAAAATCATCAGCCCCGTCAAAGCACCGCTGATCGCCGCCACCGCGATGCCGGCCAGAATGAGCGTGGTGGTGGAGGTGGCGCCATCCTTCGTCGCGATCAGGTAAAGTACCCAGGTGTTCAGCAACCCGCCGAAAAACGCCATCAGCGGCAGAAAATGCGGGCCGAAAAACACGGCGACGGTGGCAAGCGCCCCTTCCCCGAGAGAAATGGCCGCGACCGCGAAGAGCGCTGCACCCGAGGTGACGCCGACAATGCCGGGATCGGCCAGCGGATTGCGAAACAGGCCCTGCATCATCGCCCCCGAAACGGCAAGCCCCGCGCCGATCAATATGCCAAGCGCCGTGCGAGGCAGACGAACCGCCTCGAGAATGACCCTGTCGCGCGCATCGAGCTGATCCGCGCCGCCGGTGAAATAAGCCCAGAGTTCGGACATGCCGACGCCAGTGGGTCCGCTGACCAGCGACACGCCACAGGCAAACAGCAGGATGCCGACGAGCACGGCGAGGGTGACGACCCCCTGACGGGATCTGTCGCCCGCAACCCTGCCTTCAGCGGAACTCAAGGCTGCAAGGCTCACGGCTTCACCACCTCAGGATAGAGCTTGGCTGCCAGCTCGCGGCCCGCAGCGGGCGTGCGCGGGCCAAAACCGATGAGATAAAGCCCATCCATGCTGATGAGCGCCTTGCTGGCAGCGGCAGGCGTGGACTGGAAGGCCGGCAGCGCGAAAGTCTCATCCGCCTTGGCGGCGTGGTCGCCGCGCGCCATGGTCAGCACCACGTCGGGTGCCGCGGCAATGACCGCCTCATCCGTCAGCGGCTTGTAACCCGTGATCTCCTGAGCCGCATTGATGCCACCTGCCATTTCGATGATCGCGGCGGCTTCGGTATCCTTGCCCGCCGCCATGATGCGGCCGCCGGCGGTGGAAAGCACGAAGAGAACCCGCTTTCTGCCCTTTTCCGGGACGGCGGCGACATCCCTGGCGAGCGCATCGAGCCCGGCCTTGGTCTCGGCAGCCAGCGCCTTCGCCTTGTCAGAAAGCCCGACTGCCGCGCCGACATCCTCGATCTTTTTGGGGATGGCGTCGCCGCTCGGCGGCGTATCGACGGTGACGAAAGGCACCGCACTTGCCTTCAGGATGGCGATGACATCGGCCGGACCGGACCCGTCCTCAGAGAGGATGAGGTCGGGCTTCTGCGACAGGATGCCTTCCGACGAAAGCGCTCGCATGTAACCGATATCCGGCTTGGCAAATGCATCGGCCGGATAGCTGCTGGTGCTGTCACGCGCAACGACGCGGTCTCCTGCGCCCAGCGCATAAAGGATTTCGGTGACCGTGCCGCCCACCGCGACGATGCGTTTCGCTTCCGGATTGCCCTTGTCCGAAGCCATGGCGGCAGGTGCTGCAAAGGCGATTGCGGCAGGCACGAGGGCGGCGAAAACGAAGGAACGAAGGCGGGAATTCAACATGGCGCTATCCTGAAACACGACCCGGCGCGGCTTTGCCCGCGCCAATTAATCTTGAGTTCTTTACACATGTTTATGGGCGGCGCAATCGATAAGTGGAGTAAATTTGTTCGCTTTGTCGTGAACCCCTTTCCAACCTCCCTGCGGCTGGATATCCTGACTCAAACTGGAAACTTAAAGGGAGAATTTCATGTTTATCGCAATGAACCGCTTTCGCGTCGTACCGGGTTATGAGGAAACCTTCGAATCCATCTGGCGCGAGCGCAAATCGCATCTGAGCGAATTGCCGGGTTACATCGAATTTCACATGCTGAAAGGCCCGAAGGCGGATGACCACACGCTTTATGCCTCGCACACCGTCTGGGCCACCAAGGACGATTTCCTCGCCTGGACGAAATCCGAGCAGTTCCGCGCCGCCCACGCCAAGGCCGGCGAAAACCGCGGCAAGGTGGAATATCTCTCCGGCCCGCATTTCGAAGGCTTCGACGTCATCATCCATGAAGACAAGAACGGCGAACGCCGTTCGATTGCCGCCTGAGGCCGCCCGATGAGCATTGCAGCCCAAAAGACCGACGACGACAGGCAGGCCCGCGCCGCCGCTGCGCTCGCCAAAAAGCCCGATGGCATCGTGGAGGCCATCGCCGCCAAGGCCGAGGTAACGCCTGCCGAAATTCTGGCGATCCTGCCGGAAGGTGCCGCTGTTTCCGCTGCCGCCGACCGCTTCGACGCCATCTGGAACGAGATGCGCGGCTGGGGCGAAGTCCTGATGATCGTACAGACCGGCGATATCGTGTTCGAAGTGCCGGGCCACCTGCCGGAAGGCAGCGAAAGCCACGGCTGGTTCAACATCCACGGCGACAGCCCCATCGGCGGTCACATCAAGAAGGACAATTGCGCCGGCATCACCTTCGTCGACCGCGGCTTCCACGGCCGCCGCTCCTGTTCCGTCTGGTTCATGAACGCCGCCGGCAGCGCCATGTTCAAGATTTTCGTCCGCCGTGACGAGAACAAGGAACTGCTGGCCGGGCAACTCGCGAAGTTCGAAGCGCTGCGGGACGGTTTCCGCGGCTGATACCCGTGGGGAGGCTGCCAGCTGTCTCCCCACTGCTTTCATAATCGCACGCGTCATCATTCGCCCGGGACCTCTCCGGCTCACGCGTGAGAAAACAACCACCGGTTCATCGCCCGTTCAGTGCCGTTTTTTATCATCCGCTGAAATTTGATCGGCACCAGCACGGAGCAAGCACCATGACCGACCGCCAACCTCTTCTTTCGCGCCGCAGTTTCGCAGGGCTTGTTGCGCTTGCGCCGCTTTTTGCAGCGGGCGGCGCGGCTGCCGCACCGGCAAGCCTGCGCGGCAGCGTTTCCTATCGCGAGCGCATTGCCCTGCCGCCGGGCGCGACCGTCACCGTGCGCCTGATCGACGTTTCGCTGGCGGATGCGCCGTCGCAGACGATTGCCGAAACCACCATCCGCCCGCGCGGGCAGGTGCCGGTGCCCTTCGTGCTGCGTTATGATGACCGCGACATCCGTGGCCGCCGCTCCTATGCGCTGAGCGCCGAAATCCGCGACCGCGACCGGCTGCTCTTCACCACCACCCGCCGTTATTCGGTGCTGACCGGCGGTCGCGACGATACCGATCTGGTACTGGAGCGCGTCGGCGCGGGCCCGGGCCGGCCGGAGCCGGAAGCCGGTATCGACGGGCGCTGGCTGGTGCAGGACATCCGTGGCGAGCGGGTTCGCGGCCGCCGTCAGGCAACGCTGGAAATTACCCGCGAGGGCCGCGTTTCCGGCAATGCCGGTTGCAACGGCATCGGCGGCGAGGTGAAGATCAGCCGCAACCGCGTCGATTTCGGCCGGATGATTTCCACCCAGATGGCCTGCGCGCCTGACATCATGCGCCAGGAACGGCAGTTCATCGAAGCGCTGGAAGGCGCTCGCTCCTTCAGGCTGGAGCCGCGCCGCGGCACGCTGGAACTGCTCGACGGCCGCGGCCGCACGGCGATGCGCCTGCGCCGCGCCTGAGACCGGCAACCTGCCGAAACACCCTGCGTCGCCGTGCTGGCCCAACTGTGCTGGCCATGGAACATTCCATGTCGCTTCCGGCACGGCGCACTGCCCTTTCCCGCCCTATGACTTTGGCTGCGTTCGTCTTGACGCTTTGCTCCGCCGCAGAGCTGCGCTATGGAACGCGCCGAACTGCGCCGGTTGATGCCGGCGCGACGTCTTTGAGGGAAAACGAATGACATCCTATGTTCTGACCGTAGCCTGCAAATCGACCCGTGGCATTGTGGCTGCGATTTCCGGTTATCTGGCGGAAAAAGGCTGCAACATCGTCGACAGTTCGCAGTTCGACGACCTTGAGACCGGCAAGTTCTTCATGCGCGTCTCCTTCATCTCCGAAGAAGGCGCCACCCTTGAGGCCATCACCGACGGCTTCAGGCCGGTGGCGGAAAAATTCGGCATGGAGGCGGATATCTATCCGGACGGCCAGCGCATGAAGACGCTGTTGATGGTGTCGCGTTTCGGCCATTGCCTCAACGACCTGCTCTATCGCTGGAAGATCGGCGCATTGCCGATCGACATCGTCGGTGTCGTCTCCAACCATTTCGATTACCAGAAGGTCGTCGTCAACCACGACATTCCCTTCCACCACATCAGGGTGACGAAGGAGAATAAACCCAAAGCCGAAGCCCAGCTGATGGACCTGATCGAGACCAGCGGCACGGAACTCGTGGTACTGGCGCGCTACATGCAGGTTCTGTCCGACGACATGTGCCGGAAGATGTCGGGCAAAATCATCAACATCCACCATTCCTTCCTGCCCTCCTTCAAGGGCGCCAACCCCTACAAGCAGGCCTATGAGCGTGGTGTGAAGCTGATCGGCGCGACGGCCCATTACGTCACCGCCGATCTCGACGAAGGCCCGATCATCGAGCAGGACACGGTGCGCATCACCCATGCGCAATCGGCCGACGATTATGTCTCGCTCGGCCGCGATGTGGAAAGCCAGGTGCTGGCCCGGGCCATCCACGCCCATATCCACCACCGCACCTTCATCAACGGCAACCGCACCGTCGTCTTCCCGCCAAGCCCGGGAAGTTATGCTTCCGAGCGGATGGGGTGAACCCTTCGCATTGACGAAATGACAACCACAGTTTACATTGCGCCATGCTCACGATCCGGGAAACAAGCGAGTTTGCCGACTGGCTGGCGGGTCTGCGCGATGTGCAGGCGCGCGCCCGCATAGCACGGCGCATTTACCGGCTGGCGGACGGCAATCCCGGAGACGTGAAACCGGTTGGCGAAGGCGTCAGCGAACTCAGGATAGACCTTGGACCCGGATATCGGGTCTATTTTGTCCGGCACGGCGATGTCGTCATCATATTGCTGTGTGGCGGCGACAAGGCATCGCAGTCCCGCGACATCGCCAGAGCCAAGAAACTGGCCAGAGCGCTCAAGGAGTGAGACCATGCCACTTGTGACACGCGATTACGATGCTGCCCGCTACCTTGATAGTGACGAAGCGCTTGCCGCTTACATCGCCGACGCCACAGAAAGCGGCGACGCACAGGAGCTTGCCCATGCGCTGGGCGTCGTGGCGCGGGCCAAGGGTATGACTGACCTTTCGAGGCAAACTGGCCTTCCCCGCCAGACCTTGTACAAGGCCCTGAGCGGCGACGGAAATCCGGAACTGGCGACGATTGCCAAGGTCGCCGACGCGCTGGGCTACAGGCTCTCGCTGGTGGCGAAATCGCCTGCAGACACAGCCGCCTGATAAACCCGGCGGGCTACGGCGCCTTTTCCACGCCACCAAACATCACCCGCGCCCTCAGCCCACGCCCCTCCGCGCCATCCTCCAGCGTCAGCCGCCCGCCGAATAGCCCGGCGATCTCTTCGATGATGGCGAGGCCGAGGCCGGCGCCGGGGGCGGCATTGGCTTCGCCGCGGGCAAAGCGCTGGCGCACCATGGCGCGTTTTTCCGGGGGGATGCCGGGGCCGTTATCCTCCACTTCCAGCCAGACGGCGTCCGTCTCCTTGCCGACGCGGACGGTGACTTCCGCGCCACGACCGGCATAGTTGATGGCATTGGAAACGAGATTGCCGATCAGTTCGCCGATCAGGAGCGGCTCGGCGGCAATGGCGACCTCCCCCTCGCCTTCGAAACCGAGGTCGATGCCGGCTTCGGCCGCACGCGGCACGAAATCGGCCGTCACATTCTGCGCAACGGCCACGAGATCGATTGCGGAAAAATCATGCTTTTCACTCGAACCGGCGGCATCGATGTTGGCCATGCGCAGCAGCTGGGCGAGGATATGTTCGGCATGGGCCACGGACGCCCCGCCCTTCAGCGCCGCCGCCTGCGCTTCCTCAAGGCTCGCGGCGCGGGCGGAAAGCGCAAGCTGGGTGCTGATGATGGCAAGCGGTGTGCGCAGCTGGTGGCTGGCATTGCCGGTGAAATGGCGGAGCGCATCGAGCGCCGATTGCAGCCGCACCATGAAGGAATTGACGGTCTCCACCAGGTTTTCCACCTCCACCGGCACGGATTGGCGGATGGGGTGCAGGTCGTTCGGGCTGCGCTCGGCAATGGCTTCGCTGAGCCGGTAAAGCGGTCTGAGCGAAATCGTCACCGCGATCCAGACGATGATCGCCGCCCCGACGATCATCAACAGCAGGCGCAGCGCAGAGCGCAGGATGATCGCCTGCGCCAGCTGGCTGCGGGCAATGGTGGTTTCGGCTACCGTTACGGAAAAAGGCACGGAATTGATGCCCGTGGAAGCGAAACGGCGGATCGCAGCGATGCGGATCGGCTCGTCGCGGAACACGGCATCGCGATAGGCGGGGGTATCGCCCTTCGGGTTCTCCACCGTCGGCAGGTTCTGGTAGCCGGTCAGGAATTGCCCGTTCGGCCCGTCGACACGGTAAAACACCCGGTCCTGCGCGGCCGATGTCAGCATTTCCAGTGCGACATAGGGAATATCGACTTCCAGCGAACCGTCCTCGGCCACCACCACCCGCTCGGCAATGGCGAGCGCGGAACCGGAAAGCACCCGGTCGGAGACGACATTGGCGGTATTGACCGCCTCGCGCCAGGTATCGGTCAGCGCAACGCAGCCGATGATGGCGGTGGAAATGAGAAGCCAGCCTAAAAGTCGCCGCCTGAGCGAATAGGCGGCCTGTCTCATTCAGCCATCTCCGGCAGCTTTTCGAGATAATAACCGATGCCGCGCGCCGTCTTCACCGTCAGCCCGTGCGGCGCGAGCCGCTTGCGCAGGCGGCTGACATATTGCTCGATGGCATTGGCGGAAATATCGTCGTCGAAGCCGGTCAGCGACTGCACGATGGCCTCCTTGGCGACGACCTTGCCGGCCCGCATGAACAGCACTTCGAGCAGCGCCACCTCGCGCGCCGGAATATCGAGCGGACGCCCATCCGCCGAAAAGGTGCGGGAATTGAGATCGAAAAGCACCTTACCGAAACTCAGCGCCGAGGAGCGCAGCCCGGCGTTGCGGCGCAGCAGCACCCGCACCCTCGCCTCGAATTCGGTGATGTCGAAAGGCTTGATCATGTAGTCGTCAGCGCCGAGATCGAGCCCCTTGACCTTTTCCTCCGGCGTGCCGCGCGCCGTCAGGATGAGCACCGCCGCCTTGTCCTGGCGCGAACGCATGGAGCGCAGCACCTCGATACCGTCCATTTCCGGCAGGTTGAGATCGAGAATGACGAGGTCGAAACTTTCCGCCGCAATCGCCGCATCGGCGGAAGCGCCATCGGACACCACATCCACGGCATAACCGCTGCCGCGCAACAGCGCCGACAGCCCCTCCGACAGCACCTGATTGTCCTCGACCAGCAAAATACGCAAATCGTCCCTCCCACAGCATTGCCGAGTTTAACCAGACCCTTAGCGCTTGTGAATGGCCAGCGCCTGCTGCATGATCTTTTCCATGCGTATCTGCCTTCTTCTCTGTCTCTGTCTTTGCATGGCCTCGCCCGCCCTTGCGCAAGTCGCCATCTTTCCGGCAGCCTCCGGCAAGGCGGATGCCGAGACGCTGGTGGTCTATTCCTCGCTGGATGAACCGCTGGCGACGCCGATGATCGAGGGTTTCCAGAAGGCCAATCCCGATATCGCCGTCCATTATGAGGATATGCTGACCGGCGAGATTTATGACCGCATCGTGAAGGAAACCGACGCCGGCAAAAAGACCGCCGATTTCGCCTTTTCCTCGGCCATGGATCTGCAGGTGAAGCTGAGCAATGACGGTTATGCCCAGCGTTCCGACCTCGCCATGAGCGCCCGCTGGCCGGCTTGGGCGAACTGGCGCAACACCGCCTATGCGCTGACCTTCGAGCCGGCGGTTTTCGTTTATCACAAGCCGAGCTTCACCACCGAAGAACCGCCAGCCAGCCGCGCCGAATTCGTCGATTATCTCGAACGCCACGCCAAGGAGGTGCATGGCCGCATCGCAACTTACGACATCGAACGCTCCGGCGTCGGTTTCCTGTTCATGTCGCGCGATCAGGAGCAGTTCGGCGATATATGGAACGTCATCAAGGCCATGGGCGCGGCGGGCGTGAAGGTCTATTCCACTTCCTCGGCCATTCTCGAGCGTGTTTCCGACGGGCGCTTCGTGCTGGGCTACAATATTCTCGGCTCCTATGCGGCCGACTGGGCCTCACGCCACCCCGATGTCGGCATCGTGCTGCCGAAAGATTATACCGTCGTCATGTCGCGCATCGGTCTGGTGCCGGAAGCCGCCGCCAACCCGGCGCTCGGCCGCCGTTATCTGGAATTTTTCATGTCCAAGGAGGGCCAGACGATCATGGCCCGGCAATTGCAGATCCCGGCCGTCAGCCCGGAAGTGGCGGGGGAAAACACCGCCAACACCATGCAGGCCATCCACGGCGCGCAATTGCGCCCCGTCCCCGTCAGCCCCGGCCTGATGGTCTATCTGGATCAGGTGAAACGCAGCCGGCTGATCGAGCGCTGGAATGAGGCGCTGCGCTCGCAATAGGGCGGATGTGCTTCAGGCCGGCGCCGCTGGCGTGTGGGCCTCAGCTCCTTCGCGCGCGAACCAGTCTTCGAGAAGGCACAGCAATTCCGGCGCAAGCGGAAGCGCGTCGATATCGCGCATATCCAGAAGCGCCGGCATCCCTTCACATATGGAAAGATGGTGGATCATGTTCGGCACCACATGGAACTCCGTCGGCGCATATGCCAGCCCGGCCAGACGCCCGGCGCTTTCAGGGGTGCATTGCAGATCCTTTTCACCCGCGATCATCAGCATGGGGCAAGGCACGGCGCGGTAGAGACCGTTGATATCCAGATCGATCAACTCACGCAGCCAGAGGGCGCTGACACGCGTGGGGCCGAGACGGATCGTGCCGCCGTCAAGCGTGCGCACATGCGCCAGCTTGCGCCGCATGTGCAAGTCGTAGGGACCGCTGAAACGGCGTCCGAGGCGCAGCAGCAAACCCAGCAGGCCAGGCACTGCGGGCAGTTCACGCTCTATCACCTCCGCCTGATGGATTAGCATCGTCTCCGCACTATCATCGAAGGGGCAAAGCTGGATGAGCGCACGCGGCGAATGGGCTACCCTCGAAGACAATTGGGCGGCAATGGCTGTGCCCTCGCTGTGACCGAGCATATACATGCGGCCGGGATTGCCAAATGGTGCAGCGGCGAGTGCCTGCCAGCATGCCTCGGCGTCGTCAACGAGGTCCTGATAGCCGGCGGAAAGAAAATCGCCGCCGCTGGCGCCGACACCGCGCTTGTCATAGCGGTAGCTCGCGACGCCGTATCCGGCAAGTGCTCTCGCGAGATTGCGATAAAGGCCAGCGCCACGTCCGCCCACATTGCCGTCACGATCGACCTTGCCGCTGCCCTGAAGAATAAGAACGATGGGAAAGGGGCCGTCGCCGACGGGCAGGCACAGGCTGCCACTGAGGATAAAGCCGGAGCGCGCCACGCTCCAATCTTTCTCGGTGAATGACAATCAAACCCACCTTCTCTTCGAGTCCGCCTGATCCCACACGCCACAGTAGACGCCCAACAGAAATTAATAGAGAGTAAATGCGCAAGGACTTGCGTAGCGTCAGTTAGATGACAGCTTTTTGTGATGCTCTGCAATCCTTCTTCATTCCGTGGAGGCGGAAGAAGATGCGGGAGGAAATCTGGGACGATCGCCAAGGCCCCGCGCTGTTATTTCAGCGCCGGACAGATGCGCCCTCAAAGCCCCCCGCATAAACGAAAAACGACGCCCAAAAGGGCATCCTGAGGAGGGTTTTCTAAGTGAAACATTTTCTTATCGGCACATTTCTGGCGGGCGTGATCGCTCTTCCGGCGGTTGCAGCGGATTACACCATCATCGCGCCGGCCAATCCCGGCGGCGGCTGGGACCAGACCGCGCGTTCCCTGCAGACCGTGCTGCAGGAAGAAGGCATTTCCAAGAGCGTTCAGGTGCAGAACGTACCGGGCGCTGGCGGCACCATCGGTCTTGCACAATTCGCCAGCCAGCAGAAGGGCAACCCGAACGCCCTCATCGTCGGCGGTTACGTGATGGTCGGCGCGATCCTCACCAACAACGCGCCCGTCACGCTTAAGGAAGTAACGCCGATCGCCCGTCTGACCGGCGAATATGAAGCCATCGTCGTTCCGGCATCCTCGCCGCTGAAGACCATCGGCGACCTCGTCGACCAGCTCAAGAAGGATCCGGGCAGCGTTTCCTGGGGCGGCGGCTCCGCCGGCGGCACCGACCATATCGCCGTTGGCCTGATTGCCAAGGCGGCCGGCGTCGACCCGACCAAGATCAACTACATCGCTTATTCCGGCGGTGGCGAAGCGCTCGCCTCGATCCTCGGTTCGCAGGTGACGGCCGGTATTTCGAGCTACGGCGAATTCGAAAGCCAGGTAAAGGCCGGCACGCTGCGCCTGCTCGCGGTTTCCAGCGAAGAGAAGCTGGAAGGCGTCGATGCGCCGACGCTGAAGGAAAGCGGCCTTGATGTCGTCGTCCAGAACTGGCGCATGGTCGCCGCTCCTCCCGGCCTGACGCCGGAGCAGGAAAAGGCCGTCAATGCCGACATCGAAAAGCTGGTGAAGTCCGCCAAGTGGCAGGAAACCCTGAAGACCAAGAGCTGGATGGACACCTATCTCGCCGGTGACGAATTCAAGGCGCAGCTCGCCAAGGATACCGACGCCACCGCCGCCATCCTCAAAGACATCGGACTGGTAAAATGAGCCAGGGTTCCAACCCTTCGCAGCATCAAAAGCGCCGCCCTGACTGGGCGGCGCTGGCGATCGCCATCTTCCTCGTCATCATCGCCTGCGTGATCTTCTGGGATAGCGCCCGTCTCGCCAGCGTCACCGGTTATTCGCCGGTCGGCCCGGCGACGGTGCCCTATGCCATCGGCTTCTGTCTTGTCGGCCTGGCGCTGTGGACGGCCGTTGAGGCCTGGCGCGGCGATTTTCCCGAACGCGACAAACAGGAAATCGCCCCGGTTATCTGGGTCGTCGCCGGCCTTGCCGCACAGATGTTGCTGCTCAACGTCGCGGGTTTTTCCATTGCCACCGGCCTGCTTTTCGCCTTTACGGCGCGCGCCTTCGGCAAACGCAAGCTCTGGTATTCGATCCCCATCGGCATCGCCCTGAGCTTCTTCATCTGGTTCATCTTCGCGCGGCTGCTGCAGCTTTCGCTGCCCGCCGGGCCTCTGGAACGGCTGTTGTTCTAACAGCCATTCCGACCACAATTCGAGATCACAGGAACAATTGGCGCGCGATGACGCAAAAGCCAGCCGTTCCGCCCGCCAATCGGGTCCACTTGGGGGACATCTGTCCATGAGTACCTTTGAATTCCTGCTGCACGGTCTTGAGGTTGCCGCCCAACCCATGAACCTGCTCTATGCGCTGATCGGCGTCACGCTCGGCACCGCCGTCGGCGTTCTGCCCGGCATCGGCCCGGCGCTGACCGTGGCGCTGCTTCTACCCGTTACCTATAGGCTCGATCCCGCCGGTTCGCTCATCATGTTCGCCGGCATCTATTATGGCGGCATGTATGGCGGCTCGACCACCTCGATCCTGCTCAACACGCCGGGCGAAAGCGCCTCGATCGTGACCGCGCTCGAAGGCAACAAGATGGCCCGCAAGGGTAGAGGCGGTCCGGCGCTGGCCACCGCCGCCATCGGCTCCTTCGTCGCCGGCCTCATCGCCACCATCGCTCTCGCCTTCATCGCGCCCTATATCGTCAAGCTGGCGCTGGTCTTCGGCCCGCGTGAATATTTTGCGCTGATGGTGCTCGCCTTCGTCACCGTTTCCTCCGCTTTCGGGGATTCGGCGCTGCGCGGCCTCACCTCGCTGTTCATCGGCTTTGCGCTTGCCATCGTCGGCATCGACCAGCTGACCGGCCAGACCCGCATGAGCTTCGGCATTCCCGACCTGCTCGACGGCGTCGAAGTAACGACGCTTGCGGTCGCCATGTTCGCCATCGGCGAAACGCTGTTCATCGTCGCCCAGGGCAGCACCGGCCCAGACAAGGTCGAAGCCGTGAAAGGCTCCGTCTGGATGAGCGCGCAGGACTGGGCACGTTCCTGGAAAGCCTGGCTGCGCGGCACGCTGATCGGCTTCCCCATCGGCGCCATGCCGGCGGGCGGCGCTGAAATCGGCACCTTCCTGTCCTACGCCACCGAAAAGAAGCTGACCAAATATCCGGAAGAATTCGGCCATGGCGCCATCGAAGGTGTGGCCGGTCCGGAAGCCGCCAACAATGCGTCCGCCGCCGGTACGCTGGTTCCGCTCTTGACGCTCGGCCTGCCGACGACGGCGACCGCCGCCATCATGCTCGCCGGCTTCCAGCAATATGGCCTTCAGCCGGGCCCGCTGCTATTCGCCACCAATCCGCAGCTGGTCTGGGGCCTGATCGCCAGCCTGTTCATCGCCAACCTGATGCTGCTGGTTCTGAACCTGCCGCTCGTCGGCCTGTGGGTGAAGCTGCTGACCATTCCGAAGCCCTGGCTTTATGCGGGCATCCTGCTGTTTGCGACGCTCGGCACCATTGGCGCCAACCCGTCGGTCTTCGAACTCGGCATGCTGCTCGCCTTCGGTATCCTTGGCTATATCATGCGCATCTTCGGTTATCCGATTGCGCCTGCGGTCGTCGGCCTCATCCTCGGTCCGCTCGCCGAGCAGCAGCTGCGCCGCGCGCTCGCCATCGGCCAGGGCGATCCGACGGTGCTGTTCACCTCGCCGATCGCCGTTGGTCTCTTCATCGTGGCAGCCGCCGCCTTCATCATCCCGCTCATCATGCGTATCCGCGGCCGTGGCGAGGTGCTGACGCAGCTTGCCGCCAACGAGGACTGAGAAACCAAGAGCCTCCCAAGGCAACTGGCCCCGTATCTCCGGATACGGGGCCTTTTTTATTCACGCCAACGGGATGTGTGATGCACGCACGCCCATGATAGAATTGCGCCAACCGCAGGAGAAAGACATGCGCACGATTGCGATCATGATGGTTCTGGCGCTTGCCGGCTGCACCACCGCCCCCGATGTCGAGCCCATTCCCGGCAGCATCACCTATGGCGGACAGCCGCGCACCAAACTCACCAAATCCCCCATCGGCAGCACGCTCAGCAATGAATTCGTGATGGGCGACGGGCGGCTGGCGATCGAAACCTACCGCGTGCAACCGGATCGGTCGCTGAAACTGGAGAGGCGTGAAATCGTCGGCGACTGGCCGCCGGATTGATGGAAACCTGCTTGCCTGTTGCTGCTATTGAGACCCCGTCATGCCGGACTTGATCCGGCATCCAGCCAGCCCAAGTCCTTGGGCTGAAAGAACCCTCATCGCCGCGCAGACGCGCGTCGGCTGGATGCCGGATCAAGTCCGGCATGACGGATGTCGTGGCTAGGCTGCGTCCTACGTCCGGCGATCACAACGAGTCTTGCTACGCGCGGCTCCCCCTTTCCCGCTCACCGCAATTCAGAACCGTTCTAAAACATAATTTTGATTTCCGCCGACCTTGCCAATAAAGCTGATCGCCAACATCAAGTTAACCCGGTGGGATCGCTTCCGCCGGCTCGGAACATAGTGCAAGGGACATATCAGTGGCCATCAACTTCACCTTCCCCCTTCGGCTGCTGGCGGCAGCGGCCTTCAGCCTCGGCGCGATGACGGCAAGTGCCGAAGAAATGACGATCAAGCACGCGCAGGGCGAAACCGTGCTGAAGGCGGCGCCGAAGAAGGTTCTGGTTCTCGATATTCCCTCGCTCGACAATCTCGATGCGCTCGGCGTCGAGCCCGCCGGTGTCGTCGGCTCCAACCTGCCCACCTATCTGCAGAAATATGCCGATGGCAAATATCTGAAGGTCGGCACGCTGTTTGAGCCCGATTATGAGGCGATCAATGCGGCCGAGGCCGATCTCGTCATCGTCGGCGGCCGTTCGCGGGCGAAATATCCAGACGTTGCGAAGATCACGCCCGCCATCGACATGTCGGTGGATTCCAAGGAATTCATCGGTAGCGTCAAAGCCAACATCACCAAGCTCGGCGATATCTTCGGCAAGCAGGAAGAAGCCAAGAAGCTCGATGCCGCCATCGATGAAAAAGTCGCCAAGCTGAAGGAAATCGCACCCAATTCCGGCACGGCGATGATCCTCGTCACCAATGCCGGCAAGGTCGGCGTTTATGGCCCGAGTTCGCGCACCGGCTGGCTGCACACCGAAATCGGCTTCAAGCCGGTTGCAGCCGACATCGACGACCGTTTCGACCGCGGCGATGTCGTCTCCTTCGAATATCTGGCCGAGGTCAATCCCGAATGGCTGTTCGTGATCGACCGCGATGCCGGCATCGGCCGCGCCACCGACCCCGGCAAGGCGGCCGCGCAGGTGCTGGATAACGAGCTGGTGCACCAGACCAATGCCTGGAAGAAAAAGCAGATCGTTTATCTCGATCCGCAGGCGGCCTATATCGTCAGCAGCGGTTATACGGCGCTCTCCACCCTGCTCGATCAGGTCTACAAGGCCGTCTCCGAGAAGAAATAACCCCTGCCGAACAACATCAGGGCTCCCGATGGCTTGAGGCTACCGGGAGCTTTCGCCTTTTCCGGAAACCGCCAACGTGAAGTCCCTTTCACTGATATCAGCCCTTCTTCTGGCTCTGGTGCTCGCCATCACCAGCCTGTTCGTCGGCGTCAGCAATGTCTCGCTCGCCACGCTCTTTTCGCCTGATACCAGCGCGGACGCGCTGCGCGTGCTGCTCGTCAGCCGCATTCCGCGCACGCTGGCGCTGATACTGGCCGGAAGCTCGATGGCGATTGCCGGGCTCATCATGCAGATGCTGGTGCGCAACCGCTTCGTGGAGCCTTCGACGGCGGGCACCACCGAATCCGCCGGCCTCGGTCTTCTCACCGTCACCCTGCTGGCGCCGGATACGCCGATCTTCGGCAAGATGCTGGTGGCCGCCGTCTTCGCGCTCGCCGGCACCGCGCTGTTCCTGCGTATCCTCAGGCAAGTGCCGCTGCGCGACGTGCTGCTGGTGCCGCTGATCGGCATCATGCTGGGCGGCGTCATCTCCGCCGTCACCACCTTCTTCGCTTATCGTTTCGATCTCCTGCAATCGCTGGGCGCATGGATGACGGGGGATTTTTCCGGCGTGCTGCGCGGCCGTTATGAATTGCTCTGGATCGGCTTCCTTTTCGCCATCGCCGCCTATCTCGCCGCCGACCGCTTCACCGTGGCCGGCATGGGCCGCGATTTCACCACCAATCTCGGTCTGAACTATCGCCGGGTCATGGCGCTCGGCCTCACCATCGTCTCGCTGGTCAGCGCAGTCGTCGTCGTCACCGTCGGCATGATCCCCTTTCTCGGGCTGATCGTGCCGAATGTCGTCAGCCTGATGATCGGCGACAATATGCGCCGCTCCGTGCCCTGGGTGGCGACGCTCGGCGCGGTCTTCGTGCTTTCCTGCGACATCATCGGCCGGACCGTGCGCGCGCCTTACGAGATACCCATCGGAACCGTGGTCGGTGTCATTGGCAGCGCGCTGTTCCTCTATCTCCTGCTGCGGAAACGCCACCATGCGTGAGAGACATCCCGACCGGCGTGCAAAAACCGTTCTGCTCGTGCTTGCGGCATTCGCACTCATCTCCATGGCTGCCTTCATGACGCTGGGCGCCAAGGGCAGCTGGAGCTTCGTGCTGCCGTTTCGCGGCATCAAGCTTCTGTCGCTGCTGCTGGTGGCCTATGCCATCGCGGTCTCCACCGTGCTGTTCCAGACGGTCACCAACAACCGCATCCTCACCCCTTCGGTGATGGGTTTCGATTCGCTTTATGTGCTGATGCAGACCGGGCTGATCTTCGTCTTCGGCTCGGCAACCGTCGTCATGATCGATCCGCAACTGAAGTTTCTCGCTGAAACCAGCCTGCTCGTCGCCTTTTCCGCCCTGCTCTATCGCTGGCTTTTCGTCGGCGCGGAACGCAGCCTGCATCTTCTGGTGCTGGTCGGCATCGTTTTCGGCGTCTTCTTCCGCAGCCTCTCGGGCTTCATGCAACGCGTGCTGGACCCCAATGAATATACGGTGCTGCAGGATGTGCTGTTCGCCAGCTTCAATTCCATCGATCCGACGCTTCTTGCCGTCTCCGCCATCATCATCGGCGTGGTGACCATCATCGGGCTCAGGCTCATGCACACGCTCGACGTCCTCTCGCTCGGCCGCGCGACGGCCATCAGCCTCGGGGTTGAATATAAGCGCACGGTCACCATCATCCTGGTGCTGGTCTCGGTGCTGGTCGCCGTCTCAACGGCGCTGGTCGGCCCGGTCATGTTCTTCGGCCTGCTGGTCGCAGCCCTTGCCCATTATCTCACCGGCAACGGCAAACACGCCTATGTGCTGCCGGCGGCGATCCTCATTGCCGTGATCTGCCTCGTTGGCGGCCAGGTGGTGCTGGAGCGGGTTTTCGCCTTCGATACGGCGCTCTCGATCATCATCGAATTTCTCGGCGGCATCGTCTTTATCGGTCTTATTTTGAAGCGGGGTGCGCGATGATCATCGCCAGTCAGATCAGCAAATCCTATGGCGACAGCCTCGTCGTCGATGGCGTCTCCGTCTCCATTCCGGCAGGCGGCGTCACCTCCATCATCGGGCCGAATGGTGCGGGAAAATCGACGCTGCTCTCCATCGTCGCAAGGCTGATGTCGATGGATGCCGGAACGGTGACCGTCGACGGTCTGGATGTCACGAAAACCCCTTCCGATACGCTGGCCAAGCGGCTCTCCATATTGCGGCAGGACAACCACATCTCCTCACGCCTGACAGTGCGCGACCTCGTCGGTTTCGGCCGTTACCCCTATTCCAAGGGCCGCCCCACCATCGAGGACAAGGTCCATATCGACCGGGCGCTGGAATATCTGCACCTCGAAACCCTTGCCGGCCGGTTTCTGGACGAGCTTTCCGGAGGCCAGCGCCAGCGCGCCTTCGTGGCCATGGTGCTGTGCCAGGATACCGATTACGTGCTGCTCGACGAGCCGCTCAACAATCTCGACATGAAACACGCCTCCGGCATGATGAAGATCCTGCGCCGCGCCGCCGACGAGCTGAAGAAGACCGTGGTTCTGGTGCTGCACGACATCAACTTCGCCTCCTGGTATTCCGACACCATCATCGCCATGCGCGAAGGCCGCATCTGCCATCAGGGGCCGGCGGAAGAGATCATCCGTCCGGACGTCCTCAAGGACATCTATGACATGCCGATCCGCGTCAATGAGATAGACGGCCGGCGCATCTGCCTGTTTTACGAATGACATGATGATTGTGCAGGATTTTTACTGTCCCGGTGCTTAGCATGGAACAGGGCCACAGGCCCGGACGTTAAACGACGGACTTTTCCAAAGCGGCATTCCGTCCGCAACTTCAGGAGACATCGATGAAGACGCACAAGACGAAGAACGACCTGCCTTCCAACGCCAAGTCGACCGTGATCGGCATTCTGAACGAATCGCTGGCCTCGGTGATCGACCTTGCACTCATCACCAAGCAGGCGCACTGGAACCTCAAGGGCCCGCAATTCATCGCCGTGCATGAACTTCTCGACACTTTCCGCACCCAACTCGACAATCATGGCGACACCATCGCAGAGCGCGTTGTTCAGCTTGGCGGCACGGCACTCGGCAGCTTGCAAGCCGTCTCGTCCACGACGAAGCTCAAGGCCTATCCGACCGATATCTACAAGATCCACGACCATCTCGACGAACTGATCGAGCGTTATGGCGAAGTCGCGAACATGATCCGCAAGGCTATCGACGATTCCGACGAGGCCGGCGACCCGACGACGGCGGATATCTTCACCGCCGCCTCGCGCGATCTCGACAAGTCGCTGTGGTTCCTCGAAGCGCATGTGCAGGAAAAGAGCTGAGCGGGAAACGGCTCTCGCCTCTCCCAACAGCAAAGCGCCCGAGATACCCGGGCGCTTTTTTTTAACGGAATGGCGCAATCAATGCCGACGTAAGACCGCAAGCCCTATGTCGCGCAACATTTCATGGTCGAGAATGCCGCGCTGGGCGCTTCGGATCAAAACCGCTGCGCACTCATTGGCAACATGGCTGCTGCGATCTTGAAGGCACTCGAAACATACGCCATCGAAAATATTCTGTAGATCGGTGATCTGCTCTGGCGACAATTGTGCGCCAACTCTTTCAAAAGCTGCGTACGACAAGGCTCATCCTCCCGATGATGATATGCCAAGTATCGTTCCCAATATCGTTTCGATTTTTTCGTGGACAGGAAATTTGTACACCCGAACGAATCACTTGTCGAATCAGATTTTAACCAAATGTAAATAGGTTATTTTCTGGCCTTCCCGCCGGCTGCCACCCCCGTGACAGGGAGATAAAACCCAGCTGAAACAATATCTTCAGCGGAAATTCCCTGCGCTTCAGCCCGTGATGGCCGCCAGATTTCAGATAAATCCGCACACAGGCGGATTTCCACCGAAACCGCAAAAGAAACTGTTGCATTCCAAAAACGATTGAGCGATATAGCACCCGTCGCCGCTTCGGCGGCCCACGGTTCAGCGAACTACCCCGGACCGGTGGATTTGAGCGGGTGTAGCTCAGGGGTAGAGCACAACCTTGCCAAGGTTGGGGTCGAGGGTTCAAATCCCTTCGCCCGCTCCAAATTTCCAGAACAGGCAGATAAATCTTCACTGCACCCGATGTGAAACGCGACGTTTCCATGGGCTGTGACGCGCATCGCCGCGCGAAATGCGCGAGGACTTCCCACGCACGGGCAAACCGGGAAGAGCGTTCCCTCCCCGGCTCTCATTGTCAGGCAGCCTTGTCCCAGACGGGTGCAAGCCCTTCCGGCGAAACGATGCGGCCATCCGGTCTCGCAAGCGCGCGGATCGCCGCCATTTCATCGGCGGAAAGCTCGAAATCGAAGATGGCAAGATTTTCATCGACGCGGGCTTCGCTGACCGTTTTCGACAGTGCGATGACACCCTGCTGCTGCACGAGCCAGCGCAGCACCACCTGCGCCACCGACTTGCCACGGCCTGCGGCGATTTCCTTCAGCACCGGATCGGTAAACACCTTGCCATCGGCCATGCCGTAATAACCCGTCACCGACATGCCGGCGGCCTTTGCCGCGGCGATAACCACGTCCTGATCGATATAGGGGTGGTATTCGATCTGATTGGTCACGATCGGGGCCTTGGACAGCTTCACCGCCTCGGCCATCAGCGCCGTGCTGAAATTGGAAACGCCGATATGGCGAACCTTGCCCGCTTCCTTCACCGCGTTCAGTGCACCGATCTGTTCGGCAAGCGAAACCGCCTCGTTCGGCCAATGCAGCAGCAGCAGGTCGACATAATCGGTCTTCAGCTTTTTCAGGCTCTCATCCACGGAGGCGAGGAAGGCATCGTGCCTGTAGTTTTCGACCCAGACCTTGGTGGTGAGAAACACGTCGCCCCGTGCCACACCCGAAGCAGCGATAGCTTCCCCGACTTCGGCCTCATTGCCGTAGATCTGGGCGGTATCGATATGGCGGAAACCGGCTTTCAGCGCATGGGGAACGATGCGCAGCACATCGGCACCGGGAATACGAAACGTGCCGAAACCCAGCGCCGGGATCGACGCGCCATTTGCGGTGACATCAAACATATATTTTCTCCTTTGAAGTGGCCCGGCCGACTTGGGAGCGGCCGGGAATTTTATGGAAAGTTCAGGCGGTTTTCAGGGTCAGCGCGGCGCGGCGGTCGAGCGTGCTGCTCCAGAGGGTCAAGAGCAGAGCCACGGCGACGAGGATGGCGCCGACCCACGGGGTTGCGGCAAGACCCATCGGCGTTTCCACCACCAGACCGCCAAGCCATGCGCCGATGGCGATGCCGAGGTTGAAGGCGGCGATGTTGAGCGCCGAGGCGACATCGACAGCGCCGGGGCGATGTTCCTTGGCAAGCTGCACCACATAAAGCTGCAGGCCGGGAACATTGGCGAAGGACAGGAAGCCGAGCGCGGCAAGCGTGATGAGCGTCAGCACCGGCGAGAAGGCGGTGAAGGAAAAGACGAGCAGCACGATGGCCTGCGCCAGGAAGAGGCCGATCAGCGCCCTGGCCGGGTTATGGTTGGCGATCCTGCCGCCGCCGATATTGCCGGCTGCAATGGCGATGCCATAAAGCACGAGGATCAGGCTGACGCTCTTTTCCGAAAAGCCGGTGACATCCTGCAGGATCGGCGCAAGGAAGGTGAAGGCGACGAAGGTGCCGCCGTAGCCGAGCGCGGTCATGGCGAAAACGATGAGCAGGCGACCGGAGCCGAGAACACGGACCTGATCGAAGAGGCTCGCCGGCGGCGCCTTCTTGAGCGTGTTCGGCAGAAGCGTGGCAATGCCGAAGAAGGCGATGACGCCAAGGGCGGCAACGACCCAGAAGGTCGCACGCCAGCCGAAGACCTGCCCGATATAGGTGCCGAGCGGAACGCCGGTGACGATGGCAACCGTCAGCCCCATGAACATCATGGCAATGGCCGAAGCGCGACGATTTTCCGGCACGAGATCGGCGGCGATGGTGGAGCCGACCGAGAAGAAGACGCCATGGGCGAAAGCGGCGATGACGCGGGCGACAAGCAGCATCTCATAGCTCGGCGACAGGGCCGCAGCGCTGTTGCCGATGACGAACAGGGCCATCAGGCCGAGCAGCAGTGGCTTTCTTTCGATCCTGCCGGTCAGCGCCGTCAGGATCGGCGCACCGAAGGTGACGCCCAGCGCATAAACGCTGACGATGAGGCCGGCAAGCGGCAGGGTAATGTGAAGATCGGTCGCGACCGTCGGCAGAAGGCCGACAATCACGAACTCCGTGGTGCCGATCGCATAGGCCGCGATCGTCAGGGCAAATATAGCCAATGGCATGACGAATACCTCTTCGCCCGGAGCGGGATCGCGGGCGTTCTGGACAGCGATGCCGTCCGGTTGGATCATTTGGACAGCGATGCTGTCCGGTTGGATCAAATCTATGGACGCAATATGGGCGAAGGGGACTTGCATGATAATCGGCAAGGTCGGATAAATACCTTTGAATTGATTTCACAGGCGGTGCGGCGATGGACAACAGGGCCGGAGAAATGGAAGTCTTCGTAGCGGCGGCCGAACTCGGCAGTTTTTCCGCCGCCGGGCGCAGGCTGAAGCTTTCACCCTCGGCGGTGAGCAAGCTTGTCACACGCATCGAAGACCGCCTCGGCACCCGGCTGCTTGCCCGCTCCACCCGGCTTGTCACGCTCACACCGGAGGGCGAAGTCTATCTTGCGCGGGCAAGGCGCATTCTCGCCGACATAGCCGAGACCGAGCAGATCGTGGCGAGCGGCGGCAAGGTGGTGCCGCGCGGCCTTTTGCGCGTCAACGCCACGCTGGGCTTCGGCGAACGTTATCTCCTGCCGCTTGCACCGGAATTTTTGTCGCTTTATCCGGAAATCGAGCTGGATATCTCGCTGACCGACGGCGTCATCAGCCTGATCGAGGAACGCACCGATATCGCCATCCGCTCGGGCGCGATGGGAGATTCATCCCTGAAGGCGAGAAAGCTGAAGGAAGTCCGTCGCGTCATCGTCGCCTCCCCCGCCTATATCGAACGACACGGCATGCCGGAAAAACCGCAGGATCTGGCGCGGCACAATTGCTTCAGCTTCAATTTCAGCCGCAGCCTCAATGAATGGGCGTTTCGCAACCCCGGTTCTACCGAAGTTTACCGACTGCCCGTAACGGGCAATGTCTCGATCAACAGCGGCATGGCCATGCGAAGGCTCTGCCTGACGGGCCTGGGGCTGGGAAGAGTCGGCGAATTTCATATCGAGCCGGATATAGAGGCGGGCCTGCTCATGCCGGTTCTGGAAGACTATAATGCAGAGGAGATGGAAGTGATCCACGCGGTTTATGCCGGTCACGAACATCTGGCCGCCCGCGTTCGCGCCTTCATCGATTTTGTCGCAGCAAGGGTCGGGCGGTGACTGGCCGCCTCAGACCAGACCGTGCACCAGCTTGGCCAGCCAGTCGACAAAAACGCGGACCTTGTTGGTTACATGCCGGGTCTGCGGATAGACCACATAGATCGGCATGGCCTCGCGCCGCCATTCGGAAAGCACCGGCACCAGCTCGCCCCGCGAAAGCGCATCCTTCACCATGAAGACGGGAAGCTGCACGATGCCCATGCCGGCCAGCGCGGCATTGAGATAGGTGCGGCTGTCATTGACCGAGACGACATAATTCGGGGTCAGCTCGACGCTGCGCACGCCATTGTCGAAGGAGGCCGGCATGATCTGGCCGGTGGTGGCATTGAGGTAGCCCACCGAATAATGCTCCTTCTCCAGATCCTCCGGTTCTTGCGGCATGCCGAAATTCTCGATGTAGGACGGCGAGGCGAATGTCTCGAACCGCAGTTCGCCGACTTTACGGGCAATCAGCGACTGATCGCGCAGCACGCCGACCCGCAGCGCACAGTCGACATTCTCCGCGATATAATCGACCAGACGGTCGCCGACACCGAGATCGAGACGGATTTGCGGATAACGCTGGTAAAATTCGCAAAGATGTGGGATAACCACCAGGTCCGCGAAGACACCGGCCATTTCCACCCGCAACCGGCCGGAGGGCTGCACCTGCGCGCTGGACATGCTACCGTCAAGTTCTTCGATTTCCGACAAAATCTGTGAGGCCCGCTCATAATAGAGAGCGCCGTCCGTTGTCAGCATCACCCGGCGCGTGGTGCGGTTGAGAAGTGTGGTGTGCAAATGCGCCTCCAGCGCCTGCACCATATTGGTAACAGTGGTTTTCGGCATGTTCAGCGCGGTGGCGGCGCGGCTGAAATTGCCGGTTTCCACGACCCGCGTAAAAACCCGCATGGCGGAGAGCTGATCCATTCACTGCCTCGGAGATATGATTATCCGTTATTTCGGAATAGTGTTTTCAAATTTGCATGCTTGATCGTTTCGATCCGAACAATAATATGGATTTCAGATTTTGCAATATGATCCGCTTATTGGTGGCGGCGCAAAGGATCTGGGTTCATGAACGCGCATTGGGAAAATATGGGTAGCGAGACGTCCGCGTCGAAGCTCTCCGTGCGCCGTTATGAAGGTTCCTGCCTCTGCAGCCATCCGCCTGTCGTGCTTTATCTGCGCGGCGGATCGTTTCTGGAACCCGGCCTTGAGCCGGGCGGCAATTGCCCGGAGCTTCCGGTGGCCCGCGCGCTTGCGGAAAGCGGCGCAGTGGTCGTGGAAGCCGACTACAGCAAGCCGTCCGGCAACGAGTTTCCGATGGTCATCGACTGCGCCTATGAGGCGCTCGATCATCTGAGCCGGGACCGCAAGCATTATGGCGGCGCGAAATCGCTGCTGTTCGTGGCCGGCGAAGAGGCTGGCGGCAATGTGGCGGCGGGGCTTGCCTTGAAGGCCCGCGACCGCATGCCGGGCAAACTCGCAGGCCAGATTCTTCTGTCGCCCATGATCGACCCGATGATGACGACGGAATCCTTCCGCGATGCGGACAGGATCGGCATGCGTCAGCGCTGGGCCGATGGCTGGAGCCATTACCTTGCCAAGGCGTGCGGGTTTTTCCACCCCTATGCCGCGCCCTGCCAGTGCACACGGCTGAACCGGGTGGCGCCGGCGCTGATCTTTACCGCCGAGGATGATCCTCTGCGCGACGAAACGGTCAATTATGGAGACCGCCTCATCGCCTCGGGTGTCAGCGTTAGGCAGCATGTTTTCCCCGCCGGCGTCGGCTGGACGGGGCTTTATAAAGGAGAGGGCGGCGGATGGGTTTCCTCCGTCTGTTCGGAGTTCAAGACTTTCGTTGACCAGTTAAAACACTGAAAATTCGCATTTATTTATGAACGACCTGCTCCCGATCGGGGGGCCAAGGAGATACCCATGACGCTGAACACAAAGCGCCGGGCCCTGACGGGTGCCGGCATCGGACTTGCCATGTCCGTTGCAGCAGCAGCACTGTTTTTCGACCTCCCCACCAGCCGCGATGCAACGGCAGCCTCCACGCCTGCCGAAACACCGGCAATCCCGGTTACCGTCGCCAAGGTGGAAAGCCGCGACGTGATGCGCTGGGAAGAGTTTTCCGGCCGTCTCGAAGCCGTTGACCGGGTGCAGATCCGATCCCGCGTCGCCGGCCAGATCAAGGCCGTGCATTTCCGCGAAGGCGCGCTGGTGAAGGAAGGCGATCCTCTCTTCACCATCGATCCGGCCCCTTATCAGGCCGCCGTTGCGGGTGCTGAAGGCCAGGTTGCTTCCGCCGAAGCCAAGGTCAGCCTTGCCAAAACGGAACTCGACCGCGGCCGCAGGCTTTCCGACAATCGCACCATCTCCCAGAGCGATCTCGACCAGCGTCAAAGCTCGTTTGCGGATGCCGAAGCCCAGCTTCGCGCCGCCCGCGCAGCGCTGACCACGGCTCAGCTCGATCTCGGTTATACCGAAATCCTCGCCCCGGTTTCCGGCCGCGTCGGCCGCATCGAAATCACCGCCGGCAACCTCGTCGCCGCCGGCTCGACCTCGCCGGCGCTCACGACACTGGTATCTATCAACCCGATCTATGCCAGCTTCAACGCCAGCGAAGGCGTCGTGGCCAAGGCGCTTGCCGAACTGCCGCAGACGGACGGCGCCCTGCCCGCCCTCGAACAGATCCCGGTGGAAATCGGCACGCTTTCGGATGAGGGCACGCCGATCAAGGGCACGCTGCACCTGATCGACAACCAGGTGGATTCGGCAAGCGGCACCATCGGTGTCCGCGCCGTCTTCGAAAATCCGGACGGCAGGCTCATTCCGGGCCAGTTCGTGCGGGTACGCATGGGTGAACCGAAGCCGGAGAACCGCATCGTCATCAGCGACCGGGCCATCGGCACGGATCAGGACAAGCGTTTCGTCTTCGTGGTCGATGCCGAAAACAAGGTGAGCTATCGCCAGATCAAGCCGGGCGCACCGGCCGATGGCCAGCGCATCATCGAAAGCGGCCTCGCCGCCGGTGATACGATCGTCGTCAACGGTCTGCAGCGCATTCGCCCCGGCGCGACCATCGCACCGCAGGCGGAAGACAAGGTTGCTGCTTCGCAGTAACCCGCCTCTTTGATCAGCAAGCGTCCCGCGCTTTCGCGAGACGCCCCTTCAGACAGAACCGGCCTTCACCGGCGGCAGGATTGCCGCCGGAACGGCCTTCGCATTCCCAAAGACCCGGAGAGGGACTGGATATGAATATTTCCAGATTTTTTGTCGACAGGCCGGTATTCGCCGGCGTTCTGTCGATCCTGATTGTGGTGGCAGGCCTACTCGGCATGCGCGCCCTGCCGATTTCGGAATATCCCGAAGTCGTTCCGCCATCCGTCGTCGTGCGCGCCACCTATCCCGGCGCGAACCCGACCGTTATCGCCGAAACCGTCGCGACACCGCTGGAAGAACAGATCAACGGCGTCGAGGACATGCTCTATATGGGAAGCCAGGCGACGTCCGATGGCGTGCTGACGCTGACCGTCACCTTCAAGCTCGGCACCGACCCAGACAAGGCGCAGCAGCTGGTGCAGAACCGCGTGTCGCAGGCCGAACCGCGCCTGCCGGCGGAAGTCCGCGCACTTGGCATCACCACCGTCAAGAGCTCGCCCGACTTCATCATGGTCGTCAACCTCGTCTCGAAGACCGACGCCTATGACATCACCTATCTGCGCAACTATGCGACGCTGAACGTCAAGGATCGGCTTGCCCGCATCGAAGGTGTCGGCCAGGTGCAGGTCTTCGGCGCAGGCGACTATTCCATGCGCGTCTGGCTCGACCCGCAGAAGGTGGCCGAGCACGATCTGGCAGCCAGCGACGTCTCCGACGCCATCCGCCAGCAGAACGTGCAGGCCGCAGCCGGCGTCATCGGCGCTTCGCCGAGCCCGAACGGTGTCGACCTGCAGCTCAACGTCAATGCCCAGGGCCGTCTGACCACGCCGGAGGAATTCGGCAACATCATCGTCAAGAGCGGCGCCAATGGTGAAATCACCCGCCTGCGTGACGTCGCCCGCATCGAACTCGGTGCGGCCGATTACACGCTGCGCTCGCTGCTCGACGGCGAACCCGCCGTGGCTGTCGCCGTGTTGCAGGCTCCCGGCTCCAACGCCATCGAAATCGCCGACAATGTCCGCGCCACGATGGATAATCTGCAGCTGGCAATGCCTGACGGTGTGAAATACGAGATCGTCTACGACACGACGAAATTCGTGCGCTCGTCCATCGAAAAGGTTGTCGATACACTCCTTGAGGCCGTTGGCCTCGTGGTGCTTGTCGTCATCCTCTTCCTGCAGACCTGGCGCGCCTCGATCATTCCGCTAATCGCCGTTCCGGTCTCGATCATCGGCACCTTCGCCGTCATGTATGCCTTCGGGTTTTCCATCAACGCGTTGACGCTGTTCGGTCTCGTGCTCGCCATCGGCATCGTGGTGGATGACGCCATCGTTGTCGTCGAAAACGTCGAGCGAAACATCGAAAACGGGCTCTCGCCGCGTGACGCCACCTATAAGGCCATGCGCGAAGTCTCCGGCCCGATCATCGCGATTGCGCTGGTTCTGGTCGCCGTCTTCGTGCCGCTTGCCTTCATCTCCGGCCTGTCCGGCCAGTTCTACCGGCAGTTCGCACTGACCATCGCCATCTCCACCGTCATTTCGGCGATCAACTCGCTGACGCTGTCGCCCGCTCTGGCAGCCCTGCTGCTGAAGGAGCACGGCGCACCGAAAGACTGGCTGACCCGCTTCATGGACAAGATCCTCGGCTGGTTCTTCCGCGGCTTCAACCGCGCCTTCGGTGCCGCCTCCAACGGCTACGGCAAGACCGTGGGCGGGCTGGTGACGCGCAAGAGCCTTGTCATGATGGTCTATATGGCGCTGGTGGCCGCCACCTACGGCATGTTCACCACCGTCCCGAGCGGCTTCGTTCCGGCGCAGGACAAGCAGTACCTGATCGGCTTCGCCCAGCTTCCGGACGGCGCAACGCTCGACCGCACCGAAAGCGTCATCAAGCGGATGAGTGACATCGCGCTCGAAACACCCGGCGTCAGCCACGCCATCGCCTTCCCCGGCCTGTCGATCAACGGCTTCACCATCGGCTCTAATTCCGGCATCGTCTTTGCGGTTCTCGATGACTTCGAAAAGCGCAAGACACCGGAACTGTCCGGCGGCGCCATCGCCATGCAGCTGAACCAGAAATATGCGGGCATTCAGGATGCCTTCATCGCCATGTTCCCGCCGCCGCCGGTCAACGGTCTCGGCCAGACGGGCGGCTTCAAGCTGCAGATCGAAGACCGCGCCGGCTACGGCTACCAGACGCTGGATGAAGCGACGAAGGCAGTGATCGGCAAGGCCTATCAGACGCCGGAGCTGGCGGGTATCTTCTCCAGCTACCAGATCAACGTGCCGCAGCTCTTCGCCGATCTCGACCGCGCCAAGGCGGAACAGCTGGGTGTCTCCGTCAGCGACGTCTTCCAGACGCTGCAAATCTATCTCGGCTCGCTCTATGTCAACGACTTCAATGCTTTCGGACGGACATACAGCGTGCGGGTTCAGGCGGATTCCCAGTTCCGCGCGCATGCCGAAGATATCGGCCGCCTGAAGGTTCGCTCCGCATCGGGTCAGATGATCCCACTGTCGACGCTCTTGAAGGTAAATGCGACGACGGGGCCGGAGCGCACCAACCGTTATAACGGCTTCCTTGCGGCCGATATCAACGGCGGTCCGGCGCCGGGCTTCTCCTCGGGACAGGCACAGGCGGCGATTGAAAAAATCCTTGCCGAAACCCTGCCCGCAGGCGTCGACTACGAATGGACGGACCTGACCTACCAGCAGATTCTGGCCGGCAATTCCAGCATCGTGGTCTTCCCCTTGGCGCTGCTGCTCGTCTATCTCGTGCTCGCCGCGCAATATGAAAGCCTCACCTTGCCGATTGCGATCATCCTGATCGTCCCGCTCGGTGTGCTTGCGGCCCTCACGGGTGTCTGGCTGACGGGAGGGGATAACAACATCTTTACGCAGATCGGCCTTGTCGTCCTTGTCGGTCTCTCGGCGAAAAACGCGATCCTGATCGTGGAATTCGCCCGGGAGCTGGAATTCGAAGGACGAACGCCGCTTCAGGCGGCCATCGAGGCAAGCCGGCTTCGCCTGCGCCCGATCCTGATGACCTCGCTCGCCTTCATCATGGGCGTGGTGCCGCTGGTCGTCTCCACCGGTGCAGGTGCGGAAATGCGTGCGGCCATGGGTGTCGCGGTGTTCTCCGGCATGATCGGCGTAACGTTCTTCGGCATCTTCATGACACCGGTCTTCTACGTGCTGGTGCGCAGGCTGGCGGGCAATCGTCCGCTCATCCAGCACAAGCAGGAAGAACCGGCCAATTCGGACTACAAGCTCGAAAAGGCCGGCTGAGACCGCACTCCCATCCACCGCCACCTTCAAAGCAAGCCCGCCGCGCATCCCCCGATGCGCGGCGTTTTTTATGACACAAAACGTTCATGCGGGTTTTCTGAAATAGAATCAGTTTCAAATACTTACAAGGCAACACTAGATAATTTACGCCGCATCGGAGGCGTCAGAAATGCAATATATCCAGCCATATTGATGAACATCAAAAGAAACAATTCTATTTTATGCTTTGTATTTTGTGGTATTTTTAAAGAACAGGGTGATTCGGACTAAATGATTTAGTTCAGGGGCGACATGATGGAGCAGGACTACGAAAACTGGGCAACGACCGTTGCCTATTCGATAGTGATGCATGAGGGTCTCGATCTCGCGCTTGCCGCGCAAAATCTCGACAGAGGCAAGACCAGAAATAATCGCGAGCGGCTGATGGAAGCCATTCGCACGTCGTTGCTTGAAGCGCGCTCGCGCAGCCACATGACGGTGGCGCAACGGGTTTAATCCGGCCTTTTGGCGCCTTTATGAGGCACACCATGACGCGACCGGATCAGGCCGGCAGCAGGTCGGTCCGCACCGCCGCCTTCAGCGGCAGATGATCCGAGGCGATGCGCGCCAGTGCGCTGTCATGCGCCTCCACCTGCTCGATCAGTCCTTCACGATTGGCGATGATCCTGTCGAGCGCCAGCACCGGCAGGTTGGACGGAAAACTCGGCACGGCCGGCGGCAAAGCGCCAAAAGCATCCCGGAACGTATTGAGCGACGACCCGTTGCCGAGACGCCATTCGTTCAGGTCTCCCATGAGGATGGTCGCGCATTCGTTGCGCGCTTCGAGAAGGCTGATCAACGCTTTCGCCTGCTGGGCGCGGGAATGTCTGAGAAGCCCGAAATGGGCGGCGATGACCCGCAGCGTGCCGCCCCGCTTTAGATCCAGCTCCACGACGAGCGCGCCGCGCGGCTCCAGCCCCGGCAATTTCAGCGTATGCACATCCCTGACCGCGCCTTCCTTGAACAGCACGACATTGCCGTGCCAGCCATGCGCCTTCACGCCGGCCTGCACGGGCACGGGAATGAGGCCGCTTTCCCGCTCCAGCCGCGCGAGATCGAGCAGACCGGTACGCTCGCCGAAACGGCTGTCCGCTTCCTGAAGGGCGATGATGTCAGCGCCGATTTCCTGAATGACGCGGCTGGTGCGATCGGGATCGAACTTGCGGTCGCGGCCGACACATTTATGCACATTGTAGGAGGCGATGACGGGGAAGGAATGATCTTTCGTCGCTGGCGCCGCATTCTGGCGCTGGCGGCGGTCGCGCAGCGACTGCATGACGAAGGCGGACAGGCTGGTGTTTTTCGTCAAAGCCGTTTTTTCATCATCCAGCAAACCGTTCTTTTTCACGCGTCGATGCCTCCGGTCTCGCGCAGCACCCTGCCGGGCGCACCGCACTCTAAAGATAAGGCGAAGCGAGCCACAGGACACGCTCCACAAAACGGACAACGAATGGCCGCGCATTCAGTTCGCTGAGCCGCACGGGCAAGGCGGTTGCCCGTGCATCCCGGATGCGCTCGCCGATTGTCGCGGCGAATTCCTCATCCATAACTTCGAGATCGATCTCAAAGTTCAACCGCAGCGAACGCGGATCGAGATTGGAAGAGCCAATGTAGCTCCAGCGCCCGTCGATCACCAGAAGCTTGGAGTGATTGAAAGCCCCCGTCGCCCGCCAGATGCGGCAGTAATTCCTCAACATCTGGTCGAACTGCGCCGTCATCGCCCTGTCCACAAGCACCAGATTGTTGCTTTTCGGCACGATGATATCGACAACAACTCCCCGCCTTGCTGCGGTTATGAGCGCCGAAATAAGCTCCCGATCGGGGAGAAAATAGGGCGACATGATGAGAATGGAGGAACGGGCGACGGAAAACGCACCCATCAGCATCTTGTGACTGGTCTCGATGCTTTTATCCGGTCCCGAGGAGGAAACGCGCGCCACGATCTGCGAACCCGGCACACCATCGGGAATGGCGATATCCCAGACGGGCGTGTCCAGCAGTTCCTTCGTCGTGAAACGCCAGTCCTCCGCCGCGATGGAGAAAAAATCCGATACGACCGGCCCGGTGATCTTGAAATGCGTGTCGTGCGACTGGCTTTCGCCGCCGAATTCCTGGGTGAACCCCTCGCGGATATTCATGCCGCCACTGAACGCGATGCGCCCGTCCACCACGAGGATCTTGCGGTGGGTGCGCAGATTGGCATAGGGCAGCCGCAGCCCCATGATGACATTGCCGTTGAAGACATCGCAGACGATGCCCTTTTCCCTGAGCGTCGGCAGGATGCTCGGCACCGAGTAACGCGCACCCACCGCATCCACCAGCACCCGCACCTCCACGCCGCGGAACTTCGCCCTTTCGAGCGCCGCGACAAAGCGGGCGCCGATCCGGTCATTGTCGAAAATATATGTTTCGAGAATGATCGACCGCTTCGCCTCGTCGATGGCCCCCAGCATGGCGGCATAGGCGGCATCCCCCGTCACCAGCGGCTCGATGCCGTTGCCTGTCGTCAGCGCATGGCGCGTCACCCGGTCGCCCAGCGTCTTCATCGCCTCGAACCGGCGTCCGAAGCGCGCAGCGATCATGTCGCCGCTCGCATCCAGACGCGCCACGCGATCCATGATCTCGTCCTGCATGAAGGACCGCTGCTGGGTGATATTGGACCGGCGAATGCGGTTGATGCCGGCAATGGCATAGATGACCGCGCCGACGATGGGCGACAGCACGATGACGCCGACCCAACCGAGCGCGGAGCGGACCTCCTCCTTCGTCATCGTGGCATGCACGGCGGCCACGGTTCCCATCAAAATCGAGAGAACGGCAAGGATATGCGGCCAATAGGCAATGACGAGATCGAGCATGGTACAACTATAGAGTACTTCGGCAATCTCGCAATGACAGGCAGGCAGCGCTGGCAGAGACAAAGAACCTGACCGCGCCATGCTTTTGCGGGACAGACCCTTGCGGGATTAACGGTGGAAACCGGCCTTGCGATATGTCATGAGAGCGCATCTTGATCTTTGGGCAGTGGCAAGGCGGGGTGCACTTGCGGGCTTTCTGCCTCGTTTGAAAGCAAGAAGGCCGTGATGCAGGAAAATACACAGGGCGCCGTCATCGTCATTTCCAGCCATGTCATGCGTGGTTCCGTCGGCAATCGCGCCGCTGTCTTTGCGCTGGAGACACTCGGTTATCCCGTCTGGGCGGTGCCCACCATCGTCATGCCCTGGCACCCCGGCCACGGCCCCTCCACCCGCATGCGCTTTCAGGACAACGATTTCGACAAGGCCATGACCGACCTCGAAAACGCCAAATGGATCGGCGAGGTCAAGGCTGTCCTGACCGGTTATTTCGGTAGCGCGGCGCAGGTTCGCTCCACCGCACGACTGATCCGCAATCTGAAGGAAAAGAACCCGTCGCTGATTTACGCCTGCGATCCGGTCATGGGCGATCTGGGCGGGCTTTACATTCCCCTTGAAACCGCCGAAGCCATTCGCGATCACCTCATCCCGCTTGCCACGGTCGCCACGCCGAACCGTTATGAACTCGCCTGGATGAGCGGCGCGGAGCTCGAGACCAACAATGCCATCATGGATGCCGCGCTTGCGCTGGGCCCGCCGAAAATGCTGGTCACCTCGGCCGTGCCGATGATGACGGGCGGCACCGGCAATCTTTATCTCAGCGGCCGCCACGCGCTGCTTGCCGAACATCGTGCCATTGAGAATGCGCCGAACGGTCTCGGCGACCTGATGTCGGCGCTGTTCCTCGCCCGCCTGCTGGAAGGCATGGATGACGAAAAGGCGCTGCAGCTCGCAACCGCCAGCGTGTTCGAAATTCTGGCCCGCACCAAAAAACGCGAGATGAACGAACTGACGCTGGAGACGGACTCTTCCAGCCTCTCCACACCCATGGCCATGGTGCAGATGCGTCATCTCTTGCATCCTTCGCGCAGCAAGCGCAAATAGCGGCTAGAGCATTTCCAGGAAAAGTGGCCCTCGGTTTTCCGTCCGGAAATGCGACAAACAAGGAGTTGGAGCGATTTCGCGGTTCGAAGAAAAACGAAAATGCTCCAAAGGATTGGTCTTCAACGCACCGAGTTCTTTTCTTGATCTCGGTCCAACCACAACGGTACTGCGATAGATGAAAGATTTTCCGGAAAACCTTCTCAACGGCTACAAGAACTTCATGAACGGTCGCTATGTCGACGAGCGCGAAAGATACCGCGTTCTGGCCGACACCGGACAGAAGCCGCAGACCCTGTTCATTGCCTGTTGTGACTCTCGCTCCGCGCCGGAAACCATTTTCGACTGCGGACCGGGAGAGCTTTTCGTCGTCCGCAACGTCGCCAACATGGTGCCGCCTTTCGAGCCCGATGGCCAGTACCACGCCACCTCGGCGGCTATCGAATATGCCGTACAGGTTCTGAAGGTGAAGGATATCGTCGTCATGGGCCACGGCCGCTGCGGCGGCATTCAGGCAGCGCTCGATCCCAATCTCGAGCCGCTGTCTCCCGGCGATTTCATCGGCAAATGGATGAACATGGTCAAGTCGGCCGCCGAGCAGATCCAGAGCAATGACGTGATGACCGCTTCCGAGCGGCAGACGGCACTGGAACGTGTTTCCATCCGCAACTCCATCGCCAACCTGCGCGGCTTCCCCTTCGTCAAGGCGCAGGAAACCGCCGGCAAGGTGAAGCTGCACGGCGCATGGTTCGATATTTCGACCGGCGAATTGTGGGTGATGGACAGCAAAACGGGCGATTTTCGTCGCCCGGATCTGTAATTTTCAAAGCCTCGTCACCCCGGACTTGATCCGGGGTCCAGCGCGATCAAGTCCTTGATCGCTAAAAGACTTTCTCCACGGCGCAGACGCGCCGTGGCTGGATGCCGGATCAAGTCCGGCATGACGGAAGTGAAATTTTAGCCCGTGGAAAGCGGCCTTATTGGCCGTCAATCGCCTTGCCGATGAAGGCAATGGCCTGCTGGTAGACGCTTGCGGCGTTCCAGCCCTGGATGGCGGCGTAGTTCGCCTGTCCCTGCTGATAACCGGCGCCGCGCTGCCAGCCGTGACCGACAAGGAAGTTCGCGGTGGAGGCCAATGCATCGGCGCGCGAGCCGACGAGATCGATACGACCGTCGCGGTCGAAATCAACGCCGTAACGCACGACGTTCAGCGGCAGGAACTGCGTCTGGCCGATTTCACCATGGGCCGCACCCTTGGCGTTGACGTTGAGCGAACCGCTGCCGACGAGCTTGAGGGCCGCGTAAAGCTGCTCGGTGAAATAATCCGAACGACGGCAATCGAAGGAGAGCGTCGCGACGGCGGAAAGCGTGTGCTGGTTGCCCATGAAGCCGCCAAAGCCGGTTTCCATGCCCCAGATGGCCAGAAGCGGACCGGCCGGCACGCCATAGGCGCGCTCGATGGAAGCAAAGAGAGAAGCGTTGTTCTTCTTCATGGTCTTGCCGCGCGAAATGATCGTCTGACCGCCGCGCTTCTGCATGAATTGTTCGAAGGAAAGCTTGAAGCTGTGCTGGCCGCGGTCTGCGCGGATCGTCGCCTGGTTGTAGGAGACGCCGGAGAAAGCACGGTCGAGCACCGAGGCGCTGACGCCGCGGCCCGCCGCTTCCTGCTTGAAGGCGCCGACCCAGGCATCGAAGCCCGCCGAAGTGTTGCCGCATTGCGCAGCCATAACCGGCGTCGCTGCCAGAACCGAAACCATGGCCACACCAGCCAGAATTACCTTCATTGCCCGCATCAAAATCTGCCTTCGATATCCTTTGGGGAATTTTTCCCGAGAACCAAACCGTCAATACTGTATGATTCAGGTGCCAAAACTGTCTTTTGGCGGCCTAAATTGCCTTTCGGCAGCAAGGCCTGCAAATAAACTGGCCGTGATCGTCGCCAATTATGAAACCCGCCTGCCCCACACAGAACAGACGGGTTATACTTAACGAACCTTAAAAAATGGTATCAGGCTGCCGCCTTGCGGGGCTTGATGAAACCACGATTGATCAAGAGTTCGGCGATCTGGACGGCGTTGAGAGCCGCACCCTTGCGCAGATTGTCGGAAACAACCCACAGGTTGAGGCCGTTTTCGACCGTCGCATCTTCGCGGATGCGCGAGATATAGGTCGCATCCTCACCGGCGGATTCAACCGGGGTGATGTAGCCGCCGTTTTCGCGCTTGTCGATGACGAGGCAACCCGGCGCTTCGCGCAGGATATCGCGCGCCTGATCGGCGGTAATCTCGTTTTCGAACTCGATATTGACCGATTCCGAATGGCCGATGAAGACCGGAACGCGCACGGCCGTGCAGGTTACCTTGATCTTCGGATCGAGCATCTTCTTGGTTTCGGCCAGAACCTTCCACTCTTCCTTGGTGTAGCCGTCTTCCATGAAGACGTCGATATGCGGAATGACGTTGAAGGCGATGCGCTTGGTGAACTTCTTGGCTTCGACCGGATCGGCCACGAAGACGGCGCGGGTCTGCTGGAACAGCTCGTCCATGCCTTCCTTGCCGGCGCCGGAAACCGACTGGTAGGTGGAGACGACGACGCGCTTGATCTTGGCGAAGTCATGCAGCGGCTTCAGCGCGACGACGAGCTGTGCCGTGGAGCAATTGGGGTTGGCGATGATGTTCTTCTTGGTGAAGCCCGCAACCGCATCGGCGTTCACTTCCGGAACGATCAGCGGAACGTCCTGATCGTAGCGCCATGCGGAAGAGTTGTCGATGACGACGCAGCCCTGCTGGCCGATCTTCGGCGACCACTTCTTGGAAACATCGCCGCCGGCCGACATCAGGCAAATATCCGTGTCGGAAAAATCGTAGTTCTCGAGGTTCGAGACCTTCAGCGTGCGGTCGCCATAGGAGACTTCCGTGCCCTGCGAGCGGGCGGAAGCGAGCGGCACGACTTCATCGGCGGGGAAACCGCGTTCGGCCAGGATATTGAGCATTTCGCGACCGACGTTGCCGGTGGCGCCTGCAATTGCAACTTTGAAACCCATGATCAAGCTCTCTTTCTGTCTCTCCTCTTTTTGGTGAGGTGGGAACCCGCATCAGATCGCGGCTTCCTCGATCCCCAGCCAAACCGGGGAGAGAGCGGTGGCCAGAGACGTTAGACGGTTTTAATCGTCGTTTTGGCCGTAATTCGGGTAGAATGAGAAAGGCGCGGATCATCGCCGGCGGATTGTGCCGGTCCTTCCATGACGAACATGTCTGCAACATGCATGCGCAAGGTGATGCTCCTTCTTCGCGAGAAGCTATTAGAAGGTTTCTTGTTTGTGTCAAGAAAAAAGGCGCGTTTGGAGACGTCTTGCGCAAGACGTCAAATCGGCCTCGCGACGTTTTCGGGACGCCTTGCATTAGACTAAAGTCATAATCCGAAAGCATCGCTCTTATTGCAGTTAATTTTCTGTCACTCTGACACTCCGCGCATTGCACCCTTATGGGGAGTCCGGAGGAGAGAGATGGGCTCCGCAATGCGCCAATTGGGACATCTGTGGAGGACAGACAATGGCAGATATTGCAGCCGTGAGCGGCGCCGCCCGTCCAATGACGGGTGAAGAGAAGAAGGTGATTTTCGCCTCTTCTCTCGGAACAGTCTTCGAATGGTACGATTTTTATCTGTACGGCTCGCTCGCGATCTATATCGGCGCGAACTTCTTCAGCCAATATCCGGAAACGACACGCAACATCTTTGCGCTGCTGGCCTTCGCCGCCGGCTTCCTCGTGCGCCCCTTCGGCGCGCTGGTATTCGGCCGTCTGGGCGACATTGTCGGCCGCAAATATACCTTCCTCATCACCATCCTCATCATGGGCGTTTCGACCTTCCTCGTCGGCGTCCTGCCCGGCGCATCGCAGATCGGCATTGCCGCCCCGATCATCCTGATCGTTCTGCGCATGCTGCAGGGCCTGGCGCTCGGCGGTGAATATGGCGGTGCGGCAACTTACGTGGCCGAACACGCGCCGAACGGCCGCAGGGGCTATTACACGTCGTGGATCCAGACGACGGCGACGCTCGGCCTGTTCCTGTCGCTGGTGGTCATTCTCGGCGTGCAGTTCGCACTCGGCAAGGAAGCCTTCGCAGCCTGGGGCTGGCGCATTCCCTTCCTCGTCTCCGTTCTGCTGCTCGGCGTATCGGTCTGGATTCGTCTGAAAATGAATGAATCCCCCGCCTTCAAGAAGATGAAGGAAGAAGGCAAGACCTCGAAAGCGCCGCTCAGCGAAGCCTTCGGCCAGTGGAAAAACGCCAAGATCGCGCTCATCGCGCTTGTCGGCGCCGTCATCGGCCAGGCCGTTGTCTGGTATACGGGCCAGTTCTACGCGCTGTTCTTCCTGCAGAGCATTCTGAAGGTCGACGGCCAGTCCGCCAACATCATGGTAGCGGCGGCACTCATCCTCGGCACCAGCTTCTTCGTCATCTTCGGCTGGCTTTCCGACAAGATCGGCCGCAAGCCGATCATCATGGCCGGTCTCATACTTGCCATGCTGACCTACTTCCCGCTGTTCAAGGCACTGACATGGGCCGGCAACCCGGCGCTTGCGCAAGCCCAGTCCACCGTTCGCGCCACCGTGACCGCTGCCCCCGGCGACTGCAAGTTCCAGTTCAACCCGACCGGCACGGCGAAGTTCACCACATCCTGCGATATCGCTACCTCGTTCCTGACGCGCAATTCCGTTCCCTATGACGTGGTTGCAGGAGCAGCCGGCCAGCCGGCCAGCATCAAGATCGGCGATGCGACCATCGCCAGCTACGACGCGGCCGCCGCCGGCGCGGATGCGGCAGCCAAGGACAAGGCCTTCCAGAAGCAGGTCAACATGGCGCTTCACGATGGCGGCTACCCGCTGGTGCGCGGCGCGGCGCAGGTGCCGGACGCGAAACTGGATGCCTTCATTGCCGCAAACCCGGAGCTTAACCTCAATGCGGAGGCCGTTCGCGCTGCCGACAAGAAGATGGTCGCGACCGACAAGCTGGTGGCGGACAAGCTGCTGACACCGGCAGAAGCCGCTGGTGCCGCGGAAATGGCCGTCTACACCGTAGCCGGCGGCGGCACCTTCTCCATGGTGGCCGACCCGGCCGCCGTGAACTGGGTCGTCATCATCGCGGTCCTGACCGTCCTCGTCATCTACGTGACGATGGTCTACGGCCCGATCGCGGCCCTGCTGGTCGAACTGTTCCCGACCCGCATCCGCTACTCCGGCATGTCGCTGCCATACCACATCGGTAACGGCTGGTTCGGCGGTCTTCTGCCCGCCACCGCCTTTGCGATGAGCGCGGCGAAGGGCGACATCTATTACGGCCTCTGGTACCCGATCATCTTCGCGGGCATCACGCTGGTCGTCGGCCTGCTGTTCCTGCCGGAAACCAAGGATCGCGATATCCACGCCATGGATTGAGCCATACCCTGTTTGACATTTTCGGAACCCGGCGCTTCAGCGCCGGGTTCTTTTATTGCGCGGTACGTCCGCATATCGAACAAGACTGTCGCAGCGGGCTGTCATTCCGTCGCAGGCAAGACAAAATCAATATGGAGACAAAGCCCCCCTGAATAGGTTATGACCCCCCTATATTATCAGGCAGAGGGAGAGCCATTTTGAGAATCGGGACACCTAAGGAATTATATGAGGGCGAGGCGCGCGTCGGCATGACGCCCGACAGCGCCCAGGCATTGCAGAAACTCGGATATGGTTGCATTCTTGAAACCGGTGCAGGCAAGGCGGCGGGTTTTTCCGACGACGCCTATCGCGCAGCCGGTGTGACGATCGTCGACAGCGCCGATGCGCTTTACGCCGGTTCCGACATCATCGCCAAGGTTCGTCCGCCGGAAACGTCGGAGATTGATCGCCTGTCTTCGGACAAGACGCTGATCTCGTTCTTCTATCCCGCCCAGAACAAGGACCTTCTGGAGCAGGCGAAGGAAAAGGGCGCAAATGTCATCGCCATGGACATGGTGCCGCGCATTTCCCGCGCCCAGAAGATGGACGCCCTGTCCTCCATGGCCAATATCGCCGGTTATCGTGCGGTCATCGAGGCCGGCAATAATTTCGGCCGCTTCTTCACCGGTCAGGTCACCGCCGCCGGCAAGGTGCCGCCCGCCAAGGTTCTGGTCATCGGCGCAGGCGTCGCCGGTCTCGCCGCCATCGGCACGGCCACATCGCTCGGCGCCATCACCTATGCCTTCGACGTTCGCCCGGAAGTGGCCGAACAGATCGAATCCATGGGCGCGGAATTCGTCTATCTCGATTTCGCCGATCAGCAGCAGGACGGCGCCGCCACCGGCGGTTATGCCGCCCCCTCCTCGCCGGAATTCCGCGAGAAGCAGCTCGAAAAATTCCGCGAACTCGCGCCGCAGATCGATATCGTCATCACCACGGCGCTCATTCCGGGCCGCGACGCCCCGAAACTGTGGCTCGCCGACATGGTGGCGATGATGAAGCCGGGTTCGGTCATCATCGACCTCGCCGCCGAACGCGGCGGCAATTGCGACCTCACGGTTCCCGACCAGCGTGTCGTTTCCGACAATGGCGTCATCGTCATCGGCTATACGGATTTCCCGAGCCGCATGGCGACACAGGCCTCGACGCTCTATTCCACCAACATCCGCCACATGATGACCGATCTGACGCCCGCAAAGGACGGCAAGCCGGTTCACAACATGGAAGACGACGTCATCCGCGGTGCGACGGTCACCTATCAGGGTGAAATCACTTATCCCCCGCCGCCGCCGAAAATTCAGGCGATTGCCGCGCAGAAGCCGAAGGAAAGAGCAAAAGAACTCACGCCCGAGGAAAAGCACGCCAAGGAACATGCGGACTTCAAGGCGCAGACGAAAAGCCAGGTCGGTCTGCTCGCCGTCGGTACGGCGATCCTGCTTCTGGTGGGCGCTTTCGCGCCGGCAAGCTTCATGAGCCACTTCATCGTTTTCGTGCTGGCCTGCTTCGTCGGTTTCCAGGTCATCTGGAATGTCAGCCACTCGCTGCACACGCCGCTGATGGCGGTGACGAACGCGATTTCCGGCATCGTCATCATCGGTGCATTGCTGCAGATCGGTTCCGGCAACTGGCTGGTGGTGATCCTCGCCTCGC
Organism: Agrobacterium sp. T29; assembly: GCF_006970545.1. Classification (NCBI taxonomy): domain Bacteria; kingdom Pseudomonadati; phylum Pseudomonadota; class Alphaproteobacteria; order Hyphomicrobiales; family Rhizobiaceae; genus Agrobacterium; species Agrobacterium sp. T29. Next base: position 2,249,406 of record NZ_CP040640.1, read on the forward strand.
TTTCCGTCCTGATCGCGACGATCAACATCGTCGGCGGTTTCCTCGTGACACGGCGCATGCTCGCCATGTTCCAGAAGTCCTGAGCCGTGTAGGGGACATTCAATGACCATTGGTATCGTTTCCGCGGCCTATGTTGCCGCAGCCGTTCTTTTCATCCTTTCTCTTGGCGGCCTTTCCGGACAGGAAAGCGCCAAACGCGCCGTCTGGTACGGCATTGTCGGCATGGGTCTCGCCATCGTCGCCACCGTCTTCGGCCCTGAGATCAGCAAGGGCGTCGGGCAGTGGCTCGTGGTGCTGCTGATGCTGGCGGGCGGCTCCGTTCTCGGCTACTTCGTCGCAAGCCGCGTGCAGATGACCGAAATGCCGCAGCTTGTTGCAGCCCTTCACTCCTTCGTCGGCCTCGCCGCCGTCTTCATCGGCTTCAACGCCCATATCGAGGAAGCGCATGTCGCCTCGCTCGATGAGACCGCGCGTTCGCTGCTGACCGGCTTTTCCGCCATTCTCGCCCACAAGACGCCGGTTGAACTGGCGATCATGAAGGTCGAGGTCTTCCTCGGCGTCTTCATCGGCGCGGTCACATTCACCGGCTCGGTCGTCGCCTTCGGCAAGCTTGCCGGCAAGGTGGACGGCAAGGCGAAGAAGCTGCCGGGCGGGCATCTGCTCAATGCCGGCGCTGCGATCCTGTCGCTCGTGCTGCTCATCATGTATTGCAACGGCGCCGGCGCATGGACGCTGGTGCTGATGACGCTTGCCGCCTTCTTCATCGGTTATCACCTGATCATGGGCATCGGCGGCGCCGACATGCCTGTCGTCGTTTCGATGCTGAACAGCTATTCCGGCTGGGCGGCGGCGGCCATCGGCTTCACGCTCGGCAACGATCTGCTGATCGTCACCGGTGCGCTGGTCGGCTCCTCGGGTGCGATCCTCTCCTACATCATGTGCAAGGCGATGAACCGCTCCTTCATCTCGGTCATCCTCGGCGGCTTCGGCGGCACGACGGGTCCGGCGATGGAAATCGAGGGCGAGCAGGTGGCGATCGATGCCGAAGGCGTGGCCGCAGCACTGAATGACGCCGACAGCGTCATCATCGTTCCCGGCTACGGCATGGCGGTGGCGCAGGCGCAGGCCGCGGTCTCCGAACTGACCCGCAAGCTGCGGGCCGACGGCAAGACCGTGCGCTTCGCCATCCACCCGGTCGCAGGCCGCCTGCCCGGCCACATGAACGTGCTGCTGGCCGAAGCCAAGGTGCCCTACGACATCGTGCTGGAAATGGACGAGATCAACGACGATTTCCCCAACACCGACGTCGTGATCGTCATCGGCTCCAACGACATCGTCAATCCAGCCGCCCAGGACGATCCGAACTCGCCGATTGCCGGCATGCCGGTTCTGGAAGTGTGGAAGTCCAAACTGGTCATCGTCTCCAAGCGCGGCCAGGGCACGGGTTACTCCGGTATCGAGAACCCGCTGTTCTACAAGGACAATACCCGCATGTTCTACGGCGACGCCAAGAAGTCGATCAACGATCTTCTGCCGCTGATCAAGTAAATGAAAAGGGCGTTTCCGGGAGGCCGGAAACGCCTTCGAATTTCTGAGAAACGACGATACGTTTCGTCCGTCATGCCGGACTTGATCCGGCATCCAGCCACGGCGCGTCTGCGCCGTGAATGGACTCTCTCGCGATCAAGGACTTGATCGCGCTGGACCCCGGATCAAGTCCGGGGTGACGGTGTGCGGATGCTACGGCCGCGCCAAACGGAACCGTTTCGCGGCACTTTGTCGATAGACTGCCGCCACTTCCAACTTTCAAAAGACCGCGCTCAAAGCACCCGGTAACGCCGGTTGAAATACATCAGCGCCTCATCGCCCGCATTGATCTTCATATCCACAACCTCGCAGATCAGAATATCATGCGTGCCGCCGTCATGCGCCTCGCGAATGCGGCAGTCGAAAGAGACAAGCGCGTCCTGCAGAACCGGCGCGCTGGTTTCAAGCACACCCCAGCTCCCGGCGGCGAAACGCTCTTCCGCCGGCGTCTTGCCGCCGAAAAGCGTGCTCAGCACCTCGTGATGGGCGGCGAGCGTGTTGACGCAGACGACGCCATTGGCCTTCACCACCCTGTAAGCGGAAGAATTGCGGTTGAGGCAGATAAGAAGCGTGGGCGGGTTGTCGGAAACGCTGCAAACCGCCGTCGCTGCAAAGCCTGCACGGCCTGCCGCCCCGTCCGTGGTGACGATATTGACCGCCGCACCGAGCCGCGCCATGGCGTTTCTATAATCGAGGCTGCGCTGCTGTGCAGTCTTCGTCTCCATTTCCGCTTCCTTTTCAAGAGACATCATCTGCATCTAACCCATCCTTCCTTAACAGGCCATCAAGCCAGCACACAGGCGTCTTCGAAGCCAAGGCGGGGCAACCGTCCGAAAAGCTTCGACGGATCGCCATAGCCGAGATTGATCAGGAAATTGGACTTCCACGTCGTGCCTGCGAAAAACGCCGTATCCACCTTGCCTTTGTCGAAACCGGACATTGCTCCGGTATCCAGTCCCAATGAGCGGGCTGCAAGGATGAGATAACCCGCCTGCAGCGTGGCATTGCGGAAGGCCGTCTCCTCGGCCACGGCCGGGCTGGAGGTGAACCACGAACGGGCATCGGCATGCGGAAACAGCATCGGCAGTTTCTCGTAAAATTCGCGGTCGATGGCGGCGATCACGGTGACGGGTGCTGCCATGGTCTTTTCAAGATTGCCCGAAGAAAGCGCCGGCCGCAGTTTTTCTTTCGCTTCCTGGCTGCGCACGAACACGAAACGCCCCGGCGAGCAATTGGCCGAGGTCGGACCCATCTTCGTCAGATCGTAAAGCTCTCTCAGCGTCTCGTCGCCGACCGGCTTGTCAGCCCAGCCATTATGGGTGCGGGCCGCGGTGAAAAGTGCTGCAAGTGCCTTGTCGTCGAGTGCTGTGGTCATTGTCTTAAAAATCCCGTCAGAATGTTCGTGTTGCCGGTAGCAGAAACTGCAAAAGCCGAGCGTTGAAAAGGTCAGCTTCGGTAATATTGACCGCATGCGCCCCGAAATCGAGAAGGCAGAGTTCGCCCTGCGGCAAACCCTCAGCGAGACGCAGGGAGCGGGTGTAGGGCACCAGAAGATCGTCTTTCGTGCCCACCACCAGAACCGGATTGCCGATCTCGCAAAGGCGACTATCGACGTCAAAGGCCCTCAGCGCCGCGATGCGCCGAAGCACATTCGCCCTGCCCTGAAAATGCACGATGCCATGGGCATCGTCCCGCGCCAGCCGCTCCTGATGTTCCGACATCCACGCAGCCGGATAGAGAAACAGCGGCTGGGCTTTCACGAAAGCCTCGACGCCGGATTTCTCCAGAAGCTCGATCCGCACATCGAAGCAGCGCCCGGAATGCGGATCGGCCTTGCTCCATGCATTGATAAGAACGAGCCTGTCGATGAGACCGGGTTGGCGCAGCGCGATATCGAGTCCGATCAGGCCGCCGAGCGCATGACCCATGAAGTGGAATTTCTCGAGGTTCAGCGCCGAAGCGATTTCCAGCACATCATCCGCCATCGCCGATATGCCGCCATTCAGCGGCACTTCGCCGCCAGTCCTGCCGGTTCCGCGATGGTCGTAGGTGACGATCCGGAAATGATCGGAGAGGTCTTCGATCTGCGGCGCCCAATAGGCGCCCGATCCGCCCAGCCCCGATGACAGCAGGATTGTGGGCGCCTCAGGATCAGTCCGGCCATGAACCTCGAAATGCATCATCTGCCGTTTCGCCCTATTTGCCGATATGGGCGACGGTGGCGATTTCCACCAGCGCGTCAGGCTTTACGAGGCCGCACTGGATGCAATAACGCGCCGGCTTGTCGCCGGGGAAATATTCGGCATAGACCGTGTTGACGGCCTGGTAGTTCGCCCAGTCGGTGATGAAGATGTGGTTCATCGTCACGTCCTCCATCGTGCCGCCGGCGGTCTCGATGACGGACTTGATGGTCTCCAGAACATGGCGGGTCTGCGCGCTCGCATCGCCCACATGCACGACATTATTGTCCTTGTCGAAAGGCAGCGTACCGGAAACGTAAACCACGCCATCGGCAAGGGTTCCCGGCGAAAAGGGAGCGATGGGTTTGCTGGTGCCGGCGGGCACAACGATCTTCTTCGGCATTTCGTTCTCCTCTTGTGGTTGGATATCAAGCGCTGACGGGCGCGGCCTGCGAGATGACGCCGCAGAAATCATTGACGGTGGCGACCCAGCCGAAAAATTTCTCGACATTGTAGACCGTCGCCTGCTGGATATAGTCCGGGCCCAGATGATGCGTGGCATCCTCCAGCATCACCCCGAAATATTCGAGATGGAAGGCATCGCGCAGCGAGCTTTCCACGCAGACATTGGTGGCGATGCCGACAAACACCAGATTGCGAATGCCGCGGGCGCGCAACACGCTGTCCATATTGGTATTGAAGAAACCGCTGTAACGCGTCTTCGGCACCAGAATATCGCCGGGCTGCGGCTGCAGCTCGTCGACGATGGCATAGTCCCACGTGCCCTTTGCCAGAAGCTGGCCCTGCAACTCCGGCCTTTTGCGCATGGTCTTCAGGGCGTTGGACTTGTGCCAGTTGGGCGAACCCGGCCCGCCCGCCTCGACATAGTCCTTGTCCCAGCCATTCTGGAAATAAATGACCTGAACGCCCGCCGCCCGTGCGGCGTCCAGCGTCTTCTTGATGTTGGCGATGGTGCCCTTGGCCCCGGAAATATCGAAACCGGCCAGATCGACATAACCGCCCTCGGTCGAATAGGCGTTCTGCATGTCGACCACGACAACGGCGGTCTCGCTGGGTTTCAGGGTGATCGGCTCCGGCCGGGCGGGAAGCGTCACGCTTTCCGAACGGCTTTCCGGCCCCTTGTAACCCGCCACGACGGCTTCACTCATTCCGCAGCCTCCAGTGCAGCCTGAACATGCGCGCGGCTCTTCATCAGCGGCTGCACATATTTGCCGAATTTCTCGACGCCTTCGAGGAAGTCGTCGAAGGTCAACATCACGCCGCCCGTTCCCGGCACTTCGCTCATCTCGTCCAGCATGGCCGCCACTTCCTCATAGGAGCCGATCAGCGTTCCCATGTTGATGTTGACCGCCGAGACGGGATTGGACATGTGCCGGACATTGGTGTCGGAGCCGGATTTGGTGTCGACAGCGCTTTGCAGGCCGAGCCACTTGATCGCATCCTCATCCGCACCCGCCTTGTAGTGCTCCCATTTCGCCCAGGCATCCTCGGATTTTTCCTCGGCAAGCACCATCGTCAGCACGACGGATTTAACCTCGCGGCCGGTCTTTTCCGTTGCCGCCAGCAGCCGCTCATTGGTGGGCGCGAAGGCCTTCGGCGTATTGACGCCGACGCCGAAGCAGAAGCTGTAATCGGCGAACTTGGCCGAAAACGCCATGCCGGAATTGGAGGAACCGGCGCAGATGAGTTTGACGTCGCCCTGCGGCACCGGCTTCATGCGGCAATCCTCCATCTGGAAAAACTTGCCCTTGTAGTCCGACTGGCCCTCCGTCAGCAGCTCTTTCAAGATGGAGGTATATTCGCCGAGATATTCGTAGCGGTCGCCGAAATAATCGTCGCCCGGCCAAAGCCCCATCTGGCTGTATTCCGGCCGCTGCCAGCCGGTAATAAGATTGATGCCGAAACGGCCGCCGGAAATGGAATCGATGGTCGTCGCCATGCGGGCAACGATGGCCGGCGGCATGACCAGCGTAGCGGCCGTGCCGAACAGCTTGATCTTGGAGGTGACGGCGGCAAGGCCCGCCATCAGCGTGAAAGATTCCAGATTATAGTCCCAGAACTCGGTCTTGCCGCCAAAACCGCGCAGCTTGATCATCGAAAGAGCGAAGTCGAAACCATATTGCTCCGCCTTCAACGTGATGGCCTTGTTCAGGTCGAAACTCGGTTTGTATTGCGGCGCGTTTTCTGACAGCAGCCAACCATTGTTCCCGATCGGGATAAAAACACCAACTTCCATCTTGCTGTTCCCTTTTTTGCATCAGGTGTCTCCTGACTTGGCAAAAGAGTAGCAGGTTCTGTGCCAGACCAAATAAAATAATTTTATCAAATGGATAAAATTTTGGAGGCGAATTATTTTTATCAAAAGATAAAAATTTTATCATTTGGTAAAATTATTTGCCTGTTTATTCGGCAAGTATCGAACGCAATCTGCGGGAAATGGGCGGCTCTTACATCGGTCGCGGAGCGTCGTACAAAATCCGGAAGCTCTCCTCCGTCATGCCGGACTAGATCCGGCATCCAGCCACGGCGCGTCTGCGCCGTGAGGAATGAGTCTTTGCGATCAAGGACTTGATCGCGCTGGACCCCGGATCTAGTCCGGGGTGACGCCGCGAGGGTGCTAAAACCCGGCCAAACATCCATGCACACGCAGCATTCCAAGCGCTCTCAGAGGAGTTGCCGCAAAGCTATGCCGAAATCTCAGACGAGGCGCTGCCGCGCATAGGCATGCACGGCCCGGAAAGCGGCTTCCGCACCGGCGATGACCCGCTCTTCCTCTTCGACCGTCAGCGAAATTTCATCGAGCGCAGCGGTAAAGGTGCGCCAGTGCAGGCCGCGTCCTTCCGGAGCACCGGCCAGATGGCGTGCCCCGAAGTCTTCATTCAGACCAAGCTTGGCCGCATCTTTCAGCAGGAAGGCAGCGCCGAGATTGGAGCCTTCGACCACATAAAGCCAACCCATGGCCTCCGGCAGATCGAACGGCGTTTCACCGGTGAAGCGCGGTTCGGCCGTTTCGGGAATGGGAAGACCGAGATCGGCAAGGTCCTGCTCGATCATGGAGAGGCGGCGGCGGCCTTTGAGATCGGGAAGCAGGCCGTCAAGCGTCGCATTGGAGAAGAAGACATCGAGGTCACGATGGAAAAGATACTGCGTTTCCACGAATTTGCCGAAGTTCTCCCGGCTCTCGAACGGCTTCGATGCCATGATGAAGGCATCGAGATCGCCATGCGCGCCGCGCGTCGCAGCTTTCAGGCGCTTGACGCGGCTCTGCTCAATGTCTGCTACAGGCGCTGACGGCTCCGCAATGGTCATGATGATGGTCCCTTTATCCCTAATATTCAGATTGCTGATAAAAATCTTTACTCCAACAGTCAAATTTTATTTTCGCATTTATCCGCTCGCCTTGCAAAGAGCATAAGCCCGCTGTCGCCACGGTAAAGCGGCATCCCCTGCCTCTGTACAACCCTTCCATCCCAACGCCTCGCAGCGTTGCCGCTCAACGCACGACGAAGCGAATTCCTCGATTCCCATCTTCCGAACAATCAAACTGCAATTACCTCTTTACAATTAACATGTCAGCGCGTTATCAATGCGCAATCACCTTCGAGGAGCATCTTACTTGACCCAGAAATTTGGCCTTTCGGCAGCCCTGACCACCCCTTTCAAAAAGGACGGAACGGTCGATATCGACGCCATGATCGCCCATGCCCGACGCTGCCTCGCAAATGGCTGCGACAGCGTGACACTCTTCGGCACCACGGGCGAAGGATGCTCCGTCGGCAGCCGTGAACGGCAGGTCATTCTTTCCCGCTTCATCGAAGCGGGCGTTGCACCTTCCCGTCTGGTCACCGGCGTTCTGGTGGATTCGATCGAGGATGCGGCCGAGCAATCGGCCGAGGCCCTGAAGGCTGGCGCCCGCAATATTCTTCTCGCTCCACCCTCCTATTTCAAGAATGTCGGCGATGACGGCCTGTTTGCCTGGTTCTCGGCGGTGTTCGAAAAGATCGGCAAGGAAGCACGCGATATTCTCGTCTACAACATCCCTTCCGTCACCATGGTGACATTGTCGGTCGAGCTGGTTGGACGGCTGAAAAAGGCATTCCCCGGCATCGTCACCGGCGTCAAGGATTCCTCCGGCAACTGGAGCCATACCGAGCGCCTGCTGAAAGAACATGGCGATCTCGCCATCCTGATCGGCGATGAGCGCGATCTGGCGAAGGGTGTCCGTCTCGGCGGCCAGGGCGCGATCTCCGGTGTCGCCAATTTCCTGACACAGGAAGTCCGCGCCATGGCCGTCGATGGCAAGGACGACAAGCGCGTCGAAGATCTTGTTGTGGAACTTCTGAAATTTCCGGTTACGCCAGCGGTCAAGGTGCTGGTATCACACACGACAGGAGAAAATATCTGGGCGGATGTACGCGCGCCGCTCGTCGCCATTTCGGCTGAAGACCGGCGGCGGATCGAAGGCGCATTCGACGCGCTGTTTCGCAAACAGGCCGCCTGAACAGACGTTGAAAGGTTGAGCATGGAAGATACCGGCGAACAGACATTGCGGGAACGGGCGTATGAAAGCTTTACGCATCACCTTCTCTCGCGCGACGTTCGCCCGGGGCAGTTCATCTCGCAACGCCGCCTCGTGGAATTGACGGGTCTGCCGCTGGGGGCGATCCGGGAGGCCATTCCAAGGCTGGAGGCGGAAGGCCTTATCAAGACCGTGCCGCAGCGGGGGTTGCAGGTCGCCCATATCGACCTCAACCTCATCCGCGAGGCGTTCCAGTTCCGCATCTTTCTCGAAAAGGAGGCCGTGGCGCTCTTTACCCGCTCGGCCTCCGACGAGGCCATCGCAAAGCTCCTGAAACAGCATCGCGATATTGCCGAAGCGGCTGAAAACGGTGGGGAATCCCCGGAACTGGACGAGCATGCGCAGCAGGTGGACTGGGGCATGCACGACGCCTTCATCGATGCGCTCGGCAATTCGATCATCTCGAACGCCTACCGGGTCAATTCCATCAAGATGCGCCTCATCAATCAGGAGCGCTTCCGCATTGCCGGCCATGTGAAGTCGGTGATGAAGGAACATCTCGCCATTCTCGAGGCCATCGAGAGGCGATCCGTCGAAGACGCCGTGGAGCGGCTGACCGCCCATATCCGCAACGCAAGGGACAGGGCGCTGGCGGTATAGGGCAATTCCGGCAGGGGCTGAAGAGGGCTCTGCGCCGGGATTGCAGGAAAATAAGCAACAAGCCGGGGTGAGGAGAATTTCCGGCTAATCTGGAGGAGAACTGACATGACGCATTCATTGCTCAACCCCACGCGTCGCGCCTTTCTGGCAGGCACGGCGGCGCTTGGCGGCGGCGCGATGCTCGGCATTCGCCCGGCATCGGCAGCGGTGAACTGGAAAAAACACGCCGGCACCACGCTTGAGGTCAACCTCGTCAAAAGCCCGCGCAGCGAAACGCTGATCAAATATCTCGGCGAATTCGAAGAACTGACCGGCATCAAGGTCAATGCCGAGGCAACGCCGGAACAGCAGCAGCGCCAGAAGGTCGTCATAGAGCTTTCCTCCGGCAAGCCGAGCTTCGACGTCGTGCATCTGAGCTATCACGTCCAGAAGCGCCAGTTCGAAAAGGGCAAGTGGCTGGCCGATATCAGCGGCTTCCTGAAGGACCCGTCGCTGACCGATCCGTCGCTCGTCGAAAAGGATTTCGCCGAAGCCGGCATGTTGTTTGCCAAGGATAGCGACGGCGTGCTGCGCTCGCTGCCCTTCTCCGTGGATTACTGGATCGTCTACTGGAACAAGGAACTCTTCGAAGCCAAGGGCCTGAAATACCCCGAGACCTTCGAGGAACTGGTGACGGCGGCGGAAAAGATCACCGATCCCGCAACCAACACCTACGGTTTCGTGGCGCGTGGCCTGAAGAATGCCAATACCCCGGTCTGGACCTCGCTGATGCTGGGTTACGGCGCAAAGCCCATCGGCGCGGACGGCAAACTCGTTACCGAATCCAAGGAAGCGGTGGAAGCCGCCAAGCTCTATCAGCGCCTGATGACCAAAGCCGCCCCTCCCGGCGTCTCCGGCTTCAACTGGGCGGAAGCGCAGTCTGCCTTCCTGCAGGGCAAGATCGGCATGTGGTTCGATGGCGTCGGTTTTGCGCCGCCAATCGAGAACCCGGAAAAATCCCGCGTGGTCGGCAAGGTCGGTTACGGCGTTATGCCGAAGGGCCCGGCAACCCAGGCCGCCGGCACCTTCGGCGATGGTCTCGGCGTTGTCGAAGCCAGCAGCAAGAAGGAAGCTGCCTATCTCTTCTGCCAATGGGCGATTTCGCATGAAATGGGTGCACGTCTCCTGCAGGCCGGTGCGGGCGTTCCCTTCCGCCAGTCCATCCTCGAAGACCAGAAGGTGCGCGAAGGCGTGAAGATGCCGGCTGCCTGGCTGGATGCGGTCGTCGGTTCCGGCAAGGTCTCGCAGCTTGCGCTGCCCGTCATCATTCCGGTGACGGAATTCCGCGATATCTACGGCGTCGGCCTCACCAACATGATCGGCGGCGCAGATCCGGCAGCCGAACTCAAGAAGGCAACCGAACAGTTCGCACCCGTTCTGGCGCGTAGCGAGGGATAATGGCCTCCGTGAGCATCGAAAACACCAAAACAGGCGTCAGTCGTAAAGAAGGGAGCAGGCCGGCAAGGCTTGCTCCCAACTACTGGCCCTTTGTCATACCGGCACTTGTCGTCATATCAGCCGTGATCGTTTTTCCATGGGTGTTCACCCTCTGGATGAGCGCACATCGCTGGACGCTCGGACAGGAGCAGAGCTTTATCGGTTTCGAGAACTACATCCGGCTCGCCAGCGACGCCCGGTTCTGGGAATCGCTCTGGCACACGCTCATCTATACCGTGCTGTCGGTCGTCGCCCCACTATTCCTCGGAACATTGGCGGCGCTGGTTTTCGATGCGCAATTTCCGCTGCGCGGTTTCCTGCGTGGCGTCTTCGTCATGCCGATGATGGCGACCCCGGTCGCCATCGCGCTCGTCTGGACCATGATGTTCCACCCGCAGCTCGGCGTGCTGAATTATCTGCTCTCCTTCATCCACATCGGCCCGCTGGAATGGATTTACAACCAGTCCACCGTCATCCCCTCGCTGGTGCTGGTGGAGACCTGGCAATGGACGCCGCTTGTCATGCTGATCGTGCTTGGTGGTCTCGCTGCCGTGCCGCGCGAGCCCTATGAAAGCGCGGAAATCGACGGCGCGAATGCCTGGCAAAAGTTCCGTTATCTCACCATGCCGATGATCGCGCCGTTCCTGATGATCGCCGTCATCATCCGCTCCATCGACGCCGTAAAAAGCTTCGACATCATCTATGCGATGACTCAAGGCGGACCCGGAACGGCGTCCGAAACCATCAATATCTATCTCTACAATACGGCATTCGCCTATTACGACATTGGTTACGGCTCGGCCATGGCCGTCGTCTTCTTCGTCATCATCGTGGCGCTCTCCTTCGTGCTTTTGATGGTGCGCCAGCGCTCGCAATGGAACGAGATGGAGGATCGCTGATGAGCCGCCAGATTCTGAAACGCAAGACGCTTGATCGCATCGGCCTGTTCTTCGTGGCGCTGGTGATGATCTCGCCGGTCATCCTGTTCTTCATGTGGATGATCTCGCTATCGCTGAAATATGAAATCGACAACGGAGCCTATCCGCCGATCCTCATTCCCGAACGTTTCGCCTGGTCGAATTATGTGAAGGTGTTCGAGGAGAATAATTTCTTCCTCTATTTCTGGAATTCGGTCCTCGTCACCGGTGCGGCCACCATTCTGGCGCTTGTCATCGGTGTGCCCGCCGGCTACGGCATCGCAAGGCTGAAGGCGGAAAAATCCGCCGTCGTCATCATGATCGCCCGCATGACGCCTGGCCTTTCCTTCCTCATTCCGCTGTTTCTGCTGTTCCAATGGCTGAACCTGCTCGGCACACTCTGGCCGCAGATCATCATCCATCTCGTGGTGACGGTGCCTATCGTCGTCTGGATCATGATCGGTTATTTCGAGACCACGCCGAAGGAGTTGGAAGAGGCCGCAAGCATCGACGGCGCATCCTCCTGGCAGGTGTTCCGGTTGGTGGCGCTACCGATTGCCAAGCCCGGCATCGTCGTCTCCTTCATCCTCGCGGTCATCTTCTCGTGGAACAACTTCGTCTTCGGCATCGTGCTGGCCAGCCGCGAAACGCGCACCCTGCCGGTCGCGGTCTACAACATGCTCTCCTTCGAACAGGTGAGCTGGGGTCCGCTTGCCGCCGCAGCTCTGATCGTGACGCTGCCGGTGCTGCTGCTCACCATGTTCGCACAGAAACAGATCGTGGCGGGCCTGACCGCCGGCGCCGTCAAGGGCGGCTGAACCAACGAAGGGCATTCCATGCCCTTACTCTTTTAACGCAATTCCGGACGCAAAACCGCGACGCACTTTTGCTGGAATTGCTCATAACGGGAACCTGCACATGGCACCGGTCAACATTCTAAACGTCCAGAAGCGCTTCGGCGCGGTCAACATCATCCACGGCATCGATATCGACATCAAGGATGGCGAATTCGTCGTGCTCGTCGGCCCTTCCGGCTGCGGCAAATCCACCCTGCTGCGCATGATCGCCGGATTGGAAGAGCTGAGCGACGGCGAAATCCACATTGGCGCGCGCGAGGTCAGCCACCTGCCCGCCCGCGACCGCGATATCGCCATGGTGTTCCAGAACTACGCGCTTTATCCCCATATGACGGTCAAGGACAATATGGGCTTCGCGCTGAAGCTGAAGAAGGTGAGCGCCGAGGAAACCAAGGCCAAGGTCGACAGGGCCGCCGCCATTCTGGGGCTGGAAAAGCTGCTCGACCGTTACCCGCGCCAGCTTTCCGGCGGCCAGCGCCAGCGTGTCGCCATGGGCCGCGCCCTGGTGCGCGATCCGCAGGTCTTCCTGTTCGATGAGCCGCTTTCCAACCTAGACGCCAAGCTGCGTGTGCAGATGCGCGGCGAGATCAAGGCCATGCACCAGCGCATCGGCACCACCACCATCTATGTCACCCACGATCAGGTGGAAGCCATGACCATGGCCGACAAGATCGTAGTGCTGCATGATGGCGTCATCGAGCAGATCGGCGCGCCGCTCGAGCTTTACGACAATCCCGCCAATCTCTTCGTCGCCGGTTTCATCGGTTCGCCCGCCATGAATTTCATTCGCGGCCGCGTCGAAGAAGGTGTGTTCCGCACCGCAAAGGGCCTCAGCCTGCCGTTGCCCACCAATGCCGATCTCGGCACGCTTGGCGGCCGCGATCTCGTCTACGGCGTGCGGCCGGAACACATCCGCGCCGCCGAGAGTGGCATCGAAGGCCGGGTCGAACTGGTCGAAGGCACCGGCTCGGAAATCTACGCCAAGCTGAACTGCAAGGGCGACGAGATCGCCTGCCTGTTCCGCGAGCGCCTCAATGTCCGCTTCGGCGATACGATCCACATTGCCATCGATCCGGCAACCGTGCATCTGTTCGACAAGGACAGCGGCAAGCGTATCTGACAGGTGACAGGAGTGAACAGCATGGCAGACAAACAGGGCGGTAAGCATGTGCTCTGCGTGGGTGCCGCCGTGCTGGACACCCTGTTTCGTGTACATGACATGCCGAAGGGTGAGGGCAAGGTTTTGCCCTACGAAATGTTGCAGATCGCCGAAGGCATGGCGTCGAGCGCCGCCTATGCCGTGCATTGCATGGGCGGCCGCGCCAGCCTCTGGGGCGCGGTGGGCGATGACGAAACCGGCACCCGCATCCTGCGCGATCTCGCCGAAAGCGGCATCGATGTTGCCGGCATGACCCTTGCCGCCGGTGCGCGCTCCGCACTCTCGACGATCATCATCGATGACCGCGGCGAGCGGCTGATCGTGCCTTTCTATGATAATCGGCTGCATGAGAAAAAACGCTCCTGCACGCCGGAAGATATTGCCCCCTTTGATGCCGTTCTGGTGGATGTGCGCTGGCCGGAACTGGCGCTCGATGTGCTGACTGTGGCACGCACTCTGGGCAAACCAGCCATTCTCGACGGCGACGTTGCACCCGTCGAAACCCTTGAGAAGCTGGCCCCCGCCGCAACCCATATCGTTTTTTCCGAACCCGCCGCCGCCCGGCTGACGGGCACCGAAACTGTAAAAGACATGCTACCGGTGCTACACGCCCGCTATCCGCAAACCTTCATCGCCGTCACCGCCGGACCGGCGGGCTGCTGGTGGACGGAGGCCGGCGATCCGACCGTGCATTTCCAGACGACGATGCAGGTTAAGGCAGTGGATACGCTGGCGGCGGGCGATATCTTTCACGGCACCTTTGCACTGGCGATGGCTGAGGGGATGGAAAGCCGTGCGGCCATCCGGCTCTCCTCCGTTGCCGCCGCGCTGAAATGCACGATCTTCGGCGGCCGCATCGGCGCACCCACGCGCGAAGAGACCGAAGAAGCCTTGCGGCAATGGCTGGAGCGTGAAGACGAACCCACGCAACGCGCCTCCTGAGCGCATCCATTGCCCGCATAAAACTATTCCATTTTTGCGATGCCGTTTCGCGGAGAACTAGGCTAACGTTCGGACAGGCAAAGCTTTTCGCAAGCCGCGCTCGCTCCAATTTCAGCCTGCATTCCGCAAAAGTGATCGCCCGATGCATCAGACGACCCGCCCGAGACTGCGCGATATCGGTTTCCGGCCCGGCCATTTCGAGACCGGCCCGCTCAACGCCATCACCGATGTCGAAGGCGTGAGCATCGGCCATTCGACCGTCATCGAAGGCGACACGATCCGCACCGGCGCAACCGCGATCCTTCCGCATGGCGGCAATCTCTTTCAGGACAAGGTGCCCGCCGCCTTCGCCGTCTATAACGGCTTCGGCAAATTTGCCGGATCGACCCAGATCGAGGAACTCGGCGAACTCGAAACACCTGTTATCCTCACCAATACGCTGGCGACAGGCCGGGCCATCGAGGCGACCAATCGCCATACGCTGGCGCAGCCGGGCAATGAGAAAGTCGTCTCGATCAATGCCGTCGTTGGCGAAACCAACGATTCCCGCCTGAACGACATCCGTGCCGGCCGCCCGACCATCGAGGAAATTTCGGCCGCGCTACAAAACGCGGCCACAGGCCCGGTGGCCGAGGGCGGCGTGGGTGCCGGAACCGGCACGGTGGCCTTTGGCATGAAGGGCGGCATCGGCACCGCATCCCGCATCGTCACCATCGCCGGAACGACCTATACGCTCGGCATTCTCGTCCAGTCCAATTACGGCGGCCATCTGCTGGTCTGCGGCAAGCCCTATGTCAGCCCGGAGCATAAGGACAAGGACGGCTCCATCGTCATCGTGGTCGCAACCGATGCGCCGCTGTCGTCCCGCAATCTAAAGCGTCTGGCCGCCAGAAGCTTCGGCGGGCTGGCACGCACGGGTGCCGCGCTCAGCAATGGTTCTGGCGATTACGCGCTGGCATTTTCCACCGATGAGCGGCTGCGGCGCACGCCCACGCGCCGAAAGGCCGTCGCAGACTATCCAGAACTTTCCAACGATGCGATTTCGCCGCTCTTCGAAGCCGCGATAGAGGCGACGGAGGAGGCGATCCTCAACTCGCTCTGCGCCGCAACCACGACAACCGGCTTTAATGCCGGCACCGGCAAGGCCTCCACGGTCGAGGCCATTTCCATCGACGCCCTTAAAACCCTTCTTTCAGCCTGACTTTTCCAGACGGAGTTTTCATGACTAGCCCATCCGGTCGCATCGTTTACGTCAACGGCGAATTCCTGCCCGAAGCGGACGCCCGCCTTTCCATCTTCGAGCGCGGTTTCCTGTTCGGCGACGGCATTTATGAAGTCACCTCGGTTCTGGAAGGCAAGCTGATCGACAGCGACCTGCACATGGCCCGGCTGGAACGCAGCGCCCGCGAAATCGACGTGCCGCTACCGGTCACCACGAAAGAGATCGTCGAGGCCGAACGCCGCCTGATCGCAGACAACAACCTCATCGAAGGCATGATCTATCTGCAGCTGACGCGAGGTGCTGAAGACCGCAACTTCCTGTTCTCCGCCGATCTGAAGCCAACGCTTGTCATGTTCACCCAGGCCAAGAAGCTGATCGGCACCCCGGTCGAAGAAGCCGGCATCGCCGTCAAATCCGTTCCCGACCAGCGCTGGGAACGCCGCGACATCAAGACCGTCTGCCTTCTGCCGCAGGTCATGGCAAAGCGCATCGCCAAGGCCGAAGGCTGTGACGAGGCGTGGATGATCGAGGATGGTTTCGTGACCGAAGGCGCTTCCTCCACCGCCTATATCATCACCGGCGACAAGAAGATCATCACCCGCGGCAACAGCAACAAGACCCTGCCCGGCTGCACCCGCCTCGCCGCCCTGCAACTGGCCAGGGAAGCCGGCTTCACGCTGGAAGAGCGGCCCTTCACGCTGGAAGAGGCGCTGAATGCCGATGAAGCCTGCCTGACGAGCGCCTCCAACTTCGTGGTCTCGGTGACGAAGATCGACGGCAAGCCAGTGGGTAACGGCAAGCCCGGCCCGCTCGTCAGCCGTCTGCGCGCGCTCTATCTGGAAAACGCCCGCCGCACGGCGATTTAAGCAAACATCAGCCTTCGAGAACCGCCCATATACGCTCGACAACGGGCCGGCGGTTCTCCTTGGAACGATAAAGCCGGATATCGACGGCAATATCAAAACTGTCATCGGCGGCGCGCACTAGTGCGCCGCTGTCCAGCTCCTGCCGCATCAGGCTTTCCGGCACCCAGGCGACACCCCAGCCGGCCATCGCCATGGCTTTCAGCCCCACCGACATGCTGCCCTCATGCACCCGCTCGAATTGCGGCAGACGCGCGCTCAGGAGATCGCGCAGCAACGGCCCGAAGAACGAGGCCTTTTCATAGTCCAGATAGGCGAAGGGTTTTCGAGCATTTTCCACGAGTTCATGCGGCGGTGAACCGTCTTTCGCCGGCGCAGAAACGGGAATGATGTTTTCCGCACCCAGCACCCGGAACTCGAAGGTCTGCGCATCGAGCAGCATCGGCACTTCGGGATGGGCATAGGTCAAAAGGAAATCGCTCTGCCCATCCACCAGCGAATTGAGGTTTTCCTCCATGCTGCCGGAATCAGGCCTCAACACTGAAAACAGCGGTCCCGCCTTTTCGTTCACCCGTTTCAGCCAATCCGGGAAGAAGGTGAAGGACAGGGTATGCAACGCCGTCAGCCGCACCGTTCTGGCATCCGCTCCCTCTTCCTGAAGAAGCGTGCGCCGGGCATGATAAAGCTGCTTCAGCGTTTCCTGCGCCACCGGCACGAATTTCACGCCCGCCTCGGTCAGCCGGGAAGGATAGGAGGCGCGGTCAACCAGCGTCGCGCCCACCCAGGCCTCCAGCTGCTTGATACGCCGGCTGAAGGCGGATTGCGTCACATGCCGCTCATCCGCCGCCTTCGAGAAATTGAGCGTTCCGGCCAGCGCCAGGAAATCCTCGAGCCATTTGACTTCCACGGCTCACACTCCCACCAACAATATCCTGTCCGTTCATTCGGAAAGCGTCTTTATTAGGAGCAATGGGATGTGAATGAAACTCTTTTAAAGAGCCCTTGAATATTCGATCATCCGCGCCCGGCTGGAAACCAGCTCGATACGGTCATCGCCCAGACGATTGAGGCAGACGCGCTTCGTCCACGGCCCGTCAATCAGCGTGAAGAGGAAACGGCCATTGCCGAGCGCCTTCAGAGGCATGCTGCGACGCGTAGGACCGATGCCCATCATCAATGAGGAGCCGCTGATCGAAAATTCGGCGCCCTCATCGGAACGCCACGAGCCCGAAAGATCATCCGGCACCGCATGATCGCCGACCGGCAGGAAACGGCGGGCGGCGTGACCGGCCTCACCGACGATAGCATCGCCCTCAAGTCTGAGACGCATGGGCGACGATGCCGAACGCGACGATACCCAGCCATCCACGTCCTCATAAAGCGTATCGTCACCATCGATGAAGGTGGATGTGCTGCCCTTGATTTCCAGCCACCACGGCCCGCTTTCGGTCACGTAAAGGCCTTCCGGCAGGCTGGCGGCGGGCTTGGGCAAAGGCAGGCCGGTGAGAGCCGCCATGCTTTCCAGCGCGATCTTGAAGCCGTTGGTGTCCTCTCGGTTCGACACCACGACGAAACCCGTGCCGTTTTCCGGATCGAGCAGGAAATAAGTCTTGTAGCCCGGATGCGAACCGCCGTGACCGACAAACCGCCTGTCGCCGAGATGCGACCAGCGCAGGCCGAGGCCATATTCGCTCATCCGCCCATCTGCCAACGAACGTTCAGCAGAAAGCCTCTCCAGAACGCCCGCAAAGCTGCCCTCGCCCCGCATCAGGCCCTGCAGCCATCGGGTCAGCGCTTCGGCGCTGCCGGCAAGACTGCCCGAAGCGGAGATATGCAGACCGGCGGCCGAAAGCTGCCAGTTGTCTTCGGCTTTCCAGTAGCCCGGCACGAGGCCATCGACCGGATCGTTCCAGACATCGGGCGCCTTCAGGAACACGCCGAAGGGGCCGGCAATCTGCTGCTGCACAAAATCATCGAAACGGAAACCCCGGCGCTCCAGCGCCGCTTCCACCAGACGATAACCGGTATTGGAATAAGACACCTCACTGCCGGCAGGGAAATTCAGCCGGGTGAGCCGCGAGAGATAAGCGAGAAGCGGTTCGGCCTTCGTTTCGGTATAGACGGAAAGGCCAAGCAGCGAGAGGCATTCACGCGTATCCGGCAGGCCACCGCTCATATCCAGCGCCTGCCCCACCGTGACGTCGCGGAGCGGCGGCTGCAACTCCGGCAGATGTTTACCGAGTGGGTCATCGAGGCCGATCAGATCGGAATGCGCAAGCACCATGGCGCAGAAGGCATGTTTGGTGACCGAGGCATACCGCACCACGCTCTGCGGCGTGAAGGGTGCGAAGGTCGAGAGGCTCTCGACACCGCCGGCATGGGCGAAACGGATGCCATCGAGATCAAAACCGATGACCGCCCCACCCGGCTCGTTGCCCGCCCATTGCGAGACGAAGCTCTCTGAAAGGGTTGAAGCGGCGTTCCAGTCGAATTGCTGTGGCATGGTTCGGTCTCGTGTCTTCGTTTTGACGCGGCTTGCCCTGACGTCACCGCTTGTTTCTTCTCCCCGCCGGGGAGAAGGTGGCCCGAAGGGTCGGATGAGGGGGCAACGTTGCTGGAATTCGGAGAGCTGGCCCCCTCATCCCGCTGCCGCGGACTTCTCCCCCTCGGGGAGAAGAAGCGGGCGGCACCCGCTCGATCCATGTGTAACGGAGGCTAGGTGACCGGCCGTTAAGCCGGCTCTTCCAGCCGGATGCTCAGGCTGCGCAGCTCTTCCGTATGCGGATGTTTCGTGCGGCCTTCGCGCAGATCGTCCGCACTCAGCTGCTCCACCATTTCCCCGTTCAGCATCACGCCAACCTGCGGGCACAGATGCGCGATAACAGCCAGATTATGGCTGACGAGAATATAGGTGAGGTTGCGCGCTGCGCGCAGGTCCTGCAACAGGTTCAGGATTTCCGCCTGCACCGACACGTCGAGCGCCGAAGTCGGCTCATCGAGCAGCAGCACCTGCGGGTCCGCGATCAGCGCACGGGCAATAGCCACGCGCTGGCGCTGGCCGCCGGAAAGCTGGTGCGGGAAGCGGAAGCGCACGGCCTGCGGCAGGGCCACATCGGACAAAGCCTGCTGGATGCGTTTTTCGATATTGTCCATGCCGTGCACCAGCGGCAATTCGCTGAGAATGCGGTCGATGGTCTGGCGCGGATGCAGCGACCCGTAAGGATCCTGAAACACCATCTGCACCTGCCGGAAGAATTCCGGCGTGCGACGCAGCGGTGCATCCTTGCCGGCAAAGGCGATGCGGCCTTCCCAGCTTTCGTTGAGGCCGGCCATGGCGCGCAGGATGGTGGACTTGCCCGAGCCGCTTTCGCCGACGATGCCGAAGCTGCCGCCCTTTTCCACCGAAAAGGACACGCCCTTCACCACTTCGCGGTCGCCGAACTTGATACGGAGATTATCGACGTCGATCATTGGCTGGACCACGCTGCATCACGGTTGAGAACGGGAAGACGCTCGCGCGGATGCGTCAGCGAGGGAATGCAGTTCAGAAGTCCCTTTGTATAGGGATGTTCGGCTTTCAGGAGTTCGGAAGCCTTCAGCTCCTCCATCACCCGGCCGGAATACATGACGGCCACGCGGTCGCAGAAATGCGAAACGAGCGGCAGGTCGTGGCTGATGAGGATGAGACCCATACCGCGTTCAGATACCAGCTCCTCGATCAGCCGCAGGATTTCCGCCTGTACCGTCGCATCAAGCGCGCTGGTCGGCTCGTCGGCAATCAGCAGCTCAGGATCGGGCGCGAGCATCATGGCGATCATCACACGCTGGCCCATGCCGCCGGAAACCTCATGCGCATAGGACGAGGCGACCTGACGCGGATTGCGGATCTTCACCTGATCGAGCAGGGCAATTGCCGCTTCCATCGCGGCACGCTTGCTGCCGCCCTTATGGGCGCGCCAGGCTTCCGCGATCTGCGCACCCATGGTCTTGACCGGATTCAGCGAATATTTCGGGTCCTGAAGAATGAAACCCGCCCGTTTTCCCCGGATCTGGCGCATCTGCTTTTCACCGGCGGAAAGCACGTCGATGCCATCGAAGGAGAGCTTGTCGGCACGGATATCGGCATTGGAGGGCAGAAGCTTCATCAGCGCGCGCGCTGTGAGGCTCTTGCCGGAGCCGGATTCGCCGACGATGCCGAGCTTTTCTGTGCCGAGCTTCATGGAAACACCACGCACCGCCTCGAAACGGCTGGTGCGGGTCTGGAATGCAATCTTCAGATTTTCGATTTCGACCAGCATGGCTCAATGTCCCTTCGGGTCGAGAACGTCGCGCAGGCCATCGCCGAGGAAGTTGAAGGCGAGCGAAACGAGGAAGATGGCGATGCCGGGAATGGTGGCAACCCACCATTGTTCGAAGATGAAGCGCTTGGCGGTGGCAATCATCGCGCCCCATTCCGGCGAAGGCGGCTGCGCGCCCATGCCAAGGAAGCCGAGGCTGGCGGCGGTGATGATGATCGAGCTCATGTCGAGCGTGATGCGCACGATAAGGCTCGGCACGCAAAGCGGTGCGATATGCCGGGCGATGATGCGCCAGGCGGAAGCACCGGTCAGGCGATAGGCCGCGACGAAATCGCTGCCGCGCACCGTCATGGTTTCGGCGCGGGCCAGACGCGCATAGGGCGGCCATGCGGTGAGCGCGATGGCGAGAATGGCGCTTTCAACACCGGGCTTCAGTGCCGCGACGAAGGCGAGCGCGAGGATGAGGCGGGGGAAGGCGAGGAACACATCCGTCACCCGCATCAGCACCGTATCGACAATGCCGCCGAAATAACCGGCGATGCAGCCGATGGCGAGCCCGATGGGCGCGACGAGAACGACGACGGCGATGACCATGCCGAGCGTGACGCGGCCGCCATAGAGAATGCGCGAGAGAATATCGCGACCGAGCTCATCCGTGCCGAACCAGTGTTCGGCGCTCGGAAACGCCAGACGATTGCCGAGGTTCTGCGTCGCCGGATCGTAAGGGGCAAGCAGCGGCGCCAGCAGCGACAGCGCGATGAAGAGAACAATGATCGTAAGCCCGATCACCGCCAGCGGGTTGGACTTGAGATTGAGCCAGATGCGATACCGGTTGCCCCAGGCAGCCTGTGTTCGCGAATGTGGCGTCTCATCCAGCGCCCAGTTTCTGAAATTAGCTAACATCATCGAACGCGAGGATCCATAACTCTGTAAAGCACGTCTGCGAGCAGATTGAGGGCGACATAGATGAAGCCGATCAACAGGGTTGCTCCGACGACGGGGTTCATGTCCGCGTTCATGAGCGAGACGGTGAGATATTGGCCAAGGCCCGGCCAGCTGAAGACGGTTTCCGTCACCACCGCACCTTCAAGAAGACCGGCATAGGTGAGTGCGAGAACTGTGACGAGCTGCACGGCGACCGTCGGGAAGGCGTGGCCCCAGATGACGGTCATGGCCGAAAGCCCCTTGGCGCGGGCGGTTATGACATATTCGCCCTTCAACGCGTCGATCATGAAGGCGCGCGTCATGCGGGTGATATAGGCCATGCTGAAATAGGCGAGAATGCAGACGGGCTGCACCATATGGGCGATGGCGTCGTAAAATGCGTCCCATTCGCCGGCAAGCAGCGTGTCGACCGTCATCAGGCCGGTGACCTGCGTGATCATGCCGTCGTAGATGATGTCCTGCCGGCCCGGTCCGGGTGCGACGCCAAGCGTGGCGTAAAACACCAGCAGCGAAATCAGCGCCAGCATGAAGACCGGCACTGAATGGCCGGCAAGGCACACAACGCGGATGATCTGGTCCGTCAGCTTGCCCTGCTTCACGGCGGCCCAGACACCGAGCGGAATGCCGATCAGCGCAGCAAGGATGAGAGCTGCGGTGGCAAGTTCGAACGTGGCGGGGAAAACGCGCTTGATATCGATCCAGACCGGGTTGCGGGTCAGGATCGAATTGCCGAAATCACCGTGCAGGACCTGCGAGACATAATGGAAGAACTGCACGACCAGCGGCTGGTCGAGGCCCATTTCCGCACGCACGCGCACGATGACGTCTTCAGGCGCGTTGTCGCCGACCGCCGCGATGACGGGATCGACGGGCATCACACGCCCGATCATGAAGGTGATGATCATCAAACCGAACAGCGTCAGAAGGACGCTGCTCAGTATCGACGATATGCTTTTAACGCGCTTGTTCAATGTCACGCTTTCTTCGCATCGTGGTAGGAATTGCCCTCGGAGAGAACGCCGAGTTCGAAGCCGGAAACACCCTTGCGGAAGGCTGCCGTCTTGGTGGTCTGGAACATGAAGACGAAGGGGCTGTTTTCCATGTGCTCGCGTTGCAGGGCTTCATAAAGCTCCACGCGCTTTGCCGGGTCCTTCTCGTCACGGGCAGCTTCCGCCTTGGCGGCGAAGTCGTCGTTCTTGAAGCGCGAACGCCACAGGAAGGGTTTCGACTTGGCGTCGTCGCCATTGTCCTTGTTGATGTTGAAGACATCGGCGTTGGAATGCGGATCGAAATAATCCGTGCCCCATGCGGAAAGCGCCATCTGGTGCTCGCGGGCACGCATCTTGGTCAGAACCTGACGGTTTTCAGCCGACTGCAGGCGCACCTTGATGCCGATGTCGGCAAGGTTTGCCTGAATGGCCTGCGCCAGATCCGGGTAAGGCTGGGCGGAATAGTGATCCATGCTGATCTCGAAACCATCGGCAAGACCGGCTTCCGCCATCAGCGCCTTGGCCTTTTCGACGTCGCGCTGGTACGGGATGTCGTTGACGGCGCCGGGGAAGCCCTTCGGCTCGAAGCTCTGGTGGATTTCGTGCGTCAGCGGCACGATGTTTTCCTGCATGCCCTTGTAGTCCAGCGCCCACTTGATCGCCTGCCAGACCTGCGGCTTGGCGAGGTTCTCATTGCCCTGGTTGAGCGAGATCAGCACCAGCGAGGCAATGGACTTGCGCTCCAGCTCGATATTCGCATCGTCCTTGACGGTGCGCAGCTGTTCCGACGTCAGGTCGCGGGCAATGTCGATATCGCCCTTCTGCAGCATCAGAAGCTGGGAAGACGGATCGGTGACGTGGCGCAGGATGATGCGCTTGATATTGCCCTTGTAAGGACCGTTCGGATTGACGGTGAGTGCTACGCTTTCGCTCGGCTTCCAGGCCTGCAGAACGAAATCGCCGGAACCGGCGCTGTTCTTCTGCAGCCAGCCATTGCCGAGGTCTTCGCCGGAAGCATTGGCGAGAACCGCCTTCTTTTCGACGATCGCGCCGATATTGGCGGAGAGGCAATAAAGCAGGAAGGAGATGGCGGTCGGCTTTGCCGTCGTCAGCTTCACCGTCTTGTCGTCGGCGGCAACGATGGTCGTTTCGGCATTGTCGGGCGTGAAGCCGAACTGGCTGATGATGAAGGCCGGGCTCTTGTTCATCTTGATGGCGCGCTGCAGCGAGAAGGCGACGTCTTCCGCGGTCACTTTCGCACCGCTCGCGAAGGTCGCTTCGTCACCGATCGTGAAGGTGAAGACCTTGCTGTCCGCATCGGCTTCCCAGGATTTCGCGATGACCGGATCGACCTTGGTCGAATCCTCACGGTTGGCGCGCACCAGCTTCTGATACATGTTGGAGATGATTTCACCGCCGACGGCTTCGAAACCTTCATGCGGGTCAAGGCTCGTCATATTGTCCAGCTGCTGCGCAACAACCAGAATATCCTTCGGCGTCGCGGCAAAGGCCGGAATGCGCGCATAAGAAAGGAACGGAACGGCAGCGCCGGCAATCAGCAGGTTGCGTCTTGAAATCATCGAAAATCCCCTTTCGGACCTTATTTTTCGGAAAACGGTATGGGTTTGCCCCAATCCAGTCATTTTTTTTATGTTTTCCCGCGATTACCATGAGCAAACGAGGCCCGACCAATTCCAAATTTGGCAGAGCCTATGCACGGATTGCATTTGCTCCCGCCTTGACCTTTCCTCTACCAATTCAGAAAACTCGTCCGCACGCGCGTTCGCGCAATCCCATTTCCGAAGGTGAATGACCATGACCGATCAAAAAACCGTACCCGTCTTCGACGGCCACAACGACGTGCTGCTGCGGTTATGGCGATCGGGCAATGCTTCCCCCGAAACGCTTCTTATCGAAGGGGATACCGTCGGCCACATCGACCTGCCGCGCGCCAAGAAAGGCGGGCTGGCCGGTGGCCTCTGCGCCGCCTATGTGCCTTCGCCCAGCATGGACAAGGACGCCAACGGCGACTACCCGACACCTGCCGAAGCGGATGCGCTGAAGGCGACGCTTGCCATGGCCGGCCTTTTGTTCCGGGCCGAGAAACAATCCGCAGGCGCGCTCAAAGTCTGCCGCACGGCCGCCGATATCCGCGACGCCATGGCGAAAGGCGCTTTCGCCTCCATCTTCCATATCGAAGGTGCGGAGGCGATCGGCGCCGATCTGGATGCTCTCCACGTTCTCTACGAAGCGGGCCTGCGCACGCTCGGGCCGGTCTGGAGCCGCCCGAACATCTTCGCTTACGGCGTTCCCTTCCGTTTCCCCTCGACGCCGGATATCGGCCCCGGCCTCACGGATGCCGGCAAGCGGCTGATAAAGACCTGCAACGAGCTGAAGATCATGGTCGACCTGTCGCACATGAACGAGCAGGGTTTCTGGGATATCGCCAAGATTTCCGACGCGCCGCTGGTGGCTTCGCACTCCAACGCCTATGCGCTGTGCAATCACAGCCGCAACCTGACGGATAGGCAGCTTGACGCCATCCGCGACACGGGCGGCCTTGCCGGCATCAATTTCGGCGTTCTGTTCCTTCGGCAGGACGGCGTGAAAAATCCGGATACCGATCTCAACGAACTCGTCCGCCACGTGGACTATATCGTCAACCGCATCGGCATCGATCACGTCGCGCTCGGTTCGGATTTCGACGGCACCACCATTCCCGCCGCCATGAAGGACGCAGCCGATCTGCAATTGCTGGTCGAAGCCCTGCGCAAGGGTGGTTATGACGACGAGGCGCTTGCCAAAATCTGCCACGGCAACTGGATCCGTGTGCTGGAAAAAACCTGGGGCGCGTGAGGCATATTGCAATTTATCTCCGGCGCAAAGCGCCGGAGATGTGAGCGGCAGGCCCTTAAGCCTTTGCCGCTTTTTTCTTGCCGGTCGCCCGGAAAGCCAGAAGCCCGGCGACGACACCGATCATCGCCCATTTCATCGGCAGCACATCCGCCGTCTCGCTGCGGATCGGCAATACGGTCACGGTGCCCGGACGGGATTCATAACCCATCTGCCCTTTCGCCTTGGCCTCCGCGATCTGTTGCGGCGAAACGACCCATTCGGCACCGCGCATCTTATCCACCGCCATGTATCCGCCGCCCGCCACGAGGGCGACGACGAGCGAAACGACTATTCTTGTGGGCGTGTTCATTGGCATCTCCTTCAATCGAAAGGAGCGTGTAGTCGCATCAAACGGCACCACCAAGCAACCGCAACGGTCAATTTGGCGTCATTCGGAACAATCCCGTCAATCATGCATTCCATAGTTGCATTTTCCGCCCCAAACCGGTGAAATTCACGCATGATCGGCCACAAACTTCACATCGACACTTCATGCTTTTCTGCTAATCACATTTCCTCAACCTAAACGAATTAGCGACACAATCCTGTGGTTCGCCAACAGGAACTGGCGCTGGGCAAAGTAAATGGCAGACAAGAGCGAAATTACACAAACCGATGTTACGGAATCTGCGGTTGAAAGCTTTTTTGCCAGAAACCGCCCCTATCTGACCGCGATCGCCATTACGCTGGTCTTCGTGATGATGACTTTCGCCATCTATCACCTGACCTCCGAAGTCCGTTATGACGACGTCATCGATGCGCTGACGCAGACCTCGGCCTCGGCGGTGCTGCTCGCCATCGTTTTCACCGCGCTCAGCTTTCTGGCGCTGATATTCTACGACGCCAATGCCATCGAATATATCGGCCGCAAGCTGCCCTTTCCGCCCATGGCGGCAACTGCGTTTGCGGCCTATGCCATCGGCAATACTGCCGGTTTCGGCCCCTTGAGCGGTGGCGCCATCCGCTTTCGCGCCTATTCCCGGCTGGGTCTGTCACCCGGCGAAATCGCCCGCGTCATCGCCTTCGTCACGCTGTCCTTCGGGCTTGGGCTGCTTTCGGTCAGCGCCATCTCCACCTTCATCGTCGCACCGCGCATCGCCGCCATCATCGGCGTCGATGCCGTTATTCTCAGGGGTGCAGCGCTTGCCATAATCGCAATTCTCGTGGCGGCCGCCTATGTCGGACGCAACGGGCGCGCCATCCGGCTCGGCGCATGGCGGCTTCGTCTCCCGGACAGCCGGACATCGTCGCGCCAGTTCCTGGTCTCCGCTTTCGATATCGCCGCCTCCGCCTCCGTGCTTTATGTCCTGCTGCCCGACACACATCTCGGCTGGCCGACATTTTTCGCCATCTACGCCACCGCCGTCGGCCTCGGCGTGCTCAGCCATGTGCCCGCCGGCCTTGGCGTCTTCGAAACCGTCATGGTTGCGGGGCTTGGCAACGCCATCAGCGTCGATCAGCTGCTCGGAAGCCTCGTTCTCTACCGCGTGATCTATCACGTCCTGCCGCTGGTGGTGGCCATTCTGGTCATGCTCGTCTCGGAGATGAAGCAGTTCGCGGCAAAGCCTGTTGTCTCCGATATCAGCCAGCTTGCCGTCAGGCTCGCACCGCCGCTGCTATCGACCTTCGCGATGATCCTCGGCACCATGCTGATCTTCTCGAGTGTGACGCCGACACCGGACAGCAATCTGGATTTCCTCTCCAATTTCGTGCCGCTTCCCATCGTCGAGGCGGCGCATTTTCTCACAAGCATTCTCGGCCTCGTCCTTGTCGTCGCCTCGCGCGGCCTCGGGCAGCGGCTGGACGGCGCCTGGTGGATTGCGCTGGTCGCCGCCTCGTTGGCGCTGGTCCTCTCGCTCCTCAAGGCCATTGCGGTCTTCGAAGCCGCCATCCTCGGCGTCTTCATCGCGGCCCTCTCCGTCAATATGCGCAGCTTTAACCGCCATGCCTCGTTGGTGAAGCAGGCGCTGGGCCCAAGCTGGCTCGCCGCCATGGCCGTCATCATTGCGGGCGCGGCGACAATCCTGCTCTTCGTTTATCGCGATACGGATTACAGCCAGACATTATGGTGGCAGTTCGAATTCTCCGAGGAAGCGCCGCGCGGATTGCGCGCCCTTCTCGGCCTCGTGCTTGCCTCCTCCACCATCGCCATCTTCAGCCTGATGCGGCCGGTGGCCTTCAGGCCGGACGCCATCAAGGCCGACGACGTCACGAGTGCGACCGGCATCGTCATGAAACAGGATGCGGCCGACGCCAATCTGGTGCGCATGGGCGACAAACACGTGATGTTCTCCGAAAGCGGCAACGCCTTCATCATGTATGGCATCCAGGGCCGCTCCTGGATCGCCTTCGCCGATCCGGTCGGCGATGAGGACGATTTCCCCGATCTCGTCTGGCAATTCGTGGAAGCCGCCCGTTCGGCGGGCGCACGCGCCGCCTTCTACCAGATTTCGCCTTATCTTCTGTCCCATTGCGCCGATGCGGGCCTTCGCGCCTTCAAACTCGGTGAATTGGCGCTGGTGGATCTTACCGCCTTCGAACTGAAAGGCGGCAAGCTCGCAACCCTTCGCCAGTCGCTGAGCCGTGGCGCACGCGACGGTCTGACCTTTGAAGTGGTCGAAAAAGCGCATGTCGCGGATGTTCTGGACGACCTGAAACAGGTCTCCGACGGTTGGCTCGCGCACCATAACACGCGGGAAAAACGCTTCTCGCTCGGCGCTTTCGAGCCGGACTACATCCTGTCGCAGCCCGTCGCCGTGCTGCGTAAGGATGGAAAGATCACCGCCTTCGCCAACCTGATGGTGACGGACACGAAAAAGGAAGCCACCGTCGACCTCATGCGCTTTTCGCCGGATGCGCCGCGCGGCGCGATGGATTTCCTCTTCGTCAGCATCATGCAATATCTGCGGGAGGCGGGTTATGAGAGCTTCAATCTTGGCATGGCGCCCATGTCCGGCATGTCGAAACGCGACGCGGCCCCGGTCTGGGACCGCATCGGCAGCACGCTGTTCGAACACGGCGAACGTTTCTACAACTTCAAGGGACTTCGCGCTTTCAAGGCAAAGTTCCACCCGAAATGGGAACCGCGTTACCTTGCCGTGCAGAACGGCGCAGACGCCGCTCTGGCGCTAATGGACGCGACGGTTCTCATCAGCGGCGGCGTCAGAGGAGTGATCGGAAAATGAGAAAATCCAGCATGCTGAAAGCGGTTCTTGCCGCCTCCGCCCTGTTCGCCTCCCCCTTGTTCGTTTCTGGCGCTGTTTTTGCGCAGGACAAGCCCGCTTACGAGACCGGCATGATCCCCGCCGGGCACATCATGGTGCCGGATGGCGATATCCTCGCCAGCGTCTTCCTGATTTCCGATGCGGACGGATGGACGGCCGCCGATGAAACCCGCGCCAAGGCACTGGTGGAAAAAGGCGCAGCCGTGGTCGGCATCGACTTCAAGGAATATCTGAAGGCGCTCGAGGCCGATGACGACGAGTGCATCTATATGATCTCGGACATCGAGTCGCTCTCGCAGCAGATTCAGCGCACCGCCGGCACGAGCAGCTATCGCCAGCCCATCCTCACCGGCATCGGCAAGGGCGGAACGCTGGCGCTGGCGATGATCGCGCAGAGCCCCGTTTCCACCGTCCGGGAAGCCATCGCCGTCGACCCCAAGGCCGGCCTGCCGCTTGAGAAAATCCTCTGCACCCCCGCCACCAAGGACAAGGCGGATGGCGAAACGGTCTATGGCCTGACCGACGGCCCGCTGCCCGCCCCCGTCAGCGTGCTGTTCACGCCTGCCGCGGATCAGAAGGGCCGCGACCACGTCAATGCGCTCGTCAAACTGCATCCCGATATCGACGTGACGGATGTGGATGACAAGGCGGACGAGGTTCTGACCCAGACCCTGTCCGACCAGATCGACGCCGCAGGCGACACCGACAGCCCGCTCGGCCTGCCGATCAAGGTTCTGGAAACCAGCCCGGTGATGGACACCATGGCGGTGATCTATTCCGGCGACGGCGGCTGGCGCGATCTCGATGAGGAAGTCGGCGGCGCCTTCCAGAAGGAAGGCATACCCGTCATCGGCGTCGATTCGCTCCGCTATTTCTGGAAGGAAAAGAAACCGCAGGAGGTCGCCACAGATCTCGGCCGCATCATCGACACCTATCGCAAGGAATGGAAAGTCCGCAATGTGGTGTTGATCGGCTATTCCTTCGGTGCCGATATTCTTCCCGCCACCTATAATCTGCTGCCGGACCGCGACAAGTCGCATGTCGTGCAACTGACCCTGATGGGACTTTCGACCGAAGTGGATTTCGAGATTTCCGTCGAAGGCTGGCTTGGCGTTGCCGGTGAAGGCAAGGGCGGCAAGACGGTGGATGACATCGCCAAGATCGATCCGAAGCTGGTGCAATGCATCTATGGCACGGAAGAAGAAGATGAAGACCCCTGCCCCGGCCTGAAAGCCAAGGGCGTGGAAGCGGTCGGCATCGAGGGCGGCCACCATTTTGACGAGGACTATGAGGGACTGGCCAAGCGTATCGTGACCTCGCTGAAGACCCGGCTGCCGAAATAGCCTGCATCATCACAGGCCGATATTCCGCATCTCGGATAATCTTTGACGGCGAACGCATCGCCGATGCTTCTTCGCGTCGCGGCCGTGCTTGCGGAATCGCTTAAACTATTATTCAAAAGAAACCGGCCTGCAGTGGATGTTCATCACATTTCCGCAACCGTGCTGCTGTTGATCGCCAACCATGGATTTTATATTTCCGGACGGGTTCAGGGAGCCGCCGCATGCCCGCTTCAAAGCGAAAGACGAAAACACCAGTCCTCGTGGAACGCATCGATCATTTCGTCAGCCAGGTCAAAGAGGCGATGAAGAGCGATGACACGCTGCGCAACAGAAAAATCCGCGATCTGTGGGATGCCGAGGTCCGCTACCATTTCGACAATGGCCGCACCGAAAAGACGCTCGAACTCTACATCATGAAATATCGCAATGCGCTTAAGGCCGAGTTCGGCGTCAAGAGCACACCGCTTGCCATCTGCAACATGAAGAAGCTGCGCGAGCGGCTGAACACCTATATCGCGCGCGCCGACTATACGAAAACCGGCGTGGCGACCTCCATCGTCGAAAAAATCGAGCGGGCGGAGTTCAATACCGCCGGTCGCAAGCCGACCGTTCTGCTGCGCATCGCGGATTTCATTGCGGCGATGAACGGCATGGGAACGAAAGAAGAGATGCAGACCCTGTGGAATGCTGAAATCAGCACCATGAAGGGCAGAGCCCAGACCACGATCATCTCCTACATCACCAAATATCGCAACGCCATCCGCGAGGCCTTCGGCGACGACCATCCGATGCTGAAGATCGCCACCGGCGATGCCGCGATGTATGACGATGCACGCCGGGTGAAGATGGAGAAGATCGCCAGAAAGCACGGCGCGCTGATCACCTTCGAGAATTACCGGCAGGTTCTGAAGATTTGCGCCGATAAGCTCCTGTCCGCCGATCCCCTGATGATCGGCATCGGCCTGATCGGCATGACGGGACGCCGCCCCTACGAGGTCTTCACCCAGGCGGAATTTTCACCTGCCCCCTATGGCAAGGGCGTTTCCAAATGGAGCCTCCTGTTCAACGGCCAGGCCAAGACGAAACAGGGCGAAGGAACGAAATTCGGGATTACCTATGAAATCCCGGTGCTTGCCCGTTCGGAAACCATTCTGGCCGCCTATAGGCGCCTGCGCGAAAGCGGACAGGGAAAATTGTGGCATGGCATGTCGATCGACGATTTTTCGTCGGAAACCCGCCTGCTGCTCCGGGACACGGTTTTTAACCTGTTCGAGGATCTCTGGCCGAAGGAAGAGCTTCCCAAGCCCTATGGCCTCCGGCACCTCTATGCCGAGGTGGCCTTTCACAATTTCGCGCCGCCGCATGTGACCAAGAACAGCTACTTCGCCGCCATTCTCGGACATAACAACAACGACCTCGAAACCTCGCTGTCCTATATGACCTATACACTGCCGGAAGATCGCGACGATGCGCTGGCACGGGCCAAACGCATCAACGAACGGACGTTGCAGCAGATGGCGACAATCGCGCCGGTGTCCCGCAAGGCGTGATGCGTTAACGTCATTTTCCGGGTGTAAAACCGCTCGGCAGCTTTGTCGGAAATGCTCCGGCCGCGGATTTCAGTCCTCCGCGGCCGGCCGTTTCATTCATCAAACCCGCGCGTCACCGGAGGTGCGGTAAAGCAGGGTCAATACCGTCAGCATCAGCCCCACAAGTGCGACCGAGCCGAAAATGTAGAAATTCCACTCGGGCGCCAGACCCCGCTGCAGTACGAGGCCGCCGATCATCGGGCCGGCAATGCCGCCGAGCCGCCCGACCGCCAGCGAAAAACCGAGACCCGTGCCGCGAATATGAACGGGGTAGAGCCGTCCCACCAGAACATTGGCGAGAATCTGCGTGCCGATGGTGCCCGCACCCGCAAGGGCGACGAAGGCATAAAGAAGCGGACCCTTGTTCACCGTCAGGGCGAAGATCGAGGCGGCGCCGATGGCAAACAGGATCGCCACGACCACCTTGACGTTGCCCTTATCCGCAAACCGCCCGCCGATGAGAATGCCGATCGCAGCCCCGACATTGAGCATGACGGAAAAGCTGAGCGCCGAACTGATATCATAACCCATCTTGTTCATGATGGTGGGCAGCCAGTTGACCATACCGAAGGTGAGAAGCAGCGAGCAGAAGTGGATACCCCAGGCATTCAGCGTCGAGAGCAGCCGGCCTTCCGAGAACAGCGCGCCGACGCCGCCCTTTTGAATTTTCGCATGCGGCACGATGCGTTGCAGACCGTAGCTGTCGCAAATGCCGTCAGCCTCCGCCTGCCGCCCCTTGCTTGCCAGCCATTCGGGCGATTCCGGCAGGAACCGCATGAAGATCGGCATAAGAATAAGCGGCAGGCCGCCGATCAGCATCAAGGGCCGCCAGCCATAGGTCTCCAGAAGAAGGATGCCCATGACGCCGGAAATGATGCCGCCGATAAGATAACCGAGGAAAGACAGGGAATTGGCCTGCGCCCTGCGATGCGGCGGCGAAAATTCCAGCACCAGCGCGGTGACCGTCGGCAACAGCGCGCCAAGCCCGAGACCGGCGAAGAAGCGTGTGATTTCGAAGGCGAGAAAATTCGGCGTCATGGCCGAGGCGATCATCATCGCCGAAAAGCCGGCGAGGCTGAGAAGAACCACCTTGCGGCGGCCGATGCGGTCGGCCATGGTGCCGGCAAATAGCGCGCCGAGCAGCATGCCCACCAGCGTCAGCGCGGCGGCGCGCCCAACCATGGCCGGATTGAGCGCCCATGCGCTTTCTTTCAAGAGTGCCGGTGCGACGGCGCCGTAAACGACCAAATCGTAACCGTCAAACATGATCATCAGGCCGCATGTCGCAATAACGCCGGCCGGGTTCTTCGTCCGCGCTGACGCGGCGCTCAGATAATTCGTGGACATGTTCCTCCCTTTCACGCATGAACGCGCCATCCGGTATGGATAAGCGTCTCCCGTTCCTGCGATATCCTCCGTGAGTGCCCGGCGTGCTCCACACTGATATGTGTCCTGCTCCTGTCAAGCACATATCGCCAGCATCACCCGCCTTCGATTAAATGTTGCATTTGCAAAAATTGCAAATGAAATATTAACAAGTGCCAGGCGCATCGCGCCGACGAAATTCAGCCGGGCCCCAGCCCGGAAATCGTCGACAGCGTCGGCGTCCAGCTCAAAATATGAATGCGGTTATAAACACCGTGAATGACGAATGGATCGGCATCGCTGAAGGCGATGACATCTTCGATCGAGCGCGCCTGCGCAATAATGAGGGCGGCGGATGGGCCGTCGGCAACCGCGCTCATCGGACCGGAGACAAGAATCTTGAACCCTTCCGCCATCGCCTCGCCATTGCGCAGATGGGCCTTGTGGGCCTCTATCTGCGCCGCCCGTTGCGCGGCCGCAGCGGGATCGCTTTCGGCGAAACGCACGTAAAGCCGGGTTCGGTCGCTCCCGCCGTTCATCGGGCGAGCACGAAATCGTGGTTCACCGACCAGAACCAGTCGCCGATGAAACCCAGATCCCGCGCCTTCTGCGCATCCTCCACCCGCTGGAAATCGGCGAGCAGACTTTCTTTTACGCCGAAGACCGCATCCGAACGGATATAGGGATCGTCGGGATCGAAGATATGGGTGACGAGCGTGGTGAAGCCTTCGGCCGAAACGATATAGTGCAAATGCGCCGGCCGGTAAGGATGCCGCCCCATGGCGCGCAGCAACTGCCCGACCGGACCATCATCGGGGATCGGATAATATTTCGGCTTGGCGGCCCGAAACCAATAGCGCCCGTCCTCGCCGGTGATGAAGACGCCGCGCAGGTTGAAATCGGGCTGGATGCCCTTCTGCTGCACGTCATAAAAACCTTCGTCATTGGCCTGCCAGACATCGATACGCGCGCCGGCGACCGGCGCTCCCTCGGTATCGAGGATACGGCCCGTGACCACCATATCCTCACCCTTGCCATCGAGGCAGATATTCGCACCCATCGGCATTTCCGGCGCATCCGCGACATGGAAGGGGCCGAGAACGGTCGATTCCGACGCGCCGCTCGGCTTGCGATGGTTGATGGCGTCGACCAGCATGGAGACGCCGAGAATATCGGAAAACAGGATCCATTCCTGCCGCCATTCATTGCAGATCTGGCCGACCTCGGTGAGGAAATGAATGGCCTTCATCCACTCCTCCTCGGTCGGTTCGATTTCCTTCACCACCTCATGCAGTTTGCGCGTCACCACCGCCATGATTTCCCTCAGACGCGGATCGTCACAGTCGCGCATCCGCGCGATCACGGTTTCAGCCGAACGTTCCTCGACGAAGTAGCCATCATCATTGCTTATCTTCATATCCATCGTCTCCTCCCATCACTCCGGCCGCGCGCCCTCGAAGGCGCGTTGCAAAAGGTCGCGGATCGCAGTTTTTTCGATTGGCCGCGGGCACCAGTAAGGATTGGCCGTTGCAAGCTCCGCCATGCGGTCGAGATCGTCCGCCCGGACCCCGAGAGCGACAAGGCTCGACGGCGCGCCAAGCCGGGCGGCAAAATCGTAGAGCCCCGCCCCTGCCCTGCCGCCGACAAGAGCGGCGAGCGGCGCGAGCAGATCCGGCACCGCCTGTTCCACATAGGCGATGGTATGCGGCAGAAGCACCGCATGGGTTTCCGCATGCGGCAGATCGAGACTGCCGCCCAACGTGTGGCAAAGCTTGTGATGCAGCGACATGCCGACGGCGCCAAGCACCGCGCCGCACAGCCACGCACCATAAAGCGCGGTCTCGCGCGCTTTGACATCCTGCGGCGCAGCTTTCACGCCGGGAAGCGCCTCGATCATCGCTCGCAGCCCCTCAACCGCCATCAGGCCAGCGATGGGATTGCGGTCCCGCGCATAAAGCGCCTCCGCCGCATGCGCCATGGCGTTCAGCCCGCTCGTCATGCTGATGGCGACCGGCAATCCAAGCGTCAGTTCCGCATCGTAAATCACCACTTCCGGCAGGATTTCCGGCCCGCGCATGGTGGTCTTCACCCCGTTTTCCGTCTGGCCGAGAATGGGCGTCACCTCGGAGCCGGCATAGGTGGTCGGGATGACGATCTGCGCCGCATCGGTGCGCAGCGCAATGGCCTTGCCGAGACCGGTGGTGGAACCGCCGCCGAGCGCCACAACGCAATCCGCTCCGGTGGCGCGATAGGCTTCGACCGCGTTTTTCGTCACCTCGACCGGCGTATGCATGGCCGCATCGGAGAAGACACCCACGGCAAGCCGGCCGAGCCGGGCGGCAAGCGCCTCCGCGTCGCCCTTCTGCTGCGGCGTGGAAAGCACCAGCGCCCGCGACAGGCCGAGGCGGCGGATTTCCTCCGCCACGCCCGCCGAGCTGCCCGCGCCGAAGACGATGCGGGCGGGCGCGGCCATATAAACGAAAGGCTGCATGGTTCAACGCCCGTCGAGCTTGAACAGGCGGCGCGCATTGGTGCGGCCGATCTTCACCCGGTCTGCCTCGGCGATGGTCGTCGCGTTGAACCAGTCGGAGGCGTGATCGATATTCTCGAAGGGCCAGTCCGTGGAAAACAGGATGCGATCCGCACCGATTTCCAGAATGGCGTCGATCAGCGTCTGGGTGCGGAAGTTGCCCGAGGTGGTGATGTGGAAATTCTCGTTGAAATAATCCACGAAACGGCGCTTGGCCGGATAACGCGGCGGCAGCTTCACCCAGGCATTGCGGTGGTCGATGCGCCACATCATGTAGGGCAGGCCCTCGCCCATATGGCCGAGGATGATGTTGAGGCGCGGATGCTCGTCGAACAGGCCGGACGCCATCAGACGCAATGCGTGCACCGCCGTTTCCTGCGCGAAAGCCCAGGTGGGGCCGAGCAGCCAGGGATGGCCGTCATAAATCCGAGAATCCTGCGGCAGCGGGTTGCGCGGATGCAGGTAGAAGGGCACATCGAGCTTTTCCACCTCGCCCCAGAATGGACGATATTGCGGCAGGTCGTAATAAAGCGGCGTCTGGCCATCGCCCTCCTGGCTGAAACCGTTGACGAGAGCGCCGACGAAACCGAGATCGTTGACGCAGCGCTGAAGCTCCTGCGTCGCCGCATCAGGGTCCTGCAATGGCAGGGCTGCGAAGGCGAGGAAACGATCCGGCCGCCTGGCGCATTCTTCGGCGAGGACGTCATTTGCCCGCCGCGCGATCTCGATCGCCTTCTTCCTGTCGGGAATGGCCTGCACCGCCGGCGCGTTCAGCGACAGGATCATGGTTTCGATGCCATGCGCATCCATCAGCTTCAGGCGCGTATCCTGAATGTCGAGCAGGCGGTGCTGCAGTTCCTTCCAGTAATCGCCGGGTACGAACCCGGCCGAATCCTGAAGCGTTTCCGGGATTGCGAAATGCTCCTCGAGAGCGACCTTGCCTTGCATGTGGTTTCCTCCGAATTCACTCTTTGATTTGCCGCCCGAGAGGCGATCAATATTGACCCTTGGGTTCCAGCCCGAGCATGCTCTGGCCGATCATGGTGCCCACGGCGTCCCAGTTCATGCTGATATGGCGGCCGACCGCATTCGCATCCCGCCACGCCCGTTGCACCGGGTTGGAAAGATCGAGCCCGACGCCGCCGGTGGAGTCGTTGAGCGCCTGCACGGCGCGCAGGGCGAGAGACACCGCAAAGGACTGGCCGCGACGGCTGAGAAGACGGTCATCCACCGTAAATTCCGCCCGGCCTTCGATCCTTGCCTGCGAGAGCGCCTGTGCGCGGGCAACATCGCGCAGCAATATTTCGCAAGCCGCATCGACGCTCGCCGCTGCTTCCGCGACGCGCAGCTGGATGGTCGGAAATTCGGCCATGCGATTATTGCCGCCCGCCACCGCACCGCGCGTCACCCGGCCGCCGACGTGATCGACATAGGCGGCAAGCGCGCCCCTGGCCGCGCCGACGCCTGCCGCCGCGAGACAGGAGGGAATGCCGGTCAGAAGCGGCATGTTGAACAGACCTTCCTCCGCATAATAATGCCCGCCGGGCGTCTTTCCGCTGGTGGCGTCCGGAAAGGTCAGAACCCGGTGTTTGGGAACGACGACATCATCGAGAACGAGCGTCTTGGACCCCGTGCCGGCCAGGCCCACAACATGCCAGGTGTCTTCAATCACATATTGCCCGGCGGGAACCAGCAGGAAGGCCGGAACCGGCTTGCCCTCGCCCTGCGGCGGCAGAATGGCGGCGCAGAGGGACCATTGCGCGTTTTCGCAGCCCGAGGCGAAAGCCCATTTGCCGCTGAGGCGATAACCGCCATCGGCGAGCTCCGCCATCTTCACCGGCGCATAGGAACCGCACAGGAGTGCATCGGGGTTTTCACCCCAGACATCGGCCTGCGCCTCTTCCGGAAACATCGCCAGCAGCCATTGATGGGCCGACAGCAGGCCGGCGACCCAGCCGGTCGACGCACAGGCGGCCGAAAGCTCGATATTGGCCTCGACCAGCTCGGCGAAATCTCCGCCCTTGCCGCCGAAGGCGCGGGGCTTGACGATATCGAA
Organism: Agrobacterium sp. T29; assembly: GCF_006970545.1. Taxonomy (NCBI): domain Bacteria; kingdom Pseudomonadati; phylum Pseudomonadota; class Alphaproteobacteria; order Hyphomicrobiales; family Rhizobiaceae; genus Agrobacterium; species Agrobacterium sp. T29. The sequence goes on from NZ_CP040640.1 coordinate 2,287,043, forward strand.
ATAACCGATGCCGCGTAGCGCCTCGATGTGGCTGGCCGGAACGCGCCGGGCCTCCTCCGTCTGTCTGGCGCTTGCCCGGAAAAGATCGGCTATGCCGGTAACGCGGCTTGCGAGGCGGGCACGCGGGTTCGTTTGCGCCGGCAGCGGCGCATGGCTCATATCGTTCATGATTGTCTCCTTGCGGACTTTACTGGCCGGACTTTACTGGCCGGATGTTGCTGGCCGGGCGTTATCCCGCCGGGATTATCTGGGCGGCAATGATCAGGCGGGCAGGCTCGCGGGGCTTGCGGCGCAATATTGGGCGTTTTCGTAAAGAAGCGGCCGTGTCGTCTCGCTGACATCGGCCGAAACAACCTGCCCGATGAAGACGGTATGGGTTCCGTAAGGCATGGCCGCAACCCGGCGGCAGGCGATGGCGGCATGGGCCGTGGGCAGATAGAGAACGCCATTGTCGTGGCGCTGCCATTGACCGTCGCGGAAACGCTCTTCCGGCGACACCTTGCCGCTGAAGGCGTCCGACAGGGCAATCTGATCCTGCGTCAGCACATTGACGATGAAATCGGGCCGGCACAGCAGCAGTTCATGCAGCAGGGTGCGATTGTTCAGGCAAACCAGCAGGGACGGCGGCTCCATTGAGACCGAAGTGACGGCCGTGACCGTCATGCCGTGATCGCGCTGATCACCCGAAGCACAGGCCGTGATAACCGTCACAGTCGCCGGGAAACGGCGCATCGTTGAACGGAAATTCTGACCGACGCCTTCAGGCGCAAGGCTGCTCAGGCCAAACAATGCTGATGTCATGAGATCCTCCCAAATCCTGCAGTCTTGTTTATTTGCGTTTGCAACATTTGTCAATGCAAATGTTTTTCGTCATTTTTTGTGAAAGGCAGAACGCCGCATTCCCCTGTCTTATGGGGCGAAGCTATTGAAACGGATGGATTGTGCCGGTACAGCCGATAGGCGCACATCAGCATCTGCGCAGATGGTTCTCAAACGGGGATTTGCTCGTGTCCTATCAATTCACCGATTCGGTACCCTACCTGCTCAACTGGGTGGGCGTTCGGCTTGGCGAGCGCTTTTCCGTAAGACTGGCCTCCTATGACATCACCCTGCCGATGTATCGCGTGCTGGCGACGCTGCGGCAGCAGGAAAGCAAGACGCTGACCGAGCTTTCGGACATGGTGTCGGTGGAGATTTCCACGCTGTCCCGGCTTGTGGGGCTGATGGTCCGGCGTAACCTCGTCAGCCGCGAACGGCCGCTCGACAATGCGCGCATCGTGCGCATCACCCTCACCCCGAAGGGAGAGGAACTGGCCGATGAACTCATGCCCATCGCCGCCATGTTCGAAAAAACCGCAATCGAAGGCCTCGACCCGGCCGAAGTAAAACTCTTCAAAAGCATACTGCGCCATATCGGCCGGAACATTGCCGGCCTCTGATACCGGCAATTCGGGCATCGACGCTTCGGCGGCAGCCACCCGCCTCGCCCCGCTTTTCCCGTGCAATGTACTTGCAATAACCGGTTCCTATCCCTGCGAAGGTCACCGCAGAAAGGAACTTCCATGTCCAACAGATCTTCCCTTGCAGTCCCGGCAGCAATCTTCCTTATCGCCGGCGCATCGATACTGCTCACGGCCTGCGCCTCGACTGTCATGAAAAGCTATATCGGCGCGCCCATCACCAGCGTGATGCTGGACTATGGGCCGCCGGACAATATCTACAGTCTGGGTCCCGGCCAGCAGGCCTATCAATGGCGGAAGAACAAGACGCAGGCTGTCGCCGGATCGTCGAGTGGCGAAGTGCGGACAACACGGCGTGGCGAACGTTACGAAGTGTCCGAAACGCCGGCCTATATCGAGCGCATCGACTGCTTCTATACCTTCTACACCCGCAATTCCGGGGCCGAATGGTATGTTACGAGCTTCCGGCAACCTTCGCTCGAATGCGAATGACCGATCCGGGATGCAAATTTCAGCCCGGTTCCGCCTGTGCCGCGCCCCGCCCTTTTTCACCGCCGCTTCCAGGCCGAAAGCGGCGGGGTTCTTTTGAAAATTCTCCCTGGAATCTGTCATGGGAAGGGCCGATCAGAAGCGATAATTCAGACCGGCCTTGATGACATGATCGCTGACATCGGTTTTCGATTTGCCGCTGGCGGTCGTCGTGGCCACATTTCCGGTGCTCACATAATTATATTCGAACTTCGCCGACAGGCCGCCGCCGAAACTCTGTTCGACGCCTGCGCCGACCAGATAGCCCTGTTTCCGGCCATCGGGACCTGTCACGCCGTTTCCGTCCCTGAACTTTGTCGTGGTCAGGCCGGTGGTGCCGTAAACCAGCGTCTGGTCGAGCGCCACACCGGCCTTCATCTTGGCCGCGCCCCGGAAACGCTCCCGCAAACGACCGTTCGGCACACGCGCCTCGTTCCCGAGATAGGACCCTTCGAGTTCCGCACCGACCACGCCGGAACCGAACTGGAAGTTATACCCAGCCTGCACACCCCCCGTCAGGCCGCGGCCGCTGGCCAATGGGTTGAATTTCGGGGAGGCGACGCCACCATGCACACCCACATAGGCCCCGCCCCAGGAGAAGGCCGGCGGACTGCCGTAATCGAAGGATTGCTGCGTATTGTAGTTGGTGAGATCAGCGGCATGCGCATTGCCAGCAACCGCGACGACGATGGTCACGGCGACAAGCGATTTCTTGACGATCGACATGAATGACTCCAGACGAAACCGATGCGCCATCTTCTGGCGCAGCCAAGTTTCAGTTCGCGTTGAAGAACCGGAAACCGGCTCCCGTTAGTCTGCTGCGCCGGCCGACATCACGTGCGGATGCATTCAGCAGATAAGGGGATTTTCCCCGCGAGAATTGCGCCTGCATTGCATGGAACGAATTTTATTAGAAATTATTTATTTATTTAAATAAGTTAGGTCTATTTTCTTAACCGAATCGTAAGAAATTTCATTATCGCAGCGCGGTCGCAGCGCCTTTCGAAACTATCGACCGAATTTCGAGCCGGACACAAAAGCTGGGATTGAGGTCGAGAAATAGAACACGGCCGCAATGAAGCTCCGCCGCCTTCTGGACCAGATTTAACCCAAGGCCAGCTCCGGGCGAGTTCGTATTGATGCGGTGAAACGGCTCAAATACCTGCGCGCGCTCCGGGACAGGTATGCCCGGCCCTTCATCGCAGACCTCGATGGCCCCCGCCGGATCGACCCGGATCGTAATTGCGCCCCTGCCGCCGGCATGGTCTATCGCGTTGCGCACGAGATTGACGACCGCCATCTCGATAATCGACGTCTGCACCGTGAAGACGACTTCGCCCTCGCCGGGCTCGAAATCGAACTCGTAACCGGCATCCATCGCAATCGGGGCGAGATCGGTCGCGATGCGCTCGACGAGTTTGTTGAGATCGCGCGGCTCCGCCGGCAGTTTCACCGCACCCACCGCCTGCATCTCCAGTAGTTGATGCGCAACGCGGGTCAAGCGGTCGATATCGGCCCTGATCTGACGGCTCAGCGCGTCATCGGGCAAGAGGTCGGCTCTGGTACGTACGATTGCGATCGGCGTCCTCAGCTCATGCGCCGCATCGGCGAGAAAGCGGTTGCGGCGATTATACCCGTCATCGAGCCTCGACAGCGCGACGTTGAAGGCATCCACCAGCGGGATGATTTCAAGGGGAACTTTCGAACGGTCGATACGCTCGGACCGGTTCTCGAAATCGATGGATTGCGCCTGCTTCACGGTTTCCATCAGCCCGCTCAGGGAACGGCCGACCGCCCGCGGGGTCACGAGCAGTGTCGCGATGCCCGTCAGGATCAGCATGGGCACGACGGCGATGAGGATGATGAAACCCAGCGCCGGCAGCACGGTCAGCCAGCGAATGGCGCCCTCGGCATCCTTTTCCAGATCCAGCTGAACATTGATCCAGATACTCAGACCGTCATTGGGAATTCCTTCCTCCGTCCCGGCAATGAACTGAAGCCGCCCGGCGGCTGTATCGCGGTTTTCGACGGTGGCGCGGAGCGTTCCGGCCGCCTCCAGACGCGCACGGTCAAAACTCCGGGGAAATACGGCCGACAGGGCGGGCGGCGGGACCGCGCCATATTGCAATACGATGTCATTGGCGTCACGCACCACAAACCAGAGATTCGGATAGCGCCGTTTCAGCTCCGCCAGCTCCGGCGTCGCCGACAGTTGCGGCCTGCCCTGTCCGTCCTTCGTCACGCTCTCCGCGACGATACGGGCAGCCTCTTCATTCGCACCTTCGAGCCGTGGATCGATGATCCATATCCAGCCGATGAGGAGGATGACGAAAAGGACGAGCAGGAACGCCTGCAATGCGAAAAGGCGCTTCATCAGCCCCCATCGCAGGGATCGATTGCGCTCCTGTCTCATGTCTTCAACCGGATGAGATAACCGATATTCCGCACGGCCCTTATCTCCACGGTGGCGTCAGCCTGCGCCAGCTTCTTCCTGATACGGGAAATGTGCGCATCGAGAGCGTTGGACTCGATCTCGTCATCGAGCGTATAGACCGCCTCGATCAGGTTCGACCGCGTGACGATGCGGTTCGGACGCCGCATCAGCGCTTCAAGCACCAGATATTCCCGACGCCGCAACTCGATGATGGAGCCGGCAATGCTGACTTCATTGCTGCGCGGATCGATGCTCAGATTTCCGAAATGCGCATATTTGTCGGAAAGAGAAGGGCCGCGTCTGTGGAGAGCCCTGAGGCGAGCGAGCAGCTCCTCGATTGCAAAGGGCTTGGCAAGATAATCATCCGCTCCGGCATCGAGCCCGTCGACACGGTGATCGACACTTCCAAGCGCCGTCAAAACAAGGATGGGCACGGTATGTCTGCTCCGGCGAAGCGAAGCCACGAGGTTAAGCCCTTCGCCATCGGGAAGGCGGCGATCCAGAACCAGAACATCGTAAGACCCGTCCCGCGCAAGGGCGTCAGCATCGCTGATGGTGCTGACATGATCGGCAAGAACATCGCGCCGGCGCAGGGCTTCAAGAAGCGCGCGCGCCATTTCGGGTTCATCCTCAAGAAGCAAGATTCGCAATGACTTCCCCCGGAGATGGATTCTTGCCATCCCCACCACTGGTCGAGAAATGTTGCAGCTACATTGCAGGAGGGCGGGCAGACAATTCGACTTCTACCACCTTACAGCACATAATCCGACGGCATTGCGTGCTTTTTACGCTGACCTCACTCCGGAAATGTCACGGTTGCGCCGTTGCAGGCCTGTACCCGTGTCTGGCATAAAACCGGTCAAGCTCGCGCTGCTGCGGCATCTCACCGGTGTAGATGGCGATATAGTCCGGAATCCTCTGCATCCGCACCGCCACATCTTCCTCGGACTGCATGGAAATGTAGCCGATCTGCACGAGATAGGTGGTCCGGGCACGCACATCCGCCGTGTTTTCATTGTGGCCGAACCGCACGAACATGCGTGCAAGCGCCGCCATTCTCATCTCGTCGGCCTTGCGAACCTCCGCGAGAATCTCTGCGGACTGAAGGGCCCAGCTTCGAACGGCGAATTCAAATCTGCTGTCGAAAAGCGCGGGATCCAGCCAGCAGTCGAAAACATTCAGCATGGCTTCGGCCAGCGTCTCGGCATAGGCCTCCGACTGCCGGACGATGCTTCCGGTATTTTTTTCCCGCCAGCGGGCGACAAGCGCGGCCAGCAATTCCTCCCGGTCCTTGAAGAACCAGTAGAAGCTCGTGCGCGACAGGTTTAGCTTTTTCGCCAATGGCAGGATTTTGACGGAATCCACGCCCGATTCCAGCAAAGCCTGATAGGCGGCCTCAAGCCACCCTTCCTGCGATCCACGCCAGCCAGTGTCGTTCAATGTCGCTTCCATGATGCGTTCGTAGCAAATCGGTCTCTTCGCGACAAGCGGGATGTATACCCGTGTCAAAAGGAAAGACAATTGTGTTTTGTAAATTGACATAAGTGTACATTCCCGCTTAGCCTTGAGACAGAAACCCTTTTGGAGCAGGCTATGTCGAGCGATCCCCTTCTTCAGCCCTACCAGCTAAAACACCTCACCCTGCGCAACCGCATCATCGTCACCTCGCACGAACCCGCCTATCCCGAGGATGGCATGCCGAAGGGACGTTATCGCGCCTACACGGTGGAGCGGGCAAAGGGCGGCGTTGCGCTCACAATGACGGCCGGCTCCGCCGCTGTCTCCAGGGACAGCCCGCCCGTCTTCAACAACCTGCTCGCTTACAAGGATGAGATCGTCCCATGGATCCGGGAAATGACCGACGCCGTGCATGAAGAGGGTGCTGCGATCATGATCCAGCTCACGCATCTCGGCCGCCGCACCCGCTGGGACAAGGGCGACTGGCTGCCGATCCTTGCGCCGTCACATCACCGCGAAGCGGCGCATCGGGCTTTTCCGAAGAAGATCGAGGACTGGGATATCGAGCGTATCATCAAGGACTTCGCCGACGCCGCCGAACGCATGAAGGCAGGCGGAATGGACGGAGTGGAGCTGGAAGCCTATGGCCATCTCATCGACCAGTTCGTCTCGCCGCTGACCAACGAACTGGACGGCTCCTATGGCGGCCCGCTCGAAAACCGCATGCGCTTCTGTCTCGACGTTTTCAGGGCGATGCGCGAACGCGTGGGCGACGATTTCATTCTCGGCGTTCGCTATACCGCCGACGAATGTCTTGAGGGCGGCACCGGAAAGGCAGAGGGCATCGAAATCGCCAGACGCCTGAAGGATAGCGGCCTGATCGATTATCTCAATGTCATCAGGGGTCATATCGACACCGACCCGGGCCTGACCGACGTCATCCCCATTCAGGGCATGGCCAATGCGCCGCATCTCGATTTCGCCGGTGAAATCCGCGCCGCGACCAGTTTCCCGACATTCCACGCCGCCAAGATCCCCGATGTCGCCACCGCCCGCCACGCCATCGCCGCCGGCAAGGTGGACATGGTGGGCATGACACGCGCCCACATGACCGATCCGCATATCGTGCGCAAGATCATGGAAAAACGCGAGGACGATATTCGCCCCTGCGTAGGCGCCAATTATTGTCTCGACCGCATCTATCAGGGCGGTCTCGCCTTCTGCATTCACAATGCGGCAACGGGCCGTGAGGAAACCATGCCGCACGAGATACCCAAAGCGGCGGAACGCCGGAAGGTGGTGATCGTCGGCGCCGGACCGGCCGGGCTCGAGGCCGCGCGTGTCTGTGCCGAACGCGGCCATGAGGTCGTCGTGTTCGAGGCCGCCAACAATCCCGGCGGCCAGATCCGGCTGACGGCGCAGAGCGAACGCCGCCGTGAGATGATCAGCATCATCGACTGGCGCATGAGCCAGTGCGAGAGGCTGGGCGTCACCTTCCACTTCAACAACTGGGCCGAAGCGGACACGGTTCTTTCGGAGAACCCTGACGTCGTCATCATCGCCACCGGCGGCTTGCCGCATACCGATGTGCTTTCCAGCGGCAACGATCTCGTCGTCTCGGCATGGGATATCATTTCAGGAGACGTTAAGCCGGGAACGAATGTGCTGGTTTTCGACGATGCCGGCGATCATGCCGGTCTGCAGGCCGCCGAATGTCTCGCAAAAGCCGGGGCGAAAGTGGAGATCATGACGCCCGACCGCGCTTTTGCCCCGGAAGTCATGGCGATGAACCTCGTTCCCTATATGCGCTCGCTGCAGAAACGCGATGTCACCTTCACCGTTACCTACCGGCTGGAAGCGGCAGAAAGAAACGGCAACCAGCTCATTGCCCATGTCGGCAGCGATTATGGCGGCGTGACGAAATCGAGAACCGTCGACCAGATCGTCGTCAACCACGGCACGATCCCGCTGGATGACCTTTATTTCGAACTCAAACCCGGTTCGAAAAACCTCGGAGAAATCTCCTACGACGCCCTGCTTGCGGGAGCCGCCCAAGCGGTCGAACGCAACCCGGAAGGCGCCTACCGGCTCTTCCGGATCGGCGATGCGGTCGCCGCACGCAATACCCATGCGGCGATCTACGATGCGCTTCGTCTGGCAAAGGATATTTGAGGCTGGCGTTCCCGACAGACAGAGGCAGACCAAAACTGCCTCTGTCGCGACAGGAATGCGGGATCGGCAGCGGCTTCAGGCCTGAATCAAGGCAATGCCCCGGTTCTTGAACCCCAACGTCACATCGCTCGCCGCCGGCAGGCTGGTCTCCACGGCATGGTCGACGATGAAAAGCGTACCGATATCGGTTTCCACCTCATATTCGACGTGACCGCCGAGATAGGCGCTGTGCAGCACCCGGCCGGCAAGCCCCTGCCCGCCCGGTTGTCCGATGGAAATCGAGCCGGGGCGGACCGCAAGCTCTGCGGGACCTGGCCGGGCGTTGCGGGCCGCGACCCGATGATCGATCCCGCCGACGCGGATCAGCGCATCGGCACCCTCAACGCCGATGACCTCGCAACCGACGACATTCGCCTCGCCCATGAAATCGGCAATGAAGGCGGAGGCCGGGGTCTCGTAAAGATCGCGTGGCGCACCCGACTGGGCGATTTCGCCGTCCTTCATCACGATGATCCGGTCGGAAACGGCCAGCGCCTCATCCTGATCATGCGTCACGTAAACCGCGGTGAAACCCAACCGCTGCTGCAATTCGCGGATTTCGGTGCGGACCCGGCGGCGAAGGCGGGCATCGAGGTTGGAAAGCGGCTCATCCAGCAGCAGCACCTGCGGCTCAAGCACCAGAGCGCGGGCGACCGCGACGCGCTGCTGCTGGCCGCCGGAAAGTTCGGCAGGCAGGCGATGGCCCATGCCGGCAAGGCCGACGAGCTTCAGGCCCTCTTCCGCCTTTTCCCGCGCTTCCGCCTTGCGCAGCCCGGAGGATTGCAGGCCGTAGGCGACATTGTCGAGCGCCGTCATATGCGGGAAAAGCGCATAAGACTGGAAGACCATCGAGACATCGCGCTCATTGGCCGGCAGCATGGTCACATCCTTGTCGCCGATGAGGATGCGGCCCGAGGTCGGATGCTCGAGGCCCGCCAGCATGCGCAGCGTCGTCGTCTTGCCGCAGCCGGAGGGACCGAGCAGGGTGACGAGCGTACCGGGCTCGATGGTGAGCGACAGGTCGGGAATGGCGGTAAAGGCGCCGAAGGTCTTGCGGACATTCTGAAAGGTGACGGAGCCGGGTTTTACGGAAATCATGCGGTTTTCTCCTGAGCGAGAGGAACGGAGGAAGCGGAGGGCAGGCCGGCGACGCGGTTTTCGCGCCGCAGGCGACGCTCGCCGACAATGAGCTGGAAGCCTGTGATGACGGTGATCATCACCACGATCAGCATGGAGGAATAGGCAATCGCCACCCCATATTCGCCGTTCTCGACAAGGCCGACGATATAGGAGGTCGCCATGTTGTATTCGGCGCTGACGAGGAAGATGACGGCGCTGATGGAGGTGATGGCGCGCACGAAGGAATAGACCAGTGCGGCCGTGATTGCGGGCCTCAAGAGCGGCAGGATGACCTTGCGGATGGTGCGGAAACTATTGGCCCGCAGCGTCAGCGAGGCCTCGTCGAGGCTCTTGTCCAGCTGGCTCATCGCCGCAATGCCGCCGCGCACGCCGACCGGCATGTTGCGGAACACGAAGCAGGCGATCAGGATCAGCGCCGAGCCGGTCATTTCCACCGGTGGCAGGTTGAAGGCCATGATATAGCTGACGCCGATGACCGTGCCGGGAATGGCAAAGCTCATCATCAGCGCGAATTCGAAGAGGTTTCGCCCGGCGAATTTCTGCCGCACGATGATATAGGCGGTCAAAAGACCGACGGCGGCGGTCAGCGGCGCGGAAACCAGTGCGATCTTCATGGTCGTCCAGAACGAGTTCCAGGCCACGCCGGTCCAGGCGATCGAGCCATTGGAAAAGCTTATGGAAAAGGCGCGGACGTAGTGGTCTAGGGTCAGGGAATTGTCGAGACCCCATGTCTTCACGAAACCGCCCACAAGGATCATGCCATAAACAACGATGGTGAAGACCATCCACGGCACCACGACGGCGTGAACGCCGATGGACAGGCCGCGCGGCAGCGCGATATGCGCGCCGCTGTCGCCCTTGCCCGTCACCGTCGCAAAATTCTTGCCCGCCAGCCAGAAACGCTGGGCAAGGAAGGCCGAAAGCGTGAAGCACAGCAGGATGATCGCCAGAACCGCGGCGCGCGACGGATCGTTCTGCGAACCGACGACGGCGAAGAAGATTTCCGTCGACAGCACGCCATGCGTGCCGCCAAGCACCAGCGGATTGCCGAAATCCGCCATACTCTCGATAAAGCCGATCAGGAAGGCATTGGCGAGACCGGGTTTCATCAGCGGCAGCGATACCTGCCAGAAGGTGCGCCAGCGGTCGGCGCGCAGCGTCTGCGAGGCCTCTTCCATCGACGGGCTGACGCCTTCGACCACGCCGATCAGCACCAGAAACGAGATGGGCGTGAAGGAAAGGACCTGCGCGATCCAGATGCCGGTCATACCATAAAGCCAGCGGCCCGGCTCGATGCCGAAGAGATAGGAAAGCCACTCGGTGACGACACCGGCGCGACCGAAAAGCAGCGTCAGGGCAAGGCCGATGACGAAAGGCGGTGTGATGATCGGCAGAACCGTCAGAAGCCGCAGGCCCTTCTTGAAGGGAAAGCGGGTGCGGGTGGCGATCAGCGCGAAGCCGAGACCGAGCACGGTCGAACCGAAGGCGGTCATCAGTGCCAGAAATAGCGTCCGCCAGGCAACGCCGCAACGCTCTTCGCCCGCCACGCAGCCAAGGCTCCAGATGCCGGGATCCTGAATATTGCGGATGAAGCCATCGGCATTAAAGGAGCCATCGAAATCCTGAACGGAGGCGACCAGCATGCTGCCGATCGGATAAAAGACAAAAACCGTGACGAGGAAAACCAGAACGGAAATGGCGCCGACGACGAAGGCATCGCCTTTCATGACGCCCCGTTCGGCAAGCCCTAAGGCGAAAAGCAGCACGAAGACGAACGAGATGACGACGGCACCCGCACCCATGGAGGGTTGGCCATCGGCAAGCATGCCGAAGAGGTTTTCGCTCACCGTCCAGCTCCAGCCGGTAAAGCCGATGGCCAGCCCCTGCAAGGCGAGGAAAACGAGCCCGGCAGCGCCGATGACGGCAAGCAGCCCGCCGCGCCGCATCGGATCACGGATGGACCGGACAAGGCATGCAGCGAGGAAGAAGAGGACAACGCCGACGAGCCATGGTTTTCCATAGGACAATATTTGCAGCACACCGGGCGCATTGCTGGCCGACGAGAAAAATCCGGAAAGCCAGCGGAGGCTGAAAAAGCCGCCTTCGATGCGATACCAGGGAAGAAGAATGAGGGCAAAAGCCCCGAGCGCCAGGACGATGTCCAGCCTGCGATTGCCACGTGTCATGGCCGACCTCGCTTGTTTCATGCCGATGAAAGAGTGGCGGACACCCCGGCTTAAAAAGCCGGGATGCCTGTCGCCGGAGTGAAGATCAGCGGTTCAGATCAGTTCGCGACCGCACCGACCTCGCGGTCCCAGCGTTCCAGCAGCGCCTTGCGCTTGGCCGGGTCGCCATAGGTCTTGAAGTCATAGTCGATGAGCTTGATGTCCTCGAACTTCGGCGCTTCCTTCGGCACTTCCGCCGTCTTGTTGGAAGGAAGCTGGAAGGACTTGGCGTCCTTCATGCGCGACTGGACCTCAGGCTTCAGCGCCCAATCGTACCAGGTCTTGGCATTGTCGAGGTTACGGGCGCCCTTGATGATCGACATGGAGCCGATCTCGTAACCCGTGCCTTCGCAGGGCGCGATGGACTTGACCGGGAAGCCTTCCGCCGTCTGCGCCACCGCGTCGTGCATGAAGACGATGCCGAGCGCCGTTTCGCCGCGCGCCGCCGCCTTGACCGGTGCCGAGCCGGACTTGGTATATTGCGAAATATTGGCGTTGAGCTTCTTCAGATAATCAATCGCCTGATCCTCGCCCATGATCTGCACCAGTGACGCGAGCGCCGTATAGGCGGTACCGGACGAGTTCGGATTGGCGATCTGGATTTCGCCCTTCAGTTCCGGCGCCAGCAGGTCGGCCCAGCATTTCGGCTCCTTGTAACCCTTGGACTTGAAGATTTCGGTGTTGTAGCCCCAGCCCAGCGCGCCGGCATAAACGCCGACGGTCCTGTAGCCGGTGCTTTCAGCCTGCTTCACAGCCCAGTCCTGCAATTGGTCCAGCATCGGCGACTTGTATTCGAGCGTCAGGTTCTCGGACGCCGCCTGCATGTGCGGATCGCCGGTGCCGGCCCACCAGATATCGGTCTTCGGGTTGCGGGCTTCCGCGCGCACCTTGGCATAGGTCTCGCCCGAAGACAGGCGCACCATATTGACCTTGATGTCGTGTGACTTTTCAAAATCGCCCTTCATCTGTTCGCAGATGACGACATCGGCCGAGCAGATCAGGTTCAGTTCGCCCGCCGCCTGCGCGGAAACGGCGCTCAGTGCCGTGCCGGCAAAAAGCAGGGTGGAAAGTATCGTCAGTCGCATGGTTATCCTCCTGTAGCTTGCGTCTGAATTCTTGGGCCGCGCGCAGACATGGCGCTGCCGTTCGCGGCACCTTGCGGCGCGCGCGCTGTCTTTTTGAGGTGTTGGTTTTTGGCCCTACTGGGTCTGGGTCGGGTGGATTTCGCTGTCGAAGCGGCTCAATAACCGACTTCGCTCTTCCGGCTGTCCGAAGGTGGCGAAGTCGTAATCCACCATCTTGATCATCGATATGTCAGGCGCCGTCAGCGGCAATGTCGCCCGGGCATTGGAAGGCACCTGGTTCTGGCCGGCCGCGGCCCCTGTCGCCTGCCCTTCCGGGCTCAGCGCAAATTCCACGAAATCCTGCGCAACGGCCGCATTGCGATTGCCCTTGACGATGCTGACAGCCCCGATTTCATAACCGGTGCCCTCGCACGGCGCGACGATCACCAGCGGAAAACCTTCGATCTTCTGGGTCACGGCATCATGCATGAAGGAAATCCCGATCATGATCTCGCCCCGCGCCGCCGCCTTGACGGGCGCTGCACCAACCTTGGTATAGCTCACGACGTTCTGGTTGAGCTTCGCCATGAACCCGAAAGCCTCCTCCTCGCCAAACAGCTGGACGAGAGTGGCCAGCATGGTGAAGGCCGTGCCTGAATAGTTCGGATTGCCGGTCAGGATATGGCCGCGATAGACATCCTTCGCCAGATCCTTCCAGCAGGTCGGCGCCGGCAGATTGTTCTTCGCAAGCAGTTCCGAATTATAGGCGAAGCCCAGCGCGCCGGCATAAATTCCCGCAGACCGCGATCCCGACATCACCGAGAAATTCTGCGCCCACGGCAGCAAATCCTGCTGGTGGACGGGTCGGTATTCATCCAGCAACCCTTCAGAACCCGCCTGCAAATGGGTGTCGCCAGTACCGCCCCACCAGACATCGACAGTGGGATGGGATCGTTCGGCACGAATCTGATCGAGAATTTCGCCGGTGCTCTTGCGCACCATCGAAATTTCGAGACCGGCCCTGGCTTCGAAAGCCCGCTGCATGGTCAAGCACCAGGCCTCGTCGACGCCGCAAAGGACGTTCAACTTCGGCTCGGCCATGCCATGCCCTGCGCCGCACAGCCATAGGACCATGCTTGTCGCAAGTGCGGTCAATGCTTTCAATTAAGCCTCCCTGCCCGGAACCTCCCCGTTCCAGTCTCCACCTACAGCATGTCACATCCTGTCCGCACCGCAATCGAAGAATGGTTACCAATCTTTCACCGCACCGCCGAACAAGATTACAGATATTACAATTATGACAGGGGAGATAACCAGCGAGCCTTTGAAGATCGTCGCCGCCATGCCTATGATGATGGCGGGAGGAAAGTGCAGTGCTTAATCAGAAGGTTCGCATTCTGATCGTCGAGGACGATCCGGATATGGCCGAGCTCATCTCGGACCTCATCGAGGCGGAGGGCTGGCTGCCCACCTGCGCGCGCTCCGCCGAGGAGGCGGACGAGATATTGGCAAGGGACAGGATGCAGCTTGTGCTGGTCGATCACAATCTGCCTGGCACGTCCGGACGCACCTTCGCTCAGCGGCTGCGCAGCCAGATCGATATCGGCATCGTCATGGTTACCGCCGCTGGCAGCGCCGCCGACCGGGTTCTCGGTCTGGAAACAGCCGCCGACGATTATGTGGTCAAACCCTTCGAACCGATCGAACTCACGGCCCGGATCAAAGCCGTACTGCGCCGGACGATCCCTTCGCTAAAACAGGAAAAGGACAGCGATCATGGGCGCGGGGCGCTTCGCCTTGGCGACTGGGCAATCGATCTCGATGCACGCCGCGCCGTCTGCCTGAGCGATCCCAGCCGTACACTGACCACCGCCGAATTCGCGCTTCTGGAAATACTGGCGGAAACACCCAACCAGCCCGTCAGCCGCTCCCAGATTCTCGACAGGCTGGGTTCGGAAAGCGACCGTTATATCGACAGAAATGTCGACGTGCTGGTGCTGCGGCTCAGGCGCAAGATCGAGATCAATCCCGACCTGCCGCGCCATATCAAGACGCGGCGCGGCAAGGGTTACGTGCTCCACACCGATGAGGGCGAGCTTTCCCCGTGATCAGCCGCTCCTTCCTGTCCTCCATCGCCTTTCGCCTGCCCTTTGCGATTGTCTTTACCTGCCTCCTCGTCTTCAGCCTTTCCGCCATCGCCATTTATGGCCTGCAGCGCGCCCGCGATGAAATGGCGGCCTATGGGTTGCAGGCCTTTTCCAGTCTCGCCAAGGCGTCGCTGGTCTCGCGGCAGGTCTCCGATCTCGTCTCCAGCGCACCGTTCCTGATGAACGCCGCCTCGCCCTATCGCGTTTCCAGCGAAAGCCGCTCGGTGGTCCAGCAGGTCGATATTTTGCTCGAAATGACAGGACCGGACAGCGGCGAACGGATCACCCGTGGCTTTGCCAGCGAACGCATCGTCGAACTCCTCCAGATCATCCGGGAACAGACGCTCGATCTTGCGAAGGACGCCGATGCGGCACAGGGTCACAAGGCGGAAGCGGCAGCAGCGCTCGGCGAAATCGCCACCGGTCAGGGCATCCTCGATCCGGAACTGCGCCGGCGAATGAACGGCATCGTACAGGCCGCATCCGCATCCGACAGCCTCTTCCAGCTTGGCGAACTGCGCCGCCGCTACGTGGCGGAAACGACGGCGCGCCAACAGGGCTATCCCGGCGAGCGCCTGCCCGTGGCCGAGTTGCAGCCCTACGAGCGGGTCTTCGAAGCCCAGAGCCGCTATCTTCTGGAAATGTTCGCCATCCGCGCCTCGGTCTCCCGGCTTCACACCGTCTCGCGGGATCTTTCCCATGTGACCGAGACCCAGGGCGATGCGGTTGCGCGCAGCCTGAACGAAGACCTGATTTCGACTTCCGATGCTCTCAACCGGCTGCTGATCATTGTCGCCGTCGCCTCGCTTCTGGTTCTCATCGTGGCGATCTTCTCGATCCGCTCGGTGATGCGTATCTCGCGCGGGATCGTGACGCTCTCCAATGGCATGAACGCCCTCGCCAAGGGAGATAAGGATGTCGGCCCGCCCTCCTATACCGGCCCCGAGACGGAGTTGATCCGGCTGCTCGATGCGTTTCGCGCCTTCCATGACAGCGTCGACCGCGTCTCGCGCCTCAGGCGTACGGCCGAAGCGGCAGCCCGCACCATCCGCTCGACCTTCCGCACCATGAACGAGGGAATTGCGCTGTTCGATCCGGCCGGCCGGCCCATCACCATGAACCGTCGCATCATCGAGCTCGTCGGACGCTCCGGCTCGTCGCGAAAACTGCCGCTTCGGAGGTTTGTCGAACCGATCCCGGAAATCGACCCGGCTCTGCTGCCCTTCGATGCAGAGCCGGGGGAATTGCTCGACCGCGCAGTCCTGCGCCATCGCACCGACGATCAGCGGGTGATCGAAGTATCGATGTCACGCCAGCCGGACGGCGGCATCGTGCTGCTCGCCCGCGATGTCACCGCTCTCGATCGTCAGGAAGCGGAAGCCGTCAAAGCCCAGAGGCTTGATGGCATCATGCGCATGACCCATCAGGTCAGCCATGAGGTGGGCAACATGATCGGCATCATCACCGGCAGTCTAGGACTTCTGGAGCGGGAAGCCGGTTTCAACGATCGCCAGAAGCGACATATCGCCCGCATCCGCAAGGCGGCGGACCGCGGCCGCTCTCTGGCCAGCAGCATGCTTACCATCGGCAGTCAGCAGCCGATTCATCCAAGCGTCATCAATGTCGCAAGCCTGCTGCGCGGCATGGCCGATATTCTCGAAATCGCCGTCGGCCCCAAATGCCGGATCGCGCTCGATATCGACGACGATCTTCCCTCGATACCGCTGGACCCGGCCCTTTTCGAACAATCCATCCTCAATCTCTGCCTGAACGCCGCAGCCGCCATGCCCGATGGCGGCCTGATTTCAATCGAGGCCGCCTCCGGCAAAGATACGCTGGTGATCGCCGTCACCGACGAGGGGATCGGCATGACGCCGGAGGCTGTGGACAAGGCCTTTGAGCCCTATTTCACCACGCGGGGCGACCATGGCGGTGCAGGTCTCGGCCTCGCCATGGTCTACGGTTTCGTGCGCCAGAGCGGCGGCGAAGCGCATATCAGTTCCAGACCCGGCGAAGGCGCAAGGGTTGAACTGACGTTCCCGGCAAATGCCGGTCACACCTAGCGGGCAAGCTGTGCGGATTCGATCGAATCCGCCAGTATCTCCAGCCCAAGGTCGATCTCCGAATCCGATACCGTCAGCGCCGGCGCAATGCGGAAGACGCCGCCCATGCCGGGCAGCTTGACGATATTCATGCTGAGGCCGCGCAACATCGCCTCCTGCATGATGCGCGCACCGAGTTCGAAACCGGGGGCTTTCGTATGCCGGTCGGCGACGACTTCAAGTCCGAGCAAAAGCCCGCGCCCGCGCACATCTCCAACGCATTCGAACCGCTGCTGCAGCGAGAGCAGCCCCTCCTTCAAACGGTTTCCGCGGGCAATCGCCTGTTCCACCAGACCATCTCGCGCCACCACATCGAGAACCGTCACGCCGACAGCGGCCGGCAGGGGATCGGAAACATGAGTCGTATAGAACAGGAAACCCCTCTCGAAGGCCTTCTGTTCGACCTCTGCGCTCGTCATCACCGCCGCAAGCGGCAGGCCGGCGCCGAGCGTCTTCGACAACGTCATGATATCGGGCGTCACCCCATCGCGCTGGAAGGCGAACATATGCCCGGTCCGGCCGACGCCGGTCTGGGCTTCATCGAGGATGAGCAGCATGCCGCGCTCCTCGCACTTTTTCTTTAGCGCAGCGAGATAACCGACCGGCAGCTCGAGGATACCGCCGCTCGACAGGATCGGTTCGGCAATGAAGGCGGCAAGATTGCCGGTCGACTGGCGATCGATCAGTTCGAAGGCATCGTCGAGTTCTGCCTGCCAGTCATTCGATCCATCGGGATTCTTGAAGCGCGGACGATAGGCATTCGGCGCGGGAATAACGAGTGAACCGGCCGTGGCCGGGCCATAGCCCCTGCGGCCGGCGCTATAGGTGGCGGAGGCCGCAGCGCCGGTCATGCCGTGCCAGCTCTGCGCAAAAGCGACGATCTCATGCCCGCCGGTCACGAGCTTCGCCATGCGGATCGCCGCCTCGTTGGATTCAGCCCCGGTGGTCAGCAGTTGCACGCGATCGAGACCCGGCGCGAGCGCCGCCAGCCGCGCCGCCAGGTCGACGACCGGGCGCGACAACATGCCGGAAAAGAGATGTGCGACCGATGCCATCTGCCGGTTGACGGTGGTGACGATATCCGGATGGGTATGCCCGAGCAAAGCGCTCATCTGGCCGGAGGTGAAATCGAGAATGGCGCGCCCATCCGCATCATAGACGAAACTTCCCTCAGCCCGTTCGACGATGATCTCCTCGAAGGCCGGTCCGTAGCGGGTCAGATGTTTATTGGCGGCCTCCCAGAAAGCCGGTTCGTCATTGAGCGAGGCGAAGTTCTTCGCAAGCTTGTCCATGGCACATTCCCCAAGAGTTTATCTTGCCGAAACATAACAACCCATTGCCACTTCAGTCCAATTGATAGTATTTTACTCCGATATCGATAATTTTGATATCGCCATGCTCGACCTTACGCTGCTGAAGAACTTTATCATTGTCGCTCGCGCCGGCTCCATCAGCGTCGCCGCCGCGCAGATCGGGCGCACCCAATCCGCGCTCAGCACCCAGATGCAGCGGCTGGAAGAGCTGGTCGGCCATACTCTGCTGCAGCGAACGGGTTCGGGAGTGCGTATGACCGCGGCGGGCGAGAGACTGCTTGCCCATGCCAGCGCCCTGCTTGCCCGGCATGATGAAATCCTTGCCGATATGGGCGAGGCAACGCTGCAGGGAACCGTGAGCCTTGGCTGCCCTGAAGATTATTCCATCGCCTTCCTGCCGGAACTGCTGAGAGGCTTCTTCGGCACTTACCCGAAAGTCGATCTACGCATGGTCTGTGCGCCCACGACGGAATTGCGTCCGCTGCTGCAGCGCCGCCAGATCGACATGGCGCTGGTTTCGCAATCCGATCCGGATCACCGCGACGTGCTCCGCAGGGAAAGCTTCGTCTGGGTGGCGGACAGGCCGGAGCCGGATCTCATCACCAAGGATGTGCTGCCGCTGGCGCTCTCCGCACCCGTGACGCTGGATCACCGCGCGGCATGCGACGCCATGGAAGCCGCCAATCGCCGCTACCGCGTCGCCTTCGCCAGCAACAGCCTTTCCGGCCTCATCGCAATCGCGCGCTCCGGCCACGCCATCAGCGTGCTGACAAGGACAGCCGTTCCAGCCGACCTTCATATCGTCAAAAGCGGGCTACCACCCCTGCCGACGATCGGCATTGCCATCGAGTTTGCCGATACGCAGACATCTTCGGCAGCAAAGGCGCTGGGCAATCACATCCGCACCGTTCTTCCAGGTCTCAGCCTCTAGCCTTAGGTTAATCCGGGCTTCGGAATCCTCTGGAACTTCGCCAGACTATCAAGCGGCTTCACCTATCCTTGTACAACGATCCGGGCACCGGGCTTTACCCGGTTGTAGAGGTCGATGACATCCTGATTCAAAAGGCGAATGCAGCCGGCCGATACAGCCTTGCCGATTGAGCCTGGATCATTCGTGCCGTGAACGCGATAATATGTGTCCCTGCCATCCTTATGCATATACAGCGCTCGAGCACCCATCGGGTTCGACGGGCCGCCATCGACTCCATCCTTGTTCGGGTCGTAATGCGCAGGGTTCCTTGCGACCATCTCAGGTGTTGGGATCCACCGAGGCCAGGCAGCTTTTCTCGCAATAATCGCGTCGCCACCATCGAAGGCGCGCGCAACAGGGCCGACACCAACGGCATATCGGATCGCCTTATTGCCGGGTTGAATCAGATAAAGGAAACGCGCTCGTTGATCGACGATGATCGTACCGGGCTTTTCGTCCGTGGCATAACTTACGACCTGTCGCACGAATTCAGGATTCATTTTTCCGGTATTAATGCCGGCAATATGAAAACCGGCATCCGTCTTTTCGCCATACATAAGCATCGGGTCGGTTCCGATTGGGGCTGCCTCCCGATCTTCGACACGCTCATTGGAAGGGCGCGGCGCAGCGCCGGGAATACGGTCGGCATTGCTTGCGCAAGCGGTGAGGAAGATTGTCAACGCGACGGCCATCGGCCTGCGAGGAGAAACAATTGGACGAATCATGGGAGCCTACTGGAATTGGTTGGAGCCTATAAAACGTGGCTGAAGCTCCAACCTTAAGGCTGCCTTAAATCGTAGTCCGGTCACTCCTGCGGCAGAATGAGCGCCACGACGAAACCGGAATCAACCTGACGAAAATCAAGCTCCCCGCCGAGCTTTCGCATCGCCATGTCGACAATCGCCAGGCCAAGGCCGCTGCCCTCGCCATGGGCCGAATGTCCTCGCTTGAACCGCTCCCTGACAGTCGCCTGATCTTCCGGATTTATGCCCTGCCCTTGATCCGTCACGTCGATTTCGACCTTGAGACCGTTCTTCAGTGCACAAATCTCAACGCTTGAGCCTTCCGGCGAATACTGAATCGCATTCTCGATCACGTTGCGCAGGGCCAGACGCAGGAGATTCACGTTTCTCAAGGTCACCATTTCATCCGGTTGCATGCGAAGCTTCACGGAGATGCCACGCCTGCTGCTCTGGGCTTCAAGATCGGAACGAATGTCCTCCATTATCCCTGCGAGCCGCACCGTCTCGATCCCGTCGCCGCGATCCGCAGAATCGACGAGCGCCAGATCGATAAGCTGGCGGACAAGACGCCCGGTCCGGTCAACGCTCGTCGAAATATGCGCCAGCGCCTTGTCTCGAACGTCATCCTCCTTACTCCGCAGCGCCACCTGAGCCTGGGTCTTCAATCCGGCAAGCGGGGTCTTCAACTCGTGGGCGGCATAGGCGATAAACGTCTTCTCACGCTCACGGGCTGCCTCCACCCGCAGGAAGAGGGAGTTCAGCGATCTGAGCAAGGGCTTGATTTCGCTGGGCGTGTCCCTGTTTTCGATGGCGTGCAGTTCATCCGCAGACCTCAACCCCAGTGACATGGCGATCCTGTTGAGCGGTCCCAGCCCCTGTCCAACACTCAGCCAGATCAGCACCGCAAGGATCGGCAAAATGGCAACGGCCGGAACGAGCTGCCCCTTGACCACATCGGCAACCAGCCTGTCGCGTATCTCCAGACTGTCGCCCACAAGAACACGGGCATTGAGGTTCGGATTCACAACCGCAAAGACACGCCAGCGGACACCATCGACGATGGTTTCGCTAAACCCGTCGCGATTGTCTGTGAGCGATTCACGCGGCGCGCTTTCCGACCGGCTGACGAGTTGCCCCTGAAGCGACCAGATCTGGCAGGAGAGTTGCCGTCGGTAGTCCTCCTGGAGATCGAACGGCGAGGCGGCGTCAGTGGCTTTCGTGTCGTCCACGGCGGCAGCCACATCGATATGGTGATCGGTGAGGAGCGAGCTGACCATACGGGCGGCTTCCATCAGTCGCGCGTCCAGCACCCGCTCGACCTGATGCTGCACGCTGAAATAGGTCCACATGACGGCAAGCAGCCAGAGGGCTCCCGTCGTCGCCAGCAGGATCGCAAAAAGCCGCAACCGGATCGAACGCATCAGGGCATCCCCAATCTGTAGCCAACCCCACGCACCGTTTCGATGGCGGCGCTTCCAAGTTTGGCGCGCAGCTTATGCACATGCACCTCGATCGTGTTGCTCTCCACATCCTCCTGCCAGCCGTAGAGACGCTCTTCCAGTGCCTGTTTGGAGTGAATTGCCTGGGGACTTTCCATGAGCGCATGAAGGATCGAGAACTCGCGGCGCGACAGGATTACGGTCGACCCATCCCGAAGAACCTGCATCGAAGCGGGATCCAGCGTCAGCCCTCGCAGGCTGATCTGCGCACTCGCCCGCCCGGCGGCGCGGCGCATGATCGCCCGCAGACGGGCGGCAACCTCATCCAGATCGAAAGGTTTGCCAAGATAATCGTCGGCGCCCGCATCCAAACCATCGATGCGGTCTCCAACCTCATCCTTGGCCGTCAGGAGCAGGACGGGGATCCGGTTTCCACTGCGACGCAAGCCGTTCAGAACATCCAGCCCGGAACCGTCCGGCAGCATTCGATCAAGAACGACCGCATCGAAATTATCCGTCGCCAGCGCCTCCGACGCATCGGCGGCCGTTGTCACGCCGTCCGCGACAAAGCCGCTCAGCTTCAAACCTTCCCGTAACCCGTCGAGCAGGATCGGATCATCTTCGACAATGAGAATTCGCAATCATGCCTCCGCAAGCGGTCCATCCAATTTTGCCATGCGCGCCCCAGCTTAAGCCTGCCTTAAGCTCCCGGCGAGATCAGTCCCGGCACTGAAGAATACATGAAAGGATATGCCGGATGCGCATATTGGCGTTCACATTTGTGATCCTGGCGCTTTTCAGGGTCGTCTCCCCGGCGGCCGCGCTGGAAACACCACTTGCCATGGACCAGGCGTTCAAGGCAACGGTCGAGCGAGGAAATGACGGCCGCGCCATCATTCGCTGGGCGATCAATGACGGCTATTATCTCTACCGTGACTATCTCAGCGCAGAAGGCGAGGACGGACGCAAACTGGAAATCCAGTCCCTCCCCGGCGAGATGAAAGAGGACCCCAGTTTCGGCTTTACCGAGATTTACTACAAGACCGCAACGGCATCGATCACCGAAGCGCCGGCAAAATTCCGCCTTACCTATCAGGGTTGCCAGGACAAGGGGCTCTGCTATCCGCCGACCACCAAAACGGTCGACATGGCAAGCCTGACCGTGGGCGCTGAAGGTGTGTTTTCCCAAAACAGCTTCGCTAAAGCCGCACAGGCTTCGGCCGGCGTCTCCATGGACGCCACACAGGAAGAATTTTCACTGGCGGAGGATAGCGCACAAACGGCGGTCGATCTGCTGCTGGCGGATGGTGGATTGATCCTGCTTCTTGCCGGATTTCTCGGCTTCGGATTGCTGCTCGCCTTCACGCCATGCGTTTTCCCGATGTATCCGATCGTTGCGGCCATGCTCGCCCGGGAAGGCGAAAAACTGACCGCGCGGCGCGGCTTCCTGTTGTCCGTGTCTTATGCGCTTGCGCTTGCATCCGCCTTCGGGCTGATGGGAATGGCCGCCGCATGGTCAGGGCAAAACCTCCAGATCGCCCTGCAATCGACCTATGCCGTAGCCGCGATATCCATCCTGTTCGCCGTCCTCGCACTCGCAAATTTCGGCCTTTTCCACATTCAGCTTCCAGCCGTGATCTCTGCCCGGTTTGCGAAATCGCCGCAGGGCGCGAGCACGATTCCCGGCGCGATGCTGCTCGGCTTCTCTTCGGCATTGCTCATCGGACCTTGCGTCACGGCTCCCCTGGCGGGTGCGCTTCTCTACATTGCCCGCACCGGCGATGTCGTCATCGGTGCCGCCGCACTATTTGCCCTTGGACTGGGCAAGGGAATTCCCCTCGTCATCATGGCGACCGCAAGCGGCAAGGCGCTGCCGAAAGCAGGGCTGTGGATGGAAAAAGTGCGCCAGATTTTCGGCTTCATGTTTCTGGCCACCGCGCTTTGGCTGGCAATGCCGCTCATGCCCGAACGGCTGACATTGCTCGGATGGGCAATACTTGCCCTTTCCTTCGGCGTTTTTGCTTTCGGTGCAGGGGCCGGCGATCCGAAGTCCGGTGTGAGCGTGCTTTCCCGCACGACGGGTCTCGCATCCATCATCTGGGCAATCTTGATCTTCGTCGGTCTCGGCATCGGTGCAACGGACCCGCTCTCTCCCCTGAAGCCGCTGAATTCCTCCAGCGGCTCCGGATCGCTCGCATCGATAAAGAAAAGCGATTTCCAGAAGATTTCCTCCATCGCAAGCCTGGAAGCCCGGCTCGACAGCTCGCCGCCACAGGAACCGACACTCCTCTATGTGACAGCGGACTGGTGCGTGACCTGCCGCACGATCGAGCGCTCACTTCTGACCGCACCCGATGTGGTTGAAGCGTTGAAGGGAGTGAACCTCGTCAGCCTGGACCTGACAAAACTGGACGCGAATAAACAGGCGTTGCTTTCGACATTGAAGGTGGTCGGTCCGCCCACGATGGTTTTTCTCGACAGCAACCGAAAGGAGCCGGAAGCAACACGGCTGATCGGCGAATTCTCGGCCGCAGATCTGGCAGCATCGGCTCGCAGGGCGCAGGGATCGGCTCCGTGAACGACGTCGCGATCAATCCTGCCGCATTGCCGGCATCCAATAATCCAACAAGGAGAATTCTGGTGTTTTCACGACGCGATTTCATGGCCGGCGGAATGGCGGCTTTTAGCGGGGCGCTGTTGTCTGCAGGAGACGGCTTCGCGCAGCAGGTCAGCACGGACGAGGTGTTCTTCGACAGGGACGCACCCGTGCTTGGAAATCCCAAAGGCAAGGTCACGATTGTCGAATATTTCGATTATCAATGCCCCTACTGCAAGACCTCGCATGCCATGGTGAAAAAGGTTGTCGCAAATGACGGCGACATCAGGCTTGTTTTGAAGGACTGGCCGATCTTCGGCGGCGCATCTGTCTTCGCGGCACAGGCGGTGCTGGGGGCCGCCCAGATCGGTCAATATGAAATCGCCATGGAAGCGCTGATGAAAACAAAAGCGCGTATTTCCGAAAACGATGTCGAAAAGGCCCTGACCGGCGCCGGGCTGGCGATGAAAGACATCGCCGCAGCGGTGAACAGCAACAACAGGAAAATCTCCGCACTGCTCGATCGAAACTATCGCCAGGCGCTCGCCTTCAACTTTGTCGGCACGCCATCTTTCGTCATCGGCAAGACGATCTATCCCGGTGTTCTGGATGAGAAAGGCCTCAGGGCCGCCATCAAACAGGCCCGGTCATAGTTCGCAAATCTCCCCGGAACGACGCCCCTCCCTTTCATCTCGACTGTCAGGAAGTTGACAGTCGAAATCGTCCTAAGGAACCCCTCGATGCCCCATCATTATCCTACACGAAATTTCCCGATCGCTGCCTTTCTGTCGAGCCTGCTGCTTGCCTCCCCTTCCCCGGCGCAGGATACGGCTAAGAGTGGATCGAACGACGGACTTCCGGAAATTCTTCGTTCTATCGAGCTTCAGGGCATTAATATCCTCGGAGAAATGGATGTTCCGGGAGGGCCGAGAGGATTTGCCGCAAAAGCCGGAGCACAACCGATCGCGATCTATTTGACCCCTGACAATAAACACGTTGTCGTCGGCACCCTGGTCGACGCCACGGGCCAGGACATGGCTGCGTCGCAAATGAAGAAAATGGTCGAGAAGCCGATCCTGGAAGATGGCTGGAACCAGCTTTCCCAGTCAACCTGGGTTCAGGATGGAAAGGCCGATGCACCCCGGATCGTCTACACTTTCACCGATCCCAATTGCCCCTATTGCAACAAATTCTGGCAGGCGGCGCGTCCATGGATCAACAGCGGCAAGGTTCAGTTGCGACACATCATGGTCGGCGTCATCAGACAGGATTCACCTGCAAAGGCCGCCGCCATACTCGAAGCGAGGTCTCCTTCGGAGGCATTGAAGGAAAACGAACTGAAGCACAAGGATGGCGGCATCGCCCCCCTGCAGTCCATGAAGGAACAGACCACGGCCAGCCTCGACCGCAACGCCAATCTCATGACCGAACTTGGTTTCGGAGGCACGCCCGCAATCATCTTCAAAAAAGCCGATGGCGCCATCGGAACCGTTGCGGGCATTCCGCAAGATTCAGCGCTCGAAATGATTCTGGGTCCGAGATGATTGAGAATTCGAGAAAGAGACGCTCCGGGGAACCGCAAATCAAACGCATCGAATAAGTAAAGTTCAGGGATGACTATTATATAAGCAGCCCCGCCATGTTGCGTGTGGCCGTCATCAATCTTGCCCGCTTGGTGACAACAAAAAACTCCCGTAGCGTTTGCTGCGGAAGTTTTGGATGTTTGGTTGCGGGGGCCTGAATCCACGGAGACTTTTCAGATCGGGGCGGATGGTAGATACACCCCTTCGGCTTCAGCTTTGAGACAATTTATCGATGCGCTATTCGGCAGCATCGAGTGGCAACAGCGCCTTCTTTCGTTCTGCAATCACCGTTGGATCGCTCATGATGTCCTTCCGCCGGCCCGGCCTACGGGCATGCTTGACGTAGCCATTCTTGTCGCTGTTACTCTTTATCGTCGGCTTGGCCTGCTGGTCCTGACGCTCCTTAATATCGGCCAGCATATCGCCATAGGCTTCGCGTCGCAGCCGCGGCTGACGAAACGTCCGGCGCTGCTTGCGCGACAACCACAGTCCAGCATTAGACATCCAACCGCGCACCGTCTCACGCACCCATGGTTTGGAGCAGGAAAAGTTCTCCGGTAGGGTCGTGACAACTTCCATCTTGAGCGCCATGGCACGCGTCGCGGCGGCGTTTGACACGACCAGGTCGGCGTCCGAATAATAG
This sequence comes from Agrobacterium sp. T29, assembly GCF_006970545.1. Lineage (NCBI taxonomy): Bacteria > Pseudomonadati > Pseudomonadota > Alphaproteobacteria > Hyphomicrobiales > Rhizobiaceae > Agrobacterium > Agrobacterium sp. T29. The sequence continues at coordinate 2,313,099 of NZ_CP040640.1, forward strand.
TAGCTTTCCGGGAAGGAACCGAATGGAAAGAAACTGCACCACGAAACGCTCCCTAGCAGACACGACAAGAAGAGCCCCATGCTCCTGAATGGCGTCGGGGATATGGATGGGCTAGGCGCCGCAACTATCCAGTTTCGGCGTAACTGAACTCATGACTTTCTCCAGCCGCTCTCTCTGCAAGAACGTTTGACATGCTCAAAAGATGCGGCCAGCCTATTCATTATTGCGGGGATGTAAACGTTCGTTTTGGCAAACGTTTCGAGCGCGGTTTTTAGAACGTGCCGACGCCGATTGTGTGGCGCCAACACTAAACCCTCTTAAAAAAGTAGTGCCCCACACCCCAAACGTCACCGCCCTCATGCCCGAAAAGCCCCGCGGTCGCCAGGAAGAACAATCGCCATCGCCTTTCCCACAGCCGGGCGTCGGCACCATAGGTTTGCTGCAGAATGGGCCGGATACGGTCAATTTTATCGTCGAAATTTTCGAGCCAATCGAGCGCTGTCCGACGATAGTGCAACCCTGACCAGCGCCACTCCCGCTCAACGCTGAAAAGCTGACTGAAGCGATGTGGAAGGTCGAAGGCCGGCATGATGCCGCCGGTGAAGAAGTGCCGGGCGATCCAGTCGGCAGGATTGTTGTGGTCGAAACGATAGGATCGGTCGCGGTGGTTAAACACATGCATGAAAAACCTGCCTTCCGGCGTCAGCCACGAGTGAACACGCTCGAACAACACGCGCCAATTCGACATATGCTCGAACATTTCCACGGATACGACACGGTCGAAACGATCGCCCGTCGTGAAATCATTCATATCGGCCGTCACTACAGAAAGGTTTGAAAAACCCCGTTCTCGGGCACGACCGATTATATATTCGCGCTGCGACACGGAGTTCGAGACTGACGTGATGCGCGCATTTGGGAAACGGCCGGCCATATAGAGGGATAACGAACCCCATCCGCAGCCGAGTTCCAGGATATCCATGCCGTCCTCAAGGCCGGCATGGGCCGAGGTCTTGGCCAAAGCAATATTTTCAGCTTCATCCAGCGTCGTCGTGGCATCGTCATAATAACAGCAGGAGTATTTGCGCTGCTCTCCCAGAACGAGCGCAAAAAATGCCGCGGGCACTTCATAATGCTGTTTGTTTGCATCGTCGGTATGGCTGGCGACGGGAAACTTCACCATATCCGCCGCGAAAGCCTCTTCCGCATCCGCTGTAATGGCGGCAAGCCGCCGCTTCGTCCGTGCGCAGAGCATATCTATTCCGGCGAGCGTCACGCTGTCGCTGAGCGGCGCGCGCTCGGCGGCGTTGATGGCGAGTGCGAGCATGTTCATGGCCTGTCCTCGTTCTTGCGCGGCCCCGGAAAAAAGGCGTTGACGCGTTGTTGAAGGGCGCGGAATTTTTCCCCGCGCGATTGGAGCATATGGTCTTCAAGCGGCGGAATCCCGGAGACGTGGACAAGCAGCCAGTACATCATCGCCGGCGCGGCGAGCGATACCCATGACAAGGCCGCCCCCTGAATGGCCAACAGCGGAAAACTGCACCAGAAAAGCCATTCGAAAAAATAGTTGGGATGGCGGGAATAACGCCACAGCCCGGTTTCGCAGACACTGTTTTTTGCCGCTGCGGTCTTTCTGAATTTCCAGAGCTGGGCGTCGGAGAGCGCTTCGCCTGCCAGCGCGCCAAGGGCAACCACCATGGCGATAACGTCAACCATACGCGGAAACACATGGGTGTTGCTTGCCGCAAGATAGACCGCAAGAACGAGCACGAAAGCGGCGATTGCCTGTATCTGCAGGAAGATGAATAGCCGCAGGGCAGCGCTCCCCCATTGTTCCATAAGCTTTGCGTAGCGGGGATCCTCCCCGCCTCCTCGCGTGCGCATGCCGATATGGCCGCCAAGCCGCAGGGACCAGACAACGACCAGGAGAAGTGTAGCACCGCGCCGCCAGCCATCTCCGCCGGCGAAAACAACAGCGAAAATTCCGCCAAGCCCGACACTCGCAGCCCAGACCGCGTCGATCCAGCCGCTTGAACCGGTTGCTCTCTGCAACGCCCAAGCGCCCGCCATCAGAAGCGACATGAGAATGGCAAGCGTCACGACTACAGAAAACATCACTAATTCGCTCGCCATTTTGAATGGTTTGAGGTCGGGTTTCGTGATGGCAAATACGAGCGGACCCGCAAAATAGTTTCAGGCACCGGACAAAATTTCAAAAAATCGATGCGCCGGTGAAACTGATCGGGCGGCCTCCTCGTACATGTCGCAGTCCCCAAGACTGGATTGGCAGTGCTATAGCGAGGAAAAATGGTCGACACCGAAGCGAAAAAAGAACAAAGCCGCCGCATCGCCGTCGTCGGAACGGGAATTTCAGGTTTGTCAGCGGCCTGGCTTTTGTCGCAACGACACGATGTAACTGTTTTCGAAGCGGCTGACCGCATCGGAGGCCATACCAATACGGTGACGTTCAGCACGGACCATGGACAAGTCCATGTCGATACCGGATTCATTGTCTATAACGAGCAGACCTATCCCAATCTCACTGCGCTTTTCCAGCAACTGGGCGTGGCGACTGCAGCTTCGAACATGTCTTTCGCCGTTTCTCTGAATGATGGCGGCTTCGAATATTCCGGCGGAACGGGCCCTGGCCTGCTGGCCCAGAAGTCCAACATCCTGAGGCCACGTTTCTGGGCGATGCTTGCGGACCTTTTGCGCTTTTACCGCAATGCCCCACGCGATCTGCATTTGATGGGCGATCTGTCTCTCGACGAATATCTCTCCCGCAACCGGTATGGTTCAGCGTTTCGCGACGATCATCTTTACCCCATGGCTGCGGCCATCTGGTCCACGCCGGCCATGGAGGTCGGCCGTTATCCGGCGGCGCATTTCATCAAATTCTGCCGCAATCACGGCCTGCTGTTGCTGCGCAATCGGCCGGTCTGGCGCACAGTCGTCGGCGGCTCGCGCGAATATGTGAAACGCATCACGGCGCCGTTTGCGGATCGAATTCTCCTCTCGACGCCGGTTAAGCGCATCCACCGCCTGCCGGACGGCGTCGAAATCACCACTGCGGACGGCAAAGCCATGCGCTTCGATGACGTGGTAATAGCAACCCATGCGGATCAGGCGCTCGACATGCTCGCGGACGCAACACGCGCCGAACGGCGCATTCTTGGCGCGTTTGCCTACACCCAAAACCGCGCCGTGCTTCACACCGACAGCCGTTTCATGCCGCGCCGCCGCGCTGCCTGGTCAAGCTGGAACTATGTGGCCGACACGCGCATTAAAACGAGCCTGCCGAGCATTACCTACTGGATGAACAGGCTTCAGCCGCTGGGCGAAATCCCGGACATTTTCGTAACGCTGAACCCGGCGCGGGAACCGGATCAAGGAAAAATCATCGCCGAGGAAACCTATCACCATCCGGTTTTTGACGCTGGCACCGAACAGATGCGTCAGGAGCTATGGGCCTTGCAGGGTCTGCGAAACACCTGGTTCTGCGGCGCTTATTTCGGATCCGGTTTTCATGAAGATGGTCTTCAGGCCGGCCTTGCCGTCGCCGAAGATCTTGGCGGCGTATCCCGTCCATGGAAGGTTGCTGACGACAACAACCGGATCATCCGTCTGGATTTGGCGACGATTGCGACAGACACGGAAATCATGGAGGCGATGGCATGACGCCTCCCCTCACCTCGGCGCTTTTTCCCGGCCATGTAACGCATGCGCGTTTCAAGCCGAAAACCCATAAGCTCGCCTACCGGATTTATTCGCTGCTCCTCGACCTCGATGAGTTGAACATGCTCGACCGGAAATTGCGATTTTTCTCCGTAGACCGGTTCAACCTGTTCTCGTTTCACAGCAGGGACCGCGGCAACCGCAGCGCCATCGGGCTGCGCCAGCAGATCGAGGCAGCCATGGCGGCGGCAGGCATGGCAGTGGACGGAGGCCCGATACGTCTGCTCACCATGCCGCGCGTACTCGGCTGGGCCTTCAACCCACTCAGTGTCTTCTTCTGCTACGGGCGCGACTTGTCGCTCAAAGCTATCCTCTGGGAGGTGGACAACACGTTTGGCGGGAGACACTCATACCTGATCCCGGTGGAAGCCGGCAAATCGACCGAGATCGTCCAGCGATGCGACAAGGCTTTTTATGTCTCTCCATTCATGGACATGGATCTCCACTATGTTTTCCGCGTCGCCCCGCCCGGCGACAGGCTGAAAATCGTCATCGATACTTTCGACAATGACGGCCTGGTCCTGACGGCGCGGCATTTGGCCCGGCGTGTCGAATTGACGGACGGTGCGCTTCTGAAAGCTTTCTTCGCCATTCCCCTCCTGACGCTCAAGGTCATTCTGGGCATTCATTGGGAGGCCCTGAAAATTTGGCTGAAAGGCGTGCAGTTCAGAAAACGGCCGCTGCCGCCTGCCGGTCCAGTCTCCTTCCATCATCCTTCATCGTCGCAAATCGAGGCCAAAATTCATGACCCCGTTTGACAATCTCACGGAATTATCGGCGAAGAATACGCGCCTGAACGACCGCATCAGCCCAGGCATGTGGCTCATCAACCGGCTGTTGAGCAATATCGACAGGGGAAGATTAAATGTCATTCTTCCCGGCGGCCGCATCATTGAAAAATCCGGCGCAACGAATGGCAGCGAGGCGATCCTTGTCCTGCATAGCTGGCGCGCGATCCGGCGAATGCTGCTGAACGGCGACATCGGCTTTGCCGAGGGTTTCATCGAAGGCGATTGGACCACACCAGATCTGACGGCGCTAATCCGCTTTGCGGCCCAAAATCGCGAGGCGTTCGCAAGGTCAATGCGCGGCAGCCTGCCGATGCGCCTTCTCAACCGCACTGCGCACGGGTTGAATGCCAATACCAGACGCGGCAGCCGCCGCAATATCGAAGCGCATTATGATCTCGGCAACGAGTTTTACCGGCAGTGGCTTGATCCCTCCATGCTGTATTCTTCGGCGATTTTCGATGACACGGCGTCTACGCTCGAAGCCGCACAACTTAAAAAACTGGAACGTATCGTCGATAAACTGCAATTGAGCGGCGGCGAGAACATATTGGAGATCGGCTGCGGCTGGGGCGCACTCGCCATTCACCTTGCCACGCAGGCCAAAGCCAACGTCACCGGCATCACACTCTCCCCCTCCCAGCTAAAATGGGCAAAAAATGCGGCGGAAAAAGCCGGCAGCACAGACCGCATCGATCTGAGGCTGCAGGATTACCGCGACCTGAACGGCCAATTCGACAGGATTGTCTCCGTCGAGATGTTCGAAGCAGTCGGCGAGGCCTATTGGCCGAGCTATTTCGAAACGCTGAAAAGATGCCTGAAACCGGGCGGCAGTGCGGTGCTGCAAATCATTTCGATTGAAGAAAGCCGCTTCGATACATATCGGCGTAAGGCGGATTTCATCCAGAAATACGTCTTTCCCGGCGGCTTTCTGCCCTCAAATGCCGCGCTCGAAAAGGCGGTCGGCAAAACCGGCCTGAAGCTCACCGATAGGGAACTTTTCGGCCAGTCCTACGCGCTCACGCTCGCCGAGTGGCGCCAGCGTTTTCATGCGCGGTGGCAGACGATTTCCCTGCTCGGCTTCGATGACCGCTTTCGACGGCTTTGGGATTATTACCTTTGCTATTGCGAGGCAGGCTTTGCCGAGGGGAGCATAAACGTCGGCTTCTATACGATCGAACACAGATAAGGCGGGACCAAACTGCGGAGAGAGACAATGATGATCAACGGATTGACGGTTGCTTCCGTCCTATGGCCACTGCTGGTCGCGTCCAACGCGACGGCGGCCGATATCGACGGCAACTGGGCGCGCGGAGACGGCAAGGCGAAAGTACTGATCGCGCCCTGCGGTGAAAATATCTGTGCCACAAACACCTGGATCAAGCCGGGCACTCCGAAGGAAAAGGCCGGGGACCGGCTGATTATGGACATAAAGCAGACAGAGGCAGGCAGCTATTCCGGCACCGCTTTCGACCCCCAGCGGGATAAATCCTACAGGATAACAGTGACAATAAACGGCACCGGCATGACCACGAAAGGCTGTATCGTCGCCGGTCTGCTGTGCAAGGGCATAAATTGGACAAGGATCGACTAGCCACATCTCCACGTTGCTTCGACCCATATCGTCGCTTCCTTCCCTGTAAAGGAAACCACCAATGAAAACCTATTTCGCAGCCTACCTTTTTACCCTCGTCGCCTTTCTGGTGATTGATTTCATCTGGTTGAGCACGATGGCGTCGCGCCTGTACCGACCGGCCATCGGCGATCTTCTGGCAGAAAACTTTCGGCTTGCTCCGGCGGTCGTCTTTTACCTCATCTATGCCGCCGGCCTGACCTTTCTTGCGGTTCGTCCGGCCTTTCAGACAGGGGAATGGACGACCGCGCTGCTTTATGGCGCAGTGGTCGGCTTCATGGCCTATGCCACTTACGACCTGACCAATCAGGCGACGCTCAAAAGCTGGTCCACGACCCTGACCGTCGCCGATCTTCTATGGGGAACCTTCGTCTCCGCGGCAGCGGCTACAATCGGCTATCTCATCACGGTGCGGCTGATCGGCCCGCTGGAAAATCCGGCGGGCCTATGATGACGACATCCCCTCTTACCGGCCGCTTAAGTCCGATAACCCTGCGGCCCAGTCGTTGCCAGGTTCGCAGCATGAGCATGCATCTCTTGTCTTCCTGCGAAAGACGACCCTATAAAGGAGGCGCAGCAAGGAAGGTTCGAATGCAGGGCACAGAGATCGCAGGCCTTATCAACCGCGTCGGCATGGGTGATCGTTCAGCATTCGTCTCGCTTTATCAGGCAACCAGTCCGAAGCTTTTCGCGATCTGCCTGAAAATCCTGCGTGACAGAACGGAAGCCGAGGAGGCGCTGCAGGAAGTCTATATCAAGGTCTGGCAGCGGGCCCGAACATTTGCCGCCAGCGCCGGCAAACCCGCCACATGGCTTGCCGCCATTGCCCGAAACCATGCAATAGACACGATCCGCGCCCGCAAGCCCATTACCGACGACATTGAGGAAGCCTACGATCTTGCCGACGAGAGCGTCCGCGATCCTGAGCAGCAGATCGTTCTCGCCGATGAAGGCCGCAGGATCGAAGACTGCATGCGCGAGCTTGAGACCGTACACGCACAGGCGGTGCGCCGGGCCTATGTCGAGGGCTTGAGCTATCTCGAACTCGCCGAAGAATTGCGCGTGCCGCTCAACACGGTCAGAACCTGGCTGCGACGCAGTCTTCTCAAACTCAGAGAGTGCATGCAGCGATGACGACGGGCGAACAGAGCGGCGGCAAGCATTCGCGCGACGACATCCTCGCCGGTGAATATGTCCTGGGCGTGCTGCCGCTCGAAAAGCGCCGTGAACTGGAACGACGCATGCAGGACGACGCGGCCTTCGCACAGCTGGTGCAGCGTTGGGAGGCGGAATTTTCCGACTTCAATGCCGATTACCAGGAGCAGGCACCGAGCGCCACTGTTCTTGCGCGTATCGAAGAACGCCTGTTCGGCGGCAGGACCGTCAATACCAATGGCAGCCTCTGGAATTCCGCGTCCTTCTGGCGCTGGATCTCGGTTGCCACCAGCGCAACCGCCGTGGCCGCCATCGTTTACGCCGCCTTCCCCGAAAAATGGCAGGGCGCCACCCCGCTGGTGGCCGAACTTGCAACGACCGACAGCCAGGTTAATCTCCTCGCCTCCTACGATGCGGAATCCGGGCGGATGCGCATTGTGCCTGTTGCAACCGGCAAGACCGATGAAAAATCGCTGGAACTGTGGCTGGTGATGGAGGGCGGCAAGACCCGCTCGCTCGGCGTCTTCCAGCCCGGCACGAATGGCGATCTTATAATCCCCCCAGACATGCGCAACAGCATCACCGAAGGCACCACCTTCGCGATCAGCGTCGAACCTTTCGGCGGCTCGCCGACTGGTCAGGCAACCGGCCCTGTTATCGCCGTCGGCACGGCGCGATGGGGATGAAGGTCTAACGCTTCCCGATTTCGAGGCGAGTCCCGATGAACGCGTCACGATACGAGATGGGTCGTAACGGTCAGTCTCCGAAGCCGACGATGCCCTTGATTTCGGTGAACTCGTGCAGACCGAACTTGCCATATTCCCGACCGTTGCCCGACTGCTTGTAGCCGCCGAAGGGCGCGGCCCCATCCCAGGCGGAGCTGTTGAGGCGCACTATGCCGGTTCTGAGCCGTCGTGCGAAGGCACGCGCCTCCTCGGGTGCGCCCTGAATATAGGATGCCAGCCCATAGGGCGTGTCGTTGGCGATATCCGCCGCCTCGTCCTCGCTGCCATAACCGAGAATGGCAAGCACAGGCCCGAAAATCTCTTCACGCGCGATCGTCATGTCGTTCGTAACGCGCGCAAAGACTGTCGGCCGTATATAATAGCCGCTGTTCAGATGCGCTGGCCGGTCGAGCCCGCCGGCAACGAGCTCCGCCCCTTCCTCCATTCCCTTGCGGATGAGGCTCTGGATCTTGTCGAATTGCGTTTTGCTGGCAACCGGCCCGATATCCGTTTCGGCATCGCCGGGTGCACCGACACGGACCGATTCCGCCGCCGCACGGGCGATGCCAATCACCCGGTCCATTTGCTCCGCAGGGACGAGAAGACGGGTCGGCGCATTGCAGGACTGGCCGGAATTGGCAAAGCACCTGCTCACGCCGGCGCGCACGGCAGCGTCGAGGTCAGCGCTTCGGAGCACTATATTGGGCGATTTGCCGCCCAGTTCCTGATGCACGCGCTTCACCGTCGGGGCCGCCGCCTGCGCGACCGAAATGCCGGCGCGTGTCGAGCCGGTGAAGGAAACCATGTCGATATCGGGATGGCTCGCCAGCACCGTGCCCACGGTTGGGCCGTCGCCGTTGACGAGGTTGAACACGCCGTTGGGAACACCGGCCTCGTGCAGGATTTCGGCGAAAAGTATGGCGTTGAGGGGCGCGATTTCCGAGGGTTTCAGCACCATGGTGCAGCCGGTGGCGAGCGCCGGGGCCACCTTGCAGGCGATCTGGTTGATCGGCCAGTTCCACGGCGTGATCATGCCGACGACACCGATCGGCTCATGGACGATGCGGGTCGTGCCCTGCATGTATTCGAACGGAAAATCACGCATGGCGCGGATCGTCTGCTCGAAATGCGCCACGCCGATACCCGCCTGCTCATCCCGCGACATTTTTCGGGGAGCGCCCATCTCATGAGAGATCACGTCGCCGATCTCGTTCTGCCGACGTTTCAATATCTCAAGAATGCGCTCGAGCAGGCCGAGGCGCTCTTCCCGCGTCGTCTGCGAAAAGGCAGCAAAGGCGCGGCGCGCGGCGGCGATGGCGCGCTCGGCATCCGCCGCCGATCCCATGGCTATCTCCGCGAAAGGCTCTTCGGTGGCGGGGTCGACGACGGATAGACGCTGGCCGCCGAGAGGATCGACCCAGGCGCCGTCGATGTAGAATTTGAGATAGTTGTCCATATCCGTCTCCAATGATCTCAGCGGCCGGCCAGGATAAAGTCGGCGATCCGCTCCGCGATCATGATTGTGGGAATGTTGGTATTGGCGCAAGGGATCGACGGCATCAGCGATGCGTCGCAGACCCTCAATCCTTCCACGCCGTGCACGCGGCCCGTGGACGACGTCACCGCCATGGGATCGTCAGCCGATCCCATGCGGCACGTTCCCGAAGGATGCCACGTGCCGCCCACATGGCGGCGGACGAATTCCGTCAGCGCCGCGTCGTCTTCAAGCAGCCCCCGCATGGTCGTGCCGAGTGTTATCGCCGAATGCACCAATGCGGGGCGCAGCGGACCCGCCACATCCAGAAGACCCGAGAAAAGACCCCGTTGCAACGCGTTCCATGTCCCCGGTGCAGCGACCTTCGCCACACGGGGCGAATAGCTCGATGGAAAAACAGTGCCGCCATGCCCCGCCATGAAAGGATCGGACAGAGCCTCCGCCCCCAGCCGCAGCGCAAGCTTGAGCCGCCTCAGATCACGCTCGTCGCTCAGCATCCTGAAATCGACCTCCGGCTCCACATGGGGGTCAAGCGAAACAACCTTCACGAAGCCGCGCGAATAGGACTTGTTGACCCAGAAGAACAGGCTGCCCAACCGCAAACCGATGGAATGCCAGCCGGATCGCGACAGAATGGCGGCATGCATGTCACCCTGCGGCGCGCCGTCGAGACCGGACGAGAAACGCCAGATCGCCTGTTCGTGGTGTTCTCCCCTGTCACGCACCCGCATCTGCGGCGGCAGATAGGCAGCGACGGCGATCGAAGGATGCTCCATCAGATTGCGCCCGACGCCGCTGCGGCCGGCCACGACATTGCCCCCCACGGCGGCGATGTCACCGACGGGGCCGATACCGGAGCGCATCAGCAATGCGGGCGTGTGAATGGCGCCGGCCGAGACGATCACTTCCGCCGCATGGATCGTCTCCGCTGTCGCACCCGCCAATCTCGCACCCGTGGCCAGACGACCATCGAACAGGATGCGGTCCGCGACGCTTTCGGTGATGATCCTGAGATTAGAACGTTTGCGCACGTCCGGCGTCAGATAGGCAAGCGAAGTCGGCAAGCGCTCCCCGCTATCGCTGACGGCGATGGCGCCGCGAAAGACGCCGTCTTCCCAAGGCCCGTTCTGATCCGGCCTTATCGGATGGCCGCGGCGGTCGAGCGTTTTCATGACTCGGTCGACGAAGGGTGAAATCCTGTCGTCGGATATGCGCCGGATCGTCAGCGGCCCGGTCGTGCCGTGAAGCGGGCCGAAGAAATCCCTGTCGGCTTCGATCTTCAGAAAATAGGGCAGGCAATCGTCCCAGCCCCAGCCGTCCGCCCCAAGCGCCTGCCACTCGGCATAGTCGGCCGGCGCACCCCGATTGGCCATCAGCGCATTGATTGCCGAACCTCCGCCCAGAAGCCGCGCCTGCTCGTAGCGACGCGGTGGACGGGACGCCGCGTTGGAACGGGCATGGCCCATCAACGCCGTGAGCTGCGACCAGATATTGCGCGTATCGAGATAGGCACGGCCGGGATAACGGCTGCGCACCTCATCCGGGATATCGTCCGCCGAAATATTGCGCCCGGCCTCGACCAGAACGACCGTCCGCAGCGGATCTGCGGAAAGGCGTGCGGCCAGCACGCAGCCCGCCGATCCGCCGCCGAGGATCAGGTGATCGACGATCATGTCGCCCGTCCTTGCGAATATTCGGTGTTGCGGGCGTTGATCGCCGCCAGCATCAGCAGGATGAACGAGATCGCCGTCAGCAAGGAGCTGATCGAGGCGATGGTTGGATCGATCTCGTCGCGCAGCGCTGTGAACATGCGCTTGGTGAGCGTCTGATATTCGCCGCCGGAAATGAAAAGCGAAACCACTGTCTCATCGATGGCGGAGATGAAGGCGAAGAGGAGACCGGAAATGACGCTCGGGCGGATTTGCGGAAGGGTGACGATGAAGAAGGTCCGCCAGCGGTTCATGCCGAGGCTTCTCGACACCATCTCCTGCGTGTGGTCGAACTTGCGCAGCCCGACGAGGACGGAGGTGACGACATAGGGCAGGCCCAGCATGACATTGGCGAGGATCAGCCCGGTCAGCGAGGCAAGAAGCCCGATCTGTGCGTAAACCAGAAAGACGCCGACGGCGGTGATGACGATCGGCACGATCAGCGGCAGAAGCAGCAGCGCCTGCAGGCTGCGCACCAGCCGCGATTGCGTGAGGTTGAGCGCATAGGCCGCCGCAGTCCCGAGAATGGTGGCGATGACGGCGCTGGAGACGGCGACGATCAGGCTTACACGCGTTGCCTGCATCCAGGCGGCGCTGCCGAGATAAGCCTCATACCAGCGCAGCGACCAGGATGGCGGCGGGAAAGCAAGGAAGCGTGCGCCGGAAAAGGACATTGGCACGATGATCAGGATGGGGATCATCAGCCAGGCGAGAACGAGGGCCACAAAACCGTAGAGAAGGATTTTCGACAGGCTCATGCGTCACCTCGTTCCCATGATGCGTTCGAACGGAATGATGAGGCTCGCCAGCCGGAAAACCAGAAAAACGCAGACAAGCAGGACGACGCTGATCGACGAGGCCGCGCCCCATTCGTTATAAACCTCGATGTTGCGCGAAACGAGCATGGAGACCATGTAGGTGCGCCCGCCGCCCAGCAGTTCCGGCGTGATATAAAAACCAAGGGTGAGCACGAAGACCAGCACCATGCCGGCGATCATGCCCGGCAGCGACAGCGGCAGGAAAACCCGCCAGAATACATGCGTGGGTGAGCCGCCGAGGCTGGCGCCGGCCATGGTCAGTTCCGTGGGTATTTTCTTCATCGTCGCATAAAGCGGCAGCACCATGAAGGGCAGCAGGATGTGGATCGTCGCCATGACCGTGCCGAATTCGTTGTTGACCAGCCGGAGCGGCGCATCGATCAGGCCCGATCCCGTCAGCGCCGAATTGATGATGCCGTTGCGCTGCAGCAGGATGAGCCAGGCATAGGCGCGCACCAGAACGGATGTCCAGAAAGGCAGCAGCACCATGGCGAGAACAAGCACGCTCCAGCGCTGAGGCAGGCCCGCCGCCACATAGGCGACGGGATAGCCGAGGAGGACGGTCATAAGCGTGACAACCGCCGCAATGCGGAAGGTCTGAAGGAAGGTCATCCAGTAGACGGAATCCGTCAGGAACCGCTGATAGTGAGCGAGCGTAAAGCCGCCATCCTGCCGGATCGACTGCCAACCCAGCCACAGAAGCGGCAGGACCAGCAGAACGACGACGACCGCAAGGGCTGGCGCCAGCAGCATCAGCATGAGCCGTTGTTCACGCTGCTCATGCAGCGCCGACGGATTTCGTTTCGACTGTGCCATCAGTGACCCTCCACAGGCCGATGATTATTTCTGGATGAACAGCGCCCAGCGTTTTTGCGCCTCCTCGCCGGCCGGTGAACTCCACCACTCGTCCGACACCAGAACCTGAAGTGCGGCATTGTTCGGCGAACTCGGCATTTCGGCAGCGCGTTCCGGCGAAATCTTGCCGGTCTTGTACGCTTCAGGATTGCCTGGACCGTAATCGATATAGGCCGGGAAATTCGCCTGGATTTCAGGGGTCAGCGCCGCATTGACGAACTTGACAGCCGTTTCGAGGTTCGGCGCGCCCTTGAGAATGCAGAGTGACGTATACTGAAGGAAACCTTCATTGAACGAATAACCGATCGGCGCGCCCTCCTTCACCACCGCAGCAACGCGGCCGTTCCACGCCATTTCCATGTCGACTTCACCATCGGCCAGAAGCTGCGCCGACTGTGCGCCGGAGGTCCACCACACCGTGACATAGGGTTTGATCTCTTCGAGCTTCTTGAAAGCCCGGTCGACATCGAGCGGATAAAGTTTGTCCGCTGGCACGCCATCGGCGAGCAAAGCGGCCTCGAGTGTCGCCAGGGGATGGTTACGAAGCGCCCGCGTGCCCGGAAATTTCTTCACATCCCAGAAATCCGCCCAGCTCTTGGGCGGGTTGCCGCCGAACTTGTCCTTGTTGTAGGCAAGCACGCTCGAGTAGAATTCATAGGCGACCGAATAGGGGCTCTTGTATTCGGCCGGCATCTTTTCCGCATTGGGTATTTTGGAAAAATCGAGTTTCTCGATCATTCCCTGTTCCCCGCCGCGTATGCAATCCTTCGCCGGCGTGTCGATGACGTCCCAGACGATCTTGCCGGATGCGGACTGCGTCTTGATCACCGGCCAGGCATCCGGCGCGCTGTCCTGATTGACAGTGATGCCGAGCAGCTTGGCGACGGGATCGAGGATCGCCTTGGTCTGCGCCTCCTGATAGGCGCCGCCCTGTGAAACGAAGGTGACCTGTTCCGCCGACGCCAGGCCAGCCGAAAAGACGGCGACGGATGCGGAAAGCACGAGCATGGAAAATCTGTATTTCATTTGTCGTTCTCCTCTTTTATGGCGAGGCGCTGTCGCCCCTGTTGGCATGCGACTGTCGGGTCTTAGCGCCCGATTGCATCGAGGAACTGATACCAGCCGGCGACGAGCCGGACGGCTGGCTCCCTGATGGGATAAAAAGGCACGGGTTTGAGCGGCTCCGCGGTCAAGAGCCCGAGATCGGGGCTTTGCCCGGCAACCATGGCCGCGACGTAGCGGCCCATGTTGGAGGCCATGGCCACCCCGGTTCCATTATAGCCGACTGCATAGACGACCCGGTCGTCCAGCCGGCCCAGATGTGGAATGCTGTCCATCGTCATGGCCACGAGGCCGGACCAGCGATGGGTGACAGACACAGATGCCAGTTCCGGAAACTGCCGCACCATGGCTTTGTGGAGCGCCGCAAACGCGCTTTCGGAATCCGCCTTGCCGAAGGCGCCGCGCCCGCCATACATCACACGGTCTCCAGCCTTGCGGAACCAACGCATCATGCGCCGCGTCTCGGTATAGCTGCGTCCCTGCGACAGGAGGGAAGCACCCGGTCTGCCGGTCAGCGGCTCGGTCGCAATCATCGCGGAGCGGAAGGGAATGATGGATTTGCGGACCGCCGACGTGGCCGGCGTCAGATCGGAATAGGAATTTGTGGCGATCACCACTTGGCGGGCCGAAACGACACCGTCAGGCGTTTCAAGAACGATGCTGGCGCCATCTCGCCTGAATGCCGCCACCGGCGTCTTCTCGTGGATCGCGATGCCTGCGGCACTCAATCCGGCCGCCATGCCCAAAACGAAATTCAAGGGGTGAATGACGCCGCCATGGGTATTGAGCATGCCGCCGACGAAATCGCGTGAGCCCGTCTCCGCTCCCATTTCCTCCGGAGAGAGAATGGTGCAGGCGTGGTCGCCAAGCGATCCACGCAGCCACTCGACTTCTTTTTTCAGGCCATCGAGCGACAGTTGATTGTGGGCACAGCGCAGCGAACCGGTTGGGCGATAATCGGCAGCGGCGATTGTATAATCGTCTACCAGTTCGCCGACATGATCGATGGCCTCGATACCGAGATCATGCATGCGCCGCGCCGTCTCCAGCCCGTAGCGGGCGGCGATGTCGGAGAAGGAAAGCCGGAACTTGCCCGACACCACGCCACCATTGCGGCCGCTCGCGCCCCAGCCGATCCGGCTTGCCTCCAGCACCACCGGAGACAGGCCGTGGCGGGCCAGATAGCGCGCCGCGGAAAGGCCCGTATAGCCGCCGCCGATGATCGCGACATCGAACCGACGATCGCCCGAGAGCCGGTCGAAGGCAGGACGGCTCGAAGCCGTCTCCTGCCAGAGGGATTTGATATCGGGAAAAGGGGGACGTGCGGCCATCGGTACGGCTCTCTCGCTTTCAGGCTGCCGTTGCCGTCTTGACGCCGGCGGCAAGCTCCGCGTCCACCGCATCGGCCAGTTGCTTGAGCGAGGAGAAGTGGAAGTCGGGCCTGGTCACCACCTTCGGAGCCGGCGTGCCGCCGAACCCCTGCTGGCCCTGGCGACGCTCGATCCAGCAGGTCGTGTAGCCAAGTTCGCGGGCCACGCCGATATCGTGATGCTGGCTCTGGGCGACATGCAGGATTTCAGACTGCTTGAAACCGAAAGCCGACTGACGCCCCTTGTTGAAGGCGAAAAACTGCGGATTGGGCTTGGCACACCCGGCCTCATCGCAGGTGACGCTGTCGTGAAACGGATTGCCAAGCGTATCGGAATAGGCGGAAAATGCCGTACGGTCGGCATTCGTCATGGCGACAAGACGGAAGTTCTTGCGCAGGCGGGCGAGCGCTTCCACGGAATCTGCGAAGGCGGGCCAGCGCAGCACGGCAAGCTGGAAGGCTTCCGCCGTGGCGTCATCATTGTTGAAACCGAGTTCGTTGGCGAGAGAAAGATAGACGTCTTTCATGGCGAAGGAAGACCGTCCATAGAACTTGTCGCGGCCGCGCTTGTACGGTTCGAAAATCTCGTCGTCGGTGGCCCTCGCCGCCTTTTCACCGCCGAGCGCACGCACCGCATTGAGCACACCCGTTTCGAAATCGATCAAAGTGCCGACCACATCGAAGGTCATGACCTTGAATTGCGTAAGCTGCATCGTCTTTATCCTTGTTGACTGCATGGAATGGAATGTCTCAACCTGCTTCGGGAACGATCACCGTGTCTTCGGGGTGGAGTGAAAGCGCGATCGCCTCACCCGGTGATTTCATCAGCGCGCGGCCGGCATGGTTGCTGGGAAGCCGGAAACTCAGATCGTCGCCGCTGTCCAGCCGCACGAAAACCCGAATGCTTTCGCCCTGATAAAGCGTATCCGTGACGGTGCCTGTCAGCCTGTTGCCGCCATCGGCTTGAACGCCATCCACCACCACGAGTTTTTCCGAATGAACCACGAGATGCAGGTTTTCGCCTTCCGGCACGCGATGCGCCGTGTACAGCAGCCGGTCTCCCAGCCGCACCGCCGTTTCGCTTTCGCGCCGAACCGCAAGCAGGGTCGCCTCGCCTATGAAGCGGGCGACAAAGGCGTTGACGGGACGGTCATGCAGGCGCTCCGGCGTATCGACCTGCACCAGACGTCCCCTGTGCATGATCGCCACACGGTCGCTCATCGTCAGCGCCTCGCGCTGATCATGCGTGACATAGACGATCGTGGCGCCGAGCCGCTTATGCAGCCGTTTGAGTTCGATCTGCATGGTCTCGCGCAGCTGCTTGTCGAGCGCCGAAAGCGGCTCGTCCATGAGAATGAGGCCCGGCTCGAAGATCATGGCGCGCGCCAGCGCCACGCGCTGACGTTGGCCGCCCGACAATTCGTGGATACGCCTGTTCTCATAGCCGGTGAGTTCGACCATCTCGAGCGCGGCCTTGAGTTTCGCCGGCCAGCTCGCCTTCGGCAGCCGCCGCGCCCTTAGCGGAAAGGTGATGTTTTCGCCCACACTCATATGCGGAAACAACGCGTAGTTCTGAAAGACGATACCGATATCCCGCTTATGCGGCGGCTCAAATGTAATATCCCGATCGCCTAACCAAATTGACCCCGATGTCGGCTGGACAAAGCCGCCGAGAATTCCAAGCAACGTGGTCTTGCCTGACCCCGAAGGCCCGAGAATGGAAACGAATTCGCCAGGAGCGACATCGAGATTGACGTCGTCCAGCGCACGAAACGTTCCGTAGCACTTGACCGCCTCTTTGATGGAAACGCCTACCCGCTCTGTATTTGGCTGCTCAATCATATGATTCCACTAAAAAATCCCAGTACGTTCGGTGGTGCTCCGACGTATGGCAGCGCGTTTTTGCGGAACGAAGAGCAGATTTTCAGCCTGTGACGCCCTGCGCCGGCCTGAAACCAATCTGTCGCGTTCCCCTCAATTCATGGAAGGTCTCTCGCCTTCGTTGACAGCAAAGAGACCAAACAAAAGGCGGATAAGCAATTGAAAAAAAATCTATGCGATGTTACAAAATGTAATGACATTCCTTCGCCGTTCCCTGCCCTCCATGAATGGCCTCTTTACTTTCGAGGCGGCTGCACGCTGCGGCAGTTTTTCGAGGGCAGCAGACGAATTGAACGTGACGCCGGCGGCTGTGAGCCGCATGATGTCCCGGCTGGAGGAACATCTTGATACGACATTGTTTCTTCGGCAGCCCGGTGGCGTGATGCTGACGGAACCCGGCCAGCTGCTGTTCGATGCGATCGCCAGAGGCTTCGCCGGAATAGAAAGCGCCCTGCGGGAAATCGAGGATCGCCGAACCGGTATCGAAACCGTGTCCCTTTCCGTCTCGACCGGCTTCACCACGCACTGGATGATGCCGAGAATGGCAGAATTCAAAAGGGAATTTCCCAATGTCGATCTTCGGTTTCAGCTCATGATGGGCGCCCTGTCGGGGCCGGTCAACGACGTCGATCTTGGGATGCGCTTCGTCGATGGACCGGACAGGCATCACGAGGCAGCTTTCGTCATGCCCGAAATCCTGCTGCCGATCTGCAGTCCGGGTTACAGGGAAAGCCATGCCATTTCCGGCAACGATATTGATCGCGTGCCGGATACGACCATCAATTTAAGCGATGCGCAGCCCAACTGGTCGACGCTGTTCACACCGGCCAGCGGTAGCGACCCGCAGAATTCGATGATCTTCTCCGACTACGCCATCGTCGTGCAGGCTGCTCTCCTGGGCCAGGGCGTGGCGCTTGGCTGGCTCAACGTCGTCGCCCATTGGCTACGGACGCGGACACTGGTTCCAGCAAGCGAACACTTGATGGTCACCGGCCGGCGCTGCCATCTTATCCGGCTGCGAACCAAACCCGCCCGACCAATCGTCACGCAGGTCAAGGAATGGATGATCCGTGAATTAAAGGCGGATGTTGATGCGGTGAGCGCGCTTTATCCATCGCTGAACATCGGCTGCGTGGGAAGCGATACCATCAATTAAAAACTGAAATTTTGAACACGCTCGAACCGACATAGCCATAACGACAC
The DNA here is from genome assembly GCF_006970545.1 of Agrobacterium sp. T29. Classification (NCBI taxonomy): domain Bacteria; kingdom Pseudomonadati; phylum Pseudomonadota; class Alphaproteobacteria; order Hyphomicrobiales; family Rhizobiaceae; genus Agrobacterium; species Agrobacterium sp. T29. The sequence continues at coordinate 2,331,527 of NZ_CP040640.1, forward strand.
TTCGTTCCGCTATTGTCACCAGATAAAGAAACTGACATCATTGACTGGCAGGCTCAAAATGAGCCGCTGATATTCCATGAGCAGGGTAGCTCTCGACCGGAAACGGGCGGGGGCTTTTTTTATTTTTTGGTGGGCGATGATGCATTCAGAAAGCTGGCGGGTCGGTGTGCTGTTCTCCGAAACGGGAGTGACCGGAGCCGTGGAAACAACCCAGAGAGCTGCTACCTTGCTGGCGATCGATGAAATTAACGCAGCCGGTGGCGTGCTCGGCCGAGGGATAGAGCCCGTGGCCTACGATCCGCAATCAACTCCCAGTCTCTATAGGGAGCTTGCGGTCAAACTTTGCGACGAAGATCGGGTCCGGGTCGTTTTCGGCTGCCACATGTCGAGCACCCGCAAAGCCGCTCTTCCCGTCATTGAGGCCCGTGATGCTTTGCTGTTTTACCCGACTTTGTACGAAGGGTTCGAATACTCCAGGCATTGCATCTACACAGGTGCAGCTCCCAATCAGAACTCCGTCCAATTGGTCGATTTCCTCACCAAGCACTATGGAAAGCGGGTTTTTCTTGTGGGGTCGAATTACGTCTATCCTTATGAATCGAACCGGACGATCAGCGACCTTTTTCTTCAGGTGGGGGGACAGGTCCTGGACGAGATATATGTTCCGCTGAACCTCAAAGACGAGGACGTCGCCAAGATCATCCGACACATTCGCGCAGCGCAGCCGGATGTTATTTATTCAACGATCGTTGGCAACGGTATCATTCCTTTCTACACGGCGTTCAAGGAAGCGGGCTTCAACGCACAGAAGATGCCGATCGCCAGTCAATCGACAAGCGAGGCCGACGTGATACGCATGCGCCCGGAGGTGGCGGAAGGGCACATAACCGCTGCTCCCTTTTTCGCTTCTCTCGACACCCCCCGCGCCCGCGCCTTCGTTTCGGCGTATCAACAACGGTACGGCCAGCAGATGCTGCCAACTGCGCCAGCCGAAGCGGCTTATTTTCAGGTATATCTCTATGCGGCGGCTTTAAAGCTTGCCGGCGGCGACGGGCTTGAGCAGCTTCTGCCGGCACTCTATGAGGTCGAATACGATGCTCCACAGGGCGCGGTGAAGATAGACCGGCTGACAAACCACACGCATCTGTGGCCAAGAGTGGCAAAGGTGAATGCGCAGGGCGGCTACGATATTGTCTATGATCCGTCACTGCGGGTGGCGCCCGATCCGTTCATGCGCGAATATCGACCGGATCTGACGCAAACTTTCCCGCATCGCGTCCGGGTCTGAGAAGGAGCGACGATGTCATTCGCCCTTCTCAGAGATTTGCGGGATCTCAAGGTCCTGGTCATTCATCCCCGGACATCGGAGGGAGAGTTCCTCGTCGATCACCTGCGCCGTATCGGCTGCACGGTCAGTTGCCTCTGGCCGGTGCCTGCCGAATTGCCGCATGGCACAGACGTCGTCTTTCTTGCTATGGAAGACGAGGCGCGACCGGAAATCGAACGTCTGCTGAAGTGTTTTCCAAACCCCGCTCCGACCATGCTTGCCATCGTCGGTTACGAAAATCCCTCGACGTTGCAGATCGTTCTGGAAAGCGGCGCGCTCGCCATTGTCGAGAGGCCGATCAAGCCGTTCGGTCTGCTGACCAATCTCGCCATCGCCCGCAGCCTGTGGCTGGAGCGCCAAAAGCTTGTGAAGGAAGCGCGCAAATATAAACGCAAGGTATTGGGAGACCAGAAGCTCGCCCGCGCCAAGGCGATTTTGATGGCCAATCTCGGCACCAGCGAAAACGAGGCGTATCGCGAAATGCGGGAGCAGGCGATGGCCCGGCGCGTACCGATCGATGAAATCGCCAATTCGATTATCAATGCCGAACAGCTCTTGCGCCATCCCCAAAAACATGATTAGTTTTTCATGTGTTTCAAAGGAACACCTCCGGCACATCCCTTCATTTTGCGAAGCCATGTGCCGCTGTTGCACGCGGCGAGGCCGTGATGCTGTGATGGCAAAGGTGCCCGCAGGCTGTGACAGGCCTAGCGGGTTTTTTGTTGTCTGCTGACAGTGTCGTCAGCCTTCCAACATTTTGTCGGCATGAAAGCCTGGCTGTTGAACCGGGCAGTGCCACTGCGTGCGCCAATCAAAAAAGGGGAACCAAGATGGTGTTCAACAGACGTGAATTTCTGAAAACCGCAGCCACCGCTTCCGCCGCACTCGCCCTGCCCGCGCTGGGCAGCCGGGCCTTTGCAGCCGACGCAATCAAGGTCGGTGCACTCTACTCCCAGACGGGTGGGCTTTCCGTCGCCGAAAAACTTCTCGCCAACGGTGTCATGATGGCCGTGGCCGAGATCAATGCGGCCGGCGGCGTTCTCGGCCGTCCGGTCGAGGTTGTCGTTGAAGACGGAGCCTCCGATCCGAAGATCTTCAGCGAGAAAGCTTCGAAGCTGATCCTCAAGGACAAGATTTCAACCGTATTCGGCTGCCACACATCCGCCAGCCGCAAGGCCGTGCTGCCGATCTTCGAACGGCGCGGCGCGATGCTGTTCTATCAGACGCATTATGAAGGCTTCGAGTGCTCGCGCAACGTCGTCTATTCCGGCGCCGTTCCGAACCAACAGCTCTCCAACTACATTCCCTGGATCGTCGAGAAACTGGGCAAGAAGAAGTTCTTCATCGTCGGCTCGAACTACGTCTATCCGCGCGAGATGGCCAAGGTTTCCAAAAAACTGATCGAGGCAGCCGGCGCGGAATGGGTAGCGGACGAATATCTGGAACTCGGCCACTCGGAATGGGCCGTGATGGTCAGCAAGATCAAGGAATCGGGCGCGGACGTGGTTCTTTCCAACGTGGTCGGCGATTCGATCATCGCCTTTTACCGCGAATTCAAGAACCAGGGCCTTTCGCAGGACGTTATCCCAATCTGCGCGACAGTAACTTCCGAAATCGAGATCGCGGCCATGGGGGCTGAATACGCGGCAGGCAGCTACACCTCTTTCCCATATTTCATGTCGATTGAAACGCCGGCGAACAAAAGCTTCATCGACCGTTTCAGAACCTTCGTCAACGATCCCAAGGCCGTGACATACCATTCGCTGGAGGCCGCCTATTTTCAGGTGTTTCTGTGGAAGCAGGCAGTCGAAAAATCCAGCGATCTGTCGGCCGACGCGATCCGGGCCGGCATTCGCGGCCAGACCTATGACGCGCCCGGCGGCAAGGTGACGACCGACCCCGACAACCTGCATTGCTGGCTGACGCCACGCATCGGACAGTGGCAGCCGGACGGCCAGAGCAAGGTGGTCAACGCCTATCCGGCACCGATCAAGCCGCTTCCCTATTCGGCTTATGGCGAAACGGAGAGCAACCTGTTCTGCACCGCCAAGGGTCTCGACGCAGCAAAACTCAAGGGCTGACCCATCCTCCGCGTTGTCCCGCCAGCCATGCCTGGCGGGACCATGTCTCGGCAAGGCGGATCTGCGCTTTTCTTCTGCGCGGCGCCAATCCGCTTTCGGATTGGCACGAAGCAGGAAAACCCGACCCGCCCTTCTCACGAACGGTGGCTTCATGCTCGACATTCTTTTTATCGGCCTCAGTCTCGGCTCCATCCTTCTTCTGGTGGCGCTCGGTCTCGCCATAACCTACGGCGCCATGGGCGTCATCAACATGGCCCATGGCGAAATGGTCATGATCGGCGCCTATGTCGCCGTCCTCTCCGGCATATGGCTCAAGACAAGCCTGCTGCTCGCGATACCGCTGGCGTTCATCGTGACCGCGCTGCTCGGCCTGACGATCGAGCGGCTGGTCGTGCGGCGACTTTATGGTCGTTTGCTGGATACGCTTCTCGCTACCTGGGGCATCGCCATCCTTCTGCAGCAGGCCGTGAGGCTCGAATTCGGCCTTTCCTTTTTCGGCATTCATATCGAAGGCCTTGGAGCCGGCCTGCAAAACGTCGGCGTGCCTTCGTATCTGCAGGGTACCCTCAGCCTTGCGGGCGTGGAGATCAATGCTTACCGCGCTTTCATCATCGCGGTTACCGCCGCGCTGACGCTGGTGACGTGGTTCATTCTCTATCGGACGACGGCAGGCATGCAGGTTCGCGCGATCATCCGCAATCCGAAAATGGCCGCAGCCTGCGGTATCGACGTGAAACGCGTCAACGCCATGACTTTCGCCTTTGGGTCCGGTCTTGCGGGCGTCGCCGGCGTCATGATGTCCGGTTTTAAGACCGTTTTCCCGGACATGGGCACGACGATGGTGGTTGACGGCTTCATGGTCGTGGTCACGGGCGGCGTCGGCAGCCTGTTCGGCACCATCCTGTCTTCGGGGTTATTGGGGGAGGTCAATGCGCTGGTGGCCATCGGCACGAACGACATTCTAGCGCGGGCGGTTGTTTTCGGCGTCGTCATCCTCGTCATTCTCGTCAAGCCCAGCGGGCTGTTTTCGTTCAAGGGGCGCTGACATGAGTATCCAACGAAAATTCCAGATCGCCGCCTACGTCATTTTCATAGCATTACTTTTTGCGGCGCCCGTTTTCGGTGACGAATTCTGGCTGAACCGTATTTCAAAATATCTTGTCTACGGCATGCTGGGCGTCGCCATCGCGTTGACATGGGGATATGCCGGCATTCTCAACCTTGGCCAGGGACTGTTTTTCGGTCTCGGCGCCTACATGCTCGCCATGTCTCTTAAACTGTCGAGCCTGACCAGTCTGCAACAGGGCTCCGACAAGCCCGTTCCTGATTTCATGCTCTGGAACGCCGAACCCGGTGCACCCACGGAACTGTGCTGTATCAACAAGGGCTCTTTCCTCTGGCTTCCGTTTCAAAGCCAGTCTGTCGGTCTCGTATTCGGCCTTGTGCTTCCCGTGGTGATCGCCGGCGCGCTCGGCATGCTGGTTTTTCGCAAGCGTATTTCCGGCGTATTCGTCTCGATCATCACTCTGGCGCTTGTTCTGCTCGTACGTCTCGTCGTGGTCGATGCTCAACCGGTGACAAACGGTTTTAACGGCCTGACAGATCTTGGCTGGCTGACGATCGGCGGCATAGAGTTCGATCCCTACAGCAGGGCGACCTATTATCTGTGCGCCATATGCCTGTCGCTGTCACTCATCGCCGCCCGTCTTGTCGTGGAAACCCGCGCGGGCATGATCCTGCAAGCGATCCGTGACGATCATGTTCGCGCCCGCTATCTCGGTTTCGACGTCTCGCTCTACCAGGTGTTCTTCTTTGCCATTTCAGCCGGGATCGCCGGCGTTGCCGGTATGCTCTATGTGGTCGTTGCGGAGTTCGCCTCTCCGACCTTCATGGATCTATCCTTCTCGGTGACGATGGTCGTCTGGGCGGCCGTCGGCGGCCGTTCCTCCCTGCTCGGCGCCTGCATCGGCGCGATCCTGATCAACATGATCGAAGCTCAGGTCAGCGAGACCGAAGCCCTTGTCGAAGCATGGAAAGCAATCATCGGTCTCATCTTTGTGCTCGTCGTCCTGTTCATGCCGCGTGGTCTCGGCGGCGTCGCGCATGATGTGCTGCGACAGCTTATCCGCAGGCTCAAACCGGGTGCGGCGTCTTCATCATTGCAACAACAGAGCGAGGCATCGTGATATGAGTGCAATCGCATTGACCCTCGACGGTCTCGGTGTCGATTTCGGCGGGTTCAGAGCTGTAAACAATGTCAGCATCACCATCTGCGATGGTGAGTTGCGTGTGTTGCTTGGCGCGAACGGCGCCGGCAAGACGACCCTGATGGATCTGGTCAGCGGCAAGACGCGCAGTACGCAGGGCAAGGTCTTCGTCTACGACACCGACATCACAAATTGGCCCGAACATAAGATCGCACGCGCCGGAATCGGCAGAAAATTCCAGATTCCGAGCATTTTTCGCGATCTCACCGTGCGGCAAAATCTGGAGGTGGCCAATTGCCGCAATCCATCGGTGCTTGCAAATCTCCGTTTCGGATTTTCGCGGGCGGAAGCGAGGCGCGTCGATGACGTGCTTGCTCTCACGGCGCTTGAAACGGAACAGCAGACGACGGCCGCCTATCTCAGTCATGGCCAGACGCAATGGCTGGAACTGGGCATGCTCATCGTGCAGGACCCCAAGGTGGTTTTGCTGGATGAACCAACAGCGGGAATGACCCAGGCCGAAACCCACAAGACGGCGCAGATCATCAACAATCTCAAGGGCCGACATACGATCCTCGTCGTCGAACACGATATGGGGTTCGTGCGTGAAATCGCCGAGCGCATCACCGTCCTTCATCTGGGAGAGGTTCTGGCCGAAGGAAGCGTCGGGGATATAGAGCGCAATCCGAAAGTCCGGGAAGCCTATCTCGGCTCGAAAGGAATATCCTGATGCTGACATTGAAAGACGTGCACAGCTATTACGGCCGCAGCCACATCTTGCACGGCATCACCCTCGATGTACCGGCCGGCAAGGTGACGAGCATCCTCGGCCGGAACGGCACCGGCAAGACGACCCTTTTGAAAACCCTGATGGCGCTGACCGACCGGGTGACGGGTGAAATACATCTGCAGGGAAAAGATATCGCCGCCGCCCCGACGCATATGAGAGCACGGGCGGGGATCGCCTATGTCCCCCAGGGCAGGGAGATCATTCCCGATTTTACCATCCGCGAAAACATCCTGATGGGCGCTTTTGCGCGTGCCGATCGCAAACGCGAAATTCCTGCGCTGGTGCCCGAACTTTTTCCGTATCTGATGGCCAATCTCGATCGACCGGGTGGCGTGCTTTCAGGCGGCCAGCAACAGCAGCTCGCCATCGCACGTGCGCTGGCCGCAGATCCGAAAGTGCTGCTTCTCGATGAGCCAAACGAAGGCATTCAGCCCTCCATCGTCGAGGAGATCGAAAAGATCATTATACGGCTCAATCGCGAGATCGGCATGACGATCATTCTCGTTGAGCAAAACGTCGCATTTGCGCGGCACGCATCTCACCAGTTCGCCATGCTGGAGAAGGGAACCGTGGTCGCGGCGGGCGCCATCGACACGCTCTCCGATGCACTTGTTCATCGGCATATGGCTGTCTGAAACGGACTGAAATCCTTGGTAAAGAAAATGGGGACCATCATGACATCGACACAGAGCTACACCGCTGCCGCCATCCAGTTCGAGCCGACCATGTTCGAAAAGGCGCGCAATATCGCGCGGCTGGCCGCCCTTTGCGAGGAAGCGGCAGAAGCAGGTGCACGCCTGATCGTCACGCCGGAAATGGGCACGACAGGTTATTGCTGGTTTGACAGGGCCGAAGTAAAGCCTTTCGTGGAAGCCATTCCCGGACCGACAACCGATGTTTTTCAGGCCATTGCCAGCAGACACCGCTGCTATATCGTCATCGGCATGCCGGAAGTCGAACCGGCGAGCGATCTCTATTACAACACCGCCGTTCTGATCGGTCCCGATGGCGTTATCGGTCGGCATCGCAAGTCGCATCCCTATATCGCCGAGCCCAAATGGGCCGCCAATGGCGATATCGTCCATGAGGTCTTCGAAACGGAGATCGGCCGGATTTCGATGCTGGTCTGCATGGATCTGCACTTCTTCGAGACGGCAAGGCTGGAGGCTCTGGCCGGTGCGGACATCATCTGCCACATATCCAACTGGCTGCAGGAACGCGCGCCGGCGCCCTACTGGATCAACCGTGCCTTTGAAAACGCCTGCTATCTTATCGAAAGCAACCGGTGGGGGCTGGAGAGAACCGTGCAGTTTTCCGGGGGAAGCTGCCTGATCGAGCCCGACGGAACGGTTGCCGCATCCATCGATACAGGCGACGGGATCGCCTATGGCGAGGTCGATCTTGCCCGCGCACGCCGCCGCGAAGTCTTGAGCGAACCGGTCTTCAAATCGCGCCGGCCCGAGCTTTACATGAACATGATGACCAACAGCTTCACCTGGAATCCGGGCGACTACTTCCGCCTCTATGGCTATCAGCCCATCCCGCGCGGGCGCAAATCGCGCGCGGCCGTTGCCCAGTTCGCCCCCTCCTCCGTGATCGCAGACAACATCGCCCGCATCACCGCACTGGCCACAGAAGCAAAGGCGACGACAGCGCCGGACATTCTGGTTTTCCCGGAACTGTCGCTGACCGGGCTTGAGGCTCCCCACACCCGGGCGGAACCGCTTTCAGGCCCGACGGTCTCCGCCTTCGTGCGCCTGGCAATGAAGCTCGGCTTCTATCTCGTCGCCGGATTTGCCGAGGTGGACGGAGACAAAGTCTATAACACAGCAGTGCTCGTCGGTCCCGAGGGGCTGGTGGGAAGCTATCGCAAGACGCATCTGGGCGTCGCCGACACTTGGGCAACGGCGGGCGACGAATGGAAAATATACGATCTTGCCATCGGCCGAGTGGGCCTGGCGATTGGCCACGACGCGCTATATCCGGAAGCCATTCGTTCGCTCTCGCTTATGGGGTGCGATCTGGTGGCCTGCCCTTCAGCAATTGCCGGTACCTTCACCGGCAGCCATGCGGGAACAAAAATCCCGCACAACTATCCCATCCCGAAGGGAGCAGACCCCTTTCATTGGCACGCTCTGCGGGTTCGCGGCGGCGAGAACAACGTCTATTTCGCCTTCGCCAATGTACTTGATGAGCCACGGGGATATCTGGGCAAGAGTGCCGTGTTCGGGCCGGACTCCTTTGCCTTTCCGCGTCAGGAATCGGTGATACTGGACGAGGAAGGGATTGCCGGTGCGACCGTCAACACCACCAATCTCGATACGCCCTATCCAACGAACATCGTCCGGCGAAAAGACCTTGTTGTCATGCGTCAGCCGCATCATTATCAGCCTCTCGTCAAATGGCATCAGTAAAAGGTCGGCAGGATGTCCGCATTCACATTCGCAACCGTCCCGCAGATCATTGCGGGACCGGGCTGTATCGCAAAGCTTTCGGAGCTGAGGAGCATGCTCGGTCCGCGCGTTCTGGTGATTTCGGACGATGGGGTCGTCAAGGCAGGGCTCGTTCAGCCGGCGCTTGCCAGTCTTACAGAAGCCGGCGCCGAAACATCGATCTTCACCGGCGTTGTCGCTGATCCACCGGAAGCCATCATCCATAAGGCTGCGGCACAGGCGGTGACGTTTGGCGCAACCGGTGTGCTGGGCATCGGCGGCGGCTCGTCGCTCGATGTCGCAAAGCTTGTGGCGCTTATTGCCAAAAGCGGCGAAGCGCTCGACACTATCTACGGCGTTGGCAAGGTGACGGGGGAGCGTCTGCCGCTGGCGCTCGTGCCGACAACGGCCGGTACCGGATCGGAAGTCACACCGATTTCGATCATCACCACGGGCGAACACCAGAAAAAGGGCGTAGTATCACCCGTACTTCTGCCAGACGTGGCGCTTCTCGACGCGAACCTGACCATCGGACTTCCTCCCGCCGTGACCGCGGCGACGGGAATTGACGCAATGGTCCACGCCATCGAGGCATTCACGTCCGCCAGTGCAAACAACAATCCCGTTTCCCGTGCCCTTGCCAAAGAAGCCCTGCGGCTTCTCGGAGCGAATATCGCGATCGCCGTCGAGGATGGAACCGACCTTGCCGCCAGACAGTCGATGCTGCTGGGTGCAATGTTGGCGGGGCAGGCCTTTGCTAATTCGCCTGTCGCCGCCGTTCATGCTCTCGCCTATCCGATCGGAGGCCGCTACGGCGTTCCCCACGGTCTTTCCAACAGTCTGGTACTGCCGCACGTCTTGCGCTTCAACGCGACGGTGTGTGGTGATGCCTACGCGGAGCTGGCACCGTGTCTCTTTCCTCACCTTGAGCCTGCCGATCAGAACGGACGGCTTTCCGGTTTCATCGACGGACTAACGATGCTGCCAGTGCGCCTTAATCTTCCCGTAAGGCTGAGGCATGTCGGAATTCCAAAGGAGGGAATTCCTCTGCTCGCCGAAAGTGCGATGGAGCAGACCCGCCTGCTGGTCAACAACCCGCGTACCATGTCGCTATCGGATGCCGCCAGTATCTACGAGGTTGCCTGGTAAGCAGGCCAGTACACACGTCACATGAGTTATAGCCATCCTTTCTATAACTCACATCATCAAAATATTAAGCTACCATACGGGCACCAAACGGAGATATCTGGCGCGATTGTTATCGCAGCAATTTCGCGAGGCCCTTAGCGAGGATCGGTCCAGTGGGGCGCCCGGTTGGAGATCCGCCAGCGTCTTCCAGGGTGATCTCGTAGAGCTGGTCCCCCCTTGGTGTTGGCAATTCCGGAACAGCCAGATGCGCCGAGCGCGCACCGTCGATCAGGCCAAGCGATACGGGCCCTGTGTCTTTGGACGGCAGGGTCCAAACCTGGATCGTCTTATCCCCGGGGATGTTGAAATCGGCCAGTATACGGATCGTCGCCTGCGCGTTGCCGAAATCCTCGACGACGGCCTGCACCTCCCCAACATCATTGATTAGAACCGCAACGACTAGCGGCTCCACCGTCCGGGTCAGGCTGTAAGCGAGACCGATCGCGAGCAAAAAGGCGGCGGCGACGGCCGAGATCGCGGCCATTCGCCAACCGTTCCTGCGGTTGTCATTGGCATTTGAGATCAGAGGCATAACGCCGGTATGATCCTGGAGCGGCAAGGCCGCTTCGATGCGCTGCCAAAGCTGCTCGGTGACGGTAGCAGGTGCCACGCTCATGTCGAGTGGCAGGAAGCGCTCGCGGCTGGCAGCAATTGCGGCACGCAGTTCAGCATCGCTTTCCATGACAACCTCAAGCTCCGCAGCATCCGTGGCCTCTATCAGGCCCAGGACATATTCATCGGCAATAGCAGGGATATCCTTGCGATCGTAGATCATGCCATGCACTCCCTGAGAACTGCAAGGCCACGCCTGATCCAGGATTTGGTCGTACCGAGCGGAATGCGCAGCCTCCCGGCGATCTCGCCATGCGAGTAGCCGCCGATATAGGCCATAAGAATGCCGCTCCGCTTGCGCTCATCGAGACCGCCAAGGCAATCGTAGAGCCGGGAATTGCGGTCCAGCCTGTGCCACGCCGCCATGACCTCATCCGCCTGCTCGCTTTCGCGCAGGGCCTCCACCTCCTCGACTGTATGCTCGCGTTTTCCGTCCCGCAGGAGATTAAGTGCCCGGTTGCGGACGATGGCATAGATCCAGCCTCGGGCGGAGCCGTGATCGGCCCTGTACTGATGCGCATGGGTCCAGATCCGGATGAAGGCGTCCTGCACCACCTCTTCGGCAAGCTCACGACGCCGGACAATGCGCTCGGCGACCGCGATCAGGCGTTCCGCCTCCCGATCAAAGATCAGACGCAGGGCGTTGCGATCACCCTTGGCACAGGCAGCGAGTGCCGTATCGAGATCGTCCGGCGTAGAGCCCATCAGCATCAATACCTTCTCCCAACACCGACGAAGAAGACTGTCGGCTTTGAAAGCTATACCCGCTGGATCGACGAATGGATGCAAGTCGAAATTATTTTTTCGCAGGCTGCATCCAAACGGCATGGCTGGCGTGTCTTCAGTTCAGGAAGCGTCGAGAGCCGAGCGCTACACGACTTCCGAACGGTTCAACACGGGAGAAAGACATGAAGATCATTCGTTTCGCACTGATTGCCTCCGCTGCTTCCATCGCAGTGGCATCGACCGCATTCGCGGCCCCCGTCCTCGGCCTGACCGGCGACAGGACGCTCGTCATCTTCGATACGGAGAAACCGGCGGTGACGAAAAAGATGGACGTGACTGGCGTCGACAAGCTTGTCGGCATCGACTTCCGCCCCGGCAACAAGACGGTGATCGGCATCACCCCGGATCATCGCATCGTCGCGATCAATCTCGAAACAGGCGTCGCCACCGATGTTGCCAAGATGGACAAGATGCTGACCATGACGCAAGCCCCTGTCGTGGTCGACTTCAACCCTATGGCCGATCGGCTGCGCTTCATGACCGGAACGACCAACCATCGCGTCCACCCGGATACTGGCGCTGTAACGGTTGACGGTGTGCTTGCCTTCGAGGAGGGCGACATGCACAAGGGCGAGACCCCGAACATCGTCGCTGCTGCCTATACCAACTCCGTCGGCAAGCCTGAAAAGACCGCCATGTATAATATCGATGCCACGATCGGCGCGCTGATCCAGCAGACCAAGCCGAATGACGGCACGCTGAAAGCAATCGGCAAGCTCGGCCTCAAAGATAAGCCTGCGGCCTATGCCTTTGATATTCAGGGCATGGCGGACGGCAAGAACGTAGCCTATCTCGCCGCATCCAAGACGCTCTACACGGTTAACCTCGCAACCGGCGCGGCAACCGAAGTCGGCCCGATCACAGGGCTCGACAACGAAGTGCGAGACATCGCCGTTCTGCCGAACATGTAATTCGGCAGACGTTCAACGATGAAACTGAAAAGGCCGGCCCTCAAGTGTCGCCGGCCTTTCTGATGATGGAATGACCCCGGACCACATCTTGCGCAGAAGAACCTTGTCGATGACATAAATGACGCCGTTGGATTGTTTGACGTCGGCGATCGTCACGTGCGCAACACACCCATTTCGTCGGTGAGCGTGATGGTGCCCATGCTTTCCCTGGCCTTCAGAAGGCATCCGCCGACGATGAAACTTTGCGAATTTCGTCAGACGATATCAAAGTTATTTTTCGCCATGCCTGAATGGCCAGACGACGATGTTTCCCGCGAAGAGCGCCAACCACACCAGGTAAGGCTGCAAAGGCAATCGGATGAGATGGTAGGACCATTGCCATGGCGAAACAGTCGCTGCACCAAGGCTGTCGATGGCATGCTTGATATTGGCCGGGAATACGCAGATTGCATAAAGTGCCAGGCCAATGCCGGCGGCTTTCCGCAGCCGTGGCACCAGAAGTCCGACCGCACCGGCAATCTCACACAGACCGGTCAGGAAAATAACGGCCTCCGGCTCAGGAACCCAGGCAGGCGTGATACCGAGGAAAGGTTTGGGCAGGACGAGATGCAGAATGCCCGCGAGACCATAGACGCCGGATAGTCCCCACTGGCAGCGCCGCTGCCAGACATCAATCCTTGCCGTCACGTGCTATCCTCTGCTCGACATCCCTTTTTACGGCGTTGAGGTCCGACTTGCGGCCCGCAACCGTCTCGATCGCCGCGATTGCCAGATCGCTGGCGACGAAATCCGACTTGTGCCCGAGATTGTGCACGACGATCAGACGAGCACCACGAATATCGCGGGCGAGATGACGGGAGTGGACCTCAGGGGAGACGATACTATCAGTATCACCAGTGATGATGACCGTAGGCACTTTGATTTTGTGGTAATTCACCGAAGCCGCTCTGGCCCAATCGCTCAAAGCCGCAACCTCTCTCGCGTTGTGCCGAAATGCGAGCGGCCGCAACGCTTGCAGGGCACGTGTCTTGTCGATGTAGTCGGCGGGAACCGGGTTCGGAGCAAAGACGCCTTTCGTGGCATTATCGATCGTCATAAGCCCGATAGGTGGCACGATAAGAGCGCTGAATAGAGTGCCTGTGATCGGGGCGCTGGCGGCCTCGTAGTACCAGGCGATCCCGCTATTCCATGGGTAGACCGCCGGAGACAGGAAGACGAGGCCTAAGACCATATCCGGATGGCGAACGGCGAAGGACGCGGCAATTGCTCCCCCGAAGGAGTGACCGACAATAATAGCGCGGTTGATGCCTCGCTCCTGCATGAGGGCGGCAATGGAGTCGGCTTGACCGTCGGGCAAAATGTTCTGCTCACCACCGACGTCGGAATTGCCGTGACCCGGACGATCGACGAACAACAGCTTGGCCCGTTCCTGCAGCTTTGTCCGAAACGAGAACATCGGATCGTAAAGGCTGGCGCTGGCGCCATGAATAAAGACGATTGGTGGCAAGTCTGGCTTCCGACCAGTCTCAACCAGGACGCTATTAAGCTTGAATCCACCGACATCGGTACGGACTTGATCGTCCCGCTTTGGCGCAGCAACCGCTTTAGAAGCAATCAACGCGAAGCAGCCGATCATCAGAAACACGGCGGTCAGGCAGAGAGTTCGATCCGGCATATCCTAGAGCTGCCCCGCGGTGCCATTGGCAAAGATCGGACCTGTCGGAAGGCCCGTCGGCATCAAAACGAAGGCATTGTTTCCCGCCATTACATGCCGAATGATATCGGCCTGCCTTCCGCGGAATGCAGCGTAGCCATAGACAGTCTTGAGTATATGCAAGGGATCAGCGGTCACGGCTGTTTTTATCCGAAGTGGAATGATTGTGCATCATCACGGTTTTGGGATCGATGGCAATGCCGAAGATGGAGTTAGCCGTGGCGTAGGTAGGGTGATTGATGTTGTGGGCAACCACATCGAATGCAAAAAGGGCTCCGCGTTGTTCCGGAGACCTTTGATAGTCTTGTAAATTTTGGTTGCGGGGGCAGGATTTGAACCTGCGGCCTTCAGGTTATGAGCCTGACGAGCTACCGGGCTGCTCCACCCCGCGTTATCCGGTTTTGCGTCTGCAAAATAGGTTTGGTTTTATTATAGCATAAAGGCCGCATTTGCGGCCTTTTGATTTGGGCTTTGTGGCCCTTTTGTGAGTGAGAAGATTTTGTGTTGCGTTTTGCAGACCTGGCAGCGACCTACTCTCCCGCGTCTTGAGACGAAGTACCATTGGCGCTGGGGCGTTTCACGGCCGTGTTCGGAATGGGAACGGGTGCAGCCGCCCCGCGATAACCACCAGGTCGGCAAAACGCAACATATGTTCATGCGGGACGCATGAACATATGTTGCTCTTTATTGGATTGGCATGCCTTATCCCGTTCGCTTGTCGCTCACGGGGGACGCCAATCGGCCATACGGTCACCTCTGATATGAGGGACCAGGTGGCCAAAGCAACCTAGTTCATGTTTTCACATGACTGTTGTTCGAGAAGCTGGAGAGCCAAGGCTCTATTTAATTTACACGTCTTTCTCTGACTTGTCCGTTTGCCTGCCTTGCTCGAGATCGAGCTAGGCAGCCATACAGGACGCTAGTCCGTCGCCAATCGTTTGGCGCGCCGTCCGCAGGGCCTTTGGCCCGTGAGGACAGAAGATGATGTCATCAAGCTTGGCTTGATGAACATATTCAATGGGAACGAAGAAGTCGATCGAGCTATTAGTAACGGTAAGCTTCACACATTGCTGTGCTTCCACACCCGTCCTATCGACGTGGTCGTCTTCCACGGCTCTGATAGGGAACACTCGTTTTCAGGTTGGTTTCCCGCTTAGATGCCTTCAGCGGTTATCCATTCCGTATATAGCTACTCTGCTATGCCCTTGGCAGGACAACAGATCCACCAGAGATACGTCCATCCCGGTCCTCTCGTACTAGGGACAGATCCTGTCAATATTCCTACACCCACGGCAGATAGGGACCGAACTGTCTCACGACGTTCTGAACCCAACTCACGTACCGCTTTAAATGGCGAACAGCCATACCCTTGGGACCTGCTCCAGCCCCAGGATGCGATGAGTCGACATCGAGGTGCCAAACAACCCCGTCGATATGGACTCTTGGGGGTCATCAGCCTGTTATCCCCGGCGTACCTTTTATCCGTTGAGCGATGGCCCTTCCACACGGGACCACCGGATCACTATGACCGACTTTCGTCTCTGCTCGACTTGTCAGTCTCGCAGTCAGGCTAGCTTATGCCATTGCACTCGACGACCGATTTCCGACCGGTCTGAGCTAACCATCGCGCGCCTCCGTTACTCTTTCGGAGGCGACCGCCCCAGTCAAACTACCCACCATACACTGTCCCGGATCCGGATAACGGACCGCGGTTAGACATCCACGAAGATAAGGGTGGTATTTCAAGGATGGCTCCACAGAAACTGGCGTCCCTGCTTCAAAGCCTACCACCTATCCTACACATGCCTTGGCGAATGCCAGTGTAAAGCTATAGTAAAGGTGCACGGGGTCTTTCCGTCTGACCGCAGGAACCCCGCATCTTCACGGGGAATTCAATTTCACTGAGTCTATGTTGGAGACAGCGGG